>NC_004463.1:6335000-9105828 GCF_000011365.1 Bradyrhizobium diazoefficiens USDA 110 | reverse complement strand
GAACGGAGATCCCAATGACGTTCCCCAGGGCGTGCAGGGGGGCAATAGAAAGGGCGCGGCAACGCGGTTCGGCTCAAATCGTGCTGCTACCGTGAGGGACCCTGACGAGTTTGACGATCGAACGCATGTTTTCCCGAGGGCTGAGACGGAACAAGAGCTTGGGATCACGGTCATAATGGAAAAGTGGATCGTCTCCCAATCCGTCATCAATCCAGCCTTTGACTCTAACGAGAGAGAAAAGACTGGCTAGCAGCTAGGCGACATCTCGCTCTCGACACTCGATCTCGCCGATTGCAGCCGCGATCGCTCGTGAATAAGGGAAGCGACCAAGGCCCGGCAGTTGGTCTCCCCGGTCACAGCAACAGTCCAGCCCTATCACTACAAGGCGCTGCTCCTTCCGAGCCCACCAAATTCGGTAGTTGAGGCGACCGCGGCAGATTTGCAGAGTAAGGCCATCTGTCGATCACAGGGGCGAGGCCGGAGCAAGCTTTATGGCTGGCGTTCAATACTTCGTGTCGCGCCATAAAGGCCGGTGGAAGGTTGCGCTCAATTTTGAGTACTCCGGCCCCTACGCCACTGAGGAAGAGGCGACCGCGTCGCCGTCGACGCCGCGGCAGGGCACGTCGCTCAGGTTCTCGTTCAAAGGGAAACCACCAATTTAGAATCGAGTGGACATATGGCCACGACCCATACCCCCACCAGCCAGCTAATCGCTGACCACATGAGATCGGCGCCGACCTTTCCCGCCACGCCCGCCCCGCAACACCAAAGCGCGTGGCATCAGCAGGGCGGAATCTCACACCGAACACTTATCCACTTTCCGACCGCGCTTCTGAGGCCGGCCCTGTCGAGCGCTGCCGTGCCAGGTTCTGCAGCGGGCGTGCCCTTGGTCTGCGTGGGGAACAAGGCGTTCGTCGCAGGTCAACAAGATCGGCGGCGTCAGCGACGCCAGCATCTACAAATGGAAGGCCAAGTTCTTTCAGCGTCGAGCCTTGCAACGGAAGCGCGCGGTTTCGTCGCGCCTAGAGTAGAATATTAACATTGCAACCGTCTAGGTTGTGTGCGACCATAGGCTTGGGTCTCAGAAACCGAAGACAGCATCAGTGGCCATCAATGGGCCAGCGTGCTAACAGCCCCGTTCGGCGGGGACGGTGCGCCCGTGTCCAAGGGCACCCCAAAAGCACATTGGCCGGTCACGATTACGGTTTCTGAACCCCGGCAGCCAGTCCGCTACCGGCATCAGAGCTAAAAGCAAAATCCATGAACCATCAGCGAATCTCGCGCCGCGTCGTGGCGATCGCTCGCGTCTGTAGTCTCGAAGTTCTGCACGACAACGAAACATCTCAGCAGAGGGCCGACCGGTTGATGGCACCGCACAAGCGGGGCAACCGTTGTCCGTTGTCAAATGATTTGAGGCTGATTAGGCGGCTGGCGAAAGGAGCGTCGGGCTCCTCAGGGGCTAGAGTTTAAGCGGCCTGCACTCGATGCTGCAAGCGAAGGTTGCGTCTCATCGGCGCTATCCTGCTCGAGCGGCGCCCAAGTTGAGCACCCGCAAGCAAGAGTCGCACGGGCGCATGTCCGTCGTCACGACGATACCCAAGGAAAAGGCGAAGGGGTTTGTTCGCAGGCTCGCTGAAGCTCTTTCCGGCAATCATAGTCAACGGCCCCGGGTTTGCCGGAGGCCATTTGGTTTAAGTTATGCCGCCTTGGCTGGTTGTTCCAGCATGGCGTAGTAGCGTTGCTCGGCTTCGGCCGGCGGGATGTTTCCGATGGGCTCCAGGAGCCGCCGGTTGTTGAACCAGTCGACCCATTCGAGAGTGGCGAACTCGACGGCCTCGAAGCTGCGCCATGGCCCGCGCCGATGGATCACCTCGGCCTTGTAGAGACCGTTGATGGTTTCGGCAAGAGCGTTGTCATAGGAATCTCCGACGCTGCTGACAGACGGCTCGACGCCAGCCTCAGCCAGGCGCTCGGTGTACTTGATGGATACGTACGTTAAAGTGCTGGTCAAGAAAGCTGACGTTTCATCGAAATGACTTTGGCTACCCTACAGGACATGAATTGCCGGAGAGCTGCCTAGTCGAACTCCTTCGCCGCTGATGTTCACGAGTTTAAGTAGGCCTTGTTGACCAGACCGTCGCCGAAGACCGGGGCTGACCGCCTTTGTCCCCGAGAGAGTCGTGCGGCACTCAACCCTCCCACTCTAGAAGCGCGCGTATGCGTGCAGCGATCCGCCGCGCGTCGTTCGGCCTAAGATTGGGCTTCACGCTGTCGAGGATGCCTAACACTGCCCGAGCCTCCTCGGCATCAAATGTCGCGACTTGGCGATCTGCCAGGCTCAAAGACTGATCGGCCGCCCGGGCCTGATTGGCTGTAAGCACCTCAAGCGCTTGCGACCGTAGGGCCGTGATGTGCCGCTCGAATATATGCATCCTTTGGCCCCATGGTTGGGAGTTAGCGGCCACGTGGCTCGGCGCTCAATCTGAGAGAAGAAGAAGCGCTGTCCCTACCACGCGCGCCGCTAACTCCACCGCCAGCTTCGGGAGGGAAGAAGGCTGTCGGTAGGATACATCCACCGCAAAAAGCCGTGGCACAACTACCAGAACTGGTTGCCGCATCACAGTCACGGTCGCCTGGCAATGGGGGCGCGACTCGGCGCCGAGAAGGATGCAAGGCAACCTACTGGGATTGGTCGGCACACTAACCCACGGCCGAGGTCCACACTGAGGCTCTTTTTTCTTGCAGATGGGAGAGACCCGAGTGACCAGCCGCATACGAATTCAATGCATCAACAAGACTGACAGGCAGAACCCTCACGAGCGAATCAAAAACGTTGGCGGAGTAAACCCGGACGGGTCTAGGTGGAAGCAATCCGTCGATCACACGATCAAAGAAATCGAAAACGGTGTATGGGAGTTCTATGTCGAGGAAAAGCGCACGGCCGATGTGATTGTGGCCGTCCACAACGGGCACAAGTACATCAAGACGAAGGCCGACGGCATTCAACCGGACAATTTGCTTTCACTCCCTGAGTGCCCCTAATTGTCGCAAGGATAAAGTTCATTGGCGATCCGGCTGATCAGTAGTATAATTTTGATAGAGCGCCTCCCGAGAGTCACTTGAAAAGGTTGGACGTGTACGCTCCTATCTGCCAGCCTTCCGTTCTGAGGTCAGCCAGGCTGGGAGCGGATCGCTCGATGCGGTCTCCCCGGTAGGCAGACCGGACGCCCGGTCCAGATACCAATCAATCGCCTTGCGATCCCAACGCTGAGTGCCGGGGATAGCCTCCGGTACCAAGCCCTTCTTAATCCACGTGTTGAACGCGTCCTTGGAGCACCCGCAATAGGCGGCTGCGTTGGCCTTAGTGAGGCCCCGAGGTGCGATCTGATCGGCGCGTAGTATCCGCTCCGAACGTCTCAGCTCTGCGGGCGAAGGTCTGTCACGCTGATGATCACCGTCCATTTGGACCTATGGTAGAAGTTAGCGGCAACGTGACTCCGCGCCCGAGCTGGAATTAGAGGCGCTGTCCCTACCACGCCCCGCCAACTTCAACATGGCCAGCGTCAAGCGACTGAAGCTGACGGCGGAAAGTATCGTCCGGGAAAGCCCGTGGCGCAACTACCAGGACTGGTTGCCGCCAGACGCTTGGGCGATCAGTCTCAGCGACCGGAAGCAACGCGGGCACGGCTCGGCGCCAGGTCAGGATAAGAATCGGGCGTTGTCCCTACCGCGCCCGCGCTGCAATTGAGATTAGCGGTGACGTGACTCGGCGCTCTAGCCCCCTCGCGTACACCGGGGCACGCACTGTCCCTGCCACGCGCCGCTAAGCTCAATGGCTGAGTATTCGGGCTAGCTTTCCAAAAGCTGACAAAGATCCGCGCGGAAAATTTACAAACGAAAAGCGGCCCGCTTGGGCCGTTCAAAGCTCAATCTGTTGTGGGCAATCATGCAGCCACGCAAAGACGCTCGCTAGACTGTAAGGCCGTGCGACTTCATGGCCGTCAAGCTTAATGGGGTGATCTTCGATAAGATAGAATTGCCCGTCGGCTGTTCTGACCATCCGATCTCTTAGCTCAAACCACACGCCCGTCGGCCACCTTTTATAGGATACTCGCGTCGCGAAATGGACCGCTTCAGCAATGTCCCGCGCGCGCAAATGCCTTAAAGGCTTAGCCTTTGGTGCCATGATTTCCTCGTCGGCTCAAGAGCCGCGCGGATGCGACTCGGCGCCTTTATCGGCTGGGGGGCTTAGATATCCAGCCTGATGGCGGCGAAGGATTAGCGAAGCGCAAGGGCGTCATCGTGAGGTGGGGTCTGAAGAAAGCGTGGAGCAAAGCCGCGGCCCGATGGACAAACACCGGATAACGAGGCCTACCCGGCCGGACGAGCGAGCAATTGATCGCGAAGTCCAAGGTCATCAAAGGTCGGGGTGGTAAATTCGGCGGGCGTGCGGTGAAGGCGGTCGGTCTTACCTCGGGAGGTCTGCGCTGTGTCTCGGCAACGAGACTGAGACCGTCGCAAGACGGCCTGACCGCAGCGCAGAAGTCAGCCGAGGGCGTAGTAGGCGGCAGCGCGCCGCTGAAGGCCTGAACGGTGGAAGTGGTCAGTAGAGCGGCGATCTCGTGCGAGCCATGCGGCAGAAGAATCAGGTCGAGCTGAACTTGAGCCCCGGAGCGGAGGGTGAAGCCCGAAGCGCCGGCGCCCGAGAGCCTGAAGCGCGTGCGGCGGAAGTCTGTCTCGAACGCCCGGCGGTCGCAGGACCGTCGATGGAAGACGTTGTCGAGAGTGAGAATCTGAAGGCAGCGTTGGCGCAAGTAAAGCGCAACAAGGGCGCGGCGGGCGTCGACGGGATGACCGTCGGCGAGCTGTCAGCCCACCTGAAGGAGCACTGGCCTGCGATCCGAGCCCAGTTGCTTGACGGCACCTACAAGCCACAGCCGGTGCGGCGGGTGGAGATACCGAAGGCGTCGGGCGGCCTGCGGCCGCTCGGCATTCCGACGGTGCTCGACCGCTTGATCCAGCAGGCGGTGATGCAGGTGCTGCAGGCGGATTGGGATAGGACGTTCGCCGAGACGAGCTTCGGCTTTCGGCCGGGGCGCTCGGCACATCGGGCGGTGGAACGGGCGCAGGCGTACATTGCGGCCGGCCACAGCATCGTGGTGGACAGCCAATTGCAACCGACATCCCCGAGGAACGTCACACCATGACCACCGCCACTGAAATCGCCGACGAGATCGCCAAGGCGTACAATCTGCCAAAGGCGCAAGCCAAGGCCATCGTGGACGGTGTCTTCAAGTCTATCGCCGATGCAGCAGCGAGCGACGCTGAAACCAATGTGCCGGGCTTTGGCAAGTTCAAGGTGAAGCACACCCCGGAACGCGAAGGCCGCAATCCCTCGACTGGCGCGACGATCAAGATCGCGGCGGCGAAGAAGCTGACGTTCGCCCCGGCCAAGGCCCTCAAGGATGTGCTGAACGGCTAAAGGCAGGAGCGCAGGCCGGCCCCCTTGTCCGAGGGTTCTCGATGCGAGACGGGCCGTGCCTTGACGTTGAAGGCGAGCGTGCGGATCGGACCGGTCAACTCGTTGTTGCCGGTCTTCCGGAAGATGCTGATGGTCGCCACGGTGTCCTCCATGATCTCTGTTTCCGAGCTCGCACCATCGGCGCTAAAGCCGCGGTTAGCGCAGGCTCGATGATGAAGGCTTGGTGCCAGTCTGGATGCCTGGAGCGGCCCCACCGTCCTACCGATATCAGCCGCGCGTCAAGCGGTGTTTGGCTGGTCCGCCTGCGGCCATTCCGGTGAGTCGGACGAAGGCCGTGATGCTGACGGCAATGGCCCCGACGACCGAGAAAATCGTCTGCGAGGCGGGTGAAGGTATCGCTATCTGGGCGATTCCACGAGGCCCACCGCGATGCCGCCGTGCAGCGCTTAGTGGCGTCCGGGTCAGGGGATGATTGGAGCGATCTCGTCATCCTGTATAGCTATCAGCTCATCGGGCCCAAGCCGAGCCTTTGCAACTGTTCCTCTTCGATCGGGCAGTTTAGGGTTGCAGCCTTGGCGCCGCAGTCTTTCATGGTCAACTTCCCGGCTGCCAACGGATCGGTGGCCGCAACCGCGCAAGTTACGTGCCTGAATTCCTCTTCGTCGTCGTCGCTGCCTTCCTTGAAGATGGCGACCGTCGGATTGAGAGAGACTAGTCGCCGTCAGTCACGATAGGCGCTGCACAGGTGTGTCTGGTTCAAGCTCTTTTGTTCGAGACTGGACACCGAAGCGCAAGCCTCACCTCCTCGCGGTCCGGAGCGCGTGTTTGCGCCTGTTTTCAAGCAAGCGTTGCCCATCTTTGATGGCACGTCGCTTGCTGGAACACGGTGACCGATCCGCCCGACCGTGGCGGTCTCTCCGTCGTCGGCCCAGGGATTTAGATGAGACTTGCTCGACTGATCAGAATAAGTGCAATTGCCGCGACAACGTGGAGTTGGGGGCGGCCCGAACTTTGCCGGGCGCAACGCCGGAGTCGTTGCCGTCATCCAAATTGGCTGACGCTCAAGACGATCGGATCGACCTACCATTCGGCTCAATTAGTCCCGAGCAGGCCCGAACCAGTGTGGCTGGCTGGAGCTGTCATGCGGCATGCGGAGGATCCTGCAGGGGCAATCTCGGCATCGCCCAAGAGGCAAACGAGGTTTGGCGCCCTGCGAAAGTGGCGGCTGCGGAGAAAGGAGCGAAGGGAGGTCGCGCGAAAGCTTCGTGGCTCGGAGCGAATTCGCCGAGACCACCTCCGCTTCCAACACGTCTGTGGGGAGCGCATCATTCTCTCGACGAATGCTCGCGCCCGTCGGCGCCGCCGCGCGCACAATGTTCGCACCGACAGCGACATCCTTACGTCGTCGCCGAACGAACAGAACTGCCATCGCACCTTTGCCTTAACGCAAAATCCTAAGGAGCACGAAAGATGAGTACGCCGACCTATTCCGAGGCCCTGGAATTCGCGATCGACCGCTCGTACGACATCAACATTGACATGTTAAGGTCGCGCAATTTGCACCTCGACACGTTTAACGATTACCTGGTCGGCACATATCCCCCCCCTTAAGGCCATGGGGGAGATCAATCCAGACATATTGTTGGATCGCATTGCGCCGTCGATTGACCTCTATTTCCACATCCCCTTCTGTCATCAGAACTGCACCTTTTGCCACTTCGGCAAGGAGATCAATCCTCCTCCCCGACGAGTCGAACGCTACTTGGCGGCCCTGGATAAGGAGATGAGTTGGTCAGACGCGGCGCTGGCCGGCAGCGCAATTGAGACAGCCTTCATTGGAGGCGGCACTCCCTCATTCTTGACGAACAATCAGCTCAAAGCATTGTTCGGTATGATTGGGAAGCGCTTTGACTTGTCCAATTCGGAGGTGAGTTTCGAGTTACATCCGTCTCTTGCCAAGCAGGCAGACGCTGCCGATCGCATATCTACTCTCCTTAAAGGCGGCGTAAACCGCTTCGTGCTGGGTGTTCAGACTCTAGATCGAGATATTTTGCGGATACTCAACCGCGGGCATGGTGTGGACGAGGTGATGCAAACCGTAAAGTTGCTGAAGGGGATGGGTGTCGAGAACCTGTCGCTCGACCTGATGTACGGATTGCCGCAGCAGACGCTCCGGAGCTGGTACGGCTCTCTGATCGGCCTCCTCGATATGGAAGTTGAAAAGTTCAATATATTTCCATTGATGTTCAAATCGACCGACCCCATAGCTCGTCACTTGGCGCGCGGACGATATCAATTCGCCGGGGCGAAGGAGCGCGTCATGATGCATTTTATGGCCGAGCATATGCTCACGAGTCTCGGCTACCGCCATGGACCGATTTTCTATTGGACTAAGATGTCGCAACCGCACTCCTTTCAACAAGCCCGAAAATACGATTCCTGGAACGATAATAATCTGGTCCCGTTTGGGGTCAGCGGATTTGGTTTCATGAGCGAGTGTCAGTTCTACAACGAAGTGGATTTGGATCGCTACTTGTCCAGGGTCGAAGCGGGCGAGAAACCGGTGTGGAAAGGCGTCGTCCTATCGCAGGATGATCTCATGCGCAGGACGTTAATGTTCGCCCTGCGAAGCAGCGGCGTGTTGCTCTCCCGCTTCGAACGGGAATTTGGCGTATCCCTTGAAGTATACTTTGCTCGCGAGCTAAGGGCCTTGAAGGAGGCAGGACTCATCTGCATTTCGAAGGATGGCGTCCTTTCGTTAACTGATGCCGGCACTATCAATTCGGGTGCAGTGTCACTGCTGTTCTTCTCGAATAATGTGCTTGAGCAGGTCGCATACAATGACGGTCGGATAGCAGACAAACGAACGGATCTTATCGAAAAACATGATTACTCGCCGGCGGCGAGATACGGCTCAAGTGTTCAGATGAAAGAGGTCTTTCAATGACATCGGTGGTGCGCCCGACTGCGGTCGATAGTGGTTCGCCAGTCGCCCCTGAACGGTCGCCCAACCGTTCGGAGGACATTTTTTCTCATCTAACTGATAGCATTGATCGAAGTGAACGAAAGCGTCCGCTTGGACCAGTGAGCAACTTTACCGTCGAACAACTGCCGCATTGTGTTGCGGAGATCCAACGTAGTGAACGACCAAATGGAGCGATAAAGGCGTTCGGGCGTAGCGTCAACGCAATGATTGGTGAGGCAGACTACAGCGGGCTGCTGTTGAGGCTGCCGCAGTGCGATTTCGAAATAGCCAAAACAGACATCCAGTATCTCGTCAATTGCACTTATCAGATGTCGGCCTTTGCCGGCCTCGATCCTTCTGACGCCGAATTGACCGTGGGAGCGGAATTAAGCCGCCTGGCGAGCTTGACGTGCCAGCGTCAGCCTAGCGTTGGTGTCCTCTCCTACGAAGACATGATCCTTACGAATCCGGTACAGAGCGACCCCCGCCTGTATTGCCTTGGCGCAGTTGGCGTCGAGGAGCGTGATTTTTGCGCCGGCCATCAACTGATCGAGAGCGAATTGCAGTCAGCAATGGATGCGCTGCTCGACTTGCGAGACTTAGGTGGCGCGGATGCTTCTCGATGTCTTACGCAATGCGTGGCGCGGCTTGAGTCCGCACAAGATGTTTTGACGCGTTTCGAGGACCATATGTCGCCAGAACTGTTCAGCCAGTTTCGCGCGTTCTACGGAAAAAATCCTTATAGGAATACGCTTGGTCCAAGCGGCCGTTTCTCGGCTCGCGTTGTCGCGGTCTCGGTTTTGCTGGTCGGCGAAGAGCTATTTCGTCAAAAACCTCAATTTTATTGGGATCTATATCGGCTGTCCGAATACTATCCGCAGACGAGCATTGGCAAGGTGTTCTGTTGGCTGTCGCCAGACAACAGGGATGCATGGCTCAAGCCAGCCTGGCTCGAAGGGAAAGCGGACTTTCCAAGGTCTGCAACCATTTCGCCCGTGGTCGAGCGCGGCGGCCGTGAAATCGAGAGACTACACGAGGCCTGTGTTTGCGCGCTGGACCGATTTACCCGGATGCATCGTCGTGCGGCCCTGAAGCACACGGTTGAGCCAGGTCGACCACTTGTCGGAGTTGAGGCGTCGGAGAGTATTGAGGTCGTGCTTTGCCAGCGGCTATTGACACTGCCTCCGTAGGCCGAGGATTAGTATCTGCTCGGAAGAACCCGGGATCGTGTCGGAGCACCGGCGTCCGATGCCAAAGGATAAAGTATCATAGATGTCTAAGGACGAAGTGATCTTTCGTCGGTTCGCGCCAGCGGACACCGATAATGTCTGGCATCTGCATACAACCGCGTCGCAGGATGTTGGTGTATGTAGTCCGGAAGGGACATGGGGCGATGATCTACGGAATATCGGGGAGGTCTACATCAAGTCAGGCGGCGACTTCATGGTTGCGCATATCGGTTCCGATTTCGCTGCCATGGGTGGCTTGAAACCGCTTGACAATGACGTCGTAGAATTGAAGCGCATGCGGGTCCATCCCTCCTTTCAACGACGGGGGCTTGGAAGACGGATTCTTCGTGAGTTGGAATCGCGAGCCGTTGCGCTGGAATTCAAGCAGATCGTGCTCGACACGACAACGATCCAGGTAGGGGCTCAAAGACTCTATGAGAGCACTGGCTATGTTCGCCGCAGAGAAGGGATACTGGACGGATATGCGGTGATCTTTTACGAGAAGCGGCTCACCGGTCGGGACGAGTTCTCTATGCCAGGTAAGTAAGGCTGGCAGGCGCGCCGGCCCCCAGTGCTATCGACGGCTTCCTAGCGCAATACTATCATTCGGCCCTTTAATTTGCAGTTCAATGTCAAGCAATCCTTCTGGATTCGCCTGCGGCACGACGGTAGCGCTCGCGCCGTTGGCCGGGGTTGTGGAGATGGTGCGAGCGCAGCTGATACATGATCGTCGGCCAAGCATTGCACGCGCCCTGGACCTGCGGATGCCATCGCTGAGATCATGGTCCTTTCCGAGGTCGCGCAGCACCTCATGATGAGGTCCGGGGCGGACGCCTCAACGTCTGCAGCGGAGTACGGTCGAGCCGCCACCAGCCGAATGAATGAACGAGGTCGTCACAAGCACCGTCCCAGCGGGACATCGCTAGTTCGGCGGACCGTACCAGGAGCTGACAAACCGGGTCAGGCTTCCTTCGCCTGACCCCAGTCGAACGATGTGCCATTGACCCAGATGCAGTGAAGAACTATGGCGATCTTCCGCGCAATGGCGACCTTTGCCTTCCTCATGCCGATCCGCTTTGCGAGCTTCATGCCCCAGGCGTTGAGGGAGGACCATTTCTTCGTTCGATAAAGCAGGACGGCCGCGGCTTCAAACAAGTAGGTTCGGGGAAGCCGGCCACCCCATCGAGAGATCTTGCCAATGGTTGCGCCGGGCTGACTGCGCCGCGGTGTAAGGTCCAGATAAGCGCCGACGGCTGATGCCGATCGAAGGTGGGATGGGTCATCAATCGTATGTCGGATCTTTAAGGCCGTCACCACGCCGACACCAGGAACCGTCATCAGGCGGCGTGCGGTCTCGTCCAGTTTTGCCAGTCCGCGGACTTCGTCGTCGATCTTGTGGATCAACAGCAGCGGGGATATCACGCCGAGCAGTGGATGATCGCCACTCAAGATCTCGCGACCTGATACGCCAGCATCATCTGTAACCTGGAAAGGCACCGGATCGTCACCCTGCTGCCGGATCCAAGCCCGGCTCGCCCTCATCCCACGATCGCGATCGCGGCGGGGGATATGGCGAAGCTGCGGCAAAGGCCCTGCCGCACGCGGTTCAGGTCGCAGATCGTTGATGGAGAACGCCAGTCGAGCCTTCCTCGATGCCGTCCACAAATCGATGCGCCAGATCCGCAGCGCAATCGGGGTCACCGTCTCCGAACACCATAGGCAATTACCGCGGCAAAAAGAGAGCCTCGGATTTGTGAGGCTTGCCCTGATATTATTCAGGAATTGCGATTCTTACGGTAGCTGACTTCCCGCCTACGACTGCAGCCTCGAGGTCGTCACGATTGTGCGAGCCTCAACAAAAACACGCATGCTGCCGGGAGGAGTTGGCTGGAACGACATCCTCCACAAGGCGATCGCACGCGTTCTCGACGGCTCGCGCCCCTGGCCGCCAGACGTACCCATTCTTGCGTTTCTGTCGGGTGTCATGCGCAGTATCTGCAACGACCATTGGCGGCGTGCGCGGCTCGAGCAAAGGCTGCTTGTGAGCCGAGATGATCCGGACCAGAGAAGCTGGCCCGGTGACGAGGCCGATGAGGAGCCCGATCCGGAGCGGATCCTGGCCGCCGCCCAGAAGTTGGCCAACGTCTATCGGCTGTTCGAAGCCGATCCCCGGGCGCTGAAGATCATTGCGGGCATGGCCGATGGCCTGACGGCCAGAGAAATCTGCAAGGTCCATGATATGTCCGAGCTCGACTACGACACGACGCGACGGCGGATGCGGCGCACCCTGCTGCGCCATCAACAAAACTGGAGTAAGTGACACGCTAGCACCCCAGTCTCGATCTGGCCCGCCTGCTCGGAGCGCTGAGCGAGGAAATCCTCGCCGCGAGCGATGAGGAGGTACGGCAGACCTCCGCTCTGCAAGGATGGACAATTACCAACACCGCCCTCGACGTCGGAGAGGTGATCAAGGCCGCGCGCGGGGACGAGAGTGGGGGCCTTGCTCGAAATTGTGATCTGAACGAAGATCCGAGCAAACCCGGTGCAAGGCTGCGGCCGACGCGTCGGGGCCGCAGCTCAAATCGCACAATCAGCCGCATTGAGCGAGCCGCAGGCTTCTAGCCGTTAGTGTTTGCGGCAGCGCTTACGCGCCGCCAAACCTCCAGACCGGGATGCCGAGCTTCTTCGCCTTGTCGGCCAGATTGTCCTGGATACCGGTACCGGGGAAGTGAATCACGCCGATGGGTAGCGTCTCCAGCATCGCATCGTTGCGCTTGAACGGCGCGGCCTTGGCATGCTTCGTCCAGTCGGGCTTGAAGGCGATCTGCGGAACCTTGCGATTGCCGGCCCACTTGGCGGCGATCAACTCGGCGCCCTTGGGGGATCCGCCGTGCAGCAACACCATGTCCGCATGCTTGGCGTGCACCTGGTCCAGCTTGGCCCAGATCAACCGGTGATCGTTGAAGTCGAGACCACCGGTCAGCGCGACTTTCGGTCCGGGCGGCATGAGCACCTGATTGTCGGCGCGCTTCTTCGCGACCAGGAAGTCGCGGCTGTCGATCATCGCGGAGGTCAGATTGCGGTGGTTGACCCTCGACCCGTTGCGCGGCCGCCAGACGGAATGGGTGTGGCGTTCGAACTCGTCGGCGGCCTGGTCGCGCATCAGCTCGAAGGCGTTGCGTCGCTCGATCAGTGTTTGACCTTCCGCCGTCAGGCGCTCCAATTCGACGGATTTCACCTCGCTGCCGTCCTGTTCGCGCTGGGAGCGCTGCTGGGCCAGTTCATTGCCGTCGAGCTCTCGTTCGATCCTGTCGCTGGCGCGGTGGAAGACGTTCACCGTCGACCAGAGCAGGTCCTCGAGGTCGGGCTCAAGACGGGTATCGGACAGCTCCACCACGAGGGCATCGAAGATGTCGACGATGCTGCCGGCGAGGACTCGCGCTTCAGGGAGCCGCCGGGGATCGGGCTCATCGTGGAAGGGACGGTAGCCAAAGAGCTGGAGTTCCTGGAGCACTTGGTCGGTTGGGGATGAGCTTTGGTGCGGCTCGAGATCGTCGTCGTGGTCGGTGGTCATTGCGGCTTTCCCTGGTCGGATCGACCGCGCCCATCGCGGCCTCACATGAGAGTTGTTTGGTCAAGGCAAGAATGAGCGGTGGTGAACTCGAGATTATTGTGGAGTACAAATCGGACGCTTGGTGCCGGTGTAGGAGCCATCTTCGCCGTGATTGAACGTACCGATCTGAGCCATTTTCGTTTCTCCTGACTGTTCCTCGAAGCCACCCGATGCGGTCTCGATGGCGGTCGAGAGGCGATGGACGGCCGGCTTGCACCCGGAGGGCCGCAGCACAGCGGAGGACGGCGATAGCCGAGCTTCTTGTCTCGCGAGGAAGGCGTGGCACACGCCGGGGAAGAAGGTCGGCGAAGCCGTTGCTGGCATAGGCCGGACAGCGCCAGACCAGCCAAGAGAGAGGCCGCACGGTGGCTTCGTCGGCAAGTCTGCCGAGAACGACGCTGGCATTGGGCGCACCTCGATATCGTCGGCGCTGCCCCTTACCGGCCTGCTTCCCGCTCTCGAACCCAAGGTCTGAGCCGATCTGCTGATCCGCGCCAATGCACGTATCAACCTCACATCCGGTCGCCGCGCATGCGGCCGCACCAAAATCCCGCCTACGGCGGCAAAGGCTCAAGAGGACGAGACCATTCTTCGTGACGGCGTGCGAGCCAAGCCGCGATCCGGTCGTCCACCCTGGTTCCGGGCGAGCTGATTAGGCCCGGACCGAACTGGGAAGCGATGTTGTCATGGCCGAACGATGGCGCCTTCGATCACAACTCCGGCGCTAACGTATTTCCACAGAGCCACGATGAGCTTGCGCGCCAATGCCGTGATCATGACTTTCTTGAAGCGGCCGCCATTCTGGGCGACACGCTCGTTGAACCATCGGCTGAGCGCCGAGCCGGGCTGATGACGCAACCAAAGCCAAGCCATCTCCAGCAGTGTGGAGCGCAGGCGCGTGTTTCCGGACTTTCCGATTCCTTGATCCCGGTCGAACTGGCGCTTCATATGCTGCGGGAGATCTCGTCCATCACCGGTTCGCACAGCCTCGAACCGCTCGCGCCGACCACGCCGGAGTGGATCGTAATCGGTGACGCCCTGCGAGAAGAGAAGGCCCTTGATTCGGTTGCTATGCTGGATTCGCTCCTGCATCAGCACCATGCGTTCGCGTGTTATGCGGCGACGGTCCTCGTCGTCGGGCGAGGGCACACGCAGCATCGAGCAAACACGCGGCTCGCCTCGCTCAAAGGCCAGCAAGGCTCGGATGAGGGTCTCTCCATCCAGCCGGTCTGTCTTGATCCGGCGACGACGCCGCGAAACTGCGATCGAGGCGGCGTCAACAATATGGCTCTCGTGCCCTTGGGCCTGCAGAACCCGATGGACCCAAAAGCCGTCGAGTCCAGCTTCTTGAATGACGATGATGGGATAGGATTGGTCGGTTCTGTCCAATGCCTTCTGCTTCAGTCGGGCGAGACGTTCCAAAAGCCCCGCAATGTCACCACCCATCACTGTGTGACGTGACAGCTTCTCCCCCGTTCCCGGCACCAGCGATGTGACGAGCCAAGTCTTCCGGCTCAATTCGACAGAGACGAAGATTGCGTTCAGTACTTTGTTCGTCGTCTTGTTAGCATCTCCATTTAATTTCATCTGATCGCTCCCTTTTCGACGATTGGCAATGCCGATCGTATCGAAACGGACCGCCGTCGCCACTCATAGGATCTTCATGGCGACGAAAGCGGCGGGCGGAACGGACTTGCACCCGCAGCGCAGCGGAGGGCCGGAGCGTTAGCGGAGGAACGAAGGGGGCCGACTATTTTGCCTCGCGATGTAAAGGCGGCTCTGCCGCCGACGGAAAATAGTCGGTCCACGAGGTTGCCGGTCCGGGCCGCTTGCCGCCCGATCGCCCTCTCGGAAGGCCGTGGGGCGGTCCTCTCCGGCGCCGAGGGGAAGCAGGACCACCGGCCTCGCGATAACGAAGCGGCTGCGTCGCACCTCATCCCCGTTCCGGCTATGCCGCCAGCTCGATAAAGCGCGCGACGTCCTGCGCCGCGATCTGCACGCGGCTCGCGGCCCGAAGGGCGTCAAATCCGAGCAGACGAAGATCCTCGTTGAAGTCGCCAAGCCGTGGCGAGATCACGATCGCCTCGATCCCGGCCTCCTGCGCCCGATCGATCAAGGTCGCCATGGCGCCGTCACCGGCAGGATCGTCATCGCGGGCGATGTAGAGCCGGCGGAGCGTGTCCGGGAGAAGGATGGCTGAGAGATGCGCCGCCGATAGGGCCGCGACCATCGGCATGGTCGGCAGCACGCTGCGGAGCGACAGCATCGTCTCGATGCCCTCGCCGGCCGCCATGACCTCACCCGCTAGGCCAAATCGAACGGCGTGACCAAGCAGGTCGCCCATCGCCCGTTTCGGCGTGTCGATCAGCGCCTTGCCGAGCGTCGTCTCGCTGAAGCCTCCGGGGTCAAGCCAGGTGCGATGCGCGCCGGTCAGGTGGCCGCGGAGATCGGTGACGGCGGCGATCATCGCCGGCCAGGTCTCGGTCGCGCTGTGGTCGTCGGGCCTGTAGTAGCAACGTGGGTGAAAGCGCAGACTTCCGGTTTCGTGCAAAGCCGTAATGCCGCGATTGCGGAGATACGCTTCTACGAGTGTGCCTGCGATCGACTGAGACACGCCGAAGAGCCGCCGCGCCGCCTCTGGCGATCCGAGGGGCGCGGGCGACGTTCTCGACCGGAGGCGATTTGGCGCAGGCTCCGGTTCTGGACGCGGCAGGCTCAGAAAGCGTCGTGCCTCATTGGCGACGTCGCGAAAGTTCGTGAAACAGCAGCTCTCGCGGATCACGTCGAGGAGATCGCCATGCTCGGCCGAGGCAGCATCTCGCCAATGCCCAGCGGCGCCGGGTCCGGATTCCGGTCCGCTGAGCCGGACGAACATCGACCGGCCGGGCGTATTGCGGACGTCGCCCACCGTCCAATATCGGCCCTGGCGCCGCCCGTTGGACAGGTAATGGCGGCACACGGCCTCGGCGTCACGCGCAAGACGGCGGGCCAGTTCGGAGGCGTTGTCGCGGGCCATCAGGCGGCCTCCCGCTCGCCGATGCGCACGATCGGATAGTGGTCGAGCACCTTTGCCAACACGGCGGCGCCGGTCGCATCTGATGGCACGAACATGCGCAGCTTCCACGAGATGATTTCGCTGAAGAGGCCGTATGCGCGCAACCGGTCACGCATCACATCTGTAAAGCCGGACAGTTCGAAGCGATGGGCGCCCATCACGCGGACACGACGGAGCTGCAGATCCTCGGCGAGCTCAAGGACGGTGCGCCCCTCCATCAGCGCCGAGAAGGCTTCGTTCGGGGTCAAGCTGCAGGTCGCGGTCATGCAAGCGCTCGCGGCCCAAGCTGGCGAGACCCTGCGACCGATGATGCGCTCGCCAGCATCGGTCTGGAGCCGATAGACGCGCGTCGACTCGTTCGGCAACCGCTTCCAGATCGGCAGCAGCAGACCTGCGACGATGTGGAGCGTGCTCTCAGCGAACTCGGGAACGTCGACGACTTCGCCGTTCCATGCCGCGGCGAATGTCTCGCGATCCGTAGGCTGCCAGTGGCTCTCGTCCATCATCTTCATCGAAGCATGATGGTGCTCCATCGGACGAATCAGCCGCACCCGACTTTCGATCTCGCCGTCATCGAGCATGAAGCTCGGCGCCGGAATCTGCACCGCGGCGCGACCCGAGCGCTCGTTGACCAGCAGCACCGCCCGAGCATCGGCGAGATAATCGAGCGCTTGATCCAGCGTCATGGGACGGTTGCGCCGGCGTTCGGTGATCGTGAGCAGCCGGGTTTCCGCGCCGGTCGCAGGGTGCGTGTAGATCGGATGCCGACCGGTGACGACGAAGCTGTCGGCCTGTAGCGTCTCCAGGCCAATGTCGTAGACGCCGCTAGCAATGGCGCCTTCGACCTTGGCGTTCAGCAATTGCTCGAAGGCCGTGAACAGCAAAGCTTGCAGGCCTATCGTGAGCGCGAGCAGCCGGTTCAGGAACGTCGTGATCGGCGGTAGCTCGTCCTTGATGCCGTTTTCGTCGACGAGCTTCAGGCCCGTGGCGTCCTCGAACATCTCGAGCGAGCAGCCTTCGACCTTGCCGCGCACGAGCAGCAGGTAGAGCTGGCGCAGCGCATCGCGGGCGTAGTGGCTCTCGAGATTGTCCTCAGGCCGAAACAGGCCTTGGCCGCCGGTCTGGCGCTGGCCGCGCGTGATGGCACCCAGCGTGTCGAGCCGGCGCGCGATGGTCGAGAGGAAGCGCTTTTCCGCCTTCACGTCGGTCGCAATGGGGCGGAATAGAGGCGGCTGCGCCTGGTTGGTGCGGTTCGTTCGGCCGAGACCCTGGATCGCGGCATCGGCCTTCCAGCCCGGCTCGAGCAAATAATGGACCCGAAGCCGGCGATTCCGCGCCGAGAGTTCGGCATGGTAGCTGCGGCCTGTGCCGCCAGCCTCCGAGAAGACACGCACGCGCTTCAGGTCATCCATGAAGGCGGCGGTCTCTGCGAGATTGGCGGAAGCTGCACGGTTCTCGACGGTAAGGCGGTCACATCTGCGCACCACGCGCCGCGAACGGCCGGTCACTTCCGCCACGAGGTCCGTGCCGAAGCGCTGCACGATCTGGTCGAGCGCGCCGGGAACAGGCGGAAGCGACGCGAGCCGCTCGATCAGCTCATTGCGGCGGGCGACGGCCTCGCGGCTCTCGACCGGCTGGCCGTCGCGGAAGACGGGCCGCGACGAGAGATTGCCCTCGGTGTCGGTGAAGGGCTCATAGGCCTGCACCGGGAAGGAATGGGCGAGGTAATCCAGCACGTATTCGCGGGGCGTGATGTCCACGCGCACGTCGTTCCATTCCTCAGGTGGAATCTCGGCGAGCCGACGCTCCATCAGCGCCTCGCCGGTCGATACGATCTGGATCACCGCGGCATGGCCCTCGGCCAAGTCCCGCTCGATGGAGCGGACCAGGGTCGGCGTCTTCATGCTGGTGAGCAGATGACCGAAGAATCGCTGCTTGGCCGATTCGAAGGCCGAGCGCGCGGCCGACTTCGCCTGGCGGTTGAGCGTGCCGTTCTCACCGGTAATGTTGGCGGCCTCCATTGCCGCGTCGAGGTGATTGTGGATGACGCTGAAGGCAGCGGCGTAGGCATCATAGATCCGGCGCTGCTCGTCGGAGAGCTGGTGCTCGACCAGTTCATACTCGACGCCGTCGTAGGAAAGCGAGCGGGCGGTGTAGAGACCGAGCGAACGAAGATCGCGAGAGAGCACCTCCATCGCAGCGACCCCGCCCTCCTCGATCGCCTCGACGAACTCGGCGCGGGTGGCGAACGGAAAATCCTCGCCGCCCCACAGCCCGAGGCGCTGGGCGTAGGCGAGATTGTGGACGGTGGTGGCGCCGGTCGCCGAGACATAGACGACGCGGGCATTGGGCAGCGCATGCTGAAGACGCAAGCCTGCACGCCCCTGCTGCGAGGGCGCGACATCGCCCCGCTCGCCCTTGCCGCCACCGGCATTCTGCATGGCATGGCTCTCGTCGAAAATGATGACGCCGTCGAAGTCGGAGCCCAACCATTGAACAATCTGCCGGACGCGCGAAAGCTTCTCGCCGCGGTCGTCGGACCGCAGCGTAGGTTAAAAATAGGACGCCCTCGGCCAACCGGATGTCGTACCCTTGAGGGAAGCGCGAGAGCGGCGTGACCAACAGACGCTCCATGCCGAGCGCCGACCAGTCGCGCTGCGCGTCCTCGAGCAGCTTGTCGGACTTAGAGATCCAGACCGCCTTGCACCGGCCCTGGAGCCAGTTGTCGAGAATGATGCCGGCGGACTGGCGACCCTTGCCGGCGCCGGTCCCGTCACCGAGCATGAAGCCGCGACGGAAGCGGACGGCGTTCGGTGCGTCGTCGCGGGCGGCCGCGACGAGGTCGAAGGTCTCGTCTACCGTCCAGGCGCCAGCGAGATAGTTACCATGCGCCTCGCCAGCATAGATGACCGTCTCAAGCTGGGCGTCGGACAGAATGCCATCGCTGACGAGGTTTGCCGGCAGCCGTGGCCGATAGCTCGGCTTCGGCGGCGCGACCGAGGCCATCGCGGCCGACTGCACCAGCTTGGTCGGATGCGCCTGCGCACCGTGGATCCGGATCGATTGGAGCCGGTATTCTTCGTAGATGGCGTCGCTGAGGCGCGCGCCCTCGGGCGGCGCCCAATCTGTCGCCTCATAAGCGAGGTCGACGGCTTCGGGATCGGCGACCGACGCCTTAACCGGCTGTGCAGCGGCGCTCGCGAGATAGCCGCGCACGGTGCGACGCGCCGGCGAGGCTGACACGGGAAGCACACCGGTCGATGCGACGCTCAGACGAGGTGGAACGTGTTCGCCGATCCAGCGGAGCAGTGTCGCAACGTCGGGCGCCATTCCCGGCGACGCCGGGAACGCGCTCGGATCCGCGGCAGGCACTTTGTCGATGACGGTGAGACGCGTCTCGATCGTGGTGCCGTGCTTGGCATAGACCGCGCCGGCGATCGCCGCAGTGAACACCACGCGGCCGCGTTCCTGCAGTCGGGCGAAGGCGTCATGCCAGGCTGAGGCTTCGGGTGAGACGTTTGCGCCTGATATCGTGACCAGCCGGCCGCCATCGGCGAGACGCGCCAGGGCCGAGGCGATGTGACGGTACGCGGTGTCGGCCATCCGGCCCGAAACGTTTGCCATCGCCGAGAACGGCGGGTTCATCAGCACGAAACTCGGGACCACCGTGGGATCGAGGTGGTCGTCGATTTGGGCCGCGTCGAAGCGCGTGACGGAAACGGCCGGAAAGAGAGAAGAAAGTAACACGGCCCGGGTCTTGGCCAGTTCGTTCAGCACAAGCCCGCTGCCGGCAATCTCGGCGAGGATGGCGAGCAGCCCGGTGCCGGCGGACGGCTCCAGCACGCGATCCGCCGCAGTAATGGCGGCCGCAGTCAGCGCAGCCAGGCCGAGCGGAATCGGGGTCGAGAATTGCTGGAAGATTTCGCTCTCGGCAGAGCGGCGCGTGTGGGTCGGCAGAAGCCTTGCGATCTTTTCCAAAGCGGAAAGTCGTGAAGCCGCAGAATCAGCTTTGCGGAAGAGCGCCTTTCCGTATTTGCGTAAGAACAGGACGGTGGCGACCTCACAAGTGTCATAGGCCATCTTCCAGTCCCAGGCGCCCGTCGCATCGGATGCGCCGGAGGCCACTTCCATTGCGGCGCGGAGAAGCGCGGCGTCGATGCGTCGGCCACGCTCGAGATGCGGAAGGAGATGACTCGCGGCAGCGATGATGATACTGGCGCCCTCGGGAGCGCGAACAGGCGAGATCGGAGCGGCCGGGTCGGCCGCGATCGGGGAATGGTCATTCATGGAGGAAGCCTTCAGGAGAGCGGGAATGGGCGAGCCGATCGGCGCTCTCTCTGACCGCGCCGGCTCAAACCCGTCCCGGCCGTCCTCTCCCTCTCAGCATCAAGGCGGTGCCCGACATGAGAAACGGCGCCCCACCGGGTTGGCGGCGCGCCGTGTACAAAGCGTTCGTCAGTATCCGAACTGCCAGGACGGCTACGCCTGGCCTTCGTCAGCGGCGCCCGCTTCCGCGAGGTAGCTCGCATCGCCTTCGACGACGGTGACGGCGTATTTCGTCACGACGCAGCTCCTTCGATCGGATCATTTTCGCCCGCGAGAATGGCCTCGGCCTTCGCGATGGCGGCGTCTGCCCGCCGGCGCCAAAGCTCGACATCCATTGAGCCTTCCTCCGGAACGTGGATGAGTATTTTGAGCAGACCGAGCAGCAACTCGAAATGGCCGGCCTTGCGCTGGACCTGCTCGCCGAAACGTGAGGGAAACGCCAGGCGTGGGCCGCTATAGGCAGCGTCGCGGCCTTCCCAGGCACCGGTAACATAGGTATCGCCAGACGTTTCAACGTCCGACCTGTTGTCGTCCCAGCCCTCGTCGGCGATCGCAAGATCGCAGGCTTGGTCGAGCGTTTCGGCTTCGTAGGTTCGCTGCCGATAGATCGGCAAATGATAGGTCGTCTCGATGGTGAAGAAGGGCACGATAGCCTCCAGAATGCAAAAGCCCGGCTCGCGCCAGGCTTTGGTGTGAATGGCAGTGAAAAGACGCGGGACGGCCGAAGCCGCCCCGCGTGCTCGAGCTATTCGGCCGCGATCATGCGCGACTCGTCTGCTTCATCGGCCGGAGTTTCCTCGTCGTCGCCGGCGAGGAATTCCGGCAGCGCCTCGCCATCGCCCTCGGGCTCCGCAGCATCGACAGCCGCCGCCAATTGGGCGTCGGGCATCCGCAGGGGCTCGGGCAGCCAGCCGGCCTCGGCGAGGAGGCGCTCGGCCTCCTTGGCCATGTCGCCCTTCTTCAGATGATCGATGAGCTGCGCGGCCCGCTCGCCGGCCCCCTCCCGCACCGCTTCCAGGATGCGGAGCTTCGGGACGCGGCCGAGATAGTTCTCGACGGTCGGGCGCCAACCGGACTCCACCATGTCGAGGTCGACGGCCCGGGCGATGCGATCGGCCTCAGTGATCCGGTGCTCGACGGTGTGCGGCGTGATGCCGCCGCCGTAGCGGTCGCCCTTCTCGTAGAGCGCGTTGATGCCGAATGAGGCGCAGTGCGCGAAGAGCGCCGCCTGCTCGTCGCCGGTGAGGCCGGTCAGCCAATCCCAGAGTTCGGTCTTCTCCTTGGGCAGGCGCTCCTCCCACGTCTTGTGGCGCGCGTCGATCGCCTTGGCCGCTGGCGTGTCCTTCAGCCCTTGCGCTTGCACCGGGAAGCTGACGCTGCGCACCGAGACCTCCATCGCCGTCCCGTAGGAGGAATAGCGGGAGAAGACGTCGAGGCAGAATTTGTGCAGCACCGCCTGGAAGGCGACCGAAGGCGTGATCGCCAGCCTGTCGCGCAGCGCCAAAGTCCGCTCCGCCGTGAGCTCGGTCAGCAGGCGATCGGGGAGCGGCTTCACCGCATCATCATCCTCATCCTCTGCCTCCGCGAGCTGCCCGCCGATGGTGATGACGGCGCGCTGGATTCCCGGCGCTGATGGTTCGGCGCCGTCGAAGGTCGCGGCAGCGGGTTCGCCATCGCTGCCCTGCTCTGGCTCGGCCACGGGTAGCTCGTCCTCAGGGCGGACGTAACCGCGATCAACCAAGAGCGTGCCTTCGGCGTCGATGCCGACGAACACACCCGCGCGGGCGATGTCGGCAAGCTGATAGTTGATGGGTCGATCGTCAAAGACGGCGAGAGCCGTCTCGATTTCGCCAAGTCGCTGGTCAACCTCGTCGGGCAGCTCATCCGCGCCGTCATGCTCGGCTTCCAGCCTGGCAAATTCGGCCTTGAGCGCCTCGATGGTCGCCTGCTCTTCGGCGGTGAGACCGGCGGATACGCTGTCCAGCTCGCGCAAGCCACGCGTGTGGCCGTAGGGGAAGTCGATCGCGACCTCGATCCACTTCCAACCTTCGGCAGCGATCGTTTCTGCCTCCGCCTTCAACTTCTCGGCGACCAGGCGGTCGAGCAGAGCGACGTCCTCGAGCCAACCGCCGTCGTCGGACTGGAACAGGTCGCGCAGCACCACACCGCCAGCCGCCTCGTAGGCGTCGAGGCCGACAAACACGGCCCTCCGGTCGGAGGCGCGCGCCGTCTTCTCCGTCAGCATGCGGCGGATCTGATAGGGCTCCTTCTGCCAGGAGCCGGAGATGGCCTGCCAGACCTGTTCCTGGCGTCCATGATCCGCGGTGACGGTGAAGGCCATCAACTGCTCAAGCGACATGCCGTCCTCGGCATAGATGTCGAGCAACGCGGGCGAGACCGAGGCCAGGCGCAAGCGCTGCTTCACCACATTGACCGAGGTGAAGAAGACCGCAATCGCGATTGCATTGACCTGGAGTTCCACGCGTCAGGCACGCGCGCTCCTGGATGCGGCGATCGAAGCCGGACAGGAGAATGCTCGGTTCGTCGGCAACGTCATGAACGCGATGGACACGTTGCGCCATTTCGGCAGTCACTCCTGGATCAACGAGTGCTTTATGATAAGGGCGCGGGAGGTGCGTGATAACTGGCGAGCCTACGTGTTGCAACGACTGGCCTACATCGCCGTGCTCGGCCTTGCCGTCGCGCTGCAATTTGCGGTCACGCTTCTCCTTCTTATACCTGAATATCACGCCGGCGCGATCACCATTGGCGATATGGTGCTATTCAATACGCTTCTGCTTCAGCTCAATATGCCCTTTGAGACGGTCGCGAGGGCGATCTCTGACGTGGCGCGGTCGCGAGCCGACCTCATCCCTCTAGGTAGACTGTGGGCCGCACCAGAAGAGCGGCAAGCATCTCATGCTCACGATTTCAAGCCCTCCGCTGACCAGCTCTCTTTCGAGAGCATTGGTTATGCCTACGACAACGGTCGCGGCGTTACCGACGTCTCGTTTAAGGCCGGGCGCGGCGGGATTACTTTTCTTGTCGGTGAAACCGGATCGGGGAAGTCCACGATCTTTAAGCTCGCCCTGAAATCGATTGAGCCCGACTACGGCCGAATTCTCGTCGATGGAACGGATATAGCGAGCGTCGATCGCGCGGATTGGTATGCCGCAGTTGCTCTCGTGCCGCAGGAGGTGATGTTGCTCAATGAGCCGCTAGCTGACAACATTTTGTTAGGACGGCCCCGCGACGAGGTACGCCTTCGCGATGCGTCGAAAGAAGCCGCTATTCTCCCGTTGATTGAGGCGCTACCGGAAGGATTTGAAACAACCGTTGGAGAACGCGGCTTGAAGCTTTCCGGCGGGGAGCGACAGCGCGTTGCTATTGCCCGCGCGCTCTATGGACAGCCGGCGATCCTTCTTCTCGACGAGGCTAGCTCCGCGCTCGACGAACGAACCGAACGGGACGTTATGGACCATATACGCACGCTAGCTGAGGATGTGACTGTGCTAGCGATCACTCATCGGAGAGGTGTCATCTCCACGAGCGACGTCGTGGTCGATCTGACCGACTGCGCCTTGTCAGTGACTTAGACGAAGAGTGCCGCAGCCGTTTCGTAAGACGCCCAGTTTCAGGCACCCGGCATGCCCACGAGCACGACCGGCCGCTCGCCGTGCGCTGTCGGATGCGATCATTGTTGTCGTAGTGAATCTGTCTGTAGATTTCAGCGACAAACTCGCCGAGGGAAGAGAAGCGGACCGGAATCGCGAGGTCGATCTTGAATTTGTCGTAGAAACTCTCCCGGTACCCATTCTCCCAGTGACGGTCTTTCTTCGAGCGGGAGATGGCGATATTGAGCGACACAAGGAAGGCGCGGGCGGCTTTCGCGTTGTACTCGGCACCGTTGTCGGGGCGGAAGATCGCGGGACGGCCGTGCGCAAGGAGCGCATTGCCGAGAGCGGGTCGCGCAAGAATTCCTCGATCTGCCGCCGGAGCGCATGAGCGCATGGTCGCGCTCCGGCATCTTGCGTTTGTAGTACAGCGCAGGGGCTGAAACGGCGAGCGATTGCGCGCGCCTCGCGTGCGGCCACGCCGGCGTCTCTCATCTCTTTTTGGGCCTCGTTAAGCTTCAGGGTGACGAGGCGGACCATCCTCAGGAGCTCGTCGTTCTCCCCTCGGAGCTTGGCAATCTCCATGACGGAACGGCCACTTGATACCGTGCCCGCGATTAAAGAACGGGCCACTCATCGAGCTAGTACCCACTTTTCTTGGAACGTGAGTCGTGATTCAAGGTCGGGATGATACCCGAAGCAAGAGAAGTCCACCTTTCGAGGAAAGATCGCAAGGTGCTTGAGGCGTGCTGTCGCTCACCGGTGACGTTGCAGCGCGATTTGAAGCGGGCGCGGATAGTTCTGTTGGCGGCGGATGGGCGCAGCACCCGGTCGATCGCCAAGGAAGTTGGGGTCCAGCCGCGGATTGTCAGCCTTTGGCGGCATCGCTATGCCGACCATGGCCTTGAAGGGCTGCAAGACAAGCCGCGGCCTGGCAAGCAGCCGATTTATACGAAGACGACCGACAAGCGGATTCTGAAGCTGCTGGATAAGCCGCCACCGCAAGGGTTTGCGCGCTGGACCGGCCCCCTGCTGGCCGAGGCGCTGGGCGATGTCGATGTCCAATATGTCTGGCGGTTCCTGCGCAGCCACAAGATTGACCTGGTGGCTCGCAAGTCCTGGTGCGAGAGCAACGACCCGAACTTTACGGCCAAAGCCGCCGATGTTGTCGGCCTCTATGTCGCGCCGCCGGCGAAGGCCATTGTGCTGTGCGTGGACGAGAAGCCCTCGATCCAGGCTTTGGAGCGAGCGCAGGGTTATCTGAAGTTGCCCAATGGCCGCGCCTTAACCGGCCAAAGCCACGATTACAAGCGGCATGGCACCACAACATTGTTTGCGGCGCTCGAAGTCGCCACCGGAAAGATCATCGCGACCCATTCAAAACGCCGGCGCCGCGTCGAGTTTCTCGATTTCATGAACAGCGTCACCGCGACTTTTCCGAACCGCAAGCTTCACGTCATCCTCGACAACCTCAACACCCATAAAAAGAACGAGGACTGGCTCAAGGCCCACCCCAACGTGCAATTTCATTTCACGCCGACAAGTGCGTCATGGCTCAATCAGGTCGAAGTATGGTTTTCCATCTTGCAGGGGCAGTCGCTCAGCGGCACCTCCTTCACGAGCCTCAAGCAGCTTCAGGAACACATCGATGCCTACGTCAACGCATACAACGACAGAGCCGAGCCCTTCGTCTGGACCAAGAAAAAGGTCCGGCAACGCCGTTTCAAAGGCCGCCGTATCACTCAGCTCTGATTCCGGGTACTAGGCTCGAAAGGTGAAGCAGTAAAGAACGCGCAAAGGGCGTTGATTGAGCGTAAGCACGATTTTCCTCGCACGTTGACGCGCGGGCTTTTGACGGATGGCGTTCGTATCTGGCGATACTGGGCTGTTCAGGCCGTGGCGGCTTTGGGGCTCAGCCGGCAACCTGATATTGCCGCACCGGATGGCGGACCATCGCATCGATATCGATGCCGTCAAGGATCGAGTGCAATTGCTCGGTCGTCAGCGTGACGACCGCCTCTTGGCGGCGCGGCCATCGGAACTTGTCCTCGGTTAGCCGCTTCAGGACCAGCACAAAGCCGGACCGATCGAAGAACAGCAGCTTCATCCGGTCGCAACGGCGATTGCAGAACGCAAAAACCGCAAGAGCGAACGGATCGAGCGCCATCGTCTCCTGGACCAGAACCGCAAGGCTGTTGATGCCAGCCCGGAAGTCGATCGGCTCACGGTGCAGATAGACCTGAAGCTCACCGCCCAGTCTGAACATGGCCCAGTGCTCCGATGATCGCCGTCATGCATCCACATCGCCGCATTCCAGCGCAAGCTTCACGCCGTTCGGCAGGGACGCGCTCACTTGGGCTAGATTTGGTCTCTCAGGAGGTTGTCCATCTGGTCTGAACCGAGGAAGCTGAGGTTGCGAAGCTTCAGTGTTCCAAGGCAGATGAACGTCCACAAGAATGCGCCTTTGACGCTCAAAGGTCGAGAGGCGATGGTGCGAGGCGTGGTCGAGGGCGGGCTGAGCCAGGCTGATGCGGCAAATCAGTTCAACACGACACCGAAAACCGTGGCCAAATGGGTCAAGCGGTTCCGCGCAGAAGGCGTGGATGGTTTGCGCGACCGCTCGTCGCGACCTCGTTCATCGCCGAGCCAAACCCCGCCGGCCACGTGCGCCGCCGTCGAGACGTTGCGCCGGCAGCGCCACACCGGCAAGCAGATTGCTGCCGAGGTCGAGGTGTCACCGGCCACCGTCAGCCGTATCCTTCGCCGCTTGGGATTAAGCCGGATACGCGATCTGGAGCCCGCCGAGCCGGTGCGCCGGTACGAGCGCGAGCACCCCGGCGAGCTCATCCATATCGACATCAAGAAGCTCGGCAGGTTCGTAAGACCAGGCCACCGCATCACACACGATCGCCAGAAAGGCGAAGCCGCGGCGCCGGCCACGAGTTCGTCCACGTGGCCATCGACGATGCATCGCGCTTGGCCTTCTCCCAGATCCGGCGGGATCAGAAAAAGGAGAGCGCCATCGCCTTCCTCAAGGAGGCCGTCACTTACTACCGCAGCCTCGGCATGAAGGTCACCGGCATCATGACCGACAACGGCTCCTGCTACCGCGCCAAGGCCTTCGCCAGAGCGTGCAGGAAGCTCGGCCTCAAGCACATCTTCACCAGACCCTACAGACCGCAAACAAACGGCAAGGCCGAACGCTTCATCCAGACAGTGCTGCGCGAATGGGCCTACGCTCGCGCCTATGACACCTCAGACCAGCGCGCCAAAAACCTGCCAATCTGGCTTCATCACTACAACTGGCATCGCCCGCACGGCAGCCTGCAGGCCAAACCACCCATCAGCCGCCTCGGCCTCCCGAAGGACGACCTGTTGAGATTCCACAGCTAGAGAACAAAAAGCTGTAGTCCCCTTGGGTTCCGACCCGCGCACTTCATCGCAAGTCGCCGGCAAATCAACCGTCGCCACGCTGTCTTGTCGCGACAGGGCTCGATCGGCGGTCTCCTCAAGCTGAACCCGGATGAACGCCGATGGTGAAGATGGCGGCAGAGACCTGGTCGCGGTGTGCTTCTTGATCCACTTCCGAAGCAGGTTCGCGTTGACCCCGTGTTCGAGCGCAAGTCTCGATACCGAAACCCCAGGCTCAAGACAGGTCGCGACAAGACGCTCCTTCGATGCCGCCTCGTAGCGCCGGCGACCGTTCCGGCCAACAAGCCTCACTCGCAATTTCTGATCATCGTCTGCCATCACAAGGTGCCCACCTATTTTGGTGGACACCTCATGCATCAGAGTACTCAAAAGCAAAAGGTGGAGGGAAATTCGCGCTTACTGTCGATCAGCATGCTTCGACGCAGCAAGTATTTTTTCGCCGCTCTACGCCCGCTTCCTACGACGCCTGAATACTTGTTGAACTAACCCGTTTCCTGCCTTTTCTATCCATCCCCGTTGCTGATCGCTTGCCGCGATTGGTACTCGACGGGGGACGATCGTGGCGGGCACTTCACTCCATTCGGAAGCCTTCTCGCGTGGCGCGCGCATGCTGCGCACCGCGCTTGGTCCCGCGATCGCCACCTTCCTGGAAGACCCCTCGATCGTCGAGGTGATGCTCAACCCCGATGGTCGGCTCTGGGTCGACCGGCTGTCCGGCGGGCTGGAGGATAGCGGACGAACGATGTCCGCCGCCGACGGCGAGCGGATCGTGCGCCTGGTCGCGCACCATGTCGGCGCTGAGGTGCATGCCGAAAAGCCCCGCGTCTCGGCCGAGCTTCCCGAGACGGGGGAGAGGTTCGAGGGGCTTCTCCCGCCTGTCGTTGCGGCGCCGGCCTTTGCGATCCGCAAGCCTGCGGTGGCTGTTTTCACCCTGGATGACTACGCGGCGGCCGGCATCATGACGGCCGGGCAGGCGGGCATGCTCCGCGAAGCCGTCGCGGCCCGCAAGAACATCCTGGTCGCCGGCGGCACGTCGACCGGCAAGACCACCCTGACAAACGCGCTGCTGGCGGAGATCGCCGGCACCACCGATCGCGTGGTCCTGATCGAGGACACGCGTGAACTGCAGTGCCGCGCGCCGAATCTGGTCGCGCTGCGCACCAAGGACGGCGTGGCGTCCCTGTCGGATCTGGTTCGGTCTTCCCTCCGCCTACGCCCCGACCGGATTCCGATCGGCGAGGTACGGGGCAGCGAAGCCCTGGAGCTCCTCAAAGCCTGGGGCACGGGCCACCCCGGTGGGATCGGAACGATTCACGCCGGCACGGCTCTGGGCGCGCTTCGCCGCCTCGAGCAGCTCATCCAGGAAGCCGTCCTCACTGTTCCCAAGGCGCTGATCGCCGAGACCATCGATCTCGTCGCGGTTCTGCGCGGCCGCGGCAGCGAACGCCGCCTCGCTGAACTTGCTCTCGTCGCCGGCCTCGATCCCGCCACCGGCGACTACCGCGTCAACTCTGCCGCGGCGGGCGGCCCATCCTCACTTCCCGGAGACCCCTCATGATCCAGTTTCCTCCCGCGATCCGTCGCGTGCGACTCCGCTTCACGGGCCTCGCCGCAATTGCCGTCATCTCCATTGCAATCGCGCCCGCGGCCTACGCCTCCGGCTCGTCGATGCCGTGGGAGACGCCGCTCAATCAGATCCTGGAGTCGGTGCAAGGGCCGGTCGCGAAGATCATGTCGGTCATCATCATCACCGTGACCGGCCTGACGCTTGCGTTCGGCGATAGTTCCGGTGGCTTCCGCCGGCTGATCCAGATTGTCTTCGGTCTGTCGATCGCCTTCGCCGCGTCGAGCTTCTTCCTGACCTTCTTCAGCTTCTCCGGCGGAGCGCTGGTGTGATGGCCGGCATCATCGATCTAGACGTGCCGGGCTTCTTCGCGCCGGTTCATCGCGCGCTCACCGAGGCAATCCTGATGGGCGGCGCGCCCCGCACGGTTGCGATCGCCAACGGCACGTTGGCCGCGGCAATAGCGCTCGGCCTCCACCTCTGGATCCCCGGCGCGCTGATTTGGGCCGTGGGCCATGCCGCGGCGGTCTGGGCGGCCAAGCGCGACCCGCAGTTCGTGGACGTCGTTCGACGCCACCTCCGCTATCCTTCTTACCTCGGCGTGTGAGACTTCCATGCTGAACCTCGCCGAATACCGCAACCGGCCCCACAGTCTTGCCGACTTCCTGCCCTGGGCCGCTTTGGTCGAGAAGGGCGTCGTCCTCAACAAGGACGGCGCGTTCCAGCGCACGGCGCGCTTCCGCGGGCCGGATCTCGACAGCGCGACGCCTGCCGAACTGGTCGGCGTAACGGCCCGACTCAACAACGCGCTCCGCCGTCTCGGCTCAGGTTGGGCGATCTTCGTCGAGGCCCAGCGCATCGCCGCCCAGACTTATCCGCACAATACTTTTCCTGACGCCGCATCAGCGCTGGTCGATTTGGAGCGGCGGGACGCTTTCGAGGAGGCGGGCGCGCATTTCGAGAGCCGCTATTTCCTGACCTTCGTCTGGCTCCCGCCGGCTGAGGACGCCTCGCGGATCGAAGGCTGGCTCTATGAGGGCCGCGCGCAGAGCGGCGTCGATCCCCACGAGCTGCTGCGTGGTTTTGTTGATCGGACCAACCGCGTCCTGCAACTTGTCGAAGGGTTCATGCCTGAGGTGGCGTGGCTCGATGATGGCGAGACGCTGACCTACCTGCATTCGACGATCTCGACCCGGCAACAGCGCGTGCGCGTCCCCGAGACGCCGATGCATCTCGACGCGCTGCTCGCGGACGAACCGCTTGCCGGTGGCCTCGAGCCGCGGCTCGGCAACCATCATCTTCGTACACTCACGGTGGTCGGCTTTCCGACCGCGACCTATCCCGGAATCCTCGACGAGCTGAACCGGCTTGCCTTTCCTTACCGCTGGTCGACCCGCGCGATCCTCCTCGACAAGACCGAGGCGGTGAAACTCTTGACCAAGATCCGCCGGCAGTGGTTCGCCAAGCGCAAGTCGATTGCAGCCATCGTCAAGGAGGTGATGACCAACGAGGCCTCGACACTGGTCGATAGCGATGCGGCGAATAAGGCCACTGACGCCGATCTCGCCTTGCAGGAACTGGGCACCGACGACGTCGGTCAAGCCTACATCACCGCGACCGTCACCGTCTGGGACGAGGACCCCGGTCTCGCCACTGAGAAGCTTCGCCTCGTCGAGAAGGTGATCCAGGGGCGCGACTTCACCTGCATGCCGGAAGGGGTGAACGCGCTCGAAGCCTGGCTCGGCTCTCTGCCGGGTCACGCCTACGCCAACGTTCGCCAACCGCCGCTCTCGACACTGAACCTCGCTCACCTGATTCCGCTTTCAGCGGTCTGGGCCGGGTCAGATCGGGATGAGCATTTCCGCAGCTCCCCGCTCTTCTTCGGTAAGACCGAAGGCTCGACGCCGTTCCGGTTTTCGCTGCATGTCGGCGACGTCGGCCACACCCTGATCGTCGGCCCGACCGGCGCCGGCAAATCCGTGCTGCTGGCGCTGATGGCGATCCAGTTCCGGCGCTACCGGAAAAGCCAGATCTTCGCCTTCGATTTTGGTGGCTCGATCCGCACGGCGGCCCTTGCCATGGGCGGCGACTGGCACGACCTCGGCGGAAGTCTGTCCAACAGCGCCGAAGATTCAGTCTCCCTTCAACCCCTCGCACGTATCGGCGATGCGGCCGAGCGCGCCTGGGCGGCCGAATGGGTGACGGCAATCCTCGCCAAGGAGGGCGTCACCATCGATCCGACCGTGAAGGAGCACGTCTGGTCGGCATTGACGTCACTGGCGTCCTCACCGGCCGAGGAACGCACGATCACCGGTTTGACGGTTCTGTTGCAATCGACCGCACTCAAGCAGGCGCTGCAACCTTATTGCGTCGGCGGCTCCTCCGGCCGTTTGCTCGACGCGGAGGCCGAGCAGCTCGGCTTTGCGTCGGTGCAGGCGTTCGAGACCGAGGGCTTGATCGGCGCAGGCGCGGCGCCTGCCGTCCTCACCTACCTCTTCCATCGCATCGAGGGCCGGCTCGACGGCCGGCCGACCCTCCTCATCATCGACGAGGGGTGGCTCGTCCTCGACGATCCAGCCTTCGCGCAACAGCTCAGGGAATGGTTGAAGACCCTGCGGAAGAAGAACGCTTCCGTCGTCTTCGCCACTCAATCGCTTTCCGACATCGATGGCAGCAACATCGCGCCAGCGATCGTCGAGAGCTGCCCGACGCGGATATTCCTGCCGAACGAGCGCGCGATCGAACCGCAGATCACCGCCATCTACCAGCGGTTCGGCTTGAACGACCGCCAGATCGAGATCATCGCGCGGGCGACGCCGAAGCGCGACTACTATTGCCAGTCTCGTCGCGGCAATCGGCTGTTCGAGCTCGGCCTTGGGCCAGTTGCGCTCGCCTTCTGCGCCGCCTCCTCCAAGACCGACCATGCCGCAATCGAACGGCTGCTTGCCGAGCACGGCCGTGACGACTTCACGGCCGCCTGGCTCGCCGATCACGAACTGCTGTGGGCCGCCGATCTCATCCCTGACCTGACAAACCTGGAGGTGCAATCATGACCGCTCTCGAAGTGCGGCGCGCTGGCTTGGCCGCTGCGACGGCTCTCTCGCTCGCCTTTTCGATCTCGCCGCTTTCGACGACCTCGGTCCTTGCGCAGTGGATCGTCTACGACCCCACCAACTTCAGCCAGAACGTGCTGACCGCGGCGCGCGAGCTGCAGCAGATCAACAATCAGATCCAGATGCTGACCAATCAGGCCCAAAGCCTGGTGAATCAGGGAAAGAACCTCGCCAACCTGCCGTTGTCGACGCTGACCCAGCTTCAGTCATCGATTGCCAAGACCCAGTCACTGCTGAGCCAGGCCCAGAACATCGCCTTCAACGTCGAGCGCGTCCAGACGATGTATTCCAGCACCTACGGCACGGCGGCGGCGACGGGCTCCAATGCAACAATGTTTGCCGCGGCTCAAAGTCGTTGGCAGAACTCGGTGGGCGCTTTCGAAGACTCGCTGAAGGTGCAGGCCGGCGTCGTCGGCAATATCTCGACCAACTCCAGCGCAATGAGTACGCTGGTTACCGCCAGTCAGTCGGCAAGTGGCGCTTTGCAAGCCGCTCAAGCCGGCAACCAACTCCTCGCGCTGCAATCCCAGCAGCTATCCGATCTCGTCGCGGTGCTCGCCGCGAAGGGACGGGCGGATGCGCTGGAGCAGGCGCGCGTAACGGCGACCGAGTCGCAGGGCCAGCAGCAATACAAAATCTTCTCGACACGCAGCGGCTATCAGCCGGGCAACGTCACCATGTTCAGCGGCAACTGAGGCACCGATCATGGAGCGCTCGGATATCTTTCGCGCAGGCGCGATGATCGTCGTGTTCGTGATTTTCCTCGCCGCGCTGCACGTCATCCATCGGCGTCCAGCCGAGCGGCCGGTATCCGACGCCCCCTCTGTCTCCGCTCCCGATGACCTCTCGGCCGAGCTGCTCCGCTGCGCCGAGCTTGGACCCCAGGATGCCGAAGATCCGCACTGCCAGGCGGTTTGGAAGGAGAACCGCGCGCGCTTCTTCGGCAGGCCGGCGCGGCCACGTCTGCCGCAAGCCGCGCCGGCCACTCAGCCGATGACGGCTGTTCCAAAGGGAGAGAAGCCGTGAACAACGTCGGCGTCATCGACACCTTTCTCAATACTTTCACGACCTACATTGATTCGGGTTTCGGCCTGATCAAGGGCGAGGTCACGTATTTGTCGTCGACGTTGATCGTCATCGACATCACGCTCGCGGGCCTGTTCTGGGCTTGGGGCGCAGACGAAGACATTCTCCAGCGACTGGTGAAGAAGACCCTCTACATCGGCTTCTTTGCCTTCATCATCACTAACTTCACCAAGCTCTCAGGCATCATCTTCAACAGCTTCGCAGGCCTCGGCCTGAAGGCCGGCGGCTCGTCGATCTCGACGGCGGACTTCCTGCGGCCCGGCCGGCTTGCGCAGGTCGGCCTCGACGCCGGGCAGCCGTTGCTCGACTCCGCAAGCCAAATGATGGGCTTCACCAGCTTCTTTTCCAACTTTGTACAAATTGCCGTGCTGATGGTGTCCTGGCTGCTGGTGCTGATCGCCTTCTTCATTCTGGCGGTGCAGCTCTTCGTCACGCTGATCGAGTTCAAGCTGACGACGCTCGCCGGCTTCATCCTCATTCCGTTCGCGCTCTTCAACAAGACCGCCTTTCTCGCGGAGAAGGTGCTGGGCAATGTCGTTGCCTCCGGCGTGAAGGTCATGGTGCTCGCCGTCATCGTCGGCATCGGCACCGGGCTCTTTTCGCAGTTCACCACCGCCTATGCCGGCGGCCAGCCGACGATCGAGCAGGCGCTCTCTGTCGTGCTCGCGGCGCTCGCTATGCTGGGCCTCGGCATCTTCGGGCCCGGCATCGCGACCGGGCTTGTTTCCGGCGCGCCGCAGCTTGGTGCGGGCGCTACCGTCGGCACGGGTCTGGCTGTTGCCGGTACAGCGATGGTCGGCGGCGCGGCGCTCGGTTTGGCCGGAAGGGGAGCGATGGCAGCCAGCTCTGGTGCTGCGGCTGCCGCGCGCGGCGGTGCGGCGATGGCGGGCGGCATGTCCTCCGCCTACAGCCTCGCATCAGCCGGTCGGTCCGGCGCCGGCGGCGTCGCGTCCGGTCTCGGCGGTGCAGGCCGTGCGGCGGCTAGTCACGCGGCAGCTCCCGTCAGACGCGCCGCTGCGCAAGCGGCAGGGACAATGACGGAGAGCTTCACTTCTGGCGCCCGTGCCGGCGTCGCCAACACGGGTGGCTCCTCGACGATGGGGACCATTCGGAGCGGCGCGGCCGCAAACGATGGAGCCGCATCTCAAGTGCCGAGCGAGAGCGGTCCGCCCGCCTGGGCCCAACGCGTCAAGCGCAATCAGACCGTCATTCACGGCGCTCAGACCACCGCGCAAGCCCTCAAATCCGGCGACAGCCATGGCGGCGGCCACTCCGTCGACCTCTCGGGAGGAGAATAACGAATGTCAGTCTTCCGGCGATCGTCGGTTCGTTACGGCCGCACGCCCGAACCAGAAACCCCCTACCAGCGCGCAGCGCAAGTTTGGGATGAGCGCATTGGATCCGCCCGGGTGCAGGCCAGGAACTGGCGGCTGATGGCCTTCGGTTCGCTGATGCTGTCCTGCGGCCTTGCCGGTGGACTCGTCTGGCAATCCACGCACGGCACTGTCGTTCCCTGGGTGGTGCAGGTCGACAAGCTCGGCGAAGCGCAAGTCATGGCGCCCGCTACCGCCGACTACAGGCCGAACGACCCACAGATCGCCTGGTATCTCGCCCACTTCATTCAGATCGTTCGCTCGCTTCCGGCCGACCCGATCATCGTGCGGCACAACTGGCTGCAGGCCTATGATTTCACAACCACGGCGGGCGCGGCGGCGCTGAACGACTACGCCCGCGCCAACGACCCCTTCGCCAATCTCGGCAAGCAGCAGGTCGCGATCGACGTCTCCAGCGTCATCCGCGCCTCGCCCGACAGTTTTCGCGTGGCCTGGGTTGAGCACCGCTTTCAGGACGGGGCGCTCGCCGGCACCACGCGTTGGACCGCGATCCTCACCATCGCGATTCAGCCGCCCACCGACGCCGATCGGCTGCGCAAGAATCCACTCGGCATCTACGTCAACGCCATCAACTGGTCAAAGGAGCTGGGACAATGACCCCGCCGATTTTCGCAAAAGCCGGCGGTCCGGCTTCGCGTTTTTCCATCGTTCATCAAAACCGGAAGGACGGCGATACGTCTTTCCGTAAATCCGCTTTGACGGCTTTGCTGATATCCGTCTCAGCCCTTGGCGGCTGCGCGCACAATTTCATCCCACCCGACATCAGCTACGACACTGCGGAGCCTGCGACGCTCACCGTCGACCCGGCGCCGCCCGTCAAAATCGTGGAGTTGCCCCAGCCGCTGCCACTGCCCGGGCAGTTGAAGCCGCTCGCCGCCGGCAAACGCGTCCCGGAAGCCGCCGATCCAAAGGTTCGCGTCAAACAGGCCAACGCCGCGGCACGGGTGCAGCCGGTCCGCAATGGTTTCATCAACGCAGTACAGGTCTATCCGTTCTCCGGCGGAGCCCTCTACCAGGTCTACACGGCGCCCGGCCAGATCACAGATGTCGCCCTCCAGGAGGGTGAGCAACTCGTCGGCTCCGGTCCGGTTGCCGCCGGTGACACTGTGCGCTGGATCATCGGCGATACCGAGAGCGGCGCGGGCGCGACCAAGAAGATTCATATCCTCGTCAAGCCGACGCGGCCGGATTTGGTCACCAATCTCGTGATCAACACCGATCGGCGGACCTATCTCCTCGAGCTGTGCTCGACGGAAAAGACCTATATGGCCTCGGTCTCCTGGCAGTATCCCGAGGACCAGCTGATTGCGCTTCGGCGGCAGAATGCGGCCGCTGAAACTGCGGCGCCAATTGCGGCTGGCGTCGATCTCGCCTCGATCAACTTCCGCTACTCTATTGAGGGCGACGACCCGGCCTGGCGTCCGCTGCGCGCCTTTGATGACGGCAACAAGGTCTACATCGAGTTCCCAAGCGGTATCGCCCAGGGTGAAATGCCGCCGCTGTTCGTGATAGGTCCAGCCGGCGGCTCCGAACTGGTGAACTACCGAGCAAACCGTAACTACTACATCGTCGACCGCTTGTTCGCCGCCGCCGAATTGCGTCTTGGCGACAAGGATAGTGAGCGGCGCGTGCGCATCGTCCGCACCGACGGAAGGCCGCGCGCATGGCGATAGACAGCGAAGACGAACGTCAGGGCGACATTCCGCCCGTCGCGCCGCCGGACCTGCGGCTCCGAGGCGAGCGGCCCCGTGTCACACGGCTCTCGCGCAAGGTCCTTGTCGGCCTCGGCGCGCTGTCTGCCCTCGCGGTCGCGGGCGCGCTCGGCTACGCGCTCCAGACCGGCAACAAGGCGCAGAGCGGCCAAGAACTGCTCAGCACCCAGAACCGGCCTTCGGCCGAGGGTCTGGCCGGGTTGCCGAAAGACTATACCGGCCTGCCGCGTCAAGCACCGCCGCTCGGGCCGCCGCTGCCCGGCGATCTCGGCAAGCCGATCCTCAACACCGGCGCTGCACCGAACACGATGGCGGCGACGTCAGATCCCGAGACGCAGCGCAGGGGCCAGGAAATCGAGGCGGCGCGGGTCAGCCGCCTCTTTGCCCAAACTGCTCAGCAACCGCAGAGCGTCGGCCAACTCATCCCGAATGCCTCCGCTGGCGCCACGGCCACTCCGGCCGCGACACCGCCCGTCGATGCCGGATCTGCCCAGAACATGCAGGACCGCAAGACGGCCTTCCTCACTGCTCCGACAGACAAGCGCACGGTCAGTCCGGAACGGCTCGAAGCCAAGGCCTCACCTTACGTCGTGCAGGCGGGCACCGTGATTCCGGCTGCGCTCATCACGGGCATTCGTTCCGATCTGCCCGGCCAAGTCACCGCACAGGTGACCGAGGCGGTCTGGGACAGTCCGTCTGGCAAATATCTTCTGATCCCGCAGGGTGCCAAACTGATAGGTCAGTACGATAGCTCCGTCGCGTTCGGCCAGTCCCGCATCCTCCTGGTCTGGACCCGCATCATCATGCCGGATGGCAACTCGATCGTGCTAGAGCGCCAGCCCGGCGCCGACACCGGTGGTTATGCCGGTCTCGAGGATGAGGTCGACAACCACTGGGGCATGCTGTTCAAGGCTGCCGTCCTCTCGACCATGCTCAGCGTCGGAGGCGAGGCGGGCACGAGCCAGAATGAGAACAACCTCGTTCAAGCGATCCGTAGCGGCGCGTCCAACAGCATCAGCCAGACCGGCCAGCAGATCGTGCAGCGCCAGCTCAACATCCAGCCGACGCTGACCATCCGGCCAGGTTTCCCGGTGCGGGTCATCGTTACGCGGGATTTGGTGTTGGCTCCCTACCGCCAGGAGGCAAGCCGATGAGCAAGCTGAAGCTCGGAACCATCCTCGACGATAAGCCGGTGAAGATCGCCGTCGAGTTGCCGGCTGCCGTCCATCGCAATCTCCTCGCCTATGCCGAGGCGATCGCGCGCGAGAGCGGACAGCCGGCACCCGATCCCGCCAAGCTCATCGCTCCGATGATCCAAAGATTCATGGCAACAGACAAGGGGTTTTCAAAGGTGAAACGCGCGGCAACAAATTGATAAGGGGACGATCGTTCAGCGTTGCCTTGCAGAAACGGCCGGGACGAAAGCCCATCAAGTCAAATCCGGTCATAGACCAGCATTTTGCTCACGTAGACGCGTTCAGGTGAACAGGAAGTCAGATGCCATATATCGATGCCACGGGTGTGAAGCTTTATTTTGAGGAAGCCGGGGAAGGTCATCCGATCATTTTCCTGCACGAGTTCGGCTCAGATAGCCGCGGATGGAAAACCCAGGTTCGCTACTTTTCTCGTGCCTATCGCTGCATCACTTTCAACGCTCGCGGATATGCCCCCAGCGACGTTCCTGACGATCCGACGCTATATGGCTGGGAGCTCGCTGTGAACGACATCGCCGCCGTCATGCGTGGCCTCGCTGTCGAACACGCACACCTGGTCGGATTGAGCATGTGCGGATATGCCGCCTTGCAGTTCGGATTACGCTATCCGAAGAGAGCCAGCGCGATTGTCGCGGCCGGTGTGGGATCCGGATCGGCTCCTTCCCAGCAGGACGCCTGGTCGAGAGAAACCTCCATTCTCGCGCGGGCTTTCATCGAGCGCGGGATGGACGCGATGGCCCGGAGAATGGCGCATGGTCAGACTCGTATTCAACTCAAATACAAGGACACACGGAGCTGGGAAGAGTTCCAGGAACGCCTGCGTCACCACTCACCGCTAGGTATGTCGAATACGATGGCGCGCTGTCAGGGGGTGCGACCGCCATTGCATGATCTGGCCGATCAGTTCTCAACGATGCGAACACCGGTATTGCTGGCCCTGGGCGATGAAGACGCGCCCTGCCTTGAGACTAACCTGATGCTGAAAGCAGTGCTTCCCAACGCCGGTCTTTGGATCTGTCCCAACACCGGCCACACCATCAATCTGGAAGAGCCGACAGCATTCAATGCTCAGCTCGACAGCTTTCTAGCCGCCGTCGAGCGTGGGAGCTGGCGCCGCGGGCATCCGGAAATTGAGGCTGAATCCGATCTGAAACTTGAGATGACGTGCGATACACGCACGAAGGCAGTGGCCCGTTACTGCAACACTCCAGGCGCTTCACAGTGAGTCCTCTCATGAAATCCCGGACCGGCGTTCATCTCAGCGAATCCATGTCAACGCGGTTGACCGCCGCGGCTACACGCACGGGAGTCACAAAGTCAGAACTTATTGAAGCCGCGCTCGATAGCTTTCTCGAATCCGATAACGCTGCTGAACATTTCGCGATCGTGGCAGGCCGCCTCACTGAGTTGAACGATCAGATCGGGCGTCTCGGTGCCGATCTCAAGATGGTGAATGAGGCCGTCGCCCTTCACGCGCGCTTTCACTTGGCTGTTACGCCCTCGTTATCGGCGGCAGAGCAGCATATGGCGACTGTGGTGGGCTCAGAACGCTTCGATGAGTTCGCTGCGCAAGTAGGACGTCGTGTTGAGCGGGGGACATCCCTCCTCCGGGAGACGATGAACCGGCGCCTCGTGACGAATAAGAACCGCTGGGCGAGCCACCTTGCGGCAAGCGCGGATCGCCGCACGAATTGCAGGTCTTCAGAACCAGACCGTCGTCTGTCCGACACGGTTGATGGCGGGTCAGAGCCGAATGCTGCCGTGCGGGAGGGCGGCAGCATTCGAACCTTTCCAGACCGGACCAACATCCCGCTACAGCGAGAGATCTAACGGCGCTGAAACCACGCCTTATTCGCGGCCGCCTAGCCCAAGCCGCACCTACGTGCCGCGACGATCAGTTGCAGACGTGATGGGTGTCTCCGCACTTGTCATGCGGGTGTTTCTACCTTTTGCTGTCGGTTATTACCTCTCGTACCTCTTCAGGACAATCAACGCTTTGATCGCCGCTCCCCTGACATCGGAATTGGGGCTCGACGCTGGTGATCTTGGCTTGCTGACTTCGGTCTATTTTCTCACCTTCGCGGTAGCGCAGATACCCGTCGGCATCCTTCTGGATCGATATGGTCCGCGGCTGATCCAGAGCGTGCTGCTGGTTGCTGCTGCGGTCGGCGCCGCATTGTTTGCTACGTCAGACAATTTGCTCATGCTGCTTCTAGGCCGGGCGCTACTCGGTCTCGGCGTCGCCGCGAGCCTGACCGCCGGATTGAAAGCCCTCGTTCTCTGGTTTCCGAAGGACCGTCTTCCGTTTCTCAACGGCCTGATGGTCATGCTCGGTGCATTGGGAGCAGTCACCACGACCTCGCCGGCGCAGTGGTTGCTGGCTTGGGTTGGGTGGAGGACGCTCTTCGCATTGTTAGCTGTCTTCACGGCCGGCTGTTCGGCGATGATCTATCTCGATGATCTATCTCTTGGTGCCGGAGAGTGCATCGGCAACGCCGGTCCTGCGTGGAACAGCCGTGGCCAGCTTGAAGAAGATTTATACCGATCCGCATTTCTGGCGTCTGGCGCCGCTATCAGCGACTTCCGTCGGCACCGCCTGGGCGCTGCAGGGACTTTGGGCAGCGCAGTGGTTCACTGACGTCGAGGGACTTGATCGCGCTGCTTTGGTGCAACATTTGCTTGTCATGACCGTCGCGCTCAGCCTGGGTGCGCTCCTGCTAGGCGTTCTGGCTGATCGGCTGCGTCGCTATGGCATTGGAACAGAGGCGCTCCTCGCGGTCGTCGGCCTTATGTTCATTGCCGTGCAATTCGCGATTATCCTGCGATGGCCGTTGTCATCATACGTCCTGTGGGCCGCTGTGGCCGCCGTCGGCGCAGCTACGGTGCTTAGCTATGCGATCCTGGCTAGTTATTTCCCGAAAGAGCTTGCCGGACGGGCCAATGCTGCGCTGAACGTGTTCCATATCGGTGGAGCGTTTGTCCTGCAATATGCCACTGGCGTCGTCCTTGAACATTGGACGCCTCAGGCGGGGCATTATCCGGAGATCGCGTACCAGATAGCCTTTTTCCTCAATCTTGTCCTTCAGATCATCGCATGGGTCTGGTTCGCTTTCCCGTGGGTGCTTCGGCCGTCGACGAGCGCTAGGTTCAGCGATTAGGGGCGCGAGTCGGCGGCAGCCAAGGTTCAGCCTGCCGGGACTGTGAGCGATCACAGCAAGCACCGGCGAATGTTCGACACCGCGACGCACCTCGTCCAGGAAATGCCGCCCCCCAGGGGTGATCGTGACACCCCGATGCCGATGCTCGAACAGATGCTGCAGTCTTCAGGGATCTCAAAGCTATGCCGATTCTGACGCGTAGCGGCGGCGCGACGACGCCGACCAAGGCTGCCAAGTTGATCGCCAATGGTTGGGCGCTTTATCGCAACCGACCGCGCCTTTGCGAAGGCCCGACGAAATGCTGTTCAGCTCGCATCTGGGGCAGCGGAAATATCAGGATAGCGCTCCCGAAGCAGGTCGAGCAACGGACGCAGCGATGGATTAGCGTTGTCCTGCCGCCAATAAGCGCGCAAGCTCAGCCGCGTCGGCCCCTCGGCATCATGCACCTCGCGGAAGGTGACACCCGGATAGACTGCGCCCGTCGCACTTTCCAATACCAGTAGAATGCCCCAGTCCACGCCGACCAAGGAGAGAAGACGGTCGAGCACCACATCATGGCGAACCAGCGGGCAAGGATCGGAAGACCCCAATTTGCTGTCAAGGAGCTTCAGGAATTCCGGTCCCGGGCCTCGCTGCGACATCAAAAGCGATTCGTGCCTCAGTTCGCCCCAGTGAATTACGTCACGACCTGTCAGCGGATGGTTCGCGGGGAGGGCGGCAACGACACGCTCGCTCCAGAGCAACAATGACCTGTCGCTCCACCTTGGACTGAGGCCGGCCACAAAGGCGACGTCAATCGCGGAGCTGGCGAGATCCGAAATCAGATGGTCGCTCGCTCCGTCAACCAGTTGTCTGTCGACATCGGGGAAGCGGTGCCGGTGCTCGATGAGAGTGGCCCGGAGATTGCCGGCTGACAGGGAAGTGTGGATGCCGATGGTCAATCGGCCGCTCTCACCACGCGAGCGGTTCTTGCCACGAACCGTGATTGCTTCCGTCTCATCAACGAAACGCCGGGCAGCTTCGAGGAATTCCTGCCCTTCAACGGTAGGTCGTGTGCCGCCATTGGTACGCTTAAACAGAGTGACGCCCAACCTGTATTCGAGATTGCGCAGGCCGCGACTAAGAGTGGGTTGCTTGATTCTGAGCGCCTCTGCCGCTTGGCGGAGGCTTCGGTGCTTGGACGCGACGATCGCCCAGCGCAGGTCTCGAAATTCCACAGGCACGGTCGAAACCCTAGGGTAAGTTGCCGGTGACCAATTGACCAATTTTTGTCTTGAATGGCGCACGCCATTTGCTTGCGCTGCTTCTGGATCTTCCAATTTGGCAAGCGCAAAAATGGGCGAGGCTGGAGCCAAAAAAGTTTGGCAAGTTTGCCTTTCATTTGCTTGCGCTGCTTCAACCCGCCAATTCGGCCTCGAAAGGGCCATCAAAAGACATCCGCCCTCCGGGCCGGTTAAGACCCTGCCGCCATTTGCTCGGTACCTAGGCTCGCTGGAGGCACGAGAAGCGCAAGCTCTTCTAACTTCATGTTTCGGGTAAACTGCTATGATTCCAAATGACAGTGAACCAATCGCCAACCCAACCCGATCATGAAAAAGCCTCCCGAACGACCCGAGAAGCAGTCTTTTCGATTGAAATGGGTAGAACGGGGAAAATCCGTTTTTGTGACCGAGCGTGTGATCCTACACGAGGTAATTTTGCGACAGGGCAACAGAAACCGACTGAGCTTCAGGTCAGCTTGGTTGTCCGCCTAAATGCTGTCCGCCAACGGCGCGCAACTGAGGATCGAAGTCGACAGGTTTTTGACGACAGTTCAGGCGGCCTGAGCGAACTAGAAGTATAACTGAATCATCGGGATGAAAGCCTCCCACCTATCCAAGTTAAGGCCTAGCTGCCCGCCTTGCCTTTCTTCTAATCCGCAATTCCTTTTCTGCTACCGATTTTCGGGGTAACTCAATCTTACCCAACTTCAGCGTGAAAGGGCGCTTGAGACCAAAAAATGGCGATTAGCCTTTCAGTACTACGGCCCCTGGAAGAGGAGGGGCGCGCGGATTACGGGTCGAAGAGCCCAGGAGGGATTAATGCCAAGGACGCACGCCGTTTTTCGCGGCTATTCGATGAATCTTGCCCGAAACGCTCTCATCTGCTCCACCCTTCTGGCGCGAACGGTTGGATACAGCGACTGGGGCGGTGTCATCCCCGCTAGGGATTGTCCCGGAAGCATGACGCTGGCAGCAATTACAAGCGCGCCAGAACCATAGACGAGATAGTTGTTGGAGGAGTTTGAACTGAGCGTGGTCGTGCCTGAAGAAACAAGATTGGTTGTCACGGCTTGCTCCAAATAGATTACGGAAACTTGGACGAGCTTAATTAGTCAAATTCGGTATCGGTCCTCGCCTGCCGGATCGGCCCAGCAAGGCCACCTTGGATCCTCTGATTGTATTCCCCAACCGCGGCATGCGTGCGCAGCACGCTGTTCACCATCTCGAACATGTCGTGCATGCGCTGCTCGGAGACCGGGCTCTCGACCACGACGACGAGCTCGGGCTTGTTCGAGGACGCGCGCACCAGGCCCCAGCTGCCGTCCTCGACCGTGACGCGTCCGCCGTTGACGGTGACGAGATCGCGGATCGCCTGGCCGCCGATCCTGGCGCGCTTGGCCTGCAAGCCTTCAAAATGCTTCACCACCTGGTCGATGACGCCGTACTTGGTCTCGTCGGCGCAATGCGGCGACATGGTCGGCGACGACCAGGTTTTCGGCAGCGCGTTCTTCAAATCGGCCATCGACTTGCCCGGCGCGCGGTCGAGCATGTCGCAGATCGCGAGCGCCGACACCAGGCTGTCGTCATAGCCGCGCCCATACGGCTTGTTGAAGAAGAAGTGGCCGGACTTCTCGAAGCCCGCGAGCGCACCCGTCTCGTGGGTGCGGCGCTTCATGTAGGAATGGCCGGTCTTCCAATAAGCGACCTTGGCGCCCTGCTTCTGCAGCACGGGATCGGTGACGAACAGGCCGGTCGACTTCACGTCGACGATGAACTGCGCGTCCTTGTGGATCGCCGACATGTCGCGGGCGAGCATCACGCCGACCTTGTCGGCGAAGATTTCCTCGCCGGTGTTGTCGACGACGCCGCAGCGATCGCCGTCACCGTCGAAGCCGAGACCGACATCGGCCTTGTGATGCAGCACCGCATCGCGGATCGCGTGCAGCATCTCCATGTCTTCCGGATTCGGATTGTATTTCGGGAAGGTGTGGTCGAGCTCGGTGTCGAGCGGGATCACCTCGCAGCCGATCGCCTCCAGCACCTGCGGCGCGAACGCGCCGGCCGTGCCATTGCCGCGGGCCGCGACGACCTTGAGCTTGCGGGTCAGCTTCGGACGGCTGGTGAGGTCGGCGATGTAGCGCGCCGGATAGTTCTCGTGGAACTGGTAGGAGCCGCCGGCCTTGTTCTTGAATTCGGCGTTGAGCACGATTTCCTTCAGCCGCGTCATCTCGTCGGGGACGAAGGTCAGCGGGCGGTTGGCGCCCATCTTCACGCCGGTCCAGCCATTGTCGTTGTGCGAGGCCGTGACCATGGCGCAGCAGGGCACGTCGAGGTCGAACTGCGCGAAATAGGCCATCGGCGTCACCGCGAGCCCGATGTCGTGCACCTTGCAGCCCGCAGCCATCAGGCCGGAAATCAGCGCATATTTGATCGAGGCCGAATAGCCGCGGAAATCATGGCCGGTGACGATCTCCTGCTTGACGCCGAGCTCCGCAATCAGCGCGCCCAGCCCCATGCCGAGCGCCTGGATCCCCATCAGGTTGATTTCCTTCTGGAACAACCAGCGCGCGTCGTATTCGCGAAAACCCGTGGCCTTCACCATCGGCTCGGATTCGAAGGCATAGGTGTTGGGCAACAAGACGGATTTCGGCTTGGGGAACATTGAGACAATCTCAGAAATGCGAGGAATTGACCGCCGCCATAGCGAATGCCCAGGCCGAGGTATCGCGGGCATCACACAATGGACAAGGTAGGCTTGTTGGCTAAGTCTTGGTCAGCTTTCCGTCATCGAAAACCAGGAAACGTTGACCTGCACAGCGAGAAGAATGCAGCCGGCCGGCCAGTTTGGATGGGCGGGGTTATAGAAGCCGGGACAATAGCGAGACTAGCTCAGCTTGCCGCCTGGTCCCGGTTCGCAAAAAGACAGCTTTCAGATGGTTTCGCGCTGTCCCCGACGAAATGTTCATATAAAATGCAATTTCTTCCAGCGACTTTCCCTCCACCAGCAGCGATGCGAGACGAGCCTGCGCGGGAGTCAATCCAAAGATCTCCATGACAGAGCTCTGCGAGACGCGAGGTATTTCATTCAGATCAGTCAGGATCAGAAGGGCGCCCATGTCCGGGAGGAGGGGATCGCCTGCACTTTCCCAGTCCTGAACGATGGCATCAATGACAATCGGCCGGCGCTGACTCCGGGTGACAACTGTTTGCAAGGTGCTACGGCCCGGTTTGCCAGACAAAAAGCGGACCTGAGTGATCAGTCGGTCCAGCCTCAGTCGTGACTGAGCATCCGCTGCAAACAGACGCCGTCCCTTCACCGATAGATCGTCATCGAAAAGCTTCGACGCGTTGTCGTTGACAGCCGCCACGAAGCCATTCTGATCGATCAAAATCGCAGGCCGGCCCAATAGATCAAGCGTACCAATCATACTGGGCCGTTCCCCACGAGCGATGCGCAATTCACTCGGGCAAAACAAAGCTCCTTTCGGACCTGCCCCCGTTCTCTCGTCACCCTCAAGCATAGCAACAGTTCAAAAAATGGTTCGCATTACTAATGCTGAAAACGCCATCGTCCCATGTCTCAACTTATAGCTGCGTGCGTCAAAGTGGACAGTCCCATTTGAGATATGTTTCGCACTAACACTACTTTGGCAGATCTATTCACGCCGTTGCGCTTCGTTGATCTGTCTTCTGCAGTGCGGACACCGCTGACGAGGTAGCCGAAGAATGAGATCGACGATGGCGTTGCGCACGGCCGGCAGGCTTGGCTGAGGTGGCGGCCCGTTGATTCTTTTTTTTCCGTCCCGCTTTGGCGATGCGGCGGTGTTGCAAGAAGGCGTAAGCAATCATCGTCATGAGGGCGTGACGGTGAAGCCCGTGCCAGGACCGCCCCTCGAAGTGATCAAGACCGAGCTCCTCTTTTAGTTGCTGATGCGCTTGCTCGCAGATCCATCGTGCCTTGACGGTTGCAGCCAACTGTCGGAGGTCCATCTCGGCTGGCAGATTTGCCAGATAATACTTCTTCTCCCCCGAACTGCGGTGTTCGCCGATCAGCCACGCCTCTTCGCCGGGAAGATGCTGTTGACCCTTATCCTTGATCCGTTGTGGAGGCCCGTCGGCGATCCGCACGCGAACGGCGGCAAAGCGTGCTTGCAGTCTGCCTTTGGTCCCCAGCCGCCAACTCACATTTTTCCACTTGGCGTCAGCAAGCATGTCTTCCGACGGCATCGACAACAGATCCGGAATGTGCCGCTGACGGGGGCGCCCCCGACCAGCTATTGGAAAGATCAGCTTCACCCCCGCCGGATATACTTTCTGACGCCCCAGGATACCGACTGCCCAAACCAGCCCGCGGGCCGTGAGACCCTGACGGAACGGCGCGCTGAGACCGTATCCGGCATCTGCCAGTACACAGCCGAAGCGAACACCGGCTGCCATCACGCGATCAATCTCGGCCAGCGCGATCTCTGGCTTGGTTCGCGCTACGCGCTGCTCAACTGGAACACCGGCACGCTTCAAACGCGCCGGATCGCTCGTCCAACTCTCGGGAACGAAGAGACGCAATGCCACCATCACCGGCACTTCACCCCGCGCAAGCGTCAGCGACACCAACGTTTGGCAATTGGCCGTCTTGCCAAGGGTAGATGCATATTGCGGCGCGACACCAACCGAGCGATTGCCCTTCTTCGGCATCGCGGTGTCGTCGATGACCAACACCGCATCCTTGCCACCGACGAGCCGGTCGGCGTGAATGAGCAGTTCTGATTCCAACGGCGCCGCGTCCCAGACGCCGTCAGCGATGAAATGGTGCAACTGATCATAGTCGCCCGGCGCCAGTCGCGATGCCATCGGCTGGACGCTTTTACGATCGCCCGGTCCAATCAGCCCCGAAACATAGAGCGGGCACATTCGCCGCCGCGCCTTGTGACCTAAACAATCCAGGAATGGCTTCAGCCAGCGTCCAAGCTCATCTTCCCAATCCGACGTCGTGCCCACCATGGTCGGCCCTCCAAAAGCCGACCACCTATGAATCATTGAAAAACTGATTTGTGAATCCGGTCCCGCCGCTCAATCGCAAAATCTGCCAAAGTAGAGCTAATTTCTAGAGTTTCAGACTGAGTCCGTAGGCTACGGACCTTTCGGGCGCGCGATGAATAAGCGCTCGCTGCGTTTGCCCGTTCGAATTCAGCGCTTCTTCGCCGGCATTCGAGCTGCGCGATCGATGCAAAAGTGAAAATCTAACTAGTCATAGGAAGAAGCCGCTGATCTTCGCAGTCCTGCCTGCACAAATCCGGCGAACTTTCCCATTTTTGTGCTGAATTTGATCACGGCAGGCTCTCTTGAACGCGCCTCCTGATTTTGCCTCGCGCCGCGAACCCTCTAACGCAGAGCGGGCTTCACCCTGAGTGGCTCCGGGCTCTGGTACGCCACTGCTTTCGATCTCCCTAGGAGGCGTAGATGCCTTTGGGAACTTGAAAACCAAGGGAAAAATAGCCGAGACTAGCGCGTCGAGAGCACATCGCTCCTCGGACAGACGTCTTTCGACATACTGGCGGTCAAGCCCCGCGACCTCTGTTTCAAGCAAACGGCGATAGCGGTGGATGCGGTTACGGTGGGTTCGCATGGCGGCGAGCGTTTCGCTGATCATCGGCAGAATCTCATTCGAAATCAAATCCTCTCCTCCTTAACCGCGTGCCTGCGGTGGAGCATAGCTGACTCCGCGGAGCGCTGTGATTTGATGTCCTTTCTCTAGGGACAGCCCTGAAGGGTCAATTGGGTTCGTAACGCGCCGCTTCTGTACGTAACGTACAATGAATCCAGCGGGCGCCGTCCGGACAGTGAATATGGCAAGCCAGATGTTGCGCCCTGTTCTGCCGAAAGCAAGACATTCTGAGGGGCGCGCAAAGCCCGATCGCTAGCTGAGAGCTGTTCGTTTGCCCGAGGCACTCACGGGCCCTGCTCGTCATCGTCGCCGCTAGCCGATGAAGCTGAAGCCGACCTTGCTGACCTGTACGACGAGCGCGGCGACCTCAAGCCCATAGACGCTTGGCCGGAAATTTGGCGGCAAGGCCTCGTTGCCGGTGTCGAGATCGACGCGCTATACGAAGGGGCGGGCGAGGAGCGTAGGCAAGTCGGTCACGTCAAGAAGATCAGGTTGAGTGATCGACTGCGCCGCCTGGAGCTGATCGGCAAGCATGTTCGCGTCAATGCGTTCCAGGAGCGGGTTGAGTTTAGCCTGTTGGAAGGACTGGGAGAGCGCATCGATCGCGCCAAGGCTCGCGCAGCATCTCTTCCAGCGCTTCCGGCTCCGCCGATCGTGAAGGTCGCGTCTGCTCCTCTCCCTTCGCGTGTAGAGCAGCCAGCGCCAGCCGCACCACCTGCGCCGCCGTCACCACCACCGCCGCTGCCGAAGCCGGCTTACAAGCCGATCATGCCCGCGCCTGAACCCGCAGCACCGTGGCCGTCGTTCGGCGGCTTCGCTGCGACCGACTACGATCCCACCTAGCAAAAAACGAAATGCTCCATCATGGCAACAATCGCTGCCAACATCGCCACCATCCAAGCCCAAGCCGCCGTTCTCGACACGCTAATTGGGCAATTTGCCGCCGCCAAAGCGTTGATCGACGCGGCCGAACTCGACATTCGCAGTCAGCAAGCCTAAGCGTGGACTTGCACAGGTTTCGCTGCGCTGTCTGCAATCACGCACTTACGACATTCGCAGCGCATGAAGATTCCATGCATTCCAATGGCCGGTGGCTTCAAGGCGATTTGCGCCCACCGAAGTAAGCCGCGCTGCAAGTCGTGACCGAAGGCGAGACGCCGCGGCTGCCGGAAGGTTTCAGGGTCGAGCTCGACAAGGACGGTTGGCGGCACTGATTCGCGCGAAGCGCCGATGGCCTCAATGCATCTGCCGCTCTGACTGATCTTCACTAATCCGCCAGCCGCGTAGGGCATGACCATGTCCGATGACTGGACCAAACGAGCGACGAACATCCTTCGAGAACTTCATGCTGCCGAGACGGAGCTAATCGGCAGGGGGGCTATCCTGACCGACGGTAAGGCGGGGACGGTTGATCACGTCTTCCTTGACGAGGTGCACGGGCTCCGGATCTCGATCGGTGGCCACGACGGCAAGTGGCCGATTTCGACTCTGAAGCTTCTAGACTCCGGTTTCGCCAGATAGCGCAGGCGGTGTCAGCCCGTGGCAATGACCGATCAAGGCTGGGGCGCCCGTTCGAGGATGATCCGATCGAGGTAGACGGGCGCAAGCTGGGGGGTGGCATCATGTGGGCCTTGCACCTCGGAGGGCCGACACCAGATGGCGGGCCACTGCGCAAGAAGGGCAAACCGTGCAGGGTGATCCGATGAGCCAAATAAACCAGACCGGCCGTAGGATTATCTACGTCATGATGGTGGTCGTGGTGCTGGTGGTCATCTGGCAGATTCTCACGCCGCTTTGAGAAGGCCCGCCAGATAGCTTGTCCGCCCGGTCACCGTCCGCGGTGATCACTCGGTGACCGGGCGCCCAGCGCGGTGCGCGGCAGCGAGGCGGAGCCTGGCCGAGTAAGCCAGTCACAGTTTACCTGGAGTGGCAGCCATGATGCAGAACGTTGTAGCCGGATGCGTCGCAGTGGCTTTGATTATCCTGGCCTTGATTGGCTTCGCCCAAACGCACCGTGAATGTTGGCACGGGCACGTGCTCCTAACCCATGAGCCCTGCGGATCCGTCAGCCCTTCAATATAGGAACAACCATTTTCCGCTGATCTGGGCGCGGGACCGAAGCCCCGCGCTCTCGTCGTTCACCGCCTCGGCCGGCGGGCGCAAAACCGCTGTCGATCGCAGTGAGCGCTTTTCCACACCCACGACGCGCAGTAGCTCGCGCGCGGTCCGAGCCACCAGTAATCGATAATTTGACTGTCGCCCGCGCAGCGGTTGGATCTCGGCATGCCTCACCCTGCCCGCCGCCACACGCCCACGCACGCCGAGGGTCGGCCAATCAAGATCACCTTTGGCGAGATGCGCGAGATGGGCTTGCGCGGCGTCCTCATGTATTGCCCCTGCGGCCGTCACGTTGCGCTCGGCACCGATCGCTGGCCCGACGATGTTCGGCTGTCAGATGTCGAGCCGCGCTTCGTCTGCACCGCCTGCGCCGGGCGCGGCGCAGACGTACGACCGGATTTCAACTGGAACGCAAAAGGGCCGATCGGCGACATGGGCTATCGGTAGCCACCTTAAAAACGGCCCCGGCCATGGGGGCTTTTGAAGTGTGGAGGCCGGGGCCGTTGGAGGTGACCTTGGCGGTAATGGGGTCGCCAGGTGGTGACGAGCATAGGAAAAACCGGCAATCAGTTCTGTCCACTTGTGCCCAAAGCGGTATAGTTCCTCATCGGGAACGGAACCGGTCGCAATGAAGGACATGCAGGCTCAGTTAGAAAAGCTCCGCACGGATGCTGCCGAGTGCGCCTTGATCCGCGATCTTGCTACTGAACCCAAGAAGCGAGATGTTCACAAGGCTGGCCGAGCATCTGACAGTTCTGGCCGACGAGGTTGAACGCGCCATTGCTGCCGCGAGACCTGAGCTGAAGCGGAAGGAATGACGGAACGAGGCTGGGGTCGGCGTTTCGAGGATCCGATCACGATCGGCGATCGCATACTGGTGACGCAGCTCGACGCCGGCGAGTACATCGCCGCGTCGCCGAAGAAAGAGCACGCCGCATCGGAATGGCAAGCCGCGATGAAGGTGGAGGCCCGAGTATGTTTGCCAGCATCGGGGTCATGCGGGCATTGAACCGCCACCACGTCCCGGAGTTTAACCCGAAGGGCAAAGAGCCTCACTGGGGCCGGCGCAAGCTGAAGAGGGACCAATAAGGCGCCGCCAACTGAGGCGGCCTTACTCTCTCACAGGATGCAAGTCGGACGGCTGTACGGCGAGCCGATAAGCAATCTCCCGGGAGCCGTCGAAGACCTCTAGGACGCGCTCACAGATCAGGCACTTGTAGTGCCCGGCGTTGCCCTTGCGGGATTCAAGTTCGATCCGGCGAGATCCCGCCGAACAATCAGGGCACGTCACGTCGCCTTTCTTCATGTGACAGTTATGATGCAGGCTACCGCAGGGGTCAAAGGTTAGTGTTTGCCCGACGGAACGCAGCTGGGACCAGTACGCCCCGAATGGGAAAAGCCGCAGCGTGGTTCCAGCCCCACTGCGGCATTCCCGGAATAACAAAAAAATTAGTGCTCAAATCGCGCCGGTGTTCCTTCAGTAGAACACCCCGTTCCGAAAATGGAGTCCGGACAACTACCGGACTTCGGTTTTCTACGTATTGTCACTTGGAGGGCCGACATGGCTGGGCATGGCAATTCCAGCCCCAATGCTCCCGGTTGCCGATCCAATTGCGGATTTGAGCGCCGGGAGTGCTAGGCCCACCAGCGTGAACCGGCGCCCACCGTAAATTTCCCAAGGTCAAAAAAAAGAACCGCCGACCTTGGTAACTAAGGCCATCAGCTGAGGCTGCTTACCTCTGCTCGTTCCTCGCACGGGAAGCCAGTCTATCCAGCTGGCCAGCCAAACCCACGAAACTTCGGGCGATGTTTTTCAGGGCGGCGGCGCGATCCTTGGAAATGCCGCTCACGCCAGAAAGTCTCTTGTAGTGGTTAGCCTGCTCGCGGCACTCAGCAATGTTGATCAATGGCTCAGCCTTCCTGTTGCCCGCGCGGGACGTGGGATCGCCTTTCCCCGCTGGCTTGCCTTCTACCATGTTAGGCCCTTAAATCAGGTTCGGACACTGGGTTAGATACGGACAGCGCCGGCTCGAGTTTTGAAAAGGAACACAACGGTGGGCGTCTATGTGAACACCGCCAAGCAGGTCGGCGACGTCGATCACATCAAGTCTTCGCGACGGTGGACGCCGCGGAACGATGGTTCGAGGAGAACGACCCGGAGGGCGTCGCCTTCGAATACGATGTGATCGAGTGATGTGGAGCGGATAATCAGCGCCACATCGTTGGTGGGTTCAAGGCCTTGCGACCCGCCGCTTTCAACGCGTCGGTTGAGAGCTGTCCATGTGCCGCAGCATCGAGCAGCTTCGAAGCAACGTACGCTCTGGCGCCCGTTTCGCTTACAGGAATATTTTCGCAAACTTCGTCGAGCACCGCCCTGAGCAGCGCAGTCATTTCAGCATCAAACACGCCGAACTCCCGAAATTGAGAGGATCCTGAACGCTGCACAAGCGGAATATATTCGCTTGGCAGCGTTCGCCGCGTATTCCGGTCTGGGCTCCGAAATCCCAGCGCCTACAAAATTGGCACCTGTACGTCAAAGTAATGTGACAGCTTCCTCGGCCACATCAACGGGCGTTTGCAGGGCCTCCCCAAAGGCCCTTACCAAGGAGGATAGAGCGCGACGAACAGCCCGAGGCCGGCAAGAAGTATTGCCCACGCGACGGCCTGACGATTGCGAAGCGAGCCACGGTTCATTTGCGAGCCTTCTTACGAGACTTTCGCGTAACCGAGGCCGCAGGATTTGACCCGTCGAACACAATGACGTCGAAGAGCGTCTTCGCGTCATCGGATAGGATCCCCAACCAACATCGCTTCTAATTCGGCGGCTGTCGTTGGGACAATCCCACCATTCGGCCGAACAGGCATAGTCGACACTTCATCTCAGAAAAAACCAAATAGCCTCCCATAGGCCCGGGCGACGGGCTCGGTGCCAGGCGTCGTGCGTCGCTCGCTGTCGGGGCGTCATCGCGGCCAGGCGCTCGGCGCGCTGTTTGGCATATCTCTGTTGCTGCCGAACCTTGCGGTTGAACCGCGTCGCGCCGGCAGGTGTTGAGGCGTCCCCGTACTGTGGCAGATGCCAAGCCTTTCCGATCCGAAACGACAGATACGCATGCCCCTTGACGACGTTGCGCTCGACGTTTGGTGGCAGTTTGCGAGGCATGGCCTACCTCTCCCAACCAACATCGGCGTCAACGCCGGTCGCGTGCTCTTCCCCGTGGTGAGGCAGAGCGTCGATCGCGCTCGAGTTCGCGAACGTCCCAAGCCAGTCGTCTCGTACCCGGAATGACCCGCGGCTTGGGCATGCTTCCCGCCGTCACGAGAAGGTCAAACGTGTTCGGGCTAACCGAGGCATATGCTGCGGAGGCCTCACGATCGATTAGGCGCGGCGGCAGAGTTGGCGGCAATGCAGCTTGACGTGCCACTACCGCTTCTCCCCATCCTCCATTTCGAGAGCGACTGCCCCAACTCGGAGATCGGCTGCTTTTAATGGCGGCATTCCGCCGCTTCGCGGCGCTGACGACAGAAAGAGCATTGCGGTCATCATGCCAATGATGTGCAAACAGGTGTGTAATATGAATGGCCCTCTGGGGCTATCTAGCTGATTTTATTGTATTATTTTCTTTAAATGGCGCTCCCTAGCGGAATGTAACCACAGGTAATGATGAGATTTCCTATTATATTTCAATATGTTAAAATCTTGCCGTTTCGACGTGTATCTACGCGGTGTATCTACTTTTTGGGTCGGTAGCCGACTCGGCTACCGAAACTAACGAGTCGATGAGGGGCGGTAGAGCGCAAACCCATAACTATACAACTTGTAACAAAACTTGATTTGACTTTTCGTATTGCGGTTGAGGTCCCGTTCTGCTATGTACCACTCATGGCGACGTTGCGCGATTCGAGGGCGCGCCCGTGACTGCCTGACGGACACCTTGTCCGTCATCGGCTCATAGCCGAGGTAATGCAGCCGCTCAGCGGCAACGCTAACCGAAAATTCCCACACCCATGACCACTTTAAATGCGTCTGCGGTTACCGCTGATCGCCTTGACGCGGCCCTCGACCTCAGAGCTGGCCCCGGTTGTTTGGACAGCGCCGCGCTGGATTTAAGTGGATTCCTGCCGGGTTATGCTGAACGCGGGGCTTTACGATTTTGTCGTTGCGTCGGGAGGGCGTAGCCCGACCAGAGCGACGACAAAATCGTCGGCGACGGTCATGCGGCCATCACCATAGCTTGCGTGCCGAAGTAAGCCTCGTCGGGCGTGCGCCCGTCAAGGCTCGAGTGAGGGCGTCCCTGATTGTAGAAGGCCAGATACTTGGCAATTGACGCTCGCGCCTCGGACACGCTGTCGTAGGCGCGGAGATAAACTTCTTCGTATTTGACCGTGCGCCAGAGCCGCTCGACAAACACGTTGTCGCGCCAGGCGCCCTTGCCGTCCATGCTGATGGCGATCTTCGCGTCCAGCAGCACATCGGTGAACTCGAGGCTGGTGAACTGGCTGCCCTGATCCGTGTTGAAAATCTCGGGTCTGCCGTGCTTCGCCAACGCCTCCTGGACCGCTTGGACGCAGAAGGCCGCCTCCATTGTGATCGAGACGCGATGGGCCAGGACCCGTCGGCTGAACACATCGACGACCGCCGCGAGATAGACGAAGCCACGCCGCATCGGAATGTAGGTGATGTCCATTGCCCACGCATGGTCGGGCCGCTCGATCTTCAATCCGCGCAACAGGTACGGGTAGATCTTGTGACCCGGAGCCGGCTTGCTCGTGTTCGGGCGACGATAGACCGCCTCGATCCCCATGCGCTTCATCAGCGTCGCGATGTGGCGGCGACCGGCGTATACGCCCTCCCGCCGCAGCAACGATCGCAGCATACGCGCTCCCGCGAAGGGATAATCGAGATGCAGCTCATCGAGCCGACGCATCAAGGCAAGGTCCTCGGCCGAAACTGGCCGAGGTTCATAGTAGACCGTGCTGCGAGCCAGCTTCAGGACCTTCGCCTGGCGCACGATAGAAAGATCATGACCGCGGTCGATCATCGCTTTGCGCTCAGCAGGCCCGCCTTGGTGAGCGCGCCGGACAAAAAATCGTTTTCCAACGCCAGCTCGCCGATCTTGGCATGTAACGCCTTCAAATCGACCGGCGTCTCGGCCGATGTCTTGTCATGCCCAAACACGCCGGCGGCGCCTTCCAGGAGCTGGTTTTTCCAGATCGTGATCTGGTTCGGATGAACATCAAACAGTTGCGCCAGCTCCGCCAGTGTCTTGTCTCCTTTGACCGCAGCCAAAGCAACCTTCGCCTTGAATGCCGGAGAATGCGTCCGGCGGCTCTTCTTCGTCATCTTCGCTCCTGATTCGCAGCAAGAATCCTCGCCGCTGTCAGGCAGAAAATCCACTCAAGCTACTGTCCGAATTTGCGAGGCCAGCTCTCTCATCGCCGAGGTGATGGTGCTGCACGACCGGCCGGGCTTCGCGCCCTACGTCGAACGCCTGGAGCGGGAGCTTGCCGCTATGCAGTCGAAGGATGACGTGATGACACGCGCGCGGCGGCGGCTTGCTGCCCGCGGCGCAAACGATAACGGCAAGTCCAAGGTAGCTGCGTGAACAACAGCCCCGCGTCGCCCGCCAAATATCTGCAGCGCGACCTTTAGTGTCACGCCCGAAAAATCTCACTACTCATCACACACTACGAACGGAGGAATTGTGTGCAGCCACAACTCAATTTCCACCACAACTTCAGAGAGCCGGTCAAGATCCCCGGCTCGTTCAACCTGTATTACGATCCGGTTCAGGTCGACCGGCAACTGACTAAGCTTCTGATCGAGGGAGACCCGGAATATGAAAATCCTCGCCACTCATTCGCCGCTCGGTGCTGACGTTGCCCTTGCGGACGTCGAAGTCTGCGAAGGGGTGAAGTTGTTCGGCGTGCGCATTGTGCGTGCGGCCGATGGATCGCATCGAGCTTACGCGCGCGGGGCTGCGCTTTCGCCCGCGATGGTCGAATCAATTTCATCTCTCGTTTTAGAGGGCGATTGCCAACATGCGGGCCACGCTTAAGCGCATTATCCACCTTCGTCGCAGCCTTATTGCTTACGGATACCGTCCCGTCGCGTGTAGTGGCAAAGCCGCTGTCATGGGTAACTGGCAGCGCTCGCGGTGGTCCGCTGCGCAAATGGAAGGCATCGCTCGCAACTATCCGGACGCCACAAATACGGGTCTGCTCTGCGGCGAACTTGTGGGGCTTGATGTCGACACGCCGGACGCTGAGACTGCCGACGCTATCCGCGCGATGGTGATGGAGTTGCCGGGGTCGGACAGAGCGCCGTATCGGATGGGCAAGGCACCGAAGACCCTGTTCGCATTCCGCGCCACCGAGCCTCGCGAGAAGCGCGCAACAGGCGCCTACCTGATCAACGGCGCCAAGTGTCAGGTCGAGGCGTTTGGTGAACGCACGCAATTCGTGGCGTTCGGAACGCATCCCGATACGGGCCGACCTTACGAATGGTTCAACGGTTCGCCGGCCGAAACACCGTTGGCCGAGCTTCCGGAAATCACACCAGAGGCGATCGACGAATTGTTGGCTCGGGCGGAGGCGTACTTCGCCGAGCGCGGGACGCTGATTAAGCCAGCCAGCAAAGCCAGTGACCGCGGCCCGGTGGTAGTCGATAGTGACCACCCGTGGGCTGACACATCAACGCCGCGCGTTGGCTAGCCTCGATGCATGGGTGCCGGAGCTTGGACTCGAAGATCTGCGCAAGTACCAGGGCGGCTTCCACGCTGTTGCATCCTTCCGCCCCTCGATCAACTCGAAGGTGAAGAAGCGAGGCCGCGCGCTGAATATCCAGCCCAGTGGTATTGTCGATTATTCGGCTGGAAACGCCGGCTACTCGCCGATCAACATGGTTTCAGTCAGCCTCAGCATGTCCGCGTCAGAGGCCGCCGAGTGGCTGCGTAAACGAGTTGGCGGCGGCGATGACACCAAGCCAGTCAGCGTTGCTCGTCTTCTTACTCAACCCGCCAGGCGTGCCGCAGCGCGTCGATCAACATCAACTTTGTCCTGAAGGGCGATTGCTGAATGCAAAATGCAATTAAAACCGACGCGTCCAATTCAACCGTTGAAGCCCGCGATGAGGAGCCTGTCGCAGCCAACGACAACAAACCCGCATCTAATCCCGGCACTTCGGTAACCGAGGATAGTGTTGCGTATATATTCGCGAGCACCTATCGAGACACGCTGCGCTTCTGCCACTCCACTGGCGCGTGGTTTGAATGGGATGGTTCGTACTGGCGCAGGAACGAAGTCGGCCTTGCGGCTCACCATGTTAGGGTGATGGCCCGCGATATGTCACAGGGCCTGTCTCCGAAGGCGCTCGCGACTATACGAAAGCGTTCATTCGCTTCAGGAGTCGAGGGGTTCGCTCGCAATGACCCAACCTTCGCCGTCACGATCGAGGCTTGGGACCGCGACCCGTTTCTGCTCGGAACGCCAGACGGCACCGTTGATCTGCGTACAGGGAAAATGCGCGCTGCCGACCCTGCAGATGGCATTACCAAACTAACGTCCACCGCGCCGTCTGCCCAGGCAGACTGTCCACTTTGGTTGCGATTTCTTCAAGACGCGACTGGCGGCGACGGTGAAATGATCCGCTTTCTGCAGCAGTGGTGCGGCTACTGCCTTACGGGCGACACGCGCGAACATGCACTTGTCTTTGTGCATGGCGACGGCGGTAATGGGAAATCGGTTTTTCTCAACACCACTAGCTATATTCTGCACGATTATGCGACTACGGCGTCAATGGACACGTTCGTTGCCAGCCGCAGTGACAGACACCCGACAGACTTGGCGATGTTGCGCGGTGCGCGTCTAGTCAGCGCCAGCGAGACAGAGGAGGGCAGGGCTTGGGCCGAGTCGCGAATAAAACAGATGACGGGCGGCGATGCGATTTCAGCGCGCTTTATGAGGCAGGACTTCTTTACGTTCCAGCCGCAATTCAAACTGTTTGTGGTTGGAAACCACCAGCCAGCACTGCATAGCGTCGACGCCGCAGCCCGGCGGCGATTCAACATCGTGCCGTTCACGCGAAAGCCGACGAAGCCGGATCGTGAACTTGAAGCAAAGCTTCGCGGTGAGGCGCCCGCCATTCTGCGGTGGATGGTTGATGGGTGCCGGGACTGGCAGCGCAATGGTTTGGTGCGACCTGCATCTATTGTTGAGGCGACCGAAACGTATTTTGCCGAGCAAGACACGTTCGGCCAGTGGCTGAAGGATGCTTGCCGAGTTGAGCCGGACAATCGTAGCATCTCAGACTTCGTCGCGGATCTGTTCAAATCGTGGACCGATTATGCTGAAGCATCTGGCGAGCGCCCCGGAAGCCAGAAGGGATTTGTCCAGTCGCTGACCAAGAGTGGCTTCAAGAAGGGGCAAAGGGTACGCGGCGGACAACTCTATATCGGACTGCAACTGCTTAGGCAGGCCGAGAAAGAACCTAGCGTGCGCGATTGAGCACGGATCGCGCACGGGAAAACGAAATGATTTCAATGGTCGGTGCTACGTGTGCGACATGTGCGCGATTTTTCCATTATAGGCGCTTCGCGCGCGCGTGTAGAGAGTCATACGTGAAAATCACGCACATCGCGCACACCGCGCACGGCGGCGGGGTCTAGCTGATCTCTCCCGCCGTTCACATAGGGACCCGCGCCCCCAGGAAAACATCTCCGAGTGCAAAATGAAAACCAAAACATGGGGCGGGGATATAGCAAATCCCTTGGATCCCGCGAGCCGCCCGAACCAGTGGCCGAGTTACGTATAACTTTTTTTGATTGTTTGATTATTCGATCGGCACGCAGATGCCGACGCACAAGACCGCAGAAGCGGTCAGGTACGCTCGTCACGAGAGACAACCAATGCAACACGCAAACGACAACGACCAACCCATAGCAGCCGACCATGTTACCGAGGTCCGCCCGCGCCCTGGCGAGCTGAACCGCATTCTACACCGCCGCTTCCCCGGTATGGGGCCGGCCCATGGCTGGCAATTGGATGCGGCGGCGAGGGCGACGTTTAATGCGGATATGTCCAAGTGGTTTGGTTTGGACGGGCGATGGCATTCAACTGCCGAGCAATATCGCCAGAGCAAAGGCAAGCGCCGCACCAAACAGGCGGCCACCCCCAACAAGCCCGGCAAGCCCGCCAGGCCAGAGCTACTGGATTGGCAGCAGGACGTGGGCGCACCGTACTCCAGGTGGTCGCATGCAGTTGCGGAGGGCGCTGAATTTCTTGCGGGCCGCACCGCCCCGGCGACAAGCGGCATTCGGCTCATGCAATTCGGTGCCGTTGAGGACGCCATGATCCGGGCAATCGACGCCAAGCGATTCCTGACGCAGGTGGCCAATGATAATGAGCCCGACATTCGCAGGAACAGGCCGCGCCGGAGGAAAATCGCGCTGGCGGCTTAAAATCCAGTTTTCGCCATAGTTGGGAACGTATCACCTTGAAGACCACGATTTGTGGTCTGACGTGACGTGCACTCGGCGCGCTGGCCACCACCCGGCGTCGCCACTTTTTCCCGGCCCTGAGCCGCGAAGCCGCTGCATGCGGCGTTTTATTTAACCCTCCAATCGCAATTTCCAATCCTGAAAGGAGAGCGGCCCCAATGGCCACTTGGAATCACGTGCTCGACGCGATCGAGCGTCATCTTGATTTCCCGCGCTCGCGAAGCACCGGAATCGCCAGGCGTTTGCAGGAAGCCGGAATCTTGCCTTCCGGCGCACCGGGCGTTGCGCCTGAGCTAGACGAGGACAATGTTCTCGACCTCGTTGTTGCGCTCGCCTCTGACACCGAGTTGCACACCGCTGTTGACGCGGTCCGCGCCTACCACGCGATGACACCCGGTAGTGTCAACCTGGATGGGGCCCCGCAGTCGATTCCCAACGCGCCGATCGCTGTTGCGATTTTGGTCGAGGACGCACGCACTGGCGTCGCGGAGGCGCGAAAATCTCAGGTTGCCGTATCCTGCAATTGTAGAGCCGTCGCGATTCACAAACCTGATGGGTCGGTCAGTCGCTTCAGTCAGCCGGGCGCTCATTGCGCTCACTGGCAATCCAATGGCCATCACAAGTCAGTCACCATCAACGTCGCCGCTGTGGCCGGTATCATTGATGCATTGTTTGGAAAGGTTGTTGCCTAATGGCTCCGTTGAAGACGAAGACCACCGACGAATTCCGCGTCCCCAGCCTCGCGGAGGCCGACAGCTCGTACGCCGACCTGATCGCGAAACGCGTGGAATTGGAGCAGAGAGACTCTAAGCTCAACAGCGAGCGCTCGAAACTGCGCGGTAAGATCGAGGCGGGCAGGGCGGCTTTTGGGAAACATATCTCGCCCGGCGTGGCCGCGCTGCTTGGTGACGATCCTACTGACAGCATTGCCGATCTGTCGCGGCAGCTCCGCGAAGTCACCACGGAGATAGCAAACATCGAGTCAGCGCGGGAGGTCCTGCATAGGCGCACAGACGAAGCGCGGAACGTAGCCTCCAAGCTCGTGTGCTTCACCGTGATGCCAGAGTACCAGCGCCGTTTGGGTGCGGTATGTGAGGCCGCTCGCGCGTTGGAAGCAGCCAAGCCCGAGAAAAGCACGACGCGCTGCTGGACGATCTGGAGCGCGAGGATGTGCGCCTCGGTTATCTGCGGCCAGTGCGCGCGCACTTCTTGGGCGATCGGCGCGAAGGCCGCGCTTTTTACTTTTTGAAGGAAGTGAAGGAGGCGGGCCACAATGTCTAAGGGATCCGAACGCACTTCCGATGTGGCCGACCGAAAGCCAGTTCGGCGCCGTGTAAAGATGCCTGGCGAAAGCCGACACTCCGAGTGCTCGGACTCACCAGCCGTGATTGCGCGCAAGTTGATGCAAGCGAAACGCGAGAAACGATTGCGGGTGACGCAACGCAATGGCTGAAACCATCTCAGGATTCGCGATTTCCTGGAATCGGCCGGCCATCATCGCGGGGCTCTTCGAGGAACGCTTCGCGCGCGGCGCATTCGACAAGCACATCGCGCAAAATCCAGACGTCGCCGCGCTTTGCAGTCATGATGTCAGCAGGCCTCTGGGGCGCATCAGCAACGGCACCCTCAAACTACGTTCGGATAACGTCGGACTCTACTACTCGTTAGAGCCGCATCCTGATGCGCCTTTAGGGCAGGAGGCCTTGGCACTGTCAACGAGGTGAGCGTGTCGTTTACTCCAGTTGTCGAGGAGTGGGACGACGGTGGCGACATTCCGAAGCGCCTCATCACCGAGGCCAAACTTTTCGAGATCAGCTTGGTCCTGTGGGGAGCCTACGGCAAGGACACCTCAGCTCAGATCAGTCGAGCATCCAGCAACAACCAGGCAGCACGACGGCGCGTTGAAGCGAAGATGCGGGCCCGCGGCATCCTTTAAGCGCAGGGGGAGGGGTGGGTCAGATCCCTCCCACTGCCGCCACTAGCTACCGGCGGCCCCCCATTTCACGCGCATCTGCAATTCGGACCCCCAGGGGCAAAATGCCACGACCAAGAAAGCCGGCCGCCAAGGCGCTGGTTGAAGGCCGGCACATCATCAATGCTGGCCGCTATAAACGCAACGATCCAACCGGTGCCGAAATCGGCGCTCCACCCACTTGGCTAAACGAGCAACAGGCCAATGCATGGCGTGAATTCGCCAGCGAGTTGCCATGGCTCAATGCATCTCACCGTTGTCTTGTCTCCATCGCATCAGTCTTGCGCGCTCGCCTGCAAAGCGGCGCGGAGATGGGTACAAAATCGCTCAGCCTACTGAGGCTGTGCCTAAGCAGTATGGGCGCGACACCGGCCGATGCGAGCAAGATCAGTTGGGCGCCGGCAGAGGAGGCGGACGATTTACTTGACTAAAACTCACGGACACTCCGGCAGAGCTAGTAGGTTATCGTTGTAGTAGCCGTCAGCGTGAGTTCGAACATATTTTCCGTTCGGGCCGCTAACGACGCCAACGTCCGCGCGCTTACCGCCGACCAACGTAAAGAATGTATTGGTCCCGTTCTCGATCGATCGAATGACCTCCGATCTCGGCCACACCAACCACACGCCTCCGAATGCGACATACTGGCAATTGCTGGCGTCGAAGGGGGATGCTGGCGCCACGGGCTCAACCGGTGCTGCGGGGGCCAACGCCCCCACGTATGGCGGCACTTCGACCACGTCGCTCGCTATCGGCACCGGATCCAAAGCGTTCACCACGCAGGCCGGCCTCGCCTATCAGAATGGCGCTCGCGTGCGGGCTAGCTCGGCGGCGAACACGGCGAATTGGATGGAAGGCCTCGTCACCTACAGCGGCACGACGCTGACCATGACGTCCGACAAGACCGGCGGCAGCGGCACGCTCGCGGACTGGAACTTCAACGTGGTGGGCCAGCCTGGGGCTGGTGATCTGTCGAGCGCCAACAATCTGTCGGACGTGGCGAGTGCTCAAACGTCACGTGGCAATCTCGGGGTTCTGTCTCCGCCGCAAGGTCGCCTGACCCTGGTGAGCGCAACGCCCGTGATGACGACGACGCAGAGCGCCAAAACGACGCTGTACTATGCGCTCTACAACGGCAATCAGGTGCCAATCTATGACGGCACCAAACTCACGATGACGACATTTGCCGAGTTGTCGATCGCGACGACCGACATCACCAAGAACCCCGCGGCGATCGGCGCCAGCAAGGTCAATGACTGGTTTGTCTGGAACGACAGCGGTACGCTGCGGCTGCCTCACGGTCCCGACTGGACAAGCGACACGGTGCGCTCGGCTGGAACGGCGTTGGGCCAGGTCAATGGTATCTGGCTCAACAATCAAGCCATCACCAATGGGCCGGCAGCGTGGCGCGGAGGCACCACGCGCAGCAATGCATCGTCGCAACTTGATTGGATTCTTGGCGGTTCGGGGTCTGGCGGTGTGGCTGGGTACCTCGGCGTGTGGAATGCCTATAACCGCGTGACGGCATCCGCAGCGGCGATCGATAGCGGCCTCGCATACACCTATTCCAGCGCGACCGTGAGGCAGGCGAGAGCGTCCGCAGGCAATCAGGTGTCGGCTGTATTCGGGCTGGCCGAAGATGCGACGCAGATTTCGTATGCATCACGCATTGGTCTGGTCACGAACTCAGCAGCCGCGGTTTCCGGTATTGGCGTGGATGCGACCAACGTTTTCATTGGTCAGGGGGTTCTTGCAGGCGGACGAATACTACTCAGGTCGGTGGAGCAGCCGCGTACGCGGCTCCGCCACTATTGGGTTTGCACGTGTTCTCAGCCAACGAACAGGGCGATGGCACCAACGCCAACAACATCAACGTGGCAGGTCAGAACGCGCTTAGCGTCCTGGCGAGGATGTAAGATCGGTGCCACCCGTATGGCCTGCGGACGCGCGTCGCGACAAGCCATTCTTTTGTCGGAGTCGCGCACTACTTTTCATTTTTGAAAAATGGAGAAGTAAGGTGGCAATTGGGACAGTGAAGTGGTTCAACCCAACAAAGGGGTATGGGTTCATTCAACCGGATTCCGGCGGCAATGACGTCTTTGTCCACATCTCCGCGGTTGAGAAGGCTGGTTTTACTTCGCTCGCAGAGGGCGCAAAAGTCAGCTTCGACATCGTGAAAAATCGCGGAAAGGAGTCGGCGGAAAATCTACGAATCGAGTGATGCACCACCCATTGTGTTGCTCAACAGAAAGGCCGCAGTGGTACGCCGCTGCGGGCGGCCGAGGAGATCGATCGGAATCGGCCGATGGATAAGGCGCTATTGTTCGCGTGGGCGTGCGCTCTAATCCTCTTGGTACTGTTCGTCGCGCTGTACCTTCCTTGGTAGTAAGTTGCCGATGGCGACTCGCCACGGCGCTGCCTGCGATCCGAGACTGATTGCCAAGTCACCGCCCACAATCCTGGTAGTTGCTCTAGGGCATTCGTCCGGAGGATACGTTGCCCGGTCAGCTTCTCCCTCCCTTGAGGCTGACCGGGCGAAGTTAGTGGCGCGCGCGATAGGGACAGCGCTTTATCGGTCCACCCCAAAGCACCGAGTCACGTGGCCGCTAACGTTCCCGCTGTTTAGGTCGCGCGGCTGCCACCGTGAGCCCGGTGTGATCCTTGAGGCTATCGATTACCTTGAGCGCGGCTTCGAGTTCATCTCGAAGACGCTTCGTAATCCGCAGAATGCCGCTCGCGAGCTCCTCGCGGCTGATTTCTGCACCGTGAGCAACTTTTTCTTCGAGGTCGCGTATAGCTTCGTCGATCTTGTGCAGCGAGAATGTGCTAGGCATCATCCGGCTCCGTCCTGATTAAGGGGCCGGCATCCGCCGACCCGCAGCGTAAAAATGCGTCCGCTACACGGTTTAGTAAAGCGGGTGGTGTTGCGGGAAAATCTGTCCCCATCTCGCGTCTGAGCGCCTCGAATTCGGATAAGGTCGAAAGAGGGCAATCCGCCACCGCGTCCATTTTTGAGCAGATAACTTCAACCCGGGATCGCCAATCGGCCAGCTGTTCTTCAGTTCGCTGTGGCGCGTACGTGTCTTCTGCCGGTGTATGGCTTGGCCTACGGACGTAGTCCGTGAATGCTTGGATTGCCGCTACCACTTCGGTCCTAGGCACGGCGGTTACTCCTATGAGCGGAGCCAGCTCGAACATTTGCAGGCCGAGCACTTTGATATGGCATGCACGCGGGGGCGCGACAACCCACTGGTACTGGTAGGTGCTTCCAGTCCTTCTCAGCGATACTCCTTGGTGGCACCAGGGGGGAATTTTGGGCCCCTCGGGAGCAAAGGTGGCCAGCCCTGCCAATCCAAGGGGCGAAGGCTGGCCACCATCGCTTGCGACGTCACCACACAGGGTAGCTACAGGCCAATGGATGCACATATTCGAGCAGCAAATCACGTCCCTGCGGTCCCAAGCGCTTGCGGTGTTTGCAGCCAATCAGGCCAGCGCGGCCGATCAGTCTTTGAGCCAAGCAGATCGCCAAATCGCGACGTCTAATGCCGAGGAGGCTCGACAGCTTGAAACCCAACCTCGGGCCGAAGGAGGCGCGGAAGATCGCTGCACGCATACGCGCTCTTCTAGGAGAGCCGCGTGTGTGCCAACCGGTTCGGGTGGCATGCCTGTGAGACTTTCGCCAGCGCGCCCGCGCTGCTTGCGGTGTGCGGGTTAGTCATAAAAGGCACTGGGTGCGCTCGCGATAGCTGACGAAAGGGTGACGGACTGTCTTGCTTCAATCACGACCGACAGGCTGCCAGGACTCCAAGTCAGTCTCCGAAAGAGAGACCCCAGCACGGGCAGCATGCTGGGGCGAGACGTTGGGCTGACGCGAGCCAGAAATCGAGCCACGACTCGATCATTATGACCGTGTAAATGTAGAGCAGCATCACGCACCGGTCAAAATCGCACTGCATGACAGTAATCGGCGGTAGGATCTTCGTTCGCGCTTTGAGGTGCAATCCGAGCAAACGCGAGAAAACGGCAGTTGCTAATCGCGCATAAGCAAATCTCACGTCCTGAAAAACGACCAAGTTGCTATCGCAACCAAAGGCTGTCCACCGGAAAGAGACGGCTTCGCTCTCCGCAAATGTCCGGTGGTTGGCTAGGTGCGAGAGGTTTTACATCAAGCGACGTAAGGAGATTTGGGAGCAGGTGCAGGCAGAAATGGCCGTTGGAGAAAGTGCGAGAATTTCTCGCACTTTATCGAAGCCGAAACGGGCCGAGGGAATAAACAATTCGCATCTGCAGCAGGCCATCTCCACTGGTGCCGGTGCGGCGAGTCTCCGCGCCGTAGCCGATTGGAACGAGCGCAAATCGTTTGACGAGCGCCGCCGCGCTGGCGGCCCTGAAGCTCCGTGTCGGGATGCGCAGGGCGGCCGGAAGGAAAAAGCGTTAGCTCGCGGAAGGGGGGTCTTAGCCGTGGAGGCCGTCGCTAGTGGGGATCACGGGCACTCAGCCAGTGAAAGAAGATTGTCTGGCTGAACGCCGTCCGCCGTTGTCTTGATGTATTTGTGCCCGTTGTGTTCGGCCACGACCACGCCAGCCATGAGTCCGTCTTCTTCGACATAGAACTCCCATTCGCCGCTTTCAATGTCTCTGATCGTCTGAACGACAGACTGCTTCCATTGACTTCCGTTTGAATATTCACCTCCGACACTTTCAATCCTCTCGTGGGGATTCATCCTGTCGGTCTTATTGATGCAGCGAACGCGTGCGAGTTTAACCACAGGGCTCTCTCCTTCGTGCTGCAAAGGCTGGGTGACCAGTTTAGCGTTCAGTGGCGGCCCAGGCAGCCCAACCAATCCTGGTAGGGGCCCGGGAGGCTTTTCGCCGATACAACGCGAGGGCCCCCCGCGGGTTGATGCCCCCCCTCGGGGGCGGGGCGGTCAGTTTTGCAGCTCAAGGCGGTAAGGCTGACCACGGAAGTTAGTGGCGCGCGCGATAGGGACAGCGCTTCTTCGGTATGGAGGCGCCGAGTCACGTGGCCGCTAACTTCACCGCGGCGCGGGTGTGGCAGGGACAGCGTCGTTTCGCATGTTTCGCGACGCCGAGTCGCCCCCGCGCCCCCCCCAGGACTGTTGGGCTCAAAAGGCCGATGAGCGCCGCGAGGAACGATTCTACTGGATATGCGCGCGCATTACGCTAATTGATTTGGCCACATTTCCCCACTTAGGATTTGTGGCCGTCATCTGCATTTTTCTGATTCAGATAGTCGCACTTGCCGCCCTGGCCAGAAAATATGCTGATGAGAACATCGCGATAGCGATCGACAAAATCATCGCATCGATTTGCGACAGGTTCGGGTGGAAGTAGGGCGGCGAGATCCTATCCGTAAAAGCCAATCAAAAAACGGATAGCAAAAAACGCCCCTGCGACTACGGCTGCCGTGATGGCTATCGCGAAACCAACCCTAAAGCTTTCGCTCATCAGTTCCCCCTAGGCCGCAGGCACATCCCCCTCCGAAATTGCGTCTGCGGCCTCCGCTGCGACGGTCCGCAATCATGCCGGTCACTGCGGTAGGTGTGCGACTACAAATTCTTGTAGTTGACCAGTTCGTGTTCTCTGGGCTCGAATTGCTGTCGAGCGGACCCTACGCCAGTCGCGAGCCCAATCGCCGGATGGATTGTAGCCATGACGAATGAACCGGATGATCTCATCGGACGTATTGCTGAGATCGAACTAATTGCTGAGATCGAACTAAATGAATCGGCGGCGATCTGTGTTGAGCAGATGGACGACGAAATCACGCTCGTCATTGCAAGCATTGTCGGCGTTCACTTCCAAGTGACAGTGGAGCAGGCGCTTGAGTTGTCGCGGGCCTTAGCTGTAGCTGCGGAGAATGCGGAAAAATTCCGTAAGTCAGCCAAGACGTAGCGGCTACTTCTTAATCGAGTGCTCTTGCATAAACCGCGCGGCCCTAACGCGCGCTCGCTCCATCATGTCTTCCTTCGCTTTCGCAGTGGCAAGCTCTGATTCAAGCCGCTCGAAGATCGGGAGATAGACTTCACCGCCTTGTGGCGACTGATCCATTAGGATCGCAAGACAATCCAAGCAACGCTCCAGTGTATCGACCGTGATTGGTTCGTCACTGCGGATCGCGAACCGTTTGGTCATCATTCGCCTACGCTGTCCGCGTCAATAGGGAGCTTGCTCCGCTCCCACTCCAATAACTCGGATAGAAGCCAGAACCTGGTGCGGCCACCGAGGCGCGTCGACGGTTGCGGAAAGGCCGCATCGCGCATGCGCCGGAATAGCCAAGTGTTCGATACGCTGCCGTAGCGCTCGCGAACTTGCTTGGCGTTGAGATACTGATCTGTCGCGAGGGCGTTGAGATCAACGGTCGACACGGGCGCCACCGAATCGTTGCTGCCGCCGCACGCTGGAATGGGAGTGTGGCTTTACAATAGGGCAGCACCCACATCCCTATGGACGCGCCGAAGCGCCCCGATAGGTGTGGGCAGCTAGGCCTTCGGTTTCGCCAGCCTCACACCAGGGCCGCCATCGATCGATTGACCATCTGCCAGGAAGATGGCGCCGGCAGATTCGAGGGCGGCGCGGATGGCGGCTATCGAATGACCCGGTGCCGTCGCGTCGGTCTCAACCCTCGTCACGGTGTTTCTGTGCACACCCGATTTCTCCGCAAGGTCTCGAACGGTCCAGTTCAACAAACCGCGCGCCGCCCTAATTTGTGCACTTGTCACCATGGTTAATTCCTGTATAGTGCATTTGTCACCATAGAGGTGATAGATGCACAATAAAGGAACCCGCCCAATGCTGCAAGCCGCCTCATTTCCGTCCGCTGAACGACCCACCACCCTTTCGCAGTTTCTCTACACCCATCGCCGATTGACCGACCTGGCCCGTGGGCCGCTTCCCAGCGAGATCGTTGAGGAGATGACCCACACCGCATGCGGAATTGCGGAGAGGATCCTTGAGGCGCCCGCCGCAGACTGGCGGGATCTGAGCAAGAAAGCCCTGCTGCTGCTCGACGAATTGCCCTACGAGCAGGAGTGGCTCGATCGTATGTGAATGCGGATCGAAATTTGACCCCTCAATCAGTCTATCTCGTGGGCTAACGTCTTGATTTTTCAAGTGCCGGAAAAGTGACCCCGGCGCCGATCGGCGTCGGACCCCCGCGCCGATTCACAGAAGCATGCGAAAACCATCGAGGCTCGCGGCGAAGACGTTGTCCAGCCGCATCAAGAAGCCGGATATACGTCAGTAGTTGTGGCCGTCGATCCTGATCAAGTCGGTCGTTGCAATCGGGCGGGGTCCATATGGGGTCCGGACGCCGATCGGCGTCCCAAGTGCTTGATGGGTCAATGTTCAGCGTCGATTCACAAAGATGTTGGCTGGAGATAGTCCTCGCCGCGAAAGCTGGCCGTACGCCTCACCGATGAGGAGCAGTATTTTGTCTCTGAATCTTCGGTCTATCGGCTGTTGACGGCGAAGCGCGCAGGCACATGCGCCATGCTGTCTTGGCGCGGCAATTGTCGTCATCAGGTTCTCGACAGCTTCCCCATTTAAGTTTAACAAACATACAGGGCTGATCCCCTTGGAAGAACATCCGCTGCCGATGCTCACGGTGCGTGCCTGCCGGCGCTGTAAAGGGCGGTTTGTTGCTGATTGCCCGGCATGTCAGATCGATAGCCCAGGTTCATATTTGAAGAGGACGGATGGATTTCCCCTTGACCAAGTCGGTGCATGAACAATCGGGCAGCACGGGTCCGCAAGAGAGCTCACCCGCGGCTCCGTCTGCAGCCGCGGCGACCTTTGAGCGGCAATTGAGAGAGATCAGCAGTTCAGGTGTGGGTGGTGGAGCAATGCCGGCCGCCGCTGCGCTGCAGCCGGCTCAATCAACGGAGGTTTTGATAGGGAGGCAGTGCAATCAGATCCTTTACTCCGAGGATGCTCGCCTTATCTCGGGGCTTGAGAAGGCCCTTACGAAGGGCGGGGCCGCCAAAGGCACCACCAATAACTATTTACGTGTTCTTCGCGGCTTTGGCCATTGGCTCTCCGCAAATAACAAAAAGGGCATCTCTGCTCGGCTCGACGACAAAAAATCGCTGTCTCAAGATGCGCGCGAGTTCAGCGGAGAGGGTGAGCCCTGGAAACTTCTTACAGCAATAGGTCATCTCCGAAATTCGCAGTCGACCGGCGAAGTCGTGCCGATCACACGCCACGTTGAGGTAAATCCTTATCAGCAGGACGCGGAACTCATCAAAGAGTACCAAAACGAAGTAGCGTCAGAGATGGGCAAGAGGGATGCAACCGCTCTTCGCAATTTCAGCGACTACCTGCGTGACAACAACAAGAAGGGTATTGTTGGTCGGCTTCGCGGCGAGTTGTTAAATGAAGATGTTAAGAGCTATAAGAAAGTCTCCGCTTTTCGTTCGAAAATCGGTGTCGCGCTGGATCGTCTCCGAAAATCGTCGGCCGGCGCTAAGGCGATGGATCTCGAGCGCAATATTGATCCCGAAGACGCGGCCCTGAAGGAGTCGAGGCAGGTCGGCGACGCCGCTGCGCAGCACAGTTCGTCGCAGAAAGCTGGCAGTTGGCCAGAGGAATTGCTTCCTGCGGAAGGCCATGATCAGAATTTGCTTTTGGGGCCGATGGACGAACCCGGCGCGTCGTCCTCGGCGCCGCAGCCGACTCAGTCAACTGGGATTTTGAGAGGGAGGAGGAGACGGCCTCTTTATCCCGAGGATGCTGCCCTTATTTCGGGGCTTGAGAAGGCCCTCATCAAGGGCGGGGCCGCCGAAGGCACCGCCAAGGACCATGTACGTACTCTTCTCAGCTTTGGCCAGAGGCTCTACGCAAATAACAAAGATCCCATTGCTGCTCGGCTCGACGACGAAAAGTCACTGACCGCTGATGCGCGCGAGTTGTTCGAAAAGCGTCCCGCGACACTCCATAGGGCAATAGACCATCTCAGGACCTCGCGGTCGACGGGCGGAATCGTGCCGATCGCAGGCCGCACTGAGTTGCATCCTTATCCCCAGGACGCGGCACTCATCAAAGAGTACAAAAACGAAGTAGCGACAGATGCCGGCAAGAGGGATGCAACTGCTCTTCGCAATTTCAGCGACTACCTGCGTGACAACAACAGGCCGGGCATTGCTGCTGGGCTCGGCACGTCGTTTGATGGAGATGTCGAGAGCTATAGGAAGGTCGCCGGTGCTGATTCCAGGATTGGTGCCGCACTGGCTCGTCTCCGAAAATCGCAGGCCGGCGCTGAGGCGATGGAGCACGAGCGCCATATTGATCCCGAAGAGGCGGCCCTGAGGGAGTCGAGGCGGGTCGGCGACGCCGCTGCGCAGCACATTGCGTCGCAGAAGGGTGGCAGTTGGCCAGAGGAATTGCTTCCTGCGGAAGGCCATGATCAGGATTTGCTTTTGGGGCTGATGGATGAACCCGGCCCGTCGTCCTCGGCGCCGCAGTCGGCTCAGTCAACTTGGATTGTGATAGGGAAGAGGAAGCAGCCTCTTTATTCCGTGGATGCTCCCCTTATTTCGGGGCTTGAGAGGGCCCTCATCAAGGGCGGGTTCAGCAAATCCGCTGCCGAGCAGCACGGAGGTTCCCTTCGTAGCTTTAGCCGTTGGCTTTTCGCAAAAGAAAAACCGAGCATTCGTGATCGGCTCGACAATAAGTCGCTGACCGATGGCGGTGAGGTGCTCGAGTTCACCGGAGAGGGTAATCCAAAGAGACTCGTTCAGGCAATCGACTATCTCCGGACCTTGCGGTCGACGGGCGAAGTGCCGATCTCACGACGCGCTAAGCTGAATCCTCACCCCCAGAACGTGGCCTTTATCAATCCCGAAGACACGGTACTGATGGAGCCGAGGCGCGTCGACGCCGCCGCTGCGCAGCACAGCGCGTCGCAGGAAACTGGCCGTCGGCCAGAGGAGCTTCCCGCGGAAGGCCGCGATCAGGATTTGCTTTTGGGGCTGATGGACGAACCCCGCTCGTCGTCATCTCTCGAGCCAGCCGCGCGCCATGACCAGGCACCGGATCCCGGAGAGCCCGACCGCCAGCAGTCCCCGGACGAGCCGATGGCTGCGCTTGCCAGGAGCAACCGCCTGCCAAGCGAGGAGGTCCTCATCAACGATGAGCATGACACAGCTGAGTTGAGGCCAGCGAAGAGGCAGAGGACCCTAAACAATCCGCAAGGCGTTGCCGGCGAGCGGCAGCTGAGCGAGATCGCCAATTCAGGCGGCCAGCCGACACCGGCGCCTACCCATCAACAGGGTACGTCGTCATGGGAGACGCAGCCGATGCTGCTGCGGAGCGGCTACGAAGATGTCACGGCGCCGCATGCGGTCGCGATGTACGTCGGGGGCGCCGCTGCGCAGCACAGCGCGCGGCAGCGAGCTGTCAGTCGGCCATTGGTCCTCCCGGAAGGTTACGATCAGGATCTGCGCTTAATGGTGGAAGACGGCCCATCGTGGCCCGAGGTTCCTCCTGAGCAGGCGCAGGACATAGTCCAAGCTGGGCAGGAACCTGCCCGGCCGACCGTGGAAGCAGCGCCAACGCACTCTGCCAGGGCTCGCTCAAATACCTACGGCGGTATTGAGGTGTCGTTTAATCCGAATTCGCCCGCATCATTTGAGTTGCGTGACAATGCTTGGAGCCCGGCGCCTGGCTTTCCGCCGCCGTTTGCCGGGCCGGTACCGGGGCATCACCAGGGCGCTCAACAGCTCGGCTCGCCGCAGGGGCTTTCTCCGGTGTCCGCCCACTCGGACGATGACGCTTTGGCGTGGTTGAGCGAGGAGCTTGCGCGGCAGATGCAAGAACCGGCATCACCATCAACTGCCAGGGCTCAGGATCTCTATCGTGGATTTGAGGCACTCCTTGATCCGGATGTGGCCGAGTTGGATGACAGTGCTCACTTTGCGCCAGCGCCTTCTGCCAGGGCTTGCTCAGACACCTACGGCGGTCTTGAGGTATCGTTTAATCCGAATTCGCCCACATCATTTGAGTTGCGCGACAATGCTTGGAGCCGGGCGCCTGGCTTTCCGCCGCCGTTTGCCGGGCCGGTACCGGGGCATCACCAGGGCGCTCGACAGCTCGGCTCGCCGCAGGGGCTTTCTCCGGTGTCCGCCCACTCGGACGATGACGCTTTGGCGTGGTTGAGCGAGGAGCTTGCGCGGCAGATGCAAGAACCGGCATCACCATCAACTGCCAGGGCTCAGGATCTCTATCGTGGGTTTGGGGCACTGCTTGATCCGGATGCGGCCGAGTTGGATGACAGTGCTCACTTTGCGCCAGCGCCTTCTGCCAGGGCTCGTTCAGACACCTACGACGGTCTTCCATTGGTTGATCTGACCGCGCCCGCACCGTCCCCATTGCGCGACGATATCGTGCGGCGGTTTCCGATCACCTCCTCCGATGCTCAGATCGGGGCGTTGAATCCGATAGCCTTGTCCCATAACCGCGGGCTGGTGCTCGAGGACACGGAATGGCTGGGCGACGAGCATATCCTCAGGGATTACCAGCTTCAGGAGCTGGATTTGCAGAGGAGCGATTCGGATCTCGCCGCCCGGACGCGGTTCGTAGATCCCCTCGAAGCGCTGCGGCTGCGCCTGGGCGCGGAGAGCGACGTGCTACGCGTATTCCATCGCATCGTCCATGATCGGCGTGATAACGATACAGCCGACTTCCTGTTGCTGCCAGTGAACGATGCCAGTGCTACGGACCGCGGCAGGCATTGGTCGCTGCTGTTCGTTGATCGCAGCAACCGGCAACGGCCTGTCGCCTATCACTACGATTCCTACGGGAGATACAACGAGACGCATGCAAGACAACTCGCAGAAAGGCTGAACCTCGCCCTGCAGCCCGCCGGCATGGCCCAGCAGCAGAACACTTGTGATTGCGGCGTCTTTGTCGTGGACGGCACGCGGGAGCTGGTTAGGCAATTGGCGCAAGGACGGGAGCCAGACCAGCTGAACCTCAGCAACGTCGTTGCCAATCGGCAGGCACTGCAAGCGCGACTCAGGGGTTGATGTCGCCGTGGGCGGACCCTCGCGGCGCTTCTCTTTGAGCTTGAATGACGGCTGGAAGAAGTTCACCAGCAGGCGCGCCGCGGCGTAGAGACGTGCCATCACGCGGGCCGTCTCGCCCCCGTCGAAGCGCCCGTATCCGACGAGCCGCCGGACCACCGACAGCGCGATGCGGTTGTCGGCAAGGGCGAGCGCGCGACGCTGCGCTTCGGAAAGACCGGTCAGCTGACCGGCGCCTCGAGGAGACCGAGCTTTCGCGCGGCCAGGTATCGGCCTTCGCCCGCGATGATCGTGCCATCGCTGTCGACGAGCAGCGGGTACCGTCAAGTTAACGAATTGGAGCGGCCGAGGGGTAGACGACCGGCATGCCGACCGCCCGGGACCCTCTTTATCGCCGCCATCGCTTCCCATCGGAAGTGATCAGCTATGCCGTTTGGTTGTATTTCCGGTTTCCCAGCGGCTCATGAAGAAGCTCTTGAAATCCGCCGGCACGCCGCCGCGCGTGATGATCACGGACAAGCGTTCGCACGGCGCTGCGAGGGCGAAGATGGGCTTTTTCGTCGAACATCGCCAGCACAGAGCTCTCAACAATCGGGCTGAGAATTCTCATCAGCCGACGCGGCAACGCGGCGGATCATGAAGCGTTTCAAATCGTCCCGTCAGGCTCAACGGTTTCTGTCACTTCACGTTCCAGGCATCGTAAGTGGATCCGTAATCCCCGGGAAATTGACGAAACCTCAGACTCTCTCCTCAGCAGAGGTGTATCCGCGCCTGCGCTTGGCGCGCTCCAGCCGTCCGAATGCTTCGCCCGCTTCAGCGCTGGCATCGAAAGTCTGCACCATCGTCTGGCCGGTCGTGCCGATCCGGCCCCAGTCGCGGATCAGCGAGACCCCGCCGAACAAGGTCGGTTGGATCGAAAGCAAGTAAAACCGCCGCATGTTGCGGGTGGTGTCGATGCGGCGAAGGTGAAGCGGCCCTAGCTTAAGGTTCGGCATGCATGGATTCTCGCTTCCTGTGGAAGCGAGGTCCAATGCTTTCTATGAATCGATCAGGGCCAAACGATTCATTCTCTCGCTACATCAATTGCACCAGGCGGGTGTCTTCGGACTGTGGCGATGATGTGGAGGCTCCACGGCCCGATTTGAACCCCACCGTCTCGCGGCAAAACCGAGACCGCAGTCTGAACTGATCGAGAAGCTCACTGAATCGCGCCGGAGCTAGGTCCAAGCATTGTCGATCCAGCAGCCTCAGCAAGGTTTGAAAGCTGACTAGGTGACATCGGTGCAGCCGTTGAGCGATCGACGGAGCAATTGCGGACGAACGGGAAATCGAAGTCCGGACACGGGTGAATTATGGAATGACACCCGGGCACTTCTTTGCCGGTGCTGCTGCAGAGAATCAAGCGCGCGATGTGGTCGGACATCGCCGACCTGCGTCTGGCAGCCCGACCAACCTTATGGGGTGTTGAAGAAGCGCGCGGCCTCTTAAAGGCCGCATTCTCTGTGGTAGGGCAGTATCTGAAAGCGCGTATGGCCGCGCAACCTGAGGCGAGAGGAGGATTCCGATGTTCGAGGCTAAAGACTATCGCGTGTGCTGCCATCACTTTGTCACCCCGACCGACCGCGCCGTCTACCCGGCGCAAGAGCCCTTACTAACCTACTCTGAGGCCCTCCGGCAGGTGCAGACCGAGCAGGCCAAGGGCTACATGGTGGCCTGGGTCATCGATCGCACCGGAGCAGGCGCCACCAATGAGATTGGTGGTTCGAACGCATCGGTTCGACGTTGATCGTAAGCGCAGCTCTGGCCCTTGGATTGGCGCTTGACGTCTGTTTTGATTACGGTGTGAGCCGGCACGGCTTCCACTTTTCCGACAACGTTGACGCTGGCCTCAAGCGCCTGCCTGTCGTCGAACCACTTTTTAGAGCTTGATCACATGATCGCAGCCGCGCCGAAGATCGAAGAGGCTGCAATGCCGTTTCCACGCCGAGTCACAAGCAGAAGAAACTCAACCAGGACTCGCGCTGGTCAGCGTCATCAGAAACTGTGCACGCTCGACAGGACGATCGAGCCAGTGCGTCGAGGTCTATTCCTGCATAGGAGGACGCGGCGAGGCGGCGGGAAAGTTGGAAGGTTGGGATCCAGCAAGGTCCCGATTCGCGCGCTGTACCTCGGCGGTCCCAAACACGAGGACGCAGAGAGGTCTGTTTTGGGCGCGGGATTTTGGCTGGGACACGAGCCCGTCAGAGCGTTGCCGCCGCCGCTCTGAAATGGTCGGGAAACCTTCCGATCGTGCGAGACTCTTATCTAACCTCACTTGTGATCCGCTCCCCTCGAGACTTTTGGAAGATATCCCAACTGCCGTTCCAGAGCAGCTAAGGTTCGACGGGCCGAATCCAATCTCGCAGTCGCCTCGACCAGGTCGGCCCATGTTTTATCCGACCGTGCAACCGCCGTGGAGCCGGTCTCAAACAGGTTGTTGTTGAGATGCGGGGCCGCTTCGCCTCGCAGGGCACGCTCCAAATCGAGCAGGGTGCTCGTCAGCGCTCGATGCGCGCACGCGTCCTCTCGTTCCAGGTTTTCCGCCACGTCGAGCGCCGCACGATAGTGTCGTATCGCTGCAACGACTCTGCTCTCGAGGTCGGGCTCATCGCTCATCTGCTTTTCTCTCCACGAATCTTTGAGCAATTTGTGTCGGTCTGAACGAGCAAAAATTGTAAGCGGAGCTTTTCTCCCATTTGATTGACTGGTTTCGCTTCGGCTTTCGCTCTGCGATCCTTGGCTTGTCAGAGAGCCGAGAGGAGACTGAAGGCGATGGAACAATCGGGGGAGGAAGCCGAAGCTGATGGCTTTGTGGGGAAGCTTACGCGCCGGACGCGTTCTGGATGCCGGTTATGGTCTGCGGAGATCAAGGGGCGCGCTGTTTTCGAGAGCATGAAGCCCGACGCCCGGGTATGTGATGTCGCACGGCGTTATGGTGTGAAGGCCCAGCAGTTGACGACGTGGCGCAGATTGGCGCGTGCTGGCCGGCTCGCATTGGTCACGGACGACGCGGCGGATTTCGTGTCGATCGAGCTGAGCGATCCAGTGGCGTCAGGCAAGAGCGAGGGGCCCGTCGAGATTACGATTGGCAAGGTTTCGGTCCGCCTGGATGCGGACGTGTCGGCGGTGCGGATCGCGGAGATCGTGACTGCGATCGAGCGCGGCGCATGATCATTCCGGCGCAGGGACTGCGGATTGTGCTTGCTGTGCGTCCTGTTGACTTCCGGTGCGGGCACGACGCGCTGGCCGGTCTTGTGCAAAACACGCTTGGGCTCGATCCGCATTCGGGCCTGATCGTGGTTTTTCGTTCGAAGCGCGCCGACCGGCTGAAGATTTTGCTATGGGACGGCACGGGCCTCGTTTTGGTCTACAAGCGCCTTGGCCGCGATGGTCGTTTCGAGTGGCCGCAGATCAGCGACGGCGTCATGCATCTGACGCGCGTGCAGTTCGAAGCGCTGTTTGAAGGGCTGAACTGGAAGCGAGTGGGCGAACGGATTGTCGCGACGCCAGCTGCGGCGAACTGACTCAGACCCGACAACCTGTTTCGCGCGGGGCTTTGGGATGATAGCTTGCGGATGTGCCGCCGTCCCCCATTGATCCCGCCCGTCTTGCAGCGCTGCCCGCCGATTTGCGCGCGCTCTTCCGCGCGCAGGAAGCGATGATTGAAGCCGAGCGTCGTCGCGCAGACGATGAATGCTCGGCGCGCCTTCATGTCGAGAGTGAACTGGCTGCGTCCAAAGAGAGCGTCGAACGCCTCGAACTGCTCGTGAAGGAGTACGAGAGAGCTGGCCCCGGTTGTTTGGACAGCGCCGCGCTGGATTTAAGTGGATTCCTGCCGGGTTATGCTGAACGCGGGGCTTTACGATTTTGTCGTTGCGTCGGGAGGGCGTAGCCCGACCAGAGCGACGACAAAATCGTCGGCGACGGTCATGCGGCCATCACCATAGCTTGCGTGCCGAAGTAAGCCTCGTCGGGCGTGCGCCCGTCAAGGCTCGAGTGAGGGCGTCCCTGATTGTAGAAGGCCAGATACTTGGCAATTGACGCTCGCGCCTCGGACACGCTGTCGTAGGCGCGGAGATAAACTTCTTCGTATTTGACCGTGCGCCAGAGCCGCTCGACAAACACGTTGTCGCGCCAGGCGCCCTTGCCGTCCATGCTGATGGCGATCTTCGCGTCCAGCAGCACATCGGTGAACTCGAGGCTGGTGAACTGGCTGCCCTGATCCGTGTTGAAAATCTCGGGTCTGCCGTGCTTCGCCAACGCCTCCTGGACCGCTTGGACGCAGAAGGCCGCCTCCATTGTGATCGAGACGCGATGGGCCAGGACCCGTCGGCTGAACACATCGACGACCGCCGCGAGATAGACGAAGCCACGCCGCATCGGAATGTAGGTGATGTCCATTGCCCACGCATGGTCGGGCCGCTCGATCTTCAATCCGCGCAACAGGTACGGGTAGATCTTGTGACCCGGAGCCGGCTTGCTCGTGTTCGGGCGACGATAGACCGCCTCGATCCCCATGCGCTTCATCAGCGTCGCGATGTGGCGGCGACCGGCGTATACCCCCTCCCGCCGCAGCAACGATCGCAGCATACGCGCTCCCGCGAAGGGATAATCGAGATGCAGCTCATCGAGCCGACGCATCAAGGCAAGGTCCTCGGCCGAAACTGGCCGAGGTTCATAGTAGACCGTGCTGCGAGCCAGCTTCAGGACCTTCGCCTGGCGCACGATAGAAAGATCATGACCGCGGTCGATCATCGCTTTGCGCTCAGCAGGCCCGCCTTGGTGAGCGCGCCGGACAAAAAATCGTTTTCCAACGCCAGCTCGCCGATCTTGGCATGTAACGCCTTCAAATCGACCGGCGTCTCGGCCGATGTCTTGTCATGCCCAAACACGCCGGCGGCGCCTTCCAGGAGCTGGTTTTTCCAGATCGTGATCTGGTTCGGATGAACATCAAACAGTTGCGCCAGCTCCGCCAGTGTCTTGTCTCCTTTGACCGCAGCCAAAGCAACCTTCGCCTTGAATGCCGGAGAATGCGTCCGGCGGCTCTTCTTCGTCATCTTCGCTCCTGATTCGCAGCAAGAATCCTCGCCGCTGTCAGGCAGAAAATCCACTCAAGCTACTGTCCGAATTTGCGGGGCCAGCTCTCTCGACGATGGTTGCGTTGAGTTGGACACCAATCCCGTCGAAAATCAAATCAGGCCGCTGACTCTGACGCGTAAAAATAGTTTATTTGCTGGTCACGACGAAGGTGGTCGTTCATGGGCGCGCATAGCTTCGCTCATCGCCACCTGCAAAATCAACAGCGTGGAGCCCTACGTCTGGATGAAAGCGACGCTCAAAGCGATCGCAACCGGTCACCCGCAGTCCCGGATCGACGAGCTGGTCGTTCGGCCGCACCTCGTAATTCTCCGTCGTTGCCGCCTCCATACCCCCCGCCAACGATTTGCAAACACGTTGATCAACAGACTGCAATCCCCACGCCAAACCTTTGCGAATGGGACGCGAACGTCGCTTACGGTTCTTCAGCGTCTGATGCCAGCGCTCGATCTTTCCCTGGGTCTGAGGATGGTACGGAGCGCCGCGCACGTGCTGCATGCCCTTCTGGTCGAGCCACTCGGCCAGATCATCCGCCACGTAACTCGAACCATTGTCGCTGAGAAGCCTTGGCCGGTGCGCGACGGCGCCGTCGTCTTGTCCTTGATCTCGTTCGCGGCCTTGATCACCACATAGACCGGGCTGGTGATGAGGTCATGCGCCTTCAGCAGCCGATAGACCGACGCCTCGGATACAAAGTACTTTCGTTCGTCGGTGAACCGCACGGCCAGCTCGCGTGGCGACAGCTCAGGTAACTCCAGCGCCAGGTCGATGATCTAGCCCCGCACATCGTCCGGGATGCGGTTCCAGACCCGGTCTGGTCGAGACCGATGATCGGCCAGAGCGGCGATGCCGCCCTCGCGGTAACGATCATGCTAGCGATAGAATGTGGCGCGCGGGATCCCGAGCTTGTCCAGCGTGCGCTTGGCCGGAGGTGCGATTGCTCGACCAAATGGATGAATCTCGGCCTTCTCTGAGGCGGGATACCTCATGCCTCGTCCTCCCCATCTCCGTTCATACTTTTTTTGAGCAGACGGTTCTCCAGCGTCAGATCGGCGACGGCCTCCTTCAAGGCGCCGGCCTCCCGGCGGAGGTCCTTCACCTCGCCGGAGGTCGCAGCTCGTGCCGTGTCGCCGGCCAGGCGGCGCTTGCCGGCCTCGAGAAACTCCTTGGACCAGCCGTAATAGATCGAGGCGGCAATGCCTTCTCGGCGACAAAGCTCGGAGATGTTCTCCTCGCCGCGCAATCCTTCTAGTACCCGGAATCAGAGCTGAGTGATACGGCGGCCTTTGAAACGGCGTTGACGGACCTTTTTCTTGGTCCAGACGAAGGGCTCGGCTCTGTCGTTGTATGCGTTGACGTAGGCATCGATGTGTTCCTGAAGCTGCTTGAGGCTCGTGAAGGAGGTGCCGCTGAGCGACTGCCCCTGCAAGGGAAAACCATACTTCGACCTGATTGAGCCATGACGCACTTGTCGGCGTGAAATGAAATTGCACGTTGGGGTGGGCCTTGAGCCAGTCCTCGTTCTTTTTATGGGTGTTGAGGTTGTCGAGGATGACGTGAAGCTTGCGGTTCGGAAAAGCCGCGGTGACGCTGTTCATGAAATCGAGAAACTCGACGCGGCGCCGGCGTTTTGAATGGGTCGCGATGATCTTTCCGGTGGCGACTTCGAGCGCCGCAAACAATGTTGTGGTGCCATGCCGCTTGTAATCGTGGCTTTGGCCGGTCAAGGCGCGGCCATTGGGCAACTTCAGATAACCCTGCGCTCGCTCCAAAGCCTGGATCGAGGGCTTCTCGTCCACGCACAGCACAATGGCCTTCGCCGGCGGCGCGACATAGAGGCCGACAACATCGGCGGCTTTGGCCGTAAAGTTCGGGTCGTTGCTCTCGCACCAGGACTTGCGAGCCACCAGGTCAATCTTGTGGCTGCGCAGGAACCGCCAGACATATTGGACATCGACATCGCCCAGCGCCTCGGCCAGCAGGGGGCCGGTCCAGCGCGCAAACCCTTGCGGTGGCGGCTTATCCAGCAGCTTCAGAATCCGCTTGTCGGTCGTCTTCGTATAGATCGGCTGCTTGCCAGGCCGCGGCTTGTCTTGCAGCCCTTCAAGGCCATGGTCGGCATAGCGATGCCGCCAAAGGCTGACAATCCGCGGCTGGACCCCAACTTCCTTGGCGATCGACCGGGTGCTGCGCCCATCCGCCGCCAACAGAACTATCCGCGCCCGCTTCAAATCGCGCTGCAACGTCACCGGTGAGCGACAGCACGCCTCAAGCACCTTGCGATCTTTCCTCGAAAGGTGGACTTCTCTTGCTTCGGGTATCATCCCGACCTTGAATCACGACTCACGTTCCAAGAAAAGTGGGTACTAGTATTCACTCGCGTCCGGCTGGTGACACAATGTCGGCAACCCGACTCTGCGTCTCGTGCTGCGCAGAAGAGACGCATCATCCTATTGTCATTGAAGCTTAACTACACAGAGTCTCTGGTGGCACATCAATTGCTAGTCCAGACTTTGCCCGGGGATCAGTTCCGGTCCACGCGCTGGGGAGAATCAGCTATGACGAACAAGATGCTAGGCCGATCTGCGCAAGCTCGCGTCGCCACCGGAAGACGTCCGGTGGTCGAGATACCGTCCTCATCACAAGATCAACAAGGAGTTGTTCATGCTGACAACCCCGGAGGCGCGGGTTTGCGCACCTCATCACGGCCTATCGCGCACGGCCTGCGGCCGCACACCGCGGTCATGAATTTCATCGAGGGCGCGCGCGCCATTACCGAGAGTGAGCTGCAAGCCAACAACATCACGCAGTATCACGCCACAAATTTTTATCGCGATCAGATCACCAACAGTGGCTACTACGACCAGCTTAAATACATTGTAGAGCCCACAATTGCTGAGTTCAAGAGTCCCGGAAGTCTTGACACCAGCGGCGAGCATGACAATACCGTCGTGCCCGGGCTTCAGCACAAATACGCGCAGACCGGTCTGCTGCTGGTAACGGACCGTTGCGCGTCCTATTGCCGTTACTGCTTTCGCAAACGCATCGTCGGCAAGGACTCCGATGAGATCGCGCCCGATTTCGCCCGGGTCGCGCAGTATATCGCCGGCCATCCTGAGATGACGAACGTGCTGCTATCTGGAGGCGACCCGTTCGTGCTCAGCACCGCTAAGCTCGGCAAGATTCTTGATCATCTGCTACCGATCCCGCACTTGGAGTCAATTCGATTCGGCACAAAAATAGTCGCCTTCGCACCCAGGCGGTTTGAGGATCCCGCACTCCCGGCGTTGTTCCGGCGGATCAGTGAAGCGGGAAAGACCGCAGTGATCGTCGCGCATTTCGACCACATCGGCGAGATCTCGGTCGATGCGGAGCGCAACATTCGCGCGCTACGCGCACAGGGCGTGCAGTTTCTGAATCAGTCCGTGCTTCTGGCGAAAGTCAACGACGATCCCGAAATCTTGGCGGCGACCTTTGCAAAGTGTCACCAAATGGGCGTCCGCCCTTATTATCTTTTTCAAGGCAGGCCGGTGAAAGGCGCATCGCACTTTCAGGTCTCGCTGCGGCGCGGTATAGAGATCGCGCGCGGCATCAACCGACGTCTCAGCGGTATCCAGAAGACGTTCAAATACATCATGTCCCATTACACGGGGAAGATCGAGGTTCTCGACCTTGGTGCCGATGGCCGCGTGTATATGCGATATCATCAAAACAAGATTCCCGAAGAACTCGGAAAGGTCTTTTCCCGGCGGCACGTCGAGGGCGCCTGCTGGTTGGACGATTTGCCCGAAGGCTGAGATCGAAATGCGCGCGATGCTGATGCCCAACTTGGAGCGCGTGGAGCTCGACGGCCCTGCCGCTTCCGTAGGGCAGCGCCACGAGGCTGTGGTGACGGCTTTCCCGAACGCTACCGAAGCCGGGGTGGAAATCCTGCGCGCCGGCGGAAACGCGATCGACGCCGCTGTGGCCGCCGCCTGGGCGCTTTGCGTGTGCGAACCCAGTGCATCGGGTCTGGGCGGGCAGACCGTGTTGCTCGTCCGTTTTGCGGATGATCGAATTCGGATCATCGACGGACATTCCCGTGCGCCCGCAGCCGCTTCGCTCGACACGATCAAAGCGGGCCAGCAGCGGCGCGGGTATCGCTCCTGCACGATTCCATCGACTCCCGCGACGCTGGACTGGGCGCACAGGAAATACGGCGTGCTCAGCCGCGAAACTGTGATGGCGCCAGCGATCCGCATTGCGGAAGAAGGCTATCCGATCACGCCATTGCAGCACCGACAAGCCCGATGGGTGGCCGATGATCTGCGAGCATCGCCGGCCGGTGAGCTGTTTCTCCAAGACGGTCTGCCACCGGAAATCGGCCACATGTTTCGACAACCGGAGCTCGCGGGCACGCTTCGCCGGTTGGCCGATTTCGGCACCGAGGACTTCTATCACGGCGGAATTGCCCGGCAGATCGCAGCCGATATGCGAGCGGCCGGCGGTCTCATCACCGAAGAAGATCTAGCAAGCTGCGGTCCGCCCGCACAGGTGGAGCCGGTTTCGACGTCCTATCGCGGCCATCGGATTCTCAGCATCCCGCCGCCTAGCGGCGGACTGCAACTCTTGTTTGCACTTAACATCATCGCGCAGATATCAGCGACAAACTCGGAGTCATCCGACGATAGCTGGCACGAAGCGATCGCGCTCGCGTCATCCGCCGTCTTTCGCGAGCGGGAGCTCCGCCCGTTGCTGCCCGATGATCTCATTCCGCAATCGCGTCAAGGGCGGTTGAGCGAAGATTACGCGCGGCAAGTCGCAGATAGCATCCTGGCGCCGCAAAGTACCAAAGAGCTCGCGACCGACAGTGCCGAAGAACCGGGCGATACGACCCATCTTTCGGTCTGCGATCGAGATGGCATCATTGTAGTGCTGACACAGTCTATCCAATCGGTGTTCGGCGCCAAGGTGGCACACCGGGATCTGGGTTTCCTCTACAACAATTATCTGTGCACGTGTCCCCGCCTTTCTCACCCCTATGAGCTCGGACCAGGTTGTCGACCGCGCTCGAACATGGCCCCAACGCTGGTGTTACAGGGCGCCACCGGCCGCCCGCTCCTGGCACTGGGCGCCGCCGGCAGTCGACGGATCATTTCGGCAATTCTCCATGTCCTAAGTGGAGTCATCGACTTGGGCTTGGATATCACGGACGCTGTGGCGGCGCCTCGCGTACATGGACTGGTCGGTCGCAAAGTCTGGATCGAGCGGCCGGCAGCCAGCAATGCCCTGTTGGCAAGATTGCGCGCCCGTAACCGCATCCCAATCGTCAAATCACGACTCAATTTTGCGATGGGTTCGGTCAACGCGCTCCAACTCATGACTGACGGAAGCGCGAAAGGCGCTGCCGATCCCCGGCGTGATGGCCTGGTGGAGGTGCTCTCTTGAGTGAAACGTGCAGAAATAAGAATGCCTCGGCGGACGCCGCGCCAAAGACCGATTGGTTGCTCGTGGGCCTCTTTGTCCTGCCGCTCGGCGTAGCGCTCGCCAAACTGCCGATGCTATCGACTTCGTCCATCAGTGCGAGTTTTGTTTCGCTCACAGAGTTACCGGCCCAGTTCCACAAGTCAGCCGAGAGCGTGGTGTTCGTCTCCTTGGGAGCTGTCTTCGTCGTACTCTTTCGCCTCACTCTTGGCGTCAGGGTGCTGGGGCTTCTTCGGCCGATCTTGTTGGCGATGGCTTTCGATACCGTCAGCATCCCGATCAGCCTTGCCTTCCTGCTGTTCGTACTCCTCGTCGTTGTCGCCTTGCGGCCGCTGCTCAAGACAGACCACAGTTACGCGCGAGTGGCTGTGCTGTTGAGCTTGGCGGCAGCGCTGCTGTTTGCGCCTTTGACCGCGGGGGAATGGTGGCATATCGCCTGGCTTCGTGAGATTGCGTTCTTTCCGGTTATCGCCTTGTGTTTGACCTGCGAAAGCTTCGCAAAAGTGCTCGACCAAAATGGAGTCCGTGAAGCGATCTGGCGCGCCTTCACGACGGTGTTGGCCGCCCTCATCATCGTGGCTCTATCGAGTTTGCCAGGCACGTTGGAACTCTTCCTGCGATTCCCGGAACTGCTGTTGGTGCAGGCCGGGTGCATTTTGCTAATCAACAAGTATCTCGATTTCCGCTTGTTGGAAGGAGTGAACCCGCTCGTCGCCTGGCCTTGGGGCGCGGGCACTCCAGGCGAGCCGTCCCTCTCGATCTGCCAAATCCAGGCGAATGAACGTGAAAGCCGGCAACATACAGGGAGCAGCTCATGCGGGTAGCCGTCGTGTGGAACGATGATCATAGGGGCGTGATCAACCACTTCGGTCAACCTTGCCCGGAGAAATACGGCCGCAAGACGGTCGAAAGCGTGGTGGCGGCACTGCAAGAGGGTAACCACGACACGCTGCTGTGCGAAGGTGATAAAGGACTGCTCGCGACGCTTGAGCGGTTCATGCCACCCGATTCGCAAGCCCGCCCTTCAGGGATCGTTTTCAACATGGCGTACGGAATTCAGGGCGAGTGCCGCTACACGCACGTTCCGGCCATGCTCGAGATGGCTGGCGTTCCGTACACCGGCTCCAGCCCGCTCGGGCACGCACTGGCGCTCGACAAGGCCATTACCAAACAGCTCATCCGCGATTGCGGCGTGCCGACGCCGAACTTTCGTGTGATGCGTAGGGGCACCGAGAGTACCGGCGATCTGTGCTTCCCGTTGGTAGTAAAGCCGCGTCATGAATCCACGAGCTTCGGATTGCAGCTCGTATATGAGCCCGCCCAGTTGAGACAGGCCGTAGAAGTGATCGTCACGCAATATGCGCAGGATGCACTCGTAGAAGAATACATCGAAGGGCGGGAGATCTGCGTTGCCCTGCTGGGAAACGGAGAGCTTGAGGCGTTGCCTCTGGTGGAGCAGGACTTCGGCGAGCGCGAGACGCGTCTTATCACTTGGGAAGACAAGATGCACATGGCGGTCGTGGAGCCCCAGAAGATTTGCCCGGCGCAGGTCGGGAGCAATCTCGCGACAATACTGCGGGATATTTCGGTTGCGACCTTCCGCGCCTGCCGCTGCCGGGATTACGCCCGCGTCGACATCCGGATCGACCGCTCCGGGCACCCCTTTGTCCTGGAGATCAACTCGATGGCCGCACTCGGTATCGGCGCGTCTTATGTCCTGGCCGCGAAAGCCGCCGGGTACACCTTCTCGAGTTTGGTCAACGGTATCCTCGACGTCGCCCACGCGCGGTATTTCGGAACTGGCATTTCCCAGGCCGAACAACCGTCAAATCGCGAGCGGATTTATTATGCCGCTGGGTAGTGTGTTGAGAGCTGTCACTTTTTGTCGATCGTATGGTTCGGCGGAGCAACAATAGCGATGTTTGCACAGGCAAATGGAGGGCGGTTTTCCTGCCGGACTCGAAACTGATGATGCAGACGATCGCTGAAGCTGTGCGCTCGGGTTGTTGGTGCCGGCACTTCCGGAGGGATGGGCGGAAACGGCTTGCGTGCGCGAAAGGACCTGGCGGGAAATGCGGCGACATATGCAGACCGCGATAACGACCGGTACCGACTGCCTCGTTATCTTAGCTTTACAGTTGGTGCGCCGGGAGACTGGCAAGGTGCATGGCTCGGATGTTTCAGGAGTCGTCATCTTTCGCAAGACGCTGCGACGAGATCAGCTCCTCAAATTCTTCGCTAGCCGCCCGTGAAGAATTCGGAAGCGATTGATACGTCGCGATGATTTAACCTGAGCAAGTATTCGATTTTGCAAGAAAGCCGGGGGGAGGGTCGGTTTCTTGCGTTTTGGGATACCGGATTTTGGTGGATCGTGATTCCTTTGACGGCAAGATTCGCTGTTGGAGAACGGGCCGTGAGTCAGCCGCGCGACGATCGCCAGGACGACCTATTTCGGGCTTCTCTGGATGCGATCATCAACCTTCGTCATCCGCTGGTGCGGCTTGCGGCGGAGATTGATTGGGATTTTCTGGCGAAGCGCTTCAGCTCGGTGTGTCGCACCGGGCCGGGCCAGCCGCCGCTGCCAACGAGGCTCGTGGCCGGGCTGTTCATCCTCAAACATATGCACAATCTGTCTGACGAAGCGCTGTGCGGGCGGTGCTTGGAATGGATGCCGTCGGCCCAGATGTAGATGTAGCGCTTCGCCGACAGATCGCGCTTCTGCCACGCGGCGTGCTCGTCAATCCGACGTCCTGCAGCCGGCCGATCGCGGATGCCGACAACCCGCCAGCATCGTTGCCGAGCAGCGCCGGCAGCGCCTCGGAGAAGTCGCCGGTCGAGATCCCTTTCAGGTAAAGGATCGGCAGCAGTGTCTCGATCGACTTGGAGTGGCGCATGTTGGCCGCAGCATCGACGGAGAGAACCGGCGCCCAGGTAGCGGCCGCCTCGCGAGCGCGTACACGCGGCCGGCGGACGGCGACCGGACCGATGCCGGCCATCACCTCGCGCTCCGGCAGGTGACCGTGGCGCGCGATGCGCTGGTGGCCGTCCGCGGTCTTCAAATCGGCATGCTGGCCGAGAAAGTCTGCGACTTTGGCCTCGACCGCCTTGGCGAGAAGGCACGTGCCCCGTTGCGCAAGACTTCTGTGAGTTGATCGTCAACGATTCCTGGCTGAATCGGCTGGATGACGTTATCGTTGGACACGGCATATCGCTCCTTCGGTGGAGAAGTGGAGGCGTCAAGCCCCCCCACGGGGTGCCGCCTTTGCGATTCCGCCGTCACCAACTTTCAGCGATAGCTCTCTTGCGCTTCCCGCGCACCGGCCGGTTCAATTCCAGAGGTGGCGCTACCTCACACCGATCTCATCCACCGCGTCCGCCAGCGTCCTCAGAAACGATTGGTGCCAATCATTTTCATCAGACAGCAGCCAAGCCGGTAGGCTGGCTACGTAGCGGCTCAGGGCGATTACGCCCGCAAGCGTAGTAGGCTTGGAGTGGATGAGCACGTCTGCATACTCCTCGAGAGCCAACCCTCTTTCCTCGCTGATCGCGTCGGCGGCATCAAACTCGGGACCTGCGACAAGTTTCGAGGATACCGATGCCGCGGCGGCGTGCTGCGCGGAAAGCTCGCGGTGACGCTCAATCACATCAAAAATCGTATCTAATTCAGTCGCCATGGCGCATTTGCCCCAGGCCACATCAGATCGGCACCAACCAATCTTGGTAGGTGCTTCCAGTCGTTCTCAGCGATACTGTCTGGTAGCGCCCTTGGAATTGAGCCTCTCGGGGAGGTGGTCGGTCTCGCTAATCCAAGGGCGAAGGCTGGCCACCGAAGTTTGCAGCGCGTGGTGGGGACAGCGCTTCCGGAGCCGTGAGCGCCGAGTCACCGCCGCCAACTTCACTGGCAGCGTGGGCGCGGCAGGAACAGCGGCGGGTTTTCACTCTCCACGGCGTCGAGTCATGTCCGCGTGCCTCCAAGTCCGCGTGTGCGCCGCAGAGTGGAGCAACCATGATGCCCACATTTATTGCCTCGTACGATCTAAAAGAGGCTAGGCCAGACCCGCACGAACACTTTCTTACAAATGCGATCGAGTACGGCTGGTTTCCCTGGATTCTGGACCATGACGACACTCTATTTACTCTTCCGAACACCACCTTGGAGGGTTCGTTTGTCGACCAAACGCAAGCGGTCGCAGCACTCAACGCAGCAAGGATAGAGACGGAAAAAGAGCTTGGGATCACGGTCATGATGGAAAAATGGATCGTTTCCCTCGGATGCGTTTTCGTTCTGCGAGGATCGCCTCGGCCCTGCCGAAGTAGGCATCGGCTGCTGTGAGGTTGTCGATGCTCTCATGATAACGGACGTGATTGTAGTGTTCGACGAAGGCCCGTACCTGACGTTCGAGATCACCGGGCAGGTAGTAGTTGTCGAGCAGGATGCGGTTCTTCAGCGTCTGATGCCAGCGCTCGATCTTTCCGCTCGATCTTTCCCTGGGTCATGGTACGGAGCGCCGCGCACATGCTGCATGCCCTTCTGGTCGAGCCACTTGGCCAGATCGTCCGCCACGTAACTCGAACCATTGTCGCTGAGAAGCCTTGGCCGGTGCGCGACGGCGATGTGGTCAAGGCCGGATACAGCGAGTGCCTGGTCGAGGGTGGCTGTGACGTCGGAAGCGCACATGGTGGGACCAAGCCTCCAGGCCACGATGTAGCGCGAGAAGTCGTCAAGCACGGTCGAGAGATAGTACCACCCCCATCCGGTGATCTTGAGGTAGGTGAAGTCGGTCTGCCAGAGCTGACTGACGGCCGTCGTCTTGTCCTTGAACTCGTTCGCGGCCTTGATCACCACATAGGCCGGGCTGGTGATGAGGTCATGCGCCAGAGCTGGCCCCGGTTGTTTGGACAGCGCCCCGCTGGATTTAAGTGGATTCCTGCCGGGTTATGCTGAACGCGAGGCTTTACGGTTTTGTCGTTGCGTCGGGAGGGCGTAGCCCGACCAGAGCGACGACAAAACCGTCGGCGACGGTCATGCGGCCATCACCATAGCTTGCGTGCCGAAGTAAGCCTCGTCGGGCGTGCGCCCGTCAAGGCTCGAGTGAGGGCGTCCCTGATTGTAGAAGGCCAGATACTTGGCAATTGACGCTAGCGCCTCGGACACGCTGTCGTAGGCGCGGAGATAAACTTCTTCGTATTTGACCGTGCGCCAGAGCCGCTCGACAAACACGTTGTCGCGCCAGGCGCCCTTGCCGTCCATGCTGATGGCGATCTTCGCGTCCAGCTGCGGATTTCACGGATCGTGAGCATCGATTTCGCGCGATCGTGAGCACTGAATTCAGACGATCGTGAGCAGCCCGCTACGGCCGATGGGAGATAGAGTCAGTGTTCTGGTTGGCCGTCAAGGGTGATGGTTTTGGCGCTGCGTTTTCGCATGCTTTCTCCGGTGAGCTGGAGGCGGTGGGCGTTGTGGACGAGGCGATCGAGAATGGCGTCGGCGACCGTGGGGTCCCCAATGGCTCCATGCCAGGTGTCCACGGGGAGCTGACTTGTGACGATGGTGGATGCGCGGCCATGTCGGTCCTCGAGGATTTCGAGCAGATCGCGGCGTTCCGCGGCGGTGAGCACCGATAGTCCCCAATCATCCAAAATCAGAAGCTGAGCGCGGCCGAGGCTTTTGAGGAGCCGGGCGTAACGTCCGTCTCCGCGCGCGAGCGCGAGCGCCTCGAACAGCCTTGGAACGCGATGATAGAGGACTGATCGGTTGTCGCGGCAGGCCTTGTGGCCGAGCGCGCAGGCTAACCAACTTTTGCCCAGGCCGGTTGCCCCGGTGACGAGCAAATTCTCGTGGCGATCGATCCAGCGACCTTCGACGAGTTTGGCGAAAACGGCGCGGTCGATGCCCCGCGGGGTGCGCAGATCGACGTCCTCGACGCAAGCAGTCTGGCGCAGTGCGGCGATCTTGAGGCGCGTGGTGAGCCGCCTGGTGTCGCGTTCGGCGGCTTCGCGGTCGACCAACAGGCCGATGCGATCTTCGAACGGCAGGGCTTCGAGATCGGGCGATCGGCGCTGCTCCTCGAAGGCCTTGGCCATTCCGGTCAGGCCAAGCTCGATCAGCCGTTCGTGGGTTGGGTGGTTAAGCATGCCGGGTCTCTCCTTGCTTCAGTGGAAGTAGTCGCGTCCGCGGATGTTGCCGTGGCGCAGGGGCTGGTGCTCGAAAGATTCGTCGAAGAACGTGCGATCGAGGCCGTTCTGGAGGATCGATCTAATCGAGGCGACGGAGCGCGCCTTGATGAGGATGCCCCTCCGGCAGGCTGCGTCGAGGCGTTCGGCGCCGTAGCTTTTGACGAGCGCCAGAATGCCAAGGCAGGTTCGAAAGCCTTGTTCTGGATGGGGCCGGGCGTCGATCACGGCCTGGAAAAACGCTGCTGTCGAAGGACCGATCCGCTCGCCGGCGGCGATCACCGCGGCGGGGGTCCATTCGCCGTAGCGGCGATGGGCGCTGGGCATGTGGTCGGCGATGGTGGTGTGTCCGCGTCGGTTGGGCGCGCGGGCATGGCTGGCGATCCGCTGGCCCTTGTGGAAGATCTCGACCGTCCGATCGTCGATACGGGCATCGACCAGCTCGCCAATCAGACGATACGGCGCGGAGTACCAATGGCCGTCGACCTCGACATGATAATCGGGAGCGAGGCGGCAGCGCTTCCAGCGTGCGAAGGCATAAGGCTGATCTGGCAGCGGGGTTAGCTTGGGTTTGTCGAGTTCGGCAAACAGTTCGGCGCGGCTTGAGCCGAAGCCACGCATTTGACGAGCATTGAGTTCGTCGACGAGTGTCTTGATGGCGGCGTTGAGCTCGGCCCGGGAAAAGAAGCGCTGATTGCGCAGCCGGGCCAGAATCCAGCGCTGGGCGATTTGCACCGCGACCTCGACCTTCGCCTTGTCTTTTGGGCGCCGCGGCCGTGCGGCGAGAATGGCGGTGCCGTAATGGCTCGCCATCTCGGCATAAGTGCGATTGAGGCCGGGATCGTAGCGGTCGGGGTTGCTGACGGCGGCTTTGAGGTTGTCGCAGACCACGAACGTCGGCGCACCGCTCAAAAACGTGAACAAGTTGACGTGGGCCCGGATCCAGTCGGCCAAGCTCTCGCTGGGGCAGGCCTCGGCGTAGGTGTAGTTCGAAGCGCCCATCGCCGCGACGAACAGCTTCATCGGCTGCACTTCCCCGGTCAGGGGATCGACGATGTCGATGGTGTCGCCGGCGAAATCCACGAACACCTTCTCGCCGCCCAGATGAATCTGCCGCATCGAAGGTCGGACCCGCCCCTTCCAGGCCTCGTAGGTAGTGCAGAACCACGTGTACCCGAAACCGTCGGGATTAACGGCGCGATACTCCTCCCAGAGCAGGCGACGGGTTACGTTGCGCCGGCGGAGCTCCTTATCGATGTAGCTCCAGTCGGGCACCGGCCGCTGCGGGCTCTGAGACGCTGGTCGTGGGGCTGGGAAAAGCAAAAGCTCCAGGTCTTCATCGGTCATTCCCTCCGGAAGCGGCCAGCTCAACCCAGCAGAGCGGGCGCGGCTCAGGTAGCTGTGCACAACGCCGTTGCTGACGCCCACGCTCCGCGCGATGGCCCGCTCTGGCAGGCCTTGAAAATGTTCTAACCGAAGGACTTCCTTGATCCGGCGCATCGACAATCTCTGGGTAGGCATTGGGCTTCCTCGTTAACCACGAGGTCATCCCTAAGCCGGTTGAGTTGTCGGCCGAAGCGCTGCAAGGCTCCGAAAGCCTTGCTCACGATCCCGCGAAATCGTTGCTCACGATCGTCTGAAATCTCTGCTCACGATCCCCTGAAATCCGCGCTCACGATCCCGCGAAACGCGCACGTCCAGCAGCACATCGGTGAACTCGAGGCTGGTGAACTGGCTGCCCTGATCCGTGTTGAAAATCTCGGGCCTGCCGTGCTTCGCCAGCGCCTCCTGGACCGCTTCGACGCAGAAGGCCGCCTCCATTGTGATCGAGACGCGATGGGCCAGGACCCGTCGGCTGAACACATCGACGACCGCCGCGAGATAGACGAAGCCACCCGCATCGGAATGTAGGTGATGTCCATTGCCCACGCATGGTCGGGCCGCTCGATCTTCAATCCGCGCAACAGGTACGGGTAGATCTTGTGACCCGGAGCCGGCTTGCTCGTGTTCGGGCGACGATAGACCGCCTCGATCCGCATGCGCTTCATCAGCGTCGCGATGTGGCGGCGACCGGCGTATACGCCCTCCCGCCGCAGCAACGATCGCAGCATACGCGCTCCCGCGAAGGGATAATCGAGATGCAGCTCATCGAGCCGACGCATCAAGGCAAGGTCCTCGGCCGAAACTGGCCGAGGTTCATAGTAGACCGTGCTGCGAGCCAGCTTCAGGACCTTCGCCTGGCGCACGATAGAAAGATCATGACCGCGGTCGATCATCGCTTTGCGCTCAGCAGGCCCGCCTTGGTGAGCGCGCCGGACAAAAAATCGTTTTCCAACGCCAGCTCGCCGATCTTGGCATGTAACGCCTTCAAATCGACCGGCGTCTCGGCCGATGTCTTGTCATGCCCAAACACGCCGGCGGCGCCTTCCAGGAGCTGGTTTTTCCAGATCGTGATCTGGTTCGGATGAACATCAAACAGTTGCGCCAGCTCCGCCAGTGTCTTGTCGCCTTTGACCGCAGCCAAAGCAACCTTCGCCTTGAATGCCGGAGAATGCGTCCGGCGGCTCTTCTTCGTCATCTTCGCTCCTGATTCGCAGCAAGAATCCTCGCCGCTGTCAGGCAGAAAATCCACTCAAGCTACTGTCCGAATTTGCGGGGCCAGCTCTGCCTTCAGCAGCCGGTAGACCGAGGCCTCGGATACAAAGTACTTTCGTTCGTCGGTGAACCGCACGGCCAGCTCGCGTGGCGACAGCTCAGGCAACTCCAACGCCAGGTCGATGATCTGACCCCGCACATCGTCGGGGATGCGATTCCAGACCCGGTCTGGTCGAGACCGGTGATCGGCCAGCGCTTCAACGCCTCCCTCGCGGTAGCGATCATACCAGCGATAGAATGTGGCGCGCGGGATACCGAGCTTGTCCAGCGTGCGCTTGGCGGGAAGATGCGATTGCTCGACCTGCTGGATGATCTCGGCCTTCTCAGAGGCGGGATACCTCATGCCTCGTCCTCCCCCTCTCTCACCCGACAGGTGAATGCGGAGCATTCACCTATAGAGCCCGTTCATGCTATTTTTGAGCAGACGGTTCTCCAGGGTCAGATCGGCTACGGCCTCCTTCAGGGCAACAGTCTCCCGGCGGAGATCCTTCACCTCGCCGGAGGTCGCAGCTCGTGCCGTGTCGCCCGCCAGGCGGCGCTTGCCGGCCTCGAGGAACTCCTTGGACCAGCCGTAATACATCGAGGCGGCAATGCCCTCGCGGCGACAGAGCTCGGAGATATTTTCCTCGCCGCGCAATCCTTCCAGCACAATGCGGATCTTCTCCTCCGACGAATAATGCCGGCGGGTTTGTCGCAGAATGTCTTTTAGAACTTGTTCTGCGGCACTTTGCCCGGTACGGATTTCTGCTTCATCTTCGCTCCTGGTGGCTACGATGAACCAGAAATCCTCCCTCCGCAAAATCCTTCAATTTGTCTCACAGGTCCTGACGGCGAACACCCTTCGACGATGAGGCGCGCGCCGTGAAGTTGGCCAACGACACCGAATTTGGGCCGATTTCCTACGTCTACACCGAGGACCTGAAGCGTGGTTTGCGCCTTTCCGGGCAAATGCAGAGCGGCATGGTCGCGCTGAACAGAGGACTTGCGTCCGATCGGGCGGCGCCCTTCGGTGGCAGCAAGGCAAGCGGCCTCGGTCGTGAAGGCTCGAACCGAAGGCATCAAGGAATACCTTGAAACCAAAGTACATTGCGGTCTCGCTCTAGCGCGCGATGGGTAGTCGTGTGCCGATCTTTGGACGAGCGGATCGAGCCCGACGACGTCATTGAAATGGATGTAAGCGGGATCGGTGTTGCGCTTGGTGGTGCTCGGCGAGAGCAGGATTGGTAGGTTACAGAATACAATGCTTTTCATAGAACGCGGCGGCCCCCGGGGGGTGATCGCCAAGAAATAAAAAAGATACCAACAAGTGGAGGAGGAGAAATGGGCGCGGTGAAGAAGGTTTTCATCGTAGGTGGCGGGATTGGCGGCTTGACGGTCGCCCATGCGCTTCAGCGGATAGGCGTATCTACCAGAGTCATTGAGATGGGAGATAAGCGTGACCGGATCGGCACCGGTATCACGCTGCTGGGGAATGCCTTGCGGGCACTTGCCGAATTGGGATTGGTGGATGCCTGCCTCGAAGGCGGCCTTGGTTGGGATACCGTGTCGGTACGCGATGGCGCGGGAACGATTCTGAGCGAACAGTCCTCACCAAGAATTTGGGACGCTGATCGTCCAGCCGCACTGGGACTCATGCGGCCACGTCTGGGACAGATTCTGGAAGACTTTGCGACGAAGAGCGGCGCGAAAATCGATTTCAACACAACGATCACCCGTATTGATCAGGACGATCGAGGGGTGACGGTTCAGCTATCGAACGGCGAGACAGATCGCGCCGATCTGCTGATCGCTGCGGATGGAGTCTATTCCAAGATCCGCCAGAGCATCTTCGGCGACGAGTTCAAGCCGCACTACGCCGGCCAAGGGGTATGGCGTTATACGGTTTCTCGCACCGAGGCGATGAATGGCTTCGTCCTGTACCGCCTTCCGACGGGCCGCGTAGTTGGCGCGCTGCCGCTATCGAAGGAATTGTGCTATCTATTCTTCCTGGAAAGCACGGACGAAAAGCTTCGTATTCCGCAAGATCGGGTGTGCGACTATCTCCGTAACCTGCTCGCCCCCTTTACGGCGCCCGAACTGGTCGCGGCTGCCAAGGTGATCGGCGAAGACAAGCACATAAGCTACCGCCCATTTGATGTCTTGATGATGCCAGCCCCCTGGCACCGTGGCCGTGTCGTGCTGCTCGGCGATGCTGCCCATTCGTTGATGCCGCAAATGACATCCGGCGGCGGAATGGCGATCGAGGATGCGCTGGTTCTGGCCCAGGAACTGAATCGCAACGACGATCTGGAGACTGCGCTCAAGACCTATTGCCGACGCCGCGAAGAAAGAGTCGGGCGCGTATACGACATTGCATACGCCATTTGCCGGGAAGAGCGCAAACCGGAGCATGGCCGCGACTATTCGATGGGCCTTCTTCGTGAAGGCTACGCGTTTCTGGCTGCGCCCGTCTGATTAGAAGCAGGCGAAGTCACATGGGAATTTGACGGACGTCGCTACCGCGGTGGATCGGCCACATCCGTGGACTGAAGGTAAACTCTGTAGCATTTTGGCCGACAACAAGCATGTCACGACAGGGGAAATGCATGACAAGACAAGCAGGTTCGTTGCAGGGATGGATTTTGACCTCCGCCCATGGATGACGGTGTTCGGAGTGGTCCTGCTATCGCCAGTCCTGCCACTTGCGCATTCGGGTTTTGTGCGAAATCCTTCATCATGAACGGTGGTTGTATTTCCGGTTTCCCTTAAGCTTGCGCTTGGTCAAGGAAATGCTGGCGGCGCGTGGCATTGGCATGACCTATGAAACCGTGCGCCAGGGGGGACGGAAATTCGGCAAGCTGTTCTCCGATCGGATCCGTCGAGCGCGCTCCCACCCGCGGTGACAAATGGCATCTGGACGAGGTCGTTATCTCGATCGCGGGCGAACAACATTGGCTCTGGCGCGCTGTCGACCAGAATGGCTTCGTTCTCGACGTCTTGATCCAGCGCCGAAGAGAGACTCGCGCGCTGCCCAGCGGCTCATGAAGAAGCTCTTGAAATCCGCCGGCACGCCGCCGCGCGTGATGATCACGGATAAGCTGCGTTCGTACGGCGCTGCGAGGGCGAAGATGGGCTTTCACGTCGAACATCGCCAGCACAAAGCTCTCAACAATCGGGCCGAGAATTCTCATCAGCCGACGCGGCGACGCGAGCGGATCATGAAGCGTTTAAAATCGTCCCCATCAGGCTCAACGGTTTCTGTCAGTTCACGATCAGGTCGCGAACCTTTTCCACATCCCCTATCCCGGAGCCGTCACGGCCGACTTCCGTCGAGCTTCGCGCGAACGAGCCTTTGCGACTTGGCGCGAGATCTCCAGGACAAGCGCTATCGCCGACTCTCGACCTCTGAGACTCGCCTCCTTCAGCTCGGCGATCGATTAGTTGACGATGCCTGCGATGGACCTCGGCTTCATCGGGCTTGGCCACATGGGTGCGCCAATGGCGCGGAACCTGCTAAAGGCTAGCCATCATCTCATCGTCTACAATCGCACGCGCAGCGATATTGAAGCCCTATCACTACTTTGGGTGCGCCGGGAGACCGGCAAGGAATAGATGGTGGAAGTCCATTGCGATGAAGGTGTAGCGAACCACATCGGCCCCGAGCCGTGCGCAGGCGTCCGCGAGGGTGTCGGCGAAGCGTCGGTAGGGGAGCATGCAGGCCAGCCATTGAGCCGCGAAACAGTGTTATCTCGGGAGCCGACGCTGTCCAAAGAGCGGAAGGCAATATGGGCGAGTGCGCAAACGCGAGCACCCGTCCAACCCGGCGTGGTCGTAGACCCTGGCATGTATGGAAGCTCCTTGTACGGGAACCGGGATATCTCCGGGTCGGCCATCTTCCTTCTCGGAGGAGATGGTCCGCAGCGGGAAGGCGAGGAGCTGTAGCCGCTGATGCACGACACGGAGAAGTCTGACTCTGGCATAGTAGCTGAGAAGCCAACGAACAAAGCCGGATTACTGGCGGCGGAGTGGGCGGAGCCAAGGCCGGGGACCAAGGGAAACGCGGAACAGCAGCGCATGCACCGGACACAGGGCCGGGCTCGCATGACCCAGTCGCTGGACCGCGTACGGACAGCCGCAAGGCTGAGGAAGAAGGACCGGTTCACCGCGCTCTTTCACCACATCAATGTCGATACACTGCGGGCGGCGTTCTTTGCGCTCAGGCGTAAGGCTGCTCCCGGAGTGGATGGCATGACGTGGGAGGACTACGAGGAAGATCTCGAGCCCCGGCTCGCCGATCTGCACAAACGGGTCCAACGAGGAGCGTATCGCCCGCAACCGTCTCGCCGGACGTACATACCAAAGGCAGACGGCAAGCAGCGCCCGTTAGCGATCGCGGCTCTCGAAGACAAAATCGTCCAGGGCGCCAACCGTCATCGTGCTCAACGCCATCTACGAAGGAGACTTCTGTGGCTTTTCCTACGGGTTTCGGCCCGGCAGAGGACCACATGATGCGTTGGACGCGCTCTGCACAGCGATCGAGACGCGGAACGTGAACTGGATCATTGACGCCGACATCCAAAACTTCTTTGGCGCAGTCAGTCAACCTTGGCTGGTTCGCTTCTTGGAACATAGGATCGGCGACAAGCGCATCATCCGCCTCATTCAGAAATGGCTGAAGGCGGGGGTGTTCTCGAAGACAGCGTCGTAGCCGCTGATGACAGGGGAACGGGTCAAGGTTCGGTGATTTCACCGCTTCTCGGCAACATCTACCTGCACTACGCTCTCGACCTGTGGGCCAAACGCCGGCGACAGCGCGAGGTCTCCGGCGGCATGATCATCGTGCGTTACGCGGACGATGTAGTAGTCGGCTTTGAGCGCGAGGATGACGCACGTCGTTTCCTTGACGCGATGCGCGCGAGACTGGAGGAGTTCGAGCTGACGCTCCATCCGGCCAAGACCCGCCTGATTGAGTTTGGTCGCCATGCGGCGGCTCAACGCAAGCAGCGCGGACTCGGAAAGCCGGAAACCTTTGCGTTCATGGGGTTCACGTTTATCTGCGGCAAATCACGCCAAGGGCGCTTCCAGCTTCAACGGAAGACCCGTAGCGACCGCTTGCGAACCAAACTCCGCGAAATCAAGGAGGAGCTAAGGCGCCGAATGCACTGGCCGATCCCTGCACAAGGGAAATGGCTGAGGCAGGTCTTGACCGGCCACTTTGCGTACTTTGCTGTCCCGACGAATGGCCGAGCGCTCAATGCGTTTCGGTTCTATCTGACCGATCTCTGGAGGCGGACGCTTCGGCGGCGCAGTCAGCGGACCTGTCTGACCTGGGATCGCATAACGCAGATCACCGATGACTGGCTCCCCAAGGCTCGCATCCTTCATCCATGGCCGAAGCTGCGCTTCGCCGTCAAACACCCGAGGTAGGAGCCCGGTGCCTTAATTGGGCTCGCCGGGATCTGCGCGGGGGGCGCCCAGTGATGGGTGTCCCTACCGCGAACAGAATGCGTTTGCGCCACTGCTTTTCAAGGATTTGCTTTCGGCAATATGGGCATTGCTGAGGCGGCGGCCGAAGGATGAGATCGACGATGGCATGGCGTGCGGCGGGCATGGTTGGTTGAGGCGGAGGCCCGTTGATTCTTTTTTTTCCGCCCCGCGTATGCGAGGCGACGATGTTGCAGGAAGGCGTAGGCAATCATTGTCATAAGGGCGTGGCGATGAAGACCTTGCCATGATCGCCCTTCGAAGTGATCAAGTCCAAGCTCCTCCTTCATATCGACAAGGCTGTGCACGACCCGCGTCGGATCGCGCCGATCCGGGAACACCCGGGCCAGATTGTCGGCCAAGCCGAGACGCCGCTCGGCCATCGCCAGAAGCATCACGCCCCCGTTCGAGGTTAGGCGCCCACCATCGAAGGCAGCTGTGACTTTCTTGGCGTGAATGGCTGGAAACGAGAAGGGCGGAATCGTATCGTCGGTCATGGCGGGCGTGGCGTTCGCGGTTGGAGGTGATGGGGTTGGCTTCACAACCGAATCCTACGCCGTATGAGCGCTTTACACCACGCTCGCCAGCCTCTCGGGCGCCTCTTACGAATAAGACAGGTTAGTCGGTCCGACCCGTCATGTTTTTGGGGTTTCGGACAAGGTTCTGACGATGACGCTTTCATCCGTTTTGATGGCGGATCGCGAGGCCCGTCCTGATTGGTATGCAGTTGGCATTGCCATGATCGTCGTGGATCGGCTGGTTCACAACTTTCTGGTCCGAACCGGGATTTTGGAGCAACTTGGCATGGTTCATCCGTACGGTCCCCGTTGCTATGCAGACGGCGGCTGCGCCGAGGTCTTGCGGCGCGTCTCGGCACAGATCGACGCGCGCCAGTTTGATCGTAATTTTCCGGCGGATTTTCCGCGCTTTGTTCAGCACGCTCTTTGGCGTTACTGCGCTGCTGACGGTTTGAACGTCTGCAACGGCAACAATATTGATGATCGCAAGTCATGCGATCTTTCGTCGTGTATTGTTTACAGTAATTGTGCCAAAAAAGCGCGGAAATTACAGTAATTATCTTCTATTTAAGCGCAATTTTTCTGCAGCTAAATTATTGCAATCATTGCGCTTTTGGATGATACGCTTTATTATACTTACGACGAGATTGTTTGAACGCTCTTCTCGTCTTCAGCAAAGGAGTCGTCCAATGACAAGACCGCCATTGCCGGGAGCATCCCGCAGGACCAGCGACAACGCCGTTTCAGAAAGGGGCCCAAATCGGGCCCCTTCGGCTTTTCAGGAGGGCAAAATGGCCAAGCCCAATCTCACGAACCAAAAGACACTCTCCGCCTCGGCAATCATCGTTTACGGGATCGACGCGACCGGCAAGCCGAAGGCCGGCCGGTTTCCGGAGCGCCAGGCGGCGGCGGCCAAAAAGGCCGCGCGCTCACTCAAGCTCGCTGTTTGCAACGTCGATCGACCAGCTCTTGTCGAAATCGTTGCGAAAATTCCGGTCGGACGCGTTCACGACCAAGGCAGTCGCTTCTGCCCTACATCAAACGCAGCTTGTACGTGAGCGTCACGACAGGATCACCGGTTCCCGGGCTTGACTTGCGCGGAATGCTCTGGATAGCGCGGTCGGGATGATTGACGCCGCCGGGGCGCGGTGATGGGGTGATCCCGGTTCGGAGCGGGCAACGGGATCAGAATGAACAGCGAGTCGCAGCTGCGCGAGAAGCTTCGGAAGATCGAGGCGTTGTTCGTGGGGGCCGGAACTGCTGGTGAGCGCCATGCGGCGGAAGCCGCGCTGCAGCGGGTGCGGGCCCGGGTCGAGGAACTCGCTCGCCACGATCCACCAATCGAACAGCAATTCTCACTTCCCGACCAGTGGTCTCGGCACCTTTTTCTGGCGCTTTGCCGCCGATATGGGCTGCGGCCGTTTCGTTAGCTTTGAGCGTCTTCAGCAGCCAGCGTTCGACATCATGACCGGACAGCAAGTACGGCAAGACGGCTTCGCTCGATTCCAAGCAGTCCCTGAGGCCGGCAAAGAATATCTTGGCAGCGGCATCCAACGGCGACAGCGCGCTGTTGTGTCGTCTACAAAGGCAGTTCGCGGTGAGATTCTTTGGAGCCAGCGCCTTTGTTTCGCCTGCTTCGAGCCAAGGCAGTCCAGAGGCCGTGAAATTACCGTCCCCGCGAAGTATTTCGATCACAGCCTCGCTGATCAGATGCTCGCCGGAGATTGGCGCTTCGCAATTTCCCAGCTCCTGCATGTAACAGCGTTCAAGTGTCGTACTGGGCGAGCCGGATCGAAGGTCAAGCCCTGAAGCCGGCTTGTGCCATCGAACACCATCAAAACAGCAGGAAGCCGATTGTCGCCCCGATCGACAACGACAAGGTGCCACCTTCATTTCCTCAAGTCTGCGCTTGGCTTCACCCATCGGAGTGACCCCCAGCGGCAGTCTAGCCCGTCTTATTCGTAAAGGACCGGCTCATGCGTCGGCTTTGTCAGCTTTCTGTCAGCTCGTCCAAATAGTAGCTCGTTGTGATGAGAACCAATTACAACAACTGGCCCTCCGACGGGCAAAGTGTGGACCAGCAGCGCGATGCGCTGGCCGGCACTTCTGGCGCAGATGGTGCTGCTTTTACGGCCGCTTTAGCTGCTGGACCAGCGTCTTCCGCTTTTGACAAGAGGACAGGTGTGTCAGTCCGCCTACACAGAGTAAGTAGCAATATTGGCAACGCCCAAAGTGTTTCTTTGTTTACTGATGCCAATGAACGCAATAAGGTGGGAGCGATGACCGTGGCGCCGGGGCGCAACAGTTTGCGAATTCTCAGCATAGAAAATCTCGGCCGGTCGAGGTACAAAGGGGTCGGGACGGCTATGATTGAAGTCGCCGATCATACTAGGCAGTCCGCGGGCCTTTCCAAGCTATCCCTTCTCTCTCAAGATGAAGGAGCTTCAGCATTTTTCTACAAGAAGGGATTCCGGTTTGCGGACGAGGGCAAGAATGCGGAAATGCGGACTGTCATTTCCAATCCACGATACGTCTCAGATGAAATTCTTATGGGCGAGATGGAGCGCTAGCCCGTCTTATTCGTAAGAGTGCGCCTGAGGGCTGGCGAGCGTGGTGTAAAGCGCTGATGCGGCGTAGGATTCGGTTGCGAAGCCACCCCATCACCTTAAACCACGCCCGCCATGACCGATGATACGATTCTGCCATCCTCGTTTCCAGCCGTTCACGCCAAGAAAGTCACAGCTGCCTTCGATGGTGTCATTCGGCTTGCAATATTGACCCCCTAAGCCGGGGGATCGGCGTCCAAAATTGCCCCCCTACAGGTTGGTCTGTTGCGCTGCCTGCTTCGTAACAAAGCAGGTGGTGGAGGATGCTGGTCGTGGAGACGATTGCGCGGATTCGGCGCGAGCACTTCATCAAGGGCAAGACGATCAAGGAGATCGCCCGTGACCTGAAGGTGTCACGGAACACGGTTCGGAAGGTGCTGAGGTCGGGAGAGACCTCCTTCGAGTATGAGCGGCAAGTGCAGCCGCGGCCAAAGCTCGGACGATGGGCAGTCGAACTTGACGGGCTGCTTGCGGCGAACGCGGCTAAATCGGCTCGTGAGCAGCTGACATTGATCCGGATCTTCGAAGAGCTGCGCGGTCGCGGCTATGACGGCGGCTACGATGCGGTGCGACGTTACGCCAGGCGGTGGAGCAAGGAACGCGGGCAATCGACCGCGGCGGCCTATGTCCCGCTGAGTTTTGCGCCAGGCGAAGCCTACCAGTTCGACTGGAGCCATGAGGTGGTGCTGTTGAGCGGAACCACCGTGGTCGTGAAGGTTGCTCACGTCCGGCTCTGCCACAGCCGTATGCTATTTGCCCGGGCGTATCCGCGAGAGACGCAGGAGATGGTGTTCGACGCCCACGACCGAGCGTTCGCGCTGTTCAAGGGCACCTGCACCCGCGGCATCTACGACAACATGAAGACCGCCGTGGAGACGATCTTCGTCGGTAAAGGGCGTCTTTACAATCGCCGGTTTTTGCAGATGTGCAGCCACTATCTGGTCGATCCAGTCGCCTGCACGCCGGCGTCTGGCTGGGAGAAGGGGCAGGTTGAGAACCAGGTCGGGCTGGTCAGGGAACGCTTCTTCACGCCGCGTCTGCGGTTCAAAAACCTCGACGAGTTAAACGCCTGGCTGCTCGACAAATGCATCACCTACGCCAAGGCTCATCGCCATCCGGAACTGGTCGATCAGACGATCTGGGACGTGTTCGAAGTCGAACGCCCTAGGCTCGTTCCCTATGCAGGGCGATTTGACGGCTTCCATGCGGTGACGGCGTCGGTCTCGAAGACCTGCCTGGTGCGCTTCGACAACAACAAGTACTCGGTCGCAGCCAGTGCAGTCGGACGACCGGTCGAGGTTCAAGCCTATGCCGATCGCATCGTGATCCGCCAGGATGGACGTATCGTTGCCGAGCATCAGCGATCCTTTGGCCGCGGCGATACCGTCTACGACCCTTGGCATTATGTGCCGGTGCTCGCCCGCAACCCCGGCGCCTTACGCAACGGCGCTCCCTTCAAGGACTGGGTGCTGCCGGCCGCGATCGAGCGGATCCGGCGCAAGCTTGCCAGCATCGACGATGGCAATCGGCAGATGGTCGACATCCTCAACGCGGTGCTGACTGACGGTCTGCCTGCGGTGGAAGCGGCCTGTGCCGAAGCGCTCAGTCACAGCGTTCATTCCGCCGATGTGGTGCTCAACATCCTGGCCCGTCAACGTGAGCCAGCCCCGCCGGCCAACATCATGACGCCAGCCGCCCTGACGCTCCGTCATGCACCAATCGCCGATTGTGCCCGCTACGACAACCTTCGGAGGACCAACTGATGGAACGAACTCAAATCTTCGACCTCATGGGCGAGCTCAAGCTCTATGGCATGAAGGCTGCCTTCGACGAGATCATGGCAACTGCCGTCAAACGTCAGCATGAACCCCAGCGCATCGTTGGCGATCTACTCTCCGCCGAGATCAACGAGAAGCAAGCCAGATCTATCAAATACCAGCTCACCATTGCCAAGCTGCCGCTTGCCAAGGACATTGCCGACTTCCAGTTCGACGGCACGCCGATCAATCAGACGCTCGTCAATGATCTTGCTGGCGGCGGCTTCGTCGCCCAACAGCGCAACGTCGTGCTGGTCGGCGGCACCGGCACAGGCAAAACCCACCTGGCCATTGCCATCGCAAGAAGCTGCATCCGATCTGGTGCCCGCGGCCGCTTCTTCAACGTGGTCGACCTCGTCAACCGCCTCGAGACCGAGACCCGCAATGGACGGCAGGGACGGCTTGCCGAGCATCTGACCCGGATGGACTTCATCGTGCTGGACGAACTCGGCTATTTGCCCTTCGCCCAGTCCGGTGGCCAGCTTCTCTTCCACCTCGTCAGCCGGCTCTATGAGCGCGCCTCCGTCATCGTGACCACCAATCTCGCATTCGGCGAATGGCCCAGCGTGTTCGGCGACGCCAAAATGACCACAGCGTTGCTCGACCGATTGACCCATCACTGCGACATCGTCGAGACCGGCAACGATAGCTGGCGGTTCAAAAGCCGAGACGACGATCACGCCACCCGCGCTCGTCTCGCCTCCGCTATCCCGGCCAGCTCCGACGAGACGAGCGCTACCAGCAAACCCCGCCGCGGAAAGGGGTCAAAATTGGACGCCGATGAAGGGTCAAATTTGCAAGCCGATTGACACTTTACACTTCTGGATCTGAAATGCGGGTCAGCATCCTCACGTGCGGTCCCGCCCGTTTGAAGACCGGCTCCCAAAACGCATAGGCGTTCTCGACGAAACTCGCGGTTACGGAGAACTTCGTGAGCGCCGCCCGATATGCGGCCTGGCGCCCGCAGCCCTGTCCCTCGACAAGGTGCCAGATGAACTGAGCGACCTGGCGCGTGTACGTGCTCGGACGACCTCGGTGGTTGGGTACGATCTCAAGTCGCTTGGTCCCGGTGTCACGCGTCTCCGGTTCGGTGATATTGGCAAGCCAAATGAAGATTGATGGATCAATGCTCGCGGGATAGCCGTCGCGCTTGAGCTGCTGATTGATGATAGAGAACGCGCTGGCGGCTTCCCTGAAGCACTCGCTCAGGATGAAGTTCGCCTGGTTCTCCAGCTTGCCGCTCCGAAGATCGTCGAGCAATCTGACCGCCTCGTCGGTGAGCCGCCGCATATATCGCGGTTGCGACTGTCCCGCGCTGTCGGCTGGTTCCTTCTGCATGATTAATTCGGCCGCATCCGCGCGAAACCCCGTTGCGGCTTCTTTGAGAACGGTCAAAAAATTGCTTTCAAGTCCGGAAGCGACGACGGTTTTCGACGCCGCTTCGCCTCCCACCCGCGTCTCTACGAGGCCGTTTGCATGGTCCAAGGCAGCATTCAGGCTGGCTTTGATGTTTTCAGAAGCTCTGTCTTGAGAGTCTTCGGCAACCTTCACCATCATCTCGGTGGTAGTGTCGGAATCTAGGAGTTCGTCCTTGCGCGGCGCCGCCGCATTCCGAGATTCAAGCACCGCAACGGGACTCGGAGCCGTCGCTTGCCTTGCAAGAATTGTTTGATCAGACGTATTCGGGCCTGAGTGCTCCGATCGCAGATTGGAAGCAGCAATCCCGCGGGGCAGCACAAACAGGCCATCGTCAACGGCTCGGCTCGCCGCCGCGGTAAGCTCCACGAGCGAGCGTCGCGCGCAGCGCGTCTGCCTAGTACGCGGCTTTTTCGTTTCTTGCGTGTGGTTCATGATCTGACGACCCCTCGACAAGCTTCTTCAAGATCCAGCGCCACAGCTCACGAACTTCCTCCGAGGCTCTTCCCTCTTGTGCAAACTCCGTCACGCCTAATCCTGCCCCAAGCGCGTCCTGATGGTCATTGCGCTGTCCGACATAGGGAAGCGCGAGCACCCCGAGCGAATTGAGCGACGTCGCGGCTTCACTCACGCGGCAGCCCCGCGGTGGCGTCTGAGCGAGGACGAAAGCAAATCGGCGGTTGAGCCTACGAATAGCAATCAGCGTCGGTATCGCAGCTTCGATGTCGGCGGGACTCGGACGCACCGGGATCAGGCAAAGATCGGCCCTCGCGATGGCGCGCATGGCCAGTGCATTGTTCGTGGCGGCGGTATCGATAACCGTAAGCCAGATCCCCTCGGCTTCAAGGCTGACGAGCGCCCGTTCTATTTCGGCCGAATCAGCGACCCGAACGACCCGGGGATCGGGATGGCGGCGCCGCTCTTTCCATTTTGAAATCGTGCCTTGTGGATCCGCCTCGACAATTGCGACGCGCTCCCCGTTCCCCAACGCTGCGACTGCAATTCCGACCGCCAGCGTGCTCTTGCCGCTTCCGCCTTTTTGGGTGACCAGAGCAAGGACATACATCTTCTACGCGTCCCGGACGACAACGACATGAAACGCACGAGTCGTCGACATCGAGCCTACCCTTCCCGATGGTGGGTCGCATCAAGAGCGAACGTGGAAATCGCAGCCAAATCGAGGCCCAGCCATTAACGATATACCGCGCAATACGTCGGCCAAGGGCCGCGAGAATCACCACGACGTGGCTTTGTAAAATAGCCCATTATTCGGCCGTGTCACGGATCTTCGCGAAAGGATTGCTGAGCACCGTCGTACAAGCATGAAAGCAGAGCCTGCTCGCCTCTCTGGAATGGACACGGCAAGAAGCGGCTGTCGCAGTTGCAGCAAGATGCTGCCTCCTACCAGATTGGAGAGGTGATCTGCCTGCCAGCTCGAACTATCGAGCTAACCACAACTTGGGGACAAGCTACGCAATATTTTTCCGTGCTCAGCAGGAGGACTCTCGGATGAAGTGCAACAAGCAATTGTCGCTCGCGAGCATCATTGCGTTCGGGACGATCGCTTTTGGGAGCGGAAGTTTAGCTGCTGATTTGCCTGCGGCACCTGTCGTCAAAGCGCCGGCTCCCGTTTATCCTCTCTTCAGCTGGACTGGAGGTTACATCGGCGGCAGTGTAGGCTCGGGTTGGGGTACCAGCCAGACCGACCTCGCTGTGGGCAATACATTCATTGGCGCCCCCGTCAACCAGACCGTAAACCAGCTCATCGGCGGCACTGCCGATTTGAATGTGCCATTGCCGCAGGTGCAGCTGAACGGCTTCCTCGGCGGCGTACAAGCCGGTTACAATTTCCAGTCCGGTGTGATGGTCTACGGCGTGGAAAGCGATTTTTTATGGAGTGGTATCAAGGGGCGCACTGGCTGCTTTGTGGTCTTGAACTGCACGAACGACACCAAATGGATTGCCGATATCACCGGACGGGTCGGCGTCACGGTGGGCGACCGCGGCCTAGTCTACATCAAGGGCGGCGCAGCTTGGGCCGATTCCAGCATCGGCATCAACCAGTCCTTTGCCGTTACATCGAACTTGGGGGCTGGCTTTGCTGCTAACGGTGCTGCCGATGGCCGAGCGACCAAGAACATATTTGGCGGCACATTGGGTGCGGGCATCGAGTATGCCTTCCTGCCCGGCTGGTCAGCCAAAGTTGAGTATGACTACTTCGATTTCGGCAGGCAAGACGTAAAGCTGCCGGTTTCGGTAGTCGAGAACACGGCGATTGGTGATGAACCTAGTAACACCGAGAATATCCGTTCAGAAACTTCAGACCTCGCTGCAGGCGAAAGCTAAGGCTGAACCAGATTATCGATTCTACTCTCTTTGGGACAAAATCTGCAGACTGGATGTGCTGGAGGAAGCCTACAGGCGCTGCCGAGCAAACCGGGGGTCGCCGGGGGCGGATGGCATCACATTTGCTCAGATCGAAACCGAGGGACGCGAACGATGGCTGGAAAATGTCAGACAGGAGCTGACGGCGGGTGACTACCGACCGCAGCCCCTTCTGAGGGTATGGATACCGAAGAGCAATGGCGGACGCCGACCGCTCAGCATTCCAACCGTAAAAGACCGAACGGTCATGACGGCGGCGATGCTGGTGATCGGCGCCATCTTCGAAGCGGACCTGCTGGAGAACCAGTATGGCTTCCGCCCGAAGGTGGACGCCAAGATGGCAGTGCGCCGCGTGTTCTGGCACATCAGAGATCATCGGCGATCAGAGATCGTCGATGCGGACCTGAGGGATTACTTCACCTCGATTCCGCATGCACCACTGATGAAATGCCTCACACGCAGGATCGCCGATGGTCGGCTTCTTTCGATGATCAAAGGCTGGCTGACAGTCGCGGTTATCGAGAAGGACGGCCGGCGGATCACAAGGACGGCGGAGGCTCGGACGAAGAAAAGAGGAACTCCACAAGGCTCACCTTTGAGCCCGTTGTTGGCGAATCTCTACTTTCGTCGGTTTCTGCTGGCTTGGCGCAAACACGGACACCAAGATCAACTCGATGCGCATATCGTGAATTACGCGGATGACTTCGTGATCTGCTGTCGCCCCGGTTCGTCCGAGACGGCAATGGCGCGGATGCAGACGCTAATGAACAGGCTCGGGTTGGAGGTGAACGATACCAAGACGCGACTCGCTCGGGTCCCAGAGGATAGCGTAACATTCCTCGGGTATACGATCGGACGCTTCTATGGAAAGGGAGGTCAAGCCTTTCTTGGCACAAGACCTTCCAAGAAAGCCGTTCGACGATTGCTCAGACAGGTCCACGACCGCACGACACGTCAGTGGTATCCGGACTCACCGGAGAACACAGTCGCTGTCATCAACCGCTTCCTACGCGGCTGGTGCGGCTACTTCGACCAAGGTCCAGTGGTGGAAACTTACAACCTCATTCGGCAATACGTCGACCGTCGTCTGCGTCATTGGTTGGTCCAGCGCACCGGGGCACGTGGCCGGGGCTTCAACCGTTACTCGCAGGAATACCTGCATGAAACGCTTGGCCTCTACCGCCTCCCAAGAGCGCGTGCCGACGTGCCGAGAGCGAAGGCTTGATGGGTTGAGAGAAAGCCGGATGCGGGAAATCCGCACGTCCGGTTTGACGAGCGGCGACTGGAAACGGAGCCATGGTCCGAAATGAGCCACCGGCACTCAGCGAAAGCTGCCGGCCAACGGCAACTCCTCGGAACCTGTAGCCACCGCGTCAGTCGTCGACTCTACCGAGCTCGATGCGACCATCGGTCAGAAATCGTTCGAAGATGGCACGGCGCGAGACGGCATAGCGGATCGCCTCAGCCAGTTTTGATTTGCCGAAGATCCGACGCAAGGTCTGCTGCCAGAGATCGAAGAGATCTGCGACGATCGCCGCGGAGGCTTGCTGGCGCGCGGCAACGCGAGTGTCGGGGCTTTGACCGCGCATCGTTTTCTCGACCTGCCAGAACTTCGCCATCCGCTCGACCGTCGCCGTTGCCACTTCTGAGCTCCCTGCAACATGCAGCTCGTAGAACTTGCGTCTGCAGTGTGACCAGCAGCCAGCCTGTGATGCAATCATTGCCGCGATCGGATCGCGCGAGCTTGTTATAGGCGGCGTAGCCATCCACCTGCAGGATTCCGCGATAACCATTGAGATGGCGGACCGCGCATTCACCGGAGCGGCTGTCTTCGAAGCGATAAGCCACCATCGGGGGACCGTTGCGGCCAAACGTTCGATCATCCCTGGCATAGGCCCATAAATAGGCCGTCTTTGTCGATCCGGAGCCCGGAGCGAGCGTCTGCAAAGTGGTTTCGTCGGCAAAGACCCGTTCGGCCTTCTTGACCTCGCTGAAGATGTAGTCGGCCATGATCTCGAGCTCGAAGCCGAGCTTGCCCATCCATTGCGCCATCAACTGGCGGTCGAGCTCGACCTTGTCGCGGGCGTAGATAGCCTCCTGCCGGTAGAGCGGCAGGCCATCGGCATATTTGGCGACGGCGATCTGGGCCAGAAGCGCTTCCGTCGCCTGAGACGCCCGCCTTCTCAAGTCCCCGGCGCATCATCTCGACATCCGCAGCGGCGTATCGGTGGGTCGTGGCGACCTGAGCATGGCCAAGCCAAGCCTGAATCGTCAGGAGGTCCACGCCTGACCGGAGAAGCTTCATGGCGAGGGAATGCCGGAAGATGTGCGGCGATATCGGCTTGCCCTCCAAGCTTGGCCTCGTGGACCCGGCCTGGGAGGCGGCACGCCGCACGATGTGTGTCGCGCCGAAACGCGTCAGGCGCTCGTTGTGGACCCCGACGAAGATTGGCCGCGGTTCATGATGGGCGAGGCCGCGTTCGCTCAATAGGTTGGTCAGCGATCGCACCAAATCCTGAGGAATGGGAACGACGCGATCTCGGCGTCCCTTGCCATGAAGCAGCACCTGCGGGCGTCCTCGCTCCAACTGAAGGTCGTTCGCGTTGACGCCGGTCGCTTCGGACACGCGAGCGCCGGTTCTCGCCAAGAAGAGCAGAAAGGCCCGGTCGCGCCGACCGCGGGACGTCGTCTGATCAGGGGCTGCGATGATAGCCTCCACCTCGGCGTTGGTGAGATGATGCGTCACCTCGATGTGGGCCCGTTTGGTGGGGATCCGACGAGCCGGTGAGGTAGTAGGCTGTGTCGCTATAGTTGGCGTGGCCGAGGTAGGTGGCGAGTAAGGGCAGGCATCGCGACCCGCTTCGTGATTGGGCTGCTGCTGCTCAAGCAGATTTACGGCCTGTCCGACGAAGGGGTGTGCGAGCGCTGGGTCCACGACCCGTATTTCCAGTACTTCACCGGCGAAGAGTTCTTCCAGCATTCATTTCCGCACGAGCGCTCGGACCTGAGCCACTGGCGCAAGCGGCTCGGCGACAAGCTGGAGCTGCTGTTGGCCGAGAGCCTGCGGGTGGCGCACGAAGCCGGCGCGTTACGCAGCCAGGACCTCAAGCGTGTCACGGTCGATACCACCGTGCAGCCGAAGGCGATCACCTTTCCGACCGATGCTAAGCTGCTGCACGCGGCCATCAAGGGGCTCAACCGCATGGCGAGGAAGCACGGGGTCAAGCTGCGGCAGTCCTATCTTCGCGTCGCCAAGACCGCGGCAATGATGGCGGGACGCTACGCCCATGCCAAGCAATTCAGGCGGCATCAGCGGCAGTTGCGCATCCTGCACAGCCGGCTGGGCCGGATCATCCGTACGCATACGACGAGATCCCCGTCGGAGGCGTACGATCATCCGCGATATCGGCCGCAAGATCGAAGGTCGAGCTGTGCTCGAGAACGCCTTCGTCCTCCCGCTCAGCCGCGCTTCGCAGATCCGCTCGCAACAGCAGCGTCAGCGTGGCTGGAAGCATTATTCTTTCCACGCCCCGGAGGTGGAGTGCATCGGCAAGGGCAAGGCAGCCGCGCCTTACAACTCCAGTGAAGAACAGCGCCATTGGCGCACAGTCGCGGCCATTGTCATGAAATCTCAAGGCCGCGTTCTCGATGTGGAAGCTCAGATCCGACGAAGAGCTGAGGGCGCTAAAGTCCGACTTGGCGGACGGCAAGGGAATGACGTTGTTCACTAGGCTCTCGCTTTCGAACGACATCGAGAAGGGAGTGCCGAACAGCCCGGCGAAGAGAACGAGTAGATTCTCAGACAAGTACGACGCCTTTGGGATATGCTTTAGCTTCGCGCCATTGGACGGAGGGCGGTCGATGTTCGCATCGACCGGCAGATTCGTAATCTCGATAGCCGCGGGGCGAGCTGACGGAGGAACCTGCTCCGAGAGAAACGGCAGGATATCGGTCAACGCAACGGCGATCTTCGACCGCACTGCGGAGATCTGCGCAAGATAAGATCCGTAGGCGGTGGCAGGATATTTGATGGGAGCTAGTTCCTTCTGCAAAAATGCTTTTGCTGCATCGGGAAGCACGAAGGAATGTATCTGGGTTTTGTTCATGTCCGGATTCTTCCTATGTATTTGCGATGTCGCTTTCTGGCCACCGCACTACGAGATCCGCTTCGACTGTCCGCCGATCGCCCTCTCGTGCCCAAAGACAACCATGGGCGCCGCAAGAACGTAAAACGATCATTTGTAAACTAGGGTGCGTACTCATAAACTCTGCCGCTGAGAGTAGGCGCACCTATGTCCGCTTGTCCCCCAACAACGGCGCGAAAGCGGACATTGTCGGACTTCCGAGATGGGTCGACGCTTGGCCGCGACCGGCGTCAATGTCAGGAATTTCGTCCACTGGTAAGGCGTATGATCCTGCCAGTCGGAATTGACGAGTTAACGGGATGCATCGCGACATCCGCCCGTCAGAGCGGGGCTCCGATCATTCGGGTAACGTTGGCGTCAGTAAATCGGGGGACATCGTCCATAATTGCGTCGGTGTCGGCGGATGCAAGCGCAGCGTGAAGCGAAGCCTCATCGCGAAACCGATAAAACCCGACGGAAACATCTACCGAATTGACGTCTCGAGGGAAGAAGGCGGCGGCGCTTTCGAGGCCATGCTTCTGCCAGCATGCGAGCGCCAACGGTAGATGCACGTCGACATAATAGTCGCGATCGAAGTATGTGCCGCCGCTGCAGGTCACGACCATTGTTGCATTTGCCATCAGACGACTTTCTACAGAACCTTCGCATTCAGCGCGCGTCCGCTGTTTATGATTGCGATCGATATGTATGTCGGCCGCCGGACGGCCCTTGCCCGGTTTACGCGAACCGTGTGAATCGTCCGGCATCGCGCTGCCCCGCCGATTCGGGCACATATCGAGGATGAGACGGCGGCTTGGACTCTGTTTCGAAAAGACGCGCGGAGGACCGAGCGCCCAGCCGGTGCCGTGCAACCTGCATGTCGACGGCGCGAGCCGGCGCCGTCCCGCTCATCTCAATCCTCGTCTTGCCACCTCCGCAAGGCCGTCTGGTCGTGGTAAGGCATGCGATCTGGCGTGGTGATGAATTCCATCGTGGTGCCCCATGGCATTCGGCAGTAACAGACCTTGTTTCCAAGACCTTTCTCGGTTGCGTAAGGAATCGCGCGCGGCGCGGTGAGGCGTGTGCCTCCGGCCTTTTCGAAGCGCGTGACCGAGGCGTCGATGTCGTCGGTGTAGACACCGAAATGCGTGATGCCGAAGTCGCTCGCTCGGATCGGCTGGGCTTGTTGGGGGCCGTGCATTTCGAACAGCTCGATGTCGGGTCCGGTGCCGATCTTGACCATCGCCTGTCCACGCACGACCGTTCCCGGGAACGCTCCGACGGCCCGCTCGAATTCGGGGCCTTGCCGCGGCGGATCCTGCGGCCCGAAGGACTGATAGATCACCTGGCCGCCGAAAGCTTGCACCAGGAACGATTTCGCGGCTTCTATGTCGGGCACCGTGATGCCGATATGGTTGACGCCGCGGATGATAGGTGTGGTCATGACGGGTTGTCCTTTCTGATTGAATTGATCGATCGTGATGAGTGCGGGGCTCTGTTGCCGCAGTGTCGCGATTTCTCCGGCCCACAACGACACGGGCGCCGAGTTTCAATGGGCTCCGATGAACTCGATCAGAGCGGCTGCGACTGCATCCGGCCGCTCGTCCGCGACATAGTGGCTACAGCGGGCGATCGAGCCGCCCGTTACGTTGCTGGCGAATTCCTCGACCATCGGCACCATATGCGGACCAAAGCGATGATCCCCGCCGAGAGCCAGCACCGGGATCTCGAGCGGTTGCTTCTTGTACTCAAGCGCCGCTGCGTGGTCGGCGGCGAGGGTGCGATACCATTCCATGCCGCCGCGGGTGCGGCCGGGGAGCGCCATTGCTTTGGCGTAGATCTCGACATCCGCCGGATCGAAGCTGCTGTGATCGTAGAACCGCTCGGCCATGAAGCTCGAAACATAGTCGTATTCACGGCCATGGATCAGGCGCTCGGGGAGATCCCGGCTCATGTGGAAACCAAAGTGCCAGAGCGTTGCGATCGTCGCCTCCCATCCGCTCCAGCCGGGAAGCGGAACGTCCAGAACGGCCAGGTGGGTTACGGCCTCTCGATAGACAGCAGCCAGCGGCAAGGCCACCATTCCGCCGATATCATGGCCGCACACTGCGTAGCGTTGATGGCCAAGGGCAGCCATCACTTCGTGCGCGTCGCGCGCCATTGTCGCCTTGTCGTAGCCGCCGAGCGGACAGTCGGAAAAGCCGGCGCCGCGCAGATCGATCGCGACCACGCTGAAATGCGCGGCCAGTTGCGGCATCACATGGTGCCATTCCCACCATGTTTCCGGCCAGCCATGCAGCAGAAGAATCGACGGGCCTGAGCCGCCCGTGACGGCGTTGATCTTGATGCCGTTCACCGGCACCAGCTGTTGGGCAAAACCCTTCAGAGTCGCGATCATGGTCGCTGTCCCGTCGATGTTGACGTTCGATCGGAGCTCGCGACCCGCGTTCCGGGCGGGTCGAAATCGGTAGCGATCGTGATGTCGTGCCAGGCGTCGATATCGCTGCGGAAGGCAGCCAGCTTTCGCTCGGCGGCAGCATGCGCGACCGGGCCGAGCGGCAGGTGAAGCGGGGCGTCGTCGTCGTCGACGGCGCGCAGGATCACTGCGATCGCCTTGTCGGGGTCGCCCGCCTGATTGCCGTTATTGGTTTCGCGATAGTGCCTGCGCGAGGTCCCGGCATATTCCGGCATCTCGTTGGCGGCGACTGTGATCGAACGGCCGAGGAAATCGGTGCGAAACGGCCCAGGCTCCACGATCAGCACTCGGATGCCGAACGGCTTCAACTCGCTGGCGAGCGCTTCGGAAATCCCTTCCACGGCGAACTTGGCGGCGTTGTAGTAACCGCCGCCTCCGCCGCCCGAGATGCCGGCGACGGACGACATATTGACGATCGCTCCGCCCGAGCGCCGCATGACGGGCAGGGCGGCTCTGGTGGCTTCGATCAAACCGAAGAGGTTTACCTCGAACATCGGCCGGTATTCGTCAGACGTCCCCTCCTCAATCGCGCCATGCAGTCCGTATCCGGCATTGTTGACGAGCACGTCGAACCCGCCGAAGGTCTCGACCGCTTTTGCGACCGCGGCCTTGGCTGCCGCCGCATCGGTCACGTCCAGTGGCACGGTGATCATGCGGCCGTCGAAAGGCTCGGCCATATCCTCGATCGTCTTGACACTGCGGGCCGTCGCGACGACCTGATCGCCGCGCTCCGCCGCCGCGAGCGCGAGCCGCTGGCCGAAGCCGCTTGAGCAGCCTGTGATGAGCCAAGTCTTCATGCTTTCTTCTCCGAGTTGTTATCAGACGATGCAAATCGTTCGCCGCTATTGCGACCCGTGATATCGGCCAAGGCCGACCGACTCTCTGCGATCAGAGGCCATGCTCAAGAACTCACCGCTCGGCCGCCCTGGATGACGACGACGCGGCTGCCGATCTTGACCCGGCTATAGAGATCGATGATGTCTTGGTTGATGAGTCGAATGCATCCGCTCGAAACGGCGCGACCGATCGTCTCCGGCTCGGTCGTCCCATGAATGCGGAACATCGTGTCCCGTTCGCCCTGAAAGAGGTACAGCGCGCGTGGTCCAAGGGGATTGCCAAGCCCGCCGGCCATTCCGCTGGCGAGATGGCCATAGCGCGCAGGCTCCCGATTCATCATGTTCTTGGTCGGAGTCCAATGCGGCCATTCCGCCTTTCGCCTAATGGTCGCGGTGCCTGCGAAAGCGAGACCATCCTTGCCAACGCCAATGCCGTAGCGCATGGCCTTTCCGTCGCCCTCGACAAGATAGAGCTGATGAGCAGCCGTATCGATGACAATCGTCCCGACAGGCTCATTCGTCGTATAGTCCACGCGCTGGCGCAACATCGCCGGATCGACGCCGGATATGTCGACGGCTGGTAAGGTGTAAACTCCGTCGACGAGTTGCGCGTACTCACTCGGCGTGCTGATGATATCGGCCTCGACGAGGCCGCTGCGACTGGCACAACCCGAGAGAACGATCGCCATTGCACCGAATACCGAGAACCGCATAGAGCGCCTGGCATCTGAGTTCCTCATATCGAACCGTAACCTTCGCCGCAGTCCAATCGGTGACTCTGTTGCTGATATCCGAACATTGAAGCTCCCAGGAAAGCCAAGCGTGCCATCGGCACAACTGCAATAGGAACCAATTGGTTCCTAATTTTGCTTTTAAAAAAGCATCTCCATCAGGAGATCGGCATCTTTCAGCATCTCGTCGCGGCGTGATCCAACTTTACCAAGCACCCGCATGCCTTGTGCATGTGAGACGATAAAGTGCGCGATGACTTCAGGATCGGACCTATTGGCGATTTCGCCGGCGGCCTGTCCTTTCGCGATCGTTGCAGCGAACAGGGCTTGAAGCCTGGAGAAAAGACGCTTGATCACCTCTGCGATGTCGGGATCTCCCGGCAACATCTCGGCAGCCGTCAACACACCGAAACAACCGCGCACCCCTTTTTTCCCAGACGACAAATCCGCATACCGCACCAACGCGTTGCGGATTGCCGCCTTCGGCGAGGGGGCTGATCGCAGAACCTCCTGGACGTTTCGTACGCCATCGTCGGTGTAGAACTCGAGGGCGCGCAGGAAGACAGATTTCTTGTCACCGAAAGCCTTGTAGAAGCTGCCCTTCGAAAGCTGCATTCCGGCAAGCAGATCAGGCAACGATGCGTCGTGAAACCCACGATCCCAAAAGATTTGCATCGCTCGCCTCACCGCCTCGTCGAGATCGAATTCACGGGGGCGTCCCACAGGAAGTTTGGTATTGATGGTCATCATACGGGCAATATAAACCAAACGGTTCCTAATTGCAATAGTCGATTTATATGCAGGCCTGCGTTGCTCAGGCTGTGAGGACCGTCCAAAATTTTCGTTCGGCCTCAGTAACGGCTCCCGGCATCGCCTCGTAGTTGGTTACATCCTGTCCGACGCCGCCTCGCAAAGGAGGCGAAACGACAATCATGATGCTTCCCCTCTGCTACGCCGTGGCGTGAAAACATAATGACCAGGCGGACGGGTAACTGCCATCCAGGAAGAGACCACATGACGCTCAGCACTACACGTCCTTCTCCGAAAGCCAATGCCTGGCTCAAGCGCTACTATTTCATTCGCTCTGCCGTCGCGGCTCTATGGGCGGTTGCGGCCTTGACGATCGCCAGAGACCGTTCCCATCTCGCGGCCATCCTGCTGGTTGCCTATCCCTTGTGGGATGCCCTCGCCAACTATCTCGACGCGCAACGCAGCAGTGGGCTTGCTTCGAGCAAGAGCCAGATGGTCAATGTCATCATTAGCATTATTACTGCAATAGCGGTCACCATCGCGCTGACGCGGAGCATGAATGCCGTGCTTTTGATCTTCGGGGCATGGGCGGTCGTCGCGGGGCTTCTTCAGCTTGCGACCGGCGTGGGCCGCTGGGGATCGGCCGGCGCACAATGGGCGATGATCCTCAGCGGCGCACAGTCGGCGCTGGCGGGGTGCTTCTTCGTCTACCGGGCGGGGGTTGTTACCAATGTCGGGATTAGTGACGTTGCCGGCTACGCCGCGTTCGGTGCCTTCTACTTTATGGTTTCGGCCGTTTGGCTATGGAGCACCGGCTTGCGTCGCTCTTCTGTGCAAACCACTGCGTAGCACACGTTTGACGGACCTTCATCATGAAGGACCGGCAGCTGTCTTCGATACCGCCGGTTAGCCGATTGATGGTCCCCGCATCAGCCGTCAGGACGGCCCAGCCATCGCGCTGGCGCCGTCCTATCGAGAAAGATCACCACGTTGGCTACTTCGCGGGGCTCGGCGCAACGCCTCAGATCTGCTAATGGGATGGTCCGGCCGTGCTCCTGCCCCGCCAGCGATAAGCTGGCCAGGGGCGCCAAGACAAGGAGCACGCCATGTCCCAGACACCCAGTACTGCGATCGCCGTGATCGGCATCGATATCGGCAAAAACTCGTTCCACGTCGTGGGCCACGATACGCGCGGCGCCATCGTGCTGCGGCAAAAGTGGTCGCGTGGCCAGGTGGAGGCGCGGCTCGCCAATATGCAGCCTTGCCTGATCGGCATGGAAGCCTGCGTCGGCGCACATCATTTGAGCCGCAAACTCGCATCGCTAGGTCACGATGCCAGGTTGATGCCGGCCAAATATGTCCGCCCTTATAGCAAAGGACCGAAGAACGACTTCAATGATGCCGAAGCGATTGCCGAAGCCGTGCAACGCCCGACGATGAAGTTCGTGGCGACCAAGACCGCGGAGCAACTGGATCTGCAGGCGCTGCATCGGGTGCGCGAGCGGCTGGTGTCGCAACGCACCGGCATCATCAACCAGATTCGCGCCTTCATGCTGGAACGCGGGATCGCGGTGCGCCAGGGTATCGGCTTCCTGCGCACAGAACTGCCCACCATCCTTGCCACGCGCACCGATGCCCTGTCGCCACGCATGTTGCGTGTCATCGAGGAGTTGGCAGGCGACTGGCGCCGGCTGGATCAGCGCATCGATAGCCTCTCCGGCGAGATCGAAGCACTGGCCCGTCAAGATCAGGCATGTTCGCGCCTGATGACGGTGCCTGGCATCGGGCCGATCATTTCGAGCGCCATGGTAGCCGCGATCGGCACTGGAGACGTCTTCTCCAAAGGCCGTGACTTCGGCGCCTGGCTCGGACTGGTGCCCAAGCAGATCTCGACGGGAGACCGCACGATCCTCGGCAAAATCTCAAGGCGCGGCAATCGCTACCTGCGCGTTCTGTTCGTGCAGGCGGCATGGGTGGTGCTGGTCAGGATCAAGAACTGGGAACGTTACGGACTCAGATCCTGGATCGAAGCCGCCAAGAAGCGATTGCACCACAACGTGCTAGCGATCGCACTCGCCAACAAGCTTGCCCGCATCGCCTGGGCGGTGCTGGCTAAAGGACGCGCCTTCGAGCTGACAAGGACCAACGATGCAGACGTCCAATCCGCTTGATCGTCGCGCCGTGCTCGGGGCGGTCAAGGCGCGGCCTGGCAACGCCGGAGCCAGCCGCAAGCAAAGCGCAACGGCCGGCCTTGACCGCCCGTGCGCGCGACGCGACGCACGTCCTGCGGGCCGGGACGAAGGAACGGCCCCCGGCTCGAACACAGGAACTGCGAGGTAGGAGGAGCAAGCGATGACGTAACCCCATCAACAGGTTCCAGCCAAGGTCTGCGAGAGGATGAGACGAGATGGAGGTTCGGTCTTCCCGGCGCATGCGAACACTGGTGACCCAAATGGCCCAATCGAGGCCTGTCCGCTAATGAGAACGCACGCGCGCTGATATCCATGATGGCCCGGAGAGAATGCTCCAATCAAAGGCCGGATACATTGATGCAAGACCACTCACCACCTGATCGACGAACCTCTTGCTACGCACGGCCGGACCATACATTGGGTCAGGAACGACAAAACTCAAGGTGAGCATAATCGGTCGGCTTTCGAGTGCATAGCGACCAGTTGAGCCCGACAGCCGAGCCATGATTCAAGCCACACAACGGAAGGGGCCGAATCATGCGCTACGAACTCACGGACTATGAGTGGTCCGTCATTAAGCCGATGTTGCCGAATAAGTCGCGCGGCGTGCCGCGGGTGAATGACCGTCGTGTCCTCAACGGCATCTTCTGGGTCTTGCGATCCGGAGCGCCATGGCGCGACCTGCCAGAAAACTTCGGTCCGTACACCACTTGCTACAATCGATTCGTTCGCTGGCGACGGGCCGGCGTGTGGGCCAAGCTCATGAGCGCACTGGCCGGCGCCCATGATGCTGCCGTGCAGATGATCGACACTTCCATTGTTCGCGTACATCAACATGGGGCCTGCATCACAAGAAACTGGCGTCAATCGATGGGAAGGTCACGCGGCGGTCTGACGAGCAAAATCCACGCGGTGGTCGACAGCAATGGTCTACCGGTACAACTTGCGTTGAGTCCTGGCGAGGTGCACGACGTTCGACTTGCCGGTAAACTGCTCTCTCGTTTGAGATCCGGATCAATGCTGCTCGCCGACCGCGGCTACGACGCTGACTGGATCAGGGAGCTTGCCATGAAAAAGGGCGCATGGGCCAATATCCCGCCGAAAAGCAATCGGACCGATCCGATCTGCTTCAGCCCGTATCTCTACCGCGCCCGCAACCGCGTCGAGCGGTTCTTCAACAGGATCAAACAATGCCGTCGGGTGGCGACGCGCTACGACAGGCTTGCTGGAAACTACCTTGCCTTCATCCAACTTGCATCTATCCGGCTATGGCTCGCCGCTCGTTATGAGTCCGCGCCCTAGTCACATGAATCTAAAGTTCGCCACATAAAGTCTGCTGGGCTTTGTGGCAAAAGCGTTTGACGGAAGCCAAGATCTGGTCTGCGGACTTGGTCCATTTGAAGGGCTTCGGGTTGTTGTTGTGCAATTCGATGAAGGTACGGATGTCGGCTTCGAGCTGCCTGACGGAGGTGTGAACACCTCGCCGGATCTGCTTTCTGGTGAGTTCAGCGAACCAGCGCTCGATCTGATTGATCCACGACGCGGAAGTCGGCGTGAAGTGGACATGATAGTGCGGCCGGCGAGCGAGCCACGCTTTAATCTTGGGGGTCTTGTGGGTAGCGTAGTTGTCCATGACGATATGGACAGCGAGCCCCTCAGGGATTTGAGCGTCGATCTCTTTGAGAAACTTCAAGAACTCGAGCGCCCGATGGCGCTTGTAGCATTTGCCAATGACGAAGCCGGAAGCGACATCGAGCGCGGCAAACAGCGTGGTCGTACCATGCCGCACATAGCTATGCGTGCGACGTTCCGGCACCCCAGGCATCATCGGCAAGACCGGCTGCTCGCGATCGAGTGCCTGGATCTGGCTTTTCTCATCGACACTGAGGACAACGGCTCGGTTAGGCGGCGACAGATAAAGCCCGACAATATCGCGCACCTTATCGACGAATAGCGGATCGCTCGATAGTTTAAATGTCTGGCTGCGGTGCGGCTGCAAGCCGAACGCCGTCCACATTCGGCGGATCGTGGTGTGAGAAAAGCCAGTATCCGCAGCCATCGAGCGGATCGACCAGTGCGTTGCGTCGGGCGGCGTCGTACGCAATGTCCGCTCGATTACCTCGGCAACCTGATCATCGTCGATGGTTCGAGGGCGGCCCGGGCGGGCTTCGTCAAGCAGGCCATCACAACGATCCTTCAAGAATCGGCGGCGCCACTTGCCGACGGTGTGTTCATGGATGCCAAGTTCGGCAGCCACAGACTTGCTTGGCAGACCATCTGCACACCGCAGGATCGCGCGGCATCGCTCAGATAGCGATCGGGCTACACGATGACGACGAACTTGCCTCTCCAAGTACGCCCGCTCCTGCGAACTCAGCACCAACGGCGCGATCGGCCGGCCTTTCACACCTGCATTCGCCACGAGCGCTCTCCTCTCTAGAGATCCGAGCGATCAACTAATGTCACGAACTTCCGTTCCAGATGACTAGTTCGTGAAATATCTCGTCGGTGGCCATCTCAACGAGAGGCTTCACGTTCCCAAGAGCGACAAACATCCTCAGGAGAAGAAAAACTCTTTGACGGTCGTGATCGTTGGGTAGTGCCTTTATAAGGAGGTCGCGAATGGCCTCGCGTGCATTTTGCAGATGCTCACCCCCGGCGTCACTCAGGTAGGTGCGGCCGAGCGGTCTCATCGCATCGTGAATCTTGAAACGATCGACACCGAAAATCTGGATTGTACCGCTTGTTCGCAATCGCCTGAATGCCGTGGCCGCGATCTCCGGCTCGAGGTCGAAGGCGCGCTTCAATACGACACTGGCTTCGGATTGAGTCAGTGGGACGTCGCTGAGACTGAGCGCCGCGACAGCGCGGCGCTCAGGGTCGTTAAATCTGTCGAAGACATCTGACAGAATAAGTTCTTGCGCAGTCTCGACAATATGGGTGCGGTCCTCAAGCGCCGCGCAGACTCGGGTGACCACCCCCTCGTAGCTTTCAGCCGCAATTTTCAGCGCATTCTGGACGTAGAGCGGCAGCCCACCAGTGATTTTCAACAAGCGCTCATAGTCTGAGAAATCCCCACGGCATCCGAGCGACGCTCCCTCGGCCGCGGCCGTCTCATTGGACCAGCCGAGAAGCAACTCCGCCTTCACGCCAAGCGTTGCCTCGATTCGGGCGATCGTTGCGCTGGGCTGGGCGAGAAGCACAAACTGCAGCTGATCGGAGGCCCCGACCAGCGAAACCAAATCCGCGGCTGCAATGCGATGCGCGTTATCCAACACCACAGTCGCGGTGAGTTTGTCCTCGGCTAGGTGGCGACCGATCGCAAACAGGATTTCGGTGCCGCTTGCGCCCGGTAACAAGATCTCGCCTAGCTTGCCGCCACGCGATCCGAAGATGCGAGCTGCAAGTTCGCGTGCGACGGCATTGGCCAGCGCAGGGCCGGATATCTCGGCAATATCGTAATATGCCAGACGGTCAGAAGTATGCAGAGCTGTCTGAGAAACCCAGGACGTCTTTCCTGCACCGGAGAGGCCGACGACGAGCCGCACGCGTTGGCCATTTGCCAGATTTGGTTCATGTTCCTGCGGACGATATCGAAGCGGCGGAGCAGGAAAATCTTGGAGTTGGACAACAAGCTGCTCGAAGAGTGCCGGTAATTCCTCAACCGTGAACGTGTGATTGGAGCTTGGCTCAATCCCACCCGCTGCTGCCATCATCCGGCCAGCGATTTTCCAGACGAGGGTTTCTGGAGCCAATACGGAAAAAGGAAGCGTTTCGGCAGCCGCTCGGCACGCCTCGAAACCATCCGCGATGGTCCTCCACGGCAAGGGAAGGGCTTCGTCTACCGCCGGTGATTGCGGCCAATGGAGCCTGGTGTCGGACGGCCATTCTTTACCTGTGATAAGCTTGGCAAATTCCGGCCCAGGCGCACTATTCGATACTATGACGAACTGGCATGAACCGCTCCGTCGACCTTCCTCGTGCTCCTGTCTAATAGCCGCGAACCTTGAGAGTGCGCCATCAATGTCGCTTAGAATAAGGTTAGATGCCCGAGTTTTGACTTGTAGGTAGATTCGTCTGTCAGGCTGGACGAGTTCGACGTCTTCATCATTCTCGACGATGACATGGGTCACACCGGCCCGGGCAGCATCAAACAGACACGCGGCGGCATAGAGGTGCTGATAGAGGAACCAGCGATGAACGGCTTCGATCCGGGCAAGTTGACGGGGATCAAGGTTGAACGTTTCCATATCTGGCGGTCTCGTTATGGCTCAATAAAAGCGTGCGATGGCCGCTCGCGTTCGGCGATGGGTATCCGCTCTGTCGCACCTGTCGTTGAACTGCATCATGCCTTCAATTTCTCCTGGATTAGGCGCGTCGCAGCATTCGCGGGATGTGGACACGGTGAAAACCGTGGGTCTGCACTTGTCGGCGAAGTTTGGGGGTGTCATTGACGCCGAACGCAACCGCCGCCTTCAAGGGGCTGGCAAAGGTTGCGTAGAAGGTCCAGCGAGCGTCTTTCGGCAGAGGCGCGTTCTGCCGACGGTCGGTGATGACGACGTCGCGCGGGTCTTTGGTATTGCGGAAGGCATGGAAGGTGATCCAATCGGGCCGCCTGTAACGTGCCGCCTTGCTGAAGGGCACCGACTGAACCTTCACGTCGCTTTGGTCGAGAACCCAATCGCGCTGTTCCAATATCTGCCTGACCATGTGGCCGACCATCTGCTTGACGCGGTCAACCAGAACATCTTCGCGAAACTCCTCCAGAAGCTGCTCCTCGATGCCCTCGACGGCAGGCTTTCCGAGCTCCGAGGCCGTCTCCAAGCGAGCGATAGTGGCGGGCTTCGTAAGAAACGACCAAATCCGCTGACCGATGTCGGACTCCGAGAGCGAGGCGAATTTCTCCGGATTGTAACGAAGCATGATAAAGGTCTCCTTGACCGGTCATAAATGGCCGGTCATAAATGCCTAGTCAAGGGTACTGCACGTTGAATTGCCCAGTTTGCTGGTTTGCCGCCAGTGTGCCGCTCCGATTCCGGTCGGCTGCCTCACGCTGCCAGGCTCCCTCATGTAAATTTTGAGTCATCGAATACACGGGATGAGGTTGAGATGAGGAAGGTCGTGCCGAACGGGAAGGCGGTGAAAGCCCTGAGGGAGCAGCTTGAAAGGCTGTCGACCCAAAAGGAAATGGCGAGTGAAATCGGTGTCAGCATTCGCATGCTTCGTATGATCGAGAATGAGAATGCGCCAATTGCAGTGACAACGGCTGAACGGTTGGCAAAAGCGCTGCAAGTTCATCGTGAACGCATTATCCTTGGCTCCGAGCTTTCGGAAATGACGCCGACCGTAAGTGCGCCGGAAGTCCTTTCCGCGCTGATGGAAGATGAGGACCGGCTCATCCCCCGCAACGACTATGACATCGCCAGTGCGACAGCGGACGAGGGCGCGCTCTATACGGAGGCGGCCCGCTCGCACGACGTGGCCTGCATTATCGAGACAACGCTCGATGAGGAAACTGGAGCCTATGCGCAGGAGCTTTTCGATATCCTCGTTGGCTTGTCCTGGTCGCAGCGAGATATTCTCGTCGACATTCCCCCCGCGACGGAGATCGCGGTTCGCCGGCGCCTGCGACAGCTCATCGTCCTTCTCAAGGGCAACGACATCTGGATTTATCGAACCTCGGTTCTGAGGCGATTGCCGGAGCGCTACACGGTCGCACCGCCGGACGAGCCGTTCTCCTATCAAAGCCGTCAGGTCGTAGCACTAGGGCCGCCGGGTGAATATGGCGAGACCACCATGCGCGTGCCGATCGATCATGGGCAGCCGTTCATCCTTCCGGCATGGCGGAAGCTTCGCAAGAGCGACAACGAAACAGAGACAGCCTGATGATGAGACGCAATCGCTTGATCGTCGCAGAATTGCACGCGCGCACTGAAATCAAATAGAAGTGCATTGGGCGGAAGTCGGGGGAGCGTATGAAGTTTAAGCTGGAAAATACTTTCGAGGACAATCTCGCTTTGTTTAGGGCCGAGGCTGTACAGATCGATCCCGAATGCGCGAAGATCCTCTTCGACAATTTGCATCTGCTGGATTCGGGAGGTGACACCGCGCCAAGCCGGGCAACAATCGGCGAGTTTCATAAGGCGGTACTGGATGCGCTTGATGGCATGTCCATCCCTCTGGGCGAGGACAAGGCATGACGCGGTATTTCCTGGGCAGCCTGTCCATCGAGGGTTTTCGTGGGATCAATAATGACGGTGACCCGCTCGTCCTCAAGTTCAAATCTGACGCCGTCAACTCGGTGCATGCGCCGAACGGCGTCGGTAAAAGCTCCATATTCGAAGCCGTTTGCTTCGCGATCCACGGCATTGTCCCGCGCCTGAAGGCGCTCCAGGAAGCCGAGCAGGGCGACAGCTATATCGTGAATCGCTTCCATCCCGGGCAGCAAGCGACGGTTGATCTGATATTCGCCAGCGATGACGCCTCGCCAGATGTGGCGATCAAGGTGGTGCGGGCTGCCAACGGTGCGCGCCTAGTGACTTCGCCGAGCGGTCATGCCGACCCGCAGCAGTTCCTCGCGAGCCTGCAGGAGGATTTCGTCCTCGTCGACTATAATCGGTTCGCAAAGCTCATCGATATCTCCGCCTTGGAGCGGGGACGTTCTTTCGCATCGCTCGTGGGACTGAGCCGATACTCCCGGCTACGTCAGGCTCTGGACGGCGCCAAGCGAACGCAGAACGTCAACAGTGATCTGGGCCTCTCCGCGCTTGATGCCGAGGTGACCACAGGCGCGCGCGCGTTGAGTGCGATCGAGCGGCGTGTCATTGCGGCGCATGACGAGGTCGCCGGAGCGGGAAGCGCCGCCGTCGATAAACTCTCCGATCTGAAGGCGGCGGTAACCGCCGCCTTATCCGCCATCGCCTTGCTCAAGCCATTGATCGGCGAGGCCTCGGTAATGGATCTCGATTTCGAAGCGGCAGAGTTGGCGATCGAGAAACAGGAAGGCGGCGAAGCGCGAAAGACGCTGGACACGCTAACGACCTCCGCCACGTCGCTGGCGGGGCTTGAGGTCACGGTAGAGGAATTGGCCGACGTTGATCGGCTGCTCGAGTTGGCCGGAAGAAGAGACGAGGCCGTGCGCAGCGTCGGCGCGGAAGCATTGCACGCCCTTTTGCGCGATGCGCTGGCTGTGGTGTCCGGCTCCGATTGGCACGACCCGAATCAATGCCCAGTTTGCGAGGCGAAAGGTAGTGATGCTCTAAAGCCGCGGCTGGAAGGCAAGATCGCTAAATACGATGTAGCCGCTCAGCTCGGGGCCGAACTCATCAACGATGTCGCCACAGCGCCTGGGATCGCGAAGCTACGCAAGCTTGAAGAGGCGCCGGCCATGGCGATCGCGACGGGTGATCGCTTGCACGTAGCGTTCGATTTGGCCGCCAAGAAGGGGGATTTGGCGACCTCCGACCTGGAGATCATCAAGGCGCGCCTCGGGGTTCTTGAAACGCAGCGTGGCGAAACTCTTGCTCGGGTGCGAGGTGAGGCCGACGCGTTGCAGGCGCGCTTGCCTCCCTCATTGGTGCAGGTAACCCGCATCCTCAGCTTCGCAAAGCAGTTCCGCGATGCCGTGCTGGAATACGAGAGCGGCGAGCCGGTGCTCAAGGTGAAACAGGACAAGCTCAAGGTTCTGAATCGCTGGAAGACATTCATCACGCGCGCCGGCCAAAGCTTTGCTGATGCCGAAGCCGAACTGGCCAACGAGCGGATTGGCGAGATTCAGACCGCTTGTCAGGATCTGTTCGGCCGGTTCGTGCGAGGCGGTCCCGATGTGAAGCCGACCCTGAGCCGCGCGCAGAACAGCGAAAACGTTGATCTAAAGCTCGCGGACTTCTTCGGCCTACAGGACCTCAGTGCCCGGGCTCTACTCTCGGAAAGCTATCGGAACGCTGTGGCGGCTGCGATTTTCTTCGCGGCCGCGACCAAGCACAGCGGTGTTCCGCGCTTCATGGTGCTCGACGACGTGACATCGAGCTTTGACGCTGGTCACCAGTTCGCGTTGATGGACGCCGTGCGGACGTTGCTACGCTATGGCGCTGTGCCGGACGGGCTGCAGTTCATTTTCCTGAGCCATGACACCAGCCTGGAGAAGTACTTCGACAAGCTCAATGGCACTGCGGATTGGCATCACCAGAAGCTCCAAGGCATGCCTCCAAAGGGGCGGCTCATGGTATCGGCCCAGGAGGCGGATCGTCTCAAGGCGCAGGCGTTGCAGCACCTGAATGCTGGCCAGATCGATATTGGTGCGCCGATCCTGCGGCAATATCTCGAATACAAGCTGGGACAGATTATCGCCAAGTTGGAGATCCCTGTTCCACCGGACTATGCCACCCGTGGTGACAAGCGGACGCTTTCGACCTACATCGACGCAATCGGCGAGGCCGTGAAGCTTTATCATGCGGCCAATCGGTGTGTGCTGACGCCTCAGCAGATCGCCGATCTCCAAAACCATCATGTGCCATCGATCGTTGGGAATTTCGTCAGCCACTACGAGACCGGCGCGGGGACGCCTTTCAACGCCTACGCCTTGCTGGGGGTGTTGCAGAGCATTGATAGTCTCGCGGACTGCTTTACCTACGTTGATCCGAGTAACGGACAGAAGCGATACTATCGCCGGTTAGATCGCCGTTAAGCGACTCACGGAGGCTACGCGACAATCTCGCGATCAAGCAACAACAGGGCCGAAGGCCCTGGCGTTGCGCGTGCAGGGAGTTGCCGCAAGCTAGTCGAAGTGTGGGTCGGGATAGCGCTCTTCGATGACGTAGCGCATGACATTCCACCAGACGTTCTCGATCGTGTAGTCCATCGGTTTGATTTTGCGTGGGACCCACTCGCCGAGCGAGCTTGCCATGCGGACATGCCCGGGGGTCTTGATTTCCGGTTCCCTCTCGGCGGCCGTGCCCGATTTGACCGACAGCTCAATGACGTTGAGCGTATCCCGATCATATTCAATGATCGCCTGGAGGAAGCTGCCCTTATCGGTTAGCGGATGAGCGGCTGTATGGGATACAAGAGCCACTTGCAGTTTATCGCCCATTGCGATGTAAGGCTCTAGCAGTCCGTCTGTCTGGAGGCCTTGGCGCCAGCGGTCGTGGGTGTCGAGGGCGTCTGGAAAATCGCCCCAGTTGAAGTCTCCCCGGCCGCCGAAGGTGATCTTGCCGTAACCATCGACATGGTAACGCAGCGCGTCCATCAGCTCGAGCGCTCGACGCGGGTCTTTTTCTGTAAGGACCGCGTCGATGGCTCCCAACACCTCCTCCATGTCGAAAACGATCTTTCTGAGCTCCTCTTTTTGCTCAACAAACATCTTCGGGATTTCACCGACGGGGTTCGGAAGCGGAAGTGTCCAAGGAAAGTCGATGTCGTCTTCGCTGAAGCGCCGATAGGGAATGTTGAGCTTGTCCAGGAAGGCGGCCGACTGGTAGTAGGTCTGGCTCTTCAAGCTATGCTCGATCTGATCGAGTGCGAGCTTACGGGCATTAATTCTAAAAGTGCCTTGGAGCGCAGTCGTGCCGACGACGTAGCTTTCCGGTGAATGGGTGCTGCTGATGGATAGCGTGTTGACGATTTGCCGGGCCGACAGCAGGTACATCTCGCCGTCGTCCTCCCGGCCGACGTGAAGAAGCGCGAAGAAGCCTTCGAGCGGCATTCCTTTGTCGTCAACCACGTAGCTTTTGGGAATGTAGTGCGTTGTGCGGCGATCCTGAAAATATTTTGCCTGTATCACTCCGACGCGCGGCGGGACTCTATCGGTAAATCGCTGCGTGGTGGTGCGTCGCTGTATGAGAAAATCGGCCCCGTCGGTATCTACGCTCCGCTCGAGAACCCAGAACCGGTCGATGAGAAAAGAACGCGTACGCGCTTCTCCGACGGCGCCGTTCTCCATAATTTTGAGCCACGTCGGCCAGCTGTCTTCCACGAGATTGTCCTGTGCTTTCTGGGGTTTTGTCGGTGTCGGATTTGCCGCGAAAAGCACCTTACTCGTCTGTATTCAGTTTCTGGAGTTCCCCAAGGAAGATCGTGCCGATTTCGACGGCGCGTTCAGCGGTCTCCGGGTCCACATCCATGCCATGCGTAGCTTCGTTCATGGTGTGGAGGGCGTCGAGCATCTGCTCTGTGCTACTTGGCACCGATCCATTTCGATGCAGATCACGGAGCATTTTCATGATGCCGGTCGGCCGGTCGAAAGCGACGCCTCGCTTGTCCGCGAGATCGCGTACCGCGCGCTCGATTTCGATGCGTAGCTTGACCACGGACATCAGTGGAAATTCTCGCGCGAACTCCGCGGCCGTCGGGAGGGCATCCTCGAGTTGTGGCGGCAACGCAGCCGAGAGCTGATACTGGGCGACCCCCATCGGTTTGCTGGAGTCTCGCAACGCGTATTCCACGATCACCTCGTTGCGCCCTTTGCACAAGATGATGCCGATGGTCGGTTTGTCGTCGGGATGGCGCAATTGCTCGTCCACGGCCGAGAGGTAAAAGTTCATCTTTCCCGCAAATTCGGGTTTGAAGTCTTCGATCTTCAGCTCGATCACCACGAAGCAGCGAAGACGCAGATGATAGAAAAGAAGGTCCAAGTAGTAATCCTGCCCGCCGACTTCGAGGTGATATTGGCTGCCGACGAATGCGAAGCCCTTGCCGAGCTCGAGGATGAGTGAACGCAGATGCTCGACCAAACCACGCTCGAGGTCGCGCTCCAGCATGTCTGGGCCAAGCGAGAGGAAGTCGAACGTGTAGGGGTCTTTGAGGATTTGTTGGGCAAGCTCGGACTGCTCTGCGGGCAGGGTTCGCGAGAAATTGGTGAGGGCGCTTCCTTGCCGGGCAAAAAGCTTGCTTTCGATCTGATGGACAAGAACGTTACGACTCCAGCCGTGTTCAATTGCCTGCCGCGCGTACCAGGTGCGCTCTTCCTGCGTTTTGACGGCGTCGAGCAAACGGACGTTATGCCCCCATGGCAATAGTGCAACAACCTGTTGCACAAATTCGCCGTTGGGCCAGGCCTCGGCGAACGAGCGCATGTATTTCAGATTCCGGGGCGATAAACCGGTCATTTCCGGGAAAGCCAGGCGAAGATCGCCAGCCAGACGGTCGACCACCCGGGCACCCCAACCTTCGCGCTCCTGCCGTTCCAGGATGTCGCGCCCGATCGTCCAGTAGAGCGTCACTAGCTCGCGGTTGATCGACAAGCTGGCTCGGTGGCGTGCCGCCGCGATCTTCTGCTTCAGATCCCCGACGAACGCCGTGTAGCTTTGCGCGTCCACTTCGCCAGCGGAACCGAGCGCATCGCTGCGGCGAGGGGGCTTTCGCGGCCGCGAGCTCATGCGGCCTCTTTCAGTCGCTTCTTCGCCAGCATGGCGCGCACGAATTTGTCCCATTTCGCCATGCCAGCGCGTTTCTCGATCATATAGTGCCAGCGGTCGTAGTGCTTGGAGCTGACATCCTGTAGCGCGTGGTTCTGGAGGCGATCGCGGATTTCCTTCGACACGCCTGCCTTGCCGGCGAGCGTCTTGAACGTGCGCCGGAGATCGCGGTTTGTCGCATATGGAATCACGCCGCGATCTCGCTGCCGCCAAACAAAGCTATAAAGAGTGCCGTGGCTGACAGGCTTCGAGGGGTCCTTGGCGGAGGGGAAGAACCAGCCATACTCGTTCGGCTTGATCTTTTCGATCAGCTCGGCGGCAAGCAATGGCACTGGGACAGCGTGCGGCTGGAGGTTCTTGGTCTTCGACCAGTCGATGATTCGCTCACTGGCGTCCCATTGATTGACATGAAACCGCGCGATCTCCTCGACGCGCTGCCCTGTCAGCATGATGAGTTGCACCGCGCGGGGATAGGAGGGGTGGACCGGCGTGTCGGGGCTCTCCAGCCAGCGATAGAGTTGCACAAACTCGTCTTCGTCAAGCCAGCGCGTGCCCTGGATCTTAGGCTCGGTAGGAATGCCGGTTGCCGGATTGAAAGGGAGTCGAAAGCGTCTGGAAGACTGCTGCCGATAGTCGTTGTCAGACTTCATGCCCCAGCTAAAGGCGGCATGGAGATAGGAGCGCACATGGTCGGCCATTGATTTGGCACCGCGCTCGTAGATCGGGCGGATCAGCTCGATGATTTCCTCGGCCTCGATCTCGCGAGCGAGGCGGTTGCGTCCGAGCGTGTCGGCGATCTTGTTAAGGCCTTTTTCCGTTTCCTTCCAGGACGGCTTGCTCGCATCCTTGAGCGCGGCGACATAGCCTTCGAACAGATCAGCGACGGTGCCGGGGCGCGTGTCGGTAGCGATCTTGATGCTGCGACCCTTCTGGATGACGTCGGCGAAGTCGCGTTTGAATATTTCGCGTGCCTGGGCGAGCGATATGGAGGGATAAGCCCCGAGCTTCTTCTTGGTCCGCTTCCCATCGCGCCATTGCTGCGCCATCCAGTCGGCGGTGACGCGCTTCGGCATGGGCTTGAGGACAAGCACGAGGCGGCCGGTGCCGCGCCCTTCACCGTCGGCGAGATTTTCCTGTTTCTGACTTAGCTCCACCCGCTTCAACGCATGTCGGATCGCGGTGTCGGTCAGGCTTGGCATGGCGTTTCCTCCTGTGCCGCAACTGGGATCGGTCGAGGAGAAACGGGGATCGTTTGCTGGGATCGGAAAGCCGCTTTCAACCCCTCTTACCGCTCCCAATTTGCCATAGCCGCCCCCTGTGTGCAATGAAGAAAAAATCGGATATATCGTTGATGATTCATCGGTATTGAACGTGATCCAACGTGATCATAGGGTGGGTAGTGGGGTGGTTGTGCACCAGGATCAAGGCGGTTGCCGACAGCTCCAGCGCGCGCTTGATCACCTCGCGCGGATAGACCGGGGTGTGGTCGACGGTGCCGGTCTGCTGCACCTCGTCGGCGATGAGCTGGTTGCGCTTGTCGAGGAAGAGCAGACGGAATTGCTCCTTGTCGGCAAAGGCCACCACCATGATGCTGGTGCGGCAATAGTCGATCACCTCGTTCCAGGACGACAGCGCGTTGCGGCTGTTGACCTCGCCCTTGGCGACGCGATGCGCGGCGGCTGCGATCAGCTTGAGCTGGTGGATCGCGGATTCGCCGATGCCGTCGATCTCGCGCAAGCGCGCCACCGGCGCGTGCACGACCTCGGCGAACGAGCCGAAAATCTTGATCAGCGTCTTCGCGAGCGGCTTGGTGTCGCGCCGCGGCAGCGCCGGAAACAGCGCCATCTCCAAAAGCTCGTAGTCGCTGAGCGCATCCGCCCCGGCGCTGTAAAAGCGCTCGCGCAACCGCTCGCGATGGCCGTGATAGTGCGGCGCGTCCTCCGGCTTGGTCTTGTCGTGGTCGGCTTTGGCGGGCATCGGCCGCCAGCATCGCCGGGGACCTGCGCTTTTGCAACCGTCAATTGCGGGACGGTGCGCCGGTCGCTGTCTTGCCGGTCCGTGCAGGAGCGGGCACCGTGACCGCCACCACGCCGGCGAGGATGAGCGCCATTCCGGCAAGACTGGACCAGCTAAAACGCTCGCCAAGCCACGCGGTGCCGAGCGCCACGGCGAAGCCCGCGCGCAGATAGCTGCCGCTGGTCGTGCCGAGCGGGCCAAGCGTGTGGATCAGCCGGAAATAGATCACCATCGCGAACGCCGTGCAGATCACCGCGAGCGCGATCACCGCTGCGATCGCCTGCGCGGGCGGCGGCGCCAGCGTCCATGGCCGTTCGAGAACGGCGGCCGCGGGGAGCATCAGCACCGCTGCGCAGCTCATGGCTCCGGCGGCCGTGACGATCGCGGGAAGGCCCGAGAAGCGCTGTCCCCATATCGGCGCGACCGCGTAGCAGAGGCTCGCGCACAGCACGGCCGCTTGCGCCAGCGGAGCGGTCGTGCCGATCCCCGAGAGCGCGTCGGCGCCCATGGTCACGGCAACGCCCGCAAGGCCAAGAGCGACGCCGATGATCTTCCGGCCGCTGACGGTCTGCCGCCCGCGCCCGGTCGTCAACGCGATCGCGAGCACGAACATCGGCGGGGTCGCATTGAGCACGCCGGCGAGGCCGCTGGCGATATGCGTCTCGCCCCAGCTGATCAGGGTGAACGGTAGCGCGCTTTGCAGCAGGCCCTGCACGAGGAACGCAGCCCACACCGATCCCCGGCGGGGAAGGGCGTGTCCCTGCGCGCGAGCGATCAGGAGCAGGAGAATGGCTGCGATCGTCACCCGCGCCGCGACCATCGTGAAGGGCGGAATCGAGGGGATCGCGACCTTGATCAGCGTGAACGAGCTGCCCCAGATCAGCGCCAGCAGCAGCAGGAGCCCGATTTCGAACGCGAGCGTGGTTTGTCCTGACGTCGTTTGTTGCGCCTGCGTGCTCATGCGATGTGCTCCCGATGTGTCGGCACCATGATCCGGAGCGACGGCGCGGGCTGGCTGAATTCGGACCTCATCGCCCGACCGAGTCCGATTTCAGCTACTCGGCGAGCCGCGCGGCCATTATTCTTCCGCGATGGCGACAGGTTCGGCACATCGGCAAACGCTGCCACCACATCTCGACTGGGACACATGCGACCGGGCGCGGCTGGCGCGTGCGCGCGCGTTCGACGGCCTGTTCTTCTCCGGCGTCCGCTCGACGCGGATCTATTGCCGGCCGGTCTGTCCGGTTCGCCCCGCGCGCTCCGAGAACGTGACCTTCTATCCGACCGCTGCGGCTGCGGAGCGCGCCGGCTTCCGCCCATGCCTGCGTTGGCGGCCGGAAACGGCGCCGGGGTCGCCGGCCTGGATGGGGACCGCCACCACCGTTGCGCGCGGCATGCGCCTGATCAACGACGGTTTTCTGGATCGCGCGTCGATGGTGGAGCTTGCAGAAGCGCTTGGGGTCGGGCCGCGCCATCTGCTGCGCCTGTTCATGCGCCACACCGGCGCGAGCCCGAGCGAGATCGCGGCGACCCGCCGGGTGCAGGAAGCCAAGCGTCTGATCGACCAGACTGAGATGACGTTGGCGGAGATTGCGTTTGCGGCGGGCTTCGGCAGCGTCCGCCGCTTCAACGATGCTTTTGCCGCGACCTACAGGCGGCCGCCGTCGTTATTCCGCCGCCGGCGATAGGACGCGCGCCGGGATCACCCGATCTGCTTCTCGCCGTGGCGCTCCGACAGCGTGAAGATCTCGACGCCGGTCGCGGTCACGCCCACCGAATGCTCGAACTGCGCGGACAGCGAACGGTCGCGGGTCACCGCGGTCCAGCCGTCGGAGAGGATCTTCACATGCGGCTTGCCGAGATTGATCATCGGCTCGATGGTGAAGAACATGCCGGGCTTGAGCTGGACGCCTTCGCCGGGCCGGCCGATATGGATGATGTTCGGCTCGTCGTGGAACATGCGGCCGAGGCCATGGCCGCAGAAATCGCGCACCACGCTCATGCCTTGCGGCTCCACGAAGCTCTGGATGGCGTGGCCGATGTCGCCGGTGGTGGCGCCGGGCTTCACCGCCGCGATGCCGCGCATCATGGCTTCATAGGTCACCTCGATCAGCCGCTCGGCCTTGCGCGCAATCGGGCCGATCGCATACATCCGGCTGGAATCGCCGTACCAGCCGTCGACGATGAAGGTGACGTCGATGTTGACGATGTCACCCTCTTTCAGCGGACGGTCGCCGGGCATGCCGTGGCAGACCACGTGGTTGAGCGAGGTGCAGGTCGAGTAGCGGTAGCCGCGATACATCAGCGTCGCCGGATAGGCGCCATGGCTGAAGGCGAAGTCGCGGACGAACTGGTCGATGCGCTCGGTCGGCACGCCCGGCCCGACAATGTCGGTGAGCTCGTCGAGGCACTTGGCTACCAGCGCGCCCGCCTTGCGCATGCCGGCAAAGGCGCTCGGTCCATGCAGCTTGATCTGTCCGGTCTTGCGCAGGGAGGTATCGGTGGCTTCGACGTAGCTCATGCTTGTATGGTCTTTGCGGGGCTCGATGCGGTGGAAAGGGCTTGATTTCAGGCCCTAATCTAATGATCGCGGGCCTTCATGCAAGCCGAGCGTGGGCCTTGCGCCCGAAAGCGGGCCTAATTCGGGACTTCTACGGTGGTTTCCACCGGCAGGGCGCCGCCGCGGACGCGGATTTCGCGGACCGGATAGGGAACCCGGATGCCCTCGCGCTTGAAGGCCTCCCATAGCGCCAGCATCACGTCGCTTTTGACATTGTCCATGCCGTCGGGGTCGGCGAGCCAGAGGGTCAGCGAGAACTTCATCCCGGCCTCCGCGAACTCGGTCAGGATGCAGTTCGGCGGCTTGGCTTTCTGCGCGCGGGGATGGGCTATGGCCGTCTCGATGGCGAGCTTGCAGACCAGCCTGGGGTCGGCGTCGTAATTGGTGCCGAAGGCGATCTTCACCAGCGTGTTCTTGTCGGTATAGGTCCAGTTGACGACCTTCTGCGTCACCAGGTCCTCGTTCGGCACCAGGAACTCGCGGCCGTCGCCGGCGGCGACGGAAATATAACGCGTCTTCATCGCGCTGATGCGCCCGGTGTTGTCGCCGATGGTGACGAGATCGCCGGGCTTCACCGACTTGTCGGCGAGCAGGATGATCCCCGAGATGAAATTGGCGACGATCTTCTGCAGGCCGATACCGATGCCGACGCCGACCGCGCCGGAGAATACCGCGAGCGCCGAGAGGTCGATGCCGACCGCGCCGAGCGCAATGACGATTGCGATGGCCAGAAGTCCGATGCGGATGATCTTGACCAGCAGCACCTGCACCGACGGCGTCAGATCGGTGGTCGAGTTGATCCGGCTCTCGGCGAAATTGCTGGCGATGTTGGTGGCCCACAGCGCGATGAGCAGCAGCGCGCCGGCCTTGATCACCAGCAGCGGGGTCAGCCGCAGGCCGCCAAGCACGATCGCGAAGGAATCGAGCAGATCGATCGTCGCGTCGAGCTGGCCGAGGATGGAGAGCGCGGCGACGAACCACGCCGTGATCGACACCAGCTTGACGATGAAGGCGTTGCGCAGCACCGAGGTCACGAGCCGGATCGCCAGCCAGGCCAACCCCATCTTGGCGGCGACCATCAAGAGATAGCTGCGGCTCGGCCAGGTCGCATGGTACATCACGAAGCGGGAGATGATCACGAGCAGGGTGAACACCGCCGTCGAGGCACTGGAGACCATGACGCGGGAGAAGTGCCGGAGCGGCAGCGGCCAGCCCATCGCCAGCGATGTCATGTCGACGCGGTTGCGAACGCCGGCTTCCGCGGCATAGGCGATGCCGGCTGCCGCGAGAATGAGACCAAATTGCAGGTAGAACCAGGGTGAGGAAATCTCCGCCCCGACGCTGCGTGCGGTCGTCTGCACGAACTCCATGAAGTCTTTGAGGTCCATGTCCATCGGTCTCGTCGGGAAGCGGGGAGGAATTGATTCGAGGGCGCCGCAGAATCCCACAAAGGGTGCGGCCCGGCCATCGATACACCGCTATGTGAAGCGCGTTAAGGCCGCAAAATACGGGCAGATTGCCGCGAGCGGGAGAAAATGGGTTGGCGCGCCGGTGCAGCGACGATAAGGATGCAAATCCAGCTATTTTTACCCGGAAGGTGGATGGCCTCTCTCGACTCTGTCAGCCTCGCCATATTGCTCGGCGCCGTCCTGGTGATGGCGGGTATCCTGTCGAGCCTGCTTGCGCTGCGCTTCGGCGCGCCCTTGCTGCTCGTCTTCCTTGTGATCGGCATGCTCGCGGGCGATTCCGGTCCCGGGCAGATCCAGTTCGACGACGTCCGCACCACCTATCTGGTCGGCTCGGTGGCGCTGGCCCTGATCCTGTTCGACGGCGGCCTGAAGACGCGCTTTGCCAGCATCCGCACCGTGCTTGCGCCATCCGTGGTGCTCGCGACCGTCGGCGTGCTGCTGACCGCGCTGATCACGGCGCCGTTCGCCAAATACGCGCTCGACCTCAACTGGACGGAGTCGCTGCTGGTCGGCGCCGTGGTAGCCTCGACCGATGCGGCCGCCGTGTTCCTGCTGGTCCATACCCAGGGCCTGCGCCTGCGTCCGCGCGTTGGTGCGACGCTGGAGGCCGAGTCCGGCACCAACGACCCCTTCGCGATCTTCCTCACCCTGATGCTGGTCGAATACATCTCGCTGGGATCGAGCTCGGCGGGGCACGTGCTGATGGAGTTCCTGCAGGAGGCGGTGCTGGGCGCCGTCGTCGGCTTCTTCGGCGGACGTCTCGTCGTCATCGCGCTCAACCAGGTGGCGCTGCCGCAGGGCCTGCATGCGCCGTTCGTGACCACAGGCGCGCTCGTGATCTTCGGCGGCTCGCAGATCATGCATGCCTCGGGCTTCCTCGCGGTCTATCTCGCCGGCATCATCATCGGTAACCGGCCTACGCGCGCGCATAATTCGGTGGTGACCTTCCTCGATGCCGCGACCTGGCTGGCGCAGATCGTGATGTTCGTGCTGCTCGGTCTCCTGGTCTCGCCGAGCCGGCTTGGCGCCAGCGTTTTGCCGGCTGTTGCCGTCGCGCTCGTGCTGATGCTGGTCGCACGGCCGCTCGCGGTGTTCGTCTGCCTGGCGCCATTCCGCTTCAACTGGCGCGAAAGGATCTTCATCGCCTGGACGGGCCTGCGCGGTGCCGTCGCGATCTTCCTGGCGTCGATCCCGATGCTGGTCGGCCTGTCCAAGGCCTATCTCTATTTCGACGTCGCTTTCGTCGTCGTCATCATCTCGCTGCTCTTGCAAGGCTGGACCCTGGCGCCGGCCGCACGCAAGCTGCACGTCGCGCTGCCGCGCGCCGAGCGCGGCCCGAGGCGTGTCGAACTGGATCTGCCCGGCCAGCTCGAGCAGCAGCTCGTCGGCTATCCGGTGCAATCCAAGAGCCTGTACTTCCGCCGCGGCCTGATCCCGTCCTGGTCGAAGCCGACGCTGGTGATCCGCAACGAGAACATTCTGACGCCGACGGAGGCCGATCCGATCGCGCCCGGCGACTACATCTATCTGCTGGCGCCGCCGGAAAAGGCCGAGTCGCTCGACCGCTTCTTCGTCGACATGCAGCCGAGCACCGCGCCGGACCCGCATCTGCTCGGCGACTTCATGGTCTCCGGCGAGCACACGCTGGCCGAGCTCGCCGAGATCTATGGCGTGAAGGTGAGCGAGGACGAAGGCAAGCTGACCTTGGCCGACTATTTCGACGTCCATCTCGACCGCGCGCCGAAAGAGGGCGCCGAGCTTGCGCTGGACGAGATCGTGCTGGTCGCACGCAGCATCTCCGGCGGCCGCGTCAACGTCGTGGGCCTGCGCCTGCCGGAAGACGAGGAAACGCCCGCGCCATTGACGCGCTGGCAGGCGCTGCGCCGCAAGCTGGCGGAGCTGTGGACCTCGGTGGCGGGGGTTTAGCGGTCCCGGCGTCGTCATGGCGGTGTGAGTTGTTGAAGCGATAAGCCTCCCCAACGTCGTCCTGGCGAAAGCCAGGACCCATAACCACAGGGAGAAGTTTGGCGAAGACTGGTAGCTATCTCTTCTTTGCCGGTACTCGCACCGAACGCTCTCGATCGATCACGCGGTATGGGCCCGGCCTTCGCCGGGACGACAGCGGAGGGTGTGGTTCCACCAACAGTGCCCGCATCGAGGAGTCTCTCCTTCGCGCTCGCTGCCGGCTTTTTGTCCAATTCATTGCGGCAACCTTGCGGCTCCATCCAGCGCGAACGTCGCGGATGCTTTTTTTGCAAGATGCGCATTCGCGACAGACTCTCGCAATGTAGGCGTGAGACTGAAGCCACTATTGGGTCGGGCTTGATCATCCTGCCAGGCCCGACATGGCTCACCTGCGCGACGCTCCGCGTTCGATGGCGGACACGCGCAAGCGGAAAGACAATTGAATGGCCTTGGTACTGAACCGCACCTGCGAAACCGACTGCATCGCGAGGGAGATCTCGCATGTTGTCTGCTGACATCCTGCCGTTCTTCCGCGCCTGGATTCGCGATCCTTTGCGTGTCGCAGCGGTTGCGCCGTCGGGACCCGCCGCGTCGTCGCTGATGGCGCAGGAGATCACGGCCGAGACTGGCCCCGTCATCGAACTCGGCCCCGGCACCGGCGTGTTCACCCGCGCATTGCTCGATCGCGGCGTCCGGCAGCAGAATCTGACGCTGGTCGAATACGGCTCCGATTTCATCCCGTTGCTGCAGCAGCGCTTCCCCGGAGCGCGCGTGCTGTGGATGGATGCGGCCTGGCTGGTGAGAGAAAAACTGTTTGAAGGGGCGCCGGTCGGCGCCGTCGTCAGCGGCCTCGGATTGCTCACGATGCCGCCAGGAAAAGTGCTGGCGATTCTCGACGGCGCGTTTGCCTATCTCCGTCCGGGCGGCGCGTTTTACCAGATCACGTACGGCCCGCGCTGTCCCGTCCCTGATGCGATCCTCGATCATCTCGATCTGCAGGCAAGTTGCATCGGGCAGACCTATCGCAACCTGCCTCCGGCCTCGGTGTACCGGATCAGCCGCCGTCCCCCCTGCGCGTGATCGAGGCATCATGGACACGTCGAGCACGATCGCAATGTTTCTGCACTTCGGCCTGCTGGGCATTGGTTGCCTGGCGATCGCCGAGAAATTCATTCCGCTGTTTCCGTCCTACGTTCTGTTGATGCTGCTCGGTCTCACCGTGTCCGACGGCGCGTCGCTGGCCATGACCATCGTGGCGACAAGTGTTGGATCGGTCGTCGGCGCGCTCGGCTGGTACGGGCTTGGCCGCGCGCTCGGCTCGCAGCGGATCGAGCGACTGGTGAGGACTTACGGCAAATACGTGCTGCTGCGGCCCTCGTTCTATCAGCAGCTCACCGATGCCTATCGCGGCAACCATTTCTGGGTCACGCTGATCGGCCAGACGCTGCCGACCGTGCGGATCTATCTGGCGTTGCCGGCCGGCGTGCTGCAACTGGAGCCGCGCGCCTTCGTCACCGCCACCGCAATCGGCACCGTGATCTGGAACATGCCGTTCCTGAGCCTCGGCTATGTGCTGCGCGACAGCGGTCAGGATCCCGTCAGCATCGGCTTCTGGGTGGTCGCCATCCTCGTCGCTGTGGAGGTCGCGATCATTCTCGGACTTCGCCTTTACACGCACGCGATCGCGCGGCCGCGCCTCGCGTCGTCGCGCGCCATCGCCGCCCCCAAGGCTGTGGAGGAGATCGCATGAGACCCCTGTTGTCCCGGTTTCGGTCCGGCTCGCACACGCTTGAGCATCTCACCGCCGCGGTGCTGATCCTGCTCGCCGGCCTTCAGTTCGGTGTCGCGGCGTCCGACGGGCGGCATCGCGGCGCCCAGTTCGCGCTCCTGGTTCTTGCCGTCGGCGTCTATTGGCATCGCTCGATCTTCCGGCGCCGCGCCAACCGCGATGTGACGAAGGCGGTCGCGGGATTGGCGGAAGCTGCCGCGATGGCATTCCTGCGCGATGACAATCGCGGCGACCGGCCGGCGCAGAGTCCGGACAGGGATGCGGCTTTGCCGTCCGACGTCGTCAAGGTCAGGAGCTTGTTCATCTCCGATGTCCATCTTGGGACGAGGGGATGCCAGGCCGAGCGGCTGATCGACTTTCTCCATCACCATGACGCCGACACTGTGTTCCTGGTCGGCGACATCGTCGATGGCTGGTACCTGCGGTCGAGCTGGTATTGGCCAGGCACGCACAATGCAGTGGTGCAGGCGCTCGTCGATATCGCGCGGCGCGGCAAGCGGATCGTCTATGTAGCCGGCAATCACGACGAGTTCGTGCGCGACTATGTCGGCTTGACCTTTGGCAGCGTCGAGGTGGTTGAGCACGCGATCCACCGGGGCGTCGACGGCCGCGCCTATCTCGTCGTCCATGGCGATCACTTCGATCTCGTCGTACGCCACGCCCGCTGGCTGGCGCTGCTCGGCGATGCCGGCTACCGCACGGCGCTTGCCTCCAACGTCTGGCTCAACTGGATCCGGAGCCGGTTCGGGCTCGCCTATTGGTCGTTCTCGTCCTGGGCGAAGCTGCGGGTCAAGAATGCGGTCAATCACATCGGCCGCTTCGAGGAGGTTCTGTCGTCGGAGGCAAGGCGGCACGCTGCGCAGGGCGTGATCTGCGGCCACATCCATCACGCGGCGATGCATGACGAGTTCGGCATTCGCTACATCAACACCGGCGACTGGGTGGAATCCTGCACCGGTGTCGTCGAGCACCATGACGGCCGGTTCGAGATCATCCGCTGGGTCGAGGCGCGGCCCCAGCAGATGCCGGGGCCGTCGAGCGTGGTGCCGTTCGCAGGGGCGGTCGCCTGATGCGCGTGCTGGTGGCAACCGACGCCTGGCGCCCACAGATCAACGGCGTGGTGCGCTCGCTCGAATATCTCGCCAGCGAAGCGCCTTCGTTCGGCGCCAGTATCGGCTTCCTCACGCCGGGCGATTTCCCCACCGTGCCGCTGCCCGGCTACCGGGAGATCCGCCTCGCGCTGGCCTCGGTGGGGCGAATCGAGCGCGCGATCAAAAGCATGGGTCCGGATTCCGTGCACATCGCGACCGAGGGGCCGATCGGGTGGATCACTCGCCATGTCTGCCAGACCCGCGGCTATCCGTTCACGACGAGCTATCACACCCGCTTTCCTGAATATCTGGCGGAGCGGCTGCCGGTGCCGCTGAGGTGGAGCTATGCGGTACTGCGCCGTTTCCACAACGGCGGCGACGGCATCATGGTCGGCTCGCCGACGCTGGAGCAGGCCCTGAAGGCGCATGGCTTCCGCAACCTGATGCCTTGGTCGCGCGGCGTCGATGCCGTGCTGTTTCGTCCGCGCAGCGTGCAGCCGCTCGCCTTTCCGGCGCCGGTGTTTCTGTATGTCGGCCGCATCGCGATCGAGAAGAACCTCGAGGCTTTCCTTGCCTTGGACCTGCCGGGCTCGAAGGTCGTGGTCGGCGACGGGCCGTTGCGTGCGAGCCTGCAGGCGCGGTTTCCGCAGGTCCATTTTCTCGGCACGCGAACCGGGCGAGCACTCGCCGATGTCTACGCGTCAGCCGATGTCTTCGTCTTTCCGAGCCTGACCGATACGTTCGGGTTGGTGATCCTCGAAGCGTTGGCGTGCGGCCTGCCGGTTGCGGCCTTCCCGGTGATGGGGCCGCTCGATGTGATCGGAGAGTCCGGATGCGGCTGTCTCGATGCCGACCTGCGCCGCGCGGCGCTCGCCGCCCTGCAGGTGCCGCGCGAAAAATGCCGGGCCTATGCCCTGACTTTCACTTGGCAGGAAAGCGTGCGGCAGTTTCTCGACAACGTCAAGCGGGCGCATGGCATGCTGACCGACGCCGCGCGGCCGCTGTTCGCGGGCTGAGGGACGACAAGCAAAAGAGCGGCAACGTCACAAGCCCCTCACGTCAGCACCTTCACCCCGCCGAACGACGTCACGCGCCCCTCTTTCAGCATCACGATTTGCGTGGCGAGCTGGCGCAACTCGGCGACGTCGTGGCTGACATAGACCATGGGGACGTTGGCCTCATCCCGCAGCCGCACCAGATAGGGCAGGATCTCGAGCTTGCGGCCTTCGTCGAGCGCGCCGAGCGGCTCGTCGAGCAGCAGCAGGCGCGGTTTGGACAACAGCGCGCGGCCGAGCGCGACGCGCTGGCGCTCGCCGCCGGAGAGTTTTCCCGGACGGCGGTCAAGCAAGGCGCCGATGTCGAGCAGGTCGATGACGCGCCTGTGCTGGGCAGGATCGGGCGCAAGGCGGTTCATCCGTCGTCCATAGTCGAGATTCTGCGCAACGTTGAGATGCGGGAACAGCCGCGCGTCCTGGAACACATAGCCGATGCGGCGGCGCCAGGGCGGCACATGAATGCCGGCCGCGGTGTCGTCCACGGTCTCGCCGTCGATCACGATGGTGCCGCGGTCGGGCCGCAAGAGCCCGGCGATCATGTTGACCAGCGAGGTCTTGCCGGCGCCTGACGCACCGAACAGGCCGATGACGCGGCCTTCGCTGGTGAAGGATGCGGACAGCGAGAACTCGCCGAGCTGCTTTTCGACATCGACCCGCAGCATGGTCAATTCCCGTGCAATCGCGCGGTGGCGCGGCGGGCGAACCACTCGGCGGCAATCAGCGCACCCAGCGCCAGGATGACCGAGACGATCACGAGGCGGCCGGCGGCGGCATCGCCATCGGGCGTCTGGATCAGCGAATAGATCGCCGAGGAAATCGTCTGGGTCTCGCCGGGAATGTTGGAGACGAAGGTGATGGTCGCGCCGAACTCGCCGATCGCTTTCGCAAAGCCGAGCACCATGCCGGCGAGCACGCCGGGCAGCGCCAGCGGCAGCGTCACGGTGAAGAACACTTTCCACGGTGCCGCGCCCAGCGTCTCCGCGGCCTGCTCCAGCTTGCGATCGATCGCCTCGATCGACAGCCGCATCGGGCGCACCAGCAGCGGAAACGACATCACGCCGCAGGCCAGCGCGGCGCCGGTCCAGCGGAATGCGAAGACGATGCCGAGATGGTCGGCGAGAAAGCCGCCGACGAGGCCGCGGCGGCCGAAGGTGAGAAGCAGCAGATAGCCGGTCACGACCGGCGGCAGCACCAGCGGCAGGTGCACCAGCGCATCGAGCAGCGACTTGCCCCAGAAATCGCGTCGCGCGAGCAGCCATGCCAGCGCAATGCCGAACGGCGTCGCCACCAGCGTCGCGATCACGGCGACCCTGAGCGAGAGCAGGATCGCAGTCCATTCGGCAGGTGAGATCTCGGACATCAAGTCGCAGATATCACGTCGTGGGGCTGATCAGGAACTTGAAGCCGTATTTTTCCAGGATCGTCTTGGCCGCGGTCGAGCGCAGGAAGGCGAGATAGTCGCTGGTCTCGCCCTTCGCGGTCACGGTCGCGGCAACGGGATAGATGATCGCGGGATGCGAATCCGCCGGGAAGGTGCCGACGATCTTCACGCCCGGCTCGACCTTGGCGTCGGTCGAATAGACGATGCCGAGATCGGCCTCGCCGCGGGCGACCAGCGTCAGCGCGGCGCGCACGCTCTCGGCCATGGCGAATTTCGGCTCGGCCGCCTGCCACGCGCCGAGCTTCTCCAGTGCAGCCTTGGCATATTTGCCTGCTGGCACCGACTTGACGTCGCCGGTCGCGATCCTGCCGTCGCCCGCGAGCTTGGCGAGGTCGAAGCCCTGCGCGATGGTGACGTTGTCGATCTTGGAATCCTTCGGCGCGATCAGCACGATGCTGTTGCCGAGCAGGTTGACTCTGGAAGGCTCGTTGATGGTCTTCCTGGAGATCGCGTAGTCCATCCAGTCGGTGTCGGCGGAGACGAACACGTCGGCGGGCGCGCCCTGCTCGATCTGCTTGGCGAGCACCGAGCTTGCGGCATAGCTGACGCTGAACTTGACGCCGGTCTTCGCGGTGTAGGCCGCGTCGATCTCGTCGAGCGCGTTCTTCATCGAGGCGGCGGCGAACACGGTGATGGTCTTGTCCTCGGCGGCGGCGGGCGACAAAGCCGCGAGCAAAACGATGAAGGCGGAAAAAAATACGGAAAGGCGGGACATCGGGAGCGCTCCATGCGCGCCTGCGCGCGCCAATAGCGCACGCAAGACGGCGTTGGTTGAGTCAGGGGTGCGATCGGCGGACGCGCTGTTCCGGGGAGCCCGACGGACTTACGGTCCCTCGGGATATCGCTGGGCGCGACCATAACAGGCTGGCGGAACAGGTCAAAGGCGACCTTTGGTCCGACCCTTGCCTACTCGCTCGGCAGGATCGCGATCGAGATAAAATTGTCCCTGGCGCCGCTGACCTGGAGCACCAAGGGCTGCGCCGACAGCTCGTATTTCATGGTCTTGCGGATGCCGTCGCAATCGGTCGCGCCGCTGAAGGCCACGGGCTTGAGGACATGCCCGTCCTGCACCACGTCGACCCAGGCGCCGGCCGACAGGCTGATCGTGTAGAGCCCGGCTTTCGTTGTCTTGATGCCGGTGAAGCCGGCAAAGGTGCCGTCCTTTGGCGCCCGCTCCGGCGGCGTGGGCAGCTTTGCTTCGCTCGGGGCGACCAGCCCCAGCGTAATGGCCGATGACGGCAGCGCGGCCTGTTCGCTCCCCGAAACGAGCTTCGCACGGTCCGGCGCCGTCAGCGCGGCGCGCTCGCGCTCGATCGGCCATTTGAACTTGTCGCAGCCGCTCGGCTCTTCGGCGGCCAGAGCGGAGGCCGCACCGAGCGTGAGCGCGGCGAGGAAGGTGAGGATGCGCATGTCAAATCTCATCGTTGGCCACGCGAAAGACGCGGGGCTTGCGGTCAGGCTTGTTGAAGAACGGGATGCGCGTCCCGAGATGCCGCGGGCTTACGGCGCGGCGGCAGGCCGATACTAGCGTATTTGGCTGGTGCGAACCAATCAACTCGTTCGTCAGCCCGGGCCGCGCGCCCCAATCACCACTGTCGTCCCGGACAAGCGCAGCGAAGCGGAGCGCAGATCCGGGATCCATAGCCACAGGCGGGTGTGGTCACGGGGGTTCTGAGTTGCCAGCTCGCGCCACAACCACTCCCTGTGGTTATGAATCCCGTGCTCGCTTCGCGCCCCGGGACGACGGCGGAGAGCGTTACGGCTTCGCATCGCCGGCGTGCAGCACGACCTTGCACGCCGCCGGCATCTGCGCCAGCGTCATCGGCGGTTTCGGTTTTGGCGGCTCCGGCGGCGGCTTGGGGTGCAGCACGGCATCAGAGAACCAGTAGGCGAGATCGGCCTCCTTGCAGCCTTCGTCCTCGGACTGCGACGGCTGGCCCTCGCATTCGCCGGCGCCCGGCGGGCAGCGCATGCGGATGTGGAAGTGATAGTCATGGCCCCACCATGGCCGGATCTTCGACAGCCAGGAGCGGTCGCCCTTGGCCTCGCGGCACAGCGCCTTCTTGATCGCGGCATTGACGAAGATGCGCTGCACCGCCGGCTCCTGCGCGGCGTCGCGCAGCACCAGCACGTGGGACGGCGTGAACACCTTCGGGTCGATGTCGAGCCGGTCCGGGCGCACCATCATCACCGCGGACATTTCCTCGCGCTCCTCGCGCGAGAGCCGATGGTCGGGCATCGGCGTCAGCCAGATGTCGGCATCGAGGCCGATCTGATGGCTGGCATGGCCCGACAGCGCCGGCCCGCCGCGCGGCTGGGCGATGTCGCCGACCAGGATGCCCGGCCAGCCCGCGTCCTTGTGCGCCCTGGCCGCGAGCCGCTTGATCAGCGCGATCATCTCGGGGTGGCCGAAATTGCGATTGCGCGACAGCCGCATCACCTGCCAATTGTCGCCGTTCAGCGGCATCCGTTCGGCGCCGCCGATGCAGCCTTTGGTGTAGGAGCCGATGACATGTGCCGGCCCCTTCGAGGGCAGCAGCTTTCGCGCGAACAGCTCCTTGGCGCCGGTGCTGGGATCGTTGGGGTTGGCGAGCGGCGGCAGCGGCTTTGGGTTCACGCTGCCCTTGTCCTGGGCCAGCGCGCCGCCGGCGGTCAGGAGTGTCGCGAAAAGCAGGAGAGGGACGAGGCGGCGGGGACTCATGCTGATCACCTTATAGCCCAACGCTGCGTCAGGGTTAAGAATTAGGCTTTCGACCGGCCCCGCCTCACGGTGTCTTTACAGCCGCAGTCCGGCCCCGACACCGTGCTGGCCGGACAAAAGGCTGCGGGGCTTTGGTCATGAACGGGCAATGTGCACGGCTCGCGATGCGGGTCGTGACTGCGGCGTTTGTGCTGGCGGGATATTGCGTGACGCCGGCGCGGGCCGACCTCAGGGTGGATATCGACAAATCGTCACAGCGCATGTCGGTGCGTGTCGACGGCGCGCCGCGCTACAGCTGGCCGGTGTCGACCGGCTGCAGCGGCTACGGCACGCCGAGCGACACCTTCCATCCGCAGGCGATGATGCGGCGCTACTTCTCGCGCAGGTACTACAATTCGCCGATGCCGCACGCGATCTTCTTCCATTACGGCTTCGCCATTCACGGCACGACCGACATTTACCGCCTGGGCGGGCCGGCCTCGCATGGCTGTGTCCGCCTGCATCCCGCGCATGCGGCCGCCCTGTTCGCGCTGGTCCAGCGCGAGGGTGCGCGCAACACCACGATCCGTATTTCCAATTAGACCATCACAAAGTCGCATGCCGGCCAGCCGATTCTTAACGGCCCGATAACCGTATCCTGCATTGACCAAAATTCGTGCTCGGCGCGCGGAATAACCGCGGTCGGCATGCAATCGCGCGCGATTTCGGAAATGATTCAAGCGCGCGCGCAATTTTGCGTCAGCGCGCCGTCCGATTGCGACGGCGAAACGGGTTTGCTGCGCCCGCCGAGGCTTTCACGCCTCGCAAACAGGCACGGCTGCGGGTGCATGCGAGCCGCGGTGCCGGCGAAGATTACTTTTTTTTCAGACACTTGCCCCAAGACTGCCTCAAGACTTGCGGCCGCAGGGCGCGACTGGGACATGTGAAGTTGAGTTTGGGGTCTCGAAAACCAGGAAAGCGAAAGCGCAACGTGCGTGCTGCGGCCGGCGAGCGGCCGCGCAAGCCGCGTTTCGCGCGCGCCTCGCATCGGCCCGCCAGGCACGACGAACTCGTGCAGAGCCGCGCGGAAGCCGAAGCGGCCATCATCGAGGCGCGCAAATCGCACGAACGGCTGCGCCAGGCCGTCGACCTGCTGCCGCAGGGCATCGTGATTCTCGACCCCGAAGGCCGCTACGTTCTCTGGAACAAGCAATATTCCGAGATCTACAGCAAGACCGCCGATCTGTTCGCGGAGGGCGCGCGCCTCGAAGACACGCTGCGCGTCGGCGTCGCCCGCGGCGACTATCCGGAAGCCGCAGGCCACGAGGAAGAGTGGATCGCCCAGCGGCTGGAGAAGCTCTATCAGCCGGGCGCACGTCACGAGCAGACGCTGTCGGACGGCCGTGTCATCCTGATCGAGGAGCGCCGCACCGACGACGGCGGCGTCGTCGGCCTGCGCGTCGACATCACCGAGTTGAAGCAGCGCGAGGCCTCGTTCCGCCTGCTGTTCGACGGCAATCCCGTCCCCATGATCGTCTGTGCGCTCGACGACGAGCGCATCCTCGGTGTCAACGACGCCGCGGTCGCCCATTACGGCTATAGCCGCACCGAGTTCGAGAAGCTGAAGATCCGGTCCTTGCAGGCCTTCGACAGCGAGCCGCCCTGGACCACCGACCGCTCCAGCGACGAGCAGGCCGCACGCACCTGGAAGCATGTCAAGGCCGACGGCGCGCTGATCGACCTTGCGATCTATTCGCGCGAATTGACCTATGCCGAGCGGCCCGCGGTGCTGCTCGCGCTGATGGACATCACCGAGCGCAAGCGCGCCGAGGCGCGGCTGGCCTTCATGGCCCAGCATGACGGGCTCACCGGCCTGCCGAACCGCAACCTGCTGCGCCAGCAGGTCGACGAGATGCTGCTGCACACGCGCCGCAGTTCCGAGAAGGTCGCGGTGCTGATGCTGGGGCTGGACAATTTCAAGGCGGTCAACGAGACGCTGGGACACGCCGTCGGCGACAAGCTGTTGCGCGGTGTCGCCAAGCGGCTGCGCTCCACCTTGCGCGAAGAGGACGCGCTGGCGCGGCTCAATTCCGACGAGTTCGCGATCGTGCAGAGCGGGCTGACCCGTCCCGAGGACGCGGTGATGCTGGCCAAGCGCCTGCTGGAGGCCATCGCCGATCCCTATCTGCTCGACGGCCATTCCGTGGTGATCGGCGCCTCCATCGGCATCGCGATGGCGCCGGCCGACGGCGACGATTCCGAAAAGCTGCTCAAGAGCGCCGACATGGCGCTGTCGCGCGCCAAGCTGGACGCGCGCGGCACCTTCGCCTTCTTCGAGGCGGCGCTGCATGCGAAAGCGCAGAGCCGGCGCAAGATCGAGGTCGAGCTGCGCGACGCGATCCAGAACGACGTGCTGCGGCCATACTACCAGCCGCTGATCGACCTCTCGAGCGGCCGCATCACCGGCTTCGAGGCGCTGGTGCGCTGGCCGCATGCCGAGCGCGGCATGGTCTCGCCGGCGGAGTTCATCCCCGTCGCCGAGGAAACCGGCCTGATCAATCCGCTCGGCGGCTTGATGCTGCGCCGCGCCTGCCTCGACGCCGCGACCTGGCCCGACGACGTCCGCGTCGCCGTCAATCTGTCGCCGCTCCAGTTCCGCAGCGGCAACCTGCTCTCGATGGTGACGGACGCGCTGAAACATTCCGGCCTGCCGCCGCGGCGGCTGGAGCTCGAGATCACCGAGACGCTGCTGCTGGAGAAGAGCGCCCAGGTGCTGGCGACGCTGCATGCGCTGCGCGCGCTCGGGGTACGCATCTCGATGGACGATTTCGGCACCGGCTATTCCAGCCTCAGCTATCTGCGCAGCTTCCCCTTCGACAAGATCAAGATCGACCAGTCCTTCGTGCGCGATCTCGGGGCCAACCGCGAGGCCCAGGCGATCATCCGCTCCATCGTCAGCCTCGGCAAAGGTCTTGGCGTCACCATCACCGCCGAAGGCGTCGAGACCGAGGCCGAGCTGAGCTGCCTCAGGGCCGAAGGCTGCGACGAAGGCCAGGGTTTTCTGTTCAGCAAGGCCCGCCCCAATATCGAGATCATCAGCCTGCTCGCCGCGCAGCGCGGCATCGATGCCGCCGACGAGGAAGACGCCGCGATGGTGGCGTGATCGTCATGCTCCTCTGGCCATTCTTCGCAGCTCACCGTGAATTCCCAATGTAAGGGACGCGCCACTCTCTCGGTTAACCTCTCCGGCTTGCGGGAGAGGTCGCGCCGAAGGCGCGGGTGAGGGTTCTCTCCTCTTGGGGGTTCTCGATTCTGGAGCCACCCTCTCCCCAACCCTCTCAGCGCGAGCGAAGCTCGTCGCGACCCCGCAAGCGGGGGAGGGAGCGCACCGGCCTTGCGGCTATCACTCCGCCTCACTCGCTCGCCAAAATCGCCTTCCCGACATCCTCGTAATGCGTGTCGCGCGCCTGGATCTGCTGCGCGATCGCGTGCATGTCGCGGAACCGCCGTTCGAACGGATTGCTGCGGAACACGGCCGTGGCGCCGGCCATGTGGTAGGCGGCGTCCACCACCTTGGCCGACTGGTGGATGGTCCAGGTCGCGGCGAGGCGAACCGCGCTGCGATGCGCCGCGCTGAATTCACCGGTCGCGCTGAGATCGCGCCACATCGCGTTTGCGGTCGCATGGAGATAGGCGCGCGCGGCGCGAAGGTCGCCCTCAGTGCGGCCGATCAGGCCCTGAACCGACTGGTTGTCGCGCATGGCGCTTGCCGCCAGCGACTGGTGCTTGCCGCGCGCCAGTGCGATCGCCGCATCCAGCGTGGCGCGCGCCACGCCGAGCGACACTGCGGCAAAGCCGAGGCTGAAGGTCGAGCCGGTGCCGATCCTGTAGAGCGGTCCCTTCTCGCGCAGCGCCGACGGCACGTCACGGAACGCGGTGAAGCGCTCGGGGATGAAGAGGTCGCTCACCTCATAGGAATCCGTGCCGGTGCCGGCGAGCCCGATCGCCTGCCACACGTCGTGCAGCACGGCGCTCTCTGCCGGAAACAGGATGGTGCGCACCTCCGGCGAGCCGTCGGCATTCTTGCGCGACACGCCGTCCGCGCTGGCGATGCGGACATGCGCCCCTAGCCAGTTCGCCTGCCGCGAGCCCGAGGCAAAATCCCAGCGCGCGGTGACGCGATAGCCGCCCTCGACCGCGCGCGCCTCATGTGCGATCGCACCCCAGGCGAGGATGCCCGGCTGTGTGTTGAAGATCTCGTGCGCGGTGTCGCGGTCGAGCGAGGCCGCGATCATCGCGCAGACGCAGCACTGGCCGAGACACCAGGCCGTGGAGGCGTCCGCCTTCGCGATCTCCTCCAGCATCTGCATGAAGCCTTCGATCGGAACCTCGGCGCCGCCAAGGCTCTGCGGCAGCAGCGCGCGATAGAGCCCGTTCTCGACCAGCGCTGAAACGACGGCCGGCGTCAGTCGCCGCGTCCGCTCGATCTCGTCGGCCTCGCCAGCGATCAGTGGTGCGATGGCCCGCGCCCGCTCAACCAGGCCAAACCCGCGAGTTGCGTTCATCTGCGTTTCCTCGCCCATTCTGCCGTGAGCGGTAAGACAAGCGATGGTGGTCTATTTGGCAGGGAGGATCAAGATTGCCCGCGCTCGCTCGCCCCAGGGCGAGGTCGGTTGCGGTCCCGGAACGCCATCGCCCGACGCTCAGTCGTTCGGCAGCCACCACCCGAAGATCGCGACGACGAGGCACGCCAAAAGGCAGATGGCCTGATGGCCCATTTCCATCCAGTACTGGACCGGCGCGGTGTCCCTCTGGAAAACCTGCCGCGACCAGTCCAGCAGCCAGTCCACGAGATCGGGACTGAAGGCCCTGATTTGCCTCTCGGTATAGCCGTCGCGCAGCATGCGGCTGCAATCGACGCACAGATAGATCGCGACGATTCGGGCGACGATCTCACACAGGAAAAACCGCATGCATGCACCCGCTTTATCCGTATCGCGCATCCATCTGCGAGAAACGGCGGCTATTGCAGTGGCACGACCTTGTTTGGTGTAGCCGGACTTGCGGCTGGTTCAATCGCGTCATGGCGAGCGTCCGCGTCTTCGTCTACGATCCATCGAGCGAGTTTTGGGAGACGCCGGGATGCGAACCATTGGCCTGATCGGAGGCATGAGCTGGGAGAGCACCGCGCTCTATTACAAGCTGATCAACGAGCGTGTCCGCGACCGCATGGGCAAGCTGCATTCGGCCCCGTTGCTGATGTATTCCTACGATTTTCAGGAGATCAAGGAGATGCAGTACGCCGGCCGCTGGCAGGAGGCCGCAAGCAGCCTCGCCGAGGTCGCGCAACGCCTGGAAAGCGCCGGCGCGCGGGCGATCGTATTGTGCACCAACACGATGCACAAGCTGGCGCCCGAGATCGTGGCGAAGCTGACCATTCCCTTCGTCCATATCGGCGACTCAACGGCACAGCGCATCCGGTCCAAAGGATACCGGCGCGTCGGGTTGCTCGGCACGAAGTTCACGATGGAGGAAGACTTCTACATCGACCGGCTGCGCGCGCATGATCTCGACGTCCTGGTTCCTCCCGCCGAGGCGCGGGCCGACGTCAACCGCATCATCTACGACGAGCTGTGCCTTGGAAACGTCGCCGCCCCCTCGCGTTGCCGCTATCAGGAGGTGATGGCGGCGCTGGTCGCCCGTGGTGCAGAGTGCATCATCCTCGGCTGCACCGAGATCACGATGCTGGTCGGGCAGGGCGACACGACGGTCGAGACGTTCGACACGACGGCGATCCACGCCGAGACAGCGGCTGATTTCGCGATCGGATGATGGATGTCTCGGTGGCGCGAGAGGTCTGTCATCTGAAGCGCAGAATTCGACCGACGTCGGCGATGGGCCACATGCTGACACCGTCTACCCGTAATGATAGCATGCCTCCCGTCACCGGTCTGCGAGGTTGTTCTCATAAACGCACACAAACAAAAATGTGTGAGGAGACAAGTACGATGAATTGGGGAGCACTCAGCAAGCCCCGCGGTTGCCGGGGGCTTTTCTTGCCTGTCATTCTCGCCTCCGCGCTCTGGGCGCCCCTGGCCTGCGCACAGGACGTCCGAAGCTTTCCCGGCGAGGCGGGACCGGTCTTTTCGGAGAGCGGCCCCGATGCCGAGCTCTACGGCGCGGCGTCCGGCTATCCGGTCGGCACGCGGGGGACCACCACCCAGCTCGACAAGCTCGTCGGCGTCTACAGCCATTTCGGCGAGATCTATCCTTCGCGCCCGATCGGTCGGGCGACGGCGCCCTGGCAGTTCAAGCGCGCGCCGGAGCCATCGATCGCCTACAGTTTCGGTACGGAACGGCTGAGCATCGCGGATTACCTCAAACGCAACCCGGTGACGGGACTCCTGATCGCCCGGGACGACACAATCCTGTACGAGCACTATCAATATGCGCGGACCGACCACGACCGCTTTCTCTCGCAGTCCATGGCCAAGACGCTGGTGGGCATGCTGGTCGGGATCGCGGTCTCGGAGGGACGGATCAAGTCGATCGACGACCCCGTCTCGACCTACGTCTCCGGCCTTGCGGGAACGGAATATGGAAACACCTCCATCCGGGCCCTGCTGAACATGTCGTCGGGCGTCGAATTTTCCGAGGTCTATGACGGGCACGATGACATAGCCCGGCTTGGGCGAGCCCTGTTCGTTGAAGAGCCGAAAGATCCCGCCGCCGTCGTCGCACAATTCAATACAAGAACCGCACCGCCGGGGACCCGATGGCACTATGCCAGTGTGGAAACCGAGATCTTGGGCCTGGTCCTGCGCTCCGCGACGGGCACGCCGGTTGCCGACTATCTCCACGACCGGATCTGGGATGCCATCGGCACCGAAGCGGATGCCTCATGGGCGATCGACGGCAGCGGGCAGGAGATCGCCTTTTGCTGCTTCAACGCAACCTTGCGCGACTATGCGCGCCTCGCCCGGCTGCTCGCGCATGACGGCGCCTGGGAAGGCCGTCAGTTGATCCCCCGGCAATGGCTGCTGGATGCCACGACCGTCAGGCCAGACGACGGTCATCTCGCTCCGCGCGTGGCCACACCCTATTTCGGCTACGGCTATCAGGTGTGGCTCCTGCCCGGCGAGCAGCGCAGATTTGCCCTGCTCGGCATCCGCGGTCAGGTCATCCTGGTCGATCCGGCCTCGAAGCTCGTCATGGTGCACACCGCCGTTCGCCAGAAGCCGTCCGAACCGGGAGCCCTCAGGGAGCCGCTTGCGTTGTGGTCCGCCGTGCTTCAACAGCTCGGGCAATGATCTGACAGCGCCTTGGACCTCATGACCGCGCATTTGCTCGCCCTTCAGTGTGACGGGTTTGCTTTTTCTGGACATTCACGACACGACCATGTCGGCACGGACCAGTCTCGATCGTCCTTGGATGGACCTCGCACACGTCAGTGATGCCGTCACCTCGACCGTCAAAATCGAACCAGGAGCAATGTTCATGAGGATCACCGTCGAAACCACCGTGGCAGCCCCCATCGATCAGGTCTGGCGTGCCTATACGACGCCTGCCGACATCGTGAAGTGGAACGCGGCGTCCGACGACTGGCATACGACCAAGGCGACGGTCGACCTGCGAGAAGGCGGCATCTTCTCGTCTCGCATGGAGGCCAAGGACGGCAGCATGGGCTTTGACTTCGCCGGCACCTACACCAAGATCGTCGAACACAAGCTGATCGAATATGCGTTCGGCGATCGCAAGGCCGAGGTTGAGTTCGTGCCGGGCTCGAATGGCATTGTCGTCCGCGTTGTCTTCGATAGCGAGCCGACCCACTCGGTCGAGCAGCAGCAAGGCGGCTGGCAGGCGATCCTCGACAACTTCGCGCGATACGTCGAAGCGAAGCAGAAGACGTCGTGAAGCCGCGCGGGGGCACGAGATGGAGGTCCCTGACGGGCGTCGTCGGCTTTCCGGGCGGAGCACCTGACAGGAACTGAACAGTCGGGGAATAGCCGGCTTGGGGGCAACCGCGTCGGTTTACCCCTCAGCCGGCGACCTCCGGCTTGCGCCGGGCTCCGGACAAGCCGCTGCGTTGCGCTCGCCGACGCGGTGGCCAAGAGCCGACTAGGCGCTGTGTCACCGCTTTAGGAAACGCGGACACTGGCTTTCCGTACGCCCGATCATCGAGAGTTGGAACGAAGCGCTCGCTATCCAGCGGAGAAATCTCTTTCATCGCCGCAAGTCTATCCCCGTCGCCTCAATTGCAGACTTCCCGGGTCCCTTCAGCGACCGTCACGCCCTGCCCGGACCTTGCATAGCCGAGCTTGCATCCCGGACGTACTGGGCGGCATCCCGCCGCATTGCAAACCATCTGGCCGGTGCTCTGCGGCTTGGTCGGTGCCGATTCAACCTGCTTGCGCTGCTCGTCTCGTCCCTTTGCATTCTCGCGCGCGGCCGTGGGTTTCCTCTCCGGGATCTTCTCGCATTCGTTGTCGTCGTTGACGCGGGAGCCGGCGCGGCATGTGATCTTGACGCAGGCATCGCCGTCGGCCCTGAAGCCATGGTCGCACACCAGCGGGCAGACCCGGCCCGGCTTCGCCTTGATGGCGTCCAGCGCGTCGAAGCTGGCGAGCTTGGCGTCGAGTTTCGTTCCTGCATACTTGTTGAACAGCGTCAGCGAGCGCTGCGACGTCGCATTCCAGTCACCGTCAGCCGACGCAGTCAGGCACCCGACCCGGCGCAATTCCGACTGCACCGATTTCGCGACCTCCTGGGGTGACATGGCAGGCTGCGCCGACGGCGGCGCGAGCGCCGCGACCTTCTGTTCGCCACCCGCGCCTTCCGGCTTCTCGGCAGCCTTTTTCGCCGCCAGCTCTGCGGCGGCTTTCTCGGCAGCGGCTTTGTCGGCGGCCTGTTTGTCCGCAAGAGCCTTCTCGGCTGCCTGCTTGTCGGCGAGCGCTTTGGCTGCTGCGGCCTCGGCCTCTTTCCTGCGCTGCTCGGCCGCGGCGGCCTTGGCCTCTTCGACCTGCTTGGCCTTCTCAGCCGCAATCCGCGCATCTTCGGCGGCCTTGGCGGCTGCCGCCGCCCTATCTTGCTCCGCCTTCCTGGCCCGCTCCGCCGCAAGCCGCGCTTTCTCGTCTTCGGCCTGCCGCGCCTTATCGGCGGCGGCGGCGCGCGTCTCCTCTGCTGCGATTCGGTTCAATTGCCCCTTGGCCAGGCTGGCGTAGAACCCGTCGGCATACTTCGCGAGGAAAGCCGTCCAAACCTCTCTCGTGCCGATCTGCAGCGCGAGCTCATAATCCCGACGGACGGCGTCATCGGGACTCGCCTGAGGCCCGGATGCGGCTGCCGGCTTGGCCTGGACCAGGGGGACGTCGTCACCGCCCAGCGAACCATAGACATACGGCTCCTGCTTGTAGCCGGTGTTCTTGAGGACATCGTCGCGCACGAAGCCGAAGGCCTTGCGCAGGTCGAGGCCCGGTGTGGGCAGACGCTCGACGAGCGCGGCCGCGAACGGGCTGTTCTTCGAGTCGCCATCGGAGGCGGTCGAGCCCGCCTTCGCAGCGTAGGCGATCATGGTGTTCGAACTGGTCGGCTCGACCTTGGCAAGACCACGTCCGATAGCGCGGGCGGCAACCGTGCGCTTCATTGTCTTGGCAAAGGGATTGTCGCGGCAGGCGTCGAGAATGACGAGGCGGAGCTGTTTGGCCGGTTCGATGGCAAACAACACTCGGTCGAGCGGAAACGCCTCGTCGAACACGTCGTTGTCCGTCTCCAGGGCAGCATCGGTCGGGATCAGGTAGTTGTTGCCGTCCAACTCGATCCCGTGGCCGGCGTAATAGATGACGGCGACTTCCGCCTCGCGAGCCTTGCCTGCAAACTCGCGAAGCGCCTTGCGCATATCGACCACGCTGAGGTCGAGCTTGACGTCGACGCTGTCGAACCCGGCCTTCTTGAACATGCCACCGACCAGGGCGGCATCATTCACCGGGTTCGCAAGCCTCGGCACGCTCTTGTAGGCCGAATTGCCAATAACGAGCGCGACGCGGCGCTCGGCGTGCGCCGAACCGCAGGTTAGCCAGACGACAAATAACAATGAAAACCAGCGAAATGCGCCCATCGCAGCCCCGAACATCACGTGCGCAGCGTATGCGGAGCCTGCCGAAAGGCAAGTATTGGATCTGTGATGTTGATCACTCAGGCCTTCGGCATGTTGCCTCCGGTGCCTCCTGAGGGGCGCCCGCGTCGCACCCGCTGCCATGATGCCATCATGCCCCTGTTTTGCCCGACGGGTCAAATCGATTTCGTAAAATCGAAAATTCGAAAAGCGCAATGCCGACAAGGGGCCGGCTACTGTGCATGGGGTTGTTTTCGCGGTTTTTGTTTTCCGGCCACGGATGGCCGGGCCTGACCAGTCTCGTTACGTCAAAACTGGTCCGGGCAGCAGCCTCAGCTATCCACCTTCAGCGCGGCAATGAAGGCTTCCTGCGGGATGTCGACCTTGCCGAACTGCCGCATCTTCTTCTTGCCTTCCTTCTGCTTCTCCAGAAGCTTGCGCTTGCGCGTGATGTCGCCGCCGTAGCACTTCGCGGTGACGTCCTTGCGCAGCGCGCGGACCGTCTCGCGGGCGATCACCTTGCCGCCGATCGCCGCCTGGATCGGGATCTGGAACATGTGCGGCGGGATCAGCTCCTTCATCTTCTCGACCATGGCGCGGCCGCGCCCCTCGGCGCGGGTGCGGTGGACCAGCATCGAGAGTGCGTCGACCGGCTCAGCATTGACCAGGATCTGCATCTTGACGAGGTCGGCCGGCTTGTAGTCGGTGAGATGATAGTCGAACGAGGCGTAGCCCTTGGAGACCGACTTGAGGCGGTCGTAGAAGTCGAACACCACTTCGTTGAGCGGCAGATCGTATTTCACCATCGCGCGGGCGCCGACATAGGTCAGCTCCTTCTGCGCGCCGCGGCGGTCCTGGCACAGCTTCAGCACGCTGCCGAGATATTCGTCGGGCGTGAGGATCGTCGCCTCGATCCAGGGCTCCTGGATCTCCTCGATCTTGACCACGTCGGGCATGTCGACGGGATTGTGGATCTCGAGCTCGGTGCCGTCGGTCAGCTTCATCTTGTAGATGACGCTCGGCGCGGTCGCGATCAGGTTGAGATCGAACTCGCGCGACAGCCGCTCCTGGATGATCTCGAGGTGCAAGAGGCCGAGGAAGCCGCAGCGGAAGCCGAAGCCGAGCGCCGCGGAGGTTTCCATCTCGAACGAGAAGCTGGCGTCGTTGAGGCGCAGCTTGCCCATCGCGGCGCGCAGCGTCTCGAAATCGTCGGCGTCGACCGGGAACAGGCCGCAGAACACCACCGGGATCGCCGGCTTGAAGCCCGGCAGCATTTCGGTGACAGGCTTCCTGTCGTCGGTGATGGTGTCGCCGACGCGGGTGTCGGCGACTTCCTTGATCGCGGCGGTGATGAAGCCGATCTCGCCGGGGCCGAGCTCGTCGACCTGCGTCATCTTCGGCGTGAAGAAGCCGACGCGCTCGACGTCGTAGGCGGCGCCCGTGCCCATCATGCGGACGCGGCTACCCTTCTTCATGACGCCGTCGACGACGCGGATCAGCACGACGACGCCGAGATAGACGTCGTACCAGCTGTCGACCAGCAGCGCCTTCAGGGTCGCATCGCGATCGCCCTTCGGCGGCGGCAGGCGGGTGACGATGGCTTCCAGCACGTCGGGAACGCCGAGGCCGGTCTTGGCCGAGATCATCACCGCGTCCGAGGCGTCGATGCCGATGACGTCCTCGATCTGCTGCTTGACCTTCTCGGGTTCGGCGGCCGGCAGGTCGACCTTGTTCAGGACCGGAACGATCTCGTGATTGTTGTCGAGCGCCTGGTAGACGTTGGCGAGCGTCTGAGCTTCGACGCCCTGGCTGGCGTCGACCACCAGCAGGGAACCCTCGCAGGCCGCCAGCGACCGCGAGACTTCGTAGGCGAAGTCGACATGGCCGGGCGTGTCCATCAGGTTGAAGATGTAGTCCTTGCCGTCCTTGGCGCGGTAGGCGAGCCGAACCGTCTGCGCCTTGATGGTGATGCCGCGCTCGCGCTCGATATCCATGGAATCGAGCACCTGCTCCTTGCCCGCCATTTCGCGGTCGGTGAGGCCGCCGGTCATCTGGATCAGGCGGTCGGCCAGCGTCGATTTGCCATGGTCGATATGGGCGACGATGGAGAAATTGCGGATGTTGGAAATGGGGACGGTCGTCATGGGCGCGGGATACCACTCACATCCCCGTGCGGCAACCATATTGCTGTATTTTCAGGGCCTTTCTTCACGCCAAGCTGATTCCACGACGGGCCAAAACGCGCTACGCAACGGCTGATGTCGACGACCTCAATCCCATCTGGCCGAGCCCGCGCGAAGACCTGGGTGAGTTTCAACCGCTTCCGGGCCTGGCTGGTTGCCAGCGCGGTCCGGCCGGAGGCCCGCCTGTGGCTGGTGATCCAGCTCGCGATCCTGCATGCGGTGCTCTGGACCTTCATCCTGATCAATCTCAAGGCAGCGCAGGACGTTCACATGGACGTCGCGGAAGCCTGGGGCTGGGGCCAGAAATTCCTGTGGGGCTACGGCAAGCACCCGCCGCTGTCGGGCTGGGTCGCCGGCCTCTGGTTCAAGGTGTTCCCGGCGACGGACTGGGCGACCTATGCGCTGGCCATGACGACCGTCGGCATCGGCATGGTGATCTGCTGGCTGCTGAGCTTGCGCGTCGTGGACGCACGGCGCGCGTTCCTGGTCGTGGTGATGGTCGCGCTCTACCCGATCTTCAATTTCAAGGGCTTCAAGTACAACCCCGACCTGCTCCAGCTCGTCACGCTGCCGCTCCTCGTGTTCGCCTATCTCAACGCCTTCGAGAAAAGGAGCTGGCAGTCCGGGATCTGGCTCGGCCTTGCCGGCGCGCTGGCGCTGATGACCAAATACTGGGTGCTGACCATGATCGGCGCCATCGGCCTTGCCGCGCTGATCCATCCGGAGCGACTGCGGTTCCTGCTGTCGCCGGCGCCGTGGGTGGCGATCGCGACGATGGTGGTGGCGATGATCCCGCACATCGTCTGGCTGGCGGAGGTGCATTTCGTGCCGCTGACCTATGCCGGCGACACCTACAGCCTCGAGGACAGCCGCCTCGTGCATCAGCTGGTGGCCGGCTATGCCCTGCATAATGTCGCGCTGCTGGCGCTTCCCGTCGCGCTCGCCGCGCTCGCCATGGCGTGGGTGCCGCCGTGGCGCAAGCTGCTGCTGCGTACGCCCTCGCGCATCGTCACCCGCGCCTGGGCGCGCGGCGCCAATCCGGGTGTCAATGTCTCGCAGGCGCTGAATGTCTGGATCATCCAGATCATCGTCGCGGTCGGCCCGCCGCTCGGCGCACTGGTTTTCAGCATCTACATGAAGACCGATTGGGGCATCTCGCTGTTCTTCCTGGTGCCCTTGGCGCTGGTCGCGATCCCCGCGCTGCGGGTGCAGAGCGCGACCCTGTTCAACATCGTCGCGATCTGGCTCGTGCTCAGCGTTGCGACGCTTGCCGCCTCGCCCTGGATCGCCGCGCGCGAGATGGCGGCCAATGCCGGCAACGCAGCGATCTATGGCGCGCGCTCGGAGCTCGCGCGCGAATTGACCCAGGCCTGGCACACCCGCTTCGGCTCGCGCTGGGCCGTCGTTGCCGGCACGATGGAACAGATCCAGCCGCTGGTGTTCTACAGCCCGGACCATCCGTCCGCATTGCTGCCGTTAGAGGCCTGGGATTCCGGGCTGACCTCGCGCGATGACGTCAAGACCTACGGCTTCATCGGCGTGTTCGATCCGACCGACGGCCGTCTGCCGGCGTTCGAGAAATGGGTGTCGGAGACTGCGCCGAACGCCGAGCGCATCGTGATGACGACGCGCCGCTTCGTTCACGGCAAGGCCGGCCCGTCGATGAGCTGGAACATCTACATCGCGCCGCCGGCGAAGTGACCGAAGGTGCCGTAGGGTGGGCAAAGCGAAGCGTGCCCACCACTTCTGTCGCGATTGTCGAGAGATGGTGGGCACGGCGCGTCGCGCCTTTGCCCACCCTACGGCGCTGAGCGCATGGCGGGAGGGCGCTAAATCCCCTCCTCGTTGAACTTGCTTTCAACGAGCTCCGTGATCGCCGCGAGCGCGGCATCGGCATCTGCACCGGCCGCAGCGACCGTGATCGTCGTGCCGGGTCCCGCAGCGAGCATCATCAGGCCCATGATCGAGGTGCCGCCGACGGTCTCGCCGCCGCGCGTCACCCACACTTGCGCGTTGAAGCGCTCGACCGCCTGGACGAATTTCGCTGAGGCGCGTGCGTGCAGGCCGCGCTTGTTGATGATGAGGAGCTCCTTGGAGATCGCGCCCGCGGGCACGCCCGACCCGGCTTGCGGCGCGTCGTCGCTCATTTGCCGGCGAGCACGCGGCTGGCGATGGTGACGTATTTGCGACCCGCTTCCTGGGCCATCGCGATCGCGTCCGGCAGCGCGCGTTCCTCACGCACCTTGGCGAGCTTCACCAGCATCGGAAGGTTGATGCCCGCGAGCACCTCGACCTTCGGCCGGCTCATACAGGATATTGCCAGGTTGGATGGCGTGCCGCCGAACATGTCGGTGAGGATCGCAACGCCGTCGCCGGAATCGACGCGGTTAACCGCCTCGATGATGTCGCTTCGGCACAGATCGGAATCATCTTCAGCGCCGATCGTAATCGCTTCGATTTGCTTTTGTGGGCCCATGACATGTTCAAGCGCTGCCTTGAATTCGTCGGCAAGGCGCCCGTGGGTCACAAGTACTAGACCAATCATCGGAAAACTCCTCGCGGGCGCTTTTGGTGCACCGCACGAACGCGCCACTTTGACCATCCAGAGCCCCTGCGCAAGAGGGGATGTTGCGTATCTCCCTGAACTTAGACGGATGGATGAGGGGAGCTGCGCCGGTCTATTCGGTCGCGATAGTGGGGTTCATATGGTTACCATTTCCCTTCAAACAATCGCCTGAGGGATTAACGGAAGATGAACTCTTGGTAGTGGTCAAGGCCGCAACAACCAGTGGGAGGGGCGAATAATCGCGGCTAACAGGGATTCGCGGTATTTCGACACCTAAAATGCTAGTTTTCAGGGATTCGGCCGGCGGCAGGCGTTCCGCGTCCGCGGCGGCCAGATCGACCACGAGGCCGACGGTCGCATGCTCCACGAAGTCGCAGCGGCGGATTCCGAGGCCCCGGATCTCGATCAGGCCGGCGAGCGGCGGCGCGGGGCGGACTTCAATTTCGTCGCCGACTGTCGCCAGATGGACACGGTCATCACCGACCAGAACGGCCCTTTCGACCACGCCGGCGCGCCCCGCCATGATCAAATCGAAGGCAAGGCGCGACTTGCCGGAGCCCGACGGTCCGCGGATCAGCACTGCCAGATTCCCGACCTTGACCGCGGAGGCGTGCACGCTGGGCCCGCCGTCGCTCATAGCGCGGGCAGCCTCACCACGAAGCGCGCGCCGGCAACCGTCGGCGCGCCGTCCTCGTCCGCGGGGCCGGGGCGGTTCTCCGCCCAGATGCGCCCGCCATGCGCGTCGACGATCTGCTTGGAGATCGAGAGCCCGAGGCCGGAGTTCTGGCCAAAGCCCTGATGCGGACGGTCGGTGTAGAAGCGCTCGAAGATGCGCTCCAGCGCGTCATCACGGATGCCGGGGCCGTCGTCGTCGACCACGATCTCGATTTCACCGCGCACGCGGCGGCAGGTGAGGCGCACCTTGCTGCCGGCCTCCGAGAAGGATTGCGCGTTGGAGAGCAGGTTCGAGACCACCTGCCCGAGCCGTGAATCATGGCCGGTCACGGCGAACGTGTCGGTCGGCCCGCGCCCCTCGAAGCGCGCCTCGACCGCGACGTCGTGGCCGAGCTTGGTTTCGTTGGCGACCGAGACCAGCGTGCCGAGCAGGCGGCGCAGATCGACCGGAATCGCGTCCTGCCGCTGCAATTCGGCATCGAGCCGGCTGGCGTCGGAGATATCAGAGATCAGGCGGTCGAGCCGCTTGACGTCGTGCTCGATCACCTCGAGCAGGCGGGCGCGGCTGTTCTCGTTGCGCGCCAGCGGCAGCGTCTCGACCGCGGAGCGCAGCGAGGTCAGCGGGTTCTTCAATTCGTGCGCGACGTCGGCGGCGAACATCTCGATCGCCTCGATGCGGCTGTAGAGCGCGTTGGTCATGTCGCGCAGCGCGCCGGACAGATGCCCGATCTCGTCGCGACGGCGGGTGAAGTCGGGAATCTCGACGCGGGTCTTGATGCGGCGGCGGACGCGCTCGGCGCTGTCCGCGAGCCGGCGTACGGGACCTGCGATCGTGCTGGCCAGCAGCAGCGACAGCATGATCATGACCGCGGCGGCGACGCCGCCGACTTTCAGGATGGCGAGGCGCTCGGCGGTGACCATCTGGTCGATGTCGTCGCCCTGGGTGGACAGCATCAGCGCGCCGTGGATGGCGCGCGAGCGCAGCACGGGGACCGCGACCGAGACGATCACCTCGCCGCGCGCATTGACCCGAACCATCGAGCGCTTCTGGCCCTGGAGCGCGTCGCCCACTTCAGCATAGCCATTGCCGTTCTCGGGCCCGAGCTCGCGATAGAGCGGCAGGTCGCCGCGGTTCAGCCAGGTGCGCACCGCGACCATGCCGCGCTCGACCACGCCGGGCTTCTCGGCGGACAGCGGCGGCAGGGGGAAGCGCAGCACGTTCTCGAGGTTGCGGCTGTCGAGCAGCAGGCTGCCGTTCGGATCGTAGATGCGGGCGCGCGTCTTGGTCGGCGAGATCAGCGTGCGCAGCACCGGCGCGACGCGCTCCGGATTGATCGGAAAATCCAGCGGCGAATAGTCGTCCGACCCGCCATAGGTCTCGCCCGGCTTGAGGTCGAGCAGCCGGTCGGGGTCGATCGTGATGGCGTTGGTCTGCACCGTCGCGGAGGCCGCGATCGCACCGGCGATGATCTCAGCCTGCACCAGCAGGCTCTGCGCGCGCGCGTCGATCAGGCCGGCGCGGAATTGCGACAGATAGAGGATGCTCGCCACCAGCGCGACGAGGCCGGCGAGGTTGAGCGAGACGATGCGGCGGGTCAGGCTCGAGAAGGACAGCGCGAAGAAGAATTGCCCGGCGCGCTTGAGCCAGTTCAGCGGCCGCCAGCCCTGCGCAGCCGGCTTGTCCTCGGCGACGTGCACTGGAACGCCGTCGGATGCGATATCCTCGGCGCTCTGGTTCGGGTCAGGCTGCGTTCGGTCCAGCAATGCTTACGCCCGCGTTAGGACAGCTCGTGCGACGGTCCCCGCATTCTAGAGTCATCCCGGTTCCGATGGAACCAGAACCGGCAATGCTCCGGACATTCGCGAAGGTGCCCTGCCGCCTCAGGCTTCCTTGAAACGATAGCCGACGCCGTACAGCGTCTCGATCATCTCGAACTCGTTGTCGACCACCTTGAACTTCTTGCGCAGCCGCTTGATGTGGCTGTCGATGGTGCGGTCGTCGACATAGACCTGGTCGTCGTAGGCGGCGTCCATCAGCGCGTTGCGGCTCTTCACCACGCCGGGCCGGGTCGCGAGCGCCTGCAGGATCAGGAATTCGGTGACGGTCAACGTCACCGGTTCGTTCTTCCAGGTGCAGGTATGGCGTTCCGGATCCATGCGCAAAAGACCGCGGTCGAGCGCCTTGGCGTCGTTCTCCTTCGGCGCTACGGTCGGGTCCTTCGGCGCCGAGCGGCGCAGCACCGCCTTGACGCGCTCGACCAGCAGCCGCTGCGAGAACGGTTTGCGGATGAAATCGTCGGCGCCCATCTTGAGGCCGAACAGCTCGTCGATCTCTTCGTCCTTGGAGGTCAGGAAGATCACCGGCAGGTCGGACTTCTGCCGCAGGCGGCGCAGCGTCTCCATGCCGTCCATGCGCGGCATCTTGATGTCGAGGATGGCGAGGTCGGGTTGGGTGGTGCGGAAACCGTCAAGCGCGGAAGCGCCGTCGGTGTAGGTCATGATGCGGTAGCCTTCGGCTTCCAGCGCGATCGAGACGGATGTGAGAATGTTGCGGTCGTCGTCGACCAAAGCGATTGTGGGCATGAGCCTCTGCTTTCTGCTTTCCGTTTGGGTCGTGGCTTGAAACGGCGAGCAATCCAGTGATGCGCCGCATACATGGGTCCCGAACTTGGCGTTCGAACTTTGTCACCGAGCAATGCAAGCTGGGCTGAAGTGTGACCAAGTTCCACGAAACACGGCAGATTCGCCGCATCCCGACCCATAACCAGACCCCCGTTTAGCCGAAAAAAGACCCCCCTTGCAACCACCTGAGCCGAGAAAGCCCATGCAACCGACCCCCGATTTCGACCCCGGAAAGCTCGCCAAGTCGCTGCTCAGGCGGTCGCGGCAGGGCGCTCTCGCAACGTTGATGGTGGGCAGCGGCGATCCCTATTGTTCCCTGGTCAATCTGGCGAGCCACCCGGATGGCTCGCCGATCCTGCTGATCTCCGCATTGGCCGTGCACACCAGGAACATCCTGGCAGATAGCCGGGTCTCCCTGATGCTGGATGAGCGCGCCGCCGGCGATCCCCTGGAGGGCGCCCGGATTATGTTGTCCGGCCGGGCGGAGCAGGCCGGTGCCGAGAAGGATCTTCTCGAACGGCGGTATCTGAATGCGCACCCGTCGGCGGAAGCCTTTGTTTCGTTTAAGGACTTCTCGTTCTTCAGGATCCGGCCCACAGGAACCCATCTGGTGGCCGGCTTCGGCCGGATCGTCGACCTCAAGCCGGAGCAGTTCCTGACCGATCTCAGCGGCGCCGAGGACCTGATGGCGGCGGAGGAGGGGGCCGTGGAGCACATGAATGCCGACCACCGCGACGCCATGGGCCTTTACGCGACCAGGCTGCTCGGCGCCGCCGCCGGCGACTGGCGCTGCACCGGCTGTGACCCTGAGGGCCTCGACATGCAGGACGGCCAGACCGCGCTGCGGCTGGACTTCCCGGAGCGGGTGACCAGCGGCACGGCGCTGCGCAAGATGCTGGTTCGCCTTGCCGGCGAGGCGCGCGCGAAGGTGGAGGAGCCGCGCCAAAATTGAACGCCGCTGCCGATCGCTGCGACCCAACACCGTGAGCGGTTCGGGATTGGCAGCGAGAGGGTTCATGACGCATCGTCGTTTGGCGTTGGCCGCGGGTCTGGCGCTCGCGATCACCACGTCGCTTGCCACCCCCGGTCTTGCCCAGAAGGCCGATCTCGCCGCACAGGGCGCGCGGATCAACGCGCTCAACCAGGCCGGCAAATATGCGGAGGCGCTGCCCCTGGCGCAGGCCATGGTGGCGAGCCTGGAGAAGGGCAACGACGGCCGCGAACTCTCCGCCGCGCTCAACAATCTCGGCCAGGTCTATGCCGGCCAGGGCCGCGACGACCTCGCCGAGCCGATCTACAAGCGCGCGATCGCGCTGATGGAAAAGTCGCTCGGCCTCGACACCACATTGATCGCGCCCGAGCTGAACAATCTCGCCGCGCTGTATCAGCGGCAGGGCCGCTTCACTGAAGCCGAGCCGCTGTTCAAGCGTGCGCTGGCCATTCGCGAAAAGGCGCTGTCGCGCGAGCATCCCGATGTCGGCCAGGCCCTCAACAATCTCGCCACGCTCTACGTGAAGCAGGAGCATTTTGCGGACGCCGAGCCGCTGTTCCAGCGCGCGCTCGCGATCTATCAGAAGGCCGCCGGGCCCGAGCATCCCGCGGTCGCCACGGTTCTGAACAACATCGGTCAGGTCGATCGCGACCTCAACCGCGATGCGGATGCCGAGGCGCCGATCAAGCGCTCGCTCGCGATCCGCGAAAAGGTGCTGGGTCCGGATCATCCCGACGTCGCGCGTTCGCTGAACAATCTCGCCGGGCTCTACGAGCACCAGCAGCGTTATGCCAATGCCGAGCCGCTCTACCGGCGCGCCCTTGCGATCCGCGAGCGCGCGCTTGGGCCGGACCATCCTGACGTCGTGACCTCGACCAGCAATCTCGCTTATTTCCTTTATGTCTCCGGGCGCACTGCCGATGCCTTGCCGCTGGCGGAAAGGACGCTTCGCAGCGGCCGCGCGCAGCTGCGTGTGGTGCTGCCGATCCTGTTTTCCGCGCGGCAGCAGCAGCTCCTCTCCGACGACAAGGCCCTCGACGAAGCGCTGGCCGCGATCCAGCGCGGCACGCAATCGTCCGCCGCATCCGCCGTGAACAAGCTCGCGGTGCGGCTTGCGGCCGGCAGCGACCGGCTCGCCGAGCTCGTGCGCAAGGAGCAGGATCTCGCGGCCGAGGCCGAGGCGCTCGACAAGGCGATCATTACGGCGGTGTCCAAGCAAGCCGCGCAACGCGACGTCGCGGCCGAGCAGCGCAGCCGCGCGCGGATCGCGGCGATCGCGAGCGAGCGCGCCGGCTTGCAGAAGACGCTCGCCGTCGAGTTTCCCGACTATGCCTCGCTGTCCAATCCGCTGCCGCTCGGCGTGAAGGACATCCAGCCGTTGCTGTCGGCCGACGAGGCGATGACGATCTATTCCGTCGTGGACAAGCAGGGCTATGTCATCGCGATCACGCGCGAGGGCGTCGACTGGAAGGAGATTCCGCTTGGCGCGGACGCGCTGGCGCAGAAAGTGTCGGCGTTCCGCAAAGGGCTCGACGTCGGCAAGGCACACGATGCGTCCGGCAAATCCGGCCTGTTTGACCTCGCGCTCGCCAATGAGCTCTATGTCGCGCTGCTCGGCCCGGTCGAAGCGCTGACGAAAGACACGCGCAGCCTGCTGGTGGTGCCCTCGGCCGCACTGACCGCACTGCCGTTTCATCTGCTCGTCACCGAGAAGCCGCAAGCTGCGATCCCGGACAAGCTCGAAGGCTATCGCAACGCCGCCTGGCTGTTGCGGCGTCAGGCCGTCTCGGTGCTGCCGTCGGTGATCAGCCTGAAATCGCTGCGGGCCTTTGCGCGCAAGGATCAGGGCGTCAAGCCAATGACCGGCTTTGGCGATCCTGTGTTCAACCCTGCAGCCGAAGGGCCGGCCGATCGTCGCGCCGCAAGCGGCAAGGTCGCCGCGCGCAGCATCGCGACGATTGCCTATACCGACTTCTGGCGCGGCGCCGGCGTCGATCGTGCGCGGCTTGCGCAAGCGCTGCCGCAACTGCCTGACACTGCCGACGAACTGAACGCGGTGGCCAGGGATGTCGGCGCAGGCGATGTCGATATCCATCTTGGCCGCGACGCCAGCGAAACGACGCTCAAGCGTGCAGCGCTTGCTCAATACAGCATCATTTACTTTGCCACCCACGGCCTCGTTGCGGGCGACGTCAAGGGACTGGGCGAGCCTTCGCTTGCGCTCTCCATTCCAGATCAGCCTACGGAGCTGGACGACGGTTTGCTGACGGCGAGCGAAGTCGCCCAGCTCAAGCTCAATGCGGATTGGGTGGTGCTGTCGGCCTGCAACACCATCGCCGGCGACAAGCCCGGCGCAGAGGCCCTGTCGGGATTGGCGCGCTCGTTCTTCTATGCCGGTGCCCGCGCGCTCCTGGTCTCGCATTGGGCAGTGGATTCGGAAGCTGCCACCCGCTTGACCACGTCGACATTCGCTCTGCTCAAAAACGAACCAGGAATCGGTCGTGCCCAAGCGTTGCGCCGCGCCATGTTGACGTATCTCGACGACGCCTCGTCGCCGCGCAACGCCTATCCTGCGATGTGGGGACCGTTCGCACTGATCGGCGAGGGAGACGTACGATAGACCGCCCAGGGAATTGTGCGTCGCAATAACCCCCGATAACGTCGAAACGCGCATTTGGTTGCGCGATCATTCGTGATTTTTTGATGCACCTGCTCAGAGCAGACATGCGCGACGTTTGGCGCGGTCCTTGAATAAACCAAATCCTGCGGGATCGGCTTGGCAACGCCAGCGTTCATCAGTATTAGGTCGCCCAACCTAGGCCGGATGGCCTATTATTCACGGTGACTGCGATGGCGCCAAAGCTTGGTCGCGCTATGTGTCGCGGGTTCTAGGAGGATTTTTTCGTGCAAGAGACGGGCGTGCGCAACGGTGCCTTCGGCGCCGACAAATTCGGCTTAAAGAATCTCAAACAGGTTCACTGGAACCTCGGCGCGCCGCAACTCTATCAATACTCGCTCTCCGCGGGCGAGGCGGTGCTGTCTGCCGACGGTGCGCTGTGCGCCGACACCGGCGAGTTCACGGGCCGCAGCCCCAAGGACAAGTTCACGGTGCGCGACGCCACCACCGACAAGAAGATGTGGTGGGCCGGCAACCAGTCGATCACCGCGGAGCAGTTCGAGACGCTCTATCAGGACTTCCTCAAGCACGCCGAAGGCAAGAGCCTGTTCGCGCAGGACCTCTACGGCGGCGCCGATCCGGCCTACCGGATCAAGACCCGCGTGTTCACTGAGCTCGCCTGGCATTCGCTGTTCATCCGCACGCTGCTGATCCGCCCCGAGGCGATCGAGCTGTCGACCTTCACGCCCGAGCTCACCATCATCGACATGCCGAGCTTCCGCGCCGATCCGAAGCGCCATGGCTGCAAGTCGGAGAACGTCGTCGCGATCGACTTCGCCCGCAAGATCGTGCTGATCGGCGGCTCCTACTATGCCGGCGAGATGAAGAAGTCGGTCTTCACCACGCTGAACTACTATCTGCCCGAGCGCGGCGTGATGCCGATGCACTGCTCGGCCAATGTCGGCGCCAAGGACGATGCCGCGATCTTCTTCGGCCTCTCCGGCACCGGCAAGACCACGCTGTCGGCCGACCCGAACCGCACCCTGATCGGTGACGACGAGCACGGCTGGGGCCCGAACGGCGTCTTCAATTTCGAAGGTGGCTGCTACGCCAAGTGCATCAAGCTTTCGCAGGAAGCCGAGCCGCAGATTTATGCCGCAAGCACGCGCTTCGGCGCGGTGCTCGAGAACTGCGTGCTCGACGAGGACACCCGCGTGGTGGACTTCGACGACGGCTCCAAGACCGAGAACACCCGGTCGGCCTATCCGCTCGACTTCATCCCGAACGCTTCGCGCACCGGCCGCGCGCCGCAGCCGAAGAACGTGGTGATGCTCGCCGCCGACGCCTTCGGCGTGCTGCCGCCGATCGCAAAGCTGTCGCCGGCGCAGGCGATGTATCACTTCCTCTCCGGCTACACCGCCAAGGTCGCGGGCACCGAGCGCGGTCTCGGCAACGAGCCGCAGCCGGAGTTCTCGACCTGCTTCGGCTCGCCCTTCCTGCCGCTCGATCCATCCGTCTACGGCAACATGCTGCGCGACCTGATCGCCCAGCACAATGTCGACTGCTGGCTGGTCAACACCGGCTGGACCGGCGGCAAGTATGGTACGGGCTCGCGCATGCCGATCAAGGTGACGCGCGCGCTGCTCACCGCGGCGCTCGACGGTTCGCTTCGCAACGTCGAATTCCGCACCGACAAATATTTCGGCTTCGCGGTTCCGACCGCGCTGCCGGGCGTGCCGAGCGAAATCCTCAACCCGGTCAACACCTGGAAGGACAAGGACGAGTTCGACAAGACCGCCCGCGCGCTGGTCGGCATGTTCCAGAAGAACTTTGCCAAGTTCGAAGCCCAGGTCGACGCCGAAGTGCGCGCAGCCGCGCCGGACGTGAAGCTCGCGGCGGAGTAAGGTCGCATCATTTGAGAATGCAAAAGGGCGGCCGCGAGGCCGCCCTTTTTGTTTGTGGCGAGATATCTCCACCGTCATTGCGAGCGCAGCGAAGCAATCCAGAAATCCCTCCGCGGAGACAGTCTGGATTGCTTCGTCGCTACGCTCCTCGCAATGACGTGGAGGCAGCTCAAGCCTTGAAATACGCGATCTGCGTCGTCGTCGCGAGCAGCCTTCCGTTCGGCGACCACAGCTCGGCGTTCTGGTCGGCGTAGCTCTTGTGCATGATCTTCGAATCGGCCGTCGCCAGCACGCGCGCGATGTCCTCGGCTGCGAGCTCCTCGCTGTCGGTGTGAAAATAGGTCGTCAGCGACACCGTGCCGAACGGCACCAGCTCGCGCCGCGCGTGGAAGATGCGGCCGAAGAAGGCGTCCGACATCGACATCAGCGACAGCATGTCAAGCCTGCGCGGGGTGCGGTCGCTGATCCAGATTTTCGAATAGGTGCTGGCAAGCTCGGCCTGCGGCGGGCCGATCCGCATCTCGCCCTCGACGAAGCGGAATTCGTACTGGTTGGCCCAGGACGCCGAGATCTTCGGGAACGGCAGCGTTGCCTCGAACGCCGCGGCGTCCGGGACCGTCGCCACCCTGTGCTCCCAGGACGGCCGCCGCTCGGCGAACACCGCGGTTGCGAGCGTCGCGACCTCGCCGCCGCCCTGCGACAGTTCGACGCTCCAGTGCTGGCTGGAACGGTTGGCCTTTACCAGCCGCACATCCAGGTCAAACGGGCCCTTGGCGATCGGGGCGCAGTAATTGACGGTGACGGCGAGTGGATCGCCGGCGCGCTGCGGATGCTCGATCAACGCGCGCAAGATGGTCGCGGCGGTGGCGCCGCCGAACGGACCGACAAAGGCCCAGTAATCGTCGCTGGTGTGTCCCTGCCAGCTGGAGTCACCGGCGGTGATGCGGGTGGCGTCGTCGAACGGGTGCGGGAGCTTGGCGTGCATGGGTGTTTCCGTCTGTCATTCCGGGGCGATGCGAAGCATCGAACCCGGAATCTCGAGATTCCGGGTTCGGCTCTGCGAGCCGCCCCGGAATGACGGTCGTCATACCACAGCAATTGCCTGGCTGTGCAATAACCTCGCAGGTAACGCCGATTTCACACTGCGGAAAATCAGCCTGCGGCGTCGCGCAGGTCCGGCAGCAGCGGCGTGGTCGGATTGACCGGCACGTTCCAGATCTCCTCGGCATATTCGCGGATGGTGCGGTCGGAGGAGAACCACGCCATGCGCGCGACATTGAGGATCGAAGCGCGGGTCCAGGCCGGCGCCACCTGCCAGCGCGCATCGACCGCGCGCTGCGCCTCGTAGTAGGAATCGAAATCGGCGCTGACCATGTAATGGTCGAGATAGCGCAGCGCATGCGCGATCGATTCGAAACGGCCGGGATCGCCGGGCGAGAACTCGCCGGCGCCGACCGCGTTGATGGCGCGCTGGAGCTTTGGCGAACTGCGGATCACGTCGGAGGCATCCAGCCCCTGCTTGCGCCGGATCATGACGTCGCCGGCCTCCATGCCGAAGATCGCGATGTTCTCGTTGCCGACATGGTCGCGGATCTCGATATTGGCGCCGTCGAGCGTGCCGATGGTGATGGCGCCGTTGAGCGCCAGCTTCATGTTGCCGGTGCCGGAAGCTTCCATGCCGGCGGTCGAGATCTGCTCGGACAGGTCGGCCGCGGGAATGATCACCTCCGCGAGGCTGACATTGTAGTCGGGCAGGAAGACGACCTTCAGCTTGCCGCCGATCGCGGGGTCGTTGTTGACGACCTCGGCGACGTCGTTGATCAGCTTGATGATCAGCTTGGCGTATTTGTAGCTCGCCGCCGCCTTGCCGGCGAAGATCTTCACCCGCGGCACCCAGTTGCCGTTGGGATCGTCCTTCATCGACTGGTACAGCGCGACCGTCTCGATGACGTTGAGCAGCTGGCGCTTGTATTCGTGGATGCGCTTGATCTGCACGTCGAACAGCGCGCCCGGATCGACCTTGATGCCGAGCCGCTCGCCGATCAGCCGCGCCAGGGCCGTCTTGTTGTGATGCTTGACGGCGCGGAATTTCTTCTGGAATTCGACGTCGCTGGCGCGCGCCTCGATCAGCGAGAGCTGCGTCGGATCGTCGAGCACGGCGTCGCCGCAGGTCTCGCGCAACAGGTCGGTCAGCTTCGGGTTTGCCAGCATCAGCCAGCGGCGGAAGGTGATGCCGTTGGTCTTGTTGGTGATGCGGCCGGGATAGAGATGGTTGAGATCGTGGAACACGGTCTCGCGCATCAGGTCCGAATGCATCGCGGAGACGCCGTTGATGCGGTGCGAGCCGACAAAGGCGAGCTGGCCCATGCGCACGCGGCGGCCGCTCTTCTCGTCGATCAGCGAGACCGAGGCGCGGAAGTCGATGTCGCCGGGCGCGCGCGCCTCGGCGAGCGCCAGATGCTGGACGTTGATGCGGTAGATGATCTCCAGATGCCGCGGCAACAGGCGCTCGAACAGCTCGACCGGCCAGGTCTCCAGCGCCTCGGGCAGCAGCGTGTGGTTGGTGTAGGACAGCGTCGCGACCGTGATCTTCCATGCCTCGTCCCAGCGGAAATTGTGCAGGTCGACGAGGATCCGCATCAGCTCGGTGACGGCGAGGCTCGGATGGGTGTCGTTGAGCTGCACCGCGACCTTCGACGACAGGCTGCGAAGCTGGCCGTCGGACGACAGATGCCGCTTGACCAGGTCCTGGAGCGAGGCGGAGACGAAGAAATATTCCTGGCGCAGGCGCAGCTCGCGGCCCGCCGGGCTCTCGTCGTTCGGATAGAGGAATTTGCAGATCGCTTCGGCGCGCGACTGCTCGGCGCTGGCGCTGACATAGTCGCCCTTGTTGAAGGCGTCGAGCTTCAACGGATCGGGCGAGCGTGCCGACCACAGGCGGAGCGCGTTGACGTGCTGGCCGCGCCAGCCGACGATCGGCGTGTCGTAGGCGATCGCCTGCACGGTCTCGCCCGGATGCCAGATCGCGCGGTCGCGGCCCTTGTCGTCGACATGCTCGACGCCGCCGCCGAAATGAATGTTGTAGATCACTTCCGGCCGCTGCAATTCCCAGGGGTTGCCGAAGCCGAGCCACTCGTCCGGATATTCCTGCTGCCAGCCCTGGTTGATGATCTGGCGGAACAGGCCGTAATCGTAGCGGATGCCGTAGCCGATCGCCGGGATCGAGAGCGTTGCCATGCTCTCCATGAAGCAGGCGGCAAGCCGCCCGAGACCGCCATTGCCGAGCGCGGCATCCGGCTCGCATTTGCGCAGTTCGGGCAGGGAGACGCCGAGATCGCCGAGCGCGACCTCGAAGATCTTGAGCAGCCCCATATTGTTGAGCGCATCGGTGAAGAGGCGGCCGATCAGGAATTCGAGCGAGAGATAATAGACGCGCTTGCGCCCCGCGTCGTAGCTGTGCTTCTCGGCTGTGAGCCAGCGATGCACGATGCGGTCGCGCAGCGCGAGCGCCGCGGCCTGGTACCAGTCGTGCTTGGTCGCCATGCCGGCGTCCTTGCCGATGGCAAGGCGCAGCTTCGCCAGAATCGCGCCCTTGATCTCAGCCAGCGCGAGCTCGTCGATGGGCTGGTCGGGGGCGGGAAAGTTTGGCTGGAACGATTGATCTTGCAAGGCCGTCACTTCCTGGTCGACAGAAACACCACTAACCCTACGCGTCTTGCCTCTGCACCGGAACTATCGCCGGTGCGGCCGTGCACTGCGCTGGCGCAAATTTATGCAAGGAACGGGCCGATTTGGGAACCCGGACGAGCACGGAGAACGTGGATTTGGTGCTAGTGTGGCGGCTAATTCAGCCATCAGTGTGGAGGAGACGCCCCATGAGACTGCTGATTGAAATCGCTGCTGCAGCGCTCCTTGTCATCTGCATCGCCACCTCGAGCGCCGCCTTCGCCGCCGGCAAGGGCCGTAACGCTGATGGCCTGAGCTGCGGCTTCTCGCTCCCGCAAAACGCAACACCCGCACAACGCTGCGCCGCGATCAAGCGCCAATGCGGCGGCAAGTTTTATGCGAATGCGTGCGGGGACAAGTTGGTGTCGGCGGTGAATTGAGGCGGGTGACTTGCTAAGAAGCTGGTGTCGTCCTGGCCAAGGCTCTCCCCACATCGTCGTCCTGGCGAAAGCCAGGACGTCACATGCGCCGGAGATACCCTCGGCATCAAGCCTGATCGTCATCGATCAGGTTTATTCCTTCGTCGCTCAAAGCCTGCATGATTGCTTCGATATCTTTGGGCTCAATGGTGGCTGCGGGCAGTAGCTGGTTGAGTTGCTCGAAGGTGACGAAGCCTTTGCGGCGACCAAGCCCAATGGCCGCTTGGATTATCTTCCGTCGCTCCATCTTTCCACCCTCCAACATTAGGCCTCTACTTATGGGGGGACGAAGCGAATGATTGAGGAGCGTTGGGAACAAATTAAGAACACTTTAGCAAGTCTTTGATATATCATTGTGATTCGGCGCGTTGCCGACACAATATCTAGCGTCTGCCAGACTTTGCGAGGACTACATGTCCACCATTGCCTTCGACCAGTTTGCCCTCACCCGGATCGCCGATTTCGCGCGCTCGCTGTCGCGGCTGCATCAGGCGGCGCGGCGCCAGAGGATCGATGACGACCAGCTCGACCGCGAGTTCAACGCGGTGTGCCAGTCGATCTGGGGCTACACCATCGACGACATCAGCGACGACCTGTTCTCGGTCGAGGACCACCTGTTTCTCGACACGCTGGACGAAGCGCATGCGCGCATCTTCGCGGCCGAGCAGGGCTATGACCTCGTTGGCGATCAGGGCATGCTGACCGATTGGTGGGGTTTCTGCTGGATGATCCTGGCCGAAAAGCGCGGCCTGCTGACCCAGGAGAACCGCGCCGCCGCGCGGGCGGCGATCGAGGAGAAATATCTGGCGGCGCCGAATGTGATCGGGGTGATTATCGGGAGGTGACTCACCATCCTCCGTCATTGCGAGCGTAGCGAAGCGATCCAGAATCTGTCCGCGGAGGGATTCTGGATTGCTTCGTCGCAAGTGCTCCTCGCAACGACGGCTTGGTTACAGTTGGGTCCTAATCCAGTCCTGCCCGCTTCGCCGGCTTCGCCTGCGTCTTCGGCACCGTCACATCAGGCAGCGTCTCGCGCACGATCTCCGCTGCCGGCGCATCTGCTGCCACCGTCTCTGCGCGCACCGGGGCCACCTTCATCTCGCCGAGGCGCGCGCGGACCTGTGCGGTGAGGCCGGGATAGGAGGCGACCGGGGTGAAGTCGGCGGTCTGCTCGTTGCCAACGCGGATGCCGGTATAGGCGACGAGGCCGTCGGAGGTGGCGATCACGTCGCCGGCCTTCAGCGAAGAATCCAGCGCGAGATCGACCGGGGCGAGGCCGACCGGCTCGCGGCCGTTGCAGGTGCAGTCCGCGCGCAGCACCTTGCGATAGGCGAACGCATTCTCGCTGTCGGCGTAGCGCTCGCCGGTCTGCGACGCGGCGCCGTCGATCGAGGAGCCGAAATAAATCTTTGTCGCGCTGGCAGGACAGAACGCCTGACACATCTGCGCCGGCGAGGCGAGGCCGCGCATCAGCGGAAAATATTTGCCGTCGCAACTGCGCACGCAGAAGGCCGGGCCCGAGCCGCCGGCGGCCGCTGAGCGTGTCGGCGGCACATATTGCGGGGTTGCGGGATTCTGCTGGCCGGTGAAGGGATCGGCGTAGGAGCTCGCCTGCTGCGGCACCTCGCGCTGCGGCCGCTGCTGCTGCATGCCGCCGAAGAAGAAGTCGAACAGGCCTTCGGCCGAAACCGGGGCGGGAGCTGCAAGCAGCGGGGCTGCCAGGGTGGCGGCCACAAGCATCGCGCGACGCCGCCGGCGCGCATGGGACATGACTGTACGCAACGCTTACTCCACCCGACGCAACGCAACCCGCCGAGAGCAACTCGTCTCAGCTTCTGATTCACCATAAGGGGTGATGGTAAATGAGCGGTTGAGGGGCTGGTCTTCACCTCGCCCCGCTTGCGGGGAGAGGTCGATTTGCGAAGCAAATCGGGTGAGGGGGGACAGGTCTCGCGGCCATCTCACGCGTGGAGGGAGGCCCGTCACCCCAACCCTCTCAGCGCGAGCGAAGCTCGTCGCGGCCCCGTAAGAACGGGGCCGAGGGGGAAGAGCCGTCACGCCTTCAAGAATTCCGACGCCTTGTAGAGCGAGCGGAACGGCAGGCCGGCCGCACCGAACGTGTCGGTGGCGCCTTCCTCGCGGTCGACCATGGTCAGCACCAGCACCACCTCGGCGCCGGTCTCGCGCACGGATTCCACCGCCTTCATCGCCGAGCCGCCTGTCGTGGTGACGTCCTCGACGATGACGACGCGCTTTCCCTGGAGCGTCTCGCCCCTGGGCAGGCCTTCGATCGCGAGCTTGGCGCCGTGCTCCTTCGGCTTCTTGCGCACGAAGAACGCCGCGATCGGATGGCCCTTGATCCAGGAGATCTGAGCCAGCGCGCCGGCGAGCGGCACCGCGCCCATCTCGAGCCCGCCGATGAAATCGAGATTGTCGTCCTTCAGCGCCTCATAGGTCAGCTCGGCGAGCAGTGTCGCGCCCTCCGGGTCGAGCATGGTCGGCTTGAGGTTGAAGTAGAAATCGCTCTTGCGGCCCGACGCGAGCGTCACCTCGCCGCGGCCGAAGGAGCGCCGGCGGATGATTTCGAACAGGCGGGCGCGGGAGGCTGATTTCGACACGGCGGTCCCTCGGGAGCGTTTTTGGAAGTGGCGGAATTTATCCGCGACGGCCGCGACATTCCAGAGGGGACAGGTCCAGTCAACAGGGATCGGCCGACGATCGGCCATCCCGGACCGCCGGTTGTGGGGTCGCAACCTTCTGGAGTAGGTGGGGGCTCATGCCTTTTGGGGAAGGAAACGACGCATGACCATCGAGCTGCACACCTGGAACACGCCGAACGGCCGCAAGATCTCGGTTGCGCTGGAGGAAATGGGGCTGCCCTACAAGGTGATCCCGGTGAACATCACCAAGGGCGAGCAGATGGCCCCGGAGTTCCTGAAGCTCTCCCCCAACAACAAGATCCCTGCGATCGTCGACCCCGAGGGGCCGGACGGCAAGCCCGTCAGCATCTTCGAATCCGGTGCGATCCTGCTCTACCTGGGCGAAAAGACCGGCAAATTCCTGCCGAAATCGCTCGCGGGTCGTATCCCGGTCTACGAATGGCTGATGTGGCAGATGGGCGGCTTCGGCCCGATGCCCGGCCAGGTGCATCATTTCATCGCGCTCGAGAACGAGCAGGACCGCGCCTACGGCCTGAAGCGCTTCATGGCCGAAACCCGCCGGCTCTACGCCGTGCTCGACCGCCGGCTGGCGGACCGCGACTTCGTCGCCGGCGACCTCTCGGTTGCCGATTTTGCCATCCTGGGCTGGGCCTGGCGCCATCCACGCCACAAGGTTGAGCTGGCCGACTTCCCCAACGTCAAGCGCTGGTACGAGGCCCTGATGGCGCGGCCTGCGGTGAAGCGGGGCATGGACGCGAAGCTGGATTGAGCTTTCTTCTCCCTCTCCCCGTTCTTACGGGGCCGCGACGAGCTTCGCTCGCGCTGGGAGGGTTGGGGTGAGGGCTTCTCTCCACACGCGAGATCGGCGTGAGACCTGTACCCCCTCACCCGGATTGCTTCGCAATCCGACCTCTCCCCGCAAGCGAGGAGAGGTTAAGAGGCAATCACACCTTCCGCGCCTCCACCGCCATCCTGACCGCAAGCCCGGCCAGCACCGTGCCCATCAGCCAGCGCTGCACCAGCATCCAGCTCGGCCGGTTCGCCAGGAACAGCGCGATCGATCCGGCCGCGAGCGCGATCATCGCATTCACGCTGACGCTGATCGCGATCTGGATCGCGCCCAGCACCACCGACTGCGTCAGCACGCTGCCGGCGGCGGGATCGATGAACTGCGGCAGCAGCGCCAGATACAGCATCGCGATCTTCGGATTGAGCAGGTTGGTGACGAACCCCATCGCGAACAATTTGCGCGGACTGTCGATCGCAAGCTGCTTCACCTGGAACGGCGAGCGCCCGCCCGGCTTCACCGCCTGCCAGGCCAGCCACAGCAGATAACCGGCGCCGGCAAAGCGCAGCGCGTCATAGGCAAAGGGAATGGCGAGCAGCAGCGCCGTGATGCCGAACGCCGCGCACAGCATGTAGAACACGAAGCCGAGCGCCACGCCGCCGAGCGAGACGATGCCCGCCGCCGGCCCCTGCGTGATCGAGCGCGAGATCAGGTAGATCATGTTCGGTCCCGGCGTGAGCACGAGGCCGAGGCAGACGAGAGCGAAGCCGAGCAGCGCGGAAGTGTGGGGCATGGGAGAACCGGTGCAGGAGATGCGGTGGTTCTAATATGCGCGAGGCGGCGGAGCCATCGCGCAATTGCTCGGAGGACAATTCGATTCAGTGCGTGTCTCTCTGGGCGTCGTCCCGGCGAAGGCCGGGACCCATACCCCCAGGGAGAAGTGTGGTGCGGGATCGTAGTGGGCAATCTTCGCCCAACTCGATCCTGTGGTTATGGGTCCCGGCCTTCGCCGGGACGACACCGTGTTTGTGGCGTCAGCGAAGCGCAAGTGAGCCGAGGTGAAGAGCCGTCAATGCGCCTCGTCCCAGTTCTTCGCGGCGCGTGCATCGACGTGCAGCGGCACGGACAGCAGCACGGCCGGGAACGGCGCGTCCTGCATGACGTGCTGCACGACCGGCAGCGTCGCCTCGACCTCGGCGTCCGGCACCTCGAAGATCAATTCGTCATGCACCTGGAGCAGCATCTGCGCCGAGAGTTTCTTCTCGGCGAGTGCGTCCTCCACCCGCGTCATGGCACGGCGGATGATGTCGGCTGCGGTGCCCTGAAGACGCGCGTTGATCGCGGCGCGCTCGTTGAAGGCGCGCACCGAGGCGTTCGACGCCTTGATATCAGGATAGTGGCACTTGCGGCCGAACAGCGTGGTGACATAGCCGTGTTGCCGGCAGAAATCGCGCGTCTCGTCCATATAGGCGCGGATGCCGGGGAAGCGCTCGAAATACTTCTTGATGTAGGCCGAGGCCTCCTCGCGCGCGATGCCGAGCTGGTTGGCGAGGCCGAACGCCGAGATGCCGTAGATGATGCCGAAATTGATCGCTTTGGCCCGGCGGCGGATTTCGCTCGGCATGCCCTTGATCGGCACGCCGAACATTTCCGACGCGGTCATGGCGTGAATGTCGAGCCCGTCGCGGAACGCCTGCTTCAGCACGGGGATGTCGGCGATCTCGGCCAGCAGCCGCAATTCGATCTGCGAATAGTCGGCGGAGACGAGCTTGTGCCCGGGCGTCGCGATGAAAGCGCGGCGAATCTTGCGGCCGTCCTCGGTGCGCACCGGGATGTTCTGCAAGTTCGGCTCGTTCGACGACAGCCGGCCCGTCGTGGTCGCGGCCAGCGCGTAGGTCGTGTGCACGCGATGGGTCTGCGGATTGACGTATTCAGGCAGCGCGTCGGTGTAGGTCGATTTGAGTTTCGAGACCTGGCGCCACTCCAGAATCTTTTTCGGAAGGTCGTGGCCCTGCTCGGCGAGCTCGTCGAGCACCTGCGCGGTGGTCGACCATGCGCCGGTCTTGGTCTTGGTGCCGCCCGGCAGGCTCATCTTGCCGAACAGGATGTCGCCGATCTGCTTGGGGCTGCCGACATTGACCGGCTCGCCCGCGATCTCCTGGATCTCGGCTTCGACGCGGGCCGCGGTCTGGGCGAAGTCGCCGGAGAGACGCGACAGCACCTGGCGATCGATCGAGATGCCGCGCCGCTCCATGCGCGCGAGCACCGCGACCAGCGGCCGCTCCAATGTCTCATAGACCGTCGTCATGTGCTCGGCGACGAGGCGCGGCTTCAGCACGCGCCAGACCCGCAAGGCCATGTCGGCGCCTTCCGCTGACAGCGGCGCGGCCTTGTCGATCGGCACCTGGTCGAAGGTGATCTTGCCCTTGCCGCTGCCGAGCAACTCGCCCTCCTTCAGCATGGCGTGGCCGAACCAGCGCTCGGCGAGCGATTCCAGCCCGTGCGAGCCGCGGCCGGCGTCGAGCACATAAGAGATCAGCTGGGCGTCGTCGGTGTTGCGCAAGGTGATGCCGTGCTGCGCCAGCATGACGGCGGTGAATTTGACGTCGAAGCCGATCTTGAGGATGCCCGATGATTCCAGCACCGGCCGCAACGCGTCGATCGCGTCGGCATGCTTGACCTGATCGGGCGCAAGGCCGCCGTCGAACAGGCCGGCGCCGCCGCCGGACTGCTTGTGCGCCAGCGGCACGTAACACGCATCGTTCGGCGCGAGCGACAGCGCGACGCCACAGAGATCGGCCTGCATCGGATCGATCGAGTTCGCCCTGATCTCGATCGCGACATGGCCGGCATCGTGAATGCGCGCGATGAAGGCGTTCAATTCGGCGAGCGTCTTGATCGCCTGGTACTTGCCGCGGTCGACCGGAAGCTTGCGCAGCGCCTCTTCGCGCGCGGCGGCGAGCGAGATCGGCGCGCCCTTGATGCTGGCCGACTTGCCGCCTTTGTCGCCGCCCGTTGCCGTAACCGCAGGAGCGGCGAAGAGATCGCCGGACGTCGCGGACGAGGTCGTCCTGGCCGCGCTGTCGCCGCCGCGGGCCTCGCTGCTGTTCGCCACATCGGCATCGACATTGGCGGGATCGATCTGCGAATAGTCGGCGACGCGGCGCGTCAGCGTGGAGAACTCCATCGCCTTCAGGAAGGCGATCAGCTTGCGCGCGTCGGGCTCGTGGACGGCGAGGTCGTCGAGCGGCACCTCCAGCTCGACCTTGTCGTCGAGCAGCACCAGCTTGCGCGAGATCCGCGCCTTCTCGGCATTCTCGATCAGCGCCTCGCGCCGCTTCGGCTGCTTGATTTCGGTCGCGCGGAACAGGAGCTGCTCGAGGTCGCCATAATCGACGATCAGCTGCGCCGCGGTCTTGATGCCGATGCCGGGCACGCCGGGCACGTTGTCGGTGGAATCGCCGGCGAGCGCCTGCACCTCGACCACCTTCTCCGGCGGAACGCCAAATTTCTCGATCACCTCGGGAATGCCGATGCGGCGATCCTTCATGGTGTCGTACATCGTGATCCTGTCGTTCACGAGCTGCATCAAGTCCTTGTCGGAGGACACGATGGTCGTGGTGGCACCGCGGTCGCTCGCCTCCCGCGCATAGGTCGCGATCAGATCGTCGGCCTCGAAGCCGCCTTGTTCCAGGCAGGGCAGGTCGAAGGCGCGCACGGCCTCGCGGATCAGCGCGAATTGCGGGATCAGATCGTCAGGCGCCGGCGGCCGGTGCGCCTTGTACTCGGGGTAGATCTTGTTGCGGAAGGTGACCTCCGACTTGTCGAACACGATGGCCAGATGCGTCGGCCGGTTGTCGGCTGGCATGTCGCGCAAAAGCTTCCACAGCATGTTGCAGAAGCCGAGCACGGCATTGACCTGAAGACCGTCGGATTTGCGGTTCAGCGGCGGCAGCGCGTGATAGGCGCGGAAGATGTAGGAGGAACCGTCGACCAGGAAGACATGGTCGCCCTTGCCGGCCGCCTTCGCCGCCACCGGTTTGGCAGCAGTTGTCGCAGCGGATTTGCTGTCGGCGGCCGTCTTGGGCGCGGCAGCCTTGGTGTCAGCTTTGGCGGTGGTCTTCGGGGATGTCTTGGGCATGGCCGCAATGTATGAATTTTTGCGGGCTTTGACAGCCTTTGGAGGGGGATTTTTGGGCTGACGGCGCGACTATCCCCCGCTGTCATTCCTCGCATCCCCACTGTCATTCCCCGCGAAGGCGGGGAATCCAGTACGCCGCGGCTTCTCGGCTCAATCACTGGCGTCCCGGCGTACTGGGACGCCCGGTCGAGCCGGGCGACGACACCGAGAGTGCAGCTACTCCGCCGCCTGCAACCGCACGCCCGCCTTCTTCGGCGCGATCCAGAACGCATCCGGCCGTTCGAACAGGAAATCGGCACCGAGCCGCAGGGCGGCCTGCCAGATCGCGAGCGATCCAAGCACGCCGGCGATGGTGACGATCAGCGACACCGTGCCGATATCAGGAATGACGCCGGTGCGCAGCAGCAGCGTGCGCGTTGCCGCCATCGGCAGGAAGAAGGCGAGATAGATCACGATCGAGTGCTCGCCGCAGAAGCGGAAGAAGTTCAGCCACTGCGCGCGCGCGAGCAGCGTGCCCATGGTGATGATGGCGCAGGCCCCTGCAAAGCCGAGCACGAGTGAGACGACCTTCCATTCGCTGGCCCCATACGCGACGAGGCCGGCATTGATCAGCGCCCAGGTCGCGAGCGCTGCGAGTGCAGGCCCAGGATGGCTGCGCGCGCGATCCGACAGCGCGAACACGTACGGCGCGAACAGATAGCCCGAATAGAAATAGACGAAGCGCGCGCAGAACTCGTCGATCGCGGTCCAGCCGGTCGCGATGCGCGCCGTCTCCAGCGCCGCGGCGATGAGCCAGATCGCGAGCGGCGGGACGCGCCGTGTCAGCTTTGTGACGACGAAGAAGACCGGCAGCAGGTAGATGAACCAGAGCGTGCCGAACGGCTCGATGAAGGATTCGAGATACAAGAGGCCGACCTCGCGCCAGCTCGTCTCCGCCGCGAAGGCGGGCGCCTTGAAGCCGAACTGGATTGTCACCCAGACGACATAGAAATAGGCGAAATGCACCACCTTGCGGTCGAGATAGGTTCGCCAGTCGCGGTCGATCACCAATGACAGGAACAGGCCCGAAATCAGGAAGAAATCCGGCATCCGGAACGGCTTTGCGAAGGCCACGGCGACATGCATGAAACCGGTCTCGCCCGCGGCGAGCTCGACCCCAAGCACCGAATGCATCATCACGACCATGACGATGCAGATGCCCTTGGCATAGTCGACCCAGTCGACACGTGCGGCAGAAGGGGCGTTAACGCCCCCGTTCCCAGGGATTGTGCCTGATGGTGCCATGGTGTCCCGTTTCGAGGCGTGTTCCACCCGGCTCTGTGCGGGCGTGATGCAGTGTGGGGCCTTGCGGCTTACGACTTCTTTACCGGTTCAATTCGCGTGCCGGTTTTTGCTCGCAGACTGTTCCCTTCCATCGGGAAAATGCTAAACCGCCCCGCATTGGGGTTTCGTTAACCAAGCCAAGACAGGGTTTCTCATGCGAATCGCGATGATCGGAACGGGCTATGTGGGACTGGTGTCCGGGGCCTGCTTTGCGGATTTCGGTCACGACGTCACCTGCGTCGACAAGGACGAGAAGAAGATCGCGGCGCTCCATCGCGGCGAGATCCCGATCTACGAGCCCGGGCTCGACGAGCTGGTCGCGACCAACGTCAAGGCCAAGCGGCTCGACTTCACCACCGACCTGTCGAAGCCGGTCGCGGACGCCGATGCCGTCTTCATCGCGGTCGGCACGCCGTCGCGCCGCGGTGACGGCCACGCCGATCTGTCCTACGTCTACGCCGCCGCGAAAGAGATCGCGCAGTCGCTGTCGGGCTTCACCGTCGTGGTGACCAAGTCGACCGTGCCGGTCGGCACCGGCGACGAGGTCGAGCGCATCATCCGCGAAACCAATCCCAACGCCGACGTCGTCGTCGCCTCCAACCCCGAATTCCTGCGCGAGGGCGCGGCGATCCGCGACTTCAAGTTCCCGGACCGCGTCGTGGTCGGCACCTCCGACGAGCGCGCCCGCAAGGTGATGGGCGACATCTATCGCCCGCTGTCGCTGAACCAGGCGCCGCTGATGTTCACGGCGCGCCGCACCGCCGAGATGATCAAATACGCTGCCAACGCGTTCCTCGCGACCAAGATCACCTTCATCAACGAGATCGCGGACCTTTCCGAAAAGGTCGGGGCCAACGTGCAGGAGGTCGCGCGCGGCATTGGCCTGGACAACCGCATCGGCACCAAGTTCCTGCATGCAGGTCCCGGCTTCGGCGGCTCGTGCTTCCCGAAGGACACCAAGGCGCTGATCAAGATCGCGCAGGACTACGACGTGTCCTTGCGCATCGTCGAATCCGTGCTGGCCGTCAACGAGAACCGCAAGCGCGCGATGGCGCGCAAGGTCAGCCAGGCGCTTGGCGGCTCGCTGCGCGGCAAGACCATCGCCGTGCTCGGCCTCACCTTCAAGCCCGACACCGACGATATGCGCGATGCGCCGTCGATCCCGCTGGTGACCGGCCTGATCGACATGGGCGCCAAGGTGAAGGCCTTCGATCCCGTCGGCATGGAGCAGGCGAAGAGTGAGCTGCCCAGCATCACCTATTGCGAGGACGCCTATTCCTGTGCGCAAGGCGCCGATGCGCTGGTTGTCGTCACCGAATGGGTGCAGTTCCGCGGCCTCGATCTCGACCGGCTGAAGAGTGTCATGGCGCAGCCCGTCGTCGTCGACCTCCGCAACATCTACAGCCCCGAAGACATGCGCGCCGCCGGCTTCACCTACGAGAGCGTCGGCCGTCCGTCGGCGCAGGGCTGATAGCGACACACGATTGTCATACCCCGCGAAGGCGGGGTATCCAGTAACCCCGATCTTCGTGATGATTGGGACCTGAGTTTACTGGATCACCCGCCTTCGCGGGTGATGACGGACCGAGACCTTTGCCCCGCAGCTTCGACACGCCCCTCCCGATCGATGCCGTGCTCGACGATTTGTCGCGCACGCTCGAGGCACACAATGCGGCCGTGCTGGTGGCCCCGCCCGGCGCCGGCAAGACCACGCGCGTGCCTCTGGCGCTGCTCGATGCGCCCTGGGCCAAGGGCAAGAAGATCATCGTGCTGGAGCCGCGGCGCATCGCGGCGCGCGCCAGCGCCGATCGCATGGCCAAATCGCTCGGCGAGCGGGCAGGTGAGACCGTCGGCTACCGCGTCCGTTTCGGCTCGAAAATATCGCGCGCGACGCGCATCGAGGTCGTGACCGAAGGCATCTTCACCCGCCAGATCATGGACGATCCCGAGCTCTCCGGCGTTGCCGCCGTCCTGTTCGACGAATTTCACGAGCGTTCGCTCGACGCCGACATGGGCCTTGCGCTGGCGCGTGACGCGCAAACCGGCCTGCGCGAGGATCTGCGCATTCTCGTGATGTCGGCAACGCTCGACGGCGCCCGCGTCGCAAAGCTGCTCGGTGAGGCGCCCGTCGTCGAAAGCGAGGGCCGCGCCTTTCCGGTCGAGACGCGCTATCTCGGCCGCAAGGCGGACGCGCCGATCGAGCGGCAGATGGCGGATGCGATCGCCTCGGCGTTGCGCGCCGATGGCGGTTCGGTGCTGGCGTTCCTGCCCGGCGCCGCTGAAATCCGCCGCACCCAGAATTTCCTCGGCGAGCGCGTCCAGGACGCCAGTATCGAGATCGTGCCGCTGTTCGGCGCGCTCGATGCCGCCGCGCAGGATCGCGCCATTGCGCCCGCGCCGAAGGGCACGCGCAAGGTGGTGCTGGCGACCTCGATCGCGGAGACCTCGCTCACCATCGAAGGCGTGCGCATTGTCGTCGATTCCGGTCTTGCCCGCGTGCCGCGCTACGAGCCTGATATCGGCCTGACCCGGCTCGAGACCGTGCGCGCCTCGCGCGCGGCGGTGGATCAGCGCCGCGGCCGCGCCGGCCGCACCGAGCCGGGCGTCTGCTACCGGCTCTGGGACGAGCCGCAGACGGCGTCGCTCGCGCCCTACACCCAGCCGGAAATCCTCAGCGCCGATCTGTCCTCGCTCGTGCTCGATCTGGCGCAATGGGGCGTCACTGACCCCGCCGCGCTGTCGTTCCTCGACCCGCCGCCGCAGCCGGCCTGGAAGGAAGCCAAGAGCCTTCTCAGCGAGCTCAATGCGCTGGATGGCGACGGCCGCATCACCGCCGAGGGCAAGAGCCTGCGCGCGCTGGCATTGCCGCCGCGGCTGGCGCGCATGATCGTGGATTCGCATCGCGCCGGCGCGGGCGGAGACGCCGCCGAGATCGCGGCGATCCTCACCGAGCGCGGGCTCGGCGGCGACAGCGCCGATCTCGAGCACCGGCGCGACCAGTTCCGCCGCGACCGCTCACCGCGCGCATCGAGTGCGCGCGACCTTGCCCGGCGCTGGGCCTCGCAGGTCGCGGCGTCAGAGAAGGAGGGGCCGCAGGAAGATCTCTCGACCGGCCTGATGCTCGCCTATGCCTTCCCGGACCGCGTCGCGCGCAATCGCGGCAACGGCAGTTTCGTGCTCGCCAACGGTCGCGGCGCCGCCGTCGAGCAGACCTCGTCGCTCGCCCGCGCGCCCTATATCGCGATCGGCGAAATGACGGGCACGGCGGCGAGCGGCCGCATCCTGCTCGCCGCGCAAATCACCGAGGACGACATCGAGCGGCATTTCGCCGAGCATATCGAGACCGTTGACGAGATCTCGTTCGATCGCGGCGCGATGGCGCTGCGTGCACGGCGCAAGCGCGCGCTGCATGCGATCACGCTCTCTGAAGCTACGCTGGCTGTGTCGCCGTCGGAGGAGACCGCGCGCATCTTCGCGGATGGTCTGATCGCCGCGGGCCTCGACCGGTTGCCCTGGTCGAAGGCGGCCGAGCAATGGCGCGACCGCGTGATGTTCCTGCGCAAGGCCGAAGGCGACAGCTGGCCTGACCTGTCCGACGACGGGCTGATCGTGCGGCGCGACGACTGGCTGGTGCCCGCGCTCTACGACAAGATAGCGCTCAAGGATATCTCCGCCGGCGATCTCTCCGATGCGCTGATGGCGCTGTTGCCGTGGGAGATGCGCGCACGGCTCGACCGCGAGGCGCCGACGCATTTCGAGGCGCCGACCGGGACCGTGCTCGCGATCGACTACGAGGCCGAGCAGGGGCCGACCATCGCAGTGCGGCTCCAGGAGTTGTTTGGCCTCAACACCCATCCGTCGATCGCGGCCGGCAAGGTGCCGCTGGTGCTGGAATTGCTGTCGCCGGCGCAGCGCCCGGTGCAGGTGACGCGCGATCTCCCCGGTTTCTGGCGCGGCAGCTACGCCGCGGTACGCTCCGACCTGCGCGGCCGCTACCCGCGCCATCCCTGGCCGGAAGATCCGGCGAATGCATTGCCGACCCGGCGGGTCAAACCGCGCGGCACCTGAGAAATCACGAACCCGTATTAACCGTCCGCTCATCCTTTTCGTCAAAATGGCACTGGCCCGGCCGCGGCGTCGCTCGCGGACGGTCGTGTCGCGTGGTGAAATCGAGCTTTCCGGCTCGGAAGTGGTGTGATGCGTAACATAATGATCCTCGCGGCCATCATGATCGGCCTCGGCACCTTCATGGCGCAGATGGCGGACAGGATGAGCTCCGCTTCCGCCACGTCAGCGCCGCGCACGACGGTCGCGGTCGCAACCACGGCGCCGGCCGGTGGCCGCAGCCTCGCCATTGGCCGCGACGGCCGTGGCCATTTCCAGACCGAGGGCCGGATCGAGGGCCAGCGCATCGGCTTCATGGTCGACACCGGCGCCTCCGTCGTTGCGCTGAACGAGACCTCGGCCGCCCGCTTCGGCCTGCGTCCCTCGCGCGGCGAGTACAACGCCACCGTCTCCACCGCCAACGGCACCATCAAGGCCGCGCGCACCCGCATCGCCATGCTGGAGGTCGGCGGCCTCGTCGTGCGCGACGTCGACGCCATGGTGTTGCCGGACGAGGCGCTGTCGGAAAACCTGCTCGGCCTCTCCTTCCTGTCCCGCCTGAAGCGTTTCGAGTACGCCAACGGGCAGATGGTGCTGGAGCAGTAGAAGCCTCCCAAAGGCTCCTGCGACCGTATATTTCAAAAAGCGTCGTTGTTTCGACCGCTCTCGCGGTCAGATTTCCCCCGTTGCTAAACTGCCGCAATTATAAGCCACAAGCTGCCATTCCCGCCTTCCGCTGCGGCCTGGCATTCGCTAAGGCTGCATCAAATCCTGCCCCCCTTTTCACGAGACCGTCTCAATGTTTCCCAAGCCGAAATCCGTCTTGTTGCCCAACACCTACGCCTTCGAATCCGAGCCGATGGTGAAACCTACGGGTTTTCGCGAATACGACGCGCGCTGGCTGTTCCAGAAGGAAATCAACCTGATGGGGATCCAGGCGCTCGGCATGGGGCTGGGCGCACTGATCGCGGAACTCGGCGTCAAGCAGGAGATCGTCACCGGCCATGACTTCCGCGGCTATTCCGCCTCGATCAAATATGCGCTGATCTCCGGCCTGATGGCGGCGGGGTGCAAGGTGCACGACATCGGGCTCGCGGTGACGCCGATGGCCTATTTCGCGCAGTTCGATCTCGACGTGCCCTGCTGCGCGATGGTCACGGCCTCGCACAACGACAATGGCTGGACCGGCGTGAAGATGGGCGCCAACCGCCCGCTGACCTTCGGCCCGGACGAGATGACGCGGCTCAAGGAGATCGTGCTCAACGCCGATTTCAAGAACAAGGTCGGCGGCTCCTATCAATTCCACGAGAATTATCCGGCGCGCTACATCGCCGATCTCACCAGCCGTCCGAAGCTGACGCGCAAGCTCAAGGTCGTCGCGGCCTGCGGCAACGGCACCGCGGGCGCATTCGCGCCGCAGGTGCTGGAGGCGATCGGCTGCGAGGTGATCCCGCTCGACACCGAGCTCGACCACACGTTCCCGAAATACAATCCGAATCCTGAAGACATGGAGATGCTGCACGCGATCCGCGACGCGGTGCTGCAGCACAAGGCCGATGTCGGCCTCGGCTTCGACGGTGACGGCGACCGCTGCGGCGTCGTCGACAACACCGGCGAGGAAATCTTCGCCGACAAGGTCGGCGTGATGTTGGCGCGCGACATGTCGGCGATCCACAAGGACGCGCAGTTCATCGTCGACGTGAAATCGACCGGCCTCTTCATCACCGATCCGGTGTTGCAGAAGCAGGGCGCCAAGACCACCTATTGGAAGACCGGCCATTCCTACATGAAGCGCCGCACCCACGAGACGGGTGCGCTCGCCGGCTTCGAGAAGTCGGGCCACTTCTTCTTCAACAAGCCGTATGGACGCGGCTATGACGACGGCCTGGTCTCGGCGATTGCGATCTGCGATATGCTCGACCGCGCCCCCGGCAAGTCGATGGCCGACCTGAAGAACGCGCTGCCAAAAACCTGGTCGTCGCCGACCATGTCGCCGCATTGCGCCGACGAGGTCAAATACGGCGTCATCGACGCCGTGGTGAAGCATTTCGAAGGCTTGCAGGCCAAGGGTGCCAAGATCGGCGGCCAGGCGATCCGCGATCTCGTCACCGTCAACGGCGTGCGCGTCACGGTGGAAGACGGCAGCTGGGGCCTGATGCGTGCCTCCTCCAACAAGCCCGAGCTCGTGGTCGTGGTCGAGAGCCCGGTCTCCGAGCAGCGCATGCACGACATGTTCGAGATGGTGAACAGCGTGCTGCGCACGCATCCCGAAGTCGGCGCGTACAATCAGACGATCTGAGAGGGGCCGGTATCACCACATGCACTGCGTCATGCCCCGCGCAGGCGGGGCATCCAGTACGCCGCGGCCTCCCGGTTCAATCGCAGGCGTCTCGGAGTACTGGATCGCCCGGTCAAGCCGGGCGATGACACTTTTCGTGTGGTGAGCTCTAAGCCGCCACCACCGCCGGAATCGGCAGCGCGGTGACCGACTTGATCTTCTCCATCGCGAAGCGCGAGGTGACGTTCTTCAGCGGCACGGCGCTGATCAGCTTCTTGTAGAACACGTCATAGGCCTGCATGTCCGCGACCACGACGCGCAGCATGTAGTCGACGTCGCCGGCCATCCGGTAGAACTCCATCACCTCGGGCATGGCGCTGACGGCCTCGGCGAACTTCTTGAGCCAGGCGTCGGAATGATCTGAGCTCTCGACCGAGACGAACACGGAGATGCCGAGCCCGATCTTGTTCTGGTCGACGAGGGCGACCCGTTTCAGGATCACCCCGTCGGCCTCCAGCCGCTGGATGCGTTTCCAGCAGGGGGTCGAGGACAGGCCGACACGATCGCCGATCTCGGCGACGGACAGGGAGGCATCCTCCTGGAGTACCATCAGAATCTTGCGGTCGATGGCGTCGAGGCGGCGGCTGGTCTCGGGGATCTGGACGGCGAGGTCAGTCATTTGAAGAACTTTGTTTCATTATAGGGGTCGATTTCCCTGATATAGAGAAAATCCTTCCACGACAAGCCTATAATCTTGGCGACCCGCCCGGCGCCCTCGCTGGCGGTCCGTCTAAAAGCCTTTCAACTTCAACGCGTTGCGGGGCAGCCAGGCCGCCACCATGGCGGGTACATTTCAGCGCTGCGGCAGCCGCGGCGAATCGCAGCGCCTCCCGTACCACCGCACCCTCGGCCAGGCGAAGCGTGAAGGCACCATGGAAGACGTCGCCGGCGCCAAGCGTATCGACCGCATGAACCGGGAAGGCCGGTGTCTCCTCAAGCTCGCCTGCATCGTTCAGCCAGATCGTACCGAGGGGACCGCGTGTGGCGGCGAGAAAGGCCGGCGTCAGCTTCGCCAGGTGCCGCAATGCCTCGCCGTCGGCGGCGATGCCGGCAGTCTCCTGCACCTGTTCGCTGGCGAACAGAAGATGCGAGGCCGCCGTGAGCAGGCCGTCCTGCAAAGACATCGCGCGGTCGACGCCGACGATGACAGGTATGCCGCGCCGGCGCGCCTCGGCGCAGAGGGAGGTCGCGAACCCTGCACAGCGGCTTTCGACGAGGACCGCCCGACAATCGGCGAGCAGGACGTCAGCGTCCGGCAGCTTCACGCTCCACAGGCCGGGATCGCGATAGATCGTGAGTGTCCGCTCGCCGGAGGGCTCGATCATGATCGCGGAGACGGGCGTGGTCACATCAGGCATGCGCACGATATGGCCGGTGTCGATGCCTTCCTGCGCCATCCGTTCGAGAATGAAGCCGCTCGACGTCTCCCGGGCATCGCCCATGGGACCTGCGAACGAGACGCGGCCGCCAAGCCGTGCCATCGCGATCGCGGCATTGAGCGCGTTGCCGCCGCAGATCTCGGCAAGATGCGTGGCATTCGCCTTGCTGCCGCGTGCGGGCACGGCCTCGACGCGAAAGGTCAGGTCGCGCACGGGAATGCCGATGCAGAGGATGCGCGGCGCAATCCCGGCCATCACCGGCCTCAGCTCAAGCGCCGCTCTTGTCGTGCACCCAGCGGCCGAGCAGGTGATGGGCGATGGCGAAGGGATGCGGGCCGGCGAGCCCGTCGGGATGCGTCCGCGTCAGCATCAGCGCCGCCTCCTCGCGCGTGAACCAGCGCGCATCCTCCAGCTCTGAATGATCGACGACAATGTCCTCGTTCAGCGCCCGCGCGCTGCAGCCGATCATCAGCGACGACGGGTAGGGCCACGGCTGCGTCATGTAATACTGCACGTCGGTGCAGCGGATCCCGGATTCTTCGAGGATCTCCCGGCGCACCGCGTCCTCGATGGTCTCGGCGGCCTCGACGAAGCCGGCGAGGCAGGAAAACATGCCCGGCGGAAACTGCTTCTGGCGGCCGAGCAGGCATTTTTCTCCGGAGGCGACCAGCATGATCACGACCGGATCGGTGCGCGGAAAATGCTCGGCCTTGCAGGCAGGGCAATCGCGCTTCCAGCCGCCTTCCTTCATCGCGCTGCGCGTGCCGCAATTGGCGCAATAGCCGTGGCGCTGGTGCCAGCTCACCATCGACTTCGCCATCGCGATCGCCGAAAGCTCGTCGGGGGGAATCGCGCCCTGCATGGCCATGCCGCGCAGCTCGGTGAGGCTGTAGTCCTCGCGGCCGACCAGCTTCTCGGCGGCGGCCTGCGACAGGCCCATGCCGAACACAGCGGCGCCGTCGCGTAAGCCTAAGAAGATCGTGCCGGGATTGGCGCCGCATTTCAGCGCCTCGTCGATTCCCAGCAGCGCGCGCACGTTTTCGCCTTCGCGCTTCACCAGCAGCGAGTCGCGGTGGACGACATAGGCGCGCGAGGACGGCTTCTGCTCCAGCGCGAACAGCTTTTCGTCGTCGCGGCGCAGATGCGCGGCGCGGTCGAGGATGTTGGTGACGAAGGCCGGCTGTCCCAGCGGAAATGCGTCGAATGCTGACATTTCTTGTTCTTTCAACCCAACCAGATTTTTCGGCGAAGCGCGCTGATGAAATTCTGCACCTCTGTGGCGTCATGCGCCAAGGGCTGCATCACGCCCCAGACCGGCCGCGGCCAGGCGGCGTCACCGGTGCGGCGGGCGATGATGTGGACGTGAAGCTGCGGCACGAGGTTGCCGAGCGCCGCGATATTGAGCTTGTCGCATTTGGTGATCTCCTTCAGCGCGCGCGAGACGCGGGAGATCTCGGTCATCAGCTGCGCCTGCTGCACTTCGTCGAGATCGATGATCTCGACCGCATCGGGGCGCCGCGGCACCAGCAACAGCCAGGGATAATTGGCGTCCTTGATGACCAGCACCTTCGACAGCGGCAGGTCGCCGATGTCGATGGTGTCCTCTTTCAGGCGGGAGTGCAGCGACCAGGCGGGTTCGGACATGAAGGTTTTCCGGATGGCCCGGTGGGACGGGCTTGTTGGGTTCGACCATACGATACCGATTCCGATAGGGGAAGGATCGGGGCTCCGCCGGTACTGCATACACGGTCGTCGCCCCGGACAAGCGCAGCGAAGCGGAGCGCTGATCCGGGGCCCATAACCACAGGGAGAGATTTGGCGAAGACTCGCAGTTGCCAGCCCCCGCCACCACCTCTTCCTGTGGTTATGGATTCCGGGCTCGCGCTTTGCGCGCCCCGGAATGACAGAAACTACGCCTCCGCGAGCACCTGCGCATTGGCGCGGACCGAGGCTTCGCTGACGCGGATGCCGAGACCGGGGCCGTCGGGCACGACCACGTGACCCGCGCGGTTGGCGACGCGCTCTTCCAGCACGTCCTCGGTGAGCACATGATGCGGCATGTAGAATTCGCAGCCGAGCGAGATGCCCGGCGTGGCCGCAATCAGCTGCGTACCTGCGGCAAGGCCGATGCCGCCCTCCCACAGCGTGCCGCCATAGCCGGGCAGGCCGGCGATGTCGGCGATCGCCATGATCGCCTGCGCCTCGAACAGGCCGCCGGCCTTCATCAGCTTGATCGAGACGGCGTCGGCCGCCTCGCGTCGCACCACCTCCATCATGTCGCGGCGGTCGAAGCAGCTTTCGTCGGCGAGCACGGGCGTTTCCAGCGCCGCGGTGAGCTGCGCCATCACGTCGAGATATTTGCGCGGCACCGGCTGCTCGATGAAGGTCGGCGCAAACTCCTCGACATCGCGCAAAATCTTGATGGCGCCGAACGGCGCCAGCGCCTGGTTGTAGTCGACACGGAGGTCGACCTTGTCGCCGAATTCCTTCCGGATTGCCTCAAGATGATCGAGATCCTCGCGGTGCGGCTTCACGCCGGTCTTGACCTTGTAGATGACATTGCCGTCCGGAACCATTTTTCGCATGCGCTCGAGATCGGCGGGAAAGTCCGGATCGGCAATCGAGAAGGAGAGCGGGATCGTGTCGCGCACGCGGCCGCCGAGCAGGTCGGCGACCGACAGCCCCGACGACTTGCCGACGATGTCGAGCAGCGCCATCTCGATCGCGACCTTGGCCTCGGCATGGCCGACCAGCGCGCGGTCGAGCTCGGCCATCAGCGCGCGGATGCGGCGCACCGGCTTGCCGAGCGCGATCGGCCGCAGATAGATGTCGAGCGCGGAGAAGGCTGCTTCCGGCGTTCCTGTAAAGACCTCCCACGGCGCTGCCTCGCCCCAGCCGATCACGCCGTCGCTTGACGTGAGCTCGATCAGCACGCGCTTCACCGTGCCCTTGACGTTGCCGACGCCCTGCAGGCGCGCCATCTTGATCGGGCTTTCGATCAGGAACAGCCTGATGCGTTCGACGGTTGCTTCGGTCATGTCAGGCCTCCATTGACGTGCCAGACCTGGCCGGTGACGTAGGATGCTTTGGGGGACGCCAGGAAGGCGATGATTTCGGCCACTTCCTCCGGCCGTCCGCGGCGGCGCATCGGAATCAGCGCTTCGGTCGCAGCGATCTGCTCGGGCGACAGCCGGCTCTCGCTCGGCTTGTCCTTGACGATGAGGCCCGGTGAGACGGCGTTGACGGTGATGCCGTCTTTTGCGAGCTCGACCGCAGCGAGCCGCACCAGCGCTTCAAGCGCGGAGCGGCTCGCAGCCGTTGCCGCGAACGGCGCAAACTCGGGGCGGATCGCGTGGGCCACGAAGGACGACACCGCGACGATCCGTGCGTCGCGACCGGCGCGCAGCAGCGGCAGCGCGGCGTCGACCAGGCGCGTGAAGGCCAGCGCGGATTCGTCCATCGCCTGGCGGAATTCATCCGCCGGCGTGCCGATCGCGCTGCCGCGGCGGGCATGGCCGCCCACGAGGATCAACCCATCGAGTCGGCCGAAGGCGGTTTGCGCAGCGGCGACGGCGTCGGTGGCGGCGGCCTCCCCGGCGAGGTCGCCGAGGCATTTTGCGACCACAGCGCCTTGCGCTTCGGCTTCCGCCGCAGCGGCATCGAGGCCGGCCGCATTGGAGCGCGTGTGCAGCAGCAGCGCGGTGCCGGGCGCCGCGAGCAGTCTTGCGGTGGCGCGGCCGATGCCGCTGGCGGCACCGGTGACGAGATAGACGCGATTGATATCGGACATCAGGATGTTGCGTTGGCCGGCGGCAGCGCGCCGGTGCGGTGGAAATGGCTGAGGAAGGCACGCGTCGCGGCTTCCTGGGGATTGTCGATCACCTGCCGCGCCGGGCCTTCCTCGACGACGACACCGTCGCGCATGAAGATGAGGCGGTCGGCGACCTCGCGGGCAAAGGCGATCTCATGGGTCACGATCACCATGGTCATGCCCTCCGAGGCCAGCCGCTGCATGACGGCGAGCACCTCGCCGACGAGTTCAGGGTCGAGCGCCGAGGTGGCCTCGTCGAACAGCATCACGTCCGGCTCCATCGCCAGCGCCCGCGCGATCGCGACGCGCTGCTTCTGTCCGCCCGAGAGCGTCGCCGGATACTGGTCCGCCTTCTCGGCAAGGCCGACCTTTGCGAGCTGCGCCCGCGCGAGCTTCTCGGCGTCGGCCCTGGCCATGCGGCGCACCGTGACCGGTCCCTCCATCACGTTCTGGAGCGTGGTCATGTGCGGGAACAGGTTGAAGTGCTGGAACACCATGCCGGTGGTGGCGCGGAATCTTGCGAGTGTCTTCACGTCGGGCAGCTTTGCGCCCTCGCCGAACTGGAAGCGTGTATCGCCGACGCGAACGCTGCCGCCATCAGGCGTCACCAGAAGATTGACGCAGCGGAGCAGCGTCGACTTGCCCGAGCCAGACGGGCCGATCAGCGCCACCACGCCGCCCTTGGCGACGTCGAGGCTGATGTTCTTCAGGACCTCGTTGCTGCCGAAGCTCTTGCGCAAGGCGCGGATCTCGATCTTCGAAGTGTCGCTCATTCGCCGACCGCCAATCGCTTCTCGCCGCGCCGGACGATGATGGTGAGCGGAATCAGGATTGCGGCATAGGCGACCGCGACCGCCGTGTAGGTCTCCAGCGGCCGGTAGCTGTCATGGGCCGCGACCTGGCTCTGATAGACGAGGTCAGGCACCGCCAGCACCGAGACCAGCGAGGTGTTCTTGAACTGGATGATCGACTGGTTCATCAGCGCCGGGATCATGCGCTTGATCGCCTGCGGCAGCACGATGCGCCGCATCGCCTGGCCAGGGGTCATGCCGAGCGCGGCACCCGCTTCGGACTGGCCCTTGTCGATCGAGACGATGCCGCCGCGGATGATCTCCGAATAGAACGAGCCGCCATAGAGCGACAGCGCCAGCGCCGAGGCCGTGATCGGCGTCATCTCGACGCCGGCGAGGATCGGCAGCGCGTAATAGAACCAGATCAGCTGCACCAGAATCGGCGTGCAGCGGAACGCCTCGATGAAGGTGAGGGCGACGAGGCGCACCGCCTTGAGACGCGACAGGCTGCCGAATGCGCCGAACAGGCCGAACACCAGTCCGAGCACCACGATGACCACGGTGAAGCCGACGGTGACGCCGAGCCCGTTGAGAAAGAGCCAGCGATAGCTCCAGAGAATGCCGAAGTCCCAGTGATACATGCGTGCGTTTACTCGTCGCGGGTGCCGTTTGCACCGTCATTCCGGGGCGCGACGAAGTCGCGAACCCGGAATCCAGAGATTGCAGTGCGAGATTCCGGGTTCGATGCTTCGCATCGCCCCGGAATGACAGTGGGAGCTTACAACGAAACGCCCGGCGGAATGTCCGCCTCGGTCACGCCCACCAGCTCCATGTTGGTGATGATCGCATTGCGGATGAAGCCGAGGCCCTTGTTGAAGTCGATCCAGGTGTTGACGTAGTCGCGCCAGGTCTTGTCGGTCTCGCGGCGGAAGCCGGCGTTCGACGTGGTGGCGAAGATCGGCGTCGGCAGCACGAACTGGCCGAGCGAGGGATTCTTTTTCAGCACGGTCAGCGACAGCATGGTGATCAGGCATTGCGCGTCGACGCGGCCGGTCTGGAGCGCGGCGGTGGCGTCATCGGCGGTCTTGAGGCGCGAGATCTGCGCCTTCGGTATCAGGCGGCTGACGACCTGGTCGTGCGAGGAGCCCTGGTCGACCGCGATCTTGACGTCGGGCGAGTTCAGCTCGGCCCAGGTCTTCGGCTTGAAGTCCTTCTTGCAGAGGATGCCGAAGGCGTTGTTGAAGACCGGCACCGAGAAATCGACCACCAGCGCGCGCTTCGGGGTCGGGTTGAGGCCGAAGAAGATGTCGATCTTGTTGGACTGCAGGTCGAGCACCGAATTGCCCCAGGTGGTCTCGGTGATCTCGAGCTCGGCTTCCATGTCGTCGGCGAGCGCCTTGGCGATGTCGACGTAAAAGCCCTTCCACTGGCCGCTGGCGAGGTCCTTCATGTAATAGGGCGCGCCGCCGCCGACCGCGCCGATCCGCATCTTCTTGGTGCGGCGGATGCGGGCGAAGGTCGATTCGTTCGGATCGGCGGCCTGGGCCACGGCCGAGGACGCCAGTGCGCCCGCGGCCATCGCGCCAACGGCGCCAAGTCCGACAATCGATGCAACATCACGACGTGTAACCATTGGGATCAATCGCTTTTCTGGTTGGATGGGGTTCCGGCAAGGTTCTAGCAAGGTGGTCTCACCAGCGAAAGCACAGCCTGTCGGCTGGGCAGACCGGGAATTGCCCGGATGCTGGGCAAACTCAACCGGTTCAAGCTGATACCCGCTTGCTTTCCCGACCTTTTGGCCCCAAATAGGGACCGGGAGATTGGCGGTGGACGAGCCACTCGCCAACCGGGTCAGGTCCGGAAGGAAGCAGCCCTAACGAGGTCCGGATCGGGTCGCTCGTCAGTCTCCTACCTGTTTTTCCGAGCGAATTGCGCCGGCGGCCCTGCCGCCAGCGCGCTCCTTTCCGCAAGAGCCGGCCGAGAGAGATTTCATTGCGGATCGACCGATGACCGACGCTGGCGCCCCTCCTAACTCCGATAGCGCCAGCCAGGCTGGCAACGCGCCCTACCGGGTGCTGGCGCGCAAATACCGCCCCTCCTCGTTCGACGACCTGATCGGCCAGGAGGCCGTGGTCCGCACCGTCTCCAATGCATTCGAGACCGGGCGTATCCCGCAGGCCTGGATCCTCACCGGCGTCCGCGGCGTCGGCAAGACCACCACCGCGCGAATTCTTGCCCGTGCGCTCAACTACGAGATGCCGGACGGCTCAGTGAAGGGCCCGACCATCCACATGCCGAACTTGGGCGTGCATTGCCAGGCGATCATGGAAAGCCGGCACATGGACGTGCTGGAGATGGACGCGGCCTCGCATACAGGCGTCGACGACGTCCGCCAGATCAATGACAGCGTGCGCTACGCGCCGGCCAGTGCCCGCTACAAGGTCTACATCATCGACGAAGTCCACATGCTGTCGACGGCGGCGTTCAACGCCTTCCTGAAGACGCTGGAGGAGCCGCCGGAGCACGCCAAGTTCGTGTTCGCGACGACGGAGATCCGCAAGGTTCCGGTCACCGTGCTGTCGCGCTGCCAGCGTTTCGACCTGCGCCGGGTCGAGGCCGACGTGCTGATGAAGCACCTCGCCAGCATCGCGGCGAAGGAAAGCGTCGAGATCGAGCCCGAGGCGCTCGGCATCATCGCGCGTGCCGCGGAAGGCTCCGTGCGCGATTCGCTGTCGCTGCTCGACCAGGCGATCGCGCATGCGGCAGGCACGGTGAAAGCCGATGCCGTCAGGCAGATGCTGGGCCTCGCCGACCGAACGCGTGTGATCGACCTGTTCGATTCGCTGGCGCGTGGCGACATCGCCGCCGCGTTCAAGGAGTTCCGCGACCAGTACGACGTCGGCGCCGATCCGATCGTCGTGCTCTCGGACCTCGCCGAGTTCGTCAATTTCGTCACCCGCGTGAAGATCGTGCCGGCGACCGCCGACAATGTCGCCTATGGCGAGACCGAGCGGGTGCGCGCGCGGGATTTCGCGTCAAAAATCTCGATGCGCGTGCTGTCGCGGATGTGGCAGATGCTGCTCAAGGGCATCACCGAGGTGCAGGCCGCGACGCGCCCCGCCGCCGCCGCCGAGATGGTGCTGGTGCGCATCGCCTATGTCGCCGACCTGCCGACGCCGGACGAGGCGATCCGGATGCTGGAGCAGAACGGCGGCGGCTCGCCGGTCGTGAGCGGCGGCAGTGCGGCGCGCAGCGCGCCGGCGGCGCCGGTTGCCTCTGCTGCGCCTGCCGTCTCGGCTGCGCCCATGCGCGCGCCGACCTCATCGCCGTCGTCGTTCGGCGGCGGTGCTGCCCGGCCGCAGATGGCGGCGCCCGCGCCGGATCCGCAAGCCGCGGCACCCCAGCTGCGCATCACGAGCTTCACCCAGCTCGTCGCGCTTGCCGGCCAGAAGCGCGACATCATGACCAAGGCCGCGCTCGAAGCCGACATGCGCCTCGTCCGTTTCGAGGAGGGCCGGCTGGAAGTCGCGCTCGAGCCCAATGCCTCCAGGACCATGATCACCGAGCTCGCGCGCAAGTTCGAACTCTGGACCGGCCGGCGCTGGACCGTGATCGTCTCCAACGAGCAGGGCCAGCCGACGCTGCGTTCGGTGAACCAGGCCGCCAAGCAGGAGCATGCGCGTACCGCGGAGGCCGATCCGCGCGTGCAGGAGGTGCTGTCGCGCTTCCCCGGATCGAAGGTCGTCGAGGTCCGCAGGCTTGCCCCCGAGACGCCGGAATCCAATATTAACGCCGACTATGGCAGTGACGATCCGCCCGACGGTTCCGATACCGACGACGATCTCTGAGCCTATCTTTCCAAGGACACGGGACTATGGCTGACTTTCTCGGTATGATGAAGCAGGCGGCGCAGCTGCAATCCAAGATGCAGGAGATGCAGGACGCGCTCGGCAATGTGGAGGTCGAAGGCATCTCCGGCGGCGGCCTCGTCGTGGTGCGTATGACCGCGAAGATGGACGTCAAGGGCGTGAAGATCGATCCCTCGCTGATGAAGGCGGAAGAGCGCGAGGTGCTCGAGGACCTGCTCGTGACCGCGCTCGGCGATGCCCGCCGCAAGGCGGAGGCCGCCGTGCAGGAGAAGATGCAGTCGCTCACCGGCGGGCTCGGCCTGCCGCCGGGGCTGTTCGGCCAGTAACATGGGCGCGGTTGCAGGTCCCGAAATCGAGCGGCTGGTGCAGCTTCTCGCACGGCTGCCGGGCCTCGGTCCGCGCTCCGCGCGGCGCGCCGCGCTGCATCTGATCAAGAAGCGCGAAGCGCTGATGATGCCGCTGTCCTCGGCCCTCCAGGTCGCGCTCGACAAGGTCCAGGTCTGCAAGACCTGCGGCAACATCGACACGCAAAATCCCTGCACGGTCTGCACCGATCCGAAGCGCGATCCCGCGATCATCGTGGTCGTCGCCGATGTCGCCGACCTCTGGGCGCTGGAGCGGGCCAATGCGACTCAAGGGCGCTATCATGTGCTGGGTGCGACATTGTCGCCGCTCGACGGCGTCGGCCCGCAGGATCTCACCATCGACGCGCTGGTCGCGCGCGCACATGCTGCCGAGGTCCACGAAGTCATCCTGGCGCTGAACGCGACGGTCGACGGCCAGACCACGGCGCACTACATCACCGACCTGCTTCAGGACGCCAACGTAAAAGTAACCCGGCTCGCCCATGGTGTGCCGGTCGGCGGCGAGCTTGATTATCTCGATGAAGGTACGCTATCGGCCGCGATGCGGCAGCGGACCCTGTTCTAGCTATCCTACAGACCCCACGGAACGGACGACATGACGAAACTTTTCGCCACTCGATTGGCTTTGGCCGCGACGATGATGCTGCTGGTGACGCCGGCCATCTCCGCGCAGCAGGACGACGCGGCGCCGCCGCCGCCCAAGCCCGGCAAGCCGATCAACACCGGCGACGTGCTCTCGGGCGAGCTGAACGCAATGAAGGTGCGCGACGTCAAGAACGCCGGCAAGCGGATCGCGATGTATCAGATCACCTCCGAGCCGCGCCGCCTGCCGGCGCCGAACGGGCTGTGCAATCTCGAAACCGGCCCAGAGACCTTCCAGCTCGTTCCGAGCGGCGATGCGCAGGCCGCGCAGCTGAAGACCTTCGTCGGCAAGGAAATCTCGATCAAGGTCGACGAAGTCGCCTGCGCCAGCGATCCCGGCCAGATGAGCGAAGCCGTGGTCACGAAGTGGAGCATCATCAAGAAGCAATAGGGGGTGATTCGCGACGCCTTCTCCACAACTCCGGTGTCATCGCCCGCGAAGGCGGGCGATCCAGTACCCCGCGGCTTCTCGGTCAATCACAACTGTCTCTGGAATACTGGATGCCCCGCCTTCGCGGAGCATGACAGCAGTGGTGGTCACACCCTTACCGGCCCCAGCTCTTCGAAATGCCCGCGCTTCTGCAGCCATGTCAGCAGGACCAGGCTCGGGATCGCCACCAGCACGCAGATCACGAAGAACAGCGGCCAGCCGGTCGCCTTGGCGACATAGCCGGCCACCGACGACAGATAGGTGCGTCCCACTGCGGCGAGCGCGGTCAGCAGCGCGTATTGTGTCGCCGTGTGCAGCGGGTTCTGGCACAGCGCGGAGAGGTAGGCGACGAAGATCACGGTGCCGATGGCGCTGGTGAAATTCTCAGCTGTGATGGCGAAGGCGAGCGCCCATTGGCTGGTGCCGACGAAGGCCAGCCAGGAGAAGGAGAGGTTGGCGAGCGCCTGCACCACGCCGCCGATCCACAAGCACGTCGCCAGCGGGTAGCGTCGGGCAAGGAAGCCGCCGGCAAAGCCGCCGATTAGCGTCGCCGCAAGGCCGACGCCCTTCACGATCGCCGCATAATCGTTGCGGGAGAAGCCGAGGTCGATCACGAACGGCGCCGTCATGGTGCCGGAGAAGGCGTCGGTGAACTTGAACAGCACGACGAAGGCAAGCGCGGCGAGCGCGTCCTTGCGCGCCAGGAATTCCGAGAACGCGCCGATCGCCGCGTGCAGCACGCGCGCGAACGCCGTATCGGCCTGCGTTGCGGCTTCCGCCCGCACCGACTGCTCGGGCTCGGTCGCGGCCAGCGCGGTGATCGTGCCGATCAGCACCATCGCCGCCATCACCACATAGCCCCACATCCAGGCCGATGTGCGCGAAATGCCGGTGCTCTCGAAACCGGAGACGATGAACAGCGCGCCCGCGGTCGAGACCAGCATGCCGATGCGATAGGCCGCGACATAGGACGCCATGCCGGCGGCCTGCTCGCTCTCCGGCAGGCTCTCGACGCGGAAGGCGTCGACCACGATGTCCTGCGTCGAGGACGTCGTCGCCACCAGCAACGCGCCGAGCGCGACGTAGAACGGCGAGCGCGCGGGATCGGTCAGCGCCAGCAGCAGGATGGCGATGATCAGCAGCAGCTGCGAGAACAGCAGCCAGCCGCGGCGCCGTCCGAACGCGCGCGTGAACAGCGGCACATGCAGCGCGTCCACCAGCGGCGCCCACAAAAATTTTAGCGTGTAGGGCGTACCGACCAGCGCAAACAGCCCGATGGTCCCGAGATCGACCCCGGCCTCGCGCATCCACACCAGCAGCGTCGAGCCCGACAGCGCCAGCGGCAGGCCGGACGAGAAGCCGAGAAACAGCACGATCAGCACCCGCGGTTGCAGGTACACGGCAAGGCTGTCGCGCCAGGAGGCGGCGGGGGCGTCAGCGCTGGTTTGGACGGTTCCGGTGGTCGCGTCGGGTGCGGTCATGGGGAGGTGTTAGCAGATTCTGGGGGAAAAGACTCTCGCGGTAGCCGTGAGGCGGGAGAGCCTCCAACATCCTCGGCGTCATCGTCCGCGAAGGCGGACGATCCAGTACTCACGGGCGTCCCGGTTCATTCACGACCGCCGCGGAATACTGGATGCCCCGCCTTCGCGGGGCATGACAGTTACGGGGCATGACGGTGTCATGGTGGTCCGGCTATCTCAGGATAGAGATCATCCCAATTCGGGTTGTGCTGCTCGATCAAGCGGATCTTCCAGGCCCTGTTCCACTTCTTGAGCCGCTTCTCTCGTTTGATCGCATTCTCGGGGTCGTCGAATTGCTCGAAATAGACAAGCCTCGCGACGTCATATTTCTCTGTGAAACTCTCGATCAGCTTTGACTTGTGCTCCGCCACGCGGCGGATGAGATCATTCGTCACGCCGATATAGAGCGTGCCGCCGATCTTGCTGGCGAGGATATACACATAGTAATGGTGTGCGCCCATACAGACCATCTCACCGGTGTCATCGTCCGCGAAGGCGGACGATCCAGTACTCCGCGGCGTTTCGGCTCAACAACGACTGTCACGGCGTACTGGATGCCCCGCCTTCGCGGGGCATGACAGTGTGCTAAAAAATCTACTCCCCCGCCTGGAGCTTCCTCGGGAACAACTCGGCCGCGCCCGTCGCCACCAGGTGCGGGCCCTCCGCGGGCGCGTCCGCCTTGCTGAAATCCAGCTCCTCGATCCGCCCCGCGCGCTTCTCGATCTTGTCGGCGGAGATCAGCACCTGGCGGACGTCCTCGTTCACGTCGGCAAAATGCTTCTGGAGCTTCAGCACGCGGTCGCGCAGGCGGCCGAGATCGTCGCCGAGCTTGATGACCTCGGTGCGGATCTGGTCGGCGGCATCGCGCATGCGCGCGTCCTTCATGATCTGCTGCATCACCTGGATCGCCAGCATCAGCAGCGAGGGCGACACCAGCACGACGCGGGCGCGATAGGCCTTCTGGATCACGTCGTCGAAGCCGTCATGGATCTCGGCGTAGACCGATTCCGACGGCACGAACATCAGCGCCATCTCCTGGGTCTCGCCGGTGACGAGATATTTTTCCGCGATGTCGCTGACATGCTTCATCACGTCGCCGCGCAGCCGCTGCGTGGCGATGCGCTTCTCCTCGTCGGTGCGGGCATCGTGCAGCGCGGTCATCGCCTCGAGCGGAAACTTCGCGTCGATGCAGAGCGGGCGCTGGTCGGGCAGGAACACGACGCAGTCCGGCCGCTTGCCGGTCGAGAGCGTGAACTGGAACTCGTAGGCGCCCTTCGGCAAGCCGTCCTGGACGATCGCCTCCATCCGGGCCTGGCCGAAGGCGCCGCGCGACTGCTTGTTGGCGAGCACGTCGCGCAAGGTCGTCACCTGCGTGGTGAGGTCGGTGAGGTTCTTGTGCGCGTTGTCGATGATGCCGAGCCGCTCGTGCAGGGCGTGCAGGCTCTCCATGGTGTTGCGGGTCGAGTGCTCCATGGACTGGCCGACGCGATGGGTCACCGAATCCAGCCGCTCGTTGACCGCCCGTGCCATCTCGGCCTGGCGGCCGGCCAGCGCCTGGGTCATGGCATCGACCCGGCCCGAAGCCTCGCTCTGGGCGTGCAGCATCTGGCTGATGCGCTCCTCGAGCTCGTCGGCGCGGATGGCATTCGCCATCGCGAGTTCCGCCCCGCGCCGCCCCGAGCGTGCAATGACCACGGCGATCACAACCAGCAGGATGAGGACCAGGACGCCGAAGCCGATCAGCGCGTCGATCGTGCGCACCGGCCAGTCGCCAGCCACGAAAATGATCTCGTTCATGCCTGTCCTTCTAGCCGATTCGGCTGCCGACACGAACGAATAGCGAACATTTATGGTAAATGCCCCGTTAATTTTTATGGTTAACGAAAGCTGAAGTTTTATGGTTAGCGGATCGTTAACGCGTTCCGGGCCTCATTGACCGCTTGTCGCGCCCGGCTTAAATCGCCCGCCATGGCCCTCAGAGAAATCATCATCCTGCCCGACAAGCAGCTGCGTCTGGTCTCCAAGCCGATCGAGAAGGTCACGACGGAGATCCGCAAGCTTGCCGACGACATGTTCGAGACCATGTACGACGCGCCCGGCATCGGGTTGGCGGCGATCCAGATCGCCCAGCCGCTGCGGCTGATCACCATGGACCTCGCCAAGCGCGACGAGAACGGCGAGACCAAGCCGGAGCCGCGCGTCTTCATCAATCCGGAAGTCATCGCCTCGTCCGAGGAATTGTCGGTCTACGAGGAAGGCTGCCTGTCGATCCCCGAATATTACGAGGAGGTCGAGCGGCCTGCGAAGGTGCGCGTGCGCTTCACCGATCTCGACGGCAAGGTGCACGAGGAGGACGCCGAAGGCCTCTACGCCACCTGCATCCAGCACGAGATCGACCACCTCAACGGCGTGTTGTTCGTCGACTATCTGTCGAAGCTGAAGCGCGACCGCGTGCTGAAGAAGTTCGAGAAAGCCGCCAAGCGCGCGGAGTGAGGTTCTCCGTCATTCCGGGGCGATGCGCAGCATCGAACTATGGTGCGCAATTGCGCACCTGAGAATCTCGAGATTCCGGGTTCGGCTCTTCGAGCCGCCCCGGAATGACCGAAATTGGATCACGTTCCTCGCAGGTTTTTCCGATGCCCCTTCGCCTGATCTTCATGGGCACGCCCGATTTCTCCGTGCCGACGCTGCTCGAGCTCGTCGCGCACGGCCATGAGATCGTGGCCGTCTATACCCGCGCGCCGAAGCCGGGCGGGCGGCGCGGCCTGCAATTGCAGCCGACCCCGGTCGAGGAAGCCGCGCGTAGACTCGGCGTTCCCGTGCTGACGCCGAAGACGCTGAAGACAGAGGAGGCGCTGGAAGAATTTCGCGCCTTTGACGCCGATGCCGCCGTCGTCGTCGCCTACGGCATGATCCTGCCGCAGGCCATCCTCGATGCGCCAAAGCTCGGCTGCTACAATCTGCACGCCTCGCTCCTGCCGCGCTGGCGCGGCGCCGCGCCGATCAACCGCGCGATTATGGCTGATGATGCCGAAAGCGGCGTGATGGTGATGAAGATGGATGTCGGCCTCGACACCGGCGATGTCGCCATGGCCGAGCGGCTGGCGATCACGGACACCATGACCGCGGCCGACCTGCACGATCGTCTCTCGCGCCTCGGCGCCGACCTGATGGTCCGCGCCATGGCCGCGCTCGACCGCGGGGGGCTCCAGCTCAAGAAGCAGAGCGAGGACGGCGTCACCTATGCGGCCAAGATCGACAAGGCTGAGGCGCGGATCGACTGGACCAAGCCCGCACGGGCGGTGCTGCGCCACATCCACGGCCTGTCGCCGTTCCCCGGCGCCTGGGCCGAGCTCGCAGGCGTCAGCGAGAACGCGCGCGTCAAAATCCTGCGCTGCGAGCTCGCCAAGGGCTCGGGCGCGCCGGGCGAGGTGCTCGACGACCAGCTCACCATCGCCTGCGGCGAGGGCGCGATCCGCATCATCGAGCTGCAGCGCGAAGGCAAGGCGCGGATGCAGGCTACGGACTTCTTGCGTGGTGTGCCGCTGAAGGCGGGCGCCAAATTCACCTGACACTGTCATACCCCGCGAAGGCGGGGTATCCAGTACGCCGAGGCTTCTCGGTCGAACGGATAGGCCGCGGCGTACTGGATCGCCCGGTCAAGCCGGGCGATGACGGCAGAATTGGAAACGATGCCCCGCTACAAGCTCACCATCGAATATGACGGCGCGCCGTTCTTCGGCTGGCAGGTGCAGGATACGCTGCCGTCGGTGCAGGGCGCACTGGAAGCGGCGGTGAAGGCGATGACCGGTGCGGATCTGCGGGTGCATGGCGCGGGTCGCACCGATGCCGGCGTGCATGCGCGCGGTCAGGTCGCGCATGTCGATATCGAGAAGCAGTTTCCGCCGGGCCGCTTTCGCGACGGGCTCAATGCGCATCTGCGGCCGCATCCGATCGCGGTGCTCGAGGCCGAGATCGTACCCGATACTTTTGAAGCGCGCTTCTCGGCCGTGAAGCGCCACTATCGCTACCGCATCGTCAACACCCGCGCCAATCTCGCGCTCGACATCGGCCACGCCTGGCGCGTACCGCGCCGGCTCGATAGCGATGCGATGCATGCGGCCGCGCGGCGCCTGCTCGGCAAGCATGATTTCACCACCTTCCGCGACACCGAGTGCCAGGCCAAGTCGCCGGAGAAGACGCTCGACCAACTCGACGTGCTGCGCGACGGGCGCGAGATCACCATCATCACCTCGGCGCGCTCGTTCCTGCACAGCCAGGTGCGCTCGATGGTGGGATCGCTGGTCTGGGTCGGCGAAGGCCGCTGGACCGCGGACGACCTTTCCGCAGCGCTGGCGGCCCGCAACCGCGCCGCCTGCGGCATCGTCGCGCCGCCGGACGGGCTGTATCTGGTGAAGGTAGATTATTAGAGAGACGGGAGGCGGGAAACTCTCGCGACACCCGCCACTGTCATTCCCCGCGAAGGCGGGGAATCCAGTACGCCGCGGCCTCTCGGTTCAATCACGGCTGTCTCTGGAATACTGGATCGCCCGCTTTCGCGGGCGATGACAGCGGAATTCCAGGAGGCGCTATCGCCTCACCCAAAATACCGCGTCAGTATCCCCCGATACACCTGCGTCAGCTTCTCCAGATCCTTCACCGGCACGCGCTCGTCGACCTGGTGCATGGTCTGTCCCACCAGACCGAACTCGATCACCGGGCAATAGCTGGAGATGAAGCGCGCGTCCGAGGTGCCGCCGCTCGTCGACAGCTCCGGCTTCCGCCCCGTGATCTCCTCGATCGCGGACACCGCGAGATCGGTGAACGGGCCGGGCTTGGTCACGAACACGTTCGAGTTCGACGGCTCCCAGACGATGCGGGCCTTGATGCGGTTGCCGCAGGCTTTTGCCAGCCGTGTTTCGACCAGCTCGCGCAGGCTCGCCTGGGTGTGGTTGTCGTTGTAGCGGATGTTGAATTTTGCGCGGGCCTCGCCGGGGATGACGTTGTTGGCCTTGTTGCCGACGTCGACCGAGGTGAATTCGAGGTTGGACGCCTGGAACTGCGCGCTGCCGTGGTCGAGCGGCTCGTCGGAGATCGCCACGATCAATCGCGAAATGTCCGGCACCGGATTGGAGGCGCGGTGCGGATAGGCGACATGGCCCTGCACGCCGTCGACATACAGCGTGCCGGATTGCGAGCCGCGTCGGCCGACCTTGATGGTGTCGCCGAGCGTCTCGACATTGGAGGGCTCGCCCAGCACGCAATGATCGAATGTTTCGCCGCGCTCGGCGGCCCACTTCAGAAGTTTGATGGTGCCGTTGATGGAGACGTCTTCCTCGTCGCCGGTGATCAGGAACGAGATCGAACCCGTGCCGTCGCCGCGCGGCTTGCCGCCGTTGGCGGCGAGATGCTCCAGCACGGCTGCGACCGAGCAGGCGATGCCGCCCTTCATGTCGACCGCGCCGCGGCCGTGCAGAAAACCGTCCTTCACCTCGCCGGAGAATGCGCCGACGCTCCAGGCGCTCTCGTCGCCAGCCGGCACCACGTCGGTGTGGCCGGCGAAGGTGATGTGCGGCCCTTCGCTGCCGATCCGCGCATAGAGATTGTCGACGTCGGCGGTGCCGGGCTCGCTGAACGTCACGCGGTGGCAGGTGAAGCCGGCGGCGTTGAGGGCGTTTTCAAGCACCCCGAGTGCGCCGGCATCGGCCGGGGTTACCGAGGGGCAGCGGATGAGATCGCGGGCAATCGAGAGAGCATCGGTCATGCGCCCCGCTTAACATGCATGCCGCCGGGTGGGCTAGCGTTGGGCGGGACAATTTCGATCTCGCGGCTCTGGTCCCAGCCTTGCGCAGGGGACGCGGCGGAGCTGTCCTCGAAGTCGGCCAGCGGATCGGGGCCGAACCGGTTGTGGCCCGAGGTGCCGGGCCGGCAGAACATTTCGACGAGGCCCCACAGCCACAGGATCGAAACCGCCAGGCTGAACGGAAGCATCCAGTTTGAGTTGGGCAGCAGGTCCGCGAACTGGCTGAACAGGCCGGGCACGACGAAGAACGGAACGATCCACCAGCCGCTCCTGTCGCGATCGTGCAGCCGCTTGATCGTAGTCGCGAGATAAATCCAGAAGAACAGCGCCATGCCGGACGCCTTGAGGATCGAGGTCGCGCGATCGGCGGATGCCAGCGAGCGGGAGGCTCGGGGATCGACCAGCTTGAACAGGTCGTCGAGACCGAAGTCGAAATCGAGGTCGATGGCGAGCTTCAAGGTGGATCTGGTCCCTCCGAGGATCCCGATGACCTGACCGACGATCTCCAGCAAGCCCGCCAGCAGCGCAACGATCAGCAGCGCCTGCCATAGCAGGGCGCGGTTGATGCGGCCGTCGAAGCGGAAGAGGTACCAGGTCCAGTCCATGGCGAAGGTTCCGGGCGGCGCAGGCCGTCCGGGAATTGGTCGCGATGGAGGGAGGGAGGGTTCGATAGGTGCCGCAAGGGGCTCTTCACCTCTCCCCGCCTGCGGGGAGAGGTCGGATCGCCTCGGCGATGCGAAGCATCGTCCGGAGCGATCCGGGGGAGGGGGTACAGGTCTCACGGCAATCTCATCCGTGGAGAGAGGCCCCTCACCCCAACCCTCTCCCCGTAAGAACGGGGAGAGGGGGAGGAGAGAGCCTTAATCCCGCAGCAGCTCGTTGATGCTGGTCTTCGACCGCGTGCGCTCGTCGACGCGCTTGACGATCACGGCGCAGGCGGTGCTCGGGCCGATATGGCCGTTCTTCATCGGCTTGCCGGGCAGCGCGCCGGGCACCACGACCGAATATTCAGGCACTTCGCCGATGAAGACCTCGCCGGTGTCGCGGTCGACGATCTTGGTCGAGGCGCCCAGGAACACGCCCATGGCCAGCACCGCGCCCTTGCGCACGATCACGCCTTCGGCGACCTCGGAGCGCGCGCCGATGAAGCAATCGTCCTCGATGATCACGGGCTCGGCCTGGAGCGGCTCGAGCACGCCGCCGATGCCGGCGCCGCCGGAGATGTGCACGCGCTTGCCGATCTGCGCGCAGGAGCCGACGGTGGCCCAGGTGTCGACCATCGTGCTCTCATCGACGTAGGCGCCGAGATTGACGAAGGACGGCATCAGCACGACGTTCTTGGCGATGAAGGCCGAGCGGCGCACCACCGCGCCCGGCACCGCGCGAAAGCCGGCATCGCGAAAACGGTTCTCGCCCCAGCCCTCGAACTTCGAGGGCACCTTGTCCCACCAGGTCGCCTGGCCCGGACCACCGGGAATGACGCCCATGTCGTTGAGGCGGAAGGACAGCAGCACGGCCTTCTTCAGCCACTGATTGACCTTCCACTTGCCGTCGGCCCCGCGCTCGGCAACGCGTGCCTCGCCCTTGTCCAGAGTCTCCAGCACCTGGTCCACGGCCTCGCGCACCTCGCCCTTGGTCGAGGTCGAGATGCCGTCACGCGCGTCGAAGGCGCTGTTGATGGTGGATTCGAGGGCGGACAGGGACATCGGGATTTCCTCTTCGGAACGGGAATTTTGACGGATTGGGGCGCTTTTTCGGGATTTGGCAGGGGAGAGTCAAGGCATACTCCGCTGTCGTCCTCCATCCCCCACCGTCGTCCTGGACCAGCGCAGCGAAGCGGAGCGGCGATCCAGGACCCATTACCCCAGGGAGGAGTTTAACGACGACTCGTGGTTGTCAGTCTCGCGCCGCAACCTCTCCCTGGGGTCATGGGTCCTGGCTTTCGCCAGGACGACGGCGGTCAGTGAGGCGACAACCCCGCCAAAAACCCCGCCAGATCATCCGTGACGTGGTCGACATGGGCGGCGTCGCGGCCCTCCAGTTCCCAGTCCTCGCGCACCACTTCCTTGGTGCCGTCGGGCACCACCAGCACGGTGGTCATGCCGAGCTCGTGCGGGACGGTGAGGTTGCGGGCGAGGTCCTCGAACATCGCGGCGCGGGCGGGATCGACGGCATGGTCGCCGAGGAATTTCCGGTAGGTCTGCGGGGCCGGCTTGGGCTCGAACTCGGCCGCGATGATGTCGAACACGCCGTCGAAATGGGTGGCGAGGCCGAGCCGCGCCAGCACCGCACCGACATGGTCGACCGAGCCGTTGGTCAGGATCAGCTTGCGTCCCGGCAGTTTTGCGATGGCCGCGCCGAGCGCCGGATTCGGCTCCAGCGGCGAATGGTCGATCTTGTGCACATAGGCGAGATAGTCGTCGGCACGCACGCCGTGCAGGGTCATCATGCCGCGCATGGTGGTGCCGAAGCGTCGGTAGTAGTCCTTCTGGATATGGCGCGCTTCCTCAGGGCTGACGTTCAGCCAGTTGCACACGAACTCGCCGATCCGCGCATCGACCTGCTGCCACAGATTGACATGATGCGGGTAGAGCGTGTTGTCGAGGTCGAACACCCAGGTGTCGACATGGGTGAAGGCGCGGGGTGGGTTCATTGCAACTCTCTATCCGTTGACCGAGGCCGCGGCCCCGCCCTCAATCGTCGTCCTGACGAAAGCCAGGACCCATACTCCGTGACCGATCATTGGGGCAATCTGGTCGTCGTTCTTCGCTAAACCCTGGGGCAATGGGTCCTGGCTTTCGCCAGGACGACGGCGCAATGTGTAGCGCCATCATCACATCACGGCATCGCAAACCGCAGCGTCCTGCCGCCGCTCGACATGTCGACCGCGCCAAAACCCGTCGCCGCAAACCCGCGCGCGCCGCAATCGGTCTGCTCAACGGTCTCGAACTTGGTCTCGCGCGTGCAGAGCTGCTTCTCGCCGCCCCAGTTCAGTGGCTTGTCCTTCAGCTTGACGGCGCGGTTGTCGGCGTCGACGGCTTCCGCGAAGCTGAAGATCTGCTTCGGCTGGCCGCTCACGTCGGGGTGCAGGCACTTGCCGGGGTCGATGCGGTACCAGCCGCGGCTCGTCACCGACTTGCCGTCGTCGGTGGCGATCGCCGCCATCACCTTGTGCGGGGTGTCGTTGCACCAGGTCAGGCCGCTCGGCGACGGCGTCTGCGTCGCGTCGACCATGGTCTTGAAGAAATTTGGCGACGACACGGCGTCGGACGGGAGCCCGCGGCTCTTCAGGAACGCAGCCAGCGCTGCTTGCGTCTTCGGTCCGTCGACACCGTCGATCGCCCCGACGTCATAACCGATGATCACCAGCAGCCGCTGGATGCCGGCGAGGCGCGCCTGCTCGTCGTCATATTCGGAATCCTCGGCGAGATACGTCACCAGGTTGCCGTCGTCGCCTTGCGTCGGCGTCACCTGCGTGAAGGGGACTTGCGTCTGGCCGCTGCGGCATTGCCGCGCGGCCGCAATGACGAAATTGTCCTGGGCGACGCACAGCATGTCGTTGCCGTTCTGCGGGATCGGCGAGGCGCCATAGACGCCGAGCGCGCGAGCATTGAGCAGGATGCGGTCGGCGGTCAGCGTGCCCTGCACCACCACGCGGCAGGTGGCGGGATCGATCCTGAACCAGCCGCGCGTCGCGGTCGCCGCCTTGTCGTCGATGCCGATCGCGGCCTCGACGACATAGGACATGCGGTTGCAGATCTTGAGGTCGGCGAAGGCGGGGGCGGAGGAGAAGACGAATGACACGGCCGCAGCCGGCAGCGTCATCAGGAAACGGGTCACGACCGAGCGACGATGCCGTCGCTCTCTCGGCTCGTCATGCCCGGGCTTGTCCCGGGCATCCACGTTCTTGGCGCGGGGCGAAAGATCGTGGATGGCCGGGACATTTTCGCGAAGACGCGCTTCGCGCTGTTGCCCGGCCATGACGCCGCTCTTTGTTCGCTCGCGCCTCACTTATGTATCAGCGTTCCCGTGCCCTGGTTGGTGAACAGCTCCAGCAGCACCGCGTGCTGCATCTTGCCGTCGATGATGACGACGCCCTCGACGCCCTGTTCGAGCGCGTAGATGCAGGTCTCGACCTTGGGGATCATGCCGCCGGAAATGGTGCCGTCGGCGATCAGTTTTCGCGCGTCTTTCACGGACAATTGCGGGATCAGCTTCTTCGACTTGTCGAGCACACCCGGCACGTCGGTGAGCAGCAACAGGCGCTTGGCCTTCAGCGCGCCCGCGACGGCACCGGCAAAGGTGTCGGCGTTGACGTTCAGCGTCTGGCCTTCCTTGGAGGTTGCGAGCGGCGCCAGCACCGGAATCAGCTCGTAGCCGATCAGCTGGTTGAGCAGCGTGAGGTCGACCTTCTCGGGGTCGCCGACGAAGCCGAGATCGATCGCCTTCTCGATGTTCGAGCCCGGATCGACGATGGTGCGCGTCGTCTTCGACGCCTTCACCATGTTGGCGTCCTTGCCGGATAGTCCCACGGCCTTGCCGCCGGCCTCGTTGATATAGCCGACGATCTGCTTGTTGACGGAGCCGGCCAGCACCATCTCCACGATCTCGATGGTCGCGGCATCGGTGATGCGCAGGCCGGCGGCGAATTCCGACTGGATGCCGAGGCGCTTGAGCATGGTCGCGATCTGCGGCCCGCCGCCATGCACGACCACCGGGTTGATCGCGGTCTGCTCCAGCAGCACGATGTCGCGGGCAAAGTTCTTCGCGGTCTCCTCGTCGCCCATGGCATGGCCGCCATATTTGATGACGATGGTTTCCTCGTCATACTGCTGCATGTGCGGCAGCGCTTCGGACAGGATGCGGGCCTGGTCGAGCGGGGAGATGTCGGTCATGAGGCGGATCTCGCTGGCGGGACTGTCGGGCCGCGTTCTATCCGATTGGCGGGGGCAGCGCAAAGTGGGTGTTGGTTCTTACCCTCCAGGGGAGGGGAAGATCGAGCGCTATTTCTGCGCCACCACGGCCGCCAGCGTCACCGCCAGCCAGCTCAAGATCATCACCGTCCCACCGGTCGGCGCCGCGTAGGGAAACAGCGAGTGCCCGGCAAATTGCCGCAAGGTGAGATCGCCCGCGAACAGCGCGGCGCCGCCTACGAAGCCGCACGCGGCAATGAGGCCAATTCCGCCGTGCAGAAGGCCGCGCGCGAGCAGCGCGACCGTCGCAAGTATGGCAGTTGCATGAAACAGCAGCATGGCGCTGGCGGAGGCAAGCCGGCTCGCGTCGCCGCCATGGGCGGAGGCGGCGGCCAGCGCGACGCCGGCGGCGCCCATCAAGCCGGCAAGCCCAATCAACAGGCGATGCGCGGCCATCACGAGCTCCGCTCTTCCAGCAGCTTCGCCATCGCGGCGCGCAGCTCGGCCATGCCCGTCGCGCTCCGCGACGAGGTCGCGAGCACGTTCGGGAACGCGGCCGGATGCTTGGCCAGCGCGGCCTCGGTCTCGGCAATGCGCGAGGCAAGCTCGGAGGGCTTCACCTGGTCGGCCTTGGTCAGCACGATCTGGTAGCTGACGGCGGAGCGGTCGAGCGTCCCGAGGATCTCGAGATCGACGTCCTTCAGGCCGTGCCGCGCGTCGATCAGCACATAGACGCGCGCGAGGCTGGCGCGCCCCAGCAGGAATTTATGAATCAGCTCGGTCCAGGACGCGACCTGGCTCTTCGGTGCCTTGGCGTAGCCATAGCCGGGCATGTCGACGAGGCGCAGGTCTTTCTTTCCGGGGACCTCGAAGAAGATCAGCTCCTGGGTGCGGCCCGGCGTGTGCGAGGTGCGCGCCAGCGCGTTGCGACCGGTGAGCGCGTTGATCAGGCTCGACTTGCCGACATTGGAGCGGCCGGCAAAGGCGATCTCCACCCCGTCCATCGGCGGCAGCGTCTGGATCGAGGGCGAGGCCCAGATGAACTGCCAGTCGCGCGCGAACAGCTTTCGCCCGGCCTCGATCAGCTTCGCATCTTTGTCGTCGGTCATGCGAAGCTCTTTGTTTCGCGGTCATTCCGGAGCGATGCGAAGCATCGAATCCGAAATCTCGAGATTCCGGGTCTGGTGCTGCACCATCCCGGAATGACGGAGTGGGTGACTTACGTCGCCTTCCTCGCGAACGTCGCCTTGAGATTGTCGAACAGCTCCACCTTCACGCCGTTGCGGCGCATGATGAAGCTCTGCTGGAGCACCGAGAGCGTGTTGTTCCAGGCCCAGTAGATCACGAGGCCCGCCGGGAAACCCGCCAGCATGAAGGTGAAGATCAGCGGCATCCAGTTGAAGATCATCTGCTGGGTCGGATCCGGCGGCGTCGGGTTCAGCTTCATCTGGAACCACATCGTGATGCCCATGATGATCGGCCAGATGCCGAGCGCGAGGTAGTGGCCGAACACCGGAATCGTGGTCGGATCGAGCGGGATCAGCCCGAACAGGTTGAACAGATTGGTCGGATCCGGCGCGGAGAGATCCTTGATCCAGCCGTAGAACGGCGCCTGCCGCATCTCGATGGTGACGAACAGCACCTTGTAGAGCGAGAAGAACACCGGGATCTGGATCACGACGGGAAGACAGCCGGCGACCGGATTGATCTTCTCCTTGCGGTAGATCTCCATCATCTCCTGCTGCTGCTTCACCTTGTCGTCAGGGTAGCGCTCCTTCAGCGCCTGAAGCTGCGGCTGGATCGACTTCATCTTCGCCATCGAGGCGTAGGACTTGTTCGCCAACGGGAAGAACAAGAGCTTCACGATCACGGTCACGAGCAGGATCGAGATGCCGAAATTGCCGAAGAAGCGGTAGAAGAAGTCGAGGCCGAGGAACATCGGCTTGGTGATGAAGTAGAACCAGCCCCAGTCGATCAACAGGTCGAAATGGTTGAGGTTGAGTTCCTTGTTGTAGCCGCCGTGGCCGGCGAGCGGGAAGTTGATGCCGACCACGCCGGCTTCCTTGGCGCCGGCAAACAGCCGCGCGTTCGCCGTCGCACTGCCGCCGATCGCGACGGTGACGGGATCGAGCAGATAGTCGGTCTGGTAGGTGTGGACGTTGCCGACCGGGTTCGACGAGAAGCGCGCCTGGAGCTGGGCACTGGTGTCCGGCAGCAGCGCCGAGGCCCAGTACTTGTCGGTCATGCCGAGCCAGCCATTGGTTGCCTTGAAGTTCACCGACTTGGCTTCGTCGATCTTCTTGTAGGCGTATTCCTGCAAGCCATCGAGATAGCCGATCAGGCCTTCGTGCAGGATGTAGTAGCCGGAAACCTGCGGCGTGCCGTGACGCGAGATCAGCGCGAACGGATAGAGCGTGACCGGCGCGTTGCCGACATTGCTCACCTCGTCCTTGATGGTGAAGAGATAGTGGTCGTCGACCGAGATGGTGCGGCGGAAGGTGAGGCCCTCGCCATTGTCCCATTTCAGCACCGCCGGCGTCGTCGGTGTCAGGCTGCCGCTGCCGTCCTGCTGCCAGAGGGTCTGCGCGTCCGGCAGTTTCGCCGTCACGCCCGTGGCCGGCACCCAGCCGAACTCGGCGTAATAGGGCTCAGCGGTGCCCGAGGGCGAATACAGGACGATCGGCGGCGACTTCGGATCGACCGTTTCGCGATACTGCACCAGCGCGACATCGTCGATGCGGCCGCCCTTCAGCGAGATGCTGCCGGCGATCCGCGGCGTGTCGATCTTCACGCGCGGGCTGGCCGCAATCGCGGCGTCGCGGGCGACGACCGGCTGGGCTTGCTGGCCTGCTGCCGGCGTTGACGGCTGCGCGGCACCGCCGGATTGCGGCGTGGCCCCCGGCGTCGCGGAGGCCGTCGGCTGCGGCGTGGTCTTCTGAAGCTCGGCCTGCGCCTGCTGCTGGGCGCGCTGCTTCTCCATCGCCGGCACGTTGTAGAAATACTGCCAGGCGATCAGCACGAGGCCCGATAGAATGACGGCGAGGATGGTATTGCGATTGTCGGTCATCATCTAATGTCTCGTCATCAATCCGTTTTGCGGCTGGCAGCAGGAGCGGTGCCGGGCCTCTGGCCGCGTCCCTTTGACTGTTCCTTGGCCGTATGCCGCGCGGGCTTCGAGAACGCTATGCGCAGATCGTCGAGCATGGTGGCGAAGGGGCGCGACAACGCGTCCCTTCGGCCGACCAGCACATAATCATGATGGGGCTGCATTAACACCGGCTCGAGCCGCTTCACGAGTTCGCGAAGCCGGCGCCGGATGCGATTGCGCTCGGGGGCGTTGCCGTTCTTTTTGGTGACGGTGAAGCCGATTCTGATCGGGCCGCTGTCGTCGCGGGGGCGGCTTTGCAGGACGAACGCGGGACTATTCACCCGCGCGCCATTGGCAACGGCGAGGAAATCCGCCCGCTGCCTCAGCCGATCCATGATGAAATCCCAAAAAGGGGGTCTGGCTCAGGCGCTCAGACGCTTGCGGCCGCGGGCGCGGCGGGCGGCGAGAACCTTGCGGCCGCCGGCAGTGGCGAGACGGGCACGGAAACCGTGACGGCGCTTGCGCACCAGTTTGCTGGGTTGATAAGTCCGCTTCACGGGTTTTTCTCCGCTGACCGGGCAATTTGCCTGTAGAATTGATGGTAAAGTCCCAACGATGCGGCCCAAAACGGGCCCTTTTTCGGCCCCAAGAGAGCCGCTCCCGGCGTCACACCGGGTCATCGCGGACAATTCGGGCGGCTTATATGCGAGCGCTCCCTTTTCGTCAACGCCGCGAGAGCGCAGGATTGCGCTGAATATCGCTGATTGTGCGGGGTTTTTAATCGTTGAGGTGGCGACTCGCCTTATCAGCGCCTACATCCCACCTTGGGAGATTAGCGATCCGTAATTTGACCGGACCGGGGGCGGGCCGCATCCTTCCTCCGCCAGATCGTTCACCGGCCAACTCAGTCGGGCCAAGTCAGTGAGGACGAATTTCGTGGCAGCGACAGACCTCCAGCCGATCCAGGATACGGATCAGCGGGACCCGCCGGCGATGCGGCCGCGCGGGCCTGCCGGCTTGGGGCTGTCAGGCAAGCTGCTGCTGCTCACGGTCCCCCTGGTGATGATCGCGGCCATCCTGCTCTACGTGCCCGCCATCGCCAACTTCTGGGTCAACCGGCTGAACGACCGCGTGGCCGCCGCCAACACGGCGGCGCTGGTGCTCGACGCCGCCCCGCTCGGCATGGTTCCCGATTCGCTGTCGCGCGAGATCCTGAAAAGCATCAATGCCCGCGCCGTCGCCATCAAGATGGGCCAGCAGCGCCGGCTGCTCGCCAGCGACAATCTGCCCGCCGCGATCGAGCACGACGTTGATCTCCGCGACATGACCGTATGGGAGGCGATCACCGGCTCGATCCAGATGATGCTGGAGACCGGCAACCAGGCCATCCGCATCGTCGGCCCCGGCGTCGGCAACGCCCAGTTCGTCGAGATCGTGACCGACGAATTGCCGCTGCGGCAGTCGATGTACCGCTTCTCCCGCAATGTCGTCGTGGTCGCGCTGATCATCGGGGTCTTGACCGCGGGCCTCGTCTATCTCGCGCTCCACTATCTCTTCGTGCGGCCGATGCGGCGGCTCACCGCGAGCCTGGTCGGCTTCCACGAAAACCCCGAGAGCTCGGCGCGGATCATCGTGCCGAGCCAGCGCAGCGACGAGATCGGGGTCGCCGAACGCGAATTGTCGGACATGCAGCGCGATTTGATGTCGATGCTGCATCAGAAGAGTCGGCTTGCCGCCCTCGGCCTCGCCGTCTCCAAGATCAACCACGATCTGCGCAATCTGCTGGCGTCGGCGCAGCTTTTGTCGGACCAGCTTGCCAGCGTGCCGGATCCGCGGGTGCAGCGCTTTGCGCCCAAGCTCGTGCGTTCGCTCGAGCGCGCCATCGCCTTCTGCCAGTCGACGCTGTCCTACGGCCGCGCCCAGGAGGCCTCGCCCGACCGCCGCATGATCCTGATCGAGCCTGTCGTGCTCGAGGTGCGCGAGACCGCCGGCCTTGCCAGCGATGCCTCGATCGCCTGGGTCGCCGCGATCGAGCGCGGGCTCGCGGTCGATGCCGACCCCGACCAGCTGTTCCGCGTGCTGCTCAACCTCGTCCGCAACGCCGCCCAGGCGCTGGAAAGTCATTCCTCCGGCGACGGCGGCGCGCAGCAGATCCGGATCACGGGCAAGCGCGAGGGCGCCGTCGCCATCCTGGAGGTCTCCGACACGGGTCCCGGCGTCCCCCAGAAGACCCGGGACCATCTGTTCGAGGCGTTCCAGACATCGGGCCGTCCCGGCGGCAGCGGGCTTGGTTTGGCCATCGCCGCCGAGCTCGTCCGCGCCCATGGCGGCGACATCCACCTGGTCGAAGGCACTATCGGCGCCACCTTCCGGATCGTCATCCCCGACCGCCCCGTGGAACTGCTCTCCATCCGCAACGAGCGGGCGCGGGCGTAAGTCGGTCAGCGGCCGAGCAACGGCGTCATTCCGGGGCGGCGCGAAGCGCCGAACCCGGAATCTAGAGGTTTGGGGTCGAGATTCCGCACTTCTCGCTTCGCGAGCCCGGAATGACCCGGGCGAAGTCGTCATTTCTCTACAAAATCTCCCCATCCCGGACCTTGCCAATCGGGACAAGAGCGGTTAGTCAGAGCGCTCTTTCGCACCCCTCCGGCGCTGTCCGGAGGCTGCCTGCGGGCCCTGCCCGCACTGTCCGCGAAAAACGCGCCCGTAGCTCAGCTGGATAGAGCATCAGACTACGAATCTGAGGGTCGGACGTTCGAATCGTTCCGGGCGCGCCATTTATCTTGCTGAAACAGCTTGATATTTTGCGCCGCAAGGCAGCTAGTCAATTTTCTAGTTTGCAGGCAGTTTGCAGAACTAACGCTTCTGCAGTCGGCAGGCCGCTGTGAACTGGCGGTTCTCTTTCGCCCATGAGAATGGTTGAGAGTCCCACTCTCTCCGCCACCGTCTACCGGCGTCAGAGTGGCTAATGCTGACCAAGCGGCCACACCGAAGTTACGTTCCAGGAGGTGCACTCCCGCCTCCTGCGCGAAACGCCGCGAGGACAGCGACAAGCCGGTAGGGGGACAGTCTCACGGTTGCGCATTGACGAAGGTGGCGAACCGCTTGCGCTCGTCTTTCACTGTCGAAGGTCGCGATCCTGGCTTCGCGATAGAATTCGAAGCGACCTTCCCAAGGTGACAACACGGCCTCCCGAAAGCGACAACGACCCATCTCGCGCGGCGAGCTGCTTCCGATTGCTGTTCAGGTCCAGTCCCGTCAGATCGAAGAGCAAAAGCGTCTCTCACCTGCCAGGGTCTTCGCTAAAGTGTTCGAGAGCGATCTGAGCGAACTCGACTAACGACACGGTCGGCGCTTCCGCTGAAGGGCTCAGTATCGCCAGCATCTCTGCAAATGCTCAGCCTATCAATCTGGATAACCTAACCCAAGGTTGCATAGATCGCGTCGCGCTATATTGATAGGTGGATTTGGGTTTGGCTGTGGGGCGTCCCTTTTTCATAACTCGGCCGTCGACAAGCAGTCGGTGTGCTAGTGCGCAAATAGTGTGTGTTCTGTTATGGCTGATCGGAATTTGAAGAAACTTGCACTTTGGAAGCACCAGCGTGATGCGGTGTTGACCGGCGAGGCATACTTCGCGTCCGGCAGCAAACGGGGCTGTTTGATCCATATGCCCACCGGCACCGGGAAGACCGGCGTCATGGCTGTCCTCGCTACAATGCGGGCAGCGTCAGAGCCCGTCCTCGTGGTCTGTCCATCCGCCGCACTCGTAGAACAGTTGATGTCTGAATTCCGATCGCGGTTTTGGGACACAATCGGTGCTGGACCGGAGTGGCGCCCCGATCAAGTCCTTCAGGCGCTGCCAGGTTCAGTTGGGCAACTCGGCGACAAACTGCGTGGATTTAGCGGTCAGCGGACTATCGTGGTCGCGACCATTCAAGCCGTGCAGCAGATCCACGCTACGCGCGACATCAGCCTGCTGAGGGGTACGATCGGGACGATCGTCTTCGACGAGGGACATCGGGAGCCGGCACCGCTTTGGGCTGCCGTCGTCCGCGAGTTCAATGTGCCGACCGTGCTCTTTAGCGCCACGCCCTTCCGGGGCGATTTGAAGGTGTTTAATGTCGACGAAGGCTACATTCATTTTCTCTCGTTCGAGCAGGCTGTTGCGGCCGCTCTAATCCGCGGCGTAGACGTGCGGAAGATGAATCTGTCGGATGATGCATCGACGTTCGCAGCTCAGGTGGTGGCCGAAACGGACCGACTCGCCGCAAACGGTCGCCTCGATCCCGGGTACAAGGTAATCGTGCGGGCAGGAAGCGAGGATACGGTCCTCGATCTGTACCATGCGTTCGTGGCCGTTTTGGCCGGGCGCAACGACGGGGTTATGGCGCTGCACAACAACTTCACTCTGACCGGACGACCGGGAGCGCAAATGCGGCCCGATGTACCGGCGGATCTGCGGCAAAGATCCGAGCGTTTCTTGCTCCATCAATTTATGCTGGTCGAGGGTATCGACGATCCAAGATGCTCGGTGCTCGCGCTGTACGAGCCCTTCGGCAATACGAGGATGCTGGTACAACAAGTCGGCCGGCTCACGCGCCAGTCTGCGCCTCTCGGAACGAAGATGCCCGAGGCATGCGTCCTGACCAGGCCTTCCGACGGCGTCGATCGTGATTGGGAAAGCTTTATCGCGTACGACAAGGCCTGCGTCGCGAACGGAGGCAAACCGCCGCTGCGCAACGGCGACGATGTACTCCGAGGCCTAGTCGCTGCCCTGCCACAGATGGATTACGTCAGTGGAAAGTTCCGCACGCGAATCGATCTCGACGATGCGGATCTCTCAGAAGATCTGCGGTTTCCACAGTCTGCGCTCGTCTATGACGTTTCCGACCAGTTTGACCTAGACAAATTTCAGACTGCGGTTTCCGAGGCACTCGATGCGGAAGACCGGTTTCAGCACCAAACTCGCGGTATTTCGGGAGGAAGCTGCCGCTATCACGTCACGCTACGGATGAACCAATCTCCTTTTCTTGCGGAGTATCTCTTTCAGGCGGCCTCGCTCGAGGTGACGATATACGCCCTGATCGGCAGACGCTTGTATTTTTACGACAGTGCCGGGCTGTGGATCGACGAACTTGGTGAGCTGACTGGTCGTCTTCGTCCCATGCAGTTGCGCTCGCTACTACCCGAAGACGTCGACAACACTGTTTCGTTTCTCGCGGTCAAGAATACCGATCTCGGACCTTCGGCTCTTCGATCGCGCTCGCTATCTGCGCGCTCCTTGGAACGGGCAGGCGTTTTTATGGGCGAGCACATGAACGTCGTCACGCGGGCGGGCGGGTGGGCGGATGGTACGCGGCGAGCGGTAGGATTCTCCCGCAGTCGTGTCAGAGACGGTGCGGGCACCGATCTGACCGCATCTGAGTTTCGCGACTGGTGCACGGAAATCGATGGCCTTCTGAAAGCAAAGCGACCCGGGTCCCAGATATTGTCGCGATTCGCCGCCCCGACCGACACGCCAGTCGACACCACGCCGATTAACATCCTGGTCGATATGCTAGAATTGACCGGGCAATTCAGCAGCCTGGCGACGCGAACCGATGCAAAGTTCGATCCGGATGGACTATGTGTGGATATCGAAAAAGACGCGACTCCTACCGCGCCGGCTCCTTTTCGCTTCGTGCTGAAGGTCGACGGTGCAGATGTGAAGGTTTGGATCAAATGGGATGTTAAGAAGCGCAAATACTGGCTTACTTCACCTTCTCTAAGCCAGGTCAAGTCGAAGTCGGAAGCAAAGGTCTCGCTCGCTAAGCGCCTGAACCAACTTCAACCGTTCAGGATAATAACTGCAGACCTGCAACATGCCTACGTCAACGGCGCGTTCTATGCGCTAGATCTCGATCTAGCGAAGACCGATGGTCCCGGAAGACTCGTTTTAGATCTTGTTACCCCAGTCAAACAACTGGGCGGGGTCACTTCGGAGAAGGGCGTTCCAACGGGAGCGGACCTCCCGACCTGGCAGCAAGGTTCTCTCTTCCGCGTTATCGACGACGCTCTCACGCAGAAGCGCGGTACACCAGAGTTCGGCGCCCCTTTTCCTGCCCTAGTCTGCGACGACTTTGGAACAGAGGCTGGCGACTTCATCGGCGTGGATGACAATCCGTCAAACGCGCGAGCGGTCTTCGTCGTGGCGAAACACAAGCCAGGCGACCCTGGCGTCTCCGCAGCGGATTTCTACGACGTATGCGGACAAGGAGTTAAAAATCTCGCCTTTCTAAAGAGCGATGGGGAAGATCTTCCAGGAGCGCTGACAAAGTTCGATCAGCCTTGGAAGCTGAGCAAAGGAAAGGGCAAGGCGAAAAGGACCGATCGCGTACAACGGACGCGAGCTGGTCCCGGATCTGCGGCGTTTCGCAAGATGCTCGCACGGGTCAAACAATCGCCCGGTGCCGAGCGCGAGATCTGGCTCGTTTGCGCAGGCGGAATGCTCTCCAAATCTGCACTTAAGCGAGAATTCTTATCTTCTCCGCCCAAGGCGCACGTATTGCAGTTTTACCATCTAGTGATCTCAACGTATTCGGCTTGCCAGTCGGTTGGGGTGAATCTCAAAATCTTTTCATCGCCGTGAGAAGCGGCATCCTGAGGGGGCGTCCGGATCATGCATCGTCGCGCGGAGAAGCTTGCCGATCGCTTCAATTTCGCCAGCGTGCAGCGCATGGCCAAGGGCAACGAACGGGGCGCTCCGACTGGACCACTCTTCCACTACACGTCGACGGCCGCGCTGGCCGGGATCATCGCTTCGGAAACTTTCTGGTTCACTAGCGTCTATCACATGGACGACGATCAGGAACTGTCCTTCGGATTCGGGATCTCCCATGCGCTGCTGAAGGCCGCGCTAGAACGTGAGGACGCCAACGTGCGGGTCTTCCTCAAACCCCTGGTCGAAGACGTCGGGTTCACGAGGATCAGGAACCGATTCGAATTCTACTCCGCCAGCTTCGGCCAAAAGGACGATTCCAGGCAGTGGACCGACTACGCCGGCGACGGCACGGGCGTCGCGATAGGCCTCGGGCCGAAGTTCTTCGGGTTCGAGAAGAAGGAGGACTACAAGCCGGAGGAGGAGACCTTCCTCGGGAAGGTCGAGTACGGAGAGCCTGCGGCGAAGATCCGCCATGCCGCGATCGTTGACAGCGCGGTGCAGACGATAAAGCAGGCACACAAGCAGGGACTGCTGCTTAAGGCGGAGGACGAAGAGGCATTCCTGCATCTGATGGCAGCCTACATGTACGTTGAGATCCTCTGGAATTCCGTGACGACGAAGTCCGACAAATGGTCCCATCAGATCGAGACCAGACTTTTGGCCGTTAACGACCTGAAGAACCCGAAAATCGAGATCAAGAACGCGCCAGCGCGTCCGCGCGTCGAGATTCCCCAGCCACGTCTGAAAGCTAACATCACCGAGGTCATGATGGGACCGAAGGCCGATGACGCGGCCCGGGCGAACGTTCGGAAGATTCTGGATGACAACGGTCTTCCAGATGTTCAGGTGACCGTGTCCGCGGCGGCCTAGCTTTTGTCATGTCAAGCAAAGCCGACCATGGCCGACTCACAGCGATGATGGCCCCATGATCGACGAGCACCGCACCCTAGTCGTGGAGATGAACCGCGACTTCACCGAATTCTGCGTGCGGCTGACAGAGCTGCGCCGCCAATTGTTCGACTGCATAGCAGAACCCTTCGTTCCCTTTCACTCCCTCTGACGGTGAGGTCGCATGCCCAAGAACATCCTGATTTTCTCGGACGGCACCGGTCAGGCCGGCGGCCTCCGTCCGGACGAGAACCGCTCGAACATCTACAAGCTCTATCGGGCGACCCGCTGCGGCCCCGACACCGCGATCGATCCGCGAGAGCAGCTTGCCTTCTACGACGCGGGTCTCGGTTCACGGCCGCCGGGCGGCGCTGTTCGTCACGCGCGCCTACCGCTGGTTGCATAACGTTGCCAGCCAGGCGACGGGGCTCGGCATCACAACCAACATCATCGACTGCTACGCCGCGATCATCCGGATGTGGGAGCCCGGCGACCGCATCTTCCTGTTCGGTTTCAGCCGCGGCGCCTACACCGTCCGGTGCCTCGCGGCCGTCCTGGGGCAGTGCGGGGTGCCGACGACGATGGCCGATGGTACGCCGCTCAGACGCGACGTCGGCACGACGACCCGCATCGCGCGTGAGGCGGTGAAGAAGGTCTATCAGCACGTTAGTTCGCCTAGAGATACGGAATATCTGCCGCAGCGCGAGGCGCTGGCGAGGCGCTTTCGCGAGCGGTACGGCAGCGACGCCGGCGGCGCATCCAACGCGGTGCCGTTCTTCATCGGGGTGTTCGACACGGTCGCGTCCCTCGGCAGCTACGCGCTCTCAGCCGCTCTGGTCGGGGCGACCACCGTCGTCATCGCCGCCTTGAGCTACCTGCAGTCGTTCTTCCTGTTTCCCTTCCTCCCCACGTTTCTTTGGACTGTCGCCGACGCGGCGGTCGCAGCGACCATCGGATACGTCGCGACCCACCTGAAGTACGCCGTCGGTCTGTCGGGCTATTCGTTCCTCAAGACGCTCCATCTCGCTTCGCCGAAGATGAGGTTCTACGACCTGAACCTGAACAACGCGATCTGGTACGCACGCCACGCCATGTCGATCGACGAGAACCGCGCCGACTTCGCGCGCGTTCCGTGGGGCGGATCGCACAACAAGGGGCCGCAGCGCCCTGACGAATATCCGGATTGGCTGCAGCAGGTCTGGTTCGCCGGAAACCACTCGGACATCGGCGGCAGCTATCCGGAAAACGAAGCGCGCCTGTCAGATATCTCGTTGGGGTGGATGGTGCACGCCGCCAAGAACCTACCCGACGGCACGACGCCCGACGGGTTCGGCATCAGGGTGGACGATCGGTACATGACGCTCCATCCGGATCCGCTCGGCCCACAGCACGATGAGCGCGAACCTGGCTATCTGCGTGGGCGATTCAAATGGACTGAAGGCCTGCGCGAAGTCCAGGACGAGGCGGTCCTGCATTCGAGTGTCCTCGCGCGCTTTGCCGCCACCGACGGGGTTCAGCACTTCTATGCGCGCGCAGACTATCGACCGCCGAACTTACGTGGCCACACGAAAGTAAAACAATACTATACCGCACTCCCCGCAGGCGATTGCTCGTAGGTCGCCAAGGGCGGCTCGCGTGTGGCTATGAAGATCGTAGAGGGATAAGCCGCCGGATCAGGTGACTCGCTCAGAACGGCAGAAAGTCGTCGGCATCCGGTTCAAAACCGTGGAGCTTTCCCTCCACCCTTGCGACCAGCCTCCTCATTAAGTCGGCTGTCTCCTGGACGTAAGCTTTGCTGAATACCTCAAGCCGGTTGCCTTTGCTGTCGCGACCGTTCCGATGGACGCAGTCGTGCCGGTACTCAATGGCCTTGAATAGCTTGTCCTTGTCGTCGCCGAGGAGCTCAAACAGATCGATGTCAGCAGCAATTTGGTAGAGCGCGCGCACTCTTGGGATATTGTGATACACAATCGATCGCAAATGTCCGAGCACCTCTGCTCGCACTAGCTCTTTCCCGCTTGCGATCTCGGCTAGGGTGAATTTCTTTTCCTTGAGCTCTTTGTCTTTGGCGAGGAGGCGATTCATTGCCGCCGCGTCATTAGACACCAGGTTGATCAGTGTGTCGGAGAGGTAGGATTCGAGAGCGCCTATATTGTGTGAGAAAACCATCCGGTTGACGAGATGGGCGCCTTCACCGCCGTGCTCAGTCAGCAGATCGCCGGTGTGGTGATACGAGTCATTAAATACCGCCTCCGGATGGTCGGACGTATCGAAGTCGAACCAGTCCTCATCGTTCCCGGCGTATCGTGCGATTTCAGCTTCGACGATCGTGTCGCCGTGGTCATCAAGCGTGATCTCACAACTGCTCACGGTGTTGAAGCAATACCCGTTGAACACAGTCTCACATTTCGGACACGTTATCTCGACCGGGCCTTCGGCGACGGCGTCGGTTGCGCGCTCAGCTTCATAGCTCGGTTCCGGAACTTCCACGTTGTCCGACACAGCGCGCTTGCATTTCGGGCACACAAAGCGGGCAGTCGTCTCGAATCGGTGAATTGCCATGTGACGTTTCCTAAGAGGCCCCCGTGTATGAGCTATCCCGTAAATGGTGTGGATACCAATGGCGAGGGTGGCCTACGAGACCGATCTTCTGAAACAGGCGCCATTGCGCTGGTCGATGAAGAAAGCGGACTGCATGGTCTCGAATTCCGTTCCGAGCTCGAACTCGACGGCGACTCTGTGACCGCGCCGATCCCCGATTCCTACGGGAAGTTCGGATATGGGACATACCACCACATTTGCCCTCTCTGTCGCGTAACGGCGCCGAACCCGAGATGCGCGACGATGGGACCCACTCCACCGATTACGAAACGATTGACGCGTGCGTGTTTAAACGTGGGCGCGCCGATCCCACTTATCGCCCGCCAATCTCCTCGAATGGGCAGGGCGCAAGAAAGTCGATCCTAGCCAGATGCTGAATTCCATAGAGTCCGACAAGCCAGAGGAGGTAGTTTCCGATCAATAGTTGCTAGACATGCGCTGTCCTTAGTTTTTCGCCTGCGGTCAACGCAGGCGGAGCCTGAGGACCGCCCAAACGCTTCCGCACATATCTTTTGGCCGGTTGCGGCGCGAAACGCGTTGCCATCATTGAACCAAAGAGGGGTTTGCTTTCGCTTGCGGGCCGGTTGTCCACGAGGCAATATGCAAGCGAAATCAAGGGGGCATAGCTTGTTCTGAGAGGCCGGCGTCGGCAATTTCACGAGGAACGAGACGGCGTGCCTGGCGATCCAGTTCAGGTGGCAGTTTCGGTTCATGACGACGTTCGGGGCAAATAGCGACAACAACCATTTTCGCTCGACCGAGTCCGGTGAGGGCGGCGCCGGCATCGCCGAATTGGTGCGGGAAGGCGTCCGTAAAGCCCGCGAAAAGCTGATCGACCTCAGCATGCGCAATGCGATGCTGAATTTTCGTCACTCGGAGACATCGGCAAAGCACGTCCGCATCGTCGATGAGGACATCGCCCTGCTGATTGGAACTTTGGCCTCGGGCAAGTCCCTCGACGTCATTCCGATCCCACCCGTCGAGCAGGTGCCACGGGACGAGGAAACCGACGGTTTCCGAAGCGCCCTGAAGACAGCAAAGGAAACCGATCCCGAGTGGCTGGCCGCCGAAGACGCGCGTCGTGCTGCCGGCAACCGTCGCCGCGCCAAGGACAAGGTGGCGGAGCGGGCGCTCCGCGATCGCGTGCGGGCGAAGCTCGGGATGCCGGAATGGCGGGTCGCGACCGATGCGCGGGCAAGAGCCCGAGAGCTGGGAATTGACCCTTCGTACGATCTGCCGCCGTCCAAGCGTTCCACGCAGCGGCATCACGCGGACAATACCCTACAAACACTCTTTTTCCCGGACCGCCTGGAGCCGAAGCTGGCCAGCATTCACAGCGCCGCGCGCGCGCTTCAAGAGGATGCCGGGCTGAGCGCGCTATACTTCGCGGTCGGTTTTCTCGAATGGTACGAACAGGACGATTCGACAGATCCAGTCTATGCACCCCTCGTCTTGTTGCCCGTCAACATGGAGAAGCGCATTGCCAACGGCGAGTACGTCTTCTCCATCGCGGGCAGGGACGACGACGAAGCAAGCAACGTCGCGCTCCGCGAAAAGCTGAAGCGCTTCGCAATCGATCTTCCGGAATACGATCCCGAAACGGGAATCGAAGCCTATCTCTCCAGCGTCACCGACTGCCTCAACAACAAGCCGAGATGGAAGGTTCGGCGTTTCGCGACTATCGGGCTCTTCTCGTTCGCCCGTCAGGCGATGTGGAGCGATCTCGATTCGTCGCGATGGCCGGCAGAGGCGAGGCCCGAAGCACATCCGCTGCTCGGGCAAGTCTACGGCGATGTCGTCGGCGAGCACGCCGACAATGTGGCTCCGGTCTACGACGTGGACGAGCCGCAACTGGAATCCCAGGCGCCCGCGCTCGTCATCGAAGCCGATGCATCGCAGCTCAGCGCCGTGATCGACGCCACGACCGGCAAGAACCTCGTGATCCAGGGGCCGCCTGGCACGGGAAAGTCGCAGGCGATCACCAACATCATCGCCAACGCTCTCTGGCACGGCAAGACGGTCTTGTTCGTCTCCGAGAAGATGGCGGCGCTGAAGGTGGTGAAGGACCGGCTCGATCACATGGGTCTCGGTCTCTATTGCCTGGAAGTGCACTCGGCAAAGGCTTCGAAGGCATCCGTCCTGAAGTCGATCCGCGAGCGGATGGAAACTCCGCGCAGCGTGGCGAACGTCCAGGAGGTCGAGAGTGCCCGCGAAGCTCTTCGGCAGGCGCGACACCGCCTCACCGAGTACGCGAGCCTGATGAACAGTTCGGCCGGCACTACCGGCCTCAGCGTGCACCAAGTGCTTTGGGGCGATTTCACGAGAGCAGGCCAGGAGCCCGCGCCGCCAAAGCCGACGGCCGAGTTCCGCCTTCCGGATGTTCTGAACATCGACCGCTTCAAGCTCGCTGAACTTGTCGGAGTAGGCAGAGCCCTGGACGATTGGGCGGCAGGGATGGGGACCGCGGCCGAACCGGCGCACCAGCCGTGGAGGGGGGTCGGCAATCTCAACCTGAACCGATTTGATCGCGCCAGGGCGGTGGAAGTCGTCGCACGGTGGGCCGACGCTCTCAGACGGCTCCAACGGAACGTCGAATCGCTTTCCGTCTTGGCGTCGTGGGAAGGAATCGCCTCGCCCGACGACGCCTCCTCGGCCGCCGGAATCGTCTCGCGCTTGCCTGCGGCCGACGAAGATGTCGAGGACAAGCTGCTCGTCACCTCGACCGGCGAAGCTGCCCGCAAATCGCTCGACGATTGGGCCGATCGCTGCGTGAGGGCCCATGATCTCGAGTTGCAGGTCGACGGAATCTGCTCCAGGCAGGCCCTCGAATCCGACGGCGAGGCGATAGAGCCTCTGTTGGAGAAGGCAGCAGCCTTCGACGTAGCCGGTCTGACGGTGGAAGAGATATCCAGGGCTTTCGACTCGGCGAGGCAATCCGCGGGCAGGCTTCGGTCCCTCGTCCGGTTGATGACGGACCTTCTCGACGCGGCGGGGCGCGATCCCAATGCCGCTTCCGACGTCAAGTCCGAGGCGATGGCGGCCGGCTATCTTCTCGTCATTCCCAAGCTCCGGCAGGACAATCTTCGCTATCGCTCGCAGGCGCTGACTACGGACTCGGTCGTCGACGATCTGGATGCCGCCCGCGAGCTCGCCGGCGAGGCCCGTTCCGCGGCGATCGAAGCGCGCTTCTCCGAACAGGCCACGACGGGGCTCGCCGATTCGATTCCGTCCGCGGCGGAGCTTCGCCGAGCTGCGGGAACGTTTCGCTCCACGGGCTTCTTCGGCAGACTCTTCGGCGGAGAATGGCGGACGGCACCAGCGGTCTGCCGTCAAACGTTTCCGGACGAGCCCAAACTCCCGCCCGCCGACGCCGCAAAGCGGTTGCTCGCCGCGGCGCTGTGGAAGGATCGTCTGCAGAGATTGGAGGAACGCGCCGAAGCCAAGGCCGCCGCCGGCCGTCACTGGAAGGGACCGGAAACTCCGTTCGACCGTCTCATCGAAGTGTCGGGCTGGATGCGTTCCGTGCAAAAGGTGACGCCGCCCGGCGAGGCAGGCGGACGAGAGCTGCGTCGGCTGGCTTTCGAGGGCGGATCGGACGAATTCGCAATGCTCGTTCGCTTCGCGGAAGCCGCCGAAAGCCTGAATCTCGTCGAGGCTTTCCAGACCGCGTTCGCCTCGCGTTCGACGATCCGCACGGAGGCCGATCGTCTGGAGGCGCGAGCGTCCGCCTTGGATTCGATCGTGAACGCCAGCCGCAAATTCGGCATCCAAGCAAGCCAACCCGTCTCCGCCCTTGCGAAGGCCCGACAAATGCAGACGGAAGCCAAAGCGTTGCGACAGCAGATGGCGGCCGACGTCATGGCGACGAACGTCTGCGCGTCGATATCGACGGGGTCCGAACTCGAGCGGGCCAGAAAAATTCATGCGACGACCCGTTTCGTCGCAGGCGTGCAGTCGATGCAGCTTCCTCCTCCCGTCGCCCGTTATCTACTGCAGGAAGGTTACGCCGATCGCTCCTCCGGCTTGAAGCGTGCCGCGGAAGCCATGAGCGGAGCCGTCGCCGACGTCGAGCGCGCCGCCGCGGAAGCGGATGAACTCCTTATGTTGCGCCCCGAAGAATGGTGCGGCGGCCCCCCGAACGTTGCGCCGATCCGGATGCAATTGGAGAAGTGCGAGCGAGCATCCCAGGCTCCGGATGCGCTCGAGAAGCAGATCACGTTGCTTTCGACGGAGCTCGAAGCCGTGAATTTGGGCTTGAGCGACCTTATCCGTTGCTGGCCCGCGGAGGGGCTCCGCTACGCGGGTGTCGCGCTCGCGGTGGAAGCCGCGTTCTATCGCTCTGCCGCGGAGAAGCTCATGCGGGAGCATCCCGTCCTGACGCGGCATGCAGGTAACACTCACGAGCAGGTGCGCAAGCGGTTCCAGGATCTGGATCGCGAGATCCTTCAACTCAATCGCAAGATGGTCGCCGCCCAGCTCCGTGCTCGGCCGATTCCGCCCGGTCGGCGCGCAGGTTCGACGCGCGATTATACCGACAACGAGATGCTTACGCACCAAACCGGCCTGCAACAGCCGCGGATCGCGCTTCGCCGCCTGTTCTCGAATGCGGGCAACGCAATCCGCTCCTACACGCCTTGCGTGATGATGAGTCCCATGTCCGTCGCGCAGTATCTCGAGCCCGGCCGTCACAGCTTCGATCTGCTGGTGGTCGATGAGGCTTCGCAGATGCGCCCCGAGGACGCGCTCGGCGCGATGCTGCGTTGCAAGCAAGCGGTCATCGTCGGGGATCCCGAGCAATTGCCGCCCACCGATTTCTTCAGCGCGTCGGACGATCCGAGCGACGAGAAGGCGGAGGATGCGCCCGAAGAATCGATTCTCGAGCTTGGCCGTCGTTGTTGGCATCCGATGCGGATGCTGGAGGTCCACTATCGTTCTCGTCACCAGAGCCTGATCGCGTACTCCAATCGCGAGTTCTACGGCGAGCGCCTGCTGGTGTATCCCAGCCCGGTGCTCGAGGATCCGGATTTCGGAGTGTCGTGCCGGAAGGTCGACGGCGCCTATGAGGTCGGCCAGGGGCGGAATCCCGCGGAGGCCCGCGCGATCGTGGAAGAAGCCGCGCAGTTGATGCGGACGCGGGCCGATCGTTCGATCGGAATCGTCGCGATGAATCAAGCGCAGCGAGATCTCATCGAAACTCTCATGGACGAGCGAGCCACCACGGATCAGGACGTTCAGGCATATCGCGAGAAGTGGGCCGACAATCTGGAAGACTTCTTCGTCAAGAACCTCGAAAACGTGCAAGGTGACGAGCGGGACGTCATATTGATCTCGACGGTCTACGGCCCGACCGCCGAAGGCGTTTTCCACCAGCGTTTCGGCCCGTTGAATAGGGCCTATGGCCATCGGCGCCTCAACGTTTTGTTCACTCGCGCGAAGCGCAGGCTCACGGTCTTCACCTCGATGGATCCCGGTAATATCGTCGCGGACGGAAATCGTCGGGGTGTTCGGGTTCTGAAGGAGTTTCTGGAATACGCGAGCCGCGGCTCCTTCACGCCGGGCCGCGAGACCGGGGAGGAGCCCGACAGCGATTTCGAGCGATGGTTCCTGTCACGCCTGAAGGCGGCGAACTACCAGGCACATCCTCAGGTCGGCGTTGCGAAGTACCGCATCGACATCGGCGTGGTACATCCCGACAAGCCGGGAAGTTACATCCTCGGGGTCGAGTGCGACGGGGCCACGTACCACTCGTCCAAGTCGGCGCGCGATCGCGATCGTCTGAGACAGGATGTCCTCGAAGGACTGAACTGGCGAATCTACAGGATTTGGTCGACGGACTGGTACCGCGATCCCGAGCGAGAATTCAATCGGCTGATCGAGCGTATCGAGCGGCTCAGGGCGCCCGGATGAAAATCGGCGTTCATCGCGGGACGAGGGTGACCCAATCGAGGCGGCCGGACGTCATGTAGACCACGGCCCCTTTCCGAGCTCCGATCGCGTAAAGATATTGAGCGAGCTGCTGCCGATAAGCGGAGCGGTCGGTATCTTTGGGCGCGGCGTCGCTCTTCCAATCGAAGGCGACGGTGTCGCCGTCTTCGGTGCGCGCAATCGCGTCGGCGCGGCCCACGATCAGATGGTCGGCGCCGGCGGCCGCCACGGCATGGATCGGTACCTCCGCCATCAGTCCGCTGCGAAAGGGCTTCAGTTCGGGCAGCCGGATAGTCTTGAGGGCCGTGGCCGCGAGCTCTTCCGCATCTACGGTAGTGGACGGCGAGACGGAAAACAGTTGATCGCGAAGCTGCGCCGCTCTCGAAGCGGCATCTTCGGAGCTTTCGACGAGTTCGCCGGTCACAAGTTCTTCCATCAACTTGTGCAGCAGAATGCCGCGTATGCGTCCGCCCTCTACTGTCGTCCGGGCGCGGAGCGGCTCGTCATCACCCGCCTCCCATGCGAGCTGCTCCGTGATCACATCGGGGTCGCCCTCGCTCGGCGTGATCCACCGAACCTTCGGTGCCGCTTCGAGCCGGGCTCGCTCCTCTGCGAAGATTTCGGCGCTCTGAAGATTCTCGGCCGCGCTCGACGGAGAAACTCTGGCGCGAGGAAAGCCCGAGATGTCCAGCTGCGGTATGGTGTCGGACCGGAAGCTCAGCAGCTTGGCCCACGAGTCGTCGTTGCTCCAAGAGAAGTCCGGAATAATGAGGCTTTCCATGGCCCGCGTGCAGGCGACGTAGAGGAGCCGCAGATTCTCGGCTCGCTTTTCAGCTTCCTCCGTAAGAAGAGCATCTGCAAGGCTCGGCGGGATTATCTTACCGAGAGCCCAGTGCAGGCTCTCGTCGCTGCGCCGGTACACGAAGGTCTCGGAACGCCGCGGCATGGACGCCCGATTGATAGGAATGACCACCGGCCACTCGAGACCCTTTGAAGAATGAACCGTGACGATCTCGATCGATTGTCCGTCGGCTTCGACCATGCCCTCCGCGGAACTCGAACCGTCGGACCACTCTTCGTCGATATCTCTCGCGAACCGCGCGAACCCGCGAACCCGGTAGCTACGAGCGCGTTCGAGGAACCCATCGATGTTCGCCAGCGATCTGACCGCCTGGTCCGCGCTCCTCGCTGCGACGATGCTGCGCACGCGCAACCGCTCGATTGCTTCCGCGAGGATCATTGCCGGACTGGTTCCGTTCACGCGTCTGCGGAGATCGCCGAGAATGCCGAGAACTTCGCGCGCGGTGTCGTGATGGACTGTCGCCGGATCGGTCAGGATCGTCAGTCCGGCGATTTGGTCGGGATCCTCCGAAGGCGGGAGGTCCGACGTGATGTCCAGAAGTTCGCGTTCGGTCAGGCCAACCAACGGTCCGCGCAATAGGGCTCCGAGCGCGAGAGTATCCCGAGGATCGGCGAGAGCCCTGACCAGTGCCACGAGGTCCTGGGCTTCCTGTCTCTTGAACAGGTTCTTTCCGGCCTGCGATGCGAATGGAATTCCGGCCTCCTCCAAGGCCCGCTCGTACCGCCATAGATCGGTCGAGACGGGAGCCAACAGCGCGATGTCGCCGGGGGTCAGTCGACGCGCTCTACCGTCGTTGAGCTTCAGCTCGACATTCCCGATAAGCCGAGCGCATACCTCGGCGACGACGCGGGCTTCTTCGTCCCGCGCACTGGCGACGTTCGTTTCGGGAGGGAGTTCAACGGATATCTTCGCGACGCCCGGCAAGGCGTTGTCGGAAGCGCCGCGGGTCGCGTGCAATGCGACGTATCCAGCTTGCTGTTGCGATAGATGCTCCGAGAAGCATTCGTTGACGTGGCGCAGGATCGGGTCGCGCGAGCGAAAGTTTGCGGAGACCTTGACTATGTTGCCGGGAAATTGGCGCTCGATGGATTGTCGGACAGTGAGATAGGTCGCGAGGTCGGCGCCGCGAAATCGGTATATCGCCTGCTTGGGGTCGCCCACGACGAATAGCTGCCCCGGCCTCAGCGCTTTTGTGTGCCATGCGGCGGCGTCCGCGGCGTCGGAGCACAGCAGAAAGATTATCTCCGCCTGGAGCGGGTCGGTGTCCTGGAATTCGTCGACGAGGATGCGGGAGAACCGCTCGCCGGCCGTGTTCCGCACGATCGGAAAATCGCGCAGCACTTGACGACAGGTATACAGCAGATCGTCGAAGTCGAGAACGGCGGCACTTCGTTTGAACGCTTCGTAGTCGGCCAGCACGCCGTCGAGTTCGTTCGAAAAGCTGCCGATGATGGCGGTCGCGATCCGACCCATCAAGGCCCCGTACGCCGTGCGACATCGTGCGTAGTGTTCCTCGGCCTGGTCGGCCAACCGATCGCCGTCAGCCTTGCCGGCTACCTTCCGCCACAAGGAGCGGCGTCTGTAGTCGAGCAATACCGATGCGTCCTTCCGCATGATGGGCAGGTGTGGTGGGTGGGCCAGCTCCCAGAGACGCTCGAAGCCGGGAAGGGGGGTGAAGGCCCCGTCGAAGTGAGAGGCGAGGGCCTCGAGAGCGACGATGTCCGGATCGGCTTCGGGTGGAACGTCGACGTGATCGCACCAGCGGCGAAATTCGCGCACGCTTTCGATGAACTCCAGATCTGCGCTCGGATCGAGGTCCGAGGGCTGAGGCTTGGCCGAACGATAGCGTCGACGGAACTTCGAGAAGCTGCGCAGTAGTTCCTCGGCGCGAGTCGGGTTTCTGCGGGCCACTACAGCAATAGGGTCGTCCGCTGCAGCGTGAGGTCGGTCGAGCCGATCCCGCCACCATCGATCGAAGGTCGAATCGAACAGGAAATCCGCGTGGTCCGCATCGAGCACCTCGGCGCCCGGATCGATTCCGGCTTCCACCGAATAAGACAGCAGAAGGTCGTGACAATAGGAATGGATCGTTCCGCATGTCAGCTCGTCAAGCCGCTCGGCGGCCACCGCCAGCGATCGCCTTTGTTCCGGCGTGGGGCCGTCGGGCAGACAAAGCCGAAGCTCGCGCGGAACGGCGCCGCCGAGCAGAGCTTCCAGATAGGTCGAAATGCGATGCCGCAATTCGCCCGCCGCGAGCTCGGTGAAAGTGATGGCAACGATCGCGCCTGGAGATGTGCCGGAGGCCATCAGCATCACGACGCGTCCGGCGAGGAGAGAAGTCTTGCCCGTTCCGGCGCCCGCCTCGACCAGCAGCGTCGAATCCAGATCCGTCAGAACCCGCCTGCGCTCGGCATCGTCGACCACGGTCATTCCGAACTCCAGAGCCGAGCGATGCCTACGCTCGCCTTGCCGAATGCCGGTCGCTTGCGTCGCTGATAGCCGGGAGAAGCGGGAAGCGCCAATCGCAGGTCGTTGGTCCGCTCGAACGAGTCGGGGCCGGGCACAGCGGTGCCCCTCATCAGCATGGAGACCACGACGTTGACGAATGTTGCGATCTGTTCGATTGCACCATCGAGATCCCGGAGCTTGTAGGCGGGTTGCCCGCCGCGCAAGTAGAGGAGCCTGGCGACGATCTGCGGCTCGCCCGGCAGGAGTTGTCGGCAGACGAGCCCATAGAGCGCACGCTGCAACTCGGAGCCTCCTCCGATGCTCATGCGCTGGACGTTCCTCGGGGGCTCGCTGGTCTTGTAGTCCGTGACGCGTGCCGCGGTGGGCTCCGTCCGCAGGTCCAGACGGTCGATGGTACCGCGGAGCCGGATGGGGGTGTTCGGCATGCACACCGGCAAGGTGGCGTCCCAAGGCAGCTCCCGACCGGCGAAGAAATCATCGCGTTGCCCGAACTCCACTTCGGTCCAGCTCCGCGTGGTGGCTTCCGCGATCTCTTTGCGCAGCAAACCGATCATCGCAAGAGACACGGCATAGTCGACGGTATTTCTCCAGAGCAAGCTCGGCGGTACAGGGCCTTCGAGCGGCCATGCCTCCCGCACGACGCGAGCGGCTTGCTCTAGCGCGGTCTCGATCTCCTGATCGGACGCGCGTGCATAGCCAGGTCGCGGTTCGAGCAAGTCGACCGCACGCCGCAGCAACTCGTGAACCAACCTTCCGAAGGCGTCGGGCGCGATCGAGAGCGGCTGCTCGCGATCTTGCGGGGTTCGCCAGCCGAGCGCGTAGCGCCACACGAACGCCATGGGATCCCGCAGCATGAGCCGAAGCGAAGTCGCCGACTGCACCCGCTCGATCGCCTGTCGCATGGCGGGATGTTCTGCGGAAAACTGCGCGTCATAAGGCGTGAGGCGTTCTTCGTGCCAACTCGTCCAGCATGCGTTCGCCGAACCGATGCGCGCGATCTTCACCGCGTCCGCCGGGCGAGCCATCAGACGGTCGGCCTCGTTCCAGGCGTGCTCGGGGATGCGCGCCCGCGAGAGCGGGGTTTCCGGGCGATCCCGCAGCAGAGGGCTTCGTCCGACGCGACTGCCCTGCGCGCTCCGGCGACTGCGCGAAAGCACCACTTCGCGAGCCGCACCGGTGACGATGGCGTCGAAATGCCTCCGGTCGGCCCTGGCCGTCGGATCGACGTCGAACTCGCTCGAGGAAAGCACGTGATTGGGGAGGATGGAATCCTCTCCGGAGCGTCGCGGCCAGGCGCGATTCGTGAGACCAAGCAGCCGGGCATAGGGTCGGGGAGCGTTCGCGAGAATCCGCGCGGTAGTCCACGCGATCGAATCCGCCGCGTCGAATTCCGAAGGGAACCGCGCGCTTTGTAGTGCGAATTCTATGGCTTCAGGTGGTCCCGTTCGCAGGGCGGTCTGCCAAAGTTGGGCCGAACGGCCACGCAGAACAAGTTCGGCGGCTTCGCGGGCTGCCGCGATCCCTTTGCCGAGGACTTCCAGTATGGGGATCGCAGCCCGTAGTCCGATCGACGATTCGTCGTCCAGAACCGCCGTCGAAATTGCGCGGCACCAATCCTCTATCCTGACCAGAGCGGCTCCGCGCGGGATCGACGACAACCAGCCCCGAGGCAGTTGGTCGAGAGCGTCGCCTTCTCCTCGACACAAGGACGCGAGGCGCCGAACCCGCGACTGGCTCAGGCCATGAAGCAGGACATCCGCCAGCGCCGCCGCTCGTTGGCCGTCCCGGGTGGCAAGTGCGGGAATGCCGTGGACGAAGTGCAACCTCAGACCCGAGTCCGTAACCGCGGCGTAGAAGTGGTCGTCCCAGGCAGTGGTGTTGGCGGACGCGATGGCTATCTCGTGAGGCCGTGCCTTGCCCGATGTTATGAGTTGGCGAGCCCAGCGGAGGCTCTCGACCACTTCGTGTCGCGGATCCGCGCAGGAAACGGCTGTGGTCGACGGCTCGCAATGGTCGGCCTCGTGGCGAACGATCGGGCCCGAAAACCAGTGCGTCTCGGCGCAGTCAGGAGCTCGCCATTCGACCGGCACGTGTTCGGCAAGAGCGAGGATCAAAGGGCGCCAATTCGGAGCGATGAAGCTAAGACGCTCGATAGTGACTGAGCCAACGAGCCGCGGCGCAAATCGTATCCTTGCGATCGCCGCAATCCTCAGGTCATGCGGCAGCATCGCGGTGCCGGGAAGGTGATGCCTCACGCGCTGCTCGATCAGCGCCAAATCATCGAGGCGGGCGGCAGTCTGCTTTCCGTCGAGGCGGATTCCGGCGTCCCAGACCATGCGCAAGCTTCGCGAGACCGCTCTGGTCATGCCCGGAAGGTGCCGCACGCTCTCCAGTTCGGCAAAATTGCCTTCATCGAGCGCCCTTTGGATGGCGTGCTCGAGCTGTTCGAGCGTGACGGGCGCCGAGAAGCCGCCGGCAAGCCGCGCGGCGAGTTGGGGCAAGTTTACGATTTGGCGGCCGCACTCGTTCGCCCGCGCTGCTTCCGCGCGGCGCATTTGGTAGGCGAGGGACCCTTCGATAATTGTTGTCCGAACTTGCAGCGGACGAAACTCCCCACTTTCCGTTGACGCTAGGGCTACCCCTCCACGGCCGCGGCGACTTTATCATCGTGGCAGAAGCGTTCGCCAGCCCAACGCTCGTCGATGGACTACACTTCAAAGGCTCTCGCATGACGCAATCTGATCGGTGTCGATCCGGACGGCCTCGTTCACGTGTCGCAGCGGCTGTTGGCCGATTGTAGGGATCCCGACGTGCTGAAGGCCGTTGGAGCGATGAAAAAGTTGCGAATTCGAAAGCCCCGATCGTAAGAGGATCGGCCGGATCGCGTGCCATTACGCTTCGAAATGTACCGGGCCGCCAACTAGTCGTCCGTCGGCGCGGCGCGATCGGCTTTGGGCCTGATCACGACTTTCGGGACTTCAGCGCCCGCTCGACCGCCTTCTCGATGAATTGCCAAGCTTTCAGGTCGGACTTGGCTGCAGCTTCTTTGGCTTCCGCAATCAGGTCCGGCTTCATGTAGATCAACATGGCCTTGCGCCCGTCACGCCGTGTCGAGGACTTCGTGCCGGCCTTTGCTGCCTTCGGCATATCCTTCCGCACCCTTCTGTATGATCCGGAGAGACACTAGCAGGCAGCCGCGGCGCGGCTAAGAGGCATGCCCTCCAAAGCTGTTGATGACTCCGGCGATGGATATCGAATAGATATCGATCAGATATCTGATGGATATCTTTTTGGTTGACTTTTCGCGCAATCCGTGATCTATGGTGCGCCTCTCAGGCCACGTGCTTCTCCGATAGCGCACCTCGCGTGGAGCGGCTCCCAAGGCAGTCTTTGTCGGGATCCGCATCTCGCCGCCGAGGCAACGTCGACGCCAACACGCCCGCTTCAACGCGGACGCCGCTCGCCCGAAAGTCGAGCGGCGCCCGCGCTTGCCGTTCCGAACGCCAACAGCGAGGGTAGATGCAGAAACGTCCGAACCTGTTCATCGGCTACAAGTCCGCGAAGGCTATTCCCGTCCGCGATCCCATGGTGCGCGACTATCTCATGCAGACGACGCTGGATCCGACGGTCTACGTGCTCGACTACCAGGCGACCGTGATCCACGAGGACCGCGTCCTGCCGGTGAACGGCATCGTGGTGGAACGCTGCGGAGGCCGCTACGCGGTCGATCTCCTCGACGTGCGCCCGGACTCCGATCCGAGGGGCGAGGCCCTGCTCCAGCTCGCGTTCGAGCGGGGCTGCGCGGGCGTCATCGAGGTCTCCGCCGCCGACATCCGCGCCGAGCCCCGCCTGTCGTCCGCACGCGAGGTTTGGGCCCACAACCGGATGTACGTCCACGCGGACGACCGGGCCCGGATCGTCGAGGCGCTCGAGAGCGAGGGTCCGCTCGAGTTGGCCACCCTGGACCGTGCGGCCGAAACTCGCCGCGAGGCCCGCGCGGTGATCTGCGCGCTCGCCTGCGAGGGCACGGTCGAACTGGACCTGCGCCTCGGGCTGGGCGCCGACGCGCTCGTCACGCTCGGTAGCCGCCGCCCGGCGCCGCGGATGCAGGGCTTCGTCGCATAGCTCCGCTCGGCTTCGCGGGGCCGGGCTCGCCCGGCATCGCCGAGAACGTCGCGCGACCGGATGGCGCCTCCGCGCCGGCACCGGTCGTCAGGCGCGGGCAAGAGCGAGGACGAGACCTCCGGCATGAATTCAGAGAACGACGCGGCGGCCGACGGCGGCTACATGGACGAAGAGTTGCAGGAAGCCCCGGCCGAGCCGGAGGCGCCGTTGGGGCGCGTCGAAGCGTCCCGCTGCCTGGCCGACGCGGCGCTGGCGGCGGCGCTCGCACCCGAGGTCGCCGCCCGCCTCGGAGGAGCCGAACAGATCGCGCTGACGGTGCGCGTGCCGTCGGCGGAGTGGGTCAAGCCGATCGGCGCGGCTTTCCGACGGCTCGAAAGCCAGTTGGAGATCATCGCACGGGACGGGAGCAGCCGGTCCGGGCACAAATCCGACGCGGGCAACGAGGAGGTCGGGCGCCACCTCTCCCGCGGACGCTCGGTCGTGGGCATCGCCCATTCCGTCGCGCTGCTGCCGCGGGCCCTGATCGCCGCAGCGGACGCCGCCCTCGAGGTCAAGTCCGACGCGGCCGTGGTCGGGACCGCCATCGCGCGCCACGTCGGAGCGCCGCCGCCGGACGGGCCGATCGAAGGACTCGGATCTCTCGACTTCAACGACCTGGTCTCGGCCTTCCGCCCGGGCTCGGACGCGCCGGAGATCGTTGAGCGGCTGCGGTTGGCCGGAAAGCGGATGTGCTCGCCCCGTTCCGACCGCTTGCCGCGCCTCCTCGACGCCGTCGAATACGGACCCGCCAGGGAATGGGGGCTTGCGCTTGGTTTCGATTTTTCCGAATGGCGCGCCGGGCGGCTCGCCTGGCGCGACGTCGGAGGCGCCGGGGCGAACGCAGTGTTCGTCGGCGAGAGCGGTCTTGGCAAAACGTTCTTCGCCCGCGTGCTGGCCGCCCATCTCGGCATTCCGCTGATCGCCACCTCCATCGCGGAGACATTCGCCTCGTCGGCGGGGTATCTGGATTCCGTCATCAAGGCGATCAGGGAGACGTTCGCGCGTGCGGAGGCGAGCGCGCCCTGCGCGCTACTGTGGGACGAGATCGATGCTCTACCTATGCGTGCATCTTTGGATGGGCGCAGCTCTTCATGGTGGACCCCCGTGGTGACCGAGTTCCTGACCCTCCTGGATTCCGCCGTCTCCAGCGAACGCGTGGGAGTGTGCGTTTGGGCGGCCACGAACTACGAGAACCGGCTCGATCCCGCCCTGATCCGACCGGGCAGGCTCGAGCGCGTCATCCGCTTCGCCCCGCCCGGTCCGGAGGGGCTGGTTTCCGTCGCGCGCCATCACCTCGACGGCGAACTCGCACAGGCCGATCTGTCCGACGTCGGCCGGCTCGGCATCGGCCGCGGACCGGCGGGCATCGCCGCCGCCGTCAAGGAAGCAAGGCGCGCGGCGAGGCACGCCGGCCGCGCGCTCGTCCTCGACGATCTGGTCGAGGCATTGGCGCCCCGGGCGGACGTCGATCCGACGACTCTCGCGCGGGTCTGCGGGCACGAGGCCGGTCACGCGGTCGTGGCCCTCGCGCTCGAGGTCGACGAGATCGTGGCCGTCGACGTGATCGGCACCGCGGACTCGCTCGGCCGCACGATGATGCGCGGGCGCGAGGCCGTGGAGACGCGGGCGACGATCGAGGACCGCGTCACCGCCCGGCTGGGCGGACGCGCCGCCGAGAAGGTTCTGTTCGACGGCGACTGTTCGGCCAACAGCGGCGGCGGCGAAACGAGCGATCTCGCGATGGCCTCGAAGGCGATTGCGGCTCTGCATTTTTCCGAAGGACTCGGCGGCGGGCTCGTCTATCTGGGCGACGACGAGGCGGCCGCCAGCATGCTGCGGCTCGACGCGCGGTTCCGCGCCACGGTCGAGGCCGACCTCGTGCGTCTCCACGACCGCGCGGTCGCCATCCTGCGGCGCGAGCGGCGGGCTCTGGAAGCCATCGCCGCCGCGCTGGCCGACCGCCGTCACCTCGGCGCCGACGAGATCCGCCGGCTCTTCGACGCGAACCGCTCGCGCACCTTGCGAGAGTGACCCGGCGGCGGGTCCGCGACCGAGACGGCCGGCTCGATCCCGGCCGCCCCCCTATTCCCAAACGAGGAGCGACCATGACCACGGACATCGACCGACCCTCCACCTCGCTGGTCCACCGCCCGTACGGCGGCATCTGCGGCTACCGTCTGGTCTCCGACCGCGCCACGAGAGTGGTCGTGCATGCCTTCCCGATGTCGGACCTGTCGCGCGTCGCGTCGGCCGGACTACTGGGCACGCCTAGCGCCTACGTGATGAGCGACGGCGCCACGGCCTATTTCGGCGAGAGCCGCAAGCCTTCCCGCCGGCTGTCCGAGCACGCGACCGACCCGGCCAAGGCGTTCGCCCGGGACGTCTTCGTCGTCGGCGGCTGCGCCGGCGCCGCCTTCGACAAGCTGCTCATCGTCGATCTGCAATATCGCCTGACGCGCCTCGCGCTCGAGGTCGGCGCGGTCGAGGTCTGGAAGGGCGCGAACCCGCCGTCGCCGGACCTGACCGACGCCGAGCGCGTGACCCACGACCGCATCGTCAGCGATGCGCTCAGGCTCCTGCGCGACGCCGGCTGCAGGATCTTCGATCCGGCTGAACGGCTCAAGGCGGCGCCGCCGCGACCCGAAGAGGTATCTCCGGAGGAAAGCGCGGATGCCGCCGATTCCGGCCCGATGGCCATCGGCGTCGCGACGACGCCCGCGGGGTCGGCGGAATTCGAGCTCCGGTACGGCGGTCTTTGGGCACGCGGTTACCGGGCGGGCGACAAGTTCGTGGTCGCCAGCGGGTCGGAGGTCCGAACCGCCACGAACGGAAGCGTCTGCGCCCTGACGCGCTCGCGCCGCGACCAATTGTTCACCGCCGGCGTGCTGTCGCCGATCCCGGGCGTCCAGGACCGGCGCAGGCTGGCCGTCGCGATCGAGTTCGCCTCCGCGAGCATCGCCGCCAAGGTCTTGGCGGGCGCGCACACGACCGGCGGCTGGACGCCGCGCGATCCGTCCCGCACGGTCTGGCTGCCGTAGCGGACCAAGAAGGCGAGGAGGGTGGCGGACGGAGATACGACGATGCGGGACGAGGAGGACATGGCGGCCCTGCTGGAATCCACGGGGCGATACCGCGTGCTCCGGCGGCTGGCGCCGCGCGCCGCCTACCATGCTCCCGACGGGACCCCGACCCGGCGCGCCGTGTTCATCGACCTCGAGACAACGGGTCTCGATCCGGTCGCGGACGAGATCGTCGAGATCGCCATGGTCCCGTTCGACTATTCCGACGACGGGCGCATCTTCGCGGTCCACGAATCCTTCGCCCGCTTCCGCGATCCCGGCCGGCCGATTCCGCCGGAGGTCTCGGCCATGACCGGCATCACCGACGCGATGGTGGCGGGCGCGGCGATCGAGCCGGCGGAGATCGAGGCGTTCCTGGGCGACACGGCTGCGCTGGTGGTCGCCCACAACTGTTCGTTCGACCGCCGCTTCGCGGAGAGGTTCTGCCCCGCCTTCGCGCATCTGCCGTGGGCGTGCTCGTGGGCCGAAATCCCCTGGCGGGAGGAAGGGTTCGTGGACGGCACGAAGCTCGTCCATCTGGCGGCGGCCTGCGGCTTCTTCCACGAGGGTCACCGCGCGGTGCACGACTGCCTCGCCGGCATCGAGCTGCTGTCGAGGCCGCTGCCGCGCAGCGGCCAGCGCGCGCTCGCCGTCCTGCTCTCCTCCGCCAGGGCTCCGCGCTGGCGCGTCCGCGCCGCCGGGGCTCCGTTCGAATTGCGCGAATCCTTGAAGCGCAGGGGATACCGGTGGGATCCCGGCGAGCACGGCGGGCAGCGCGCATGGTTCGTCGACCTGCCCGAAAGCGACCTCGAGGTCGAGAGCGACTTCCTCCGCCGCGAGATCTACCGGCGGGACGATCTCGAAGTCGAAGCGCGCCGTCTCGACGCCTACGACCGCTACTCCGATCGCTCCTGATCCGGCTGGCAATTGGCCCCGGCGGTGCGATCGGGGGGCGCGTCCTCAAGGATTCGAAAGTGGTTTCGTCGGGCGCCGCCTTCCGGCGTGCGGGAGTGCCCGTGGGGCGCTCGTCACCAAAGATTCGATCTGATCTCACCCGCGGGAGGACCCGATGAAATCTCAAGGATTCGAAGGTTCGCTCGCGGACGTGATCAGGCGCGGATTCGAGGGTCGCGCCACCCTGGATTTTGCCTCCACGGCTAAGCTGTTGAATATGAACCTGAAATCGTTGCGTCGCCACGTGAAGTCGGGTAGTATCGGGTTCCGCGCGACCGGTTTGGGCCGCCTCAGGGTGCGACGGGAGTTCGCCTTGGAGGATGTGCTCGCCTTCTACGAGAGCGCGTTCCGGAAGGTGGAACCCGGGTCCGGGCGGACCGAACAGATCGTCCGGACACGCCGGCTCGAAGGCAGCGATTTTCTGGAAGGCAGAGCGAAGCGGAAGGCGGCGCGGCGGTCGGGAAAGGCTTAGGAGCCCCCTGCGGCACGGAAGGCATGCGAGAGGTGTCCATGACGACGAGAGAGCTGAAGGAAGCCAAGACCGGTGGGTCGAAGAAGTCCGGGCAGCGCCGGAAAACGCCCTCCTGGGTGTACAAGCCTGCCAAGAGCTCGTTCTGGTGGACCTGCTTCGACGTCGACGGGAAGACGCACTCGAAGAACACGTACACGCGGAACAGGCGTGCGGCCGAAAAGATCGCCCGCGAGCACCGGGCTGAGGTGCTGGCGGCCCGCGCGGCGCGCCCGCCGGTGGCGCTGAAGGGCGATCTCACCTTCAGCCAGGCAGCCGAGCTGTATTGGAACGACATCGGCCGGCATTCCAAGAAGTCGGGACAGCTCGATGCCGACCTGGAGCGCATCGTCCTGATGGTCGGACCCGAACGCATGTGCAGCACCATCACCTCGAAGGACCGGATCGACATCCGGACCAGGCTGCGCGACGGGATCCGACCGCCCGGGATCGGCAAGCGGGGCCGTCCGCTCAAGGACCCGAATACCTACGGGACGAAGCGGATCAACGACTACAGCGACCTCATCCCCCGCATCATCCACCACGCCGAGGTCATGCGGGAGACGACCTTCAATCTCCGCCGCGAGCGCCGCCATCCCGGCGACAGCGACCGCGAGAAGGAGGGGGTCCGCCACCGCAAGCTGAAATTCGAAGAACAGCGGCGTCTGGAGAAGGTCATGGATCGCGATCTCGCCGACATGGTTCTGTTCGACCTCGAAACGGGAATGCGCGAGGAGGCGCTGTGCACGCTCACTTGGGGCCAGATCGAGTGGTCGCTCTGCGAGGTGACCTTCCCGCTCAAGACGAACAAGCGCGACCCCGTCATGCACACGGTCGACCTGACCGAGGAAGCCATGGCGATCCTCTACCGGCGCTTGGCGATGCATGAGGCCGAGGGCGTGGGCGTGACCTCCGACGACCGGGTCTTCATGCTGCGGCTCCTGAAGGACAATACCCTCAACGGCAAAACGAGGCACGCGGGCGACCTCGTCCCCGTCAGCCCCCGGCTGCTCATCGACCGCTTCCGCAAGGCGTGCGACGCGGCACTCATCGACGATCTCGTCGTGCACGACCTGCGCCGGACCGCGGGACGGCGCGTCTACGACGAGGAGGGGTCGGACATCGAGGCGGCGCGCGCCTTCCTCGGCCACGTCGACATCGAGACGACCAAGAGGTACCTCGGCGTCAAGGGGACCAGCATCAACAAGCATCTGCGTCGCCGCAGCGCGCGCGCTCGGCTTGCGAAGGCGGAGCTCGACAGGGCCGCCGCGAACGCCGGCGCGGCGCCGGGCACCCGCGAGCACGCTCTGCATCTGGTGGTCGGGGGACGGAACGGACCGGGGCCGACCGGCGTGGCCTAGCCTCGCAGCGCCCAGCCCCCTGGACGCGCCACGATCGTCTTCGCCTTGGCTTCGCGCTTCAGCCGCTGCGGCAGCCAATCCGGATTGAGGTATGTGATCTCGGGTTGCAGCGCGGCCGAGATCGCCGCACGCCTCATCGGGCCGTTCCGGAGGGTGGCGAGCGCCCGTTCCCACAGGAAGTCGGCGAACTCGCGCCGGAAGATGGTGATGGTGTCGGGAGGCTTCACGGCGATGCGTTTGGTGGGAGCCGGTTCGTAGTCGAACCAGCAAGACCCGCTTTCGGTTTGAAAGATTCGGGAGCCGGCCAGAGCGACGGGAAGGTCGCGGTAGGGCCGGTTCGTCGCGAACGGCACCCTGCCGGTGTCGATCAGCCGTTTGGGCATGAGCGGCCGGCCGGCGCGCCTGAGTTCGAGCGCCACGGCCTTGGCCACGGGAGGGTCGATCGCGTCCCGGTAGTCCGATGGTTTGACGAGCCGGTTCAGACGCTCCTCCCTCGCCCTGAGCACATGGGTCGTTATGCGCGCGTCCCGCTCCCGCTTCTCCTCCGCGGTGGGCTTGGGGGGCCGCTTCCTGACGTAAGCCGGTTTCGGCGGCTTCCGGGGCTTCGCCTTGCGCTGCTTCGCCGTCGGCATGCCCGGCGGCAGGACGTTCACGGGCACGCGCTCGGCCATGCGGGCGCGCCGCATCCGCCGGCCCGCCAGGAAGTCGCTTTCCGCCGACGCCAACGGCATCCCGCTGCCGACCGGAGCCGGCGGGTCGGGATCGGGCGCCTCCCCAGGGCCCCGGTTTCGGTCGTTTCCGCCGGTGCGCTTTCGCTCGGCGCGCCCAATCAGGAAGTCGCCGATGGGCGCCGGCGCCGGCGCAGGATGCGGGCGGTCCCCGCCGCGCTGCGCGCGTTCGGCCCGCCAGCCCGCCAGCAGGGGCTCGATCTCGTGCGGTCGTCCGCCGCAGCGCCGGCACACCGCCGTCACGGTGACCTTCTTCGCCGAGCCGCGCACTTCGGCCTCGGCGTCGGCCGCGGCGTACACCTCCGTTTTCGTCGCCATGTTACGGGGATTCTCCTGCCGCGGAGACTTCTGCGCGCGCCCGCCGTCGAGGGCTTCTCGGCGCCGCGCGGCGTTGGGCGGAGGGGCGCTCGCGGAGGCGCCGCCGCGGCACCGGACTCCCGAAAAACTCCCGAACCAGCCTCCAAAAATCCAAAAAACCCTTGTAAAATAACGGGTTGTTGAAATGGCTCTTAGAGCGCCACACTGTAAATGCGTTGGCTTTTTGGGTGTTCTGCGGGCCGCCGACCCGCGCCAAATATACGCTTGTGCACCAAAGGCTTAGCAATGATGGCAACCCGCAACCCTTCCGGTCCAATTGGGGAACAAAAGGCCAACAGAGGCAAATAGGAGGTCGCAGACTCCCGGAAAATTCCCGAACCTTTCCGGCTTGGCGGAGGCTCGGAAATCGAGGTCTGAATTTGCGGCTGTTCCGAAAAGCGTTTTCCCGATCGTCACACCTCCCATGCCGTTGCCGCTCGAGCGGACAGGTCTGAAGGGCCATGCCCGGCCGACCGGCCAGCGGCTTCGGACGCACCGTTCGGCAGCGAGTTGATGCCATATGGGGGAGGCGGCAACCGAGCGGGTGGATCGGCGCTATCGCCCTCAGGGCTTCTCCGGCAACTGGCGAGCCCGGTGTTTCCGTTCCCGCCGGCCGGCTCCACATCGGACCGGGGATCGACCTGCAGCTGCTTCCCTCCGAGAGCCCCAAGTCGGTCGACGGTAACCGGCCTGGCCCCGCGACCGGCCCCCGCCCTCGCACCGATCGCGCGACTTCGTCCGGGCGGGAGGCTGACTTTCGGGACGTGGGAGCGGGGCTGCCCAGGGACAGGATCGATTCCTCAGCGCCGGCGGCCGGTCGTCTCATAGGTGGGCCGCCGTCTCCTCGACGCCTTCGGCCAGGAGCTCGATGAAGCCGATCAACGAGATCGGCGAAAAGGAGATGCCTCCGACCGCCGGCACGCGGAAGGAATCCATCAGATGGACGAAGTCCCATTGGCCTCCCGGCGCTTGGGGAAGCGTCAGGGGCTCCGAGGCGAAAATCTTCCGGTGCCGGGGTCCTTCGCGCTCCCAGCGGTCGATGATGCCGAACAAGATGGAGCCCCGGCCGTCGCTCCACTGGAGGCCCACGCCCTGGATGGGCAGCGCCGCGCCGCTCGCCACCATGGTCCAGGTCGCCTTGAAGATCGAGGCCAGCTCGTCTTCGAAGGTCGCGCCCACCGACGTGCCATGCGGCTTGTCGCCGTCGATCTGAAGGGTCATCGACGCCAACCGCGGCGTCACACGCGCGATCGCGTCGGGGCGGACCTGGCTCCCGATGCCCAAGAGAAGCCATGCTCCGTCCATGGCCAGCGCTTCGGCGTTGTCCGAGCGCGTGCATGGCACCACTCCGGCGACGACGAGCGCGTTGATGGCCGCCTTGACCATCTTCCGGTCCAGGTTGAGCCGTTCGGCCACCTCGCGGCGAAATCCCTGCGTCTCGAACAGCTTCCGCCTTGCCTGGCTCGATCTCTGCGCTTCGTCCGACATGCGATCTCCGGTTTTGGGTCGCCCGGCTTGACGGGCGCGTTCCTTTTCTACAGAATTAAATTCTGTAGAGTCAAAGAGCCGCTCGTGATGGTTAATTCTCGTCAACTTGCCGAATGCGTCGCGACGGCCATGGGCAAGCCGCCGACCTCGACCGCGCAGCACGCCAAGAACCTGCGGGAAGCGAAGGGTGCCAAGGAGGAGGGGGTGCCGCTCGTCACCGCCGGCGGTCGGGGGCGCAACGCACCGACGATGTCCCGCAAGGATGCGGCGACATTGATTTGCGCGATCCTGGGCTCAGACGCGGTCCAGGATAGCGTCAAGACGGTCGAGTGGATGCGGGACTTGAAGCCGGAGTTTCACGGCTACCGCTTCAGACGACCTTACGGGCGCTTTTGGCGCATTGCCGATGTTGAGATCGGCATCCGGCCCGGCCACGACGTTGTCGAAGCGCTCGCACGCGTTCTCGAGTTCTTTGACCGCGAAGCCGAATACAAGACGGCTTTCGAGGGGTACCGACCGGCGAGCCTGGACATCTACTTTCGCCTCTACGTCGAATTTCCCCAACGCTTCGTCTCTCTGACTTTCGGCGTCAGGCGCCTCGTTTCAGCCGCGTGGACGTACGGACGCCGCCTCGGCCTCCCGGACAAGCAGGCGCGGTGGATCGAGCAGGACGAGTTGCGCGAGATCGCTGCAATCACGAAACCACCTTCAAATGAATTGCCCAAACAGACATTTGATTAGCCACAGTGGAGTACAGTTTCCTAAGGCGATCGGCGATCGGCAGATCCGTCGCAAGCAATCGACAGTTGGCCGAGTTATTGATGATACGAGGGTACAGTAAATGACAGAGAAGAGAGTATCGTCACCCGAGGTCGTTCGCGTTGTCGTAGGCGAGAAGCCGCCCGCTACGGCTCTTGCATTAATGTGGGGCGTTCGAGGCGATGAGCCGGAGGAGATTGCAGCACGTTTCCGGATCAGCGTGGCGGAAGTCGAAGAGGCGATTCTTCAGCACGGTCACAACTATCCGAAGCGCCCAAAGCGCCGCCGTCGTCGTGTCTGACGGAAGAAGCCTGCGCGCCGCCAGTGTTGGCCTTGCCGACGGCGCCGACTATCCACAAGCGCAACGAGGTCGAGCGTGACCCCGCATACGCTTCCACCAGTCGGCCTGTTCGTAAACTTCGCGCCTCATCTCGGTTTTCCGGCATTGTCAGTGCCCAATGAGATGCGCGGTGACGGATTGCCGAGCGGTCTGATGATTATAGGTCAAGCAGGCGACGACGGGCTATTGGTCGATGTTGCCGAACGCCTCGCCGCCCGGTTCGCGGCGGCGCGATTCCGAGATCCCGTGGCACCGCCCCGGCGAATGCCGATCATGTACCAAGTGACGCTTTGCCGGCGCTGAGTCGTCTATTGACGCTGCGCCGCGTTCTACGCTTTTGCGGGCTTAAGCCGGCACCGCTGCGTCGCAGAAAACGAGGGCTACAGAGCGTTCCGATGTCAACTGCTCGGGCGGCCGATCCTGCCGGCGGTCAGTGCATCTGGGGGCGCTGATCGCCTCGACGGCATTCAACTAATGGCCCCTCGTCTGAAGTTAGGACGCGGCAGTGGCGGAGAGAGTGGGACTCCCTTCCCCGATGCCGCGAATTCGCGAAAACCGCCGAAAAATAAGGATTTCTATAACGCCCGGCCGAGTTTTGTGACCACCGCTGTGTACCACCTGGTCGGCCGATTCGGCCTTCAATCTCGGTCGATTTCGAGGCGTTCGAAGTCGCCGTCTTAGAACACTTTTTAGAGGTTACGTGGTCACACTCAACCCCTCGGAGGGCCTTCGAGAACGCTTCTGCAAGGAAGCCGACGGCCAACGCGATGATCCCGCCCGCGATAGCTCCTGTCAGGCGTGGATGACGACAGTCTCCGTTACCGTCGAAGGATTCAGACTGCCGCTGCCAGTCACTATCGTGATGGCAGCCCCTGATGGGCCGCTGAGAGCGCCTCCGGCGAGGCCGGCGTTGGCGCGGCTGGGCCGCCGCCGAATAACGGTTTCCCATGACGAATCCGCGAAAGGATATTCAAGAGGTTCGCGCTCATCCCCGCGCCGACCGCAGGCGATCACGGTGCCGATCGCCGCATATTGCATTTCTCACCTCGCTGAATTATGAAGTGCCTAGGGGAAATGCAGGCTCCCCTTGAGGCTCCGGTCCAAGAACTGTGCATCGCTCGACTTGTCGAGGAATTGCACACATGGACGAAAACTGGCCTCCCATTCCTACCAATGACTTTCTTCTGCCGTCTGCTTCTGAGCGGACGTCTGCAGATGACGATCCGCCGCAAACGGCGTTGACGAAATCTGCCGAGTGCTCAGCCGCCTACTACCGCAATAAGACAGAAGTACGCGACGGATTCCTGATCGCGCTGCGCGCAATGGAGCTTGCCGATTTCGAACAACATTCCGAACCGGTAACGCTTCCCGTAGGGAGCGCAAAGCCGTGAGGACGCGCTATTTCCCCTGCCTGCTCCCGATCTGCATGCTCTTGTTTGCGTGTGGACCGACGGCATCGCATCCTTCGGCCGATACGGTCACATTCGATACGTCAGAACGGCTTGCCGATTTTGATTTTGGCGCCTTAGGCGACGGGGGTCCGCCGAAATGGTCGATCATTGATGACGACGCCGGTCGAGGATTGGCGCGGACCGCATCCGAGCCAAGCGAAAGCCGCCTAGCGTTCGCCTTTTACCGGCACTTCTCCGGACGTGACGTCTACGTGTCGACGCGCTTCCTGACCAACGGCAAGAACGACCCCGCGGCCGGTCTGGTCGTTCGGTTCAGATCGCCTGACGACCACTACGCCGTACGCGCTGACGCGATCGAGAATAGCGTCACCCTGTACCGCATCGCCGCCGGACGGCGCGAGGTGCTCGGAAGCATGGACATCGGCGTGTCGGGCGAGGCGCGGCATACACTTGGTATCGCGGCGAGCGAGGACCGCTTCACGGTATTTTTCGACGGCAAGGAGCTTTTTGTCGCGACCGACAGAAGATTTCCGGGCCCACCCGGCAAGGTCGGCCTTTGGACCCAGGCCGACAGCACGACCCTGTTCGAAAGCCTCCAAGTCTCATCCCTCCATTAGCTGGAAACCCAGACGACCAAAGGAGTTTACGATGCGCTACCAACTGGCACCGCTTCACTGTCGTCCCTGGACGTTGAACGGGATCTCCGCTCGCCTCATTGAAAGCCACTACGAAAACAACTACGGCGGGGCCCTCAATCGCTTGAACATCATTTCTGAGGAGATCGAGCTCCTCGATCTCGGCGACGCCCCCAACCCGACCCTCGCCCGGCTGAAGCGCGACGAGATTGTCGCGCTCAACTCGACGCTTCTGCACGAATTCTATTTTGCGAGCCTCGGCGGCGACGGACGCGTGGTGCCGGACGACCTCGCAAGCGCCATCGCAAAGGATTTCGGATCGGTGGATCGCTGGCGCCAGGAGTTCGTCGGCATCGCGTCCGCACTGGCCGGCGGCTCGGGCTGGGTGCTGCTGACCTACGTTCCGCGCGACGGACGGCTCATCAATCAGATCGCGTCGGAACACAGTCAAAGCATCGCTGGCGGCGTCCCGATCCTCGCCCTCGATATGTACGAGCACGCTTTCCACCTGGAATTCGGCGCGAACGCCGGCGCCTACATCGCGGCCTTCATGCGCAACATCGATTGGTCCGCCGTGAAGCAGCGTTATGAGGATGCCATCAAGGTCGCGCCTCCGCGCCCGCTCGAGCAAAAGGAGTTTGGCGACGTGCCAGCGATCTCCGTTGAGGAAGTCCGGGAGATGATGAAGTTGGGGACGCCGGTTCAGATCATCGATACGCGCCCGAAGCACTACACCGCGAAAGCCCAGGACATCATGGACGGAGCCGTATGGCGCGATCCCGAACGGCTCGACGACTGGATTGGTACCCTGTCGAAGACCGAACCCGTCGTCACGTTCTGCGTCTACGGCTTCCACATCGGGTGTCAGACGGCTTCGGCACTACGCAAGGCGGGATTTGATGCCCGCTATATGGCGGGCGGACATTACGCTTGGAAGGCAATCAAGGGCCCCGTGAAACTCTTCGAGTGACCCGGTCGGCCCGATAGCGCGGGGACCAGCCCAATGCCTCACCTTCAACGCTGCAGCGCCATCATCGCAACCATGCTTTTCTTCGTTGGAGTGAGTGACATGTCGAATCATGTGATCGGCTTCGAGAGCACGCAGACGGGCGCCGCCCCCGAGGGCTGGACCTCGACCCTCACGGGATCGGGCGACCCAAAATGGACGGTCGAAAGCGACGAGACGGCGCCGTCTAGATCGAAGGTGCTCAAGCAATCCGGCCGGGCGACGTACCCGCTGCTGCTGAAGAACGACAGCAGCATCAAGGACGGCTTTGTCGAGATCAAATTCAAGGCCGTCGCGGGATCGCAGGACCGCGCCGCCGGTATCGTCTGGCGGGCAAAGGACGCGAACAACTACTACGTGACCCGGGCCAATGCCCTCGAGGACAACGTCGTTCCCTACAAGACCGTCACGGCGTCCGAAGCCCGCTCGACATCGTCGGCCGCAAGGGAGGATACGGAACCAATGTCAAGGTTCCGGCCGACACCTGGCACAGCCTGCGTATCGACTTCAGCGGCTCGCGCTTCCGCGTCTCCTTCAATGGCAAACAACTGTTCGAGGTCGAGGATTCAACCTTCGCCGGTGCCGGCAGGATCGGACTGTGGACTAAAGCCGATAGCGTGACGCTGTTCGATCAAATCACCTACGGCGAAGCGCAATAGGCAGGGAGAATGACCGGCGCTTTTAAGCGGACTTTTCAGCGGGAATTCGATCGAGGCGTAATCGATGTCGGTGATCGGTGAGCAGGCGAGCGCCCCCCATCACTGCAGCCAGGGTTCCCAATCCTGTTCCACCGGCGATCAAGAACATGATTAAGAGCTGATATTTAACGGCGTCTACTGGTTCGACGCCCGCGAGGATTTGACCGGTCATCATCCCTGGCAAAGAAACAACGCCGATCGCCGCCATGCTGTTCATGATCGGCATGAATCCGCTTCTCAACGCGTCCCGTACTACAGGCAGCAGGGCTTGGTGTCGAGTACCGCCCAGCGCAAGACAAGCTTCTACCGCGGCTCGTTCGCGCACCAGGCTGTTCGTGAGCACGTCTAGGCCCAGGCTTATTCCGGTCATGGTGTTGCCCAGCATCATGCCCAGCAAAGGCAGCGCATAGCGCGGATGATACCAGGGATCGGGGCGTAGCTCCGTCAGGAGCGCGAACATTGTGACGGTACCGGCGGCGAGCAGCGTGCATCCGGCGCCCAGACCGTACTTCCAAACGCCCGGAAGGCGCCGCTTCTGCCGCGCGACGATCTCCCGCGAGGCGAAGAGGACCATGATCAGGGCGGCGAGAGCGGTCCAGAGCGGCGACACTGCGGCAAACAGGAAGGTCAGCACGTATCCGACGAGGACGAGCTGGACCACCATGCGCACGGTCGCAATGGCCAGTTGCTTCTCAAGCTTGAGGCGGAGAACAAGCGAGAAGACGCCGTCCATGACGACAAGGAGCGCGGGTAGGACCAGATCGCCATACGAAAGCTGGATGTAGGTCACGGCTGGCTTTCCTCGATGCCGCCGTCGGGCCTCATCGCAAAAATCCTTGACCCGATGCGGCGGGCTTGAGCGTTGTCGTGGGTGCTCCAAACGACGCTCGTTCCATCCGCAATGCGTTCGGCTATCAAGGATTCCACGGCCGTGGCGGATGCGGAGTCGAGCGCCGAGGTTGGCTCGTCCAGCAGAAGCACGCGCGATCGCAGCATGAGCGCCCGCACAAGCCCCAATCGCTGTCTCTCGCCGGTCGAAAGTCTTGGGATCGGCCAAGGTCCGCAGTTGTCCGGTAGCCCCAAGCGTGTGACCAGAGGTAGAGCATCGTCCCAGACCGCGAAGTGTTCCTGCACGATGTCGGACCACCACCCGGGCTCGGCGGCGAGGTAGGTCACTCGCTTTCGCCAGGCGGGGGCGGGCATCGCTTCCCTCAGCGTTCCGTCCAGCTTGACCGTTCCCTCGTTGGGATCGAGATCCGCGATGGAGCGAAGCAACAAGGTCTTCCCGACCCCGGAAGGCCCTTGCAGGGCGACGCATTCGCCGTCCTGCAAGTCGAATGACACGGAGATGTGCAGGCGCTTGAGCCCGTTGACCGTCAGCATGGCGTCAAAGCTTGCGCCGCAACCGGTCGGCAACTCGCCTCGCGATCTCCGCCGGCGCCTCGCTTGGGTAAGGATGCACCGAGCTAACGTTGATCTCACCGAGCACGTAGCTGTCGCTCCCATCAGCCTGGACGGGGCCAAGCATAAAATCTGCGTCCCAGATCATGGGCAGGTCGTCTCGCCCAATATCCAGCAACGAGATTAGCTGGGGCGTCCACTCGTCCTCCATCAACCGACGCAGCCGCTGGAAGCGCGGGTCCGCGTTGGACGAATAGAGCCGTGGGCCAGCCTCGGAACGCGCGGCCGGCGAGTCGACCAAAGCTTTGACTTTGTGGTGGCCGAAGCCCGCGCAGCGATCGCCGGCCATGTAGCAGCGGACCACGCCCTCGTTCAGGCGAGGCTGGAACGCCTGGTCGGTCACGCTGCCGTTCTCGAAATACTCCACGCAGCGACGGAGAAAGTCATCCAGCGTCAGTTCCTCGGGCGTGTCCTTAGTCGCGTCCAGGACCTTGATCATAGAGGATGTCGGCAGCTTCTCGACCTTCCAGACGCCTTGGCCCCCGTTGCCCCGGTTGCGTTTGATCACGCGCGGACCGGCAGCGAGCCGGATCGGCAGCTCGGCGCGCATCGCCGCAACGGTTTGATACAGCGCCGTGTCTGATCCCCAACCCATCGAGCGGGTGCGATAAAGAACCTCCTTGGTGCCCATCTTGAGAATGACGTCTGGATGAGCGCTCACCCACACGCCCTGCGCGGCGACGTCGCGCAGCAGCGCATCGAGACCGGCGCGATTTCGGCCGTCTTGAACCGGGTTGACCCAGACGAGCACGCCGTCCACTGCGAGAAGTTGTTCGCGGACGGCGTCAGCGAAGCTTTCGTCGTAGATCGCGGGGCGCCCTTCGACGCCGACGGCGGCAAGTGCTTCGAAGACGTCGACGAAGCGGCTGTTTTTCGAGGTGGCATCTCGACGTGCGACGGCGTCTCCTCGCGAAAGGATGGCGACTGTACGTCGAGGAGAGGGTTGTCGTTCGGTATCCATGCGCAAGCTCCACGTGTTGCGTGCTGCGCAGAACTTGGACCGAAGTCTCGCCGGGAGTCTGCTTGATCCCGCCCGGGGCAGTCTACGTGAACTCCTTCGGACGTTTCAAGATCGTAGCAATAGAGCTACCAACCTCATACCAGGCCCCCGGTCCACCGGGACTCGAAGCCATTCCAATGAGGAACCTTGACTGGCTCAACAACGCTTGTCGCCCCCGTCGAACGTGGGGGCTTTGAAAGATACCGACCGACCATAACGAGGCAGGGAAGTTCCGGAGCCTAAGCCTTCGCGTCTGGAGGAAGCCGTCAAGATCATCGAAGAGTATGCGAGCGATCTCCGGAAAATCATCAAGAAGATAGTCGGCGGTTCCATTGAAGCTCAACGTGGCGCCAAAGCGTCGGCTTAGTTCCTAGGATGAAATCTCCGTGACGTCCGTCTGATGATTTCTTGGAATCCTTCGCCATACCCAGGTTGACAGCCGCTCCATCCGGGCTTCTATTCGCGCTACGGGGATGTGCGATCTCCCCGAGAGGCGCCATGCCCAAGAATCGCGTCCTGATCTACCAAGGGCGCAGCATGTCAGCATCGTACACCTCCATTTCACCCGACAAACTGTCGATTGATAGGCACGGCGGTCGATGTGCGCATCGACGAGGACTTTTCGGCCGACCCGCGCCTGATTCCTGGCACCGTGCGGCGCTCGCATCTCGACGTCTAGGATTGGGCGTCCCGCCTAATGGGCCAAGTCCGTCGTCGTGGTCTGCCACAAGAGCAAGAAGCTCAGCGAAGGCGCCGCGGCCTGGCTGCGGTGCGGCAAGGTCGCTGCCGAGATCCTCGAAGGTGCGAATGTTCGACGACGACCTCGAGCAGTTGAACGTCGGTTTCCTGCTCTACGACGCGTTCTACCGATGGTGCCGCGACGGGACCAAGGAGGCTCACAACTGGCCGATCAACAAGGTCAGGTGAGGCCGGAGGCAGGACGACTTCTGGGGCGGGGACAACCGGGAGATGAGACATGCGAAAATCGACGATTCATCGGGCAGCGCTCTTCGTTGCGCTTGCGGCAGGGCTCTCCCCCGCCCACGCCCTGACCCAAGAAGAGCTGGTCGCCAAGATCCAGGCTGCCGGCTACTCGCAGGTGAAAGACGTCAAGTCCACGGCCGAAGGAACCACCGCCAAGGCAGTGAAGGACGGCAAGCCGGTGACGCTCATCATCGACAGCAGCGGCCAGATCAAAGAACGTTACTGACGTGGAGGAGCACGATGAAACGCACAGTCTGGCCCCTGGCCGTGATCGGCATCGCTCTCGCCTACCTGCCCTTCGTCTACATGGCACGCGCGCAAGCTATCGATTGGCAAAAGGTCGACGAGACCCTCGGCAGGAAGGCAGCGGTCTCCGACGACGTACATCGCTACGGCTTCCCGCGCAGCGACCTATCGGTGAGCTTGGACGGCGTGACGATCAAGCCGTCGCTGGCACTGGGCGGCTGGGTCGCGTTTAAGCCCGGACACGGCGGCGCGATGGTCATGGGCGACCTTGTTCTGCTCGAGACCGAGATCAATCCAGTGATGGCGAAGATGATCGCGAACGGCCTCGAGATTACCGCCGTGCACAACCATCTGCTGCGGGCGAGTCCGGCGACGTTCTACATGCACGTCGCCGGCCACGGCGACCCCGTCAAGCTGTCCTCGGCGATCCACGATGCGTTGGCCGAGAGCAAGACGCCGTTGACCGTCGGGGCGCCGGCGAGCCCGCCGCCGGCCGTCGATCTCGACACGGCGAAGCTCGACCAGATCATCGGCGTCAAAGGCCAGGCAAACGGCGGCGTCTACCAGTTCAACGTGAAGCGGCGGGACCCGATCACGCAAGAGGGCATGCCATTGACTCCCGTCGGTCCTATGGGTGTGGCGATCGGCATCAATTTCCAGCCCACCGGCGGCGGGAGGGCCGCCATCACGGGTGACTTCGTGTTGACCGGCGACGAGGTCAACCCGGTCATTTTGGCGCTGCGGGCGCACGGCATCGAGGTGACCGCGCTGCACAGTCACATGCTCGATGAGCAGCCGAGGTTGTTCTTCATGCATTTCTGGGCGAGCGACGACGCCGTGAAGCTTGCCAAGGGTCTGCGCGCGGCCCTCGACAAGACTGCCAGCACGAAGGGTTAAGCCAAAGATCGACCGAAGGAGCCGCCTGTTTCTTTACGAAACCAGGCCGTTGCCGTTCGATCCGAACTCGATCAGCGGCATCTCGGAAACAAGGTGGAGGGCGGAGGATCGGGATGGGTGATCCTTTCCTCCTCGCCGCGCGACCGGCGGCTCATCAACCAGTGGGCAGCCGATCATACGACGACGCTTGCGGAAGGCCGCCCGGTGCTTCTTGAGCGACTGCTCCCAAACCGACGACCGAGCCCGCTCGTCGCGGTGAGGCGCCGCCTACTTGAGCCGCCTCGCCCCGGCAGAACGGAATTGGGATTGCAGTCTCGACTTCAGATTCCCGATCAGCTCCAGAGCTTCAGAGAGCATTCGGCGAGACGTCCGCCATGCCGCGGTGGACTCCAGATAATCCATCATTCGTCGCCAATATCCGTACCCCCAGGCGAAGAGAGGGATCGACAGTAGTTTCTTCTTGTTCAGATGAAAAAGTCTTTCGACGACGGTCAACTTCAGGACTTCCGCGGCAATGAAGACGATCGCTCCCGGGAGAAAATGGCCCGTACCGAGCAGATAGGCACTGAGCGGCTTGGCTGGCTCCAATATGACGACGGGCACCGCAAATAGGGCGAAGGACTGATAGGGCCCCAACGACGTTACCCAACGCCGAACCCGTTCCAGCAGCCTCTTTTTGCCGAGCCAAGCGGCGATCGGTCCCGTGACGGCCGAGAACAGCGCATCGACGGTGAAATAGACGGTAGCGATACCGAAGATTGGTATAGTCCAGAAGCGCGCCATTTGATCCTCCGACCTGAGAAGGCAAGGCGCACGAAGCCAAGACGTTCCGCGAGGAGTCCTGCCGGGGGCGCCTACCGGCGGGAGGCAAGGGTTGGACCCGGAGATTTTGCCTGATCGGCGGGGTCGCTCTGCAGCGTCGTTCGCCGTTCGGCGACGGCATGATCGAACAGTTCAAGAACCAGTCCGAATGCGGTCAGGTCATCTTGTTCGATCGCTCCATCATCGTAGCACTTCAGGGTTTCGCCGATAATCGCGTCGACTTCCTGTTGCGATGTTAGAATGTCCTGTTCCGACCCGGCATTGCGAAGCTCCGAGACCACGGCGAGAATCCGGTTGCGATGGCTGGTGGTGTCGTCCCGGTCGTCCCGATTCAGATAGCGACGCAGCCAGGCGGCGGCCGAACCGATCCCGGAAAGAAGAAGCAAGGCAAACCAGAAGTAGTCGCTGTACTTGTCCAGAAAGGTCCGCTCGGTCCCGTTAATGACCGCCGCGGCGCCCCGATGCACGGAGGGCTCCGCCTCCTTCTCCGTCTCGGGCTTCGTGATGTGCGCGGCGCCGGCGACACGTTGCGCGATCGAGTCGCGAACAGCGAAAAGCTGCCGGTAGAAGGCCGCCGCCTTTGCTTCTGAAAGTTCTTTTCTGGCAAGGATGAGATGGTTGACGCTGATGGTGTCGACCTTGTCCTCGGGCCAGGCCGGTTTCGCGTTGAAGACACTGCCCGGAATTTCCTCGGCTTCGTAGCGGGCGTTCTTCAGAGCGATCGCCTCGGATGCTTCGACTGGAAGGAACTTCGGAGCTCCGCGCGATCGCGAAGTCGCCGCGATCGCGGCGGCAGTGATCTTGCTGTCGAGCGGGCCGACGGCGAGATAGGCATCGAGGGTGGCGTCTTGCGCAAGTTTTTCGATATCTTCGGTCCCGAATTGGACCGTCGCTACCTTGTCCGGCTCGACTCCGGAGCCCACCAGAATCGTCCGCAGGAGTGCGAGGTTAGCTCCGGTCCGTCCTATAATGCCGACTTTGCGACCCGCCAGATCGGCGATTTCTCCGATTCTGCCGGTGGCCTTTTTGGAGTTTTTGCCCGGTCTCCCGGAGGGCGACCAAAGCACGACGTAGTTCTTCCGCAGGACGGCCAGTGTCTGCGCGTCGGCAGGCATGCCAAGGTCGCCGCGACCGATTGCCAGGTCGGCTTTGCCGACGCCAAGCAAAGCCAAGGATTCGGCCGCTCCTTCCGTCGTGATGGGGGAGAGCTTGACCATCCTGCTCTCCTCTTCGAAAGCCTCGGCCATCGCTTGGACCACCTGATGATCGTCGCTGCCTGCGGGTCCGACGGCGATCCGGAGGGTCTCGGGCTGCAAGACGTAGAAGAGGGCGGTCGCTGCGGAACCGAAAACAACAAATCCCAGAGCCAGCACGATCAATAGCCTTCGTTGGCGTCGATCGTGAGCATTCCTGACTGAGTAATCGGACGGTGACATCAGCAGAACCTACGCGAACAAAACCCTGCTTGGGAGCTCCAGGTTCGCCGCTGGGAACTTGGGCGAACCTGTGTCCGACCGGAATGTTCCGTACGCGCGACAACGAGGTCACGAAGGGCCGGGATTCGACTGCGAAAGAGTCCCTCTTCGCGCGCCGATGGCGAGCCGGCCTTCGGCGATGGGCACGTCAAGAGGGGAGGACGAAGGCCGCTAGACTGTCGGCGGCCCGAGAATAGGCTTTTGCCCGGCAGCGATTCCCCTCGCCTTCAGAACCCATAAGCAATCTTACCAAGCTGGCGCCGGACGTGGGCCGCGGCCGTATGCCGTCGCCACGCAGAGATACCGCTGCTCCGACTAGTCGAACTGTGTCGCCGCGACGGGTCGGAAGACCCATTCACGCCACACCGTCAACAGGGCCGCCATGACGACCGGCCCGAGGAATAGGCCGATGAGTCCGAAGGCTGCCAGGCCGCCGAAGATGCCGACGAAAGCGAACAGAAAGGGCAAGCGAGCCGAACCACCTACCAGCACGGGCCATACAAAATGATCACCGGCGAGCATGATCACCGCTCCCCAGCAGAAGACGCCCGCCGCCGCGGCCTCGTTTCCGTTCGATATCAAGGTCAGCGCCGCCGCAGAAAATGCCGCCCAGGCACCGAAAGGGAGCATCGCGAAAGCGGTGGTGAATATGGTGAACATGACGGCGTTCGGCACGCCCGCAACGAGATAACCGACGCCAATCAACAGCCCTTCGCCGACCGCGACCACGACGGTGCCGTTCACCGTGCCGCGGATGGAATCGACAATTTTCTCGACCACGCCTTCGCCGGGATGGCCAAGGATTCTTTCGCTCGTTTCCAGGAATCGGCTCGCGACGGATCGGCCGTTGCTGAGCAGGACGAAGAGCGCGACCAGGGAAAAGAGCAGCATGAACATGCGATGCAGCAACTGGCCTCCCAAACTATTGAAGAGATCCGACGCGTTATCGGCGCTGATCGCTTTCAACCAGCCGGTCGCCGCCTGCGGATCCGAAAGGTTGGCGCGCCACCACTGCTGCGCGATCTCCGCCGCAATCGGCAGGCGGGCGATCCAATCCGGCACCTCGATGCCGCTCTCGCGGGCCTTCTTTAGCCAAGCCGCGATCTCCCCGCTCTGCTGTGCGACCTGATAGATCGCAAGAGCCATCGGCGTGAACAGGATGACGGCAACGAAGCAGGTGAATGCGAACGCGCTCCAGCCGGACGGGCCCGACATCACGCGATTTGCGAATGCTACGTACAGGGGCCACAGAGCAATGGCCAGTATGGTTGCCCATATCAACGCGGAGAGGAAGCCCGCCGCGGTCCAAAGGGAGAGTGCGACGATCGCCAGAGCGAACACGACGCGCGCATTCTTGCGTGCGTCCGATCCAAGCGGCAACGGCTTATGCCCCGGTTTCGCCCGGGCCTTCTCCTTGGAATCCACCGATCCGGATTCGTCCGGCTTCTTTCGACTCACGCTCGGATTTGCTCGTCCCACGTTTCCCTACATCACTGGTTGCGCCGAGAAGCGGAAAGCGCCTCGCCGGAATCGGATTACCTGGGTCGGTAGATGGCGTGGAAGCGGAGGGTTGCAGGGTGCGCCAATGCGTCGAGGCACCCCTCCAGATCGGAGAGCGAGCCTCAAAGTCCGGCTCGCTCTCTGTGACGAACCAACTGACTATTTCTTTTCCGGCACCCAGGTCGTGCTGGCTCGATCGTACTTGAAACCAAGGGCGCCCTTCAGGCCGTCCTTGGTTTCGTCGAGGGTCAGCCACCACTTGTCGTTCTTTTTGGCGGTCTTGACCGCGGTGAACGGCACGATGACATCCTTCTCGCCGACGCCGAGAAATCCGCCAACCCCGATCACCAGTCCGGTGATCTTGCCCGCCTTGTCGACGAGGACGTCGTCGATATCGCCGATTTTGCTCTCCTTAGGGTCGTAAACGGCCTGCTTGTAGTAGTTCGTCACCGTCCAACTTTCGGTCGGCGCCGCGGTCAGCACAGCGGTCGCGGCGACTGCACTGGTTGCCATCGTTGCAGCCAGCAGACATCCGGTTGCGAGACCTTTCTTCATACCCGAACTCCTCGATCCATAATGATCCGATCCAACGGGATAAAGTGGCAAATGTTCCGACGATGGAACGTCGCCGTTCGTTGCGCCGTTGAAGTAGGCCAGGAGCTGCTGATGAGCCTCAGACAACGGATCGAAAATCTCGGACCCTACCAATCGCTGCTTTTGTTGGCGGTGCCGACGGCGACGGTAGAGCCATTGAAACTGGTCGCAGTCGCGGTTGCCGGCGAAGGTCACTGGATCGCGGGCACGGTCATGATCGCGGCGTGCTATCTGCTCAGCCTCGTTCTGGTCGAACGGCTCTTCGTCATAGTCAAGCCGAAGCTGCTGACCATTCGGTGGTTCGCGACGCTTTGGGCGACGGTCCTCGTTGTGCGCGCATGGATCGCCTCGTCGTTCCGGCGGCTTCGTGAAGGGACGAGTTGAGTCGCGGCTTCGTCAGCTCAGGTCGATCTCGACCGCAATCCGGACGAGGTCCGAGTGGCTCTTGGCGCCCAGCTTGGTCTTGAGCGCCGAGGTGATGTTTGCGACCGTCTTGTAGGAGATCCCGAGTTCGGCTGCGACTTCCGATATCCGGTCGCCCCGCCCCAACAGCCGCAATATTTCGAGCTCGCGTGCGCTCATCTGGGTCAAGGGGCTGGCCTTGATCGCCGCGCCCGCGAAGGTCGTCGCTTCGGCGAGGCGTGGCGAGACGAAGCGCTCACCCGCCGCGACCTTCCGGATCGCCTTTGCAAGGATCCTGGGATCATCGCTCTTTGACACGTATCCTTGGATGCCCATTTCGACGGCGCGCGCCACGAAGGCCGGATCGTCGCTCACGCTAAGCATAACAATCCGTGCGGCCGGGTCGTCCTTGCGGATCCGGCGCGTCAGTTCGAAACCCGTCAGGTCGGGGAGCCTGACGTCCACAACGGTCACGTCGGGGTGCTTGTGAAGGTAAGCGCGATGGCCCGCCTTCGCATCCGCGGCCTCGTCGATCTCGACGGAGGGGTCGGATGCGAAAAGGGCGCGGCACCCCGATATGACCACAGGATGGTCTTCGACGATCAGCACCCGCATGATCGATTTTCCTTACTCTTCACCTGAGTTTCCTCGATTTGTACGACAGGAACGTCGCGTGGGCGTACATGGTTCGAAATCAACCGATAAAAGGACGGCGCCAGATCGAAGCGACACCGTCTTGCAAGCTCCGAATTTCTTCCTTCCGGGAGCGACCGTCGTGGCGGAGTCGAGCTTTCGCGCGATAACGGACGCACGAACGAGCGTTGCTATCTTCCGTCTCGAGCCAGCAGATCGAAAGATCCTAAACGGGAGCAGAACCGGCGGTTCATGCAGCGTTCAACGCGCCCGGCCTAAGCAAACCGCGCCACCGGGGACAAGTGCGCGAGGTGGAACATGTCTGGTTCGGATGAGTTCGATCCCATCGGGATCGTAATCGATTGGCTTGATGCATGCCGCCAGCGACGCCTGGCGGATCTTTTGGAACTCTACGCCGATCGGGCGACGCTCGATTGCTGCGACGGCGGACGTTTCGTTGGCCGAAGCGGCCTGCTTCGCTATTGGCCCGGCAAGCTGCAGGCCGCGACGCCCTCGGCCTTCGAGCTCCACGAGGTGCTTCCCGAGGGTGATTGCGTCATCCTGGACTACGGGAATTACGACGGCACCAGCGTGCGGACAAAATTCTGGTTCGACGATGTCGGACGGATCAGCAGGACGCGCTGCATGCCCCTTAGCGGCCTTGGCTCCAGGGCAGCGTAGCTGCCGAGACGTCTAGGACGCGGGCTACGGAGGAGAGATCGCCGATTTCGGCGAGCCTCTCCACCGTCACGGCTGCGATCAGTTCATGTGACCGATGAGGTAGATGCCGCCGCCGACGAAAAGGACGGCCGGCACGGCCCACAGAATGAGGACGGGCATGTTCGTCTCCTTCAATTGCTGTGGTTAGTTGGAGGAGCAGACCTTGATGGTCTTCATCCCGGCTTCGGCTTCCGTGCGGGTCTTGCGCCAGCGCCTGAACGGTAGCGAGGCTGTTCTTGATCCGATGCTCGAGTTCCCGGACAAGAAGAGACAGTCGCTGCTCGGTCGCGGACCGTCTCGCGAGCTCGTCGCCGCTGGCGACCACCGCGGTCTACCCGCCCCCTTGCGACCTACAGTGAAGTCGTGTCGGCAAATCACGTCGAGAACGTCCCGAGGTCAGCAACCGTCAAAGCAGTGCTACACATCGAGGTTGCGCCGCGCAGCGGCCGCGAAGCGAACGTCTTCGGCGCAATAAGCCGATCAATCTCGCCCCGTTTCCAGCCGATCCGGGCCGCAACCTTGTTCGACTTTGCGCGTTCGCTTGGACGAAACCTGGAGGGGCCCATGTCAGCCAAGCTGCGATTCTTTCTTGCCGGCGCGGCAACGGCCATCGCCATCATCGCCGTTGGTTAGGAGGCGGCGCGCTGTTCGCAAGTTCGGCATCGAAGCAGGTACGACCGGCCCGCATCGAACATCAGGCGACCGCGCCCACGCCCGCAGTGCGCGTCGCTCTTCCCGCAACATCCGAGCCCGTCGCTCCAACGCCGGTCCTCGCGGTCGACCTCTCTCAGGAGAAGGCGCAGCAGACGCAGCTTGCGCCGCAGGCTCAATCGGAAGCGCAGACGGAGGAACGTCCGAAGACAAGGCGGGAGTTGCGCGAGGAGCGCCGGAAACTGCGAGTGGAGCGCCGCGCGAAGGGGCGGGAGAGGCGACATCATCGCAAGGCTTCTCAGCAGCAGGAAGCGAGCCGGAATGGCGAGATCCCGCCTCAGTAGGGACGTCGCCAGCAACCCCGGCCGACAGCTCCCAAGGGTTCCCTCCTGAGAAATGCCACTTTTTCCCGATCTCGGGAACGATTGTCCGGACGTGCGGTTGGTGTGCGCTTTTTTGTTGGAGACACACCATGATCAAACGCCAGTTGATGACCACGACCGCAGCCATTCTGATTTCGACCGCAGCTTTCGCGCAGAACAATTCGAAGGACGTCCCGAGCGCGAGCCCCTCGGCGCAGCAGACCGAAAAATCCACGTCGACACCACCGACATCCAATCCCTCGACCACGACGTCGACGCAGTCGCAGGCCTCGCCTCCGTCCGCCTCGACCCAGACCCCGTCCGCGTCGACGACTACTCAGGCGCAGCAAAACACCGCCACCGACAGCAGCCGCACCAATCAGAACTCGACGGGCACGAACGGCGTCAGCACCAACACGTCGACGGGCGCTCAGCAGCCGGCTACGGCCAGCCAGACCCAGTCCGGCCAGCCGACGGCCAACCAGCAGCAGTCGACCAATCCGGCGCCGTCCACAGGCACAAACCAGGCCCAACAGACGCCGGCCTCTGGCAATTCGTCGAACCCCTCCGCGCAGCGGCAGGACACCCAGCAGAATGCGGCCGGGCGAACCGGGTCGGATCGGACCAATGTTTCGATCCAACTCAACGATACGCAGCGGACCCGCGTCAGCGAATCCGTCTCGCACCTGAACGTGCAGCCTCTCACCAACGTCAATTTCTCGGTGTCAGTAGGTACGGCCATTCCGCGCGACGTGCGCCTTCAGCCACTTCCCGCCGACGTCATCGAAATCGTTCCGCAGTACAGGGGCTACAACTTCGTCCTGGTCCGCGACGAGATCGTGATCGTCGATCCCTCGAGCTATCAGATCGTCGCCACCATGCCCTACTCGGGACGATCGACGGCGGCCGCGCCGGCACCACGCGAGCAGCGCAAGGTGACCTTCAGCGACCGCGATCGTGAGACCGTACGCAAGCACGTGCGGGCGGCGCCGGCCGAACGGCGGACGACGACGACGGGAAGCACGGTGCGGACTGAGATCCGCAGAGGCGAACGCGTGCCCGACAGCGTCGAGATCGAAGCCTTCCCGGAGGACGTCTATCGCGATGCCCCGACGCTGCGGGAGTACCGCTACATCCACCGCGACAATCGCACCTACATCGTCGAGCCGCAGGAGCGGCGCGTGATCGAAGAAATCGACTAACGACAACCGATAGGAGGAGAGAACGATGAAGACCATTCTGCTCGCAGCCGCCGCCGTGGCATCGCTCGCGACTGCTACTTCGGCCGCGCCGCTCAACCCCGGCGGGCTGGCCACCGTGGAGAAGGCAAACGTAGAACAGGTTCGCCTGGTCTGCGACGAATACGGCCGTTGCTTCCGGACGCGCGGTCCCCGCTACGTCCAGCGCTACTACGACGACGACGCCTACGTCGCGCGCCGCAGCTACGGCTACTACGGTGGACCGGGCTACTACGACCGCGGCTACGGCTACTCCAGCGGGCCGAGCATCGGCTTCAGCTTCGGCACCCGCGGCTGGTAATAAACGAGACTGACGGAGGGGCTGCCGCTCGGGCGGCTCCTCTCGTTTTATCCTACATCGAGGCGCTTAGTAACTTCACACCTTCCACCGCCAAAGCCTCAGCGCTCCGGCCGTCCCGGCCGATCGCTCTTAGCCGGACCGCGTTAGTGCCGCGTGGCGCACATCGTCATCCTTCGCCGCCGGGTTGATCATCGTATAGGCTTCCCGCGCACGGGCTGTCGCGGCGCTGCTTCGGCGAGCATCGGCATCGCTACTGGTCTGAGCGAAAATTGCCACTGTTTCCCGGATTGTCAAACGGACTTTGCCCGTGAGGGCACCGCATGGAAGGAACGATTGCCGAAATTTCCCGTTGTGACGTGGAGTTCGAAGTCGGGCTCGATCAGCGGGGGGTCATGCCGGTCGTCAGATATTTCGTTTTCGTCGGCAGCGTGCTTTTCGGTCTGCTCTTGGCAGCCGACCGATATCTGCCCGCGCCCGCCGGGCGCTCGTCCGCGATCGACGTAGACCGAAGCATCATCCGGATCCGCTCAGCGCGAAACCTCCCTGAAAAGATCGTCTTCGACACGGCGAGCGCGCTCGTGGCGACGGCTTCCGGTCAGGCCGAGGTCGAGCAGCGTGAAGATCCGCGGCACGCACTCGCGATGATGCCGCGAGATAGTCAGGCCGTGAAACCTGCGCCGACCGCAATGGGTCGCGTCGCCGAGCGCCGCGCTTCCCGTCTGCATCGTGCGTTCCGAAAGCCGGCTGAACCAAGGGTTGCGATGGATCGTCACGAATTATTCGGCGGATGGTAGTCCGAAGCAAAGCTCGATCATGCAGGCATACCCGGCCCCGCATCCCGAAGTCGAACCGGGACGACCGCAAACTGCATCAGGATCGCGCTCAGCCTGGGCGGGGCGGAGAACCTAGACCGGCCAATGGCTCGCCGAAGACATTTTTTGGATGCGTCTTCAAAACGTCGCAGCTGTCGCCGTCAGGCGTTTCGGTCAATCGGGAAAAAGTAGAAACTTTCGTGATCAATCCGAGTTGGCGTCGAACGATGTTTCGATGCCCGGGCCGAGGAGTTGACGGGGCGTTGGCATAGCTATTTCGTGCGACTTGCAGGCGAGGAATGCTGAGGCGGATACACACGCTTGTGCGTCAGATAGCCAACGAGACCGCACGTTCGGGTTGGACGTTGCTTGCTGTGTCGTTTGCGGCCTCCGCAGCTGTCGTGTCGGGGCTGCGCGCGCTCTTCGGCTGATAAGGACGGCAATTGCGCAGCATTCCCCGTGGCTGGCCCCTTCAGCCATTCTGCCGGCCAAATCGTAGTCTTCCGCACGGAACTCCAGGGAACAGCGGCAGTTGCTCCCTCGCTTCGAAACCGGAGGAGCAAAGTGAATCGCCGACAACTTCTTCGTGGATCAGTAGCTGTTTCAGCTGCAGCTGTACTGCCGCGGGCAGCGGACGCTCAGTCCGGAACCGCCCTCACGTTCAGCCCGTCCTATGTCCGCGAGCTTGCCCGTGCGCTTGCGACCAAGCCATTCGCGGCTCCGGACGAGAAGCTGCCTGAGGCACTGAAGAACCTCAACTACGACCAATACCGGTCTATTCGTTTCGCGCCCGAAAAGGCGCTGTGGCGCGCAGAAAAGCTGCCATTCGAAGTTCAATTTTTCCACCGCGGCTTCTTTTACAAGAACAGGGTCGACATCTTTCAGGTGGCGGACAGGAGCGTCACACCGGTCTCGTACCGGCGCGATGACTTTTCGTTCGGCGAGGGGCTCGGACAATGGCCGGATGCGGACCTCGGGTTCGCCGGCTTCCGCATCCACGCCCCAATCAACAAACCGGATTATTACGACGAACTTTGCGTCTTCCTCGGCGCAAGCTACTTCCGGGTGGTTGCGAAAGGACAGACTTATGGTCTGTCGGCGCGGGGGCTTGCGATCGATACCGGCGAAAGCAAGGGCGAAGAGTTCCCGGTGTTCAAGGCCTTCTGGCTGGAGAAGCCGGCGCCGAGTGCCTCCTCGATGGTGGTCCACGCGCTGCTAGACAGCAAGAGCGCGGCCGCAAGCTACCGTTTCACCATTCGGCCCGGCCAAACCACGGTTTTCGACGTCGAGATGGCGCTCTATCCGCGGGTCGACCTCGAGCACGCCGGGCTCGCGCCGATGACCAGCATGTTCTTCTTCGGTCCGAACGATCGAAAGGATTTCGACGATTTCCGCCCGGCCGTTCACGATTCGGATGGGCTTTCGATCTTCAACGGCCGAGGTGAGCAACTCTGGCGACCGCTCAACAATCCGCACGATCTGCAGGTCAGCAGTTTTACCGACGTCAATCCGGGTGGCTTCGGCCTGATGCAGCGGGAAAGGAACTATCTCGCTTATCAGGATCTGGAATCAAGTTTCGAGACGCGCCCGAGCCTCTGGTTCGAACCGATCGGCGATTGGGGCGAAGGGGCGGTCAAGCTGTTCGAGATTCCGACCAAGGAGGAGGTCCACGACAATATCGCCGCGCTCTGGCAGCCGAAGCAGCCGCTGACGGCAAAGAGCGAACACATCTTTACCTATCGGCTGCACTGGGGGGCCGATGCGCCGCGGGCCGACGCGCTCGCGCGGTTCACGCGGACGGGCATCGGCAGCCGGGGAGACGACAGCAAGCTGTTCGTCCTGGAGCTGACGGGCGACCGCCTCAAAGGCGTTGATCCCAAGACAATCAAGGGGGTGGTGACCGCTGAAAAAGCCGACATCAGCAACATCGTCACGCAACCGAATCCCGCGACCGGCGGATGGCGTCTGAGCTTCCAATGTTCGGTCAAGGGGCAGGCGTCGATCGAGCTGCGTGCCTTCCTGGCGCAGAACGATGCGCCGGTCTCCGAGGTCTGGATCTATCGATGGACGCCCTGAAGCAGGCGCAGGCGCCGCTGCGAAGCGCCCCCACCCGGCCGTTCCTGCCGCAGGAAAGCCCGCTCTCGATGCTGCCGTGTCGGCTCGACCGCGCGGCTGACGTCAGGCGATCGCCGGTGCTGGCCGGGGCCACTTTAATAGTTCGCCGTCTCTTCATCTTCGTCGGCACGGCCTTGCTGACGCTTGCCGGCGGCTACGGCATGTACGACGTGGTGAAAGTCGGCGGTGTGACATTTCTCGAGGCGCTGCTGCTTGGTCTGTTCCTCGTGCTGCTCGCCTGGGTCGCATTCTCGTTCATGTCCGCCCTCGCCGGATTTTTCGTGCTGCTGACGCGCCGGCAGCCCAATCTGCCGATCGACACGACAGGCCCGCTGCCTCACGTCACCTCGCGCACCGCGATGCTGTTGCCGACCTATAACGAGGATCCGCATCATGTCATGGCGCGGCTGCGCGCGATGTACGAATCCATCGACGCGACCGGATATGGCGAACAATTCGACTGGTTCTTGCTGAGCGATACGACCGACCCGGACATCTGGATCAGCGAAGAGATGGCCTTCATTGAGCTACGCCGCGCCTGCGGTGGAGATCAGCTGTACTACCGACACCGCTCCGACAATACCGCGCGGAAGTCCGGCAACATCGCCGACTGGGTCACTAGGTTTGGCGCGGCCTATGATCACATGATCGTCCTCGATGCGGACAGCCTGATGGAGGGTGATACGATCGTTCGCCTCGTGCACGCAATGGAACGCACCCCCTCTTGCGCGCTGATCCAGACGCAGCCCGTCATCGTCAACGCGCGTACCCTGTTCAGCAGGCTGCAGCAATTTGCTGGGCGTGTGTATGGCCCCCTCATCACGGCGGGCAATGCCTGGTGGCACGATGGCGACGGCAACTATTGGGGCCACAACGCCATCATCCGGCTCAAGGCCTTCGCTGCGGAGGCCGGACTGCCCGAGCTGCGCGGTCGCAAACCGTTCGGCGGACACATCCTCAGCCATGATTTCGTCGAGGCCGCGTTGATGCGCCGCGCCGGCTGGGCGATCTATATGGTCCCAGCCGTTCGCGGCAGCTTCGAAGAGGTTCCACCGTCGCTGCTGGACTTTGCGGGGAGAGACCGTCGCTGGTGCCAGGGTAACCTCCAGCATCTCGCGGTCCTGCCCACGCGCGGGCTGCACTGGGTTTCGAGGCTACATCTGCTCACCGGCATCGGATCCTACGTGACGGCGCCGCTTTGGCTTCTGTTCCTGTTGGTCGGTCTGCTCATTTCACTGCAGGCGCACTTCATCCGGCCGGAATACTTTCCGAAGGGCTTCAGTTTGTTTCCCACCTGGCCGCAACAGGACCCGGTGCTTGCGGCCTGGGTCTTTGCCGCGACAATGGGACTTCTGATCCTGCCGAAGCTGCTGGCTTATCTGGTGCTGATCAGCAATCGTGAGGAGCGGACCGGATTTGCAGGAAGCGGTCGTGTTCTGGCGGGGGTCGTTTGCGAGGCGTTTGTGGCGGCATTGCTTGCTCCCTGCATGATGATCCTCCAGACCAAGGCCGTCATGGAAATTCTCGCTGGCCGAGACGCAGGTTGGCAAGTGCAGCGCCGAGGCGATGGACAGCTCGCCCGCGGCGAAGTCTATCGAAAGCTCGCCGGGCCGACACTCTGCGGTCTCGTCCTATCGGTCTGCGCTTATTCCGTCTCTTTGCCTCTGCTTCTCTGGATGTCGCCGGTCGTGCTGGGGCTCCTGCTTTCGATCCCTTTGGGCATCATGACTTCATTGCAATTGAGCGCGCCAGGAGTATTTGCCACGCCGGAGATCAACGAGCCGCCTGCCGTTGTGCTCCGCGCGAACGAGCTCGCCGCAGCTGAGCCCACCGAAATGGCCGGGGCTCTACGCCAGCTTAGCCGGGATCCGGAATTGCTGGCCGAGCATTTGGGCTCGCAATCACCTGCAAGCTCTCGCCGGTTTGGGCCCGTCGACGTGCCCCTTGCAACCGCAACCGCCAAGGTCGCGCGATGTGAAAGTTTGGACGATGTCCTCGCTTGGTTCGACAAGCTGGAAATGCGCGCGGTCCTTGAGAATCCGACGCTGTTGAGAAGAATCCTTGAGCTTCCTGCCGGTGGCCGAGATTAGGATGAGCGCCGCCGCGCTTGGCCCAACCCGCGCCGCGTGCGCCAGGATGATCGCGATGGTCTTGAAGCCCTCGGCGTCGCCAGTCGAACGGACTGCAACGGACACTATAGTTAAACGGACACTATAGTTAGTAGAGCGCCATGACGCTGCGGCGAGCCTATCAATGAGTTCAGCCTGGCCGGACAGAATCCTCGACCTCGCAGTTTCCAGATCGGGCCATTCAGCGCGGTCCATCTCCGGAAAGGACTGGCGCCGGCCGCTCCTGAGCGGCCACTCGATCTCGAGGTGTTGCTCGATAGCGTTGTCGCATCGAAGTCTACCTCACCGTAAAAGGCGATTACGCGCTTGCCCCGCGCTGCTGGACCCCTCCCAGACCTTCTAGCGAGCCGATCGTGGTTGCGGGGCCGAGCTCTTCGGCAAATTAGCGATGGGCCCTCTCTTCGGCCGAACCGTCGATCTCTCCTTTCGGTATCGACCAAGCGCCCTCGTCCATGTTGCGCCAGAATGGACCGCCAGGGTGAACCAGCAGCACCTCGAAGCCGCGCGGTCCACGGCGATAGCCCAATATACCGCGCTCACATTGGCTCTTGCGGGAGTTCGCTGGACACGCCCACGCTTTCTCTTCCACCAAATGAAGCCGCAGGCAGGTAAGACCTCTAAGCCCGAACCCACACCCTTTCAAGATCGATCGAGCGAGCCGCCGATGCAATCAGCGAGATACCGCGCCGTTCGACTTCGAGAGTCGGCTGCAACCTGCTCCGGCGTACCTACCGCAACAATCTTGCCGCCCTCGTCGCCGGCCCCCGGGCCGATGTCGATGATCCAGTCACTGGCCGCGGCGACAGACATGTCGTGTTCGACGACGACGACGGTGTTTCCAGCCTCAACGAGCCCGCCAAGTTGCTTCATCAGCTTCGCCACGTCCGACGGATGCAGCCCTGTCGTCGGCTCGTCCAGAACATAGATCGTACCCCCTCGCTGAGCCCGCTGTAGTTCGGTGGCAAGCTTGACACGCTGCGCCTCCCCTCCCGACAGCTCCGTGGCAGACTGGCCAAGCCGGATATAGCCCAAGCCGACCTCGCTGAGGACACCCAGCGATCGCCGCAACGACTCGTCGGCGGAGAAGAACTCAAACGCTCCGTCGACGGTCATTCTAAGCACGTCGGCGATCGAATTGCCGCGAATCTTGATCTCCAGCGTCTTGGCGTTGTAGCGAGCGCCCTTGCAGGTCGGGCAAGGCGCATAAACGCTGGGAAGGAAGAGCAACTCGACACAGACGAAGCCCTCACCTTGGCAGGTTTCGCATCGCCCTTTCGCGACGTTGAACGAAAACCTGCCGGCATCGTAGTGCCTGACGCGCGCCTGCTTCGTGGATGCAAAGAGCTTGCGGACGTGGTCCAGCAGGCCTGTGTAGGTTGCAAGGTTCGACCGGGGCGTGCGCCCGATCGGCTTCTGGTCGACAACGACGAGACGCTTGATCTGGTCGAACCCTTCGGTGATCTCCCCACCCAGGGTCTCAATCGGGGCTTCGAGACCGTCATCATCGTCGATGACGTCCACGCGCTGGCCCAGGCCGTCGCTGATCGTGTCCACCAGGAACTGGCTTATGAGACTGGATTTTCCCGATCCTGATATTCCAGTGACGCATGTGAACACGCCAAGGGGAATGTCCACGTCGACGCTATCAAGATTGTTACGGGCCACTCCCCGCAATTTCAACCAATTGGCTGCTGAACGCGTTTTTCTGATGCGCTTCTCGGCCTCACCAAACAAATATAATCGCGTTCGCGACGCCTTCACGTCGGCGAGGCCCGACAGCGGTCCGCTGTACAGGATCTGGCCGCCGTGCTCTCCGGCGCCTGGCCCGACGTCGACAATCCAGTCCGCTCGCCTGACAACGTCAAGCTCGTGTTCGACGACGAACAGCGAATTGCCGGCAGCCTTGAGACGGTCCAACGCGCGCAGCAGCGCCTCGGTATCCGCCGGATGCAGACCAGCCGAAGGCTCGTCCAGTACGTACACGACACCAAACAGATTTGATCGAACCTGCGTCGCCAGGCGTAGCCTTTGCAATTCGCCCGGGGACAGCGTCGGTGTGCTACGTTCCGACGTCAGATAACCGAGCCCGAGATCGAGCAATACGTCAAGGCGCGCGAGCATGTCCTCGACGATCCGCCGGATCACCAAAACCTTTTCGGGATGGTCGCCGGAGGCGGCGCCCCCACTGAGCGCATGCGATCGCAGAAGTTCGTTAAAGCCTTTGAGCGGCAATCGCGAGATGTCAGCAATGTCCATCCCGGCGAAGGTGACCGATAGAGCCTCCGGCTTCAACCGCTTACCCTTGCAGACAGGGCAGTCCGAGCTCGAAAGAAACCGCGATACCCGTCGCTTCATCATTGCGCTCTGCGTCGTGGCGAAGGTCTGCAGGACATATTTTCGGGCTCCCGTGAAGGTGCCTTGGTAGCTCGGCTCCTCCTTGCGCTTCAGAGCCCGCTTCGTCTCGGCTGCGGTGTATCCGGCGTAGACCGGCACGGTCGGCTGTTCATCAGTGAACAAGATCCAGTCACGATCCCGCTTCGGAAGCTCGCGCCATGGCCGGTCCACGTCGTAGCCAAGGGTCACCAGGATGTCCCGGAGGTTCTGGCCCTGCCAGGCGGTCGGCCATGCCGCCACGGCCCGTTCCCGGATGGTGAGGGAGTCGTCGGGCACAAGCGTGCGTTCGCTGACCTCATGGATCCGGCCGATGCCATGGCAGGTGGGACAGGCGCCCTCGGGCGTGTTCGGCGAGAACGACTCCGCATAAAGCAAGGGCTGCTTGCGCGGATAGTCGCCGGCGCGCGAGTAGAGCATACGCAGCAGATTGGACAACGTGGTCACACTGCCGACGGACGACCTCGTGGTCGGCGAGCCGCGCTGCTGCTGCAATGCCACCGCGGGTGGTAACCCCTCTACTGAATCCACCTCGGGCACTGCCATCTGGTGAAAAAGCCGTCGGGCATACGGGGAGACTGACTCGAGGTAGCGACGCTGGGCCTCTGCATACAGCGTCCCGAAAGCCAAGGACGACTTTCCGGATCCGGAGACGCCGGTAAACACCACGAGCGCATTGCGAGGAATCTCGACCGAGACGTCCTTGAGGTTATGCTCTCGAGCTCCGCGAACGCGAACAAGGCCGCCATCTTCGATGTCTCGTCTGCCTACGGAGCTGACCAGCTTGTTCATGCGACCTCCCTAGGCGCTCGCGAAAGCCGCGGCAGCTCCGACATGGGAAAGTCCCTACGAAACAGCCTGTTCCTTGCCCGTCGGTTGATTCATTTGGCTCTTTGGTCGTTCTGGAACGGGTTGCGTGGTCCCGGGCTCTGAAACATCGCCACAGCTACGATATCTCCAGAGCATTTCCCAATGCGGCCCCAGCCGCCGTATTGTCGAAGATGCACCACGTCTCGGCTCCCCAAAGGCGAGCGCTTTCGAGACGCCGCCCCAGTGAGAAAAGGGCCTGGCGGTCGTAGTCGGAATAGTACATGCGGGGGGACCCATGCCAACGGAAATAGGCCAGACCGCGCCAACCACCAGGCTCTCCGGAGCCCAGCACCCTAGCGGGATCCGCTGCCACCCGCGCGATGCGTCGTTCAATCAATCTGCTTTCGACTTCCTCAGTGAACCAAGTGGCATTCCGCGGCTCGATCGCGACCATGGCATCGCTGCATCCATTGACCAAGTCGAAGAAGCTGTCGAATGTCTTCGCGTCGAATGCGAGCTTCGGCGGCAGCTGAATGAGCCACGTCCCGAGTTTCGATCCCAAGCCCGCAGTTTCAGCCGCAAAGATTTTCAGGATTTCATCGCAGCCGACCAGGCCCCGATCGTGAGTGATTTCTTCCGGGAGCTTCACAGAGAACCTGAACTCTTCAGGCACCGAACTCGCCCAGCGCTCGTATGTGCTTGGTTTGTGCCTTCTTCGGAACGAGGAATTGATCTCGACGGCGTTTAGACGTCGCGCATAGCGTTCGAGATTACTTCCTGGCGCTGGAAGTCCGTCGGCATAGCGTTTATCGATGCTCCACCCGGCCGTACCGATCCGCAGCGCGGGCGCTGCTTTGGCCCGACCTCGCCCACCACTCCCTGGCACGGCTACGGCGCTCATGATGAGCGCCGCGACATGATGCCTCCCATCGTCGATAGCCCGAGCAGTCTACGATAGGCGACCAAGGTGCTCCATGTCTGACAGACCATTCCTGAGCTATTCGTACCTGTCGAAGATACCTCGTCCCTCAGACGCATGCTCGGCAAGCCTTTCCCACTCTTCAGCGAGCCGAAGCCAGGCGTTCTTGTCCACTTCGCTTCCGGCCCGTGCCGCCAGGTGACGACATTCCTCCGCCTTGCTCGTGAATCGGTCGGCTTTCGATGATGACACCACGTTTCCCTCCATCCGATAATGGAGAGCGGCACGTGTCGTTCCTGATGATGGCCACGTGCCTGGATGGCCGCTCGGAGCTCGCGCCCAAGAATGCCGTCCCGGAGTGCCAGGCCTGACTTAGGAACAACCGGTTTGCCGTATGCTTGGTTAGGGACATATGGCCAATCGGCTCAACATCTGGGCCCGGAGTTCTAAAATGCTTTTCTGGTATCCCGCCCTGACGCTGATGATGGACGCCATGCAGGTCATCGACATGCGCCTGAAGCTTATCGCGGCCGGGAAAGGCACATCTGAAGAGATGTTCCTGATGGTGAACGAAAAGGTCAACGCGATGGCGGAAGCCCGCAACATTCTCATTCAAGGCGGGCATTCGGGTCACGTGATTGACAACTATCGCAAGATCGTGGCGGCCAATGTCATGCGGCTATCTGCCTAGGCTAGGCACGTTAAGCGATCGGCGTCGCGGAGCGCTCAAAATTCCTCAACAACGATGACAGCCGACGCTCGCGGCAGCGGGCCGGTCCAGTCTCTTGCCTCGACCGCCGCACGTTCCGTCAACGTCCGAGAGCCGCAATCGACAGTTCTTATTCGCGGTCGATTGCTCGCACCCCCTCCTCTTGCGAGGGCCGGGCAAGCAGGCAGTGGAAGCGACCGTAAAGAAACCAAGCGCTGGGGATAACGCAAGTCGACCAGGAACCGGTGGGTCCCAAGACGCTTGATTTGTCAGACGTAGGAGGACGGCATGGACGCCAGCGAAACCGCAGCGATGACGAAAGCGTCCGGGCTGATGGCCTTCGTGTTGGGACTGTGGTTCGCCCGTCGGCGTTGAGATGACGTTGCGACCGGTGGGTTAAGGTTCCCTTTTTCTCGGGAGCACGCACGGGGCCGCTTCGACTCGGAGAGGATCGCAGCGCCACCGTCCAAGCCCCAGACTCTGTGCCGGCCTTTTGCCGCGCACGCGTGGCGACTTCCGAGTTCGCCGCCCTGAGGAAAACCGGATCTCGGGATTCAGGAATTTCCCCAGCGAGGCACGAATGGGAGGTTCCGGTGCTGCGAACCGTGCAATCAGCGACCATCGGCTGCCCGAGCGGAACGACGATCCCCCGTGCGACTTGATTCTCCGAACGTCGCCAAATCGGAGAACGATCATGAGAACAATCTTGGCCATCACCTGCCTGTCCGTGCTCGCGCTGGCTTCACCGGCGGAAGCCAAAGGATGTATCAAGGGCGCCATCGTTGGCGGCGTCGCTGGCCACATGGCGGGCCATGGCAAACTTGGTGCTGCGGCGGGATGCGCGGTCGGACATCACGAAGCCAATAAGCAAAACCCGAATAATTCGAACGCCCAGGCTCCATCGGGGCAGAAGTAGCGCGGGGCACCTCTGGGCCGCGCCATGAAGATCAGATCGCACTCCGAGAGCCACCTCGTCGAGCTTGAGGATGGCTCGCGCTGGCGAATTTCCCCGGCGATCTCGATCTGGCGCTGAACTCGAAGCCCGAGACGGAAATCGTCGTCATGCCGGCCGACGATGATCTGAGTTCTCATGTGTTGGTCGGCGGAGACGCAAAGGTCCGCGTGATCGCGGGGGCGAAAGCTGGCCGGTGCGTGAGGTCAAGTCGGCGTTGAAGGAAGGGTAGGACCGGGCTCCGCCAATTCGGCGGAACGAGATCCGGAGCGATCGAGACGCGAGGCCGTCGTCGGATCCGAATGCGGAATCCGCCGCGCGTCGAGCCGTCGACGATGCCAAGCGCGCTGGGCGACCGTGGACCTTATGTTGGAACGACGGCGCTCCAGACCTCAACCGGCGCATGGGTGAAGAACACACGCTACGCCGAGTGGTACGTGTCGCTCGATAGTTCTAGTCATGGAGGATCTCGAATTGCCTAAAGCAGCCATTTTCGATCTTGACGGCACGCTTCTGGACTCGGTCGATCTCCACGCGCTCGCTTGGCAAGAAGCGATGGTCAAGTTCGGTCACGACGTCACCTTCGAGCAAGTGCGCAGCCAGATCGGGAAAGGCGGCGATAAGCTGATTCCCGTTTTCCTGTCCGAGCAACAGCAGAATGAACACGGCAGAGATCTGGAGGAGTGGCGCGGCAATTGGTTCAAGTCGACTTATCTGCCCCTTGTCCGTCCCTTCTCGGCTGTTCCGAAACTCCTGCAGCGCGTCCGCGAGACCGGTCTCCGCATCGCCGTGGCTTCCTCGGCGAAGAAGGATGAACTGAAGAAGTACCTCAACATCGCGGCCATCTCAGGTCTGGTAGACGTCGCGACGTCCTCAGAAGACGTCGACGAATCCAAACCAGCCCCGGACATCTTTGAGGTCGTGCTAAAGAAGCTAGACATCGAAGGAGCCGAAGCGGTCGCGATTGGCGACACGCCGTACGATGCCATCGCGGCCCGCAAGGCCGGAATCCCGACGATCGGCGTCCTCTGCGGCGGATTTACCGAACATTCGCTGCGGGAGGCCGGGTGCGTCGAAGTGTACCCAGGACCGAGCACCCTCTACGCACGCTTCGACGACACGGCGCTCGCAAAGTAGAACGGTGGACGACGCTCGACGGCTATTCCTGAGGCGGTTGTCCATTGGAGGCGGATACGCGCCCCCGTCCACCGCGACGTTGGCACCGGTCATGAAGCTCGCGTCGTCGCTTGCCAGGAACACGATGACCGCGGCGACTTCCTGCGGTTCGCAGACGCGGCCCAACGGGATCCGCTCGGCGAACTTTGCCAGCAGCTTCTTGTCGTCCATCATATCTTCCGTCATGCCGGTCCCGTCAGGCTAGGACAGACCGCGTTCACGCGGATGCCCTTCTTGCCGAGGTCCAGGGCGAGGGCACGCGTCAGATTGAACACGACGCCCTTCGCCGTGTTGTATGGGCTCATGCCCCAATCGCCGCCGATCCCAGAGACCGACGCCGTGTTGACGATCGCGCCCCTGGTCTTTTCAAGGTGGGCAGCGCCGCGCGGCAGCCATAAAACACGCGATCGATGTCGGTCGACATGACCTTCCGCCATTTCTCGTCGGTGATTGAAGCGGGATCTTCATGGACGCCGGCGTTGTTCACGATGACGTCCAGCCGTCCGAAGCGGCGGACGACGGCCGCTTACCATTCCATCGACGGCACGCGAATCCGACACGTCGGCCGTCTGAACCATGATCTGGTCGGCAGGCAGGCTCTTGGCCACCTTTTCGAGGGAGGCTTCCTCGCGGTCGACCAGCGCCTTTCGCGCCCTCCGCGACGAAGCGGCGCGCTGTCGCTTCTCCGATGCCGGAAGCCCCTTCAGTGACTAAAACGACCTTGCCGTGGAACCTGTCGGCCATGCGAAACTCTCCTGCTGCTTTCAATTCTACCGTCGCCGCGACGGTCGGGTCCTAATTCCCGCCCGATCCAGCTTTTCAGGAACGATGCTCGAGACGATCGATTGTTGGAGGAACCCCGAAATGAAGGATTGGACCCATGGATCTGACCGGCAAAAAGATCGCCATTCTCGCCACGAACGGTTTCGAGCAGGCCGAGTTGGAAGTGCCGCAAGAGCGCCTGAAGCAAGCTGGCGCGACGGTCGATGTGGTGTCGCTCGCCGCCGGCGAGATCAAGGGCTGGGACCAGAAGGATTGGGGTCGGCCCGTGAAGGTCGACAAGACGCTCGACGAGGCGTCGGCCGCCGACTACGACGCGATCGTATTGCCTGGCGGGCAGATCAATCCGGATCTCCTGCGCGTTGAGCCCAAGGCGCTGAAGTTCATCAAGGATATCTTCGATGCCAAGAAGGTCGTGGCGGCCGTCTGCCACGCCCCATGGCTTCTCATTGAGACCGGAATCGCAAGAGGTCGCAAGATGACGTCCTTTAGGTCGATTAAGACAGACGTCGCGAATGCCGGCGCGAAGTGGGAAGATGCAGAGGTCGTCGTTGACCAGGGCGTCATCACCTCCCGCAACCCCGGTGATCTCGACGCCTTCTGCGCCAAGATCGTGGAAGAGGTCAAGGAAGGTCGGCACACCCAGCGCAGCGGGGCATGAGACGAGCGCCTAATTATCGGACGAGGCGGGCTCGGAAGCACGCGTTGCAATCCTCGAATCCGGCGAGGCAGCATTCACGACACTCGCGAAATTCGCCCACGAGGCTAGAATCCCGGCGGCATCGCTTACGGCCATCGGCGCCTTGAAAGGGCTGCGCTCGGAAGCTCAATCCAGCAAGTAGCACGTCCTTGGGATGCAGCCACCCTACGCCGACGGAAAATCTGGCCACGCTCCGCCGCGAACGCGAGTTCCGCCTATTCGCGGGCAAGCTTTGCCCAGCCCTCGCGATCGACAGCGTTGAGGCTTCGAGATGCCTCTTCGCGGCAGGCCGCCGCCTCTTTGTAGAATTGCTGAGCGGACGATGTCATCTGCGCATAATGTGAGAACTCACCAGGTAGGTCGATCTTCATAGGTGCCTCGCGCGATTTAGCGCCCGAGTGGGGCTGAATGTCGCGATCAGAAAGCGAACCACGCCAGTACCGCAATGATGGGGACGATCGCGATGCCGAAAATAATCAACGGCGAAGGTTCATTGCCTGTACGGTCACTCATCGTAGGCTCCTTAAAAGACAAGCCCCGCAGCGGCGGCGCCACGGGGCTCTCAGTACCGACATCTCAGGGGGCGGAGATGCCAGCACCTCAAGGAACCAACGGCTGGGTGTCAGCCTCGTTCCTATCGGGGGTCAGTGCGGCTTTTGCGGCTGATCGCTCTGCGGCCTTACTGCCATATTGCTGTCCGGCATTCTGTCTCGCCCCTGATCGCCGTTGTCATCCTTCCCGCCGGACGTGGACGTGCCGCTACCGCTGCGCGAGCCTGGTGACATGCCAGTCGTGCTGCGCGGATCCGCGTTCGGCGCTGTCGAGCTGGCCGCGGGATCACCGGTAACCGCTCCTCGTCCGCTCGGAGCGCCGCCTGATTGCGCCGAGGCACCGGCAGTCGAAAGGACGATCAGGCCTGCTGTTATCAACGGGACTATTTTCACGGCGAACCTCCAGAGTTGTTGCGCTCAACCGGCGCCTGTGTCGTCCGTTCCTATCGTCGCGCCTTCTTCTTTTCGCGGCCTTCTTCTCGACCCGCACGCCCTTGTATTTTTTTTGGCAGCCTTCTTGCCCTTCGCGGGCTTCTTGACGCCTATGAACTCGCCGGAAGCCTTGTTGCGCTTGCTCGCGCTGCTCCTCGATGCCCTCGCGGGCCAACTCTCGAAAGTCGTTCAGCCCCTCGGGCTCCTTTTGACCAGGAGGCTTTTTTAGGTAGATCCTTTTCTCTTATGTCTGCCCCTTTCGGAGCGCCTGCTCAACTTCATCAGCGAGACGATTGAGGTGCTCCCATAGACGATTGAATACTTCACGTTTTGCTTCATCCATAGCCGAGTCGCGGATCAGCGCCGCCTCGGCAGCATCCTTGCGAAGCTTTTCAATGGAGGCTTGATAATCCTTCACGTTATTTCGGCGGCTGCAAGCCAGGCGAATTGATCCAGATCGCAGCGCGGGCCGTGGTGTCGGCCTGTCCCGCCTTGCGAAGCAGCTCGTCTTTCTCTGCGCCAGGCGGGAGAGACGACGCCTTTTCTCGCGCATCCTTGGCGAACGACGCGAGCCGATCTTTGAGCGATCTTGTTTGCTTGAAACGACGCCGACTTGCCATGGCGCGCTCCTATCCTTCGAGGAAGGCGGGAGCGCTACCGGCGTTCTCATCACAGATAAAAGCCACGGACCGGGCTGTGATAGAACACAGACTACCATAGTCCAGAAACGGTTTCGCTATCGAAGATTAAATTCGCAGGGCGAGAGAATCGGCTCAAATTACTCAAAATGTGCACTTCACGACGTTTTCGATCCGAGCATTCCATCGCAGCCATCCTGATACGGCTGCGATGTCCGCAGTCAAAATGCGAGGAACTCCACCGGAGCATGGAGCGTCTTGATGTCATTGGTGATCCCATGGCGTTCCTCTTGATTGGATCCGATCGGCAAACTTGCCGCGCGCTTCCTAAGGCTTCAAAGAGCTATGATTTCCTGGGCGCGGATGACGATCTCCTCCTGCGAGAGCTCTCGTTCGAGCCGCTCGCGGAGGGACCGCCAGAATTCCGGTGCGAGCTTCGCGGCCATGACCTCGACGACCGCGATATCGTCGCGCTCGGTCGTGTCGCCGCTGCGCCACAGGCCCTTTGCAGGGGCCCGGATGTAGCTGGTAGCCCCGCCGAACTCGTCGGTCAGCTTCTGCAGGAATTTGTCGAACCATTCCTTGGAAACCGGCTCGCCCTTGCCGGTCTCCTTCGGCATGAGGATCTGCACGACGTAGGAACGGTTCATCAGAGGGACCTAGCCCGGCCGTCGGCCGGCCAGTTGGAGAGAAGCGTTTCGGTCGTGACGCACTCCACCTGCTGGCCGAACCGGTTCATGTAGATCTTCATCATGGAATCATGCGTCTCGTCTGCCGAGCTGCAAAGCGCATCGGCGACGAGGATCACGCGGAAGCCCCAGTCGACCGCGCCCAATACGGTTGCGAGGACGCAAACGTCGGTTTCGCCGCCTGTGACGATGACGGTTTCGACGCCGGCTTCGCGAAGTTGCGCATGCAGGCCGCTCCCTGTCCAAGGCGAGTAGACATACTTGTCGAAAGTGCGCGCGGGCGGGACGAAGCGGGCGAGCTCCTGCACCAGATCGACCATTTCCGGCCCGAGCCGGTCGATAGTCATCGAACTCCAGCGTTCGTAGTAGCGCCGCCACATGCCGGCGCCCTGGCCTGGGCTTTGCGCCGGGATGAAGCGCGTGAAGATTGTCCGCTCGGGATGGGCGGAGGTGATCGCGACGACGTTCGGCAGGACGCGCGGCAGCCACGGCATCGTCCAATCCGTACCTCCCGCGAACATCCGCTGCATGTCGACGCAGAGATGGACTGCGTTCCGGGGAGCGCCGTAGTGGAGTTCGTCACCCTTCGTCATGGACCTGTCCTCAAGAGCCAGCTCCAACGGAGGTGTAGCGGCTTGGTTCCTCCGGCTTGCCACGGGGCTATAGCGAAGGAAGCGTTTTTGATATCCATCAGGCAGGATGACTCTGCCACTGCCACTTGTCCGCCCGCTCGCACCACGTCCATGACGCCGCATCTGAATGCAGGGTCCGTTTTTATCGGCACACGACCTGCTTTTTTAGGCCGGTCCTGAAGCGATCGATGAGCACGCAGGGCGTCCGCAGGCCCGTCAGCTCGACGACCGCGTACGATGCGCGTGCCGAGCGGCATCTTTTCAAGGCCCGGGTGGCATCGCCGTCGACGCCGTTCCCCTTTCATCAGCGTAATATGGTCTGCACCGGCTTGCTGAAGCGATGTCCGCTGTCGGCAGCCACTGCCACGACCGCGCCCTCGACGGTGTGCCTCAAGATCGGGGGGCTCCCACGGTGTCTGCCATCTTGGCGCCTCTGGTGCCGAGCGGCCTAGGCTGTCCCGTCGTGGTGTCGCGCGCCGTCTGGTGCTCCATCTCGGCGTTGAGCTCGGCTCCCAGCAGGATCACGATCGCCGAGATCCAGAGCCAGGTCATGAAGCCTACCACCGCGCCTAAGGACCCATAGGTGGCATTGAAGGTGCCGAAGTTCGCGGCGTAGAAAGAAAACAGCCCGGATGCCGCGAGCCAGAGCAGGGCCGCAGCCGCGCTGCCCCAGGTGATCCACGTCCACCGCGGCGCCTGGCGGCTGGGACCGAACCGGTAGATGCAGGCGAGGGCAAAGGCCAGAGCCACGAAGAGTGCAGGCCAGCGTCCGATCCGGACAAGCAGGTCCGTCGCATTCGACAATCCGACGTAGTGCAACACCACCGGGATGACGACGACGGCGCCAAGCGCGGCCACGACGAAGGCGATCGCGCCGACGGTGAATCCTAGCGACATCGCATTCAGCTTGAAGAAACCGCGTTTCTCCTGCTCGCCGTAAACGATGTTCAGGGTGTCGAACAACGACTTCATGGCGGCGTTCGCGCTCCAGAGCGAGATCGCAAGACCGATCGCGAAAGTAAAACCAAGGGTCCGATTGCTCTTCGTTGCGACGCGCGTCAATTGCTCGCGCGCCACTTCGACGGCGCCTCCCGGAATGAAGCTCGAGACGTCGTCGAGGTGTTTGGTGATGCTGCTGGGATCGGAGAACAGACCGTAGATGGCGACGAGCGCCGCAATGGCAGGGAAAATGGCGAGCAAGCTGTAGTAGGTCATGCCGGCAGCGAGCGCGAGGACGCGGTGATCGCCGATATTGCCATAGACCCGCCAGAGGATGTCCTTCCATCCTCGTGCCGGGATCTCGGCGGGCGAACTCGCCTGGCGTCCTCGATTTCCTCCTTCGGTCGCGATTTCGGTGGGCGAGGCGTGTCTGTCGGCTTCTCCGGTTTCTGGGAATGTTTCGTCCTTTTCCGCCTGAGCGACCCGGTCGGGCGGTGAGATGCGTTCCCACAGAAAGGCGACGGCCATGAGACCTAGCGCTGCCGCCAAACTCCATTCGGGGCCATCCGGGCGTCTGGATCCAATCTTTCCGGGTTCTGCCATCATGTCCTCCGCGAACTTCAATTTCACCGCGGAGGTTGGGTTCCTGCTCGAGAGGCTCGTCAGCTTCGCAGCGATTTGAGCGGCAGCGAGATCCGGACACGGAGACCTTCGCGGCGCCAGTCGCGCTCGATCTCACCGCCGATCCGCTCGATCGTAGTCTCGACCAGCTTTGTGCCGAAACCGGTGGTCTTCGGAGCGTCAACCCCGCAAGCGCCGCTCTCGGTCCACTCCATCCGGAGCCGCTCCGCTTCCGTCGCCCAAGTGACGGTCACGCGGCCCCCTTCGTGGCTCAAGGCACCGTATTTGGAGGCGTTGGTCGCCAGTTCGTGGAAAATCAGCGCCAAATGGTTCACCGCCTGCTCTCCAATCACGAGGTCCGGTCCCTCCAGGACCGAAGGCTGTCTTTCGTGCGGGCGGAGGATTCGTTCGACCAGATCCGAGAGGCTCGCGACGGCGGCGACATCCGAGCCGAAGGAACGGCGGATCAGACCATTTGCTTGAGCCAGCGCATGCAGACGGCCCGACAAGGTCTCGGCCAGTTCTTCCTTGGTCGCCGCGTTCCGGGCCGTCATGCGAACCATGCTGTCGGCGACGCTGAAGAGGTTCTTGATGCGATGGCTCATCTCCCGCATGAGGGTTTCCTGCTGCTGCACAGCGAGCTTAAGCCGCTGCGCGGTCTGGACCGTGCGCAGGGCCATGCCCGTGAACGCCGACAGTTCGGCCATCACCCGCGCATGCTCCTGGTTGAAGTGGCCTGTGTCGGCGGCCACCAGCCAAAGCGTCCCGATCGCCTCCGCCCCCTTCATGGTCAATGGGACGAGCAGCACCTCGGGCACCGTGATCCCGGCGTCTCGGATCCAGTCGTAGGCACGTTCTGGATGTTCCATGAGGATGGGCTGGGCCAGATCGAGGCAGACCCCGCAGGGGCTGAAATTCCGCGGTGTCGTCGCGCCTTCGAAGGTCGCCAGTTCGCCCGCGAGCGCGTGCCAGCGGAACTGGCCGACTTCCGGCTCGAAGATGCTGATGCCGGCGGAGTGAGCCCCGCAGATTTCCATGCCGAGTTTGACCAGCCGGGGCAGCACCTCATCCGGATGGTCGGACATCATCTCAGCAAGGTTCTGAATGGCAAGTTTTTCGCGCAGGAAGTCAGGCGCGGCAGTCTGGCGGTCCGCGAGCTGCTCCGTGATGAAGACGGCGGCGATCGGATCGGGAAGCCGGACCTGCGATCGCATGACACACCCCCGGATTTGTCGATAGCACATCGTGACACTATCAGGCCGCCCTTACCAGCAAGTCCGCAAGCAGATCTCGCCGCTCCCGGCCAAGGAACGTCGGGGGTTCCAGCCCGTTATCAGGCGCCGTTCGGAACCTACCCTACCCGGAGCGACGCGGACACTAGCAGCCTTCGATCCTCCCTCCTTGGCCGAGCGCCCGGGCGGGCGAGCACTTTGATGACTTAGTTCTGCGCATGAGACTGTCCCAGAATGTTTGGAGAACCATTCGAATGGATGCGGCGATCGAACCGAAGGTTCAGAGGCGAAAGACGTTCCGCGTCCGCAACTTTCTCTCGACGCTGGGACCAGGCCTCATCACCGGCGCGTCCGACGATGATCCGTCCGGGATAGGCACCTACAGCCAGGCCGGCGCGCAGCTTGGGTTCGGCATCGGTTGGACCATGCTGCTCTCTTACCCCCTCATGGCTGCGATCCAGGAGATCTCCGGACGGATAGGGCGAGTGACCGGCCACGGCATCGCGGGGAATGTATGCCGGAACTTCGGCGCAGCTTGGGTCTGGAGTCTGGTGGGACTGCTTTTCGTCGCCAATACGATCAACATCGCCGCCGATCTCGGCGCGATGGCGGACGCGCTGAAGCTTTTGATCGGAGGTCCCGGCATCGCCTACGTGGTGCTGTTCGGCACTCTGTCGGTCCTCGCCCAAATCTTCTTCAATTACGACCGGTACGTGTCCGTGCTGAAGTGGTTGACGCTTAGCTTGTTCGCCTACGTGATCGCTCTCGCCGTCGTAAAGGTGCCTTGGGAGGAGGCGCTGAAGGGCGTCCTAATCCCCCGCGTAAGCTGGGACGCTGCGTTTTTGACGACGCTCGTCGCCATTCTCGGCACGACGATATCGCCTTATCTCTTCGTCTGGCAGTCGTCGCAAGAAGCCGAGGAGCAGCGAATCGACGCCGACAAGAAGCCTTTAAAGAAGGATTCGTCTGACGCACCGGAAGAATTCCGGCGTATCCGGCTGGACACGATGATCGGCATGGCCTTCTCAAACCTCATCGCGCTTTCCATCATCGTGACGACCGCGGCGACGCTTCACGCCCAGGGCAAGACCGACATCGAAAGTTCGGCGCAAGCGGCGGAAGCCTTGAAGCCGATCGCAGGTCCTTTCGCCGAGCTCATCTTCGCGCTCGGCATCGTCGGGACCGGACTGTTGGCGATCCCTGTCCTGGCCGGCTCAACTGCATACGCCATTGGCGAAGGGCGTCGCTGGAAGGTCGGTCTGTCCCGTAAGCCGAAGGAGGCCATCGCGTTCTACTCCGTGCTGGCACTTTCGGGGTTCTGCGGTATCGGGCTCAACTTCACCCCGATTGATCCGATCAAAGCCCTCTATTGGAGCGCTGTGGTCAACGGAGTGCTGGCCGCGCCTGTGATGGTCCTTCTGATGGTGCTCGTCCGGCGACCGAAGGTCATGGGCAAGCTTGTCGTCACCGGGCCCTTGTACTGGTTGGGCTGGGCGGCGACCGCCGCGATGGCTCTCTGCATCGTTGGCATGGTCGCCACGATGTTCATGGGCTCGTCGTCTTAGAACTTGAGTGTGGTCCTGAGGCCGAACACCGAAGCGTTCTTGAGAATCTTCCCCGCCAGCGGGCCGACGGGTAATGTTGCTCCACCGCCGGGGTGGACGATGTATTGAAAGTTCGGCTGTACCGTCCAGCCATCCCTGATCTGATACTGATAGACGGCCGTCAGCAATCCTTCGAAGCTTCGGATCGGCCAGCTTGGATTGACCAACGTCCGGTAGTCGGCGTCGAGCGCCTGCGCCCGTTTTGAGACATGCGCATAACCCGCGGCGATCCCGAATTTGTCGTCGGGCCGGTCGTCGCGAAGGCCGATGAACTCGAGGCCGGCATCGGCGTAGAGATCGATCAGGTTGCGATCGGCGGGCGCGCCAGCGGCCCTTGCGAAGAGACCGATCCCACGATCGTCGCTGTGAGGCACCCGGTAGATCTGTTGCTCGAACACTGCCCAGCCACCGATATCTCCTGCCAGCAATAGAGGCTCCGCGCTAGTGCCGGGAGCGGCGAACGAGACGCCATTAGACGCGAGCTGTTGATCGGCGAAAGAGCCGAAATGGCGCCAGCCGCCCAACTTGACCTGGCCGGTCAGGTTCGGGTCGCCCTTCTTGTTGTTCCAGGCGTACTGGATTTGACCTAGAAGCAACGGCGGATCGTTGACGCGAAAATTCACGCCGTAGCGATTGCGCTGCTGCGGGTCGCCTGAGCCGGGTCCGGCTTGGTCGCCGTCGAAGATCCCGCCCAGAAGCGAAAGTTGGTCAGTTACGTTGACCAGCAGCCTTGCGCCCATAGCCGCCAAAGGTGGCGATGGTCCGCCGCTGGGAAGATCGAGCGAGGTGATCGCGGGCCAACCCATCGAGGCGTTGGTGAACACGTCAGTATATTTGGTGTTGAAGAATTCGCTGTCGGCGGCAAGCTGGCCGACTTTCAACGAGACTTTCTTTGCGCCCCATTGCTTCTCGAAATAGGCTTCGTAAAGTCGCGTCGACGGCAAGGCCTCGATGCCGCTGACGACGAAGAAGTTCTGAAGATTACTGCGCGATAGACCGTCGCCATGGATCTGGAACATGTTGGCGTGAAAAGTGAGCTTGTCGATGCCGACGAGCTTCTGCAGGTCGACATCCACCGCGAGGTTGAGGCGACCTTCGTAGATAGCGCCCTGTTTCAGGCCGCCGGTAGCGTTACCAAACGCCTCGCCTATGTAAGTGGCCGCGAACTTCACGCCGTACTTCTGCAGCGGATTGGGCAGAATGCCGAGCGTCTTTTCCTCCACGGTGCTCTCACCCGTGTCCGGATCGGCCGGCTTGTCGTCGTCGGTCTTCTTGTCCTCCTGGGCCGCGGCGCCAGCTGCCAGGAGCATGACTACCGACATCGAAAGAACGACCTGCCTATAGGCTCGGTGAGGTCTCGACACGCGACTTCCTGATCTCGAAGATAGCCTTACGAATTGCCCGATATTGCAAGGTAAGTCCACCGTCGAGCCAATTTCCAAAAGGTCGGTCAGACCAACTGGCCTATCGCAATCGTTAACATTTTTGAATCGCGGCACGCGAAATGTTGGCTATGATGGGGTCTTCCCTTCTGGGGGGCATTCATGTTCGATCCGACAACTACTGCGCTATTGCGCGCGGTCTTAAACGAAGTTTGCGAGAGCGTTTCGCACCGCGAGATCGGAGCGCGTACCCATGTTGCCTCAAAGATACTGGAGGCTGCTACCAAAGGTGAGGTATCGCTGGAAGAACTCAGGCAGGTAGGCCGTGATGCCCTTTCGCGCGCACCCACGATGTCGCGCTGATCGGTCGAGGCGGGCGTGAATTTCCAGGTCACGGTGCTGAAGATCCTGGTGAGCTATTCGGACGGCTTCGCCCTCATGGAAGACCTCAAGCGCGACATGGCCATCCTGGCGACCAGTGGCCGCGAATGGGCGGATCGAACCAAGCGCCCGGGTTCCGGATCTCGACATCTTTTCACAAGGGCTTGTCGAACGCATCAGCGGCGGATGGCAGATCACGGCCAATGGGAGGGCAGTGCTCGAGTTCATGGAGGCTCGCCCCGCTGCGCCCGAACCGATTCACGCGCCTTTCGTCGAGGAGGCTACGGCTCCGATAGTCACTCCAAACCAGCTTCCTCCCCTGCCTCAGCCTACTGACCGTGCCAAGCGGCGGCGCGAACGCCGCGAACGTCGTCGCGAGGCGCGCGAACGGGCGAGGGCGAACGCCTCCTGAGGTGATATCGAGGTCAAAAAAGAAACCGCCGGCTGGGCGCGGCGGCTTGGTTAGTCCCGGACTGTCGATTGCCTCCCCAGCCCTAAGCGTACCGCCGTTACCTTGTTTCCGGCCGTGCCGGCCCGACTACCGAACGCGTTTCGATTCGGCGATGGGGTTGCCGGGTTGTGCACCAGGCTCTTACAAAGTCGATAAGGCGCGAAACGATGTGGACGTGAGCCGAATCCGCGCGGTATCGCCACCCGCAACCGCTCCGCCGGCCCGCACAACGCCCAGCACCCCGCATTTGAATGGTGGGCCTGTTTCTGCCGACGAGAGCAAGTGCCGCTTCAGGCCGGCCCGGAAGCGGTCGATGAGGACGCAGGGCGTCCGGAGGCCGGTCGGTTCTACGATCGCCGTGACGAGTCGATCGCGGTCGCTGTCCTTGGCGGCCTAGAGCACGCGATCGGCCGCCGCCACGAGGGAGCTGCAGTCCATCGCACCTTGGAGGGCATGTTGGTCGCGCCGAGGCTCACCTCGCGAGGGGGAGACTCGCCCCGTTCCTTGTTGTCCGGGAGACTAAGGCCCAGCTTGAGGGCGGCGAGCATGTTGCAGACGGGTCGTCCGCCAATCTCCGCCGCCATGCTTCCCGGACCTGAGGGACATAAGAGAGCGAAGCCGGGAAAGCGGCGATGCCGCCGACGTGGGCGGCGATAGAACCGGACGTGGACGGTTCAGCGGAGTACTCAGGGCCGTTCCTCCGTGCCTTTGCGGAAGGATTCGCCAGACCTGTCTGTCCTGCTTTCGAGCGTTCTTGATCGCGAGAGCGCCGGACGAGCAACTAGGAACGATCCAACCAAAGGCGAGTTCGTCCTCGAAGCAGTGTCCAAAAATGAGCCCAAGAGGATGAACATGACACGATCGGTGGATGAGCTACGACGCGAGTCCGAGCGTAACCGGGCGGAGCTGGCGGCCACGGTCGACCGTCTGAAGCAGGGACTATCCGACACGAAGCAGGATCTGCGTGACATGGTCACGCCTCAGCGAATTAAATCGGAAGTGTCGGACTATGTGAGCGACACGGCTCAAGGCTGGGTCAAAGAGCTCAAACAGAAAATGATGAATAACCCGCTGGGCGCGGTCGCCGCGGGTACCGCGGTGGCTGTGCCGCTGCTGCGATTGGCCCGAGGGGTGCCCCTGCCGCTTCTCATGATTACTGCGGGCCTCGCTCTTACCTCCAAGAGCGTGCGCGACCGGGCTGCTGAAGCGGTGTCGCCCGTGATGGATGGAGCCAGTCGGTTTATCGACGAAACTGCCGAGAGGGTGCAGGAAGCGAAAAGTGGGGCGCAGGCGAAACTCTCCGAGTCCCAAGGGCGGGCCGCTGGTGCGGTCAACGATGCCATGGATGCGGCCAAGACATCAGCCGACGACCTCAAGGCTCGAGCAACGGAGGCCGCAGGGGCGATCGGTGACAACATCACCAGAGGGATGGACGCCATCAAGGATTCGGCGAACGCCGCTCCAGAACAAGCGCGTCAGATCATCGGTGATAATGCCGCGCTGATCGGAGGACTTGGCATCGCTATCGGCGCAATAATCGCGGCGGCCCTGCCGGAAACGAAGTTCGAAGACCGGACGGCCGGCCCCGCCAGCGATAGCCTGAAGCGCGCTGCAGGCGAAGCAGCTGAATCCGGTTTGGAGGCGGCCAAGGATGCGACGTTGTCGGCCGCCGATGCCGCGACAAGGAGCGTGAGTGAAGCCGATCTGGGGCGGCACGCGAGCCGTATGACCCAGAATCTGGCCGACAACCTCAAGGAAGCGGCCGCAGAAGTTGTCGACGCGGCGTTCAGCCCCTCCCGAAATTCTAGCACCTGAGAGATACACCATGAGCGATTCAGACGTCATCAAGCCGGCCAACTTCAACAAAGGTAAGAGCAACTCCTCCATCGGTCTGAAGGAACAGATCGGCGATGCAGGGGCCGAGATAAAGCAGCGCGCCGGAGAAGCCCTGCAGGCATCGGCGGACATGGCACGGGACAAGTTCAGCGAAGCCACCGATGCAGCCAAGAACGTCGCCAGCGGCACCGTCGACCAGATCCAAGAACGGGCACGAGAACAGCAGCAGACCAGCGCCGATTTCATCCAGCGCTTGGCCGGAAACTTCCGCCAGGCCGCGGGCGCATTCCAAACTGACGTGCCATTTGCCGCACGCGGTATCAACTCAGCCGCCGATTATGTGGAAGACGCGGCCGCAAAGGTTCGCGACGGCAGCTTTCGCGACCTCGTCGACGGTGCGACCGATTTTGCGAAGCGACAACCCGCGGCTTTTCTTGGCCTGTCTGTCTTGGCTGGGTTCGCCGCTGTACGGTTTCTGAAGGCTTCGGGAGGCAGCTCGACCGCGCAGCGGACGGGCTCGGCGACAGGCGCGGAAGCTGGCTCATCCGGCGGCCGAGCCGCTTATGCGAGCAAGGACTTCGGTGGCCAGACCTCTACGGGATCACCGACCGGACAGCAGCAGAAGCCACCTTCGCAGGACGGCAGCGCATCATGAGCATCGAGCACGACATCGAAACGGGGAAAAGCGATCTTAGCAACATTTCGGGCCTTGTCGGAGATGCGCTGGTTCAGGTCACGAAGCTTTTCCAGAATGAGGTCGACCTGGCGAAGGCCGAACTTGGCGAAAAGGTGCAAAGGCTCGGCAAAGCATTTGGACTTTTGGCCGGGGGCGCCGTCCTTGTCATCCCGGCCATCGTCATGGCGTTGTTCGCCCTGGCATCCGCGTTGATCAACGGGGGGTGGTCGCCAACATTTGCCTACCTGACTTCCGCGATTGTCGCCGCTGCCATATCGGGCGCTTTGTTTGCCATGGGCATCAAGCGGCTGGACGCGCGCAGCCTGGCTCCGCGGGAGACCATAAGGCAGCTTGAAAAGGACAAAGATACCGTGAAGGGAATGATGCGATGAGCGGCCCGCAAACCGGCTTTTTTGATAGTCTCCTTGCTGCAGCCCGAGAGAACCCGCTTTCCGCCGCGCTGATCGGCGGCGGAGCACTTTGGCTGATGGTCGGGGACGCGAAGTTGAAGGGGGCTGCGCGATCCGCGGCCACCGTCGCATCAGACGTCGTCGACGCCGGTGCGACCAATCTGCGGGCTGCAGCCTCGGGCTTGCAGCGGACCGCAGCGCCTCCGACCGCCCCGGACATGGATCATGAAGGGAGCGGTTCGCGCGGGACGGTAGATACAGCCGCCGATACTGCGGCCGGCTCGATGTCTGATGCAACGGACAGCGTCCGCGACCGCTTCGACGAAGGCGTGGCTTACGCTCGCGAACAGTTCGCCCAGAGGGGAAGTCCTCTACCGACAGCAGACACCTTGGCGAAAGCTCAGTCTTCAATCGGCGACGTCATGGAGAAACAGCCCCTGGTAATCGGCGCCGTTGGCTTGGCGATAGGCGCAGCACTTGCGAGCGCATTTCGAACGTCTCAGATGGAAGACAACTACATCGGCGAGGTCAGCGACGAAGTGAAGGATGATCTGAGCAGGCGCGGATCCGCCGTGTCTCAGGCGCTGCGCGAAGCTGCCGATACGCTCGTGGCCGAAGCGAGCGACATGGGAGCCGAGGCAGTCGATCGGATGAGGCAAGCGGGGACTGATGCCACCCAGGCCGCGAAGGAAAAGACCAAACAGTTGTGAGAGTTGCCGGCCCATGCTTCCGACCTCTCGCGCAACCACGATCCCCCGTTTGGAAAATTAGGAGCCTAACATGAGCCGCGGAATGCCATCCATGACTGCCCTTTTGGGCATGCTCGCAATCGCGGGTTACCAAAATCGCGACAAGTTAGCGGACATGTTTCGCAACGCTAACACGTTCCCGCCGGACGAGGCGCGACCGGCGAAAAGCCGATGGCGTAGATAACCCGCAATCCCGGATCCTGCTTGAGCGTTCGGCGATCTGCCATCCATCGACGCTTCCCAGCAGTTGCACGTCGGTGATGAGAACATCGGCGGCGCTTCGCCCGCACGATGCCAGTGCCTCTCCGCCGGTCGAGGCGTGGATGACGTCGAGCCTCCACCACGAGCTCCCGGATCAGCGAGAGTCATACTCGACGAAGAGTATGCGCACCAGCCGCTCCTTTCGGTCTGGAATTCTGCAACGTCTTTCGAACGGTCCCGCCTGAGCGTCGTTCCCTCGAGCTGCCAGGAGTGGAAGACAAGACGACTCACATCGAGCGAAGCCGCTCTTGTTCGCGCACGACGTCTTTCGCCTGTTTGTCGGATCTGAGGCCTAGGTAGACGGGCTGGCGCAGTTCACCCTTGGTGGTCCACTCTGCGAACTTTACCTCGGCTACCAAGAAAGGTCTCACCCAGGTCGTGACTGTCTCATCCTTCACTTTCGCAGGAAAAGGCGACTTCGCCACTTGGAGCCGGGTTAGCCTGGAGTGAAGCTCCGCCAACGTTTGGTGACTGAAGCCCGTTCCCACATGCCCGATGTACCGCCAGGACTCCTTCTCCCTGACAGCAAGAACTAAGGCACCGAAGAAAGGCCTGGTGCGCCTTGGCGCCGTGAAGCCGACGATGACGACCTCCTGGCGCTTCGCGGTCTTGATCTTGAGCCAGTCCGGAGTCCGGCTTCCGGACGCGTATGCACCGTCGATGCGCTTCGCCATGATGCCTTCGAGCCCACCGCGCTCGGCCTCAGCGAAGAACTTCCTGCCCTTCCCCTTGCGGTGGCGGCTAAAACCGATCAGCCCGTGGCGCGGCAGAATGGTTTTGAGCCGCTCCTTGCGTTCGAGGAGAGGCCGCTTCCGCAGATCTTCTCCATTCGCGAACATGAGATCGAAGGCGAAATACAGCAGCTTCGCTTCATGGCGGAGGGCATTCTGAAGCAACTGGAAATGAGATACTCCGTCTTTTCCGATCGCGACCAACTCGCCATCGATCACCGCGTCGCCCTTCACCATCTCGAGCGCTGCGGCCACCTCGGTATAGCTGCGGCTGATAAGCTTGCCGTTGCGGCTGTAGAGAGCGGCCCTGCCGTCCCTGATTTCGGCAATCATACGGAAGCCGTCGTATTTGTCTTCGAAGACCCAGGCGGGATCGTCGAACGGATCATCTGTCAAGGTCGCGAGCATCGGCTGCAGGCGTTTCGGCAAACTCGACGTGCGGCCCATTCAGTTCTCCAAAACGTCCACCGGACGAACGCTCCGAGAGCATTGTCGGAGTGTACCTCGATGAGCGGACCTTCGTTGGCTCAGGACCGCTTCGCAGATGAGCCAGTGACGGACGCCACGCCGGGTCTTACATTCACCCTTTTTGTTTTTCTTTTGCGCTTCTTCCATCGGAGCTTTTAGATCGTTCTTCAAAGCGGTCAGCGCCCTTAGCTAGATCGTGTCCCGACTTGGTCTCGTTTTTCGCTTCTTCCTTAGCAGTCGCCTCGCGCAAGCCTTCAGCGGCCTGTTCCCCCGCTTTTGATGATTTTCGTCCGTGATCCATGTGAAGCACCTTTCCTGATCAACTACACGCTTCTCCAGGAAAACTCCGTGTCATCCCAGCTAAGTCGTAACAAACTTCAATTAGATCGCTTGGACAATTGTTCCAGTTCGGGCGAAGCTAGTGCGTCTACTGTGATGGGTTTCAGATTGCCGCAGGTCGGCCGCAAGGCACTGAGCGAGGCGCCCTCGATGTGGCGTCATCCGCTCGAGGTCCAGACCGGCAGTGGTGATGTTCTCGCCGAGGTCGCCCGCAGGGACCTCGAAGCCGGCATCAAGAAGGGACGCCAAGAGCTAGGATGGGATCAGATGGAACTGCCGGAACTTGGGCAGGCGGCGACGGACAAGGTAGCGGTGCCGAACGAACGCGCCGGCGTGGGCGTCGCCTTCGACGCCGTGGCCTTCCACCAGGACTATGCGGTCAAGGGTCGCTTTGCTGAAGTGGTGCCTACGATGTTGTCCGAGCGCAATGTGCCCCGCTGATCCGACCGGAGCGAATGCGCCTGCCGCGGCTGCGCCCTTCAGCGCTCCATATCGTGCCTGATCCGCCATTGTTGCTCCTTGGCTTCGCGCTGGAAACGGGCCGGCGGCGGGACCGTTCTTAGAGTCGGGCAGGTGGCGCGCCTACGTGGTTTTGGACGCCTTTGCCGCAGTGATGCATGGGTTGACCGGTCGGTTGGTCAGCTTTGAGCGTGCTGCCAGTGTGAGGTGATGTCGGCGCCTGTCTTATTGAGATGCACGTGCTGATCGACGTGATCGACCCATGAGAGCGGAATGAAGTGATGATGCTGACCGTCCGGCGAACTCTGCTTCGTCAGCTTGATCTTATCGGTTCCGTCCAGATGATCGACTTTTCCGACCATCTTCCTATCCGACGAAATCACGTCCATGTGTTCCTTGATCTTAGAAATGTCTGTCATGGGTATCTCTCAGTCAGCAATAATAGTCGGTCGGTCCGGGAAACTTTTGATTGCTTCCCAACGCTCAGCATACGCCGATCAGGCCGCCCGCGAGAGCGAGCGCCGCTTCTGGCGTAGGTAGCGCGTGATCTCTGAAAGCGACATCGCGTTCAGGACCCGCTCGGCGGGGACACCACCCTTGCGGGCCATCAGGACGCCCCAGTGCATGTGGTCGAGCTCGGGAATCGAGTGCGCGTCCGGATTGATGCTCAGCATGCAGCCGAAGTCGAGGGCCGCCTGGTGCCAGCGCCAGTCCAGGTCGAGCCGCCATGGATGGGCATTGATTTCGACGACGACATCGTGCTTCGCGCAAGCACGCAGCACCTTCTCGACGTCGATTTCGTAGCCCGGCCGCCGCTGGAGCTGTCGCCCGGTCATGTGGCCGATGATGGTCGTGTGGGGATCGGAAATAGCCCCAAGCAGGCGCTGCGTCTGCGCCTTGCGATCCAACTTGAAGCGACCGTGGATGCTGGCCACCACGAAGTCGAAGCGCTCCAGCACGTCGTCGTCATAGTCGAGCGAGCCGTCGGCCAGAATGTCGGACTCGATGCCTTTCAGAATCCGGAAATCCTTGCCGAAGCGCTTGTTCAGCCGGTCGGCTTCCCGGTGCTGCTGCGCGATCTCCTCGACGGAGAGACCGCCCGCATAGTGGGCAGACTTGGAATGGTCGGCGACGCCGAAATACTCGAAGCCTCGCTGGCGCGTCGCCTTCGCCATGGTCTCCAGGGTCTCGGTGCCGTCGGAGGCATCGGTGTGGCAGTGAAGGATGCCGCGCAGGTCCTGATCGGTGACGAGCATTGGAAGCTTGCCTTTCAGAGCCGTCTCGATCTCGCCGCGCCCTTCCCGGAGTTCAGGGTCGATGAAGGGCAGACCGAGGGCGCGGTAGATCTCCGCCTCCTCGCTGGCGATTAGGGTGCGCCCCTTGTGCAAGCCGTCGGGCTCCAATCGCATCCTCTTTTCCGCAGCCAAAGCTTGGAGTTGTTCGATATGAGTGGCGGAGCCTGTCGCGAAGAGGAGAGCAGCGCCGAAGTGCTTGCGGTCAGATACTCGGATTTGCAGCCCGTCGGCCGGTGGCGTCGATGTCTTGTCCGGCTTGGCCGCCTCCGCAACGATTGCGAGGTCGCCGACGAGTTCGCAGCCTCGACGGAAATCACCGGCGAACGTCGCGCGCTTGAGTTCGGGCCGGGCATTCCGGATGGAATCACGCGCGTGCTCGAGCAAGGCGGCGGCACGGTGCAAGTGAAGGCGACCTTCTCCACTTTTGGCGATCGCTAGGTTCTGCAGGATCTTGGTCTGCAGCGCGGCGCCGAGTCCTTTTGCCTTCTTGATGCGGTCGTCCTTGACAGCGGCTTCCAATTCCGCGAGCGAAGCGATGCCGAGATCCTTGTAGAGGCGCAGCACCTTCTCCGAACGAAGGCCGGGCACAGCGAGCATCTCGAGCACGCCCTCGGGAATCTCCTTCCGCAGCTTTTCGAGGCTGGGATGACTGCCCGTTATGTGAAGCTTGGTGATGATGTCGGTTATCGCGTCGCCGACCCCCGGGATCTCCGTAAGCCGGTCTTCGGCGATGAGCACGTCCAGAGGGACGGCAAGAGCCGCCAGGCTGTCGGCGGCCCGAGAGTAGGCTTTCGCCCGGTAGGGATTGCCGCCTCGCAAGGCGGTGCGCTGCGCGTACTCTCGCAGGAGACTTGCCACATCGCGCGCGTCGAGCGAAGGCATTCAGCCAGCCTCCCGGTCCGAGCTTCGCGGCGCCGCCGGAGTAAGGCGACCCCCGGGGCGGTCGCTTGACCGACGATCGAGAGAGCTCTCCAGCTTCCGGGCCGCGCGAAAATCCTCGAGGTGCTGCGTGTTCGGGCCGTAAGCCGCCTCCTTCTTGAGGAGGTTATAGATCCGGCCGACCACAAGCTGCAGGTGCTTCATCCGGCCCTTCGGCATCGCTCGCGCCTTGCAAAGAGCCCGGACTGCGTAGGCGCGGAAATAGTCGAAAGCGTCTGACATGATGTCAGTAAACGCCGGCTACCCCTCATGGTTCGATCAGCAGCCATGGGTCTCATTCTCCGGCGCCGGCGCCGCGGCGGGCTCGCGGCGTCGGCGTCACGGCCTGAGTGCTGCGTCAATCCGACCGGGAAAACTTGGAACCTCTGGGCGCAGCACATGTTGTGCCCGGCCAATACTGGAGGACGACATGAACAAGAAAGTTCTTCTGCTGCTGACGGCCGCTTCGCTTCTGACGGGTCCGTCGTTCGCGCAAAATCCGCCGGCGACCGACCGCCCGAACAACAACGCGGTCAACAGTTCCGGCCAGAACAATTCCGACAAACCGGTTTCGGGGGCCAACAGCTTCACCGAGGGCCAGGTCAAATCGAAGATCGAGCAGGCCGGTTACACCGACGTCACGGGCCTGAAGAAGGACGACAACGGCGTGTGGCGCGGCAAGGCCAGCAAGGGCGGCACATCGACAAACGTCAGCCTGGATTTTCAGGGCAACGTCAACGCGGCCAAGTAACACTGAGCGCAGTAGCGAACGCAGACAAGGATTCAAAATGACCGTTACGATTTCACGTCTCTACGACAACTATTCCGACGCACAGCGCGCGGTGACGAGCCTCGAAGCGGCAGGTCTGCCGCATTCAGAGGTGAGCATCGTCGCGAACAATTCGGACAACTGGTACAGCACAGACAAGAAAGTCGATCGCGACCGCGACGGTGTCGACGATCGTGCCGAAGGTGCTGCCACGGGGGCCGGCGTCGGCGCGGGTCTCGGCGGCGCAGCCGGTCTGCTCGCTGGCCTTGGACTGCTGGCCATTCCGGGCTTGGGTCCGGTGGTCGCGGCCGGATGGCTCGCCTCGACGGCGCTGGGCGCGGTCGCCGGCGGCGCCACGGGCGGAGTCGTCGGTGCGCTGACGCAAGCCGGCGTTTCCGAGGAAGAAGCACCTCTCTATGCCGAAGGCGTAAGGCGCGGCGGCACGATGGTTTCGGCCCGCGTTCCTGACGGCGACCGTGCGCGGTACGAAGCAATCCTCGACCAATCCGCCGTCAATCTGCGCGACCGCAGCGCGGCTTGGCAAAAGTCGGGGTGGAAGAGCTACGATCCGGCGGCGCAACCTTACGGCGCGGACGAGGTCCGCCGCGAGCGCCAACTCTACGGCACAGGCGTACGGTAAATCGGTTGGCAGCCCGCCTCCAAAGCGGGCCGCCTTTTTTTGCACGCGACAACGATCGAATACAGGAGCGGAAAATGAGCCGCGGAATGCCATCGATGACCGCCCTCTTGGGCATGCTCGCTCTCGCCGGTTACCAGAATCGGGACAAGCTGGCGGAGATGTTTCGCAACGCGACCACCGGGCAGCCGGCGGCAGGCAACAAGGATTCGCTAAGCAGCATGCTCGGCAACTTGGGCGGCCTCGTCGGCGGCGGTGGCGTGGGTTCGCTGCTCAACGGCGGGATCGGCGAACTTCTCGAGCACTTCAAACAGAACGGTCAGGGTGACGCCGCGCAGTCCTGGGTCGATCACGGGCCGAACCGGGAGGTCACGCCGCCCGAACTTAAGCAGGCGATCGGTCCGGATGTCCTGCAGAAGCTGGAACAGCAGACTGGACTGTCGCAGCAGGAGATACTCGACCGCTTGTCCCGCGAGCTGCCGACTGCCGTGGACAAATACACGCCCGATGGACGCGTTCCTTCTCCGTCGGCTGGTTAACACAACGCGCACTCGGAGGGAAAATGGGCATCATCTGGACGATCATCATCGGTTTCATCGCAGGAGTCATCGCGAAATTCATCACGCCCGGCGGCAACGAGCCGACTGGTTTCGTTCTGACCACGATCCTTGGAATCGTGGGAGCGTTCGTGGCGACCTATCTCGGTCAGGGGCTCGGCTGGTATCGGCCTGGCGAAGGAGCGGGGCTGGTCGGCGCCGTCATCGGCGCGATCATCGTACTTTTCGTCTATGGGCTGATGGCGGGCAGGAGCGGCCGGGCTATCTAGACCGACCAAGCAGCAGGAGCCGCGGCGGATCGAAGCGCAGCGGCTCTTCGAAACCAAATCAAAGATCTTCTCGCAGTCCCTTGAAGAACGGATGCCGGACCTTTCCTTCGGCGGACTTGGCCCTGTATTCGACCTCGGCCAACAGCTTCGGCTCGACCCAGATGCCCTTGTGTGCGATCCGCTTCGCGTAGGGTTGGGTCTTCCGGATCAGCGGCTTCAGACGCTTCTGCAACTCGGCAGCCGAAACCTTGTCGAAGCCGTGGTCGACCTTGCCTGCGTAGACGAGGTCGTCGCCCTTTCGCCGTCCGAGGTATATGCCGTCCCATTTCCCCTCGTCGAGCGCGTAGCCGGCAATCGTCAGGGTCTCCCGCTGCGCGCAGGTCTTCTTCACCCAGTTGTTGCCGCGGCCGCTGGCGTATGCGCTGTCGCGTACCTTCGAAACGATGCCCTCGAGCCCGATCTTGCAGGCGTGTGCGAATATGTCGGCACCTTCAAGCTCGAAGCTTTCGCTGAACTGGATCTCGGTGCCGTCGATGATCTTCTTGAGTTCGGTCTTGCGCTGGAAGAGCGGCAGCTTCCGGAGGTCGCGGCCGTTCAGGTACAGGAGATCGAAGGCGACCAGTACGATGCTGGTCGACTTGCCTTTCAGTTCGTTCTGAAGGACCGAGAAGTCCGTCGTGCCGTCCGCGGCGGGGACCACGATTTCACCGTCCACGATCGCCGACCCCGCCTTGATGTGCCAGGCGTCGTCGGCGACCTTCTTGAAGCGGTTGGTCCAGTCGTGGCCGCGGCGGGTGAATACCCTCACGGCTTCGTTCGCCAGCTGGACCTGGACCCGGTAGCCATCGAACTTGATTTCGTGAATCCATCGCGCCCCGGACGGCACCTTCTCGATCGATGATGCCAAGGCCGGTTCTACGAAGCCGGGGAACGGCGCCTTCACGCCGACCGCCGCCGGTTTACGTCGATGAAACGCCACGCAACGAACTCCAACGCAGCTGGTGGACTCAAGCCGGGACGGCAGGATTCGTTTCAGGAACCCCCGAATCCTTGCAGCGTTGCATCGCCGTCAGTTCGAAAGAGGAGGAGCCGATGGCGGCAGCGAAGAAGACAGCGCGTGGACGCAAGCAGGACCGGGCGCGCGTCGCCAAGGGACAGGACTACGAAGTCCGCTACGAAGCGAAGAAGACCGGCCGCTCGGCATCGGCCGTGAAGAAGGCCGTCAAGAAGGTCGGCAATAGCCGCAAGCGGGTCGAGAAGCGGTTGGGACGCTGAACCAGCGGCCGGTCTTCGCCAGTTTCTGCCAAACGTCGACACTCCGCCGGAAGACGAGCATACTTTTAGAGACCTTGTGTTGGCCGTCCTTATCGGTCAGCATGGGGAATATTTGTTGATCTTCTTGGTTTCACCCGGCCAATTTCAGGAGGGTGTCATGACAGTTCACGATCATTGGCAGATGGATGCCAGCGCTCCCGAATTGTATGAGCGGTATCTCGTCCCCGCCATCACGTCGGTCTGGGCCGATGATCTGCTCGATCGCATCGACCCGGCAAAGGGAGAATGCGTCCTGGACGTGGCGTGCGGGACCGGCGTCGTGGCGCGCCGGCTGGCCGAGCGCGGCCACGTCGGAAGGCTGGTCGGCATAGACCTCAACGGGGCCATGCTGGCCGTAGCCCGGGCGAAATCCAGCGACGTGGAGTGGACCGAGGGCAGCGCGCTGGATTTGCCCTTCGCAACGCGCAGCTTCGATGTCGTGCTCTGCCAACTCGGACTGCAATTCTTTCCTGACCGACCGCAGGCGCTCCGAGAGATGGCTCGCGTCCTCAAGCCGTCCGGACGCCTCGGGCTCAGCGTCTACAGCGCAATCGAGCACACTCCGGCCGCGAACGCTTTCGTGCAGGCGCTGGATGGGTTTCTCGGGCCAGAGTCCTCGCGGACCAAACGTGCCGAGCATCTTACGTGCAATGCCGACGAGGTGGGCAATTGGGTGCGCCAGGCGGGCTTCGACCGTGTGGGTGTCGAGACCGTGACCAAGCAGATCGGCTTTCCATCGGCGCTCGACTACGTTCGCTTCCAGCTCACGGCGACCCCGATGGCCGCACTGTTGACGAGAGAGGACGACGCCGGACGTGAGCGCACGATCGCGGCTATCGCCGACGACGTGGCGGCCCGTCTGGATCCCTCGATACTCGCGAACGGCAGGCTGACGTTTCCACAGGAGTCCTTCGTGGTTGTCGCATCGCTGCGCTGACCGTCCATTTTGTTCGTCCGGGTCTGCTCGTGGCAGCCGAGCCTTGACAGCGTGCTGAAATTGGAAACGTCGATCGCAGGAGCTTCCGTACATGAATGAGCGTTCGAAGGAATCCGAGGCACCGATTCATGACCGAGCGTTGCTGCTGCACGGCGCGAAGCGCAACCAGCTGTTGACCTTGGACGAGGTCCGTCGATACGGTAGCGACAGCTTCTCCGATCCCGACTTCGTCCGGCTGTACGGCATGAAGCCGGCCGAGTGGTACGCGCGCGGAGTGCGTTTGCTCGGCCGGACCGCCGTCGAGTGCACCCGAGATGCCGTTGCCGACCGCATCGGGCAGGACGTCGCGGCCGTCGCGGCGTCGCTTCCGGCACCAGGCCGGTGGGTCGTCGTCGATCCTTTCGCAGGCTCTTGCAATACCTTGTACTGGATATTGCGGCACGTGCCGCGATCGCGCGGGATCGCCTTCGAGTTCGACCCTCAGGTCTTTCAGCTGACCAAGCAAAACCTCGCGGCCCTCGATCGGACCATCGATCTGAAGCGGGGCGATTACGGCATCATGCTGGGTCAACTCCATACCGCGCCCGATGAGGCCATGATCGTCTTCGTGGCGCCGCCTTGGGGCACTGCTCTGGATGAGACAGAAGGGCTGGATCTACGCCGAACCGAACCTCCCATAACCAAGATCATCGCGGAGTTCGGCGACGCCTTTGCCGCTAGGCGGATCCTTTTCGCCGTTCAGGTGTACGAGAAGTTGGATAAGGAGTCTCTGGCCGAGGTTCACGGAAAGCTCGATTGGTCCGACTTGAAGATCTACGATTTCAATGCTGCCGGCAGAAATCACGGCGTTCTTTTGGGCACGCGAGGATGGACGCCCTGAAGGATTTATCGCTATGCCCGGCAGGAAAACCGGGTGAATGCGGTCAGGCGCTGTACGCTTGGCTCGACCTCGCGCATGTAGATCTCGGCTCGCAGGAAGGCGATCTCGTCGTCCAGACCGCTCTCGTTGACATCTATGAACCAGGACTTGGGTCTGCCGTCGCTGCCGTCGTTCCAGCGATAGCCGCGCCGCTTCAGCGAGTCCTTGAGCTCGAACGCGGTCTGCTCCGCCCAGACCCGCAGCGTCGGCCTGCGGGCGGTCTCGAGCAGAAGCGCGAGCGCCGGCGCACCGGTCGTCGGCAGTACGAAGTCCAGGACCTCCAGCAGTGCGTGGCAGTCATCGACGGCGCGGTGCGCCTGGTGGAAGAAGCCGGTCCCGTTCAGCAGATAGCCGAGTTGCGCGCCTGCGAAGCCGTGCTCACGCCAGTCGATTTCGGTCGCGCTGCAGCCCCAGGCCTTGTGCTCGAAGACCGGCCAATAGCGCTCCGCGAACTTCCGGTCGAAACCACTGTTATGCGCGATCGTGATGACCGCGTCGTCGACGAACGCGGAGACGGCAGCATCGTCGATCCGCTGGCCGGCGACCATCTCGTCGGTGATGCCAGTAATCGCGGTTATCTCGGGCGGGATGGGGGCGGAAGGTTCGTCGAAGGCGGCGAACGTATCCCTGACGCCGACGATCCGACCGTCCGGCGTGTAGTCGAACTTGACCATCCCAAGCTCGATGATCTCGTCCTTACGATGATCGAGGCCGGTCGTCTCTGTGTCGAGCAGGATGCCTGTCCTGGTTTCCTGCCCCGCTGGCCGGGACAACGGTATGCGCGGGACCAGGCGGCGCAGCACCCGATAGTCCGACGATCGGCTGAGTGCCTCGGCCAAGGCCGCGAGATCGGTCGTGTGTTGAAGCATCGATTCTCGAGGGATAGCGCTGTTCGCTTAACGGTGTGGCACAATACGTGCCCGCGAGGTATCCGAGATTCGAGCGATTCACGGCGTTTTCAGGAGCGTAGATGTTGTTCGGTCGGATTGCAGGCGTAGCAGCATCGGCTGAGCGGCTCGGGGGCGGGCCGGAGTTCGGACCGTCTCCCAGGGTTAGGAACACGGGCCAGCCCTCCTGCGTAGCGTCCACGACAGGCTGAGCGAGCGGCTCGATGGCGAGAAAACTGAAGACCTACGTCACGTCGCTGGGCTTCTACGACCAGGCCGTCGCGGCGCCGTCGATGAAGGCGGCGCTGGAGGCCTGGGGCGCCAGCAGCAACCTCTTCCATCAAGGCGCCGCGCGTGAAACGGACGACCCTGACATCGTCGCCGTCACGATGGCGAAGCCGGGCGTGGTGCTGCGGCGTCCGGTCGGCTCGACCGGCGGTTTCACCGAGCACGCCGAGCTGCCGACCGACCTGGCGGAAGAGGAAGGCGCCAAACGCCCCAAGCGGCGTCAGGCCGAGCCTGCGAAGCGCCCGGCCAAGATCGACGACAAGGCCGCGCGCAAAGCCGCGCAGGATTTCGAGAAGGAGCAGCGCCGACGGGACGCCGAGCGACGCAAGGAGGAAGCCGCTCGCGTGAGGGACCGCGCCCGCCGCGACAAGGCTGTCGCCCAGGCGCAAGCCGATCTCGAGAAGGCCAAGCGGGCGCATGAGGCGAGGGTAGCCGATATCGAAGCCGAGCGGGCCGCGCTCGACGAGCGCGCTGAGGCCGAGGACGCGCGCTGGGAGCGGGAGCGCGAGAAGCTGCAGACGGCTCTCCGGCGGGCAAGAGATTAGGGCGCGCTGGCCCCGGGGCTCAGAACGGCTCGGCTCCCAGGCCGGGGCCGAAGGCCATGGCCGCCAGCAATGACAGCAGCAGGCCGGCACCGCAGAAGATCGCGATGATCTTCAGCTCCTCGGTGCCGACTTTCGCGTGGGCCGCACACGAGAACGCTCTGGCCAAGCTGGCAAGCATCAGTCTTCTCCGAAAAACGGGAGAGGACACCGTAGCTGGATGGGTCTTGGCGCCGTGTGAACTGGGTCTCACATGCTGCGCGATTTGAACTCGCGGATTTGGCGAAAACGGCCAGCAACTGCAGTGAGCAGGGGTCGTTATCTCCCATGGAGAATGAGAGAGCCAAATTGCTGGCCCAGGCCGAACGGTGCCGGAGGCTTGTTGCCTCCATCACGGATCCGTACACGGTCAAGTGTCTCACCTGTCTTGCCGAGGAATGCGAGAGGCGCGCCGCCGAGATCACTTCCCAAGGCGAAGAGGGCGATCAGTGAGGTTCGCTTGAAGATCTATCAGGCCTCGCCAGAGCCTGAGAACAGCACCGTCGGAGGCGTCGCCCGCGGTGGCGGGATCGACCTTCCGCCCGAGGTTCCGGGTCTGCTCCTGAGATCGTATCGCTGAGCCAGGTCGAGCAGCCGTCGCCTGGTGAACGGATCCGCGTTCTCGGCCAGATCGCGCGCCCGCTGCGCGAAGCTCCTGTAGAACTCTTCCACGACGCCACCCCCGCAACATCACTGAAAGCCGAATTTCAACGCGCGCTTGCCGTCGCGTCAAGTGATCTGACGCAGTCGGATAGCTTCCAGCGATCTGCTTGCGCTCTCCGCACATCGGGAACTAAGCTACCTGAGGCAGGGGCAATTCCAATGGCGGTACTCTACCCGATCCGGAAGGCGTGCCCGGGGTGCGGCAAGCCCATGAAGGCTGTGCCTGACGAAGCTCGGGAGGGGCGACCGCGCTACGTCTGCACCAGCTGCGAGGACGACCCGCTGCACGACCCCGCCGCGCGGAAATGGGCGGAAAGTCCGCTGCGGCCGCCGGCCAAGTAGCCAAAACAGAGATCGGCCCCGGCAACCATATTGCTGCCGAGGCCGATCTTGCTCTCAAACTGTCCAAATGCCTTCGCGGTTCAACCCGCAGTCCCGGGCTTCGTTCCCTCGAACGTGCCCACGGGTCGCTCTCGGAGCCGACGCCGTAACTGCGGTCGCAAAGATAGAGCGGAGCCCGGAGTGCCTAGGAGTCCGGGTCTCCGCAACCGTAACAGCACCGGAGCGCGCTCTCATGCCGCTAGGTAGGGAATCAACTCTACGCCGGTCGGCGCGGTTCGCTTTGAGCAACGTGATTATGTTCCCGTTTTGTTTCTAAAGAGGAAAGAGACTCTCTCCCCAATTCCCATGGCGCAGCAGCCGCGGAGGGATGAATCTCGTGGATGGCAGCCGGCGTGTCGGAACCGGCTTCGCCCGTTCGTCTTGAATCCAGGCCGCCTCGAACCGGAGTTCTGCGTACATGGCCCCCCGAGCCAATTGGAAAGGGTTTCTCCGTCTCTCGCTCGTCACCTGTCCCGTCGCGCTCTACCCGGCGACGTCGGAGAGCGAGAAGATCTCGTTCAACCAGCTCAACCGGCAGACCGGCCACCGCATCAAATACCTGAAGGTCGACGCCGACACCGGAGACGAGGTGCCGAACGAGGACATCGTCAAGGGTTACCAGCTCGAGAAGGACCAGTTCATCGAGGTTACCAAGGAGGAGCTCGAGGAGATCGCCCTGGAGTCGACCCGGACCATCGAGATCGACGAGTTCGTCGACAGGACCGACATCGATCCCCGGTACCTGATCCGCCCCTACTACATCCGCCCCGACGGCAAGGTCGGGCACGACGCCTTCGCCGTGATCCGCGAGACCATCCGCGAGATGGACAAGGTCGCGATCGGGCGGGTCGTGCTGACCAACCGCGAGCACATCATCGCGCTCGAGCCGATGGACAAGGGGCTCGTCGGGACGCTGCTGCGCTACCCTTACGAAGTGCGCTCCGAGCAGGAGTATTTCGACGAGATCCAGGACGTCAAAGTGACCAAGGACATGCTCGATCTCGCCAGGCACATCGTGAACCAGAAGGCCGGCCGGTTCGACCCCGAAAAATTCGAGGACCACTATGAGACCGCGCTGATCGAGCTCATCAATCAGAAGCGCGCCGGCAAGCCGATCACGCCGAAGGAAAAGCCTGCCGCGACCAACGTGGTCAACCTGATGGAGGCGCTGCGTCGGAGCGTTGGTCAGGAGGCGGCGCCGGCGAAGGCCGGGAAGCCCGCTAAGAAGCCGCGGAAGGCTGCTGCGGGCCAGAAGGAGATGCTGATGTCGATTGCCGGCAAGAAGCCGGCGAAGGATGCGGCGGCGAAAAAGCCGGCGGCTGGGGCGAGGCGCAAGTCGGCCTGATCTTCCATCTCATCTGCCTAGTCAGAGTCGCTGTCGAACAATGCTGACGCAGATCTACGAAGTCGCGACGCCCGCCGAAGCCGAAGCAATATCCGCAATCGGCGTCGATCATGTCGGCGTGCTTGTCGGGGATGGCGCTTTCCCCCGGGAGCTTCCGGTTTCCGAAGCGGCCGCGGTTATGGAAGCTATCAGGGGGCCGTCCGTACTCTCGGCGCTGTTCCTTTCGCCGGATGTCGCGATGATCGAACGGATGGCCAGGGAGCTCCGCCCGCCTATCGTGCACCTCGGTGCTTCGAATGAGTTGCTTGCCCCCGACCATGTCTCGGCTCTCCGAAGGTCTTTGCCAGGTGTCAGGTTCATGCGTAGCGTACCGGTGACAGGACCCGAGGCGCTGCAGGTGGCGCGCGCCTACGATGGAATTGTCGAATGGATCCTGCTTGATAGTCATCGCGTTGGCGATCCTCAAATCGGTGCGCAGGGCGTCACGCACGATTGGAGCATCAGCCGAACGATCGTCGAGACCGTTCGGACTCCGGTAATACTCGCCGGCGGGCTGGGGCCGGACAATGTCAAAGAGGCTATCCGGTCGGTACAACCTGCCGGCGTGGACTCAAAAACGAAGACCGACAGCGAGGGCACCCACTCGAAAGACCTAGTGAAGGTCCAAGCTTTCAATCGCGCCGCGAAGAACGGCTGATCGCTCTTATCCAAATTGGGCGAGCTGACGGGCGTGGTACTTCCCGAGCCATAGGATCACGGCCCCAGTTTTTGCGGCGGCCCCGGATTCCTACGGTGCCATCGACGCGTGATCGTTTACGATCTGCGATTATATTTCCGCGCGATGGAGACCGAGTACGACCCCGAGCATGAGGCAGTTGCGGCGATGAAGCTCGCCGCTGAAGCCGATGGAGCCGAACGGCAGAGATGGATCAACGCTGCGCTGGCGTGGATTGAACTCACTCGCCTGCGGGTGTCCGGCCGCGAGCGCAGCGGGGCGGAAGAGACGGTCTAGTCACTTGCCAACGATCCCGCCTCGGATGCTCGCGCCCCAGTTGATCTCATCCACGATCTGACCAATACTCAGTCCCCGCAACGTCATAGCGGGGCCGGCCATGGCTGAACTTGCATTGCCCGAGACGCAATATGCGCAGAGCGGCGATTTCAGCATCGCCTACCAGGTCATGGGCAGCGGCCCTGTCGACATCATCCTGGTCCCTGGCATCATCTCGCATATCGATTACCAGCATGAGCTGCCCGGCTACACGCAAATCCTCCGCCGGATGGCCCGGTTCTCGAGGGTCGTCACTTTCGACAAGAGAGGACAAGGCCTGTCCGACAGGCTTGCCGATGTGCCTTCGCTCGAGGACCGCATCGACGACGTCCGGGCGGTGATGGACGCAATCGGATCGCGGCGGGCCGTGTTGGTCGGTTTCTCCGAGGGCGCTTCCATGAGCGTTCTGTTCGCGACGACCTATCCAGATCGCGTCTCCCACCTGGTTCTTTTCGGCGGCCTTGCCCGCATCGCCGACCTGTTTCCGCCGAGCTTTTCCCCTGCAGAGGCCGATGAAAGGCTGGCGAACCTCGTCAAGCGCTGGGGCAGCGGAAGCTTTCTCGCGAACGTATTCGCGAGCGAGGCCTCCAATCCGGACGCGGCCGCGCGCATTGCGAAGTTCGAAAAGCTGGCGTGCAGTCCGGGCGCCATCAGGTCCTACATAATTTCCAATCGCCGGATAGACGTGAATGCCATCCTTCCGTGTGTCCGCGCCCCGACCTTGATTCTGCATCGGGCGACCGACGCCCAAGTGCCGGTAGCGCTGGGCCGTAAGATGGCGGCGGGAATACCCGGGGCGAAGTACATCGAGTATCCGTCCGGAGATCACGCATTCTGGACCGGGGACACCGAGACCCTGGTCGGCGACATCGAGGAATTCGTGACCGGCCATCGCCAGGCGGGCGACACCGATCTCGAGCGCATTCTCGCGACCGTCATGTTCACCGACATCGTCGACTCCACGCGGCAGGCGGCCGAAATAGGCGACCAGCGGTGGCGGGGCCGCCTCGACGAGCACGACGCGCTTGCGCGTCAGTTCATCGACCGGCATCGAGGCAATCTGGTGAAGACCACCGGGGACGGCGTGCTCGCCACCTTCGACGGGCCAGGTCGTGCGATCCGGTGCGCGCTGTCGTTCAGCAGTGCCGCCCGTCAGATCGGCTTGCCGGTACGCGCTGGTCTGCATACTGGCGAGATCGAGATGCGGGGCAGCGACATTGGGGGCATCGCCGTCCACGCGGCGGCCCGCGTCATGTCGCAATCCGCGCCAGACGAGGTGCTGGTTTCGCGAGTTGTGACCGATCTCGTCGCGGGCGCGGGACTGAGGTTCAGCGAGCGCGGTTCGTACGAATTGAAGGGGCTACCGGGCAAATGGGATCTGTTCGCGGCCACCGGTTAGCCTCTGCGCCCGCCACCAGCCACCTGTTGTGCACCGATCAGGCGCCGGGAAAAGCCCAGATGTTCATGGTGGCTATACCCTCGCGCAGTTTCTTGATCGGAACGTAGTCCGGCGAGTTCCAGAACGCGTGGATCGCCTCCATGTCGGGAAACTCGAACATGACGACCGGGCGCTGATCGTGTTCGCCTTCCAGCACCTCCACCTTCGCTCGTCTGGCTACAAGTTTTCCGCCAAAGCTGGCTATGAACGGCACGACGGCCTGCACGTATTTCTGGTACTGCGCTTCGTCCTTGATGGTGTTTTGGACAATAAAATAGGCGGGCATAATCAACCTCTCGCGGCAATGATGCTGAGAGCAGAAGACGTGCAGCCTAGCATGCTTCTTGGGGCTCGTCCCACTTGTAGTCCCTTGTCGCAGATAACTGGGGACTGCCAGCGGCGAACTCATCCTGGAAGCGCGTGACGGCTGAACCTCTGAAGGTGCAGCTGCGATTGTCGTCAATCGTCGGCAGCGCACTCGGGGCAAGTGTCCCCGATCGAGTCCAGCACGTCCCTGATCTCCGCGAGCGCCGCTTCAGGAGAAATGCGGTCCGGTGGCTCCCTCCTTGCGATATCCAACGCGCGCTCCCGCGCATGCGGATCCGCTCGGTCCCGCGCCCAGCCATGCTCCTCGCATTCGTGGATGGCGCCTGCCTCCTGCAGCACGCCGATCGCCCACCCGCGAAGCGTCCGGATGGCCGGCCGTCTTTCCTTCGTCATCAGCATCGAGATAGCTCCTGCCGGGACGAATCCTCCCGCCCGCCTGCTCGTTCCACGCAGTTAGCACGGGTCGGGGATTCGCAACCGGCAGAGCCGGGCATTGTCCCCGTGTTCCAGCCGCGCTGTGCACAACCGGGTGCAGCGCCCGCCCCAGGGGCCGGCTCTCCGCAGTTCGGATCGAGATTGCCATCCAGAACGCAGAGGGTGTATTGGCTGGCGCGGGTACCTCTAAGTAGCGGAAGAGGTGCATGGGTAATTGGCTTATTGTCCCCAAGGGGACGAGCTTGGCGAGACGGACCCGAACGCGCCGGGCAGCGCAGTACGTCCGAATGTCGAGGGAGCTTCAGCGCTACTCGATCAAGAACCAGCTCGCAGCCATCGCCGCCTATGCCGAGGCGAACACTCTCACGATCGTCCGCACCTATGCCGACGAAGGCCGCAGCGGCCTTCGAATCAAGGGGCGGCCTGGTCTCATCGAGCTGATCGACGACGTTCAGTCGGGACAGGCCGACTTCGATCACATTCTCGTCTACGACGTCAGTCGCTGGGGCCGCTTCCAGGACGTCGACGAGAGCGCGTACTACGAATTCCTTTGCAAGCGGAGCGGCGTCCAGGTCGAATACTGCGCTGAGCTCTTCAAGAACGACGGCACCTTCGTCTCCGGCATCGCCAAGAGTCTGAAGCGCGGCATGGCCGCGGAGTGGAGCCGGGAACTCTCGGTCAAAGTGCACGCGGGACACTGCCGGGTCGCGAGCCTGGGGTACCGCGTGGGCGCTCCTGTGGGTTTCCGGACTACAAGGCACCAGTCGTTCGCAATGGCGCCGAGGGCCGGGAGCTCGTCACCGCGCGCTGGGGCATGCCGTCGTCGTCGAAGGCGCTCATGGACGCGACAAAGAAGCGCGCTGAGAAACTGCAGGCCAAGGGCAAAGCTGTGGATTTCAAGGAGCTGCTCCGGATGGAGCCGGATTCCGGAACCACCAACATCCGCAACGTGAAGAGCAAGCACTGGACGCGCTGGCTCGGCGTCGAGAACCGCTGCGTGGTGCCGTTCAGCGCATACGCCTTCCGCAGCGATCCGAAATGCTTCACGTACGACGAGACGTGATTGAGGCCGAGCGTCGTGTTGATGATGCGCGAGTTGAGCTTTCCGCGCCGGCGCAGGGTGAGGCGCAGGCGCAGCAACATCTCATTTTCGGGAATCTCTACGCGCCGTTCGGCCAGCAGCTTTTGCGCGCGTGCGAAGATGCTTGGATCCACGATAGGCTGGATCTGCGCAGCGCCTCGGACCCAAGTGTGATCCGGATTCTTGACCAGCTTCTGCCCCAACCGTCGCGAGGTGCGATTGTAGATGGTCTTGCCGATGTAGTTTTCGTTCGCGAGGATGGTCGGAATCATGCCGTCGGTCCAAGGGCGGCCGTTGTGATTGGCGATGGGCGCCATGGCCGTGCAGCCGGCTAAGGCATGTCGTACGACGGCCAGCAACCGTCTTCGTCGTGCCGTCCGGTGCGCTGGCTGCACATGTTGTCGAGCAGGCGTTGACCAACGTCTCGCCAGACCGCGTCCCGACCGTAGAGCCGGACCGCGTCGACCTTTTGAATCTCGACGGTCCGACCGCAGCGCCGGCACGTCACCCTCAGAATGTGCTGACGAAATTGGCTCAGCCGTAGCGTCCCTCCGGAGGCGGCTGACCGTACTTCGGCGCGAGGGTCGTCCAGGAGCGCCTGCCAGTACTCCGCGGGCAAATCGGCGTCAGGGGCTAGTCCGGGCTTCTGAGACACGTTTTTGCCGGCGAGAGCGGCCATTTTTTGCATCTGCTTGGGGGTCGGCATGCGCCAGCTCGCGGGTCGGTCGGTCATGCATCAATAGAACATATAGCGAACAAAAGAGTCGAGCCCCTGGGGTGAAAATATCGTCTTGTGAGCTCGTCATCCTGTCGGAACCGCGCGCGGCCGTTTGTCTTGAATCCGAGCCATTCCGAACTGGAGTTCTGCGTATCATGGCCCCCGCGCGCCAACTGGAAGGGCTTTCTTCGCCTTTCGCTCGTCACCTGCCCAGTGGCGCTCCACCCGGCAACCTCGGAGTCCGAGAAGGTTTCATTCAGAAAGAGATGTTGATGCCGATAGCCGGCAAGAAGCCGGCGAAGGAGGCCACCGCGAAGACGCGAGCAAAGGGCCAACGGCGGAAGTCGGCCTAGGCGATCGATGTCCGGGAGACAGTCGGTGCATCGGAAAGCTTCATGCGCTTTCCGCAGTCCTTAGGTCGAGCATGAACTGGGCGCTCGGCGAAGACTCAAATTTTTCAATAGCTTTCCGCGCCAGACCTTTAGTCCGCGCGAGATACTTCTCCAGAATATGATTCACGTACTTCAGCGAATGGCCCGTGATGGTCGCAATTTCCTGGGGAGTGCAGCCGGCCTCCGACAACAATGTGATGGCTGTGCCTCGCAGATCGTTGAAGTGAAGCGAGACCGGCTCTTCCACGCCTTCAAGTTTGATCTTGTCGATTCCCGCTGCCACCATCGTCTCGTGCCAGAGTCGGCTGAAGTAACGGATCTTGAAGCGGCGATTGGTCCGTGTCGTCAGGATGTATTCCGACGTGCGCGGCATCTTGTCGAGCATCTGACGAAGGCTCTTGGTGCAAGGGATATCGACGAGACGGCCGTTGCCTCGGTTGCGACGCGACTTGCTGATTCTGACAACAAGGCAGCCGTCGCGGTAGGCGGTCCATTTCAATCCGAGAAGGTCGCTTTCGCGCAGAGCGGTGTGAGCCGCGAGAATCAAGGCTGGCTGAAGTTCCGGTTCCGCCTTGTCCATGAACGCCAGGACGTGTTCGGGCAACCAGAGGATTTCGCTTCGGTCGGCGTAGTGCAGACGCTTGAAGCCGCGTAGATGATTGAACCTGATATTTTTCCTGTCTTTTGCCCAAGTGAGCATCGCGCTCGTCGCGGCGAGACGATTGTCCGCCTCGCGAGCGCCGGAGGCTTTGGCAACAGCATCTTGATATTCGAGAAAGTCACCCAAGACGTCGGGGTCGTTCAAGGCCGAAGAAGGCAGCGTTCCAAACTCGCTTTCGACCGCCTTGAGAAGACGCGCGTATTCGCTTTGCGTACGATCAGCGAGGAGCTTGAAGACTTCCGAGGCCTTATATTTCACGACCAGCGCCGCGAAGGTATCTGACGAGGCAGTTTGCGGTCGCTTTTGGCCTCGCGCGGCAGCGCCATATGACTCGATGAATTCCGGCGATCCAGGCTCACCCTGCAAGAGTTTACCGGTGGCCCGATGGTAGCGGTAGGTCTTCGTCGAGCCGTCAGCGAGACGCTTCTTGACGGTGTTGATCCCTTTAAGTCTTACGCGCACGGCGGTCCGCCCTCCACGTTTCGAGGGCTGAGGGCGATTGCCGACCTTCGTCCAATCCGCTGGCGCGGTTCATGGCCAAGTGCATCAATTCCACGTCGTATCGGCCTCCCGGCAACGTCGGTTGCGGGTAGAGACCGTCGCGCCTGGCCTTGTCGAAAGCGGCCGGCGACAGCGCGGCCATTTCCGCCGCCTCTATTCTGGTGAGAGCGCGTCGTTCAACCGTCCCGGTCCTGACCTTCCTCGTCACCGCGCATTCCTGCCTGGTTAGGGAAAGCGGACCACGCCGCGAAGCGCGTCTGCCGATACTTTGGCGGGGGCGGCGTCGCCGTCGCGCGTCGTGCCGATCACCAGCCCGCAGCCCGAGTAGCTGCGCTGGGCGCCAACGAGAAAGCGCTCAGGCCATTTTGCGAGGTCCGCCACGTAGAGGACATCCCGCCGATCGATGAAGACAGCGAACTCGATGAAGCCTCCGACCGCGGCCTGGTACGCGCAGAGGCTTTTCTCGATTTCGAACTCCCGGATTTCCTTCTTGAAGGGGTCGATGATCAGCGCTCTCATCCATAACTCCATTACAACCTAATTCAGGTTACAAACAGGGCGCGATTTCAGGTCGGCCGGAGCCTCCTAGGAGCGTTAAGGAGTGGATTGTAACCTGTTCTAGGTTATACTGGGCCATGCCGTCCTGCAAGGCCGCGGCGATGCGAATAGTTAACGACTGACCGGGGGCCCCGACTTGCGACGCGACTGGAAGGATGACGCCCGGGCGGCACTGGATAGCTTGAGCACCGTACCGCACGGAGAGAGGGAGAAGGAGATGCAGCGCATCGCCCTCCAGCTCAAAAAGCACAAGGATACTACAGCTCTTCGTCGCTCCATTTTCGCATACGAGTTTTGGCGGAGCTTGGCCGATCCCGAACCCGTGCTCCACGCCCACTTGGCGGACGCGCCGCTGTCGATCGTTGAGGTGATAGCCAGATGGTATACCTTTGACCGAACCGGTGCACGGGAGGCGGTCGAGAGGTGGTCCCGCGGAGTTGGCACCGTCCGCTCGATCACCGACGAAATGCAAGCCCGCCGGCCAAAGGGCTTTTATGGCCGAACTGGCTTGGCCTTTGAGCGAGAGTACGCAGCGGCTGCGGAGCCGGGCATCGTCGAGGCGGTTAGGCTTGTGATAGGCAGGCCCGTCTCCGTTGTCGCGAAAGGCCTCAAGTCGCCAGGTGGCGTTTCCGTCGACTTTGTCCTCGCCACCAAGGACGGAGAGCCGACAAGCATAGCAGTGTTGATTGTCGGGCCGTACACGAACGCAAAGAACTACATCACGAAGAGCGCCGACTGGGTTGGGCGCGCATATGGACTGGCTTGGCTATACGACGTGGTCGTACTGGCAGTTCCAAGCGAGACCGCCGTGGCCGATTTTGACGCGAAGAATTCGGCCATGCGTCGGGAAATCGCCGAGCTGAAAACATCGGACCGCAAAGCGCCTCAGGTGCTGGTCGCTTCGCTTTTCGTGGACCCGTTTTCAGAAGAGGACCACGGGGCGCTGGCGCGTTTGAGCCCCTAGAGCGCCGGCCGGAACACAGAGCGTTCGCCAGGGTGATGTGCGCCTCCCGAAAGCTCTCAATCAACGGTAGCTTCCAATTCGGCGGCACCGTGCTGCCCGAGTTGTCCGGCGCCGGCGCCGGCGCGCAAGCCAACGGCAACGGGGCCGAGTTCGCCCGAGCGGTTTGCAAAACGCTGGTAAACTATTGATATCGTGGAGCGCAAAACAGCGTCGGTTTGCAAAATAGTGTAAGAAAATCTACGAGTAGATCAGACTACGAATCTGAGGGTCGGACGTTCGAATCGTTCCGGGCGCGCCATTTTCCCACCATTCGGTACAGAGCCGCGAACTCTTGCAGAGCTCTCGTATGGATCGGTGCCTATTTGATCCCCGATCGGCATCTGAGGTTGTCGTCGACGCCGACGCCTCAGCGGATCATAGTCTTCCGCTCCGCTCCGTCCCGCCTGGGCACCAGTTCGACCGCCAAAAGGGTTGGCTGGAGCAGGACGGCGAACTCTTCGAGCGGTAGCGGCGGAGAAAAAATATAACCTTGCGCCATGGTGGCGCCGTTTTCGGCCGCGAACCGAAGGTCTTCGGCCGTTTCGACGCCTTCTACGACCGTTTCGAACCCCAATTCGTCCGCAAGTCCGAGCGCCAGGCGAAGGATCGTCTGCTTTTCGCGGTCTCCCGCGACACCCGCCACGAGCGTGCGATCGAGCTTCACGGCGTCGAAGGGGAGCCTCGCCATCGTCGAAAGATTCGAATAGCCGGCTCCGAAATCGTCCATTGCGAAGCGTATGCCCAATTGCCTGAGCAGGCTTATTCGCTCGCGCACGACATCAGGATTGCGCATCGCGACCGACTCTGTGATCTCGATCTCGAGGTTTGGCGGCGGGAAGTCGGCCTCGCGAACGGTCGTGATGATATCCCTGATAAACAGCGGGTCTTCGATTTCCGTCGCCGCGACATTTACGGCGAGCACGAGGTTCGAGCCGGCCCGGATCAAGCCCCCGATTTCGGCGAGCGCGCGCCTGAGCACGAAGCGGTCGATCTCCATGATGAGGCCGATCTCTTCCGCGATCTTGATGAAGCGCTGAGGAGGAATGTCGCCCTCCTTCGGGTGATGCCAGCGCGCCAGCGCCTCCACCCCTAGGATGCGGCCATTCGCGCAGGACACCTTGGGCTGGTAGTGGACAACGAGCTCTTCATTGCGGATCGCCAGGGCGAGATCGGTTTCGAGCGCATGGCGGGCACGCGCGACCTCTGCGAGATCCGGAGTGAAGAACGCGTAGGTATTGCGTCCCGAGCTCTTCGCGACGTACATCGCAAGGTCGGCGCGGATCAGGAGATCGTCATAGGTTGTGCCGTGGGTGGGACAGATCGCAATGCCGATGCTGACGCCGATGGTTGCATGGTTGCTCTGGAGCTTGAAGGAAACCTGCAGCGTCTCGATCATCTCGCGGGCACTGAGGCTCGCGGCCTCGACCGTCTTCACCCCAGCGATGATGGCGACGAACTCGTCGCCCCCGACCCGGGCGAGCAGACATTTGCCGGCAGCGCCCTTGGTCATCAGCAAATTGCTCAAGCGCTCGGCCACCATCCTGAGCAGCTCGTCGCCAGCCTTGTGCCCGAAAGTGTCGTTGATCGATTTGAAGCCATCCAGGTCGAGGAAGAACAGCGCTGCGCCCTCTTCCGCGCCGATGAGCGCCGGCGCATCGACGCGCATCTTCTCCCGATTGGGAAGGCGGCTCACCGTGTCGTAGAAAGCGAGCTGGCGAATTCGTTGAGTGCTGGCCCGCAAATGCGTCAGCATTCGCTCGAATGCGAGGCCGAGGCCGCGGACCTCGCCGATGCCCGTTGCGCGGAATTGAACGTCGAGATTGCCACCCGCGATTTCCTGGGCGGTCTTGGCGAGCGCTGAAAGTCCTTTCGTGAGGTGCCTCACGGCGGCCAATAGCGCGACGACCAAGGCACCGAGCGCCAGCGCCGCGGATGCCAGGAACTGCCACATCAGCGAACGCGTATGGGATGCGCCGATCTGGAACATCTGATCGCGTGTCGTCGTCACCAGCGATGCGCTCGCGAACGTACACACCTTGAGCGTCGCCTCGTAATCGACACAGCGCGCGACGTAGTTGCCGTCATCCGAGCGCTGCAGCCCGGTCAAACGCGTCCTGGCGCCGCTGAATCTCACCCCTTCAGGCCCCGCGGAAGACACGATCTCGTTGTCACCCGTGATGATGACCACGCCGGCATTGGCTAGCGAAGTGAAGTTCTCGAGAGTCCGTTCCGTGCGGCCGAGCGGTCGGATGGCGGCAAGCGCGCCGATGAGGTCGCCGAAGTCGTCGAACACGGGCTCGATCGCGGTGTGCGCTATGGTGTGGCGCTGCGGCAGGCCGAGCGCTGACAATTCACGCAATTTGAACTCATTGATGCCTTCCTCACCCCGCGGGTGCGAGCGGCTATTGTCCTTGAGGATCGCGTTGAGATTGACAGAGAGAGCGGTACTCTCGAGCGCCCGGTTGAGCGCGAGGAGGTCGAGGGGCGTGTTGGCGCCGATCACGCGACCGGTTTCGTCGAAGGCGATCAGCCTTTCGAAGCCGGAGGTCGAAGCAACGATGCTGAGCAGCTCGCGGATAGTCACATCGTTGTTCGAGGCGACCGCCTTGGCGACATCGGCGCGCTGAGCGATCTGACGCAGGCGAGATGCGGTTTCTGCGCCCAGGACCTCGATTCGCGCTCGCGCCAACTGCGCCTCGCCGTCGAGGCGATGAGCGAGCTGGTCTTCTGAGAGTTCACCCAGTGCCCCAGCCTGATGCCTCAGTTGCTGCTGCAGGCGTAGCGCCGTCAAGCCGCCGATGAGGCCGAGCCCGAGGACGCCGGTCGCGAGCACGACGGCAACAAGGCGCATGGCGATAGACGAGGGGAAACTCGGAATCCCGGACGGAACGGCCCAACGACGCCAGCGGGGCGGCGCCCTCGATGCCTCTGCCATATCCGGGTCAGTCGCCACCACCGCCAGCACCCTGAACTTATGGGGGCCGGTCAATGTCGCTCATTGAGGCCCCTTCCAGGCACCAACCTTAGGCGAGTGGAATACCCAAAATCGTCAATTTGATCGTCTATTTGTGGCCGGTTAATTAGCAAATGGTTTTTTTAAACCGTCAGATTTTGTGCTTTTCACTTTCTGTCCGCCACGGATGATTCCAAAAGGCACGGCGTTGCGACAACAGATGGTTTAGGTTTCTTTGCCAGATTGCGCACCTCGTGCTTCGAAGGGGTTTGCCATGGCATTTTCGAGGATAACGGCGGCAATTTTGGGCCTCTGCCTTGCGGGGGTGAATGCCGCTAGCGCCGAAACACGCAGGCTCGACATCGTCGGGACCGGAGACGGCATCGATGTCCTGCGCGTCATCGCCGCGAGCTTCATGCAGCAGGAAGGATCGCCACAGATCGAGGTCCCGCCGAGCATCGGTTCTGGCGGAGGCATCGCGGCCGTGGGGTCCGGCAAGGCGATCTTAGGGCGCGTCGCACGCCGCCTGACCGACGCCGAAGCGGCTTCCGGCATCGTCTACAAGGAGATCGCCCGCCTGCCCTCGGCTTTCATCGTCCATCCCGGTTGTGGAGTGAGTGCCGTCACAAGCGATCAGCTCGTTGCGATCTATTCGGGCCGCCTCGCGAATTGGAAGGAGCTTGGCGGCGCCGATATGCGCATCCGCGTCGTGCGGCGCGAGGACCAGGACAGCACTCTCACCGTGCTACGGGCCAGCATGCCCGGCTGGCATGATCTCGAGATCACCGAGAAATCGAAGACGGCGACGACCACACAGGAAGCGATCGAGACGGTTCGCGATGTTCAAGGCGCGATCGGCTTCGGCCCCTTCTCGCGGCCGTTGGAACAGGGGCTTACAGTGCTTCGCGTGGACGGCCACTACCCGACCGACGCGAATTATCCCTCGAGCGCGGTGCTGGCGCTGATCTATTTAAGCACGTTGCAGGATCCGGACGCCTTGGCCTTTCTACGCTTTGCCGATACCCAGAAGGCGGCCGACGTCATCACCAGCCTCGGTAGTCTGCCCGTCAAGCCGTGAGCCGCCGGCGCTGCTAAGCTCGGCATCGGCTCACAGACCGGGGCGATGAGGCTGCTCCCGGCTTCGCCATAGACGGGTGATCTTGTCCATCAGCGATGGGGTTTGAGAGCTCGGCAGGAAAGGATCGGCGTAGCATTGCGCATTGGCCGAGCGTGCCTTGTTCTTCACGATATCGACGAGACCAACGGGGCCGGCGACGTAGACCGTATCCTCCAGCCCGAGCAGGGGCAGGTAGTGCGATGGGCGCCCAGGCCTGATCGGTAGGGTAGATCCGACCTCCGTCGTCGCAATGACGTCGCGGACACCGTCGTCGATCAGCCACTGCAACGAGGGAAGCATATAGAGGTTATCGGCATCCCGGCTGCCGGCGACGATCGCCATCTCGCGGTTGCGCTGGGTCGAGCGCGCCGAGCGGGCCAGCGCCCAGATCGGGGCCCAGCCTGCTCCGCCGGCGACCAGCACCAGCGGCCCCTGGCCCTGTCGCAGATAGGCTTGTCCGAAGGGGCCTTGCACATGTGCCGCATGGCCGGGCCTGATGGCCTTGCCGATCTGCCCCGACACCGTGCCGTCAGGCAGGCGCCGGATGTGGAAGACGAGTTCGACTTGCTTGAAGGAGCCATCGAGTCTGAAGGTCGGGCTGAACTCGCGCGCAGGATAGCCGGAAAACTTGACGCGCACATATTGGCCCGGCCGAAACTCGAGCGGCGCTGAGGTCGTCAGCACGACTTCGGCGATCTCTGGCGAGAGCTCGTTGATCTCGGTAACGGCGCACGCCCGCTTCATCGGTAGCGGCAATTCTTCGAATTCGATCTCCGCATCGCCTGCGACCGCGGCCTGGCAGGCGAGCACAGTGCGGCCATGGCCCGAGCCGCCGTCATCGACCGAGCCCGAAACGACCGTCACCCGGCAGCTCTGACATTGTCCCGATCTGCAGTCGTGTGGAATGAGGATCGAGCCGCCGAGCGCCGCGTCGATCAGGCTTTCGCCGGCGCGGGCTTCGACGAGCTTGCCGTTGAGGACGAGCCGACAATGCGTCTTCATCGCGAGGCCTCTGGGCGCCGCGAATTTCTGCGAGCAGGCCGCTGCTCGCCGCGCCGGAATGCGATGCGCGGTTGAGGGCGAAGCGATGCTTCAGCGCAGCCGCGCCGTAGTGGCCTCCGGTCGAGCACGTCGCTCCCCATGAGACGCCTAGTTCTGCGTGACGACACGCACCGGGCGGTTATGGCTCGCATGCCGCGTCTGTGCATGGTCGAAGACAGCGACCCACATGTAGAGATCGTGGGCTGGCACGAAGGCTTTGTCATATCGGCCATCGCTTTTCATGTTGCGCGTCAGCTCGAGCGTCCAATGTCCGTTGCTCCATTTTGAAACCCCGGTGACATTGGCCCGCTCTCCTTCGTTGTCGCCGGCAATAATCACGCCGGGCAGGATCGTGCCAACGGGAATCCTCGCGTCGGCCTCTGGAGTGTAGGGTTCGCTCTCCCCGTCGAACATGTACCAGCGGCCGTTCTCGTCGTCGCTGCTGTCGGGATTAAGATCGAATTTGCTGAGGGCCGCGACCTGCGCCTTCCAGTCCTTGGGAAGCCGCAGAACCGTGACGGGTCCCTTGTCGTTCCTGTGGATGAACTTGAAGTTATACGAATAAAGAGCGCGACCAGGCTTGTTCCAATAGCCGCCCTGGTAGCGGGCATCGTAATTTTGCTCGTCCAAGGTCGGGGCGTAGGGCGGGCCGATATATTGGCTGTCGACACGCCCGAGCATGCCCCCGCGCGACGCCTTCCACTGCCACATGTCTATGTAGCTGGCATCCGTTGTGTAGTGGAAGCCCCGGCCGTTGATCGGCATCGGCTTGCCGGGCAGCGGGTTGGCGCCCAGATCCGTCGCGCCTGCGCCGCCGAGCGATGGATTATCCGAGAAAATGACCGCCAGTTTATCCTCGTAGAAGTCGACGGCGTCTTGCAGGCCCGCACGCTCGTCGAGGACGTGCCAGCCATCCTCTTTCTTGATGATCGGAATGCGGCGCAGGGAGCGCGTGGGATCTTCCCAGCGGAAGGCGAAATAGATCTTCTGCCCGTCGTGCAGGGCGCGCACCTCCACGAGCGATTCGCCCGATCCGCCGAGATTGGCACCCTGCTGCGTGCGGATGAAGACGGGGCGCGCGCGCGACCAGGCGGGATCGCCCATGGCGCCGTCCAGCTTGGGCGCGTCGCTCATCCGGGCGACGACGAGCGTATCGCGCGTCGCCCAGTCGAGCCCGGCGACGCCGCACGCGACTGCCACCCCGATTGCAGCGGCGACGAGAAGAGGCCTCGGCCGCACGGCCTTCGTGATCGCGAGCGGCGCCGGCCGAAACACGCGGAAAATCTGCTGCCAGCCGCCATAGAGAAAATGCGCGACGACATGCGCGAAGATATAGACGAGCGCGACGAAGGCGGCGGTCGAGTGGAGATAAGCCCACCAGCCGCCATAGCCGAGATACATCATCACGCCCGTCCCCGTGAGGAAGATCACGAGCGCATAGACGAACCAGTGCAGGATGATGTTGACGGCTCCCCATTTGAGGCGAGCTGGAGCGCGCATCGCGAGGATCCGCGTCTTCTTGGGGCTGTTGCGCTCGACGAGGCCGCTGCGCGCGAGGTAGGCGACGTAGGCCGACCCGCAGAAGAAGACGGCGAGTCCCGCGAGGAAGTGCCAGGAAAAGATCTCGCCCTGCGGCAGGACCGGAGCGAGCCATTTCGAGAAGGGGGCGCGCAGCGCGTCCGCTGCGATGCGTATGCCGGTAACGAGGCTTACGACGAATGCGAGCGCGGTCGCCCAATGGAGCGTTATCGTGCCGACATCCGTGCGTGGCGGGCTTTCGCCAGTCTTTGTTTGAGCGAGGCTTCTCTCGGTCAAGGCGTCGGCGTTCGTTCGAGCGGTGACATTGTTCAATTGCATAAAGCTTACCCACGCTAAACCGGCAAAGCTACAGCGTCCGCTTTTCGCTTCCCAGAAAAGCGGGCAGCTGCGAACAAGCTACCTCCGCGATATCATAAGCAAGTTATCAAGTCTGGCGAGATTGCTCGTTTCGCGACAATTCGTCCCCGGTCGGCCGTCCCTTGGACATTCGAGAAGGCGTGAGCATCACGAGGTTTCTGCTGGTGGGCAGTTTTGCTCCCCCTCGGTGACACCCTGCTGGTCGAAGGCGATCAGGCGGCTGTTGGCGATGGCAACGCGGTGGGTGTAGCGCGACAGATCGGCGAGCATGGCCTCGGGCCCGCCGAACGGCCGCTTTGCGTGGACGACCCACTCCGCTTGCGCAGTGGCGCCAGAAAGGCTGCGAGGCATTGAGATTTGGCGAGATGGGCGTGGTCGCCGGCGGATCGCTAAACCACGTCCGTCATAAACTCGGCGGAAGCCGTTGGGGGGCGTAGGTAGCCTCAGTGAGTCGATCCTCCCCAGTAGCTTGAATTTATATAACAATTTCAATTATATACGAGCTCGCGGTTTTGTTCTGAATGGCGCGCCATTTGCGGTGGTAAGTTGTCCCATGCGTCCTATCGATCGTCTGTTCTCCTGCCTCGCCCTGTTCCTTGCAATCGCAGCCGTTCCGGTCGCTCCCGTGCGCGCGGCCGAAACCTGCCCGTTCATCAGCGCCCAGGAGCTCGCCCGTGCGATGCCGGCGCTCAAATGGTCACTGATTTCAAATCAGGACGGTCGCGGCTGCATCTACCAGGCCGGGCGCGGTGACACGATGATGCTGACCGTGTTCCGCAATCCCGACAAGGACCGCGCCGGGGAATTGTACGCGACCTTCGTCAAGACGCTCGGCGAGCGCATGCCGCTGAACGCAGTCGCCGGGATCGGCGACGAAGGCCAGGGCGGAACGAGCGCCGCCGGCGCGCAGCGCCAGGAGGCCTCGGTCGTCGCCTTGTCCGGCGACTACATCCTGCAGATCAGCGTCTATCCGATCGGCCGGCGTGCCGACGATGCGCTACTCGGACCGATCACCGAAGCCGCGCGCGTTGCCATCGGGAATGTAAGCAAGAGCAGCGAGCGGTTCGGCAATTGCGAGTGGCTCACGGCCGCGGATGCCGACGGCTTTCTCGACAAGGGCACGCTGACGGTCCAGCGGACCGGCGCGGGCAGCTGCATGATGTTCGATCGCGAGGCCAACACCATGACCGTCGCGGTAATCGCGATCTCGCGCGACACCGTCGTCAGCATGATGAAGCGCACGGGCCCGTGCAAACACGTGGCGATACCCGAGCTCGGCAGTGAAGCGTTCGGCGAGCATTCCTGCACCAAGGGCAACGGCAACGCCGTCAACATCTATGTCTGGAAGAACGGCAGGCAGGCTTCGATCCTGTTCGCGCCGGTCAAGCCGCATCCTGAGTCCGGCACGGTCGAGCGCCTGAAGGCGGTCGCCGGGCGAGTCTATGGAAAACTGTAACGGCGCCGCGCGACAGCGCCGGCGCCCGCGCCTGTGGCTCGGCTGGATAGAGCGTCAGACTGCGCACAGTGGCACAGCGAAACAATAGTGCCCATCTTCATCGGCCGTGGCGCGCCATTCCGCTTCGTTTGCGATGCCGCCAATCAATTGTGGCCTTTGCTGCGCTTGCCTTGGCCTACGGGATCCTTGCCACAACGTTGGGCCGGTTTTTCTCGAGCCAGGCGACGGCCTCGGGTCCATCGACGACGCACTCGAAGGTTTCCCAGGTCGGGTCCTCCAGGGATTCCGATTGCAGTCGCTTCGCCGCATACTCAACGAGGTCGTGCAAGCCTTCGTATCCACGTCGGTGCTCGAGGGATTCTGCAATCGCCGTGCTGGTCCATCCTCGTCGAGCCAAATCGATGATGCTCGGAGCATCAGCCTCGTTGAACCACGGTGTGGCATCGAACTCGATACAGCGGACATTGTCGGCGGTATGGCACGTGGCGTGAATCATTGGATTCCTCCCTCTAGGCTTTGACCAGGTCCCCCAGCAAGTTCGCGGCCACCATGAGCTTGGCGAGCGTCAGGCCGCCGGCGGCAATCTCCTCGACCGCGCGGCGGATGCGCGTCGCCTCGGGATGAGCCGCAAGCCAGGTCTCCACAGCCTGCTGACCGGATTGGCCGGTTGCCAGCATATCCGCGGTCAGGCGTCTTTCGGCTGCCGCGATCAGTTCGACGGCGCGGTCGATGGCCAGGCGTTCGAAATGATCGCTGACCGGCACGCTGCGCGCGGCGGCGATGATGCGGTCGAGACGGAAATTGGCCTCGGTGGCAAAGAACGTCGCAGTGGCATCGCGGATGCTGCGGCCAGTGCGCTCGGCGACCGTCACGATGTCAGGCGCCGAGACCAGGGCGTCGAGGTCCGCCAATTCGCCCGCGAGGCCGGTCGGGACGCCGGCATCGGTCAGCTCCTGCCGGCGCTTGCCGCGCGCGGCTTGCAGGTCCGGCGGCAGGGCGTCGTCGAGGGAGGCTGCGATCTCGCGGACGGCCGGGCCAAACCGGGCGTTGATCGCGCTCAGCCCATCCTTGAAATCGACATTGCGCACATACCAGACCATGCGGGAGAGCAGGAGATCCTGGATCGTCGCGTAGAGGCTGAGCTGCAACTGCCCGTCGATACGTGTGTCGAGCGCGTCGATCGCGTCGTTGAGTCGCCTGAGCTCGTAGATCGCGTCCACCGCCACCTGCGCCATGACGATGGTCGAGATATCGGCGTCGGTCTCGTCGGTCAGGCGCACGATGCAGGCCGGGCCCCCGCGGTTGATCACGGCATTGACGAGACTGGTCGCGATGATCTCGCGTCGGAGGCGATGGTGCTCGACCGCGGTCGGGAATTTCTCGAGAACCTCGCGCGGAAAATACAGCGACAGTCTGCGGGCGAGATAAGGATCATCCGGCACGCCGGTGAGGAGCAGGTCTTCGTAGAGTGTCAGCTTGGCGTAGGCGAGCAATACGGCGAGCTCCGGCCGTGTCAGGGCCTGGCCGCGCCTCGTGCGCTCAGCGATCGCTGCATCGTCGGGCAGGAATTCCACGGCACGGCTGAGCAGGTGACGCTGCTCGAGCGACTGCATCAGGCGGGTGAGGAAGCCGGTCTCGGCCACGCCCTTGCGTTCGGCAAGCGAGAGCGCCAGCGTCTGGAGGTAGTTGTTGCGCAGCACCAGCGTGCCGACTTCATCGGTCATCGCGGCGAGCAGGGTGTTGCGGTCAGCCGGGCTGAGGCGTCCCTCGCGCTCGGGGCGCGCCAATGCAATCTTGATGTTGACCTCGACGTCGGAGGTATTCACGCCGGCGGAATTGTCGATCGCGTCGGTGTTGAGCTTGACGCCCGTCTGCGCCGCTTCGATGCGGCCGCGCTGGGTGACGCCGAGATTGGCGCCTTCGCCGATCACCCTGGCGCGAACCTCGGTCCCGGTGATGCGGATCGGATCATTGGCGCGGTCGCCGGCCTGATCGTCGCTCTCCGCCGACGCCCGGATGTAGGTGCCGATGCCGCCGAACCACAGCAAGTCCGCGCGCGCCTTCAGGATCGCCGTCATCACCTCGAACGGTGTGGCCTGCTCCTTGTCGAGATCGAGCAGGGTGCGCACTTCCGGTGCCAGTGGGATCGCCTTGAGCGTGCGCGAGAACACGCCGCCGCCCTGCGAGATCAGCGTCTTGTTGTAGTCCTGCCAGCTCGATCGCGGCAGGTCGAACAGGCGCTTGCGTTCGGCGAAGCTGATCGAGGGATCAGGCGAGGGATCGATGAAGATGTCGCGGTGATCGAATGCCGCCACGAGCTTTGTCGCCGGCGAGAGCAGCATGCCATTGCCGAAAACGTCGCCGGACATGTCGCCGACGCCGACCACGGTGAAAGGCATGGTCTGAATGTCGGTGCCGAGCTCGCGGAAGTGGCGCTTGACCGCTTCCCAGGCGCCGCGCGCCGTGATCCCCATCTTCTTGTGGTCGTAGCCCTGGCTGCCGCCGGAGGCGAAGGCATCGCCGAGCCAATGGTTCTTCTCGGCCGAAATCGCATTGGCGATGTCGGAGAAGGTGGCGGTGCCCTTGTCGGCGGCGACGACGAGGTAGGGGTCGTCGCCGTCATGCCGCACGGTCAAGTCGGGCGGCACGACGACGTCGCCGTCGAGATTGTCGGTGAGTTCGAGCAGCGAGCGAACGAAGATGCGATAGGCTTCGGTGCCCTCCGCGAGCCACGCCTCGCGATCGGAGGGCGGCGGCAGCCGCTTGGGCACGAAGCCGCCCTTGGCGCCCACCGGCACGATCACGGCGTTCTTGACCTGCTGTGCTTTCACCAGGCCGAGGATCTCGGTGCGGAAATCCTGCGGCCGATCGGACCAGCGCAAGCCACCGCGCGCAACCTTGCCGAAGCGCAGGTGAATGCCTTCGACGCGGGTTGAATAGACGAAAATCTCATAGAGTGGTCGGGGAGGGGGCAGGTCCTCGATCTTGCGCGCGTCGAACTTGAAGGAGATCACCGGGCGCGGATGTCCGTCCCGGCCGACCTGCCATAAATTGGTGCGGATGGTCGACTGCACCAGATTGGTGAAGCGGCGCAGGATGCGGTCTTCATCGAGCGAGGCGACGGATTTGAGCTGCTCCTCGATCTCGGCAAGCAGAGTTGCCTCGCGCGCCGAACGCTCGCGATCGGTCAGGACGAGGCGCGGATCGCGGCGGGCCTGGAACAGCGCGACGAGGTTGGCTGTGATCGCGGCGTTCTTGCGCAAGGTCTCCCACATATAGTCCTGGGTGAACGGAGCGCGGATCTGGTGCAAATAGCGCGACAGCGCCCGGATGGTCGAGACTTCCCGCCAGCCCAGGGCCGTGCGCAGGATCAGGGCGTTGTATCCGTCGGATTCGGCGCGATCGGTGACCACCGCCATGATTGAGGCTTCCAGGCGATGGCTGAATTCCCGGCTGATCTCGATCGGCTGGCCGTCGCTGGTCTCGATCGTCATGTCGTGCAGCCATACCGGCTCGGGCCTGTTGCCGGGCACGATCTGATAGGTGCGTTCGTCGACCACGCGCAGGCCGTGATTTTCGATCACCGGCACGCGATAGGACAGCGACAGCGGCGCGGCATCCGAGAACACCTTCAGGCCGAAGCGCCTGGGATCGTCCTCCTCGAAGCGGTGAACCGAAATCGTCACCGGGCGGGCCGGCGTGAGCTTCTCGATGGTGGCGATATCGGCGATCGCCTGTTCCGCCGTGGACACCTCGGTATAGCCGCCGGTAAAGGCCTGGGCATAGCGATTGGCGAGCATGCGCGCCCGCATGCCATCGGTCGACGCAGCTAGCGCGGCCTTCAGCTTGTCGGCCCAGGTCGCGGCAATGGCGCTGATCCCGGCTTCCAGCGCGGCGCGCTCGACGGCGGGAGTCTTACCTTCATAACGTCCGATGATGTAGTGGACGCGCGCCAATGCTCCTTCGGGGAAGGATACGTAGGAGGCCGACAGCGTCCCCCGGTAGGCCTGCGCTAGGAAGTTGGCGACGCGCGTGCGCACGTCGGTGTCGTATTTGTCGCGTGGAATGAAGACGAGGATGGAGACGAAGCGATCGAACTTGTCGACCCGGGCCAGCGCCCGGACGCGGGGGCGCTCATAGAGGATCAAAATCTCCATGACGAAATTGAAGAGGGTGTCGACGTCGACCTGGAATAGCTCGTCGCGCGGATATTCCTCGAGCATATGCATCAAGGCCTTGCCCGAATGGCTGTTCGGGTCGAAGCCGGCGCGCTGGAGCACCCGTGTCACCTTGTGGCGGATATAGGGGATCTGTCGTGCCGAGCGCGTATACGCGCCCGAGGTGAACAGGCCGACGACACGCAATTCGCCCTCGAGCCGGCCGTCGGGCGCATAGAGCTTGATGCCGACATAATCCATCCGGATGCGGCGATGAACCCGGCTGTTCACATTGGCCTTGATGACGATCAGCAGGGTCGGCTCGCGCATGAACTCGCGAATTTCCGATGTCATCACCACCATTTCGTTGCCGCGGCGCAGGACCTTCGCATCGGGATCGCGCAGGATGCCGAGGCCCTCGGCGGTCGTGATGTCGTCCGACCCATCGCTGTCGGGCGAGAAGCGATATTCGCGCACGCCGAGAAAGGTGAAATTGTCGGCGCACAGCCATTGCAGGAACTGATTGGCCTCGGCGACCTCGTCGATCGGCAGCGGCGGCGGATTGGACGAGAAAGTCTTGATCGCGTCCTCGACCCGGTCGCGCATGGCGCGCCAGTCGACGACGCAGGCGCGCACGTCGCTCAACGTCCTGGTGAGGCCGTCAATCAGCCTGTCGCGGTCAGCGTCGGCGTCCAGGCGGGTGATGTGGAGGTGAATCAGGCTCTCTCGCGCGCCCTTTGCTCCCTCCGGGAGGGCTTCACCGTAGAAGTGCAGCAGCTTGCCCTGGTCATCGCGCTCCACCGCGATGATGGGGTGAGCGACGAGGGTGACTTCGATGCCCTGCTCGGCGATTTCCGCCATGGTGGAATCGAACAGGAAGGGCATGTTGTCGTTGAGAATTTCGAGCACGGAAATCTCGCGCCCATCCGGCATCATCGGATTGACGATGCGGATATCGGCACGACCGGCCGTGCGCCGCTGCACGTGCTCCCAGGCTTGCTCCGCCAGCAGGGCAAGCGAGGAGGCATCGTAGTTGGCGAGATCCTCGCTATTGGTGTAGCCGAACAGAAGCTCGGCAAAGGTCCGGGGCGCCTTGCCCGGCTGCACGCTTTGCGCCGCGTCGTGGATCAGAGTTGCCCGGGCCTTGTCGTCGCGCCATGCCATAGCGTCCTCCATATCCCGGCCGACGAACCGCAAGTGCGGTCAGGCGTTGTTTTTGGAGTGCGTCTCTTCGCGCGCCATCGTCTCGACCGTATTTCAATCGCGTCGGTCTTGCGGCCTTCGCGATACTAGCATCCCGAAGCCGCCATGGCGCGCAGAGTTATGAGGCGTGCTCAAGGCCGAAGTCGGCGGCGAGCATCGCTGCGCTGCGAGCGCTTGCAAAATCACAAGGAGTTTCAATTGTGTAGGAGTTCGTGGCTTGGTTCTGGATGGCGCGGTCGCCCAGTACTCATCTGCGAACCCGGCCCCGTTTCGGCTGGCCAACACCGCCTTTTCGAGCAAATCTCTACTGCCCTGATCCCGATCGAGGTGTCGTCGATTCGTCGGAGATCGGGTGGTCGGCTGACGGCAGGCCGGCCGAGCCGACCTGCCGAAACCGAGAAGCCCGCCGCGGCGGTGTTGCCGCCGCGAGAACGGGCGCGATCCTTATTACTTTTTGTCGCCCATGTGGTGCGGCGACGAAGCGGGGCCGCCCGTGTAGTGATGGCCACCGGACGCGCCGTCCTTCGAAACGCCGACCGTCTCCTTCTTGCCCATGTGGTGGGGGACCTCGGTCTTCGGACCACCGCTGTAATGATGGCCGTTCTTTTCCTTGTCGGTGGTCTGCGCCATCGCCGGCACCGCCAACAGGGAAACGATGCCGATCGCAGCCAAGAGCTTCTTCGTGATCATGTCCGTTCTCCCGGATTGTGGACCCGCCATCATGAGGCGCAGCCGGGCTTTCCGCTTTGAGGGATTGCAAGCAATGAACACTTGGTAATCCTGTCGCGACCGCGGCTTTGGTTGACGTGAATCAACTCGCATCAGGCGGCGATCGTCACAATCCATCCAAATGCCAGATCTCACGAGGATTAACGATGCGAAGCCCCACGCTTGCGGCAGCTTTGCTGCTCACGATCCTCAGCAATCCCTCGTTCGCGCAATCGCCTGCCGAGCACCAGGGTCATCATCCTGACCAGAAGGAGGCGCCGGCAGCCAAGGCGCCCGCGGCTCCGGAGCCGCCGCGCGGCACCGGACCGTCCCAGGGCATGACCAGCGGCGGCATGATGAACATGATGGGCGGCAACATGCCGATGTCGGACATGATGCGGATGATGGGCATGATGCGACAGTCCGGCGACGGCATGGAGACGATCGATCGCGTGGAGGGGCGGATCGCTTTCCTCCGGACCGAGCTCAAGATCACGGACGCCCAGGCGCCGGCCTGGAACGCGTTTGCAGACGCGCTGCGCGCGAATGCCAAGGCCCTCGGCGAGCTGCGAACCTCGATGATGTCACAGGCCGGCACCGAGCCTTTGGTAGACCGGCTGACCTGGCAGGAGAAATGGCTGTCCGCGCGGCTCGAAGCTACCCGCGCGATGAAATCCGCGTTGACCAATCTCGTCGGCAGCTTTTCCGACGAGCAGAAGAAGACCGCCGACGAACTGCTCGCGCCGCAGATGGGCATGATGCCGGCGATGCGGGGCGGAGGCATGATGGGCATGGGAATGCAGCCCGGCAAGCCGATGCAGTGAGGCCCTGCGGGACTCGTGCCGTTGATCTGCGTCAACAATGATGGCAGCCGCGCCTCTAAGCTATCAAGCGCCATAGGAGCGTGCAGATGTCGCTGCAGGATCATTCCGGGTATCGAGAGCGCCCTCGAGAGGGCTTGTCGGTCAAGGCCAAGGCCGGCCTGGTCCTGGTGGGATTTCTGGTCATCGCGGGCGCACTCCTGTTCACCGAGCACAGGGCCCACGTGCTCGGATTGTTGATCTGGCTTCCGCTTCTCGCCTGTCCGCTGATGCACCTCTTCATGCATGGCGGACACGGTCACCACCATGGCGGCGGCCGCCCCAACGATCCAAGGAGCGCGTGATGCACGACACCGCGCCCGCCTACGGTCTCTGGAGCCTCGTCATCGTCAATTCGGTGGTCTTCATCCTGTTCGCCTACAGCTTCTTCAAGCCGCAGACCGCCCGCGACTGGCGCTCCTTCGGCGCCTTCAGCGCATTTTTGGTGGCGCTGTTCGTGGAGATGTACGGCTTCCCGCTCACCATTTACTTCCTTTCGGGATGGCTGCAGTCGCACTACCCGAACGTCGATTGGTTCTCCCATGACGCCGGGCACTTGCTCGAGATGATGTTCGGCTGGAAGACCAATCCGCACGCCGGACCGTTCCACATCCTGAGCTTCATCTTCATCGGCGCGGGCTTCGTCCTGATTTCCGCGGCCTGGAGGGTGCTGTACGATGCCCAGCAGACCCGAAGCCTCGCCACAAGCGGGCCTTACAGCTACGTTCTCCACCCCCAATACGTCGGCTTCATCATGGTGATGTTCGGCTTCCTGCTGCAATGGCCGACGATCCTGACGCTCGCGATGTTCCCGGTGCTGACCGTGATGTACGTCAGGCTGGCTCACACGGAGGAGCAGGATGCCCGAGCAGAATTCGGAGACGCCTATGTCAGATATGCGGCCGATGTGCCGGGATTCATTCCGAAGTTGAGCCGGGTCTTTGGCACTGAGTCCACTGGAGGATATCGGCATGGTTAGCCGGCGGGCGGTCGGCGCTCTGCTCGGAGGCCTCTGGCTGGCCGGTTGCTTGATCGGCATAGCGACCGCTGCGGACACCGACCTCTCAAAAACGGCAGGAGGAGTGACGGTCTACCTGGGCATCGTGCCGGCCGAGATCGTGAAGGGCCTCCCGTCGGGCTCCACCACCGAACGACCGATGCACGGGCGCACCCCAAAGGGGCCGCATGAATATCACGTCGTTGCCGCCGTCTTTGATGCAGCAAGCGGCGCGCGTATTTCTGATGCCGTCGTGACTGCGGAAGTATCAGGATTGGGCTTGTCCGGCGCCAAGAAGAAGCTTGAGCCAATGCAGATCTCGGGCACCACGACCTATGGCGGCTTCTTCGACCTTCCCGGATTTGATCTCTACACCGTGAAGCTCACTGTCGAGCGCACCGGCGCGAGTCCGGCTGCCCTGCAATTCAAGTACGACCATCGCCGGTAGACCGGTCCTTATGGTGCGGAAAAGGGCTGACCGCCTCTGTTTCGATTGGTTACACCGATGTTTGATCTTGTCCTTTCGCAGCTTGACAATCGCGATGACGTGGAGGTCGTCGAGCGCAAGGGAGCCGGTCACCCGGACACGATCTGCGATGCCCTTGCCGAGACGCTGTCCCGCAATCTCTGTCGCGAGTACCTGCGCAGATTCGGCCATGTGCTGCACTACAATGTCGACAAAGCGCTACTGTGCGGCGGCAGGGCAATGCCTACCTTCAACGGCGGAAAGGTGACCGATCCGATCAGAATCCTCCTGGCAGGACGGGCCGTTACCAACGTCGGAAACGAAGCGATTCCAGTCGAGGACATTGCCATCGAGGGCTCAAGGGCCTGGCTGAAGGCCAATCTCCATGCGCTGGACGCCGATCGTCACGTCCGTATCGAGGCCCTGGTTCATCAGGGCTCGCAGGACCTGCAATCGCTGTTCTCTCGGGGGAGCGCAAGGCAAATTCCGCTTGCCAACGATACGTCTTTCGGAGTTGGTCACGCACCGCTCAGTGCGCTCGAACGCCTCGTGCTCGCAATCGAACAGGGAATTCACGGCCGCGATCGCGCGCGTGACCATCCGGCTTGGGGTGAAGACATCAAAATCATGGCTGTCCGAAGCGGAGAGGGCGTCAAGCTGACAATCGCCTGCGCCATGATCGGGCGGTTTCTTAACGACATGGACAGCTATCTGCAACAAAAGGCGGCGCTCGCCGAGTACGTCCGTGAACGCGCAAGCGAGCACGGATTTAGGGATTGCGAGGTGGCCGTCAACGCTGCTGATGATGCGGCGTCCGATAGCATCTATCTGACCGTGACCGGCACCTCAGCGGAGGCTGGCGACGACGGGCAGGTCGGTCGGGGCAATCGCGTCAATGGCCTGATCACACCTTGGCGGCCGATGAGCTTGGAGGCTGCCGCCGGCAAGAACCCCGTTAGCCACGTCGGCAAGATCTACAACATCTTGGCAAAGCGAGTAGCTGAGACATTGGTCAGCGCCATTCCGGAGGTCTCCGCAGCGCAGTGCCTCATCGTCAGCCGGATCGGTGCGCCGGTGTCCATGCCGGATCTCGTTCATCTCAGGCTGGCGACGAAGGACGGCGTTCCCCCGGAGGAGCTAAGAGAGCGAGGTGCGGAGATTGTATCGGATCACCTTGGCAGGATCCCGGAACTGGTCGGCGAGCTCGTCGCCGGAGCAACTCATGTCTACTGAGCGTCTGTTTTGAGAAAACCGAGCGAATTCAGCGAGCTGCCTGATCTAAATCAATCCAGGGGAGCCTCAAAGGCGGAGAGTGACTGCTCACACTGTTTGAGACGCAATGACCCAATCCGTCTTCACAGCCACGGCTCTGACCAAGACCTACGTCTCCGGCGAGGTGGCGGTCCATGCCCTCAACAATGTCGATCTTGAGATCGCTGAGCGAGAAGTTGTCGTGCTGCTCGGCCCCTCCGGCAGCGGCAAGACGACCCTGCTCAACATCATGGGCGGTCTCGACCGGCCGACCAGCGGCAGGCTGTTCTTCCGGGATATCGACCTGACCGATCTCGAAGACCGCGAGCTCACGAAGTATCGCCGCGACCACGTCGGTTTCGTCTTCCAGTTCTACAATCTGGTGCCGAGCCTCACCGCCTACGAAAACGTGGCGTTGGTCACCGAGGTGGCCAAAAATCCGATGCGGCCGGCCGACGCCCTCGCTCTGGTCGGGCTCGAGGAGCGGATGCATCACTTTCCGGCGCAGCTATCCGGTGGCGAGCAGCAGCGCGTGGCCATAGCCCGCGCGATCGCGAAACGCCCGGCGGTGCTGCTCTGCGACGAGCCGACCGGGGCGCTGGATTCGAAGACCGGCATTCGCGTGATCGAAGCGCTGCTCGGCGTCAACCGACAGCTCGGCACCACGACAATTATCATCACGCACAACGCCAGCATCCAGCAGGTCGCCGACAGGGTGCTGTTCTTCGCCGACGGCCGCATCTCCAGGATCCAGAGGAACGAGACCCGTCGCGAAGCGGCCGAACTCAGCTGGTGACGGCATGAGGGCGCTCGACATCAAGCTGTTCCGGGACGTCAGGCGAATGTGGGCGCAGGTCCTCGCCATCGCGCTGGTCGTCGGAGGCGGCGTCGCCACGCTGGTGCTCGCCGTCGGCTCGCATCGGTCTCTCGAAGAGACGCGGATCGCGTACTACGAACGGTACAGCTTCGGCGACGTGTTCGCCCAGGCGAAGCGCGCACCCAAGGCCCTCGCCGGCAGGATCGCGGAAATCCCCGGTGTCGCCGCCGTCGACGCGCGCATCGCGAAGCTCGCGCTGCTCGACATCCCAGGCTTTTCCGAACCGGCCAGTGGGCAGTTCGTATCCCTACCTGACAACGCCGAGCCGCACCTCAATCGGCTGTACATCCGTTCCGGACGGCTTCCGGAGCCGGGGCGGACAGAGGAGGTCGTCGTTAACGAGCCGTTCGCGCGAGCGCATGGGTTCTCCGAAGGGGCGCGATTCTCGGCCATTCTGAACGGCAAGAAGCGTGAGCTCGTCATCGTCGGCACGGCCCTGTCCCCCGAGTTCGTCTACACGGTCGGCCCGGGCGACCTGATGCCGGACGACCGCCGCTTCGCCATCGTCTGGATGTCGGAGAAGGCGCTCGCAGGCGTCTACGATCTCGACGGCGCCTTTTCGGCAGTTTCGGTCAAGCTGCAGCCCGGCGCCGCCGAGCGCGAGGTCATCTTGCAGCTGGATGCCTTGCTCGATCCCTACGGCGGCCAGGCGGCCCACGGGCGGAAGGACCAGACCTCGCACGCCTGGCTCGATCATGAACTCGACATGCTCAACAACATGAGCCGCACGCTGCCGCCGATCTTCCTTCTGGTATCCGCGTTCCTGGTCAATCTCACCCTCAGCCGGCTGGTCGCTCTGGAGCGCGAGCAGATCGGCCTCCTGAAGGCATTGGGCTACACGGACGGCAGCATCGTTCTGCACTATTTCAAGTTCGTCGCCATGATCGTGGCGGCGGGAATCGTCCTGGGCAGCATCGTCGGGACCTTACTGGGACTGCGCGTCACGGGGCTGTTCGGCGACTTCTTCCACTTCCCGTTCCTGGTGTTCGCGAAGGCGCCGGATCTGTATGTGATCGCCGGCGCGCTCAGCGCTGCCGCCGCGGCGATCGGCGCGTTGCGGGCGCTGCGCGAAGTCGTGAAGCTGGCGCCCGCAGTCGCCATGCAACCGCCGGCCCCTCCGGTGTACCGGCGGCTGCTCCCGGCGAGCATTCAGCTCGACGAAGTCGTGTCGCAGCCGACGCTGATGATGATCCGCAACATCGCGCGACACCCGGTCCGGGCCGCGTTCACGGCGCTTGGGATGGCGCTGGCCACCGCGATCCTGGTCGTCTCGCTGTTTACCCGGGACACGATGGAGCAACTGATCGACGTGACCTACTTCCTCGCCGACCGGCAGGACGCGACCATCGGCTTCGTCGAGAAGCGGATCGAGAATGTCGTGGAGCAGGTGAACCGGCTGCCCGGCGTTCTCGCCGCCGAGCCGTTCCGCGAGGTGCCCGTCCGGATCCGCCATGGCAACGTCGAGCGCCGGATCACGATCAGCGGCCGGCCCGCCGGTGCCGACCTGAGGCGCATCATCGACGTCGACCTCCGGCCGGTCGCGCTTCCGGAGACCGGCCTCGCGATCTCCGGCATGCTCGGCCACATCCTTGGGGTCGCGGCCGGCGATACCGTCGAGCTCGATCTGCTCGAGGGCGCCCGACATACCGTCACGATGCCGGTCGTGGCCACCGTCGAGGACTATTTCGGCATCAGGGGCATGATGGATATCGACGCACTTCGGCAGGTCATGCGCGAGGCCCCCGTCGTCACCAGCGTCAACCTCAGCCTCGACGAGAACCGGAAGGAGGACTTCTACGCGGCCGTGAAGTCCATGCCGACGGTCGCCGGTGTGGCGCTGCAGCGCGTCTCGCTGGCCAACTTTCGGAAGACGGTCGCGCTGCTCATCACCACGATGGCGAGCATCTACACCGGGCTCGCCGCCGTGATCGCGTTCGGCGTCGTCTACAACAACGCCCGGATCTCGCTGTCGGAGCGGGCGCGGGAATTGGCGAGCCTGCGCGTCCTCGGCTTCACGCGCGGCGAGGTTCTGCGCATCCTCCTGCTTGAGCTCGCCATCCTGACGCTGATCGCACAACCGCCCGGATGGGCGATGGGTTACGGGCTCGCGTGGGTCATGAAGACGAACCTGGCCGGAGAACTGATGCGCGTCCGCCTTGTCGTCGAGCATTCGACCTACGTCTTCGCCACGTCCGTGGTGGTGCTGGCCGCTGTCGCCTCCGCGGTGGTCATCCGCGAACGCATCGATAAACTGGACCTCGTGGCGGTCCTCAAGACGCGAGACTAGCCATGTCGGCAAACTGGACCAAACGTATCATCGGTGCTGCGGCCCTGGCCGGGATCGCGGGCGGACTGGCGTGGTTCGCATGGCCCCGGCCGGTTCTGGTCGATCTCGCGACCGTCGCGAAAGGCCCGATCGAAGTCACGGCGGACGACGACGGCAAGACGCGCGTCCGCCACGTCTACACCGTCTCGGCGCCCATCGCAGGCAAGGTCCTGAGGATTTCGCATCCGTTCGGCGAGCAGGGGCCGTCGCTTCACGTCGGCGACGAGGTCGTCGCCAACCAGACCGTCATCGCCTTGATGCAGCCGACACTGCCGGGCTTCATCGACGTGCGCTCCCGCGACCAGCTTCAGGCGGAAGTTGCGGCCGCGGACGCAGCCATCCAGCAACAGGAAGCCGAGGTACAGCGGATCGGAGCGGCGCTGGACTTTTCCAGGACCGAGTTCCAGCGGGCGCAGACGCTGTTGCGGACGCAGTCCACCTCGGCCCAGGCCTTCGATAAGGCGAAGTTCGACGTGGCCACGAACGAGGCCGCCTTGGCGAGCGCCAAGGCTCAGGTCGACATGCGGCGTGCGGTACGCACCAGCCTGGCTGCCCGGTTGATGGATCCAGCCAACGCTGCCCCGTCGGGGGAGCCGACCTGTTGCGTCCGGGTACTCGCGCCGGCGAGCGGACGGGTGCTGAAGATCGTCCAGGACAGCGAGGCGACGGTCCTGCCAGGGACGCCGCTCGTCGATATCGGCAACCCGCTCGATCTGGAGGTCGTGGCCGACCTGCTCTCGACCGACGCCGTGCAGATCAAGGTTGGCGCGCCCGTCCGGATCGACGGCTGGGGCGGGGCCCCGATCAAGGGCAAGGTCGTGCGCGTGGACCCCGCGGGCTTCCTGAAGGTGTCGGCGCTAGGCATTGAGGAGCAGCGGGTACGGGTGACGATCGATTTCGTGGATCCGCCCGAAGTGTGGTCCCAGCTTGGCCACGACTACCGGGTGGTCGTCCATGTGACCACCTGGAGCGCCACCGATGCATTGACCATCCCGGTGAGTGCCTTGTTCCGAAAAGGTGACCAGTGGGCCGTTTTTGCCGACGAGAATGGGCATGCCCGGCTCGAGCCGGTCCAGATCGGTCACCGCAATAGACACGTGGCTGAGGTGATCTCTGGACTGGCTGTCGGCGATCGGGTCGTAGTGCATCCGAGCGATCGGATTGTGAGTGGCGGGAGAATCGGACAGCGGGAGGTGCCCTGAGCTCGTGCCTTGATACCTCGTGTGGCCGCAGCCGAGCAGTCTCCGTGCTCCAGAAGGCTGGCGCCATCTGCAGTGGGTCGTGTTTGGGTGCGCCATAAGTTGTATGGTCACTTCAATAACATACGAGTTCGCAGTTTTATTCTGGATGGCGCGCCGTTCATCATCAGGCAATCATGCGCTCTTCGGCCGAAACGCGACGACTGATCCGGCCGGCTCTTCCTCGCCCATCGCCGCCTCGATCGCCTTCGCAAGTGCGGCCTGGTCGAACGGCTTTGCCAGGCGCGGCAGGCTGGATCGCGTGTCGCTCGGGAGGTCCGCGTATCCCGTGCTGAGGAGGATGACCGTCTCCGGGCGCTCCGCTGCGATGGCGTTGGCAAGCTGCAGGCCGGTCATGCCGGGCATGGCATAGTCGGTCACGACCAGGTCGACGGTGCGGGTGCGGCGGAGCAAGGCCAGCGCCTCATCGCCCGAGCGCGCCTCGACCACGACGTGCCCGAGATCCTCCAGCATCGCTGCCGTGTTCTCGAGCACCAGGAGGTCGTCGTCGACGACGAGCACGGAAAGCTGCCGGCTGGGCCGGGCTACGGCTGCCGGAGCCGCTATGCGCAGGTCCGGCACCGCGGTCTCCTCGGCGATCGGCAGCCAGATGTCGGCCGTCGTGCCCTCTCCGGGACGGCTCTTCAAGACGAGCCTGCCGCCGGACTGCTCGGCGAGTCCGTGGACCATCGACAGGCCGAGCCCGGTGCCCTTGCCGACGCCCTTGGTCGTGAAGAACGGCTCCTGGGCGTGCTTGAGGATCTCGTCGCTCATGCCGCAGCCCGTGTCGCTCACCGAGAGCGCGACATAGCCGCTGCTCGAAAGGCCGCCTTCGCCCTGCTCCTCGCGTGCGGCGATGGTGATCTGGCCGCCGTCCGGCATCGCATCGCGCGCGTTGACCGCCAGGTTGAGGATCGCCAGTTCGAGCTGGTTCGCGTCGACCTTCACCTTCGGCAGATGCATCGGGAACCGCGTCTCGACATCAATTCCGGCCTCGAATTTCAGCAATGACGCCATGCCGCGCACCAACTCACGGACGTCGACGACCGCCGGCCTGAGATCCTGCTTGCGCGCGAAAGCGAGCATGCGCTGGGTCAGGGAGGCGCCGCGCACCGCGCCCTGCATCGCGTTCTCCACCAGGCGCAGGATCTTCGGATCGTCCGTCGGCAGGCGCTTCTTCAGCAGTTCGAGGCTGCCGAGAACGGCCGCGAGCAGGTTGTTGAAGTCGTGGGCCACGCCGCCGGTGAGCTGGCCGATGGTCTCCATCTTCTGCGACATCATCAATGCTTCGCGCGCGCGGTCCAGCGCTTCCTGCGCCCGTCTCCGTTCGCTGACGTCGCGCACGATCTTCGCAAAGCCGGCGATTGCGCCGCTGTCGTTCCGGACCGCGACGATCGTTGCCTCCGCCCAGAAGCGGCTGCGGTCCTTGCGCACCCGCCAGCCTTCTATGGCGGACTTCCCCTCCCGCTCGGCTTCAACGAGCGCGCGCGCGGGCGCCCCGGCCGCGCAATCTTCCTCGGTGTGAAAAATGGTGTAGCTCGTCCCGACGATGTCGTCGCCATAGCCCATCAGCCGGCGCGCGCCGAGATTCCAGTTGCCCACGCGCCCGTCCGGATCGAGCATGAAGATCGCGTGGTCCGCGATGCCTTCGACAAGCAGCCGAAAGCGTTCTTCGCTGCGCCTCAGTGCGGCGGCCTCGCGTTGGGCGCGCTCCGCCGATGCCCTGTCATAGACGGCCGCCGCGATGCCGATGCTCAGGATCATGATGGTGATGCCGGCGAGCAGGAACGCGAGCGGCGCCTGACCGACGCCGAGATGGCCTGCCGGCCGGGCCATGGCGCTCGTCGGCAGGAACATGACGCCTTCCATCGCGGCATAGTGCATGCCGGAGATCGCAAGGCCCATCACCAGGCCCGCGAACAGCCGCTGCACCGCGTTGGTGTTGCGAAAGGCGAGCCAGAGCGCCACGATCGAGGCGCTGATCGCGATCAGGATCGAGAGCACGACCCATCGGGGATCGTATTGGATGAGGGCCGCCATCCGCATCGCGGCCATGCCGGTATAGTGCATGCCGGAGATGCCAAGTCCCATCGCGAAGCCGGATGCGAGCAGCGCCTGCGGGCGTCGTCCGACAACGGCAAAGGCGGCAGCGGCGACGACGATCGGAATGACGAGCGAGAGCAGAGTCAGGAATGGATCGTAGGAGATTTCGATTCCAGGCAGGCTGAAGGCCAGCATGCCGACGAAGTGCATCGACCAGATGCCGCCGCCCATGGCGATCGCCGCGGCGACCAGCCAGGATCGGCGGGCCCTTCCCGAAGCAGCTCGCATTCGGGTCGCCAGGTCCAGCGCCGTATAGGAGGCGAGGGCCGCGATCAGAATCGATAGCGCGACCAGAACGGGATCGTGAGAAGCCGCATGATGATGCATTTCGGCCAACGCTAGCCGAAGTTGCGTTCGGGCTTACGCATGAGGTCCTCCCCGACACCGAAATCGTCCGCGGCACCAAGACAGGCGCCGCAGGCGTCCACGACGTTCGAATCGACCGCCATGGTGCACGCAATCCTGCGGTGCCGCCACTCTCATGGTGTCATCGCCCCGGCCCGCGGGAACCATCCGTCAGGCCGGCAGCAGACCGGCCGCGCGGTAGCTGTCGATCAAGGTGTCGTAGAGCGACAGATCCGAGCGGCTCCGCGCCAGGAGCTGGGCGCCGCCGATCGCGGCGAAGATCGCCCGGGCGCGCCGTTCGCTCTCCCCGGAACTGCTCGGAGCCGCAGCGGCCAGGACCTTGCTCAGCCAGGCGACATTCACATCGGCAAAGGCCTGCACCTCCCGCTTCACCGCGTCCGGCAGGTCGTCATGCTCGGCAGCCATGAAGCTGCACAGGCACATGCGGTTGCCGTTCTCGAGCGCCTTGCGAAAGACGTCGGGATAGCGGTGCAGGCAGCGCAGCGGATCCGGGGTTTCCGCCAGCATGGCTTCGAGCGCCGCCGCGGTGTCCTCCCAGTAGCGCCTGGCGACCGCTGCGCCGAGATCGGCCTTGCTCGGGAAATGATAGTGGATGCTCGCGGCCTTGATGCCGACCTCAGCGGCGAGATCGCGGAAGTTCAGGCCGCCATAGCCGTGCGCCTGTGCGGTGCGTCTGGCGGCCGCCAGGATGGCTTCCCGTGCGCTGGTACTCATGTCGCCGCCTCACCGCTTCGTTATCTACCAAGTGACAGATAGGCTTTGACCGCCGGGTTTTGAAGGCTATAAATGTCTACCAAGTGGCAGGTAGAGAGAAGCAAAGAGGTTTATCGATGAAGATTCATGATTGGGCCACCGGCCCTTACCCGGCCCGCGTTCGCATCGCCATCGCCGAGAAGAATCTGCGGCCGCGCGTCACGTTCGTGTCGGTCAACCTGTGGAAGGGCGAGCACAAGAAACCCGAGTTCCTCGCCAAGAACTACTCGGGCACGCTGCCGGTGCTCGAGCTCGACGACGGCACCTTCATCGGCGAATGCACCGCCATCACCGAATATCTCGACGCGCTCGACGGCGCTCCCGTGCTCACCGGCAGGACGCCGCGCGAAAAGGGCGTGATCCACATGATGAGCAAGCGCGGCGAGCTGGAGCTGCTCGACGCGATCAGCGTGTACTTTCATCACGCAACGCCGGGGCTTGGGCCCGAGGTCGAGATCTATCAGAACGCCGAGTGGGGCCTGCGTCAGCGCGACAAGGCCGTCAGAGGCATGCATTACTTCAACGGCATTCTGAAGCAGCAGCCATTCGTCGCCGGCGAGGCCTTCTCGATGGCCGACATCACGGTCATCGGCGGCTTGATCTTTGCGGAGCTCCTGAAGCTGCCGGTGCCTGCGGAGTGCGAGGCACTTCGCGCCTGGTACGCCCGGATGCAGGAGCGCCCCAGCGTCAAGAACCGGGTGACGATGTCGGAGCCGGCCGAAGCGTCCGCCTGACATCGGGTCCGCGCTACCCGCGAATGCCTGCAGAAGCAGGCGGGTCCGAACTTGTCCCATCGATGAAGCTCTCAGTGAAGCGGAGGAATCCTTCGATCCTTGACCGGCTGACGCCGGCCGTGCGCATCTGCACGTTGTGGATGGGGCTGCCGCACCATCATTGATCTGAAACAACGATCACCTGCAGCACAAATGCTAGGGTGATTCGCAGGTCACGTCGCAAGGCTCCCCAGGCCGGTCAAGACAATCTCAGCGCGTGATGGAATCCGAGGACTTGATGGGACGACTACTGAATATCGTGACGCCACTGCATACTGCGACCAAGCGCGACTATATGGGGCGCATGAACGACGACAAGATCGGCTGCTCGCTGAAGGCGCGGGAATACGAGGCCGATTATTGGGATGGCGACCGCCGTTTCGGCTATGGCGGCTACCGCTTCATCGACGGGCGCTGGGCGCCGGTCGCGAAAGCGCTGATCGAGACCTATGGCCTGAAGGATGGGTCCAGCGTGCTCGACGTCGGCTGCGGCAAGGGCTTCCTGCTGTACGAGATGCAAAAGATCCTGCCGGGCTTGAAGGTCGTCGGCTTCGATATCTCCAAGCACGGTCTTGCAAATTCGCATGAGCAGGTGCGGCCGTATTTGTTCAACTATCGCGCCCAGGACGTCTATCCCTATGGCGACGACAGTTTCGACCTCGTCATCTCGCTCGGCACGCTGCACAATCTCAGGCTCTACGAGCTCGATGCGGCGCTCAAGGAGATCGAGCGGGTCGGCAAGAACAAATACGTCATGGTCGAGGGCTACCGGACCGTTGCCGAGCTGCACAACCTCGAATGCTGGGCGCTGACGGCGGAGTCCATCCTCCACACCTCCGAATGGATCTGGCTGTACGGAAAGCTCGGTTACACCGGCGATTACGAATTCATCTATTTCGAGTGACCGGGCGCGCCTCATGGATATCAAGACCGCGAAGGCTGCGATTCTCGTCGAGTCGGGCAAGCCGCTGATCGTCGACGAGTTCACCTTGCCGGATACGCTCGAACACGGCCAGGTGCTCGCGCACGTGCACACGTCGAGCATCTGCGGCGCACAGATCAACGAGATCGACGCCGTCAAGGGCGCCGACAAGTTCCTGCCGCACCTCTTGGGGCACGAAGCGCTGGCGACCATCGTCGAAACCGGGCCCGGCGTCGTCTCGTGCAAGCAGGGCGACACCGTCGTCATGCATTGGCGGCCGGGCAAGGGCATCCAGTCCAATACGCCGGTCTATTCCTGGCACGGCAAGCGACTCAACGCGGGCTGGGTCACCACCTTCAACGAATATGCCGTGGTGTCGGAAAATCGCGTCACGCCCGTTCCCCCCTCGATCGATCGCAGCAGCGCGCCGCTGCTCGGCTGCGCGGTGACGACCGCCCTCGGCGTCGTCAACAACGACGCGCAGGTCGCGATCGGCGAGGCCGTCCTCGTGTTCGGCGTCGGCGGCGTCGGGCTGAACATCGTGCAATTTGCCGCGATGGTCGGCGCCCATCCGGTCGTTGCGATCGACCGCCTCGACAACAAGTTGGAGATGGCGAGGCAGTTCGGCGCCACCCACACCATCAACTCCGACGCGGTAAAGGATCTGGCCGCCGAGGTTCGGTCCATCACGGGGCCTGACGGGCCCGACAAGGTCGTCGAGACCACCGGCGTCAGCCGTTTGATCGAGCTCGCCTACGAGGTCACCGCGAAGAAGGGCCGCTGTATCCTTGTCGGTGTTCCCCGCGACAAGGTCGAGATCTACACGCTGCCGCTGCACTTCGAGAAGGTGCTGAAGGGTTCGGAAGGCGGGCAGTGCCAGCCGGCGCGCGACATCCCGCGTCTCGTCCGGCTCGACGAAGCCGGCAAGGTCAGTTACCGCGGGATCGTGACCCACGAGTTCGCGCTCGATGACATCAACGACGCGCTGGATTTGATGCGCAGCGGCACGTCAGGGCGGATCTTGCTAAACATCAGCTGAACGCCGCGGCCGATGCCGATCACACCAACGACTGATCCTACCCGGTCCTCTGGTGGCGAGGCGCGGATGGCGTTGACAAGGCCGTGGCGAGCGCGGGTTGCACCGGCCGCCGGCCGATCATCAGCGACAGCACGGCCGCGACGATCCGCGTTGCGCCCGCGATCATAAAGGCCTGCAGATAGTCTCCCTGCGCCGAGCGCATGAAGCCGGCGAAGAAGTCGGCGCGTCCATCGGGAAGTCCACGATGCGCCGCAAGTGCACGCTCTTACGCGGCCGTACTGTCGATCGAACGGCGGATCTCCCGCTGCACTTCCGCGCTCGATAGAAACAGATCGTGATTGATGATGCTCCAGCCTTCCTGGGAAGCATCGACCACGCGCACGCCGAGCCGCTGGATGACAGCCTTCTCGGCGGCGCCGACCCTGGTCATTCCACCCGCGATTTGTCCCGACAGAGCCAGAGCGCGATCGTTCGTCGCGGCGATCACGGTGATCTTGCCGGCAAGCGGACCGATGCGGTGGATCGCCGACGTGAACACGTCCATGTCGATATCGGGTGCGGCAAACACGACCGTCCCGATCCTGCTCGTGACGGTGTCGCCGTATCGCGCATAGAGCTGACGCAGGCTCTCGAGCGTCAGCATTGTCCCCATGCTGTGCGCAACGATGTGCACGCGGCCGCCGCCTGACGTCGACACGAGGGAAGAGAGCACGCGTTCGAAATCGTCGCGGGACCACATCGCACTGTCCCGGTCATAGGCATAGTCGAACAATCCTGCCTTGGAGGGCCAGGAGAACACCATGGTCCGGCCGCGGAACTTGATCCCATCGGAGAGATGGGCGGCGTCGAGCGCGGCCGTCTCGAATGTCTGCTTGAAGCCGTGCACATAGATCAGCACGTCTCCTCCCGCGCCGCCCTGCGCAAGGAGATCGCCAATTTCGGCTTGCACCGGTTCGACCTGATCTAGGCGCCAATCGCCCAGTCCGACCGAGGCGAGAGAAAGTCGGCTCTCGTCCGGCGCCACCAGCCTTGCCCGAGCGACCGTCATTGCGGTCGCCCGCTCCGGCCCGAACCAGGGTTTCGTGCGGCCGCCCTTCACGGGCTTTCGTGTGGTGGCGACGAGCAGTGTGGGATCAACGGAAAGGGACGACGCGTCGTAGCGCGCGCCGGTCGCGCCCAAGCCTGCGCATCCGCCCAGCGCGAGAGTGCTGCCTGCCGAGACAAGCCCGCGCAGGAGCGCGCGGCGCGAAAGGGAATGATGAGAGTCGCGTTGTAGAAGATGTCGGACGATCACGCGGAACCTTTGGGAACTATGCCCACCATAGCGCCGCCCCGCCTAGCTCCCTGAACGACAATGGGGGCGAGAAGACGGCGGAGCAGCGTCCTGGCAGGTCGCGTGTCATGGCGTCCGTTCGCCGGTCTGCGAGCGATGCGACGAAGTTCCAACGCCTGGGTGGCGGTTGCCCATCAATGATGAGCCGACACGCCCCTGACGCATTGGGTCAACAGATCAACGGTGGCGAATTGGCCGACATGCGATGCACGGCTTTCGCCAGATCTCTCAGCGCCAGCCGAGCGCAGGCGCAACGTGCGTCAGGATCGCCTCGATCGCATGCGCGCAGTAGGCCACGCCCAGCTGGTTCGGGATCGTCAGCAGCAAGGTGTCAGCCTCCGCGATCGCCTCATCCTGCCGCAGCTGCTCGATCAGCACATCCGGCTCCGCCGCATAGGAGCGGCCGAAGATCGCCCGCGTCTGCGGGTCGATGAAGCCGATCTGGTCTTCGCCTCCGCGCTCCCCGCCGAAATAGGCGCGGTCGCGATCGTTCATCAGCGCGAAGATGCTGCGGCTGACGGACACGCGCGGCTCGCGGGCGTGGCCGGCTTCCTTCCACGCGGCACGATAGGCGCGGATTTGCGCGGCCTGCTGCACATGGAAGGCCTCGCCGGTCTCGTCGTTCTTCAGCGTCGAGCTTTGCAAATTCATGCCGAGCTTCGCCGCCCACACGGCGGTCGCGTTGGAGCCGGCGCCCCACCAGATCCGTTCGCGCAGGCCGGCGGTATGCGGCTCGAGGCGCAGCAGCCCCGGCGGGTTCGGAAACATCGGCTGCGGATTGGGCTCGGCAAAGCCTTCGCCGCGGAGCAGGTCGAGAAAGACCTCGGCATGGCGGCGGCCCATGTCGGCATCGCTCTGGCCGTCGGCCGGCCGGTATCCGAAATAGCGCCAGCCGTCGATCACCTGCTCGGGCGAGCCGCGGCTGATGCCGAGCTGCAGCCGGCCGCCGGCGATGAGATCGGCGGAGCCCGCGTCCTCCACCATGTAGAGCGGGTTCTCGTAGCGCATGTCGATCACGGCGGTGCCGATCTCGATTGTGCTGGTCCTGGCGCCGACCGCGGCAAGCAGCGGAAAGGGCGAGGCCAGCTGGCGCGCGAAGTGATGCACACGGAAATAGGCGCCGTCCGCGCCGAGCTGTTCGGCCGCAACCGCAAGCTCGATCGATTGCAGCAGCGTGTCCGCCGCCGAGCGCGTCTGCGACTGCGGCGAGGGCGTCCAGTGTCCGAAGGACAGAAATCCGATCTTTTTCATGGGGGCAACATATGGATGATCGGAAGAGTTTGCGAGACGTCGATCGGAGGAAAGATGGCAATACGGGGTGTGCACCCGTAAGCCCCCTTTGGGGAAACTGATTAGGCGCGGTCTGGACTGCTGCCCGATAGCGGGCCACGAACTCGGATCGCTCAACTTCAATCGGCCACCCGAGAAGCGTCCTCAGATGTCGCAACCGGTCAAATTCAATGCCTTGCGCAAGCCACCAAACGCCTTGAGCCGACAGGGCTCCGCATTGCTTGCGGCCTTTGAGCGCTGGAAGTTGGCAGTTCGCTTGACAGCGGTTGCCTTCGGCTTGGGACGTTCAGCGGTCGCGATCTTTTTCGGATTGTGCCGATGACGGACGATCGGCTCCGGCTCGGACGAGCCAATATGGGCGTCTTCTGGCGGAGCAACGCGGTCTTCCACCGAAGCAGTCTGTGTCGGCATCGCGCTGCTCACAGCGGCAACGTCGAGGCGGTCAGCCTTCGCCAGGGCGTCGTGTGAAGCAGAAGTGCCCGCGTCCTGCTCGGCAAGCGGCTGCACGATCGCGGCCGCGCGACGCGGTGGCGCTCTCAGCTCCATTGCCGACAGCATTCCTACACTCAACAGGATGAGGAGGCCCAACAACGCCATTCTCAGCATAATGCGCCTCTGACCCAGATTCGTGCCGCTGAAAATTCTCCGCGCCAATGAGGCAACTTGTCGACGGCTGCCGACTCGCGACAAATCATTTGCCGACAGGGTTAACGTCGGTGATGCTCCCGCATGTGCCGGTAATGCCGCCGCTCACGTCGGCTTCCGCGAGCAGACCGTACTTGGTCACGCGAAAATGGTCTGTCAGTGGCCCCGAGCCGAGCGCCACATGAGCGATCGTCATGTCTGCGGTTTGAGGGAGGCCGGACACCGCCTGACAGATTGGACGACCGCTGCTTTTGACCCGAACCGGACTTCGGTCGGTTTCAACGCGGCGCGAACTCCGGGGATCACTGCTCCCACGGCGTCCCATAACGGCCGAAATGTGGCGCTTGCCGTGCCCACTCGCCTATTTCTTTCCCCTTCTGCGCCCAGCTTAGAGCGCGTTTCGTATCCACGATTGCCGCAAGCGCTCTTTGTGCTGAAGAGAGTTCGTTGCGTCCGGTGGAGCAAGCGATGCGTACCGAATCGTGCTTTCAGCGCAAGCTGCGCCGCATGCTTGTTGCTGTCGCCATCGTTGGCCCCGTGGCGCTGACGCCCGAAATGAGTGCGGCCGAAGGCTTGCTTGATTTCTTTTTCGGTGGCGGCCAGAAGCAACAGCAGCCGACCTCGTCTTTTGATCCGCAATCACCACCGCCGCGGCCGGTCGTCGTAAGCGCGGGACCTGCCTTCTGCGTGCGCAGTTGCGACGGCAAATATTTTCCGCTGATGCGCGGCGCGGCCTCGCCGGCGCAGATGTGTAAGGCCTTCTGTCCGGCAAGCCCGACCAAAGTTTTCTTCGGCTCCAGCATTGACAGAGCCTATGCCGCAACCGGCGAACGCTACGCCGATAGCGAAAACGCCTTTGCCTATCGGAAGGCGCTGCGCGCCGATTGCACTTGCAACGGCCAAAGCCCCGCCGGTCTTGCATCAGTCGATCTCGCGATGGACGGCTCGTTACGCTCGGGCGACGCGGTCGCCACCGCTGACGGGCTCGTCGCTTATTCCGGCATACGGGTCGGTAACGACCAGAACCCGGATTTCACGCCGCTTCCGGCGGCGACCATCACGCGGAAGCCGGTGCCCGCGCGCGACTAGCGCGTAGATGCGGATTGATGTTGCAATCAATGTCCGACGATCACCTCTTGCAGAGCTTCTTCCGTTGTTGGCCCTTTGCCGACTCGCAGGAGCGTACTGGCCATGTCTGGTTTTGAAGGCAGAACGGACACCGCCTCATTCGCGGGCTAAGGGATCATGTCTGCACGTCCCGGCGGGTCCCGGCTTTGCATGAATGCGCGCCGTGTCGACGAAGCGTGACGTCTCAGGCGTATGCCACCCAGCCGCGGAAGGTGAATCCGGCGTAGAACAGGGTCGGCTCGGAGAAGCCAGCGTTCCGCAGAATTGCCTCATCCTGCGCGGGCGTGAGGATCTCCAGATGGTTGGTGACGGCGTCGCGCGCGGCAGCCGCCTTGTCCGGCTCGACGCCGGATGCGGCCAGGAACGCCGAATATCGCGATAGCCACAGCGGCCGCTCATCGTCGCGATCAGGGATGCTGAAATGAGCGATCACGAAGGGCGCGCCCGGCTTGAGGCGGCGGCGGATTTCGGAGGCAATGCGACGCCGTTCCGCGGCATCGACGAAGTGCAGGGTCAACAGGCACGTGGCTCCGTCGAACGGCCCCTCCGGGGTAGCGTCGACATAGCCCCGGTGGAGATGCGCGCGCGAAGCGAGCGGGCCCAACGTTTGCCGCGCGAGATCGAGCATCGCCGCCGAGGGGTCCACACCGTCGAAGGTCCAGCGCGGCTGCGCCTGCGCAAAGGCTCTCAACTCCAGGCCGCCTCCGGCGCCGAGGGCGAGGATTCGCGCGTCTTCACGCGCGCGCTCGGCCAGCAGGATCGCCGCCATGGACAGCATGGAATTGTAGCCGGGAACGAACCGCGGCGGCCCTTCCGTGTATTTCGCCACTGCATGCGGATCGGAGAACATGGCTTGAATGTCGGTCATGAGGTTGCCTTGCTGAACGGAGCCGATCACGCGTGATGCGCGCTGATGTCGCGGACCTTGCGGGCCCCGAGCCGCTTGCGCAGATCATCGCCCAGCATCGCCAGCGTCACTGCACCGAGGCGCGACAGCAGCAGCGCCTCGGCATCTTGAAAGGTCCGATCCAGGGCGGCATTGACGGCCTGCTCGACGAGACAGCCCGGCGCCTCGGTCCGGTTGCCCATTGCCAGAAGCGGGGGATTGCCGAGCGCGGTGTAGACGTCGCGCAGCGTCACCTTCGACAGGTCGCAGGCCAGCGTCCAGCCGCCGCCATGCCCCTTCTCGGAGCGGACGTAACCGAGGTCCCTGAGGCCCGCCATGATGCGCCGGATCACCACCGGGTTGGTGTCCATCGCCTTCGCCAGGGTCTCGGACGTGAAGGGGCCAGGCTGCTGCGCCATGTGGAGAAGGACATGGAGCACGCCGGATAGACGGCTGTCTCGTTTCATGTAACTTTATATGTTACATGATGGCGCCGAGGTCAAGGGGTGTCGGTGTGTGCGGTACGGAGCGAGCGCTCATCGCCCGGCGTGTAGATTGGATTCCAATCGATGGACTGGTTCGACTATCGTTTGGAGCATGATCCTCACAGCGCGTCGAACAGGCGCGAAAAAGCTCGCGCGCGGGACGCTGTGTGAAGCTTGACGATATCGATACGGAGTGGCGCCGGAGGCTTGCTCATCCCAGGCGCCCGACGATGCCATCCTGCTCCTGTCTTGCCCGACGGGTCAACGTCGGCGCAAAGCGCGTAAGCCATTGATCCCGCTCATGCAGGCTACTGTGCATGGGGTTGTTTTCGACTTTTTGTTTTGGAGGGCACGACAGCCGCAGGCCGAACCGGATCTCATCCGGCTCTTGCCTACTTCATCACCCGCAGGCCCTTGGTCGTGAACCGCTGCGTCTTGCCGCCGGGGCGCACGGGCCGCCTTGTGCCGGCGGCCTTGCCGGTGCCGGGCGGCTGGTGCGCGGGCACGAGCTGGTCGGGACGTGAGCCGATCAGGTCGGCGCGGCCCATCGCCTTCAGCGCCTCGCGCAGCACCGGCCAGTTGTCGGGGTCGTGATAGCGCAGGAACGCCTTGTGCAGGCGGCGCTGGCGCAGGCCCTTGATGGCCTCGACCTTGTCGCTGCCGCCGTGACGCACGCCGCGCAGCGGATTGACGCCGGTGTGATACATCGCGGTCGCGGTCGCCATCGGTGAGGGCAGGAAGGTCTGCACCTGGTCGGCGCGATAGCGGTTCTTCTTGAGCCAGAGCGCGAGGTTCATCATGTCCTCGTCGGTCGTGCCCGGATGCGCCGCGATGAAATACGGGATCAGGTAATATTTCTTGCCGGCCTGCTCGGCCGCGGCATCGAACATCCGCTTGAACTGGTTGTAGGCGCCGATGCCCGGCTTCATCATCTTGTCGAGCGGGCCGCGCTCGGTATGCTCCGGCGCGATCTTCAGGTAGCCGCCGACGTGATGGGTGACGAGCTCCTTGATGTATTCCGGGCTCTCCACCGCGAGGTCGTAGCGCACGCCGGAGGCGACCATCACCTTCTTGATGCCCTTGGTCTCGCGCACTTTGCGATAGAGCCGGATCAAATCGTCATGCGAAGTGTTGAGGTTCGGGCAGATCTCCGGGAAGACGCAGGACGGCCGCCGGCACGCCCCCTCGACCTTCGGGTCCTTGCACGCCATCCGGTACATGTTGGCGGTGGGGCCGCCGATATCGGAGATCACGCCGGTGAAGCCCGGCGTCTTGTCGCGGATCTTCTCGATCTCGCGCAGGATCGAGCCTTCCGAGCGGTTCTGGATGATGCGGCCCTCATGCTCGGTGATCGAACAGAAGGTGCAGCCGCCGAAACAGCCGCGCATGATCGTCACGGAGAACTTGATCATGTCCCACGCCGGGATCTTGGCATCGCCGTAGGACGGATGCGGCGCGCGCGCGTAAGGAAGATCGTAGACCGCGTCCATCTCGTCGCTGGTCAGCGGGATCGGCGGCGGATTGAGCCAGAGATCGCGGTCGCCATGACGCTGCACCAGCGGCCGCGCATTGCCGGGATTGCTCTCCCGGTGCAGCACGCGTGACGCACGCGCATAGGCTTCCTTGTCCTGCTCGACCTGCTCCAGCGCCGGCAGGCGAATGACGGTCGCGCCCTTCTGGCGGGTTGCGCCTTCGTCGGCGGAGTCGAGATCGTCGGCGTGCAGCTCGGAATAGTCTTCGGGCACGCGGCGGAACAGTGCGACGCCCCTGATGTCGTCGAGCTCGCGCGGCGCTTCGCCCGCGGCAAGACGGTTCGCCACTTCGACGACGGCGCGCTCGGCATTGCCGTAGAGCAGCAGATCTGCCTTGGCGTCGGCCAGCACCGAGCGGCGCACCTTGTCGGACCAGTAGTCGTAATGGGCGATCCGGCGTAGCGAGGCCTCGATGCCGCCGAGCACGACCGGCACGTCCTTGAACGCCTCGCGGCAGCGCTGCGCGTAGACGATGGTGCAGCGGTCCGGCCGCTTGCCGCCTTCGCCGCCCGCCGTGTAGGCGTCGTCATGGCGCAGGCGGCGGTCCGCGGTGTAGCGGTTCACCATGGAGTCCATGTTGCCGCCGGTCACGCCGAAGAACACCTTCGGCTTGCCTAACGCCCTAAGCGGCTCGGCCGAATGCCAGTCCGGCTGCGCGATGATGCCGACCCGGAAGCCTTGCGCCTCCAGCAGCCGGCCGATGATCGCCATGCCGAAACTCGGATGGTCGACATAGGCATCGCCCGTCACCAGCACGATGTCGCAGGCATCCCAGCCGAGCGCGTCCATCTCGGCGCGGCTCATCGGGAGAAACGGCGCCGGCTTGCGCGGGCGGGCCTGGGCCATCAGAGGCTTTTCGGCGGCGATGATCTGGGTGTCCATGGCGCATACGCATAGGACTCCGGAGGCGCGAATACAACCGATCGCTGGGCTGTCTTCGACGATTCCGGTTCCCGCGTGGCGCGCAATTCGGCAACGCCAGTCGCGCGGGCAGCGTCAGCGGACTGTGATGGAGCAATCGCAGATCCGATGCCGGCCGCGGTGAGAACCCGGACGACGGATCGCTCATATGATGGGCAAGGAAGCTTCTGACGGCGGTCAGCTTGCGCCGACTGTTCCATCGGCCCCGCGTTGCGGTTCATTTGCAGGAACCAACCGCCCCCGCGAACATTCTGATGAAGGCACCGGCGCGAGCTCTGCTCGCGCGCGCCGCGACGATCCCGGCGCCAGTGCCCGCAACCGGATTTTTGCCTTGATGCTCGCTTCGGGGCGATGGGGGACTTGTGAGTACGGTCATAGAGAACTTGCTGGCGCGGAAGCAGAAGCTCGTAGAGGAGCTCGAGACGGCGCAAACCATCGAGGACCGCGACAGGATCGAGCATCAGCTCGAGCAGATCAACACCGCGCTGGATTTCCTGGACAGGCCTGGTCCGAAGGACGGGCGGTAGAACCGCTCACTCCACTTTCAGCGCCTCCACTTTCAGGGCCTTGGCGTAGACCACGCCCGAATTGGTGATGTGCGTGGTCATCAGCGCTTCGAAAGCCGCAAACTCGCCGCGCGCGAACAGGTCCAGCAGCTTGCGGTGCTCGTCGAAGGACGTGCGGGTGCGCACGTCGATCGGCGAGGTCAGATTGGTGCGCAGCGCCGCGACGCGGCCGGAGACGAGCTGGTAGGATTCGACGAGGTAGCGGTTGCCGCAATGGGTGAACAGCGCCTCGTGGAACGCGGCATCGGCGCGGCCATAGGCGATGTTGTCGCGGGCCGAGACCGCCGGCTCCATCGCCGCGATCGCCTCGCTCATCGTCGCCACCGCACCGTCGCGATCGTGGCGGAAGGCGAGTTCTGCGGCCTTGGGCTCCAGCGCGATCCTGAAAGTGCAGAGCGCGGCGATGTCGTCCGCGCTCGGGGTGAAGACAAAACTGCCGACCTGCGGGCGGATCACCACGAGTCCCTGCGCCTGCAACTGGCCCATCGCCTCGCGCACCGGCGTCCGGCTGACGCCGAAGGAATTCGCCACCATCTCCTCGGAGATCGCAGCGCCGAGCGCGAACTCGCCGTCGATGATCGCCTGCCGCAGCCGCTGCATCACCCGCTGCGACAGCGATTTTGGCGTATCGAGCTTCAATGATCTCATCGGCGCTCCCATCACCGTGCAACCGGTCAGATCACCTTGCCGGGATTGAGCAGATGATCGGGATCGAGCGCGGCCTTCAGCGTCCGCATCAGCGCGATCTCGGCTTCGCTCCTGGCATGACCCAGCCATTTCTTCTTCAGCGTGCCGATGCCGTGCTCGGCGGAGACGCTGCCGCCCATCTCGCGCACGAGACCGTAGATGATCGCGTCCATCTCCTCTTTCGGCTGCTGCTCGACGGAAAGCCCGGTGACCCAGGACACCAGGTGCAGATTGCCGTCGCCGATATGGCCGTAATAGACGCTCTCGCAGCCCTTGATGCCATTGGCGAGCGCGGCCTTGCAGCGCGTGACGAACTCGTCCATCTGCGCCACCGCAAGGCCGATGTCGTAGGAGATGTGCGGGCCCAGCACCTGGCCGAACTCGGCGCAGATGTCGCGCACCCGCCAGAAGGCTTGCGTCTGCGCCAGCGATTGCGCGACGGCGGCATCGGCCAAGAGCCCGCGCTTCATCAATTCCTCGAGCCAGCTCTGGAAGCGCGGCGCATCCAGGCTTTCGTCGGTGCCTTGCGCTTCCACCAGCACGTAGAGTCCGTGGCCTGCGGCGACCGGCGGCTTCACGCCGGCGCGCGTCGTGATCACGTCCCAATAATCCGGCCACATCACCTCGAACGCCGACAGCAGCGGGCCGAGCCCGCTGCGCGCGGCGTCCAGCAGTGCGATCACCGCCGCATAATCCTTCAGCGCGCAGAGCGCCGCCATGGTCGAGCGCGGCTTCGGGAACAGTTTCAGCACCACGCGGGTGATGATGCCGAGCGTGCCTTCCGAGCCGATGAACAGATGCTTCAGGTCGTAGCCCGCATTGTTCTTCATCAGCTTGTTGAGATTGGTGATGATGGTGCCATCAGGCAGCACCACCTCCAGGCCGAGCACCAGCTCGCGCGTCATGCCGTAGCGGATCACGCGGTTGCCGCCGGCATTGGTGGAGAGGTTGCCGCCGATCGCGCACGAGCCGCGCGAGCCGAGGTCGAGCGGAAAGAAGAAGCCGGCCTCGTCCGCGGCCTTCTGGATCGTCTCAAGCGGCGTGCCCGCCTTCACCGTCATCGTCATCGACGCGCGATCGATCTCCTCGATGCCGGTCATGCGCTCGAGCGAAATCGCGACCCAGCCCGCTTCAGGCGAGGCACCGCGGCACAGCCCGGTCAATCCACCCTGCGGCACGAACGGCAGATGCGCCTTGCGGCAGGTCAGAATCGCATCGGTAACGCCCTGCGCATCGAGCGGACGGATCACCGCCCGCGGCGTTTGCGGCAGGCTCGCGCTCCAGTCGTTGCAATTGCGCGCAGGCACATCGGTGCCGGTCAGCACGGCGGCCGCGCCGAGCTTGTCGCGCAAGGCCGCGAGCAATTGGTCGGGACGCTCCACAGGGGTCACCATGTCCATGCAAGACCTCCTCAAAATCTGGCCGCGTCTGTCGCGCGCCTGCTGCGCGACGGGGATTTGCGTCTGTCTTGTATGTAAGGTACAAGGTGAAAAGTAAAGCAAAAACAAGTCTCCGCTGAGCCCGGAAGATCGTTAGGGATCAGAGGCTTAGTCCGAGACCGCAGCAAAGGGTGGTGTGATGACGGAGGCGATTCGCGGGTTCTGGGTGGCGTCGGCGACGCCGCTGGCGACCGACGGTGGCGTGGATCACGCCCGGCTCGCCGCCCACGCCAAGCAGCTCTTCAGCAAAGGCGTCGACGGTGTCGTGCTGTTCGGCACCACCGGCGAGGGTACCTCATTCAACGTCGCCGAACGCGTGGCGACCATCGAAGCCATGCTCAAGGCCGGCGTCGCGCCGGCGCGCATCGGAATCGGCGGCGGCTTCCCCGCCATCAGCGACAGTATCGCGCTGACGCGTGCCGTGCTCGGCCTCGGCCTGCGCCACGTGCTGCTGTTGCCGCCTTACTTCGACCGCAGCGTCACGCCCGAGGGTATCGAGGATGCCTTCGCTGCGATCGTCGACGGCGTTGCCGACGATCGCCTGCGTGCCTCGCTCTATCACATCCCGCAGATCTCCGGCGTTGCGATTCCGACCACGGTCGCCGCAAGCTTGCGCAAGCGTTACGGCAAGCTGGTTGCAGGCTTGAAAGACTCCAGCGGCGACTTCAAGCAGTTTCAGGCGTTCCGCACCGCCGCGCCCGAGCTCGCCATCACCGTCGGCAACGAAGCCGACATCGCCCGCGCCATCGCCGCCGGCGGCGCCGGCACCATCTGCGGCATGGCGAACGTTGCGCCGGAGCTGGTCAAGGCGATGATCGACGGCAAAGATGTCGAAGCACGCATGCAGGCCGCGATCGACGTCGTGGTGAAGACGCCATCCTTCCTCGCAACGCTGAAGGCGATCCTTGCGGCGCAGACGGGCGATGCAGCGTGGCTGCGCGTGCGCCCGCCGCTCCGGGCCTTGTCGGACGGCACTGCGTCCAAGCGGAAGCTCGACGAACTGATGGCTCCTGCCGTCGTGTGAAATCCCGCAACGTTGCGACAAGCCGCCGCGGATTTCGCGCGCAGCGTGTCGCGATCGGCGCGAGAGCAATCCTTGATTGCTGTTCCGCGTCCATCCGCGCTTAGAACCATTCAACACTAGAGGGATTCAAGCCCGCCTACGGTTCTCTTCATTCGCAACGGCCGTTAGACGCGCCAGCTTCAATGCTGTGTCTGACTTGGAAGTGAATCGAAAGTGCGTGCTCATCTGGGTGGCCGCGTCAGCGGTCATCGAATTCGTGCCGGCGGGAGCCGTGCAGGTCTTCTCATCGGAGCAGCCGTGCTGCTCGCCGAATATCCCTCCAACACGACGAGCGCGCAGGCGCAATCGGCCCTGCCGCCGGTGACGGTGGAGGCGCCGGCACAGCGGCCGAAGCCGGCGCGTGCATCGGAGGAGACTTCACGCCGCACCCAGACCGCCGCGCGCCAACGCAATCGCAATGCCGCGCCGGCAGCGCCGACAATATCCGAGCGCGCGGCCGCGGAGGCCGCCGCGCAGCAAGCCGCCAAGCTCGGCTACCGTGCGATGCCGAGTGCGACCACGCTGCGCAGCGGCGCCTCGCCGCTCGATACCTCGCAGGCCGTCAACATCGTTCCCGAGCAGGTGTTGAAGGACCAGCTCCCGCGCAACATCGACGACGCGCTGATCAATATCAGCGGCATCACCCAGACTAACACGCTCGCCGGCAGCCAGGACGCGGTGATCCGCCGCGGCTTCGGAGACAACCGCGACGGCTCGATCATGCGCAATGGCATGCCGCTGGTGCAGGGCCGCAGTTTCAACTCCGCGGTCGAAAGCGTCGAGGTGCTGAAAGGGCCCGCCTCGCTGCTCTACGGCATCATGGACCCCGGCGGCATCGTCAACACCATCAGCAAGCGCCCCGAGCTCTACCAGCACGGCTCGGTGACGCTGCTCGGCTCGGCCTTCAGTGCCTCCAAGACCGGCGCCGACGGCCTGCTCGACGTCACCGGTCCGATCGGCGACCAGGGCCTTGCCTATCGCTTCATTGGCTACGGCATCAGCGAGGATTACTGGCGCAATTTCGGCCGTCACCGCGAGATGCTGGTCGCGCCGTCGCTGGCCTGGTACGGCCAGGACACCACGGTCCAGCTCAACTACGAGCATCGCGAGTTCATCTATCCGTTCGATCGCGGCACCGCATTCAATCCGGTGACGAAAGCGCCGCTGGCAGTTCCAGCCGACCGCCGGCTCGATGAGCCCTTCAACAACACATGGGGCACCTCCGACCTGATGCAGGCGTCGGTCGAGCACCGCTTCAACCAGGATTGGAAGCTCTACGCAGGCTATAGCTACAACACCGAAACCTTCAGCGCCAACCAGCTCCGCATCACCGGCATCAACTTCACGACGGGTGCCGAGACGCGCAGCAATGACGGCACAGGGAGCTCGCTCAGCAATGTCAGCTACGGAACGTCCTACATCTCCGGTGGCTTCTGGCTCGGCAACATGCGCAATGACGTGGTGTTCGGCGGCGACGGCCAGTATCGCACTATCTACCGCGACGTTCTGATCCGGCAGGCAACTCCCGCCTTCAATGTCTACAATCCCGTCTACGGGCTGATCGGGCCGGGGACGACGGCCTCGAACAGCGACAGCGCCCAGACTGACCAGCTCGGCCAATGGTCGTTATTCTTCCAGGACACGCTGCATCTGACCGAACGGTTCGCGCTGGTCGGCGGCGTGCGCTACATGGACTACGACCAGATCGCCGGCCGCGGAAAGCCGTTCGTCACCAACACCAACGTGTCCCAGGACAAGGTGCTTCCGCTCGGCGGCGCCATTTTCAAGCTGACCGACCAGGTCTCGCTTTATGCGAGCTATACCGAGTCATTGAAGCCGAACTCGACCATTGCCCCGATCGGCGTCACGATCGACTCCAACGTCGCGCCAGAAGAAGGCGTGTCATACGAGACTGGCGTGAAGTTCGATCTGAACAAGCGCATCTCCGGTACGCTTGCGCTCTACGATCTCGACAAGAAGAACGTGCAGACGACGAAGACGAACAGCGCGGGCGTGGTGGAGCTCCACACCGTCGGCCGTGCCCACTCGCGCGGCATCGAGTTGGACGTCACCGGCAGGCTCACCGACAGCTGGGCCTTGATCGGCAGCTATGGCTACACCGATGCGCGGGTGACGGCGTCCGAAGATCCGACGCTCTACGGCAAGAAGCTGCAGAACGTCGCGCTGAACACGGCCTCGCTCTATCTGGTCTATGATTTTGGCACAGCCTTGCCGGGTCAGCTCCGGCTCGGTGGCGGCGCGCGCTATGTCGGCGACCGTCCCGGCGATTCGACCAACACCTTCTTCCTGCCGTCCTATGTCGTCGCGGACATTTTCGCGACTTACGAGACCAAGTACGAGCAGTTCCCGGTCGTCTATCAGTTCAACGTCAAGAACCTGTTCGACACCGTCTACTATCCTTCTGCCGTCAACAATCTGAACGTCGTCATTGGCGATGCTCGCCGTGTCTCTCTGTCGGCGACGGTGAAGTTCTAGCGATGGCAGCGCGGTTGGGGCACAACATCAAGGCCGTCCTGCGCCAGGTCCACTCCATTGCGGGCCTCGCGCTCGCGCTGCTGCTGTCCCTGATCGCGCTGACCGGCGCGATCATCAGTTTTGAGGACGAGATCGTCGACCACCTGAACGCCGGCATCATGCAGGTCTTGCCGCGGTCCACGCCGGCGCTGATGCCGGACGAACTGGTCGCGCGGCTGAAGGCGGCCCAGGATTTCGGCAAGGTCTCGGCCGTCACTCTGTCGAGCGATCCGGCCGCGGCGGTGCATGTCCGCTTCGGCCGCGATGAGCAGGGCGGGCGGCCGGCTTCGCTCTATCTCGATCCCTATGACGCGCGCGTGCTGGGCTCGCCGCGGGGCGAGGAATTTTTCGCGACGGTGCGCAGGCTGCATCGCTGGCTGCTCATCCCCGGCGATGCCAAGGGCTGGGGGCGCCAGGTCACCGGCGTCGCCGCGCTCGGCCTGATCGTCATGCTGGTTTCGGGTCTCGTGCTGCGCTGGCCGCGCCGTGCCGGCAGCGTGAAGATGTGGCTGAAGCCCAATCTCGGACTCAGCGGACGCGGTCTGCACCGAACGCTGCATGCGGTGATCGGCACCTGGGTTCTTCTGATCTATCTGGTGATGACGCTCACCGGGCTCTGGTACTCGTTCGATTGGTACAAGGACGGCGTCGCCTGGCTGCTGTCGCGCCCGCATGTGGCAGCCGCGAAGATGCAGCCCAAGATGCCTGCAAAGGCGCCGCGCGTGGCGGCCGTTTCCGAGCCGGCCCGGCCGATCGGATTCGATCAGGCATGGACTACGTTCCAGCGCGAGGAGGGCGACCGCTTCTCCAGGGCCCTGCTGACGCTGCCCGCCGGCCCCGGCACGGCGATACGGATTCGGTCGTGGGGCAAGGATTCGACGCTCGAGGCCACGCGCGACGAATTCCGCGTTGATGCCGCTACCGGTCAATTGGTCGCCGCGGATCGCTACGCCGACAAGACCTTCGGCGAGAAGATCATCGCGGCCGTGTACGACATCCATCGTGGTGCGATCCTGGGGTGGCCGGGCAAGCTCGCGTTCATGATTGCCGCGGCCTTGATGCCGCTATTCGCGATCACCGGTCTCCTGCTCTACCTGTCGCGCCGCAGGTTGCGGCGTCCTGCGCAGCCGCCGCTCGGGCTCCTCGTTCCCGGCGAGTGAGCTGCGCCGGAAAGACTAGCCAACTCGCCTGCGATCGTTCAAAAGCCCATGGCCTGTCCTCTCAAGGTTCACGCCATGAAGCTTTCGACCGTCACCCCCGCCGACATCCGCCGCGCGCTGCTGCTGCGCGAGGAGATCGCGCTGCTCGATCTCAGATACGAGGCCGCCTTCGCCACCGGCCATCCGCTGTTCGCGGCCAACATGGCCGCGGACCGGATCGCGATTGAGGCCGAGGTGAGACTGCCGCGCAAGGACGTTGCGGTTGTGCTCTATGATGACGGTGAGGGTTTGGTCGCGGCGGGCGCAGAGCGCCTTGCGGCGCTCGGCTACAGCAATGTCCGTGCGCTCGATGGCGGGCTGAGGGCCTGGCGCGATGCGGGCTATCAGGTGTTCGAGGACGTCAATTCCTATTCGAAAGCGTTCGGCGAGCTGGTCGAGGCGCGACGTCATACGCCGTCGTTCAGTGCCGACGAAGTGGCAAAACTGATCGCGGACAAGGCCAACATCGCGATCCTCGACGTCCGCCGCTTCGACGAATATGCGACCATGAACATTCCGGGCTCGGTCAGCGTGCCCGGCGCGGAACTTGTGCTGCGGGCAGGCCAGGCCGCGCCCGATCCCGACACCACCATCATCGTCAATTGTGCCGGCCGCACCCGTTCGATCATCGGCACCCAGTCGCTGATCAATGCGGGCGTGCCCAACAAGGTGCGGGCGTTGCGCAACGGCACCATCGGCTGGACGCTGGCGCGGCATGCGCTCAACCACGGCGCCGACCGGCGCGGCGCGATCGGGCCGTTCGAGGGCGGCCCGGCCAATGCCCGCGACGTCGCCTATCGCGCCGGCGTCCGCCACATCGGCGCAGGCGAGGCGGCGACGCTCGCGGCGCAGACCGATCGCACGCTCTACCGCTTCGACGTGCGCGATGCGGAGGAATACGCGGCCGGCCACCTTCCGGGCTTCCGCCATTATCCCGGCGGCCAGCTTGTCCAGGAGACCGACATGGCCGCACCGGTGCGTGGCGCACGCATCCTCCTGACCGACGACAAGGGCGTCCGCGCTGACATGACGGCATCCTGGCTCGCGCAGATGGGCTGGGAGGTGTACGTGCTCGAAGGCGGCTATGACGGCGCGCTGGAGGTCGGTCCGCCGCTCGTGCTGCCGAAGCCGGATCCGGCGCACCGCTATCGCCGTCCCTATGAGGGGACCGATGTCGCGGAAGGTGCGATGCAGGCCTATCTCGACTGGGAGTATGGCCTCGTCGAACAACTCCGCCGCGATGGAACGCACGGGTTTTATGTGATTTGAGGCGCAGCGGCCGCAAGTGCTTCTCGACGCGAGTGATCCTCTCTCACCGTCACCCTGAGGTGGCCGCTTCTTAGCGGCCCTTGAAGGGCGACGGCCGGGCTGCATCCGGGCCGTTCATCCTTCGAGGCTCGCCCTGCGGTGCATCCGCACCACAGGCCTCGCACCTCAGGATGATGGGGCTGGTAGCGAAATTGCCTCTCGCGCTCCCGCCATCTTCTCCCCGTATCCAACCCCTATTGTGCTGTGCACCGTCCGCGGTTTATGAGCTGCGGCAAAGCCGCGATTTTAGGAGATTCTATGCCAGCCCCAGGCCAAAGCCCTGAGCGGAGCGCGAAGGCGCTGCTGCTCGAAGGCGTCAATGACAGTGCCGTGGACCTGTTCCGGAGCGCGGGCTTTGCCAATGTCGAGCGGCTGACCAAGGCGCTGGACGGCGAGGCGCTGCGCCAGGCGCTCAAGGGCGTGTCGTTGCTCGGCATCCGCTCGCGCACCCAGATTACCGACGACGTGCTGGCGGCCGCCGATCAGCTCCTTGCGGTCGGCTGCTTCAGCGTCGGCACCAACCAGGTCGATCTGCTGGCGGCGCGCAAGCGCGGTATTCCCGTCTTCAACGCCCCGTTCTCCAACACGCGCAGCGTCGCCGAACTCGTGATCGGCGAGATCGTGATGCTGCTGCGGCAGATTTTCCCGCGCTCGGTCTCGGCCCATGACGGCGGCTGGGACAAGTCCGCGACCGGCAGCCGCGAGGTCCGCGGCCGCACCCTCGGCATCATCGGCTACGGCAATATCGGCTCGCAGCTCTCGACCCTGGCCGAGGCCATGGGCATGCGGGTGATCTATTACGACCGCACCGACAAGCTCCGCCACGGCAACACCGAGCCGGTCGAGAAGCTCGAGGAGCTGCTGGCGCAGAGCGACGTCGTCAGCCTGCACGTGCCGGAGACGCCGGAGACATCAGGCATGATCGGCGAGAAGGAGCTGCGGGCGATGAAGCCGGGCTCCTTCCTGATCAACAACAGCCGCGGCACCGTGGTCGATCTCGATGCGCTGGCGCGCGCCTTGCGCGACGGTCACATCGCCGGTGCCGCCATCGACGTGTTTCCGGTCGAGCCGTCGTCGAATTCCGATCGTTTCAAGAGCCCGGTGCAGGGCCTCGGCAACGTCATCCTTACCCCGCATATCGGCGGCTCGACCGAGGAGGCGCAGGAGCGCATCGGCGGCGAGGTCGCGCGCAAGCTGGTCGACTATTTCATCACCGGCTCGACCATGGGTGCGGTGAACTTCCCGGAGGTGCAGTTGCATCTGCGTCCCTCCGGCGCGCGCTTCAGCCATGTCCATCGCAACGTGCCGGGCATGCTGCGGCGGCTCAACGAGGTCTTCCTCCAGCGCGACATCAACATCGCGGCGCAATATCTGGAGACCGCCGGCGACCTCGGCTACGTCGTGCTCGATGCCGATCTCGGCGGCCAGGATTCGGGCGAATTGCTCCAGCAGATCCGCGCTCTCGACGGCACGGTCGGCGCAAGGCTGGTATTCGAGCACTAAACGGCCCCACGTTCCGGTTGCATCTTTTGGCAACTGCTCTCACACTGCGCTCGAATTCGACGTGGTCAAGAATCGCGTCGAATTTGAGCTTCAGTTGCGTGAGTGTCCGCCATGGAACGGGACGCCGTACTGATTGATCTCGCGCTTCAGGGCGGCGGTTCGCACGGCGCCTTCGCTTGGGGCGTGCTCGACCGCCTGCTGGAAGAGAGATGGCTCACGATCGCCGCGATCTCCGGAACCTCCGCAGGCGCGATGAATGCGGCGGTGCTGGCGGATGGCTGGACGGCCGGCGGCGCCGAGGGCGCGCGCGAGGCGCTCGAACAATACTGGCGCCGCGTCTCCAGGGCCGCTGCCTTCAGTCCGCTGCAACGCTCGCCGCTCGACCGGCTGATGGGACGCTGGACCCTCGATACGTCGCCCTTCTACATCCTCACCGATCTGATGTCGCGCGTGCTGTCGCCCTACGACCTCAATCCAACCGGCTACAATCCGCTGCGCGCGGTGCTGGCCGAGAGCATCGATTTCGAACGCCTCGTGCGTTCGCCGATCCAGCTGTTCATCACCGCGACGCGGGTGCGCACCGGACGCGGCCGCATCTTCCGCAACGCGGAGATCACGGCGGATGTGCTGCTGGCATCGGCCTGCCTGCCGACCATGTTCCGTGCCATCGAGATCGACGGCGAGCCGTATTGGGACGGCGGCTTCGCCGGCAATCCGACAATCACGCCGCTGGTTCGCGAGAGCGACGCGCACGACACCATCCTCGTCCAGATCAATCCGACCGAGCGGCCGGAGGAACCGCGGACAGCGGCGGAAATCCTCAACAGGCTGAACGAAATCTCGTTCAACTCGCCGCTGATGAAGGAACTGCGGATGATCGCGCTGCTGCGCCAGGCGGCCGACCCCGGCAGCGGCGAAGGCGCGCGCTGGGCGAAGATGCGGACGCACCGGATCAAGAGCGACATGCTGACGAAGTTCGGCGCGTCGTCGAAACTCAACGCGGAATGGGAATTCGTCTCGATGCTGCGCGCCGAAGGGCGCATGGCCGCGGACGCGTTTCTCGCCGAGCATGGGGCCGACATCGGCCGGCAATCGACCGCCGATCTCGACGTCCTCCTGACGGAGTGCTGAGACATGGGTCTCCTCGGCCTCCTCGTCGGGCTCGGCCTGCTTGTCCTGTTTGCCTTTCGCGGCTGGAGCGTGCTTCTGCTCGCGCCGTTCGCGGCACTCGTTGCTGCCCTGTTCGGCGGCGAACCGTTGCTTGCGAACCTGACGCAAGTCTTCATGGTGAATGCTGCGGGATTTCTGGCGCAGTTCTTCCCGATCTTTCTGCTTGGTGCCGTCTTCGGCAAGTTGATGGATGACAGCGGCGCGGTGACGTCGGTCGCCGGCTTCATGGCGGAGCGCCTTGGCGAGCGGCGCGTGATCCTGGCGGTCGTTCTCGCCGGCGCGCTGGTCACCTATGGCGGCGTCAGCCTGTTCGTCGCGTTCTTCGTCATCGTTCCCATGGCCCGTTCGCTGTTTCGCGCGGCTTCGATCCCGCGCCGCCTGATCCCGGCCGCGATCGTGCTGGGAACGTCGACCTTCACGATGTCGGCCCTGCCAGGCACGCCGTCGATCCAGAATGCGATCCCGATGCCGTTCTTCGGGACGACGCCGTTCGCCGCACCGGGCCTCGGCATCACCGCCTCCCTCATCATGCTCGGCGCGGGGTTGTGGTGGCTGCATCGCGCCGAGGCAGCAGCCCGCCGCGCCGGAGAAGGCTATGGCGACGATGCCGACGGCTTGATCGAGCAGGCCGCCGCCGACGAACTCGTGCGCGAGCGCGCAACGACCGCGCGCGAGTTCGATCCGGCTGAACTACAACACGGTCATCGCAGCGACCGGCCTTCGCCTGTGCTGAACGCCATCGCGCCGCTGGTCGTCGTCGTCACCGTGAATCTGGTGATGTCGCTGGTGGTGCTGCCGCGGCTCGATGTCAGCTATCTCGCCGAGCAGCGTTTTGGCGAAACGTCGCTCGCGGCCGTCGCGGGCGTGTGGTCGGTCGCGGTGGCGCTGGCGGCGGCCATCGTCACCACCATCGCACTCAACCGTGCCCGCCTGCCGGCGCTTCGCCGGACCATGGACGCCGGGGCCAATGCGTCGGTGCTGCCTGCGTTCAGTGTCGCCAGCCTCGTCGGATTCGGTGCCGTCGTCGCCTCGCTGCCGGCGTTCACGATCGTGCGCGACTGGGTGCTCGCGATCGAAGGTGGTCCGCTGGTCTCGCTCGCCGTCGCGACCAACATCCTGGCCGCGCTGACCGGTTCGGCATCGGGCGGGCTGACCATCGCGCTCGAAGCGCTCGGCCCGACCTATGTCGAACTCGCCGCACGCACCGGGATCGAGCTCTCGCTGATGCATCGAGTCGCGGTGATCGGCTCGGGGACGCTGGACATCCTGCCACACAATGGCGCGGTGGTCAGCCTGCTCGCGATCTGCGGCCTGACGCACCGTGACAGCTATTTCGACATCGTCATGGTCGGCATCGTGACGTCGCTGCTGGCGCTGGTCGCCGTGATCGCGCTGGGCAGCGCGTTCGGATCGTTCTGATCAAAATGCGAACGTGAGCGATTGACGGAACGTTGAAGGTTGCATTCAATGCGGCCAACTGGCCAAATCCAACAAACAGCGAACACCGGGTGGAAACGATGACGCGAAAGAGAGCGAAGCTGTGCGCATGGCTCGTGGGCGCGGCGGCGGCGATGGGCGCGAGCGGCGCGTCGGCGGTGACGCTGGTGGAGGATGCCGACACGGTCTGCAAGGGGCTCGTCGGCGGCGTCGATGCCGGGAAGATCGATTCTGCGACGTTGCAGGCGCCGTCGCAACTCGCTGTTGCGGAGCGCGGCCCGACACCATCGGGGCGCATCACGCCGGCCAATCCCGGCTTCTGCAAGGTGCTCGGCCATATCGATCCCGTCGATCCCAAGGCGCCGCCGATCAAGTTTCAGGTCAACCTGCCGGTCGAATGGAACGGCCGCTCAGTGCAATATGGCGGCGGCGGCTTCAACGGCGTGCTGATCACCGGCCTTTCGCTGCCGCCCGCCTATCCGTTCGACAAGCCCTCGCCGCTCGCGCGCGGCTTCGTCACCTACGGTACCGATTCCGGCCATGAGTCCAGGCCGGGCGAGCCGCCGCAGGTGTTCGCGCTCAACGACGAAGCCTTCGAGAACTTCGCCCATCGTGCCTACAAAAAGGTTCGCGACGTTGCCGTCGCGCTGATGCAGCGCGCCTACGGCAGGACGCCCGAGAAGATGTACTTCATGGGCTCGTCCGAGGGCGGTCGCGAAGGCCTCACCATGGCGCAGCGCTACCCCGATGATTTCGACGGGATCTTTGCCCGCGTGCCTGTCATCAACTGGGTCGGCCTCCAGCATGCCGGCACGCGTTCGGGCCTCGTGACCATGGGCGACGGCTGGATCAACCCGGCGCAAGTCAAGCTCGTCGGCGATGCCGTGCGCGCGGCGTGCGACAAGGCCGACGGTTCCGTCGATGCGCTGGTGCAGGATCCCGTATCCTGTAAGGCGGCGTTCAAGGTCGAGACGCTGCGCTGTGAGGCCGGCAAGAGCGGCGATCAGTGTCTCACCGATGCGCAGATCAAGGCGGTCAACACGCTGCATGCGACCTACAAATTCCCGTTCGCGCTCGCCAACGGCCTCGACGACTATCCGGGCTGGGGCGTGTCGGGTGAGGACACGCCGGCGGCCGGTCCGACCGGCGGCTGGGTCGCGTGGTGGCTCGGCACCGCGCCACCGGCGCAGCCGCCCGCGCCCAACAACGGCATCGCCTGGATCTACGGCGCCGGCGGCATCCGGTATGTGTTCGCGCGAGATCCCAATCTCGACGTCACGACCTACAAGCCGGAGGCGCACAAGGCGCGGTTGCTTGAGGTCTCCAGCCTGATGGACTCGACCGACCCCGATCTCAGCCGCTTCCGCGCCCACGGCGGCCGGCTGATCATGCTCGAGCACATGGCCGATTATGCGCAGAATCCCTATGCCGGCATCCGCTATTTCGAAAGCGTCGAGCGCCTGATGGGCTCGGCGACGACGGAGTTGTTCGCAAGGCTCTACACCGCGCCTGGCGTCGACCATGTCGGTTCCGGCGCGCCGGCCAATGTCGACATGCTGAGCGTGCTGGTCGACTGGGTCGAGAACGGCAAGGCGCCCGGCGACCTGGAGGTCACCGAGCAAAAGGTCGAAGGGCCGTTGTTCGCGGTGACGCGGGCGCTGCCGCTGTGCCGCTGGCCGGCCTGGCCGCATTACAAGGCGGGTGCGGTGACGGAGGCGTCGAGCTATTTCTGCGCGCAGTGAGATCAGCGCAAATCCCGCGAGGCCGCTGCGCCTTGGCGGCCTCGCGCCGATGCCTGGGGGTCAGGCCGCCTTGACCTCGATCTTCTTGGCGGGCTTCTGCGCTTCCGCCGTCTTCGGCAGCGTCACTTTAAGCACGCCGTTTCTGAACGACGCTTCGATCTTGTCGGCTTCGACATCCTTGGGGAGGCCGAAGTGGCGTTCAAAGGAACCATAGCGTCGCTCGGAGACGTAATAGTCCTTCTGCTTCTCCTCCCTCTCGAATTTCTTCTCGCCCTTGATGGTGAGCCCGTCATTGGCGACGTTCACCTCGATGTCCTTCTCGTCCATTCCGGGCAATTCGGCCGTGATCTCATAGGCCTTGTCGCTTTCGGTGACATCGACGGCCGGTGTGCTCACGAGCTTCTGTGCCAAATTGCGCTCGAAGCCGGCGAGCGAACGGAACGGGCGGCGCCAGAAATCGTCAGTGCCGAAATCCTCGAACAGCCGATCGACTTCCTTGCGGAGCGCCTCGAACGGTCGCCACGTTTCGCCGCCAAATGCGGGTTCGTTGGTTTTCTTGGTGACGGGGAGCTTGGTTTCGTTTGCCATGATCTCTCTCCTTCAGAGATAGAGCTCGTTCAATGCGCCAAACGTCCATCGGTGCTTACAGCCTGTCCTTGATTTGTCTCAAATTCGGAAGCGCGGCCGCAGGGGCCAGGATGCGAGCTCGGGCATGCAGACATCGGTAAGTATTGCGGACCGTTTTTCGGCGACTGACTCGCATTGATTTGAGTTAACCTCGTCGGCAAACGAGAGTTTGAATGTTCGGCTGGCAACGCCGGAGCATCGATATGAGGCTGCTGAACATCCCTCACAACGCGCTCGTGTTTGTTGGCGACGGCCGCAAGGCCCTGTTCCTGCGCAACGACGGCAATTCGTTGCATCCAAGCCTGAAGATGGAGCAAGTGCACGAGGATGAGAATCCGCCCACGCGTGAGCAGGGCACCGATCGTCCGGGCCGCTTGAATAGCCCAATGGGACAGAGAACCGCGGTCGAGGCCGCCGACTGGCACCATCTCGAGCAGCATCGCTTCGCGCGGCGCGTGGCAGGCGCAATGCAACAGCTCGTTCGCGAGCGCGACGTGAAGGCGCTTGTTGTCGTGGCCCCCCCGCGAACGCTGGCCGATCTGCGCGAAGCCCTTCATGCCGACGTCAAGGCGCGCATCATCGCCGAGGTCCACAAGGATCTCACCAGGCATCCGATCGACGAGATCGCGCAGCATCTGACGGCAGAGCACTGAGGACGTCAACGGAACGGCTCAATGCGCCGGCCCACCCGCCGCCTTCACCCGCCGCGTCAGCAGGACCGCGATCGCGGCGAGCACCAGCACGGCGCCGATCACCGCAAAGGTGTCGGAATAGCCCATCACCAGCGCCTGGCGCTTCACGGTCTTGCCGAGCGCGATGATGGCCTGCTCGCGCGCGGCATGGGGGTCGGGCACGCCGTGCGCGATGAAGTAGTCCGTCATCTGCGCGATGCGGCTGCGGACCTCCTCGCGGCCGAGCGTGACCGACTGGCCGATGATGTTGGAGTGGAATTGCTCGCGCTTGGTGATGATGGTGGCAAGCGTCGCCGTGCCGATCGCGCCGCCGAGGTTGCGGAACATGTTGCTGATGCCGGAGGCTGCGGCCGCATCCTGCGGTGCGATGCCGCCCGTCAGCACAGAGGTCAGCGGCGTCAGCACCATCGCCTGCCCCACGGCGCGCACGATGTTCGGGATCCAGAGCTGGTCGCCGGCATAGTCCGGCGACATCGCCGTGTTCATGAAGCAGCTGTAGGCGAAGATCAGAAGTCCGGTGATCGCGATGTAGCGCGTGTCGAAGCGCTGCATCAGTTTCGGGATCAGCGGGATCAGCACGAGCTGCGGCAGGCCGGTCCAGGCCAGCACGTTGCCGATCTGCTCGGCGTTATAGCCCTGCGCCTGGCCGAGATAGGCGGGCAGAATGTAGACCGAGCCGAACAGCGCGAAGCCGACCATGGTCATCGCGAGCGTGCCGAAGCCGAAATTGCGCTGAGCGAGGAGGCGCAGCCGGATCAGCGGCTTCTCGATCGTGAGCTCGATCGTGACGAACAGCGTCAGGCTGACGGCCGCGATCACCGCGAGCTTGACGATGAAGGGCGAGGAGAACCAGTCGTCCTTGTTGCCTTCCTCCAGCACCGCTTGCAGCGCCGACAGTCCGATCGCCATGGTGAAGATGCCGGCCCAGTCGCCCTCCTTCAGGAGGCCGAGCTGCATCTTCTGCTTCTCCAGCGTCAGATAGAGCGCCGCCACCATCACCGCGGTCGGGATCACGTTGACGAAGAAGATGGTGCGCCAGCCGTAGGTTTCGGTGAGATAGCCGCCGATGGTCGGGCCGATCGCCGGGGCGAAGGTCACGGACAGCGCAAAGATCGCGAGCCCCACCGGCTGCTGCGGCTTCGGCAGCTTGGTCAGCACCAGCGTGAACGCCATCGGGATCAGCACGCCGCCGGCAAAGCCTTGCAGGCCGCGCATCGCGATCATCGACGGCAGATCGTGCGTGAAGGCGCAGGCGACGGAGAAGGCGGCGAACAGCGACGCGCTCGCCAGCATGTAGCGGCGGAACGAGAACACGCGGCTCAAATAGTCGGTCAGCGGGATCACGATGATCTCGCCGATCAGATACGACGTCGAGATCCAGGAGCCGTTGTCCGCGCCGGTGCCGATGCCGCCCTCGATGTTGAGCAGCGAGGCGTTGGTGATCTGGATGTTCAGGATCGCCATGAACGAGCCGATCATGGCGGCGAGCACGGCGATCCAGGTCGCGGCGCTCGCGCGGGCGGGATCGGCGACGGCGCGATCAGGCGTCGCGGCCGGTGCTGCTTGCGTCGAAATTGAAAGGCTGTTTGACATGGCACGACCCTCCGGAGACGAGCTTCGCTTTGGGCGCGGCGGCCGCATTCGCGGCCGGCGCGGTCGAACGTGTTGCAATGGTCGGGATCACGGACATGCCGGGCCGGAGCGCAATCGCGGGGCCATGCGCGGCGTCGAGCGCGATCTTGACCGGGATGCGCTGCACCACCTTGGTGAAATTGCCGGTGGCGTTGTCGGGCGGCAGCAGCGCGAACTCCTGGCCGCTGGCGGGTGCGATGGAATCGACGCGGCCGTGCACGATCTGGCCCGGGAACATGTCGACCTCGATGTCGACGGCCTGTCCCGCCTGCACGTGGGTGAGCTGCGTCTCCTTGAAATTGGCGACGACATAGGCGCCATCAGTCGGCACGATCGACATCAGCTGCGTTCCCGCCTGCACGAACTGGCCGACGCGCAAGGAGCGGTTGCCGACGACGCCGTCGATCGGCGAGATCACGGTGGTGTAGCCGAGGTTCAGCTCGGCCTGGTGCTGCACGGCTTCCGCGCGCGCGGCCGCCGCCTTGGCCTGCACGATCTCGGCCTTGAGCAGGTCGACCTGCTTGAGAGCCGAAGCGAGGTTGGCGGTGTCGCGCTCGAGCGTCGCCTGTGCCGAGGCGATGCGCGATTGCGCCTGCTGCGCATTTTGCACGCTGCCGGAGCCGGTCGCGGCGAGATCGGTGTAGCGCTTGTTGTCCTGAGCGGCGAAGGTGAGGGCGGCCTGGTCGACGTCGAGCGTGGCGCGCGCGGCCTTGATCACCGCCTGCTGAACCTCGAGCTGCGCTTCCTTGCTGGCGATCGTCGCGTTCGCCGCCTGCACATCGGCCCTGGCCTGGTCAAGCGCGACGCGGAAGTCGCGGTCGTCGATCCGGGCCAGCACCTGACCGGCCTTCACATGCTCGTTATCGGCGACCAGGACCCGGTTGAGATAGCCGCTGACCTTCGGCGCGATCGTGGTGTTGTCGGCCTTCACATAGGCGTCATCGGTGGAGACGAGGTACTGGCCGACGGTCCAGTAGTCGTAGCCGTACCAGCTGGCGCCGGCCAGCGCGACGGCTGCGGCTCCCATCAGCAACAGCTTGCGAAAATTGAGCTTTTTCCGGCGTGCCTGGACCGGCGCGGCGGGCAGGACGCCCTCCAGGGCGGCCGCTGGAAGGGCGGTCTGGGCGGCGGCAGTCGGGGTGGTGTGGACGGTCATGGCCGGCTCCCCTGAATTAGGAAACTTGATAATTTCCAAAATGCGACTAGCTTTGGAATTGTCAATGGAATGACAGGCATCATGTAAAGACATGGCTCAGGCAAAATCGGAAAACGAATGCCGTCCGCGCGGTCGGCCGCCGGTGCGTAGCGACGAGGAGACGAAGGGAATCGTTCTCGAGGCCGCACGGCAGGCCTTTGCCGGCGACGGCTATGCGGCGACCAGCACCGAGGAGCTGGCGCGCCGCGCCGGCATCTCCACCAAGACGCTCTATCGTCTGTTTCCCGGCAAGGCCGCGCTGTTCGAGGCGATGTGCGCCGACAGGCTCGAGCGGCTGCTCTCCGCGGTCGATCTCCAGGCAAGCGACGAGGTCGACATCGAAAAGGGCCTGCGCGCCGCGCTGCTGGCCTGCGCGGATCTTGCGCTCGATCCGGAAGTCGTGGCGTTGCAGCGCATGGTGCTGCAGGAATCGGCCGCATTCCCGGAGCTTGCAGCCCATTTCTACAAGAACGGCATCTCCCGCACCGTCACGGCGCTTGCCGGCTGGCTGCGTGCCCAGGTGAAGAAGAAGCGCATCGCGCTCGATGACGTCGAGGAGGCCGCCGGGATGCTGATCGGCATGGTCGCGTCGGCGCCGCAGCGTGCGGCGATCTATGGCGGGTTGGCGCTGCCGTCACGCAAGGACATCGAGCGGCGCGTCAAGACCTGCGCGGCGCTGTTTCTGGATGGCTGTCGCGCTATCTAGGCCCGGCAGCCGCCCTTTGACAATCCGGTCGGTCTCGGCTATCTATTTCGCATGCGAAATAAAACCGCCGCAGCGAGGCATCACCGGCTGATCTACCTGCTCAGCGTCGCGCAACGCCGGTTGCAGCGCTGGATGGCGGCGCAGCCCGAGAGCGAGGTGACGCCGGCGCAGGCGGGGCTGTTGTTCATCCTCGGCAGGCAGGACGGCGTCCTGATGGGAGAGGCAGGCGCGGCGCTGGATATGGGGCCGGCCGGGATTTCCGGCCTCGTCGACCGCACCGCAGCCGCAAGGCTGATCGAGCGGCGGCCCGATCGCGAGGACGGACGCGCCTGGCGCGTGTGGCTGACGCCGAAGGGGCGTACCGTGCTGGCGCATGCAAAAACCTCGGCGGCGGAGATCAACGCGGCGCTGACGGACGGATTTACCAGCGCCGAGATCGACATCGTCGCGCGCTGGCTGTCGAGCATTCAGGACAAGTTTCCAAGAGACCCTGCAAGAGACCCTGCAAGAGATCCAGAGGAATAAGAGGAGAGCCCAATGACCGAGCACGTCCGGATCGAGAACAACGGTGGAATTCTCACGCTCACGCTGGCGCGCCCCGACAAGAAGAACGCGCTGACCGATGCGATGTACGGCAAGCTCGCCGATGCAATCGAGTCCGCCGAATTCGATCCGTCCGCTCGTGTGATCCTGATCCGCGGCGAGGGCGACATGTTCACCGCCGGCAACGACGTCGGCGAGTTCGCGGCCGTTGCGAGCGGAAAGTCGGAAGGCAGCCGCAACGTCATACGCTTCATCCAGTCGCTGGCGCGCTGCACGCGGCCGCTGGTTGCGGCCGTGCAGGGCCGCGCCGTCGGCGTCGGCACCACGATGCTGCTGCATTGCGATCTCGTCGTGCTCGCCGACAACGCGCAATTGTCCACGCCCTTCGTCAGCCTCGCGCTGGTGCCGGAAGCCGCCTCCAGCCTGCTGATGCCGGCGCGCATCGGCTATGCCCGCGCCTACGAGATGTTTGCGCTGGGTGAGACGGTGCCGGCGAAGGCTGCGCTGGAATGGGGGCTCGCCAACCGCGTTGTCCCGCTCGACAAGCTCGACGCCGAGACCCTCGCGCTGGCGCAGCGTCTCGCCCGCCAGCCGGCCGGCGCGCTCACCGCCACCAAGAAGCTGATGCGTAACGGCGAGGCGCTGGTCGCGCAGATGCAGGCGGAGGGCGAGCAGTTCGCGCAGCGCGTGCGCACCGCGGAGGCGCGTGAAGCGTTCACGGCGTTTGCCGAGCGCCGGGCGCCCGATTTTACGAAAGTCGCGTAAGGAGCGGCGGGCCGCCCGAATGGGTGCAGGCGGAGCCGGCTCAAATCGACTAAAACCTTAACGAAACATTGGCAGGTTGCGATGCAAGGTGGCCACTCGTTGAAGAGTAGGCCCCTTGACCTCATGGCAATGTTTAAGAAATCGGTAAGCTCGCTTCTTCTGACCTTGATGGCCCTGCTTGCGGCCGGCGCCCTGGCCAGCACGGCGATCCAGATGGTCGGGGCCTTCGGCCGTTACAGCGACAGTCTCGAAACCGCGCGGCTTGCCGCCGCCGACAAGACCATCTTCCACGGCGTGCTGTCGCTGCGCAACAATCGCGGCGACGCCCAGAGCGCACTGCTCGGCGAGGACGAGCCGCGCGCCAAGTTGGGAGCCGCAGAGAAGGCCGAGCAGGCCGGCTATGAATCCATCGCTTCGGCGCTCTCCACGATCGAATTCGACCGGCGCGACGAGCTCGCGAATACGCTGAAGCAGCGCTGGAACGAAGCCGCGCCGCAGTTCGAGTTGTTCTACGACGAAGCCAAGCGTCCGCGGGCCGAGCGCAAGATGGAACGTACCAATGTCTGGTACGATGCCGTCACCAAGGTCATCGACACCGCGAACCTCGCCTCCACCGCGGTGTCAAACCGCGCCTGGATGAACGATCCCTACATCGCCCGCATGATTCAGGTTCGCCGCTTTGCCTGGCAGGTGCGCGACCGTTATGGGGTCCATTGTTCGTCGCTTCGCTCGAACGTCAACAGCAGCAAGCCGCTCGACGACGTTCAGAAGCGGTCGGTGGCGCAATGGGATGGCACGATCGCCTCTGGCTGGGCGGGGATGGCCGAGTTGCTGGCTGCGCCCGAGGTGACGGCGGAGCTGGTTACGGCAGCGTCGGACGCGAAGGCCAAGACCGATGGCGTCCTGAAGCAGATCGGAGAGCTCACCAGGAATTTTGACGGCAGCGGCAAGCCCGCGATGCCCGCCTCGGAATGGAATGCGCTGTGCCAGTCGCCGTTCGCGTCGATCGTCGCGGTCGCGAACAAGGCGCTGGACCAGTCGATCGCGCGCGCCGAGGCCGTTCAGGCCAAGGCCCTCACCAATCTCGTCGTGCAGTCGCTCGCCTTCCTTGTGGCGCTCGCGGTGACCTTGGCCGGCGTCTATGTGGTGCGCACGCGCCTCATGCGTCCGGTGCGCGCCATTCTCGATGCCATCGCCCGCATCGGCGCGCGAGATTATTCGACACCGGTTCCGCAATCCCGGTATCCCGACGAGTTCGGCACCATGGCGGCTGCGCTCGAGAGCCTGCGCGAGAGCGCCGCGACCGCGGAGCGTCTCGGTCAGGAACGTGAATCGCAGCAGGCGCTCCAGCTTGCCCGCTCCGGCACCGTCGATGCCGCCTGCCGCAGCTTCGACGACACCGTGCAGGCCGTCATCCACGGCGTTGCCGCGTCGGCGCGGGAGCTCGATGCGACGGCGACCGATGTGCGTACGCTGGTCTCGGAATCCAGCAGCCAGACCGCGGCGGTCGCCTCCTCTGCCGAGCAGGCCACCAACAATCTCGAGACCATCGCTGCCGCGACCGAGGAGCTCTCGGCCTCCGTCGGCGAGATTTCCGCGCAGGTGCAGTCGAGCGCGCGCGAGGCCCGCGAGGCCGTGTCGCAGGCCGAGCGGACCAACGCCACGGTCGAAATCCTCGACCAGACCGCAAGCCGCATCGGCGAGGTCGTGAAGATGATCAACGCCATTGCCGGCCAGACCAATTTGCTTGCGCTGAACGCCACCATCGAGGCCGCACGCGCGGGCGAGGCCGGCCGCGGCTTTGCCGTGGTCGCCGGCGAGGTCAAGAGTCTCGCCGCGCAGACCGCGACGGCCACCGAAGAGATCTCCCGCCAGGTCGAGGAGATCCAGGGCGCGACCGGTCAGGCGGTAACCGCCATCCGTTCCATCGGCGGCGCCATCAGCGGCATCGACGAGAAGATGACCGCGATTGCGGCCGCCGTCGAACAGCAGCGGGCGGCCACCACCGAGATCTCGCGCAACTTCCAGCAGGCCGCGCAAGGCACCCGTGAGGTGACCGACACCATCGGCAGCGTCGCCAAGCTCAATCAGGAAACCGGCAACGCCGGCACGGTGCTGTCGGAATCCGTGAAGAAGATGTCGGCAGACGCCGATCGCCTCCGCGTCGCGGTCGAAGGTTTCCTCGGCGCGGTGAAGACCGCTTAACTTTCACATCCCTGTTCCAACGGAACGCGGATCGGCATTGCCGCCGATCCGCGCCCCGAGTACATCTGTCGTGCCGCGCGAGTGCGGCGTTAGATGTGCAGGAATATCAGGGATGGAGAGTTCGATGCCGGTTACGCCCCACCACAAGGCCCAGCGCCCCTATCGCGGCGTGTTCCCGGTCGCGCCCACCATCTTCGACGAGCGCGGCGAGCTCGACCTTGAGGGCCAGCGCCGCTGCATCGATTTCATGATCGATGCAGGCTCGAATGGCCTCTGCATCCTCGCCAATTTCTCCGAGCAGTTCGTGCTCACCGACGCCGAGCGCGAAACCGTGATGCATGCGGTGCTGGAGCATGTCGCGGGACGGGTTCCCGTCATCGTCACCACGACCCATTTCAGCTCGGCCGTCTGTGCGGCGCGCAGCAAGCAGGCCGAAGCGGCCGGTGCCGCCATGGTGATGGTCATGCCGCCCTATCACGGCGCGACGTTTCGCGTGCCGGAGAAGGGCATCGTCGAATTCTTCAAGGTGCTCTCCGGCGCGATCAATATTCCCATCATGATCCAGGACGCGCCGGTGGCCGGCACGCCGCTGTCGGTCGAGCTGCTCGCCCGGCTGTCGCGCGACTTCTCCAACATCCGCTATTTCAAGATCGAGGTGCCGGGCGCCGCGGCAAAGCTCCGCAGCCTGATCGAGGTGGGCGGCAAGGATATCGAGGGCCCGTGGGACGGCGAGGAGGCGATCACGCTGCTCGCCGATCTCGACGCCGGCGCCACCGGCGCCATGACCGGCGGCGGCTATCCCGACGGCATCCGCCAGATCATCGATCCCTATTTCGCCGGCAAGCGCGAGGAAGCGAAAGCCGCCTATGAGCGCTGGCTGCCGCTGATCAACTACGAGAACCGCCAATGCGGCCTGATCGCCTGCAAGGCCATGATGCAGGCCGGCGGCGTGATCAAATCGGACGCCGTGCGCCATCCGCTCCAGCCGCTGCATCCCGCGACGCGCGCGGGGCTGCTGGAGCTGGCGAAGGAGCGGGATGCCCTGGCGCTGCGGTGGGGGAAGTAGCGGCCAATTCCCCAGTCGTCGTCCCGGCGAAGGCCGGGACCCATACCGCGTGATCTATCGGTGAACGCAGGTGTTGGTACCGCGGGAAGACTTTTACTACTAGCCTTCGCCAAACCCCTCCCTGGGGGTATGGGTCCCGGCCTTCGCCGGGACGACACCGAGTGTGAGGGGCCCTAGCCTGATCCCGCCGGCTTCCATTTGGCGGAAGGCGTCGAATTGGCGCGGCTCGGGCCGTTTCCCGCAGCCCGGCGATGACATATTGTAGGCTCGCCAACGAAGCCCGCGGAGCAGCTCAAGACATCGCGCACCAGTTCTTCATTATGCCGCTGTCCCGAGCCAGGTTGGCGCGAACCGACAGAACAGGGAGGCAGTGCCATGACGATGAGGCCGGATCCCACCTTTCACGCATCGCCCAAGCTTGCGATGGAAGCACCTGCGGAGAACTTTGCCTATACGTTGCTGCTCAGTCCGGATTTCTCAAAGCCGGATGCTCTTGCGGTCATCGACGTCAAGCCGGGATCGCCGACCTATGGCCAGATCGTCCACACCGTGACGATGCCCAACAAAGGCGACGAGTTTCATCACTTCGGCTGGAATGCCTGCTCTTCCGCCTTGTCGCCGCTCGCCGGACACGCCTTCATCGAGCGGCGCTATCTCATCATCCCCGGGCTGCGCTCGTCGCGGATCTACATCATCGATACCAAGCCCGATCCGACCAAAGCCAAGATCCACAAGATCATCGAACCGGAGGAAGTCTTCAAGAAGACCGGCTACTCGCGCCCGCACACCATCCATTGCGGGCCGGACGGCATCTATGTCAGCACGCTGGGCGGCGGCGGCAAGGACGGCACCAACGGACCTCCGGGCGTCTTCATCATGGATTGCGAGACGTTCGAGGTCCTTGGACGATGGGAGATCGACCGTGGCCCGCAGACGCTGCATTATGACTTCTGGTGGAATCTGCCGCGCGACTACATGGTGACGAGCGAATGGGCATTGCCGCCGCAGTTCGAGAACGGGATCGTTCCGGAAGATCTGCTGTCGAACAAATATGGCCATCGTCTCCACTTCTGGGACCTTCGCGCCCGTCGCAACGTCCAGACCATCGACCTCGGCGCCAATCATCAGATGGCGCTGGAGGTGCGGCCCGCGCACGATCCGGTTCGCGAATACGGCTTCGTTGGCGTCGTGGTCGACACCACGAACCTCGAAGCATCGATCTGGACCTGGTGGCGCGAAGGCGGAAAATTCCATGCCGAGAAGACGGCGACGATCCCTCCCGAACCTGCGCCAAAGGAGAAGCTCCCGCCGCTGCTGCAGGGATTTGGCGCCGTGCCGCCGCTGGTGACCGACATCGACCTGTCGATGGATGACCGGTTCCTCTATGTCTCGTGCTGGGGCACGGGTGAAATGCGCCAGTACGATGTGAGTGATCCGCGAAAGCCGAAGCTTGCGGGCTCGGTCCACATCGGCGGCATCGCGCGCCGCACCCCCCATCCGAACGGCAAGGCATTTGCTGCCGGTCCGCAGATGGTCGAGATCAGCCGCGACGGCAGGCGCGTGTACTGGACCAATTCGCTCTATTCCACCTGGGACGATCAGTTCTATCCCGACGGGGTTCCGGGCGTGGAAGTCATGGCCAATGTCGGCGGCAACGGCGGCCTCGAGCTCGACAAGGACTATTTCGTGAGCTTCCCCGACGGATATCGTGCGCACCAGATCAGGCTCGAGGGCGGCGATTGTTCGACGGATTCCTTTTGCTACCCGTCGGTCTAGATGGGGCGCACGCGAGCCCGGCGCTTGGCTGGCTTTGGCTCGCTCTTGTTGCGAGCGGCCTCTACCACGGGGTCAACCCGGGAATGGGATGGCCGCTCGCTGTTTCGGCCGGGCTCATGGACAAGAGCCCACGCGCGCTGTTCCGTGCGTTGTGGGCCCTGGCGGCCGGACATCTCCTGGCAACACTTCTCGTGCTGCTGCCATTCGCGTTCCTGCTCGTGCTGGCCGAGTGGCAGCGTTCGATCCAGATCAGTGCGAGCCTTCTCGTCATCGGCTTCGGTGTCTATCGGCTGATCGAGCGGCGCCATCCCCGCGCGCTGGCACGAATTCCGCCAACGCAATTGGCGCTCTGGTCATTCGCCGTTGCCATTGCCCACGGCGCGGCCTTGATGCTCGTGCCGATCTATCTCGGGCTCTGCCAGGCCCTCGAGCTCGATGCCGGCCATGAGGCGGCGGGCGCGCTGATGAAGGCAAGTCTCGGGATGGCGGTGCTGGTGTCCCTGGTGCACGTTGCCGCCATGGTCAGCGCCGGCGGATCTCTGGCGTGGCTGGTCTACCGCTATCTGGGATTGAGGTTCGTCTCGCGCAGCTGGTTCAATCTGGATGCAGTCTGGGCGACCAGCCTCGTTCTGGTTGGCGCGGTGGCGCTCGCCTTCAATCTTGCGAGCTGGCGCTGAGGTCTATCGCGCCAAAGCCCACTCGCCGATGATGCGGAAGCGCGCCTTGGTCTCGTTCTGCCTGAACAGGGCGAGGCGGTCGATCGCCAGCGTGTCGAGACGAAGCGACGCGAACCGCGTCCGCAACATCTCCAGGATCGGTCCGCGGCGCTCTGCATCCAGCCGCCCAGTCAGGGTCATGTGGAAGCGAAATTCTTCCATGACGTAGGGGTAACCCCAGCGGTCGAGATAATCGCGCTGCCGCTCGGTGAGTTTGTCGGGCTTCCGGCGTGCGCGGTCTTCCGCGGTGAGAGCGGCGCGGAAGGAATCGAACTCGCGTGCGCAATCGGCGGCGAGCTGCTGGAGCGCATCGACCGGCTCGGCCGGGATGACGGCGATGAAGCCGCTGATGGTGTCGACGATCGGGCGGATGGCCGGGATCGGCCGCGCCGTTTCGGCGAATGTCGCGCAGGCTGCCATAAGCTCCGCCTCGGTGCTGCCGGGCGTCAGCGCCATCGGCGCCTTCAGCGTGGCGTGGAAGCCGTATTTGCGGGGATCGGCGGAGACGTCACGCCAGTCCGGTGCAACGTGCAGCGCCTCGGGCGGAAACGGCACCTCGTCGCCGGTGTAGGCATCGTAGCCGAGCAGCTTGGCGCCGAAGCGGGTCAGCGCGCTGTCGGCGCCGGCGGCAAAATAGATCGCGTAGCGGGGAAAACCTGTCATCGCCTCAGCATAGCCAATTTATGCCGCGACGACAGCCTCGCGCGGCGCCGCCGCCGCGCTGAGCAGTCGCGTCGCATCGGTGAGATGCACGAGCTTTCCGCCTGATATCACCGCGACGAGCCGCGGCCGCAGCGGCACGGTGTCGTCGACGAGGAGGATGTCGGCGCGGCGTCCTTCGGCGAGGATGCCGCGGTCGGCAAGGCCGGCCGCGCGCGCAGGCTCCGCGGAGACCAGGCTCCAGGCCTCCGTCAGCGGCAACACGCCATCGGCGGCGAGGCGGAACGCGGCGAGCAGTTGCGCGGGATAGTAATAGTCCGACGCCAGCACCGAGCAGAGCCCCTTTGCGATCATGTCGGATGCCCGGGTCCAGCCGGTGTGGCTGCCGCCGCGCACGACGTTCGGCGCGCCGTAGACGATGGCATCGCCGTGGCTCGCTGCCGCCCGCGCCGTCTCCTCGTTGATCGGAAACTCGGCGATGTCAGCGCCGAGTTCGCGAAACTCCCGGCGCATCGCGGGTGTCGCATCGTCATGCGAGAGCATCCGCACGTCTGCCGCACGGGCAGAAGCAGCGAGCCGCGACACGGAGGCCGGCACGTCGGCGGCGCGCGAGATCACGCGGTCGACCAGCCCGTCAAAATCCTCGCTGGACAAGCCAGTGCGCTCCACCATGCGGTTGCGCTTGCGCGGCTTGGCCATGTCGGCGACGGTGCCGTCCATGTGGTCGTTGAAGGCAAACAGGTCGACGCGGCCCTCGGCGAGCCACCGGCTGATCTCGGCCTCGGCATCGAGATTGTAGGTCTCGTGCCGCAGATGGAAGCGGGTGTCGGCAGCGAATTGCGGACGCTGCCGCTCGATCGCCTCCATCAGGCCGCGCGCATTGTCGGCGCTGCGCAGGCCCGGTTCCCACGAGCAGGTCGTGGCGTGAAACACCGTGGTGATGCCGTTGCTGATCGCCTGGCGGTCGCTGTCCGCGAGCGCGACGTCGATCGGGAAGTCCACGCCGGCGCGCGGCATCATCTGCCGCTCGAAGGCATCGCCATGCAGATCGACGATTCCCGGCAACACCAGCAGATTGCGCGCATCGATCGCGAGCCGAGCCCGGCCACGGGCGGCATCGACCCGTGCGATGTCCGTTCCGGCCACGCTGAGTGACGTCTCGACCAACTCGGTGCCGATCAGGGCCCGGCCGCCCTCAAGGAAAATGTCTGTCACGCGACCGCGCTTCGTTTGCTGACAGGGGAGTGTGCCCGTGCTTCATACGTGGAGAGAAAATCTTCAATCCCGAGCCTGCGGAAATCGGGCAAGGCTTCACGCAATTTGTCGTGATCCCAGTCCCACCAGGCGAGCCGCGCAAGCCGCCCGGCGATCTCTTCCGAGAAGCGCCGCCGCACGATTCGCGCGGGATTGCCGGCGACGATGGTGTAGGCGGGTACGTCCTTGGTGACGATGGCGCCGGCCGCGATCACCGCGCCGGTGCCGATGTTGCGGCCGGGCAGCACGATCGCGCCATGGCCGATCCAGACGTCGTGGCCGATATGGACGTGATGCTGGCGCCGCCAGTCGAAGAACTCCGTGTCGTCGCTCTCGCCGGGGAAGTAGGCGCTGGAACGATAGGTGAAGTGCGCCTGCGTCGCGCGATGCATCGGATGATTGCCGGGGTTGATACGCGTCATCGCCGCAATTGAGCAGAATTTCCCGATCGTGGTGTAGGTGATCTGCGAATCGTTCACGACATAGGAGTAATCGCCCATCGTCACTTCATGCAGGATCGTGCGCGCGCCGACCTCGGTATAGGCGCCGAGCCGGGTCTCGTGCAGCTTGGCCGAGGGATCGATGGTCGGTTGGACTGAAAGGGCTTTGCCGGCCATGTCGTATCCGAAGCGTGAGGGCGGGCGTTCCTCTTCGAGCGGCTCGATGACAATGTCATGACGCAGCGATGACAGGGGATGAGGTGTGTTGGATCGCCGCACCGCAACGTGCATGTCACACAAGTGTCAAGCGTCGGCGTTAGCGGTGGGTCCCAGCTACTCTGGAGCCCTGCATGCTGGTGGTTGAAGGTCTGACGTGCCGCTTTGGCGCAAAAGCCGCGGTGGACGACGCTTCGTTTCAAATTTCCCCCGGCGGATTCGTCGGCGTGATCGGAAGATCCGGCGCGGGCAAGTCCACCCTGCTGCGGACCATCAACCGCCTGGTGACGCCGACGCAGGGCCGCATCCTGTTCGACGGCACCGACGTCACAGCGCTGCGCGGCAAGGAGCTGCGGCAGTGGCGGGCGCGCTCGGCGATGATCTTCCAGCAGTTCAACCTCGTCGGCCGGCTCGATGTTCTCACCAACGTCCTGATGGGGCGCCTCGCGACGATGCCGGCCTGGCGCTCGCTGTCGCAGACCTGGCCCGAACACGACAAGGCGCTGGCGATGTCCGCGCTCGAGCAGTTCGATATCGCCGCGCTCGCCGCGCAGCGCGCCGACCAGCTCTCCGGCGGCCAGCAGCAGCGCGTCGCGATCGCCCGCGCGCTGGTGCAGCAGCCCGACATCATTCTCGCCGACGAGCCGATCGCTTCGCTCGACCCGCGCAACACCAAGATCGTGATGGATGCGCTGCTGCGCATCAACAAGCATTTCGGCATCACCGTGCTCTGCAACCTGCATTCGCTCGACTTGGCGCGCAGCTATTGCGACCGCCTGATCGGCATGGCGCAGGGCCGTGTCGTGTTCGACGGCGCACCGTCTGCGCTGACCGATCACGTCGCGCGCGAGCTCTACGATCTCGAAGCCACCGACGTCATGGGCGGCTCGCCCGTGCCGGCGCCCGAGGGCATTCCGGCGCTTGGAACGGCGGCCGCCGCCTGAGCCGCATCGCTTCTGTCGTTGCCAGTTTTTGCGTCAACCGACCCCAACCGATGAAGAGGGTATCATGATCACTCGCAGACTAGTTCTTGCCGGCGCCGCCGCGCTCGCATTCACGACCTCGGCCTCCGCCGACGACTGGAAAGCCAAATATTCCGAGCTGACCTTCGCGGTCATTCCGGCGGAAAACGCCTCGGGCGTGACCGAGCGCTGGGCGCCGTTCATGAGCTATCTCTCCAAGGAATTGGGCGTGAAGGTCACGCTGCGTATCGCCAATGACTACGCCGCCGTCATCGAAGGCCAGCGCGCCGGCAATATCCATATCGCCAGCTACGGCTCGGCCTCGTTCGCCCGCGCCCGCCTGACCGGCGTCAAGACCGACGCGTTTGCCAACGACATCAACGCCGACGGCTCGACCGGCTACTATTCGGTGTTCTTCGTCAAGGCGAGCAGCCCCTACAAGAGCATCGACCAGCTCAAGGGCAAGAACCTCGGCCTCGTCGACCCGAACTCGACGTCCGGCAACAACGTGCCGCGCTTCGAGCTCGACAAGATGGGCATCGCGGACGCCGACACCTATTTCAGCAAGGTCGTCTTCACCGGCAGCCATGAGAACGCGATCCTGGCGCTGGCGCAGGGCACGGTCGATGTCGCGGCCAACCAGTGGACCAGCGACGACGATTCGACGCTGGCGCAGATGCTGACCAAGGGCATGCTGAAGAATGCCGACGGCTCGCCGATGAAGAAGGACGATTTCCGCATCATCCACAAGTCGGCGCCGATCATCAACGGTCCCTATGCCTACAACTCCGACCTGCCGGAAGAGGCGAAGGCGGCGATCGCGAAGGCGTTCTTCGACGCGCCGGCCAAGGACAAGGCGGCCTTCGATCGCCTCCAGGACGGCCAGAAGAAGGGTTTCCATCCCGCCACCACCAAGGACTGGGATGGCACGATCGAGCTGATCAAGTTCGTCGATGCACTGCGTAAGAAGAAGGCGTCCTGAGTTTCGGGACGAGCTACTCGAGCCGGGTCGATGGACCCGGCTCTTTCTCTTTGATCGGCCACTTTTCCTGAACAGATGACCCTCGCGGTTTCGATCCTGCCCGAGCAGCAACTGGCTGCGCTGAACACCGCTTACAATCAGGCGGTCGCGCGCAGGCGGCTCCGTCTCTTGCTCGGAATCGTGGTGTTCGCCGCCGCGCTGCTTCTCGCCGCGATCGGCGCCGAAGTGAACCTGCGCACCTTCTTCACCTATTTCGGCAACTTCGTCAGCTATTTCGATCGCATCCTCACGCTCGACAACGGCCAGCGGGTCTGGACCGATGTCGGCGAGTGGCTTTGGGGCTGGCGCAAATGGTTGAAGATGCTCGGTGAGACGCTGCTGATCAGCTATGTCGGCACGCTGACCGGTGCGACCCTCGCCTTTGTCCTGAACTTCTTCGCGGCGGAAAACACCTCGCCCGCGCCCTGGCTGCGCTTTACGGTGCGGCGTCTGCTCGAATTTGCACGCACCGTCCCGGGCATCGTCTTCGCGCTGATCTTCGTGATCGCCTTCGGGCTCGGGCCGATGGCTGGCGTGCTTGCGATCGCGATCCATTCCACCGGCGCGCTCGGAAAATTGTTCTCGGAGATCGTCGAGAACGCCGACATGAAGCCGGTCGAGGGTATCCGCTCGACCGGCGCGAGCTGGCTCTCCTGCATGCGCTTTGCCGTCGTGCCGCAGGTGACCGCGGGCTATGCCAGCTACGCGCTGCTGCGCTTCGAGATCAACGTTCGCGAAGCCTCGGTGATGGGCTTTGTCGGTGCCGGCGGCATCGGCCAGGAGCTCGTCGTCGCCATCCGCAAATTCTATTATTCGGACGTCAGCGCGATCCTGCTCACCATCATCATTACGGTCTTCATCATAGACATCACCACCGGCTGGCTGCGCGGCCGCCTGTTCGGCAAGGAGGCGCGGACGTGACGCGGCCGCAAGAGGTTGACACGCGAGAGCTTCGCGCGCGCTATCCTGACGTGTTCGACCGGCCTGCCTCGGCGCGGCTCGCAATGCCGGCGATGATCGTCGCGGCGTTCGCGGTCCTGGTGTACGGCCTCGTCGATCTCGACTTCTCGCCGTCGCGCTTCGTCGCAGGCCTCAGCCAGCTCGGCTGGATCAGCCTGATGATGATCCCCCCCGATCCCGGCTCCTCGCTGCCGATCTATCTGAAGGCGCTCGGCGAGACGCTGTCGATCGCTCTGCTCGGCACGACGCTCGCCGCATTGTTCGCGCTGCCGGTCAGCCTGCTCGCCGCCCGCAACGTGGTGCCGTCAAACATCCTGCGCTTCCCGATCCGCCGTTTCCTGGATTCGATCCGCGGCGTCGATACGCTGATCTGGGCGCTTGTTTGGATCAATGTCGTCGGCCTGGGCCCCTTCGCCGGCGTGCTCGCCATCGCCGTGTCCGATTTCGGCGCCTTCGGCAAGTTGTTCTCGGAGGCGATCGAGGGCGCCGACCAGAAGCAGGTCGAGGGCATCCGCGCCTCCGGCGGCAGCGCACTGCACGAGATCCGCTTTGGCCTGTTGCCACAGGTTCTGCCCGTGATCGCCGGCCAGGTGCTCTATTTCATCGAGTCCAACACCCGCTCGGCCACCATCATCGGCATCGTCGGCGCCGGCGGCATCGGCCTCCAGCTCGCCGAGCAGATCCGTGTGCTGGAATGGCAGAAGGTGTCGTTCCTGATCCTGATGATCCTGGTCGCGGTCGCCGCGATCGATTTCATCTCGGGCAAGCTCCGTTTCGCGATCATCGGCCGGCGCGCGGTGGCTTAGGTTGTTCGCCTCCCTTCGCCCCTTGTGGGGGGAGGGCGCACTCTCGATGCTGCGCGAGAAGTCTACTCCATCCCTGCGCGACGCAATCCTTCCAGATAATGCTCGCGGTCCTGCTCCAGCAGCATCGGCAGCTCGCTTGTGATCCAGGCGAGCGAGATGCCGGGCTGGGCGCGGCGCAAGCCTTCCAGCGCGGACGCGGCAAGGACCGGATCACCCAGCATGCCGGCGGCCGCCGTCAGCACGCGATGTGCGCCGACGAAATCGGCGCGCTGCCGCATCGATTCCCGCGCCATCTGCAAGCTTGCCTCGTAATTGCGGCCGATGAACTGGGCATAGGCGGCGACCCCGCAATAGATCGCCGCGAGCGGATCGCGCGGGCTCAGCCGCAGCGCGCGGCGCGCGGCGGCATCGCCGTCCTGCCATCGTCCCGCGTAGCACAGCGTCACGCCGTAGAAGGCGTGCGCCATCGCGAAATTCGGATTGAGCCTCAAGGTCAGCTCGAACTCCGCCAGCGCGTCGTCGAAGCGGCGGCGGAACAGGTAGGTGTAGGCGAGGCCGTGATGGGCCCAGGCGTCCTCGCGATCGGCCTCCACCGCCGCAAGCGCCGCGCGTTCGGCGACCGGCACGGTCGCGGCCATGTCGGCCCAGCCCATATGCGCGCCGAAGATATGGCTGGTCGCGAGCAGGCCCAGCGCCTTGCCATAGGCGGGATCGATCGCGACGGCCTTCTCGAGCAGCCCTTGCGCGGCCGCATTGTCCTCGCGGGTGATGCGCCAGTAATGCGACAATGCGCGCATGACGAGGTCCCAGGCATCCAGGCTGCCCGGCGGCTTCTGCCCGGCGCGAAAGCTCTCGGCCGTATAGAGCTGCGGCTCGATCGCGGCGACGATCGCCTCGGTGATGTCGTCCTGCACGGCGAAGATGTCGGCAAGCTCGCGGTCGTAGCGTTCGGCCCAGAGATGGCTGCCGGTCGAGACGTCGTTGAGCTGGGCCGAGATGCGCACGCGCTCGCCGCTCCGCCGCACGCTGCCTTCGACCACGTAGCGCACGCCGAGCTCGCGCGCGACCTCGTGCATGTGCACGGCGCGGCCCTTGTAGACGAAGGAGGAGTTGCGCGCGACGACGAAGAACCAGCGCAGCTTCGACAGCGCAGTGATGATGTCCTCGCTGATGCCGTCGGAGAAATAGTCCTGCTCGCGGTCACCGCTCATATTGGTGAAGGGCAGCACGGCGATGGCGGGCCGGTCGGGCAGCGCGAGTGTCGCCTGCGGCGCTGGTATCCACCGGCCGGGTTCCGGCGCGGCCGCGGCGAGCTTGGTCTCGACGTCGCCGACGAAACGAAAACCCTTGCGCGCGATGGTTCGGATCAGCGCCTGGCTCGCGCCGTTGTCGCCGACCGCCTTGCGTGCCGCATTGATCCGGCTGGTCAGGGTGGATTCGGAGACGCTGCGCCCGTGCCAGATCTTGTCGATCAGCTCGTCCTTGCTGACCACCCGGTCGCGGTTTTCCATGAGATGGACGACGAGGTCGAAAACCTGCGGTTCCACGGAAACGGGAACCTGCTCGCGGCTCAGCTCGCGCCGGTCGGTGTCGAGAAGGTGATCCCGGAACAGAAACTGCACGTCGAAAACTCAGACCTCACGACGACATCGGGGCAATGACAAAGCAAAACGGATTTCGACCTAAGTCTGTGAGTCCGCCGGGAGGCCGCTTGGTTCATTGCGATCTCAAGATGGCTGCCATGCCATTTGCGGGGAGGAGTGCAGCCTCGACTGGAATGTGGCGGCTGGAGTCGGATTGTCGCAGGCCACGTACTCAATCTGATATCGCCGACCGCGCTTCCCTTCACCCTGAGGTGGCCGCTTCTTCAGCGGCCCTCGAAGGGCGACGGCCCGCATCCCGGCCTGCCATCCTTCGAGGCTCTCCACGCGACGCGTCGCGTCGCATGGTTCGCACCTCCAGCGACAACCGCTTCGCGGTTGCGCGGGGATGACGGAGCCGATGGTTTGACGCGCGGCGGCGAGACTAATGCAAGACTCCGAATGTGTGATGACCCGGCATTGTCCATTGCCGAACGGCGCGGCCTGCGTAAGCTGCTTCCACACAAAACACCAACCATAAAGAAACGCCCATGCCCGCTCTCCACGCCTCGACCACCGTGCTCGACTCCATGCTGTTCCGCGACGCCTTCGGCACGCCTGAGATGCGCGAGGTGTTTTCCGATGTCGCGCTGGTTGCGCGCTATGCCGAGGTCGAGGTGGCGCTGGCGAAGGCGGAGGCCAAATGCGGCGTGATCCCGCAGGATGCCGCCGACCAGATCGCGGCGCGGACCGACGTTGCCGCGCTCGATTTCGACCTGCTCAGGCAGGAGACTGACATCGTCGGCTATCCGATCCTGCCCTTGGTGCACCAGATGGTGAAGCAATGCGGCGATGCCGGCCGTTACGTGCATTGGGGCGCGACCACGCAGGACATCATGGATACCGCCGTAGTGCTGCAATTGCGTGCCGCGCTCGAGATCGTCGAGCGCGACATCGCGGAGCTGCGAAAGATTCTCGCCGACCTCTCCAGGCGCCATCGCGATACGCCGATGGCGGGGCGCACTCATCTCCAGCAGGCGCTGCCGGTGACCTTCGGCTACAAGACCGCGATTTGGCTAGCGATGTTCGATCGCCACGCCGAGCGTCTGGCGCAATTGAAGCCGCGGGTCCTGGTGGGCGAGTTCGCCGGCGCCGCCGGCACGCTGGCCTCGCTCGGCGACAAGGGCTTTGAGGTGCAGGAGGCGCTGTGCGACGAGCTGAAGCTCGGCGTTCCCGCCTCGACCTGGCACGTCGCGCGCGACGGCTTTGCCGAGGCCGTGAACTTCCTCGCGCTCGTCACCGGCTCGCTCGGCAAGATCGCGCTCGACATCATGATCATGGCCTCGACCGAGTTCGCCGAGGTCTACGAGCCCTTCGTCAAGGGCCGTGGCGCCTCCTCGACCATGCCGCAGAAGCGCAACCCGATCTCCTCGGAACTGATGCTGGCGGCGTCCAAGGCGGTGCGCCAGCACGCGGGCCTGATGCTGGATGCGATGGTGCAGGATTTCGAGCGCGCCACCGGCCCCTGGCACGCCGAGTGGATGGCAATCCCCGAAAGCTTCGTGCTGGCCGCGGGGGCGCTGCACCAGGCGAGGTTCGCGCTCGCGGGCCTCATCGTCGACGAGGCGAAGATGAACGACAATCTCGCCATCAGCCGGGGCCTGATTGTGGCCGAAGCGGTCATGATGGGGCTCGCGCCCCAGATCGGGCGGCAGGAGGCGCATGACGTGGTCTATGACGCCTGCCGGCTCGCCAACGAGAAAGGTTTGACGCTGGCGGACGCGCTCTCGTCCGACTCGCGCGTCTCTGCCAGAATCGACCGCGCCACGATCGATGCGCTCACTTCACCGAAAAATTACCTCGGCCTTGCTCCCGCCATGGTCGACCGGGTGCTGAAATCGGCAACGCGTTGAAAACCAAGATGCGCGAAACTGCGTATCTTTCGTCGCCCCCAATACGCTCGTATACTTGTGTCTCGCGATGCTAGACTTAGATTGAGCGAGAGACTTTCGGCAGAGGACCCGGCATGACCGATCAACGCATCACCTCCACTCCCATCGATCCCGCGAAACTCGACCGGCTGGCCGAGGTGGCGGTGAAGGTGGGCCTGGGCTTGCGGCCGGGACAGGATCTGCTCCTGACGGCGCCGGCGATCGCGCTGCCGCTGGTGCGGCGGATCGCCGTTCATGCCTACAAGGCCGGCGCCGGTATCGTGACGCCGATCCTGTCGGACGAGGAGATGACGCTGGCGCGTTACCGCCACGGTCACGACAACAGTTTCGATCGCGCCGCCGGCTGGCTCTATGAGGGCATGGCCAAGGCATTCTCCGACAACACCGCGCGGCTCGCCATCGTCGGCGACAATCCGATGCTGCTGTCGGGCGAGGATCCGTCCAAGGTAGCGCGCGCCAGCAAGGCCAACTCGATGGCCTATCAGCCGGCACTGGAAAAGATCGTCAATTTCGACACCAACTGGAACATCATCGCCTATCCGAGCCCATCATGGGCCAAGCAGGTGTTCCCCAACGATCCCGAGGACGTTGCGATCGGCAAGCTCGCGGATGCGATCTTCGCGGCCTCCCGCGTCGATCGCGAGGACGCGATGGCCAATTGGGCGAGCCACAATGCGGTGCTGCGCGAGCGCACCAACTGGCTCAACGGCCAGCGTTTCCGCGCGTTGCAGTACTCAGGCCCGGGCACCGATCTCACCATCGGCCTTGCCGACGGCCATGAATGGGAAGGCGGCGCCTCCCTGTCCAAGAACGGTATCAGCTGCAACGCCAACATCCCGACCGAAGAGGTCTTCACCACGCCGCATTGCCGCCGCGTCTATGGTCATGTCGTGAGCTCGAAACCGCTGTCCTACCAGGGCACGCTGATCGACAACATCGCGGTGCGCTTCGAGGACGGCAGGATCGTCGACGCGAAGGCCTCGCGCGGCGCCGAGGTGCTGAACAAGGTGCTCGACACCGACGAGGGCGCGCGCCGTCTCGGCGAGGTGGCGCTGGTGCCGCATTCCTCGCCGATCTCGCAGAGCGGGCTGTTGTTCTACAACACGCTGTTCGACGAGAACGCGGCCTCGCACATCGCGCTCGGCCAGTGCTACTCGAAATGCTTCGTCAACGGCGCCCAGCTCACGCCGCAGCAGATCGCCGCGCAGGGCGGCAACCAGAGCCTGATCCATATCGACTGGATGATCGGCTCGGCCGAGACCGACATCGACGGCATCCTCGCCGACGGCAGCAAGGTGCCAGTGTTCCGCAAGGGCGAGTGGGCGAAGTAGTTTGCTTCACCTCTCCCCGCTGGGGAGGGGTGAACGTCCTCGCAACGGTCTCTCCTGCTCTCACGCCGCCGCGTTGCGCAGCATCGGGTTGTTGTCGATGCTGAAGCGGTTGAACAGTCGTCCGTTAAGAAGCCGGATTGATCGAGGCTGGCCGGGCGAGCGTGCGCCATAGCTGGGCCAGGAACAGGCACAAGAGATATCTCAGCCAGGCGAGGATGCGGCGGAAGTTGTGTCCGACGGCTGAGAGGACGACGTTGGCGGCATCGCCGGCGCGGCCTTTGAGGTAGCAGCGCCCGAGGTGGCCTTCCGCCTTCAGGTGTCCGATGATGGGCTCGATGGCGGAGCGGCGGCGCAGCTCGCGCTTGATGACACCGAAAACGCCGCGCTTCTGGCCGGAGATGAAGACGCGACGGGGATTTTGTGCGTCGTGGCCGCGGTATCCCTTGTCGACATAGGCCCGCTCGATCGGACAGCCGGTGAGTGTCTCGGTGCGGTCAATGACGTCCCGCAAGGTGTGACCGTCGTAGGGGTTGTCGGGCAGTGCGCTGGCGTGCAGCACGAACAGGCCACCGGGAGCCCGGCGGTTGTTGGTGACGATGGAGGCCTTCACGCCGAACTCGTAAGGCGCGCTGGCCTTGCCCTTGCCGATGCACTCCACTTCCGGGGCATGGAAGGAATAGAGCTTCCAGCCGCGCTGGCGCTGCTGCTGCGAGCGGATCTGCGTGGCCCGGCCGAGCGGGAGGGCGAACGCCTGCTCCAGTGCTGGCTGGCCTTCGATCTTGCGGCGGATGTCGCGGATGATCCGGCCCAGCCGGCTACGCAGGATACGCAACTGCCGCTGATGCCGCCTGAACTGTTTGGCATGGGCGTAGCGGCCGGCCATCATCGCGGCGGCCTTGGCGATGCGAGCATAGGATTGCCGCAGCCTGACGCCGTGCCTGATCGCCAGGCGGTTGAGCCCCTTGATGGCCGCATGCAGCAGCTTGGCATCGGTCGGAAAGGTGATGGCCTTCGGCTGCACCGTGGTGTCGACCGTAACCCGCTTGAGGTCCTGGCTGCGTAATGCACCGGCCTCGTGCGCTACCCGCAAGCTCTCGGCCAGCAGCAACTCCAGCTTGTCGCCAAGCCGCTTGCGCCAATGGCTCAGGTCCGAGCGCTCGTGCGGGAACGTGTGCTGAAAGAACTCTTCCCCGGTGAAGAACTGGAAGTATGGGTCATGGACCCAGCGCTCGCACACCTCCTCATCGGACAGCCCGTAAATGTGCTTGAGCAACAGCAGACCGATCATGAAGCGCGTCTCGATCCCGGGCCTGCCGTTCTCGCTGTAGAGCGGCGCGATCTCGCCGTCGATCCAGTCCCAATCGACCTTGCCGGCGAGCAGAACCAGCTCGTGCTTCATATTGATGATCTGGTCGAGCCGAGCCCGGAACAGATCGTTCGATCCCGTCGTCTTGTGCTTCTTCGGCCGCATCGTTCCCTCCGATGCAGACAAGGAATCATGCTTCCCGCTTCGAGGGAATCCACGAAAACCAAATCGCAAGGTTCTGACGCCCAAAGCATCAAAACCTTGCAATCTGGAAATGCCCCTTAGCCCAAATCGAGATTCCCGATCAGTGGCTTAGTCCTTCTTCACGGACGACTGAACAGCGTCGTGAACGGGCTGCCGTCGGTGGTCCGCACAATGGCGTCGGAAGCAGCCACCGCCTCGTAGAGCGCACCGACCGGATCGTCCGGCTCGGGCAGGTCGAGGCCCTTGCGGATTTGCTCGCGGGCCTCGTTGACCTCATCCTCGTCGTCGAGGGTCGCCTCCAGTGCATCCGCCGCGCGCCGCATTTCCGCGAGGTCGCCGCCCGCGGAGAATTTCAGAATGTCGAGCCAGTAGGGCCGGACGACGACGAGCTGGATGAAGGCCTCGAACGTACCAGCGATAATTCCTGCGCGGCCCTCCGATGAGACGTAGAGCACATTCTGCGACGGCAGCAGCACGAACGCGCCGCCGGAGCCGTCGCTGCCGACCTGCCGGGGGCCTTCGATGCCGTCGATGGTAAACCAGGACTCATCATCCGGCGTGAAGGAGATATCAAGGCTCCCGAGCCGGGCGACGACCTGGCTGTTGGCTGTCAGAACCTCGGGCGTGAGGGGCATCAGCACGGCTCCTTTCAGGTCACTTCGCGCATTTTGTCGCACCCCGGAAAAGATGGGTTCATGTGCGCGAATTTGCAGGGAAATCGCGGCGTTAGCTGCTTCGCACATGCAACTTGCGGCTGATTGTCGAGGCCTGCGTAAGAAAGAATTAAAAGCCGATCACTAGCGTTGTGTACATCATTGGAAACAATCCGGGCCCCGACCCGGCCAAAAACCTATTCTATCCCCTGGGGAAACAGATGTCGCGCGCATTGATTGAAATTAGTAGTTGCAATGTGGATCTCGAGCTGCGGCCGATCGAGCCGTCCTGGATCATCGAAGGCAATCCGGTGTCGCGCTCGCACATACTGTCCACCAGCGCGGACGGTACCGCCTCGACCATCATCTGGTCCTGCACCGAAGGGCGCTTCAACTGGTACTACGACATCGACGAGACGATCATGATCATGGAAGGATCGATCGTGCTCGAAAGCGACGGCATGCCGCCGAAGCGCTACGGTCCCGGCGACGTCATCTTCTTCCGCGACGGCGCGCATGCCAAATGGCATGTCGAAGGCCACGTCAAGAAAATCGCTTTCTGCCGCAAGACCAATCCGGTGATGATCGGTTTCCTGATCCGCGTCGTCAACAAGCTCAAGCGGATGTTCGTCTCCACCGGCGAGCGCCGTCCCGCCTCGCTGATGGGCGCCGGCTAGCGCACGCCCGGACCAAGACTTTTCGAGGACCTTCCCAGCGGCTACGACGGAAGAGGGGTCGGGACCAACATCCCGGCCCCTCTCTCGTCATGACGGCAAGTCGAGCCGGTAGATATCGGTCGCGGTCTGCGAGAACAGCGCCGTCTTCTCGGCCTCGCCCAGAGGCGCCGCGATGCGCTTGAAGGCGTTGAAGATCACCTGATAGCTGCACTGGCCCTTGTCCGGCGGGAAATTGCTCTCGAACATCGCGCGCCTTGCGCCGAACGCCTCGATGCAGGTCTCGATATAGGGCCGCCAGGCCGCGGCAAGCTCCTCGGAGGACGGTGGGCTCTCGCGCAGATGGAAATCGTAGCCCAGCAGGCACATCGCGAGGCCGCCGAGCTTCACCACCACGTTCTCGCATCTGGCGATCTCGCGGATCGAGGCGCGCCATTGCGGAAACACCTCCTCGCGCCGCCCGGCAAAGCGGCCGACGCCGGCCGGACCGCCGCAATGGTCGAGCACGATCCTGGTGTCGGGGAAGGCGCGCGCGAGCTCGATCAGCTCGCCGATCTGCGGATGGAACAGCCAGGCATCGAAGCTGAGGTTCAGCGGCGCCAGGCAGGCAAAGCCTTTGCGGAAGGTCGGATCCTGCAGCAGTCCTTTCGGCCGGTTCGCGTACATGCCCGCGACGACAGGATCTTGGTCCCAGGCGGAGGAATGCCGGATGCCGCGGAAACGGCCGTTGCCCGCCGCGATCTCGGCTTCCAGCACCGGCTTGGCGGCGTCGCCCAGCAGCAGGTTCACATGGCTGACGATGCCGGCGCAGATCGCGGCCGTGCCGTAAGCACCGCTTGCGCTCATTGCGGCGACACCGTTGGCGAACTCGACTTCGCCGACCGGCCGGAACGCCTCGGGCCCGTGTGCGCGATACATCGAGCGGCAGTCGACATAGACAGTGGCGACGATGTTGTGGCCGGAGCCGATATCCGCCGCCATCTCCTCGATCAGGTAGCGGTGCCCGCGATTCCACAGGTGATGATGGGGATCGACGATCGGCCGCGAGGGATCGATGATCTCCTCCTGATGCAGCGCGAGCCAGTCCTCGCGCGGCTCGACGAATAGCCCGCTCGTGTTGGCGGGTAGACCGCTTGCAGCCATCGGCGTTCGCTCCCTCTATGTTTTTTGTGGCGGGAGCCTAGCATCTCGTCCTTGCGCCCGGCAGCGCGCGTTGCTCAGAGCACCATAGCAACGGCGGAGGAGGTGCGCTCCCTCTCCCGCTTGCGGGGGAGGGTTGGGGTGGGGGTGTCTCCACAGAGAGATTCCCAGTGTGGAGAGAGCCCCCACCCGCGCCTTCGGCGCGACCTCCCCCGCAAGCGGGAGAGGTTGCAGCGAACCCGTGGCCCGATCGATTCAGTCAAAATCCATTCGACTTAACCCTTGCGTCGCCTCGCCCTCACATCGACCACAAGTCGCCAATCGGCTGCGGGAGCCGGCTTGACCTCGCCGAGCCAATGGAAGGAGTCGTCCGCGATCTCCGTAAAGCTCCAGCGGGTCAGGTCGCCCGCGTCGGTCTTGCCTTCCTGCACGATGTCATCGCCGCGCGGACGGCCGATCTGCTGACGGAACACGCTGCGGCCGGGATCGAACCAGGAGATCCGCCACGCATCGATGGTCGGATCGTAGACCCGCAGCGTCGTGCCGTACCAGTTGCCGGCGATCGGAAAGGCGGGGCTGCCGCTGGAACGGGGAATGATCCAGACGTCCTGGACGGCGCGGCCTTCCAGCACCCAGCCGAAATGGATTTCGCCGGGCGCGGTGTGTTTCGTTTCATCGGGGCCGCGGGCGGTGATCTCGGCATCCCAGTCGCCGACGAAGCGGCCGTAAAGCCGGAGCGCTGCCGCGTGCTCGGGGTTTGGTCCATCCGCGTGCAGCAGTCTCGCAAAGTCTGTCATGTCGATCTCCTGTTGCGGAGAGATCAGCACCAATGGGCGCCAGCAGGCTTGGAGAAAATTGCGCCTCAGACGCCGTCGAGGATGATCACCGTCGGCTTCGAGGGCAGCGCATCGCGCGACATGCGGAAGGAGCGCTCGAGGCGCCGGTCGATCTCGAACTGCTGGCCGATCCGGCGCATGAAATCGTCGAGCGGGGTGGCGAAGCGGTGCATCGGCAGCACCACGGAGGCGCGCAGCCGCTTGGTGATCTCGGAGATGCCGTCCAGCGACATGGTGTAGGTGCCGTCGATCGGCACCATCACGATGTCGAGCCGCCCGATCTGGGCGAAATGGCTGTCGTCGAGCTTGTGGTGAAGGTGGCCGAGATGGCCGATGCAGAGGCCGGCGACCTCGAAGATGAAGATCGAGTTGCCGTCGCGGATCATGTCGGTGCCGGCATCGTCGCCGAAGTAGCGGCGGATGTCGGTCGTGACGTTGCGGATGAAGGTGTCGCCGATGCGCTCCGACACGATGGCCGGCTTGCCGTCCTCGCCCCAGCCGTGCAGCACATGGGGAATGCGTTTGTCGGGGAATAAAGAGTAATGCGTGCTGTGCGCCCGGTTCATGGTGACGACGTCGGGCAACCGTCCGATCTGATAGGCGCCGCTATAGTCTGTGGCGATGCGCAAGCCGCCGGGCGTGTCGATGAAATAGGTGGAGTGGCCGACATAGGTGATCTCGACCTCGGCCGCGGCTGTCGCCTGCCGGAAGGCGACCGGGACGGCGCGGGGCGCGGTGTTGGCCATCGCCAGGCATTCGCTGCGCTGGGGCTGCTGCTGAGCGAGGGCAGGCGAGAGGAGCGCGCCGAACAGCGCCAGAGCGGCCGAAACAAGTCGCCACATATCCGTCCCCGATGACTTCAGGAGAAAGTCTAACGCGCAATGCAGCGCGGGGCCAATGGGCTTCGATCAACAGCGCGTCAGTATCGCAGCTGTCATCCGCGCCGCTTATTCGCGTCTTGGGCTGAATTTCCAGGTGATGGCGACGAGGCTCGCGGTGATCAGGCCGCTGACGAGGCCGGCGAGGGGGAGAGCGAGCAGCAGCGCAGCGGTGGCGGCCCAGCCGATCGAGGAGAAGGCCTCGGCAAAGGTCGCAAGCCGGGAAGAGGTCTGGCGACGGCGGAATTGGCTGCGCCGGGCCTGCACCCGGAACCAGAGCTGGATTGCGGTCGCGGAGGCCGCACTGATGATGATCGCACCGGCACTGACCGCAGCCTGGATCGGCGAGGCAAACGCCAGCGCCGCGACCAGCGGGCAGAAGATGACCGCGATCGCGATCAGCACCACCTCGATCTTGGCGCGGATGACGCTGGACGGCGTCAGCGGTGCGGTCGCGACGAGGTCGGGAGCGTCCTCGCCCGAGATCGTCAGCCAGGCCAGTCCGCCGGCAAGCTGTCCCGCCGCCATCACGATCACGGGTGTGATCAGCGTCAGTGCGGCAGAACTGTCGGCAAAGCTGCGCCAGAGCAGCAGCGCCGGCGGCACCAGATAGAGCAGCTGCATCAGGGTCTGCGAGATCAGCCAGGGATCGCGCCAGAGCAGCGAAAATTCCTTGCGCCGCAGCGCCTGCTGCCGCGATCCGCCGCGGAACGGGCGCTGCTTCGCGCTGCGGCGGCCGGATGTGCCGTATGCCGCGGCATCGATCGCGGTGTCGGCAAAGCGGCCCGAAAAGATCGCCATGACGCCGCCGAGCATCACCAGCCCGAGCGCGAGAAGCAGCAACAGCGCCTCGCTGTCGCCCAGGGCCGCCCGCGCCGGCCACCACCAGATGCTGTCGGCGTCGGGGGCGTGTTCGGCAAAGGTGCCGGAGGTCAGGATGGTGAAGCGCGACAGCGTGCCGTAGGACATGATCGCGGCGACCTGGAGCGCGATCACGAAGCCGGCGCCGATGATGGCGGCGAGGATCTGGGCCACGAAGCGCGTCCGCGCCGGACCGATCAAGCGGAACAGCAGGATGGTGACGGCAATCGCGATCGCCGCGGCTGACAGGCCCATCGCGACCACGACGCCGAACGCCGCAAGCCAGCGCGGTCCGCCGCCGATCACCAGCACGTCGATGAAGGGTGTCGAGAACAACAGCGCCAGCACCGTGACGGCGAGCGCGATCGCGGCAATGCGCACCGAGAACAGGTTGGCCAGCGTCGCCGGCGAGGACATGATCAGATCGAGATCGGCGCGGGCGTAGAACACTCGCGTCACCGATTCGATCGCCTGCGACAGCATCAAGGTCCAGGCCAGAAAGATCGTCGCTGTGATCACGATCAGCGAGGATTTGTCGAGCGGCAGTTGCAGGTCGGCGACGCGGCCGATCACGGCCCAGGCCGGCACGTGCAGGAGCGCTGCGAAGAGAAGCAGGCCGATGACGGCGACGCGCGTCCGCCTGCGCCGGCCGCCGGTCATCATGGCGAGCCATTCGCGCCAGGCGAGGCGGAGCTCGTGGCGGGCAAACCAGGACAGCGCGGTCGCCGAGCTCATGCGGCTTCCTGGAGCGTCACCAGCGCGATGAAGAGATCTTCCAGGCTGGTGTCGGCATGGCCGTTCTGCTGGCGCAGCTCGGTGAGCGTGCCTTCGGCGACCAGGCGGCCTGAGGCGATCACGCCGATGCGGTCGGCCATGCGCTCGGCAACCTCGAGGATGTGCGTGGTCATGATCACGGTGCAGCCGGTGCGGACGCGCTCGCTCAACAGCCCCTTCACATGGCGGGCGGACACGGCGTCCAGCCCTGTCAGCGGCTCGTCGAGAATGATGAGGCGGGGATCGTGCACCAGCGCGCCGGCCAGCGCCACCTTCTGCCGCATGCCCTTGGAAAAGCCCTCGCAGCGCTCGTGCCGGTGCGGCTCGAGCCCGAGCGAGCTGAGCAGCCCCTCGGCGACCGGTTCCGAGGCGGACGGCGCGATGCCCCACAGCCCGGCGACGAATTCGAGGTACTCCAGCGGCGTCAGCTTGTCGTAGATCATGGGCTCGTCGGAGACCCACGCCATCACCTGCTTGGCGGCGACCGGATTTTGGAGCGCATCGATGCCGAAGATCGAGACCGCGCCGGCGTCGGGCCGCAAGAGGCCCGCAACCATGCGCAAAGTGGTGGTCTTGCCAGCGCCGTTGGGGCCGACCAGGGCGTAGAATTCACCGGCGTGAACTGTGAGGTCGAGGCCGTCGACCGCCGGACGGTCAAAACGCTTCGTTAACCCTCGGACTTCGAGCGCCGAGCTGTCCGGCTTCATGACGGCCACACCATCCGGTTTTGCATCGCCCGCGACCATGACCCGAAGATGTTTCGGCGCGGTGAATCGCACTGCCGCAAATTCCGTCATCCGTCTTGGACTAAAGGCAAGTCACCGTTTGTTGACAGCGCTTGGCGGTTCAGGCTGAATTGGCACCGGGACAAATGGCGCTGACGCAGCGAAACGACTGCGTAGCGACTGGACACAAGATGCGACGAGGCGATCGAAGAACCGCCGGTTGCGTCAGGAGGAAGCGCGGCGATGCTGGATTTCGTTCAGCAGCTGGTCAGCGGTGTTGCGCTCGGCTGCGTCTACGGCCTGATCGCGCTCGGCTTCGTGCTGGTCTACAAGGCGACCGAGGTCGTCAACTTCGCCCAGGGCGACCTGATGATGCTGGGCGGCTTCTTCGCCTTCACCTTCATCGGCATGATGGGCCTGAACTACTGGATCGGCTTTGCCGGTGCGGTGGCCGCGATGGCGCTGTTCGGCATGCTGGCCGAACGCGTGGTGGTGCGGCCGATCCTCGGCTATCCGCAATTCTCCATCATCATGGCGACCATCGGGCTCGGCTACTTCCTGCGCTCGATCGCCGGCATGATCTGGGGCACCGATGATCTGAAGATCGAGACGCCGTTCAGCCAGGGCGTGCTGCGCATCGGCTCGCTGGTGCTCGCCTACGACAAGCTCTCGGTGATCGCGGCGACGATGATCCTGTGCACGCTGCTCTGGCTCTTCTTCAACAGGACCACGCTCGGCACCGCGATGCGCGCCAGTTCCGAGAACATGCTGGCGGCCTATTACATGGGCATCCCGGTCAAGCGCGTGGTGTCGATCGTCTGGGCGATCAGCGCGGCGGTCGCGACCTGCGCCGGCGTGCTGCTGGCGCCGATCACCTTCATTCACTCCAATGTCGGCCTCGTGCTCGGCCTCAAGGCATTCCCCGCCGCAGTCCTCGGCGGCTTCGGCTCGATCCCCGGCGCGGTGGTCGGCGGCGTCCTGATCGGCGTGATCGAGAGCATGGCCGGCTTCTATCTGGCCGAGGGCTGGAAGGACGTCGCGCCGTACGTCGTGCTGCTCGCCGTGCTGCTGCTCAAGCCCGAAGGCCTGTTCGGCCTTCACGTCCGCAAGAAGGTCTGAACGCCATGCGCTTCCTGTTCAAGACCGACTACGAAGACGACATCAAGCTGTTCCCGCATTCGGGCTATTTCGTCTCCTACGGCATCCTGCTCGCGCTGCTGCTGGTCGCGCCTTACGTGCTCTCCAGCTATCTGATGAGCCAGCTCGTCTTCGTCTGCATCTATGCAACCGTCGGCGTGGCGCTGCTGATCCTGACCGGCTTTACGGGGCAGGCCTCGCTCGGGCATGCCGCGTTCCTCGCGATCGGCGCCTACACGGCGGCCTATTTGCAGAAATACAACGTGCCGTTCCCGGTCTACTTCCTCGCCGCAGGCCTTCTGACCGGCATCATCGGCGCGATGGTCGGCTTTCCCGCGCTGCGGCTCCAGGGCATCTATCTCGTCATCGCCACCATCTCCTTTGCCCTGATCGTCGAGGAGATCCTGGCGCGCTGGGAGAGCGTCACCAACGGCAACGAGGGTATGCGGGTCAAGACGCTGTCGCTGCTCGGCGTCGCGGTGCCGCGCGACAGCCCGACCTTCTATTTCCTGTGTCTCGCCGTTCTGGTGCTGACCATCGTCGGCACGCTCAATCTGCTGCGCTCGCCGACGGGCCGCGCCTTCGTCGCGATCCGCGACAGCGAGACCGCGGCGCGCAGCATGGGCGTCAACGTCGCGCTCTACAAGGTGAAGTCCTTTGCGATCTCGGCGGCGATCACCGGCTTTGCCGGCGTGCTGTTCGCGCACAAGCTCTCGTTCATCTCGCCGGAGATGTTCACGCTCCAGCTCTCGATCGAGTTCATCATCGTGATCCTGATCGGCGGCAGCTTCAGCCTGCACGGTGCCGTGCTGGGCGCGATCTTCATCGTGATGATCGACCCGTTCCTGACCTATTTGAAGGACGACATGCCCGGCATCATCGCCGGCATTGCCGCCGCTTTCGGCGCCGGCACCCAAGGAGCGGCCAACGTCCAGTCCAAGGTCGCGGCCTTCGCCTCGCTCAACGGTCTGAAGGGCGCGATCTACGGCATCATCATCGTGCTGTTCGTGCTGTTCGAGCCGCTCGGGCTCTACGGCCGCTGGCTCAAGATCAAGCTCTTCTTCCAGCTCTTCCCGCTCTACAAGCGCGCCACCTTCAAGCGGCAGAAGATCTACGTGAAGTCGGAGCGCAACCGATGAGCTATTTTCGCGCCGAGAACCTGTCGCTGCATTTCGGAGGCCTCAAGGCCGTCGATGCGGTGTCGTTCGCGGTGGAGAAGGGCGAGATCCTCTCGATCATCGGGCCCAACGGCGCCGGCAAGAGCTCGATCTTCAACCTGATCTCGCGCATCTACCGGCCGACCTCGGGCCGCATCTTCTTCGAGGACCAGGACATCACCGAGCAGCCGCCTTACGATATCGCAAGACTAGGCATCGCCCGCACCTTCCAGAACATCGAACTGTTCGAGAACGCGACGGTGCTGTCCAACCTCCTGGTCGGGCGCCACCGCCATTCCACCACGCAGCTCTGGCAGGAGCTGCTGTTCCTGCCGAGCGTGCGCGCCAACGAGAAGCTGCATCGCCGCCGGGTCGAGCAGGTGATCGAGTTCCTCGATCTCGAGCCCTATCGCGACAAGCTGATCTCGGGCCTGCCCTACGGCGTGCGCAAGGTGATCGAGCTGGCGCGGGCGCTGTGCTCTGAGCCGAAGCTGATCCTGCTCGACGAGCCGTCCTCCGGCCTCAATGTCGAGGAGACCGACGACATGTCGTTCTGGATCCGCGACATGAAGAACGAGCTCGGCGTCACCGTGCTGATGGTCGAGCACGACATGTCGCTGGTCAACCGCGTCTCCGACCGCGTCATCGCGCTGAACTATGGCCGCGTGCTGGCGATGGGCTCGCCCGCCGAGGTGCAGCAGCACCCTGATGTCGTCGCCGCGTATCTGGGAGCCTGACGCGATGGATGCCGCGGCGACACCGGACATCATCCTGAAGCTTTCCAACATCGAGAGCTATTACGGGCCGATCATGGCGATCCGCGGCATCTCGCTGGAGGTGCCGCGCGGCCGCATCGTCACGCTGCTCGGGGCCAACGGCGCCGGCAAGACCACGGTGCTGAAGACCATCTCCGGCATTCTCGATCCGCAGAAGGGCGCGATCGAGTTCATGGGCAAGCCGATCCAGCGCATGGAGGCCGACCGGATCGTGCGGCTGGGCCTCAGCCACGTGCCGGAGGGGCGGGAGGTGTTCCCGTTCCTGTCCGTGCGCGAGAACCTGATGATGGGCGCCTATCCGCGCAAGGACCGTGGCGGCGTCGCGGAGGATCTGGAGCGCGTCTACGGCTATTTCCCGCGGCTGAAGGAGCGCATCGACCAGCCGGCCGGCCAGCTCTCCGGCGGCGAGCAGCAGATGCTCGCGATCGGCCGCGCGCTGATGAACCGGCCGACCCTGCTGCTGCTCGACGAGCCCTCGCTCGGCCTGTCGCCGCTGCTGGTGAAGGAGATCTTCACCATCATCCGCCGCGTCAACGAGGAGCAGGGCATGTCGATCCTGCTGGTCGAGCAGAACGCCAAGGTGGCGCTGGAAACGGCACATTACGGCTATGTGCTGGAGATCGGCCGTATCGTGATGAACGACACCTGCGACCGCTTGATGCATTCCCAGGACATCCAGGAATTCTACCTTGGCGCCAAGGAAGCGGGCGCTCGGGGCGAACGGCGCTGGAAAAAGAAGAAGACGTGGCGTTAAGGCAAGACTTGGCGTTAGATGGGTTGCCCGTCCGCAAGACATAGACCGCCGGCAAGGCAGGCAGCGGAGGGGAAGCGACAAGGAGGAGAGGCGCATGGCCCGACCGGCGGTGCTGACGGTCGCTGATACGATCGCGAAAAGCTTCTTGCGCGCCGCGGAAACGCGGGGCGACAGGCCGGCGATCCGCGAGAAGAAGTTCGGCATCTGGCAGCCGACGAGCTGGCGCGAGTGGCTGGAGATCTCGAAGGAGATCGCCTACGCGCTTCGCGCGATCGGCTTCATGCCCGGCGACGTCGCCTCCATCATCGCCAATGCCGTGCCGGAATGGGTCCATGCCGACATGGGCATCCTGTGCGCCGGCGGCGTCTCGTCCGGAATCTATCCGACCGATGCCTCGTCCCAGGTCCAGTATCTCGTCAACGATTCCGGCACGAAGGTGATCTTCGCCGAGGACGAGGAGCAGCTCGACAAGATCCTCACCTGCCGCACACGCTGCCCGTCCCTGCAAAGGATCGTCGTGTTCGACATGGAGGGCCTCAGCGGCTTCTCCGACGACATGGTGATGTCGCTCGACGAGTTTCGTGCGCTCGGGCGCAACCATATGGTCGGGCGCGAAGCACTGTGGCAGGAGATGATCGACAGCCGCGGCCCTGAAGATCTCGCGGTGCTCGTCTATACCTCCGGCACGACCGGCCCGCCCAAGGGCGCGATGCACGCCAACCGCAGCGTCACGCACCAGATGCGGCATGCCAACGACTTCATCCCGGCGCGGGAGAACGAAGACCGGCTGATCTTCCTGCCGCTCTGCCATGTCGCCGAGCGCATCGGCGGCTACTACATCTCGGTCGCGCTCGGCTCGGTGATGAATTTTGCCGAAAGCACGGAGACGGTGCCGGACAATCTGCGCGAGGTGCAGCCGACCATCTTCCTCGCGGTGCCGCGCATCTGGGAAAAATTCTATTCCGCCATTACCATCGCGCTGAAGGATGCGACGCCGCTCCAGCAATGGGTCTACCGCCGCGCCATCGGGATCGGCTACCGCATGGTCGATTGCCGGATCGAGGGCAGGGCGCCGCCGCTGTCGCTGCGCCTCGCTAACCAGCTCGCTTACCGGCTCGCCTTCCGCAACATCCGCCGCATGATCGGGCTCGATCGCTGCCGCATCGCCTTCACCGGCGCGGCGCCGATCGCGCCGGAGCTGATTCGCTGGTATCTCGCGCTCGGCATCGACATGCACGAGGTCTACGGCCAGACCGAGAATTGCGGCGTCGCCACCATGATGCCGGCGACGCGGATCAAGCTCGGCTCGGTCGGCACCGCCGTGTCCTGGGGCGAGGTCGCGCTGTCGCCCGACGGCGAGATCCTGATCAAGGGCGACTTCCTGTTCATGGGTTATCTGAACCAGCCGGAGAAGACGGCGGAGGCCATCGATCCGCGCGGCTGGCTGCACACCGGCGACGTCGGCACCATCGACAACGAGGGCTTCGTTCGCATCACCGACCGGATGAAGGACATCATCATCACCTCCGGCGGCAAGAACGTCACGCCGTCCGAGATCGAGAACCAGCTCAAATTCTCGCCCTACATCTCGGATGCGGTGGTGATCGGCGACAAGCGGCCGTACCTCACCTGCCTCGTCATGATCGATCAGGAGAACGTCGAGAAGTTCGCCCAGGACCACGACATCCCCTTCACCAATTATGCGAGCCTGTGCCGGGCGACGGAGATCCAGGACCTGATCTGGCGCGAGATCGAGCAGGTCAACGTCAATTTCGCCCGCGTCGAGACCATCAAGAGGTTTTTCCTGATCGAACGCCAGCTCACCCCGGAGGACGAGGAGCTGACGCCGACCATGAAGCTGAAGCGCAGCTTCGTGAACAAGCGCTACGCCGCCGAGATCGACGCCATGTATCGCGAACGTGCGGTGGCGTGAGGCGCGCGGCCGGAAGGCCGTGCGCAAGGAGACGCTGAAATCAGCGAAGGAGCGATGGCCAACCCTTCGCGCAACAAGGGCCAGGGAGAGGAGACGTCAATGTCGAAATCGTTCAGGGCGTTCGGCCTTGCGGTGAGCGCGGTGGTGCTCACGCATCTGCCGGCCGCAGCACAGACCAAGGTCACCAATGAAGGCATCTCGGCGACCGAGATCGTGATCGGCACCCATCAGGATCTGTCGGGGCCGATCAAGGGCTGGGGCGTGCCGGTCTCCAACGGCATGAAGATGGCGGTCGAGGAGGTCAACGCCGCCGGCGGCGTCAACGGCCGCAAGATCCGGCTGGTGGTCGAGGACAGCGGCTACGATCCGAAGAAGGCCGTGCTGGCGTCGCAAAAATTGATCGAGCGCGACAAGATCTTCGCGATGGTGGGACCAATGGGATCGCCGACCGTGCTCGCGGCGCAGGACATCCTGCTCGACGCCGGGGTGCTTCAGCTCTTCCCGCTGACGGCGGCGGAGTTCACCTTCAAGTTCGATCCGGCCAAGCCGCAGGAGCGGCTGAAGTTCAACAACCTCCTGCCCTATGTGGAGAGCACGCGCGCCGCGCTCAAATACATGATGGAGTGGAAGAGCTTCCAGAAGCCCTGCATCATGCACCAGGACGACGAGTACGGAAAGAACGTGCTTGACGGATTCAACCAGCAACTGGCTGTGATGAAGGTGCAGCCGGCCTCGATCACGAGCTACAAGCGCGGCGCCTCCGACTTCAGCGCCCAGGTCGCGAAGATGAAGTCCGACGGCTGCGACCTCGTCGTGCTCGGCGCGGTCCTGCGCGAGCCCATCGGCGCCATGACCGAGGCCAGGAAGCTCGGCTGGGACGTCACCTTCCTCGGTGCGACGCCCGTCAACGTGATGGAAGTGCCCATGCTCGGCAAGGAAGCAGTGGAAGGCCTCTATGCCGCGTCGGGCTTCGAGATCCCGTATGAGGACACCGCCAAGGGCAAGGTCCACGACTGGCTCGTCAACTACAAGAAGATGTTCAACACCGACGCCAACACGCAGGCGATCATCGGCTACAACGCGGTGATGACCTTCGCCTTCTATGCGCAGAAGGCGGGCAAGGACCTCACGGGACAGAAGATGCTGGACTCGCTCGAGTCGGGCGAGAAGTTCCTCGACATCTTCAACTCGCCCCCGACGAAGTTCTCCAAGACCGACCACCTCGCCAACACCATCACCCAGGTGCAGCAGGTCAAGGGCGGCCGCTGGGTGCTGGTGAAGGACAATCTGATGTTTTGATGCGTCTTCGCCTCTCCCCGCGTGCGGGGAGAGGCCGGAATTTGCGGGAGCAAATTCCGGGTGAGGGGGAGTCTCCGCGAGTCCATCTTTCACCGTCTTTGCGGAAGCTGCCCCTCACCCCAACCCTCTCAGCGCGAGCGGAGCTCGCCGCGGCCCCGCGAAGAGCGGGGAGAGGGAGAAGAAACACCTACGATCCGCCGCCCGCGGTCCCCGAATTCACCGGTGCCAGCTCGTCTTCACGGCAGCGCCAGCCGTCGCCGGCTTTGACGAAGGCGAAGGTGCGCTGGATCCTGAGGCGGCGCGTGACGTTGAAGGCGTCCGCGGAGCGCTCCTTGTTGCCGGCGGCTCCCGGCTGCGGACGACCCGTCCTGGCGTCCCAGCAGGTGCCGGTGCAGGTGGAGGCGACCTTGCTGCATGTGGCGAAGGGCGCCAGCACGACCATTTCGATCTCGCCCGTGACCTGCGCCTCCTGGTCGCTCACCTGGCTGTCGACGGCGTAGACGCGGTTGATGCGCAGGAAATTTCCGCAGGAATTGGCCGCGTGAATCCGCGCGGCGCAGAAGTCGACGGCGTCGGTGTCGGGCGAGCGGGCGGCGACCTGCCGGCCGAACACCTTTTTGGGATCGCCCTTGGCGGCGCGGATCTCGTCGATCTTGTGTGCGAGGTAATCGGCGAGGCAGCTCTCCGCCGATTCGAGCTCTTGCAGCGGCACGTTCTCCTTGCCGACCAGATTGCATCTGCGGTCACGCTCTCGCGTCCACCGGCCGTATTCAGCGAAGGCAAAGCGGGCCGCAGTCGGGTCCAGCTTGCCGATCAGCCCGAGCACCTGGCCATTGAGCTCCGTTTCGGCGAGCGCCAGCGAGGGCTCCGCGCAGATCAGTGCGCCCGCGGCCGTATTGGCGGCGAGACAGTCGAAATCGGGATCACGCAGGATCGTGGCGCGCTCCTCGGTCACCTTGAGGAGACACGCCTTCACCCGGTCGAAATCGTCGGCGCGGATCCGGGTCTGGCCGACGATGCCGCAGCCGAGATTGCGCTGGCGGCCCCAGATGGCGTTCTCCTCGATCGCCGGCAGGCGGTCGGGCAGGCGGGCGAGCCGCGCCTCGATCGCCGTGCCCAGCTTCTCGGCGGCGGCGGCAAGCTCGGCGTCACCGCAGATCAATTGATTGCCGGGGTCGCGAATCTGCTGGCAGTTGTTCCTGGCGAACAGCGGCAGCTTGTCGGCGATGGAGCGATCGGATGGGCCGGATTGCGCGAACACGGGTGCCGCGGGCGCCAGCAGCGCAAGCACAATCAGCCCGATGAACCGCATTCCAGTCGCCCCCGCCTTGCCGGAGGCATGCTAGCGCCCCGGATCGCGTGGTGGAATGAATTTGTGGGACGGCGCTTTGCGTCGACCCGCTGGCTCCATCCGGGTTGCAAGCTAGCTCAGTGCGCCTCGGCCGTGGCCATCGACAACCGCACCGGCTCGTCGACATATTTCAGCACGGCCGACTGGTACAGCACGAACAGCGGCTGGTAGCCCCGCGAGTCGTCGTCCTCGACCATCGCCATGCGGCGGTTGTCCAGCATCAGCCAGTGTCCGTCGAGCTTTGCCGCGGCAACCGCATGCTCCTCGCCGGCGCGGATGTCGCGCACCACGACGACGCGGAGGTCCTCGGTGGCAACGCCGGCGAGCCGCAGCGCGGCCAGCTTGGCGATGGCATAGTCTTCGCAGTCGCCGGCGCCGCGCTGGAAGGTCGCAAGCGGCGAGCTCCAGACGTCGTCGGCGCCGTCATTGGCGGCGCGGATGGCGAGGTTGATGGCGCGATTGGTCTCGCCCAGCCGGGCGCGGCCGTCGCGGGCGCGGGCCTGGTCGACGATGGCGAGCAACTTGAGTGCCGCAGGCGATGCGCAATTGTCGCGGTCGCCGTCGCACAGCGCGAGCTGCACCATGTCGTCGTCGAGCCTGGATTTCAGCGCGGACCATTTCTGCTGGAGGCTGCCGGACGAGATGGCAAAGGCGAACACGCCGAACGGTTCGGCGGATTTGCGCACGAGGACGCCGGCGCCCGGCGACAGCAGCGTGCCGGCGCGGAGCTCTGCGGCCGATCCGAGCAGAACCAATCCGCACAGGACAAGGATTGCGCGCCAGGCGCGCGAGCGAGCAGCGGTCTCCATCTGACATCCCCTTCCGGCTTCGCCAGGTCCCCCTCGACCTGTACGTGCCGGGCTTTGTTGCTTTCGCGGAGATAGTGCGAGACGGGCCGTTTTGTTCTGCTTAACGCGCCCGGCAGGGGCCCCAAAACCGTGGGACAGGCTGAAACGGCTCTGCCCAAATTGCGTAAAATTTTACGAATCGGGGGCTAGGAGGTGTCCGGTCGCCGCGAAATGGAAACAATTGCAGGCAGAAGTTGCAGGTAGGCTGATTCTGTCGCCTATGGCTAACGACCCGCTATTTCACGGGTTCTGTTAGTTGGGTCACAGATTTAGTTCCGTATTTCCCGCAGGATGCCCCGGGGTTCCACGAAGAAAAGATGACATGAGTATCTGCCGCTTGATCTATACGGCAGTTTACTTTGGATGACTGAGAATGTGCGAAAACGGGCCGACTTCAACTTCAGAATACTGCAAGGAATACTTTGTCCTCACCATGAGGGCACTGCTCTTCGGGGGCTCCGATCGTCAAGTGACGCGAAATCACACAAGCAATAGATGGTTTCGCTAAGGATTTAGTAATGCTATGCAAGCTTAGGCGGTTGATACTTACTTAAATTTTAACCCTTTTTACGGTGCCCGGTTGAATTACGCTGGCAAATTTGACGCCGCGATCTTCTTGGACGGCCAGGGTTCCCACTCGCCCGCCGATGTCCATGTCGATTCCTTTACCGCCAAGCCCTTCATCGCGAAGGCGCACGGTCACGTGCCTGATGGCGCGTTCGTGGTTCCCGAACCGAACCTGATCTTCAACGGCGAGTTCAAGCGCGCCGGTCTCGACCTCGTGCTGTCCCATGACGGACACGAGTTCGTCGTTCACGATTATTTCAGGGGCGACAAGCGCGCCGCGATCGCCTCGCCCGATGGCGCCCACCTCACCGGCGACGTCGTCAACGCGCTCACGGGCCATGTGCAATATGCGCAGGCCGCGCCCGGTACTGCCGCAGCCCAGGTCATCGGCCACGTCACCAAACTCTCCGGCAGCGCGACCGCGGTCCGCAACGGCGTTTCGGTCATCCTGAACAACGGCGACAATGTCGAGAAGGGCGACGTGGTCTCGACCGGCGCGGATTCGACGCTCGGTATCACCTTCATCGACGGCACCGTGTTCGGCCTGTCCTCCAATGCGCGGATGGTGCTGAACGAGATGGTCTACGACCCCAACGGGTCGAACAACTCCTCGCTGCTCAGCCTGGTCGCCGGCACCATCACCTTCGTCGCCGGCGAGACCGCCAAGCACGGCGACATGAAGATCGACACGCCGGTCGCCACCATGGGCATCCGCGGCACGGCGGTGCTGACCCAGATCAACTTCGTCGTTCCCGCCGGCGGCGGCGATCCGCAGCCGCAGGCGAGCTTCCAGGTGCTGGTCGAGCCGAACGGCACGACGGGCTCCTACATCCTGTTCGACAAGGTCACGCTGCTGCCGATCGCGACGGTCAATCAGGCCGGCCAGATGATCCAGATCAGCGGCGGCAACGTCTCGATCACCAACGCGCTGATGTCGCCGGACATCCAGAAGCTGATCACGGACGTGTTCACGCTGAAGTTCACCGACAACAACACCAACACCAAGCTGACCACGAACTTCACCGACACGATCACGCAGACCGGCAACATTGTCGTTATCAAGACGGACACCGGTGCCACCGCGACCGCGACCTTCACGAATCCCAATCAGCCGGGTTCGGAGGGGGCGGGCCATAATCCGGCGACCAGCACCCGCATCCCCGGGCCGCCCCTGCGTCAAAGCCTCGATCTCGACGGCAACGTGAAGACGGCGTTCGCGCTGACCGAGCACGCGAACGCGACCGGCGATACGACGCCCGATACGATCTCCGGCCGGATCACCTTCGTCGACCAGAACCTGGGCGATCAGCCGACGGTGAGCATTAGCTTCGGCGACGCGCCGAACTACGTCTACAAGACCGCCGGCCAGCAGGATGTCACCGGCACGCTCTCTGCGCTCCAGAAGCAGGACATCGCGGCGACGCAGATCGATATCCAGGTCGCCGCCGCCGCCGGCAACAACAATAACGGCTCTGCGGTCTGGACCTATACGATCCCCGACCACGTCTTCGACTTCCTGGCGGCGGGCGAAACGCTGACGCTCACCTACAGGGTCCGCGTCGACAACAATTTCTCGGTCAACCCCGAAGCGTCGTTCATCGACATCACCATCACGATCACCGGCACCAACGACAAGCCGGTGATCACCACCAGCGTTCCGACCATCACCTTCGAAGGCGGCACCAGCAAGCCGGGCGGTCCGCTCACCAGCGATGTGCCGACGTCGGGTACGCTGAGCTTCGACGACGTCGATCTCACCGACAAGCATACGGTGTCGGTGGCGCTGACCAGCGCGACCCTGCCTGATGGCAGCACCGTTCCGCCGGGTCCGCTCGCCGCGTTCCAGAGCGCGATGTCGGTCGCGATCGCGGCGGGTGCCGACGGCACCGGGGACGGCACCGGCACCATCAACTGGTCGCTGGCCGACCTTCCCGTCTACCTCGCCGACTTCATTCCGAAGGGCGAGGTGCTGACGCTGACCTACACCGTGACGCTCAAGGATTCGCAGGGCGCCACCTCGCAGCAGACCATCACCGTCACGATCAAGGGCACCGATGCGCCCGCGGTGGTGTGGATCGCGACCGACCACGCGGGCGCGCCTTCCGGCGGTTTCTGGAAGGACGCGGCGAACTGGGAAACCGGCACCGTCCCGACCATCAATGACGACGTCATCGTCATCACCGATCAGCTGCACGGCCTGACGCCGTCCTATCCGGTGACGATCGACGTCGCCGCCTATGCCAGGTCGGTGACGATGAACGATTTCGGCGGCCCGCCGCCGAAACTGATCAACCAGAGCTCGCTGACGATATCGGGCGCGCTCAACATGGGCGCGGACTCGATCCTCACCAACACCGTGACCGGCACGATGTCGGTCGGCGGCAAGGCCAAGATCCTCGACACGAGCGTGCTTACCAATGCCGGCTATCTGACGCTCCAGGGCGGCGGTGATTTCGCCAGCGGCACCACGATCAGCAATTCGGGCACGATCGAGCTGTCGGGCGGCACGTTGAACATACTGGCCACGATCCACAATGCCGGCGGCACGCTGAAGACCGATGCCGGCACGATGCTGATCGTCGATACCGCGACGGTCGACGGCGGCACCGTCGCCATTCTGGGCACGCTGGAGCTCGACGGCACCAGCCTGATCGAGCACGGCGCGCTGAACAATTCCGGCACGGTCAACGTCAAGGGTACGGCCGAGTTCGCCCACGAGAGCGTCTCCAATACGTCGAGCGGGACGATCAAGGTGCTGGCGAATGGCTGGCTGACCGTCGACCAGGGCTCCAGCGTCACCAACAACGGTGCGGTTACCGTCGATGCCAGCGGCAAGCTGACCGTCAACGGCGCGACGATTAGCGGAGCGGGGCCGGTTATCGGCGGCGGTGACGATGAAGATGGCCCCGTCCTCAACGCCGGCATCCGCGGCACAGGCGTGATCACCGGCAACGGTGAAATCGACCTGACCGGCAACGCCGTCCTGAGCGACGGCATCCTGAACAACAATGCTGTCCTCAACGTCAGCGGCAGCGGCAATGCGCTGAGCAATGAGGGCGTCGACAATGCCGGCACGATCGAGGTGCTGGCGAACGGCGCCCTGGCCATCGACCAGGGCTCGACCGTCAATAATTCGAGCGGCAACGTTATCGTCGATGCCAATGCCGCGTTGACCCTGGACCACGCCACGCTCAGCGGCGGCGCCATCAAGGGCGGCGGCACCATCGACGTCATGGGTGCCAGCAAGATCGACGGCGGTGCCATACTCAGCGTCACTGCGGTCACCGCGGGTGCCGCGCTGACGCTGGATGGCGTCACCGTGTCCGGGACTGATATCACCGACAATTCCAGCATCGAGCTCGACAACACCGTCAAGCTCAAGGAGGGCGCCAGGATCCAGGGCGGAGCGGTCGCCAACACCGGCACGCTCGAGATCGCCGGCGCCGCGACGCTGCTCAACGATATCCTGACCAACACCAGCCATGTCATCAAGATCGACGATGGCCAGACGCTGACGCTGTCCGGTACCGAGATCACCGGCGGCACCATCGACAATTATAGCGGTGCGCAGGGCGGCGCGATCGACGTCACCGGCAACAGCAAGATCGACGGCAACGCAACCCTGAACAAGGGCACGGTCACGGTCGAAAACGGCGTCACACTGACGCTCGACGATGCCACCATTGCGGGAGCCACGATCGGCAACGGCGGCACCGTCAAGGTCGATCCCGGCAAGAAGCTGACCCTGGCGGGTGCGAGCCTGACCGGCGGCGCACTCTCCGTTTCGGGCACGCTGGATTCGTCCGGGGCGACCACGATCACCGATGCTGCCATCACCAGCAACGGCCTGATCGAGGCGGTTGGCGGCCTGCTGACGCTTGCCACGATGACCTCGGCCACCATCGCCAACGCCGGCACGCTTCAGGCCAATGGCGCCGAGCTCGACATCGACCACGAGGCCGTCACCAACACCGGCACGCTGGCCGCAATCAATGGCGGCACGCTGAAGCTGATCGCGATGACGGTGACCAACGGCACCGGCGCGGTTTCGGTCACATCAGGCTCGACGCTCGATCTCGTCGGGGCAGTGATCGATGGCGGCACGTTGACGATCGCGGGGACGCTGGAATCGACCGGCACGAGCGCGATCCACAACGCCGATATCACCAATACCGGCACGATCGCCGTCACCGGCGGCACGCTGACGGTCGATCCCGGCGTCCTTCACGCGATCACCAATCACGATCTGATCGAGGTGGTGAACGGCGCCACGCTGAAGCTGATAACCGCCACCGTGGCCAACGCCGGCGGAACGATCTCGATCGACGCCGCGTCAAAACTCTATCTGTCCGACGTTTCGATCAATGGCGGCAGCCTGAGCAATTCTGGCAATCTCTACGGGGTCACCGGTCTCAACACGATCTCGGCGGCGGTCACCAACACCGGCACCATCGAGGTCCAGGCCGGAACGTTGAACCTCTCCGGCGGCCTCAGCGGCGTCGGCGCGGTGATCATCGACAACGGCGCGATGCTTGAGCTCGGCGGTGCGGACGCGCAGACGGTCCTCTTCGCGGGCGGCTCCAACACGCTCAAGCTCGACGATACAAGCCACGCCTTCAGCGGTACCATCAGCGGTCAGGCGTCAACGGGAGGCACCTTCACCATCACCGGTGATGCCAACATTGAGGCATTAAGTGGTGATGCGGTCGACTTCACCGCCTCGGGTGGGTCGCCCGGTAGCCATGGTGACATCATTCTCACGCCCACCGGTGCACTGACCGGTGCGGCCAATGGCGTCGTCGTCACGCAGAATGGCACAGGCGACATCTCGCTGACGGCGACCGGCAACATTACCGGCAGTGCCGGTAACGGCATCACGTTGCGCGACAGCCAAACGGGCTCCGGTGCCATCACGGTCAACGATCTCACCGGCAAGGCGACCGGCTCCGGCGCGAATTCGGTCGGTGTGCTGGTCGAGAACCTGAACACCGCCAACGGCGGCGACATTTCGATCACCCAGCTTGGCGGCGCCGCGGGCGGCGCCTACGGCATCGATGCGCACACTGAGGGTGGCGGCGACATTACCATCGACGCCGGCGGCACCATCACGGGGAACTCGATCTACGGCATCCGCTCGCGCAGCTATGGCTCAGGCAGCACGACCGTCAGGACGGAGGCCGGCAGCGTCGTCACGTCGGGAAGCTCCGGCGTTGTCGCAGTCAATCGCGCGAGCACGCTCCTGGCCTCGGATCACAGCTCGATCACCGTCACCAACTACGGCACCGTCAACTCTGGTGCGAGCCTCAATCTGAGCGGCAACGCGCCGGCTGGCCTCGAGGCCGGCTACCTCGGCGCGGCGACTGGCTTTGGCGCCAACGCCAACGTCTATGGCAACGTCGTCGTCAACAACTACGGCAATGTCGCCGCCGCGGGCGGCTACGGCATCCACGCCTACAATTACGGCAATGGCGACGTCACGGTGAACGACGGCGCCGGCACCACCGTCATCGGTGCCGAGATAGGCATCCGCGCCCAGGCGCTGAACGGCGGTAGCGGCAACGTGACCGTCACGCTCGGTGCCAGTGCCTCGGTGAAGGGCACGACCAGCTACGGCATTCTCGCCTATAGCATCGACCAGGGCGACATCAGCGTTACCCTGGCGAGCGGCGATAGCGTCATCTCGGGCAGCTCCGGCATCGTGGCGGTCAACTACGCTGCGGCGATCGCAAGCGGCGTACACAGCACGATCTCCGTCGTGGCGCACGGCGCCATCCATTCCGGCTCGGCGCCGAACGGCGATACCACCACGCCGGGCGCGATCATCGCGGGCTACAAGCCGGGTGGCAGCGGCGTCTTCTCGAACGCCGTCAGCGGCGACGTCACCGTCACCAGCGATGCGACCATCATCGCGGATGCCGGCTACGGCATCGAGGCGTTCACCTGGGGCGTCGGCAAGGTCACGGTCACGACCGGCGCGGGCTCCTCGATCACCGCGGCGGGCACCGCGATCGGTGTCTTCGATCATGGGGGCGGGGACGTCAGCGTCACCAACAACGGCTCCGCCACCGGCGCGGTCGGCCTGTCCGCTTTTGCCGCGGGTGCAGGCGCTGTCACCATTGTCAATAACGGCCATATCACCGGCACCAGCAGCGTCGGCATCAGTGTCAATCAGAACGCCGTCGCTCCGGGCGATCCGGCCGCGACCGGCTCGACGCACGTCACCAACACCGGCTCGGTCGTGGGCGCGACCGGCCATGCGGCGATCTTCATCCAGGAGAACGCGAACGGCCTCGCGACGATCGACAATTCCGGCACGATCGGGCCGGCCGTCGCCTCCACCGTGACCTCCGCGACTTATGCGATCGTCGAGACCGGCGGCGCCGTCATCATCAACAACACCGGCCACATCAACGGCAACATCTCGGTCGCGAGCGCGACCTTCAACAACAATGCAGGCGGCATCTGGACCGTCGGCGGCAGCAGCGTCTTCGGCAACGTGTCCTCGATCGTCAACGCCGGCGAAATCGATCTGCTCAATGGCGCCTCGATTTCGGTGAACGGAACCGGCATCAGCAATTCCGGCGACATCGACAGCTGGGGCGCGGCGTCGATCACGGGCACCATCGTCAACAGCCATCTCATCGAGGTCCACACCGGAACGCTGACGCTGTTCGGCTCGCTGACCGGCGCAGGCTCGGTCACGATCGACGCCAATGCGACGCTCGAGATCAAGAACCTGGTGTCGCAGACCGTCACCTTCGCCGGCGCCGGCGGCGAGCTCGAGATCGACACCGCGACCTTCGGCGGTTCGATCGCCGGCTTCGCCGCCAACGAGAAGATCGACCTGTCGACCATCACCTGGGACGGCGGGACCACGGCGACCTATGACGCCCTCACCGGCAATCTCGTCGTGAGCGATACGCATAACCACAGCATCACGCTCAAGCTCATCGGCAGCTACAGCGACACGCATTTCATCACGAGCAGCGACGGAAACGGCGGCACCATCGTCGAGATCGCCCCGGTCGATGAATGGACCAATCCTGCCGGCGGCGACTGGAACACGGCGTCGAACTGGAGCCTGGGCGTGCCGGCGGCCAGCTACGACGTGAAGCTGCTCGCCGGAGGCGAACCCTGCACCGTCGACAGCGCGGCCAACGTCACGATCCACGACCTCACCGTCGCCTCCGGCGTGACGCTGCTGACCGAGCCCGGCACCGTGTTCACGGTGAAGGGCGACGTGGTCGACAATGGCCTGATCGAGGCCGGTCCGTTCTTCGGGAACAACGTTTCGACGATCGACATCAAGGGCAATGTCAGCGGCACCGGCGCGATCGAGATTTCCAACAAGGCCGTCGTGGAGATCGAGGGCTCGGTTTCGGGGATCGTCGTCTACTACGACAACGGCCTGGGCACCCTGGTCCTGGACCATGCCAAGGATTTCCACGGGCTCATCTCGGGCTCTCCGGCCGGAGCTCCGCTCTCGTCCGGCAATCTGATCGACATGAAGGATCTCGCCTGGACGTCCTCGATGTCGGCGCAGGCCCAGTACAATTCGGACACGAACGTCACGACCGTCGACTTCTACAACGGCGCGACCACCGTCACCCTGCAGTTTCTCGGCAGGGACCTGAATTGGACCCTTCAGAGCGACGGTCATGGCGGCACCACCGTTTATGATCCGCTCGCCGATGCGCCCATGACGATCGAGTCCGACGCGGTGCTGAACCTCAGCGAGGCTTCCGCACAGAGCGTGACCTTCGCCAACGGGACCGGAACCACCGGCACCTTCGCGATCGAACACGCCGCCGATTTCACCGGCGTCATCAACGGCTTCGCGGGCGACGGCACCACCACCAATTCGGATCTCCTCGACCTCAAGGACATCGGCTTCTCGAGCCTGACCGGGGTGACCTACACCGAAAACGCCGACCATCTGGGCGGCGTGCTGACGCTGTCCGACGGGACCGACACCGCGACCATCAAGTTTGCCGGGAGCTACAGCATCGACAGCTTCCATTTCGCCAACGACGGCAACGGCGGCACGCTGGTCGTCGATCCGCCCACGGGACCCACCCTGGTCGGAAACGACGGGCAGGACCAGTTCTCCTTTACGAATTCGACGCTTCCGGTTCAGAGCACGATCGTCGATTTCGAGCTGGGCCAGGACAAGATCGACCTGCAGAAGTTTGCCAACATCCACTCCTTCAGCGATCTCGGCATCACGCAACAGGGAGCCGACACGCTGGTCACGCTCGACGATCACCAGTCGATCCGCCTGAAGAATCTCGTGGCGAGCAGCCTGCATGCCGGTGATTTCATCGTCGCGAACCATGCCTGACGGTCATTCCCCCGGTTCGGCTACGGCGCCTCGTTCGCGGCGGATTCCGGTATCAAAGATGTAGCTGATTGCGTATTGTCGCCCGAACATCGGACGAAGAAGAGCTGCGGGAAATTCAGGCGATATGAAACGTCTCAAGATCCTCCGGCGGTGGTTTGCGCGGAAGCTTGGCCTTGCGCGGCTGATGTGCCTGGCGCTGCTGGTCGTCTTCGCCGGCGCCCGGCTCTGGGATCCGCCGCCGATCCAGGAATTGCGGCTGCGCACCTTCGACATGTTTCAGCTGATCGATCCGCGCCACAAGACGGCGCGGCCGGTCACCATCGTCGACATCGACGACAAGAGCCTCGCCAGGCTCGGGCAGTGGCCGTGGCCGCGGACGCGGATCGCCGATTTGATCCAGAACCTCACCAGCAACGGCGCGGTCGCGATCGGTTTCGACGTGGTGTTCTCGGAAGCCGACCGGCTCAACCCGGATCTGGTCGCGAGCCAGATGCGCTATCTGGACGATGCCACCCGCGCCAAGCTGCGCGAGCTGCCGACCAATGACCAGATCCTTGCCGATGCTATCAAGCGCTCGCGCGTGGTGCTGGGCGAGACCGGGCAGCGGGCGATCTCGTCGGAGATCGACAAGGAGCTCCCCTTCACCGGCGTCGCGACGGTCGGCGAGGACGGTGCCGAACGCTTTCTGTTCGAATTCCCGGGCCTCCTGCGCAACGTGCCCGTCATCGAGAAGGTTGCGGCGGGCCGTGGCCTGTTTTCGATCAAGACCGAGCGCGACGGATTGATCCGCCGCGTGCCGATGATCATGCGCGCGCAGGGCATGGTCATGCCCTCGCTCAGCCTCGAGATCCTGCGCGTCATCACGGGAACGCCGACGCTGCTGGTCCGGACCGACAAGACCGGCGTGCGGGGCGTGCGCCTCAAGGGCGTCGAGATACCGACCGACAGAAACGGCCAGCTCTGGGTGCATTACGCTCGCCAGGATCCCTCGATCTACGTCTCGGCGGCCGACGTGCTCGACAACACCGTGCCGCCCGCCAAGATCGCCGGCAAGCTGGTGCTGGTCGGCACCTCCGCGGTCGGGCTCAACGACATCAAGACCACGCCGGTGTCCTCGACCATGCCGGGCGTCGAGATCCATGCCCAGGTGCTGGAGAGCGTGCTGAGCGGCGCGGTGATCTCCCAGCCGAACTACGCGCTCGGCGTCGAATTGATCGCCGCGCTTGTCATCGGCCTGCTCGTCATCATCTTCACGCCGAACCTCGGCCCGGTACGCCTCGTGCTTGCGGGCGCGATGTTCGCCGCCATCCTGGTCGGCGTGTCCTGGTTCTTCTACGCGCAGTACCGCTACCTCATCGACTTCACCTACCCGCTGCTGTCGACCACCGCGATCTACCTGACGCTGATCTTCGCCAGCTTCGTGCGCGAGCAGCGCCAGCGCGTGCAGATCCGAGGCATGTTCGCGCAGTACATGTCGCCGGTTCTGGTCGAACAGCTGGCGCAGTCGCCGGAAAAGCTCGTGCTCGGCGGCGAGGAGCGCGAGATGACGATCATGTTCTCCGACGTGCGCGGCTTCACCACGATCTCGGAGAGCTACAAGCACGATCCGCAAGGTCTCATCACGCTGATGAACCGCTTCCTGACGCCGCTGACCGACGTGATCATCGATCAGAAGGGCTATATCGACAAGTACATGGGCGACGCCATCATGGCGTTCTGGAACGCGCCGCTCGACGATGCCGAGCACGAGGTCAACGCCTGCGAGGCTGCGATCCAGATGCTGGAGCGGATCGACGCGGTCAACAAGGAGCGCGAGGAGGAGGCCGCCGACGGCGGCCACGTCTACATCCCGCTCAATGTCGGCATCGGCCTCAACACCGGCATCGGCGTGGTCGGCAACATGGGCTCCGACCTGAAGAAGAATTATTCGGTGCTCGGCGACAGCGTGAACCTGGCCTCGCGCCTGGAGGGACAGTCGAAGGAATACGGTTTCCCGATCATCGTCGGCTCCAGGACCGCGCTCGCCGCCAAGGACAAGTTCGCGATCCTCGAGCTCGACTTCATCATGGTCAAGGGCAAGACCGAGCCGGAGGTGATCTACGCCGTCGCCGGCCGCGAGGACGTGATGCATTCAGGCTCCTTCCAGCGCCTGCGCAACGTCACCATCGAGATGCTCGGCTGCTACCGCAACCGCGACTGGCAGGGCGCGCTGGACGCCATCGAGCGCGGCCGTCGCAGCGAGGACGCCGACACGCTGGAAAAGCTGTTCAAGCTTTATGAAATCCGCATCAAGGAATTCCAGCTCAATCCGCCGGCGGAAGGCTGGAACGGGGCATACGCGCTGCTGACGAAGTAGGGGGCACACATTCGCTGTCGTCCCGGACAAGCGCGCCTCAAGCGCGCGCCGATCCGGGACCCATAATCCCAGGGAGGAGTTGCGGCGCGAGATCGGCAACCCGAGTCTTCGCCAAACATCTCCCTGTGGCTATGGGTCCCGGGTCTGCGCTGACGCTTGCCCGGGACGACAGGGGTGTTTGACGCGGTAGATTGCCCTCACTCCACCCCGATCGTCGTCAGGTCCTGGAACCAGTGCTGCGCCTGCACGAACTGCTTGATCTTAGGCGACAGCGCATGCGGGTTGGTGTCGTGGACGACCCAGACCAGCGCGGCGTCATCGACGATCAGCGCGTGCGCCTGGGCGAGCAACTCATCCTGCTTGGCGCTGTCGAAGGTCTGCTTGGCCTCGTCGATCAGCGCGTCGACCTTCGGGTTCTTGTAGCCGCCCCAGTTGACGCCGACCGGCGCGATCTGGCCGGAATGGAAGAAGCGGACGATGGCGTAGAGCGGGTCGGAGGTGACATAGGCGATGTTGTTGGCGGTGATGCCGGCGTTCATCTCGTCGGCCGCGCCCTTGCGCCAATGCGTGTAGAGCGTCTCGAGCTCGACGACCTTGAAGTCGATGTCGATGCCGATCTCCTTGAAGCTCTGCTGCAAGAACTCGTTCATCGGCAGCGACAGCATCTGGCCGGTGCCGCCCTGCGCGATGATGAAGGTGGTCTTGAGCGGCTTGGCCTTGGAGTAGCCGGCTTCCTCGACCAGCTTCTTCGCCGCCGCAAGGTCGTATTTCAGCTCGAAGGTCGGCTTGCCGAACCACGGGCTCGACGGATCGACCTGGCCCTTGGCGGGTTTTGCCAGGCCGTTCATCAGGCCGACCACGGCCTCACGATCGATCGCAAGGTTCAGCGCCTTGCGCAAGCGGATGTCGGTCCAGGGCGAGCCCGGCAGCACGCTCAGATGATAATTCCAGACATGCGGCGTGACGTTGTCGACGAGCTTCATGCCGGCCGCCTTCAACTGCGGCACGGCGTCCGGCGCCGGCGTCTCGATCAGGTCGACTTGCCCGGCGAGCAACGCGTTGGTGCGCGTCAGCGCTTCGGGCATCGGCACCAGCACCAGCTTGTCGACCTTGGGGATGCGCTTCTTGTTCCAGTAGTCCGGATTCTTGGTCAGCTCCGCAAGCTCGCGCGGCACCAGCTTGGTCAGCTTGAACGGGCCGGTGCCGGAGGGCTCGCTGGCGAACTTGTCCCAGTCCTTGCCGAGCTTCTCGTACTGCGCCGGGCTCGAGACCAGGAACCACAGCATCTGATAGGGAAAGAAGGAATCAACCGTCTTGGTGGTGATCTCCACCGTGGAATCGTCGATCTTGGCGTAGCTTGCGACGGATGGCAGGCGGGTCTTCACCTGCGCGCTCTGCCGCTTGTCGAATTGCGGCGCCTTGTCGTTGAGCACCTTGTCGAGATTCCAGATCACGGCATCGGCGTTGAACTCGCTGCCGTCGTGAAACTTCACACCCTTGCGCAGCGTGAAGCGCCATTTGGTCTTGTCGGCATCGTCCACCTTCCATTCGGTCGCGAGGCCCGGCACCAGCTTGCCGGGACGATCGGCGACGTCCATCTCCCAGGCGACGAGCGGATCGTAGATCGTGTAGGCCGTGAACTGATAGGCGCCGGCGCCGCGATCGGGCTGGCCGGTCGTCAGCGGAATGTCCGCCATCGAGATGCCGTAGCGCACCACCGTTTCGGCGCGCGCCGAGATCGCGGAAATCGCCAGCGCAAGCACGGCGAAACAGGTCGTTAGTCGGATACGCATGGCCCAAAGCTCCCAGGAGATTTCGGGGCCAAACTTGCAATCTTGATGCCAGAATAGGCAGCGACGTGCCTCCGCAGACGTGCGATCACAAAGACTTGTCGTCGCAGGGGCAATTTGCAGAAAAAGTTTCCCCATTGGCACAGCCATTGCATGCGATTGCATCAAAATTAGTCACTGAAAGCCGGAAGAGGACTGAGACGATGCTGATCAAGAACAACAAGACCCGCGCGGCGCTGATCGCGTTGCTGGCGCTCGGCAGTGCCGCCGCATGGCCGCGTGTGGCCAGCGCGGAAACGGTGCTGCGCATCGGCATGACCGCTGCCGATATTCCGCGCACGCTGGGCCAGCCCGATCAGGGCTTTGAAGGCAACCGCTTCACCGGCCTCACCATGTATGACGCGCTGACCGGCTGGGACCTGTCCTCCGCCGACAAGCCGAGCGTGGTGATCCCGGGCCTTGCGACCGAGTGGAAGGTCGACGATGCCGACAAGACCAAATGGACCTTCAAGTTGCGCCCCGGCGTCACCTTCCATGACGGCTCGCCGTTCAATGCGGACGCCGTGGTGTGGAACGTCGAGAAGGTGCTGAAGCAGGATGCGCCGCAATTCGACGCCAGCCAGGTCGGCGTCACGGCCTCGCGCATGCCGACGCTCGCCTCGGCGAAGAAGATCGACGACATGACGGTCGAGCTCACCACCAAGGAGCCCGACAGCTTCCTGCCGATCAACCTCACCAATTTGTTCATGGCGAGCCCGGCGAAGTGGCAGCATTTCTATGACAAGGCGGAAGGCGCCGACGCCAAGGCCAAGTCGCAGGCCGCCTGGACTGCCTTTGCGAAGGATGCCGCGGGCACCGGCCCGTGGAAGATGGCGAGCTTCACCCCGCGTGAGCGGCTCGAGCTGGTCAAGAATGCGAGCTATTGGGACAAGGCGCGCGTGCCCAAGGTCGACAAGATGGTGCTGTTGCCGATGCCGGAGGCGAACGCCCGCACCGCGGCGCTGCTCTCCGGGCAGGTCGATTGGGTCGAGGCGCCCGCGCCGGACGCGCTGCCCGAGCTCAAGCAGCGCGGCTTCAAGCTCTATGCGAACGAGCAGCCGCATGTCTGGCCGTGGCAGTTCTCGCGCATCGAAGGCTCGCCCTGGAACGATATCCGCGTGCGCAAGGCGGCCAACCTCTGCGTCGATCGCGAAGGCCTCAAGGACGGCCTGCTCGCCGGCCTGATGGTGCCTGCGACCGGCACCTTCGAGCCCGGCCATCCCTGGCGCGGCAAGCCGGCTTTCGAGATCAAGTATGACAAGGCGGCCGCGCAGAAGCTGATGCAGGAGGCCGGCTTCGGCCCGAACAAGAAGCTCGAGGTGAAGATCCAGACCTCGGCCTCCGGCTCGGGCCAGATGCAGCCGCTGCCGATGAACGAATATCTCCAGCAGGCGCTCGCCGAATGCTATTTCGACGTGAAGCTCGACGTCATCGAGTGGAACACGCTGTTCACCAACTGGCGCCGCGGCGCCAAGGATCCCTCGGCCAACGGCTCCAACGCGACCAACGTCACCTATGCGGCGATGGACCCGTTCTTCGCACTGGTGCGCTTCCTGCAATCGGGCATGGCGCCGCCGGTCTCGAACAATTGGGGTTTCATCAACAATCCCAAGTTCGACGAGCTGGTGAAGAAGGCGCGCCAGACCTTCGATCCCGCCGCGCGTGATGCCGCGCTCGCCGAGCTGCACGCGGCCTCCGTCGACGACGCCGCCTTCCTCTACGTCGCCCACGACGTCGGCCCCCGCGCCATCAGCCCGAAGGTCACAGGCGTCGTGCAGCCGAAGAGCTGGTTCATCGACTTCTCGCTGGTGTCGATGCAGTAGTTCGCGCCACACGCACGCTGTACCCTCTCCCCTTGTGGGAGAGGGTGGCTTCGCGATAGCGAAGCCGGGTGAGGGGTCTCTCTCCGCGAGTGACCCTCTCTCTCATTCGATAATGCTGTAACCGCGGATAGAACCCCTCATCCGGCGCTTCGCGCCACCTTCTCCCACAAGGGGAGAAGGGAAGAAAGAATCCGACGTGCTCGCCTATACCGCCAGACGCATCGTCTATGTCGTCCCGATCGTCATCAGCGTCGCGCTGGTGTGCTTTCTGCTCGTGCACATCACGCCGGGCGATCCGCTCGTCGCCGTGCTGCCGGCCGACGCTTCGCAGGAGCTCGCGGCGCAGCTGCGCGCCGCCTACGGCTTCGACCGGCCGCTGCCGGTGCAGTTCGGGCTTTGGCTGCTCCGTGCCCTTCATGGCGATCTCGGCAATTCCATCGCGACGGGGCGCCCCGTGCTCGCCGAGGTCATGCGCGCGGTCGGCAACACCGTCACGCTCGCGATTGCCGCCGCCATCATCGGCTTCACCATGGGCATCCTGCTCGGCCTGATCGCGGGCTATTTCCGCGAGACCTGGATCGACAAGGTCGCGACCTCCTTTGCCATCGCCGGCGTCTCGGTGCCGCATTACTGGCTCGGCATGGTGCTGGTCATTATCTTCTCGGTGCAGCTGAACTGGCTGCCCGCGGTCGGCGCCGGGCCCAACGGCTCCAACTCCTGGGCGTGGGACTGGGCGCACCTGAAATATCTCGTGCTGCCGGCGATCACCACGTCGGTGATTCCGATGGGCATCGTCACCCGCACCGTGCGCGCGCTCACCGGCGACATCCTCAGCCAGGACTTCGTCGAGGCCCTGCGCGCAAAAGGCCTGCACGAAACCGGCGTGTTCCGTCACGTCATCAAGAACGCCGCGCCCACCGCGCTCGCGGTGATGGGGCTTCAGCTCGGCTACATGCTCGGCGGCTCGATCCTGATCGAAACCGTGTTCTCCTGGCCGGGCTCGGGCTTCCTGCTCAACTCGGCGATCTTCCAGCGCGACCTGCCGCTGCTGCAGGGCACGATCCTGATCCTCGCGCTGTTCTTCGTCTTCCTCAATCTGCTGGTCGATATCGCGCAAGCCGCGATCGATCCGCGCATCAAGCGGGGCTAGCCGATGAGCGAGCTTCCGTTGTCCGCCACTGCCGACGCCGCGCTGCAGGCCGCGCCCGCCACCAAGGCGCGCGGCTATTGGGCCACCGTCGGCCGCCGCATCGTGCGCGACAAGGTCAGCATGGCCTGCGCGCTGGTGCTGCTGCTGATCTTCCTGTCCGCGATCCTGGCGCCATGGCTCGGCCTGGAAGACCCCTACAAGGGCTCGATGATCCGCCGCCTTCGGCATATCGGCACGGTCGGCTACCCGCTCGGCACCGACGAGCTCGGCCGCGACATGCTGGCACGGCTGATCTATGGCGGGCGGCTGTCGCTGGTCATCGGCATCCTGCCCGTGATCCTTGCCTTCTGCATCGGCACCTCGCTTGGCATCATTGCCGGCTATGTCGGCGGCAAGCTCAACACCGCGATCATGCGCACCGTGGACGTGTTCTACGCTTTCCCGTCGGTGCTGCTCGCCATCGCCATCTCCGGCGCGCTCGGCGCCGGCATCCTCAACTCCATCGTGGCATTGACCATCGTGTTCGTGCCGCAGATCACCCGCGTTGCCGAGAGTGTCACCACCGGCGTGCGCAACATGGATTTCGTCGAGGCCGCGCGCGCCTCCGGTGCCGGGGCCTTCACGATCATGCGCGTGCACATCCTCGGCAACGTGCTGGGCGCGATCTTCGTCTATGCCACCAGCCTGATCTCGGTCTCGATGATCCTGGCCGCCGGCCTCTCCTTCCTTGGCCTCGGCACCAAGCCGCCGGAGCCGGAATGGGGGCTGATGCTGAATACGCTGCGCACCGCGATCTACGTCAATCCCTGGGTCGCCGCGCTTCCCGGCGCGATGATCTTCGCGGTCTCGATCTGCTTCAACCTTCTCTCGGACGGCCTGCGCAGCGCCATGGACATCAGGAACTAGGCCATGAGCGAAACCAACGCTTCCGTCGCCATGCTTGAGCCGATCGAAGATCTTGGCGGCGTCGCGCAGCCGCTGCTCCAGGTCAACGGCCTGACCAAGCATTTCCCCGTCCGCGGCGGGTTGTTCGCCGCGAAACGCACCGTGCGCGCCGTGGACAACGTCTCCTTCTCTGTCGCCAAGGGCGAGACCGTCGGCATCGTCGGTGAATCCGGCTGCGGCAAGTCCACCACCGCGCGCCTCCTGATGCATCTGATGCCGCGCGATACCGGCGACATCATCTATGACGGCATGACCGTCGGTCAGGCGCTGTCGCTGCGCGAGCTGCGCCGCGGCATGCAGATGGTGTTCCAGGACTCTTATGCCTCGCTCAATCCGCGCCTCACCATCGAGGAATCCATCGCCTTTGGCCCGAAAGTCCACGGCATGGCCGATGGCACGGCGCGGGCGCTGGCGCGCGAGCTGCTCGGCAAGGTCGGCCTGCGCCCGGAAAACTTCGCCAACCGCTATCCGCACGAGATTTCCGGCGGCCAGCGCCAGCGCGTCAATATCGCGCGGGCGCTGGCGCTGTCGCCGCGGTTGGTGATTTTGGACGAAGCCGTCTCCGCGCTCGACAAATCCGTCGAGGCGCAGGTGCTCAATCTCTTGGCCGATCTCAAGCGCGAATTCGGCCTGACCTATCTTTTCATCAGCCACGATCTCAACGTCGTGCGCTACATCAGCGATCGTGTGCTGGTGATGTATCTCGGCGAGGTCGTCGAGCTCGGCCCGGTCGACCAGGTCTGGGACCAGCCGGCGCATCCCTATACGCGCGCGCTGCTGGCGGCGATGCCGTCCTCCGATCCTGACAGGCGTACCGAAAAGCCGCCGATCACCGGCGATCCGCCCAATCCGATCGATCCGCCGTCGGGCTGCCGCTTCCACACGCGCTGCGCATTTGCGGAGCCGCTCTGCGCAAATGCAGCGCCAAAGCTCACCGCGGTCGATACAATGGGCCACGAGGCCGCGTGCTACATGGCCATTCCGGGGTCAGGCCATAGCCGCGCGCCCGCAGGGGAAATCGCATGACGAGACCGACACCAAAAGAGATCAAGCCGATCGCGCTAGTTGCCGGCGTTCCCGTGGATGACGAGATCGCAACACGCATCTCCAACTCCATCGGGCCGGCCTTCGAAGGCTTTGCCGCCATCGCCGGCACGCTGCCATTCGACCTCGAGCCGGCTTCTTACGTGCTCGCGCAGACGGCGAAGGTGTCGAAATGAGCACCGAACCGGCATTGATGACGCTCACCGAGGTCGCGCGTGCGATCGCGATGAAGCAGGTGTCCTCGCATGAGGTGACGCGCGCGCTGCTGCACCGCATCGCGCAGTGGCAGCCGCATCTCAACGCCTTCATGTCGATCGAGGCGGAGGCGGCGCTGAAAGCAGCCGAGGCCGCCGATGCCGAGCTGGCCAAGGGCGAAGTGCGCGGTCCGCTGCATGGCGTGCCGCTCGCGCACAAGGACATGTATTACGATGCCGGCAAGGTCTCGACCTGCGGCTCGCTGATCCGCCGCGATTTCGTCGCGACGACGACCTCCACCGCCTTGCAGCGGCTGAAGGATGCGGGCCAGGTCCGGCTCGGCACGCTGCATCTCGCCGAATTCGCCTATGGACCGACCGGCCACAACGCCCATTACGGTCCGGTGCGCAATCCCTGGAACGTCGCGCATATCACCGGCGGCTCGTCGTCGGGCTCCGGCTCGGCGGTGGCCGCGCGGCTGACCTTTGCGGCGCTGGGCTCCGATACCGGCGGTTCAATCCGCATGCCCGCACATTTCTGCGGCGTCACCGGCCTCAAGACCACCTGGAGCCGCGTCAGCCGCGCCGGCGCGATGCCGCTGTCGCAATCGCTCGACACGGTCGGGCCGCTCGCCCGCACCGCCGAGGACTGCGCGCTGCTGCTGGCGCTAATGGCCGGTCCCGATCCCGAGGATTCGACCGCGAGCCATGAGCCGCTGTCCGACTATGTCGGCGCGACCAAGGGTTCGCTGAAAGGCCTCAAGATCGGCGTGCCCGCGTCGTTCTACGTCGACGATCTCGACAGCGAGGTCGCGCGCGTGCTGGACGAGACCATCGCGGTGCTCAAGCGCGAGGGCGCCGACATCGTCAAGGTCGAGCTGCCGGACCAGCGGCAATTGTCTTCGGCGAGCCAGCTCGTGCTCGCGGCGGAAGCCGCCGCCTTTCACAAGCGCTGGATGATCGAGCGTCCGCAGGATTATGGACCGCAGGTCTTGATGCGGCTGCAGAACGGTCTCGCCGTTCCCGCCATCACCTATCTCGAAGCGATGCGCTGGCGCGGTCCCGCGCTTGCCGCCCACAACGCCGCGACCGCTGGTGTCGACGCGATCATCGCGCCGGCCTCGCCGGTGCCGGCGCCGACCATCGAGGAGAGCGATGTCGGCGGCGGCCCGAATGCGCCGGCCATGGTGCAGCGGCTGACGCTGTTCACCCGCCCGGTGAATTTCCTCGGCCTGCCGTCGCTGACCGTACCGTCCGGCTTCACCAAAAGCGGGCTGCCTGTTGGCATGCAGTTGATCGGCCGCTCCTTCGATGAAGCGACCCTGCTCACCATCGGCGCGGCGTTCCAGCGCGTCACCGACTATCACGATCGGGTACCCAAACTGCCGTCATGACAAAGCTCGTCGAGATCTCAGGCCTCAACATCCGCTTCACCGGCGAGCGCACGGTCTATGCCGTGAACGATCTCAGCCTCTCGCTGGGAGACGGCGAGGTGCTGGGCCTGCTCGGCGAATCCGGTTCCGGCAAGAGCGTGACCCTGCGTGCGCTGATGCGGCTGCTGCCGAAGAAGCGCACGCAGATCACGGGCAAGGTCAACGTGATGGGCCGCGACGTGCTCGCGATGAACGACGAGGAGCTCTCGTCGTTCCGCGGCCAGACCGTCTCGATGATCTTTCAGGAGCCGGCGCTCGCGCTCGATCCGGTCTACACCATCGGCGCGCAGATCGCCGAAAGCGTGGTGCGCCACGAAGGCAAGTCTTATGCGGAAGGAAGGGCACGCGCGCTCGAAATGCTCGAGGTCGTGCGCATTCCTTCCGCAAAACGGCGGCTCGATGCCTATCCGCACGAAATGTCCGGCGGCATGCGTCAGCGCGCGATGATCGCGCTGGCGCTCGCCTGCCGGCCAAAGATCCTGCTCGCGGACGAGCCGACCACCGCGCTCGATGCCACCGTGCAGATCCAGATCCTGCTGCTGCTGCGCGAGCTGCAGCGCGAGTTCGGCATGTCCGTCATCTTCGTCACCCACGACATCGGCGTCGCCATCGAGATCTGCGACCGCGTCGCGGTGATGTATGCCGGCCAGATCGTGGAGCAGGGAACCTTGCGTGACATCGTCCGCACGCCGGTGCACCCCTATGCCAAGGGCCTGCTCGCCTCCACCATCCACGGCGCCAAGCGGGGGCAGCGCCTCGAAACCATCCCGGGCACCCCGCCGTCGCTGGCCGAAAAGCCCCACAATTGCTCCTTCGCCCCCCGCTGCGCCGCCGCCCAGCCGCGCTGCCTGGAGCAACTGCCTGCGAATGTGGAGGTGGGACCAGGCCGGGCGGCAAGGTGCGTGCTGGCGGAGCCGGTGACGGCGTCGTAGCGCTGGCGAGCTGTCGCTCCCGGGACGGTGCGCTCCCTCGCCCCGCTCTTGCGGGGAGAGGGTTGGGGTGAGGGGCCTCTCTCCGCGCATGACCATGTCGAGAGACCTGTACCCCCTCACCCGGATCGCATCTTGCGATGCGATCCGACCTCTCCCCGCAAGCGGGGAGAGGTGAAAAGCCGCCCGCGCCCGCGGCTACCCCTCTCCCTGCCCCTCGCCCGCAAGGGGGAGGGAATGAGAGAGTTTGCGTCCCTCACTTTCCAAACGCGCGCCACTTCGGAATTCCTCTGCGGCAACACCGGCTTGTCACAATTCACCGAGCGCGCTCGGCCAAGGTCCGTTCTACTGTGCATGGGGTTGTTTTCGAGTTTTTTGTTTAGACGCCCCACCGAGGGCGAGCCGACCAGCATTCAGACCCCATTCATCCCGGTTCCGGTTCCATGGCCCCGTTCACGGAGAGGGACCTCACTTATGTACATTTCCAATGAAGGCCTGCTCGTCATTCTGTTCGTCGGCCTGGTCGCCGGCTGGCTGGCCGGCAAGGTGGTGCGGGGCGCCGGTTTCGGCATCATCGGCGACATCGTGATCGGCATCGCCGGCGCGTTTGTGGCCAGCTTCCTGTTCCCGAAGCTCGGCATTCGTATCGGCACTGGGCTCGTGTCAGAAATCGTCTATTCCGCTATCGGCGCGGTCATCCTGCTGCTCGTGGTGCGGCTGGTCCGCGGCGGCGGCCGGTTCTAGCGGCGCCTTGACCTAACTTTCGACCTCTCCCCGCCCGGGGAGAGGTGACATATCTGCAAGAAAAAGCCGCAAGACTGTGAGATTCCGGACTTGCGCGCCGGGCCATCAGGGGGTGATGTGCCCCCACAGGGGATCGGGTTGATTCAGCCGCGTTGGACGAGGGGCGAAAACGCGATGTTAATCCGGGTCAATTACTCCTGAAATTGCCTTTGAAATCAGGGGCTTTGCCCCTTACCCGAAAGAGACCAGACTGATGGCAGCCGTCCCTGGCGTTCGCCGTTCGGAGCTCGCTGACGCGCTGCGCGCTTGTCGCACGGCATTCGTCGGCGTCGGCCTGATGAGCTGCATGATCAACCTGCTCTATCTGACCGGGTCGATCTTCATGCTGGAGGTCTACGACCGGGTGCTGCCGAGCCGCAGCATTCCGACGCTGGTCGGCCTGATCATCATCGCCAGCTTCCTCTACGCGGCGCAGGGCGTGCTCGACATGATCCGCAACCGGATCCTGGGGCGGATCGGCACCGCGCTCGACGAGGCCCTGAACAAGCGCGTGTTCGACACCGTCGTGCGCCTGCCGCTGCTGATCGGCAGCCGCAACGAGGGCCTCCAGCCGCTGCGCGACCTCGACAATGTCCGCTCCTTCCTCGGCGGCATGGGACCGAGCGCGTTCTTCGATCTGCCCTGGCTGCCGCTCTATCTCGCCATCTGCTTCGCCTTCCACGTCATGATCGGCGTGACCGCGCTGGTCGGCGCCATCATCCTGGTCGGGCTGACGGTGGTCACCGAGTTCATGTCCCGCCAGCCGGCGAAGGATGCGATGGGGCTTGCGGCCCAGCGCAACGATCTCGCCGCCTCCAGCCGTCGCAATGCCGAAGTGATGGTGTCGATGGGCATGACCAGCCGGATGAACCAGCGCTGGAGCGAGGCCAACGAAAAATATCTCGTCGGCAATCAGCGTGCGAGCGACGTCGCCGGCGGCCTCGGCGCGGTCGCCAAGGTGCTGCGCATGATGCTGCAATCCGCCGTGCTCGCGGTCGGCGCCTATCTCGTCATCCACCAGGAGGCGACCGCCGGCATCATCATCGCGGGCTCGATCCTGTCGGCCCGCGCGCTGGCGCCGGTCGATCTCGCCATCGCGCACTGGAAATCCTTCGTCGCGGCCCGCCAGAGCTGGCAGCGCTTGACCCGCCTGCTGGAGCAGATGCCGGCGCAGACGATGCCGACCCAGTTGCAGGCGCCCACCAGCCGGCTCTCGGTCGAGGGCGTCGCCATGGTTCCGCCGGGCGATCAGCGCCTCATCGTGCAGGACATCACCTTCGCGCTCGCCGCCGGCAACGGTCTCGGCGTGATCGGGCCGAGCGGCTCCGGCAAATCCTCGCTGATCCGCGCGCTGGTCGGCGTCTGGCAGCCGGTGCGCGGCAAGGTGCGGCTCGACGGCGCGGCGCTCGACCAATGGTCATCGGACATGCTCGGCCGGCACATCGGCTATCTGCCGCAGGACGTGGAACTGTTCGGCGGCACTATCGCGCAGAACATCAGCCGCTTCGACCCCGAGGCCACCTCCGACGGCATCATCGCCGCGGCCAAGGAGGCCGGCGTGCACGAGATGATCATCAAGATGCGCGAGGGCTACAACACGCAGGTCGGCGAGCAGGGTGGCGCGCTGTCCGCAGGCCAGGCGCAGCGCGTGGCGCTGGCGCGCGCGCTCTACGGCAATCCGTTCCTGATCGTGCTCGATGAGCCCAATTCCAATCTCGACACCGAAGGCGACGAGGCGTTGACCCGCGCCATCCGCGCCGCCCGCGAGCGCGGCGCTATCGTCGTCGTGGTGGCGCATCGGCCGATCGGCGTCGAGGCGGTCGACCAGATCCTGGTGCTGCGCGACGGCCGCATGCAGGCCTTCGGCCCGAAGGAGCAGGTGCTCGCCCAGGTGCTCCAGCCGCGCGTGACGCCGCCGGCACCGATCAAGGTCGTCAGTGAGGGCGGAGTGGCCAAGTCATGAGCACAAAGTCATGAGCACGATGGCGATCGGTGGCGGCAAGCCCGCCGCCAAGAAGACCGTGCGGGATTCCATCAAGTTTCACTTGATGCTCGGGCTCGGGATCGTGCTGGTCCTGGTCGTCGGCCTCGGCGGCTGGGCGGCCACGGTGCAGATCTCGGGGGCGCTGATCGCACCGGGCCAGGTCGTGGTCGAATCCAACGTCAAGAAGGTGCAGCACCCGACCGGCGGCGTGGTCGGCGAGCTGCGCGCCCGCGACGGCGACGTGGTCAAGGCCGGCGACGTGGTGGTGCGGCTCGACGACACCGTCACCAAGGCGAACCTCGCCATCGTCACCAAGAATCTCGACGCCGCGCTGGCGCGCGCGGCACGGCTCCAGGCCGAGCAGCGCGGTATCGACAGGATCGATTTCCCGCAATCGCTGCTCGATCGCGGCAACGATTACGACGTCAAGACGCTGCTCTCCGCCGAAACCAAGCTGTTCGACGTCCGCGTCAACGGCCGTGCCGGCCAGAAGGCGCAGCTCCGCGAGCGCATCCAGCAGCTCAACGAGGAGATCGAGGGTCTCTCCGCGCAGGAGCGGGCCAAGGACAAGGAAATCTCGCTGGTGCAGCAGGAGCTCACCGGCGTGCGCGATCTCTACGAGAAGCATCTCGTGCAGATCTCGCGCCTGACCACGCTCGAGCGCGACAGCGCTCGCCTCAACGGCGAGCGGGCGCAGTACATCGCCTCGCGGGCGCAGGCCAAGGGCAAGATCACCGAGACCGAGCTTCAGATCATCCAGGTCGACAAGGACATGGTGAGCGAGGTCTCCAAGGATTTGCGCGAGACCAACGACAAGATCGGCGAGCTGATCGAGCGCAAGGTCGCCGCCGAGGACCAGCTCCGCCGCGTCGACATCCGCGCGCCGCAGGACGGCATGGTGCTGCAATCGACCGTGCACACCGTCGGCGGCGTCGTCACCGCCGGTGATGCGCTGATGCTGATCGTGCCGCAGGCCGACGATCTCCAGGTCGAGGCCAAGGTCAATCCGGTCGATATCGACAAGCTCCAGATCGGCCAGAAGACGCTGCTGCGCCTGTCCGCATTCAACCAGCGCACCACGCCCGAGCTCAACGGCGTCGTCAGCCGCGTCTCGCCCGACGTCACCACCGACCAGCGTACCGGCCAGAGCTACTACACCATCCGCGTCTCGCTGCCGGCCGAAGAGGTCGTCCGGCTCGGCGATTCCAAGCTGATCCCCGGCATGCCCGTGGAAGCCTTCGTCCAGACCGGCGACCGCACCATGCTGTCCTATCTGATGAAGCCGCTGCACGACCAGTTGATGCGGGCCTTCCGGGAGAAGTGACGCGCGGCGGCGCGTCACCCCCAACTCGTCATTGCGCTCGCAATGACGGCTTGGCTGCGTCTTGCTATAGTTCGACTCAAGCCCCACGAACCCGGCGTTCGAACCATGCAATCCCCGCCCTCCATCGCCACCGAATCCTTCTCCGACGCGTCCGCGGCCGTCGCACGGCTCGAAGAGATATACGAACGCAATACGAAATTCCTGCGCGACCGGTTCGAGGCCTATGTCGGCGGCGAAGCGATCACGACGCGGGCGCGGGCCTACTACCCCTTCGTCCGCCTCACCACCGCGACGTATGCGCGGCTGGATTCGCGTCTCTCCTACGGCTTCGTCGCCGGCCCCGGCGTGCACGAGACCAGCGTGACGCGACCGGATCTGTTCCGCAGCTATCTCACCGAGCAGATCGGCCTGTTGATCCAGAACCACGGCGTACCCGTCGAGATCGGCGAGTCGGCGGAGCCGATCCCGATCCACTTCGCCTATCGCCGCGACATCAACATCGAAGCCGCCATCACCACCGGCGAGAATTCCCTTGTGACGCGATCGCTGCGCGACGCGTTCGATGTGCCCGATCTCGCCACCATGGACGATTCGATTGCGGACGGCACCTTCGAGCTCCAGCCCGGCGCGCCGGAGCCGCTGTCCCTGTTTCGGGCCGCCCGGGTCGATTACTCGCTGCGCCGGCTCTATCACTACACCGGCACCGATCCCGAGCACTTCCAGAACTTCGTGATCTTCACCAACTACCAGTTCTATGTCGATGCCTTCGCGCAGCTCTGCCAGCAGCGGCTTCAGTCCGGCGAGGCCGGCCTCGACGCCTTCGTCGCGCCCGGCAACGTGATCACGCGGAGCGGGGGCGCGACGAGCGGGGACGCGCCGACACGCACGCCGCAGATGCCGGCCTTCCATCTGGTCGAGCCCGGCTATCGCGGCATCAGCCTGATCAACATCGGCACCGGCCCGTCCAATGCGCGCAACGTCACCGACCACGTCGCGGTGCTGCGCCCGCACGCCTGGCTGATGCTCGGCCATTGCGCGGGCCTGCGCAACACGCAGCGGCTCGGCGACTATGTCCTCGCCCATGGTTACGTGCGCGAGGACCACGTGCTCGACCGCGAGCTGCCGCTCTGGGTGCCGATCCCGGCGCTCGCCGAGATGCAGGTCGCGCTCGAGGAGGCGGTCGAGGACGTCACGGGCCTCGAAGGCTTCGAGCTCAAACGCCTGATGCGCACCGGCACGGTCGCGAGCGTCGACAACCGCAACTGGGAGATCTCAGGCCCTGAGATGATCCGCCGCCTGTCGCAATCGCGCGCGGTCGCACTCGACATGGAATCGGCCGCGATCGCCGCCAACGGCTATCGCTTCCGCGTCCCCTACGGCACGCTGCTCTGCGTGTCCGACAAGCCGCTGCACGGCGAGATCAAGCTCGCGGGCATGGCCAGCGAATTCTACCGCCGCCGCGTCGGCCAGCATCTCGAGATCGGCCTGAAGGCGCTGGAGCGGCTCAAACAGCAGGAGTCGGAGCGCCTGCATTCGCGAAAGCTGAGAAGCTTTGCCGAAGTGGCATTCCAGTAAAGGACAACAGAACTGTCGTACGAACGCTGACGTCTCCGTGAACACAGCACCTGGAATATCGCTGCCGAGGCAGGGTTATCAATTCGTCCGGGGCCGCTTGAAGCAGGACAGGAGACGGAGATGTTCACTGGGATGATCAGGCTCGTCACACTCGGCACATTTGCTGCAGCCCTGTTGAGCTCGCCGGCGCTCGCCGCGGGCGGGGGCGGCGGTGGTGGAGGCGGCGGCAGCATCAGTTCTACCGATCCCTACGCCGGCGCCTATTCGGATCAGAAGCCGCAGCCAACCTATCCGAAGCGGCCGGGCACCAAGGCGACCCAGAAGGGCAAGAAGCAAGGCAACCAGTCCAGCATAGGCGATCCCGCTTTCGCTGCCGGTTACCGCGTGGCCTATGACACCATCTACGAGCGTAACGACTATGCGACCGCGATCGCGCAGTTGAAGTCGCTCGGCCATGACGACCATCCGAACGTCGCCAACCTCATCGGCTACTCCTATCGCAAGCTCGGCGACTACGAGCAGTCGCAGGTCTGGTACGAACGCGCCTTGCGGGCAGATCCGAACCACGTGCAGACGTGGCAATATTACGGACTGTGGCAGCTCGAGCGGGGCAACCGCGAGCAGGCGCTCTATCACCTCGGCCGGATCGCATCCATCTGCGGGACGGATTGCGATGAGTACAGATCGCTGGCCGCGGCACTGGACAAGCCGTCCGGTACGGCGCTCGTCTACTGACGCCGGAGCGTGGCCGACTGACGGGAGCGCGCTGTTGAAGAGCGTCGTATGACGGCCATGCACTCTGGCGCGGGTGGTGACAACGCGTCAGATTTTCAGCATTGTCCCGTTCGGGGGCGCGAACGGGACAATTGGATGCCGCTGACGCGCGACAGGATTATCGGCCACGACCTCGAACGTCTGGCCTTTCGCTTCACCATGCTGAACGATGGCGAGGTCGTGCACTGCCAGATCTCCGACGCCGCGATGGACGAACTTGCAGGCATGCAGGGCACCGAGAGCAGCGCGCGGCAGGCGCAATTCCTGTCCCTGCGCGAGACCATCGAACGGATCGCATCGGACCTTTACGACGAAGCGCCGCGGTTCAAGGGGTATGTGGTGCGGATCTTCATGCGGCATTTAGGGCGGTAGGCACCGTGCCTCCCCAACGTCGTCCTGGCGAAGGCCAGGACCCATTACCACCATCGAATGTTGTTGGAAGAAGCTGCGGCCCCGCCGACCGCAACAATTTCCATTTGGGGTTATGGGTCCTGGCTTTCGCCTGGACGACACGAGATGTAAGACGGCGCCGCTCTCTCGTCCGCAAACGACGATGTGGCTATTCCGATAGCTTCCTCAGCAGCAGCTTCAGCGCCGTCGTCGCAAACACTTGCATATTCGCAAGCCGGTCATTGCCGCCCGTCTCCAGCGTGATCACTTCCGCCGCCGGCCCCGCGACCGCCATGCAGCTATGGCCGGCGGCGTCGCCGTAGCGGTTGCCGGTGGGGCCGGCGGCGCCGGTCTCGGACAGGCCCCAGTCGCAATTGAAGCGGCTGCGCATCTGCTCGGCCAACAGCTTTGCGTATGGCTCCGACGAGGAGCGGAAGCCCTTCATTCCTTCGTCCGAAATATCCATCAGCACGCGCCTGGCATCGCGGGTGTAGACCACCGCGCCACCGAGGAAATAGGCGGATGCACCGGGCACCGCGAGCAGGCCGGCCGAAATCAGGCCGCCGGTCGAGGATTCCGCGACCGCAATGGTCTGTTTGCGCGCGATCAGTTTCGCCGCAACCTGTTCAGCAATGCCGACGAGCTCTTTCATCCCTTTGACCTCTCATTCCCTCGCAACCGAGCTCAGCCTTCCTAGCATAAGCTGGCTGCCTTGGCCGAGTTGCGGGCGACGGTCAGGCCTGCTTGAATGGCGCACACAAGGCGGAGCGGCCAAGCCGACCGCGAGAAGACGTGACGAGGAAACGTGAAGGAGACGTGATGGCGTCCCTGATCGCCGGCGGGGTGGATTGCGACGTGCATCCGGCCGTGCCGCATCTGACCAGCCTGCTGCCGTACCTGAACGACTATTGGCGCGATCAGGTGACGACGCGCGGCATGATGGACCTCGTCTCGCAATCCTACCCGCAGAACTCGCCGATCGTGGCGCGCCCCGATTGGCGTCCCGAGAGCGGCAAGCCGGGCGCGAGCCTGGAAGACATGCAGCGCCATGTGCTCGATCCTTTTCAGGTCAGCCATGCCATCTGCAATCCGCTCTACGCCGTGCAGATGGTGTTTTCCGAGGACATGCAGGCCGCCTTCTGCCGTGCGCTGAACGACTGGCTGGTGAAGGAATGGCTCGATCGTGACAAGCGGCTGCGCGGCTCGATCGTGATCCCCACGCAAAGCGTCGAGAAGGCCGTCGCCGAGATCGAACGCTGCGCGCACGACCGCCGTTTCGTACAGGTGTTGATGCTGGTGATGGGCGACGTGCCGCTCGGCAAGCGCGCGCTGTGGCCGATCTACGAGGCCGCGGAGCGGCTGGACCTCGCGGTCGGCATTCATGCCGGTTCCGCCTATCACAATCCGCCGACCGCGGTGGGCTGGGGTTCCTATCACATCGAGGATTATGTCGGTCAGGCCCAGGCGTTCCAGACCCAGCTCACCAGCGTGATCGTCGAGGGCGTGTTCGCCAAATATCCGCGGCTGAAAATGGTGATGCTGGAGTCCGGCGTGTCCTGGATCTCCCCCTTTCTCTGGCGGCTTCACAAATTCTGGCGCGGGGTGCGGATGGAGACGCCCTGGGTCGATCGCGCGCCGCTGGAACTTGTGCGCAGCAACATCCGCTTCTCGTTACAGCCATTTGATGCGCCGCCGGAACCCGAGACATTAATTCGCCTGTTTGATCATATGCAGTCGGATGAATTGGTCCTATTCTCCACGGACTATCCACACTGGCAGTTCGACGGCCAGGACGCGCTCCCCCAGGGCCTCACCCCCGATCTCGTGCGCAAGATCATGATCGACAATCCGCATGCGACCTATCCCCGCCTGACTTAGCCGCTGCAAAAGGAGGCAAGGCGATGAATATTCAATTCCGCGAGAGCACCGAAGCCGCTTCCCCCCTGACGACCAAGACCGCGATCGCGGATTGTGACATCCATCCGGCCCGCGCGACCCGCACCGAGCTCTATCCCTATCTCGCCAAACGCTGGCAGCATCATCTCGAAGTCTATGGCGTGCACGCCTATCAGGGCATGATGGAAGGCCCGCCCTATCCGAAGGCCCAGCCCAACGCCTCGCGCCGCGACGCCTATCCGCCGGAAGGCGGGCCGCAGGGCTCCTCGCTCTCCTTCATGCAGAAGCAGCTGCTCGACCCCAACAACGTGCAGCTGGGCGTGCTCAATCCGCTCAATGCCGGGCAGGGCATCCGCAATCACGAGCTCTCGGCCGCTTTGTGCTCGGCGATCAACGACTGGCAGATCGACAAATGGACCAGCAAGGACAAACGGCTGAAAGCGTCCATCGTCGTCGGCAATGAGGACGGGCTGTCGGCGGCCGCCGAAATCCGCGAGCGCGCCGGCGACAAGAATTTCGTTCAGGTGCTGCTGCTCAGCCGCAACGTCGAGCCGCTCGGCCAGCGCCGCTACTGGCCGATCTATCAGGCCGCGGAAGAGGCCGGCCTTCCCGTCGGCGTCCACGCCTTCGGCTTCGGCGGCAACCCGATCACGCCGTCGGGCTGGCCTTCCTATTACATCGAGGAGATGGTGGGACATTCGCAGTGCCAGCAATCGGCGCTGGCCAGCCTCGTGCTTGAAGGCGTGTTCGAACGCTTCCCGAAGCTGAAGATGGTGATGATCGAGGCCGGCTTCGGCTGGGCGCCGTCGCTTGCGTGGCGATTGGACAAGGCCTGGCAGCGGCTCAGGAGCGAAGTGCCGCATGTGAAGCGTCCGCCGTCGGAATATATCCGCGAGCAGGTGTGGTGGACGACGCAGCCGATGGAGGATCCGGAGCGGCGCGAGGATCTGTTCGACGTCATCAAGTGGATCGGCTGGGACCGCCTGCTGTTCGCGACCGATTATCCGCACTGGGACTACGACGAACCGTCGCGCATCTTGCCGGCGGGCGTCAGCGATACCAACCGCGAGGCGTTTTATCTCGGCAATGCGCGCAAGCTGTACGGAATCAATTGATGGCGCGTCACGTGATTGCGCCGGTCGATGAGTTGCCACCCGGCACGCGAAAATTCCTGGAGATCGAGGGACGGCCGATCGCGGTCTTCAACATCAAGGGCGAATATTTCGGCCTGATGAACCGCTGCCCGCATCAGGGCGCGGCGCTGTGCGAGGGCCCGCTGATCGGGCTCGCGCAATCGAGCGACCCCGGCGAGATCGAATACACCAGGCTTGGCGAGATCATCCGCTGTCCCTGGCATGGCTGGGAGTTCGACATCCGCACCGGCCAGTCCTATTGCGACCCCCGCCGCTTCCGCGTGAAGGCCTATCCGGCCCATGTCGCGCCTGGCGCGAGCGTCGTGAAGGGGCCGTACGTCGCCGAGACGATCCCGGTGAAGGTCGAGAGCGACTACGTGGTGGTGGAGCTGTAGTCCCACTGTCATTCCGGGACAGCCCGCAGGGCTGAACCCGGAATCCATCGTGCGTCTGGAATGCTGGGAGAAATGGATTCCGGGCTCGCCTCTTCGAGGCGCCCCAGAATGACCGTCAACGCCCCGCAACCGGCTCCGCCACCGCATCATAGGTCGGCACCGCCTTGCCGCCGCCGCGATACACCGTCGAGGCCGCGATGATGCCGAGCAGGGCGGCGAACATCAGCCAGAAGCCGGGCGAGGCCTTGTCGCCGGTCCGCTCGATCAACCAGGTCGAGGCGAACGGCGTGAAGGTGCCGAACAGCGCGGCTGCGAGCGCGAAGGCGAGCGAGAAGCAGGTGGTGCGGACATGCGCCGGCACGATCTCGACGAGGGCGCCGAGCATGGTGCCGCTGTAGACGCCGAAATAGAACGAGAACATCATCTCGACCGCGAGCAGCTTGCCGAAGGTCGGCGCCGCCACCAGCCAGTGCAGCGCGGGGTAGGCGGTGACGAGCGACAGGCAGGCGATGGTGATCAGCACCGGCTTGCGGCCGATGCGGTCGGACAGCGCGCCGCCGACCGGATTCCAGAAGAAGTTGGTTACGGCGACCAGCAGCGTCACCAGCAGCGCGTCCTGCGTCGACAGCTTCAGCACGGTCTTGCCGAACGTCGGCGTGTACACGGTGACGAAGTAGAACGTCGTCGTGGTCAGGATCGCGATCATCATGCCGAGGATGACGATGCGCCAGTTGGCGAGCGCGGAGGCGAATACCTCGCTCGCCGTGGGATGCTTCTTCATGGCGAGGAAGGCCGGCGTTTCCTCGAGCGTGCGCCGCAGGAAGAAGATCAGGGGGATGATCAGGCAGCCGACGAAGAAGGGAATACGCCAGCCCCAGGCGGCCACCGTGTCGGCGGGCATCACCTCGGAGAGAAGATAGCCGAGGATCGAGGCCACGAAGATCGCGACCTGCTGGCTCGACGACTGGAACGAGGTGTAGAAGCCGCGGTTGCCGGGCGTCGAGATCTCGGCGAGATAGACCGACACGCCGCCGAGCTCGACGCCGGCGGAGAAGCCCTGCAGCAGGCGGCCGATCAGCACGATGACGGGCGCTGCGATGCCGATGGTCGCGTAGCTCGGGCAGAACGCGATCACGACCGTGCCGATGGCCATGATGCCGAGCGTGACGATCAGGCCCTGGCGGCGGCCGATGCGGTCGATGTAGGCCCCGAGCACGATCGCGCCGACGGGCCGCATCAGGGCGCCGAGCCAGAACACGCCGAACGTGTTGAGCAGCGAGGCCGTCTCGTTGGTGGAGGGGAAGAACGCCTTGCCGATGGCGGCGGCGTAGAAGCCGAACAGGAAGAAGTCGAACTGCTCGAGGAAATTGCCGGATGTGGCGCGCAGGATCGCGCCGATGCGCGACTTGATCTCGGGCGGATTGGTTGAGGTGGCTGGTCCAGCCATGACGTTACTCCCCTTCAAGTGTGGCCGGACCGGAACTCACTTCTCGGCAGGCGACAGGTTGTGCTGCTGCGACAATCTGTCCTACCCCTTCCCGCGCAGGGCGCGGCGAGTCAATCGGTTTTCCAGAGGAAGCTGATGATTTTTCAGGCTTTATTTTGCGTTGCAGCGACGATCCATTGACGGAACGCGGCGAGCTTTGGCGCCTCGCGGCGACCCTCCGGCGCGACCAGGTAGAAGCCCGCATCGGCCGGCAGCGCGATCTTGAAGGGGACGACGAGGCGGCCCTTGGCGATGTCGTCCTGCACGTAGGATGTCCGCCCCATCGCCACGCCGATGCCGTCGATCGCGGCCTGGATGGTCATGAAGATCATGTCGAAGGTGATGCCGGGCTGCTTGGCGATATCGGCCGGCAGGCCTGCCGCCGTCAGCCACAGCCGCCAGTCGTCGCTGTTGGCGTTGGAGGTGTGCAGCAGCGGATGATTTCGCAGATCCTCCGGACGCTGCAGCGGCTTGTCACCGCGCAGCAGTGACGGACTGCACACCGGAAACAGCTCGTCCGCCATCAGCCAGTCGGCACGCAGGCCCGGCCACTGGCCGCGGCCGTAGCGGATTGCGGCATCGACATCGTCGCGCTGGAAGTCGACGAGGCTGGTCGACGTGGTGATCCGCACGTCGATGCCGGGATGCTGCTCCTGGAAATCCGTCAGCCGCGGCAGCAGCCATTTTGCGGCAAGCGAGGCCAGCGTCGAGAGCGTCAGCACCTTGTCGTCGTCCCTGCGCAGCAGGCGGTCGGTGGCGAGGCGGAGGTCGTTGAAGGCGGCGCGGACGCCCGGCAGATAGTCGCGCGCTTCCGGCGTCAGCGCCAGCGCGCGGTTCTGCCGGATGAACAGGCGGATGCCGAGCTCCTCCTCCAATCGCCGGATCTGATGGCTGATCGCGGTCTGCGTCACGTTCAGCTCGCTCGCCGCCAGCGTGAAGCTGAGATGGCGCGCGGCCGCCTCGAACGCCCGCAATCCGTTCAGGGAGGGCAATCTGGCAGTCATCTGGCAGCAGGATACATGACGTTATTTCATGCGAAGAGGTACAAATTGTCGTTTGTCGCAGTGCGATCGAGCGCAGATATTAGCGGCCAAGTTAGCTCCAGGAGCTGAAAATGTCTACCTTGACCCAGAATTCGATGACAAATCATCATGCGCCCGGCCTGATCCAGCAGATCGGCGAGACGCTTCATGTCTGGCACGAGCGCTACCGGACCCGCCGCGAGCTGACCAAATGGACCGCCCGCGACCTCCACGACGTCGGCCTGTCCTGGTCCGACATCGCCTATGAGGCCGACAAACCCTTCTGGCGGGCCTGATTGGCCGCCAGGCCGGCGCCGCCTGATTACAGGGGCGCCGGCGGTCCCTCTTTCTCAGGGCATGTGTCATGAGCACTCTTCGCCTGGAAGATCTGAAGCAATATTCGGACGCCCTGCGCACCCGGCAGGGCGAGGCGATCAACGTTCGCTTCGTCGAGCCGCGCGACACCGAGGAGCTTCAGCACTATTTCCGTTCGCTCTCGACCCGCTCCCGCTACAACCGCTTCTTCGGCGCGATCAGCGAATTGCCGAAGGGCCTGCTACACGACTTCCTCCAGGTGGGCGAGCGCGAGCGCTTCACCGTGGTCGCGACCAAGATGGTCGACGGCTTCGAGACCATCGTCGCCGAGGCGCGCTACGCGCTGCATGCCGAAACCGCGACGCTCGAGTTCGGCCTGTCGGTCGACGATCGCTGGCAGGGCCACGGCATCGCCACTGCGCTCATGAAAAATCTTGAGTGCCGCGCCGCGGCGCTCGGCGCCGAGCACATGTTCGGCGATACGCTGCGCTCCAACGAGACCATGATCTCGCTCGCCCGCAAATCCGGATTTGCCTTCGTCAATCACCCCGATGACTGGAAGCTGGTGCGCTTCGACAAGGAGATCGCGGTCGCACCGAAGGACATTCCCTGCGCGAGCTGGCGTCTCGCCGCCCTTTCCCGTCAGGCCGACAGCCCCTCAGCCTCGGCCTGACACCACTGCAAGCCCGGCCCGGGTCAACCTGAGCCGGGCATTTTTTTGCCTTAAGCAGTCGTCGTCGCGTAGATATTCCCAAGCCGTCATTCCGGGGCGCGTAGCGCGAACCCGAAATCCATTTCACCGCGTGTCTCGCGGCCCAATGGATTCCGGGCTCGATGCTGCGCATCGCCCCGGAATGACGGCTCGTTGCACCATCCAGGTTCGATTCCTGACTGTGAAGGGCCTGTTACTTCCCCGTGAACACCGCCTTGCGCTTCTCGATGAAGGCCTGCACCGCTTCCTTGTGATCGGCGGTCGCGGTGAGGCGGATCAGTCGTTCGGCCTCGTGGTCGCGGGCGGTCTCGAAATCGAACTGGATGGCTTCGTCGAGATTGTCCTTCATGTAGCGCAGCGCGAGGCGCGGGCCTTCGGCGAGCGACTTTGCCAGCGCGAAGGCTTCGGCTTGTAGCTTGTCGTCAGGCACGACGCGGTTGACGAGGCCGATGGCCTCACAACGCGCGGCATCGACCCTGTCGCCGGTGAACATCAGCTCGCGCGCCCGGGCGGTGCCGACGAGGCGGGTGAGCAGCCAGGCGATGCCGTAATCGCCACTGAGTGCGATGCGGGCATAGCCGGTGGCGACGAAGGCGGATTGCGCGGCGATGCGGATGTCGCAGGCCATGGCGATCGCAAGCCCTGCGCCGACCGCGGGACCGGGGAGCGCGGCGATCGTCGGCTTGCGCACCGAGACCAGCGCGCCGGTGAGCAGCCGCTGCCGCTCCTGGAGATCGGCGACCCGATCTTCCAGCGACATCTCCAGCTTCTTCGGATCGCGATGCGCGCCCATGCCCTTGACGTTGCCGCCGGCGCAGAACGCTTCGCCCGCGCCGGTGATCAGCAGCGCGCCGACATCGGGGCTCTCGCCGCAGGTGCGGATCATCGTCCGCAGCGCCGGCGTCAGGCTGTCCGACAGCGAATTGCGCGCCTCCGGCCGGTTCAGCGTGATCACTGCGACGCGGTCGCGGATGACGCAGAGGAGTTCGCTGGTGCCCGTATCGACGGTGGTTTCGGTGGTCATGTCGCTTCCCGTTCATTGTTGTCATTCCGGGGCGATGCGAAGCATCGAACCCGGAATCTCGAGATTCTCAGGTGCGCAAATGCGCACCATAGTTCGGCTCTTCGAGCCGCCCCGGAAAGACAAACTCAACTAAAACTTCTCCACCCACGGCCGCAGCTCCAGCTCCCAGCTCCAGGCGCTGCGCGGCTGCTGCAGCACGTTCCAGTAGCTCTGTGCGATCGCATCAGGATCGAGCATGGAGTCCGGCTTGTCTTCCGGCTCCGTCCGCGCCGCGCTCCTGATGCCGCCATCGATCACGAAATGCGCGACATGGATGCCTTGCGGCGACAGCTCGCGCGCCAGGCTCTGGGCGAGCCCGCGCAGCGCGAACTTGCCCATCGCGAAGGAAGCGGACTGCGCATAGCCCTTGACGCTGGCCGAGGCGCCGGTGAACAGGATCGCGCCGTGCTTGTTCGGCAGCATGCGCTTGGCCGCCTGCTGCGCCACCAGGAAGCCGCCATAGGCGCTGACCGCGATGGCCTGCGCGACATCGGCCGGAACGAGATCGACGAACGGCCCGCGCGTGCGGCCGCTGGCATTGTAGACGACGAGGTCGGGCGTGCCGATCTCGCGCTCGACGAGGCCGAACAGGCGCTCGACCTCATCCGGCTCGGTGGCGTTGCAGGCATAGGCTTTGGCACCGGTCTCGGTGCAGAGCGCGCCCAGCTTCTCGATCTTCCGCGCGGCAAGCGCCACGCGAATGCCTTGTGTGGACAGCAGCCGCGCCAGCGAGGCGCTCAAGCCTTCGCCGGCGCCGACGATGAGCGCGATCTTGTATTTCGGATGTTCCATGGCGTGATCTCTCAGAGACGGGAAGCCGCTGATCTATGCATCCGCCACCCGGACAACCAGCCGGGGTGCAGGCCCGGTCGGTCATAATTCCGCAGAGCGAATTGCTCCTTCACGGCGATCATGCCTCCCTGACAATTTGCGGCTTTATCCGCATCCGCGGCTGGAGCATGATCGACATCATCCAAAGCGGCAAGCGCTAAGAATTGCCGTCGGGCGGAAACGAAGAGGACGATCATGCACAAGCCGGTCACAGCGCAGCCGAAAAATGCCGCGGCCGCACCATCCGGCCTGCTGGCGCCCGATACGTCAGGCATGAATTTCTACCGCGCCGATCAGGCGCTGACGGATCTCTTGCGCATCCATCTGCCGGAGACGCTGTTCCGTCACATCGAGCCGCATCTCGATCGCCTCGGCGAGCTCGCCGGCGGAACCCTCGACGAATGTGCGCGGCTGGCCGACCGCCACACGCCGGTGCTGCACCAGCGCGACAAGTTCGGCCGCGACGTGCAGTGGATCGAATACCACCCGGCCTATCGCGAACTGGAGAAAGCCGCGTTCGGCGAGTTCGGCATCCACGCGCTGTCGATCCGCAAGGGCATCATGGGCTGGCCGGACAAATATCCTGTAGTGGCAAAGCACGCCTTCACCTTCCTGTTCAATCAGACCGAATTCGGTATGGGCTGTCCGATCAACGTCACCGACGGCTGCGCAAAACTCCTGGCGAATTTCGGCAGCGAGGCGCTGAAGGCGAAATATCTCGATGGTCTCACCCAGACCGACATGACCAAGCTGACCCAGGGCGGCCAGTTCATGACCGAGAAGGAGGGCGGCTCCGACGTCGGCACGCTCACGACGCGCGCCGTGCAGGAGGGCGATCATTGGCGCCTGTACGGCGAAAAATGGTTCTGCTCGAACGCCGATGCGAAAGTCGTGATGCTGCTGGCGCGCCCCGAAGGCGCCGGCCCCGGCACCCGCGGCGTCGGCCTGTTCCTGATGCTGCGCTTCCTCGACGACGGCTCGCAGAACCACTACCGGATCGTGCGTCTGAAGGACAAGCTCGGCACGCGCTCGATGGCCTCGGGCGAGATCAAGCTCGAAGGCGCGATCGCCTACGCGGTCGGCAAGCTCGACCGCGGCTTCGTGCAGATGGCCGAGATGGTGAACTCGTCGCGGCTCTCCAACGGCGTGAAATCCACCGCGCTGATGCGCCGCGCCTACCATGACGCCATGACGGTCGCGAAGAACCGCGTGGTGTTCGGCAGCCGCATCATCGACCTGCCGCTCGGCCGGCGGCAGATGCTGAAGATCATGCTGCCGGTCGAGCAGGCGCTGTCGATGAGCTTCCTCACGGCGGACGCGCTCGACCGCGCCGAGGCCGGCAGCCAGGACGCGGCGGCGCTGCTGCGCATCCTCACCCCGACATTGAAATTCCGCGCCACGCGCGATGCACGAAAAGTCTGCGGCGATGCGCTCGAGATGCGCGGCGGCATCGGCTATATCGAGGAATTCGCCACCGCACGGCTGCTGCGCGACGCCCATCTCGGCTCGGTCTGGGAAGGCACCGGCAATATCGTCGCGATCGATGCGCTGAGGCGCGCGGTCGGTCGCCATGGCGCGGAATCCGCGCTGGCCGCGGATCTGCACGCCCGGCTCGATGACAGCGCCTCGGTGCCGCAGGCCTGGCGCGACCGTTTGCACACGCTCACCGATCGCGCGGTCGGCTTCGCGCGCGAGGTTGCGGGCAAGGCCGAGAACGAGGCCGACGCGCGCCGCGCGACGAGCCTGCTCTATCATGTCGCCAGCGCCGTCGCGCTCGCCTGGGAAGCGCATCGCATCCACGCCATGCGCGGCGATGCACGCCGGCTGCTGCTGTCGCGCCTCGTGATCGATCACCGGGTCGCGCCAAGCGATCCGTTCCGGCTGACGGAAAATGCCACGCAAGCGAAGATCGCCGCGCTGCTGCTCGGCGAGCGCGATGCCGGCATGGGCGAGGTTGGCGAACTGGTTCTGGCAGCGTAGGCTGCGCCCGCGTTCAAAGCAAAAAAAACGACAGGGAGTGCTCGATGAAGGCCGCCGTCCTCTATGAAGTCAACAAGCCTCTGGTCATCGAGGATGTCAGCCTGCCGAAGCCCGGCCCGCGCGAGGTCCTGATCCGCACATCGGTCGCCGGCCTCTGCCACTCCGACCTGCACTTCATGGAAGGGCTGTATCCGCATCCGCTGCCCGCGGTGCTCGGGCATGAATCCGCCGGCGTGGTCGAGCAGGTCGGCTCCGACGTCACCTATGTGAAGCCGGGCGATCACGTCGTCACCTGCCTGTCCGTGTTCTGCGGCACCTGCGACAACTGCACCACGGGCCGCACCGTGCTCTGCACCGACACCACGGTGAAGCTGCTGCCGGGCGTCTCCGACCGCATGCAATGGTCTCGCTCCGAAAAGCTGCACCAGTTCCTCAACCTCTCGTCCTTTGCCGAGCAGATGCTGGTGCACGAGAACGCGATCGTCAAAATCAGGAAGGAGATGCCGCTTGATCTCGCCGCGCTGATCGGGTGCGGCGTCATCACCGGCTATGGCGCAGTGGTGAATACGGCGAAGGTGACGGCCGGCGAGACCGTCGCGGTGATCGGCTGCGGCGGCGTCGGCATGGCCGCGATCAACGGCGCGCAGATTGCCGGCGCCGGCCGCATCATTGCCATCGACACCAATCCCGCAAAACTCCAGCTCGCGACCAAGCTGGGTGCGACCGATATCATCAACCCCGCCGACGGCGACGTGGTGAAGCAGGTCCGCGATCTCACCAATGGCGGCGTGCATCACTCCTTCGAGGTGCTCGGCCGCAAGGAGACCGCCGAGCAGGCCTTCGCCATGCTCGCCTCCGGCGGCACCGCCACCATCGTCGGCATGATCCCGTTCGGCCAGAAGATCGAGCTGCACGGCTTCGACTTCCTGCGCGAACGCAAGATCCAGGGCTCGTCCATGGGCTCCAACCATTTCCGCGTCGACATGCCGCGCCTGGTCGACTTCTATCTGCGAGGGCGGCTGCACCTGGAGGACTGGATCTCCGCCAAGCTGAAGCTGTCGGAGATCAACGAGGGCTTTGCCAACATGAAGGCCGGCAAGACGCTGCGGAGCGTGATCGTATTTGATAGTTGATCCACATTGATGGTGTCATCGCCCGCGAAGGCGGGCGATCCAGTACTCCGCAGCGGGAGTTGTGTGAGCCAACTGTCGCCGCGGAGTACTGGATGCCCCGGTCAAGCCGGGGCATGACAGCGGAGTGTGAGGATGGTTTGCCCGCCTCACCGCGACACGTGCGCCGACACCGCGAGCCATCTGCCGTTCTTCTTCGCCCAGCAATCGGTGTAGCGGCCCGTCGCCTGCTGACCGTCCGCCGTGGTGTAGCTTGTCGCTGCGTGGATGATGGCGAAGTCGCCCATGATGCGGATGATGACGTCGTGCTCCCTGAGGTTCCGGATCGCGATCGGCCGCGCCGTCTGTTCCAGGAAAGCGGCGCGGTCGACCAATGTCTTGTCGGGATTCGAGCAATAGAACTCCGGCGCCAGGATCTGGTCGAACCGCTTGACGTCGCAGTTCTGCACGGAGGCAACGTAGTCGCGGTTGAGCGCGGTGAGCTCTTCCATGTCCTGGCTCATGACGTTCTCTCCCCGGTGGTCGTTGACGACAGGACTAATCATAGAACAATGGCGGCGGTGTGAAGCCGCCGAACTCGCGCTCGATCAGTTCGGCGAGCCTCAAGGGGGTGCGGTCCTCCAGGAAGGGGCCGACGATCTGGACGCCGACGGGCAAGCCGTCTTTCGACAGGCCGAGCGGAACGGCCGTCGCCGGCAGGCCCGGAAGCGTCGCGACGCCCGGCCAGGCGAGCTGGTCGGAATAAGGGTAGTCCTTGCCGTCGATGCTGATGCGTCGCAGGCTCTGCTCCGGCGAATGATCGTGCGGAAAGGCCGGCGTCGGCATGATCGGGCAGATCACCGCGTCGAAGCTCTTGAACAGCGCGCGCCATTGCGCCCGCAGGCCGGCGCGGCTACCTGCGTCGAGCACCCAGGCGCGGTGGCTTGCAATCGTGCCGCGCAGCCGCTCCGCTTCGAGGCTTCGGTCCTCCGGCGACAACTGGCTCGCCCGAGCCTGCGAATCCGCCAGCTCGTCGGGCAGGAAGAACGCGCCGAGGAAGCCCAGCAGCATGCGCATGTAAAGCCGCGACGTGTCCGCGAAGTCCGGAAGCAGCGGGCTCTCGCGCGCGACCGTCACGCCGGCCTTCGCAAGATCGGTGGCGAGCTTGTCGATCGCGTCGCGCACGTCCCGGTCAGTCGGCAGCAGCGGATGGCTCTCGATCACCAGGACACGAAAATCGCGCAGCGACTGATGCCGCGCAACAGGCAGATCGAGTTTGTAGGCGACGCCGGCATCGAGCGGATCCGGTCCGGCCATGACGTCGAGCAGCAAGGAGAGATCCGCAGCGGTGCGCGCCATCGGACCGATGACGGCGAGGTCGCCTTCGCGCGGAATGGCCGGAAACGGCGGCGGAGTCTCGCCGCGCGCTGCGCAGAGATTGATGGTCGGCTTGTGAGCGAAGATGCCGCAATGAAATGCCGGCACACGCAGGGAGCCGCCGATGTCGGAGCCGGTGGCGAGCGCGCAATAGCCTGCGGCGAGGGCTGCCGAAGATCCCCCGGATGATCCACCCGGCGTGCGGCCGAGATCATAGGGGTTGTTCGTGGTGCCGTAGATGTCGTTGTAGCTCTGCCAGTCGCTGAGACCGACCGGCACGTTGGTCTTGCCGAGGATCACACCGCCGGCCTGCTTGATGCGTGCGACCGGCAGCGCGTCTTCGACAGGCTTGAAATCCTTCTGCGGGACGAAGCCCCAGGTCGTCGGCAGGCCGGCGATGTTAAAGGATTCCTTGATCGTCAGGGGCAGGCCGAGCAGCGGCTTGCGCTCGCCGCGGACCAATGCAGCGTCCGCCTCGCGCGCGGCGCCGAGCGCCCGATCGAAATCCCGCACGCAGATCGCGTTGATCTTGCCGTCATGACGCTCGATACGGCCAATCGCGTCCCGCGTGAGCTCGACCGCCGAGACCTTCTTCGCGCTCAATGCGGCCGACAGCTCGACTGCGCTCTTGAAACTCCATTCCGATTTGGCCACGGCGCTTCTCCCGCTCTGGTTGTCTGCGGATGATGAGCAGTTTAGCCGAACGCTGCAACCGCTGTTTGATCGCGATTGATATGTGGATGAGGCTCGTCGGGCAGTGCCAAAAAGTCGGTGTCATCGCCCGCTTTCGCGGGCGATGACACCGAGATTGCGGCTACTACGCCGCTCCGATCAATATCCCCACCGCCAGCACGATGGCGCCGCCGAGCACGATCTGGAAAACGGCCTGGAGGAACGGCGTGTCCATGTAGCGCGAGCGGATGAAGGCGATTGCCCATAGCTCGAAGAACACGACGACTCCGGCGATCGCCGTCGCGATCCAGAACGCGTTGGCCCAGCTGTCGGGCACCAGATAGGGCGCGGTGTGGCCGAGCCCGCCGAGCGTCGTCATCAAGCCGCAGGTGAGACCGCGCAGCCATGGCGAGCCGCGCCCCGTGAGCGATCCGTCGTCGGACAGCGCTTCCGCAAATCCCATGCTGATGCCAGCGCCGATCGAGGCGGCGAGGCCGACAAGAAACGTCTGCCAGTTCTGGTGGGTGGCGAACGCGGCGGCAAACAGCGGTGCCAGCGTCGAGACCGATCCGTCCATCAGGCCGGCAAGGCCCGGCTGCACATATTGCAGCACGAACATGCGGCGGTTGGTGCGATCTTCCTCCGCGCGCACATCCGGGCTCAGGATCTGGTCCGAGAGCTTTGCGGCCATCTCTTCGTGGCCTTTCTCGGCTTCGGCGAGATCGCCGAGCAAACGGCGCACGCCGACATCCTGCGCCTGTTCGGCGGCCTTCACGTAAAAGCGCTCGGCCTGCAGTTCCATGGTCTCGACTTCCCTGCGGATGGTGTCGAGCGACAGGTTCTTGGTGAGCCAGACCGGGCGGCGACGCAGGAAGCCCTTGACGTCCTCGCGGCGGATGGGAGGCAGGTGCGGACCGAACCGCTGCTCGTACGTCTCCAGCAGCATGTGGCGATGTCCGCGCTCTTCCTCGGCCATCTGTTCGAAGATCTTGGCTGAGTCCGGGTAACGCTCTCTCAGATCTTCGGCGAAGGTCATGTAGATGCGGCTGTCCTCCTCCTCGGAGGAGATCGCGACCGCAAGCACCTCGCGCTCGGTCAGATCGGCAAAATTCTTCACGACGGCCCTGTCCCACTAGTTTAGAATGATTCTAAATTATATAGGCCGCCGTGGTTCCTGGGTCAAATCAGCCGGCGCGGGACTTAGTCAGGAAGTCTTGGCCAGGAAGTCGAGCAGCAACCGGCTCACCTCGGCCGGCTGCTCCTGCTGCACCCAATGGCCGGCGCCGTCGACGAGATGGCAGCCGAGCATCATGGTGCACGCGCTTTTCTGCATCGCCTCGAACACGCCTGGGCGCTGATAGGTGCCCCAATCCTGCCTGCCGGAGATGAAGCAGGAGGGCACGTCGATGCTGCGGCCGGAGAACAGCTGCATCTCGTCGTTGAGCATGCCCGACGTACCGTAGCGATACCATTGCAGCCCGCCCTGAAATCCGGTGCGGCCGTATTCGGCGCTGTAATAGGCGAGGTCGCTGTCCGGCAGCCATTGGTTCGCGGCGATCGCGGCGCGCGAGGGCATCTCCTTCGCGACCGTCTCGGCCATGGTCTCGCCGGCGTCCATCACGTAGTAGGTTGGCAGCTTCGCCAGTTCGTCTGCCGACCACGCCTTGAGCGGATACGGTTTGTTGTCGGTCCAGTCTGCGCTCTTGTGATGATAATAGGCGCGCAGGAAATCGTGCACGCCCTGCGGCGCGTGCTGCATGTCCGCGTTGGCTTCGCGTGTCGCGTAGTACCATTGATAGTGCTTGCGCGGACGCGGCAGCGCGGCAAGCTCGCGATAAACGGGGTCTTCGACCGCAGGCTTTGCGGGACGATCAACTGTGTTGAATGGTAGCGGCGGCGCTCCGCCGAATGGCGCGCTCATCAGCGTCACCGAACGAAACACGTCGGGCCGGATCAGCGCACACCATGCCGCGACTGGGCTGCCGAAATCATGCCCGGCGAGATCGACCTGCTTGTAACCGAAGGCCGACACCAGGGAGAGCGCATCGCGCACAAGGTTGAGGAGCGAGAACGGCGCGAGATCGCCATCGTAGTCGGCAGTCCATCCCGTGGTGCGCCCGTAGCCGCGCTGGTCGGGGGCGATCACGTGATAACCGGCGGCGGCGAGCGCCGGCATCACCTTGCGCCAGGAGAAGGCCAGCTCGGGAAAGCCGTGCAGCAACAGGATGCAGGAGCGGCCCTTTGACTCGAAGCCGGCCTCCAGCACATGCATGCGCAAGCCGTTGATGCCGTCGACATAACGCGCGCGGATTCCGGCGGGCAGGGGGATGTCGGGGAGTGCTGTCATTGCTTTCTCCACACGGGTGGAATCGTAGGGTGGGCAAAGCGGAGCGTGCCCACCATAAGGAGTGGTGGGCACGGCGCGCGAAGCGCTCGCCTTTGCCCACCCTACGGCATCTCGCTAAACCGCCGCACACACGAACGCGTTGCCCTTGCGCCGGATCTTGCCCACCGACGGCGAAGGGAAGTGCGCCGTGCAGCACAGCGTCTCGGTGTCGCAATAGCGCTCCAGGAAGCTGCGGCGCGTCGTAGCCGCCTTCGCCGGGTCGACGTCGAACTTGATCGACAGCTCCGGATAGAGCGTCTGCAGCGGCGAATGCATGAGATCGCCGGAGAACACCGCGTCGTCCTTGCCGCGGCCCACCGTGATTGCGATATGGCCCGGTGTGTGACCGGGCGTCGGCAGGATGCGGACGTGGTCGCCGATCTGATGGTCGTTGCCGACGAACTCGTGGCGCTTGGCCTCGACCACCGGCAGCACGCTGTCCACGAAAGGCGGGATCTCCGTCTTCGCGTTCTGAGCCGACCAATGGTCGAACTCCTGCTTGGCGAAGACGTAGCGCGCCTTGGGGAAGGTCGGCACCCAGCGGCCGTTTTCGAGCCGTGTGTTCCAGCCGACGTGGTCGACGTGCAGATGCGTGCACATCACGAAGTCGATGTCGCCAGGCGAGAATCCGGCGGCGCCAAGTGCACCCAAGTACGTGTCGTCGGTCTTCATGTTCCATTTCGGCCGATTGGGGCGCGGCTTGTCGTTGCCGATGCAGCTGTCGATCAAAATGGTGTGGTGCGGCGTCTTCACCACATAGGACTGGAAGCACAAGAGCAGCACATCGTTGTCGTCGAGTGCCTTGGCCTGCCGCATCCATGCCCGGTTCTCGGTCAGCACCTCGGGTGTCAGTCCCGGCAGCATCTCCAGCGCCGGGACGAACGAGGTTTCCTGCTCGATGACGCGATGGATGGTGAGATCGCCGACCGAGTATTTCAGGCTCATGGACACTCCTAGCGGGTTACGCCGCTGGCGGCACCGAGATCTTCACGGAAGGCCGCTCCAGCATCTTCTGGTGGAAGGCGTCGAGCTTCGGATAGGCCTTGCGCCAGCCGCAATCGGCGAAGCGGAAATCGGCATAGCCGAGCACGCAGACGAGGCCGATCTGCGAGATGTCGAACGGTCCGTTCAGCACCTCGGGCATGTTCTCGAAGCGCGCCATGCCGGTCCAGGCCCTGTTCCAGTGGTCGTCCGACCACGCCTGCCATTGCAGGCCCTGCGGCCGCACCATTCTCTCGTAGCGGCACAGCAGCATGGAATCGAGCATGCCGTTGATCAGGGAGTGATTGGTCTTGGCCTTCCATCGCCGCGGACCGTAATCCGGGATCAGGCTGCCGCCGGCCATCTCGTTGAGATATTCGACGATGACGTAGGAATCGAGGATGACGTCGCCGTCATTGGTGATCAGCACCGGCAGCTTCTTCAGCGGCGTGATGCGCGAATAGTCCTCATTGGCTTGCCCCGGGGCGACGGTTGCCGGCGTGAACTCGATCTTGTCGATCAGCCCAAGCTCGATCGCGGCGATGCGCACCTTGCGGGCGAAGGGCGAGGCGGCGGAGAAGGTGAGCTTCATTTTGGATCCTTGTTGTCATTCCGGGGCGATGCGAAGCATCGAACCCGGAATCTCGAGATTCCGGGTCTGGCGCTCTCGCGCCATCCCGGAATGACGAAGGAGGTGATTGCCGCTTACGCTGCCACGATCTCCTGCCGCTGCTCGCCGAGACCCTCGATGCCCAGCGTCACGACGTCGCCGACATTGAGGAAGGTCGGCGGCTTCATGCCGAGGCCGACGCCGGGCGGGGTGCCCGTGGTGATGATGTCGCCCGGCAGCAGCGTCATGAACTGCGAGACATAGGAGATGCACTTGGCCATGGAGAAGATCATGGTCTTGGTCGAGCCGGTCTGGCGGCGCTGGCCGTTGACGTCGAGCCACATCGACAGGTTCTGCACGTCCTTGATCTCGTCCTTGGTGGCCAGCCACGGGCCGACCGGACCGAAGGTGTCGTGCGACTTGCCCTTGGTCCACTGGCCGAGGCGCTCGGTCTGGAAGTTGCGCTCGGAGACGTCGTTGCAGACGCAATAGCCGGCGACGTAGTTCAGCGCGTCGGCTTCGGAGACGTACTTGGCGCGGGTGCCGATGATGGCGGCGATCTCGACCTCCCAGTCGAGCTTGGTCGAGCCGCGCGGCTTCTCGACCGCGTCGTTCGGGCCGGACAGCGAGGTGTTCGCCTTCATGAAGATGATCGGCTCGGTCGGGATCGCGGCTCCCGTTTCCTTGGCGTGGTCGCTGTAGTTGAGGCCGATGGCGACGAATTTCGAGATGCCGGTGACGGGTGCGCCGAACCGCGGCTTGCCGGAAACGGCGGGCAGCGAGGCGGGGTCGAGCGCGGCGAGCTTCTTCAGGCTTTCCGGCGAATAGGCCTCGCCGGTCAGGTCCTTCACATGCGCCGACAGGTCGCGCAACTGGCCGGATTTGTCGATCAGGCCGGGCTTTTCCGCACCCTTTTCGCCGTAACGAACAAGCTTCATTCTCGTTTCTCCCTGGAGATGGACCGATCGGTTAAATAGCTTCATGGAACAGGGCGGCGGGAAATTCAACCGCTCAAAACGGGGCGCATTGCAGCCCCTCCTTTGTAGGGTGGGCAAAGGTGCGGAGCGCCGTGCCCACCAATTCTTTTCCTTGCCCGGGAGGGTGGACACGCCGCGCTGTGCCCACCCTACGATTGCGTCTCATCCCAGCGCCACGAACCTGAACGCGTCCCCATCCCGCCTGATGTGTCCGGCCGAATAATGCCCGCCGATCACCAGCGTCGGGGTGTCGGCAAGGCGCGAGAACACCTTGTGCCGCGTTGCCGCCGATTGGGCGGGATCGGTATCGATGACCGAGCACCAGTCGAGATGCGACATCTGGCAGGGATGATGGGCAACGTCGCCGGTGAGCAGCCCCTGCTCACCGCCGGACTCGATCAGGACGCTCATGTGACCGGGGCTGTGGCCGGGGGTCGGGATCACGCTGATCTCCTCGCAGAGCCGGTGATCGCTTGGGATCAGCTCGACCTGGCCGGCATCGACGACCGGCTTCACGGAATCGTTGAACACCGCGACCTTGTCCGGCTCGGCCGTATAATCGCGCCAATACTCGTATTCGGTCTCGCCGAACAGGTAGCGCGCCTTCGGGAAGGTCGGCACCCATTTGCCGTCGACCAGTTTTGTATTCCAGCCGACATGGTCGACATGAAGATGTGTGCACAGCACGGTGTCGATGCTGTCAGGGGGAAAGCCCGCCGCCGCCATGGTCTCCAGAAACGGCGTGCTGCGGTTGTTCCAGACGGGGACGCCGCGGCCCTGCTTGTCGTTGCCGAGACCGGTGTCGACCACGATGCGGCGCGTCGGCGTCTCGACCACCAGCGAGTGGATCGACATTTTCAGTCGGCCCTCTTCGGTGGCGAAATGCGGGATCAGCCAGGGCAGCTTCCGGATTTCATCGTTGGTCGCGGCCGGCAGGATGAAGCGGGTCGAGCCGACTGTCTCCATCTCGACGAGTTTCGTGATCTTGACCTTGCCCACCTTCCACGACATCCGGCGCATCCCCATGTTCTTGCTTTGCGCCTCGCTGTCATTCCGGGGCGATGCGCAAGCATCGAACCCGGAATCTCGAGATCGTTGCGTGAGAGTCCGGGTTCGCGACGACGTCCCGCGCCGGAATGACGAGAGAGAACGCTTTGGCGCCGAAACATGCGGGTTTCCGCCATGAAGCGCAATGGATCATCTGGTGGCGCGCCGCGTTATCGCTGGAACCCAGGAAAAACCAGAGAAGAGCGAGAGGGGAAGACGATGCCAGAGCTTGCAATTTCCGCCGAGAAGGTCGCTTTCATCATCGAGAAGGCCCGCGAATTCGACGTCAAGGAAGCAGCATCCGATCCGGACTCGGGCTCGAACCCCTCCGACGATGACGGGATCGACGTTCTGGAGGACACGGCGTCCGATCCGGTCGCAAGCGAGTTGACCGGCTTCATCGGGGCGCTGAACGAGGACGAGCAGCTCGACCTCGTGACGCTGATGTGGATTGGCCGCGGCGACGGCTCCGTCGACGAGTGGGACGATCTGCGCGCCCGCGCCGCCGAGGCCCGCGCCGAGTACAAGGCGCCCCGGCGCGAAGCTGTGCAATATCTGCTGGGCGAGCCGATGCTGGGCGATCTGTTGGCCGACGGTCTCGACGAACTCGGCATCGACTGGACCGATGAGCGCCTCACTGCCGATTCCTCCGGTCCCAGCGAACGGGACGAGGATGAGCCGACGAAACGGCGATGAGTAGCCGGGCTCGCAGTGAGCCGGAAATGATTGGGCTCTGACGCCTCCACATCATCATGCCCGGGGCAAGCCCGGGCATGATGGTCTTTCGTGGATTGCGCCGTCTCAGGCGCGATGGCTCACAGCGTGCCCGGGAACGCGCCACCGTCGAGCAGGATGTTCTGCCCGGTGATGAAGCCGGCCTTGGCGCCGCAGAGAAAAGCGCAGGCATAGCCGAACTCGTCCGGCTGGCCGAAGCGGCCGGCGGGATTGAGCTTGGCGCGCTCGGCCAGGATCTGCTCCGGCGTTGTGCCGCGCTTGTCGGCCTCGGCCTTGGCGGTGCCGGTCAGGCGGTCGGTCTCGAACGGGCCCGGCAGGAGGCCGTTGATGGTGACGTTGTTGATCACGGTCTTGCGCGACAGGCCGGCGATGAAGCCGGTGAGGCCGGCGCGCGCGCCGTTGGAGAGGCCGAGGATGTCGATCGGCGCCTTCACCGCGGCCGAGGTGATGTTGACGATGCGGCCGAACTTGCGCGCCATCATGCCGTCCACGGTCGCCTTGATCAGCTCGATCGGGGTCAGCATGTTGGCGTCGATCGCCTTGATCCAGTCATCGCGGGTCCAGTTGCGGAAATCGCCGGGCGGCGGGCCGCCGGCATTGTTGATCAGGATGTCCGGCTCGGGGCAGGCCTTCAGCACGGCCTCGCGGCCCGCCGGCGTCGTGATGTCGCCGACGATCTCGGTGACCGTGACGGCCGGATAGAGTTTGCGGATGTCGTCGGCGGTTTTCTTCAGGGCCTCGGCGCCGCGCGCGGTCAGCGTGACGTGAACGCCGGCTTCGGCCAGCGAGATGGCGCAGGCGCGGCCGAGGCCCTTGCTGGATGCGCAGACGATGGCGCGGCGACCTTTGATCCCAAGATCCACTGTTTCACTCCCGTAATGTCAGGCAGGTTTTGGACGGGCGGCACTCTAGCCAATCGTGGTGCCGCTGATAAGGGACGGGCTCGCACCAAAATGCATGCGCATCCGCGCGGCGATGCAAATGCGCCTGATCAGATGTGCCGCTCCTGCTTGAGGCGGTCGATCGCGGCAGCGGCTTCCGGCGGCAGCGACTTGAAGCCCATCTGCCCGGCCGCCGAGAACAGCGGCCGCAGATGCGAGCCGGCCAGGAAGGGCGGCTGGCGGTTGGCCGGCACGATCTGGTCGAACACCAGCACCAGCGTGGTGGCGACGAGGCCGACCCTGATGGCGCCGAGCGCGGCGCCGCCAAGGCGGTCGCCGATCCCGGCCTCACGGACCGTGTCGTTCACCGCGAGGCGGCCGATATGTCCGAACAACATGCCGACGACGAGAAAGATGCCGAAGAACCAGATCCAGTTCTGGAGCAGCGGCGCGTTCGGATTGCTTGCGACCTGCGGCACGATCAGCGGCATCAGCGCGACCGCGATGGGCGCGGCGAGCAGATAGGCGAGGATGGTCATGGCGCTGCGCAGCAGGCCGGTCCTGAATCCGAAGCCGATGGCGATGGCGAGCGCCGCATAGACCGCGAGATCGAAACTGTTCATGAGCAGAGCCCTGCCTCGGTGGAACGAATGAACGCCGAACCGATCATTCTGGTTTCAGACCGCTAAAATCGTCTGTATTTTTGGCTCCGGAAGCTCAAGGGTTATGCCCAAGGAAATCGTCATGTCAGGCCTATTCGACGTCAGTAAAGAAACCATCCTCGTCACCGGCGCGAGCCAGGGGCTGGGGCGGCAGTTTGCCCGGCTGCTGGCGGCGCATGGCGCGGCCGTCGCGCTCGCGGCACGGCAAACGGACAAGTTGAAGAATCTGGAACAGGAGATCCGCGGCAACGGCGGCCGCGCCGCCGCCGTCGCGCTCGACGTCACCGACATCGCCTCGATCGCGAAGGCCGTCGATGCCACGGAAGCCGCGCTCGGTCCCGTCACGGTGCTGATCAACAATGCCGGCATCGCCATCGAGAAGCTGGCGACCGAGCAGACCGAGGCCGATTGGGACACGGTGATCGGCGCCAATCTCAAGGGCGCCTATTTCCTCGCGACGGAAGTCGCGCGGCGCATGATCGCGCGCAAGCAGGAAGGCAACATCGTCAACATCGCCTCGGTGCTCGGCACCGGCGTCTTGAAAGCGGTGTCGCCCTACGCGATCTCCAAGGCCGGCATTATCCAGGCGACGAAAGCGATGGCGCTGGAGCTTGCGGGGCAGAACATCCGCATCAACGCGCTGGCGCCCGGCTATATCGACACCGAGATGAACCACGCCTTCTGGTCGACGCCGGCAGGCGAGCGCCTGGCAAAACGCATCCCCCAGCGCCGCGTCGGCGCCGAGTCCGATCTCGACGGCGCGATCCTGCTGCTGGCCTCGAAGGCCTCGCGCTACATGACGGGGAGCGTGGTGACGGTGGACGGCGGGTTCTTGTTGAATTGATTGCTTCCGTCGTCCCGGCCCCCATGCGCAATTGCGCACTAGGCCGGGACGACAGTGGAGAGTGACGCGACAGCGTCGCTAATTCGCCCGCACTTCCGCCCTGATCATATCCGCCGCCTTCTCTCCGATCATGATCGTCGGCGCATTGGTGTTACCGCCGATCAGCGTCGGCATGATCGAGGCATCGACGACGCGCATGGCCTCGACGCCGTGCACCTTCAATTGCGGATCGACCACGGCCATCGCGTCCGTGCCCATCTTGCAGGTGCCGACGGGGTGATAGACGGTGTCGACGCGATTGCGCAGGATGGCGCGGATATCGTCGTCCGTCTTCACATCGGACGTGAACATGTCCTTCTTCTGCAACGCGCGCATCGCAGGCGTCTCCATCAGCCGTCGCGTGGTCTTGAAGCCCGCGACCATCGTCTCGAGATCCTCCGCCTCGCCCAAAAAATTCGGATCGATCATGGGGGCTGCGAGCGGATCGGCGCTCTTCAGCCAGACGCTGCCGCGGCTCTTCGGTCTGAGCAGGCAGACATGGCACGAGAAGCCCGCTTCCTTGTGCTTCTTGCGGCCGTGGTCGTCGAGCATCGCGATGATGAAGTGCAGTTGAATGTCCGGCACGTCGAGGTGAGCCTGCGTCTTCAGGAAGCCGCCACACTCGGCGAAATTGGTGGTCATCAGGCCGCGTCGCTCGCGGCGGTACCGCTGGATCGCGCGCAGCAGGGATGGCAGCCGGCCGAGTGACGCGTGAACGAAGTGCGGATAGTCGGAGGCGTAGACGAACACGAAATCCGGATGGTCCTGCAGATTGCGCCCGACGCCCGGCAAATGATGCACGACGCCGATGCCGTGCGCGGCAAGCGCATCGCCGTCGCCGACGCCCGACAGCATCAGCAACTGCGGCGACTGGAAGGCGCCGGAGGCGAGGATCACCTCGCGGCGGGCGCGGAGCTGCTTCAGCTCCTTGCCCTGCCGGTACTCGACGCCCACTGCGCGCCTACCTTCGAACAGGATGCGCGTGGCATGCGCTTGCGTCTCGACGCGCAGATTCGCCCGCTTGCCCATGTGGGGATCCACATAGGCGCGCGCCGCGCTCCAGCGCTCGCCACCGTGCTGCGTCACCTGGTAGCTGCCGAGCCCTTCATGGTCCTCTTCATTGAAGTCCTCGCGAATGCGGAACTGCGCCTCGCGCGCAGCCTGATGGAAGACGTCATGGATCGGATTGTCCGAGCGCAGCTTGTTGACATGCAGCGGGCCGCCCTTGCCATGATATTCGCCGTCGAAATCGGCGTTGTTCTCCGAGCGCTTGAAGTAGGGCAGCACATCCGCATACGACCAGCCGGCGTTGCCGAGCGCGGCCCAGTGGTCGTAGTCCCATTTGTTGCCGCGGATATAGACCATCGCGTTGATCGCCGAGGAACCGCCGAGGCCCTTGCCGCGCGGTTGATAGCCGATGCGGCCGTTCAATCCCTTCTGCGGCACAGTGTCGAACGCCCAGTTGGCCGCGCGGTATGGCAAAGCGAGCCCGAATGGCGTGGTGATCCGCCAACTGTCGTTCCGCCCGCCCGCATCGAGCAGCGCCACTGATGTCGCCGCATCCTCCGACAGCCGCCCCGCAACCGCGCAGCCGCCGGAGCCCGCGCCCACGACGACAAAATCGAATGTGTCAGTCAATGTTGTTTCTCCCCTTATCGTCATTCCGGGGCGCGCGTAGCGCGACCCCGGAATCTCGAGGTTCCGGGTTCGCTTCGCGCCCCGGAACGACTGCCCCTACGACATGAACCGCATCATCTTCTCCAGCCGCGCGATCTTGCCGCCATAGGGCGGGTAGAGATCGGCGAGGCGGTTGAATTTCGAGCGGTAGAACACCGGCTTCAGCTTGCTGAACGTGCGAAAACCCCATTCGCCGTGATAGGCGCCGGTGCCGGATGCGCCGACGCCGCCCATCGGCTGGTTCACCTGCGCGAAGTGGAACAGGCAGTCGTTGACGGTGACGCCGCCGGAGACGGTGCGCGACAGCACCGCGTCGCGCGCGTCGCGGTCCTTGCCGAACCAGTAGAGCGCAAGCGGCCGGTCGCGGCGGTTGACGAAGGCGATGGCATCGGCCGGCTCGCGATAGCCCAGCACCGGCAGCACCGGCCCAAATATCTCCTCCTGCATCACCGCCATGTCTTCGGTGGCGCCAAGGATCAGCGTCGGCGGGAATTTGCGGTGCGCCTTCCAGTTGGGATCGTCGGCCCTTGCCGGTTGCAGGATTTTTGCGCCGCGCTCTACGGCATCCGCGACGAGACCTTCGAGCCGCGCGTAGTGCCGGTCGGAGATGACGGAGGTGTAGTCCTTGTTCGCGGGATCGGTGCCGAACATGCGCCGCATCTGCGCGCGCAGCTTCTCGGCGAAGGCCTGCAGCGAGCGCTCCGGCACCAGCACGTAGTCCGGCGCGATGCAGGTCTGCCCGGCATTGAGCAGCTTGCCGTAGGCGATGCGCTCGGCCGCCTCATCGAGATCGGCGGAGGCGTCGATGATAGCAGGCGACTTGCCGCCGAGTTCGAGCGTCACAGGCGTCAGATTGCGCCCCGCGGCCTCCGCGACCAGCCGTCCGACCCGGGTCGAGCCGGTGAACACCAGATGATCGAAGGGGAGCGACGCAAAGGCCTTGGCGATCTCGTCCTCGACGCCGGTGACGAGCAGCTCGGTCGCGTCGAACCTTGCGGCAACCGTCTCTTTCAGCAGGCCTGCGAAATGCGGGACGAGCTCGCTCGGCTTGATCATGACCAGGTTGCCGGCGGCAATCGCGCCGATCGCGGGCGCCAGCGTCAGCTGGAGCGGATAATTCCAGGGGGCGATGATGCCGACGACGCCGAGCGGCTGCGGGATCAGCCGGTTGCGCGCCGGCAGGAATTGCAGCGCGGTGGCGATTCGCTGCGGCGCCATCCAGCTCTTCAGGTGTTTTGTCGCATGGCGTATCTCGCTGTAGACCATCATGGTCTCGGCGATGGTGGTCTCGACCGCCGAGCGGTGGCCGAAATCGGCCGAGATCGCCTGGCGGAAGCGCTCTTCATTGTCGGCGACGACGGCGCGCAGCCGCGCCAGCCGGTCGAGCCGCTCGGCCAGATCAGCGGCCGGCTCCGCCCGCGACCGCGCGATCATGGCGTGGAAGGCGTCGGCGAGGGCCCGCAGCGGGGCGCTCGCCGGGGATCGGTCCAAAGATCGATCCAAGATCTGGTCCCTGGTCTGGTCCATGGCGTTGCTCCCTAAATTGGCGTTTCGCCCCTGGTTTTGTTGCGGCAAGCTGGCCCTTTGCGGAACTTCTGGCAAGAGCGCGGCTGGCGGGCCGGAATCCGGTCCATCCACCTGTCATAAAGTCGAAAAAAACGTCCTCGCAGCCCTTTCCAAAGGCAGCCCGGGTTGGTACATACCCCCCGCACCCGACGGGCTTTGCCCCGGGGTTGCCTTCCAAGGAAGCCTTTGGGACGGAAGAAGCAAGCCACGCGAACAGCGCCGGCCCTCATCCCCCGTCCCCGGCATTTTAACGAAGGCGCGCAACGGTTTAACGCGGGGTGGAGCAGCCCGGTAGCTCGTCAGGCTCATAACCTGAAGGTCATAGGTTCAAATCCTATCCCCGCAACCAAATTCGGACTTCACCGGTTCCGATACGAAAATGGCCCGCATCGCGCGGGCCATTTTTGTTTTGCCATTTTTGTTTTGCCATGGGCGCTTCAATCGTCCGAAAGGCTACGACGGCTGATCCGGATCGGCGGATGATCAGACCGTCAGATCGACGCCAGTCGTTTGGTGCTCTGGACGCTTCCGTCGCTGGCCTGACCGGAGCCGCTCGATGAGACCGGCGCACTGCCGGCGGATGACGTCGTGCCGGCATTCGCTCGCTTTGCCGATGAAGCGTCTTGCAAATACGCGTAGGCATTCGCGCCCGAGATATTCATTGTCCGATCCTCGTTCGTCTGCACGACGAGGAATTGCACGATCCGTACCAATCCTGCGCGCTGCGATTGTTGATTGATGGATCGAGACAAGTCCGACGCTTCGTCGCTCGCGAGGCCGCAGGCCCGATCAACCGCCGGACCATTCTGCCGACTGTCGGCAATTCTTTCTGCTTCCCGTTGAGGCGAGCATCGACGGTTCGCGCGACTGTGCCGTCTCTGCATCACCGTCCGTCGGAATCCGCGCGTGAGACACACGGCACATCACGGCGGCGGGCGACCTGTTACGGATCTTCGCGCCGCCGGCCTGCACTGATCGCGGGCGGCCTCCTCCTTGATGTCGCAGATGATGATGAACAACAGGTCCTTGCCGCTTTCTCCCGATGAGATCGACCCGTCGCGCGACCGGCATCGCTCCGGTCCGCGCACGCCGGCGCCTTCGCGATGCGCCGGCCTTGGATGGCTGTTGCGCAGGGCTCTGCTTGCGAGCGTCGGTGTTCTTGTCGGCCTTGCGGCGCAAATGATGCCGGCGCATGCGCAACTGGTCGGCGGCAACGGCGGCACTGGCAGCGCCTACTCCGACAGTGTCCCCGGAGCCGGCGGCGCCGGTGGTCTGGCGGGCGACGGGAATGCAGCGGGGAATGGCGCAAGCGGCGGTGGCCCGGACACTGCGGGAAGCGGTCCGTACGGGGGCGCAGCCGGAAACAACGTTGCGCCAGGCGGAGGAACCGGGGGCGCGGGTTATTCAGGCGGCGGTGGCGGCGGCAGCGGCAGCGGAGGCGGGGGTGGATTCCAGGGGGGCATCAACGCCGGGGGCGGCGGCGGGGGTGGTGGCCGGGCCGCGACCGTCAGCGGCAACTACGCCGCGGTGGTCAACCTGACCGGCGGAAATGGCGGAGCAGGCGGTCTTGGCCCCTACAACGGGTCGGCCGGCGGGGGCGGTGGCGGCGGCGATGGCTTGTACCTGTCCGGCGGCGATCTGCAGGTCAATGCCGGCGTCTTCATCAGGGGTGGTTCGGGCGGCGATGCAGGCACAACTTCCGCCGATGGCAATGGCGGCGCCGGTGGAGGTGGAAAGGGTGTCGTCGTCGGCACCACTGCAACCGTGACCAATGCCGGTTCGATCACGGGAGGAAGCGGCGGTTCTGGCGGCGGAAGCGCAATCGGTTCTGGAAGCGGCGGCGGCGGCGGCGATGGTCTTGTTCTCGCGGCCGGGGGCATCGTCATCAATACCGGCATGATTTCGGGAGGCACCGGTGGCCCCCAAGGTGATCCCAGGTATCCGACCTTTTTTCCGCCCGTCGCCGGCGGCGCGGGAATCAGCGGCGCCGGCCTCGTCGTGCAGAATGCGGGGATCATCAGCGGCGGGCTCGGAAATGCCGGCACGGGGGCCCGTGCCAACGCCATCACATTCACCGGCGGCGTCAACAGTCTGGAGCTTCAGGCCGGGTCGACCGTCACCGGCAACGTAATGGCCTTCAGCTACGCCGACACGCTCCGGCTGGGCGGAGCCGCCAACAGCTCGTTCGACCTGTCGACGCTCGGCGACTCCGCCCAGTACCGCGGCTTCGGCAGCTTCGTGAAGGCCGGCAGCAGCAACTGGACGCTGACGGGATCGAGTTCATTCACAGGCGCGGTCAGCGTCGATGCCGGCATTCTCTCCGTCAACGGCTCGCTCGCCTCGGCGTCGCTGACCACCGTCAACAGCGGCGGCACGCTCGGCGGCAACGGCACGGTCGGCAACACTACGATCAATGGCGGCGTGCTGGCGCCGGGCAATTCGATCGGCCTTTTGACCGTGAACGGCAATCTCGTCTTCACGGCGCCGTCGACTTACGTGGTCGAGGTCTCGCCCGCCAATGCCGATCGCGTCAACGTGACCGGCACCGCGACCCTGGGCGGGGCCACCGTCAGTGCCGTGTTCGCGGCCGGCAGCTACGTGGCGAAGCAATACACGATCGTCAATGCCGGCGGCGGGTTGACCGGCACGTTCGGCGCGCTGGTCGATACCAACCTGCCGGCCACCTTTCACACCAGCCTGAGCTATGATGCCAACAATGCCTATCTCGATCTGGCGCTGAACTTTTCCATTCCCGGCGGGCTCAACGTCAATCAGCAGAATGTCGGAAATGCGTTGTCGACTTTCTTCAACCTCACCGGCGGCATTCCCGCCGTGTACGGCACGCTGTCGCAAGCGGGCCTGACGCAAGCCTCCGGCGAAACTGCGACCGGGTCGCAGCAGACCACGTTCGACGCGATGACGCAGTTCATCGGCGTCCTCACCGATCCGTTCCTGGCCGGCCGGGGCGATGGCGGATCGTCGCCGGCCGGTGCGTCGCAATTCGCCGACGAGGATGGCTTCCGTGCCTACGCCTCCACCGGTCGCGGACGTTCCGCCGCGGAGCGCGACGCCTATGCCGCGCTCTCCCGCAAGGCCCCGGCGGCGTCCGACATCGTAATGCAACGCTGGGGCGTATGGGCCGCGGGCTATGGCGGTTCGCAGACCACCGACGGCAATGCCACGATGGGATCGAACACGGCGACCAGTCGCATCGCCGGCACGGCGGTCGGCGCCGATTATCGCTTTTCACCCGACACCGTCGCCGGCTTCGCGCTGGCCGGCGGCGGCACGAGCTTTGGCGTCGCCAACGGCGGCAGCGGCCGGTCGGATTTGTTTCAGGCCGGCGCCTTCCTTCGCCACGGCGTCGGCGCGGCCTACGTCTCCGCCGCGCTGGCGTATGGCTGGCAGGACATTACCACCACCCGCACCGTCACCATCGCCGGCAGCGATCAGTTGCGGGCCCGCTTCAACGCCAACGCCTATTCCGGCCGCGTCGAGGCCGGCTATCGCTTCGTGACGCCGTGGATGGGGCTCACGCCTTACGCCGCCGGCCAGTCGACCATCTTCGATCTGCCGGCCTATGCCGAACAGGTGCTCGCGGGCAGCAATGCCTTCGCCCTGAGTTACGGTTCGCGGAGCGTCACCGACACGCGCAGCGAGCTCGGTCTGCGCGCGGACAGGTCGTTTGCGCTGAGCGATGCCGTCCTGGTCTTGCGCGGCCGCGCCGCCTGGGCGCACGACTTCGATCCCGATCGCGCTATCGCGGCCACCTTCCAGGCGCTCCCGGGCGCATCATTCGTGGTCAACGGCGCGGCGCAGGCGCGCGACTCCGCGCTCGTCACGGCCTCGGCCGAGGTGAAATGGCGCGGCGGCGTCTCGTTCGGCGCTACCTTCGAGGGCGAGTTTTCGAACGTCACAAGCAGCTACGCCGGCAAGGGCATCATCCGCTATGCCTGGTAGTGGCGACACTCAGTCCGGATAGCTCAGGATCATTTTCAGCAGTTTCGGAAACCGCGCATTGATGTCCTCCTCGCGCAACACGTTGCGGTGCTGGACACCTTGCTTTGACGTCCGGATCAGGCCGGCCTCCCGCAGAATGCGAAAATGGTTCGACAGGGTCGATTTCGCCATGTCAGGGCAAGGCGCCGCCTCGGTACACGACATGCAAGCGTTCTGCGCGACCAGGCTTTTGACGATCCGCAGCCGCATGGGATCCGCGAGGGCTCCGAGCACTCCGGCCAGCGTAATCTCGTCGCGCGAAGGGTGAACGAACTGCACCATGCCCAAAATATAGCATGCCCCTTGAACTCATTCAATAGTTCACTAGTATTGAACTATTGAATATCGGCATCCCGCCGAACAACGGAAGACATGCGATGACCAAGAGACTGGAAGGCAAAGTAGCGCTCGTGACCGGCGCATCCAAAGGCATTGGTGCCGAAATCTCCGCCCGGCTTGCGGCTGAGGGGGCGGCGGTTGCCGTCAATTACAGCTCCAGCAAGCAGGCCGCCGACCGCGTGGTCGCCGCCATCATCGCCAAGGGGGGTAAAGCCGTCGCGGTCCATGGCAACCTGGCCGACGCCAAGGACGTGAAGAGCGTCGTCGCGGAGACCGTGAAGGCGTTCGGCGCGATCGACATCCTCGTCAACAACGCGGGCGTCTACGAGTTCGCCCCGCTCGAGGCCATCACGCCCGAGCATTTCCACAAGCATTTCGACCTCAATGTGCTTGGCCTGCTGCTGGTCTCGGGTGAAGCGGCGAAGCACTTCAACGCCAACGGCGGAAGTATCATCAACATCAGCTCCGGCGTATCGACCATCGCGCCGGCGAACACCGCCGTCTACACTGCGACCAAAGCCTCGGTGGATGCGATCTCCTCCGTGCTGTCGAAGGAGCTCGCGCCGCGCAAGATTCGCGTCAACGCCGTCAATCCAGGCATGATCGCCACCGAAGGCGTCGTGTCGGCCGGCCTGCACGAGGGCGACATGCGCAACTGGATCGAATCCACCACCCCGCTTGGCCGCATCGGCAAGGTCGAGGAGATCGCTGCCGCGGTGGCCTTCTTCGCATCGGACGACGCGTCCTACGTCACCGGCGAGACACTTCACGTCACCGGCGGCCTTCGCTAACGAGCAGGCGCTCTGGCGGTCCGACGTCGCTGAAGGCCAAGTTCGGACTTCGCAGCTTTGGATGAGAAAATGGCCCGCGCGACGCGGGCCATTTTGTTTGGCGACAGGCAGGCCTCAGAAATGGAGGATGGACTTGTTGTCCGCCCCGACCAGGCTCGACGGCGCCTCGCCGAACACCAGCCCCTCCGGCTGAAACTTGATGGTCTTCCCGCCCTCGACGAACTCCGCAAAATTCCGCGGCGTCGCCGAGTGAACGCCGTTGGTCAGGAAGTCGTCGATCTCGTAGCAGGTGTCCGGCTTGCCGCCTGACCCTTCACCCAGGAATTTCTGGAAGGTCTGGCTGGTCACCTTCGCCTTCTTGCGCGCCGACCAGTTGGTCTGGCGGCGGTAGAGTTTTGGCAGGATCACCGGGCCCTTGTCGGTCGCGAGCACGTCGGTCTCGTTCTTCTTGGGCTCGCGCAGGTCGAAGTCGAAGGCCGGAACGGTTTTGGCGAGATGTTTCCAGACCGGCAGTTTCTTCGTCCGCGCGGCCTTGGCGAGCACGAGGAAGGCCTTGATCTCGTCGTCGTTCATCGAGGAGTAGAACGTCGGATAGGCAAAGCCCTGCTCGACCAGCCAGTGGTTGATGTCGACCGTCTTGTTCGTGACCGCCACCTCGATGTCGCCGACCAGCCGTCCATAGGTGTCGAACACCTCGTTCGGCGCATCGACATGGGTGAACACCCGGCAGGCCAGCGTCGCCTCGCCGGCACGGCTGAGGAAATCATGCAGCGCCTTGCTCGACGTCGCGCCGAGGAATTGCCGGTAAGGATGAGTGACCTCGTGATAGGCCTGCCGCTTGGCATCCGCCAGGCCCTTCTTCTCGGCCGGCGACAGCGGCGACGGCTGATAGTGCAGCTCCGGCGCGTCGATGCCCTGAAGGCGCACGGTCAGCTTGCCGTTCTTGATCGGCGCCGTGTTGGTCCGGCCCTTGACCTTAGCGTTGTCGAAGACATGGGTCGGCTGGAACGGCGAGGTGTCGTTCTTGCGGAAGCGGATCGCATCGGGCGCGACGTTCACCACGACCTTGGTGGTGTCGGCGTCAGACCTCCCCTCCGGCCAGAACTGGCTGACCTCGATCGTGCCTTCGACCTCCAGCAGTCCCACCGGCATCGGCCGCTCCTGTCAACGGACGCGACGGTTGCCTCAAGCAGGCGACTCGCACGCGCACAGCTGGAGCGGATCATTTTCGTGCGACAGGCCCATGACGGGGCGGCAGCGAGACAGTGCGCCGCGGCCTTCGGGCCGAGCGGGCGGGGCATGATTGGTCCGTCGCGCAACGTATGCTGTGGCGACGACGGACCACCTTCGATTGGTGCGGAAGCCTCCGCGCTGCTCCCGCTCGGAATCAGGGTCGGTACGGACAGACCATCGTCAGGTGGAGCAACGTCGGCGCCTGGTCCTCACCATTGTCGTACTCCCACTCCAGCCGGATTTCGTGCCGGTCGGCATAGGCGTCGCTCGCCGCGTGGGTGATGATATTCGTCTTCATCGGGATCGGCGGCTCGGAATTGAAGCATTTCCGCACGCAGGCATCGAGCAGCGCGCATCGCGTCAGCGGGATCACGCCGGGCTCGTCCTTGGACAGCGGGACCGTATTCAGCTGCGTGGTGAGGTCGACGCGAGCCCGGCCCTTCTCCTTGTGCCAGTACGCCGCACTCCCGTCCGGCCATTTGTCCGCCGGCGTCAGGATCAGGTGGTACTGGCCGTACTCCAGGGTCGGTAGATGGATGTCCGGCGACGCCTTGAGGATGTCCACGCTCCTCTGCATGTTTTCCAGAGGGAAATAATTGTCGTTCATCAAATCTTTGAATGAAGCCCCGGTGTAAGTTCTCGACCCCATCGTCTTTTCCCTCAATATGTCCTTGGCTTTGCGAAAATACATACAGCTCCACGACGCCGGTTAGTTTTGCCAACCTGGCCTCGCCGATATATGCCCCATCTTTGCTGGGATTTGCGTACGCTACCACTCAGGACTGTGTTTCGTCCAGATCGCCAACCGCACCGTGCCCCGCTAAACGGCGATGGGCAAGTCCGATTGCTAAGCGGTTCTTGATAGGTATTCTTACCACGAGTTGCTCGCGGGCGCTGGACGACAGCGACGCCGCGATCCTTGAAGGCGCAGGAATGCATTGCTTCGCGTGTCAGTCGGCGATTGATCCCGACGATAGCTGGTGCTCCAAGTGTGGGGCGGCGGTACGTCGGCGTGCTGATCCCGACAGCGAGCGGCGGTTTGTGACAATTCTCCGAGCCGACGTCATCGACTCCACAGGGCTTGTTGCCGAACTGGAGCCGGAGGAGGCCGTCTCGCGCCTGGAGCCTGCGCTGGCGGCCATGAGGGGCGCGGTACGCCAGTTTGGCGGCATCGTCAGCAAGGAGTTGGGGGACGGCTTGGCCGCGGTCTTTGGTGCCCCGATCGCCGACGACAACCATGCGCCGCTGGCCTGCCATGCGGCCATCGAGCTTGTCCGGCGCGTTGGCCGTCTTGGGGATCCCGGACTTCAGGTTCGGGTCGGCCTCCATTCGGGGCACGTCGTCGCCTATATGGTCGCCAGCGAGTTTTCCAAGGTCTACGAGATCGGAGGCGCCGCTCAGCATCTTGCCGCGCGGCTGGAGGCAGCGGCCGAGGCCAATCAGATCTACGTGTCGGAAGCCTGCCAGAAACTCGCGGATGGACATGTCCGATTCGAATCCCTGGGCCTCAAGGTGCTGCGCGGCTTCAACGAGCCGCTGCCGGTCTACCGTGTCGTCGGAGCGAGCGACCTTTCAAGCTGGCGGGTGCGACGTGCGCGGAGCGTTTCGCGGTTTGTCGATCGAACGACCGAGCGGGCCCTGTTGGGACGCGCCGCGGAGAGGTCCAGTGCAAGCCGGCAGACGGTCCTTCTGATCGGCGATGCAGGCATCGGAAAATCGCGGCTCGCACATGAGTTCGCCCAGGAGCTCAAGGCCGATGGCTGGCGGTTGATCGACGCCGAGTGCAGCCCGAACCTTCAGGGCGTGCCGTTCAGCGCGCTCAAGCGCATTATACTTTCGATCTCCGAAGTTACCGCCAGAGATTCGGATAGTCTGGTCGACATCCGACAGGAGTTGCAGGCAATCCATCAACTCGCGATCGATTCCATATTGGATATTCCGGTCGAGGATCCTCGCTGGAGCGAGTTGGAGCCTTACGCGCGCGCGCGCGCCATTTCCGATGCAAGTTGCGCCATCGTTCAAGGCTTGGCCTTCCAGCAGCGCACCGTTCTTCTCATCGAGGACCTGCACTGGATCGACCGAGCCAGCGATGCGGTTGTTGCTGCAATCGCGTCGTTGCAGAGCCCCAACCTGATGGTTTTTCTCACGAGCAGGCCGAACGGCATGCCTGAGTGGATCGCGCGCTGCCACGCGGAAGTGATTGCAATGCGCCCCCTGGATGACGATTCGGGATTGGCCATGTTGGCCGATATGCTCGGACCGTCGGCGACGAACACCGATTTGAAGAACCGTATCATCTCTCATACGGCCAACGTTCCCCTGTTTCTCGAGGAAGTCTGCCGCGGACTGAAAGATAGTGGCACGCTTCGCGGTCAGTGGGGTGACCTTGCGCTCGTTCGACCCATTGATGAGCTCGGCATCCCCACCAGCATTCAGGGCGTGATTGCGGCGCGGCTCGATCGCATTTCAAGGCAGGAGCGCTCGGTTCTCCAAATAGCGGCGGCGCTGGGGCCGCGCTCAAGCGTGATGATGCTGCGGAACGTCGCGGCGCTGCCCGAAGACGTCTTCCAGGATTGCCTTGGAGCGCTCGACCGAGCCGAGCTCCTCGTCAGGATCGATAGTGAACTTGAGGACTCGATCGAGTTCCAGCACGAGATGGTCCGCCAAGTGACCTACGAGTCGATGGTCGAAAAGGTGCGCGAAAATATACATGCGCGAATTCTTGCGGCCTTCGAAAGCGACGAGACATGGAGCGACGGTCCTGACACGCTTTGCTACCACGCAATGCGCGCGAAGGATTGGCTGAAAGCGTTCGGGTACGGGAGGGGGGCCGCGCGGAAATGTCTTGTGCGCTCGGCATATGCCGATGCGGTCGACTATTTCGGGATCGCGATGAGTTCGCTCGACAAAACACCGATGACTCCTTCGCGGGAGGCAGATGCAATTGACCTCCGGATGGAGGCGCGAATGGCATTCATCTGGTCCGGTCAGGTTGCCGAGTGGATCGATCTCGGAAAAGAGGCCGAACGCCGGGCCAGTGGAATTGACGACATCGGAAGAAAGGTCGCCGCCATGACCGTCATGGCGGGTGGACAGAATTTCTACGGAACGCCAACTGAAGCGGTTGCGCTCGGCCGGGAGGTCGTTGGCCTCGCCGAGAAGTCAGGCAACCCGGGTTGGCGCAACCTTGCACAATACAATCTGGGACAGGCCTATTTTCTCGCCGGTCGATATCGCGAAGCGGAGCAGACGTTGGCGCGAGGCCGCGCTAATCTCATGGGACCGGAGGCAAGCGCGCCCTTCGGTACGCCCCCAAAATACACGCTCCTCCTCTGCTGCATGATGAAGAGCTTCACCCACACCGTGATGGGCGAGCTCGATGCCGCCGAACAGCTCCAGCAGCAGGCCGCGGCGATCGCGGAGGAGACCGGCCGTCCCTACGACCGCGTCGCGGCGGCCTATAGCGGCGGGTGGCTGAAGCTCGGCCGCAACGATCCGGCGGCGGCCGCCGCCATCCTCGAAGAGGGTTTCGTCCTCGCGCAGAAGCATGGCATTCGGCTGTTCGTGCCGGTGCTCGCCTGCCACCTCGGCATCGCCTATCTCGAGCAGGGTCTGTTCGACCGGGCGCGCGGCATGCTCGGCGAGGCGCGGGAGGAGGCGAAGGCGGTCGGCTATACCTCGGCGGTGCTGCGCAGCTCGATCTACCTGGCGCTGGCAACCTGCCGGCTCGGCGACGTCCAGGCCGCGCAGAACATGCTGCGCGAGGCGCGCAACACCGCGCGGCAGCAGGGGTTTGCCGGCCTCGAGGCCGAAGCCCTGTTCGGCGAAGCCGTGGTGACGCCTCCCTCCAGCGAGGAGAACAAGGCCGCGATCCTTGCCGCCCTGCGCGCGGCGATCGCGATCGCCTCCGACAGCGGCGCGCTGCCGCTGAAGCAGAAGGCCGAGGCGATGCTGACCGGGATGCTCGCCCGGGGCGACGAGATCGCCTGACCCCTCACTCTCAATCCGCCTGCCGTGCGATCGTACCGCCGGGGTGACTTTCTTGCCCGACATATCGTTTTTATTTTGTAGTAATCACAATGGCTTATCGTGCCACTTCTACTGTGCATGGGGTTGTTTTCGATGTTTTAGTGGGATGGCCGCCGGTTCGGCGCGGCCCGGCGGTGGTCCCCGCCGCCCGTCATGACGAAGTCCCTTGCGCGGGCACCTGGGTCGGCTACCGTTGGCGGGAAGCTAGCCGCAGGGCCAGGTGATCTTTTGATTCGCGTTTTTTAGCATTGCATTTTGTCGGCGCCGCCACGGCGCGACGCCCACCGGAAGAGGCGGGGCCATGATCACACGGGACCAGTCAGCACTGTTGGCGCCGGTCGAGCGCGACCTGCGGCTCGATCTCTTCCGCGGCATCGGCCTGTGGATGATCTTCCTCGACCACATCCCGCACGACGTCGTGGCCTGGCTGACGCTGCGCAATTACGGCTTCAGCGACGCCGCCGAGTTCTTCGTCTTCATCTCCGGCTACCTGGTCGGCTGGATCTACGGGCCGATCATCGCGGGCGGCTGGTTTCTCGCCGCGCTCAAGCGGCTGTGGCGTCGCGCGGCCGAGATGTACGTCGCCCACATCATGTTGTTCCTGCTGTTCACGGCGCAGATCGCGCGCACCGCGCGCCGCTTCGACAATCCGATGTACGAGCACGAGTTCAACGTGTTCAACTTCCTGTCGCATCCGGACGAGCTGATCGGGCAGGCGATCGTCCTGAAATACAAGCCGGTCAATCTCGACGTGCTGCCGCTCTACATCGCGCTGGTGTTCGCCTCGCCCTTCATCGTCTGGTGCCTGGTGCGGCGGCCGAACCTGACCCTCGCCGCCTCCGTGGTGCTCTATGTGCTGTCGCGCTGGTTCGACTGGAACGTCGCCTCCTATCCGCCCGGCACGAAATGGTACTTCAACCCGTTCTGCTGGCAGCTGATGTTCGTGTTCGCGGCCTGGTGCGGCATCGGCCAGATCGGGAAGATCGCGAAATGGGTGTGGTCGAAGGCGGCGATGACGCTCGCGGCGGCCTGGCTCGCCTTCGCGCTCCTGATCGTGATGACCTGGCACGTTCCCGCGCTCGAGGCCCTGATCCCGAAATGGATGATCAAGGCGATCTACCCGATCGACAAGACCGATCTCGACATGCTGCGCTTCACGCATTTCCTGGCGCTGGCGATCTGGGTCACCCATTTCATCTCGCGCAAATGGCGGTCACTGCACACACCCTGGCTGCGCCCGGTCATCCTCTGCGGCCAGCATTCGCTGCCGATCTTCTGCCTCGGGGTGTTCCTGTCGTTCTCCGCGCACTGGATCCTGACGCAATACACCAAGGGCGTCTGGGAGCAGCTCGCCGTCTCCATCGTCGGCATCGTCATCATGATCGGCGCCGCCTGGCTGCTCGATCGTGCCGAACGCGTGCCCAGCCTGTTCGTGAAGGTGACGGAGGTCGAGGATTCCGAGCCCGAAAGCGCTCCGGCCGCGGCCGGGGCGCCCGCGAGCCGTTGAAAGCATCGTGGCGCCAGCTCGCCTTCTCACGGAGAGGTTCATGTCCAGACGTTTGTTGACGATCGCCGGCACGCTCCTGTTCCTGGTCTGCGGCGCGTCGGCGCAGGCGCCGCCGCCGGAGGCGATGAATGCGGCGCGCAAGCTCGTCGTCACGCTGAAGATTGCGGACCAGTATCGTGCGCTGCTGCCGCAGCTCCTGCTTAAGCTCAGGCCGGTGGTCGCCCAGGACAGGCCGGAGATCGAGCGCGACTATGATGCGCTGACGGCGCCCGGCGCCGAGATCTATGCTCCGTTCGTCGCCTCGATGATCGATCAGATCGCGGCTCTCTACGCCGCCAGCTTCACCGTCGATGAGCTGCGCCAGATCGAGGCGTTCTACGCCCAGCCCGTGGGACGAAAATTCCTGGAGAAGTCGGATGCGCTGGCGCAGGCGAGCATGCAGATCGGCCAGGACGTCGGTCAGAAGGCGGCCGACGAGCTGAAGCAGCGCCTGATCGAGGCGCTGCGGCAGAAGGGGCACAAGCTTTGAGGCCGGGCAATACGCTCGGGCCGCGCGTCGTGCCTAGGCCAGAAACGCGCGAAACCGGCGCTGCGCGATCAGGAAGAAGACGACGCCGATCAGCGTGAGCGCGACGAGCTGCGGCCAGACGGCCTCCAGGCCCGCGCCGCGGAACAGGATCGCCTGCGCGAGCATCACGAAATGCGTGTTGGGCGCCGCCAGCATGATGTCCTGGACGAATTGCGGCATGCTCTCCCGCGGCGTCATGCTGCCCGACAGGGTCTGCAGCGGCAGCAGGATCATGATCAGCAGCAGCCCGAACTGCGGCATCGACCCGGCGACGGTGGCGAGGAAGATGCCCATGCTGGTGGTGGCGAAGAGCTGAAGCGCCGCGCCGACGAGGAACAGCGCCACCGAGCCATCGATGGTAACCGCCAGCCACCCCTTGACCACGAAGATGATCGACAAGGCGGAGGCGATCAGCACCACCGCTCCCATCGACCAGATCTTGCTCACCATGATTTCCAGTGGCGTGACCGGCATCACCAGCAGGTGCTCGATCGTGCCGTGCTCGCGCTCGCGGATCAGCGCTGCGCCGGTCAGGATGATCGAGAGCATGGTGATCGAGGTGATCACGTGGTCGATGGCGCCGAACCAGGACTTCTTCAGTTCCGGGTTGAACCGCGCCCGCAGCGCCAGCTCGATCGGTGCGGCCTGTGCATTGCGCGTGTGCGCCAGAAATTCCGCGATCTCCGCGCTGACGATCTGCTCGACATAGCCGCCGCCGTTGAAGGCCTGCGAGATCCGCGTCGCATCGACGTTGAGCTGGATCGCGGGCGATCTCCGCGCCAGCAGGTCGCGCTGGAAGTCCGGCGGTATGTCGAGCGCGAAGGTGTCGAGACCCGCGTCCATCCGCCGGTCCATCTCGTATTGCGAGATCAGGCGCGGCTCGGAAAAGTAGGGTGGCGTGAACGCCATCTCGATGCGGGTCGATATCGGCGAATGGTCTTCGTCGACGATGGCGATCGCGGCGCGGTTCAACGTTTCCGGCAGTGCCTTGGCACCTGCATAGACCGCCAGCGTGAAGGAGTAGACGATGAGCACGAGCAGCATCGGGTCGCGCACGAGGCCGCGCAATTCCTTGATGCCGAGCTGAAGCACGTTGTCGATGCGCATGGTCAGCGGGCCTGTTTCTTCAGCAGCATTGTGCCGGCTGCCACCAGCACCGGGATCATGACGGCGAGCGCCAGGAGATCGTTGTGGAGAGTCTCGAAACCGAGCCCCTTGGAGAAGGTGCCGCGCGAGATCGTGACGAAATAGGTGGTGGGATAGAGCCGCCCGACCAGTGCGCCCAGGCCCTGGAGCGATGAAACCGGATCGATCAGCCCGGAATACTGGATGGCCGGGATCAGCGTGATCAGCACCGTGCCGAACAGCGCCGCGATCTGGCTGTTCATGAAGGCCGAGATCACCAGCCCCATGCCGGTCGTGGCGGTGACATAGAGCAGGGCGGCGAGCGCATAGGTCGGAAAGCTGCCGGTGAAGGGCACGCCGAAGACGGCGAGCGCGAAGCCGACCAGGAGCAGGAAGTTGCCGAATGCCAGCACGACATAGGGCAGTTGCGTGCCGAGCAGGAATTCCAGCCGCGTCACCGGCGTCACGTAGAAATTGACGATCGAGCCGAGCTCCTTCTCGCGCACCACCGCGAGTGCGGCGAGCACCGCCGGAATCATGATCAGGAGCAGCGGAATGATTCCGGGCGCCATGGCGACGACGCTTCTGACGTCGGGATTGTAGCGGTAGCGGAGCTCGAGCTTGTAGGAACCGGCGATCGCCGCCTCGCCATAGAGCTCGCGGCCCTTCTGCGCGAGCCAGGTGGCGTGGATCGCCTGGGCGTAAGAGCGCAGCGTTTCGGCGCGGGTGGGGTTGGCACCGTCGACCCAGGCGCCGATCTCGACATGGCGACCGCGGCTGACGTCGCGGCCGAAGCCGGGCGGCAGCTCGATGGCGAGGCCAATCTCGCCGGCGCGCATGCGGCGGTCGAGATCGGCGTAATCCGTGATCGGAGGCTTTTCGGTGAAGTAGCGCGACCCCGCGATCTGCAGGCTGTAGTCGCGGCTGATGGCGCTGTCGTCGCGGTCGAGCACGGCGAAGGTCAGGTTCTCGACGTCCATGCTGATGCCGTAGCCGAGCACGAACAGCAGCAGCACACTGCCGAGGATCGCGAGCGTCGCGCGGATCGGGTCGCGGCGCAGCTCGAGCGCCTCGCGCCGGGAATAGGCCAGCATGCGGATCGGATTGAACGTCGCGCTGCTGCGCTTGCGCGGCGGCGTAGCGGTCGCAGCCGGCGCGGGCGATGCGGCCGCAGGCGGGCCGGCTGCATCCGCCGTGTCAGCGATCGCCTCTTCGAGGCAGGCGATGAAGGCCTGCTCCAGCGTGGCGGTGCCGCGCGCGGCCACGATCGCGGCAGGCGTGTCCGACGTCAGCACCTTGCCCGCGTGCATCAGCGAGATCCGGTCGCAGCGTTCGGCCTCGTTCATGAAATGGGTCGAGACGAAGATGGTGACGTTGTCCTTGCGCGAGAGCTCGGCGAGAATCTGCCAGAAGCGGTCGCGGGCGACGGGATCGACGCCGGAGGTCGGCTCGTCGAGAATGAGGATGTCCGGCGCATGGATCATGGCGACCGCCAGCGACAGCCGCTGCCGCAGGCCGAGCGGCAGCGCGTCGGGCAGGGCGTCGGCCACCTCCGCAAGATCGAACCGGGTGATCATCTCGTGGATGCGCGCGGCGATAGTCTCCGCCGGCAGCCCGAACAGCCGCGCATGCAGATCGAGATTCTGGGCGACCGTCAGCTCCGAATAGAGCGAGAAGCCCTGCGACATGTAGCCGATGCGGCGGCGCACGGACATATCGCCGGCATCGATCGCATTGCCGAACAGTCGCGCATTGCCCTCGCTCACGGGCAACAGGCCGGTGAGCATCTTCATGGTCGTGGTCTTGCCGCATCCGTTCGAACCGAGGAAGCCGAAGATCTCGCCCTTCCTGATGCGGAAGCTGACATCGTCGACAGCGACGAAGTCATTGAAGCTCCGGGTCAGGTGGTCCGCCTCGATCGCGATCTCGTCATGGTCCGCGCTGCGCGGCGGGATGACGACGCCGGTGTGATTGCCGCGATCTGCCTCCGGCAAGAGGCGGATGAAGGCGTCGTCGAGCGTGTCGGCGCCGGTCTGACGCTTGAGCGCGGCAGGCGTTCCCGTCGCCAGCACGCGGCCGGCGTTCATCGCGATCAGGAAGTCGAACTGCGCGGCCTCCTCCATATAGGCGGTCGAGACGATCACGCTCATGCCGGGCCGGCTGCTCCGGATCGAGGCGATCAGCTCCCAGAACTGGCGCCGCGACAAGGGATCGACGCCGGTGGTCGGCTCGTCCAGGATCAGCAACTCGGGATCGTGGATCAGGGCGCAGCACAGGCCCACCTTCTGCTTCATGCCGCCGGAGAGCTTTGCGGCCGGGCGGTCGGCGAAGGGGGTGAGCCCGGTGTCGCGCAAAAGGCCAGCGATCCGTCTGCTTCGTTCCGCCTTGTCGTGTCCGAACAAGCGGCCGAAGAAGTCGATGTTCTCGAACACCGACAACGTTGGATACAGATTCTTGCCCAGCCCCTGCGGCATATAGGCGATATCAGGGCAGACCGTACGGCGATGGCGCGAGCTCGCCATGTCGCCGCCAAGCACATGGATGCGTCCCTGCTGGATCTCGCGAGCGCCGGCGATCAGCGCGAGCAGGCTGGATTTGCCGACGCCGTCGGGTCCGATCAATCCGATCATGCAGCCGGACGGCAGGTCGAGGGTAATGCCATCCAGCGCGCGGGTCTTGCCGTAGCTCAGGCCTACGCCTTCGAGATGCACCACGCTGCCGGGCCCGGCCGGTGCGTCGGCTGCGGCAGTCGCGCTCATCGGGTCACTTTGATCTTGAGATTGTGGGGCCATTGCGCGGCCGGATCGAGCTGCACATAGGCCATGCCGGGCAGGCCGGTCTTCACATGCTCGATGTGCTGGCGCAGCAGCTCGGGCGCGATATGCGCCTTGATGCGGAACATCAGCTTCTGGCGTTCCTCCTCGGTCTCGACGGTCTTGGGCGTGAATTGCGCGACGTCGGCGACGAAGGTGGCCTTGGCCGGGATCACGTATTGCGGGATGGCGTCGAGCACGAGGCGGACCTCGGAGCCGATCGCGACGCGGCCGGCATCCGCGGTCGGCAGGAAGAATGTCATGTAGACGTCGCCGAGATCGACCATGTTGAGGACGCGGCCGCCGGCCGCGAGCACCTCGCCCGGCTGCGACACGCGATACTGGACGCGGCCTTCGCGCGGCGCCTTCAGCACACTGTCGTTGAGGTCGGCGTTGATGCTTTCGATCGCGGCCTTGGCGGCGTCGACCGAGGCGCCGGCATCGATCACCATGGCGCGGGCGGAGCTGATCGCGGCCTCGGAGGCTGCGACCTGGGCCTGGGAGGCGGCAAGCGCCGCCTTGGCCGTGGCGTTGGCCGAGCGGTCGTCGTCCAGCACCTGCTGCGACACCGCATTCGTCCTGATCAATTGCTCGGAGCGATCGAGCTTGCGGCTGGCGGTGTCGAGCTGGGCGATGCGCTGGTCGACCACGGCCTCCGCAGCCCTGCGTTCGGCCTCGCGCTGGTTCACCAGGCTCTTCGCGGTCTCGACATTGATGGATGCGCGCTGGAGCTGCGCTTCGGCCTGGCGGCGCTGCGCCTGCAATTGCTCGGTGTCCATCCGCGCCAGAACCTGGCCGGCGTTCACGAAATCACCTTCGTTGACCAGGATTTCGCGAATCCGGCCAGGCGTCTTGGTGGCGATGTCGATCTCGACCGCTTCGATGCGGCCGTTGCCGCGGGCAAAGCCTGCCGGCAGCGTGTTGGAATCGCGGTGCTGCCAGTAGTAATAGCCGCCGCCTGCAAGCAGGATGGCGATCGCGGCGATGACGCGGCCCGGAGTGAAGTTCATCTGTTCATAACGCCGCGCCGCGGCGCCCACATGTTGAGACACGAATGGCCGGCCGCTACGGATCTCTCCGAGGTGGAAGCCGCGCAGCCGAAGCTGGTCCAACATTGCCGCGATTGTTGCAGCGCAACTTGATGCAGATCAGATTGCGCGATCGTTGCCTCTGCCCAAGGTTCAGGCAGTCGGCTGGCCCGGAGCGCTCTGGCGACGCCTAGTGGATCGCCGCGTACATGATCCTCTCTTCCGTCGCGTCCAGCGCGGAGAATTCCTCCACGACCTTGCCCTGGCGTGAGACCAGGATGCGGTCGGAGAGCGCCATGATCTCGGGCAAATAGGACGAGATGACCACGACGGCCTTGCCCTCGTCGGCCAGCTGGTTGATCAGCTCGTGGATCTCGACGATGGCGCCGACGTCGACGCCGCGGGTCGGCTCGTCGAAGATGATCAGGTCGGGCTCCTGCACCAGCGATTTGGCGATCACGACCTTCTGCTGATTGCCGCCGGACAGCTCGACCACCTTGCCGTGGTCGCCGATGGCGCGAACCCTGAGCTTCTCGATCCAGGTCTTGCCGATGGTCTCGGTTTCCCGCCGCGACAGCATCATGCGGCCCTTGGGAAACTTCGACAGAAGCCCGAGATAGATGTTGCGCGCGATCGAGGACGTCTCGAAGAAGCCCTCGACCTTGCGATCCTCGGTGACATAGGCGATGCCGGCCTTGACCGCCGGCGCCGGCACCCGGTAGCGCACCGGCTTGTCGTGCAGCAGGATCTCGCCGCCGTGGAAGAAGTCGCGCTTCAGCACGCCGGAGACGATCTTGAACGTCTCGGTGCGGCCGGCCCCGACGAGGCCGAATACGCCGGTGATCTGCCCTGCGAACACCGACAGCGAATTGTTCTTCACCATCGGCGCCATCTTCAAATTCTGCACCGTGAGCACGCGCGGGCCGGCCGGCCGCACGCTGCGCTTGCGTGCGCCGTAGAGCGTGTTCGACAGGTCGCGGCCGACCATGGCCTGTACGATCGCGGCGCGGTCGAATTTGGCGGCGTCGTCGGTCACGACATGCTTGCCGTCGCGCAGGACCGTGATGCGGTCGGCGAGCAGCAGGGCCTCTTCCAGGGCATGTGAGATGAAGACGATCGAGACACCGCGCTTCCTGAGGTCGCGGACGAGGTCGAAGAAGTACTTCTTCTCCTCCGGCGTCAACGACGCGGTCGGCTCGTCGAAGATGATGACCTTGGCGCGGTGCAGAACCGCGCGCGCAATTTCCACCATCTGCTTCTTGGCCGCGCCGAGACCGCTGACCGTGGCGGTCGGCGTGACGTCAAAATTGAGCGATTGCAAAAACTGCTGCGCGGCGATGTAGATTCCGCGCAAGCGGTTATAGAACTTCTCCTGCCCGAGGAATAAATTCTGCGCCACCGTCATGGTCGGCACCAGGCTGTTCTCCTGAAACACCATGGCGATGCCGAGATTGCGTGCCTCCAGCGGCGTCCTCGGTGCGACGTCCGCGCCGTCGACCGTCATGGCGCCCGAGGTCAGCGTCACCACGCCGGCCATGACCTTGGTGAGCGTCGACTTGCCGGCACCGTTCTCGCCGACCAGCGCGTGGATCTCGCCGCGGCGCAGGTCGAAGTCGACCCCGTCGATGGCGGGAACGCCGGCGTAGAGTTTTGTCGCCTTGCGCAGCGAGAGCATGATGTCGCTCATTGGCAAAACTCCTCGGCAAGGCCGGCCAGCGGCAGTCGCAGGACACGGCCAGGTCCCTTGGCGATCAGGACGAGGTCGTCGCCCATCTCGATGGCCGCAACGATTCCGTGATTGACGCCGTCAACCCGGCTGTGCAGCGAATAGAGCGGCTGGCCATCGGGGTTGAGACGGATGACGAGTCCGTAGGATCGCGGCGGCGCCCACGGCTTGATGACGCCCATGGTCTTGATGTGCGCGCCCTGCATCGGCTCCTTGAACGAGAGGCCTGAGCGCAGGCGCGGGGCAACCCAATACGCCGGATCGATCTCCGTCATCATGCGGCGGCGATAGGCCGGCTCACGCAGCACGAACTCGATGAGCTGGGTGCGCGCGGTGAAGGCGGTGAGCCAGTAGCCGCCGCCCGCGGCTCTTGTCAGTCGCGACGGATAGACGGGCAGGTGGGCGAGCACGATCCGGGGCGATGCGCCCGGCGTCACCAGAACGAGGCGGTGGCGCCAGCTCTCGCTGACAAGCACGCCGTTGCCATGCGCGCAGGCGCCGAAGGCATGGCCGAGCCCCTGGGCCAGCGCCGTCACGGATTTGCTGCCGGGATCCAGCCTGAACACGCGGCCGCTCCGGTTCAGCTCCATCAGGTCGCGCGCCCAGTCGTCGACGCCGCATGTCGCCGAGCCGTCCGTCGCAATCAGCGTGTTGTCGCCCGCCGGCGCGAGCGCGTTGACGGCATTGAAGGCGGCGTCGGCAAACGTCACGCTTGGCTGTTCGGCCGAAGGGCTTGCGTAAAGGCGCACCTCGCGTCCCCCGAGCGCCACGGCAAGGCCGCCTTCGGGAAGGACACACAACGCCGAGATCGGCCGATCGAAGGTGCGGATCTCCGAGGGCGAGCCGCCATTCAGGCACATCAGCCGCGGACCGTCCGCAATGAAGAGGTTGCGGCCATCGGTGGCGAGGTCCTCCGGCGCCTCGCACGTCAGCAAGGTGTCGGCGGCTTCCAGCTTCTGGTTGGGCTTCAAGGCACCGTCGAAGGACGGCACCGTGATGGTGGCTTCGCCGCGCCCGAGAAAGCGGTTGGCGAATTCCCTGACGGCTGCGATCACGACAGCTTCCCCCACCGCTTGTCATACTGGACGAAGTCGGGATCGGCGTTGTCGAGCTTGTAGCGGCCGATCCGGTTGTTGGCGATGCCGCCGAGATAGAGGTAGCCGCGATGCTCGCGCATCGAGGTGATCATCGGATGGTTTTCGCCGCGCAGGTCCCAGAACGATTCGAGGATCTTGCCCTGCTCGTTGAACTTGACAACGCAGCCTGTGTTGATGTTCGGGAACAGCCACTCGTCGACCGGCACACGCTTGGCCATGCGGCGCCGGAAGCCGGGCATCTTCCAGGCGAGGTCGAGCGAAGGGCTGCGCATGCCGACCAGCGCCAGCCAGTAATTGCCGTCGGAGGCGAGGTTGATGTTGTCGGGGTAGCCGGGGAGGTTGTCCATCACCACCTCGACCGCGCCCTTCTTCGGTCCTGCGAACCAATAGCGCTTGATCGAGCAGCCAAAGGTCTCGGCGAACAGGATCGACTGGCCGTCGCTGGCCACGCAGATGCCGTTGGGAAATTTGAGGCCGCGCAATTCCGTCCGTGTCGCGCCGGTCCTGGTGTCGTAACAGATGATGCGGCCGTTGCCCCGCGCCTCGAGGCCATCGATCGGCCACTCGTCCATCTCGTAGCGCACGGTCGCCTCGGAGAAGAAAATGAGGCCGTCGTCGGTGATGTCGAGGTCGTCGGCGAGCCGAAGGCGGCTGTCGTCGTTGACCGAACGCATGCTGCGGTTGGTCTCGTCGGTCGCCTTTTCCACGGTGCCATCGGGCTTGATGCGATAGAGCCCCATGCCGCCGATGCAGATGTAGAGATTGTCCTCGCGATCGAAGGCCATGCCGAGCGGCTGGCCGCCGATATGGGCGAATACTTCCATCTTCTGATAGTCGGGCGCGAGGAAGCGGATGATGTCGCCGTGGCGCGAGCCCGCATAGAGGTTGTCGTGGCGATCGAGGATGACGTCCTCCGGCGCCTCGATGCGGCCAAGGCCGATCAATTCGACATCGCGCAGCTTGTCGTTCTGCTCGAACGGGCCGCCCTGCCCGATCTCGGTCGGGGGAGGCGGCGGCAGCGCGTGGTAGGTCGGGGCGACGTAGACCTTGCTGATGATGCGCGTCCGATTCTTCTGCCAGCGGATGTCGACCATCGCGGCGACGAGCAGGATGCCGGCGAGCGCCATCCGGTTGACGCCGCCGCGCGCGTTCATGGTCGTGAGACCATTGGTGATCAGGAGCACGATCAGGACCCCGACCGCGGATTTGGCGACCGAACCCTTGCCGCCGCCGAGCGTGATGCCGCCCAGCACCGTCGCGGTCAGCACGATCACCTCGAGGCCGACGCCGATGTCGCCGCCGACGGTGCCGAGCCGGGAGGCGAAGAACAGCGCGCCGATGCTGGTCAGCACGCCGCTTGCGACGTAGCAGAGCGCGATCGTGCGACGGACGGGAATGCCGGAATTGTACGCCGAGCGGCGCGAGCCGCCGATCGCGGTGATGTGCCAGCCGGGCCGCAGCCGCGTCATGAAGATATGGCCGAAGATGGCGATGACGATATAGACCAGCGCTACGGTCGGGATGCCGAAGATGCTGCCGCCGCCGATGAAGTCCCAGGACGGGATGTCGGGGAAGGCCGACGCGATGGCGTTGGAGTAGCGCTGGATCAGGAGGTCGTAGGCCGAGCGGTAGATGATCAGGGTGATCAGCGTGGTGATGAAGGCGCGCAGCCGCAGATAACCGATCAGGACGCCGTTGACGGCGCCGAGCAGCGCACCGCAGAGCAGCGTGGCGGCCACCACCGCCGGGACCGGCCAGCCCAGCACGTCGAGCAGATAGAGCGCGCAGAAATCCGTCAGTGCGAAGATCGAACCGACGGACAGATCGATGCCGCCGACGATGACGACCAGCGCCAGCCCGAGCGCGATGAAGCCGATCTCTCCGGCCTGGCGCGCGGTGTCGGCAAGGCTCGCCGGCGACAGGAAATTGTCGATGGACCGGCTGAGCGCGAGGCCGACGATCAGCAGCAGGATGACCGGGATGGCCGTCTCGGTCCATCGCTTGGACAGGATTTCGCCGAGCAGATGATCGGGCCAGTAGCGGTAACGCAGGCTTGTCAGGGTGTCGCGCATCGGCATTCCAGCGGGGCATGGAAAATGTTGGGAGCGAGGTCCCCGAGACCGCAATGGCCCAGGGAACCTCGAGCGTCAGCGTCGAACTATTTCTTGAGATCGCTGAGATTCCAGCAGGCGGTCTGGCTGTCGGCGTTCTCCTTGGTGATCGGAATCAGCGTGGTGTATTCCGAGCCCTTGACGGAGCCGGGCTTGACGCCCGACGAGAGCAGCCATTTGATCGTGCCTGCCATCTGTGCCGCCTGGGTCGGCACGTCGTAGCTCATGTTGAGATCGAACGCGCCCGACTTCACCAGTTCGCACGCGCCCTTGCGTTCGCCGCCGCCCGAGGTGGCCAGGAATACCTTGCCGGTGAGCCCGGCTTCCTTCACGGCCGCCGCCGTGCCGATATCCATGCCGTCCCAGAAGCCGACGATGCCGCAGAGATCGGGGTTCTGCTTCAGCACCGTTTGCGTGATCGCCTTGGCCTTGGCGGCGTCCCAATCGGCGGCCTGGCTCGACACCACCTTGATCTCGGGATGCTTGGCGAGCACGTTCTCGACGCCTTTGAGCGTATAGGCGCTGGCGGCCGCCGACAGCGCGCCCTGGATGATCGCGATCTTGTTCGATTTGCCCTCGCAGGCCTTGACCACGCCTTCGGTCTGGCGTTCGCCGATCTCGACCCAGTTGGCACCGACGAAGGCGGAGCTCCGATAGGCAGAGCCCATGTTGATCTGGATGACGTAGATGCCTTCGTTCTCGGCGCGCTGGAGCAATTTGGCATAGGTCTGCACGTCCGGATTATGCACCACCATCACCGCCGGCTTCTCCGAGATCAGCGAGGTGACGGCCTGCGCGCCGGCATTGGTGTTCCAGTTGGCGTCGCGGATCACGAACTTGACGCCGAGCGGCTCGAGCTCCTTCTTCAGGCCGGCATACCAGCCCTCGGTGAGGTCGAAGTTCATCGCGACCGGAACATAGGCCACGGTCTTGCCGGCCAGCGCTTCCTTGAACGGCTTCTGGAACGGCTCGTCCAGGCCCTGCTGGGCCAAAGCCGGTGCGGTCATGGCCGCAAGGCCCAGTGCTGCAACGATGGCCTTTGTCGGGCTGCCGAGATGCTTCATTGCTTCCTCCTTGGTTGTGGTTGTCGTTATCTCGTTGGGTCGGTCAGATGTCGCCCTGCTGCGCCGTCTCCTCGTTGCGCGGATTGAGGAAGGAATCGGTGATGACGGCGAGCAGCAGAACCACGCCCTTGATGAGATTCTGCCCGGCGTAGGAGATGTCCATGATGGTCATGCCGTTGAGCATCGTGCCGATCAGGAGCGTGCCGATCACGACGTTCAGGACGCCGCCGCGGCCGCCCGATAGCCCGATGCCGCCGAGCACGACGACCAGAATGACGTCGTAGATGAGCGTGGAGTTGAAGATGCGGGTCGGCATCGAGTTGACGGATGCAGCCAACACGAGGCCGGCGAAGCAGCCGATCAGGGCGGCGATCACATATTGCAGGACGATGATCGGGCGGGAGGGAATGCCGGTGACGCGCGCGGCGAAAGGGTTGTCGCCGATCGCATAGATATAGGCGCCCCAGCGCGTCTGGCGCAGCAGGAAAGCCACCACGATGCAGGCGATCGCGAACATGATGATCGACGTCGGGATGCCGAGGATCGTGCCCTGTCCGAGCCGCTCGAAGCCGTCCATGCCGGGGCTCCACTGCACGACGTCGAGCTGGAACAATGCGGCCTGCCCGAGACCGGCGAGGAGCAAGCCGGTCGCGAGCGTCGCGAACAACGAGGGAACCTCGGCGTAGGCGATCAGCCAGCCATTGACGAGTCCGAAGGCAATCGTCAGCAGCACGGCGGTCAGGAGCGAGGCCGGCAGCGAGTGGCCGTTCTGCACCATCTGCAAGACCAGCCCCGGCGGCACGGCGAGCGCGGCGATCAGCGAGATGTCGATGCCGCGTCCGATCACGACGATCGCCATGGCAAGGCCGAGGATGCCGAGCACGGAGACGTTCTGGAGCAGCGTCAGCATGTTCTCCGGGGTGAGAAAGCCGCGCAGGAAGATCGAGAATACCAGGAACAGCAGCGCGAAGACGGCGAAGACGATCTCTTGCTGATTGAACCGGAAACGCTTCATCGCCTGGCCCTTCCTGCGGACTATGGGTGCGCCATCTGCTTTGGCCGCGAGCGTGCCCTGGCGGACGAGCGTCCGTTGGCGCGGGTGCCACTCGACAAGGCGGCGCTCACGAAGTTGCCGACGCCATCGATGTATCCGTCGATCGACGTGCCGCGTTTGCGGTACTTGGCGCGCTTGACGTACCAGTCCTGCAGCAGCGGCTTGATCAGCGACGCCGTGAGCCTGACATGGTCGATCGTGAAGGCGCCACTGGCGACGCCCTGCCTGAGGACGTCGGCGATGATCTTCTCGGTCATGGCTTCCATGTCGATCGCGCGCTGACGTTCCGCCGGCGGAAAGGACTTCGCCTCCATGAAGGCGAAGACGAACCAGGGCTGCATCGCCTCGCTCATGCGGATATGGGTCGCGATGATCCAGTCGAGGTGCCTGTGGGCGTCATTCCTGACGTCGTCGGGAGGCGCCGTCAGAACCTCGGTCGCCGTTGCCGCGACCTCGCCGAGGATCATCGACAGGAGCCTGGGCTTGCTGTCGATATACGTATAGAGGCCGCCCATGCTGAGGCCGGAGGCCTCCGCGAGCTGGCGGAGCGTGGTGGCGTGAAAGCCCTGCTTGTTGGAGAGGGTGAGGGTTGCGCCGATGATACGCGCGAGATTTGCGACGGCAAGACGTGGCTTCTGGACGCGGATTGAGTCGCGGTGACGTTCCAGAATGCGCGTGCACAGCGCTTCCGTCGAGAACGCGTTCGTCCAAGGTCGTCGGCGCGCGAGATTCACGCTGCCTCCCCAAATTTCTTCCCGGGTCTTTTGGCGTTGTTGTTGATCCAGGCGTGGGCTTTACACCCTTGTCGTCATTCCTAGCGCAGAGAGTGGCCGTCGGGAAAGGGGGCGGACCAGAATTTTCTGAGAGAGCGCTCGCTCGTTTTTTCCGTGCAATGCAATGTCGTGGGCCCGCCCCGCGACGGAAGGCAGGTCCCCGATGCGCGCAAAGCGCTACTTCAGCAGCGGGCAGCCGCCGTCCTTCAGCGGCCGGAAGGCCTGATCGGCCGGGACTTCGGCGAGCAGCTTGTAATAGTCCCACGGACCCCTGGATTCCTCGGGCTTCTTCACCTGGAACAGGTACATGCTGTGGACCATGCGGCCGTCCTCGCGCAAGCTGCCGTTGTCGGTGAAGGCATCCCTCACCGGCAGCTCGCGCATCTTGGCCATCACGGTCTTGGTGTCCCTGGTGCCGGCGGCCTGCACGGCCTTGAGGTAATGCAGCGTCGCGCTGTAGGTCGCGGCCTGGTTCATCGTCGGCATCCGCTTGACGCGCTCCAGGAAGCGCTTGCCGAAGGCACGGGTCTTGTCGTTGAGGTCCCAGTAATAGGCCTCGGTGATGATCAGCCCCTGCGCGAGCTTCAGCCCCAGGCTGTGCACGTCGGAGATGAACATCACGATCGCCGCCAGGTTCTGGCCGCCGGCGACGATGCCGAACTCGCCGGCCTGCTTGATCGCGTTGATGGTGTCGCCGCCGCCATTGGCAAGCCCGATGATCTTGGCCTTGGAGGCCTGGGCCTGGAGCAGGAAGGACGAGAAGTCGGCGGTGTTGAGCGGATGCTTGACGCTGCCGAGCACCTTGCCGCCGGCGGCCTTCACCACGTCGCCGGTGTCGCGCTCGACCGAATGGCCGAACACGTAGTCGGCGGTGAGGAAGAACCAGGTGTCGCCGCCGTTCTTGACGATGGCGCTGCCGACGGTGTGGGCGTTGGCATAGGTGTCGTAGGTCCAGTGCGCGGTGTAGGGCGAGCAGGATTTTCCGGTGATGTCGGAGCTCGCCGCATCCGTCACGATCATGATCTTCTCGTACTGCTTCGACAGCTCCATCACGGCGAGCGCGGTGGCCGAGGTCGGCAGGTCGATGATCATGTCGACGCCCTCGGTCTCCCACCATTTGCGGGCGATGGTGGAGGCGACGTCGGGCTTGTTGAGCACGTCGGCCGAGACCATGTCGATCGGCTTGCCGAACATCTGCCCGCCAAAATCCTCGATGGCCATCCTGGTGGCCTCGACGTTCCCCATACCGCCGATGTCGGAATAGACCGAGGAGAAGTCGGAGAGCACGCCGATCTTGAGCGGGGTCTGCTGGGCGGGCGACGGATTGATGAAAAGCGCAGACAACAGCCCGGCCGCAAGGGCGGCGCGTGCGATCCGATACATGACATTTCCCCCGATCTTTGTAGTTGGCGCGCCAGATTAGATTGCCCCGGCGAAGGGGCAATTCTTGCGTCATGACGCCGGCGCGCAGGCAATTTGACGCAGTCGACAGCGCCGACTACGCTTCGCGCAAATTGCAAATCTTGGGGAATAGAAATGTCCAGCGACACCGCAGCCACCATCTCGAAAGCGCGCGAGCATTCCATCGGCGATCTCCTGCGCCGTTCGGCGGGCCGCGATCCGGGTAAGCTCGCGATAAGCTGCGGCGGCGTGAGCTGGACGTTCGCCGAGATGGACGCGATCTGCAACCGGTTCGGCCGCGGCCTGCTCGGCCTCGGCGTCAAAAAGGGCGATCGTCTCGCCGTGCTCTCGCGCAACTCCCATGCCTTTGCCGCGCTCCGCTTCGCAGTGGCGCGGATCGGCGCGGTGCTGGTGCCGATCAACTTCATGCTCAATCCGGATGAGATCAATTTCATCCTGAAGAGCTCCGGCGCAAAGCTGCTTGCGACCGGGCCTGATTTCGTCGAGCCCGCGCGAGCGGCCTCGGCCAAGGACTGTGCGGTCGAGAAGATGATCTGGCTCCCGGGCGAGGATCCCGCCACCGCGCCCGCCGGCCTCACCACCTTCGACGATCTGCTTCATGCCGACGGCTCGTTCCTGGAGGCGTCCGTCGACAGCCGCGACCTCGCGCAGATCGTCTACACCAGCGGTACGGAGTCGCTGCCCAAAGGGGCGATGCTGACCCATGAAGCCGTGATGTGGCAGTATGTCAGCTGCATCATCGACGGCGGCATGAGTGTGGACGATAAATTCCTGCACGCGCTGCCGCTCTATCATTGCGCCCAGCTCGACGTGTTCCTTGGCCCGCAAGTCTATCTCGGCGCCTCCGGCGTGATCACGAGAAAGCCTACTGCCGACAACATCCTGGCGCTGATCCAGGCGCACAGGATCACGTCGTTTTTCGCGCCGCCAACGATCTGGATCGCGATGCTGCGCTCACCCAATTTCGACAAGACCGACCTGTCGACCTTGCAGAAGGGCTATTACGGCGCCTCGATCATGCCGGTGGAAGTCTTGCTCGAGCTTCAGCGCCGTCTGCCCGCCGTTAAATTCTGGAACTTCTACGGCCAGACCGAGATCGCGCCGCTCGCGACCGTGCTGCGGCCCGAGGACCAGCTGCGCAAGGCCGGCTCGGCCGGCAAGCCGGTGCTGAACGTCGAGACGCGCGTGGTCAATACGGCGATGGAGGACGTCAAGGTCGGCGAGGTCGGCGAGATCGTGCACCGCTCGCCGCACCTGTTGTCCGGCTATTACAACGATCCCGTCAAGACGGCGGCCGCGTTCTCCGGCGGCTGGTTTCACTCCGGCGATCTCGCTACCGTCGATGGCGAGGGTCACATCACCGTGGTCGACCGCGTCAAGGACATGATCAAGACCGGCGGCGAGAACGTCGCGAGCCGCGAGGTCGAGGAGATGGTGTATCGTATCCCGGCGGTGTCGGAGGTTGCCGTCGTCGGGCTGCCCGATCCGCGCTGGATCGAGGCGGTCACCGCGATCGTCGTGGTCAAGAGCGGCGAGACGCTCGACGAAGAATCCGTCATCAAGCACTGCGCCGGCCAGATGGCGCATTTCAAGGTGCCCAAGCGGGTCATCTTCGTCGATAGCCTGCCGAAGAATCCGAGCGGCAAGCTGCTCAAGCGCGAGCTGCGCCAGCGCTTCGTCGGCGGCGAGACGCTCGACAAGGCGATCCAGAAGAATTTCGGGACGTGAGGCGTCGTTCGCCTTTCCCGCTTGCAGCGCTCTTGCCGTCGACGCGCGCCTGTCCATATTTGAAGCGTCACATCCTGGATCACGAGCCATGTCCCTCTGGACCTGCGAAACCTGCGGCGCGCAATTCCCGGCCAGCGAAAGACCTCCTGCGTCCTGTCCGATCTGCGAGGACGAACGGCAATTCGTGAACTGGAAAGGGCAGACCTTCCTCACCCGCGAGGCGTTGGCGGAAAGCCATCGCATGATCTGTCGCGACGATCTCGGCCTGACCGGTCTTGCACTCGAGCCGAGCTTCGCCATCGGCCAGCGCGCCTTGCTCGTGCCGCTCGCAGACGGCTGCGTGATGTGGGACTGCGTGCCGTTGGCAACGCCGGAGGCGATCGCGCAGGTCCGCTCGCTCGGCGGACTGCAGGCAATCGCGATCTCACATCCGCATTATTATGGCGCGCTCGCCGACTGGAGCGAGGCTTTCGGCGGCATCCCGGTCTTTCTGCACGCGGATGACCGCCAATGGGTGACGCGGCCGCATGCCTCGATCGTGCACTGGACCGGCGACAGCCATCGCATCTCCGACGACGTGGTGCTGCTGCGCAGCGGCGGCCATTTCGCCGGCGCCACCATGCTGCACTGGCGGCAGGGCGCGGACGGCAGGGGCGCGCTGCTCACCGGCGACATCGCGCAGGTGACGATGGACCGCCGCTTCGTCAGCTTCATGTATTCCTATCCGAACTACATGCCGCTCAATGCCACCGCGGTGCGGCGGATCGCCGGCGTTGTCGAGCCGTTCGCCTTCGACCGCATTTATGGCGCCTGGTGGGGGCGCAACATCGCCGCGGGGGCCAAGGCCGCATTCGCGGCGTCGGTCGCGCGCTATCTGGCGGCCATCGCTTGAGCCGGCGAACCGGACAGATACATCTTGCCACCTGCTAATATATGTACTATTCGTACAGTTATTAAGCGTGACGCAATGATGCGTGAGCGGCCCGGCATGATCGATGCATCGCCATTTCAGCGGCGCGTTCTGCGACCGCGTGAGCGGAGTTGAACGCATGACGGCGCAGCGCGACTATGAGACCTTCGAGGCCGGCGACGTCACGCTCCAGTCCGGGGCCATCTTCCCCTCGATGACGCTCGCCTACAAGACGTACGGCACGCTGAGCCCGGCCAAAGACAACGTCATCCTCTACCCGACCTCGTTCAGCGCGCAGCATTACGACACCGAATGGCTGATCGGGTCCGGCGGCGTGCTCGATCCCGAACGCTACTTCATCATCATCCCGAATCTGTTCGGCAACGGCCTGTCGTCCTCGCCCTCGAACACGGCTGGCCCGTTCCCCGAGCCGACCTACCACGACGCCATCGCGGTCCAGCATCGCCTTCTCACCGGGCGCTTCGGCATCTCGAAGCTCGCGCTGGTCTATGGCTGGTCGATGGGCGGCATGCAGGCCTATCACTGGGCGGCATCTCATCCCGATATGGTCGAGCGCGCCGCGGTGGTCTGCGGCAGTGCGCGCTGCGCGCCCTATAATCATGTTTTCCTCGAAAGCGTGAAGGCCGCGCTGACCGGCGATCCCGCCTTCCGTAACGGCCGTTTCGTCGAGAAGCCCACCGTCGGCTACCGCGCCATGGGGCGCGTCTATGCCGGCTGGGCGATGTCGCACGGCTTCTATCGCGACGAGCTCTGGCGCGAGGCCGGTTTCAGCTCGCTTGAGGACTATCTCGTCCGTGGCTGGGACGCGACGTTCGCGCGGCGCGATGCCAACGACCTGCTGGCGCAGATTGGCATCTGGCAGAGCGGCGATATCAGCCGCTGCGCCGCATTCGGCGGCGATCTCGATCGGGCGCTCGCCGCGATCAAGGCGCACATGCTGCTGATGCCGGGCGCCACCGACCGCTATTTCGACGTCCGCGACAACGAGGACGAACTCGGTCGGCTGGTCAACGCAAAATCGGCGGTGCTGCATCCGATCCCGTCGCTGCACGGCCATCGCGCCGGAAATCCCGTCAACAATCCACCCGACCAGGCCTTCATCAGGGCCGAGATCGCACAGCTCCTCAGCAAGTAAGACAGGCATCCGATCATGACTGACGCAACCGTTTCAGAGCCGGGCCACCGCCTGAAGCCGCTCACGCCGGCGATGCTGCGTGAATTGTCGGTGCGCTCCGATCTCAGGGGGACCGCGAAAAGCCTCAGCCATTACGGCCTGGTCGTGCTGGTCGGCGCGCTGGTCTGGAAGGTCTCTTCGGCCTGGGGCGTGTTATGGGCCCTGCCGCTGATGGCGGTGCAGGGCTATTTCGTCGCCTTCCTGTTCATGGCGTTGCACGAGACCGCGCACAAGACCGCGTTCAGGAGCCGTGGCCTCAACCTTGCGGTCGGCTATCCTTCGGGCTTCATCATCGGACAACCTTACGAATATTACTGCCTGTTTCACTGGGACCATCACCGCTACACCCAGGATCCTGAGAAGGACCCGGAGCTGATCGTCGGCGTGAAGCCGAAATCCGATACGCAGCTGGCGCTCGCTTATAGCGGCCTGCTCCAGGTCGCCGGCCGCCTCTGGCTGATGCTCGGCCACGCCGTGACCGGCAAGGTCACGGTGCCCTGGATTCCCGAAAACAAGCGCGCCATCATCGTGCGCGAGGCGCGCGCCTATGCTGCGCTCTATGCGCTGCTGCTCGCGCTCTCGCTGTGGTTCTCCTCGGCGCTGCTGCTCTGGGTCTGGATCGTGCCGCTTGTCATCGGGCAGTTCTTCCTGCGGCCCTATCTCTATGCCGAGCACACCGGCTGCGACCGCACCCGCAGCGCCTTCCAGAACACGCGCACCACCTACACCGGCGCGCTCGTCAAATGGTTCGCGTGGAACATGCCTTACCACGTCGAGCATCACGCCTATCCCTCCATACCCTTCCACGCGCTGCCGAAGCTGAACGAGATCGTCGACGGCGAGATCGTCCATCGCGGCCGCGGCTATATCGCGACGACGCGCGAGACCTGGGCCTGGTTTCGCCGGCACCGGCAGGCCGGCTAGGCAAATGCAAAACCCCGATCGCGGAGCGATCGGGGCTTTGTCGACGGCGCGAGATATCAGTAGATTCCGTAGGCGCAGACATTCACGACGCGGACGCGCAGTCCGTGGCGGGTCTGGACGACGCGCTCCTGGTAGCAGTTGTTGACGCCGGTGTTGACGTAGATTCCGCCAAAGCCCCAGCCGGGACCCCAGTGATGGTGGAAGCCGTGGGCCGAAGCGGCGGTGGGGGCGAGAGCGGCAACGCCGAGCGAGCCGGCAGCGATCAGACCGAGTGCAAGCTTACGAAACATCTTCATTCTCCAGTTGGCGCGAGGCCGTTGTTGTGTCCCTGCATCTCGGTCGGGTCGAAACGCGAATGCGTTCACGGGGCGAGGGGAGAATCGTGTTTCAGGATTGTTTCGTCGACTGCGGCGAGGCGCGCCGCCGTCATGCTTTCCGCGCCGCGCGATAGCGCGCGGCCATGGCCTGCGTCAGCTCGGCCATCTTCTCGCGGAGATCGGCAGGCTCCAGCACCTCGGCCTCGGGACCGAGCCGCAGCAATTCGGCCGCGGCGTGCCATGACGTCTTGCCGGTCGGCACTCTGGCGATGCGCCAGCCGTCCGCGTCGGCAGCGTCCTCGATCTGCGTGCGCGCCCGGACGTAAGGCTGGCTCAGCGCGTCGAGCAGTTTCACGCCGAACGGCGACAGCCGCACGATCGCGACATTCGGATGCATCTCGGCCTCGAGGCGCAGCGTGGCGGCCTGCCAATAGGCGGCGAGATCGAAATCGGCGGGACGATCGAAGCGCTCGTCGAGCGCCGTGCAATCGAGCACGCGCGCGACACGATAGGTGCGCACGCTGCCGTCGACCTGCCCTGCGAGATACCAGCCGCCGCCCTTCAGCACGAGCCCGAGCGGCGCCACGCGGCGCTGCTTTTCGGCGCGCCAGCTCTGGTAGCGGATCTTGATCAGCGTCCCGCGCAGGGCCGCACCGGCAATCGTGCGCAGGTGCTTTGGTTCTTCCGCCTCGCCGAACCAGCCGGGAGCGTCCAGGTGAAAACGCTCCTGCATCCGCCCGGCGTCCGCGCGCAGGTTGGCGGGCAGTGCCGCCATCAGCTTGTTCTGCGCGGCGATCATTGCCGCATCCAGCCCGAGTGCTGCCGCCGGCCCCGGCAAACCGGTCAGGAACAGCGCTTCCGCCTCGTTCTGCGACAGGCCGTTCAGCCGCACGCGATAGCCGTCGAGCAGGCGGTAGCCGCCCTCCGCGCCGCGGTCGGCATAAACAGGGACGCCCGATGCCGCGAGCGCGTCGATGTCGCGATAGATCGTGCGCACCGACACCTCGCAGGCTTGCGCGAGCTCGGGCGCGGTGACTTGCCCCCTGGCCTGGAGGGTGGTGAGGATCGACAGCATCCGGCTCGCGCGCATGACCCCTTAAACCATACCTGACACAGGATGTCAGGTATGGTCCGCTACAAGGTGCGCATCGCCAGACGGCGCCCGAGGAGACCTGCCATGACCGATCCGAACCGCATCACGCTGTATTACTCGCCGCAAAGCCGCGCCACCGGCACGCGGGTGCTGCTGGAGGAGTTGGGGGCGCCCTACGATCTCCATGTCCTCAACATGAAGGCCGGCGAGCAGCGGCAGGGCGCCTATCTCGCGATCAACCCGCTCGGCAAGGTGCCGGCGATCCGCCACGGCGATGCGCTGGTGACCGAGCAGGTCGCCATCACCATTTATCTCGGCGACCTGTTTCCGCAGGCGGGATTGACGCCCGCGCTGGACGATCCGCTGCGCGGCCCCTATCTGCGCTGGATCGCCTATTACGGCGCATCGTTCGAGCCGGCTTTAATCGACAAGTTCATGCAGCGCGAGCCGGCACCGATCACGCAGTCGCCCTATGCCGATTACGACACCATGCTGGGTGCGCTCGAGGCGCAATTGTCGAAGGGGCCGTATCTGCTCGGCGAGCGCATGACAGCAGCAGACGTGCTATGGGGCGTCGCGTTCAGCTGGACGATGATGTTCGGCATCGTGCCGAAAAAGGACGTCTTCGTCCGCTATGCCGAGCGGATGACGTCACGGCCCGCGTTCCAGCGGATCAATGCGGCGGATGACGAGATGGCGGCGCAGCATGCTGCGGCTGCTGTCGGTTGAATGATCCAGGGTTGCAGATGACAATTCACACGACCAATTGCTTCAACACCTTCATCCGGGTCGCTGAAGACTGTCCGGCGCATACTGGCGAGGAGCCGCCGCTGCGCGCGGGAAAGCCGACGGTGGCGTCCCTGCAATACGAGATGATCGCCAAGGCACCCTACAAACACACGTCCGACGACGTGATCTTCGCGACGTCTGCGCCGGGACGCGAGCTCGATGTGAAGGCGACGAAGACGGAGAAGCGTGCGGCCCGTGAAGCGTTCTTCTCCCGGGGGCAGGCGTGCATGAGGGCGTCGAGCCTGGGCAAGCGTTTTGGCTGGGGCGTTCATGCCGACAGTGAGGGCCGGATCGCGATTTACGCCGTCGACAGCAAACGCTACCAGGCGCTCGTCCGCGATCCCAAGCTCACGCAGGTGCGCGCGATGCGGTCGAAGCGGGCGTGATCAGAATTTTGGCGGCCGCTTTTCCGCGAACGCCTTGATGCCTTCCTTGATCTCGTCGCCGCGCATGCTGTCGCGGTGGCGCTGGTCGGCGGCTTGTTCATCCAATTCGCCGCGGGCGAATTCGTTGATGGCGCGCTTCATGCCGCGCATCGCCTGTGGCGCGTTGCCGGCGAGGACGCCGGCAAGCTTGTCGACCTCCTCGTCGAGGAATTCCACCGCCACCATGGCGGTGAGATAGCCGATCCGCAGCATCTCCGGCGCGCTGATCTTTTGCGCGGTCAAAAACAGCCTCTTCGCATTGTCGACGCCGAGCCGCGTCACGTAGCGTTTGATGCCGCTCCGGTAATAGTGCAGCCCGAGCCGCGCCGCCGGCATGAACATCTCGGCGGTGTCGACGCCGATGCGGAAATCGCAGGCGAGCGCGAGGTCCGTCGAGCCGCCATAGACGCCGCCATTGAGCCGGCAGATGGTCGGCACGCCGAGATCCTCCAGCCGGTTGACGACCGCTTCGAAGGCCGAGCCCGCGCTCTGCTGCTCGCTTGCGCTCACCGCGCGCTCGGCGACCGAATTCAGATCATAGCCCGCCGAAAAGGCGCGCCCGGTGCCGGTCAGCACCAGCACGCGGATCGCGGGATCAGCCTCGATCCGGTCGAACAGTTTGACGAGTTCGCCGAGATCTTCGGCCTGGAGCCGGTTGAGATGCTTGGGACGATTGAGGCGGATGGTGGCCCGCGCGCCGTCGCGTTCGAGCACGGGGCCAGAGGCTGCGTCGGCTATATCCGACATTCTTGTCTCCCTTTACCTGTTTTCGAGCGTGCGCCGTTTCGCCTCGGCGTCGATGGTCTCGGCGAGGTCGGGATGCCGCGCCATCAGCACGCGGAAATCGACGAGATCGAGCACCAGGAGCCGCGACACCTTCGTGGTCGAGACGTTGGCGCCGCGCATGTTGTTGCCGAGCAGCGCCATCTCGCCGAAGAAGGCGCCTTCGCCGAGCTGAACCTTCTTGCCGGGCAGGTCGACCTCGACCGCGCCGGCAGCGATAAAATACATGCAGTCGCCCTGCGTGCCCTTGCGGATGATCATGGTGCGCGCCGGCAGCTCCATGGTCCGCAGCATATGGGTGACGTCGGCGATGGCCGCCGGGCCAAGCGCCGCAAAGAACGGCACCTTGCTGACGGATTCCCAGGTCTTGAGGAAATTGTCGCGCCGGGTCTCCGCGGCAAAGCCGGTTGCCAGGATACCGGTCCAGAGACCGAACACGCCGAGGCCGGAGATCATCACCAGCGCCGCCACCATGCGCCCCAGAGGCGTCACCGGCACGACGTCGCCATAGCCGGTCGTCGTCAAGGTGACCACCGCCCACCACAGCGCCGCCGGCACGCTGCCGAAGGTCTGAGGCTGCACGTCCCGCTCCAGGAAATATTCGGCGACGGAGGCGAGGAAAACCACCATCAGGAAGATCACGAGCACGCTGACCAGCGGTCCCGATTCCAGCACCAGGACGCGGCGGAGCTGGCGCAGGCCCGGAATGCCCGGCACCACCTTCAGCACCCAGAGCACGCTGAGCAGCCAGGCCGTCCGAAGCTCGACGCCGAGAACCAGCGCGACCGGCACGGCCAGCGCTCCGATCGCATCGACGATGCCGGCGGAGGAGGACATGTAGAGCGCAAGGCGCTCGGTTCGCCTCATGTGGCGCAGCCGGACGACCCATTCGAACACGAAATAGGCGAGGCAGGCCCAGAGCAGGGCATCGACCCAGCGGGGCGCCGTCTCATAGGCCGGGCCAACCGTCAGCAGCACCATGCTGAGCAGGCCGACGCCGACCGCAACATAGGCCGCCTTGGTCATGTTGCGGCCGGCCGTGGCGGCCACGAACTGGGCCAGAGCGGAGATCAGCGGCTTGAACATGCGGGAAGGTGGCTCGGTCTTGGCTTTAGCGGTCTTGGCTTTAGCGGTCTTCGCTTCAGCAGTCTTGGCTTTTGCGGTCCCGGCTGGGACCTCGGTGTCAAAGTGCCTGCCCGGGCCGAGGCCGTCAACGACGGGCGCGGGCCGCGGCAAATGGGAAGACGAAGGCGGGGGGCGGCAGCCGGTCCCGCCGCTACCTGAAATGCGGCGGCTCGTCGTAGCCGCGGCGGCTGCTGAAGAACAGCAGGACCATCAGGCCGATGCCCACGACGACGGAAAATCCCGCCCCCAGCGCGAGAGCCACATAGCCTTCCGTCGGGATCGGCTCGCCTTCGACCGCCATCGCGGAATAAGCGAAATAGCCAACCGCTGCCAGCATTCCCACGAGGAAGATCATGAGGAGTGTACGCATGGCGCGTTCTCCGGTTGTATCCGGAAACCAATGGTTGCGGATGGGGAGGGTTCCCGAGTTCCGGCGGTTGATCCTCCCGGAAGACGTCCGCCCGCCCTGCCCCGAGAGTGCCAGATGGGCGGGTCAAGCGCTCTGCGCGGTCTTGACCACCACAACGTTGCTGTCGTCGTGCTGGGGAGGGCCGGCATCCGGGGCGGTTTCATCGATCTCGCCCGCATGGCGCTTCAGGTAGTCGCGACGCATGCCGATCTCGTCGCGGACGAATTCGTAGCCGAGCTTGAAGGTGTCGAGCCCGTCGGTACTGATCGTGCCGTCCCGGAGGCCGATGACCGCGCCGCGCAGGATACCTTCCAGCTCGTCCTGGAGACATTCGAGCTGATCCAGCGAGTGGGCGTGCTCGATGCGCTCGCCGATGTCGAGGATGGCGGTGGAGAGCTCGCTGGCCTTCTCCGGTGCGATCCGGGTGATCTTGGCGTAGATGGCGGCGAAGATCGAGCCGATGACGCTGAGCGCCGCGGCGCCGAGATACATCAGGTCGCTGTATTTATCCATGAACGACTTGGTGTCGTCGTTGATGTAATCGGCCGCGCCCTGATGCGCCATCACATAGGCGTCCTTCTCGACCGAGGCCGGCTCGATCCTGCTGGCGAAGCCGCTGTCGAGCCCGAGGGCCGACTTGTTCTCGTAGACGGTGCGCGCGAGTTCGCCCGCCGTGGCCGCCGACATCCTGGATTGCGCGACCAGCAGCCATTCCAGCCCGATCGTTTCGAGATCGTCGTCGGGAATTTCAGGCGAGACCGACAGCGTCCCTGCCGTCAGCGTCTCGTCTGCAATGCCGGGGAATTTGCGCGCCAGCGCCTTGGTCTCGTCGATTGCGTTGAGCGTGAAGCCGCCGCGTTTGGCGACCTGCTCATAGGCCTTGTCCCGCACCGCTTTCGAGGCGTGGACGATGGCGATCACCGCACCGAAGCCGTTTCCCGGCGCAAGCAGCTTGTCGAGTGTTGCGCCCTGCGGCGCCATCTGTATCCTGGCGGCGTCCGGACCGTCGGGGATGTCGAGGATGCCGCGGACGAAGGCAAGCGAGGACTCGTTCTCGGCGAGGACTGCGACCTTCTTCTTCTTCAGCTCGGCAAGCGACTTGATCTTCTTGTTGCCGGGTCCAAGCAGGAGCACGAGGTCGTGCTCGAGGATCGCGAGCGTGCGCGCCCGCAGCGGGACCTTGGCGTCGGTGCGCAGCACGGCGAGGTCGGCCTGCTTGCGGTCGAACTGGGCAAGCGCCTTGGCATTGTCAGGGTTGTTGACGATCTTGATGCGGAAGCGCGAGGCGTTGTTCTTCAGGAGTGCGGCGAGCTTGACCGCGAACAGCGCCTCGTCGCTGTTGGGTGCGCCGACGGCAAAGGTCAGCGTCTCCGAATTGTGCACCAGCGCGCGGCCGGCCCAGACGGTGGCAAGCGACAGCAGCAGGGTCAGCACGACGTACAGCAGGACCTGCTGCTGATTGGTCTTGATTACCTTGGGGCGCCGGGGCGGCGGTTCGACCGACGATGTGGTCGGGCCTTCAGTACTCATGGCAGCACTCTGGCCTTATTCTGGGTCGCGGGCGGCTCGCGGATCCGATCGCTGCGTGCGCCCCTGCAATTCTTAAACGCCTGAAAAAAGAACGATATTCTCTATCGCCAATGATAGCTTGCCGGTACCGGAATGCAAATTTCGAGCCGGAGGTAACCTTACTCCACGCCGACGCGGCGATTGGTCATCCTATCACCAGTTAGCCACAGTTGGCGATTTTCCGGTTCCCCCCGGCTGCATTCCGGTGCGGGAGGTGTCATAAATCAGAGGTCCCGGCGATTTGACCGGTCCAAGAAGAAGTTGCGCTGAACGCTCCAATCTTTTCTTGTCACCTCAATGAGGGCGTCAGCTTTGTCGTTTCCACCCATGTCATCGGCGGTTCCGGTTGAGGCGCTCATTGGCTGGATGTTGTTGCTCACGTTCAAGCACATCATCGCTGATTTCGTCCTGCAGACCGCCTGGATGGCGCATGGCAAGGACCAGAAGCACGGCTGGGCCCTGCCGCTCCTGGTGCATTGCCTGATTCACCTTGCGGTTGCGCTGCCGCTGATCCTGATCGTCGCGCCGAAATTCTGGTTCGTGGCCTTCATCGATTTCGTGATCCACATCACGATCGACCGCGCCAAGGGGTTCGTCTCCGCCAATTTCGGGGTCGACCTTGCGCACCCCTGGTTCTGGACCCTGATCGGCGTCGACCAGGCGCTCCATCACCTGACCGGCTTCGGCCTCTCCATCTTCATGGCGGCGAACTGATTGCTTGCACCCGTCATTCCGGGGCGGTCCGCAGGACCGAACCCGGAATCTCGAGATTCCGGGTTCTCGCTTCGCGAGCCCCGGAATGACGGCAAGTGGCAATTCTCGCCCCTTCCGATTCGCGGGGAGCGCACAAGGAACCCCGGGTGACTACCGTCAGGGGTGGTTAACCTTCCGTTAGAGAATTGCGCTGCATCTTCCCCACACGAGGGAGAACTGCAATGTTTTCAAGCCGCGACGCCTTTGAAAGCGATTTCTGCCCGGTTCGCGACGAGCTCCTTGGCGAGATGTATCGCGCCAGCGAGAGTGGCCTGCCGAGGTTGGTTGAGAGTGTTTCCCCTGACGCACGCGCGAAGCTGGCGCTGTTCTGCTATCGCCGCAGCCATTTGCATTCGCTGGCGGTCGCGATCGCGGGCAGCTGCAGCGAGCGCGACCTGATCGAGAACGGCGGCCGGGTCGGCTCGACGCTCTACGCGCTGTCGCGCGAAGGCGTCGCCAAATCCTCGCCGTCGCTGTCGGGTGGCCGCAAGCCGATCACGCTGTCGACCAAGCCGCTCTCGGTGCTTGCACCGCTCGATGACGAGCTCGACGACGAAATCAGCGAAGCTGTCCCCGCCTAAGGGTTCGCGATCATCGGCAGCCCGAACTTCCGCCGCGCCATTGCGCATTCGGCGTCGCCCGGCATGCAGCTGCGACAGACTTCCGGCCGCACGGCGTAGATGCCGCAGGCGGTCTCTTTCCCGATCTCCCCACGCAACGCCGAGCAGCGATCGCCTTCGCAGCGCATGCCGGACTGCCGCGCATTGACGAGCGCCTCCGGGATCGCCGCAAGCTCCTCGTCGCTCTCGATCGAGAAGCGGGGCCAGTTCTCCGAATAGCCGCAGCAGGCGCCGCAGCTCTGGCAGCAGCTCGACAGGTCGATGGGGGATGGCTCTTCCATCGTCGTCACGTGTCCTTTGGCGGGCCCCAGACCAGGCTCTGCCGCCATTTTGCGCGCAGCACGTCGCGCCGCTCCGGATATTTCTCGTCGAGATAGGTCGCCTCCACGACGCGGTCGGTGCGGAAGCTGCGGAAGTCGCTGCGCAGCTCGCACCAGGCCGCGAGCAGGCGCACGGCTTCGAGATAGCCGACCGAGATCGGCCAGATCATGCGCTCGCTGGGGCGGCCCTGCTCGTCGCGATAGCGCAGCATGATCTTCTTGCCTTCGTGGATCTGGGTGCGCGTGCGCGCCATGTCGAGGCGGTCCGGCTCCCTGTTCCAGCTTGGCCGCGCGCGGCTCGCGGGCTCCAGCACGAAGGGGCGCAGGCGCTCAGGCACGGTGTCGGCGATCTTCGCCATCAGATCTTCGGCCGCGCGCGCCAGTGTGGAATCGGCATGGCCCGCGACCCATTGCGCGCCCAGCACCGCCGCCTCGATCTCGTCGGGTGTCAGCATCAGGGGCGGCAGGTCAAAACCCTTTTCCAGGATGTAGCCCATGCCGGCTTCGCCGCGGATCGGCACGCGCTGGCCGATCAGTGTCGCGATGTCGCGATAGATCGTGCGCTTGGAGGTCTCGAGCTCGGCCGCAATCGCATCCGCCGTCAGCGGCTTACGCGTGCGCCTCAGCACCTGGATGATCTGAAACAGCCGGTCGGCGCGTCTCATGACAATTCTCTTTCCAAATTCCTGACCGCAGCCCGCTCAAAATCCGGCGCGTGGATGCTGACAGGATGTTGGCAGCAGGGGGGTTCTATACCGGGACAACACATCGACTGAAGAGGATTTGTCCATGATCATCCCAACCCATTTCAGCCCGGCCGGTCCGCTGTGGCGGGCGCAGGCCGTGCTGCACGCTTTGGCCTTCAGCCGGCTCATGTTTTTCGATCTCACCGTCGTCGACCTCCGCGTTGCGCTCGCGACCATGGTGACACGCTCGCTGATCCAGGCTGCGGACGCGCTGGTCCGCCACATCATGGGCCGCGCCTGGCGAGGGGCCCGTTTCGCAGAAGATATCACGGCTGCTGCCACCATGGTGGCAGCAGCCCGCGGTTAGGTTCCGTCAACTCTTTCTTCAGGAGAGCTTTATGATCACGCTTTACGGCTTTGGCACCGGCTTCGGCCTGCCGGAAATCAGCCCCTTCGTCACCAAGACGGAGGTGCAGCTCAAGATGGCGGGACTGCCCTACCGGAAGGAGCGTGCGATGCCGCCCGCCTCCCCCAAGGGGCAGCTGCCGTTCATCGACGACGGCGGCGAGGCGGTGGCCGATTCCACCTTCATCCGCGCCCATATCGAGCGCCGCTACGGCTTCGATTTCGACGCCGGGCTCTCGTTGCAGGAGCGCGCACAGGCCTGGGCGTTCGAGCGCATGATCGAGCATCACGTCTATTGGGCGCTGGTCGGCGCGCGCTGGGTCGATCCGATCAACTTCGCCAAGGGCCCGTCGCATTTCTTCGACGGCGCGCCGGAACACAATCGCGAAAAATTGCGCGAGGATGCGCAATTCCGTGTCGCCGAGAACTATCTGCTCTCCGGGCTCGGCCGCCACGCACCGGACGACGACGTCGATCTCGCGGTGCGCTCGCTGTTCGCGCTTTCGGTGCAACTCGGCGACAAGGCCTATCTGATGGGCAACAAGCCCTGTGGTGTCGATGCCACCGCCTTCGGCGCACTCGCCGGAATCCTGACGCCGTTCTTCGAATCCGGTTTGCGGCAGCGGGCCGAGGGCTTCCCGAACCTCACCGCCTATGTCGACCGCATGATGGACAATTACTATCCGGAGTTCGCCTGGACCCCGCTGCGGCAGGCGGCTTAGCGTCGCCTCAAGGAAGCCAAAAGAAAAGAGCCGGCCCATCGGGCCGGCTCTCGTCGTCTCGAAACTGTCGCAGCGCTTACTTCACCAGCGTGTACTTGCCGTTCTTCACCGTGAGCAGGATGCGCGAGCGCTCGTCGAGGCCGTAGCGGTCCTTTTCGGTGAAGTTGTAGACGCCCTGGCTCGCAGCCAATTCCTTCTCCGACAGCAGCGCCTGGCGGATCGCTTCGCGGAATTCCGGCGTGCCGGGCTTGGCCGTCTTCAGCGCGGTCGGGATGACTCGCTTCAGGATCTCGAAGGCGTCATAGGAATGGCCGGCGAACTGGCTGCGGCTGTTCGGGCCGTACTTGCCTTCATAGGCCGAGTTGAGCGCGAGGCCCGGCTTCTTGGTGGCGGCTTCGTCCGGCTGGTCCTCGGGGTCCATGACGGGGCCCGAGGCCATCAGCACGCCTTCGGCCGCTTTGCCGGCGATGCGGATGAAGTCCATGCTGGCGGCGCCATGGGTCTGGTAGATCAGGCCCTGGTAGCCACGCTCGCGCAGCTCGGTCTGCGGCAGCGCGGCCGCAGTGCCGGAGGCGCCGACCAGGATCGCGTCGGGATTGGCGGCGACGAGCTTGAGCACCTGTCCGGTCACCGACGTATCGGGACGGGCGAAGCGCTCCTCGTCCACGATGGTCATGCCCATCGGCACGGCCTGCGCCTTCAGGTCGTTGAACCAGAGGTCGCCGTAGGAATCGGAGTAGCCGATATAGCCGAGGGTCTTCACACCCTTCGACTTCATGTGGTCGTATAGCACCTTGCCCACGATCGGGATCGGCTGCGGCATCGCCACCGACCACTTCATGCGCTCGGGCGTGATCGGGAACGGCGCGAGGCCGAAATGCGGAATGCCGGCTTCGTTGGCGACGTTGGAGACCGCGATGGTCGGCGGCGTCAGCGCCGAGCCCATGATGATGTCGGCCTTGGATTCGGTCACGAAGCGGCGGGCGTTGGTGGTCGCGGTGGTGGGATCGCCGCCGTCGTCGAGCACGATCACCTTCAGCGGCACGCCGCCGATCTCCTTCGGCACGAACTCCAGCGCATTGCGCTCGGGAATGCCGAGGGCGGCGCCCGGGCCGGTCGTGGTGGTGGTGATGCCGATGGTGATTTCGCTGGTCTGCGCCAGCGCGGGCAGGGCCGGCAGGGCAAGCGTCGCCGCGGCGATCGCGGCGGTCAGGTAAAAGCGTTTCATCTATTGTTCCTCCCTTGACGTGTTTCTTTGAAAGCAGAAATCGGGGGGTAATTCAGCCCCCTCTTTTGGTGATGCGGCGATTTAGCTCCCCGATCTAACTTCCCGTAAACTTGGTCACCATTTCCGCCGGAAACGGTGCCGATTTCAGCTTCTCCGGATTGGCCGGGTCGCGGCCGACCAGGACGCGGGTCTCGAATGCCTCGATGGCGAGATCGGCGGTCTTGTAGACATTGTGCTTCACCTCGAAGCTCGAGCGCTTGATGCTCTCGATCTTCGTCTCGATGGTGATCCAGTCGCCATGGGTCGAGGGGATGTAGAACTTGGCCCGCGTGTCGACCATGGGGATACCGACCAGGCCGTATTTGTGGACCAGGTCCTGCTTCGAGAAGCCGGCCTTCTCGAACAGGACCGAGGTCGAATCGTCGAACATGCTGAAATAGCGCGGGTAATAGACGATGTTGGCGGGGTCGCAATCGCCCCATTGGATCTGTACGTCGCGCCGGTTCACGAACATGTGGTTGGTACTCGTTGGGGCCGGCTCTCACCTCTCCCGTAGGGAGAGGTCGAATTGCGCAGCAATTCGGGTGAGCGGTTTCGGTCTCTCGATAGTGCAAAGCCCCTCACCCGGCGCTGCGCGCCGACCTCTCCCAATGGGAGAGGTAAGGTCGAGGACGCTGCTGCAATATCGCTCATGAATTTACTTCGGCGCCATGCGCAGCGAGCCGTCGAGGCGCACCACCTCGCCGTTGAGGTACGAATTCTCGACCATGTGCAGCGCGAGCGCGGCGAACTCGTCGGCATTGCCGAGCCGGCGCGGGAAGGGGATCGCGGCCGCGAGCGAATCCTGGGCTTCCTGCGGCAGGTTCGCGAGCAGCGGGGTGAGGAACAGGCCGGGCGCGATCGTCAGCACGCGGATGCCGAACTGTGCGAGCTCGCGCGCGATCGGCAGCGTCATGCCGACGATGCCGCCCTTCGAGGCCGAATAGGCCGACTGGCCGATCTGGCCGTCATAGGCGGCCACGGAGGCGGTGTTGATGATGACGCCGCGCTCGCCGGTCGCCTGCGGCTCGAGCTTGGACATCTCGGTTGCGGCGAGGCGGAGCATGTTGAAGGTGCCGATCAGGTTGACCTTGATTACCTTGTCGAAATCGGCGAGCGCCATCGGGCCGTCGCGGCCGACGACGCGTTTTGCCACGCCGATGCCGGCGCAGTTGACCAGCACGCGCGCGGGGCCGTGGGCCTTGGTCGCCTGCGCGATCGCAGCTTCAGCGGAAGCGGCGTCGGAGACGTCGCAGGTCACCGCCACGCCCTTGATCTCGGCGGCGACGGTTTCGGCGAGCTTGGCATTGAGGTCGCACACCGCGACCTTGGCGCCCTGCGCCGCCAGTTTTCGCGCGGTCGCCGCGCCCAGCCCCGATGCGCCGCCGGTGACGATGGCTGCCTGATCCTTCAACAACATGGCGTTCTCCTGTAGCGATGGTTTCTTAGCCGACCGATATCACACGGTCCGATGGATTGGCAGCGTAGAGCTCGTCGATCAGCGCGCCGCGATGCTCCAGCACCGCGCGCTGGTTGATCGAGCCCTTGTCGGTGACCTCGCCCTTGTCGATCGAGAGCGGCGTGTCCATCAGGATCGCGCGCGTGATCCGCGTCGAGGAACCGGTGGCCGAGCCGAGGAAACGGGTCAGGCGCTCGCGAAAGGCCTCGCGCACCAGCCGGTCGCGCGTCGCGACGACGAGGTCGTCGGCCGGCAGCGTCGGGTTGACCAGCCTACAGCCGTCGAGGTCGAGCACGACCAGCGCGGAGACCTCGTCGCGGTTGATGCCGGCGATGACGACGTCGCGCACCAGCGGTGCGCAGGCCGCAACGAAGCGCGCGCGCAAGGGGCCGACACTGACCCAGGTACCGCTCGCGAGCTTGAAGTCCTCGCTGACGCGGCCGTCGAAATCGAAGCCGGCGTTGAGATCATCGGGATCGGCAGGCTTGAGCGCGTCGCCCAACTTGTAGAATCCTTCTTCGTCGAAGGATTTTGCGGTGATATCCGCCTGGCGCCAGTAGCCGGGCATCACGTTCGGCCCCTTGGCGCGGACCTCGAGCTTGCCGTTGTTCGGCACCAGCTTGGCGTCGTTGCCGGAGACGGGGAGGCCGACATGGCCGGAGCGGCTGGTGCGCGGATTGACCGACATGAAGAACGGCGCGGTCTCGGTCGCGCCAAGGCCGGTCAGCATCGGCACGCGATAGCCTTTTTCCTTCACCGCGAGCTCGTCGAGGCTGTCCCAGACGAACGGCGACAGCGCCGCGCCCGAGAAGAACATCGCATGCAGCCGGTCGAAGAATTTCGCGCGCAGGCCCTGGTCGTCGCGCAGATAGGGCAGCAGCGACTCATAGCCCTTCGGCACGTTGAAATAGACGGTCGGCGAAATCTCCTGGAGATTGCGCACGGTCTCCTCGATGCCACCGGGCATCGGCTTGCCGGCGTCCAGATACATCGAGCCGCCATTGTAGAGCGTCAGGCCGATATTGTGGTTGCCGCCAAAGGTGTGATTCCAGGGCAGCCAGTCGATGATGACGGGCGGCTCGTCCTTGAGGAAGGCGAGGGTCTCGCGCAGCATCACCTGGTTGGCGCAGATCATGCGCTGGGTGTTGATGACGGCCTTGGGATTGCCGGTCGAGCCCGACGTCAGCAGGAATTTCGCGATCGTATCGGGGCCGATCTTGCCGTGGACTTCGTCGAGATCGCCGCGGATCGGCGTCGCCATGAGGTCGGCGAGCAGCGTGACGTCGCGGCCCGCCACATGGCCGTAGGAGGCGGCGATCTCGGTGCCGAGCGAAACATTGGCAGCGAGCGCATCCGAGAACTTGTCGGCGTCCTCGGCGAAGACGAGGCCGGGCGTCAAGAGCTTCATCAGATAGGAGAGCTTGCCGTAATCCTTCGACACCAGCGAATAGGCCGGCGACACCGGGCAGAACGGAACGCCGGCATAGAACGCGCCGAAGGCCAAAAGCGCATGGTCGATCGAATTGCCGGAGAGGATGACCACCGGCCGGTCCGCCGACAAGCCGCGCTGGATCAGCGCCGAGGCGATGTGCCGGCTCGCGGTGAGCAGCTCGGCATAGGTGATCTTGCGCCAGCCGCGGCCGCCTTCGCGCTCCGCCATGAAGACGCGGTCCGGCGTCGTCGTCGCCCAATGATGCAGACGGTCGGTGATGCGGACGGAATAGTCGCCGAGCGGCTGCTTCGGCCGCAGGTAGATCGTCCCGTCCTCACGCCGTTCGATATTGACGACGGGATCGCCGAACGAAATCGGCCGCAGCGGGAAAGTGCTTGCGCCGCGCTCCGTGCCGGAAGAGGACGGCTGTGCATTCATGACTTTGGCTTCACCTTGGCGGTCTTGTGCTCGAGGAATTCGCGGATCCTGCGCTTTGCTTCCTTGTCGCTCTGGGCGACGGTGGCCATCAGCGATTCCATCAACAGGCCGGTCTGCGGATTGGCTTCCGCGATCATCGGCAGCGCCTGGAGCACGGCGAAATTCGTCAGCGGCGCGTTGGAGGCGATCTTGGTCGCAAGCTCAAGCGCCTTGCCGAGCCCGTTGCCGGCTTCGGTCAGATATTGCGCAAAGCCGTAGGAAGCGCCTTCGGTCGCGCTATAGACGCGGCCGGTCAGCATCATGTCCATCATCCTGGCAACGCCGATCAGCCGCGGCAGCCGCACCGAGCCGCCGCCGCCGACGAAGATGCCGCGCTGCCCCTCCGGCAGCGCGAAATAGGTCGAGGGCTCGGCGACGCGAATATGGGCGGCGCAGGCGAGCTCCAGCCCGCCGCCGATCACGGCACCCCGGAGCGCGGCGATCACGGGCACGCGGCTATACTGGATGCGGTCGAACACCCGGTGCCACATCTGCGAATGGAGCAGCCCGCCGGTCGCGTCGTGCTCCGTCAGTTCGGACAGGTCGAGGCCGGAGGAGAAATGGTCGCCGATGCCGTGGATGACGACCGCGCCGATATCCTCGGGCAGGGACGCAAAGCACTCGCCGATTTCCAGGATGATGCCGTCATTGAGCGCATTGCGCTTGGCCGGCCGGTTCAGGCCCACGGTCAGAACCCTGTCGGCCCGCTCGATCCTCAACAGCCCGGAGGCACCCGCGTCAGCGGTCTCGGCGTTTCCCTGTGTCATTTGCGTCCTTATCAGAATAGTTATGTTGTATAACGAATTTACAAGGAGTCAACAAGGGAGGCCCTCCCTGGCGTCGGGGCAGCTACGCTCGTCTCGGCTCCCCCGGGGAACGGGTAGCCGCCGATGTCATCAGCCCATCGCCACCCGGTCGCCCTTGGTCCCGTGCTCGCGCCGGTCGAGCCACATCGTGCCGAGCGCAAACGCCAGCCACCCGAAATTGTAGGCAAAGCCTACGATCAGAACGACCCAGCCGGGAATCGGTCCGACGGCGGCGCGATCGATAAGTTCCGTCAAGGTCATTGCAGGCGTCGGATGGATTGCAATCTTGCCGTAATAGGCTGTCGCCTGGATGGCGAATATCCAGACGTAGTTGCGACGCAACCGCCGTCCGGTAGCGCGGACAAATGAAATGTGATGGCGGGGCGCAGTGTAGTCGCGCGCGAGAACGGCCTTCCAGCTATCGTCGTGCGCTTCACCGGTGAAGATTGGCGCATAGAAATTCCTCTCCAGCCAACGAGCCCGGGCACGCCAGACATTGAAATAGCGATAACGCCGCGCCTCCATACCAAGGAACACGGCAAGGAGCAGTCCGACAAGCACGAGTGGTAGAGGCGAAGCCTCCGGGCTCGAAAATGTCGTCGACAGCGCGATGCCCATCGTGACGATCGCCCAATTGGTCGTGTTGTCGAGCCGCGTTCGCCAGATCGTCGATCGATAGACCTCGCCGCGGTAGAGATGAGCGATGGCGCCCATTTCGGCGGAGTCGAAGGTGTGTTGGGGGACTGGTTCGCTGGAAGCCATAAGAGACATGGTGGGACTCCCGTGGTCTGCACAACTTGGTGCAGATCACATTCTGAACCAGGTTCGCCCTGGGTCAAAGACCGATTCCTCACATCACCTGATGGACGTCGATCACGACGCGGTCCGCGTGGCGTGCGGCTGAAGCTACAAAAATGTGCTCCATCAGCCAGCGATACTTTTCATGCCCGGTCTCGAACCGCGGCACGGTCCGGAAATAGATCAGTTTCGGATCGACCGGCTCGCCGCGCTTGAGCTCTTGCAGCAGCTCGACCGGGCCGAAGCGGATGCCCTTGTTCTCGACATAGACGATGGCGCCGTCGGCGGTCTCGAAGGCGTATTTCGCTTCTAGGTCGATCAGCTCGTTGGGGCGGATGGTCTGGAAGTCGGCGCCGAACGGCAGCACCTTGCCGGTGACCGCGCCCGTCACCTCGCCGCCGATGATCGGAATGATGCGGCGGACCCCGATGCCGGTCTCGCCGGCGGTGACGACGTCGCCGATGCGGGCGGTGATGGTGAAGACGTATTTGGTGTCGAGGGTGGGGGTCATGTGTCACTCCAACGGTCACACGGTCACACGGTCAGAAGGCGCCGGTGTCTTCGCCTCTCCCCGCCTGCGGGGAGAGGCCGGAATGCGCGCGTAGCGCGGATTCCGGGTGAGGGGGAGTCTCCGCGAGTCCGACTGTCACCGTCCTCGCGGAGGCTCCCCCTCACCCCAACCCTCTCCCCGCAAGCGGGGCGAGGGAGATCACCGCCGTTGCGGCGAGAACCCGCATTCAATCCATCATTAATGCGCCATCATCCGCGTCGGCAGCCAGGTCGCCAGCAGCGGGAAGGCGATCAGGATCACCAGCCGCACCAGATCCGTCGCCACGAACGGGATCACGCCCTTGAAGATGGTGGAGAAGGAGACGTCCTTCACCACGCTTTTTATGACGAAGACGTTCATGCCGACCGGCGGGTGGATCAGGCCGAGCTCGACGGTCATCACGATGATGACGCCGAACCAGATCGGGTCGAAGCCGAGATGCATGATGACGGGGAAGATGATCGGCACGGTGAGGATGATCATCGCCATGGCGTCCATCAGGCAGCCGAGCACGAGATACATCACCATGATCAGTGCCAGCACGCCGTAGGGGCCGAGGCCGAGGCCGGTCAAAAATTCCGTCACCTTCTGCGGCGTCTGCGTCACCGTGAGGAAATAGCCGAAGATCAGCGCACCGATCAGCACGGTGAACACCGCGGCGGCGGTGCGCGTCGCCTGGAGCAGCGAGGCCAAAATCTTCTCGCGGTCGAGCCGGCCGGTGAAGACGCCGATGATGAAGGCGCCGGTGGCCCCGACGCCGCCGGCTTCCGTCGGCGTGAAGCGCGGCAGGAAGGGCAAGCCGTAAAGGCCGCCGATGACGAAGACGAACAGCAGGACCGGGGCCCAGATCTCCTTCAGGCCGGCAAAGCGCTCGCGCCACGGCAGCACCTTGCCCTTGGGCAGGAAGTCCGGCCGGAAGTATCCGATCAGGGCGATCGTGATCATGTACATGGTCATCGCCAGCAGGCCCGGAATGATGCCGGCGATGAAGAGTTTTCCGATGTCCTGCTCGGTGATGATGCCGTAGACCGCCAGCACGGTGGAGGGCGGCAGCATCGCGCCGAGCGTGCCGCCGGCCGCGATCACGCCGGTGGCGAACGACTGCGGATAGCCGAAGCGGCGCATCTCGGGGTAGGCGACGGCGGAGAAGGTCGCGGCGGTCGCAACCGAGGAGCCGCAGATCGCGGCAAAGCCGCCGCAGGCCCCGACGGTGGCGATGCCGAGCCCGCCGCGCAAATGTCCGACGAACCCGTTGGCGGCGCGGAACAGCTCGCGGCTCATGCCGGAATTGCTGACGAAGGAGCCCATCAGCAGGAACATCGGGATGACGCCGAACGTGTAGTCGGTGACCGTGCGCATCGAGGTCTGGCCGACCAGTTTCAGCGCCGGCGTGGCGCCGACCAGATAGGAGAAGCCGGAGACGCCGACGAGGCCCATGGCCATGCCGACGGGCACGCGCAGCAGCATCAACGCAAACAGGGAAACGAAGCCGATTACGGCGACGGCATCGGTGCTCATGATTACTCCGTCGCCTTCAGCTTGGGGTCGTGCATTTCTTCGGGATGGAAGATCAGCCGGTAGGTGCGGATCGCGATCAGCAGCACGGCGGAGACGTCGCCGATCCAGGCAATCGCGAAGAACGGCCAGGTCGGCATGTGCATGTCGAAGGTCTGGACGTTGTCGTTGTAGGTGCCGCGCACCTTGTCGAACAGGGTCCAGGTCTGCACCGTGACGACGAACAGCAGCACCAGGGTCGCGAACACGTCGATCCAGCGCTGATAGCGCGGCTCGACATTGCCCCAGACCAGGTCGACCGTGATGTGGGTGCCGCGATAGGAGGTCGCAGCGATGCCCCAGAAGATCAGGATGCCGAGCAGCATGCGGCCGATGTCGAAGCTGTCGGGGATCGAATAGTTCAGCGTGTTGCGCAGCAGAACCGACACGAAGATGTCGAGCGCGACGAGGCCGACGAAGCCGGCCGCGATCCATTCGATCGTGTCGATAAAGCGATCCATCCAGGCGCGCTTCATGGGTGTGTCCTGAGTGATGTCATTCTCGCTCTCGGCTCAGAAGGCGGTCGTTCGCCTCTCCCCGCTTGCGGGGAGAGGCCGGAATGCGCGCGCAAGCGCGGATTCCGGGTGAGGGGGGCTCTCCGCGAGTCCAACTTTCACCGTCCCCGCGGAGACTCCCCCTCACCCCAACCCTCTCCCCGCAGGCGGGGAGAGGGGGAGGAAGCGTCGTGCGCTCCTAACAGCGCACTTGCAGAATGACGGCGGCGAGATGTCTCTCGCCGCCGCATCTGTTTCAACGAAGCGCTACTCCGCCAGCGCGTTGTACTTCTTCAGCGAGGCCTTCAAATCCGCCAGCGCGGCGTCCGGATCGGCGCCCGCTTTCTTGGCGCCGTCGCCCCAGGTCTTGACCAGCGGCTCGGCGGCTTTCTTCCAGGCCGCGGTCTGCTCTTGTGTCAGCTTGTAGACCTCGTGCCCCTCTTCCGCCTTCACCTTGTCGACGCCGGCGTCCTCGAACTTGCCCCAGTGCTCGCCGACCACGCCGGCCATCTCGACCGAGCAGTTCTTGTCGATTGCGGCCTTCTGCTTGTCGGACATCGCATTGTACTTGTCCTTGTTGATCACGAACACGAAGGTCGTGGTGTAGAGCGGCGCCTCCATGTCGTACTTGGTCACCTTGTCGATGCCGAACAGCACGAGGGAACCCCATGGGAAGGTGACGCCGTCGGCGACGCCGCGCTCGATGATGTCGCGCACTTCGGGCGCGGAGGACTGCACATTGGTGCCGCCGAGCGAGGTGACGAAGTTCGCCATGGTGGCGTGCGCGGGACGGATCTTCAGCCCCTTCACGTCCTCCGGCATCACGATCTTCTTGGTTTTGGAATGGAAGGAGGAGGGCGAGTGGACGAAGGCGAGGCAGTATTTGACGTCCTTCATCTCCTTCTCGGCATATTTGCGATACCAGGCGTCGAGCCCCATCGAGCCGCCCTTGGCATCCGAGATCAGGAACGGCAATTCGCCGGCGCCGACGATCGGGAAGCGGCCGGGCTGATAGCCGGGATTGACATAGGTGACATCGGCGATGCCATCGCGCGCCATGTCGTAATGATCGAACGCCTTGCCGAGCTGCTGGGCCGGAAACACCTTGCCCGTAATGGTGCCGCCGGAATCCTTGTTCACCGCGGCCACCCAGTCTTCCAGCGATTTTTGCAGCGGGTGCGATGCCGGCACCCAGTGCGAGATCTTCAAGTCGAAGGTCTTGTCCTGCGCCAACGCCGGCGTCACGCTTGCTGCGAGCAACAAAGCCAGACAGGCTTTCCTCATCACACGTCTCTCCCTGTTTTCGACGGCGGGCTTCGATGGCCCGGTCTCGTTATTTAACATGTTATCTAATTGGCCGGCGCGTTCAAGCCGGAATTGGCGCGCACGTTGTCGCGTCCTGTACGTCAGCCATGTTGCATGGATTTGTCGATGCTAGCGCGACCAGCACTCCCCTTTTGCCCAACCGTTATATGATATAATTAACTTGCGCGGATCATCGCGACAAGCGAGCCGCGACGAAAGCCTACAGGATCGGGAGGAGCAAGTATTGCGGACAAAAGTCGCAATCATCGGGGCCGGGCCGGCTGGATTGTTGCTTGGGCAACTGCTGCACAATTACGGCATCGACAATTTCATCCTGGAGCGGCAGAGCCCGGACTACGTGCTCGGCCGCATCCGCGCCGGTCTTCTGGAGGAGGGAACCGTCGCGCTGCTCGACCAGGTCGGTGCCGGCGTGCGGGCGCATGCCGAAGGCCTGGTGCATGAGGGCATTGAGCTGGCCTTTTCCGGCCGCCGTCATCGCATCGACATGAAGGCCGCGACCGGCAAGACGGTCATGATCTACGGCCAGACCGAGGTCACGCTCGACCTGATGAACGCGCGTAAGGCGGCCGGCCTCGATACGGTCTACGAGGCCAAGGACGTGCGACCGCATGATTTCGACGGCAGTCACCCGCGCGTAACCTGGGTCAGGGACGGCGTCACCCACACGCTCGATTGCGATTTCATCGCCGGCTGCGACGGTTTTCATGGCGTCAGCCGCGCCAGCGTTCCGGCCTCGGCGATCGAGGAGTTCGAGCGGGTCTATCCGTTCGGTTGGCTCGGCATTCTCTCCGAGACGCCGCCGGTCAGCCACGAGCTGATCTACTCCAACCACGCCCTCGGCTTTGCGCTCTGCACCATGCGCTCGATGAAGCGCAGCCGCTACTATGTGCAGTGCTCGCTGGACGACCATGTCGACCAATGGCCCGACGACCGCTTCTGGGACGAATTGAAGCGTCGGCTCGACCAGGAGGCCGCCGACAGCCTCGTCACCGGTCCCTCGATCGAGAAGAGTATCGCCCCCTTGCGCAGCTTCGTCGCCGAGCCGATGCGCTTCGGCAAAATGTTCCTGTGCGGCGATGCCGCCCACATCGTGCCGCCGACCGGCGCCAAGGGACTGAACCTTGCGGCCAGCGACGCGCATTATCTGTCGAGCGCGCTGCGCGAATTCTACGACGAGAAGTCCAGCGCCGGCATCGACGCCTATTCCGCCAAGGCACTGGCGCGCGTCTGGAAGGCGGTGCGCTTCTCCTGGTGGATGACCTCGATGCTGCACAAATTCCCCGACACCGGCGCCATCGGCGCCCGCATCCAGCTCGCCGAACTCGACTACGTCACGCAGTCGCAGGCCGCGATGTCGTCGCTGTCGGAGAATTATGTGGGGCTGCCGTTTTAGAGAAGTGCCGTAGGGTGGGCAAAGCGAAGCGTGCCCACCAGCTATGCGTTTGTGGAGAGATGGTGGGCACGGCGCGTTGCGCCTTTGCCCACCCTACGGGCGTTGCATTCCTCGCAACGCCGCCGCCCGTTTCAAACACCCGCGCAAATTCCGTTTAAAACTTTGTAGGTGATGCGTCCGCCACGCCCATCGCGTTCAATGCTGGCAACCAGCAACGCGAGACAGCGATGACCGCCACCGACATTCCCGCCGGCTTCGAGCCGCATTTCCGCAAAGCCCCGCTCACCGATCCCTGGGAGCCGCTCTACTCGAAGAAGGCCGACAAGGCCGTGATCATCGGCCTGCGCCTGGCCAAGCCGCACACCAACGCGCGCGGGCTCATCCATGGCGGACTGATCGCGGCGCTCGCCGATGCCGCCATGGGTTACAGCTGCGCACAGGCGACCGGCTGGACGACGTCCTTCGTCACGATCTCGTTGTCGGTCGACTATGTCGGCGCCGCCGAAATCGGCCAGTGGCTCGCGGTCGAGGGCGAGGTGATCAAGACCGGCAGCACGATCTGTTTCGCGCAGTGCCTGGTCAAGGCCGACGACACCGTGATAGCGCGGGCCAGCGGGACGTTTCGGGTGGTGCCGAAGAAGGGCTAGCTGTCATTCCGGGGCGATGCGAAAGCATCGAACCCGGAATCTCGAGATTCCGGGTTCTCGCTTTGCGAGCCCCGGAATGACCGCCTTCACCCAAACCGCCACTCCGCCGTCTCCACCACGAGATCGACGAACGCGCGCACCTTGGCCGAGAGCAGGCGCGAGGTCGGATAGACGACATGGATGGGCAGCGCCGGCTGCTCGTATTTCGCCAGCACGACCTTCAGCCGCCCGCGCTTCAAGCCCTCGGCGGCCTGATAGGCCAGCACCCGCGTGACGCCGCCGCCGGCCTCGGCATATTGCAGGGCGGCGTCAGCGCTATTGCTGGTGAGGCGCGGGTTCGTCGTCACCTCGATGTCGCGGCCGTCCTGCATGAAATGCCAGCTGGCGGATGGTCCGAACTGGATGGTCTGGTGCGAGGCGAGCGCTTCCGGCGTCTTCGGTTCGCCATGGCGCTTCAGATAGCCGGGCGCGGCCACCACGATCCGCCGCATCTCGCCGACCTGGCGCGCGACGAGGGACGAATCGGCGAGATGGCCGATCCGCACCGCCACATCGACGGCGTCTTCCACGAGATTGACGAGATGGTCGGACAGCCGCAATTCGCCGGCAACCTCGGGATAGCGCTTCAGATAGGCGGTCATGACCGGCCCGACATGCAGCCGGCCGAAGCCGACCGGTGCCGACACCACCAGCCGCCCGCTCGGCCGGTTACGCTCTTCCCGCGCCGAGCCGTCGGCCTCCTCGACATCGGCGAGAATGCGCCGCGCGCGCTCCAGATAGCGTGTGCCGACATCGGTCAGCGTCACCTGCCGCGTGGTCCGCTGCAACAGCCGGGCGCCGAGATGCTCTTCCAGCGCCGCGATCAGCCGCGTCACCGCCGAGGGCGACAGGTGCAACTTGCGCGCCGCCGGCGCAAAGCCGCGCAGATCGGCAACGGTGACGAACACGTGCATGGCTTCCAGGCGGTCCATGGCATTATTGCATATATTGCAATGATGAAGTGTCAAGCCGGCGGATTGTTTTAAACGCCGAAAGGTCCATTTTAATCGCCGAAAGACGCAGAAATGCGCCGGGATTCCAGGAGATGTTCCGATGACGGCAACCCTCACCTACGCCAGCGACGTGGCGTTCACGCCGGCGGTGAAATCGATCCAGACCCGAAAGGGATCGCGCGAAGGCTATGCCCATGCCGAGCAGCGCGGCTGGCGCACCGAGGTCGATGAGAACCTCGCAGCGTTCCTGGCCGATGCCAACAGCTTTTATTTCGCCACCGCCTCTGCCGATGGCCAGCCCTATATCCAGCACCGTGGCGGGCCGAAGGGGTTTTTGAAGGTGCTGGATAAGCAGACGTTGGCTTTCACGGACTACGCCGGCAACCGGCAATACATCACGCAGGGAAACCTGTCCGAAAATCCCAAGGCCTACATCTTCGTGATGGACTACGCCCATCGCCGCCGGGTGAAGATCTGGGGCGAGGCGCGCGTGGTCGAGGATGACGATGCGCTGACGACGTCGCTGATGCCGAAGGGATATCGCGCGCGGCCGGAGCAGGTGATCCTGTTCAAGATCGCGGCCTGGGACACCAACTGCCCGCAGCACATTCCGCAGAAGTTCGATGCGACGGATGTCGCGGCCGCGCTGGCGGCGAGGGATCAGCGGATCGCCGAGCTGGAAGCGGAGGTGGCGGCGTTGAAGGAGAAGGCGGCGAGCATCTAGGCGCGAATCTCGTCGCATTCTTCGGTGTCATGCCCCGCGAAGGCGGGGCATCCAGTACGCAGCGACCTATCGATTCGACCACGGTCTTCTCGGAGTACTGGATCGTCCGCCTTCGCGGACGATGACAGTTGAGTTCGTGGCGACGCCTCAGAACTACAGAACGCTCGCACCTTCGTGCTGGAAGCCGAGATAGCTCGCCGCAACGCGTTCGTTCGCGGCGATGTCGCTGGCCTTGCCGCTGAGCACGAACTCGCCGAGCTCCATCACATAGGCCTGGTCCGCGATCTTGAGCGCGGCCTGCGCGTTCTGTTCGACCAGCAGCACCGAGACGCCGGCGGTGCGGAGCTCGGTGACGATGCGGAAGATGTCGGCGACGATAATCGGGGCGAGACCGAGGCTCGGTTCGTCCAGCATCAGGAGCTTCGGCTCGCCCATCAGCGCGCGACCCATCGCGAGCATCTGCTGCTCGCCGCCGGAGAGCGTGCCGGCGAGCTGCTTGCGCCGCTCCTTCAGCCGCGGGAACAGCGTGTAGACCCGCTCCATCGAGGCCTTCGACTTGCTCCGCTCGATGCGGAAGGCCCCGAGCTCGAGATTGTCCTCGACATTCATGGTCACGAACAATTCGCGGTGCTCCGGGACGAGGCCGAGGCCCATCGCGACGCGGTCCTCGATGTCGAGCCGGGCGAGGTCCTGGCCTGCGAAGGCGACGCGGCCCTTCAGCGGCAGAATGCCCATGATGGCCGACAGCAGCGTGGTCTTGCCGGCGCCGTTGGCGCCGACGATGGTGACGATCTGGTTCGCCCCGACCTCGAGCGAGACCGAACGCACGGCCTCGACCTTGCCGTAGGCGACATGCGCGTCGGTGACGGACAACAGCGCGCTCATGCCGCCACTCCGAGATAGGCCTTGATCACTTCGGGATTGGTCTTGATCGTGGCGGGCGTGCCCTCCGCGATCTTGGTGCCGAAATCGAGCACGACGATGCGGTCGGCGAGGTTCATGACAAAGCCCATGTCGTGCTCGACCAGCAGCACGCTCATGCCGCCGTCGCGCAATTCGCGCAGCAGCCTGGCAAGCTGCTGCTTCTCCATGTGGCGCAGGCCGGCGGCCGGCTCGTCGAGCAGCAGCAGCATCGGATCGACGCACAGCGCGCGCGCGATCTCGACGATGCGCTGCTGGCCGAGCGAGAGCGAACCTGCGAGCTGGTGCATCTGGTCGGCAAGCCCGACGCGCTCGATCTGGCGTGCGGCCTCGGCGAGCAGCTTTGCCTCGTCGGCGCGGTCGAGCCGCAGCATGGAGGAGATCGGCCCCGAATGACCGCGCAGATGCGCGCCGATAGCGACGTTCTCCAGCACGGTCATGTCGGGGACCAGCTTCACGTGCTGGAAGGTGCGGGAGATGCCGAGCTTGACGATCTCCTGCGGCGGCGCGTTGTCGAGCCTCTTGCCAAGCACCGAGATCGAGCCTGAGGTCGCCGACAGCACGCCGGTGATCAGGTTGAACGTCGTGCTCTTGCCGGCGCCGTTCGGCCCGATCAGCGCGACGATCTCGCGGGCCTGGACCTCGAAGGAAACGTTGTTGACCGCGATCACGCCGCCGAATTGCTTGCGTGCCTTCTCGACCTGGAGCAGGACGCTGGCTTCGCCGGGCGCGCGGGTGCGCTGCTCCAGCTTCAGCGAGGTGTCCGGCTTCCTGCCGCGGGTAGGCTCGGGCAGGAACGACATCAGCCAGGGCCAGACGCCGCCGGGCGCGAGTTGCAACAGCGCCACCAGCATGATGCCGAACACGATGGTCTCGACCTGGCCGGAACCCGGCAGGAGCAGCGGCAGATAGCTTTGCAGCACCTCTTTCAGGACCACGACGATCGCCGCGCCCAGCACGCCGCCCCAGACATAGCCGGCGCCGCCGACCACCGCGATGAAGAGATATTCGATGCCGGCCTGTGCGCCGAACGGCGTCGGGTTCACCGCGCGCTGAAGGTGGGCATAGAGCCAGCCGGAGAGACCGGCTAGCACCGCGGCGTGGATGAACACCAGTAGCTTTGCCCGCGGCGTGTGCACGCCGAACGCCTCGGCGGCGACATGGCCGCGCCTGAGCGCGCGGATGGCGCGGCCGGTGCGGGAGTCCAGCAGGTTCATCGTGAGCAGGGCCGAGAGGATCACGGCGACCCAGATCGCGTAGTAGATCGAGCCGGGCGAGAGCATCTTGAACGCGCCGATCGACAGCGGCGGGATCGCCGAGATGCCGTCGTTGCGGCCCAAAAACTCCAGCTTGCTGAAGAGATAGAACAGGCCGAGCCCCCAGGCGAGCGTGCCGAGCGGCAGATAGTGGCCGGAGAGGCGGACGGTGACGAGGCCAAGCAGCACCGCCAGCGATCCGCTGACCACGAGCGACAACGGCAGCGTCAGCCAGGGCGACAGGCCGTAGCTCGTCGACAGCACCGCGGTGGTGTAGGCGCCGAAGCCGACGAAGGCGGCTTGTCCGAACGAGGTCAGGCCGCCGACGCCCGTCAGCAGCACGAGGCCCATCGCGACGAGGGCGGCAAGGCCGATATTGTCGAGCAGCACGATCCAGAACGGCGGCATGCCCGGGACAAACGGGATCGCCGCCATGACAAGCGCGAAGACGAGGATGGGGAGCCGGCTCTGCATCTTAGCGTCAGTCCTTCTCTTCCTCGACCGCGGGCGCGGCGAGCGAGCGCAGCAGCAGCACGGGGATCAGCAGCATGAAGACGATCACTTCCTTGTAGTTGGAGGCGTAGAAGGACGAGAACGCCTCGACGATGCCGACGACCAGCGCGGCGACGGCGGTGAGGGGGTAGCTGACGAGGCCGCCGATGATCGCGGCAACGAAACCCTTCAGCCCGATCAGGAAGCCGCTGTCGTAATAGAGCGTCGTGATCGGCACGATCATGATGCCCGACAGCGCGCCGATGACGGACGCCAGCAGGAAGGCGATCTGCCCCGACAGCGTGGTGCGGATGCCAGCGAGCCGCGCCCCTAGCCGGTTCACGGCGGTCGCGCGCAGCGCCTTGCCGTAGAGCGTCAGGCCGAAGAACAGCCAGAGCCCGACGATGAAGGCGATGGTGATGGCGTAGACGGTGATGCTCTGGCCGGTGAAACGCAGCGCGCCGGCGGTGAAAGAGCCGGACAGCACGGCAGGTCCGCGCTGGCCCTCGGCGCCGAAGAACAGCAGGCCCAGTCCCTGCAGCGCGAGGTGGACGCCCACGGAGGCGATCAGCAGCACCAGCACCGAGGTGTGCGCCAGCGGCTGGAACGCGATGCGGTAGAGATACAGGCCGATCATCGCCACGATCACCAGCGACAGCGCGATGCAGACCGCCACCGGCGGCTTCTGGGCGGCGAAGTAGATTGTCAGCGCCAGCACGATGGCCGGCAGCACGATATTGGTGAGGACGCTGCGCAGGATCAGCCGGCCATGCAGCGCCTTGCGGGCCACGAACAGGTCGAAGCCGAAGGCGCCGATGCCGAGGGCGAGCGCGAGCTTTGCCGTGCCCGGCATCTGGCCCGCGGCCAGCGAGGCATAGGTCAGCGCGCCATAGGTAACGAACTCGCCCTGGGGAATGAGGATCACGCGGGTAACGGCGAACACCAGCACCAGCGCGAGGCCGAGCAGCGCATAGATCGCGCCATTGGTGATGCCGTCCTGCACCAGGAACAGCATGATAGTGGTGTTCAAGACCGGACGCTCCCCCTCAAAGATTAAGGACCGGTCTCCGCAATCGCGGTGGATGGTCCCTCACAGCCATTGAAATACGCTGACGATATTTGATATGGTGCATAACAATTATCAAATATAACTTCAAGGGTGGCGGGCGACCCGCCCCGAATTTAGCGGGATTACGAGCACGAGGCGATGACCGTTTCCAAAACCGCTGAAAAGTCTTCAGAAAAACCGGCTGACTCGGCCAAGGGCCGCAAGGACGCGGCCGAGGCCCAGGGCCAGGGCTCTACCGATGCCCTCCAGCTCGGCGAGCTCTCCGAACAGCTCGGCTATGTGCTGAAGCGGGCGCAGCTCAAGGTGTTCGAGAACTTCCTGCGCTGCATGGCCTCGCTCCAGCTCACCCCCGCGCAGTTCTCGGTGCTGCTGCTGGTCGAGAAGAACCCGGGGCGGAACCAGACCGAGATCGCCTCCACCCTCGGCATCCTGCGCCCGAATTTCGTGGCCATGCTCGACAATCTCGAAAGCCGCGACCTTTGTGCGCGGATCCGTTCCACCAACGACCGCCGCTCGCATATCCTGGTCCTGACCGACAAGGGCAAGGCTGTGCTGACGCGGGCGAAAAAGCTCGTCGCCACCAAGCACGAGGCGCGGCTGAACGACCTGCTCGGCCAGGCCAACCGCGAAGCCCTGATCGAGATGCTCTCGAAGATCGCCAACGAGTTTTGAGCTGGGCTTAACCGCACGCTCTCTCTGCTCCCTCCCCCCTTGCGGGGGCAGGGCTATCGCATGTGGATTTCACGAGAATTGTCCGCGGGTTTGCTCCGCCTCTCCCGCTTGCGGGAGAGGCCGACGCGCCCCGGGCGATGCGAAGCATCGTCCCGAGCGCGGCGGGTGAGGGCTCTCGCCACGCAGGGACGTTCTCCGCAATCCCAGGCAATCCCGACGCGGAGACACCCCCACCCCAGCCCTCCCCCGCAAGCGGGAGAGGGAGCCGAGTGCCGATGCCGCCGCATCATGCAAACCACATGCGATAGCCCTGCCCCGCAAGGGGGAGGGAACGCAGCGGAGCGAGAAGCGCTCGCTCAATCCACCAGGATCACCCTGATATCATTCACGTTCGTCAGCGTCGGGCCGGGCATCAGCAGATCGCCGGTCGCCTCGAAGAACGTCGTCGCGTCGTTGTTGTCGAGATAGGCCTGCGGCTGGAGTGCCAGCGCCTTCATCTTCGCAAACGTGGCCGCGTCGATCAGCGCGCCTGCGGGGTCGGTAGGGTGGCCGGCGCCGCCGTCGGCGCCGTCGGTGTCGCCCGCGAGCGCGGAGATGCCGGCCGTGTCCTTCAAGAGGCCGGCGAGCGCCAGCGCGTATTCCTGGTTCGGACCGCCGCGCCCCTGGCCGCGCACGGTGACCGTGAGCTCGCCGCCGGAGAGGATCGCGATGCGCTTGCCCTGCGCACGCGCCTGCAACGCGAGTCCGGCATGATGGGCCGCGACCTCGCGCGCCTCGCCTTCGAGATCGGCGCCGAGATCAATCGTCTCGTAGCCGGCCTCTTTGGCGAGCTTCACCGCGGCGTCGAGCGACTGCTTGGGCCGCGCGATCAATTCGAATGATGCGCGCGCAAAGGCGGCATCATCCGGCTTGCAGCTTTCGTTATCGGGATTGTCGAGCGCGCGGCGCACGGCATGGTCGATATCGAGCTTGTACCTGGCCACGATCGCGCGCGCATCCGCCAGCGTGGTCGGATCGGGCACGGTGGGGCCGGAGGCGATCGCGGAGGGATCGTCATGCGGCACGTCGGAGATCGCGAGCGTCACGATCTCGGCGGCGTTCCTGCCGGCGCGCGCCAGCCGCCCGCCCTTGATGCGCGACAGATGCTTGCGCACGACGTTCATCTCGCCGATCGGCGCGCCCGAACGCAGCAGCGCCTTGTTGACCGCCTGCTTCTGCGCGAAACTGATGCCGTCCACCGGCGCGATCCAGTTCGCCGAGCCACCGCCGGTGAGCAGGACCAGAAGCAGGTCGTCGGGCCCGGCCTCGCCCGCGAGCGCGAGCGTGTCGGCCGCGCCCTTGAGGCCGGCTTCATCGGGCACGGGATGGCCGGCTTCGACCACGCGGATGCGGCGTGTCGGCACGCCGTAGCCGTGGCGCGTGGTGGCGATGCCAACCAGCCGCTCCGGCGCGAGCTTCAGCGTGTCGAGATAATGCCGCTCGGCGGCCGCGGCCATCGCGCCGGCGCCCTTGCCGGCGGCGAGGCAGATCACGCGTCCTGTCGGGGCCGGCCGCAGATGCGGCGCCAGAATTGTACTCGGATGCGCGGCGGCAACGGCGGCGTCGTAGAGCGCGCGGAGCAGGGGACGTCGGTCGGTCATGACGATGGCCTTGAGCAGACTGAAGCGATGGCGGCGAATTCGCCGTTCACCTGCCTACCGTATCATGCGCGAAAGCGTAAGCAGGGTTTACCATCATTCGATTGTGCAATCGCGTGATCATAATCGCCGCGCGACAAAAAGGCCCCCCGCGATGGTCTCGCGGGGGGCCTTTCGCGCAACTGGATGTTGCTGGACGGCTAGCCGCCGGCGTCGGCGCTGATCACGTCGCCGAACAGCTCCCAGCGTTCGCCCTTGAACTTTTCGAGCTGGAGCTGGCTGATCGGCGCGAAGTCGTTCGGCCCGGTGTTGATCTGGATGCCGGGCAGCAGCGCCTCGGTGCGGAAGTTCTTCAGGTTGGCGGCTTCCTTCATGATGTTCTCGCGCGTGAGATTGTCACCGCACTGCTTGAGGACCTGAACCACCGTCTGCGCCACGGCGAAGCCGACGATGGTGCCCTTGTCCAGCTTGTCGCCTTCCGGGAAGTACTTGGTCATGAAGGCGAGAAATTCCTTCATGCCCGCGTCATTGTTCCATGCCGGATCGGACACGTCCTTGAGATAGTCGGCCGAGATGATGTCTTGGCCGTTCTCGAAGCCGGCGGGCTTCATCACGCTGCCGACGGAGGCGGAGACGTTGTTGAGGAAGTGCAGCGGCTTCCAGCCGATCTCGGAATTCTTCTTGATCGCCTGCGCCGCGAATTTCGGCGTCGTGATGTTCATGAACACGTCGGCGCCGGTCGATTTCAGCTTGACGATGTGGTTGTCGATGGTCGGCTCGGAGGTCTCGTAGCTCTCCTCGATCACGATCATCGAGGCAGCCTTGGCTCCCAGGCCGTCCTTCAGGCCCTTGAGGTAGTCCTTGCCGTAATCGTCGTTCTGGTAGAGCACGGCGATCTTGGCGTCCGGCTTGTTCTTCAAGAGCCACTTCGCGTAGATCTGCGTCTCGCTCTGGTAGTTGGGCTGCCAGCCCATGGTCCAGGGGAAGTTCTGCGGATCGTTCCACTTGGTGGCGCCGGTGGCGACGAACAGCTGCGGCACCTTCTTCGAATTCATGTACTTCTGGATCGCCGAGTTGGGCGGCGTGCCGAGCGAGTTGAAGATGAACAGCACCTCGTCGCTCTCGACCAGCTTGCGCGCCTGCTCGACCGTCTTCGGCGGCGAATAGGCGTCGTCATAGCTGATGTAGTTGATCTTGCGGCCGTTGATCCCGCCCTCTTCGTTGATCTTCTTGAAATAGGCGGCTTCGGTTCGCCCGATGATGCCGTAGGCGGAGGCCGGTCCGCTGTAGGGCATGATGTTGCCGATCTTGATCTCGGTGTCGGTCGCGCCGGTATCGTATTTCTTCTGGGCCGATGCAGTGGAGGCCGAGGCCGCAACGAGCGCAAGCGCCAGTGACGCGGCCGCAAGTTTGCCGGTGACAGCGGGCATTCCTATCTCCCTATTTTCTTGGTGTGTGTGCGTCCCGTTTCTTGTCTTGATTGTTTTTGGCGACGCCGCCGCAATTCAATACGATTTGTCCTGTGCCTTCAACAGAAAGCCCCCGCGACGGCGTCGCAGGGGCTGCTTCTTTAGTAGTCAGGGACGGGCGCGGTCTCGTGTGCGAGTGCGAGACAGCGCGACTGCCTTGAGTTGTTTAACGCGAGTATATCGATTTTGAGTTGATCCAGCTAATGTCCCGTATCGCTCGAGATGATGTCGCCGAACAGCTCCCATTTCTTGCCCTTGAACCGCATCATCTGGAGCTGTTCGATCGGGGCGAAATTGTCCGGCGCGGTGTTGATCCTGATGCCGGGCAGCAGCGTGTCCGGCTCGAAATCCTTCAAGGAAGCGGCCTGCTTCATGACGTTCTCGCGGGTGAGGTCGTCGCCGCACATGTGCAGCACCTTCACCATGGTCTGGGCGGCGGCATAGCCGAACACCACGCCGGCATCGAGCTTGTTCGCCTTGGGATCGAATTGCGCGAGGAAGTTATAGAACTTCTTCATGCCCTCATCGGCGTTCCATTGCGGGTCCGAGCCGTCCTTGGTGTAGCTGGCCGAGAGAATGCCTTGCGAGATCTCGATTCCCGCCGGCTCCAGCACGCCGCCGACCGAGGCCGAGACGTTGGAGATGATCTGCATCGGATGCCAGTTGATCTCGGCCGCCTTCTTGATCGCCTGGGCTGCGAATTTCGGTGTGGTGATGCTGATGAAGACGTCGGCGCCCGAGGCCTTCAGCTTCACGACGTGCTCGTCGACGGCCGGCTCCGAGGTGTCGTAGGCCTCTTCCAGCACGATCATCGACGCCTTGGCCCCCAGGCCGCCCTTCAGCCCCTTCAGATAGTCCTTGCCGAAATCGTCGTTCTGGTAGAGCACTCCGATCTTCGCGTCCGGCTTCTCCTTCATGACGTATTTGGCATAGATGCGCGCCTCGCTCGCGTAGCTCGGCTGCCAGCCCATGGTCCAGGGATATTGCCTGGGATCGTTCCACTTCGAGGCGCCGCTCGCCACGAACAATTGCGGCACCTTTTTCTCGTTCATGTATTTGCGGATCGCGCCGTTGGTCGAGGTGCCGAGCGAGCCGAAGATCAGGAGCACCCCGTCGCTCTCGACCAGCTTGCGCGCCTGCTCCACCGTCTTCGGCGGCGAATAGCCGTCGTCATAGGAGATGAACTTGATCTTGCGGCCGTTGACGCCCCCCTCGGCATTGATCTTGTTGAAATAGGCTTCCTCGGTCTTGCCGATCACGGCATAGGCGGAGGCCGGCCCGCTATAGGGCATGATGTTGCCGATCTTGATCTCGGTATCGGAAGCGCCGCTGTCGTATTTCTTTTGCGCCAGCACCGGGCCAGTCATCGCAGTGCACAACGCGAGTGCGGCCGCGAGGGCCGCAACCTGAAAACGAACGGCAGTCATTGTTCTCCTACCCCGGGCTGGATCAGCGCCGCATTGAACAAGATTGACGCCCGCCGTCAACAAAAAGCCCCCGCGGTCGCCTGCGGGGGCTTCTTTACGGTCGGCTTATTGCGTCAGCGTGTCACTCGGAGGCGACGTCGCCGCTGATGATCTCGCCGAACAGTTCCCACCTCTCGCCCTTGAAGCGCTGCATCTGGAGCTGCGCGATCGGAGCGAAGTCGGTGGCGCTGGTGTTGATCTTGACCCCAGGCAGCAGGGTGTCCGGCGTGAAGTCCTTCAGGCTCGCCGCCTGCTTCATCAGGTTGGCGCGGGTGAGATCGTCACCGCACATTTCCAGCGCCTTGGCCAGGGTCGACGCGGCACCATAGCCGTAGACCATGCTGGTGTCGGACTTGTCGGCACCCGGCATGTACTTGTCGACGAACTCGTTCCACTTCTTCATGCCGGGGTCGTTGGCCCACTGCGGATCCGTCGAGTCCTTGGCATAGGCCGCCGACAGCACGCCCTGCGCGTTCTCGAAGCCGGCCGGCTTCATCACGCTGCCGACCGAGATCGACACGTTGGTCAGGATCTGGAGCGGCTTCCAGTTGAGCTCGGCGGTCTTCTTGATGGTCTGGGCCGCGAACTTCGGGGTCGCATAGATCAGCAGCACGTCGGGATTGGCGGCCTTGATCTTGACGATGTGACCGTCGATCGACGGCTCGGATACCTCGTAGCTCTCCTCCATGATGATGGTCGACGCCGCCTTGGCGCCGAGCCCGTCCTTGGTGCCCTTGAGGTAGTCTTTGCCGAAATCGTCGTTCTGGTAGAGGATCGCGACCTTGGCGTCGGGCTTTTCCTTCGTCAGCCATTTCGCGTAGATCTGCGCTTCGCTCTGGTAGGAGGGCTGCCAGCCCATGGTCCAGGGGAAGTTCTTCGGGTCGTTCCACTTGGTGGCGCCGGTGGCGACGAACAGCTGCGGGATCTTCTTGGCGTTCAGGTATTTCTGGATCGCGCTGTTCGAGGGCGTGCCGAGCGGGTTGAACACGGCCAGCACCTCGTCGCTCTCGACCAGCTTGCGGACCTGCTCCACGGCCTTCGGCGGCGAATAGCCGTCGTCATAGGTGACGAAGTTGATCTTGCGGCCGTTGATGCCGCCCTTGTCGTTGATCATCTTGAAATAGGCTTCTTCGGTCTTGCCGATGATGCCATAGGCCGACGCCGGACCGCTGTACGGCATGATGTTGCCGATCTTGATCTCGGTATCGGACGCGCCGGTGTCGTATTTCTTCTGAGCAAGTGCTGCGCCGGAGCTGAGGGTCGCGACCGCCGTTACGAGCGCGGTGGTTCGCACTATTCTTCCAAGAAACAATTTGGTCTCCTTCCTTAAGAGGGTTTCAGTTCTTTCTGAGCCTTCCGGCGAGTTGCTGGCCCAGGATTGCGATTTGCCTTGCGCCATGCGGCACGAGGTAGATGACGGCGAACAGGAGCACGCCGAACACGGCGCCGGAGAGGCCCTTGGAGATGCCTTCCGCGATGTTCGGCACGAAGATGATGAAGGCGGCGCCGACGATCGAGCCGGGCAGCCAGCCGACGCCGCCGACGACCATGCCGAGGAACAGCGAGATCGCGAGCGTGATGGTGTAGCTGTCGGGCGCCACGAACTGCACCGCGATGGCGCCGAGCGAGCCGGCGATACCGGTGATGGCCGCGGAGACGCCGAAGGCCAGGGTCTTGTACAGCGCGACGTCCACGCCCATGGCGGAGGCCGCGATCTCGTTGTCGCGGATCGCCATGAAGGCGCGGCCCGAACGGGAGCGCAGCAGGTTCACCGAGAAGATGTAGATCGCGATCACGACGACCAGCGTGAAGTAGTACAGCCACATGTCCTGCGACATCGGCAGGCCGAACGGCGCGTCGGGCTTGGTGACGACGAGGCCCTGCACGCCGCCGGTCCAGTGCTCGAGGAAGTTCAGCTTCAGAAGCTGCGGCATGGCGGTGGCGAGCGCGAAGGTCGCGAGCGCCAGATAGACGCCGGAGAGCCGCAGCGCCGGCTGTCCGAACAGGAAGCCGAAGCCGAAGCAGACCACGCCGGCGACCGGCAGCGTCAGCGCATAGTTGATGTTGAAGTGCTCCATCAGCACCGCCGTCGTATAGGCGCCGACGGCGTAGAAGGCGCTCTGGCCGAGCGAGAACTGGCCCGACCCGCCGGTCAGGATGTTCAGCGCCAGCACCGCGAGCCCGTAGATCAGAAGCATCGTCATCTGGAAGATGATGAAGTTCTTGACGAAGACGGGTGCGATCAGCAGCGCAGCCAGCACCACCAGCGAGGTGCCGGTGCCCAGCGTCATGGCGCGCTTCGGAACGGCCTCGACCGCCTGATGGCCTTCGGCGACGACTTCTTCTGCTGCGCTCATGATCAAACTCGCTTGACGATGTGCCGGCCGAACAGACCAGCGGGTTTGACGACCAGGACGGAGATGATCAGCGCGAGCGCGATCGGGAGTTTCAGCTCGTTGCCGACGCCGGGGATGTAGGTGCCGGCGAGATTCTCGAAGATGCCGACCAGGAAGCCGCCGACCACGGCGCCGAACGGGCTGGTCAGTCCGCCCAGCACCGCGGCGGCAAAGCCGTAGATCAACACGCCGCCCATCATGTTGGGCTCGAGGAACACCACGGGCGCGATCAGCATGCCGGCGATCGAGCCGATCGCGGACGCCATGCCCCAGCCGAGCGCGATCATCCAGCTCGTGTTGATGCCGACGAGGCGCGCCGATTCAGGCACCGAGGCGGCCGCGCGCATGGCAAGGCCGATCCGCGTGTACTGGAAGAAGAAATACAGGCCGAGCAGCAGCAGCACGGTGACGCCGATCATGCCGGCCTGGTGGGTCGAGATCAGCTGGCTGCCGAGGAACGGCGAAGAGCCGAACGGGGTCGGATATTGCTTGATGGTGAAGTCCCAGATCAGGCCGGCCGAGGAGTTGATGATCGCGAACAGCGCGATGAAGCCGGCGACGTTGGTCAGCACGGGCGCCTTCGCCAGCGGCTTGAACAGGATGCGCTCGATCGCGATGCCGCCGACGAAGGAGAGCGCCAGCGTGATGACGAAAGCGGCCCAGTAGGGGATGCCCCACTGCATCAGCTGCCAGGAGATGAAGGTCGAGAACATCGCCATCTCGCCCTGCGCGAAGTTGAGATGGTCGATGGCCTGGTAGATCATGACCACGGCGAGCGCCATGCAGGCATAGATCGCGCCCGTGGCGATGCCGGCCAGCACTTGATTGGTGAAAAGCTCCATCGTGCCGGCTCCTCAGTAACCCAGATAGGATTTGCGGATTTCTTCGTTGTTCGCGATGTCCTTGGCGTTGCCCGACATCACGATGCGACCGGTCTCGATCACGTAGGCCTGGTCGGCGAGCTCGAGCGCGAGCTGGGCGTTCTGCTCGACCACCAGGATCGACACCTTGTCCTCGCGGTTGATCTTGCCGAGGATGCCGAACAGGTCGCGCACGACGAGAGGGGCGAGGCCGAAGGACGGCTCGTCCAGCAGCATCAGGCGCGGCCGCAGCATCAGGGCGCGGGCGACCGCGAGCATCTGCTGCTCGCCGCCCGAGAGGGTGCCGGCCTGCTGGGTGTGGCGCTGCTTGAGCACCGGGAAATGCGCATACATGCGCTCGATGTCGGAGACGATGCCGGCGCCGTCCTTGCGGGTGATCGCTCCCAGCTGGAGGTTCTCCTCCACCGTCATGTTGGTGAAGGTGCCGCGGCCCTGCGGCACATGGGCGATGCCGAACCGCACGATGCTCTCGGTGGAGCGGTTGTTGAGCGGCTTGCCGTCGAACTCGATTCCGCCGGTCGAGCGCACCATGTTGCAGATCGCGCGCAACGTGGTGGTCTTGCCGGCGCCGTTGGCGCCCAGCAGCGTCGTCAGCGAGCCCTCGTTGAGCGAGAAGGACAGGCCATGGAGCGCCTGGACCTGGCCGTAATAGGCGCGCAGGTCCTTGACGTTGAGCAGTGTCGTCATTGGTCCTTGCTCCCGAGATAGGCCTTGATGACGTCGGGGTCCGCCTGCACCTGGGCGGGGGTGCCTTCCGCGAGCTTCTTGCCGAAATTGAGCGCGACGACGTGGTCGGCGATCGACATCACGAGGCCCATGTGGTGCTCGACCAGCAGCACGGTCATGTGGCGGTCGTCGCGGATGCGGCGGATGAGGTCGCCAAGCACGTAGACTTCCTCGTGATTGAGGCCGCCGGCCGGCTCGTCGAGCAGCAGGATCTTCGGATCGGCCGCCAGTGCGCGCGCCAGCTCGACGCGCTTCTGCGTGCCGAAGGGCAGGCCGGACACGACGGTGTGCGCGACCTCCTCGAGGTCGAGATAGGCGAGGATCTCGTACACCTTCTTGTTCACGTCGTTCTCGCTGCGCCGGACCCAGGCCAGTCTCAGGGAGTCGCTGATGATGTCGCTGGAGGTCTTCGAATGGGCGCCGACGCGGACGTTGTCCATCACCGAGAGGTTCGGAAACAGCGCCACGTTCTGGAAGGTGCGGCCGATGCCGATCTCGGCGATCCGGTGCGGCGGCCGCGACAGGATGCTCGCGCCCTCCATCAGGATGTCGCCGGACGACGGCTGGTAGAGCCGCGAGAGGCAGTTGAAGAGCGTCGTCTTGCCGGCGCCGTTGGGGCCGATCAATCCGAGGATCTGGCCCTTGTGCATGTCGAAGGACACACCGTTGAGCGCGATGATGCCGCCGAACACGACGCTGACGTCGCGAACCGCGAGCAGGGGCGATGTCCCCTGCGCGAGCTGTGCCTGCGTCATCTCGTCTCGCCCACAAATTTCAGTGGGCGACGGGGCGATGCGAACCGCTCCCGATCATGACAAAGGCTATCTGAACCCCTCGGCCACACGCGCAACTTTTCCTCCTGATTTCAGCTTTTTGCTGACTTCTTTTTTGGAATGCGGCATCAGACCCCCGAGTGCCGCTTCGATGTTCCTTACCATCGCAAGCAGACGCGGTCCAATGTCGTTGATCAAACGCTCTTCCGTGAAGCGGAATGCGGGCGCGCCGCAATTGAATGCGTAAGGTCCGGTTCCATCGTTGAGCTTGAGCGCGACGCCGGCGGCGCCGATGTCGTCGTGCCAGTCGCCGACGGAAATCGCAAAGCCGTATTTCGCGACGGTCTCGCCGGAACGTTCGAGGCCATCGCGCATCTTCGGCCAGCGGCTGCCGTAATGTTCGCGCAGGACGCGCGACAGCTCGGCGCGATCTTCGTCAGCCAGCGCCCAGAAATAGGCGCGGCCCATGGCGCTGGTTGCAATCGGCACGCGGGAGCCGACGTCAAGTTGAACGCCGACCGTCTCGCTGCCGCGGCTCTGCCCGAAATAGATCATGCTGTGACGGTCGCGGCCCCCGATCGCGACCGCGCCGCCGGTCGCGCGCATCACTTCCTCGCGAAACGGTTCGGACAAATGCCGAACGCCGAGATTAGATAACGCCGCGTAGCCGAGCGCCATCGCGGCCGGCGCGAGCTGGTACTTCTCGAAACGGGGAACCGGCGTCAGATAACCGAGCTTCGTCAATGTGTAGGTCAGGCGCGAAACGGTCGGCTTGGGCAGATTGGTGCGGGCCGCGATCTCCTGGTTGCCGAGAAGTCCGTCGCTGGGTTGGAATGCGCGCAATACATCAAGTCCGCGGGAAAGCGCGACGACGAAATTCCGATCGGTCGCAGTCTTCTTTCCTGTACGCTTCATCCCTGATCTGCTTCTTGCGCGGAGTCGTTGACAACGTCCGTGCTTCAAAATAACCCTGCCGTCAAGATGCGGAATTAAATTCCGCACCGCGAAATCGAACAAAAGTAAATCCCCACCAAGGAGGGAAACCGTGAGCGAAGTGGTCAAGCTTGAGCGTCATGACGAAGTCGGGATCGTCACGGTCAACAGCCCTCCGGTCAATGCGCTGAGTGCCGCAGTCCGCGGTGGCATTTTGGAGTGCATCAAGGCCGCGGTCGCCGATCCCGCGATCAAGGGCATCGTGCTGACCTGCGCCGGCCGCACCTTCATCGCCGGTGCCGATATCACCGAATTCGGCAAGCCGCCGAAGGCGCCCGCCCTCAACGACGTGCTGTCCGAGATCGAGAACTCGCCGAAGCCGGTCGTTGCCGCAATTCACGGCACCGCGCTCGGCGGCGGCCTCGAGGTCGCGCTGGCCTGTCATTTCCGCGTTGCGGTGAAGGAGGCCAAGCTCGGCCTGCCCGAGGTGAAGCTCGGCCTGCTGCCGGGCGCCGGCGGCACCCAGCGCCTGCCGCGCGCGGTCGGCCCCGAACTCGCCGTCAAGATGATCGTCGGCGGCGATCCGATCGGTGCGGCGGAAGCGCTCAAGAACGGCCTGATCGAGGAGATCGTCGAGGGTCCGGCCTCCGGCGGCGAAGCCTTCGTCCGCAAATTGCTGGCCGAGAAGCGTCCGCTGCGCCGCCTGCGCGACGACGATTCCAAGCTCGCGGCCGCCAAGGCCGACCGCTCGATCTTCACCAATGCGGTCGCCGCCATGACCAAGAAGTCGCGCGGGCTGGAGGCGCCGTTCGCGGCCGCCGACGCGGTCGGCTACGCCATCGATTTTCCGTTCGACGAGGGCCTGAAGAAGGAACGCGAGGGCTTCCTCAAGCTGGTCGCCAGCGACCAGTCCAAGGCGCAGCGCTACGCCTTCTTCGCCGAGCGTGAGGCCGCCAAGATCGCCGGCGTGCCCGAGGGCACCAAGTCGCGCCCCGTCAACCGTGTTGCCATTCTCGGCGCCGGCACCATGGGCGGCGGCATCGCGATGTCGTTTGCCAATGCCGGGGTTCCCGTCACCCTGATCGAGACCGGCGAGGAGCAGCTCAAGCGCGGCCTCGGCATCATGCAGAAGAACTGGGAAGCGACCGCCGCGCGCGGCGGCATCCCGGCGGACGCGCCCGCCAAGCGCATGGCGCTGATCACCGGCGTCGTCGGCATCGAGAATGTCGGCGATGCCGACCTCGTCATCGAGGCCGTGTTCGAGACCATGGCGGTCAAGAAGGAAGTGTTCGGCAAGCTCGACCAGTTTGCGAAGCCCGGCGCCGTGCTCGCCTCCAACACCTCGTATCTCAACATCGACGAGATCGCGAAGTCGACCAAGCGTCCGCAGGACGTGCTCGGCATGCACTTCTTCTCGCCGGCCAACGTCATGAAGCTGTGCGAAATCGTGCGCGCCGACAAGACCGCGCCGGATGCGCTGGTGACCGCCGTCACCATCGCGCGCAAGATCGCGAAGGTGCCGGCCGTGGTCGGCGTCTGCGACGGCTTCGTCGGCAACCGCATGCTGGCGCAGCGCGGCAAGCAGTCCGAGAAGCTGCTGTTCGAAGGTGCCTTGCCGCAACAGGTCGACGCGGTCGTCACCAAGTTCGGCATGCCGATGGGGCCGTTCGCGATGGGCGATCTCGCCGGCCTCGACATCGGCTGGCGCTCGCGGAAAGACCGCGGCATCAAGTCCGAGATCGCGGACGCGCTCTGCGAAGCCGGCCGCTTCGGCCAGAAGACCGGCAAGGGCTACTACAAGTACGAAGCCGGCTCCCGCTCGGCGCTGCCCGACCCTGAGGTCGAGAAGCTGATCGACGAGACGCTTGCCCGCCTCGGCCGCAAGAAGCGCGCCGTCAGCGACGAGGAGATCCTCGAGCGCATGATGTATCCGATGATCAACGAGGGCGCAAAGATCCTCGAAGAAGGCATCGCGGCGCGCCCCTCCGACATCGACGTGGTCTGGCTCTATGGCTATGGCTGGCCGATCTATCGCGGCGGCCCGATGTTCTGGGCCGACACCGTCGGCCTCAAGCACATCGCCGATCGCCTCTCGTTCTACGCCAAGGAAACCAACGACCCCAGCCTCGAGCCCGCGCCGCTGCTGAAGAAGCTCGCGGCGGAGGGCAAGACCTTCGCCTCGCTTGCGGCGGCGTCGAAGGCGGCGTGATGGCCGCTGGCTATCCTCTCGTCATTCCGGGATGGCCCGAAGGGCCAGACCCGGAATCCATTTCGCCTTCGAGTATGCTGCTCGATGGATTCCGGGTTCGCGACTTTGTCGCGCCCCGGAATGACCACTGAGTGTGATGTAGTAAATGACCCATCCCGGCGAACAGTTTTATCCCGAGGGCGTGCGTTGGGACGACACCATCGTCCAGGGCACGCTCCCCGACCTGCTGTCGAAAGCCGCCGCCGATTACGGCCCGCGCACCGCGCTGGAATTTCGCGAACGTCCGATCACCTACACCGAGCTCGCCGCGATGGCCGAGCGTGCCGCGGCGGCGTTCCTCCGCGCCGGCTGCGGCAAGAGCGCCTCCGTCGCGCTGTTCCTCGGCAACACGCCCGATCACCCCGTCAATTTCTTCGGCGCGCTGAAGGCCGGCGCCCGCGTCGCGCATCTGTCGCCGCTCGACGGCGAGATCGCGCTGACGCACAAGGTGTCCGACTCCGGCTCGCGCCTGCTCGTCACCTCCAACCTCGCCGCGCTGCTGCCGACGGCGCTGAAATTTTTGGAGAAGGGCCTGATCGACCGCCTCGTCGTCTGCGAAGACGACAATTGGGGCAAGGTCGGCACGCCCCAGGCCGCGATCCCCGCTGATCCCCGCATCGTCACCTTCAAGACCTTCGTCGAAGGCGCCGCCGCGCCGGCAGAGTGGCCGCAAGTCACCGCCGACGACGTCGCCCTGCTGCAATATACCGGCGGCACCACCGGCCTGCCCAAGGGCGCGATGCTCACGCACGGTAATCTGACGTCGGCGGTGTCGATCTACGACGTCTGGGGCAAGCCATCGCGCGCGACCCGTGGTGACGTCGTCGAGCGCGTGATCTGCGTGCTGCCGCTGTTCCACATCTACGCGCTCACCGTCGTGCTGTTGTCCTCGCTCCGCCGCGGCAATCTGATCTCGATCCACCAGCGCTTCGACGTCGAAGCTGTCATGCGCGACATCGAGGTCAAGCGCGCCACCTATTTCCCGGGCGTGCCGACGATGTGGATCGCGATCGCAGCGCTGCCTGATCTGGACAAGCGCGATTTCTCCTCGCTTGCGACGATCGGCTCCGGCGGCGCGCCGCTGCCGGTGGAGATCGCGAACTTTTTCGAGCGCAAGGTCGGCAAGAAGCTGCGCAGCGGCTGGGGCATGACCGAGACCTGCTCGCCCGGCACCGGCCATCCGCCCACGGGCCCCGACAAGCCCGGCTCGATCGGGCTGATGCTGCCCGGCATCGAGCTCGACGTCGTGTCGCTGGACGATCCGACGAAAGTGCTGCCGCCGGGCGAGGTCGGCGAGATCCGCATCAAGGGCCCGAACGTCACCAGGGGCTATTGGAACAAGCCCGAGGGATCCGCGGAGGCTTTCATCGACGGCCGCTTCCTTACCGGCGACATCGGCTATGTCGATACCGACGGCTATTTCTTCCTGGTCGACCGCAAGAAGGACATGATCATCTCCGGCGGCTTCAACGTCTATCCGCAGATGATCGAGCAGGCGATCTACACCCTTCCCGGCGTGCACGAGGTGATCGTGCTCGGCATCCCCGACCAGTATCGCGGCGAGGCCGCCAAGGCCTTCATCAAGCTGAAGCCCGGTGCAAAACCGTTCTCGCTCGACGAGCTGCGGGCGCAGCTCGCCGGCAAGGTCGGCAAGCACGAAATGCCTGTAGAGGTCGAGTTCGTCGACGATTTGCCGCGCACGCCGGTCGGAAAACTGTCGCGCCACGAATTGCGCCAGCAGCAGAAACCGTCACAATCCACCCAACCCGCATCAGGAGGTCGTTCTTGACCGACGCCGTCATCGTTTCCACCGCCCGCACGCCGATCGGCAAGGCCTATCGCGGCATGCTCAACGCCACCGAGGGCGCCACGCTGCTCGGCCACGCCATCGGCGAAGCCGTTGCCCGCGCCAAGGTCGATCCGAAGGAGGTCGAGGACGTGGTGATGGGCGCCGCCCTCCAGCAGGGCGCGACCGGCGGCAACATCGCGCGCAAGGCGCTGCTCCGCGCCGGCCTGCCCGTCACCGTCGCCGGCACCACCATCGACCGGCAGTGCGCCTCGGGCCTCCAGGCCATCGCGCTCGCCGCACGCTCGGTGATCTTCGACGGCGTCGAGATCGCGGTCGGCGGCGGCGGCGAGTCGATCAGCCTCGTGCAGAACGACAAGATGAACGGCTTCCACGCCCAGGACCCGGCGCTGCTCAAGATCAAGGGCGAGGTCTACATGCCCATGATCGACACGGCCGAAATCGTCGCCAAGCGCTACGGCATCTCGCGCGAGAAGCAGGACGAATATTCGCTGGAGAGCCAGCGCCGCACCGCGGCCGCGCAGCAGGGCGGCAAGTTCAAGGACGAGCTCGCGCCGATCACCACGCAGATGGCGGTCACCGACAAGGCGACCGGCGCGGTCTCGTTCAAGGAGGTGACCTTGTCGCAGGACGAAGGCCCGCGCCCCGAGACCACGGCTGAAGGTCTCGCCGGCCTCAAGCCGGTGCGCGGCGAAGGCTTTTCCGTCACCGCCGGCAACGCCAGCCAGCTCTCGGATGGCGCCAGCGCCACCGTCATCATGAGCGACAAGGAAGCCTCAAAGCGCGGCCTCAAGCCGCTCGGCATCTTCCGCGGCTTCGTCTCGGCCGGCTGCGAGCCGGACGAGATGGGCATCGGCCCGGTCTTCGCCGTGCCGCGCCTGCTGAAGCGCCACGGCCTCACCGTCGACGACATCGGCCTCTGGGAGCTCAACGAAGCCTTCGCGGTGCAGGTGCTGTATTGCCGCGACAAGCTCGGCATCGACCCCGAGAAGATCAACGTCAATGGCGGTGCGATCGCGGTCGGCCATCCCTACGGCATGTCCGGCGCGCGCCTGACCGGCCACGCCCTGATCGAAGGCCGCCGCCGCAAGGCCAAGTATGCGGTCGTCACCATGTGCGTCGGCGGCGGCATGGGCGCGGCCGGGTTGTTCGAGGTGTTGCAGTAATTTTCTGTCGTCCTGGCGAAAGCCAGGACCCATACTCCGCAGCAGGAGTTTGGCGGACAGACAGCAGTTGCCTTCGCAAAACGAAGGCCGGTGGTAATGGGTCCTGGCTTTCGCCAGGACGACGGGGAAACAGGAGGATCCGATGGATCTCGCATTCACGAAAGAAGAGCAGGCGTTTCGCGAGGAAGTGCGGTCATTCTTCCGCGACAACGTGCCGCCGGATACGCGGCGCAAGCTGGTCGAGGGCCGTCACCTCTCGAAGGACGAGATGGTGACGTGGTGGCGCATCCTCAACAAGAAGGGCTGGGGCGTCAGCCACTGGCCGAAGCAATATGGCGGCACGGGGTGGACGTCCGTGCAGCACTACATCTTCAACGAGGAGCTGCAGTCCTATCCGGCGCCGCAGCCGCTCGCCTTCGGCGTCAGCATGGTCGGCCCCGTCATCTACACCTTCGGCAACGAGGAGCAGAAGAAAAAGTACCTGCCGCGCATCGCCAACGTTGACGATTGGTGGTGCCAGGGCTTCTCCGAGCCCGGCTCCGGCTCCGATCTCGCCTCGCTGAAGACGAAGGCCGAGCGCAAGGGCGACAAATGGATCATCAACGGCCAGAAGACCTGGACGACGCTGGCCCAGCACGCCGACATGATTTTCTGCCTCTGCCGCACCGACGCGACCGCCAAGAAGCAGATGGGCATCTCCTTCATCGTGTTCTCGATGAAGTCGAAGGGCGTCACCGTGCGCCCGATCCAGACCATCGACGGCGGCGTCGAGGTCAACGAGGTGTTCTTCGACGACGTCGAGGTGCCCTACGAGAACCTGATCGGCGAGGAGAACAAGGGCTGGGATTACGCGAAATTCCTGCTCGGCAATGAGCGTACCGGCATCGCGCGCGTCGGCGTCTCCAAGGAGCGGCTGCGCCGCATCCGCGATCTCGCTTCCAAGGTCGAATCCGGCGGCAAGCCGATCATCCAGGACGCGGCCTTCCGCGAGAAGCTGGCGGCCTGCGAGATCGAGCTGAAGGCGCTCGAGCTGACCCAGCTCCGCGTCGTCGCCGACGAGGGCAAGCACGGCAAGGGCAAGCCCAATCCGGCCTCCTCGGTGCTGAAGATCAAGGGCTCCGAGATCCAGCAGACCACCACCGAGCTGCTCATGGAAGTGATCGGTCCGTTCGCCGCGCCCTACGACGTGCACGGCGACGACGGCTCCAACGAAGCGATGGAGTGGACCGCCCAGATCGCGCCGAGCTACTTCAACAACCGCAAGGTCTCGATCTACGGCGGCTCCAACGAGATCCAGCGCAACATCATCGCCAAGGCGGTGCTGGGGCTCTAAACGTCATTCCGGGGCGCGCGCCAGCGCGAACCCGGAATCTCGCGCCACAATCTCTGGATTCCGGGTCCCCGCGCTATCGCGCGTGTCCCGGAATGACGAAGCAAAAATTCCGGGTACGAGGAACCAAAGAAATGGATTTTGATCTGTCCGAGGAGCAGCGGCTTCTCAAGGAAAGCATCGACGGCCTGCTGACCGATTCCTACGATTTCGAGAGCCGCAAGAAGTACATGAAGGAGAAGGGCGGCTGGAGCCAGGCCGTCTGGGGCAAGCTCGCCGAGCAGGGCCTGCTCGGCCTGCCGTTCAGCGAAGCCGATGGCGGCTTCGGCGGCGGCGGCGTCGAGACCATGATCGTGATGGAAGCGCTCGGCAAGGCGCTGGTGCTCGAGCCCTATCTGGCAACCGTCGTGATCTGCGGCGGCTTCCTGCGTCACGCCGGCTCGGATGCGCAGAAGGCCGCGTACGTGCCCGGGATCATCGACGGCAGCAAGACCCTTGCGTTTGCCCAGCTCGAGAAGAACTCCCGCTACGATCTGTTCGACGTCTCGACGACCGCGAAGAAGAAGGCCGACGGCTGGATCATCGACGGCGAAAAGTTCGTCGTGCTCAACGGCGAGAACGCCGCCACGCTTCTCGTGACCGCCCGCACCAAGGGTGACCGCCGCGACAAGACCGGGATCGGCGTGTTCCTGGTCCCGGCGAATGCCAAGGGCGTGACGAAGAAATCGTACCCGACCCAGGACGGCCTGCACGCGGCCGACATCACCTTCACCGGTGTCGAGGTGGGCGCGGATGCCGCGATCGGCAATCCCGAGGATGCACTCGCGCTGATCGAACGCGTCGTTGACGAAGCTCGCGTCGCGCTTTGCGCCGAGGCGGTCGGCCTGATGGACGAGTCGCTCAAGACCACGGTCGAGTACATCAAGACGCGCAAGCAGTTCGGCGTCGCGATCGGCTCGTTCCAGTCGCTCCAGCACCGTGCGTCCGACATGTTCGTCGCCGCCGAGCAGGCACGCTCGATGTCGATGTTCGCAACCATGGCGAACGACTTCGAGAACGCCAAAGAGCGCTCCAACGCGATCGCCGCGGCCAAGGTGCAGATCGGCAAGTCGCTGAAATTCGTCGGCCAGCAGTCGATCCAGCTCCACGGCGGCATCGGCATGACCATGGAGGCGAAGATCGGCCACTACTTCAAGCGCCTGACCATGATCGAGAACACCTTCGGCGACACCGACTATCACCAGCGCCGCGTCGCGGATGCGGGCGGGTTGGTCTAGCCGCCACGTCGCGCGTGGATGCATCGAAAACCGAAAGCCCCGGAGACATCTCCGGGGCTTTCGTCGTTCCTGACGTCTTTCGCCGTTCGGCGCCTCACGTCCGCGTGCGCATCCGCATCATGAAGCTGTCGTAGCTGAGCTCGGCGACCTGCATCCAGGCGAGCGATTCGTTCCGGAACGCGGAAAGGCTCGTGTACATCTTGGCGAAGTGCGGGTTGGTCTTGGACAGATCCGCGTAGATCTCGTTCGCGGCGGCGTAGCAGGCCTCCAGCACCTCCTGCGGGAACGGCTTCAGGATCGCACCGGCCACCAGCAGGCGCTTCAGCGCGGGCGGGTTGACGTAGTCGTATTTCCCGGTGACCCACGTGAAGGTATCGCGCGAGGCCATCTCGATCGCGGCCTGGTAGTGCTTGGGCAGCGCGTTCCACTTGTCGAGATTCATGATGTTGTGGCCCTGGCCGGTGCCTTCCCACCAGCCCGGATAGTAGTAGAATTTCGCGACCTTGACGAAGCCGAGCTTCTCGTCGTCATAGGGCCCGACCCATTCGGCCGCGTCGATCGTTCCCTTCTCCAGCGCCGGATAGATGTCGCCGCCCGCGATCTGCTGCGGCACGCCGCCGACCTTGGCGATGATCGTGCCGGCGAAGCCGCCGACGCGGAATTTCAATCCCTTGAAATCCTCCATCGACTTGATCTCCTTCCGGAACCATCCGCCCATCTGGGCGCCGGTCGAGCCGGTTGGAATGCCGACCGTGTTGTATTCCTTCAGGAGGCCGTTGAGCAACTCGGTGCCGCCGCCGAACAGCAGCCAGGAAATATGCGCGCGCGTGTTCAGCCCGAACGGCAGCGACGTGCCGAAGGTGAAGGCGGGATTCTTGCCCCAATAGTAATACAACGCCGTGTTGCCCATCTCGACGGTGCCGTTCGACACGGCGTCGAGCACCTGCAGGCCCGGGACGATCTCGCCGGCTGCGAACGGTTGGATCTGGAATTTGTTGTCGGTGACTTCGGCGACGCGCTTGCAGAAATATTCGCAGCCGCCATAGAGCGTGTCGAGCGCCTTGGGCCAGCTCGCGGCGAGCCGCCATTTCACCTCCGGCGCCGACTGAGCGATCGCCGGTGCGGCAACGGCCGTGCTTGCCGCTAGCCCAGCGCCTGTCACTTTCAAGAAATCACGACGTTTCATGCGTAGCCCTCCATTGCGCCGATTCCTCGACAAGGGGAACGATCTTCTGTCGTCCTTGCTTCGCCGATAACCGACGGGGTGTTGTGACGATGTGGGTGTTTCCGCTGGCCCTTGAGGGCTCTTTGTGGATCCCGTGCGTTGCGGTTCCGCTAGCGAGGATGACCGGGAGGCTCGCGAGAATCAAGCCTCGTGCCGCCCTCGCAAGTGCGAACGCCGGCGAAGCAGGCGGCCTATACCTCTCCCGCGAGCGGGAGAGTTGAGGGAGCTAGCGGCGCAAGTCCTTCAATCCAACACGCCTTAACCCTCTTTCGCGAACGCCGCTTCCATCGCCTTTCGCGTCCTGATCGTCTCGTTGCCGGCGTCGAACTCGACGTCGTCCCAGCGCACCACCGTGCCATGCGCAACGTCATGTTTCAGCTTCACGCGATGGGCGAGCCCGATCGGCAGCGCGCCGGCCTTGAGGCTCGCGGCCGCCGGCACCAGCTTGCCCCACACGGTGTAGCCGCCTTCGCCGTCGAGCATTTCGCCGGCGCGCAAGGCCCGCTTGGCCACCGCTGCGACGTCGCCGCGGAAGCCGTGGGGCTGGCCGGTCGGCTCGCCCCGCAACGCGGCCGACAGCACCGAGATGTTCAGCTCGAGCCCGATCAGGTGATAGGGCTTGTACATCGCAGCAAAGCGTCCGCTGGAATCGGTCTTGAGGCCGTACTGCTTGAAGCAGTCGGCGGCATAGTCGTTCGGAGCCTCCAGCACGACATAGACACCCCAGCGCAGGTCGCGAAACACCGGCCGTCCATCGCGTTCGAGCGAGGAGACGACTTCCACCACGCCGGAGCGCTCCAGCACGCCGCCACGCGAACGCGGCCGCATGATGTGCGGCAGATCGTCGACGCCGCAGGGCGGAAACAGCAGTCCCTCCGCCGGCACGTCGAGGCCGCAGGCATTGGCGATCGCGGCCATCTCGATCGCCGACTTGGTGCCGTCGAGGAAGGAGTTGAACATCTGCGGGTTCATGCCGGCCGACTGTGCTTCGCCGGCGGTCAGGCCGTAATGCTGCCAGACGCCGTCCGGCGTCACGTCGTGATAGGCCGGCAGATATTTCGTACCCTTGCCGGCGGCGACGACGCGAAAGCCGGTGGCGCGGGCCCAGTCGACCATCTCCGCCGTCAATGCCGGCTGGTCGCCATAGGCGAGCGAATAGACCACGCCCGCCTTGCGCGCCTCCTCGGCGAGCAGCGGGCCCGCCAGCACGTCGGCCTCGACATTGACCATCACGATATGCTTGCCCGCCGCGATCGCCGCGCGCGCGTGCCTGATGCCGACGGCCGGGTTGCCGGTCGCTTCCACCACCACGTCCATTGCGCCGCCGGCGATGGCGCGTGCGCCGTCATCGGTGAACACGGTCGCGGCGATGCGCGCCGCATCCCAGCCGACTGTGCGGCAGGCCTCGCGCGCGCGGTCGCGGTCGATGTCGACGATGATGGGCACCTCCAGCCCCGGCGTGTGCGGCACCTGCGCGAGAAACATCGAGCCGAATTTGCCCGCACCGATCAGCGCGACACGGACAGGCTTGCCGGCGGACGCGCGGGCCTGGAGGAGGCGGAAGAGGTTCATGGGAGACATCCAAGAGTGCTATCGCGGTCGGGACGACGCGAACGATCAGGTTCAGTCATTCCGGGGCGACGCGACGGGACCGCGCGAAGCGCGCCCCGGGAGCGTCGAGCCTGGAATCCATCGGGCCGCAAAGGACGCGGATAAATGGATTCCGGGCTCGCGACTTCGTCGCGCCCCGGAATGACAGCTTACTCCGCCGCCTGCCGCGGCGCACGGGCAAGGCGCAGCAGGGCGTCGTCGTCCACCGTCTTGATCGGCGCGAAATCGCGGTGGGCGATGTATTCGGGCCGCGTGGGGGTGCGGATATAGTTCGAGACCGCGTTCAGCGTCAGGTACACGATCTTGCGCGGGTAGGGCGTGATGTTGCCGGCCGAGCCGTGCACGAGATTGCCGTGGAACATCAGCATGCCGCCGGGCTTGCCCGTGGGCGCCACGATGCCGCCCTGCTTGACGAGGCGCGTCACGGTGTCCTCGTCCAGCGTCCACAGCGGGTAGGACGTGGTGGCAAGGTCATGCGAGGCTTCGAGATCGCCGGCATTCTGGCTGCGCGGCACCAGCATCAGGGGGCCGTTGATCGGCATCACCTCGTCGAGGAAGATCGCGATGTTCATCGCGCGCGGCTCCGGCATGCCGTCGTCGCGCTTCCAGGTGCCGTAATCCTGGTGCCATTGCCAGACGTCGCCGGTGAAGGCCGATTTCGCGTTGATCTTGAACTGGTGCATGTAGACAGGCTCGCCGAACAATTGCTCGACCGGGTCGATCATGCGCGGATGCGCGCCCAGAATGCGGAAGGCCTCGTTGTAGAGATGCGCGGCAAACGCCGTGCGCGGCGCGCCGCTCTTCTCGCGCCAGACCTCCGGCCGGTTGGCGTCGTAAATGCCGACCGCCTCGCGCGCGAGCAGATCGACCTCCTCCTGGCTGAACAATTCGGGCAGGAACAGCCAGCCCTCGCGGTGGAAGAACTCCAATTGCTCCTGAGACAGTCTCATGGGTCGTCCTCCCGTTGTTTTGTTCTTGTCATTCCGGGGCGATGCGCAGCATCGAACCCGGAATCTATTGATCCGCAGTCTCTGTGGCCCAATGGATTCCGGGTTCACGCTTCGCGTGCCCCGGAATGACAGCGTTTAGCTACGCCGCCGCCTCGTCCGTCGCCCGCAACCTCTCCTCGGTCATCCGTCCCGCCGTCTGCGCATGCGCGAGTGCGGCGCGTTCGGCGGCCTTCGCATCGCCTGCGAGAATGTGAGCTGCGATGTCGGCATGCTCGGCCCAGGCGCTGTCGCGATAATCGAGCTCCGACAGCACGGTCGCCATCGAGCGGCGCATATGCGGCCATTGCGGCGCGATGGTCTCCTCGATCACGGGATTGCCGGCGAGCTGATAGATCGCGCGATGAAAATCGACGTCGAGCACGATGAGCTCGGCAAGCGGCGTCTTGCGATCGATGCGGCGCCCGGCGGCGAGCGCCACCTCGAGCCGCGCGCGTCCTGCCGCGTCGCTTGCGGCGCGCATCGCGGCGAGCCGCGCGGCCAGCGCATCAATGGCGCCGCGCACCTCGTAGAGCTGGCGGATACGCGCGGGATCGAGCTGGGTGACCTCAAAGCCGCGCCGGCCGCTTTCGGCGACGAGGCCCTGCCGATGCAGCAGATGCAGCGCATGCGACACCGGCTGGCGCGACACGCCGAGCTTGTCGGCGAGCTCGTTCTGCCGGATGCGCTGGCCGGGCTGCAACGTGCGATCGGAGATCGCCTCCAGGATCCGACCATAGACCTGGTCGATCAGGTTCGGGAGCGGGTCGAGAGGGATCACGCCGGCAGCTCCAACAGCACTTAGATGGAATACGGAATTCCGTATTCGAAGGTACGTCGGGGGGCGGAAGGCGTCAAGCGCGTCCCGACGCGGCGTCAGCCGCCGTTGTGGGGGGCTGCTAAACGATTGATATCATTAGGGCCATTTACTGTGCATGGGGTTGTCTTCGCGCTAACGGTTTTTGCCCGGTTGGGCGCCTACTTCTTCTTGCCCTGCTCGATCAGCATCCGGCCGGCCTAGCGTTCGAGCACCTCCACCTCGAGCGACGCGATCGCTTCTGCATCGGCCACCGCCTCGATCGCCGCGATCCGGTCGCCGCTGAAGGTCACGCGCAGCGCGATGCGCAATTGCCCGCCGAGGATGACCGCAACACCGATCTCGCCATCGACCAGTGCCGTGCGCGCGGCCTGGGCGCGGCCCTTGTAGAGCTTCGCGACCGCATCCGCGCCGCGGATCTCCGGCAGCGTACCGAGCCGCACCGCGGCCTGGTCGGCGCGAAAGACGACGTCGGGATCGAGCACGGCGAGCAGCCCCTCGAAATTGCCTTCGCGCGAAGCCGCGAGGAAGGCATCGACGATCTTGCGTTGACGCGACAGGTCCGTCTCGGGCACCGGCGCGCCCTGCACGCGCCGCCGCGCGCGGCTGGCAAGCTGGCGCGAGGCATCGACGGAGCGCCCGACGATCGGCGCGATCTCCTCGAAGGGCACCGCGAACATGTCATGCAGCACGAAGGCGAGCCGCTCGGCCGGCTGCAATGTTTCCAGCACGATCAGGAGTGCCGCGCCGACGGAATCGGCCATCTCCGCTTCGCGCTCCCGCGTCTCATCGACCGGCTCCGGCACATGCGGGCCCATCGGGTCCTCCCGGCGCGACTTTCGTGCGCGCAGCATGTCGAGGCAGATGCGCGCGACCACGGTGGTCAGCCAGCCCCGCAGATTCGCGACATCGGACGTATCGCTCCGGCTGAGCCGCAGCCAGGCCTCCTGCACGGCATCGTCGATCTCGCCGCGGGAACCCAGCATCCGGTAGGCGACCGCGCGCAAATGATCCCTGTTGGCCTCGAACTGCTGGCTGAGAAAATCTTCTTCAAAGTTTTTTTGGGTCATCAGTCACATTCCCTCATCGCGATCCGTCATGCCCATGACGAAGCCAATCCGGCCAATGTGACCGGAACCTTCGAAATTCGACAGATGGAGACGACAACGATGCACGCCCGCATGAATCACCCCGTCATGGTCCTGCCCGAGGCCATGAATGTTCTGCAATCTCTCGGCAATTTGACCAAACAAGGCCTGCCGGAAAAGCTCCTGGAACTGGTGCACCTGCGCGCCAGCCAGATCAATGGTTGCAGCGTCTGCGTCGACATGCACCCGAAGATCGCCCGCAAGGCCGGCGAGACCGACGAGCGCCTGTTCGCCGTCTCGGCCTGGCGCGACGCGCCTTATTTCAGCGAAGCCGAGCGCGCCGCGCTGGCTCTGACCGAGGCGGTCACCCGTCTCGCCGACCGTGAGGATCCGGTGTCCGACACGATCTGGAATGAGGCCGCCAAGCATTTCGACGAGCGCGAGCTTGCAACGCTGATCCTCTCGATCGCGACCATCAACGTCTGGAACCGCCTCAACGCGACGATCAAGATGCCGGTCGGCGTGTGGAAGGTGGCGTGAGTGCAAGTGAGGGAGGCACCAGCCGTGCACTCCCTCGCCCCGCTTGCGGGGAGAGGCGAACAAGCAGCTACTCCGCCAGGAACCTGTTCACCTCCTCGCCATACTCCAGCGGCGCCTGCTCGAACATCCAGTGGCCGGCATTCGCGATCACCGCCGTCCTGGCTCCTGCGATGTGCTCCGCCAGCACGCGCCACATCACCGACAGGCTTCCCGTCGTCGCGCCGCCGCCGATCAGGAGCGTCGGCGTCCTGATCGCCTGCGCATCCGCGAGCGTGTAGGGCCGGCGCTGCTCGTTGATCTGGCCGAGGAAGGTGAGCGTATTGTCGCGCAATTGCTGCTTGGCCGCCGCCGGCACGCGGCGCCAGGAGCCGTCGCCTTCGATGCCCTCGTAGAAATTCTGCAGCGCGCCCTCGATGTCGCCGGCGCGGATCATCTCGACCGAGCGCGCCGTGCGCGCCGCGAGCGGCGGGTACGCGGGCGTGCCTTCGGGCACCGGCAGGCTGGCATCCAGATCGCCGCCGGGCTCGGCCAGCACCAGCTTGCGCAACAGATCAGGCCGCGCTTGCGCGACGCGGAACGCGATGTGGCCGCCGCGCGAATGGCCCATCAGGTCGACGGGTGCGGGCCTGACCTGCTCGATGAAGGCGATCATATCGGCGACGTGCTGCGCCACCCTGTAGTCGTCGCCGACGGCGTCCCAGTGCTCGGGAAAGAAATGCCGCAGGCTGACCGAGATCACCCGATGGCTCTTCGACAGCGGGCCGAGCACCGAATACCAGGTGCGGAAATCCCCGAGTGTGCCGTGCACGCAGACCAGCGGCGGACCATCCCCGACTTCGAGATAGGCCATGTCGTAACCGTTGACGCGAAAGCTCTGCATGATCAGCTCGCCAGGAAATCCAGAACCACTTCGGAGTATTTTTGCGGCGCCTGCTCGAACATCGGATGCGTCGCGTTCGGGATGATCGCCGTCTTGGAATAGGGCACATGCGCTGCGAGCGCATGCAGCACCTTCGGCAGCAGGCCCTTGGTCCGCGCACCCAGGATGAACAGCGTCGGCATCAGAATCGATTCCGCATCCGCCTTCGAGAAGGGCGGGCGGTTGTCGCGGACCTGGCCGATCAACGTCATGGCGTTGTCGCGCAGATTCTGCTTCACCATCGCCGGCAGCCGCGGCCAGGTGCCGGCGCCCTCCAGCGTGTCGACGAACACGGCGAGGCCGCCGTCGACATCGCCCGCCGCGATCTTCTCCGCCGAGGCCGTGAATCGCGCCAAGAGCGGCGAGGGACCGCCGGCATAATCGGGATCGAGGCTCGCATCGAGCTCTCCGCCGGGCTCGGCCAGGATCAGCCGCCGCAACAGATCGGGGCGCGCCTGCGCCACGCGAAAGCAGATGTGTCCACCGCGGGAATGGCCCATCAGATCGACCGGGCCGACGTCGAGCTTCTCGATGAAGGCGATGACGTCCTGGACATGCTGGGCGATCGAATAGGTATCGCCGACGCCGTCCCAGCGGTCGGGGAAGAAATGGCGCAGGCTGACGGCGATCACCCGATGCCGCTGCATCAGCGGCCCGAGCACGCAGCCCCAGACGCGGAAATCATTGAGCGAGCCATGCACGCAGACCAACGGGGGTCGGCCTCGGTCTTCACCCACGTCTATATAGGCCATGTCGTATCCGTTGACGTGGAGGCGTTGCATTCCGGGCTCGCGAGAAATTGGAACTCCTGTGCAAGATTCCCGGAAACCGGGTGGATCGCAACTATTTCCAAGCCTAGATTTGGCCTGAGATCACATTGGGGGCATGCGATGAGGACGCAGCCAGAAACCGAGCCATGACCGACCAGCATTTTGCCCTGTTCGATACCAGGATCGGCCTTTGCGCCGTCGCCTGGGGCCCGCGCGGCATCAACGGCACGCAGCTGCCGATGGGCGGCGAGCAGAAGATCCGCACCCGCATCAGTCAGCGCCACGCTGATGCCAGCGAAGCCGAGCCGACCGCCGAGGTGCAGCAGGCGATCGACCGCATCACGAATCTGCTCGCAGGCGAGCCGGATGACCTCACCGACATCCCGCTCGATCTCGACGGCGTGCCCGATTTCAACCGCGGCGTCTACGAGATCGCCCGTACCATCCCGCCCGGCAAGACCATCACCTATGGCGACATTGCCAAGCAGCTCGGTGGCGTCCAGCTGTCGCGCGACGTCGGCCAGGCGCTCGGCCGCAACCCGTGCCCGATCGTCGTGCCCTGCCATCGGGTGCTGGCGGCCGGCAACAAGCCCGGCGGCTTCTCGGCCAATGGCGGCGTCGTCACCAAACTGAAGATGCTCGAGATCGAAGGCGCGCTGGTGAACCACACGCCGAGCCTGTTTGATTGAGGATGCCGCCACCCTCCCGGGAGGGGGAGGGTAAGAGAGAGCGCTAGATCTTCGCTGTTGTCTTCGGCCAATACCTGTCGCGCAAATGCCGCTTCACCAGCTTGCCCGTCGGCGTGCGCGGCAGCTCCGCCTCGAAATCGATCGAACGCGGGCACTTGATCGCGGAGAGGCGACCCTTGCAGAACGCGATCAGGTCGGCTTCCAGCGCCTTGCCCGCACGCGTCATGTCGTGCGGCTGCACCACCGCCTTCACCTCCTCGCCCATCTCCTCGTTCGGCACGCCGAATACGGCGACGTCGGCGACATCGGGGTGGGTGATGAGCACGTCCTCGGTCTCCTGCGGGTAGATGTTCACCCCGCCGGAAATGATCATGTAGGACTTGCGGTCGGTGAGAAACAGGAAGCCGTCCTTGTCGAGATAGCCGACGTCACCGAGCGTCGACCAGCCCTTGGCGTTGTAGGCCTTCTTCGTCTTCTCGGGGTCGTTGTGATAGGCGAAAGCAGGCGCGTCGGCGAAATAGACCGTGCCGATTTCGCCGGTCGGTTGCTCCTCGTCGTTTTCGTCGAGAATCTTGATCTTGCCGACCACGGCGCGGCCGACGCTGCCGCGATGCTCCAGCCATTGCTGCGAGTTGCAGACGGTGACGCCGTTGCCTTCCGAGCCGGCGTAATACTCGATCAGGATCGGTCCCCACCATTCGATCATTTTGGCTTTGACGTCGACCGGGCAGGGGGCTGCGGCGTGGATTGCGCCCTTGAGCGTCGAGACGTTGTACCGGTAGCGCACCTCGTCCGGCAGCTTGAGCATCCGCACGAACATGGTCGGCACGAGCTGCGACTGCGTGACCTCATACTTTTCGACCAGCTTCAAGAATTCTTCGGCGTCGAAATGCTCCATGATGATGGAGGTGCCGCCGAGCACGATCGCCATCATGTTGAAGCGCAGGGGCGCCGCGTGATAGAGCGGCGCCGGCGAGAGGTACGTGCTCGCCGCATTCATGCCGCACATGTCGGCGCAGAGCACGCGCAGGAAGGCGTTCGGCACGTCGATCTTGTTGCCCTCGAACGCCTTCTTGATTCCCTTGGGCCGGCCGGTGGTGCCGGACGAATACAGCATGTCGTAGCCGGCGACCTCGTCGGAGATCGGCGTCGTCGGCTGCGCGGCGGCTTCCTTGTCGTAGGAGCGGAAGCCGGGCAGCGGTTCGTCCATCATGTAGAAGACCGGCTCGCCGGGCGTGCCCTTGATCAGGGCCTTGATCTGGTCGGCGCATTTCGGCGTGGTGATCACGACCTTGGCGCCGCAATCGGCGATGATGTAGTCGATCTCGTCCTGCTTCAGATAGCGGCTGATCGCGGTGTAATAGAGCCCGCTGCGCTGCGCGGCCCAGCAGAGCTCCATGAAGGCAAGCCGGTTCTCCATCAACAGTGCGATGTGATCGCCGGCCTTCAGGCCGAGCGAGCGGAACAGGTGTGCGCCCTGGTTCGAGAGCTCGTCGAGTTCGCGATAGGTGATCGCCTTGCCGGTGCCCGCCATCTGGTAAGCGATCTTGTTCGGCGTGGCGCGGGCGTGGATGGAGGGGTGGGTCATGAGCGTAGGTCTCTCAACAAGAAAGGTGTCATCCCGGCGAAGGCCGGGATCCATAACCACAGGCCTCGGTTGTTGAAACGAGATGGAGCTCCAGCGCGGCATAACCACAGCCTTCTGTGGTTATGGATCCCGGATCGGCGCGCGCTTTAGGCGCGCTTGTCCGGGACGACACCGTCTGTGTCGAAGCAGCTTACAGCCGCTCCACGATCGTCACATTGGCCATGCCGCCGCCTTCGCACATGGTCTGCAGGCCATAGCGCTTGCCTCGCTGGTGCAGCGCGTGGATCAGCGTGGTCATCAGCTTGGTGCCGGAGCCGCCGAGCGGATGGCCGAGCGCGATGGCCCCCCCATTGACGTTGAGGCGCTCCGGATCGGCGCCGGTGGTCTTGAGCCAGGCGGTCGGCACCGACGCGAAGGCCTCGTTGACCTCGAACAGGTCGATGTCGCCGATCGTCATGCCGGCCTTCTCCAGCGCGCGCTTGGTGGCGTGCAGCGGAGCGTCGAGCATGATCACGGGATCGCCGCCCATCATGGTCATGTGATGGATGCGCGCAAGCGGCTTGACGCCAAGCTGCTTCAGGCCGCGCTCGTTCACCACCATGACGCCGGAAGCGCCGTCGCAGATCTGGCTGGCGCTGGCCGCGGAAAGCTTGCCGTTCTCGGCGATCAGTTTGACGCCCTTGATGCCTTCGAGCGTGGCGTCGAAGCGGATGCCCTCGTCGATGTGGTGGGTATCCTTGGAGCCGTCGGCGCGGGTGATCTCGAGCGGCACGATCTCCTTCTTGAAGTGACCGGCTTGCGTCGCCGCGATCGCGCGCTGGTGGCTGTTGAAGGAGTATTCGTCGAGCTCATTCTTCGACAAGCCGTACTTCTCGGCCATCATCTCGGCGCCGGTGAACTGGCTGAACACGATGTTCGGATACCTCGCCTCGATGCCCGGGCTCTTGTAATTGCCAAAGCCGTTCTTGGCCGGGAGCTGCGATGACAGGCCCATCGGCACGCGCGTCATCGATTCCACGCCGGCCGCGATCACGACGTCCATCGTGCCGGACATCACGGCTTGGGCTGCGAAGTGCAACGCCTGCTGCGAGGAGCCGCACTGGCGGTCGATCGAGGTGCCCGGCACGCTCTCCGGCAGCTTCGAGGCCATGATCGCATTGCGCGCGACATTGTTGGACTGTTCGCCGACCTGCATCACGCAGCCCATGATCACGTCCTCGACCAAGGCCGGGTCGATCTTGGCGCGATCGACCAGCTCGTCCAGCACTTTTGCGGCGAGATCGGCCGGATGCCAGCCGGCGAGGCGGCCCCCCTTGCGCCCGCCCGCGGTACGCGCAGCGGCGACGATGTAAGCCTCGGCCATTTCGGTTTCTCCCTGGATTTTTCTGGATCGGGTTGGGTTGTCGGGGCGGATTAAAAGGGTGCGACATCATTTAGTCAATCGATCAATTAACTCTTGTGATGAGGCGCTGCTTGGGCTTATCTGCGCCCCGCCTCAAGCGGCGAGAACAGGGAACTCCGTGGCTACCAGCGTACCGACCAAGCTCCCCAGCGGAAAGAATTCCACGGCAGAGAAATTGCTCGTGGCCGCAAGCGAGCTGATGATCGAACGTTCCTCGATCGAGATTTCGCTCTCCGACATCGCCCAGAAGTCGGGCGCCAACGCCGCGCTGGTCAAATATCACTTCGGCAACAAGGACGGCCTGCTGCTGGCGCTGCTCGAGCGCGATGCGGGGACGGAGCTGTCCAATCTCGAATATCTGCTGGCGCAGCCGATCACGCCGACCGCGAAGCTGAAGCTGCATATCGGCGGCATCATCCGCGCCTATCACCGGTTCCCCTACATGAATCGGCTGATCCACTATCTCCTGCACGAGAGCGTTGCCGGCTCTGCCGACGAAGTCTCGAAATTCTTCGTCGCGCCGCTGCTGGATTTTCATCGCCGCCTGCTCGCCGAAGGCGTCAGCAGCGGCGAATTCCGCCAGACCGATCCGGTGCTGTTCTACACCAGCCTGATCGGCGCCTGCGATCATCTGTTCTTCGGCCGGCACGCGATGTCCCGCGCGACCGGCGTCGGCCCGGTCACCGATGAAGTCTGCCGGCAATACATCAAGCACATGGAAACGCTGATCTGCGGCGGCATCCTCACGCAAGCCGGGGACGCCGCCGCGGCCGGATGATCCGGCCGAACTCTTCAAGTCTAGAGAAGAAACGCCCAAGGAAAGGTATTTGCGATGCAGCTGAAAGACGTAGCCGTTCTCATCACCGGCGGTGGTTCGGGCCTGGGTGCCGCGACCGCCCGCGCCATGGCCGCCAAGGGCGCCAAGATCGGCGTGATCGACCAGAGCAAGGAAAACGCCGAGAAGGTCGCGGCCGAGGTGAAGGGCGTCGCGCTGCATGCCGACGTCACCAGCGAGGAGCAGATCAAGGCGGCGATCGCGAAGGCGGAAGCCGCCCATGGCATCGCCCGCGTGCTGATGAACTGCGCCGGTATCGGCGGCTCGCAGCGCATCGTCGGTCGCGACGGCGTTTATCCCTTGGAAAAGTTCGCGCGCATCATCAACGTCAACCTGATCGGCACCTTCAACTGCCTGCGGCTGTTCGCCGAGCGCCTCGTCACCGCCGAGCCGATCGGCGAAGAGCGCGGCGTCATCGTCAACACCGCTTCTGTTGCCGCCTATGAAGGCCAGATCGGCCAGATCGCCTATGCGGCCTCCAAGGGCGGCGTCGTCGGCCTCACGCTGCCTGCCGCGCGCGACCTCGCCAGCCAGAAGATCCGCGTCAACACCATCGCGCCCGGCCTGTTCCTGACGCCGCTGCTGATGGGCCTGAACGAAGAGGCCCGCAAGAGCCTGGGCGCCCAGGTGCCGCATCCCGCGCGTCTCGGCGACGCCAATGAATACGGCATGCTCGCGGTGCACATCGTCGAGAACCCGATGCTCAACGGCGAGACCATCCGCCTCGACGGCGCGATCCGCATGGCGCCGCGGTAGAGCTCTCTTCCCTTCTCCCCTTGTGGGAGAAGGTGGCGCGCGTAGCGCGACGGATGAGGGGTTCGCTCCGCGATCTCATCTGTGGAGGCAGACCCCTCACCCGAGCGAATGCGCGTCGAGCGACGTACATGCCCTCTCCCACAAGGGGAGAGGGCGCAGCAATCGGCACCATCGTTGCGGATGAAGGAGATCACGCATGTCCCAACCGCTGCTGATCGAGCACAACGACGGCGTCGACCGGGTGACGCTCAATCGTCCTGACAGCCTCAACGCGCTCGATCCCGCGCTGATCGATGCGCTCAACGCCTACTTCCAGGGGCTGCAGCGCAACCGCGATACGCGCGTGGTGGTGCTGAAGGGCGCCGGCAAGAATTTTTGCGCGGGCCTCGATCTCAAGGCCGCGATGGCGCGCCGTGCCGGGCAGCAGGAGCCGCCCGGCGTCACCGAGTCGCTGGACTCGCAGCGCCGCATTGCCGACATCGTGATGCTGATGCGGCGCTGTCCGCAGCCGATCCTGGCGCTGGTGCAGGGCGCGGCGGCGGGCGGCGGCTTTGCGCTGGCGCTCGCCTCCGACATCCGGATCGCGACGAAATCGGCGCGGATGAACTGCGCCTTCATCAAGCTCGGCCTTGGCGGCTGCGACATCGGCACCAGCTATTTCCTGCCGCGCCTCGTCGGTGTCTCCGTCGCCTCCGAGCTGATCCTCACGGGACGCTTCATCGGCGCCGAGCGGGCGCTCGCGGTCGGTCTCGTCTCCGAGGTCGTCGACGAAGACAAGCTCGATGACGCTGCCGAGCCTTACATCGATGCGATGATCACGGCCTCGCCCGTGGGGCTTCGCCTCTCGAAAGAATGTCTCAACATGAGCGTCGATGCCGGATCGCTGGAAGCCGCGATCGCGATGGAGGACCGCAATCAGGTCCTGTGCAGCCGCTCCGAGGAATTTTCGGAAGGCATCAGGGCCTTCCTTGAGAAGCGAAAGCCTGTCTATATCAGGCGCTGAACGACGAAGATCCGCAAAGGACAGTAATTCCGGGAGACGCAAAATGAGTGGCAGCGCGGCGGCGGTGATGACGAAGCCCGCCTTTCGCAAGGTCGAGTGGCTGGCACGCGACATCGACGTCGAGCGCCGCGGCGACGGCACGGTGGTGCTGAAGTCGCGCATTCCGCTGCAACCTTACGAGAAGCACATCCCGGCCTCGCTGGCGAAATGGGCGACGCAAGCACCCGAGCGCATCTGGCTCGCCCAGCGCGGCGGACCGAACCGCGAATGGCGGAAGGTCTCTTACGGCGAAGCCAAGCGCACCGTGGATGCACTGACGCAAGGCCTGCTCGATCTCGGTCTCGATGGCCGCCCGGTCACGATCGTGTCCGGCAACTCGATCGAGCATGCGCTGATGACACAGGCCGCGATGCAGGCGCGCGTTCCGGCGGCTCCCGTGTCGCCGGCCTACTCGTTGATGAGCCACGATCACGTCAAGCTGAAATATTTGTTCGACCTGATCAAGCCGGCCGTGGTGATGGTGCAGGACGGCCCGACCTTCGAGAAGGCGCTCAAGGCGATCGACCTCACCGGCGTCACCGTCGTTCACGTCTTGCGGCCCTGCGAGGGTATCAAGAGCGTCAGCTTTGCCGAGCTTGCGGCAACGCCGGTGACCGGCGCCGTCGAGGAGTCGATTGCCAGGATCACGCCCGACACCGTCGGCAAGCTGCTGTTCACGTCAGGTTCGACCGGCATGCCAAAAGCTGTCATCAACACGCAAGCGATGATGTGCGCCAATGCGGCGATGATGATGCAGGTGCGGCCGCGCGATCCGGGCGGTCCGATCTCGACCATGCTGGACTGGATGCCGTGGAACCACACGATGGGCGGCAATGCGGCGTTCCATCCCATCCTGGTCGACGGCGGGACGCTCTATATCGACGACGGCCGGCCGATGCCGGGCCAGTTCGAGGAGACGCTGCGCAATCTGCGCGAGATCTCGCCGACCTATTACGCCAACGTGCCGGCCGGCTACGCCGCGCTTGCCGCTGCCATGGAGAAGGACGATGCGCTCTGCCGCTCCTTCTTCAAGAACCTGTCGATCATGGCCTATGGCGGCGCGCGGCTGCCTGATGATCTCTACGACCGCATGCAGGACCTCGCGGTGAAGACCACCGGCGAACGGATCGTGTTCTACACCGGCTGGGGCTCGACCGAGACTGCGCCGACCTCGACCGGCACCTATTGGGACACCGAGCGCGTTGGCCTGATCGGCCTGCCGTTCCCCGGCGTCGAATTGAAGATGGTGCCGTGCGGCTCGAAATACGAGCTGCGTCTGCGCGGTGTCAACGTCACGCCCGGCTATTTCGGCCAGCCGGAGCTGACCAGGAAGATGTTCGACGAGGAAGGCTTCTACTGCATCGGCGATGCCGGCATTTTTGTCGACGATGCCGATCCGGTGAAGGGCATCATCTTTGCCGGGCGCGTCGTCGAAGACTTCAAGCTCACGACTGGGACCTTCGTCCATGTCGGCTCGCTCCGCACCGACACCATCGCAGCCACGACGCCTGTCGTGCATGACGCGCTGGTCGCGGGGCAGGATCGCGCCTTCATCGGCCTGCTCGCCTGGCCGAACCTGCATGCCTGCCGCCAGCTCGTCGGCAATCCCGATCTCAGCTTTGAGGATGCCGTGAAGCATCCCGAGGTGATCGCCTGCTTCAGGCGCGGTCTGGAGACGCACAATAAGGAGTGCGAAGGCGCCAGCAGCCGCATCATCGCGCGCGCCATGCTGATGGTCGAGCCGCCTTCGATCGACGGCAATGAGCTGACCGACAAGGGCTACATCAACCAGCGCGCCGGCCTGGAGCGCCGCGCCGCGCTGGTGGAGCGGCTCTATGCGGACAAGCCGGATCAGGATGTGGTCGTGCTGCGATGAAACACTCCTCTCTCCATTCGTCATTCCGGGATGCGCCGAGAGGCGCAGGCCCGGAATCCATAACCCCGGCTGGTGGATATGGATTCCGGGCTCGCGCTCCGCGCGCCCCGGAATGACGGCAATAAATGACAACGAATAAACAAAGGTAGCCCGCCATGAACTTCGACTTCTCCGACGACCAGAAGCAGCTTCGCGATCAGGCGCGCAAATTCCTCACCGAAAAATGCCCGCCCAAGGCGGTGCGCGTCGTGCTCGACGGCAAGGCGCCCTACGACAAGGAGCTGTGGAAGGGGCTCGCCGAAATGGGATTTCTCGGCGTCGCAATCCCCGAGGAATTCGGCGGTGCCGGCGCCGGCCATCTCGAGCTTTGCGTGATCGCGGAAGAGATGGGCCGGGCCAACGCGCCGGTGCCGTTCTCCTCGACCGTCTATCTCGCCGCCGAAGCGCTGCTGATCGCCGGCAGCGACGCGCAGAAGAAAAAATGGCTGCCGGCAATTGCCTCGGGCGAGGCGATCGGGACGCTGGCGCTGTTCGAGGGCAAGGGCAATCCGTCGCCGAAGGCCATCAAGCTCGCTGCTGCGAATGGCGTGCTTAACGGCGTCAAGAAGCCTGTGGCCGATGGCGCGATCGCCGACTTCGCCGTCGTTGCAGCTCGCACGGGTTCGAGCGGGCGTGAGAGCGACATCTCGCTATTCCTGGTCGATCTCAAGGGCGGCGGCGTCGAGGTGAAAGGCCTGACCAACCTCGATCCGACGCGTGGCCAGGCGGAGATCACTTTCAAGGACTGCAAGGCCGAGCCGCTGGGCGCTGCCGGCGAGGGCTGGAGCATCCTCACCCAGGTGCTCGACCGTGCCGCCGTGCTGTGCGCCTTCGAGCAGGTTGGCGGCTCCGACCGCGCGCTGGAGATGGGCCGCGACTACGCTCTCGACCGCATCGCCTTCGGCCGCCAGATCGGCTCGTTCCAGGCGGTGAAGCACATGCTCGCCGACATGTACGTCTCGGCGACGCTGGCGCGCTCCAACAGCTATTACGGCGCCTGGGCGCTTTCGACCAATGCATCCGAATTGCCGGAAGCCGCCGCCGCCGCGCGCATCAGCGCCACGCAGGCGTTCCAGCACTGCGCCAAGAACAACATCCAGGTGCACGGCGGCATGGGTTTCACCTGGGAGTTCGACTGCCACATGTACTACCGCCGGGCGAACGCGATGGCGCTGGCCCTCGGCAGCCTGTCCTATTGGGAAGACCAACTGATCGACCGCATGCGCAAGAAGAACGCGGCTTGATGTTGTCGTCATTCCGGGGCGCCGCAACGCGGCGAACCCGGAATCCGGAGATGAGTGAATAACATCTAGATTCCGGGTTCGCGCTGCGCGCGTCCCGGAATGACGGAGAGAACAGCACCATGAACTTCGACGACACCCCACAGGAAGCCGAATTCCGCGCCACCGCGCGTGCCTGGATATCGGCGAATGCGCCGAAGCAGTACGAGGAAGAGCTGCGCAAATCCTCGCTCGGCCGCACCCAGCTCAAGAACGCCAACATTCTCGAGGTCGCGAAGGCCTGGCAGAAGAAGAAGGCCGATGCCGGCTGGGCCTGCCTGCACTGGCCGAAGGAGTATGGCGGCCGCGGCGCCTCTCCGATCGAGCGCGTGATCTGGCAGCAGGAAGAGGGGCCGTTCGGAAAACTCTCCCATATGTTCATCATCGGCCACGGCATGTGCGGGCCGACCATGATGGCGTTCGCGCGCGAGGAGCATAAGCGCAGCTATCTGCCGCCGCTCGCCTCCGGCGAAAAGGTCTGGTGCCAGCTGTTCTCCGAGCCCGCCGGCGGCTCCGACGTCGCGGGCCTGCGCACGCGGGCGGAGAAGGACGGCGATGAATGGGTCATCAACGGCCAGAAGATCTGGACATCAGGCGCGCATTATTCCGATTACGGCATCCTGCTTACCCGCACCGATCCGACCGTGCCCAAGCACAAGGGTCTTACCATGTTCTTCCTGGACATGAAGAGCCCCGGCGTCGAGGTGCGGCCGATCAAGCAGGCGAGCGGCGCCTCCGATTTCAACGAGGTCTATTTCACCAACGTGCGGATTCCCGACCATCAGCGCCTCGGCGAGGTCAATGACGGATGGAACGTCTCGCTGACCACGCTGATGAACGAGCGCATGTCGATCGGCGCGGGCGTCTCGACCGGTTTCCCTGAGTTGTTCGACTATTGCTCCGGCCTGATGCTGGACAACGGTCCGGCGATCGAGGATCGCGCGGTGCGCTCGAAGCTGGCGAACTGGGCGGTGAAGGCGAGCGGGCTGCGCTACACCAGCATGCGCGCGATCTCGGCGCTGTCGAAGGGCGAGCGGCCGGGGCCGGAAAATTCGATCGGCAAGCTGGTGGCGGGCTCGATGATCCAGGACGTCGCGGCCTACGCGCTGGACTTGCAGGGCGCGAGCGGGGTCATCAGCGGCCCCGAGGATGCCGAACTCGCCGGCCGTTTCCAGGCCATGCTGCTGCGTGCGCCGGGCACCCGTGTCGAAGGCGGCACCGACGAGATCATGCGCAACATCATCGCCGAGCGGGTGCTGGGCCTGCCGGGCGATATCCGGGTCGACAAGGACGTGCCGTTCAACAAGATCCCGACCAAGGGAAGGAATTAGCCGTCATTCCGGGGCGGCTCGAAGAGCCGAACTACGATGTGCAATTGTACATCTGAGAATCTCGAGATGCGTAAGTAACCTCTGGATTCCGGGTTCGCGCGTTGCGCGCCCCGGAATGACTAGGAAAAGGAAGCCGCCATGAATTTCGACGATACCCCGCAGGAAGCCGCATTCCGCGAGACTGCGCGCCAATGGGTCGAGGCCAACGCGCCGAAGGAGCTGCATGCCGAGCTGTCAAAATCCTCGCTCGGTCGCATCCGGCTTGCGAAGCACGACATCGTCGATGTCGGCAAGGCCTGGCAGAAGAAGAAGTTCGAGGGCAATTGGGCCTGCCTGCACTGGCCGAAGGAATATGGCGGCCGCGGCGCCACGCCGATCGAGCGCGTGATCTGGCAGCAGGAGGAGGGCGTCTACGGCAAGCTGACGCAGCCGTTCCAGATCGGCGAAGGCATGTGCGGGCCAACCGTGATGGCCTGGGGCAGCGAGGACGCCAAGCGTCGCCATCTGCCGAAGCTCGCCTCGGGCGAGGAGATCTGGTGCCAGCTGTTCTCTGAACCCTCGGCCGGCTCTGACGTTGCGGGCTTGCGCACGCGTGCGGAGAAGAAGGGCGACAATTGGGTCGTCAACGGCCAGAAGATCTGGACCTCGGGCGCGCATTATTCCGACTTCGGTCTTCTGATCGCGCGCACCGATCCGAGCGTACCCAAGCACAAGGGCCTCACCATGTTCTTCCTGGACATGAAGAGCCCGGGCGTCGAGGTGCGGCCGATCAAGCAGGCCAACGGCATGCAGGAGTTCAACGAGGTCTATTTCACCGACGTGGTGATATCAGACAGCCAGCGGCTCGGCGCCGTCGGCGAGGGCTGGAGCGTGTCGCTGACCACGCTGATGAACGAGCGCATGTCGATCGGCTCGCGGCTCGCGACCGGCGTGCCTGAGATGTTCGAGTTCTGCGCGAACCTGATGCTGGAGGACGGGCTTGCCATCGACGATCCCGCGGTGCGCTCGAAGCTTGCCAGCTGGGCGGTGAAGTCGAGCGGGCTGAAATATACGAGCTACCGCGCGATCTCGGCGCTGTCGAAAGGCGAGCAGCCGGGTCCGGAGAACTCGATCGGCAAGCTGGTCTCGGGCATGATGCTCCAGGACATCGCGACCTACGCCATGGACCTCCAGGGTGCGGCCGGCGTTCTCACGGGCAGCGATGAGGAGACGGTGCAGGGCCAGTTCCAGCAGATGCTGCTGTCCTCGCCCTCGATGCGCATTGCCGGCGGCACTGACGAGATCCTGCGCAACATCATCGCGGAGCGCGTGCTGGGCCTGCCGGGCGACATCCGCGTCGACAAGGACGTGCCGTATAACAAGATCCCGACCAAGGGACGCTAGTATCGTAGGGTGGGCAAAGCGAAGCGTGCCCACCATATGCAGGTGCGCCGAGGTAGGTCTGTTGGTGGGCGCGGCGCTATGGCGCCTTTGCCCACCCTACGAAGAGAACAATGCGAGCTGATCAATGGACGCAAAAGTGAATCAGAATAACCGCATCGGCGTGCTCGAAGAGCTGCTCAACGAGCGCTACTCCGTCCGCGCTTTCCTTCCCAAAGAGGTCGATCGCGCCACCATCGAGCACGTGCTGACCACCGCGCAGCGCACCGCGTCCTGGTGCAACAGCCAGCCCTGGCAGGTCATCATCGCCAGCGGCGAGGCCAAGGAGCGCTTTCGCCGGCTGATCTACAAGGAAGCCTCCAGCGGACTCGGCGACGATTACGATTTCACCCCGCCGCGCGAATATGTCGGCGTCTATCTCGATCGCCGCCGTGAGAGCGGCTTTCAGCTCTACAACACGCTCGGGATTCCCCGCGGCGACAGAAGCGGCTACGCCAGGCAGGCGCTGGAGAACTACAATTTCTTCGGCGCGCCGCATGTGGCTGTGATCCACACCAACGAGCCGCTCGGCATCTACGGCGCGATCGATTGCGGGGCCTATGTCTCCAATTTCATGCTGGCCGCCCAGGCGCTCGGGCTCGGCACGATTCCGCAGGCCGCGCTGGCGCGCCACTCCGGCCTGATCCGCCGTCACTTCAATCTGCCCGATGACCGCCGCGTCGTCTGCGGCATCTCGTTCGGCTATGCCGACCACGCCCACAAGGTCAACAGCTACCGCACCTCGCGGGCGAGCGTCGCTGACACCGTGACATTCGTGGACGAGTGATCGAGCGGCACGCCCGATACTCACGCGCGCATGAAGGCGGGCGCGGAAACGGCCGCCTTCATGCTTGTCGTCTCAGTCCGGTTGACGCGTGCCGCTACCCGCCGCTGCCGCCGATCACGGCGCGCACGGTCTCGTCGGGCCCGAAATCCTCGGCGCCGTCGACATAGAGCAGCGCGGCGAGTTTCGAGCGCGCACGGTTGACCCGGCTCTTGATCGTGCCGACCGCACAGCCGCAGATCGAGGCCGCGTCCTCATAGGAGAAGCCGGAGGCACCGACCAGGATCAGCGCTTCGCGCTGGTCCTGCGGAAGCTTCTCGAGCGCGGTGCGAAACTCCTCGAACTCGAGATGCGCGTTCTGCGAGGGCTGAGTCTTCAGCGTCTTCGCATAATTGCCCTCGGCGTCCTCGACCTCGCGCCGCCGCTTGCGATAGTCGGAGCGGAACAGATTGCGCAGGATCGTGAACAGCCAGGCCGGCAGGTTGGAGCCGGGCTGGAACGAGTCGATGTTGGCAAGCGCGCGCAACAGCGTTTCCTGCACCAGATCGTCGGCGCGGTCGGCGTTGCCGCTGAGCGAGATCGCGAACGCGCGCAGACTTGGCACGGCCGCGAGGATGTCGTTACGCAGGGAGTCCGTGAGAGGCATTAATCCCTCCCATTGTTGTTGTCGTTGGATCCGCCCTCATTTCCCACTTGGGATGTCGCTCCCGGCGCATCAAGCTTCTTGATCAGTTCTGCGAACCGATCTGGAACCCCCTGCCGTACGACGTCGTCGTACATGGCGCGGAGCTGATGCCCGATCCGGGATTGGATCTCCGGAGTGAGCCCTCCCTTGCCGGGGGTCGTGCTTTTGCTGGCTTGAGACTTGAGATCTTTCATGACCTGTTCCACGTTTCCCCGAGTTAAGTGACTGTAAATTCGAGAAGTTTCCTCAACCGGGAGCCGTTCCCTGGATAGGCACAATTCCAGGTTCGAGAAAAAGTTCCGCCGGCTGCGGAACTTTTCTTGCCCTGAGGCGTAGTCAGCCCCAGCAGGGGAACCCGGGCCTCCCCTCGTGATGTCTCTAAAGTCTTCTCTAAGGTCGGTCCGAAGATGAATGGAGTGGGGATGTCCCGTTCACAGCTTGTCGCTGAACACTTGCCGTTGTTGCGCCGGTATGCACGCGCCCTGACGGGCAGCCAGGCTTCCGGCGACGCCTATGTCGCAGCCATGTTGGAAGCCATGCTCGGTGATCCCGCCGTGCTCGACGAAAGCCATGGCCCGCGCGCGGGCCTGTTCCGGCTGTTCACCCAGATCTGGAATTCCGTCTCCGTCAACGACGACTCCGAGGTGACCACCCTGCCGATGCCGCCGGAGCGGCGGCTGTCGAACATCACGCCGCTGCCGCGGCAGGCCTTCCTGCTGCTTTCGCTCGAGGGATTTTCGGAAGAGGAGGTCGCCTTCATCCTCAGCACCGATGTCGCCGAGACGCGGCGGCTTGCGGACGCAGCGGGGCGCGAGATGGCGGCGGAGATCGCCACCGACGTGCTGATCATCGAGGACGAGACCTTCATCGCCATGGACCTCGAGAGCCTGGTGAAGAATCTCGGCCACAACGTCGTCGGCGTCGCGCGCACGCATGCCGATGCCGTGGCGCTGGCCAAGAACAGGCGGCCCGGCCTGATCCTCGCCGACATCCAGCTCGCTGACGGCTCGTCGGGGCTCGACGCGGTCAACGAATTGCTGCGCACCTTCGAGGTGCCGGTGGTGTTCATCACCGCCTACCCGGAGCGCTTCCTCACCGGCGAGCGCCCGGAGCCCGCGTTCCTGATCTCGAAGCCGTTCCAGCCGGCGATGGTGTCGGCGGTGGCAAGCCAGGCGCTGTTCTTCCAGCGCAACTCGCGCAACCGCACGCCCAAGGCGCCCGCGGCGTAAGAAGAGCTGTATCGAACAAGAAGACGGCGCGTCGCAAGGCGCGCCGTTTTTTGTTTGCCGATACCCTGTTCAACAACCTCGGCAGACGCTGTTGATCTTGGCCTTCAATTTGGCCTCGTCCGCCCACGGCCCGGGCTCGACCAAGCGTTGCACGCCGTCGAGAGTCATGAAGATGGTAATCCGCTGGAGGTCGTCCTTGGCCTCGGGAGGCGGCTTCGGAAATGGTTCGCTTCGCTCCACCATTTTGAGAGCTGCTGCATCCAGGGGCGGGGAGCCTGTGCTTTCCACCAAAGCGTGCGAGATCAATTTGCCCGAGCGGTCGATCACGAATGTGACGCCAGCATTGCCTATCTGACCCATCGCCTCCGAAGGAAACACCCTGTGACGCCAGACATGTTCGGTGGCCACCTTCCGCCAGGCGGCCATGGCATCCTCCTCCGTGAGCACAGGACCGGGCCTGCTCAGCACTAGCCCGGAAGGTTGCAGCTGGAATTGACGGCCATTGAAGACAATCGGCACTGTCAACGTGAGTGACTCATCGTTGAGCTCCGAAGGCGGCGCCGGAAACGGTTGGGCACGAGCGACGATCTGCAGCGCGGCAACGTCGAGTGGCCGAGAGCCGGTGCTCACGGCCAGAGCCTGTGAGATCAACCTGCCGGACCGGTCGATGACGAATGTGACCCTGGCCTCGCCGGTTTGGCCCAGTGCTTCAGCCGGAAATTGACGGTAGCCGGCTATGTGCGCCGACAGTCTTGCCTTCCAGGCCGTCGCGCGTTCGGTCTGCAAATCTGTTTGCGCGTGTGTGGGGGAAACCGCGAGTAATCCGAGAAACGCGGCTAACAAAGGGAATTTCATCTGCATCGGTGCGGATATTAGTCGCGGCCAGGTTGATTGCAAGACTCGTTGCTCGTATCGCGTTTCTCTCGCTGTGGGCAATTCGAACGGCGGTGAAGCATCGGGCGCTTGACGGCAACCCAATTGCCCCGTTGATACGTCGGGCCGATGACATCCATCGCAGCCTCAAGCCGCCCGGAGAGACGTACCATGGACCCGCACCTCCTCGATCGTCTCGCCATCCGCGACCTCGTCGAAAACTGGGCGGTCTGGCGCGATGCCGGCGACTGGGAGCGCTTTGCCACGGTCTGGCACGAGGAGGGCTGGATGTCCGCCACCTGGTTTCAGGGGCCGGCGCGGGACTTCATGCGCGTCAGCCAGGAGGGGTTCGCAAAGGGCGTGCGCATCCTGCATTTCCTCGGCGGCACCAGCATCGATTTGTCCGGCGAGCGCGCCATTGCGCAGACGAAGATGACGATCTCGCAGCGCGCGGGCGTGCACGACGTGCTCTGCGACGTCGTCTGCACCGGACGCTTCTACGATTTCCTGGAGAAGCGGCAGGGAAAATGGGGCATCGTCCGACGCCAGCCGATCTACGAGAAGGACCGGATCGACCCGGTCGATCCCGCCGCGACGCTCCGCCTCGACCAGCAAGCGCTCGCCGCGCTGCCCGAAGGCTACCGCCATCTCGCCTACATGCAGGAGCTGATCGGCTACAAGGTGAAGCGCGACATGCCGGGCCTCACCGGTGCCGAGGTCGAGAAGCTCTACGGCGAGGGGCGGGAGTGGCTGGCGGGGAAGGCGAAGTAAGCCCCAGACCAGAGCAAGCGCGACTGGCTTTGTGCCGGGCGGCTCCTGTCGATATCTTGTTGCGCATCGTTGCCGATGAGCTCTCCAGGAAGCTTGGGTTGCCGATCATCGTTGCGGCAGAGCCGGTGCGAGGGAAACATTGCGGCAGATGCCGCCACGCATCGCGATGATAGCCTGTTGCCGCTGCGTAGAGGCTCCGAGAGTGGCCAGCGTAGCGCGGAACGATAACGGAACTTTCGATGCGCTATGATCGGCTTCTCACGCGGATGCCTCGCGCAAATCTTGAATGCGCGTGGTCGCCGTAATTTTCGTCACGCTGCTGATAAATTCATCCGGCAATACTCGCGCGCGCGCGCGTCACGGCATTGTCAGCAGAGAACGCGCAAGACGCCGTTCAAAATCTTCATTGAAAAATAGGGTCTGCTTGACAGGCATTCTCAGCTAGCGCAGTTTTAGGTTGAATGGTCGTCGCATGATTTTGCTTTGCTCGTTTGATTTTCCAAGCACCGAACGCGGAGCATTCGTATGACGGTTATTCCTCCCGCCAGTGGCATGACGCTCCATGACGGCGACACGATGGATGTCAGTGGCGGCATCTCCGTCGATAGCACGACGATCCTGGCCGGCGCCTTGCAGACGGTCGGCGGATCCTTCGCAACGAGCACGGCAACCCACACTGTCATCAACGGCGGAGAACAGGACGTCGTCTTTGACGGCGTCGCCAGCTACACGACCATCAACGCGGGCGGCGTCCAGCGTGTCACGGGCGAATATATCCATGAAGGTCCAACCCCGGGCGAGGTCGATCACACCACGATCAATGGCGGCGGCGAGCAGGACGTCGACACGGGCATCGCAACGACGACGACCGTCAATTCCGGTGGCGTTCAGAACGTGACGAATGGCGGCAGCGCCAGCGGCACCATCGTCAATTCTGGCGGTGTTCTCAGGGTTTCGGGTGAAACTGTGGAAACGGCGCCCGTGTACCCGGAGCCGGTGATCCGAAGCGTGGCGACCGCTGCAACCATCAACTACCAGGGCGAGCTCGACGTCACTGGCGGCGGGACCGCAGTGAACGCCATCGTCAACGGCGGCGTCATGACTGTCTCGGGATCGATCCCGGATCCGTTCGCCAATGTCCCCGGCCAGCCGGCCGTCGACGCCAGCATGGCGACCGGCACCATCGTTGAAGGTTTTGGAACACTAACGGTGTCGGACGGAGCGTTGGTGTCGGGCACGATACTCCAGAACTTCGGCACGCTGAATGTCGATGCAGGTGGCACGGCAACGGGCACGACGATCAATTACGGAACGATGGTGCTGTCCGCGGGCGCGACGGCGATCAACACGACCGTCAATCAGTACGGCGGGCTTGTCGTGCTTGGTAACGCCGATTTTTCGGGCACGGTCTTCAACGCCGGCAGCACATTGCAGATCGGCGACGGCACGATTGAAAACGGATTCACTGTCCCGAAGAGCGTGACGCTGGCCGTCCTGGACGGTGGCGTGCTCAGTAACAGCGTCATTTCCGCGGGCGCAACGCTCATCGCTGAAGCTGGCGCGACGCTGTCCAACACGACCTTCCAGAGTGGCGCAACGTTTGTTGCCGACTATGGCTACACGGAAAACGGCTTCACCGTATCGGACGGCATCTTGTTCAAGGTGTTCGGTACGGCCACGAACACGACGATATCAGCGGGCGGTAAGCAGATCCTGGGCAACTACGACTTAGGGGCCACCGCCAGCAACACGGTCATCAATGGCGGCGAGCAGGATGTCGGGCTTGCATCCACCGCGAGCTACACCACAATCAACACGGGCGGTATTCAACGTGTCGCCGGCATTTACCTGCACGATGCGCCGGGTCCAGGGCGGGCCGATCACACCACTGTCAACAATGGCGCCGAGCAGGACGTCGATACCGGCATCGTGACATCAACCACCGTCAATGGCGGGGGTGTCCAGAATCTCACCAACGGGGGCTTTGCCAGCGGCACTGTCGTCAACTCGGGCGGTGTCATCAACGCTTCGGGAGAGACGATCTATTATCCTCCCGGAGGCCCGTACGGCATCGTCTTCAGAAGCGAAGTCGATTTTGCCGTTGTCGGCAGCGGCGGCCAATTGCACCTGTTCGGGGCGGGGATCGCCAAGAAAGCCATCATCAATGGTGGTGTGATGACGGTTTCGGGATCCGTTGCAGACCCTACGAACGACCCGAGCGCGCCCGCGGTCGACGCCAGCGCGGCGAGCGGGACAGTCCTCAACTCAGGAAGCCTCTCCGTCTCGGACGGCGGCATCGTCACCTCCACTATCCTGAACGGCGGCACGCTTGATGTGCTCGATCAGGGCACCGCGAACGCTTCGACGGTTCTTCGTGGAGCCACAGAACTCGTCGAAGCCGGTGGCATTGCCGGCGCGACCACGATCGCCGGCGGCATGCTTGATCTCAAGGCCGGCGCGATTTCCGATGACGCGATCACCTTCTCCGGCCAAGGCACGCTCAAGATCGAGCAGAAGCTGGTTTCGGGCTCATCGGCCTTTGCAAGCCAGATCAAGGGCATTGCGCTCGGTGACCAGATCGACCTGTCCGGGCTGTCCTATACGAGCGGCGCAACGGTGACTGTATCCGGCTCGAAGCTCACGGTCAGCAACGGTGCGGCCAGCGAGACCTTTACACTGGCGGATACTTCGGTCACGCGCTTCGGCATCGCGAAAGACAGCTCCGGCGGCATTCTGCTGACAGCCGCGGCCTTGCCGGCCATCGCTGGAGCCGTATCGGGACAAGCGACCAGCAACCAAGCTTCTATCAATCCATTCGCGACCGTAACGATCACGGATCCAAACGCAGCGGCAACGGACAGCCTGATCATCACGCTCGCAGGTGCGGCTGGCATCCTGTCCGGGTCAGGACTGATCTCGCTTGGAAACGGAACCTACGAGCTGGCGGCAACCAGCGCTGCCAACCTGACCGCCGAGTTGCACGCCCTCACGTTTGTAGCCTCGCCGCACGGAGATGGCAGCGTAACGACCACGTTCACTCTGAGCGACACAAGCAGTGTCGGCTTGACCGTCAGCGACACCAATACCTCTGTCACGGACACGCATCAAGCCGGTACCACGACGATCGACGGCCCGGCCTCCGGTTATGCGATCATTCAGGGTACGACGGGCAACGACATCATCCACGCCTATGGCATGTTCAATACCATCCACGGCAATGGCGGCAGCGACACGATCTACGCCGGATTATACGGTACGGTTGATGTGCCGAGCGGCGACAGCGCCGTCTATCTGCAGGGGATCGTCAACCACGTCACCGGCGGCTACGGCAATGTTACGGTGACGGGATCGACAGGCGCCACGACGATTGCGCTCGGTAACGGCAATGACACCATCGACGCCAGCGGATACGGGAACGTCATCACGCTGGGTAACGGCAACGATATTGTCCATCCCGGTGACGGTGCAAGCCAAACGACCGCCGGCAACGGCAACGACCTGGTGACGCTCTCCGGATATGGCAACACGGTCATGCTGGGGAATGGCAATGATGTCGTTGCGGGTCGAGATGGCGCCAACAGCGTTACTCTCGGTGATGGCAACAACACCGTGAATCTCGGCGGGATGGGAAACCAGATCACCGTCGGCTCGGGAACGAACGCGATCATAGCCGGCAGCGGATCGGACAACGTCGTTGCTGGCGCGGGCCACGATACAATCATGCTTGGCGGAGCTGCCAATCACGTGGTGCTCAACGGGTCCCAGGCAAATGTGACAAACCAAATCGGCCAGGACGTCGTTACGGTCAATGGCGGGTCAGACCAGTTTAACTTTGTCGGGTTTGGCAATCAGGCGATCATCAATGGCCCGGCCCATGTCGACATCATCGATCACGGCACGGGTCTGACCGTCTCCGTCAATTCCAGCAGCCAGGTCGATACGATCTCCGGATTTGGCAATGACACGCTCGGAATCGTCGCTCTTGCGAACGGTGTGGGCGATTATCACTCCGTCGCCGACATCATGAGCGCGCTTAGGAGCGATGGACACGGCGGGACCCTGCTCGCGCTGGGGAGCGGTTCTAACGCAGGGTCCATTGACTTCGTTGATACCGCGATCAGCCAATTGCACGCATCGAATTTCATGATCGTGTAGAGGCTCAGGATACGCACCCGCCGCTGATGCCAGCTTGATCTGCTTGGTATGGCCTTTCGGCCCGCCCTGATCGCGGCGGCCTCGGCTGCTCGAGAGGCGCGACCGGCATCACAACTATTCCGGAACTCCAGCCATGTGCAGGCCCTTTACGAGGCGCCTGCTTCCTGCGCGGAATGTAGGATCGTCCGAAAGCCAAACATTCTTCAAGCGACGAATGGCGAAAGCGGGATCCAGTGCAAGTCCGTCTCGCTTGGCTGCCACCGCATCATCCATCTTTCCGATGAGGGCTAGAACCGCTGCTGATACAAAATGGGCAACGGGGTAGTTTGGGTTGGCCTTTATGCTTCGCCGTAACCACTCAATCGCCTCGGCCTCGGCTCCGAGGCATAATTTGGCTAAGCCAACGCAGCACAGCCACCGATGTGCGCCGTCGTCACGTGGGGACAGGCGCAATGCATCTCGTACGTATCCCTCCATTTCTTCTGGGTGACCGAGAAGCATTTTTGCGACGCCAAAGAGAGCATGAGCCTCCGCCAAATTTCGGTTCAGAGCCAGTGCGCGCTCGCATTCGGCAACTCCTTTCTCCGCGCGCTGCGTACATACTTGCACGACGCCTAAAGCCATGTGAGCGAGAGCGTGTTGCGGGTCTAACGAAAGCGCTTTCATTGAAGCCGCCTCTGACGCCGCGAAATATCGGCAAGGGTCATCAGCGAAAACAACGCCAGCCATTGCCGCATCGACCAGCGCGATCCCTACCAATGCCTCAACGTTGTCCGGCTCAAGTCCCAAGGCCCGCTCAAAGAAGCTTCGAGCCTGCCTCAGGTGAGGAGAAGTCCAACTCTTGTTCCAAAGGGCCATTCCTTGGAAATAAAAGTCCAACGCGCTCGGTTGCAATGAGCGTTCCGCCCGCCGTGCCTCCGCAGCGATGAGTTGGGCATTAAGCGCGTTGGCCAATCTCGACACAATTTCGTCCTGCATCTCGAAGAGATCGGCTAGGGGTTTGTCAAAGCGGTCCGCCCAGAGGTGGCTTCCTGTTTCAGTGTCGACCAGTTGGACATTCACTCGAAAGCGGTCTCCGCTGCGCTGTACGGACCCTTCGAGCACGTAGCGAACGTCAAGGTCGCGGCCAATCTGCTTCAGGTCGATCGGCTTGCCTTTGTAGGTATATGCAGTGTGGCGGCCGATCACGAGCGATCCACTGATGCGCGACAGGTCGGTGGTCAGGCTCTCGGTCACGCCATCGACGAAATAATCCTGCAAGGGGTCGCCGCTAAGATTGGCGAAAGGCAGCACGACAATGGAGAGGCGGGGCGGTGAGCGGGGCACCTTCGCGCCAACGGGTCTTTGGGGGTAGAGGCCATCTAGGAGGGCGGCATAGGTTTGGATCGGAAGATCAATATTCTTGAAAGTCTGCTCTCCACAATTTGCAAACTCAATGCCGACCTTGCCCCTGATGTGATCGTAGGCAGACGAGGAAATGCAGATTCCGCCGGGGTCAGCGATACTCTCTAGCCGTGCCGCGATATTGACGCCGTCACCAAAAACATCATGCGGTTCGACAATCACATCGCCTACATTGATGCCGACGCGAAAGGCAATTCGTCGTTCTTCCGCATCGGCGGCGGTAAGCTCCCTGATGCGAGTCTGAAACTGCACTGCGGCGCGAACCGCTTCGACCGCGCTTGGAAACTCTGCCAAGAACCCATCGCCGGTGTTCTTCACGATCCGGCCTCCGTGTTCGGAGATGGCAGGCGCGACCCCTTCGGCAAGGAGACTTGTCAATTTAGAGTGGGTTGCTTCTTCGTCATGGTGCATTAGCCGCGAATAGCCCGCCACGTCAGCGGCCATTATCGCTGATAGCCTGCGTTCAAGACGAACCGGCCGCTCCTGCTCCATGGCAATATTCCAACCCACTGTCGCTGGTGGCGGATCAGAGAAGTGCCGAACGCGCTGTTCTCGTTTCCATCATGCCCACGCGGAGGCAGGGGGTCAAAATGATAGTGGGTCCAAGTCGCAATTTTTCAGCCGCTACGGCTGATCTAGCGGGCGTTTCCGAAATCCGACCTGCTCTTTTCTCCGCGCCTTCGCGCTCGCAATCCGCTCGAGCTGCCGGCCCGCGGCGAAGGTTGATCCCGAATTCGGCAAATACGTCGAGCCTATTGAAGGCCCCCTTGCCCGCCGCGAACTTCAGGGACGAGGAAAATTCGGCTTGGAAAGAGCTTCTGCCATGGGGCAGAGGCGGCCGAGAGGGTGCCAAAATTCTCTCGCCCAAATAAGAAAAAAAGTAAGGCGCGACTGGCATCACCACAGTCGCGCCCTACGTCGCCGGCTTATGGGGCAGGGGGGAATAGCCGGCTGTTGATACGACTCCCAGGCGCGGAAGTCGTTCCAAGGCTCCCGAAATATTTTTCGCGGCGCGACCTTTTTCGCACACGGTTAAGTGATCGTGACGGCCGAGAACCCCCGCTCCTCCGGCTGCGTTGTTCCCGCGATCGCCATGGGGCGAGGGGTCGACAGCCATGTCACAGATTCAAAAGGTATTTTTGGGCGCCGCCGCGATTGCCGCGATGCTCGGCGCGGCGCACGTGCAACTGGCCTCCGGCCATGATCTGGCCGACCGCTGGCAGGCGGTCGCCGACAAGCCCGGCCATGACGTCAATCGGACAGGCAAGGCCGACCGGCTCGCCGAGATCAAGTCGGCGGCGGTTCCCACCCGCACCGTGTCGATGCGGCTGAACGACCTTGCCGATACCTCGGTGCTGCTGCGGGTCCCCGCAGTGATCGAGACCGGCAATGCCAAGCCGCCGGTGACGCTCCAGAACCAGAACCAGAATCAGAAGCAGGGCCGCAACAAGCCGACCATCGCCTGCGAGCCGATGGTCAGCTCCCTGACCGAGGTCGCCAAGCTGCTCCAGCCGGGCCGCTGCGTGACCTGATCGCCCCAGGCCAAGGGACAGGTCAAGGGACAGGCTGCCTCTGCCGCGGGCAGGGACGGCTGCTCACGTCCTCTTGATCCGCCGTCCCATCGCGTTATATCCCGGTTTTCCCCTTTTGATTGACCGGGTAAACGCATGACGACGTCAGATTCAGCTGTGCATACGCAGCCCTTCCAGGCCGAGGTTTCCGAGCTGCTGCACCTCATGGTGCACTCCGTCTATTCGGAGACCGACATCTTCCTGCGCGAGCTCGTCTCCAACGCCTCGGATGCCTGTGACAAGCTCCGCTACGAGGCGATCGAAAGTCCCGCGCTGCTGGGCGAGGGCGACGCGCTCAAGATCCGCATCATCCCGAACAAGACGGCCGGAACGCTCACGATCGCCGATAACGGCATCGGCATGGAGCGGCAGGAGCTGATCGACCATCTCGGCACCATCGCCCGCTCCGGCACCAAGGCGTTCGTCTCGAAGCTGAAGGAGGCCAAGGACGGCCTCGGCCTGATCGGCCAGTTCGGCGTCGGCTTCTATTCCGCCTTCATGGTCGCCGACAAGATCATCGTGGTCAGCCGCCGCGCCGGCGAGAGCGACGTCTGGAGCTGGACGTCCTCCGGCGGCTCCGGCTTCGAGATCGCGCGGGCCAGCGAGGAAGACGCGGCGCGCGTGACACGCGGCACCGAGATCGTCCTGCACCTGAAGGACGACGCCAAGAAATATCTCGAGACCTACGAGATCGAGCGCATCGTCGGTGCCTATTCCGACAACATCCTGTTTCCCATCGAGCTGGTGCCGGAAGAGGGCGAGCCGCGCCAGATCAACTCGGCGAGCGCGCTGTGGCAGCGATCGAAATCGGAGCTTTCAGCCGAGGACTACAAGAAGGCCTATCAGCAGATCGCCTCCGCCTTCGACGACCCTGCGATGACGCTGCACTACCGCGCCGAGGGCCGCTACTCCTACGCCGTGCTGCTGTTTGCGCCGTCGACAAAGCCGTTCGACCTGTTCGAGCCCTCGCGCAAGGGGCGCGTCAGGCTCTATGTCCGCCGCGTCTTCATCACCGATGATGCCGATCTGCTCCCGGGCTATCTGCGCTTCATCCGCGGCGTCGTCGACAGCGAGGATCTTCCGCTCAACATCTCGCGCGAGATGCTCCAGAACAATCCGCAGCTCGTGCAGATCCGCAAGGCCGTGGCGACCCGTGTCGTGTCCGAGCTCGAGGGCCTCGCCGAGAAGGACGCGGAGAACTTCGCGAAGATCTGGGATGCTTTCGGCGCGGTGCTGAAAGAGGGCATCTACGAGGATTTCGAGCGTCGCGAAAAGCTGCTGGCGCTGTCGCGCTTCACCACCACGACGGGCGAGAAGCGGTCGCTGAAGCAGGTTGTCGCCGATTTCAAGCCGAACCAGACCGAGATCTATTATCTCGTCGGTGACAGCATCGAACGGCTGAAGTCCAACCCGCGGCTCGAGGCGGCGACCGCGCGCGGCATCGAGGTGCTGCTGCTGTCCGATCCGGTCGATGCCTTCTGGACCTCGATGCCGACGGAGTTCGAGGGCAAGCCGCTGAAGTCGCTGAGCCAGGGCGATCTCAATCTCGACCTGATCCCGCGCGTCGACGCGACGGACGAGGCGAAGAAGGACGAGCCGGAGGCGGACGAGGCCGCCACCATCGCGGTCATCAAGGCCGCCCTCGGCGAGCGCGTCAGCGACGTCAAGGCGTCCACGCGCCTCACCAGCTCGGCCTCCTGCCTCGTTGCCGACAGCCAGGGTCCGAGCCGCGAACTCGAGCGTATCCTGTCGCAGCAGAACCGCGGCATGCGCGCCAAGCCGGTCCTCGAGATCAATCTGCGCCATCCGATGGTGGGGGCGATCACCAAGGCTCAGGCCGGCTCCAAGGCGGTCGACGATCTCAGCTTGCTCCTGCTCGAGCAGGCACAGATCCTGGACGGCGAGTTGCCGGAGGACCCGGCGGCGTTTGCGGCGAGGTTGAACCGGCTCGTGTTGCAGGGGCTCGGCGGATAGCGCCGCGGCGCACCGCCTCACCTTGCCGTCATCTGTACTTCGGAACAGTCGCCTCCGGCGTGGTGTTATGCCATATCAGGCCGTCGGCATCCGATCCGCCGACGCTACCGATTCGAGGATGTCTCCATGCGTTTGCCGATCCTGACCCTCACCGCGATTGTCACGCTGTTTGCTGCGGCAGATGCGCGCGCCCAGACCTATGATCCGCGCTATCCGGTGTGCATGCACGTCTACACGCCCGGCGGTTGGGGCGGCGGCGGCGACTATTACGACTGCTCCTTCACCTCGCTGCCGCAGTGTCGCGCCACGGCGTCGGGCCGCTCCGCGAGCTGCGACCTCAATCCCTATTACGCTTTTGACGAGCCTCCGCCGCCGCCGCGCCGGCGTCACAAGAAGGTGCAACAATAGCGATCCGCGATGCGGCACGCTGGAGCACTGCTCATGCGTTTCTCGTTCGGCCTGGTCGTAAGCATCGGTGCGGTGGTCGCGGCCGCGCCGTCGCATGCGCAAACCTTCGATCCCCGCTATCCCGTCTGCATGCACGTCTATTCCGGCTCGAGCGGCGGCGGCGGGGAGTGGTATGACTGCTCCTTCACCTCGCTGCCGCAGTGTCGCGCCACCGCGGCGGGCCGCGCCGCGACCTGCGATCTCAATCCGTATTATCCGGTCAGCGTGCCGTCGCCGCGCCAGCGTCACAGGCGAAGCGGCTAGCGCTCACTCCGCGGCCACCAATCCCTGTGCTTTCACCAGTCGCCAGCGCCTCCTGCGGTTGACCCAGATCAACGCGCGGAATTGCAATCCTCGTCACCCTCGTCCCGAAGCTCGGCATCAGGAGCCCGGCATCACGCCGGCCTGTTAGATCGGGCGCTTGAGGCGAGGACATCTGCATGAACAAGCGCACCGTTATCACGCTCATCGGCGCGACCTTTGGTTTGATCGCCGTTTCCCAGCCGGCCCGCGCGGACATGATCGCGCGTTACGAATGCAGCACCGCCGGTTTCTATAGCCAGGAGCCGATCGGCGACCGCCCCGACCACAATTTGGTGACTCAGGACTACGTCTGCGTCGGTGTCGATGGCCTGCTGAAGGGCGCGGTCTATTCCGCCTCCAATGCGGTGGAATGGGACGGCCCAAAAGCGACCATCGTATTCGGTGGTGGCGTGCACCGGATTCCCGGTGGACGTCTCGTCACGCAACTGATCGAAGGCTCCGCTCAGGCGGTCATGAAGGACGGCAAGCCCATTGGCGTCGAGTCCTCGGGCAAGGGGATCGTCAAATTCGGTTCGGGTCCGTTCGCCGGGTTGAGCGGCAAAAGCGTCAAGTTCGTCACCACTCCCGTCAATCCAATCCGGTTCAACCTCGAATTCACGGCAGACTGACGCCGCTGCGGAGGCGTGGCTTGCACCTCGGGAAACGCTATTCCTTCTTGATCCCCGAAAGCTCGACCACCTTGCGCCAGCGCTCGGTCTCCGCCGTCAGCATGCCGCCGAACTCGCCGGCATTGCCGTGCAGCGGGATCGCGCCGAGTTCGGCGATGCGGACCTTGATCTCGGCGTCGGAGAGCGCGGTGTCGATCTCGCGATTGAGAAGATCGACGATCTCGCGCGGCGTGTCGTGCGGGGCGCCGACGCCGTAGAATGAGCTCGTCTCGTAGCCGGGCAGCGTCTCCGCGATCGGCGGCGCGTCCGGCAGGATCTCTGAACGCTCGCGCGTGGTGACGCCGAGCGCGCGCAGCTTTCCGGCGCGCACCAGCTCGAAGGACGAGGTGACGTTGTCGAACATGCCCTGGATCTGGCCGCTCATCACGTCGGTCAGGCCCGGCGCCGAGCCGCGATAGGGGACGTGGGTGAACCGCACGCCGGCCAGCGACTTGAACAGCTCGCCGGACAGATGCAGCGAGGTGCCGATCCCGGAGGAAGCGATCGACATCTTGCCGGGATTGGCCTTGGCGTAGGCGATGAAGTCGGCGACGGTCTTCACCGGCAGGTCGTTGTTGACGACCAGCACCAGCGGAATCCGCGCGACGCCCGCGATCGGCGCGATGCTCTTGGCGAAATCATACGGCAGCGAAGGATCGAACGAGGCGTTGATCGCGTTCGCGGTCGAGGTCAGCAGCAGCGTGTAGCCGTCAGGGGCGGACGTGATGACCGCCTGCGTCCCGATATTGCTGCCGGCGCCCGGCTTGTTCTCGACGACGAAGGTCTGGCCGAGCCGTTCGGACAGGCGCTGGCAGAGCAGCCGCGACAGCACGTCGGTGGCGCCGCCCGGGGCATAAGGCACCACCCATTTCACGCTGCGCGATGGATAGGAGGGGGTGCCGATCGCAAAGGCGCGCGGCGCAACGAGCGCAGCGACGGCACAGGCGGCGGTGTGGAGGAAATGTCGCTTGGTGATCATGGTCGTCTCCAGTTCCCCTGTCCCCGCAGCCGAGGCGAGGACACGCGCAGCGCGCCCAAATGACTCGTTTTGCTATCGCAAGAATTGCGCTGCGGCGCACGCCGATCCCATCGGCTTGGTAAAGGATGACTAGAGTTAATCGCGCACTAACCGGCTTTTACCTTGTCTCTTAACACCTGGGCAGGGCGCGCGGGCTAAGCTGGGGGAACCAGCAGACACGTTCCGAAAGCATGAACGGCATGACCACCGGCGTCATCGAGCAACCGAAGGCCGCGCGCGCGCCATCGGCGTCAAAGATCTGGCTGAAGGCGATCGAGCTGACCGCGCGGATCGAGACGCTGCCGGGCCGGCTGTTTGCCGACGTCGTCGACGATTGGGCGCAGCGTCAGCCCGACCGCGTCGCGCTGATCACGGATGACGCAGCGCTCGACTACGAAGGTTTGTCGAAACGCATCAACCGCTATGCGCGCTGGGCGCGCTCGGTCGGTGTGAGCAAGGGCGAAACTGTCGGCCTGATCATGCCGAACGGCCTCGACTATGTTGCCGCCTGGCTCGGCATTAGCCGGATCGGCGGTGTGGTCGCGCTGATCAATACAAAGCTTGTCGGGCAATCGCTCGCGCATTGCCTCGATGTCGCGAGGCCCCTGCACATCATCGTCGCGCACGACCTGGTGGAGACGCTGGAGAGTGCGAAGCCACATCTGAAGACCGAGGCCGAGGTCTGGACTCATGGCGATGCCCGCAGCGAGCGGGCCATCGACGTCGCGCTTGCCGCGCTCGACGACGGCCCGCTTTGTCCCGGAGAGCACGGCGACGTCACCATCGATGATCGCGCGCTGCTGATCTACACGTCCGGCACGACAGGCCTGCCCAAGGCCGCCAGCATCAGCCATCGCCGCATCCTCAACTGGGGCTTTTGGTTCGCCGGCCTCACCGGCGCCGGCCCACAGGACCGGCTCTACGATTGTCTGCCGCTGTTCCACTCGGTCGGCGGCATCGTCGCGCCGTGCAGCATGCTGGCCGCCGGCGGCTCGGTGGTGATCGCGGACAAATTCTCGGCGTCGAATTTCTGGTCCGACATCGTGCGGCACGACTGCACGCTGTTTCAGTATATCGGCGAGCTCTGCCGCTATCTGCTCAAGGCGCCGCCGTCGGAATACGAGAACCGCCATCGGCTGCGGCTCGTCTGCGGCAACGGCCTGCGCGGCGACATCTGGGAGGACTTTCAGACCCGCTTCGCCATTCCTCGCATCCTCGAATTCTATGCGGCGACCGAAGGCAATTTCTCGCTGTTCAACGTCGAGGGCCAGCCCGGCGCGATCGGCCGTATCCCGCCGCTGCTCGCGCATCGTTTCCCCGCGAGCCTCGTCAAGCTCGACCCTGACAGCGGCGCGCCGTTGCGCAATGAAGAGGGTCTTTGCATCGCCTCCGCCCGTGGCGAGGCGGGCGAGGCCATCGGCCGCATCGGCACGGCGGACCAGGGCGGCGGCCACTTCGAGGGCTACACGGACGCCGGGGAGACCGAGAAGAAGATCCTGCGCGATGTCTTCGCCAGGGGCGATGCCTGGTTCCGCACCGGCGATCTGATGCGGCTCGACGACAAGGGCTTCTTCCATTTCGTCGATCGCATCGGCGACACCTTTCGCTGGAAGGGCGAGAACGTCGCGACCTCGGAGGTCAACGACGCCGTGCGCGATTTTACCGGCGTCATCGACGCCACCACTTACGGCGTCAGCATCCCCGGCACCGACGGCCGCGCCGGCATGAGCGCAATCGTCGTGAACGAGGGTTTTGACGTCACCGCACTGTCTGCCCACCTTGCGCAGCGCCTGCCAGCTTACGCCCGCCCGGTTTTCATCCGCATCTCGCGCGAGCTCGATGCCACCGAGACCTTCAAGCAGAAGAAGGGTGAGCTCGCCCGCGAGGGCTTTGACCCGGGCGCGATCTCCGGTCCGCTCTTCATGCTCGATCCGAAGTCAGGTGCCTATGTGGCGCTGGACGGGGAGGCGTATGCGGCAATCTCGGAGGGCGCGATCCGGCTGTAGCCCAACCAAAATCCGCCAGATAGGTCCAATTTTATCTGAATTGTCCAAGAAGCCATTTACTTCTGTCGAGTAAACAGACGGCCATGGGGAGGCGGTCATCAAGAGCCGCCGCAAGACATACGATCGATCAACAAAGCAAGAGGCAAGCCAGCCATGTCGGTAAGGTCCAAGGTCATTGAAGCGATCCAGCAGATCGCCAAGGAACAGCACGTCGCGCTTCCCGCGCTCTCGGACGATCTGTCCCTGCACGAGACGGGTTTCGACTCGCTCGCCTTCGCGATCCTTGTCGCTCGGCTCGAGGACGAGACCGGTGTCGATCCGTTCACCATTTCCGAGGACGCAGCGTTCCCCGCCACGGTCGGCGATTTCGTGCGGGCCTACGAAAATGTCCCCGCGTGAGATCTTTGCGCTTCGCGATCATCTCGGCGCGGAGCTGAAGGGCCGTACGCTGTCGGATGCGCACGATGTCGTGTCGCTGACCGACATCCTGTCGCAGACGGTCCTGGGCGGCCGCCTGCGCGAGCTGTCCGGCCGCGCGGTGCTGCTCAAATTGTCCGACCAGCTCCGGTCGGGCCTTGCCATGATCGAGCTCGACGGCGTCGCCCGCCGCATGCTGCTGTGTCCGCCCGATCTCAATCCGGCGTATCTGGACGCGCTGATCGCGGATGCCGGGATCGATGCCGTCGTCACCGACGAGCCCGATCGCTGGGCTGAGACCGGCGTGCCGCTGGTCGTCACCGCACAATTGCCGCTTCAAGCCACCGCGCCCGCGCAGACCGAGCGCGCCACCGAATGGCTGATGCTGACCTCGGGCACGTCAGGCGTGCCGAAGATCGCCGGCCATACGCTGGAAGCGCTGACCGGCGCGATCGTCGCCGAAGGCCCCGCGCGCGGACCGGCGCCGGTGTGGGCGACGTTCTACGACATTCGCCGCTATGGCGGCCTCCAGATCTTCCTCCGCGCCATCCTCTCCGGCGGCTCCATGGTGCTGTCGGATCCGCATGAGGCCCTCGCCGATCACGTCGCTCGGCTGAACGCGCGCGCGGTCTCCCACATCTCCGGCACGCCCTCGCACTGGCGCAAGCTTCTGATGAGCGGCTCGGCCGCGCAATTCGCGCCGGCTTACGTCCGTCTCTCCGGCGAGATCGCCGACCAGGCGGTGCTCGACGGCCTGAAGGCGGCATTCCCGAATTCCTCGGTCGGCCATGCCTACGCCTCGACCGAGGCCGGTGTCGGCTTCGCCGTGAATGACGGGCTCGAAGGCTTTCCGGCCGACTATCTCGGCAACCGCAACGGCGTCGAGATGAAGGTCGTGGACGGCTCGCTGCGCATCCGCTCGACGCGCACCGCACATGCCTATATCGGCCGCGACGCCGCCGCGCTCACCGATGATGACGGATTTGTCGACAGCGGCGATATTGTCGAGCTGCGCGGGGACCGCTATTATTTCGTCGGCCGCCGCGGCGGCATCATCAATATCGGTGGGCTGAAGGTCCACCCCGAGGAGATCGAGGCTGTCATCAATCGCCATTCCGACGTCCGGATGTCGCGGGCCAAGTCGCGGAAGAGTCCGATCACCGGCGGCATCGTGGTCGCCGACGTGATCCTCGCCGACGGCACCGACCAGGCGCGCGCGAAGGAGATTCGCGACCAGATCCTGGATCAATGCCGCGCGCAGCTCGCTTCCCACAAGGTGCCGGCGGTGATCCGCTTCGTCGAGACGCTCGACGTCACCCCGGCCGGCAAACTGGCGCGCACCGATGCATAATGTCCTCGTCACCGGCGGCAGCCGCGGTATCGGCCTTGCGATTGGCAAGCGTCTGGCTGGCGCCGGCTACAACGTGATTGCCGCGGCGCGCCGCGAGAGCGACGAGCTCAGGGCCGCCATTGGCGAGTCCGAGGGTCGTCTGCATTTCCGAGCCTGCGATCTCGCGGTGATCGACGCGATTCCCGCTTTCGCAAAGCTCGTGCGCGACGAATTCGGCCCGATCTACGGCCTCGTCAACAATGCCGGCCTCGGCACCGAAGGCCTGCTCGCGACCATGCACAATTCCGAGATCGAGGCGCTGGTGCAGCTCAACGTGCTGTCGCCGATCATTCTCACCAAATATGTCGCACGGCAGATGATGGCCGATGGTGCCGGCCGCATCATCAACATCTCCTCGATCATCGCGACGACCGGCTATAACGGCCTGTCCGTCTATGGCGCGACCAAGGCGGCCGCCACCGGCTTTACCCGCTCGCTCGCGCGTGAAGTCGGCAAGCTCGGCATCACCGTGAACGCGATTGCGCCTGGTTTCATCGACACCGAGCTGACTCACAATCTCTCCGACGAAGGACGCAAACGCATCGCGGGCCGAAGTGCATTGCGCCGGCTGCCGGAGACGGAAGACGTCGCACGGATGGTGGAATATCTGCTCGGCGATGGCGGCCGCAACGTCACGGGCACCGTGTTCACGGTCGACGCCGGGAACACGGCGTAAGGCGGAACTTCACCGCCACAATTGCATTGATTCGGCGCAATGACATTCGACCGGATTTGGTCGTAAGATGCCCCCGCAATCGATTGGGTTACGTCAATCGATCTGCCCCAATCGACAGGGAGCAGTGCATGACCATGCGAAACATGACCGCTTCAAATCAGGGCCGGACGGAGCAATCGCGCGCGAAGCTGGACGACGTCCGTTGTCCGCCGATGACGCACCAGAATTCCGGCGATCACGGTCACGAGATGTACCCGCAGCAATTCGTGCGCTTGGTCGGCTGCCATGACGCGTCTCACGACGCCTTGCGCAACCGTGAGGATGAGAAGCTGCACTAGTCGCTCACGTCCGAGGCTTAGGCAGGTCAATCCGTTCGTGTGAGAATTCCGGCGGCCCTTCGGTGAGGCGGCGGATGCGACGCTCGCGTTCGTCCTCCGGCAATGCGGGATCGAGCAGTCCCTCGATCTCATGCACCGCGAGCTCCTCGAGCCTGGTCGCGTCCGAGACGACCGTGGACCCCGATGCCGGTGTGGGAGGCGCGATCCTCAGGCCGAACTCGACCAGCTTGCAGATCGCATCCGAGCGCGACAGTTGATGGGCCTCCGCCCAGGCATCGACGGTGGCGGTCAGCAGCTCCGGCATTTTCACCGCACTGATCACGTCCAGCCCCGTGCGTCGGCGTACCGGCGAGGTGGAGTCCTTGCTACCAAAATCAGACACCCCGATCATCCCGCGCAACCATTTCAGATGGCTCAACCGTAAACGTCATTTTCGGCCGGCTGTTTGATGCTGATCAATGACAAGCTGCGGCATTGCGGCGCGGTGCGATCTTGTTGTCCGCCGCCATTTCGGCCAATGATCGGGACTTCGAGGGGGCGCCAGCCGGCGAACCCGGATCGGTCCTGCCACGTACTTCTCCTGGACGCGTCCAACCATTCGGCATCATCCGATGACATCAGGCGAATCCTTCTATGGCGGCATCCCCGTCTTCCGCGGCTTCACCAGCCTGATGGACCCCGCGCTCTATGCGTCGCTGCCGGATGACTGGAGCATCGGTGTCGCCGACATCGTCGATTCCACCAAGGCGATCGCGGCGCAGCGCTACAAGGCGGTCAACATGGCCGGCGCTGCCGTGATCGCGGCGGTGACCAATGCGCTTGAGGGACGGGAATTCCCCTTCGTGTTCGGCGGTGACGGCGCGAGCTTTGCGGTCGCGCCCGGCGATCTCGATCGCGCCCGGGACGCGCTGGCTGCGACCGCGACCTGGGTACGGGAGGATCTCGATCTGACGATGCGTGTTGCGCTGGTGCCGGTGAGTGCGATCCGGGCGCAAGGTCTCGACGTGCGCGTCGCGCGCTTCGGTCCGTCGGCGAACCTGTCCTATGCGATGTTCTCCGGCGGCGGGCTCGCCTGGGCCGACGCCGCGATGAAGCGCGGTGAGTTCGCCGTCGCTGAGGCGCCGGCCAGCACGCAGCCGGATCTGTCCGGCCTGTCCTGCCGCTTCGAGGTGATTCCGGCCTCGCGCGGCCTGATCCTGTCCGTTCTGGTGATGCCGGCACGCGGCGCGGACCCGCCGGCGTTCCGCAAGGTGATCGAGGACATCATCCACCTCGTCGAACGCAGCCCGGACGGCGCCCGCCCGGTGCCGCCACAGGGGCCGCCGCTGAAATGGCCGCCGCAGGGGCTGGACTACGAAGCCCGCACCAAGCGCGGCGGCCCGCTGCTCGCGCGCCGCGCCGGCGTGCTGGCCTACACGCTGTTCGCCTATCTGATCATGCGCTTCGACATCAAGGTCGGCGGCTTCGTGCCCAACCTCTACAAACGTCAGGTGGTCGAGAACTCGGACTTCAGGAAATATGACGACGGCCTGCGCATGATCCTCGACTGTACACCCGAGCTCGAACGCGCCCTCAGCGATCGTCTTGCGGCTGCCGCGCGCGAGGGCGTCGTGCGCTACGGCCTCTACCCGCAGGACGCCGCGATGATGACCTGCTTCACGCCGTCGGCGCTGCGCAGCGACCACGTGCACTTCATCGACGGCGCGCGGGGCGGCTACGCCTCGGCGGCGACGGCGCTGAAGGCGATGATGGCTTGAAGCGCTAGCGTCCCGCGCGCGTCCAGGTTTCGCCCCCGCAAAGCGCGCCGACGCAGCCTTCGACCCGCAGCGAGTCTGCACCCGTGACCGAGACGCTGCTCGCATAGGTGCTGCCGTCGTCGGCATTGTAGATCTGGCCCGACCATTTGTTCGGGCCGGACGGCTGCATGCCGCTGAACAACGGCAGGCCGATCATCGGCCGTCTCGCCAGCGCGGGATTGGGATTCTTGCTGTCGGTGGCGGGCTGGCCGGTCGCGGTGTCCATGGGTTCGCGCAGCCAGACGATAACGCCGCAGAGGCCGCCGCCGCACTTGCTGATCTTGACGCGGGCGTCGCCGGCCTGCGTGAGCCAGGTCCCGTCGGCGCTCTGCGCTTGGGCGGCGGTCGCGCCAAGCAGCGCAGCCAGAAGGACGACGAGAGTAGCGAATCTGGAAATCATGGAGAGGCCCCGAAGTGGAGCGCCTCCATAGCAGCCCAGCAGGATAGTGCAACGCTGGATGGAATCACATTCCCGCGCTTACTTGCCTGCGCTCATTTGCCCCAGCGCGCGAAAGCGACGGAGACCGCGGTCGACAGTCCGAACACCACCATCGCGCCGCCGACCAGCGCGAACAAGGTCCAGGCCGGCGCTTGCGCCATCATGAGGACGCCGCCGCCGATCGCGACGATCAGAAGCCGCGCGGTGGAGGCCAGCACCGGTCCGCCGACGCGCGCGGCGCCCTGTGAGGAGAAGTACAGCGACACGCCCATGCCGAAGAACGCGAAGGCCGGGCCGGCCCAGTGGAAATAGCTGTGCGCGGCGGCGGTGACGCCGGGGTCGGCGGTGAAGAGCGAGGCCCACAACGCGGGATCGAGCGCGATGACGAGTCCGATCAGGCCGACGGTGAGGGCGGACGCCGCGGCTGCGGTCCAGGCCACGCGCCGTGCGCGCTTCACTTGTCCGGCGCCGATCGCCATGCCGACCATCGGCACCGAGGCGATGCCGAAGGCGAAGGTGATCGGGATCAGCAGAAATTCCAGCCGCGAGCCGATGCCGTAACCGGCCAGCATCTCGGTGCCGAACGTCGCCAGGATCCTGGTGAAGATCAGAATGGTGAGCACGGTCTGCAGCGGCGAGAGGCAGGCGACCGCGCCCACCTTGAGGATGTCCAGGAACATCGCGCGCTCAAAATAAAACGCGCGGAAATCCAGCGGCAGCCGGCTGCGGCCTGACAAGAGATACCAGAGGAAGAAGACCGCGGCGCAGGTGAATGCGATCAACTGGCCGGCGGCGACGCCCGGCATGCCGAATTGCTTCACGCCGAACAGGCCGAGCCCCAGCGTGCCGCCGAGCGCGATCTGGAGCACGCTTGCCCCGATCAGTGTCATCGAGGGCAGGCGCATGTCGCCGGTGCCGCGGATCACCGAGGCCAGCGTGTTGACGAGCCAGATCGCGACCGCGCCGGAGAACAGCACCTGCGAATAACCGCAGGCTTCCTCGAGCACGCGCTCGCGGCCGCCGAGCAGCGTGAAGAACGAGCGGCCGAAGACCAGCATCGTTACCGTGAAGAACAGCCCGCCGCAGAGGCCGATGATGGCGGCATGCAGCGCCAGCGTCGCGGCGCGGTCGCGATCCCCGGCGCCGAGCGCGCGGCTGATCGCGGATGAGACGCCGCCGCCCATCGCGCCCGCGCTCATCATCTGCGTCAGCATCGCGAACGGGAACACCAGCGCGATCGCCGCGAGCGGGATGGTGCCGAGCCGGCCGATATAGGAGGTCTCGGCGATCGCAACCAGCGTGCTGCCGACCATCGCGATCATGTTGGGGATCGCGAGCCGCAGCAGCATCGGCAGGATCGGCGCCGTCAGCAGGCTGGCGATGGGGGAGGCGACCGGTGCACGCGGCGGGGCGGCGTCTATGGGGGCGTCGATCGTCATGTCCACGGTGCGGAATATTGGATGATGACCGACATATTACAGGGCGTGGCTCTCTGGCACCAGCCCTCCGGTCACGCAGGGCTCACCAGGGCAAGCCGCATAGGTCGATGGTGCCCAGCGTCGGCGCGCGGACGATGTTGAAGACGTACGGCGCCATGTAGTCGAAGCGGATCCGCCCCTCCGGCTGCTCGCAATAGACCTCGCCCTTGAAGGGCAGCCAGCTGCGGGATTCGTAGAACGCAAAATTGTGCGGCTCGCAGAACAGCAGCGCGAAGCGGACCGCCTCGTTGGCGCGCATGGTGTGCACCGCCGCGTCGATAGCCATGGTGGCGTAGCCGCGACCGCGCCGGTCCTCGCGCGTGCAGACGCCGCCGATGCCGCCGGCGTGAACCTTCTGCCCGTTCCAGGTGACGGTGCGAAAGTAGACGCCGACGTGGCAGACGAGGCCGTCCTCGGGCGTCTCGAGCAGCACGCGAAGATGGGCGTTGTCCCATTTGACGTGAGCCCAGGGCTTGTCCGCGACCACATGCGGTCCCCAGACCGCCTGATGCAGCGGCTCGGTGATCGGCCACGAGGCGTCGCCGTTCAAGATGTCGATCTCGATGGTCATGGCTTCGTCCTTCGCAGCTCCGCTTCGTGGCGCATTCGTTCTGTCATAAGCGCTTCAAAGGCAACGATATTTTATGGCGAACCGCACGGCTGATGACCAGCGCGTGCTGCGACGATTTTATGCAATCCAGCCAAGCGGCACCCATCACGCGTTTTCGCAAATTCTGAGGTATTTAACGGCCGCGGAACCTTCTATAAGGGATGACCGTTAGAACACGTTCCCCACCCAGTTGCGGACAAGAACCCATGACCTTTACGCTGCCCCCTCTCCCTTACGCCTATGACGCCCTCGGCCAGTTCATGTCGAAGGAGACGCTCGAATTCCACCACGACAAGCATCATCAGGCCTACGTCACCAACGGCAACAACGCGCTCAAGGGCACCGAATGGGAAGGCAAGTCCCTTGAGGAGATCGTCAAGGGCTCGTTCGGCAAGAACCCCGCGGTGTTCAACAATGCCGGCCAGCACTACAACCACATCCACTTCTGGAGCTGGATGAAGCCCAATGGCGGCGGCACCAAGCTGCCCGGCAAGCTCGAGAAGAAGATCAACGAGGACCTCGGCGGCTTCGAGAAGTTCAAGACCGACTTCCAGGCGGCCGGCGTCGGCCAGTTCGGCTCCGGCTGGTGCTGGCTCCAGGTCAAGAACGGCAAGCTCGAGATCTCCAAGACCCCGAACGGCGAGAATCCGCTGGTGCACGGCGCCACCCCGATCCTCGGCTGCGACGTCTGGGAGCACTCCTACTACATCGACTATCGCAACCGCCGTCCGGACTATCTCAAGGCGTTCGTCGAGAACCTCGTGAACTGGGAATACGTCGAGTCCCTGTTCGACAAGGCGTAAGGCTTTACTCCGTCATTCCGGGGCGATGCGTAGCATCGAACCCGGAATCTCGAGATTCCGGGTTCGGCTTCGCCGCCCCGGAATGACAGACAAGGCGGTCGCATGCGCGGCCGCCTTTTTGCTGTGCGGAATTGATTGAACCAGTCCTGCGCCATGCGCGCATCGGTCTGTGATCGTACCGTTTGCATCGCATGGACGGCGCCCTTAATCAGGACGGGCATCACCATCGAGCCGCCCCACACCCGTTGTCAGACCCTTCCCCGAAAGACCCGGCGCCTGCCGAGGACGCGGAGTCCGAGCCGCGGCCGGGCCGTGTGCGCAAGCCGATCGGCTGGTCGACGATCATCATCGCGGTCCTGGTGGCGGTCAGCGCGGCGCTGGTGTGGCGGCGTGACGGCACCGACGGCGTTCTGGACATTCTCACCCACGACCTCTCGCTGTTCGGCGGCATCCTGCCGCGCGTGCTGGCCGGCTGCCTGCTCGGCGCCTTCATCTCCGAGATCCTGCCGCACGAGAAAGTCTCGCGCTCGCTCGGGCCGCAATCCGGCCTAAAGGGCCTTCTGATCGGTACCGCCTTCGGCGCGATCCTGCCGGGCGGTCCCTTCACCGCCTATCCCGTGGCGAGCGCGCTGCTGGCGGTCGGCGCCGATTTCGGCGCCACCATCGCCATGGTCGTGAGCTGGACCCTGATCGGCTACGGCCGGGCGGTCGCCTGGGAAATCCCGATCATGGGCACCGATTTCACGCTGTGGCGGATCGTCATCTCGCTGCCGCTGCCGGTGCTCGCAGGCGGCCTCGGCCGCTTCGTCTATGTCCGGCTCTATCCGAAGCGTGACAGCGATGAGGAGGCGAGTTGAGCGCGGCGCTCCTCATCGACATTCTGCTATGGGGCTCGGTCTTCGGCGTCGGCCTGATCGCCTTCCGTCGCGGCCCTCCGGTGTTCAAGGCCTCGCTGCGCGAAGGCTCGATGGACTTCATCAACATCGTGCCGCGGATCGCGTTGGGGGTGATCGGCTCCGGCTACATCGCCGCCATCATCCCCCAGGAGGTGATCACCGGCTGGCTCGGACCGGACAGCGGCTGGCTGGGGGTCGCGACCGCCGTGGTCGCCGGTGCCGCCACGCCCGGCGGCCCCGTGATCGGCTTCTCCATCGGGACCGTGGCGCTGAAGTCGGGCGGCGGGGTGCCGCAAGTGGTCGCCTATGTCGTCGCCTGGGCGCTGTTTGCCTTCCAGCGGGTGATTTTGTGGGAAATCCCGTTCATGCCGGCCCGTTTCGTCTGGTTCCGTTGCGCCGTTTCGGTGCCGTTCCCGTTTGTGGCGGCCGCCATCGCGATGGTGATCGGCAAGCCCTGAGCCCGGCGTGGACAGGCGTAATGTTATAATATAACGTCCAGACATGGTTCCCGCCGCGTCCCACGCCCACCATCACGACCATGCCCACGGCCATTCTCATGGCGACGCGCATTCGCACGGGCACGACCACACCCATGCCCACGTCCATGACGCGACCTCGCCGCATCCGGCCCAAGCGGCGCCCTGGTCGATCCTGCGCATGACCATGGCGGGCCGCCTCTCGGCCGCCGTTGCCGTCTGCGCCGTGCTCTGGGGCATCGTCTTTCTGGCAATGAGGTGACGATGGCGGCGCTGCATTTCCACAACGTCACGCTGGGCTACGACCGGCATCCGGCCGTGCACCATCTCAACGGCGAGGTTGCGCCGGGTGCGCTGGTCGCCGTGATCGGCCCGAACGGCGCCGGCAAGTCGACCCTGCTGCGCGGCATCGTCGGCATCCTCAGGCCGCTCGACGGCAGCATCCATCTCGGCGGGCTCGACTCCCGCGATATCGCCTATCTGCCGCAGAGCGCGGAGATCGACCGCAGCTTCCCCATTTCGGTGTTCGACTTCGTCGGCACCGGCCTGTGGCGCGGCACCGGCCTGTTCGGCGGAATCGGCAAAGCCGCGCGCGAAAAAATCCTCCGCGCGATCGGCGCCGTTGGGCTGAATGGCTTCGAGAACCGCCCGATCGGCACGCTCTCCGGCGGTCAGATGCAGCGCGTGCTGTTCGCGCGCGTGTTGCTCCAGGACGCGCGGTTGATCGTGCTCGACGAGCCCTTCAACGCCATCGACAGCAAGACCACGACCGACCTGCTCGCGCTGGTGAAGCGCTGGCACGGCGAGGGCCGCACGGTGCTCGCCGCGCTGCATGACATGGAGATGGTGCGCAGCCATTTCACCGAGACCCTGGTGCTGGCGCGCGGCCCTGTGGCATGGGGCCCGACGGCGGAGGTGCTGACGCCGGAGAACCTCATGGTCGCGATGCGGATGTGCGAGGCGTTCGACGACAGCGCCGCGGCCTGCGCGGCCGACGATGCCCGCTCGCGGGCGGCGTGACCGCAAATGCTCCATGACGCGCTGATCGGTCCGTTCACCGAATTTGAGTTCATGCGGCGCGCGCTTGCCGCCGTGATCGCGCTGTCGCTCGCGGGCGCGCCGATCGGCGTATTCCTGATGCTGCGACGGATGAGCCTCGTCGGCGATGCCATGGCGCATGCGATCCTGCCGGGCGCGGCGGTCGGCTTCCTGCTCTCCGGTCTCAATCTGTTTGCAATGACGGCCGGCGGCCTGTTCGCGGGCTTTGCGGTCGCGATCCTCGCCGGTGTGGTCGCGCGCTCGACCGGGCTGAAGGAGGACGCGTCGCTCGCGACCTTCTACCTGGCCTCGCTGGCGCTGGGGGTGACCATCGTCTCGATCAAGGGCACCAATATCGACCTGCTGCACGTGCTGTTCGGCAACATCCTCGCGATGGACGACCAGACGCTGCTGGTGGTCGCCTTCAACGCCACGGTGACGCTGCTGGTGCTCGCCGTGATCTACCGCCCGCTGGTGATCGAGAGTGTCGATCCGCTGTTCCTGCGCACTGTCAGCCGGGCCGGGGGGCCTGCGCATCTCGCTTTCCTCGCGCTCGTCGTGATCAACCTCGTCAACGGCTTTCAGGCGCTCGGCACGCTGCTCGCGGTGGGGCTGATGATCCTGCCGGCCGGCATCGCGCGGTTCTGGTCGCGCGATCTCACGGCGATGATCTGCATCGCGGTCGTCGCCGCCGCAGTCTCGGGCTATGCCGGCCTCGTGCTGTCGTTCCAGACCCGCGTGCCGTCGGGCCCTGCTATCATTCTGGTCGCGACCGTGCTCTACATCGTCTCGGTGCTGTTCGGCCGTGTCGGCGGTATCGTCCGGCAACTGTTTCCCGGCCGGCATCTGGAAGCGTGACCGCAATGCGCTTCCTTCTGCTCCTTGCCTTGCTGCTGACCGCCTCGCCGCTGCATGCCGCGGAACGGCTCAACGTCGTCGCCAGCTTCTCGATCCTCGGCGACTTCGTCCGCAACGTCGGTGGAGACCGGGTCAGCGTCACCACGCTGGTCGGCCCCGACAGCGACGTCCATGTCTACACACCGGCGCCAAGCGATGCGAAGCGGATCGCGGACGCAAAGTTCGTTGTCGTCAATGGGCTCGGCCTCGAGGGCTGGCTGCCGCGCCTCGTGCAATCCTCCGGCAGCAAGGCAACGGTCGTCACCGCCAGCGCCGGCATCGCGCCCCTGAAGCTTGGCTCGGCTGCCGATCCGCATGCCTGGCAGTCCGTCCCCAACGCCAAGGTTTACGTGACGGATATCGCCAACGCGCTGGCCGCGGCCGATCCCGAGGACGCGGAGTTCTTCCGCGCCCAGGCCAAGGCCTATCTGGAAAAGCTCGAAACGCTCGACCGCGAGGTGCGCGAGGCCGTTGCGAAAATTCCGCCCGAGCGGCGCAAGGTGATCTCCACCCATGACGCCTTCGGCTATTTCGCTGCCGAATACGGTATCCAGTTCATCGCGCCGCTCGGCGTCTCCACCGAAACCGAGCCCAGCGCGCGGGACATCGCCGCCATCATTGGCCAGATCAAAGGCCAGAAGATCCCGGCGGTATTCTTGGAGAATATCAGCGACGACCGCCTGATCCGGCGGATCGCGGCCGAGACCGGGGCAAAGGTCGGCGGGACCTTGATTTCGGACGGTTTGACGGGTGAAAAGGGGTCCGCACCCACTTACATTGACATGGTCAGGCACAATATAAAGGCCCTGACCAGCGCGCTTGACCACTAGGGCAGGGGCCACCCCGCCTCGCGTCGCGCGAAAGAGCCCGACCCCGGAGTAGTTATGTCTGAAGCGACCTCCCAGAAAATTCCCGTGACCGTCCTGACCGGCTATCTCGGCGCCGGCAAGACAACGCTTTTGAACCGCATCCTTTCGGAAAACCACGGCAAGAAATACGCCGTCATCGTCAACGAGTTCGGCGAGATAGGCATCGACAACGACCTCATCATCGGCGCCGATGAGGAAGTGTTCGAGATGAACAATGGCTGCATCTGCTGCACCGTGCGCGGCGACCTCGTGCGCATCATGGACGGGCTGATGAAGCGCAAGGGCAAGTTCGACGCCATCATCGTCGAGACCACGGGCCTTGCCGATCCGGCGCCGGTGGCCCAGACCTTCTTTGTCGACGAGGACGTGCAGAAGAACGCGCGCCTCGACGCGGTGGTGACGGTTGCCGACGCCAAATGGCTGTCCGACCGTCTGAAGGACGCGCCCGAGGCCAAGAACCAGATCGCCTTTGCCGACGTCATCGTGCTGAACAAGACCGATCTCGTCACCAAGGGTGAGCTCGCCGAGGTCGAGGCCCGCATCCGCGCCATCAACCCCTATGCGAAACTCCACCGCACCGAGCGCTGCTCGGTGGCGCTGGCCGACGTGCTCGACCGCGGCGCGTTCGACCTCGACCGCATCCTCGACATCGAGCCGGACTTTTTGGAGGCCGACGATCACGACCACGACCATGATCATCACCACCACGGCCACGACCATCATCACCACGATCACGGCCACGGCCTGAAGCACTATCACGACGAGGACATGCAATCGCTGTCGCTCAAGACCGACAAGCCGCTCGACCCGAACATGTTCATGCCCTGGCTCCAGAACCTGGTGCAGGTCGAGGGCGGCAAGATCCTGCGCTCCAAGGGCATACTCGCCTTCCACGACGACGATGACCGCTACGTCTTCCAGGGCGTCCATATGATGCTGGAGGGTAACCACCAGCGGAAATGGAAGGACGGCGAGCCGCGCGAGAGCCGCCTCGTCTTCATCGGCCGCGAATTGCCGGAAGAGGCCATCCGCAAGGGTTTTGAGAGCTGCATCGTCTCGTGATGAAAGAGTTTACGCCCGCCCCCGATTCCGCCTCGATCGTCTCCGTCACCGACCGCGTCAAGCCGGTCGCGCTCGGCATGGGCGTGACGTCGGTGCATTTCCTCGGTGACCGCGCCGCCTTCGTCGGCGGCGAGGAGAACGTCGCGTTCGTCGATAGCCAGGGCGAGATCACCACCGTCGCCGTCCACGGCGGCGGCATTCTCTCGACCGCGTCCGACGGCAAGCGCCTCGTCATGGGCGGCGACGACGGCAAGGTCGTGTCGCTCGATGCCAAGGGCGAGGTGACGTTGCTCGCCACCGACCCCAAGCGCCGCTGGATCGACGCGGTGGCGCTGCACGCGGACGGGGCCTTCGCCTGGTCCGCCGGCAAGACGGCGACCGTCAAGAGCGGCAAGACCGAGGAGAAGTCGCTCGAGGTGCCCTCGACCGTCGGCGGGCTTGCGTTCGCGCCGAAGGGCCTTCGGCTCGCGATTGCGCATTACAACGGCGCGACGCTGTGGTTTCCGAACATGGCGGCATCAGCCGAATTCCTGCCCTGGGCCGGCTCGCATCACGCGGTGACCTTCAGCCCGGACAACAAATTCCTGGTCACCGCGATGCACGAACCGGCGCTGCACGGCTGGCGGCTGGCCGATAACCGCCACATGCGCATGACCGGCTATCCCGGCCGCGTTCGCTCGATGTCCTGGAGCGCGGGCGGCAAGGCGCTTGCGACCTCGGGCGCCGATACCGTCATCCTGTGGCCGTTCGGCAGCAAGGACGGCCCGATGGGCAAGGAGCCCGCGATGCTCGCGCCGCTGCAGGCGCGCGTCTCGGTCGTCGCCTGCCATCCCAAGAACGACATCCTCGCCGCCGGTTACAGCGACGGCACCGTGCTGATGGTGCGGCTGGAGGACGGCGCCGAGATCCTGGTCCGCCGCAATGGCACACCGCCGGTGGCGGCGCTCGCCTGGAACGCCAAGGGCACGCTGCTGGCGTTTGCGGATGAAAATGGGGACGGCGGCCTGCTGGAGCTTTGAACTGTCATCGTTCCGGCCGTATAGGGGGCCATGCGGTTTCTGACGACGTTCCAGATTGCTGATTTCGCCGACACGCTGGTCAGCCTGTTCACGGCCTTCGTGCTGGGCACGCTGATCGGCGCCGAGCGGCAGTATCGCCAGCGCACCGCGGGCCTGCGCACCAACGTGCTGGTCGCGGTGGGTGCGGCCGCCTTCGTCGATCTCGCCATGCACCTGACCGGGGCCGACGGCGCGGTGCGCGTGATCTCCTACGTCGTCTCCGGCATCGGCTTCCTCGGCGCCGGCGTTATCATGAAGCAGGGCATGGACGTGCGCGGGCTCAACACCGCGGCGACGCTGTGGGCCTCGGCCGCGGTCGGCTCCTGCGCCGGCGCCGACATGGTCGCGCAGGCGGCCGCGCTGACCGTGTTCGTCATCGCCGGCAACACCATGCTGCGCCCGCTGGTCAACGCCATCAACCGCATTCCGCTGAACGAGAAGACTTCGGAGGCGACCTACTATTTCAAGCTCGCGGTGGCGGCGGATGCCTTGCCCGACATGCGCGACCGGCTGGTCGAGAAGCTCGAGGGCGCAAAATATCCGGTGGCCGATATCGACGTGGTCGAGACCGGGGACGATCTGATCGAGATCGTCGCAAAGCTGGTCGCGACCGCGGTCGATCCGAACGAGCTGAACGCGGTGGCGACCGATCTTCAGCACCTGCCGGGCGTGCGCCACGCCACCTGGGAAGTCAGCACAACGGACTGAGGGCATGGCCGAACAGGCTCGCGGACTGTTTATGCGATTGTGCCGCCTAGCAATCCTGCGGATTGCGCTCTCGTCAGTTGTGCCGTTCATCGCTCCGGCGCATGCCGACAGAATCGGCTATGAGGGCGTCGTCGATATCTCGGCTGAGGCGGGGACGCTTCGCGCCGAACATCATCACGATTGGGGCTATAGTAGCGAAAAATCACGCTGGAAGATGATCTCTTCGACAAGAGACCCCTTCACCGCGGACAATGACTATTCCTATCTGCGCTTGCACGACACCACGACCGGTACAGAGTTATTTCGCCGCCCCGTTCCGGCACTGACATACATCTGGATTTCGCCCAATCTGAAATACGTTGTCGGGCTTTCGCACATCATGCTTTGGAATCCGTGCCAACTCGTTGTTTTTTCCAAGTCGGGCGATCGCTTGCTTGAACGGGACATGGTCAGCGCGGATTGGCCGGGAGTAAGATGGAGCGCGTCAAATTGGATTTACTGGTACAAAGAGCCCGCGCCGAAGATCGCCATCGCTGACGACGGGACTAACGCCACGCTCACAATCGAAGATCCGCTTGGGGTTCCCCGTCAGTTTCAGTTCCCGGCGGCTCGCTAGCCGCGGCGGAACCGGTGCGCTCCAATTTCGTTGATCCCGCGGACAAAGGCGGTGATCGACATGCCCGGCCAATATGACAAGCGCAGACTGAAAATCGACCTGATGATCGCCTGTTCGCTGTTTGCTGCCGGCGTCGTGGTGTCAGGCCTGTCGCTGGCGCAAATCCGCGCCGAGAGCCGGATGCAGACGGCGCAGGCGACAGGGCCGCTCCAGGGCACGCCGTCCGACGATCAGAGCAAGACTCCGGCTGAATCAAAGCCCGGCGGAGACCGGCCGACCACACCGGCGCCCGAGCCCGCGCGCCCCGATCCGAAGACGCAAGGCGCAGCCACCAAGCCGGCACTGCCGGCGGCGCCCGCGGAGAAGATCGCGCCGCCGATCAGGGAGAAGTAGCCCGACGGCCGGCATATTGTGACGCGCATTTGACGACCGATGCTAATTATACGATCTCGCATCGGCAGGCGGCCCGATCCATAATCCGTCACGCCAACGACAGATGGGGCCTCCCATGAAGATCGAAGACGTCCGCCGCACCGCTTATTCGATGCCGCTCACCAATCCGGCATTTCCGCCGGGGCCATATCGCTTCTTCGACCGCGAGTATTTCATCATCACCTACAGGACCGATCCCGAAGCCCTCGCCACCATCGTGCCCGAGCCGCTTGAGGTGGCGGAGCCGTTGGTGAAATACGAATTCATTCGCATGCCAGACTCGACCGGATTCGGCGACTACACCGAAACCGGGCAGGTGATCCCGGTCCGCTTCAAGGGCGAGGAGGGCGGCTACACCCACGCGATGTATCTGGACGACGAGGCCCCGATCGCCGGCGGCCGCGAGTTGTGGGGCTTTCCGAAGAAGCTCGCGAGGCCCAAGATCGAGGTCGAGAGCGACGTCCTGGTCGGCTCGCTGCATTACGGCTCGGTACTCTGCGCTTCGGCCACGATGGGTTACAAGCACCACAAGGTCGACCACGACACGGTGCTGAAGTCGATGGCGTCGCCGAACTTCATCCTGAAGATCATCCCGCATGTCGACGGCAGCCCGCGGATCTGCGAGCTGGTGCGCTTTCATCTCGATGACGTCGTGCTGAAGGAAGCGTGGACTGGCCCTGCCGCACTCGGCCTGTTTCCCCACGCACTCTGCGACGTCGCCCGCCTGCCGGTGCGCGAGGTGATCTCGGCGCTGCATTTCAAAGCGGACCTGACGCTCGGGCTCGGCAGCGTGGCGTTCGATTACATGGCCAAGTAACGAACGTCATTCCGGGGCATCGCGCCAGCGATGAACTATGGTGCGCACTCGCGCACCTGAGAATCTCTTGCTAGGAACTTCGAGATCCCGGGTCCGCGCGCCTGGCGCGCATCCCGGGATGACCCCTTCGGGGTCAACGCACCAGAATATTCCGGAACTGCCAGGGATCGCTGGTATCGATATCTTCCGGAAACAGTCCTGGACGGTCCGTCAGCGGCGTCCAGTCGGTGTAGAAACCCTTCACCGGGCCGAGATAGGGCAGCTGGATTTCCAGCAGGCGATCGAAATCCATCTCGTCGGCTTCGACGATGCCCTCGTTCGGGTTTTCCAGCGCCCACACCATGCCGCCGAGCACGGCGGAGGTCACTTGCAGGCCGGTGGCGTTCTGATAGGGCGCCAGTTTGCGGGTCTCCTCGATGGAGAGCTGCGAGCCGTACCAGTAGGCATTGTTGTCATGGCCGAACAGCAGCACGCCGAGCTCGTCGATGCCGTCGACGATTTCGTTCTCATCGAGGATGTGGTGCTTTTCCTGCATCTTCGCGGCGCGGCCGAACATCTCATGCAGCGACAGCACGGCATCGTCAGCCGGATGATAGGCGTAGTGGCAGGTCGGCCGATAGACCGCCTTGCCCGAGGCGTCACGCACCGTGAAGTAATCGGCGATCGAGATCGACTCGTTGTGGGTGACGAGGAAGCCGTACTGCGCGCCGCGGGTCGGGCACCAGGTGCGCACGCGCGTGTTGGCGCCGGGCTGCATCAGATAGATGGCGGCGCCGCAGCCGGCTTCGTGGGTCCGCGCATTCTCGGGCATCCATTTTTCATGGGTGCCCCAGCCGAGCTCGGACGGCTGCACGCCTTCCGACAGGAAGCCTTCCACCGACCAGGTGTTGACGAAGACGTCAGGCTCTTTCGGCTTCTTGGAGCGCTGGGTGTCGCGTTCGGCGATGTGGATGCCCTTGATGCCGGCCTGCCGCATCAGGTCCGCCCATTCGGCCTTGGTCTTCGGCTTGGGGGCATTGAGCTTCAGGTCGGCGGCGACATTGAGCAGCGCCTGCTTGACGAAGAAGGACACCATGCCGGGATTGGCGCCGCAGCAGGAGACGGCCGTGGTCGAGCCCGCCGGGCGCGCCTTCTTGGCGGCCAGCGTCACTTCGCGCAGGGCGTAGTTGGAGCGCGCTTCCGGGCCCTTCGACGAATCGAAATAGAAGCCGAGCCAGGGCTCGTTGACGGTATCGATATAAAGAGCGCCGAGCTCGTTGCAGAGCTCCATGATGTCGGTCGAGCCGGTATCGACCGAGAGATTGACGCAAAAGCCCTGGCCGCCGCCCTCGGTGAGCAGCGGGGTCAGCAACTCGCGGTAATTGTCCTTGGTCACGCCCTTCTGGATGAAGCGGACATTGTGCTTCTCGCAATGTGCCTTGCGGCCCTCGTCCTTGGGATCGATCACGGTGACGCGCGACTTGTCGTAGTCGAGATGCCGCTCGATCAGCGGCAGCGTGCCTTTGCCGATGGAGCCGAAGCCGACCATGACGATGGGACCAGTGATCTTCGCGTAGATCTGCGAGGCGGGGCTCATGGGATGGTTTCTCCGGAACGTGCTGACGGACAAAGGGTGAGGGGTGGATCAGGCGCTGCGGCGCTTGGCGGTCGCTTCGATCTCGACCTTCATCTCGGGCTTGTAGAGCGCCGAGACGACGAGGAGCGTTGCCGCTGGGCGGATGTCGCCGAGGACTTCGCCGCAAACGGCAAAGTGCGCGTCTGCATCCTTGATGTCGGTGAGGTAGTAGGTCACGCGGACGATGTCGGCCATCTCGAAACCGCCCTCCTTCAGGGCAGCTTCGATGGTCTTGAAGCAGTTGCGTGACTGGCTCGTGACATCGGCCGGCATCGTCATCGTGGTGTAGTCATAGCCGGTGGTTCCCGCGACGAAGGCGAAGTCGCCGTCGACCACGGCGCGGCTGTAGCCGGCGGTCTTCTCGAACGGGGAGCCGGTGGAGATCAGGCGACGGGACATGTTCGGTCTCGACTGAAAGAGGTGTTTCGCGGGGTTAAAGGGTGTTTCCGGGGCCTGCGCAACCCCAAAGGAAGTGAGCTTGGCGCGGGCGCGACCGGGCGTTGCTGCTCACTGCAGCTTCGGTCGTCGCCATCATGGCAATCCCTTAGGCCGCGTGCGCCTGGAGGGGGCGAACCACCCTCCGTTTGGCCAGGGCCGCGCCGGTCGGGACGATCATCCCCTCGGCGCCATCCAGCGCACCGGCCTGGAATTCGATCGCCAGCAGGCGGTCTCGCTCGAACGGGCCGGGCAGCATCAGTGCGCCGGTCCTCTCGGCCGAGAAGCCGAAACGCGCATAGTAGGGGGCATCGCCAAGCAGGATCACGGCGGCATGCCCGCGCGCCCGGGCGGCGGCCAGCGCTTGTTGCATCAGCGCGGCGCCGATCCCGAGCTCGCGGCAGGCAGGGTCCACCGCCAGCGGTCCGAGGACCAGAGCGGGCCTGCCTCCGGCGCTGACGTGCCACAGCCGCACGGTTCCCACGAGTGTCCCCTCGCGCACAGCCGACAGGGCAAGGCCTGAGGCAGGTGCACGTCCGTCGCGCAGGCGCTGGCAGGTGCGGCCATGGCGGTTCTCGCCAAAGCTGGCATCGAGCAGCGCTTCACGGGCGGCGACGTCGGCAGCACGCTCCGCACGGATCGCGAACGGAGCGGCTTTCGAAGTGAGGGCGACTTGTGGCTTCCGAAAAGCAGTCATGGCGCGTCAGTCCCCGCTTGAACCGACATGCGATCAGCACGCCGGCTCAAGACGTCGTCAGAAATCAGAAATGTGAGGGAGGAGCCGGCAAGCCGGCTCCCGGGTTCGTCAGGCCTCAGACAGAGAGGCGGATCAGATGTGGTAGGTCTTCAGCGGCGGGATGCCGTTGAACGCCACCGACGAGTAGGTCGACGTATAGGCCCCGGTGCCTTCGATCAGCACCTTGTCGCCGATCTCGAGCGTCACCGGTAGCGGATACGGGTTCTTCTCGTACAGCACGTCGGCGCTGTCGCAGGTGGGTCCCGCGAGCACGCACGGCGTCATGTCCGCGCCGTCATGGGCGGTACGGATGGCGTAGCGGATCGACTCGTCCATGGTCTCGGCCAGGCCGCCGAACTTGCCGATGTCGAGATAGACCCAGCGCACCTCGTCCTCGTCGCTCTTCTTCGAGATGAGCACGACCTCGGACTCGATGATGCCGGCGTTGCCCACCATGCCGCGGCCCGGCTCGATGATGGTCTCCGGGATCTGGTTGCCGAAGTGCTTGCGCAGCGCGCGGAAGATCGAGCGGCCGTAGGTCACCACCGGCGGCACGTCCTTCAGGTACTTGGTCGGGAAGCCGCCGCCCATGTTGACCATGGAGAGGTTGATGCCGCGCTCGGCACAGTCGCGGAACACCTGCGAGGCCATCGCCAGCGCACGGTCCCACGCCTTCACCTTGCGCTGCTGCGAGCCGACATGGAAGGAGATGCCGCACGGCTCCAGGCCCAGGCGCTTGGCGACGTCCAGCACGTCGACGGCCATCTCCGGGTCGCAGCCGAACTTGCGCGACAGCGGCCACTCGGCGCCGGCGCAGTCATAGAGGATGCGGCAGAACACCTTCGCGCCGGGAGCGGCACGGGCGATCTTCTCGACCTCGGCGGCGCAATCGACCGCGAACAGCCGAATGCCGAGCGCGAAGGCGCGCGCGATGTCGCGCTCCTTCTTGATCGTGTTGCCGAAGGAGATGCGGTCGGGCGTAGCGCCAGCGGCCAGCGCCATCTCGATCTCGGCGACGGTCGCGGTGTCGAAGCAGGAGCCCATGGAGGCGAGCAGGGCCAGCACTTCCGGCGCCGGGTTCGCCTTGACGGCATAGAACACGCGGCTGTCGGGCAGCGCCTTGGAAAAGGTCTGGTAATTGTCGCGCACGACCTCGAGGTCGACGACGAGGCACGGCTCGGTGTCCCGGCCCTCGCTGCGGCGATTGCGCAGGAATTCCTGAATACGTTCGGTCATAGCACTCTCCCAAACGGCCCAGCGACGGGGATCCGTTCAAAAAATGACGTCGGATAAGAGCGCTCTGGCCGGATTGCGCGATGGAGGCGCAACGAAGCCAAAAGACTCAAACCAGACTGTGCTGCCGTGGATTGGTTGGGAATTTCCCGCCCGCACACCTGGCAATGAAGGACAAGCCTTTTCAGTAGCCCGCGCCGGCGTTGGACTGCCGGTAGAGACCAAAAAAGCCCGATCCGTCGTTGCTTTAAGTCGCGTCCCCCGTTGAGAGCGGGGTGCGCCGGTTCGCCTCCGGCTGCCAGTCACGGTTGCAAAGAGTGAAGTCACCTTCGACATGGCATCTCTTGAGAGAGATGCTGGACGCTCCGGGTTTGCTTCGTCGTCCGACCTTTCGGTCTTTTGACTTCCGCACTTCCGAAGAGCCCCTCGGCTTCTTCACCCCTTGGCGGCTGTCCGGCCTCTTGTCCGGATACCTACCGACTGACACACGACCACAGGCACGTGCGAAATTGGGCAAGAGCGCACATAAGCGTTTTGACTCTGCTTCGCAACAATTTTTTTAGGCTGAGAACAGATTTGCCTAACATCTGCTTGCGCAGTGTTGCGCGAGCGACGCGGAAGATGAACGTGCGTTAAGTTTTCAAGCCTGCGCGCGTGTCTCGCGCGCGCGAGCGAGCGTCAGCCGCGCTTCGTGAAGGGCTCGACGCGCTGCGCGGCGCGGACGAACGCGGTCATCACCAGCACGCCGAGTGCGAACAGCACGGCCTGGAGGATGTGCGCGCCCTGATCGCCTAAACCGAACAGGATCGCGAGCGCCCAGCCGCCGGCAAAGGCCGCGCCGAACACCTCCGCGCCGATCAGGATGGCGGCGCTGATGACGGTGATGACGCTGGGCCAGACGATCTGGCGGGAAGAGGAAGGCGCGTTCATGGGGCTCAGGGATCCCTAGTCTTCGAGGGCCGCAATCTCTCCGAAAAGGCGGGCGGGAGCAAGGCCAAATGGCCCAAAAAAGCCCGATCGCGTGCTATAGCTGGCCGCAACAAACCAGCTCGAAAACCGGGACTTGCGATGTCAGAAACCCGCCAAACTACGGACCCAGAGACCAACCCGCTGCTGAAGGCCTGGGTGACGCCGTTCGCGACCCCGCCCTTCGACGAGATCACGCCGGAGCACTTCCTGCCGGCCTTCGAGCAGGCCTTCGCCGACCATTCCGCCGAGATCGCGGCGATCACCAACGACCCGGCCGCGCCCGACTTCGCCAACACCATCACGGCGCTGGAGCGCTCGGGCAAGCTGCTGAGCAAGGTGGCGGCGGTGTTCTATGACCTCGTCTCGGCGCATTCCAACCCGGCCATCCTGGAGATCGACAAGGAGGTTTCCTTGCGGATGGCGCGGCACTGGAATCCGATCATGATGAACGCCGTGCTGTTTGGTCGCATCGCCCAGCTGCACGAGAACCGCGCCAATCTGGGTCTTTCGCCCGAACAGCTCCGCCTGCTGGAGCGCACCTATACCCGCTTCCACCGCGCCGGCGCCGGCCTCTCCGAGGAGGCCAAGACGCGGATGGCCGAGATCAACGAGAGGCTCGCCCAGCTCGGCACCGGCTTCAGCCATCATCTGCTCGGCGACGAGCAGGAATGGTTCATGGAGTTAGGGGAAGCCGACCGCCAGGGCCTGCCGGAGAGCTTCGTCGCCAGTGCCAAGGCTGCGGCGGAAGAGCGCGGCATCGCCGGCAAGGCTATCGTCACGCTGTCACGTTCCTCGGTCGAATCGTTCCTGAAGAGTTCGGCCCGGCGCGACCTGCGCGAGAAGGTCTACAAGGCCTTCACTGCGCGCGGCGACAACGGCAACGCCAACGACAACAATACGACCATCGTCGAGATCCTGAAGCTGCGCGAGGAGAGCGCGAACCTGCTGGGCTATCCGACCTACGCCGCCTACCGGCTCGAGGACTCCATGGCCAAGACGCCGGAAGCGGTGCGGGGGCTGCTCGAGCGGGTCTGGAAGCCGGCGCGCGCCCGGGCGCTCGCCGATCGCGACGAGATGCAGACGCTGATCACGGAAGAGGGCGGCAATTTCAAGCTCGCGCCGTGGGACTGGCGCTTCTACGCCGAAAAGCTCCGTCTTCAGCGGGCCAATTTCGACGACGCTGCGATCAAGCCGTATCTCGCGCTCGACCACATGATCGCCGCCGCCTTCGACTGCGCCACGCGCCTGTTCGGCATCACCTTCGAGGAGCGCAAGGACGTGCCGGTCTGGCACCCGGACGTCCGGGTCTGGGAGGTGAAGGGGCGGGACGGCAAGCACAAGGCGCTGTTCTATGGCGACTACTTCGCCCGGCCGTCGAAGCGCTCCGGCGCCTGGATGACCTCGCTGCGCGACCAGCAGAAGCTCGACGGCGACGTCGCGCCGCTCGTTCTCAATATCTGCAATTTTGCCAAGGGGGCCGGCGGCGAGCCCTCGCTGCTGTCGCCTGACGACGCCCGCACCCTGTTCCACGAGTTCGGCCACGGCCTGCACGGCATGCTGTCCAACGTGACCTATCCATCGCTGTCGGGCACCTCCGTGTTCACCGACTTCGTCGAGCTGCCGTCGCAGCTCTACGAGCACTGGCAGGAACGGCCCGAGGTGCTCCAGCAATTCGCCCGCCACTACCAGACCGGCGAGCCGCTGCCGGACGACCTGCTCCAGCGCTTCCTCGCCGCGCGAAAATTCAACCAGGGCTTTGCCACGGTCGAGTTCGTCTCCTCGGCGCTGGTGGACCTCGAATTCCACACCCAGCCGGCCGCGGCGGCCAGCGATGTACGGGCCTTCGAGAAGAAGGAGCTGGAGAAGATCGGCATGCCCGAGGAGATCGCGCTGCGTCATCGGCCCACGCAGTTCGGTCACATCTTCACCGGCGACCACTATGCCGCCGGATATTACAGCTATATGTGGTCGGAGGTGATGGACGCCGACGCCTTCGGCGCGTTCGAGGAGGCCGGCGACATCTTCGATCCAGCCGTCGCAAAACGTCTGCATGACGACATCTACTCCTCGGGCGGATCGGTCGATCCGGAGGCCGCCTATGAGGCCTTCCGCGGCCGCCCGCCGGAGCCCGACGCACTGCTCCGCCGCCGCGGCCTGCTCGACGACGCCAGGGCGGCCTGATGGGTATGCGCGCCCTGCTCGGCCTGTTGCTCGCCGCCGTCCTCACGCTCGCGGCGGGTGCGGCGCGCGCGCATCCGCATGTCTGGATCACCGCGACCAGCGAGCTGCTTTACGCCGCGGACGGCAGCATCACCGGCGTGCGCCACGCCTGGACCTTCGACGACATGTTCTCGGCCTATGCGGTGCAGGGGCTCGAGAGCAAGACCAAGGGCGCCTATACGCGCGAGGAGCTCGGGCCGCTGGCGCAGACCAATGTCGAGTCGCTGAAGGAATATGCCTACTTCACCTTCGCGCGAGCGGACGGCAAGAAGGAGCGATTCCAGGAGCCGGTCGACTACTTCCTCGACTACAAGGATACGGTGCTGACCCTGCACTTCACGCTGCCGCTGAAGAACCCGGTCAAGCCCAAGCAACTGGTGCTCGAAGTGTTCGACCGTTCCTTCTTCATCGACTTCCAGATGGCCAAGGACAATCCGGTCAAGCTGGTCGGCGCGCCCGCCGGCTGCCAGATGAAGCTGGACCGGCCGAACGACGGCTCGGCCACCGCCCAGAAGCTCAACGAGCAGACCTTCCTGAACGGCGAGAACAGCAATTTCGGCATGATGTTCGCCAACAAGATCACGGTGGATTGCCCTTGACCGGTAGCCTGCATTCGCCGCTTGCCCGCGGGCTGCTCGCCGGTGCTGCGGTTGTCCTCGTGCTCGGCGTGGCCGATGCCGCGCTTCACGATCTCCTCGCGCAAAATCCGTTCGGCGCACCGAAACCCGCGCCGGCGGCCGAGCCCGAGGCCAGCGGCCTCATAGGCTGGCTATTGGCAAAACAGTCGGAATTCTATCGCCAGATGTCGGCGACCATCCGCGCCGCCAAGTCCGACGGTTCGGCGGTGTGGACGCTGCTCTTCATCTCATTTGCCTATGGCATCTTCCATGCCGCCGGCCCCGGCCACGGCAAGGCGGTGATCGCCTCCTATCTCGTCGCCAACCGCGAGACCGCGCGGCGCGGGATCGCGCTCTCGTTTGCCTCGGCCCTGATGCAGTCGGTGGTCGCGATCCTGATCGTCGGCATCTCGGCCTGGATCCTGAATGCGACGGCCAAGACCATGTGCAAGGCCGAAGGCATGATCGAGATCGCGAGCTATGGCCTGATCGCGCTGTTCGGCCTGCGGCTGGTCTGGGTCAAAGGCGGCGCCTTCATCCGCGCGCTTCAGGCGACCCAGCCGGTGCCGGCGATCGCAGGCGTGCCGCAGCACCATGATCACGGCCATCACCACCATCGTGAGGCGCATGATCATCATGATCACGATCACCATGATCATGGTCACGCCCATCACGATCACGGGCACGACCACGTCCACGACGAGCATTGCGGCCATTCCCACGGCCCGGCGCCGAGCGAGCTGGCCGGCCCCGGTGGCTGGCGGCGCGGGTTCGCCGCGATCCTGACCGTCGGCATCCGCCCTTGCTCGGGTGCGATCCTGGTGCTGGTGTTCGCGCTGGCCCAGGGCCTGTTCTGGGCCGGCATCGCCGCGACCTTCCTGATGGGGCTCGGCACCGCGATCACGGTCGCGGCCATTGCCGTCGTCGCCGTCTCCGCCAAGGACATTGCCGCCCGCCTGAGCGCAGGGCGTGACGGCGGCGGCGCGCTGTTCATGCGCGGCATCGAATTCGGTGCCGCAGGTCTCGTGCTGCTGTTCGGCGTCGGCCTGTTGTTCGGCTACATCGCCGCCGAACGGACGACGTGTTTTTGACCGGAGCACTTCGCTCCATCCGGGCTACGATCAACTATCACCGTCATCCTTCGAGGCTCACCTCACGGTGCTTTGCACCGCGGGGCTCGCACCTCAGGATGACGGGTTGAAGGGCGCGCGCCCCTCACACCGGCAAGAACCGCTTCAGCATCGGCATGAAGAAGATCACGAGATTGATCGCAAAGCCGATGCTCCAGAGGATCGAGCGCAGCGTCGGGCGGTTGCCGAGATAGGTCAGCACGTAGGCGATCCGCACGATCAGGAACAGCACCGCGAGCTCGTCGATCAGCCGCTGCGGCGAGTCCCTGAATTCGGCGAGCAGCACCGCGAAGGCGAAGAACGGAAAGGTCTCGATGCCGTTCTGGTGGGCGCCGAGCGCGCGCTGCGCGATGGCGTCCTCATAGAAGGCGGGATCGCGCGGCCGGGAATTGTCGAACCCGCGAAACCGGATCCATTTGATCGAGGCGATCGTCGCAAGGTAGAGCAGCAGCGCTCCGAATACGCACCATTCCGCGAGTGTCATCTTCCCTCCCCCGCTTGGGTGCGACCCTAGCGAAACCGGGCTCATCTTGACAAGTTCGGTGCAACGCGCGACGCAACTGATCATGTCGACCGCCGCTCCCAACGAGACCACACAGCCAACCGTCCAGTCCGGCCAGAAGCGGGTCGGCGTGCTCCTGGTCAATCTCGGCACGCCCGATACGGCCGATGCGCCGGGGGTGCGGGTCTATCTCAAGGAATTCCTCTCGGACGCCCGGGTCATCGAGGACCAGGGCCTGGTCTGGAAGGTGGTGCTGAACGGGATCATCCTGCGCAGCCGTCCCCGCACCAAGGCGCTCGACTACCAGAAGATCTGGAACAACGAGAAGAACGAGTCGCCACTGAAGACCATCACGCGGTCGCAAAGCGACAAGCTCGCCGCCGCGCTGTCGGATCGCGATCATGTCGTGGTGGACTGGGCGATGCGCTACGGCAATCCCTCGATCAAGTCGGGCATCGACGCGCTGATCGCGGAGGGATGCGACCGCATCCTCGCGGTCCCGCTTTATCCGCAATATTCCGCCTCGACCTCGGCGACCGTCTGCGACGAGGTGTTCCGCGTGCTCGCCCGCCTGCGTGCGCAGCCGACGCTGCGGGTGACGCCGCCGTACTACGAGGACGAGGCCTATATCGAGGCGCTCGCCGTCTCGATCGAGACGCATCTGGCAACCCTGCCGTTCAAGCCGGAGCTGATCGTCGCCTCCTTCCACGGCATGCCGAAATCCTATGTCGACAAGGGCGATCCCTATCAGGAGCATTGCATCGCCACGACCGAGGCGCTGCGCCGCCGGCTCGGCGTGGACGCATCAAAATTGCTGCTGACCTTCCAGTCGCGCTTCGGCAATGACGAGTGGCTCCAGCCCTACACCGACAAGACGATGGAGCGGCTCGCGAAAGAGGGCGTGCGCCGCATCGCGGTGGTGACGCCGGGTTTTGCCGCTGACTGCCTGGAGACGCTGGAGGAGATCGCGCAGGAGAATGCCGAGATCTTCAAGCACAATGGCGGCGAGCAGTTTTCCGCGATCCCCTGCCTCAACGACAGCGAACCCGGCATGGACGTGATCCGCACCCTGGTGCTGCGCGAGCTCCAGGGCTGGATATAGTGAGCCTGGATCTGATGGTTCGCCCCTTGAACCGCCGCGCGTGTCTGGCGCTTCTTGGGACGATCGTCGTGCTGCCGGCTTCGGCACAGGCGCAGCAGGCGAATGCGACGCGGCGGCTCGGCGTGCTCTCGGTCACGGCCGCCGACGATGCGATCGGGCAGACGCGCAGCGCCATCCTGGTCGAGGCGCTCGCCGCCCATGGCTGGAAAGAGCACGGCAATCTCAGGATCGACTGGCGCAGCGGCGCCGGCGACCGGGCGCGGATCGCCGGGCTCGCCGACGAGCTGATCGCGCTCAAGCCCGACATCCTGCTCGCGGTCGGCACGCCCTCGGTCGAAGAGCTGCGCCGGCGCACCGCGATGATCCCGATCGTGTTCGCCGTGGTCACCGATCCCGTCAGCCAGGGCTTCGTCCAGAACCTCGCCCATCCCGGCGGCAACATCACCGGCTTCACCGATTACGACGGCCCGCTGGCCGGCAAATGGCTGGAGATGCTGACGCAAGTGACGCCGAAAGTGTCCCGCGTCTTCGTCGTCTACAATCCCGCCACCGCGCCGTTCGCTGCCCTCATGCTGCGCACGATCGAGGACGCCGCACGGACGCTTCACGTGACGGTCGAGCCCGCGCCGGTCCATGACGCAGCCTCGATCGCGGCGCTGGCCTCGCGCAAAGACGGCGGCCTGCTGATCCTGCCGGACTTCTTCACCATGGCCAACCGCGCGCATCTGCTCGCGGCGGTCAGAGAGGCGCGCGTGCCTGCGGTGTTCTGGAGCCGCACCTTCGTCGACGAGGGCGGGCTGATGTCCTACAGCACCGACAGCGCCGAGCAGCTCCGCCGTGCCGCGGGCTACATCGATCGCATCCTGAAGGGCGCGCAGGCAGCCGACCTGCCGGTGCAGAACCCCACCAAGTTCGAGCTCGCGGTCAACCTCAAGGCCGCCAAGGCGCTTGGCGTCACCATTCCCCCAGGCTTGCTCGCAACCGCGAACGACGTCATCGAATAAAGTCGTCCGTGACGGACGACATGTCCGGATTCGTTAACTTTCGCCGTTAGGTCTGCGCCCGGACGCTTTCAAGAGCCTTTCGGAAATACATATCATGACCGTTTCCCCCCGAGTTCGTCTTGTGCAGAATCGTCCGAATGCCGACGTGAATCGTAACCGCTGAACCAGTAAGGTCGCGTTCCCGACCAATGACAGCGCGGGAAAGGGCTTTTTCCCGCCTTGGAGGAAATATGAGCGGTTTCGACATTTTCGCGATTGTTCTGGTTTTGCTCGTCATCGTCACGCTGATTGCCGGCGTGAAGACCGTCCCGCAGGGCTATGACTGGACCATCGAGCGGTTCGGCAAGTACACCCAGACGCTGAGCCCCGGGCTCAACCTGATCGTGCCCTATTTCGATCGCGTCGGGCGCAAGATCAACATGATGGAGCAGGTGATCGACATTCCCGAGCAGGAGGTGATCACCAAGGACAACGCCACCGTGACGGTGGACGGCGTCGCCTTCTACCAGGTGTTCGACGCCGCCAAGGCGAGCTACGAGGTCTCCAACCTGACCCAGGCCATCACGGTCCTGACCATGACCAACATCCGCTCGGTGATGGGCGCGATGGATCTCGACCAGGTGCTGTCGCATCGCGACGAGATCAACGAGCGCCTGTTGCGCGTCGTCGATGCGGCGGTCTCGCCCTGGGGCCTGAAGGTCAACCGCATCGAGATCAAGGACATCGTGCCGCCCGCCGATCTCGTCGAGGCGATGGGCCGCCAGATGAAGGCGGAGCGCGTCAAGCGCGCCGACATTCTGGCCGCCGAAGGCCAGCGACAGTCGGAGATCCTGCGCGCGGAAGGCGCCAAGCAGGGCCAGATCCTCCAGGCCGAGGGCCGCAAGGAAGCCGCGTTCCGCGACGCCGAGGCCCGCGAGCGGTCCGCGGAGGCCGAGGCCAAGGCGACGCAGATGGTCAGTGAAGCCATCGCCAAGGGCGACGTCGCGGCGTTGAACTATTTTATCGCCGACAAATATATCAAGGCGTTCGGCCAGTTCGCGGACTCGCCGAACCAGAAGATCATCATGCTGCCGATCGAAGCCACCAGCATGCTCGGCTCGCTCGCCGGCATCGGCGAGATCGCGAAAGCAACGTTCGGCGAAAGCGCGGCGTCTGCGGCTGCCGCTGCTCGCCGCCCGGGCTCTGTGCCTCCGACCGGCAGTACGCCGCCGGCGGTGCCGCCGCGGCAGGGATAGTCACCGGCGCATGACGCGGTTCTTTTGAAAACGGCATGCGTCAATATTCAGAGGTCGTATCATGACCGACACGTTCGTATCGCTCGGCACCTGGAACTGGCTGATCTTTGCCTTCATCCTGATGGCGCTGGAGACGATCGCACCGGGCGTATTCCTGTTCTGGCTCGGGCTCGCCGCTTTGCTGGTGGGCCTGATCTCGTTCGCCGTTCATCTGTCCTGGCAGACTCAGCTCGTGATGTTCGCGATCTTCGCTGCCGCCGCCGTGCCGGTGTGGCGGCGGCTCGCCCGGCCGAGGCCCGATGCAAGCGCAAGCCCCTTCCTCAACAAGCGCACCGAGGCGCTGCTCGGCCGTGAGTTCACGCTGGAGAAGCCGATCGTCGACGGCAACGGCACCATGCGCATCGGCGACACGGTCTGGCGCGTCGCAGGTCCCGATACGCCGGCCGGGACGCGCGTGAAGGTGGTGCAGGTGGACGGCGTGAATCTGACGGTAGCGGTGGCGTAGTTTTCTCTTCCCCTCTCCCCTTGTGGGAGAGGGGGCTCGCCGCGTAGCGGCGAGACGGGTGAGGGGTCTCCCTCCTCCAACGCAGCGCTGAGTTTGCGGAGAAAACCCCTCATCCGGCGCTTCGCGCCACCTTCTCCCACAAGGGGAGAAGGAAGATTGGAGCGCGCGGCAGATGTTCCGATTCTACTTCCTCCACCTCTCCGCGAATCTGTGCAGCGGCATGAACGTCTCGCACAAGTCCCGCCCGAGCGGCGTCAGCCCATAGCCTCCGCCTTCGCCGAGCTCCACGAACCCCGCCTCGCGCAAATCGTCCAGCCGCGCTTGCAGCACCGTGGGCGAAGCCTCGTCGCACGCCATGCGCAATGCGCGGGAGGTGAGGGGCTCCTCGCGCAACTCCCACAGGATACGCAAGGTCCAGCGCCGGCCGAGCAGGTCGAGCAGCGCCATGATCGGCCGTCCGGTGCGCGAGCCGCGGACGTTGCGTGTTGTCGAACCGGCCTGTTTCGCCATCGTCGTCCTCTTGCGTCGCGCTACAGATAGTGTAGCGTATCGCTACGATAATTGTAGCAACGGAGACGGCCGATGTCCCGGGCCACACCGCGCATTGCGCCGCTCGCGCCGCCTTATCCCCCGGAGATCCAGGCGCAGTTCGACCGCATCATGCGCGGCGCGCCGCCGCTGGTGCTGTTCCGGGTGATGGCGGGCCACGGCCGCGCCTGGGACAAGTTTCGCGCCGGCGGGCTGCTCGATCCCGGGCCGCTGTCCCTGCGCCAGCGCGAGATCGTGATCGACCGCACCTGCGCGCTGAGCAAATGCGAATACGAATGGGGTGTGCATGTCGCGGTCTTTGCCGGGCCGGCGCGCCTCACGGAGGAGGAGGTCCGCGCGACCGTAGAGGGCGATGCGACATCAGCCTGCTGGTCACTGGACGAGCAGGCGCTGATTGCCGCCGTCGATGCGCTGCATCACCGCTCGACGTTCACCGACGCGGAATTCGCCGCGCTCGCGGCGCATTACGACGAGGCGCAGATTCTGGAGATCATGCTGCTGTGCGGCTTCTATCGCACGGTGTCGTATCTGGCGAACGGCTTGCGGCTGCCGCTGGAGGAAAAGGCGGCGCAGTTTCCGGCGTAGCCCTCGCTGTCATTCCGGGGCACGCGAAGCGTGAACCCGGAATCTCGAGATTCCGGGTTCGATGCTTCGCATCGCCCCGGAATGACTGTGCTTGAAGCTACGCCACGCCCGCGCGCAGCAGATCGTGCAAATGCACGATGCCCACGACCTTGCCCGCCTCGGTCACCAGCAGCGTCGTGATTTTGCGGGTGTTCAGCACCTCGATCATCTCGGTGGCGAGCATCGAGGGCGGCACGGACTTGGGCTGCCTGGTCATGATGTCGTCGACCGACACTGTCAGCAGGTCGGGACGCATGTGACGGCGCAGATCGCCGTCGGTGATGATGCCGACGGCCTCATTCGCGTCGTTGACGATGCAGACGCAGCCCAGTCCCTTGGCCGACATCTCGACCACGGCCTCCGACATCTTGGTGCCTTCAGGCTTGACCGGGATCTCCGCGCCGGTGCGCATGTAGTCGCGGACGAATTTCAGCATCGCGCCGAGCTTGCCGCCGGGATGGAAATGCGCGAACTCCAGCGCGGTGAAGCCGCGGCCTTCGAGCAGCGCGATCGCGAGCGCATCGCCGATCGCAGCCTGCATCAGCGTCGAGGTGGTCGGCGCCAGATTGTGCGGGCAGGCCTCGCGCGCCTTCGGCAGCTCGATCACGAGGTCGGCGGCTTGCCCCAACGAGGACGCCGCGTTCGACGTCACCGCGATCATGGGGATCGCAAAGCGCGCCGAATAGTTCACGAGGGTCTTCATCTCCGGCTGCTCGCCGGACCAGGACAGCGCCATGATGACGTCGTCCGCGGTGATCATGCCGAGGTCGCCATGGGCGGCTTCAGCGGTGTGAACGAAGAAGGCGGGCGTGCCGGTCGAGGCCAGCGTCGCGGCGATCTTGCGCCCCATATGACCTGACTTGCCGAGCCCGGTGACGATGACGCGACCCTTGGCCTGCCGGATCATGTCGACCGCCTTGGCGAAGGTCGCACCCAGCGGGCCGCGCAGGGCGGCGGCGAGCGCGTTGATGCCGCCGCTCTCTGTCTCCAGGGTGCGGAGCGCGGATTCGACGCTGGCGGGAATGGGGCCGGATGATTGGGTCATCAGCGGTTTCGAACTCGGCATGTTCAGGTCCAGGGAGGAGGGGCGATGGCCCGTTGGTGCCTGCTTAGCACGCCTCGGCGTATGAGGCGACGCGGCCGCCCCGACCCTCAACGGGTCATTAACCATAATTGTTTTAACTCCATTAACGATGGTTTCTGCCAGCCGGCGGGAACCGTCGCGAAAGTATTTGATTTCGTTGGGGTAATTCCATCGTGGGGTCGTCTCCAGGCATGGGCCGGAGCAAACGCGCGCATTTCCTGCGCGCGGCTTTGCCGTGTCTTGCGCTGACGGCCCTGCAAAGCGGCCCAGTCGCCGCCCAGAGCCTCACGCCTGACCTGTTCAATCCCAACCGCGGCGGCTTCGCCGCGCCTGAGACACTGCCGACGCGCCGCACGGCGGGCGTGCCGCAGGCGCCCTCGGACGCGCTGCCGGCGCTGCCCGATCCCAATGCCGACCCGCGCAAGCGCCAGCAGACGCCGGCGACCTCGCGCGTCGGCCAGGTGCCGACCTACGGCCTGCCGGCCGCCAACGGCGCCAGCGGCTCGGGTTACGACTCGCTCAACCGCAAGCGGCAGCAGCCCAAGCTCTATCCCGGGCAGCCGAAACCGAAGCGCCCGGTCGGACCCGGCTCGCCGGTGCCGCCGGCAACGCCGGACAGGACGCTCGGCCCGCCGCGCATCGCGCCGCCGCCGTCGGAGACCGCGCACAAGGTGCCGGTGCCGCCGGCGATGGCCGGCAGCGTGCCCGGCCAGCCGCTGCGCCGCCGCCTCAAGGCCGATGACGACGCGTTCGGCGCGGTCGGCGATTATGCCGGCAGCTTCCTGATCAAGGGCGGGCTCGAGCTCTCCGCCGGCTATGACACCAACCCGGCGCGTCTGAACAAGCCGGTCGGCTCGCCGGTCTACGTCGTCGCGCCCGACCTCCTCGTGGCGTCCGACTGGGAGCGCCACGCGCTGGTCGCCGATTTGCGCGGCTCGTTCTCGGGCTACACCAACAACATGCCGGCGACGATCGACGGCTTCGCCTCGCCCTCGCCGGTCGAGATCGACCGGCCCGATTTCACCGGTCATGTCGACGGCCGCATCGACGTCGACCGCGATCTCAAGCTGACCTCGCAACTGCGCCTGCGGCTCGCCACCGACAATCCCGGCAGCCCGAACGTGCAGGCCGGCCTCCAGAAATATCCGGTCTATGCGACCTATGGCACGACCATCGGCTTCGACCAGACCTTCAACCGCTTCCAGGTCGCCGCCGGCGCCACCGTGGATCGCACCGCCTACACGGATTCAAAGCTCACCGACGGCTCGACCTTCAGCAACAACGATCGCGACTTCAACCAGTACGGCGGGGTCGGCCGCTTCTCCTACGAGCTCAAGCCGGGCCTGAAGCCGTTCGTCGAGATCCAGGGCGACACCCGCGTCCACGACCAGGCCGCCGACCGCAACGGCTACTTCCGCGATTCAAACGGCGGCTATGCCAAGGTCGGCTCGTCCTTCGAGTTCTCGCGCATCCTCACCGGCGAGGTCTCGGTCGGCTATTCTGCGCGCAACTATGTCGACCCGCGCCTCAGTCAGCTCTCGGGCTTCCTCACCTCGGGCTCGCTGATCTGGAACGCGAGCGGCCTGACCACGGTGAAATTCGCCACCGACACGCAGATCGCGGAGACCACGGTCCCCGGCTCCTCCGGCGTGCTGGTGCACACCTACGGGGTCGAAGTCGATCACGACTTCCGCCGCTGGCTCACCGCGGTCGGCAAGTTCACCTACGGCACCTACGATTACCAGAACCAGGGTCGTAACGACAAAACCTACTCGCTCGAAGGCAACCTGATCTACAAGCTCAATCGCAACATCTGGATCAAGGGCACGCTGCGCCACGACATCCTGGATTCGAACCAGCCGACCTCGAGCTCGCAGGGCACGGTGGTGATGCTGGGGGTGAGGCTGCAGAATTGACGCCTGTCAGCACGCGTCTGGAGTGAGATGAGGCGCGAGAGCACGGCTCTCTCCGCTCGTCATTCCGGGGCGCGCCATTTGGCGCGAACCCGGAATCCATCGGGCGTCAGGGGGCGTGGATAAATGGATTCCGGGCTCGCGCTTCGCGCGCCCCGGAATGACCGGCGAGCGGCGAACCTACCGCGGCAGATCCGTCTTCCCCATCAAGAACGTATCAATCGACCTTGCACACAGCCGGCCCTCACGGATCGCCCAGACCACCAGCGATTGCCCACGCCGCATGTCGCCGGCGGTGAACACGTTCGGACGCGAGGTCTGGTAGTCGAGCGTGTTGGCCTTGACGTTGCCGCGGGGGTCGAGCTCGACCGAGAGCAGCTTGAGCAGGCCCTCATGCACGGGGTGGACGAAACCCATGGCGAGCAGGACGAGCTCGGCATCCAGCTCGAACTCGGTGCCGGCAATCGGCTTGAACTTGTCGTCGACGCGCACGCAGTGCAGCTTCTTGACCTGGCCGTTCTCGCCGGAAAACTTCTGGGTCAGCACGGCGAATTCGCGGATCGCGCCTTCGGCCTGGCTGGAGGAGGTGCGCATCTTCAGCGGCCAGTTCGGCCAGGTCAGGCCCTTGTTCTCGCGCTCGGGCGGGGCGGGCATGATCTCGAGCTGGGTCACGGACAGCGCGCCCTGGCGCAGCGAGGTGCCGATGCAGTCGCTTCCGGTGTCGCCGCCGCCGATGACGACGACATGCTTGCCGCCGGCCAAAATCTCGGTGACGCCGTTCAGCGGCTCCTCGGAGACGCGGCGATTCTGCTGCGGCAGGAAGTCCATGGCGTAGTGGATGCCTTGGAGATCGCGGCCGGGGATCGGCAGGTCGCGCGGGGCTTCCGCGCCGCCGGTCAGCGCCACGGCGTCATACTCGTTGAGCATCTCGCGCGGATCGACATTGCCGTCAGCGCCGACATGGCTGTTGTAGTGGAAGGTGACGCCTTCGCCTTCCATCTGCTTGACGCGGCGGTCGATGATGCCCTTCTCCATCTTGAAGTCGGGGATGCCGTAACGGAGCAAGCCGCCGGCCTTGGCGAACTTCTCGAACAGGTGCACGTCGTGGCCGGCGCGCGCGAGCTGCTGCGCGCAGGCCATGCCGGCGGGTCCAGAGCCGATCACTGCGACCTTCTTGCCGGTCTTGACGGAGGCGACTTCCGGCTTCAGCCAGCCATTGTCCCAGGCGCGGTCGACGATCGCGCATTCGATCGTCTTGATGGTGACCGGGTTGTCGTCGATGTTGAGCGTGCAGGACGCTTCGCACGGCGCGGGGCAGATGCGCCCGGTGAACTCCGGGAAATTGTTGGTCGAGTGCAGGTTGCGCGAGGCCTCTTCCCAGTTGCCCTGATAGACGAGGTCGTTGAAATCGGGGATCTGGTTGTTGACCGGGCAGCCCGGCGTGCCGGGCGCGACCGAGCCTGTGCCGTGGCAATAGGGAATGCCGCAGTTCATACAGCGCGCGGCCTGGTCGCGCGTTTCCCTCTCGGTCAAGGGAACGACGAACTCGTGAAAATGCTTCACGCGCTCGGCGACCGGGGTGTACTTGCGGTCGTGCCGTTCGATTTCCAGAAAACCCGTGATCTTGCCCATTAAACCCGAAGTCCCTGCCGCTTAGGTTTGTTTGCCGTCGTTCCGGGATGCGCGCGCCGCGCGCAGACCCGGAACCTGGAGGTTGGTTTGCGAGATTCCGGGTTCGCGCTTTGCGCGCCCCGGAATGACGCGAGTTGAGAATTACGCCCCGATCGCGATCTTCGGCTCGGCGTCCGCGTTGGCCGCCATTTCGCGCAGCGCACGCCGGTACTCGACCGGCATCACCTTGCGGAATTTTGGCAGCCAGTCCTTCCAATTGGCAAGGATGTCGGCGGCGCGCTTGGAGCCGGTCGCTTTCGCATGGCGCGTGATCAGGACGTGCAGCCGCTCGACGTCGGAGTCGAGTAGGCCCTTGAACACGTCGACCCGGCCATGCGCCTCGAGGTCACCGGTGTGATTGTAGGTGCCGGCGTTGATCAGCTCCTCCGACAGGACCGGTTCGAGTTCGACCATGCTGAGGTTGCACAGCTTGTCGAAGTCGCCGGTCTCGTCGAGCACGTAGGCGATGCCGCCCGACATGCCGGCCGCGAAGTTGCGCCCGGTCTTGCCGAGCACGACCACGATGCCGCCGGTCATGTATTCGCAGCAATGATCGCCCGCGCCCTCGACCACGGCGATCGCGCCCGAGTTGCGCACGGCGAAGCGTTCGCCGGCGATGCCGCGGAAGTAGCACTCGCCCTGGATCGCGCCGTACATCACGGTGTTGCCGACGATGATGCTTTCTTCCGGCACGATCGCGGAGTTCTTCGGCGGCTTGACGATGATCTTGCCGCCCGAGAGGCCCTTGCCGACATAGTCGTTGCCTTCACCCTCGAGCTCGAAGGTGACGCCATGGGCGAGCCACGCGCCGAAGGCCTGGCCGGCAGTGCCCTTGAGGCTGACATGGATGGTGTCATGCGGCAGGCCGGCATGGCCGTAGATCTTGGCGACCGCGCCCGACAGCATGGCGCCGGCGGAACGGTTGGTGCTGTTGATCGTAGCGTCGATCTTCACCGGCGCGCCGCGATCGAGCGCGGGCGTCGCCTGCTCGATCAGCGTGCGGTCGAGCACAGCTTCCAGATGATGGTTCTGGCGCTCGGAGTGATAGATCTTCTGGCCCTTCTCTTCCTTCTGCTTGACGAACAGCTTGGAGAAGTCGAGCCCCTTGGCCTTCCAGTGCGCGACCAGCTTGGTCTGGTCGAGCAGCTGAACCTGGCCGATCATCTCGTTGAAGGTGCGGAAGCCGAGCGAGGCCATGATCTCGCGGACCTCTTCCGCAACGAAGAAGAAGTAGTTGATCACGTGCTCGGGCTGGCCGGTGAAGCGCTTGCGCAGGACGGGGTCCTGGGTCGCGACGCCGACCGGGCAGGTGTTGAGATGGCACTTGCGCATCATGATGCAGCCGGCAGCGATCAGCGGCGCGGTGGCGAAACCGAACTCGTCGGCGCCGAGCAGCGCGCCGATCACGACGTCACGGCCGGTGCGGAAGCCGCCATCGACCTGGACCACGATGCGGCTGCGCAGCCGCTCGCGCACCAGCGTCTGGTGGGTTTCGGCAAGGCCGATCTCCCACGGTGAGCCGGCGTGCTTGATCGAGGTCAGGGGCGATGCACCGGTGCCGCCCTCGAAGCCCGCGATGGTGACATGGTCGGCGCGCGCCTTGGCGACGCCCGCGGCGACCGTGCCGACGCCGATCTCGGAGACGAGCTTGACCGAGACGTCGCCCGTCGGGTTGACGTTCTTGAGGTCGTAGATGAGCTGCGCCAGATCCTCGATCGAGTAGATGTCGTGATGCGGCGGCGGCGAGATCAGGCCGACGCCCGGCGTCGAGTGCCGGACCTTGGCGATGGTCGCGTCGACCTTGTGGCCGGGCAGCTGGCCGCCTTCGCCGGGCTTGGCACCCTGCGCCATCTTGATCTGCATCATGTCGGAGTTGACGAGATACTCCGTGGTGACGCCGAAGCGGCCCGAGGCAACCTGCTTGATCGCTGAGCGCATGGAATCGCCGTTCGGCAGCGGCTTGAAGCGGTCGGCTTCCTCGCCGCCTTCACCGGTGTTCGACTTGCCGCCGATCCGGTTCATGGCGATCGCGAGCGTGGTGTGCGCCTCGCGCGAGATCGAGCCGAAGCTCATCGCACCCGTGGCGAAACGCTTGACGATGTCCTTGGCCGGCTCGACCTGGTCGAGCGGCACCGGCTTGCGCTTCTCTTCCTCGGCGCTCTTGATCCGGAACAGGCCGCGCAGCGTCAGCAGGCGCTCCGACTGCTCGTTCAGGATCTTGGCGAAGGCGCGATAGCGCTCCAGCGAATTGCCGCGCGCAGCGTGCTGAAGCAGCCCGACCGACTCGGCGGTCCAGGCATGGTCCTCGCCGCGGCTGCGATAGGCATATTCGCCGCCGACGTCGAGCGAGGTCTTATAGACCAGCGCCTCGCCGAACGCGTCGGCATGGCGGCGCACGGCTTCTTCCGCGATCTCGGCCAGACCCACGCCTTCGACGCGGGTATGCGTGCCGGCGAAGAACTTTCCGACGAAGTCCGCCTTGAGGCCGACCGCGTCGAAGATCTGCGCGCCGCAATAGGACTGGTAGGTCGAGATGCCCATCTTGGACATCACCTTCAAGAGACCCTTGCCGATCGACTTGATGTAGCGCTTGACGATCTCGTAGTCGTCGAGCGAGCCGGGCAGGCGGTCCTTCATCGCGATGATGGTCTCGAACGCGAGGTAGGGATTGATCGCTTCGGCGCCGTAGCCGGCAAGGCAGGCGAAGTGATGCACTTCGCGCGGCTCACCGGATTCGACGACAAGGCCGACCGAGGTGCGCAGTCCGACGCGGATCAGATGATGATGCACGGCAGCGCAGGCCAGCAGTGCCGGGATCGGAACCCGGTCGGTGCCGACCATGCGGTCGGACAGGATGATGATGTTGACGCCCTCGCGCACCGCGCTTTCGGCGCGCGCGCAGAGCTCGTCCAGCACCTGGTCCATGCCGGCTGCGCCGAGCCCGGCGTGGAAGGTGGTGTCCAGCGTGCGCGACTTGAAGTGGGTGTCGGCCACGTCGGTGATCGAGCGGATCTTCTCGAGATCCGCGTCGGTCAGGATCGGCTGGCGCACTTCGAGGCGCTTGGTGGTGGCCATGCCCTGCAGGTCGAACAGGTTCGGCCGCGGTCCGATGATCGAGACGAGGCTCATCACCAGCTCTTCGCGGATCGGGTCGATCGGCGGGTTGGTGACCTGCGCGAAGTTCTGCTTGAAGTAGGTGAACAGCGGCTTGGCCTTGTCCGACAGCGCCGAGATCGGCGTGTCGTTGCCCATCGAGCCCGCGGCTTCCTCGCCCGTCGCCGCCATCGGCGTCATCAGGATGGTGATGTCTTCCTGGCTGTAGCCGAACGCCTGCTGGCGATCGAGCAGCGACAGGTTGGAGCGCACGCCGGTGGTCGGAACCTTCGGCAGCTCTTCCAGCACGATCTGGGTCCGCTCCAGCCACTCCTTGTAGGGATGGCTCTTGGCGAGCTCGGCCTTGATCTCGTCGTCGGGGATCAGGCGGCCCTGCTCGAGGTCGACCAGCAGCATCTTGCCGGGCTGGAGCCGCCACTTGGTGATGATCTGGTCCTCGGGGATCGTCAGCACGCCCATCTCGGACGCCATCACGATGCGGTCGTCCTTGGTCACGAGATAGCGCGCCGGCCGCAACCCGTTGCGGTCCAGCGTGGCGCCGATCTGGCGGCCGTCGGTGAAGGCGATCGCGGCGGGGCCGTCCCACGGCTCCATCAGCGCGGCATGATATTCGTAGAAGGCGCGGCGCTTCTCATCCATCAGCGGATTGCCGGCCCACGCCTCCGGGATCATCATCATGACGGCGTGCGGCAGCGAGTAGCCGCCCTGCACCAGGAATTCGAGCGCGTTGTCGAAGCAGGCGGTGTCGGACTGGCCTTCATAGGAGATCGGCCAGAGCCGGTTGATGTCCTTGCCGTAGAGCTCGGAGCTCACCGAGGCCTGGCGCGCCGCCATCCAGTTGGTGTTGCCGCGCAGCGTGTTGATCTCGCCGTTATGCGCGATCATGCGGTAGGGATGCGCCAGCGACCAGGCCGGGAAGGTGTTGGTCGAGAAGCGCTGATGCACCAGCGCCAGCGCACTCTCGAAGTCCGCCTCGTGCAGGTCGGGATAGTACTTGCCGAGCTGGTCGGCGAGGAACATGCCCTTGTAGATCACGGTGCGGCAGGACATCGAGCAGGGGTAATAGCCCGCAAGGCCGCGGTCGCGGCGCTGGTAGATCGCCTGCGAGATCGACTTGCGCAGGATGTAGAGCCGGCGCTCGAAATCGTCCTCGGTCTTGGCGGTGCCGTTGCGGCCGATGAACACCTGCATGCAGGCGGGCTCGGTCGGCTTCACGGTGACGCCGAGCGAGGAGTTGTCGGTCGGCACGTCGCGCCAGCCGAGCAGGGTCAGGCCCTCTTCCTTGATCTGGTCGGCGATGATGCTCTTGATGACGTTGCGCCAGGCGGTGTCGCGCGGCATGAACAGCGCGCCGATGGCGTATTCGCCGGGCTGCGGCAGCGTGAAGCCGAGCTCCTTGGCCTTGCGGCTGAAGAAGGCGTGCGGGATCTGCACCAGGATGCCGGCACCGTCACCGGCGCGCGGATCGGCGCCGACAGCGCCGCGATGCTCGAGGTTGCAGAGGATGCTCAGCGCGTCCGAGACGATCTTGTGCGACCTCTTGCCCTTGATGTTGGCGATGAAGCCGACGCCGCAGGAATCCTTTTCCAGGCTCGGATCGTAGAGGCCTTCGGCGGGCGGGCGCGAATTGTGTTCCTGAATCGGATCGGTCGTTTTCGAGGCGACCGTCGCCGACAGTTCTTCTGCCACGATGTTTGCGCGCTCGAATTGCGACCCGTTCATGTCCTCGTCCTCTCCATGCGGCAAGCTGTCTCACCGCCATCTTCGGCGCACCTTGGGCGTTCCGCGGCACCCGCCTCTGGGTCACCGCTCGTCCGCTGCGAGCCGCATTTTCTTAAATTCAGGCCAAGGCGTTCTACGTCCCCGTGAACGGCTTTGCCTGTTGCCTTCTTGGTGCTCGGAAGCACCGACTTTCGTTGCAATCCCTATGCCGGAACCGCAAGCAAAATTGAGACAGCTTTCCTGTCCTAACCATCACCTTGCCAAATTTTTGTCTATCACACAAGCGCGCGAAAGTCCCGATTCCCGATCTGTCAATCAATCGCTTTCCGAAAGTTGCGCAGCCCTGGTTTTGAAGCAAACGCGCCCTGATCCGGCCCTGTGGACGCCGAAATCCCAAATGAAGCTTCGGATCGACCCTTCGGAAGGCGCGCCACGCCGCAAGAAGCGAAAGAGCGCGATCCATCCGGGGGCTGACAGGAGCGTGTCGACCATGAAGTTTTTCACAGGATGTGTGGCCGCCGCCGCGCTGGCGCTGGCTGTGACCGCGGCAGGGGCGCAAGTTCCGGCCAACGGTATTGCGGGAGGGGCCACGATCGCCGTGTCGGATTTCGACCGGCCCTATGCGCCACCGGATGCCGCGCCGCCTCCGCCGCCGCGATACGGCTATGGCTATGGCTACGAGGAACGCGGCCCGGCGCTGCTGCCGGCCACCGAGGTCTATGCGGTGCTGCGCGACAACGGCTTCTCGCCGCTCGGCATCCCGCGGCTGCGCGGCAGCGTCTACACCATCTCGGTGATCGACCGCCGCGGCGACGACGGCCGGCTCGTGATCGACGCCCGCGACGGCCGGATCATCCGCTTCATGCCCGCCGCCGATGCCTACGGCATGGCACCGGCCTATGAGCAGCCCACGGTCGCGCCCTACGGCCCGCAAAGCGCGCTGCCGCCGCCGACCGTGGTCCGCAGCGGCCCGCCGCGCCCGCCGGCCTCGATCCCGCATGTCGCAAGGCGCACGGTGCCGCTGCCCAAGGCGGCTCCGCAGCGCGGCGAGACGCCGGTCGCGGCAGCGAAGCCGGCCGAGCCTGCGGTACAGCAGGCCCAGGCGCCGCAAGCTCAAGCACCGCAGGCACAGCCCGCGCAGCAGACCGCTGCCGTGCAGGCCAAGCCCGCCGAGGCCGCGCCGCAGGCCGCTGCGCCGACAGTGGGTCAGACGAAGCCCGCCGCGACGATTCTGCCGACGCAGGACATGCCGGCCGCGCAGGGACTGGATTAGCGCGCAGTTCGTTTGGCGCGACGGCGCTCACGACATTTTCGGTGTCGTCCTGGCTTTCGCCAGGACGATGTTGGAGCAAAGATAAATGGCGCCTGAGATTTCAGGCGCCTTTTTTGCATCGTGAGAATCGCCTCTCAGCTCCGCGGATACCCCGCAGCTTCCAGGATCAGGTTCGCCACGTCCTTCGGATGCGACACCAGCGAGAGGTGGCCGGCATCGAGCTCGATCGTCGTTGCGTTCATGCGCTTGGCGAGGAAGCGCTCGAAGTCCGGATTGATGGTGTCGTCGTTCTTCGACACCGCGTACCAGCTCGGCTTGGCGTGCCATGCAGCTTCCGTGGTGCGGCCGGCGAAGATCGAGGCCGCGGTCGGCCATTGCACGGCATAGAGCTCCTTGGCCCGTTCCGGCTTCACGCCATTGGCGAAATATTTCAGGAAGGCGTCTTCCGAGAGCTTGGTGTAGCCGTCGCGCTCGATGATGCCGGCGCGCACCGGGCCGGTCGGGAATTGCTTCGACAGCGCGACGAAATCCTCGTTGGCATCGGGCGCGCGTGCGGCGACATAGACGAGGCCGGTGACCTTCGGGTCGGTGCCGACCTGGCTGATCACGGTGCCGCCCCAGGAATGCGCGACCAGCACGGTCGGCCCGTCCTGCTCGGCCAGCGCGCGCTTGGTCGCCTCGACCGAGTCCGCAAGCGACGACAGCGGATTCTGCACGGCGGTCACGTGAAGGCCGGCGGCCTGGAGGATCGGGATCACCTCGGACCAGCTCGATCCGTCGGCCCAGGCGCCGTGCACCAGCACGACGTTCTTGGCCTTCACGGCTTGCGGGCTCTGTGCGTGAGCGAGGCTGAGGGGAGCCGCCAGCAGGCTCGCGGCGACGAAAAGGCTGCGCCAAAGTGTCATGATCGTTCTCCGTCTTGTTTTGGGTTCGATGCCCAAAGGACGGAGGGAGAGGCCGCGCTGTTACGAGGCTCACCAGTCTGTGATGCGGTGCAAACGAAAAAAACGCCCCGGGGCACCGGGGCGTTTTCGCAACCTGGAAGTGGCGTGCGTGTTTTACGCGGCGACTTGCGCGGCCGAGTTCTCGATCACCTGCGCCTTGGGCGCGCCGGCGTTGATCGCGATCTGGCGCGGCTTCTTGGCTTCGGGAATCTCGCGGACGAGATCGACGTGAAGCAGCCCGTTCTCGAGCGAGGCGTCCTTCACCTGCACGAAATCGGCAAGCTGGAAGGCGCGCTCGAAGGCACGCGCGGCGATGCCGCGGTAAATCACTTCGGACTTCGAGTTCTCGTTTGCGACTTTCTCGCCCTTGATCGTCAGCGTGTTTTCCTTCGCGACGATCGAAAGCTCATCCTTGGCAAAGCCCGAGACCGCAACGGTGATGCGGTAGGCGTTCTCGCCGGTGCGCTCGATGTTGTAGGGGGGATAACCGGGGCTGCCGTCCGAACCGGCCTGGTCGAGCAGGTTGAAGAGGCGGTCGAAGCCGACGGTGGAACGATAGAAGGGGGTGAGATCGTAGGTACGCATGGTCAAGTCCTCCATTGAGCGACTGTTTGGTAACCCGCCCGCCAATCGGGCCGGGCTTTAGTCTGTGTGCAGCCTGATGTTCCGGTTCCGAAACACTGGTAGCGGCCTGCACCATGGTGATATGGGTTCAAGGGAACGGCGTTCAAGAGGGCGGCAACTTGCGCCTTTTCGGCGCTCCCGCCCTTGATTTTCAGCATTTCTCGCCCAATGACGCTGATCTCGATTCCGTCCAATCCCGTTCCCGAAGACGTCGTCAGCGGCACCATCAAGACACCCGATGGCGCCGAGCTGCGCTTTGCGCGCTGGGCGCCGCCGGCGAACCGCAAGGGCACGGTCTGCGTCTTCACCGGACGCAGCGAGCAGATCGAGAAATATTTCGAGACCGTGCGCGACCTGCGCGACCGCGGCTTTGCGGTGGCGATGATCGACTGGCGCGGGCAGGGCCACTCCTCGCGCCGCCTGCGCGATCCGCGCAAGGGCTATGTGCGCGACTTCGCCGATTTCGAAATCGACGTCGAGACCTTCGTGCAGCAGGTGGTGCTGCCGGATTGCCCGCCGCCCTTCTTCGCGCTCGCCCACTCCATGGGCGGTACGGTGTTGCTGCGCGTTGCGCATGCGGGCAAGCGCTGGTTCGACCGCATGGTGCTGTCGGCGCCGATGATCGACCTGCCAGGCCGCACCACCTCGTTTCCGTCGCGGGCGCTTCTGAAGACGATGCGCCTGATGGGGATGGGCGGCCGCTATGTTCCCGGCGGCAGCGACCGCATCACCGGGCTCGATCCCTTCATCAACAATCCCCTGACCAGCGATCCCGTGCGTTATGCGCGCAACGCCGCGATCCTGGAGGAGGATCCGACGCTCGGGCTGGCGTCACCGACGGTCGCCTGGGCCGATAGCGCCTTCCGCGCCATGCACACCTTCAAGGGCATGAACTACCCCTCCGAGATCCGCCAGCCGATCCTGATGCTGGCGGCCTCCAGCGACACCGTGGTTTCGACCGCCGCGATCGAGGAGTTCGCCTACCATTTGCGCGCCGGCTCCCATCTCGTGATCGCCGGCTCGAAGCACGAGATCCTCCAGGAGCAGGACCGCTACCGCTCCCAGTTCTGGGCCGCCTTCGACGCCTTCGTGCCGGGCACGCCGCTGTTCAAGTGAGCGGCAGTGACGGTGCGCTCCCTCGCCCCGCTCTTGTCCGCTGAAGCTTCAACGAAGGCGGATGCGGGGAGAGGTGAAAGGACCGCGCTACAGCGTCTTCAGATACTCGATCAGGTCCTTGCGCTCTTCTTCTTCCAGCAGGCGGCCGACGACGCCGTCCTTGTGCGGCGGCCCCTTGCCCTCGAACGAATGGCCGAGATTGCTGTTGCCGTTGATCTCGGTGCCGTCGGGCCAGGTGGTCGAGAACTGCGTTTCTCCGGTCTTGCAGCGCTCGCCCTCGACGACGGCGAAGCCGACCAGCTTCGGATCGTAGTCGCGCTGGCCCATGCAGAATTTCTTGGGTCGCTCGGCAGCAGGCCGCAGCATCCAGTCCAGCGAGGGCACTGAACCGTTGTGGAGATAGGGCGCGGTGGCCCACACCCCGTTCAGCGGGCGCGCGCGATACCAGGGACCGGGCTCCTTGGGATCCGGCGGCTGCGGCCCGGGATTGGGACAATTGGCGCGGGCGCCCCACCAGCGCTTCTGCGCGTCGGGCGGGATTTGAGCGTCATTCATCGCCTTTCGGCTGACGATGTCGACGATCGCCATCAGCCCAACCGAATAGGGCATTTCGGTCGAGGTCGTCTCCGGCAGGTTGGTGCATTTCCATTGGTCGCCGAGGATGCGTGTCGGATTCAGATCGAGGAAGCCCGGCACCGAGACCGTCCGCTTCTCCAGGACTCTGGCCTGGGCGGAATCCGTCCCCATGCCCGTGACGCTCTTCTGGATCGGGTTGAGCACCATCTCGTCGCCGATGCGCTCCCAGCGCGACGACGACCACACGCTCTCCTGCGGAAACTCCTTGTCGAACTCGGGATCGTTGACGGGACCGAGGTGGCACTCCACGCAGATCTTGGCGTAGAGCTTGCGGCCGCTCTTGACGCGGTCCGGATTGATCTTCCAGTCGTCGCCGAGAATCTGCGAAGGCCATCTCGGCGAGGTCAGTCCGCCGAGCTTCTTCTGCGCGTAGGGATCGGGGCCCGCCAGCAGACTCTCGATCCAGTGCAGGTTGGTGACATCGGCCGAGGACCGGTAAAGCCTGTCCTTGGGATAGGCGTCGGACAGGTTGAGCAGCGCCGTCACGCCGAGCGCCTCGCCGGCATTGCGGATCAGCGGCTGCTCGATCGAGGCATCGTACTGCGCGAATTTGAGCCACGGCACGGTCCAGATCGGAGGGAAGCTGACCGGCGCGTCCTGGGCATGCAGGTTCTTCTCGAATCCCTTGACCCCGCTCAGCGCGAAATCCTGGGAGAACACCTGGTTGCCGATGCGATTGAGCGCATCGAGACGGCCGAAGCCTTCTTCCGTGTCCTTTTGCTGCTTGCCGTCCCAGGTCTTCTTGCCGGCGATCGTCTTGTCGTAACCCTTTTGCCAGTCGAGCAGGAATGTGAGGGTCGCCTTGAGGCTCTGCTTGAGCGCATTGCGGTCGGCGTCGCTCGCATCGGGGCCGAGTACGCGGTCGGCGAACCGCTTGAAGCGGAACGGCACGTAGAGCGTGTAGGCGATCGAGAGCCCGGTCACGCTCTCGAGCTTCTTCAGGTCGGTCATGGCCGGGCCGCCGTCGAAGCGCACGTCCACGCCCTTGTAGCGCACGTGCCCGGTGTGGCAGGCGGCGCAGGTCAGCCCGATCTTGTCTTCCTCGCGGCGGCCGGTCGCGGGATCGACGACACCCGTCATCCGCGCGAAGCCGACCGGCAGGCCGTCGACATTCTCGACCGGCGACCAATCGGTCGACAGGCTCTTCGGCTGCGTCGTGTCGTAGACGTTGGCGTAGCCGAAGCTCCGCAGCGTGGTTGCGTCGGTCTTGATGGATTGCGGGCTCTGGATGAAGCCGAAGCGCTCGAGATAGGCGCTGTCCTTCACCATGCCGGGGCGTGAGAACAGGCGAAGACGCGGCTGCTCCAGCGCCATGAACCAGGTGTAGGGAACCGGAAAGGTCGCGGTGCCCTGGCTGGTGTGGTGGAACCAGTGCCGGTCCTCCAGCGACCAGTTCTGCTCGAGCCAGAAGGCCGCCGTCGTCTCCGGGAGTTTTGGCAAGGGCGGCGGCAGCAGCTGTGCGAGGACTCCCTTCTGCGGCAGCATGGCGCGGACCTGGTCGGGGAATTCGGCGACCGCCACGAGCGCGACAAGAGCGGCCGCGAACAGGAACGCTATGATCCCGAGAGCCCAGCGAAACCTGAGCGCGCAGGATGACAGCAGCGGCTGCGATAAAATCCGCTGGTTGATGCGGTCGGGGAATTGGCGCGCGTTCAGCAGCGTGCGCACGTCGGCGACGCTGAGATAGCGATCCTCCTTACCCGTGCCCTTGCCCATGATCTTCAGCAGGACGGGCCATTCGAACTGCATCAGCACGGGGTAGTACCAGCGCACGGCGCTGCCTGCGCGCTTGAGGTTCTCGTGCATGAAGGTCTTGATTTCCGCAGCGTTGAGGCCGGGCTCGCTGCTGCCGGTGTCCGGATCGGTGTAGGTCCGGCCGAAGCTCTGGAGCCGCGCGATCTCGTCCTCGTTGACCTTGCCGTCGACGCCGAGGACGCGCGAGCCGGCGCCGCGCTTGTCCAGAGGGCCACCGCGCAGTTCGTCGAGCTGCGGGCCCGACCGGATGCTTTTCAGGATGTGGCTAAATCCGTTGGCGATGAGCGCAACGCCGCGGACCTGGATCCGGGCCCAGCTCTTCATCAGCCCCGTCTCGCCGCTCGCATTCGCGATGGTCTGCGACAGCGTGTTGAGCGGGACGGTCCCGCCGTCGACGAAGCCTTCGCCGACGAGGCCGCGCAGGAATGGACAGGGATTGTTCGGCGAGACCCCGATCGAGGGGTCGAAGGGGGGCTTCGAGGCGGGGTGATGCATGGCCCAATTCCTGAAAACGGCGAATCGTGAAAATCAGACGCGCCGATCAAGCGCGGAAAGTCCTAACAAACAGCCAGCGCGGCCGCCGCCGACTATACTACTTCAGCGTGTGACAAAGTGTGGCTGAATTCACTGTGCTGTCAACAAGAGCGGACGAGAGATCGTCGCGCGGCCGCAGTCCGCCTGTCAGGACTCGGCGGCGCGTTTGACGTCGCTCTGGACCAGCGTCAGCTTGCCGAGCGGCACGCCCGCCTTCAGAAGCCCCTCGCGGTAATGAGCGAGGTCCTCGGGCCGCTTCCAGTGGAAATTGCGCAAATGGCGGTCGACATTCAGGGTCGGGTAGTTGCCCATGAGCACGCGGGTCGCCTCGACGGCCTCGCCGGTCCGCCCCAATTGCGCCAGCGCTGCGGCTCGGATCGCCAGCGCCTGCATGTGGTTCGGGTTGATGTAGAGCTGCTCGCGGGCCCACGACAGGGTCGCGTCATACTGCCCCAACAGATAATGGCTGAACGCGTTCAGTGCGGCCCATTGGTAGCGCGGGTCGCTGTTGTCGCGCTGCGCGGCCATCGAAAACAGCTCGATCGCCTCGCGGTGCTCGCCGATCACGAAATGGCAGATGCCGAGCACGCCGCGCGCGCCGTTGTCGTAGGGGTTGAGTGCGACCGCGCGCTTGGCGGCGTCCATCGCGGCCTCGTAATGCCCTTCCATCGCATGGGCCCAGGACAGGATCGAGAACGCGAAGGAGGAGCGCGGGTCGAGCCGGACACTGGTTTCGGCGAGGTTCATCGCCTCGGCCCACATCTCCCGCGTACCCTTGACCCAGCCGAACTGGATGCTCTGGATCTGGATCGTGGCAAGGTAGGCGTGCGCGATCGACAGCTTGGGATCGACCGCGATGGCCTCCCGGAACAGGTCGATGGCGGCGGCCAGGTCCTCCTTGGTCTGCCGGTAGTAATGCGACAGCCCCTTGAGGAAGCGGTCCCACGCGGTTACGTCGGTCGAGAGCCGCGCGGGCGCCGAGGCCTCCGCGCGGACGATCTCGGTGGCGATGGCGGCGGACAGGTTGGTGGTGATCTCGTCCTGCATCGCGAAGAAGTCGCCGATGTCGCGGTCGTAGCGCCCGGTCCAGAGCTGCTCGCCGGTCTCCGGCGCGATCAGCTCCGCGGTGACGCGGATCTTGGCTCCGGCGCGCCGCACCGAGCCCTGGATCAGATAGGTGGCGTCGATCTCGCGCGCGATCAGCCGAGTGCTCGTGTTCTTGCCCTTGAAGGCGAAGGTCGAGTTGCGGCTCAGCACCCGATAGAAGGATTGCAGCGACAGCGCGTGGATCAGATCCTCGGTCAGGCCGTCGGAGAAGTATTCGTCCTGGGCGTCGCTGAGATTGGCGAAGGGCAGCACGCCGACGATCGCGGTGCGGTACTGCTGCGAGAGTGCGGAGGCCTCCCTCAGCTCGGGGGCGATCGCCCGTGCGCCCTCGGGCTTCCAGGTCCAGACCCCGACCGCATCCTTGATGTTCTTGAAGCGATGGTTGCCGCCATCGACCAGCGGCACGGTGAGATGCTTGTTCGCCTCGCTGTAGGCCTTGGCCGAGATGGCGAAGCCGCCGGGGCTCGCCACCGATTCCAGGCGGACGGCAATGTTGACATCGTCACCGAACACCTCGTCCTCGTCGGCGATGACGTCGCCCATGTGGATGCCGAGCCTGAACTGCATGGCGCGGTCAGCCGGCAGATGGTGGTTGCGCTCCGCCATCAGCGTCTGCATCGCGATCGCGGCTTCGGTGGCGCCGACGATCGAGGGGAACTCCAGCAGGAAGCCGTCGCCGGTGTTCTTCACGACGCGGCCGCCGTGATTGAGGATGATGGGGTGAATCGCGCTGCGATGCGCCTTGAAGGCGGCATGGGTGCCAGCCTCGTCGCTGCCCATCATGCGCGAATAGCCGGCGACATCGGCGCAAACAATGGCAGCCAGACGTCTTTCCATATTCTCGGAGCTCCAAAGGATGGAGGACTGGCCACGGCGTGGCAGTCGCCTCGAATCCCGCATTTCAAGAACCCTGCCTTTATAGAGCAGATGAGGCCGCGGGAAAGTATGATCCGCATTGCAAATTCAAGGTAAATCCTACGCAGTCCCGGCGGTGGACGGCGGCCGCCGAACCGACTAAGCCCGATCCCTTGAGACGGACGGGGCGGCGGGGCACCTCACATGCTGGGCATTCACGAAATCTGGCTCTTCATCCTGTCGGGCGTGCTGCTCAACATCACGCCGGGACCGGACTCCGTCTACGTCATCGGCCGCAGCATGCAGATGGGCTGGCGGGGCGGGGCTGCCGCCGCCTTGGGCATCAGTTGCGGCTGCTTTTTCCACGTCGCAGGCGCGGCAATCGGCCTTTCGGCCCTGCTGATGGCCTCATCTACCGCTTTTTCGATCCTGAAGCTGGTTGGCGCGGCCTATCTGGTCGTCACGGGACTTCAGATGCTGTGGTCGCGCCCGACGCTGGCATCGGCGATCGACGAGCCGGCGCGGAGCTCGCTGCGGCGGGTGTTCCTCCAGGGCGTCTTCACCAACGCGCTCAATCCCAAGGTCGCGCTGTTCTTCCTGGCCTTCCTGCCGCAATTCGTCGCAGCCGATTCTCCGCACAAGCCGCTCGCCTTCCTGACCCTCGGCCTGATTTTCATCTGCACGGGAACGCTGTGGTGCCTGGTGCTGGCGGCGTTCGCGGCAAAGGCCGCGCACCGCTTGCGGGCCTCCGAGGGCGCGATCGCCTGGGTCAACCGCGCGCTCGGCGGCCTGTTCATCTATCTCGGCGTCCGCGTCGCCATGCTGGAGACGCGGTAACTCGTTCGAACGAATGACTGGTGTGGCATGCAATCGGCCCGATAGAGGCCGCGCGCGGGAGGTTTCGATGATTCGTGGAAGCTGTCTGTGCGGCGCCGTGCGTTTCGAGATCGACGAGGTTCGCACGCTGACGCATTGTCATTGCGTCAATTGCCGCAAGCTGACCGGCGCGGCATTCGCCACCTATGCCCATGTTGAAGCCGACAAGTTTCGCTTTGTCGCGGGCGAGGACATGACGGTGGCTTACGAGTCCGCGCCGGGCAGTTTTCGCCATCGCTGCAAGACCTGCGGCTGCCTGACGCCGGGCAAGGCGAGTTATTTGCCGACCGTCAGCATTCCCGCCGGCCTGCTCGATGACGATCCTGACGTCAGGCCCCGCCTCCACGTCTTCACCTCGTCGCGCGCGCCGTGGTGGACGATCCAGGACGATCTGCCTCAATACGATAAATGGGTGCCGGGCTACGCGCCGAAGGCGTGAGCCTCTTCTCAGGCGAATTCCTTCAGAAGCGCGCTGCCGGCCAGATAAAGGCCGAGCAGGATCATCGCGATCAGGAACCAGCGGCGAAACGCCTCCGCCGGCATCCGCGCCCGCACCGACTGGCCGATGAGCATGCCGGCAAAGGCCATGGCGAGGCCCACGGCGCCCGGCACCGCATTGGCCGGCGTCAGCAATCCGCCGGCGGTGAGGTTGAAGGCGAGCGCCAGCGTCGCGGTCGTGAAGAACACGCCGAGTGCCTGCACCAGCTCGTCCTTCTCCATGCCGATCGCCTGCATGAACGGCATCGAGGGGATCACCTGCACGCCGGTCGAGGCGGAGATCACGCCGGTGACCACGCCGACCACGCCACCGACCCATTTCTCGTTCTGCGGCGCGACGCGGAACTGGAATTTGTTCAGGCCTATCACCGCGTAGATCACCAGCAGGGCGCCGAGCACGATCGTGCCGTAGCGCGCATGCGGGCCGGTCAGCGCGCCGGCATTGAGCCAGCAGCCGATCACGGTGCCGATCATCAGCGGCCACAGCCGCCTGAGGATGTCGCGCAAGTACGGTCCGACGAAAGTCTGCCAGATGTTGGTGATGATGGCGGGCACGATGACGATGGCGATCGCGCGGCTCGGGGCCATGCTCACCGCGAGCAGGCCCATGGAGACGGTCGGCAGGCCGAGCCCGACCACGCCCTTGACGAATCCGGCGACCAGGAAGACGGCGGCGATGACAATGAGGAAAGGGTCGATCATGACCTGCACATTGACCGAAGCCGCGCCCGGGCACAATCTGGAGGTTACGGAGACAGCCTTCGCTATGGACGAAGGCTTGGTTGGAGGAGACCAAATGCGTTTCGATCTCGTCGATCTCCAGCTGTTCATCGCAGTCGCCGACCAGCGCAGCATCACCCGCGGCGCCGAGCGGTCGAATCTGGCGCTGGCCTCGGCAAGTGCGCGCATCAAGGGGCTGGAGGATGCGCTCGGCGTCGCGCTGCTCAAGCGCGGCCGCCGCGGCGTTGAGTTGACTGCGGCCGGCGAGAGCCTGCTCGATCATGCCCGTCTCGTCATCCACCAGATCGACGCCATGCGCGGCGATCTCGCCGGTTTTGCCAGCGGCGTGCGCGCCAGCGTGCATTTTCTCGCCAACACCTCCGGCCTGTCGGAGCATCTGCCGAAGGCGCTGGCCGGCTTCCTGCGCGAGCATCGCGACGTCGCCATCGACATCGAGGAGCGCGAGAGCACCGACATCGCGGCGGCGATCACCGCCGGTGCCGCCGACCTCGGCTTCGCCGCGGAGCACGCGCTGCCCGACCATATCGAGCGCTTCGTCTTCAGCGAGGATCACCTGACGTTGGTGACGTCACGGCGCGGCCCGTTCGCCGGCCGCCGCCAGATCGATTTCCAGGAGGCGGGTGCGTGCGACTTCGTCGGGCTCACCAGCGCCACCGCGCTCCAGGTTCATATTTCGAAGCACGCGGCCCGGCTTGGCATGCGGCCGCATTACCGCGCGCGCCTGCGCGACTTCGATGCGATCTGCCAGATGGTCGCCGCCGATGTCGGCGTCGCCCTGGTGCCCGAAGCCGCTGCCCGCCGCTGCGCCAAGCTGATGCCGCTCGCCATGGTCCGCCTGCGCGATGCCTTCGCCAACCGCAAACTCGTGATCTGCGCGCGAAGCTTCAAGACGCTGCCGCGCCCGGCCAAGATGCTGGTGGAGCATTTGCGGGCCGAGGCGGTGTGAGGCCGTTCGCTTACCGAGCGCTACTTCGCCGTCTCCACCCCGGCGTCCTTGATCACCTTCGTCCACTTCTTCGTCTCGTCCGCGATGAATTGGCGGAAATGCTCCGGCTCATCACCAACAAGCGTCGCGCCTTGCGCGGCGAGCTTTTCCTTCACGGCCGGATCCGCCATCGCCTTGATCGCCAGGCCATGCAGCGCTGCGACGATCTCCTTCGGCGTGCCCTTGGGCGCGACCATGCCGTACCAGTTCTCGATGCGCAGATCAGGAAAGCCCGCTTCCGCCGTGGTCGGTACCTTAGGCGCGGTCGGTGCGCGCTCGACTGAACCGACCGCGATCGGCCGTAAGGCGCCGGCCTTGACCTGCGGCAGCAGCACCGGAAGATCGAGGAACGTCATCTGCACCTGCTGGCCCAGCAGGTCGTTCACCGCGGGTGCGGCGCCGCGATAGGGCACGTGCACGATGTCGATCTTCGCGGTCAGCTTGAACAATTCGCCGGCGAGGTGCGGCAGGCTGCCGGGGCCGGAGGAGGCGAAGTTGAGCTTTCCGGGCTGGGCCTTGGCGAGCGCGATCAGTTCGCCGATGTCCTTGGCAGGCACGTTGGTGGCGACGACAAGCATTTCCGGCACGGTTGCAACCAGCGTCACCGGCGTGAGGTCGGACAATGCGTCGTAGGCGACCCGCTCCATGCTCGGGCTGATCGCGAGCGCGCCGGCTGAGGAGATCGCGATGGTGTAGCCGTCGGGCGCGGCCTTCGAGACCGCGTCGGTGCCGAGCACGCCGCCTTGGCCACCGCGATTGTCGATCAGCACCGGCTGGCCCGAGAGCTCGGACATGCGCTGGCCGATCACGCGCGCGATGATGTCGTTGGGGCCGCCGGCCGGGAACGGCACGATCAGCTTGATCGGCTTGGCCGGAAAATTCTGGGCGGAGGCGAGGGCGGGAAACAGAAGCAGGCTTGCGAGGAAGAGCTTACGCCAGTTTTTCATACAAGCCTCTTGGGGCGGCTATCCGTTGAGCAGTTTCATTGCTTCTTCGTGGACCCTGGCATCGCCCGCCGCGATGATGCGGCCGCCGCCCTGGGCCGGCTTGCCTTCCCAGGTGGTGACGACGCCGCCGGCGCCGGTCACGATCGGGATCAGGGCCGCGATGTCGTAGGGCTTCAGCTCGGTCTCGACCACGAGATCGACGTGGCCGGCCGCCAGCATGCAATAGGAGTAGCAGTCGCCGCCATAGCGCGACAGCCGCGCGCCCTTCTCGATACGGCCGAAAATGGCGCGGTCGCGCTCGTTCATGAGCAGCGGGCTCGTGGTGTAGGTCGTCGCCTCCGACAGCGAAGCGCAGCGGCGGACCTGGAGCCGACGCTCGCCGGAGGGGCCTTTATAGTTGGCCGAGCCGTTGTCGCCGGAAAAACGCTCGCCGATGAAGGGCTGGTGCATCATGCCGAACACCGGCGCGCCCTTGTGCAGCAGCGCGATCAGCGTGCCCCAGATCGGGAACCCGCCGATGAAGGACTTCGTGCCGTCGATGGGATCGAGCACCCAGACATAGTCGGCGTCCTCGCGCTCATTGCCGAATTCCTCGCCGACGATGCCGTGCTGGGGGAAATTGGCCTTGATCAGCCGCCGCATCACCGCCTCCGCGGCGCGGTCGGCTTCGGTCACCGGATCGAAATCCTTGGTCTTGCTCTTGTCGTCGATCGACAGCGAGGTGCGGAAGAACGGCAGGATGGTTTCGCCGGAGGCGGTGGCGAGCCCTCCGATGAAGGCTGAGAAGTCGATCACCGTCACGGCGCATCCTCAAAACGAAAGTCGGGTGAAGCTCGCATCTGCCTATCTCAATTCGCCTCTCGCGTGCAGCGCTGTCTTGATTTGCACCCTGGTATTTTGGATGCCGATGCCGGTTGCCTCATCCGAGCCATCTGCTGGCCAAATATCGATCATTGAGTTGAAAACTTAGTTCCGAACATGCCTTGTTCGTATGCAAATGACTATCAACCCATTGAATTTCCTTATCAAAGGAACTGAATCTGGGTTTCTCTGGAAGCAACAGAGCCATGTGTGTTTTGCATGGGAAATGGCTCAAAAGCCCTTGCACTTTGTGCGGCGCGGCCGCATATTGTTGCGGTGCGGTAGCGCTCTGCGTTACCGCTGCCCTCCTTGGGCGTTTCCTCCCTAGACTTGGGCCGCTTGCGTCATTCGCGAGCGGCCCTTTTTTCTTTGGGTCGCCTGTTTCACTTCGGCTGTGCGAAAACGCGAAGTGAAGATCCGGCGCCCGATACGCTCGCAGCTGTGTCTGGTCCCTGATCCGCGACGTGGTCGCGCGTCGCAGGCTTGCCGCCTATTCCGCCGCGGCCTGGAACGGTCCGAGATCGCCGAACGGGATCGTGGCCGCCAGCACGTCGGCGAGCACGCCGAAGTCGGTTGCCACTTGCGCAAAGCGCGGACTGCGCTCGCGTCGTCGCTCGTCCATGTAGATCGCGCGGTTGAGCTCGAGCTGCACCGCGTGAAGCCCGCTCGCCGGGTTGCCGTAATGCTCGGTGATGAAGCCGCCGGCATAGGGCTTGTTGCGGCCGATCGAATAGCCGAGCCCGCCCATGGTCTCTTCGACCCGGTCGGGTAACAGCGGGGTGCAACTCGTACCGTAGCGGTCGCCGATCACGATGTCGGGCCGGCGCGGCTCGTCCCTGCTGACGCCGACCGAGGGCATCGAGTGGCAGTCGACCAGCACTACCGTGCCGAACATCTGGTGCACCTTGTTGATCAGCCGGCGCAGCGCGCGGTGATAGGGCTTGTAGAGCGTCTCGATCCGCGCCAACGCATCGTCGACCAGAATACGGTCGCGATAGATCTCCTGGCCATCGCCGACCACGCGCGGGATGGTGCCGAGGCCGCCGGCGACCCGCATCGAGCGGGTATTGGCAAAGCTCGGCAGGCGGCCGGTGAACATGCGGGGGTCGAGCTCGTAGGGCTCGCGGTTGACGTCGACATAGGAGCGGGGAAAGTTAACCCGCACGGTCGGAAAGCCGCGGGCGCTGAGATGGCCGATCAGCTCGTCCATGAAGGAATCTTCCGACCGCCGCAGCGTCGGCAGGTCGATCCTGGAGGCGCTGAGGAATTCGTCCGGATAGGTCGAGCCGGAGTGGGGCGAGTTGAAGATGACCGGCGCGCGCCATTCGGCGGGCTCGACGATCTCGAATGCTGGCGACATCTCGCCGTCAAACCGGGTCATCTTCTCAGGCTTCGTCCCTTATTCCCAGGCTTCGTCCCTTCACGCCACAAGATCCGGCCCCGCGGGATCCTGTAGGGCCCGGCAAAGGCTTGAACGGATTGATTCGGCCGGTCGAGCGGCTCTCATGTGTCGTCATTGTCCGGAATCGCAACCATTCTGCCAAGCGAAAAGATGTGATCTGCGCTGGAACATGTCTTAACCGTGCAGGCAGCGAGGCGGGGATCATCCGGTCGGCTTCGATTGATTCGATCCGCATTCCGGTTCACAAGGAGCCGGCAGCGCGATCCGTCCAGGGTAAAGATTTTCACCCCAAATTTACCCTCTGTCGGGCTTAGTGACCTCTGCTGATATCCTCTGGGGATTCGACGTTTCCTGCCATGCCAAAGATCCTGCTCGCCGAAGACGACAACGACATGCGCCGTTTCCTGGTCAAGGCGCTGGAAAACGCCGGTTTTCAGGTCTCGTCCCATGACAACGGCATGGCCGCCTACCAGCGGCTCCGCGAAGAGCCGTTCGAGATGCTGCTGACCGACATCGTGATGCCGGAGATGGACGGGATCGAGCTCGCCCGCCGGGCCTCGGAACTCGACCCCGACATCAAGATCATGTTCATCACCGGCTTCGCCGCGGTCGCCCTGAACTCGGATTCGGACGCCCCCAAGAACGCCAAGGTGCTGTCCAAGCCCGTGCATCTGCGCGAATTGGTCAGCGAAGTGAACAAGATGCTGGCGGCCTAAATCGGCCTCCTTCCGTCCTTGCGCCGGGTCCCCTGAGCCGTTATAGGGACCCCACCGATGAAATGACCTCTAGGGCACGTAGCTCAGCGGGAGAGCACTACCTTGACATGGTAGGGGTCACAGGTTCGATCCCTGTCGTGCCCACCATCTTCTTCAAGGGTTTAGCCGCCTTGCGGCTGGCCGGCGAAAAGATGATTTCCACGAGATTTCCACGAAGGCGCTCCGTGGCGCTGGAAACCTCACCGCAGACATTGATGCCGTCCGGTCCAATGCCGGATGCCCCGCTGCTTTCCACTCGGTTAGCGACCGCGCGATGCGCGCTACTCAACCTGGGGCCCGCTTCCTGCCCGACATTCATGCCGTCCAGCTTCATTCCAGGAGACCGATCTCTGTCAGCTTGGATGACGTTCGATTGATGCGCGCTGCCGAAGCAAAGGTCGGCTTCCCCCCCGTTACTCCGAATGTAACGCAGAGCAGGACAGGCCCCTTTCTCAGTCAGCTTTTCGCCCACAACAATCACGTTCATCGCATCCTATTGCACGACAGCCTATCTCGTCTGCCAGCTTTAGTGTCAGCTGAAGTCGTCCTGCCGTCAACATCATCATTCGCTTGGAAAGCCACAGCTCTGGCTTATAATAAACGACCTTCGCGAATCGACGATTTTTTATGGCTGCGCGCCCCGGACGTATCGCAAACGATTGGCTTGCCTATATCAGGCCGCATCTGCGTCCCTTTGAAGCTTTAGAGCACGGCGAACGCGGCGACTACATCGCCAAGCTGTCGAAGAAAGTGAGGCTCAGCGACAACACGCTCCGCCGCTTTATCGCTGCGGCACAATTCCTGGAGGCAGAAGGCATCACCGAGCTGGCACCTGATGTCAGGATGCCAGTGGCTGCTGTCGAGCGGGTCGCTCGAATTGCCGCAAGGCAACCGGAGCGCCGTCGAAAATTGCTCGAAGATGTCAGCGAGGGCAAGCTGACGATTATGGAGCTTCGGGAGCTCCTGAAAAAATGCAGGAAGAGTGCCAAGCGGCCGGGTGGAGCACACTCGACTTCGTCATTAGACCGTGTCGCCCGGGAACTCGAGATCCGCAACATCTGCAGGCGAGGCGAGGTCGTGCTCGCGCGCGCTGATGAAGACGAGTTTGGATGGCTTTTGACCACACCGATGAAGCGGAGCTTCATTGTTCGCCTTCCCGAAGCGCGGCGCGCATTGATCTTGGACGCGATGATGTCGCAAGGATCCGGAACGTCGTTTGCTATGCAGCGACGGGGATTCCTGCGGAACGTCCTTGTTGGCGCAAGCCTTTATGATTTTGTGTTCGTATTCGCCGCGGCCTGGCATTACGAGGTTGAGAAGTTAGTGCAGCAGTTGCGTCCTGTGCTCCGGAAGAGTGTCATCCTAGTAGATGACAACTGCTCTCGGCGACCTCCGCCTTGAACGAGTCCTCGACATCAAGCTTGGCCTTGTCGCGTACGGCAGCAAACGCCACCTTCGTCTCGACCGTGAGCTCGACTTCCCGCCTGGCATCGTCGAGCTCGCGCTCCTTGCGAAGCATGCCCGCCTGGATCTTTTGGGCTGCAGCCAGCTTTTCGCCATTGGTCGTGAGCATCTGCTGCAAATCGGCCAATTGCTAGTCGCGGGTGCTGAGCTCGTCGGCGACCGCCAGACGCGCTCTCTTGGCTTCAGCTTCGGCGATGTTCGCCCGCTCCGCCTTCAGCTTGGCCGCCACCTGCTCGTCAACGGCCTCGCGAGCTTTCGCGATTTCTTCTCTGGCCTGCTTGAGTAGCGCTTCGCGCCGGCCAAAGTCTTCCTCCTTTGCAGTAAGCTGTTGATCGAACTTGCGGCGCGTCTCTGCGATGAGGGGAGCGGCGAGCGATTCCGTCAGCTTGATTTCGGTGTGGCAGTTGGGGCAGACGATCTGGGGATCGGTCACGGCATCGGTCCTCTGAGAATTGACCGTGATAGTATCGGGTGGGCGTGCGCCACTTAAGCCCTGGGGACGGGTTATCCCGCGCAAATGCGGCGGCCGAGGCAATAGCGGCCGTGGTCTTCCTGAGCCGTTCTCCTCCATGATCAGTTCCTCGATGCGTGGATGTCGCGCTCGCGCAGGACGGCTTCGACAACACGACGCAGGCGGCGCACCGAGCCACCGGCCCAGTTTCTCGCGACCGCCTCGTGCTCAATGCCATCGAGCGGCGTCACCCAACTCTGATCGAGGCCGCGCTCCCTCGCGAGATCGGTCAACACGGCCGGCAGCAGGGCGTCGAGATCCTTGGAGGTCGGTTTGGGAAAGCTCACGACCCGGAACCGGTCCCGGATCGGACCGGGCAGGGGATCGAGACGGTTTGCGGTAGCGACGTAACTTACCTGCGACAGATCAAGATTTGTCTGAAGCGCGGGATCGGGATAGCGCGAGCTCGTCTCCGCTTCGAGAAATGCGAGCAGCACGTCCCAAAGTCGGCCATTGTCGCTTCGCGTCGCAGCCTTCTCGATCTCGTCGACCAGCACGAGCGGATTGGCAATGCGTGCCTGCGCAATTGCGAGGAAGGCGTGACACGGCTCGGCTGAGTACCAGCGCCGGTCCGTGCCCCCGAAGGAAGCACTATCGGAGCGGCTTGCATCGCTCCGCCATACGGCGACACCCAAGACCTCGCCCAGTCGGCGGGCGAACCGGCTCTTACCACCGCCGGGCTCGCCAACGATCAGGAGGGGGCGCAAATGCACTGTCTCGCGTCCAACGAGATCTGCCAAGGCGAAGTCGACGACCTCGCTGGCGTACGGGAACTCGAACAGCAGGGTGTTGCGCGCTTCGTACAACGCCGGTGCCTGAACGAGCGGTAAGGCGACGTTGACGACGTCCTTCAGCGGCCCGATGATCTCCTTGAGCTTGGGGCTCTTCATCTCGTTTTCGGACAGACGCGCAACGACGAGATGATGATCGGGAATGACCTCGAGGATCGGGGCGGCTTGTCGCTCGACGGCTTCGGTCCGGTCGGCTTCCCGTTGCTTTCGGCGGTCATTCTCCTCCCTGAACTGAAGTCGCAACGCCGCTTTGGCTGCGGAGATGCGATGCTCGGCCGTGCGGTGCCCGACCAGGGAGGCGTTCATTGCCGCAGAGAACTTCTTTGGCACAAAATGCGTGCAGGCCTGTAGCGCGGCCCAGCCATAGGTGAACCGTTCAAGGTCGCAGCGAACCTTCTGTTCGACGATCAGCGAATTCAGCTGAAAGGCCTTGACCAGTGCCTTGGCGACCCTGCGATGCTGCTGGAAGTGTTCGTCATCACGTGGCGTCGGCAAGCTCACGAGCCGGACACTATCAGCAAGGCTCCTGAGAGCTGGCTCACTATGAGCGACCGCGCGGCGATCGAGTTCAGCCGCCAGCGCCATTGCGCCCTCTAACGACCTGCCTTTAGCCCATGCGAGATTATGGGACAACTGCGGGCAGAGCTCTTCGACTTCAGCGATGAGCCGCTCCTCAACGTGATCGGCGCCATCGACAATCAGCATTGCATAGCGCAAAAGCCTGGGCAGGCCCTTGAGGCGTTCGTCCCAATCGGCCGAATCGGCAGCGGCGCCGGTCGAGGCGGCGTCCTCCGCTGTCGGTAGATCCAGATGATCGGAATTGTCATCGTCATCATTCGCGCTCAAGCGAGATCCTCCTCGCAAAGAGCCAGCGAGACCATTGCCTCCGTCCGGGCAGACTGACCGGTAGCCTTAGCGTAACGGATGTGATGGGTAAGCCACAGGGTGGCGAGTTCGACCTTAAAAGGAAGATCGAACTCGAGGCGACCAAGAACGTGCGACAGCACGAGCATGGCCGCGGGGTCATCGCTGAGGGCCGAGTGAAGCAGGGCGGTCATCGTGATGTCGACGGTCAGCGAAATGTCGCGGATCGGCATCAAGGAGAGGGCGGCAGCGATCGCAGCTGCCGGATCGCCACTCAGGGCGGCCCGGAGTTTGTCGCCGCCATGAAGGACGGCGATTCGTTGCAACATGGTACCGATGATTGACTGTTCGGTGTATCGGAACTGATGCACCGAGAGCATCCGCCACCACGCCAGCGGAGGGCCGTCGTCCGTGGAGAGCGGCCAGATATCGCTCGTGGGATTGTTCGAAGCAGACATTCGCGGCCCCCTCAGTTCGCAATGATGATCGGTTGCGGGTAGCGGCGGGGGACCCACACTCTCGAACCAATATGGGCGCCCGTGATGACCTTCGCCGCGATAGCGGCGGATGGAAACCAGACGGCGACCAGAAGGCGCTTTCGGTCGGCAGCCCCGGGGATCGTGGCCAGGGCGTGCTTCGCTTCCAATTCGCTGCGGCGGGTGTCGACGATCCCCTGGGCGCTACCGTTGATGGGCCAACGGAATTCGGCGCCGGGCATGACCACGAACCCGCGATCGGATGTGGGATAGCCCCGTGCCCAGAGGCCTACATAATTCAGCTCAAGCTCACCTCCGGCGGGAGGTGTGGCGACGATGTCGATCAGCATCGGCTCCATGTCGTTCGGCCCGATCGGATCGTCGTCTCGTTCAGTTGAACTAACTACGGGAACGCGATCGAAGTAGGAATCCAGTGCCAGACAACCCGCGTCAAACAGTTGCTGACGCGCGTCCTCGAGGATGCGCTCCATTTCGGCGCGTTCATCGGCGCGGACCCTGGGAATTGTCGGGGTCCACTCGTTGGTGATGACGACGTGGCGCGCTGCTTGAGCAATGCTCCAGAGGTGATATTGAAGATAGAATGCTGGGTCCTTGTTGGACCAGGGCTCGGGATATCCGACGACAACGTAGGCTACGCGGGCAAACGCCTTTGCCGGATCGGCAAAATGCTTCGAGAAACGCATATTGATGTTTTTGGTCTCGCCGAAGTAGGCCGTCTCGCGGTTCATCAGCACGTAGGCGGCGGGGCCGACGGCCAGCGCCAGATCGGTGCTGTTGCGATCAGCGAGGGGGATGACCCAGACCCCAACACGGCTCGCGCCGTGATGCACCAGCCGAGGGCTGGTGATGCCATCCCCGGGACGGAAGATCTTGGACGTGCAGGTGGTCCGCGACGATGGCAGGTCGAATGACAATGACATGACTGAAATCCCTCTGTTGCGAGAGATCGCCGGCCGACGTCGTGAACTGAGTATCGTTGTTGCCGCCAGGTGAGCCGAAGCAACGGAGACCCAGGCATCGCAAAGGTTGGTCGTTTGGATGGAAGGCAGAGCAGCCGGTCCCAACGAGGAGGTGGCCTTTCGCCACCCCTTGCGATGCGCGACGTCGAATTGACGATCGCTAATCCGTGAACGACGAGTTGAAATTCTCGAAGACCGTCGCGAACACCGGCACAAGGCCGCCGTCCGGGAAGCGTTCACTCTTGTCAACGGCAGAAGGTAGCGGCCCAGGCCGCAGGTAGGTTTGGGGCAAGGATGCCGAATCGGCGCTATAGTGGCTGGTAGCCATGAACGACTCTCCATTAGTCGGTTGTGGTCAGGCTGTCGTTTGGTGTTCCAGCACCGGACGGCAGCCGCTTATCCGCTTCGCGCTTGCTGCGAAGCCGATCAGATATGCTAACTTTCGGCTGGATATGCCAAGCTTGCCGCGTTGGTATGGTTAATGCAGCCTCGTAGCCAGGTGCCCATCTGGCCTTCCTGTATCCGGTTCAAGTCAGATGCTGCTTTCGTAGTTCGAAAAGACCAGGCGCCCTATGGCGACCTTGCCCGCTTCGTTTCCGGACGAACGGACCACTCTGACTCAGATATTGGCTTTGCGGTCATTTTCGCGACTGGTGCAGGAGGGTCGTTAGCTCATAGACCGTGACGGCCGTCCCGAGGAAGCGCCGAAGGAGTCACGCCGGGAGCGATCTCGTCGATGGCCCAGAGAAGGCGGCCACCTTTGGCGACCGCCCTTAGGGCGACGCTCGCTTTACCTGGGGACGGCTAGATCCAGAGCAGAAGGAGCACTGCGATTACTATCCATAGAACGAGATTGGATCCTTGAGCGATCGTAACCGCGCCTGTTTCGCGATTACGGAAGAATCACCGGAGGAATTGGCACCTCCATTCCCCAGCGAGCGCGCGCTGGGGCTGAGTTCGAGGATCAAGACCGCCGTGCTGGCTGGGGCTCGACGCCATCAATGCTACCCAATCTTGCCGAGCTCCGGTCTGGCCGGCACCGATCTCGATCGCTGCGGCACGAACCGCTCGGGCAGCGTGCACCATCGGCGTTGGCCAACATGATGACCCAGTCGTCGCACGTCACACGGTAGACAATCCGCAAGACGACGCAGGCCTGAGAGCCGCCAACATATTGAACGAAGGCTCGATATCATTTCGTTTTGAAAAAGATTAGGGAAATGAGAAGTGTGAAAATCTAAGTCCTCTCTGCTGATCTCGGTCTGATCGGAATTGGATCGAAATATCTTTGTCGAGGTTATTCGTCCCTTATTTTTCTGCTTCGGACGATCGGCATTTGGCATTGAGGCGACGCTGAAGAGGCGATAGCCCTACGGGTGAGATGGCAATGCTGTCGATCAAAAGCGAGCTGGGACCTAAAAATCCGACCCGTTTCGTAACGCCACCCGTTGCGTAATGTGAAGTCGAGTGCTCATTGTAAGCGCACGCGCTTTCGTAGCTATATCGGAACGTTTTTGATGAGGTGGGTTACTAGCTAGTTCCCGCGCTGGACTGTTTAAGCCTGCTAGCCTAAAGTTGAGCGGCGAGGAACATCTCGGTCTGTCCTGCTCAGCCCGCGCGAGCGCCTTTGTCTGTGCCTCAGCGGTGGCGTTATCAAATACCTCCGGACGCATCCGGCTGCGGGCTAGGTTGTCCCAGTAGAAGAATTTGGACGGCCGCCCTCCGGGAAGCGCGCATCGCAATTGCCGCCGTCGGGCACCATCACGGAGCGTAGGTTAGTTTAGTGCATTACGTTGTGACCGAAAAGTTGACGACAAGGAAGATCTGCCCGCCGATTCCGGGGCTGTCGGTCACCTCGACGCGCCCGGTAAGGTCCTGCCACAAGGGTCCCTCTGCTCCATCGTTGAGGATTTTACTGCTCAATTCGATCGCCGCTGCTTGCGCGGCGGCGATATCCGGAAGTTCCAGTCCGACATCATCGAAGATGGTAATGCCGTCGTGGACATGGAAGAAGAAACGGGTCATCCGCACGACTCCCCCAAGAGACGGCAGCGAAAGCGCGCGCTCTCTGCCCGCCAATGTGCGTAACGCTAATATATACCGGGGGTGCTAAGGCGGAGAGGACGCTCTTTTGGGGAGATGGAGTGCCTCTTCGGGGGTAGGTGTCTGGTCAGATCCCAAGTCGGCGGACTTCGCCTGGGCGGAGCGCATCTGATTTCACGCGCAGGCGGTGCTGCAAGAGCCTAACGATTTGCCCGTCACCAACGACCTGCGCGACCGCTTCGGTCGCCCTCTCAGGTTCGACCGCTGCGACCCAGTATGATCTTTCCCCGTCGGGCGCGATGACCGCGACCATAGGTAATCGGACCATCATCAAAAAATTCCATACTGAAAGTCACAACCATAAGTTTTAGGATTTGCCAAAACAAGACCTGGTCGCAGTTATGGTTAGCGTCGGCGAGAACCAGATAGATGTCGCGGTCGAGCCGGTCCGCGGGCAAGATCGAGGGCGAGACACGCATACGCAAACTCCAACACAGACGGTATCGGAGAGACGACCCCGGCTTCAGGGGCTTCCGGCGGGGAGGGCCGGGGCCGCTCCGCCGGCTCGGGGGCGAGCCGGCGACGATTCAAATGCGCCGCGCTCGCGTGGTTCCTGCACTAGGGCGTGTACTCACAAACGTCGGCTTACCAATGTCAAGCGGAAGTCTGCCATCTTGAGCGTGATCGGCGACTTGTGACCCATAGCCGTCATTCCTTCGTGACTCGAAGCGCGTCGACTTTCCTAAATCACCCGCGGTAGCTTAGACGGCGCCATAGAAGTGCCGATACTGCCAAGCGGCTTCCCTCTGTAGTTGAGGTTCAGACCACGGCTGGTCTTTGAAGCGCATGACAGACATAGGCGAGAGATCGACAGCCGGCTTGCCATCGATGATCCAGGTTGCAAGCGCCTCTCCGATGGTCGGCGAGATTGAGAGGCCAGCGACGTTGCACCCGCTTGCAAAATAGAAGCCTGCAGCTCCGGAGGCCGGGCCAAGGATGTGGTGGCCGTCGGCGGTCATTGTCGGAATGCCACCACGAAATTCTCGCACTTTTGCCGTTTGCAGGATTGGAAGTTGATCTTTGACTTCAAGAGCCGCTGAACGCAGCACGTCGATGTCGAGTGGCATGTCCTTGATGTCGAAACTGGCTCCGAGCGACTCCATGTCGAAAAGTCGTGGGGTTTCTTCGTAGACACCCCAAAGCAAGCCGCCCTGGCAGGGACGCGTGTATACGGCGGCATCCATGATCCGAATCATTGGTTGGTCAGCACGCGCGCCATCCAAAGGCTCGGTGACGATGAGTTGCTGCCGGGTCGGGACCAGAGGCACGGAAATCCCACATGCCTCCGCGACCTATCGCGTCCATGCACCAGCCGCATCAACCACGATCGGGCCTTCAATGATGCCTTTCGAGGTGGTTACGCCGGTCACCTTGCGGGCAGTGATGTTTACGGTGAGCACGTCCGTCTTTGGCAGTACGGTTGCGCCTCGAGCTGCCGCTGCTATGGCGAAGCCGGTGGCGACCTGCGCGGGGTCGAAATACCTGTCGTCACCGATCCTCATCGCCGCGACGACGCCGGTCGGCTTTAAAAACGGATTGAGGCGACTTGCCTGCTCCGAAGAAATCGGCTCGACATCAAGGCCCATGCGGCGCCCGCGCTCAAGGTCAGCCCTGATCACCTCCGCGTCCTGCGGCCGACGCGCGATCTTCAGGCTGCCAGAGTGCACCCAATCGAGAGGCTGCCCCGTTTCTTCGGTGAACGCTTCAATCTTACGGCAAGCGTCCTTGATGAGGCCAATCATCAAGTCGCTCTTGCGGACGCAGCTCACCATGCCCGCAGCGCGGGGCGAGGTTTGCGATCCGATATCGTGCTTGTCGATCAGAACGACGTTGAGACCGCGTTTGCTCAAGTAATATGCTGTGGCAGCGCCGAGGCCGCCGGAGCCAATGACAATAGTATCGGCCTTGCTAATCATGGGACTATGCTCGAAACACGTTAGCTGGCACCGAAGTCTATCACCGGCGGTGGTAGCCGACTATTCTCTTTCTCTGGGCAACAGCCGTAACGAGGGCCGTTGTTGGCCCAGAGGCGAAAAGGCTCGGGTAGTCGCAGAAGTCCGGTGTGTTGGGTAGAGTGGACATGGGCGACCCGGTCTTCGACCGGCGCTCATTTCCCAAAACCGACCTTTAGCCCTCTGGCAGCCCGGCCAAGCGCATGCCCTCATAGAAGCGTTCGCGTCTGACTAGGTAAGTCGGATTGTTACTCGGAGCATGGCGTTGGAAGCGGCGGATGGTGAACCCTGGATCGAGTGCAAGCCCTACCTGCGCGGCGGCCCGTGCCTCGTCCAGCCACCCAAGCAGCGCCAGCGCGGCGGCGAGATGGAAATGCGCGAGGGGGAAATTGCGGTTGGCCTCGATGCTTCGGCGCAGCCAGGCGACCGCCTCGGCGTCGGCATTGAGCTGCACGTTGGCGCAGCCGACAAACAGCATCCACCGGTAGACCCAGATATCCCGGGGAGAGAGGCGCAGCGCCTCATGGACATGGGCCTCGGTCTCCTCGGCGCGAGCAAGAAAATACTTGGCAAGACCAATCCAGCCATGGGCGTTAGCTAGATTTCGATCCAGCGACAACGCGTGCTCACATTCGGCGATACCTTGGGCCGCGCGGGCCGTAAAAATATGCACGGCGCCGAGATACATGTGGGCCGGGGCGTATTGCGGAGCCAGGGACAAAGCCTTGATTAAGGCCCCCTCGGCCGCCGCGAGCAGCGCAGCGCGGTCGTCAATAGAAAAGTTAGCGCCCCTATTAAAGTCAACTATTGCGCTGCCAACCAGTGCTTCGACACAGTCGGGATCGAGCGCCAAGGCACGTTCGAAAAAGCCGCGCGCTTGCGCCAAGTGTTCGTTGGTTAGTCCTTCGTGTAAGCAAGCGATGCCCTGAAAATACAAGTCCATCGCATCAGGATGCGGCGAACGTTGCGCTAGCCGTGCCTCGGCCGCGATGAGCTGGGCATCGAGAGTGTTAGCGAGCCGCGAAACGATTTCGTCCTGCATATCGAAAAGGTCGGCGACAGGCTTGTCGAAGCGTTCGGCCCAAAGATGATTGCCGGTTTTCGCGTCGATCAGCTGCACATTCACCCGAAGTCGGTTGCTGCCCCGCTGCACCGAGCCTTCGAGCACGTAGCGGACGTTCAACTCGCGCCCGACCTTCTTCACGTCGACGGCCATGCCCTTAAACGTCAACGCAGTGGTGCTGGCAATCACGAATGAGTCCCTAATGCGCGACAGGTCCGTAGTCAGGCTCTCGGTCACGCCATCGGCGAAATAGTCTTGCTCGGGATCGCCGCCGATGTTCGCGAACGGCAGCACCACGATGGACAGATGTGTCGGGGGAGGTGTGCTCGGCATCGCACCCTCAGTCGTTGTGCCCCGAATAAATCCATCCCAGACCACAGCATAGGCTCGGACTGGGCGGGCAATATTCTTGAGGCTCTGCTCGCTAGATCGGCGAACTCGACCGCGACCTTGCCGCGAACCTGATCGTAGGCGGAGGAGGATAGGCAGATGCCGCCGGGTTCGGCGATGCCCTCAAGCCGCGCCGCGATGTTAACGCCGTCTCCAAAGATGTCATGCGGTTCAACAATTACGTCGCCGATATTGATGCCCACACGGAACAGGATGCGCCTGTCTTCAGCATAACCGACGGTAAGTTCGCGGACGCGGGTCTGAAATTGAATGGCAGCTCGAACCGCTTCGACCGCGCTTGGAAACTCTGCCAAGAAGCCGTCGCCGGTGTTCTTCACAATGCGGCCCCCGCGTTCGGCAATCGCGGGCTCGACGGCGTCTGCTAGGAGCGCTGCCAGTTTGGCGTGCGTTGCCTCTTCGTCATTGTGCATCAGCCGCGAATAGCCAGCGATGTCGGCGGCCAATATCGCCGACAACCTACGCTCGACCCGGACTGGCCGCTTTTGCACCATGGCTCGCAACCCAACCGAGGAGATATTGTACGACGGATCGAATGACCAGGCCACGCTGCTCATGTCGCTTATTGGCCCAGATGCGACCCTGGGCGCGGCACAACAATACGTCCGAAATTGAGGTAGACCGGAAGTCGTCGGCCGAGACGTGCACCGCTGCTTTTGACCCCGATGTACGGTCCGGCCGTGCGTAGCAAGAGGTTCGTCGATCAGGTGGTGTGGTCTTGCATCAATGTATCCGGCCTTTGATTGGAGCATTTTCTCCGGGCCATCATGGATATCAGCGCGCGTGCGTTCTCATTAGCGGACAGGCCTCGATTGGGCCATTTGGGTCACCAGTGTTCGCATGCGCCGGGAAGACCGAACCTCCATCTCGTCTCATCCTCTCGCAGACCTCGGCTGGAACCTGTTGATGGGGTTACGTCATCGCTTGCTCCTCCTACCTCGCAGTTCCTGTGTTCGAGCCAGGGGCCGTTCCTTCGTCCCGGCCCGCAGGACGTGCGTCGCGTCGCGCGCACGGGCGGTCAAGGCCGGCCGTTGCGCTTTGCTTGCGGCTGGCTCCGGCGTTGCCAGGCCGCGCCTTGACCGCGCCGAGCACGGCGCGACGATCAAGCGGGTCGGACGCCTGCATCGTTGGTCCTTGTCAGCTCGAAGGCGCGTCCTTTAGCCAGCACCGCCCAGGCGATGCGGGCAAGCTTGTTGGCGAGTGCGATCGCCAGCACGTTGTGGTGCAATCGCTTCTTGGCGGCTTCGATCCAGGATCTGAGTCCGTAACGTTCCCAGTTCTTGATCCTGACCAGCACCACCCATGCCGCCTGGACGAACAGAACGCGGAGGTAGCGATTGCCGCGCCTTGAGATTTTGCCGAGGATCGTGCGGTCTCCCGTCGAGATCTGCTTGGGCACCAGCCCGAGCCAGGCGCCGAAGTCACGGCCTTTGGAGAAGACGTCTCCAGTGCCGATCGCGGCCACCATGGCGCTCGAAATGATCGGCCCGATGCCAGGCACCGTCATCAGGCGCGAACATGCCTGATCTTGACGGGCCAGTGCTTCGATCTCGCCGGAGAGCCTATCGATGCGCTGATCCAGCCGACGCCAGTCGCCTGCCAACTCCTCGATGACACACAACATGCGTGGCGACAGGGCATCGGTGCGCGTCGCAAGGATGGTGGGCAGTTCTGTGCGCAGGAAGCCGATACCCTGGCGCACCGCGATCCCGCGTTCCAGCATGAAGGCGCGAATCTGGTTGATGATGCCGGTGCGTTGCGACACCAGCCGCTCGCGCACCCGATGCAGCGCCTGCAGATCCAGTTGCTCCGCGGTCTTGGTCGCCACGAACTTCATCGTCGGGCGCTGCACGGCTTCGGCAATCGCTTCGGCGTCATTGAAGTCGTTCTTCGGTCCTTTGCTATAAGGGCGGACATATTTGGCCGGCATCAACCTGGCATCGTGACCTAACGATGCGAGTTTGCGGCTCAAATGATGTGCGCCGACGCAGGCTTCCATGCCGATCAGGCAAGGCGGCATATTGGCGAGCCGCGCCTCGACCTGGCCACGCGACCACTTTTGCCGCAGCACGACGGTGCCGCGCGTATCGTGGCCCACGACGTGGAACGAGTTTTTGCCGATATCGATGCCGATCACGGCGATCGCGGTACTGGGTGTCTGGGACATGGCGTGCTCCTTGTCTTGGCGCCCCTGGCCAGCTTATCGCTGGCGGGGCAGGAGCACGGCCGGACCATCCCATTAGCGGACTTCGTGCGCATCGCGTCTACGGAGCCAATATCGCAATTGATAAACTTCGATCTGCTCGGCAAGGCTTTCTTTGGAACCAGCCGATAAAACTTCCAGGCGCGAAGGATTATGTTCCATGTACCTCCTCACCGCCTGCGAGTTCGAGAAGATGACGATCGGCGAGATCTATCAGTCCGGCTGTTTCAACACTCTATGCGCGTTTATTATTGGGCCGCCTTGGCAGGAAAGCGCAAGGGCCTGACCTTTGACCCGGAACTGCATTAAGGGCGGCCTCGTAACAATCGGTGGACGAGGTGCAATGCTGCAATCGTTCCGAAAAGGCAAACAGCGCTGCGTGTTCTTCCATGCGACGGGATAGTGCCTCTCAGCTCGCTTGCGATTGGTGATGTCGTGCTGAACGCGAACCGCATAAAGAAAGCGCCCGTCAGCATCGCGGACGCTCGACGACGTCACCTGGGCCCAGATATGGCCGCCATCCTTGCGGGCAATGCGCTTTTCGATGCTGCAGCGCTCGAACTCGCCCGCGAGCTGGCGCTGGAATTGACGGCGATCCTCCGACACATCTTCCGGATGCGTCTCCTCGAAAATTGTTAGGCCCAGCAGTTGGGCCGCCGAATAACCTGTGAGCGAAGGCCTTCTAACCGCCGTCTATCAGTACCAGATCAGGGATGGCTGGACGCTGCAGCCCAATTTTCAGTACATTATTCACCCCGGTGGAGGAGCAACGAACCCTTCAGGACCTCTAGCCGGAACGCCACTCGAGAATGCTTCCGTGTTCGGCTTGCGGACGACTCTTAAATTTTAGGAGGGACTTCCGAAACGTAGTTCGCGCCGTAGGCGCCACATGAGGACGGCGACCGCGAACCAGACGAGCGAACCCGCTGCGAGGCAGAGCGCGGGCTGTAAAGCGCGTCCGTGCCAGATGAAGAGCGCGAAGCAGGCAAGGCCCAGACTTCCCCATCCGGCCCCGGCGGCATCAAGTGCGGCGGCAGCCTTTCCGCGTCGCTGCCCGCGCAGGCCGTTTTTCTCCTTGCGCTCACGCTCATGCTTCTCGATCAAGGTCGCACTGGCACAGAAGATCGCTGGAAAGGCCAGCATCAGCCCGCCGGCCTCCGGCCCTGCCCCGTCCGCGACAAGGCCAGCCACCACGGTTGCCAACCCGCCCAATGCAAAACGCACGACATATTCGTAAAGTCGTCCCTGCTTGAGTGCGGAGAACTTGAAGTGGACAACCATAGTGGTCAGCCTATCAAAAATTGCTTGAGGCCTATCGCGGCCACAAGCCAGATCGCGAAAGCGGCGAGGGTGGCCTTGAGCGCCGACCATTCGGCCCGTATCAGCAACTGACAAACAGCAACGCTGTAAGCCGCGAGCGCGATCGAACCGAGCATCATCGAGCGGCCTTCGATCGCAACATAGTCGCCGCCATGTTTTGAGAAGGCGAGGCCGAGCGTTGCTAGAGCTACGGAGGGCGCGGCGCCAAACAATCCCGCGAAGCTCTTGGGCCGCAGCACGTCGCCTATGACCGCAAACAGGGAAACGACCAAGCCGCCAATCAGAAAGCGCAGCGCGTAGTCCACCATTTCCTCCTTGATCGCCGTTTCTAGGACGATCTTGGTACCAGCATGCTGACCGCCATGCCGACGATGCAAAGAGCCATCGCCGCCGTCGACGCCCAGCCGAGCCAATACAGCCAGCCTTCGACCACGAGCTTGCCCATCACGTCACGCCGTCTGACAAGCAGCATTAAAACGGTCATTACCGGTGCTGCTAGCACCCCGTTAATGACCGCACTCCAGTAAAGCGTCTTGATCGGATCAATTGGCGTGAAATTGAGCGCCACACCGAGGCCGACCGAGAGGGCAAGCACCGAATAAAACGCCATGGCCTGCCGCGGTTTGCGGGCGAGGCCAACGGGGCATCTGCGGCCTTCGCCAATGGCATAGGCTGTCGAGCCGGCCAGCATCGCATGAATATTACATCAGGGCTGCTCAGGGCACTTTGACAGTCCTTTGGCCGACAGGCTCGCCTGACCTGTGCCGCTGGTTTAATGGTGCCAGAAGATCGCGAGCAGCAGAATGATCGGCAACGGTATGCCCAGCAACCACAACAATGCGCCTCGTCCAAAGCCCATGGCTCTCTCCTCCATTGATCTGTCCCTCGCATCCAACGCGTCCGTCCGGCGCACAGTTCCTCGCCGGGAACGGTTTTCGAGGCGGTTGATTGAAAGACCAGGTCGACTTGCTCTGCTTTCCAATCACTCTTTTACGGAGATTGCTGCAGGGCATAAGGACATCTGCGAGAGAAGGCAGTCGATGACGATACGAGTACATCCTTTGTCCGCCGATATCGAACTTGCGCGTGCGATTGCGCGACACACCCGTCCGCTGCCGGAGCGGATTTCGGGCGCGCTGACCTGGGGAGCGGATGAGCATATTCTGACCGCGGTTGCCGTCGGATGGTGGCTCTGGTGTCGCGCCAAACCACTGCCGCAGCGGCACGCAAGCGATCATGTGCTGCTGACGACGCTCGCCTCTGTCCTGTTGCCACACCTTCTAAAAACGCATTTTGACCAGGTGCGGCCGGACCGGCGCACCGTGCGCGGCCATCTGCATGGCATCCCACTCTCCGGCCGCGCGCTGGATGCGTTCCCCTCGGGGCATGCCGTGCATGTCGGTGCCCTCGCATCCGCCGCCGCGGTCCTGTCGCCCGCCAAGCGCAATCTCGCGTGGGGCCTCGGCGCCGTTCTGGTGTCGACGCGCGTGTTCCTGCTGGCTCACTGGGCAAGTGATGTACTTGCGGGTCTGGCGATCGGAGTCGCGCTGGAGCGCGTCATAAGGCGGCTGACGGGATTTGGTCGTCAGGGAAGATCGGGCTAGTCATGGGGCAACTGCTCGCACCCCCCGGTCCTCACGCCGTCCATCTCTGCATCGACATGCAAAGGTTGTTCGCACCGTATGCCCCGTGGGCAACGCCCTGGTTGGAGCGTGCGCTACCCGAGGCGGTCAGGCTGATTGCGCACGCGCCGCCACGTACCGTCTTCACGCGCTTCATTCCGGTCCGTAACAAGGCCGAGGCGCGCGACGTCTGGAAAGCCTATTATGAGAAATGGGAATGCGTGACACGCGACAAGGCCGATCCGGGGTTGCTTGAGCTGATGCCGGCCCTGACACGCTTTGTGCCGCCTGCCACAGTCATCGACCGCCAGACTTACTGCGCATTCACCAATAGGCGCCTGCAAGCCTTTCTGGATGAGCATCAGGTGGACACGCTGATCGTGTCTGGCGGTGAGACCGATGTCTGTGTGCTCGCAACGGTGCTGGCTGCGGTCGATATCGGCTACCGTGTTATCCTCGCTGAGGACGCGCTCTGCAGCTCGTCTGATGAAAGTCACGATGCGCTCATCAATCTCTACACCAAGAGGTTCAGCTTGCAGATCGAGGTGGCGCCGGTTGCCAGCATCCTTGCGCGCTGGAGCGTCGTCAGGTGATCAGCCAACCTCGTAAAAAGCTCTCGTTTCTTCGGGGCGGTCGCCAGGTCACGGATGAGGGCGCACTCGGCAGCATCCGTGCGGAGCTTTTCCAATTGAGCCTGCATGCCTTTCATTGCGATCAGTTCCGTTCCCGAGCGGAACCATACCGCTTGTGTACGAAAGCGCACAGACCTGATTGCCAGTTTTTCCTAAGCTAGGGATGCTTAGCGACCCACTACCGCCAAGCACCTCCAACGGTCCCAGCATAGGGGTATGCTGGGGCCGTTTTTATTGGACCTCAGCCTTGATTAAGCCGCACGAAGGTTCCGCTCTCGTGCAGCTCGAGCCAGCCTCTCTCGACCGCATGCTGGATGCCGGTGCCGAACTCCGGGCCCGTCGCCTTGCAGCCGTTCCTGGAGAGGAACGGCGCGTTGATCTTCTCGATGTGAATGCGCCCATTGACGGGCTCGACGCCGGCGGCGAGCTCGAGGAGCTTGCGTGCGGCAACTTGCGGATCTGCGAAGTGGCGGGTCTCGACGTGCTTCATGCGCTGGCGCCGGCGAGCTTGTCGCGCTCGATGCGAGCCAGTTCCTTGGCCTTGGCCTCGGCCTCGTTGCGCGTCAGCAGATCCGGTCGAAGCCGCCGGCCGGGCAGGTCGCCCCAGTAGAAATAGACGCTCGGACGGCCGTCCGCGAAGCGGACCTTATAGCTGCCGGTGTCGGGGACGCGTTCGTGCTTCTTGATCGTGATCGGCGTGGTCATGGGGGCTTTAATAGGAGCTCGGCACGGGCGCTGTCACGTATCAATCTTTGCGGTGGACCGCCAATAGCATAGGTCTAGGAGTTCGGTACCATAGAGCACGTCGCCAACGGGGTCGCGGGGCACCAGGAAAACTTGGCAGCCGCCCTGCCACATAGACAAGGGCCGCCGACTCGCCATCAGCGGCCCCGTCCGGGTTTCAATAATTCCGAGATCAAATGGTCTAGCCAGCCCCGGATTGCCGATTTTTCCCGATCCTCAAGATTCTCGCAAGCACATTTGTGAATCGTCTAATTGATTTTTTCGCTGCCACAGACGCAGCAGATTAGGCGGGTGTCTCCTGTCTGCCCCTGCGAGTGTCTTAACTAGGGCGCGGACTCATAACGCGCAGCCAGCCCTGTCCAGACGCAACGCTTCCGGGCAGGCCCCGGTTGGACACTTACCGAGTAGAAGGGGACCGACAATTTCCGCTGAAACCGTCCCAATGGACACCTTCTTGCCTTTGCTTTCGGTGCTATGATTGGGCACCAACGGCAGTGCAACATCTGGGTTTGGGGGTCCTATTGGCGATTAAAGGAGAGCCGGGACTTCAACGCGAAGCTCTCGTCAACGAGCCGGCCCTGGACCGTGCCGAGCGGTTGGCCAATCTGCTGGCCTCCATAGTTGAATCTAGCGACGACGTGATCGTTAGCAAGAATCTGGACGGCATTATTACAAGTTGGAATAAGGGGGCTGAGCGCATCTTCGGCTATTCGGCCGCCGAGGCGATCGGCCAGCCTATTACACTTGTGATCCCGGAGGACCGACAAAGCGAAGAACGCGAGATTTTAACCCGCATCCGACGAGGTGAGCGCCTCGACCATTTTGAGACTGTTCGCCGACGTAGGGATGGTAGCTCAATCGTCGTTTCGCTGACCGTTTCTCCTGTCAAAGATGCCCACGGCAACATCATTGGCGCATCTAAGATTGCTAGAGATATTACCGAGCACAAGCGAGCTCAGGAGCAGATTCGCATTCTGGCTCGCGAGGCGGAGCACCGAAGCAAGAACATCCTCGCGAACGTACAGGCAATCATCAATCTTTCTCAGTCCGACACCTCCGAGCGCCTCAAGGAAGTGATCAGCGGGCGCATCCAAGCGATGGCAAATGTTCACTCGCTGTTTGTTGAAACGCGGTGGATAGGAGCCGAGGTCTCGGCGATCGCCAAGCAAGAGCTCGCCCCTTATCTCCAAGAAGGCCAAGACAAGCGGATTGTGATGGAGGGTCTGCAAATTGTATTAGAACCCACCGCTGCACAGGCGATTGCTGTGGTTTTGCATGAATTAGCGACCAACGCTGCCAAGTATGGAGCGCTGTCTAACGCGAAAGGCTGGATTGGATTGGATTGGTCGCGAGCCGAGGATGGACAGCTAATGCTCCGCTGGACCGAATTGGGCGGTCCGAGGGTAAATGCGCCCGAACGCAAGGGCTTTGGTAGCCGCCTCATCGAAGGAACGATCACCCCACTTGGCGGCAAGGTGCATTTTGACTGGCGCGCGGAAGGGCTAGTTTGCGAAATCGCCGTTCCGACGTAAAACCCAATCGAGCTTGGCTTCGCTGCTCTCACGACATATTGCGCTGCCCCAAGAACTTGGTCGCTATAGGAGCCACCAGTCACATGACGCCGCCGGGTTTATAGGTACACGGCCTAGGACAGCACCCGATAAACCTTCGCGCGTTGAGCCGCTCGATCCTCGAACAGGAGAAGCCGCCAACTGAGGCGGCCTTTATTTGGTGAGATGGAGGGCGATCTTCTCGGCTTCGATTTTCTCGACCATCGCGCCGATTGCGGCGACTGTCTGTGCATCAGTTACCTTCGCAAGCAAGCCTTTCAGGTGGTTGATCCGTCTATCTAGCTCCACGCAATGTTCGCACATGCTTGCCATCCACGGTGGGAGGCGTGAACAAGGACTCGCAGTCACCGGCAAAGGCCAAATGTTGTAACGGTGATGGCGATCAACCGGCCTATGCCGGCAAATGTTCCTGAAACCGCTGAGCGGATTACTCAGGCAGTGGCAATCCGGGCGATCTCAGCCACTCGCTCACGTGCGAGCCGGTTTCGGCTTGCCAGGCTTTGCGGAGCTTTTCTTGGCGCTCCATTCCTGGGGGAGGGATTTGGCCTCTTCACGGAGGCGTTTTGCTATTTCGGCTAAACGTTCTTCAAGGGACTGTATTTGTTTGAAACGGCGGCGGCGCTGCATGACAACACCTCGTCTTACGGGTCCTAACCGCAGGGTTTGAGTTTTCCGATTCCTAAGATGCGGATCCCGACAAGTTGGTTCCATCTGGAGGAACAACGGTGGTGGGCTATCGTATGTGGCTCGCGAACACTCAGTTCGCAATGAAAATCGAACACTAAACCGCCAACTGAGGCGGCCTTACGCTGGTTTTTCAGCCCGAATATGCAGAACGTAGAGCGTGTTCTGAAACTCGTCGGCCACTTCCATCCGCCAGTCTCGGCCCGGTACTAGGTTCCCGTCAATGCCCTGTAGTATCTGCCCGGCGGTGACAGTGGCCTCCTTCCACGCGGCATGCTTGTCCGGGAGGTCCTCGCCCACGCGGTCGATCTCGGTGCGCTCGTGCGTAATGTGAAAGAAATATCTCGGCATGCGCGGTAATGCGGTACGTCAGGCTCACGTTCCAATCGGGCCGAAAAGCGTGCTCATTCAGCGGGGGCTGAATAGGGTAGTTCGAAAATAACATCGAAAGATCAAAAGGTTGCCCGCGCCTGGGAGACTAGGGTCGGAGGTTCAAATCCTCTCGCTTTGCAGGACGCGCTTCTCGGGACACCGGCCTCGACAGCCTCCTAGCCGGGGCGAATTTCAAGGGCCTTCTTAAAAGCTTTCTCTTGCGGTGTACGTCACCGCCTCAATCTTGTTTCCATCGAGGTCGCGTACGAAGGCACCAAAATAATTCGCGTTGTAATTGTCTCGGATGCCGGGAGTCCCTTCGTCAACGCCTCCAAGCGCAAGTGCGGTCGCGCGGAAGCTCTCACTGTCTCGCGATCCGGTGCTTGAAAAGCTACGTGAGTGCCATTTCCTGCCGTTGCCCGAAGCCCGTCTATCGGGGTTTCGATACTGAAAATGATATCCGAGGCGCCGTAGTGGAGCGAACGGTCCGAGTGTTTGAGGAGCCGCAGTCCGAGAAGGGACATCAGCGGATCGTAGAAAGCTCTTGCGCTGTTGACATCGTTACTGCCGAGCGAGACGTGATGGATCATCTGGTCACCGTTTGAGGCAATACCGTCGCTTCAATCTTTCGGTCGTGGTCTCTGCGGCATAATGGATACGCCCGAAGTCGGCTTCGTCCTTTGCGGTGACATGAAGCCTCCAGGTCACGTCTCGGGCCTCGCCAGCGACGCATTCGACCTCGACAGAAACCGCATGCTCGCCGCCCGGGAAGCTCCGAATCTGCTGAAGCGCCATAAGCTCCAAGTCGGTCTTCGAGATTGATGTTCTTGCCACCGCAGCCTCCTCCCGCCGCCCCGTCCTTTCATCGGCAATCACTCGGCCAACCGACCGCGCGCGGAGATGTTCCTCGGGCGCTTGAAGGCCGCTCGTGCGGTCAGCTCCCTCAAGACTTGTCGAAACGCGAATGTCGCTGAGGACGGCTTTTCGTACGCTCGATATCGCGGCCACGTTCTTTGCCGCTGGGGCGCACCCACACAAAGATCGCTCGATAAGTCAGCTTTTCTCACAGTATTCATCCGGAGCTGTAGTTACACGGACTGGCGACGCCGGCGATCTCAACGGCAGGCGATGTGGCGAAGATGCAGCGAAGAAGATTGCGAATTCGACGAATGCAGGTCGGTATCAGCCTGCAGCGGAAGTGCGCAGTCTTCAGGCCGCGGCTTGGCTGACTGTGCGGATACGAAAACGGCGAAACAGGTGATCGCAAACATCAGCCGAGCACCTGCGAGCGGCCAGCAACCGCGCTCGCACAATATGCGCGGGTGAGCGCCAGACGGATGGCTCTCTACGACGCGCAAAGCGGACATTCACCGTCAGCGGCTTCACCTAGCTGCCGACCAATCTCGCCCATAAGAGCCCGCGGGTCCCAGTTCGTGCCGTCACTCTTGACGACTCTCTTCGCGCGCTCGAAAGCATGGCTCTCGGCCGCATCATCCCCTATGCGGATGGTCACTTGAGAATGGAAGGGGCAGACCGCGATTGCACGGGTCGTCTCTAGAGCAAAGCGCACGGTCGCGCGGAGATCATCGGCGTAATTTTCGGCGGACACGTTAGCCTCCTGTCGCACATCGCCTGCGAGATCAACACACAGTCAGGGGCGGATAGGCAGTTAAGGCGAGGCCCGGTGTGCCTAGGAGCCCAGGGCCTCATAACCTCAGAAGCCTGACAATAGGTTGTTCGGCTACGCGTCCAGTCTGTCCGACATGGCAGGATATCGCTTTGACGCTGCGCAAAGCCCCTCGGACCAGCCCGGCCCACTTGCGGCGGTACGGAGGGGACAGTTGCGGGGCCGAGCGGTCCGACGGGCTGGCGCCGTGAGGAGGCGCCACGCAATTGGAGGCTAGTCCCAGTCGGCGATATCGCTCTGTTCACTTGTGACCCGGAACAGGTATTTGTAATGTTCCCGCACTGGAACATCGAGGCCGCAGATGAAAGACATGCAGGCCCAACTGGAGAAGCTACAGCGAGACGCCGCTGAGTGCGCCCTTATTCGCGACTTGGCGACGGACCCCAAAAAGCGCGAACTGTTTGCCAAACTGGCTGAACACCTTGCGGTGCTCGCATCCGCAGTAGAGCAGGCTATCGGTGAGAGCACGGCAGCGACATCGCTCCTGATCTGCCGCCCAAGCCGTAAAAATGTGGACGCCAGCTTGACCGAGTTGCCCTAAGCTCCATCTCGTAATCAGGCATCGAATGCCTATTTTTCCTGAATGCGTTCATTTGAGTTTTGCCTTCCCAGCAGAGGTGTGGCCGTCTCTAGCGGGCCGGATTGGCTTCATGAAGTAAAGTATGACGGCTACCGTCTTCGCCTTGAGCGCGAGGGCCACCGGGTACGCCTGATCACGCGCGGCGGGTACAACTGGGCCAGTCGCTATCCTTGGATCGTCGAGGCCGCGCGCAAGGTCCGCCAGAAGCATTTCGTCCTCGATGGCGAAGCAGTCGTGCTCGGCGTCGATGGCATCTCCGATTTCAACGCACTTCACTCGCGCAAGCGCGACCACGAAGTGCAGTTCTGCGCCTTCGATATTCTCGCCGAAGGCGGCGACGATCACCGCAGGCTCTCGTTGTCGATGCGGAAGACGAACTTGGAGCGCCTGCTGGCGCGGCGTCCTGAAGGCGTTTTCGTTAATCCCTTTGAGCGTGGCCAGCTTGGACCTGACCTATTCCGCGCCGCGTGCAACATGGGTCTTGAAGGATTGGTATCGAAGCGTCGCGACCAGCCTGATCAGGCGGGCCGGAGCAAGCATTGGGTAAAGGTAAAAAACCGCAGTCACCCCGCGATGGAGCGGGAGCTGTGAGGTCGCGAACAAACAAGTTGGCAGGCACTAGCATGTTGCACGCAAGCAACTCTTCTCTTGTTCCATGATTTGCACCGTGGTTTCGGCTTCACACGATAAGCCTGACCTGCGTAGATAATCTGCGCTAAAAATTGGCTGGTAATATTATGATCGGCGGGGAAGAAGCCACGCGCATCCGGCGCCTACAGAAAGACCGTCTGTAGATGGTCTTTCTGTAACGCGCGGCCGTTCGTATTAGTCACGCAGGAAAATATTTTGGGCTTTCTCGCGAAGCCTAAGCCGCTACATTCATACTATTGCGATCTCATATTTTATAATGGGGCCGACTATGTTGGACGACGAATTTAATAGGCAACGTGCGAAAATATTACGTGAACTCGCAGAGCAAGCCGACCCATTCATCAAAAAGCGCCTTTTGAATTTAGTGGAGCGCTACGAACCCAGGCGGCAGCCAACGCCCGTGGACGAGCGGTTTGCAACCCGCGGAGATAACGTCGATAGATAGGCGGCCGTGGCGAGGCCGATCCGTTTCCCCTGACACAAAGCAGAAAGGCCCCGACGATGTCGCACGTCGTCGCCCTTCACGATCATCAGGCCGGTTACGTCCGCCGTGCCTGCTGATCCAAACAGAAACTGACCACCACCGTCTCGACCAAAGGCCAAGTGATATTGCCCAGGGCGATCCGAGACAGCGGCAGTGGCCGGCCAGAACGAAACTGACCACGGAGAACGCCCCCGAGGGCGAACTTGCAACCGCGCCCGGCTCGTCAGCAGCCGACGCCAGAGCAGACGTGGTGGGGATGCGGCCAAATGAACGCGAATGACCCGTTGCAGACATCAAGACAACACTTCGGCCGGCGTAACGACCTGCCAATTGCAATCTTTAGCTGTGCATGTTCAAACCAATTGAATACATTGTAGAGCCACTAGCAGAGTAACTTGTATTCTCCACGCGGTTTAGCCTAACAACTGGTTGAAGGACATGGGAGATGCGCTCGGGCTCGGCGGGTTGGGTATCACTATTGGTCGTGGTACTTCCATCCATATGTTGTGAAGAAGCGATGGGAGGAGATCCGACGACTTTCGATTTCAACTATTTCGAGTCCTTGCCGCGAAAAGAGATTGTAGCGCCGCGCAAACGTATCTGAACAGTCGCTTTCCTGCGGGTTCAGATCTTCAAGTTTTGCAGAAAGAGCTGGTTTCCGCTGGCGCGAGATGCGCGAGGGGAGTCGGGCGGCGCGGCGTGTACTACGAATGTGATTACGAACGATGGGCTGGAGTGCCGCTGGTCACAATGGAATGGAAGATAATATTGCGTCCGGATGCAGTGAGAAGAGGCTGCAAGAGATATCAGTAAACCGTGCACTGACGGGGCTTTAGAACGCGCTGTCCGCTCCTGGCCCCAAGCAGCCACTGGAGAACGTCCGCTATTCCGCCGCTTATCAGGGGCAAGCGGACATCTGATCTGAGGCCATTTGCAAGTGCGCCCGCCCAACGATCCGGCAATCATTGGGCATCACCACAACAATTGCCCTTGAATGCCCAGCCATGTGACGCAGGCCACAGGTCCATCATTCGCAAATCGGTTTGCTCTCCGTAGGCTAGGAGGCATGACACCATTCTTCCGACGAAAATCACCCATGGAAAAGCTTGAAGCCGAACTGGCCTCGCTGCGCACGCGCGCCGCAGCCTTGGATAGCCGCCATTCCGCTGCGGAAGCGGCCCACGATGACGCCAAAGCGAAACTCCAGCGTCACCACCTCGATGCCGATCTTGATGCCGATGACAAGGCCCGCGCGAAGTTGGAGACGGCGGTCGCCGCCTGCGCCGTGACCCGCGACGGTTACGCGAATGCGCTCGTGGAGGTGCAGGCGAAGATTACCGATGCCGAGCAGAAGCTCGCAGCAGAACGCGCTACTGTCGAACGCAAGGCCGCAAGCGAAAAGCTGGCTAGTGATCTCGATGCCGTCGAGCGGGCGCTGCCGGATTATCTGGCGGCTGGCAAGCGCTTTGCCGACGCCCTGGAGAAACTTCACTTCCACCATGAGAGCGGCGCAATGGTCCGCTTTATCTGCAACACCGCGACGCAGGTCGAAGTCGCTGCCGGTTTTGCGCTCGTGGAGCTGCGCGGCATGGTGGTCGCGGTCCGCGAGGGCGTTGCGCCTATCCCGGCAGCCCAGCCGGTCACCACTTCGGTCCCGATTGCTGAGCCGTCGCCGCCGACGCAAATGATCTTCATGATGAAGTCTGCAAATTTCGGCGATCACGACGGCCGCATCCGTTTCGCCAAGCAATTTGAAGATGCAACCATGCCGGTGACGACTGCGCAGCGTGCTCTGCGCATGGGTGTGGCGGTCTTGGTGACGGATCCGAAGCGCGCTCGGCTCCGTGGTACGCGCGGCGGCGACTTCAATCCGCGCGCGCCCGATGTCATCGATCTCGATGTCGTCGAGGAGCCCAAGAACCTGCCGCACTTCGATCCTGTGCCGCGCTCAGCGAACTTCACTCCGCTCCCCACCGCGGAACCGCGCACGATCCTGATTGACGTTCCGCGTTCGTGAATAAGCTTTCGCGGAGTCGGTGGAAGGCGGCCAGCTCATCGGACGCGATGAGCTGGCCGCAGGAGTTCCGGCATGAATGATGACTACATGAGCTTTGGCGACGAGCACGACGAATACGACGATCTGCTCGGCCGGTCACGCCGTGGCAGCGCGCTTGCTCGGCAAGCCGCTCGGCGGAGCGACAATCAATCCCGATCAGAACGGGAAGTACGGCGGTCTCGTGTGGGGGCCGCGCCACAGCGTTGCCTTCGGCAGCGATGACGACGCTGCTGATGTGCCGGAGCTGTGCGGCCAATTGCGGGACCTCATGCCCCAGGATGGCGAGGTTCGCGGCGATGCCGCAGATACGTACTTGCACGTGCTCGACCGTTGCATTGAGCTGGGCGCGGCATCTGTCGCGGAACGTATGCTTCTGCCAGGGAGCCCGTGCCCTCCGTTAGTGACGTTGAGCAAGCAGTTGCGCTCGCGACATTGGTCTGCAAGTCGGCACAGGCTGTCGAGCGGTTCCTGTCGTTCTGCGAGCAGCAGGCGCACGATCTGCTGCGCCCACACGGCCCAATCATCATGGCCCTGAGCATCGTGCTGAAAATTCGCCGGACCTTAACGGGCGCGGAGATCGACGACGTTATCGCAACGACGGTCGCGGGTCTACAATTGGCGGCCGAGCGCCGACTGCGCGCCGAGTGGCGCAAGGGCGAGCTGGCGGCCGAGCGCTTTCGCGCCGCATGTGATTACCTCAATGCCGTGCGGCTGCCATCATCTGCACAAAATCGGGTGCAGTAATCGGCGACATCTGGATCAGAGGGCACGGCGGATGTAACCGGCCTGATAATCTTGAAGGGCCCCGACGTGCAAAGCGTCGGGGCCATTTGTTGTGGTCGAACGTAGCCGTCTTTCCCTCGTTCCCTTAATGTCGCCGCTGCGCGTATATGGCGAGGAGACCCACTTGCCTCGCCCCGATCCGCCGATTGGATTTGTCAGCGCCAGAATTGTGCAGGATGTTGTAGGCATGTTGGTATCTTATCCCCAGACGCCGAGCAGTTTCCGCAGTGGTCGGGCCGTCGCCCGCCAAAGGTCGTGCTCGATCTGAGGTGGTCATTTCGGTCCGACCATAATCGGCGGCGGCTCGACCGTGCTCAGGTCCATTTCCATTGCGGATTGTTCCTCGGACAGCCGCCTTTCGAGGTAGTGCCGTTCGGCCTCACTTAACTCAGTTTCGAGCAGGCGCCGATATCGATCAATATTGTTCCTATGGGTACGTAAACGAGCAATTCGTTCTTCGGTCATCGTCGATCTCTCCGACGGACGTGGTCGCAATTACTTGGGATCGGCGTTGAGGTACTGGACGTCGTAGGTATCCCATTCCGTGGAAGCAGAGGGATTATTTTGACAACCTCGTGGTGAAAACGTGCCTGCTGTCCCATGCCCGGAAATGGCACCTCAAACGGCACGGCGTTACTACGAGCTGCATTGCCTCTCATCACAGAAGGAAGTCAGATCAGGTCATTCATTGCCTTCAGCCTGAACCGGCGGCTTCTGCGCGCCCTGCACACTCTGGCTCAGCGACGCCAGCGCGGTGTTCAGCTCATCAGAGATGGGCGCGAGGTCCCTAATGTCCTCGAAGGCTTGGGCGATGCGCTCATTCGCTGATTTCTCGAACGGCTCGAAGCCTTCAGAGATGCGCGTTCCTGCTCCAAGAACGGTGGAAGCGGCCATCGGCCCAAGCAGGAGGAGTGCGGTTCCGATGATGCCGATCTTGCGGATGCGAGCCATCGGCGGTGGCCGCAGGAGGCGGTCATTGATCATTGTCTTCACCTCACGGCGTACAGTCCGTGCATCATGCCAATCGTTGCGAACAAACGGTAGATCGGGCGTCTACCATTAGGAGGTAACTCAAGCAGAGGCGCGTTCTTGTCGAGTTGCCCGTGGCGCAGATCGTGGGCGCCGCGCAAGTAGGCGTTCTAGATTGGACTTGCGAAGATGCAGCGGCAGCCTCCGCAGATCGTCGCCCGTGTGGCTTTTACGGCCTTGGGCGGCAGGCTTGCCAATCGCCCGCTCCACCTCCGATGCGAGCACAGACAGGTGTTCGGCTAGCCTGGCAAACAGGTAGTGCCAGCGCCCGACGGGGTCAGCGCCGACAGTGCCAGCGTCCTGGCGGTCAGAGAAAGCGAGCGTCAACCTCCGCGCCCCACGCAGCACAAGTGCTTGCGCTGCGAATAGGGCGCGGTTGATGTTTTACAATCCAGGGCCGCTTCATCATCTGACGATTCGTGTACGCTCTCACGCGCTTCTTGCGCGGCTTGACGAACGGCTTCTGATGTCGGCTAAGCGCACGCACAACGCCGACGCGAGCGAAGATCGTCGGGCCTCCGAGATCGACCACCAGCATCAGCGCCTCGATGGCGGCCTGCCATTCCGGAGCATCATGCTCGGGCCTCGGCAGCTTCGTGATGACGGTGGCGGCGTCGTGCAGCGTGATCAGCTTGCGGCCATCTGGCAGTAGGATCGGATCGTCGAAAGTCCCCTGCCAGCCTTGGTTGTTCATTACGCTACTGCGGCTCGTGCTTGTCCGTCAGTTCTCGCGCCGCCAGGCTAAGCTCCAGCTCTCGAAGCCGCTCTATCAGCAGTTCGACGTCCGTTGTTTTCGGGACGCGATTTGAGGCGTAACGAAAGCCGAATCGCGCTTGCAAACCTAAAAATTGGTTCTGCGTCATAATCATAATGACTCCGACGCAAAAATAGAAAATAGGGTGGAAAAAACAAAGATATTGGGAGGAGTAGGTGGATACTCTAAGTCGCCTGCGCGCGATGGCATCGCTGTGCCGTCAGACTGCTGCGCATCACCCTGATCGAAGTTGGAAACTGCTCGCCGAAGCTGAGTTTTGGGAGCATTTGGCCGATGATGCGCTGCGCGATCAGTCATGCACATCTGCCTTCCCGCTCCCAGCAATTGGAGATGATGCGAACACCACGCAATCGGCCCACAGTAGGGCGGCATGAGCGCTTTCGGTACCAAGTCCCCTTGACGGTCACAGCTAGCTCTCACTCTTTGCAGAGCGTTCTGTTCTAGGGAAGGAGATCTCAAATTTCCTCGCGGGGTACGAGCGAGTCAGCGGTTGGAATCGCAGTAGATCACGGAAAACGCTGAACTGAATTTTTTCGGCAGGGGTTGCGTTCATGGATAGCGTAGAGCGGTGCTTCGCCGCAGTGACGGCAATCGGTTTCTTTGTGACCGTCGTCGGAATGATATTGTTGCAAACGATGTGAGTTCTGCTTGGCCAGCTCGCGACGCGCCGCGCAGCGGCAACGCACCTCCTTCAGCTAGGTGGTGCAGCGATGCGCGCCTGCGCAAGATCGACGCGGCTTGCTTCGCCAGGTTATTAGCCTCGCCCCGTAGCCGAACAACCTGCCGTTCAGGCTGCTGAGGTTATGGGGGCTCGGGCCCGGAGTGTCACCGCTGCGCTACACACGGGAGCACGCAGCGGCGCTGGTCCGCCCGAACAGAGGCGAGCGAAACAGTTCATTAGCTTTCTTGTGGCTTGCTGGGAGCCGTGCCGATTACCGCTGATTACGGCACACGGAATGGGAATGTCGGCCCCGGCTGTTTCTCCCAACCTGCGGCTGGGGCCGATTTGAACTTTCGCTGTATGGTTCAACCCGGTCCACAACCATGTTTAGAGGCATAGCTATCGCGCTATTTGGGCTGAGCATTCTTTCGCAGCTCGATCAGGCGCTCTTTTACGGCTGAAATACTGACGCTGCGTTCAGGCTTGTGCGGGAGATTGGCCGCGGTTTTGGGCTGTAGGGCCGCCGCCCTGCATTCAACGGATCAGGCGTCGAACGACGGCTACTTCTTCAATAGTATTCCCATCGTTCGCGCCATTCGCCTCACCGACCCCGCATGGCGGCCCAGTTCGGTGGCTATCTTCGATACGCCAACGCCCTGCCGGGCGAGCCTGACCAAGCGTCGGATTTCCTGCTCGGCCCATTGCTTTGGCTTCGGTGCTTTCATGGTACGGCGCTCAGAACCTGCCGACCACTTAACCAGCGCGCCTAGTCGCCAACACTTGGGAAATTTACGGGTAGCGCCCCACCACGAGGCACAGCGGCACGGCGGATTTGGCCCTCGCGAGAGGGCGCGTAAGCGGCGTCCCGAGTATCCAGGACAGCACCGCGCTTATCCATTGTCGTGCTTCCCTTCACCAACCTCAGTGGCGATCCGGGACAGGATTATTTCGCACACGGACGGCCTGACAACAGATCTCTCGCGAATTCAGGGCAGCTTCGTATCGCGCGCAACACGGCGTTCACCTACAAGGGCAAGTCGATAGATGCCCGCCAGATCGGGCGTGAACTCGGTGTCCGCTTCGCGCTCGAAGGTAGCGTGCAGCGCGTCGGCGATCAGGTTCGAGTCAATGCGCAGCTGATCGATACTGAAACTGGCGGCCATGTCTGGTCGGACCGCTTCGATCGTCTGCGGAGCAACTATCTGGAATTGCAAGATGACATAACCGGCCGGATCGCCCGCACTCTGGGATTGGAACTGGTTGTTCTAGCGGCCCGCAGCATCGAACTGGAGCACCAGACCAATCCTACCGCGTCGGACCTTGCTTTGCAGGGATGGGCTGCCGTGTACAAGCCGACCACGCCCGAGACGCGTGAGGAAGCTCGGCGCCTGTTTGAGCATGCGCTTGAGATTGATCCGCATACATTAAGGGCGATGACAGGACTTTCCCTGACACTAGCCAATCTGGTGATCAATGGACAATCCCCCGACCCGGCAGGAGATTTAAGTCGCGCCGACGAGCTCTCGCAGCAAGCAGTCGGGCTCGATCCGAATAATGCGGCCGCTCATGCGTTGCGCGCCCGGGCCCTGCAGGCACAGAGGCGGCAGAAAGAGGCCGCCGAGCAGTACAGGATCTCCCTGCAAATCAACGGCAATATAGCGACAACGACGCTTTTTCTTGGCGAGACGTTTGTCTTCACCGGGAAATCTCTTGACGCAATCCCGCTGTTCGATCGGGCCATTGAACTCAGTCCACGCGACCCGGGTCTTGGAACGTGGCAGTTTGAAATGGGGCGCGCGATGATCCTGCTCAGGCGCGATGATGAGGCGCTAACCTGGCTCAGCAGGTCGGTGGCGACGAATCCGAGACTGGCATATGGCCAACTTTACTACGCCGCGATCATGGCTATCAAAGACGACATAGCGGCTGCCCGCGCGGCACTCGCGGCGGCGGGTCGCCTGAATCCGAACTACACCAGTCTTGCGAAATTCCGGGCCACCGATCTGTCGGACGATCCTGCCTACGTGGAGCAGCGCGCTTACGTGGAAGGAGCGTTGCGCAAAGCGGGGCTACCGGAGCAGTGACTTCCGCATATGGCCCATCGCGTCCGTAGGCGCGGTGTAGCGGGATGTCAGTTCATAGGGGCAGACCGGAAGTTTGTAGCCGAGCGCCAGACGGTCGCTTTTGACCCATAGCGGGCGTCCATCGACTCCACCCGATATCCAGCTTGATCCTGATCAACATGCGATCCTTTCGCTAGAGCTAATGGAGACGTTGCGTAGCCCCCACTACGCGACCCCACCCAAAGCCGCTGGCTTCCCCAAGGGCTGGCGGCTTCCTTTTGTACGCATTTTTCCGGCCAGCCAAGAGAAGCACCCGCCTCCGGTTGACTACGTAGGTCCGCCCCTCGCCGATCTCGCTGGCGAGCGCGTCTTCTGCAGCGAGTTCAAGTATCGCAAGGGCATCGAGATTTTTGGCGAAGGGGGGCACGCCGACGAATACGTCTACCAGATTACTTCCGGAGCGGTGCGGACGTATAAGATGCTCCCAGATGGTCGCCACCAGATCAATGCGTTCCACCTCCAGGGTGACATGTTCGGATTTGAGAATGGCGTCGCGCACCGGTTTAGCGCTGACGCTCTCGTCGAAACCCACGTTCGCATCATAAAGCGAGGCAGCATCCTCGATGCCATGCAAAATCGAGTAGTCAGCACAAAAAACCTCATTTGCTTTGTTACGCAAAACCTGCAGCACGCGGAAGATCACATGCTTCTCCTGGGGCGGAAGACTTCCCTGGAGAGAGTTGCCGCCTTCCTTCTTGAAATGGATGAACGGCTAGCACATCCCGCGATGATGTTGCTGCCAATGAACCGCCGCGACATCGCCGACTATCTCGGCATCACCTTGGAAACCGTCTCCCGCGCGTTTTCCATACTTCGAGACGAAGCGCTGCTGCGCTTTGACGGAAACATTCAGCGGCGGATCGAATTGCTAGATCGTCATGCTCTCGCGGAGTTCGACGCCTGACTTCCGGTAGCGAAGCGGCGACACGCCTCATTGAGGTCCATTCAACGGGGCATAGCAGACCCGAGCTTACGTTGAGTCCTTCGCATTTTGACCCACCTCAGACGCTAGCAATTCATAGCCCGCAAAAAAGCCCCGGCGAGCCGGGGCTTTGGTTTGCACAGACTGGAGCGATCAGTATCTCGCCGCGATCGGAGCCCCGTAACCACCAAAGCGATAGTTGAACCGAACGGTGACCATGTCCACGTCCTGGCTGATCCGGTCGTTGAGTACCGCCGCAAGGCGCGGATCGACCACGGAGAAGGAGTTATTTGCGTGCCCCATCCACAGGTGGTCGTACTCAACACCGACCGACCAGTTGGGCGTGAAGCCATACTCAAAGCCGACACCCAAGGTACCGCCCCAGCGCGTATTATCTGCCGAGACCAGACCGATCCCGGTGGTGTTGTCGAATATAGTCAAGCGATTGCTGGTCACAGCCGCACCGCCCTTCACATAGAGCAGCGCCGAATTCCAAGCCCAACCGAGTTGCCCGGTGAACAGACCGATGGCGTCAGTCTTTGCCGTGGTTGAGAGCGTCGGATTGAACAGGCTCACCCGCGTGTTCTTGAGGTCGGCCCAATCGCCTTGGGCTTCCAATCCGAACACAAACTGACTGGTTTGCCAGCGATATCCAATTTGCCCGCCGACGACGCCTCCCGACCGATCACCGCACCCGCTCGCGACCGTTCCAAGGGCAGTTACGAAATCCACGCAACTGTGGCTTTGGCCCCAACCGCCGTTGGCACCGATGTAGAATCCCGTCCAGTCATAGATCGGCGCGACCACCGGGGGCGGCGCCTTGGTGTAGGGACGGGCCGCCAGATCAGCCGCCGACGCAGGGGCGGATAGACCCACGGCCATCATCCCGGCCGCGGCAATCAGAAGCTTTTTCATTACGAGAAATCTCCCCAGAAAGAAGTTCAAAAAAGGCACGACGCCCACCTGAGGAATCAACGCTATCCCGTTCGCCTGAAGGTTGATGTAGCTAAGCTGCAACACTCGGCGCAGATATCTAGCGGAAATTCTTTATATATATTAAGAACTTGCTGGGAACCAAATGCACGTCAACGTGCATATTACGGGACTGTAGATCGCGATCGGGGCTTCCGGTCGCCGTTCGACTGTTGCATGGAACCCCGGCGCGAACCGGTGTCACAAGCCTGTGGCATGACCATTGCGCAATGCAGGACGACTGGGATTTCAGCGCTCAGTTAGAGAATAAGCGCTGCCGGGACGCTTATTTCGAGCCCGGCGACGCTTCACTTCCTTTCGCTTGCGCCATCACTACGACGCATCTTGTTTCGACGAGCGGGGTATTCGGCGCATGACTTACGACACGGTAACAGTACATATGCTCCGCGACGTTCTAGACGACGTTCTTTCCAGTCCGTCATTCACTCGTCAGCAGCAGCGATCTGCGGTGGAAGTTGCCGAGCGCGTTCTCTTACTCGCTTCCCAAGGCGAGCGTGAACCGATCAGGATCAAACGACACCTGCTAAATGAGTTTTTGGCATCCGCTGCCAGCGAAGCCAACCGGGGCCGCCCCCTTCGCCTGATCGACGGTGAGCCTGCTAGGTGACCAAGTGCCGCTGGTAACGCCCAGCCGGTTCGATCGTGTCTGCCATGCCACCACTGCCGCTCATCGGAGCATTCCCTGCCCCTGGCAGGTCGGCTTATGGCCCTTAGCGACAGAAGTTCATGTCCGCTCGCATGTCGGCGACCGAGGCAAGAGCGGACTCGTTGTGCTCAACGTGAGGTTTGTCGCTCGTGACCCAGAACGGACCTCGCGCCGTTTTGGCTTAGGTGCGGACATCAAGAATTTTGCACCAGAATTGCGGTCGAACAATTCCAACGGGTTGCGCAGCGGCGTCGTTTGTTGGTGGGTTGCGTCGCCGCATCAATGCGTTACCACGATGAAATCCGTGTCTTTTCCGGTCTCATGGCTAAATCCGTTGTCGGAAATAATCAATGAAGAGGCCGGCGTCAGAAGTTTAGAGATCCTCTCAACCGTATCCTGAGGTATTTCGATGCGGTTGAGGACAGCGTTGGCCTGATCGGGCGACGGTACCGATAGGGCGGTTTGCTTCACGGGCGCCTCGCGCCCTTTCGTGGCACCCTCGATGCGAGGAAATTCGTCCGGAATCGACACGACGGTCCAGCGAATAGCCGTTCCCTCGTTCTGGAATTCCATTGCGGTAAACACGTGTGTTCCCAGCGGCTCCTCCGAATTTTCGATCTTGACCGGGACATCAAACAACGGCGTGAATCCCTGACGCACGAACAGCTTGCTCAACTTACGACTGACGAAGATGGAGATTGGGACGATTTTTTTTGGCGCGCTTGCAGCGGGAACCGAGCCCGGCACCTGGAGACTGGCGGCTTCCGGAGTCTCCGCGTTTGACACCAGTGATCCCTGCGTTGCTGCGGCTGTACCGATGCTCTTGGTTGCGACGGTGGCAGTCTGGAATTCCGACGAAGCGGACGAGGCTTTCGCTTGAAAAAGATGCGGATTGGTTATCTCGACCGGCTGGACATCACCGTGCGCAATGATCACGCGCGTGCCGCGCTTCGTGAGATGCCAGAGTCGAACGGCAAAATCACTCTTCAAACGGATGCAGCCGTGTGACGCCGGATGCCCAGGCACGACACCGGCGTGCAACGCTATCCCTGACCAGGTGATGCGTTGCATGTAGGGCATGGGTGCGGCGCTATAAATATTTGAACGGTGCCATCGTTGTTTGCTGATAACGCTGAACACGCCGAGGGGCGTAGGATGCCCCTCCATTCCCGTGGACACCGAAGAGCGTGCAATCAGGGCGCCGTTGTCAAAAAGCGAGACTCGTTGGTCTGCTATTGAGATGATGATCTGGAGCGGGCCCTTCGGAAGGGGCTCGGGCGCGGTTTCAGAGTTTGTCTGCCGGTGGTGGTGCTTGTGAGCGTATTGGCCCGGCCAGAACGTGTGTTGGGGTTCAAACAGAAATTGAGCGTGTACGATCCCCGCAGGGAGCATGAAGATGGCGAATACAGCCGTTGTTATCGCGCGCTGCATTGCTCGTAATCCCTGAGCGAACATCGCCCGGTCCAATAGGCACGATTCCATCGTTTCGAAACGATGCGCGAAGCCGACGCCTGATGCGTCATCCCGACCAGCGCGCCAAGCCTCTCCTTCAAATCTGGTCGCAGTGGGTCGAAAATAGGACCGTACTCACAATTACGGTGGGAGTTGCCGTTGAGACGGGCGCAATTGCTTGTGATCGGCGCGTTGCAATCGGGCAACATGTTTTGGAGAAATTGACGAGCGGCCGTTTGCGCCATTGCGCGACCCACATTGATCCCAAGAATGAGCCTCTTCGCATGCTTGGCTTTTCTACACGGCTCCGGCGGAGCCTATGGAGGCGACGGCATCATGAACCCGCGGCGATTTGCGATAGTGGCGCCAACGTTTTGCGGGACGGTCGTTCTCGCGGGGGGGATCGTTGGCTGGCTGGCTGGCTTCGGTTCGGCCGGCACCGAGAACGCCCGCGCAGTGCCAATCGAGGACCGCGCAGCATCTCTCGCCGCCACCGCTCGGCTCGCGGATGAACCGCAGGCAATCGCAATGGCCAACGCCGTTGTCGCGAACGCCACTGTCGCTAGCGCCGAAGTGGCGACGGCCGCCGAACCCGCGGCAGGGACGACCACCGACACGACGGCGGTATCGGATAAGCCGGAATCGATCGTCGCGTTGCCCGATCCGTCGCAGATGCTGTCGGCCGATTTACCGCCTGTGCAGGAATCGGTGGGCTTGGGCCACCGTGATGTCGCCCAACCGGCGCCGACAAGGTGTGGTGCATCCGGCGGTTCCTCCAACTCGGGGCCGCAGGATTTTCGGTATCTCATTTGTTATGTCTGGTCCGAACTGCCGCCTGCCGAGAAGCCGGCTGCGATCGTCTTGCGTTCGTTCAAGGACATCCCGGTCGGAACGCCGGTGGAAGAGATCAAACGCGCGTCCGACGCTTTCGGTCTGGATTTCACTTTCATGAAGGCGGTGGCTAAGGTCGAGTCCGGTTTCGACCCCAAGCAACGCACCGGGTCGTATATCGGACTGTTCCAGCTGAGCAAATACGAGTTCGGCAAATTCGGCTCCGGAGACATTCTCAATCCCCGCGATAATGCCGTTGCGGCAGCCTACAAGGTCATCATCGAAGGCATTCTGTTTCAGTGGGTGACGCACAGGGAGCCGGACTTGAACGATCTCTACCTGATCCATCAGCAGGGCTGGGAGGGCGCCGCGGAGCACCTCAGCCAACCCAATCGCATAGCCTGGAAATCGATGTGCGCCACCAGCGAAGGCAGGGAGAAGGGCGAAAAATGGTGCAGGCGCGCGATCTGGCGCAATACGCTTCCGGCCGTCAAAGAGGCGTGGAAATCGGTGGAGAAGCTAACGTCGGAGGCGTTCGTCGGAATGTGGCGCGAGCGGGTTGCTCATTTCTATTCGAAATACATGACCACCGCCACCGCCGATGCCGAGCGGGCGCACCAGTAAATTTCCGTTGAGTGTTTGGCAGGAGTTGCCGCACCCGCGGGCCGAGCGGGGCCTCACCGCCGCTGGTCGCGCGGATGCACTTTACGTCGTCAACGACGCGCTCGGGTCGTTCCTGCTGCGCGCTAGCGAGGTGATCGATCAGGTGCCGATGTCTGCTTGCGCTTCGCACGCGGCGATATGAGGGACCACATCGTTTCCCACAAAAACGACCACGGAGCTTCGTATGGGCGCTACGGAGCATTGCAGTGGTGGAGCTGGCTAAAATCAGCTTTTGCGAGATTTTCGGCGTCGTTCAGCTTTCGACTTTTGCAACACTATCGGCCCTTCGGCGACAAGCAGATCTCGCCTTGTGTCCGCTTTGCGCCCAAGAGCGGCCCTCCCTTCTGGCCCATCGCTGACGTGCGACCCAAATGTTTTCAGATCCGCTAAACGCATCAAAAGGGACGTCGGCCATCGACCGACTTCTTTCATAACATCTCACTTGCGAATCCGCTCGTGGACGCGAAGCGGACATCTGGCGAGATAGTCGACAACGGCTAAGGACCAGAAGGCGAAGCCTGATTGATCTTGGGCAGGCGCATCAGGGAAGCCGTATTGACGCATTGATCCTCCGCCGTGGACTTGCGCAGTGTAGTTGTCGTGGGCGACAATGACGTAATCCGACGGGTACCAGGCTATGGTCCCTGCAACCCACTACGCCAAGAGCGGCGACGTTCACATCGCCTACCAAGTCGTTGGTGATGGGCCCATCGACTTGGTGCTGGTTCATGGCTGGATTTCTCATCTTGAGTACCAATGGGAAGATCCCGCATTAGCCAGGTTCCTCAACCGTTTGGCCTCTTTCAGTCGCCTCATCGTCTTTGACAAGCGCGGCACGGGCCTGTCGGACCGCGTCGCGGAGAGCGCGCTGCCCACCCTCGAAATGCGGATGGATGATATCCGCGCGGTCATGGACGCAGCAGGTTCAAATCGCGCCGTCATCTTCGGCATCTCTGAGGGGGGGCCGCTTTCGACGCTGTTTGCCGCGACCTATCCCGGGCGCACCGCCGCACTGATCATGTATGGCGCTTACGCCAAGTGGATTCGCACCGACGACTATCCGTGGGGCCCCACACGTGAGCAGCACGAAGCCGCCTTCAATGCTTACGAAAAGCATTGGGGAACACCGATCGGCCTCAAGACGCTGGCCCCCAGTGCTGCCAATGACGAACGGGTGCGTCAATGGTGGGCCCAGTTCATGCGCATAGCCGCCAGCCCAGGCGCCGGCATCACGCTCTATCGGATGAATGTCGAGGTCGACATTCGCGCGATCCTTCCGACGATCAGGGTGCCTACCTTGATCCTCCACAGGAGAGGCGATCGATTGCAGCCTTGCGAGGGCGCTCGCTACATGGCCGGGCAGATCCCGGGTGCAAAGTTCGTCGAGCTGCCCGGCGACGATCACATGCTCTGGATCGGCGATGCCGATTCGCTGCTTGCAGAGATCCAAGAATTTCTGACGGGCGAAACTCCGATGTTGGAGGCGGACCGCGTTCTCGCAACGGTCCTCTTCATTGATGTTGTCCAGTCGACCCAGCGCGCCACGGAGATCGGAGACTCACGTTGGCGCGACCTGGTCGACAACTATCATCAGCTCGTTAGCAAGGAAGTCGCGCGTCTCGGCGGTCGCGTCGTGAACACTGCCGGCGATGGTGTGTTCGCAACCTTCGACGGCCCGGCGCGCGCGATCTAATGCGCGCGCGCGGTCAGGGACGTGGTTGGCAGTTTGGGGTTGGCGATCCGCTGCGGTATTCATACTGGCGAGTGCGTAATTGAAGGCGACGACGTGGCTGGCATCGCTGTGCACATCGGTGCGCGCGTGGCAGCCCGCGCTGATCCTGGCGAGATACTTCTTTCCAGCACCGTGAAGGACCTGATCGCTGGCTCAAGAGTGGAATGCTCGGACCGGGGTTCTCATACTCTCAAGGGCGTCCCCGGCCGCTGGCGGCTTTTCGCAGTTCAAGAATGTGCACGTTAGGCCTTGTCGGTTGCGGAAAGCACCTGCTTCGGGTCAACAAGCGACTTGGCCGGATGGCGGGTCCTCGCGCAAAGCGGACATTCGGTCGAACCGGCAGTTCGCAAAAGAGTGGGTCCTATCATCCGCTTGCTGACAAATTTTCGGCAAAGCGACCACGAAACATGAGCAATTTGCGGACTGACGCACCGCGGCAAGGTGCCGCTATCCGATCAGAAGCGCTGCGAAAAAGTTGATCCGCGCGAGTCTGGTTTCGGCCGATCGTTCGGATAAGCTTGCAACAATTGCGGAAAGATCAAAAAGCTTCTTGGGAGGAAATGATGCTCGACACCACGCTTAACGCGCGCATCCAGGCCTTTCTCGACAAATTCGAAGCGGCGCTTGTGGCGGGCGACCTGGACGCCGCCGTAGCGATGTTCGCACCCGAGTGCTACTGGCGCGACCTCGTTGCCTTCACCTGGAACATCAAGACCATGGAAGGTCGCGATCAGATCCGCGAGATGCTCAACTCCTGCTTGGCACAAGCAAAGCCACGCAATTGGAAAATAGCCGACGCGGAAAGCGCTACTGAAGCCGACGGCGTAATCGAATGCTGGATCACGTTCGAGACCGAGGTCGCGCGCGGCTACGGTCTAGTCCGTCTCCAGAACGGCCAGATCTGGACGCTTTTGACGACGATGGTCGAACTGAAAGGTCACGAGGAAAAGGCGGGCTTCACCCGGCCGCTTGGTGCCCGCCATGGCGTCAATCCCGGCGCCAAAACATGGAAGGAATTGCGGGACGAGGAAACCGAGCAGCTCGGCCTTAAGACGCAGCCGTACGTGCTCATCATCGGCGGCGGTCAGGGTGGCATCGCACTCGGCGCGCGGTTGCGCCAGCTCGGCGTGCCCACCATCATCGTCGAGAAGAACGCCCGTCCCGGCGACTCCTGGCGCAACCGCTACAAGTCGCTCTGCCTGCATGATCCGGTCTGGTACGATCATTTGCCGTACATCGACTTTCCGAAGAACTGGCCGGTGTTTTCGCCCAAGGACAAGATCGGCGACTGGCTGGAGATGTACACCAAGGTCATGGAGCTGAACTACTGGACCGGCACCACGGCCAAACACGCTGACTGGGACGACGCCAAAAAGGAATGGACGGTTGTCGTCGAGCGCGATGGCAAGGAGATTACGCTCAAGCCGAAGCAGCTGGTTTTCGCGACCGGCATGTCCGCCAAGCCGAACATGCCGCAATTCAAGGGTATGGACACCTTCAAGGGTGAACAGCACCATTCCTCGCGCCACCCAGGTCCCGATCGCTACAAGGGCAAGAAGGTCGTCGTGATCGGCTCGAACAATTCGGCACATGACATCTGCGCCGCGCTGTACGAGGCCGGCGTCGACGTGACCATGGTGCAGCGCTCGACCACCCATATCGTGCGCTCGGATTCGCTGATGGCATCCATCGCGGACCTCTATTCAGAGCGCGCGGTCCGCGGTGGAATGACGACAGCCAAGGCCGATCTGATCTTCGCTTCGCTGCCCTACAAGATCCTGCATCAGTTGCAGAAGCCGGTTTATGACAAGATCCGCCAGGATGACGCCGATTTCTATGCAGGGTTGACGAGAGCCGGTTTTCGGCTCGACTTCGGCGACGACGATTCCGGTCTGTTCATGAAGTACTTGCGTCGCGGCTCGGGCTACTACATCGACGTTGGCGCCTCGCAGCTCATCATCGACGGAAAGGTCAAGTTGGTCGCAGGCCAGGTCGAGGAAATCACGCCCAATGGTGTCAGACTCTACGACGGGAAGGAGCTGCCCGCCGATGTGATCGTCTACGCCACCGGCTACAGTTCGATGAACGGCTTTGTCGCCGACCTGATCAGCCGGGACATGGCCGACAAGGTCGGCAAGGTCTGGGGACTAGGCTCGAATACCACCAAGGATCCCGGCCCATGGGAAGGCGAACAGCGCAACATGTGGAAGCCGACGCAGCAGGAAGGGTTATGGTTCCACGGCGGTAACCTGCACCAGTCGCGTCACTACTCGCAATTCCTGTCCCTACAGTTGAAAGCTCGCTATGAGGGCGTTCCGACCCCGGTCTATGGCCTGCAGCCCGTTCATCACAAGGCATAAAGCTTCGTAGCACATGGTTGGGTTCGCGGTTTGGCGTGGCCCATTGCCGCATGGGCCTGACAAGCTCGTGCGGACCCCGCATCGAAGACCCACTGGTCCGCTGCGCCAGCTTTAGCGCCTGTGTCGCGTCGACCGGTTGAGCCGGCAATGCAAGGCGGAGATCAAGATAGATTTCGGCCCGGTGTCTAGTTTGAGGTCGGTCTATGGCCGACTTCTTCCATAACAACTGATGTGCGCATTGTGGCTTATCTCGCCTTGTTTGCTTTGCGGGCTCCGGTGGTCCGAAAACCCAATTGTCACATAAAGATCGGATGGGTGAAGGCGCGGCTGTTTCTGTCGATACTCGGCTCGCAGCCGGCTTCTTTCGCTTTGCGTGTTCTACTTCCGAAGGCCTTTTGCGCCCGTCTGAAGGCCGGTATCGTTGCTGCGAAAGCCGTGTCCCTTAGGTCCCGGCAGCAGTCGCGGGGGAATAGATGCAAAAGAACGGCGCGGCGATCGTCTTCAGCGCAGGCGACTTGGTCGGGCACCTGAATTGTCGTTACCTCACGTACCTCGATCTCAAGGTCGCGCAAGGCGAGCTGGCGAGGCCAAGGGTCCGCGATGACCCAACTCTCGATGCGCTGACAGAGCGCGGCAAGATCCACGAGCGGGGCTTCGTCGACCATCTTGCCGAGCAGGGCGGCTCCGTCGCTAGGCGATGGTCCGCGGCGACGCAGTGATCGTCCAAGCGGCATTACAGGATGGACATTGGAGTGGTCGCGCCGATGTGCTGCGTCGGGTCGAGATACCAAGCGGCTTGGGCGCTTGGTCTTCCGTTGTGGAAGACAAGAAACAAGCGCTCGACCTCGTCGACAGAGTTCTGTCCAAAAACCCGGCAAGCGCGAGTGCCCATAGGACCAAGGGAGCCATTCTTCTATTTGGACACCCTGAGGAGGCAATGGCTGAATACGATGCAGCGCTCGAAATCGATCCAAATAATCCAGCTGTCTACGCTGCTAAAACAATTACACTTATCGTAACCGGGCGGGCGCGCGAAGCCTTCTCGCCGCTCCAGTTGGCTCACTGCTATGTCTGTTTTGGCCACTGCGCACGAGTTGCGGAGGCACGTTGTTCTATACGAACTCAAGGCGCGGGATTGAGACGCGTAGCCTTATTGGCGCGCTCCCGAACCTAGCTTGGGGAGTGCTTGAGGGTGTGCATGAGGCTCGGGGGGTATGAAGTGTCAGGTGCTATTGAGCTGATCGTGGAGGGTTACGTTTCCCTCAGAGACCAAGCCGCTCTTGATGAGCTTCGGACACAGCGCCGCAAACTTATCGCAGATTTCAATTCATGTACCGGGATCGACTGCACGAGCACTATTCGACAGATCGAGGAAGACATTGTCGTGATTGAGGCTGGGCTGGCGCGGTTGGATGGCGCAGCGACGAGATCGCCAACCAGTTGTTCCCGTTCAGCCCGCCGCCTTAACTTCCTTCTCCGCTCCACGCATCACAATCTTGAGCGCGCCATCCGGCAACGGCCGCTGTAACGCCTTCGCTCATCCCACGGCGCGCGCATCCAGACATCACGCTGCTCGTCTGCGCCGTCAGGATCACGGCATTGTCTTTGAATGAGACCGGCTCCAATCACGAAAACATTCGGCCTGGTCGACAGGAACCATAGACAAGGTGTGGTCCGGGGATTGGCTGCGTGTCTAAGTCGGGACGTAATGCCTCATACCCAAAATGATCCCGGCTCCTCTGAGGACTCATTTAGCCATAACAGAGCTTGTCGCGGCTCTAGAAACAAGACGCGTTCTTCCCTGGCCGATGCTAAATCACCGCTAGAAAGATAGAGGACGAAGCCTCTGCGATTGTCATGCAGTAACGCTTCTCTGGCGTGGCTCTCTGAGAGGGATTGAGTATCGATGAACGGAATAATTCGAGAGGAAATAAGCTGCACTTAAAGATCTTCCTATTGTGAACAAACACGTTGTTTCTCTGCGTTCGCTTTGCCCTTTGTCCGCGCGGTGACGAAATGAATTCCGACCTGAGATCCATCGACCCAAATCAGTTCGCATCGCCGAAATGCCAGACCTGTGGTGGATAGAACGAGGAAAAATTCTTGTGCCTTTAGAGGATCGGTTGAGCCTTCAACCTCAAGTTTGGCACCGCTTTCAGACGCGTCGAGAAGATGACACCTTCGCTGCCATGTCCCATCGGCTCCCATGATCCTAACGATATGTTTGTGGTCAAACCGAACGCGATTTGTCTTTCGATTATTTCCAATCATCTGAAATTCCAATGCTTCAATCAACTTTTCAGAATAGATGCGTCCCTGCGCGCGGCTCCAAGGCGCATATCGATCATCGCAGAATGAGCAAGTAGCGCCTTTCTGACCTCTTCATCCAAATTGGTCTGCCCGACGATCAGCCGGATGCAAGTATTCGCGAGTTCAAGAAGAAAAATGGCCTGGCGGGCGTCATCTGCTGTCTTAATTTTTAGAGCTTCAACCTGCGACAACAGAGCGGCGACGTTCGCTAAAACGTCGGGCAGTCTCTGGTCTGAGGGACTTGTCCCAGATTTCAATTTGCGAGGCCGCTGAAATCTAAGGACCGAAGACATTGTCGTAAATCTCTTTTGCGGTCGGCAATTACTGCCGCAATGACGTTGCTTTGTCGAAAGCGATCAAAAAAACGATGAAAAAAATATAGCTTCACGCGAGACAACGGTCGAACAGACCAACTCCGACTAGAGTTGCCGTGATAATCACGGCTGCCCGATACGCAGTAGAAATCCGTGTTTTAGTTTCACGCCTAAGTGGTTAACGAAAGTTTATCAGGTTGCGCGCGGTCGGTATTGAAGTATCCAAGTTGCAGAAAATAAGTGATCGAATTTCGGCAAGCATCGATTTACCGGATCATCCGGCACTACGCAGGCGCGGGGCATAGCAGTTGACCACGCGGTAGGGCGCGAGGATGGCGCTTGGTCGGGGGTGATGCTGACGCACTCGACCTACATCAATCCCTTATCGGTAACGCGCAAGCGGCGGACGTAATAGCCTTGGCTCTGAACGGCCAGCCTGATCTCGGCGCTGACTTTGAAAACTCTTTTTCTGCTCTTGCGCCACTTATGTGCAGAGTAAAGCACGGGTACGGCAGAGCCTGTACTTAGAACGAGCAAGTCGCGCTTGTCATTGCGATAGACATCAAACACCTTTTGTCCCCCGCTAATCTTATTGAATGAAATATGTTTTGGTCGTCTCAATCGACGAGCTTAGTATCTCAAATGACTTGGGGTTGTAAATGTGCAACTGTTAGCCGCGAATCATTGCCGGATCGAAGCGCTGGGCCTGATGAAGTGGCAAAGTCTACGGTGCTATCCCACCTTGAGCGCGCTGGATCAGCCCTATGGCGATCCCGGTGCGAAGCGCGAAGGTGCCGAATTGGCGCTGCGCATGCAGCGTTGCGGTGTTTCGCGGTGGCATCCCGATCCCGTTGCCGCCTGCGAAGCCACCGAGGCAGGCCGCGAAGTGAAGTGAGGGCTCTTACGTCACACCCCTTATCGTGACGCGAATGACCTTAACGAACAGATCGAAGCTCGGAATAAGAAGCAGGCCGTATCCGCAGAATGCTAAAAGCAAGAAGCACGTAAGTGCCAACCGATGCTTGACGTCATTCCGGAAAAAAGTCTCTATGAGGATCGACCGGAGCAGGCCTTCAAACTTACTCTTTGCTAGATTCCAGTTCCCGACATCGGGATTGTTCCGTCCTGTCGCAGCATCGACGAAGCTGTCAAATTCCGCGTCATCATATTTCCCATGCAACGTGCGGTGACCTTCGTGTCTGATAACCCCGTTTAGATCGATGTAATTGTCCACGGTGAAATGAACCAGCGCTCGCTCCACGTAATCAAACTGATCGGTGCCGACCCGGAAAATATAAGGTCGCCGCAATCGGTAAAGGATGTTTGCTGAACCCAAAATAATTAGGCCAAAGTATATCAGCTTCAGTCGCCCGGACGCCGTGAGGCTAAGCACCGACAGTTGATGTTCGCTTGCAAGATCATTGAACGATATGTGCTGGGAAACACCGTCGTTGAATAAAACTAGATAGCCAACGACGGGTACGGCCATCGCGCATTTCGCGATCCACCCATCCAAGAACCGAACCCAACGAGACCACCCAAGGTTATAGTGAAAGGTGGACCACTCCGTTCTCCAGTAGTCTATCCCGATCATGGATCGAGGCCCGACGCAGGAAGATCGCGACCGCGATCATAAACCGCTTTCCAAAGCGGCTCGGGATGCAGCGCGGAATCGCCCTTTGCGTCGGCAAGTATCTTAGCCACGGCGAAAGCAAAATCGCTGCCGTAGGGGGGGCTCTCGACGAATAGCTCTATAACCCGTCAGGGACTCTGACGTCGGAGCTGCCATGGCCAACCCGAGCCGCCTGCTTATGTTTGCCGCGAGTTGGTTTGCTTTGGCTGGAAGCATGCCGCCTTCGTCGCGCAGTATCTGAGAGATCATTCGTTCAGCCTTGTCAGCGTCAATTCGAATTTCCGCCATTGGGGGCTCGTTTTCCATTTGTGCGAATCAGAGTGGTCACGCTGGCACAATGCGGGGTGGCAACCGTAGCCCCCGGACCGCACGCTGCATAGCCTGGATGCCGGCCCAATAGATATTGATCGCGTCGATCTCCTCGACCTCGACGAACGCCACACACCAACTCTCCGCCTTTTCCTTGATCTCCTTCGCGAGTTCTTCGCGTGCCGCGGCATCGAGCTTTTTCGAGTCGTCGATCCCGACTATCCGCGTGCCAGGTTTCAGGATCACGGCGCCAGCGGAGACCGGCCCGGCGAGAGGGCTCATTCCGGCCTCGTCCACACCTGCCACGGCAGCATGGCCACTTTCCCAGAGGGAGGTCTCGAAGCGGAGCATCTTGCGGAGCCGCTGCCCTTCGGACCTATTCTCGAAGCGGCGTTTATCGATTGAAGCCAAGATCGCCCGCGCTCCCGCGCGGGTGTCTGCCCGCAAGATCTGCTCGACACTTGGCTTCAAGCGGTCTTTTCTCCACGACATAGCGCTGACGCAACACATCGAGTGAATACTGGGACATCGCGGCCTTCGTGGAGACTGACTGTCGGGGTCGTGTCAGTGAACTTTGTGGCGATTGTCTGAAATAGCTGTCCTGTCTCTTCTGTATGCAATGGCCTTTCGGAAGGAACCGGCCGGCTCCCATTTGAGGTCCGATTCTGCGCTGCCCCCCACATCGCGTCCGCCGACCTCAGAGGGAACCAACTGGTGTCTTCATCCCTTTAGAAAGAGCGGAACCTCGATCCCCCTGCGCAACGACATCTCACCGTGCCGATTTCGGTACCTTCAGGACCAGACATGCTCGTATGGGCTGGTATCGGCTGGGAGCAACGAGGGCTCAGTGCGGCCACGCTGAGCCAAGGATGATCGAGCAGAAGTTCTGACGGACGTAGTTCATGTCCTTCAGCGCGAGGACGTCGGCCTTCACGTTTCCGAACGTCGTCAGCGGCTTCTTGATAATTCCATTGGCGAAGTGATCGATGATGTTCTCCTTGAAATTTGCCTCACGCGGATGATGGACGCAGACATGGTCGCGCTGTTCATGCGTGAAGTCGTGATAGGCGATGCCGAGCACGTCCATCTCCACACCGGCGGTCACCAGCGCGATGGTCGGGCGCATGTGCTCGGGGATTCCGGGCGTGGTGTGGAGCGCGATGGCAGTCCAGACGTCCTCGATGTCACGCTCGGGCACGCCGTAGCTTTTCATGAATTTGCGGGCGGCATTGGCGCCGTCGACCTCGAAGCGCAGATCGGGGCTCGAATATTTCTCGGTGAGGCCCAGGTCGTGGAACATGGCGCCGAGGTAAAGCAGCTCCGGGTCGTATTTCAGCCCGCGGCGCTCGCCGGTGAGCGCGCCCCACAGGAAGACACGCCGACTATGGTTGTAGAGCAGGTCGTCTTCGGTATCGCGCACGAGCTGCGTGGCTGCGCGCGCGATGGCGCTGTCAGGCACGCGAATGCCGGCGATGATTTCGGACATGGAGTAATCTCCTCGGTTGGATAACGGGCTGGTTGCTTGTCGGGATTAGGCAACAGAGCTCTGCTCCGGACAACAAGCGGGATGCTACGGATCAGGACAGCCGTACGTCGTTTCCTGACAAAGGGCCGCTCGGAGCTTCAGGGCAGTAGGAGCCCGCAGTTTCGTCCTCGGATAGCTCGCGAACTATTGCGGTTCTGCTCGTCGGAAGCTGGCGCGATATTGGACAGGGGTCACGCCGAGACGGGTGCTGAAGACAATCCTCATCCGATCCGCAGATCCGAAGCCGCAATCGAAGGCAATGGCCTTCAGCGGTCGGTCGCTTGCTTCCAGCATCATGCGCGCGGCATCAATACGGGCGCGCTCGATGAACTCGTGCGGTGTGGTCCCGGTCACCTGCCCGAAATGCCGGGCCAGATTCCGGGGGCTCATGCCGACCACAGCGGCAAGCGACTCCAACGTGTGGCGATCCCCAATATTGGCCATGACATGGTCCTGGATGCGTGCGATTGGCGATTCCGGATCCGCAGGTGCCGTGAGGTAGGGACTGAACTGCGATTGTCCGCCCTGGCGCTGGGCAACTACAACCAGCCGCTTGGCGACCTTGAGCGCCGTTTCCGCGCCGTGCCGCTGCCCGACGAGCGCCAAGCCCAAATCTATCCCCGCAGTCACACCAGCCGCGGTGATCAACCGTCCATCGCGGACATAGATCAGATCCGGTTCGACTTTGGCCTTCGGAAACCTGGCCGCCAGCGCCTGTGCATCCTGCCAATGGGTGGTGACACGCCGATCGTCGAGGAGGCCGGCATAACCGAGCACAAAAGCCCCAGTGCAGATCGATCCATAGACGCTGGAGCGCCACGGTAGCTCCTTGACCCACTGAAGCAGGCACGGTTCGGGCTCCGCTTCCGGTGGCGTCGGAGTGCCGGCCACCAGAACGATGTCGAAGCCGCCCGCCGCCTCATCGAAAGTCAGGTCGGCGACCATGCGTATGCCGTTCGACGCGCGCAGCGGATTGCGGTGAGCAGCAACCAATACCGTTTCGTAGCGATACGCGCTGCCGAGAAACGTGTTCGCCTCGCTGAACACATCCATCGGCCCCGCCACGTCCAGGGCCTGGACCCCCTCACAGACGACGATCGCGACAGCCTGTACCGGCACCTGTTACAGCCTCTCCACTCGGAGCCTTATTATGCAGGTAGTCCGGCCCCCGCAAAAGGCCTGGGGCGATCCGAGAGGCAACAGAACGAACATCCGTGCATCCGGGATAAACCAGGGGCTATGGACCTCTATTGGTCGATTTTGCTCTCCCACCGGCCAATCAAGAGGCCCATGGAGGTCCAAAAAGATCGTCACGGCAACAGGCGAATTTGTCGCGCCATTATTGTGATCCCGGCGCCTTGTCCGGCGTCGTCAATGGCTCGTCCTTGGAATCCACAACGAAGACCGCCAGTAAGCTGGCGGACTCCTTGTCACTCGCGTTCTCACTGACCCTGTGATGCGAACCGGGCATTTCGTAAAAGCTTTCGCCTGCGTGATAGATCTTCGCGGGTTCGTCGCCGACTTGACTACGGATGGCCCCCGACAGCACGTAGGCGTAGATAAAAGCTGACGCTGCGTGGTGATGAGCGAGCGATTTGGCTCCGGGAGGATAAGTCACCGTCACAGCAACCAGCCTCTTTCCTTCGACATTCGGCAGTGTGTGCGCGAAGGCGACTTTCACCTGCTCCCGGTCCTGCGCGATCGCCGGGGAGGCTCCCAGGGCGATCGCTGCTGCTATCAGCGGGACGGCGGCCGTTCGCAGTGCTCTTCTCGCTGCTTTTGCCGACATACCTCGAGGGTCTGATACAGCACCAATCCGATAGGCAAATCCACTGATCGACATCATCGCACATCCTCTTCTAACGAGTTCACGCAACTGCTTGAAACCAGGACTCAGAGCCGAACCGATGGTCATGGTGAAGCTTCCGATGAGAAGCCATTGCCTCCGCCATCACCTTCGGCCTGATGTGCTGCTGCCGCTGAGCAGCACCGACAACAGAGAGCCCGGCGATCATGAACCCCTTCGCCAAGGGTTAACCAGATTGGGGAGGCCAGCGAGTCGGCGCTGGTAACTTGCGCGCGATCGGGCTTGAGCTCCTGGAGCACCGGATAGGTCCTAGTCATGATTGTGAGTCTTGTGCTGGGAATCCGGGAAGGGAGAAGCAGTGATCAGGTCGCAGGCGTTGGGACTCTTGAACCCCGGGATGAAACGCTCGCAAACGGCGGCGTTGACGGTGCCGTACGTGGTCGCTGGCTTGTGCGCAAAACCGGCGAAATACTCCTGAATGAAGCCTTCTCTGAAATTCGTGCGCGGGTACTTGGCGACGATTTCCTCGCGCAGCTCCGCAGGAAATTGCTCGAACCCCACTCCAATGACATCGAGAAGAACACCGGAATTGAGGAGCGCTACTTCAGGACCCATATACTTCGGGATGCCGGGAGTGGTGTGCAGCGCGATTGCTTCCCAGACGGTCTGCATCTGATCTTCAGCGATGTTATGGGTGCTAAGAAACTGCCGTGCGGCATTTGCGCCATCGACCTCGAAGCGCTCGTCTGGGCTCGAGAACTTCTTGATCAGGCCGAGATCGTGAAATGCGGCGGCGACGTACAGAAGCTCACGGTCGAAGCGCAGATTCCTCTGACGACCCTGCTCAGTCGCGAACAGGTAGACGCGGATCGAGTGATTGAACAGCAGATCGGTGGAATGTTCGCGCAGGATGTCTGTCGCCTCTTTCGCGAGCAAGGAATCGGGAATGACGAGAGCCTGGGCGAGATTTCGGGCTGTCATTGTTGCGTCCTTTCTAGGATTACTGTGGGGCTTGGCTGCGCATTGCGCGGGAGCGCAACTGCGACGTTATCCTGATCAACTCGCTCCGACGTCGAGCACGATCTTTCCTTTCGGCTGAGGCCGCACGCGTTCCAGCATCAAATGAGCCTCGCGCGCATCCGCGAGCGGTAAGACTGTCCCCACGTTTGTTCGTAGTTTTCCACCATCGATGAAGCGAGCGACCTTGGTCAGAAATTCGCTCCTGACGTTGACCAGAAAGAAGGCGGCTTCAACACCGTAGCGCTTTGCAAGGTCCTGACCCGGGCGAGACACTGCCGAAATCAGCTTGCCGCCGCGACGAAGGACCTGGAATGAGCGTTCTTGAGTTTCGCCGCCGACCAGATCAATAACAGCGTCCGCGTCCTGTACTTCTTTCTCAAAGCGCTGGGTCCGGCAATCAATCACGGTGTTTGCGCCGAGGTCGCGCACGGCGGAAATATCCTCCGTCGATACGGATGCGATGGTTTGCACACCTGCCTGACGAGCCAGTTGAACCGCATAGGATCCTACGTTACCGGCCGCTCCCTGAATGACCACCGTTTGACCTGCTTTGAGTTGGGCGTGATCAAACAATGCCTGCCATGCGGTGACGGCAACGACAGGAACGGAGGCGGCTTCGACGTGGGTTAGCGAGGTTGGCTTAGTCGAAACCATCCCTGCGGAAGCGACAGCGTATTCGGCGTAGGCCCCGACAAACTGCGGGTTCGTAACACCGTACACCTGATCTCCCACAGCTAACTCGGCAACGTCATGGCCCATGGCGACGATTTCACCAGAAAGATCTGAACCCAAAGTGAGAGGAAGCGGTTGCGGCAAAGCGCTCTTGCCAGCCCTGATCCAGCCATCCCATGGTCCGACTCCAGCGGCTTTGACTTTGACCAGGACCTCGCCAGCGCCTGGCTCGGGCCGTGGAACGCGCTCGAACTTCATGATCTCTGGTGGCCCGAACTCGCGAACGCGCCAGGCCATCATTGTTGAAAGAGTTCGCTCTTCAGTAGCGTCACGAATCATGCTGCTCGGAATCATCTGAAACTCCTGGTGCTTAGCTGGCTTGTCCGCATGTGGCCACGGGGCGCTGCTTTGAACAACAAACCCGATCCTACGGATCAGGACAGCCGCACGTCGTTTCCTGACAAGATCGGCGCGAACGGGCGCTCTTATCGGGTGCTATCGAGGGCCCTGACAAAGCGACTTGCAGAACCCAACCTTTAGAAGGTCAGGATCTCAAGGCCATGTCAGACTTTCTGTGCCGCGGAGATCTGCTGCAACTTCCGTTGTGAGCAATCTCTGGCCGCGTCGACATAGGGATCAGGCCGAAGCGAGAGTCGTGGGCACGCTCCCACGCTGGCATGTGGTCAGATCGGCAAGTCGTGCTGCGACTCTGCGTCGGCGACCGTCTGCAGCGAGGCAAGCGAGATTCCGGGCAGCCTAGATGCCGACCAGCCCATTTGGCGCGGCAGCTCGAGGTCGACTTTCTGGGCAAATAGGTCGTGCAGGGTTTGGAAAGCGCTGCAACCGGTCTCCGGGCTGATTTAACAGGATCGCAGACCCGGGGTTTGCACCACTGTAGCTGAGCTGATTGGAGGTGGCTCGACGCCAGAATTCATTAGTTTGAATGTACGTGCGTAAGGCTCCAGCGTTCATTCCTCGCCACTGGCACGATCCGAATGATTCCCGAGCAAGTGCGAAGAAGTTGAAGCCAGAGCCATCGAGCAGCACCTCTCGTAACAGCACCACCGTCATCTCCGCTCGCACGCCGACATCACCTTGACGGACTCATCGGTTGAACGAGTGAGGGTCGTTCGCGCCTGAGACGAAGACTGTGGCCGTCATTGGGTCCACCAGCTTGCCGTATTCTTTTGTCCCCAAATGGGGATTGCTGGATCGCTCTTCTTTCATCCAAGGTTGCTTGATCGGAGCCCACATCGATCGGTGATGGGCATCAAGCCAAACCCAAAATCTGCGACGTCCATGACGGGCCGCAATCCGACCCGCGTCGCGCATTTCCATGCAAAGGGAGCGGAGACCATGGCACTCATCAACGGAACAGCAGGCGACGATGTATTGCCCGGCACGGCTGCGGACGATCAGATCAATGGCCTGCAAGGTAACGACACCATCACGGGTCTCGACGGCAACGATACCGTAAGCGGCGGTCCGGGCAACGATAACATCGATGGGGGTGCCGGCAACGATACCCTGGATGGAAATGCCGGTATCGATACGATCGCCGGTGGCGATGGCGATGACACGATCAATGGCGGCGCGGGCGACGATACGCTGAACGGAAATGCCGGCGTGGACACCATCCATGGAAACGCGGGCATCGATACAATCGATGGTGGAACCGGCGACGATCACCTCTTTGGTGACGCCGGCGACGACAGCATCCATGGCGGGGACGGCAACGATGACGTCCATGGCGGCGCAGGCGCGGACACCCTGTGGGGCGACGCCGGCGACGATACGTTGAGCGGCGACGCCGGCAATGACGTATTGAACGGCGGCGACGGTAACGACGTACTTAACGGCGGCCTCGGGGATGACACTCTGAATGGCGACGCCGGTAACGACACGCTGAACGGCGGACTTGGCAATGATCTGCTGAATGGCGGTATGGGCGACGACATCCTGAACGGTGGTGCCGGCGCCGATACGCTGAACGGTGGCGACGGTATCGACACCATGCATGGCGATGCCGGCGATGATCTCATGGATGGCGGCGGCGGCAACGATGTGATGTTCGGCGATGCCGGAGACGACCTCATGGCCGGCGGTGCGGGCAACGACACCATGAGCGGCGGTAACGGCGATGACGAACTCAGCGGCGGAGCCGGCAACGACACGCTGAACGGCGACGCCGGAGACGACACGCTGGCCGGCGGCGACGGCGCCGATGTCCTGAACGGTGGAGACGGGGCCGACTCCCTATCGGGAGGGGCCGGCAACGACACCCTGAATGGCGATGCCGGCGATGACGAGTTGAGCGGCGGCAACGGCGCCGATGTCCTCAGCGGCGGGCTCGGCGACGATGTGCTGACGGGCGGCGGAGGTACCGATACGCACAATTTCGGTGACGGTACGGCGACCAATTTCGGCAATGATGAGGTCACCGACCTCAGTGCCGCTGATGGCGATGTCGTTCATGTCGATGCTCCGGCAGGCTTTGACCCGGCCACGGTCGTCGTGGACGACGACGGCACCAACACGGTGCTGGATTTCGGCTTCGGCACAATCCAGCTCGACGGCGTCTCGGGCGGCGCGACACCGTTCGAGTCGATCGATGATATCAACAATGCCGCCGGTTATACGGCGATCGAAGTTGTCTAGCGCCGACTAGTAGCGTGGCGGCTGTTAGGCCGCCCCGCCCTCATCTCAGTCAGTGATAGTGCTGGCAAGTTATGTATTCGCGTAACCGTGGTGCGATCCCAGCATCTGGTCAGAGATTGCTGGTGGCCTTAATTCCGGGACGATTCGCATTGGTGTGGATCGTGTGTTTCAGTGTGTCCGTAAACCTGCTGCTGCTGGTCGTACCTTTCTATTCCATCGAAGTGTTCGACCGCGTGCTCAGCAGCGGAAGCGTCGAGACGCTTGTCGGCCTGACCGTCATCGCCGTCGGCGCTCTCGCCTTCAGCGCCGCCTTCGACACGTTTCGTAACCGTCTGTTGAGCCGGTTCGCGGTCGGGTTCGAGCACTGCCTCGCTCCGATCATCCTTGAAGGTAGCATCACCGGCGCGGCGCCGGGCGACTGCCGGCAGCACGATCTCGTCAAGCTTCGCGAGTTGAGAAGTTTCCTGTCGAGCGGAACGGTCACATCGCTGATAGATGCTCCATTCCTCCCGGTGTTTATTCTCATCCTGTTCTTCCTGCACCCCTGGTATGGCGTCATAGCCCTGATCGGGGTTGGGGTCCTGCTGGCGATGGGTGTTGCAAGCCACTGGATCGCGCGCGGGGAAATTGCGCAGGCTTCGCAGGCCGCGTTGAAGACGCAGGCGTTGCTCGATGGAATCGTCCGGCACTCCAGCGTGGTGCGGGCGATGGGCTGGACCCGGGGCGCCATCCGCGCGTTCATGAGCCTCAATGACGAAGCCCTGTCTCCGGTGGTGCGGGCCAGCGAACGCATCTACACGATTAGCGCCGCCGCGCGAACGGTCAGGACCATCCTGCAGATTGCCGCGATCGGCTGTGGTGCCTGGCTCGTGCTCCAGAACGAGGTGCTGTCCGGCAGTCTGATCGCGAGCTCGATCCTGATAGCGCGCACATTGCAGCCCATGGAAGGGTTAGTCTCGGCCTGGCGCGCGCTGGCATCTGCGCAGGACGCCTGGACGCAAGTCTGCAACGCCGCGATGCCGGTGCTTGCGCGTCCGCGGAAGACGTTGCTTCCGCCGCCATCCGGCATCCTCCAGGTCGAACGGGTGACATTCCGGATTGGCGGGACGCAGCGTCCCATTCTCGCGGGCATATCCTTTCAATGCCGTCCGTCCGAACTTATCGTCGTGATCGGACCGACCGGTGCTGGAAAATCCACATTGCTGCGCTTGATGGCAGGCCTCGAGCGGCCGACCAGCGGTACGATCCGGTTGGACCACGCAGCACTCCATACCTGGGATCCCGACCAGCTTGGGCAATTCGTCGGCTATCTCCCCCAGGACGTGCAGCTCCTGGATGGAACGGTGGCCGAAGCCATTGCCGGGTTTGATGAATGCGCACGGGACGAGGCCATCGTCGCGGCGGCCATGCTCGCGCAGGCGCATGAGATGATCCTGTCTCTTCCGGCCGGCTACCAGACCGAGATCGGCCGCGACGGCTGCAGGCTATCCGGGGGCCAGCGTCAGCGCCTTGGTCTTGCACGCGCTTTCTTCGGCGATCGCAAATTGATCCTGCTGGATGAGCCCAATGCTAATCTCGACCCGGACGGCGAAGAAGCGTTGTGCTCCGCCATTCAATCGGCCAAAGCGCGCGGCGCAGCGTCGGTGATCGTCACCCACCGGCCGCGGCTGTTGACCATCGCCGATGCCGTGCTGCTGTTGCGGGACGGCAACCAGATCGCCTTCGGACCGCCATATGAGGTTCTTCGTACCCAGCGGCCGGCACCGGTACCGGGTTCGCCAGGGCCCCCTCGCAATGTCGAACCTCAGAGGCTGCCAGGCAGGAGGGTCATTCCATGACGCAGACCGGTCATGCCTCCGCGATGTCCGCGCCTGTTGCCGGCCGGTCGAAGACGTGGCCGACGGAGCAACCGCGATCCGACATGCGACGGATCATCGCCTGGGGTTGTGTATTGCTCGTCCTGCAATTTTGCGGCTTCGGATTGTGGGCAACCACGGTTCCGCTCCGCGGCGCCGTCGTGGCACCGGGATTCATCAAGGTCCATTCAAAGCGCAAGGCGGTGCAACATCTGGAAGGCGGAATCATCAAATCGATCTATGTCCGGGAGAACGATCACGTCGAAGCCGGTCAACTCATTGCACGGCTCGACACCGCGCAGATCGAAGCGACCCTTGGTTCCCTCGAAACGAAGTTCTTTGCCGACCTGGCGATGGAGGCCCGGCTGGCGGCGGAGCAAGACGCCGCCAAGTCAATCCGGTTTCCGGACGAATTGCGGGAAAGTGCGACCCGTCTCTCCGCACGTATCGCCATTCAAACCCAGGAGGCTGAATTTGCCGCGCGACTGGCCGCGATTGAAAACGAGCGCAAGGTGATCGATCAGCAGATGCTCCAAAACGCGGACGCCATCCGCGGCCTGGAGAGCAACACTCAAGGACTTGAACAGCAACTCAAACTTTTGCGAGAAGAGATAGCCGACACGAGCTATCTCCTCGCAAAGGGCCTCGCCCGGAAACCACGTGTGTTGGCGTTGCAACGCGCGGAAGCCGAGGCTGCCGGACAGGTCGATCGCAATGCCGCATCAATTTCGGAGATGCAGGGCAAGATCTCGGAGTTGCAGGACAGACGCCGGCAACTAGGGTTCAACCAAAATCAGGATATCGCCAAGCAGCGGCATGCGACGAGCGAGGAAATCGGTGACCTCAGACATCGAATTGCCGCGTTGCGTGCCCAGCTTGTCCGGTCCGAATTGCGTGCCCCGGAAAGTGGAAGGATCGTCGGCCTCAACAGCAGGGACCTCAATGCCGTGCTTGGACCTCGGGAAACCCTTTTGGAAATCGTTCCGACGCAAGATCGGCTTGTCATCGAGGCGACATTGAAGCCTGCCGATCGGGAAGAGGTCTATGTCGGACAGATGACGCGTGTGCGGGTTCACGCGCTGAACGTTCGTCGCCGGCCGATGCTCGAGGGAAGGGTCGTCGGCGTTGCGGCAGACGCGCTGACCGACACCCGTTCCGGCGAGAGCTCCTATTTGGCCGAGGTTGAGCTGGACCCCAACGCGCCGACAGCCTCCTACATCTCCACATTGATGCCTGGAATGCCTGTCGAGATATTTGTCGAGACGGGGGAACGAACCTTTGCGGAATATCTTTTGCAGCCGATGACGCTACGGATCAACCGTGCGTTCAGGGAGAATTAGGCGCTGGTGAGGGGTGGGCCGGCCTGCGAGGGAGGCGACCGTGCATGAATGCAGTAAGGCACTACCGTCCGCACAGGATGATTTTCGTTCCGGTTGCGTCGAGCGCGCCTCGAAGCAAGGCAATGACGGATGTGGTCTATCAGGGCCGTGTCCGGAGCCGCGCCCGCCACAGATCGCAATGGAATATTTCGCGAAGGCCATGGCGGAATTGCTCGGTTGCCGGAGCTGCTACGTAGCCATGATATCCTCCTCCGGGCTTGAAGAAGTCAGAATCGGAGACGCCCCAACCGACCCGTCATGCACGACGGTGGTTGAGCGAATTGCGCGCACGGGCACCCCTGAGGACGTCGCCTCGCTCGAGCCGATCAATTCCCGGACCTCGTTCGTCCGCAAGTTGATCGGTGCGGAACCCCCGGTAAAGAGTCATTCAGTCATTGGCAGGTTTGCTTCCGATGAGCGAGCCACGGTCGTATTCGTGGCCGGATGGCGACCGGCCGCGCTTGCGGCAGCCGAGATTCCCGGTTTGGCGCATACCGTGCGCCCGTTATGGAAGGCCGCTCATTCACTTGCCCGGCAAACGCCGGAGCATGTCGATGCGCAACTCTGGCTCGAAGAGCTGACCTTTCCCGCCATCGTCGCGGACCAGAGTCTGCACATTTACGCAGTCAATCGTGGTGGACGAGTACTGCTTGCCAAGCGCCAGCTGCTAAGGATGGACGGAGGCAGGCTCGCGGGCTCATGCGGTTCCGTGACCGAGAGCTTGCGGGAGGCAGTCGGGAAGGTGCTGATCGAGAGCGGGACTCATGGATGGTTCAATACCACGGTACCGCTCTCGATGGATCGTCAGCAGTTCGCCTTCGCCAAGATCGGCGCTGTTCCAACGCATGACAAGCTGGGACAGGCCCTCATTGTCGTGCCGCAATTCGACGACGTGCAGGGCGCGCACTGCATTGCATCTGCCTTCGGATTGAACTGGGCCGAGGAAAGAATCGTCACCCGGATTCTTCAATTCCATTGCCCTCGCGATATTGGAGCCGAGCTTCGGCTGACCGAGGCAACGGTGCGAACCTACACCAAGAGGATCATGCTCAAATTAGGGATCAATCGACAGTCGGAATTCTTTCTTCTGTATCATCTCACCCAGTCGCCTTTTGGCGCTGGCAGGCGGGAGAACTCGGTGAGCCGGCCGGCCTTCGACTGTCAATTGGACGAAGAGGGTCCGATGAGATTGCGGAGGGCTGGCAAGCGTTCGCCTGACTGAGTACGGGGGTCTCCGCGATGTCGAGTCGCATGAGCTGCGCAGGTTTGCTCCACCGGGCGTTTGCCGCCCTCGTATTGGTTGGGGCCGGCTTCCATGCCGATGCCCAGAGCATTCAATTGGCGCTTCCTATTGCCTGCGAGCCTGGCCGTACCTGCTACATCCAGAATTACACGGATCTCGATCCGTCTCGGTCGGCGCGAGATTACAAGTGCGGCACGCTGACTTATGACGAACACAACGGCACCGACTTTCGCTTGCCCTCACTGGCAGTGCAAAAGGCCGGCGTGGAAGTGCGCGCAGCGGCAGGCGGCAGCATTCTTCGTATCCGCAATGACGCTCCAGACGGGACTTTTACAAAATTGGGGCGCGAAGCGGTGCGCGAGGCCGAATGCGGCAATGGCGTCGTCATCGAACACCCGGAGCAGTGGGAAACCCAGTACTGCCACCTGGCCGCCGGAAGTGTGTTGGTCAAACTTGGAGACAAGGTCGAACTTGGACAGCCGATCGGCCGTGTAGGTCTCTCCGGCCTCACGGAGTATCCTCACCTGCATTTCACCGTGAGGCACAATGGCGTGGTCGTCGATCCCTTTGCGTATGGCGTTCGTCCCGAGTCTTGCCAAGGCGGTCAATCCCTCTGGCTTACTGCCTTGCGCTCGAAACTCGAGTATCAGGAACGAGCCATCCTCAATGCGGGCTTTACGACGGGTCCGGTCACGATGGAGCTCATCGAGGACGGCAGTGCCGAGAGGCAAATGCCGTCTGCCAGTTCGATGGCGATCGTCGCATTCGTGCGGGCTATCGGGCTCAAGGCAGGCGATGCGCAATGGCTGGTCATCAAGGATCCTCTCGAGAACGTCATTGCGGAAACTCGGTCTGCGCCACTTCAGGCCAACAAGGCGCAATTCATGCTCTTTGCGGGGAAGAAGCGACCTCCTGGGGGGTGGGAACGCGGGTCCTACAAGGCCACTTATGTTGTCGAGCGCGATGGCCAGGTCGTGCTCAGGAAAGACCTGGAGCTCATGCTCTAGCGCTGCGCCTGTGCTCGGGGGGCCTGACTCCACGGGCCTTTTAAGGTCTGATCGGTTGCCGGAACTGGCCCGCTCCCGCTATAGGGCGCGGAGAGGGTGATTTGTTTCAGATGAGATCGCACTGGCGGCCTCCGACGACAGGGGAGACTCGAAACCAACGAAAGTGGTCGCCGATTTGCTTATGATCCGCACCGACGAGAACGGAGCATGCGAACTTGTTAACGTTGAGCTGAAGTCTCAGCGAACCACCGAGACCCACCGTCAAACTCGGGGTTTCTGGCAATTCATGGGGCCAAGCCAAGTGATTCTCTGGCGGGAATTCGTTGACGTTGTGCTGGAAGGCGCCAATCGAACCTGGAAGACCGACAGCGAGAGCAGAGGGATAGTAATTTGGCCTAACGCCGTTAAGCCCTCAAAGTCTACCGCTGAACTCATTGCTCGATACAGGTCGAAAGAGAATATCGAGACGATCTGCTACTCAGGTCCGAATTATAGCCTTGCTCTGGGGTCGTGAGCTTGGCGCGGATCAGCTATTGCGTTAACCAAACAAACAGGTAGCCTTAATCTGGGCAAAATGTCGTCTAGGCTCGATCCCTCGGTGTGGGCATCGCTGTGATCAAGGTCGTCGTACTTGGATTGATTTGTGTTGGGGGCGTCGGAGCTATTGCTGCCGCCACCTCCAAGTCTCCTCCGGTGCCGATGACATCAATCACCTATCCTGCTGTAGCCGGCAATAAGGCTGATCGGCTTTCGCTGGTCAGCATGCAGGACATCCAGCCGAGGGTGGAGCAGGTTGCCCTTGCTTACACAACACCTTCCGAGCCGCCGGTACCACCTCAACCTAAGCCAAGGGAAGTGGCCAAGACGAAGGCTCCAGAATTCATTGCTCGCCACTGGCACGATCCAAATGACACCCGAGCCAGTGCGAAGAAGTTGAAGCCTGAGCCATCGCGAAGCACCTCCCGAAGCGACTCCTCCGCCAAGGTAGCTGCGTCACAAGACTGTCGATGGCATCGGCTCTCTGATGCGAAGACTTAACTTACAACCGGCCTGCGACCATTGAGGCTCATTGGTCTGCGCCGCCGATAGTTCTAAGAGGTCGTCTATCGTTGATGGCCTAATCCGATTTTGCAGTACCGAATTGGCCGAGTGGCCCTTTGTTTTTGCGCCGTTCATTTTGATCACTGGTGCTTACGCTGGTCTCTCCAACCTCTATCCGGTGCACGTGTGATGAACAGCATCCAACCAGCCTTCAGCGAAGGCTCTGCGAGCGAAACTGCGCGGAGAATCGACTCTGTCGCGTGGGCCGCGTTCTTCATTTGGGTAGGGATCGCCATGCTAATGGGGGTGCCGTGGGACTGGTTTCTTGTGGGCGTCGGCGTCCTCACTCTTAGCGGCGCAGTTTTTCCACTGGAGCATGGACAATAAGGTTGACCTGTTCTGGATTGCCTGCGGCGTAGCTTTTCTCGCAGGAGGCGTGTGGATGCTTCTGCAGTTTCCCTGCCGTTGGCACCGATATTGATCATCCTGCTCGGAATAGTGTTGCTCAGCAAAGCCCATCGCTGAGCCAGAGCGACGATAGATGATGGCATTTCTGCGAAGTGGCGCGCTACATCGAAGATGTCCGACGACGGCTTGCGCTTCGTACCACCGCAACGAGGCAGCCGCATAACCGCCTATACCGGCGACTTCTTGAGGAGGAGAAGAATGAGGACAAGCGGGCCCTCATCCGAACGCTCCTAGCCGAAGAAGAAGCCAGAGACGTGCCCGCAACTCCGCGTGGGACACTCACGACAATCCAAAAGCAACAATAGCCTTCGCGGCTAGATGGGAGTCACCTTTCCCTCTCCGCACAGAACCTCGCCGCGCGGCCCCTCCGGGCGGAGTTTGCTTCTGAGAGGTTGCTTACGTCGGCCGAGACGTACACCGACGCTTTTGACCCCATGCGGAATACCGAGATTGAGCCAGCCGTGCTGTCGGGGACGGCCCCGGCGCGCAGTTACAACTCGAATTTCGGCTCGGCAGAGATGCTGAGCGGCGGCGCGAAACGCCGCCCCATCTTGATTACATGCGTTCGCACTCTACCTCGCTCGCTGTGCTCGCGCGAAAACTTCGGAGGGAAGCTCTCCGAACATTTGCCGGAAATCACCGGCGAAATGGCCCAGATTGCCGAAACCGCATTTGAAAGCGATTTGGGAAACGGAAGTTTTCGGATTCCCTTCCAGGAGCATCTGCCTTGCACGTCGCAAGCGCACGGTTTTTGCAAATCTCATCGGCGAGTACCCGCGGTATTTCTTGAAAGCCGCGTAGAGGCTACGGATGCTGGTGTTCGTCTGTGATGCCAGCTCCTCAATGGTAATAGCGCGAGCCCAATTTGCTTCGACGTATTCTTCAGCCAAGCGGACTACGAGCGGCGCCGGTTCCGTGGCGGAACTCTCCAACAGTTCGGTGAAGTTGTGCCGGTGAGCCGAGAGAAACGAGACGATTAGCGCTTGCTCAAGCTCTTGGAGCATCGACTTGGGCAACTGCGCTGCCATTGAATTTAGCTGATTGGCTAGGAACATGATCAGCTCACGCAACAGCTGAGCAGTCGGCGGCTTCGGAGGCGCCGTCGGGTCGAACACCAGCGATCCCCGAGGTTTTGCGCCGAGCAGTGTTGTTAAAGCGTTCTCCAGCGCCCCGGTTTTTATGCGAAGGATCAGCTGCTCGAACCCAGGTTCAAACACAATGGTTGTTGGCTGTCCCGGCGGCGTAATGCCGGGCTGCTGCTCATTCACGGGGATCGTCGCGGTGCTGCCTAAAATGACCCCTGCTTTCCCCTTGAGGCCGATTTGTAATCTTGCGAAATCGCCTTCAGGAAACTCGACGACTGTCTTCGCACCATATCCACAAAAGCCAAGCCCGATCTTGGACAATAGTAGGTAATTTGCCACTCCTTCGAAGTCGGCTGGTTTAGCGACCGCAAATCCAGTTGCCCCATACACCGTAAACAGCGCATTCCTCATCGTCTCCGGATCGCGGGTGCGAACGACCGGAGATCGACTGAGCGGGTATTCAAGAAGATCCATGATCCAAATCGACCGGGACCTCGTCACATCATTGTGCCGAGTAGGAAATCGCTACATCGGGAGATGGATGCTGAAACTGATCCAGATCAATACCCAGTCTGGCTCAAAATCTGCAAGGAACACTCAATTTGTGATGACCCAGATTGAGCAATGTCTGCAGGATTCGGCCCTTGAAAATCGTTCTGCTCGCGCACCGCGTACCGTATGAATGAGTGCGTGAGAAGGCGAGGCTCGAATGACTGACTTGGAAAGCTTCATCGTCAGCCAGAACCTAGTTCATTACAAGAAGCTCCTGCGAGAGGAGACGCACCCGAACAAGCGCAGCATATTGCTCTGGTTGCTCGAGAACGAAATTGGGAAACTACCCCCCTCTGCGAAGCGCGTCGAGATGACTAAGATATCCGGCTTTCAATGACCTAACTATATTGGTTCGTCGGTGTGGCAGCCCCCCAAACGCTCACCACGTCACACCGAACGAATTGGGCCGTCGAATGTTGGGTTCGACGGCCTCTTTTTTAAAGAGCGAGGCGGGCGAGCGAAGTTCAGCAGCAATTCTTGTTTGTAGGTAGTCTCTCTGTGGAGTAGCTGATGGCGCCGACGAAGAGCGAGTGGTCGCACACTTATCCTCGTGCCGTATTGCGAGGTATTCTGGCGAATGCTGCAGAGACGCTGCCCGAAGCAAGGCGAACCCCTTCATTGATGGCATGCCTCGCCGAGAAGATTTTGATCCTGGCTGCTGACGGTCAAAAGAACCCGATCGATCTCCGTCGGGTCGCGATCAAGAGGGTGCAGGACTCTTGTCCTGACTGCCGCGCATGCGACGGGTTGCAATTGACTCAAAACAGGGGTGACTCCTCTGCAAGCTGATAGTCTCGTTTCCGCCTGTGGCCCGAAGGCGAAGATCGCAACGGCTATCCGCGCGTCCGTTCGCGGCCAAGATCTGTAATTGGCCCTTTTCCGAAGTAGCGTCTGGCCTCGCGGATGTCCGCTTACTGAGGCATGGGGACTAGACTTGCTCAGGTGAATTCTTCGCGTTGTGACCCGGAACGCACCGGAGGCCGGGCGGGCCGCCTTGTGCTCAATATGGCCGGGCCTCGATGACGTTGATTCTACCCGCTGGCACAACGCGCGTCAGCTCGAAGCCAGATTTGGCAAGCAGGTCAGAGAACTCGTCGCGGGTCCGCTCCCGCCCACCGGGCAAAGCCAACATGTGGAGGTCCATGAATTTTGTCGCCGGTACTTCGTTCGCAGGCGCGATAATTCGCTCGATGAGAACCAACTTCGCCGTCTCCCGCATCGCACGCCGGCACGCCTTCAAAATGGCGATCGCTTCGTCGTCGTCCCAATCGTGGATTACTACCCGCATGACGTAGGCATCTCCGCCTTCAGGTACCGATTCGAAGAAACTTCCGCTCACCATTCGGCAACGGTCGACGACGCCGTGCGCTTCCAGAACCGCCTCGGCTCCGGCAATGACCCCTGGCTGATCAAACAACGTGCCCTGCATCCTGGGATGAGCGGTCAGAATGGCTGCCAGCATTAAACCGCGTCCGCCACCCACATCCACAACATGATGGAAAGCGGAGAAATCATACGCGCCGATAACGGCTTCAGCGCCGCCGCGCGAAAACTCCGTCATAGCGCGATCGAAGACCGCGCTCTCCTCCGGACGTTCGGCGCGATAATTCCAAATGTCCTTACCGTTGAGACTTTGAAAGGCATTCTCGCCGGTTCGAATGCTGTGCAGCAGATGGCCCCATGTGCTCCAAACGTAGGGACTTCCGACGCACTCCGCCCACGCGCCGATCGGTGTCGCGGAGTCAGTGCGCAAACAATCTCCCATTGGTGTCAGCGCAAACCTTCGGTCTTCATCTTCCTCAAAAACGCCCACTGCGGCGAGCGCCCGCAGCAGTCGGTAGAGAGCGCCTGGATGGCTTTGCGTTAAGGGCGCCAACTCCTCTGCCGAACGAGAGTCGCCTTTCAGATGGTCTGCGATACGAAGAGTTGACGCGACATGAATTGCCTGTGTGACCTGGAAGCCGTTGATCAGTCCGAGGAGAGTGAGCCAAGGGTTGGATGTCACGGAAGAACCTCCGTAGGAGAGGAAGCTAAGACGCTAGTTACTGTGCTCGGCGGATGTCCGTTGAACAAGTCTCTCTTATGGCCCTTTTGCGAAGTGGCCGCCGACGCCGGGTCCGTCCGATTAGCGGTGCAGACCGGAAGTGCGCGGGCCGTAGCCAAAACGGCGCTTTTGACCCGTAAGAGACATAGTGCATTGAATTGGCCGGGGCGCTTTGCCTTGCACCCGGCAATGGAAAAGCGAGTGCAGCCCGTGCCACGGCGGCCCCGAATTTTGGGCAAGATGGGGTCTCTCCGGCGATTACCGCTCACATGTCCGCAACAAAGTGCTACGCTCCGCCTTGTCCCAGCGGCGGGGTTAGTCTGGTCGTTCGGAGGGGCTGTGACCGAGCAGCGGGTTCAGAGGCGACTAGCGGCGATCTTGGCCGCCGACGTGGTTGGTTACTCTGCGTTGATGCAACGCGCTGAGGAGGCCACCTACGCCGAGTTCGAGCGGCTCAAGCGAGAATTGATCGAGCCTAGCCTCTCCCGCCACGACGGGCGACTGATCAAGACAACGGGTGATGGCGCGCTCGCCGAATTCGCGAGTCCCTTAGCCGCCGTGAGATGCGCGACTGAGATGCAGGATCATCTCGCCGAGGGGAGCGGTCCATTCAAGCTACGCATCGGGCTCAACCTTGGTGACGTGATCGTTGGGCAGGACGGCGACCTCTATGGCGACGGGATCAACATCGCTGTCCGGCTGGAGGGGATCGCCGATCCGGGCGGCATCCTGATGTCCGAAAAGGTCTATAGCGAAGTCGAAGGCAAGCTGGACGTTGGCTTCGAGGATCGCGGCGAGCAGCAGCTCAAGAACATCGCCAAGCCGGTCCGCGCTTACGCTGTCCGTGCTGGAGCGTCTAGCGCGCTGACCGAGAGACTAAGCGCGGCCCCGCCACTTCCAGCCAAGCCATCCATCGCCGTGCTGCCGTTCGAGAACATGAGCGGCGATCCCGAACAGGAATACTTCGCGGACGGAATGGTTGAGGAGATCACCACCGCGCTTTCGCGGTTCAAATGGTTGTTCGTGATCGCCCGCAATTCCAGCTTTACCTACAAGGGCAAGGCGGTGAACGTGAAGCAGGTCGGGCACGAGCTGGGCGTGCGCTATATCCTTGAGGGGTCTGTGCGCAAGGCTGCCGGGAAAGTTCGCATCGCCGGACAGTTGATCGACGCGATTACAGGGACGCACATCTGGGCGGACAGATTCGAGCGTGATCTGACGGACATTTTCGCTCTCCAAGACGACGTTGCGCTCGCCGTTGTCTCGGCCGTTCAGCCAAAGATGCTTCAAACAGAGATTGCAACGGCTGCGCGGCGGCGACCAGAGAACCTCACTGCCTATGATTTTTTTCTCCGATCCATGCAACAGTATTACCTGACGACCCGCGAAAGTTTGGCCGAGGCGATTAAGCTTGCTCATCGCGCTTTGGAGCTAGACCCGAGGTTCAGCTCTGCAGCGGCTCTGGCAGGTGACTGTCACGCGAGCAACGTCGCTTTAGGCTATGCCAACAATCCCGAGTTCGACGCCAAGGAAGCAATTCGGCTTGCTCGTTTGGCATTGAGCCTCGATGATGGTGATCCGGACACGTTGTCAAGGGTTGCCGTAGTCTCGGCGTGTGTGGTCGGCGATAGTGAAGCCGAAATCGAAATGGCTGACCGGGCGGTCGCGCTCAACCCGAATTCATGGCGCACTTGGAACAATAGAGGCTGGGTCTATACAATGGCGGGGCTGCCCGAAGAGGCTATTCGAAGCTTTGAACGTGCCATTCGCATGAGCCCATTAGACCCGCTGCTGCATATGACGTTTCTGGGCATTGGGCATGCTCTTGTGGGCCTTCGCCGGTTTGACGAGGCGATCATTGTATTGAAGAAAGCCCTTCGTCAGAATCCTTCCTTTATGCCAGCTTGCCGCGGACTGGCGTCTGCCTTCGCCCATCTCGGACGCGACGCTGAGGCGCACGCCGCAGCGGCGCGTGTGCTTGAGATCGATCCAACCTTTACAATATCGGGGCATATCGCCCGGGTCCCCAAAAGCGCAAAGATGTTTATTGAGGGTCTCCGCAAAGCGGGGTTACCCGAATGAACTGTGCTCGCGCGCGACGACGAGGTGATCAATAGAACCCCCTGTTGCTGCGGTGCATGAGTCAGCAATTGGCCCTTCGCGGACCTGAACAGCGGAGCCGGTGATGTCCGCTCACAGTGGCAAAACAGACCATCCATAGACCCGCCGACTTCCGAGTTTGACCCAAAGGCGACTATGCCTACATGAAACAGATACTCATGATCGCCTTCGCAATGAGCGCTACGCCACCGACGACGGCGGCGGCAAAACAGATGCGTGCTAAGATCGAGTAAGGGTCGAAGTGAGGTTGTTCGATCACGACACCCTCGCTTGCTGGGCAGGCGGAATCCAACCGGCTTTCATCACCAAGCGCCGACCAACCAGCTTGGTAATGTCAATAAATTAGCTCGCCTTAGCCCGGAACCGCGTTCCGCTGATGAATACACTTGCGTTCGCAATCCGTTCGCTGGATCCAAGTCCTTGACGCTATGGGTTGAAGCAGGCCAGCGCCCTGCGAAAGGCGGTGTCCTCATTCCTCATCCGCGAGTGTATGACGCGCAGCAACCCCGCCTCGCTGATCGCGCGGTAGGGCCGCCTGCCTCACGGATTGGGGCTGGAAGGGGCGAGCCAGCCCGATGGGCGAGTTCCAATTTACGCCGGTGAAGTGGAAAAGATGACTGCCCAAAAGGGGCACTCCTTTGGAGCCCAGGGGCCGGTCTTAGTGGACTGTGCGCCGCAGCTACGAACCGACGGCCATCGTTCCTTGGCAGAAGTACCGTCCCCCCAATGGGCTCAAGTCAGAAAGTGAACAGCCGACCCCTGGCTGTCTCAACCGCAAGGACACAATGCCGGGCTAGGCTAGACCCGCTTTCTTTGTCTCGGTCTGCGACAAGACGGCATGGCTGACTTTTTCGCATTTTAGGAACGAGGCAAGAACGCTGCGTGTTGGTTGAGAAATGGGCGCGCGAGCCTCGCAATGATCAGTGTGTCAAGGAAAAACCTGGAGTTGATAGCGCTGCAGGAGATCCGGAGCTTTTCGGGCGGCGAACTGGTTATTGCGGTCGAAGTTGAATGCGATGAAGATAACCCGAGCACTATGAATTGGCGTTTGAACGTTACTGCGGCCGACGGCGCCGACATTGACCGCATCGATTATGCTGCCCGGACGACAACCGAAAGATTAAAACGTCGATACGCTCTCCAGCGACACTGAACAACCGCGAGAACGTCTGGAGCCAAGGTTTGCACCAGTAGATAGAAGCAACCGACGCCCAACTTAAGTCAGGAAGACATTCGTATTCGCGCCTACGAGCTTTGGCGTGCTCCGGGCGAGCCAAGCGAGGACGTGGATGCCTTCTGGTATGAAGCCGAGAAGCAGCTTCTGACGGGACGGTCGCAGCCAGATGAGCTGCCGCCCGGCATGACCGACAATTTGCCGGTCTAGAGCGATCAAGACGCGTGGCGATTACGCCACGCGCCTTCGAGCAACGAGCCGTCAACGTTTAGCGGGCGGGCCGCTCTTGTTTCCCGGCAGACCTTTGATATTCGATGAGTCCTGTTGCTGGGTCGACGTGTTCTGACCGACAGTACCTTTTGGAGAGGGGCCGCTTTTGCCACCCGGTGCTCCGGCAATTGCTGCTCCGGAATTTTGAGCGCTAGGTGCTGTTGTCGTGGAATCGGCGCGACCTGAGCTACTGCCCGGCATTTGCGCTGCGGAACCTGGTCTGTCCTGTTCACCGACGTAACCCGACCCACCGGAGTTTTGAGTCTTGATGCCTTTATCGGCTTCGTTTTGCATGTTTGGCGAGGTCTGTTGAGCCACCATTGGCGTCAAGCCAGCGGCAAGAACGATTGCTGCAAGTGCGATTCGACGCATGCTTTCCTCCTCAGGTTGTTTGCTCAACAACGTGAGAAGGACCCGCTGTTTCCTAAGTTCCTGTAATTCTTTGAAGATCGATCGCACCCAAGTTTCACGAGGGCGTCGTTCTGTCCCGGTAGTCTTCGAGTTTCCTGATCGCATTCGCGGCCAGCACGCCGCCACGCGCGAGGTACAGATCAATCACCTTCTGCGCCTTATCGACGCTCCAGCATAGCGCCTCGGCGATCTCCGGCGCCGGCTTCGGCGAGCAGCGTCGCGGCCGTGCCGCGGTTCTCGTGGAAATTAAGGTCCGCCGTTTTGACGTATTCGGCGTTTTTGCCGTTGGCCGCGGTTTCAGCATTGATCGCGTCGACCTTGTCGCAGTCCTCACGCCAGTGCTCGTTGAAATAGCGCTTGGTGTAAGCCCTTCCTGTCGGCGTCAGCATCACCAGCGCGCCGGCCTTCGTTTCTTTAGCTTGTCGAGGTGCGCCTTCAGCTCGGGCGTTGCGGGGATCCGGGACTGGCTGACTGCCGCCATCGAGAGCAGCTGTTGCCCCCATGGGACGCTCACACAATATCTCTCGATATCTCTCGCCAGTTAGCTTGAAAACATAATCTTGCCGGCCAATATCGTCATTGCCGCTAAGGTTCTGATCCATGAAGCGATGGCGCTACGCCAGTATCAGCAGCACGGTTATCGCCGTGGGTCTGGTTTGTGCCGGTGCCCTGGTGGTCGGTCAATCGCACGTGCCATCAGACGCCATAGCGTCATCGGTAACACGTGCTCCGGAGCTTATGGAGCGTGCGTGGCACCTGCCCGTGGCAGCCACATTCCAAAGACACGTTGACTGGCAGTCAAATGGCTCTCGCTGCGGACCTGCAGCTGTTGCGAATGCCTACCGGTCGCTTGGCGAGGCGGCACGGACGGAGGGCAAGGTGTTGGCCGGTACATGGAGCTGCTGGACAGGCGTGTGCATCATGGGTCTCACGCTCGACGAGCTGGCCAAAGTCGCCCAGACCAACACGAGCCGGAAAGTCACGGTCTTACGCGATCTCAGCGAGAACCAGTTTCTGGAGCATCTCCGTCGCGCCAACGATCCGGGCCGACGCTACATCGTGAATTTCGATCGCGCTCGAATTTTTGGTGCTGGTAGCGGACATCACTCCCCAATTGGGGGCTATTTCGAAGCCGAGGACCTCGTTTTCGTGCTCGATGTCAATTTCAACTTCCAGCCATGGCTGGTCGAGCGGAAGCGGCTGTTCGACGCTGTAAATACGCTCGACGGCGATAAGAAGCGGGGGCTGCTGTTGATAGAGTAATATCCCACTGCATGTCGCCTATTGGGCCCATCTGCGACCTCGGGGAATGTTCGCTCTTCAGCCACTGTTGGGGGTTGACCGGACATCAGTCGGCCAGCCGCTCATAATGAGTGCATGCTCTAGGATTGCGGGATGCGCCGCCGCGTGGGACGTGGGTCCGGTAAATGCCAGCGGGCCGTTTACCGCGATTTACGCACGCGGTCGCGTCCCACACAGCCCTCACTTGGAAACGCGCGAGTGGCGCACTCTAGCAAACTAAATTCGAAAATCGTCCGGGTGAAATGCGCCGAAAAGGTGCGGTCTCACGTCCCCGCACTTCAAGGGCCCTTTCGGAGAGCCCGCGAAAGCGCTGACACAAATTTCGAGAGTAGCCGGGATGGCGCACCGCTCCGGCGATCCGGCGCGGCCGATGGGGCGTCGCCATCCAAGTCGGTCAGCCGCTCCACCATGCCTTGCAGTCGCAATGGTAGCGGGGTGAGATCGTCCGTGAGGGTGCCGCGAAGTCGCTCACCAATCTCGTTGCAGATCGCCCGGCGATGATCCGGATGATCTAAATTTGGCGGATGGCCCACGGGCGCGGTCGAAGGGGTATCTGCCATGGCTGCCACCGTTGGCCTTGACGTGCACCGCCTCCTTGCCATGCACGGATATCCTGCCGCCGCCGTAGTAACGTCCGAGATGCCACCTTGATCCCAGCTTCGCGCTGATACCGCTGCTCCGAGCTTCCAAAGGCATTCCGATGCTCTGGCAAGGCGAGGAGTTTGCGGAGAACTATTTTTTGCTCGATTTCGGAATGGGCCGGGTATCGCTGCTGCGGCCCATGCGTTGGGACTTTTTCTACGATGAGTCAGGCCGGCCGATCGTGAGCCTGGTGCGCAGGTTGCTGCGCATTCGGCGGCAGAGAGACCACATTCGTCAAGGCACATACTTCTTCTTCAATGATTGGGATCGGTATCAGCAGTTCGGCATCCTGCTGTTCGCGCGTCACGACGGCGCCCAGTACACCTTGATCGCCACTAATTTCGGCGACACCGACCGGACCGTTCCGTTCTGGTTTCCTAAGGCCGGCAACTACGTCGAAGAGCTGCATGGGGTCGCTCTAGATCTGAAGAATGTTCCTGCGCTGCAGCAGGTCTGGCTGGACATTCCCTCGCACTACGGACGAGTTTGGACGCTGACGTAAGCTCCATCCACGCACGTTTTTCGTCGTCGAGTAAGACTGGCACAACGCCGCTCCGGAGGGACCTGGCGAGGCCGCGGCGGCAGTTGTCGGAGCTTCTCGTTACATGCCGGACGCGATGCCAACTTCGACGATTCGGGGGCGTTTCTCTAACCTGTGAGGCGGCCTCGGCCGATGGCTAAGTTCTGCAGGATCCTGGATACGACGATTATCGTTCCTCCGAACTTGAGGCTCCAGGGTGCCGCCGCGGCATTCCGCTGCCTCGCAGGAACCTTGGACCTGGGCCGCGCTTGCAGGCAAAGCGTTGCGGCCGAGGTCATCCGATCGATCGTTCAGCCGGGAACGGAACCTGGGATTCCCGAATCGCGTTTACGCGGCCGCCGCTCGCCCCGCGTCAGTGATCCGGTATTCGATATCGCCGGATGGAAGCGGTTCGGTTTCCACGAGACCGAGCTCCACCAGCCGGGCCACGATCTCATGGTCGAACATCGGCGGGCTGACCCAGGATTCGCCGAGCAGCTTCCTCAGAAATTCGCGCTCCAGCTCGGTCAGTTCCATGCTCGAACTCCGCTCATCCAAAACTAGGGCCACCGAGGCTTTCAGCCAGGAACGGCGCCATCGTCCTCCCGTTGACTCCAGAAGACAACATTCGGGAGGTCAATATGGCCATGGAAGATCGTGAGACCTTCAGCCTGATCGGAAGCGACAACGTCGAGGGTACGAATGTCTACGGGGCCGACGGCGAAAAGGTCGGCTACATCGAGCGCGTCATGATCGACAAGGTCAGCGGCAAGGTATCGCACGCGGTGCTGAGCTTCGACGGCCTGCTCCGCATCGGCGACGTTCACTATCCGCTGCCTTGGCAGGCGCTGAAGTACGACACCAATCTCTGCGGCTACGTCACCGGCATTACCCAGGACCATCTCCGCAGCGCCCCCAAATACGCCGACGAGAGCAGTTGGAATTGGAGCGATCCCGCGCCGCGCGCTCCGTGAATGCCTACTACGGTGTTCCGGTGGCTTGAGCGGCGGGCCACTCGCGGCCGAACGCACCCGCCGTGGCGGGACAGGATCGGCCCCGGTCGCAAAGGAGACTTGAAAAGTGAGCAATGCCCTTCGTGTTCTCGTGGTCGAGGATGAAGCTCTGATCTGCAGCTTCATCGAGGACGCCTTGTCGGACGGCGGCTTCGAGGCCTGCTCGGTCCATTCGGGAGAGGCGGCGATGTCCACCTTTCGGGACGGCCGGGAGCAGTGTCGGGCGCTGCTGACGGACGTCAACCTGGGTGACGGCATCAGCGGATGGGAGCTGGCGCGGCAAATCAGGGAAATCACGCCTGGGTTTCCTGTGGTCTACATGACGAGCGCCAGCGCGCCAGACTGGAAATCGCAGGGCGTCGATGGCAGCCTCCTGATTGAGAAGCCCTTTGCGCCGGCGCAATTGGCTGCCGCCGTCTCGCAGCTACTGGATACCCGGGCCTAGCCGGGTCGAACCGGGATCGTTGTGAAACTCCGATCCTTCGATCAAGCCCGCAATGGTCGCCGGCGGATCCGCGTAGTGGCGATGCCTTGGCCGTGCATGCTCAACCGGCGCATAGCGAAGAACACGCTCTAGCGGATTGGTGCGCATCGCTTGGTCGTGATGGACATGGAGGACAGCGAATTGCCTAAAGCAGCCATTTTCGATCTCGACGGCACGCTTCTGGACTCGGTAGATCTCCACGCGCTCGCCTGGCAGGAAGCGATGGTGGAATTTGGTCACGACGTCACCTTCGAGCAGGTGCGCAGCCAGATCGGGAAGGGCGGGGATAAGCTCATCCCGGTTTTTCTGTCCGATGAACAGCAGCGAGAACACGGCAAGCATTTGGAGGAGTGGCGCGGCAACCGCTTCAAGTCGACTTATCTACCGCTCATCCGTCCCTTCTCGGCGGTCTCACAACTCCTGCAGCGCGTCCGCGAGGCCGGTCTCCGCATCGCTGTAGCATCCTCGGCGAAGGAGGACGAACTCAAGAAGTACCTCGACATCGCTGCCATCTCCGATCTGGTAGACGTCGCTACGTCCTCCGAAGACGTCGATGAATCCAAACCGGCCCCGGACATCTTCGAAGTCGTGCTGAAGAAGCTTGGCATCAAGGGGTCTGAAGCGGTCGCGATCGGCGACACGCCCTACGATGCTATCGCGGCCCGCAAGGCGGGCGTCTCGGCCATCGGCGTCCTCTGCGGCGGATTCACCGAAAACTCGCTGCGGGAAGCTGGGTGCGTCGAAGTGTACCCCGGTCCAGGCACCCTTTACGCTCGGTTCGGCGATACAGCGCTCACAAAATAGGACCGCGACCGGCGCTCTACGGCTATTCCTGCGGCGGTTGCCCATTGGAGGCGGATACGCCCCCGTCCACCGCTACGTTGGCGCCGGTCATGAAGCTCGCGTCTTCGCTTGCCAGGAACGCAATCACGGCGGCAACTTCCTCTGGTTCGCAGACGCGGCCCAACGGAATCCGCTCGGCGAACTTCGCGAGCAGTTCCTTGTCGTCCATCATGTCTTCCGTAATGCCCGTACGCGTCAGGCTAGGACAGACCGCGTTCACGCGGATGCCCTTCTTGCCGAGGTCCAGGGCAAGGGCGCGCGTCAGATTGACGACGGCGCCCTTCGCCGCGTTGTAGGGGCTCATGCCCCAATCGCCATCGGTCCCGGAGACTGACACCCTGTTCACGATCGAGCCCCTGGTCTTTTCAAGGTGGGCAGTGCCGCGCGGCAGCCATAGAACACGCCGTCGACGTCAGTCGACATTACCGTCCGCCATTTCTTGTCGGTGATGGAAGCGGGGGCGCCCCCTTCATGGACGCCCGCGTTGTTTACGACAACGTCCAGCCGTCCGAAGCGGTCGACAACCGCCGCGACCATTTCGTCGATGGCGCTCGAGTCCGACACGTCGGTGGCTTGGACCATCACCTGGTCGGCGGGCAGACTCTTGGCGACTTCTTCCAGTAAGGCTCTATTGCGGTCGACGAGGGCTGCCTTCGTGGCCTCTGTAACGAAGCGGCGAGCTGTCGCTTCTCCGATGCCGGAAGCTGCTCCTGTGACGATGACGACTTTGCCATTGAACCTGCCAGCGATGCGAGGCGCTCCTGCTGCTTCTAACCCCTGATAACCGTCGTCTCGGCGGTCGAATCCTAACTCTCGACCGAGCTATCTCTTCAGGAACGATGTTCGAGACGATCGATTGTTGGACAAAACCCCGAAACGAAGGATTGGACCCATGGATCTGACCGGCAAAAGGATCGCCATTCTCGCCACGAACGGCTTCGAGCGGGCCGAGTTGGAAGTATCGCAGGATCGCTTGAAGAAGGCTGGCGCAACGGTCGATGTCGTCTCGCTCGCCGCCGGCGAGATCAAAGGCTGGGACAAGAAGGATTGGGGGCGGCCGGTGAAGGTCGACAAGGCGCTCGAGGAGGCATCGGCCCCCGACTACGACGCGATTGTGTTGCCCGGCGGGCAGATCAATCCGGATCTTCTGCGAGTCGAGCCCAAGGCGCTTTTCATCAAGGATATCTTCGATGCCAAGAAGGTCGTCGCGGGCATCTTCTCGAAGGAAAGGTTCGACCGACGCTCGAGTTGGTCGTCGCGGACACGCCAGCTCATCTCAGGCGGAGGAAGAAGCCAGATATAGGCATAGCGCTGATCGATATCGGGACATGAAAGACGTGACGAGTTTGTCGGCGTCAGATTAGGCCATTCCAGGATGGGCTCTGACGTCGCCCGCGAAACGGTTAGTCGTCGTGGTCAATGTCTCTCGGAGAGGTCGGAAGATCCAGCGTGCCGCCTTCACCATGCTCGTGATCGCGGTTCGCACCTCCGTCTTGTCCGCGTCCTTGATGATGGACCCGCGCATCTCGCGCAGTGTCGTTGCGGGGCTCGGGAAGGTGACAGCGACATAAGGGACTCCATGGTTGTTCGATGATGAGGATGGGTGTTTGACGATGAGGTCACCTTGAACATGGAACTTGGGTTGAGCCGTCCAGCGTGAGGTCGCTGGCTGGCCTATCGCCCTGCCGGAGATTTTTGAGAACAGGCGATAAGCTTCGACGACTATTCGGTAGAGCGCCGCGGATTTGGAGCGCGTCCTAGCCAATATCGAAGTCCCGATCGCGTCGCGCCAGGTTTCGTTCCTTCGGTACCTCTCGCGCGTAACTTTTTCGGCCACGCGATCCAACGCGCGGTTTGGATAGTGATAGCTGAGGACGCCATAGATCAGCGCCGTGAGGAGTACAAACGCTCCAAGGAAAAGACGGCTTCGAGACCCGTCTTCCCTTTCGATGACTTTACGCAGCACGTCGTTTTCTGGTCTTGGCCGCCTTTTTGGCGGACCTCGAACGCTCCGATGCCGGCCGCTTGGCCGACGCCGCGCCGCCCAATCTGCCACCTTTGCGGGACGGCGAATGGTCTTCCTCAGTGCCTCGACCCGAGCCGCTCTTCTTCCCGCCGTGGGTCTCCTTGTTTACGGTCGCCCAGGCGCGCCGCTCGGCTTCCTTCTCCGGGACGCCACGGTGTTCATAGCCTTCCTCGATATGCTCGGCCTGTCGCTTCTGCTTGTCGGTGTAACTTGACTTGTCGCCACGAGGCATGACGCTCCTCCCGTCGTTTGGAAATATTCGGTTCAAGATCGGAAAAGCCTGTAGGTTCCATCGGGGTGCGGATACAACGGCCGCCATCGGGGTGCTGGCCGCGATAATGCGGAATGGCTGTCAACATGATTGAGTCGCTATGGTATACGGGGGCATGCGTATTAGCCGCACAGATTTCGCGGATTTTGCCAATTTCGTTGCGTTTCGCCGCGCTCGCGAAGCATCGCAGCTTTCGCCGACCCAATGAACAGCGAACCCGGCAAGGCCGGGCGCGACCGGCATGCCTGCGCATACCGCGATGGAATCAATCCGCTCCAGGATCCCGCGCGCAGATGGACAGAAAGCTCGCTGAGGCCGTCCGATGGCTCGAGCACTCTAGAAGCGGGACCCGGAGGGCTTAGGCGCCGGGCCCCACAACCGTAAGAGCACGTGAGTGCTAACGCCACTCGGTACAACTCCAAGTCTGGCCTTGCTTCGCCTTGACCCATTTCAACTTCGCGTGCGGCACCAGCCGGAAGCGCGCTCGCGACAAAGGGCCTCGACCGCCGGCAAGGCTAGAAGCCGGAATAGTAGTCGTTCACCGCTCTCGCTCGCGTTGGGTCGTCCCAATTCCAGTCGTTATCGTTGCCGTAGTGCGGCGCTCCTTGCAGCCTGTCGGCGCTGAGATTGGTCCGATACCCGCCAAGGTTCGTGTCGTACTTCAGTGACTGCCATGGCAGCGGGTAGTGGTCGTCGCCGATGCCTAAGAACCCGCCGAAGCCGAGAACCGCATACGACACCTGCCCGCTCACCTTGTCGATCATCACGCGCTCGATCGACCCAATCTTCTGGTCACCCGCGCCGTATACCGCCGTGCCTTCGACCTTGTCGCTGCCGATCAGCGTTCCCGTTTCACGTCTTTCCGTTTCCATCGTCGTCCTCCTCCTGAAAAGATTGATGCAAGACAAGTGAGATCGGCAGGTGCTCGTTCCTGCGATTTCTCAGCGCGTGTGGCCGCCGACCTGTTCGCCGCACCGGCGGGAGCACCGCGCTGGCGCGCCGGAATTCACGATATTCGAAGCTGAAACCATCGCGTCCCTGCGCGCGGTCCTCTCCGGCGCGCCGTAAGTCGTCAATCCTACGGTCCCAGCAGAAATTGCAGCACAACGACGCACGCCCCCGCGAGGAGGCACGAAATGGCTTCCAGGGTCCAATTCGGTCTCGTGTGCGGCAGAGTTTGGAAGAGGGGCAACCGCCCGGCCGGGCGCGCGCCTTTCTGCGTGATGTGGTCGGGAGGCCCCACTGCCGTCGCTGCTCGTCGCCTTCATGCTTGGCTATCTGATGGCGCGTCGTTAGCTGGGAGATCGCGGTCGAGCGCAAGAACGTCGAGCAGGGGCGAAGAGCCTCCTGAAAGCAGCGTGCCCAGCAGTTCCGCCGCGAGGAAGCTAAAGGTAATCCCGTTGCCGCCATAGCCGAAGGCGGCAAGGATATTCCTGTAGCCGGGCACAGCGCCAATCAGCGGCAACCCGTCACGGGTGGTATCGAACGCGCCGGACCAGGTGAAGGCCACCTCGGTGGATGCGCGGGGCCAAAGCGCCTTCAGGCGCTCCTTGAGCGCTCTTACCTTTGCCGGCGTCGCGGCAGCGCGAGCTTCGGGATCGATGATGGCATCATCATCTTCGCCACCAAAGATGACGCGGCCATCCGGCGTAGTGCGCGCATAGTGATAGTTGCGGGTCGCTTCCCAGATCAGCGCTTGCTCGGGCCACAGAGCGTTCGGCCGACGTCGGGTCGCGATTGCCCAGCTGGAGGCTGGCTGGTTCGATGTGGAGCCCACAATATTCGGCATCACATAGCCGGTCGCGAGCACGACATGGCGCGCTTCGATCGAAAGCCCGTTTTCAAGGCCGACGGTCACAGTTGACGCCGCGCTGTCGTAGGCAACCGCGTTGGCCTTCAGGAGGCGGGCGCCGCGTTGGAGAGAGACATCAAGTAGGCCACGTGTGAGTCGCACCGGATCGGCGTCGGCTGCGTCCCTTGACAAAAGGGCGCCTGCCCGCGCGATGCCGAAGCGGTTGAGCAGCTCGACACGATCGAGAAACAGTGTCGGCAGATCAGCGCGGCTCCTCAGGGCATATTCATTCCGAACAAGCTTCGGACTGTCATCGACGGCCAAATAAAGCGAAAGACGTGGCCGCATCTGGCAGGCAATTCCGTGATCGGTGACCAGGGCAAGTAAGCCCCGCGCGGCATGGTGGCTAGCCCGATAGCAGCGGACCGCTTTCTCGAAGTTATAGAGCTGCGCGAGTTCAAAGAGAGGACGGTCGGTCTCCCAGAGCAGCATCGCGGTGCTCGCAACTGTGCTGCCGAGGCTGGGAAGCTCGCGATCGATGATGACCACCTGACGACCTTGCCGTGTCAGGCGTTCGGCCACCAGAGCACCCGTTATGCCGGCGCCGATTACCAGAGCATCGCAACGAAAGCTGTCGGCGATAGGCTTTATCGGTGGGGGAGGCAGGGCCGCCCAAGGGGTGCGGGAGCTGCGCAGATCATCTTGCTCGATGTCTTCGTCCTTAAAGATGGAACTCTCCCGAGAGCATAGAAGCAGTTTCGTTAGACCTTTACGGGTCGCAAGGCGGACACGGCTGGTGCATTGATCGGTTGTCCGTTTGGCGCAAAGATCGAGCCGTGGCATGGACAGTCCCAGCAGGTCTCGAAGCTGTTCCAGTGCAGATGACAACCGATATGCGTGCAGCTTGCCGAATGAAGGTGCAGTTCGCCGGCCTTGTCCCTGTAGGCGGCAATCTTTTCGAAGCCCCGCCGTAGGATGGCGCCCTCACTCGGCTCAATCTTCTCAAGGGAGGCAATTTCACCCGGTGCCACATACTCGGCAAGGTTTTGTAGGATGGTCAGGTTCTCGCGCAAGAAATTCCTGGCGGCCGCAAGTGGTGTGCGGCCAGGCGCATATACAGCACTCCAGGGGTTGTGCTCGCCGAGAATAAGGGACGTGTTCAGCATCGCGCCCATCACGCCATGGGTCAGCCCTTGGCCGGAATCCCCCATCGCGAGGTAGATGCGTTCGCTGCCAGGCTCGCGGCCGATGAAGCCGGCATAGTCAATGGTATCGAGAACCTGGCCGGACCAGCGGTGTGTGACCCTGCCAAGGCCCGGGATCAATTCGCGCGCCCAGCTCTCCAATTTGGCAAAGCGCTTCTCGGCGTCATTTGCTTCACCGCTCTTGTGGTCTTCGCCGCCGATAAGGACGACGTCATGATCGTCGGAACCTAGTTGCAGCCGCACATAGTGATAGGGATCCTCGGTATCCCAATAGAGCGCGTCGGGGAGTTCGCCCCGTGCAATCGCGAAAGCGAGCACGTAGGTGCGGTAGGGAGCGACTTTGGAATGCAGTTGATAGCGGTCAGTAATTGAGGCGTTGGTCGCGATCACGGCGTTACCGGCCGTAATCTGCCCTTGTGCGGTTCGGAGCGTAACGTCGCCATCTCCTTGCGCAACCTCTTCGACCGGACTGTTAGCGAAGAAGCGGACGCCGTGGGTCTGGCAAACTGCGGCCACGCCGGCAAGATATTTGAGGGGGTGGAAGGTCGCCTGGCGCGGATAGCGAAGCACATGACGGTTCTCACATCCCTTGAGAGGAACGCCGACCAGCCGATGGACGGGGGCACCGACTTCGCGCACCGCTTCCAGTTCCTCATCGAGCACATCGGCCGGCATGCCGTGGCCCTGGAAGAGATACCCATCGAGACGCCGAAAGTCACAGGCGATGGTTTCGCTCGCCTGGATTTCCTCGATACGATCGACGGCCGCCGCCTGACTTTCGTAGAACAGCTTTGCGATTTCCGGGCCACGCAGCTTCCTGAATTCACTCATCAGATCATCGCAAAGCGGCGCAAGATGCGCCGAGGTGCGCGCCGTCATACCGCTCGCGATGCCCTTACGGTCGATGACAATCACCGACTGATCACGCTTGGAGAGCTCGTAGGCGGTCGACAGACCGGCAATCCCCGAGCCGACAACGGCTACATCGCAATGCACATCACCTTTGAGCGCACTCGCCTCCGGCAATATCTCGGTATCCATCCATAGCGAGGTGCTGACCATGCAAAACTCCGCAAAAAAGCAAAACACCGGCTTGATGCTAGAGTTCCTTCTTGCCACGCGGCCGGCCGCCGCAACTCCGTTCCCCCGCAGCGCGAATCGTCAATCCCGAAGACGCGAGGGGGTCCTTGGGCGGCCGCTGGACGGAGCCGCGGAGGAACAAGGTTCGCAAGCGCGCGTTCCCATGCCTTAAGAACGAGGAGGGAAGCTATGGGATTCTTCACAAAAGACCTCAAAACAATGGATGACTTGCTCCTACACGGCTTGCAGGACATTTATTACTCCGAGCAGCAGATCATAAAGGCGCTCCCGAAAATGATCGAGAAGGCGACCAACCGCGATCTGGTGGCGGGCCTCAAGAACCATTTGGAAGAAACTAACAAGCAGATCGAGCGTCTCGAAAAGGCTTTTGAGAAGCTGGGCAAGGGGCCGAGCGGCACGCAATGTCCCGCTATCGACGGTCTGATCAAAGAAGCGAACGAGACGGCTGGCGAGATCGAAGATAAGACGGTGCTTGACGCGGCGATTGTCGCGAACGCGCAGGCCGTCGAGCATTACGAGATATGCCGTTACGGTACGCTGATTGCCTGGGCGGAAGAACTTGGCCACGACGATATCGTGCGATTTTTGACCACAAATCTGAACGAAGAGAAGGCGGCGAACACCAAGCTCAATACCGTCGCACTGCGCAAGGGCGTCAACAAGAAAGCGTCCACCGCCGCGTGATGTCAGCAGGGGGCCTGACCGACACGCGATTTCGTCGGGCCGGTCCCCGTTGTCGGTGCGAAATGCGTGATCGACTGTTGCGATGACCGATCTGACGAAATTGCCGAGTTGGGCCGACGACGATAATATCTTCGCCGTGGTCGAGACGCCGCGGGGCAGCTCGTGCAAACTTGATTTCGATCCCAAGCTTGGCGTTTTTGCCCTGGCGAAGCCGCTGATGGCAGGTCTGACCTATCCCTACGACTGGGGCTTCATTCCCTCGACGAAAGCCGAGGACGGCGATCCGCTGGATGTGCTGATCCTGCATGACGCGCAGACATACCCCGGTGTCGTGCTGCGCTGTCGTCCAGTTGGCATTCTTGAGGTCGAACAGAAAAGCAAGGGCAAGAAGGAACGAAACGACCGCGTGTTTGCGGTGCCTGACCGATCACCGCTCGAAACGGATATCAAGGACGTCCGCAAACTGCCTTCCCGCGCGCGCGACGACCTTGAACAATTCTTTCGGGCGACGAATGCGCTTGAGAACAAGGAGCTGGAATTTCTCGGATGGCATGGTCCACGCCGGGCGGCTAAAGCAATCCGGCGTCTGGCCCGCTAGAGGCGTAGGCTTGCTGAACGCAGTCTGATACTGGCTGCAGTCAGGGCTCGTCCGAATCCTTTGTGTGCTTCCCGCCTCTTTGGAAGCGCTGAGCGCCCCAGCGCGCCTCTTATATTCCTCAGCCAGCGCCTCGATCTTCGCGGCCGCATCTCGATCATTAATGGATGCGGCCACCCCAGCGTTCGCGCGCTGGGGATTTTGCATCTGCGTGGGGCGAACCACGCCGACGGGCCTATCACGTCGTACTCGTCGAGTCGGTCCCTTATCGGGTCTCCGTCCAATGGCGGCCTTGGCGGCCGCTTCTTGAAATGCCCGCGGATCGGCAGCGGGATCAAGAGACGCTTGCACATCTGATGGAGGGCGTACTCTGAAAGTGGCTTGCTCCAGAGCAGATCGCGGTGCGGCCCGCTCAATTCCTCGATGTCGGTTTCCAGCCATAGGACTGGCGCGGAATTTGGCCAGTGACGTCGATGTCCTTCTCGTCAGAGAGGCGCCAGGCCGCCACTCCAAAGCAGACGGTCAAAATTACCGCGGTAACTAGCAGAAGCGTCGACAGAAACTGGCTCACTCCTACACCCCGGAACGTGGCGCGTGGCTGAGCCACCATGAACTGTCGATTCGGAAAATACAGAAGCGTTGACCTAATGGCAGAATGTCCCCAAGCTTCTGCGAGGGAGAGCGCATGTTGCTCGTGAGTTGCACCGTTAGCCGACGATAACGATGGATATTGTTTCGGTGCGCGCGAAAAGTGCGTCGAACATCATGTTGGCCCATCGCGTCGGTTAGTCCGATGCAGCGGTTTGTCTGGAGTTGGAGGCAAAGCTTCGACACGCGCCTGCGCACCGATGTTCCGAAGATCGCGCGGAGGCTGATCCCATGCCGGAAGAACCGGAGCAATCAGTGGGAGAGGCGATGGCCTCGATGCCTGCAGCACCGCCGTCCGACGCCAAGAAAGAGCCGCCGGCGCGCAAACGCGCAGAAGTCCGCCCGCAGGCGAAGCGGTGGACGAAAATCCGTGAGGAGGCCAGCCGAACCACGGCTGGCGTTCGGCCGGCACGACTTCTTCACCGGCGGATGGTGGTGACCTGCAATATCCTGCTCCACGAAGGCCGCGCCCGTTCGGAGCGCGGCCTGACGGGGGCCTCAAGGGACGGCGCCGTATCACCAGTGGTGATGATGCCAGTGGTGCCGCACGACCGGATAGGCGCCGCGGTAATAGGCGTAGGCGGGCCGGACGACGCGGCGGTACCGGTAGCCATAGGACACCGGCGCGGTGTAGTAGGTCGTGGCGTAGCCGCCGCCCCAGCGGTAGGGCGCATCGTACCCATAGTCATAGGCGTAGGGTCCGCCATAGTATCCGGCGCCGTAGTAGCCCGGACCGTAGTCGTAGTAGCCCGGCCCCCAGGCATACGCCGAGGAGGCAAGCCCGCCGATCACCGCGCCGGCGATCAGGCCGCCGGCTATACCCGGTCCCCAGCCACCTCGCCAATGAGCCTCGGCGGGCGACGTCGCCGCGATCGAGCCGAGACCGAGAGCGCCGACCGTCGCCGCCACCATTGCAATCTTCTTCATCGGATTCCTCCTCTCCACGTTTCTGGCCCGGCCAGACAACGGGAAAAATAGGCAATGGTTGCTGGTTGCCCCGGTGCCGAGGGGCAATGGTGCTCGGCGCCGGGACGTCGTCACTTGAGAGTTTCGAGCTTGGAACACAAACATTTCGACCGAAGACCGGTTCAATCCGCGTGCGGTGCGGCGACTTTTCGGAGCTTGCCGAGCTGGACTTCGAGTGTAGACTTGGCCAGATATTGGGGCGCTTAACACTGTTGATTTCGGCGCCCCCGCGATTGCGCTACGATTATTTCTCCTTTTGGGGCCTCCCATGTTCTATCCGGCAACGACCGCGCTTCTGCGCGCCGTTCTCGACGAAGTCTGCGCAGACGTCTCGCGCTATGAGACCGGCGCACGCAGCTTCGTGGCATCCAGGATTCTGGAAGCCGCCACGAACGGCGACACTTCGCGCGAGAGACTAAAGCAGGTCGGCTGCGAGGCTCTCCACGACGCACCGACGATGTGGCGGTAGCGGAAGGGAGCCGGGGCGTGAACTTCCAGGTCACCGTGCTCAAGATCCTCGTGAGCTATCCCGATGGATTCGCAGTCATGGCGGACCTCAAGCGCGACATGGCGATCCTTGCGACGAGCGGACGTGACTGGGTAGAGCGCACCAAGCGCCTGGCCGCGCGCGTGCCGGATCTGGATATCTTCTCGCAAGGACTGGTCGAGCGACTGAACGGTGGCTGGCGCATAACCGAGAAGGGCCGGGTAGTGCTGGAATTCATGGAAGCGCGGCCTCGCGAACTGGAGCCCACAAGCGAAGGCCTCGGAGCCGAACCTTCATCTCTAGCCCCCGCGCCCCGACCTCACGCCTCCACAACGTCCGGCCGAAGCAACCGACTGCAACGCCGCCGAGCCGCCCGCGAGCGGGCGCGAGGGAGGGCCTCCTGACTCCTCCTCGCGGATCTCCGCCGGTATTTCGAGGCTTCGGGAAAAACTAGAAACTTTCCGAACCCTCTTGAGTTGCCTGCGATTGGTGCGGTCGCCGGAGGTGAAGATGGTCGACGAAGTCGCCTTGATGAGGGCCGCGGAGACCGCCTGGACGGTGTACCGGGCGAGGCACCCCGACGTCGATGCACAGGACAGCCGTCGCTGCCTGCTCGAGCGCCACCTGCAAAGGAGAGGGGATGAGCGAGAGAGCGATGCCGAAGAACTCGCCAGCTTCGGGATAGCCTACCTGCACCGGCTTCCCGAAGACGAATGTTGACGGGGATGAAAATGCTCGCCGCACGCGTGGCTCGCGGAAGCACAAGGCCGAGTTGGACAATGCTCGCGATTTCATCCCTCATTTCCGCGACTATCGTGACGGTCCTGCGGTTCGTGCTCGGGGCCTAGCCGATGCGGATTGCCCAGCTTGCTCCGTTGGCCGAGAGCGTTCCTCCAAAGCTGTATGGTGGCACGGAGCGGGTGATCGCCTGGCTGATGGACGAACTGGTCGAGCTCGGACACGACGTCACCCTGTTCGCGAGCGGAGATTCGAAGACGAAGGGAAAGCTCCACCCGGTGTGGCCGCGCGCACTGCGCCTGGGCCGGAGGGGCGCGGACCCGAGCGCCGCCTGCGCGTTGCTGATAGAAGCCATTGCCGAGCGCGCGAGCGACTTCGACGTGATCCACTCCCACGTCGACTGGTTGCCACTTCCTGTGCTCAGCCGGACCGGGGTGCCTTTCCTCACGACGATGCACGGCCGCCTCGACCTTCCCGGTCTATCGAAGGTGATCGGGGCCTTTCCGAACGCGGGCTTCGTCTCGATTTCCGACAACCAGCGTCGGCCGCTTCCGGATGCGAACTGGATCGCAACGATCCAGCACGGCATGCCCAAGGACCTGTTTCGGCCCTCTTACGACCATGGTTCGTACCTGGCTTTTCTCGGGCGGCTGACGGCAGACAAGGGACCGGAAGCCGCCATACGTATCGCGCGGGCCGCGCGGATGCCGCTGCGGGTCGCCGCCAAGATTCCTCGCGCGGAGACGGCCTACTTCAAGAAGAAGCTCGAACCGAACATCGATGGTGAAGAGATCCGGCTCGTCGGCGAGGTGGACGAAATCAGGAAGCAGCCCTTCCTCGCCGGGGCCGCCGCGTTGCTGTTTCCGATCAATTGGCCGGAGCCCTTCGGGCTCGTCATGATCGAAGCGATGGCGTGTGGGACGCCTGTGATCGCTTACCGGTGGGGCTCGGTGCCCGAAGTGGTGGAAGACGGCGTGACCGGCTTTATCGTCGACAACGAGGAGCAGGCGATCGCGGCGGTGAACGAACTGGGCCGGCTGGACAGAAGAGCAGTCCGGGCCCGGTTCGAGGAGCGCTTCGCCGCGAGCCGGATGGCGAGGGAGTACGAGATCCGATATCGCGAGTTGGTCGATCGCGGAGTCCGCGCAGCCGAGAGTGTTCAGATACCTGGAGGAGACGAAGGATTCGCGAAAGGGGCAGCACAGTCTTCCCGACCTGTCGGAACGGCTTCGGACTCTGGTCGTTGAGTTGGCGATCGAGGACACATGAAAACCATTATTTACGCAACGGCAGCTTTCGTTCTGCTCGCAACGACGGCGGCTCTTGCGGATGAGGCGCCTCCTCCGCAGCCGCAGGTCCAGCCGGCAAGCGATTCCACGAAGGAAGCGGAAGTCTGTTCGAAGCAGGTTTGGCCGCATTTCTCGGAAGCCTGCCTCCGCTCCGACGGTAAGCGCATTCCCGTCCGGCTTGTTACCACCGAACGTCGGTAGCGCACCGGCGTCCGCAGCGCGGATCGAATCCTTCACGAGAGCACCGTTCTGAACAAGAGTCAATTCAGGAACAAGTGGCAGCCCCGGGCGTTGGCGCCGGCATCTGTACGGATGTTGGCTCACGTTGGAGGAGATAATCGATGAAAAGCTTTCTTGCCGTCGCTCTGCTTGGCACTGCTGTGATCGGCGGCGCTGCGTACGCGCAAACCACTCAGCCGGCCGATCGCGCCGCGCCGGCGGCCACCCACTCGGCCGATGCGAAGATCGCGCTCAAGGGAAATTGGCGCGCCTCGAAGCTCATGGGCCTGAACGTCTACAACGAGGCCAACGAGAAGCTCGGCGACATCAACGAGCTGCTCGTCGACAAGAGCGGTAAGATCAACGCGGTGGTGATCGGCATCGGCGGTTTTTTGGGGATGGGTGAGCACGACATCGCCGTCTCGATGGACAAGCTGAAGTTCGTCGAAGAGCCGGTCCGGACCAGTTCGAGCAGCACCTCGACCACGTCGCGCGACACCACCACCGGCGCCGCAGCGACAACCACCACGAACCGCAGCACGAACGATTGGGTCCCTGACCACGCCGTCATGAGTGGCAACAAGGAGCAATTGAAGGCGCTCCCGCAGTTCAAATACTCAGATTACAACTAAATGGGACGAGAGTTCGGAGATGAGGGCCCCATCACGGGGCCCTTTTTTGTCCGCCGTGAGCCACCGACGGTTGTCGGGAAAAAAGACCCGCCCGGATCATCGGGCGGGTCGTCGTTCAGTGCATGTGAATTAAGAAATAGCCGAGGCCGCCAATAACGAGGACGGCAGGAACGGCCCACAAAATGAGTACGGGCATTTCCTCCAATTGCTGTCCGAACGCTTCCGAGTGGCCGCCTGAAGCCCGCGATATTTACTGTTCGGTGCACACCTTGGTGGTCTTCACCGCGGATTCGGCCTCGACCTTGGTCTTGTAGACGCCGTTGCCCACCACCGTCGTGGTCGTAGTGGTCGGCTTGGTGTCGACGACAGTGCACTTCTTTGTGGTCGCGTCGCGCACGATGTAGAACTCGGCGGCGCTGGCGGCCTGCGTGCCGAGGGCGAAAGCGGCAAGCGCGCCGCACACAATCAGCTTCTTCATGGTGTGTCCTCCTCAAATGATTCGTAAGTAGTCACTGCCAACGGCGTGGTTTGACTGAAGTTCCGTTTGTTCGCGGCTGCAGCGCCCCAGCGCCATTTCGGCACAACCGCGATCTTGGGTCTACCGGAAGAAATTCACCTCCCGCCGCCACGAGAGCTGCCGGGTTTTCCCGAAAAGGAACCGCGTGCCGCATCGGAGGTTGATCGACATCCGCATTTAGGAGGTTCAGATGGACAAGCGTTTATTCTTGGCTACGACGGCTGCTGTCGCGATCGCGACTTCGGCTCTTGCGCAATCTTCTCCGAGCACGTCGAACTCCAATCCGTCAACTACGCAGCGTCAGCCGGATTCCACCTCGACGACGCCGTCCTCTTCAACACCTTCGGGATCCGCGCAGACCAATCCTTCGACCAATTCGGCCCAGACGCAGTCTCCGTCATCGACCGGCCAGAGCGCTGCAGGCCAAACGACCAATTCCGGTACGGGCACCAACACCACGCAGGCGCCCACCTCGAACAACTCGACCAATCAGGCGCAGACCAGCCAGCCCTCCAACCAGACCAATGCGCCTTCGGACCAGACGCAGACCAACCCGCCTACGGACAACCGGGCGCAGAGCGCGAACCCGCCAGCTTCGGGCGCCAGTCAGGCGCAGTCTCCGACGGGTAGTAACTCGACGAACACGGCCCAGCAGCCGAGCACCCAGCAGAATACGGCCGATCGTTCGTCGAACACGAACGTGAATGCCTCGGTGAACATCAATGATCAGCAGCGGACACGGATCAGCACGTCGATTTCGCACCTCAACGTGCAGCCCCTCAACAACGTGAATTTCTCGTTGTCCGTGGGCACTGCCGTGCCGCGGGATGTCCGTCTGCAGCCGCTGCCGGCGGAGGTCGTCGAGATCGTGCCCCAGTACCGGGGCTACAACTTCGTCCTGGTGAAGGACGAAGTCGTGATCGTGGAGCCCTCCAGCTACAAGATCGTCGCGGTCCTGCCGTACTCGGGCCGGTCCACGGCGGCCGCTCCGGCGCGCACCGAGCAGCGGAAGACCACGTTCAGCGATCGTGATCGCGAGGTGATCCGCAAGCACGTCAAGGCGCGTCCCGTCGAGCGCGAGCGGCAAACGACCGGCAGCACAGTGCGAACTGAGATCCGCCGGGGCGAGCGCCTACCGGACGGCGTGGAAATCGATGCCTTCCCCGACGAGGTCTATCGCGAGGCGCCGAGCCTGCGGGAGTACCGATACATTCACCGGGATAGCCGAACCTACATCGTCGAACCGCAGGAACGTCGCATCATCGAAGAGATCGACTGATTTCGCCAAGGAAGGAGAACATTCATGAAGATCATTGCACTGGGAATGCTCGCCGCCTCCCTTTTGGGATCGGCTGCGAGCGCCGCCCCGCTCAGCGGCTTCAGCTTCGGCAACCCGTAGCCGGTTACCAAGAAAGGGCCGCTCTCCGAGCGGCCCTTTCGATACGGTCGACATTGCGGTGATCGGATGTCCGCTCTTGCGAAGCTGCTGGGACAGAAAGAGCAATTGCTGGCGCGGCTTGAAGCCGGACCCGGCGCGAACGAGCGCGCCGAAATCCAGGCGCTCCTCGCCAAGATCGATACGGCGCTGAAGCTTCTCGGGTCCAAGGACTCTCGGAGCAGAGCCGACCGATAGCTAAGGACCGGGCCGTTACACGCTACCTCAACACTAGCCTCCTCTCGACACCCGACAACCGAAAGCCCCAGCTCGGGGGCCGGGGTGTGACCCCGCCGGGCGATCCTCGCGCTGGCGGTGGGCCTCTGTCTGACGCGCATCGTCGTGCTGGCGCACTGGGCGAGCGACGTCGTCGCCGGCTTCGCCCTTGGTGCGGCGCTCGAACGAATGCTTCGCCTATGGACGGGCTATCCCGTCAAGGAGACAGATAATGCCGCTACTTGAGGACCTTAAGGAATACGCCGAACGCGCCACCGGTCTTCGTCGCCCGGGCAAGCGTCGGGCTTCCGAACTGCCTCGTCCGCGGAAGCCACACGTGGTCCGCTTTAGGGATGACGGCCTTGTGCCCAATCACCCGCGCTGGCCCCTGATGCTGTACCGAAGCGCCGTCAGACTCGACGAGCAGCACGATCCTGCGGCGGTGCTCGAAGACCTGTTCGAAGGCAACGGATGGGGGGATAGCTGGCGCGACGGCATCTACGACTATGTTCACTACCATTCGAGAATCCACGAGGTCCTCGGGATAGCGCGCGGCAAGGGGCGCGTCCGCTTCGGCGGCAACAAGGGGCGGACCTTCACGCTGAAGGCCGGCGACGTCGTAGTCCTGCCCGCTGGGACCGGCCATCAATGCCTGGCGGCGGACAAGGACTCTCTCGTCGTCGGCGCCTATCCGTCGGCAGGCACCTACGACGAGTGCACGACTGTCGAGGACCGTCCGCGCGCGCTGAAGACCATTCCGAAGGTACCGGTGCCGCGCAAGGACCCGGCCTATGGCGGCGCGGGGCCGCTCAAGAAGCTTTGGAAGAGGCCGAAATGACCGAGTACCTCATCCGTTTCCTGATCGGAGGCGCAGTCGTTTCGGCGTTCTCGATGTTGGGCGACGTGCTGAAGCCGAAGAGCTTCGCCGGCCTCTTCGGGGCGGCACCTTCGGTTGCGCTCGCGACACTGGGCATCGCGATTTATGAACATGGCGCCGTCTACGCCGGGGCCCAAAGCCTTTCCATGATGGCCGGCGCGGTCGCGCTGGTGGTCTACAGCATCCTGGTCTGCCAGCTCCTCATGCGCGCCCGGATGCGGGCGTTGCCGGCGACGATCGTCTCTATCGTCGTCTGGTTAGGCGCAGCCTTCGGTCTATGGGCGCTCGCGGGGGGTACGCGCGAGGCTTCCGATGAAGGTCTCGCCCTCGTCGCTGCGGGAAGGGTGGTGGTACGAATACTTGGTGCGTTTCGGCCTAGGCGGCGCCGCCACCGCGTTCACGGGATTGATCAGCAGTCGTTACGGAGCGTCGATCGGAGGTCTCTTTCTCGCGCTCCCGGCGATCTTCTGCGCCAGCGCGACCTTAATAGAGAAGCACGAACTCCGTCGCAAACGGGAGGCTGGTCTCGAAGGGAGGCGGCGAGGGCGGGAGGCCGCCGCGCTAGATGCCGCCGGTGCCGCACTGGGCGCTCTCGGTATGCTCGCCTTCGCCGCAGTGTTCTGGTTCCTCGTCGAGCGGAGCGTCGCAGGCGCATTCATCGGCGCTTCGCTGGCTTGGCTGACCGTGGCCGTCGCCGCCTGGTTCGTGCGCCGGCAGGTCCGCCTTGCCCGATTGGCACAACGAGACAGCGGCACCGCGTTGTCGCGGTGCCGCTGAAACCGCCTTGAAACTCGATCAGGCCGCGCTCGAAGCCTTGGCGTTGACGCCCTTGCGCGGCGCCACTGTGTTGAGCATGGTGCCGGCCGCCTTCTCTTCGTTCAGATTTGGTGAGGAAGCACACGATATCATCGTGACCAAGCTCCTCGGCCCGGGCGCTCAGCGAGCTGTTCGGAGTGCTCGACGGCCTGCACATTCGCGACGATGGCCTCGCTCTTCAACAGCGACTGGACAACAATCGCAATGATTCTGACAGGCGTCGCGCTTACATACGGCACGCGCGTGCTGGCACTATGGATGTTTGAGAAGGTCTGATCAGGCGCGGGATGGCGGCCATAAGCCAGACCGATAGAGCCACTTCGCCGGCTAATTTGGGGAGCGCTTTGGTAAGGAACTGTGTCGCTCTCCTGCGCGCCTTAATCGTGCCAACGGATGCTCGACTGTCTTTCAACGCTGGCGCTTGGCTCGTGTGCTTGCATCCAGGCGCTGCTTCGCAGCTTCAAGCAGAGTCTCATGCTCCATCGCGGAATGCGCCCTGGTCCTGTCGAATGCACTGCGAGTTAAGCGAACAATCTTGATAGGCTGTAGTTCTGTAAGGCCGTGGGGGCTTGCCTTCTCCTCGCTCGTGATTGGTCGATAGGCGAAGTCTGCCTTACCCCAAGGAAGAACGGACTTCCATGCGACGCGCCGGCCGTTTCGGTGTGGGATGCCCGTGAAGTCTTTAGGTCAGCTCAGGTGACGAAATCCCGGTTTAGTGCGCGACCTGCTTGCCGTCTTCACAAAATCGCCTTGGATGATACAACTCGGCGCCGTGTCGCCACATTCCGCGGCAACGATGCCGTCAAGCAAGCCGAAACTCGCTGCATGGGCCATTCGAGGCTGAGAGGCAGTTAGACGCGATGGCTGCAAACGCTCTGCATGTGCAAAGTGGAAGCCGGCCGCCGATTGTGCGATGCGTCAATCGAGTCGTCCGCAATGCCGCGATAAGCGCGGGCATTGCCTGCAGGCGATATCGTGTGCCCAGCAAACAACTTTTGGACGAAATGACTGACGAGATGCGGGTGCATCTCCGTGCGGAAAGCAGCCCCTTCAGTGGAACTCGACGAAAGCCTCGATGCCGGGGTTCCTATGATACGAGGTGAGATTGTTGGCACGCCGTATCTATTCGGGTCGACAAATGAACAGGGCGCAGCGCGCCCAGCAAGGCAATGACCAAGTGCCATAAAAATGAAATGGAGGACGAGCATATGAAGAAACGGTGGGGTTATTTGTCTTTGCCTGTGGTTGTTGCGATTGGTGCGACGTTTGCCGCGTCGTCAACCGTTGCCCAAACTGTGGATACCGCGCGCATCGAGACCGGCGGCCAGAACGACTGGCTGACTTATCACGGTTCCTATAAGTCTTATCACTACAGTCCCCTTTCGCAGATCAATACGAGCAATGTCGGTAACTTAAGCGTTGCCTGGATCCATATTCCGGGACGGTCCACCCGTGGCTTGCAGTCAATGCCGCTTGCGGCCGACGGCGTGCTCTACTACACGGGCTCTTACAGTCGAGTGTTTGCGCTGAACGGCGCGACAGGGGAGGTGATCTGGTCCTATTTCCCCGAACTTGACGAAGCCCTGATCGCGCGGCAGACGCACTCTCCCTATAATCGCGGCGCTGCGCTCGGAGAAGGCAAGGTCTACGTCGGCACGATGGATGGCCGGCTCATCGCGCTTGATATGAAGACTGGAAAGGTCGCCTGGGACACCAAGCTTATCGATTCCCAAAAGCTGACGGTCGGTTTCACCGGCGCGCCCCTCTATGCGAAGGGCACGGTGATCATTGGCGCGCAGGGCGGCGAATGGCCGGGCCGCGGCCCGATCTTTGCTGTCGATGCCGCCACAGGAAAGAAGAAATGGGAGTTCCTGACGGTTGCGGGCACCGACGAAGCCATGAAGACTTGGGGCAGTGACTCCTGGCGCACCGGCGGCGGCGGCGGCTGGATGCCAGGCACCTACGATTCCGAGACTAACACCATCTTGTGGGGCACCGCGAACCCGGCGCCGCTCTACGATTGGTCGGGCTCCGATTACAAGACGCAAGGCGCCCGCCCAGGTGACAATCTCTATACGACCTCAGTGATCGGTCTCGATCTCGATAGCGGCAAACTAAAGTTCTATCATCAGGAGCTGCCGCACGACGCATGGGACTTCGACAGCGCGGTCGGTGAGTTTGTAATGCTCGATCGCGACGGGCAGAAGCTCGTGGTGCACCCCAATAAGAGCGGCTACATCTTCGTCTATGACCGTAATTTGGGTATCAAGAATGTCTGGCGGATCACTCAGAACAGCAACTTCGTCAAGGATATCGATCCCAAGACAGGTGAGTTGATCGGCCGTCGCGACTTCTCCGCAGGCAAGGTCAATGAACCCCTCTGCCCGCATATTTCCGGCGGTGTCAGCTTCAACTCGGGTTCATACAATCCGAAGACGGGTCTATACTACAAGCTCGGCCAAGAATGGTGCATGACGCTCGAGGTCATGAAGACCACACCGGTGACCGCGCCCCAAGCCCAGCTCAACATCGGCGCCGACTTTAAGATCGCGCCTCCTCCGGGCGGCGAGATCTACGGTCATCTCGACGCGCGCGACCCGGTGACCGGAGTCAAGAAGTGGGAGGTTCGCTACCCCGAGCCGCCGCTTGGAAGCGTGCTATCGACCGGTGGCAATCTCGTCTTCGTGCCTGACTCGCGCGGCACCCTTCATGCTTACGACGCCGAGTCGGGTGCCGAGCTGTGGAGCCATTCCGACGGCACTGGCCACCAGGGCGGCATCGTCAGCTACGCCGTTAACGGCAAGCAATATGTCGCCGTGACCGCGGGCTTCGGCGGCATGGCGTCGGACGACTACGCGCCGACCTTCGGCGGCGTTTACAAGAGCATGCCGCGCGATGATGGCGCGCTCATCGTGTACAGCTTGAAATAGGGGTTTTCGGACAATCTGGCGGGGAGCGACAGAAGCTCGCTCCCCGTGCCTTGGAACGGTCAGGGCTAACGGAAAGTGGAGTTCTGCGTCATGAAGTTGAGCTTGATGGCGCTGGCCACTTGGTTCGCATGTGCCACGCCTGTCTCCGCGCAGACGGATTCCGCTGCGCCGGACAACGGGAACTTCGATGTTAAGCAGCTGTTCGCAACGACCTGCGGCTGGTGTCATTCCGATGGCGGCCGCGCGGCGGGTAAGGGACCGCAGCTCATGAACACGACGCGCGATGACGATTTTATTCGCGACCGTATCAAGAACGGCAAACAAGGCGCGATGCCTGCATTCGATTCTACCTTCAGCGATGCTCAGATCGACCAAATCATCAAGTACATCCGGGAATTAAAGCCGCGAGAGGGATGAGCCGGCGAGTCAAACTCCATGCGCAAGGTACGCGGAACAGAACTGATCCTCCCGCTCATCATCGTGACGGTGGCAGGTTTGCTGGGGCCGGCACGGGCTCGATCCCTCGAGACAATCCGCTCGGCCGGCGTACTTGGGTTATGTGCTCACCCGAACTCGCTTCCATTCGCGAGCAAAGCCGGGGATCCTCCCGGATTTCAGGTTGAATTGGGACAAGCACTGGCGCGGGAGCTCGGCGTCTCCCTGAGGCTTGATTGGATCATTACCCAGTACCAAATGCGTAGCGCTGGCTGTGACATTCTTCTCGATGTGATCGCCGACCGCGAGGCGCAAGGCGAAACTCACTTGAGGATCTCGAAACCGTACTATCGCACGGGCGTCGCGTTGGCCGTGCCATCCGCCAGCACGCTTACGTCGTTCAAGAGCCTCAACGAGCATACCAAGGTCGGGGTGCAGGTCGGGTCCGTCGCAGCCATGATAATTAGTCAGCGGCACGTACCTACATCGACCTTTGGTTTCGAGAGCGACAGTCTCGAGGCCCTTTCGAATAACGAGATCGACGCCGCTGCGGTGACGCCCACCGTGGCGAGCTATTTCAATCTGACGCATCCCGACAAGGCGCTCCGCATCCTTGATCGCGACGAGAGCACGGTGGATCTCAACTGGAATGTCGCCGTCGGCATGGTTCGCCCTGATGATGCCTTACGCGAAGCCATGGATGGAGCTCTCGATCGGTTACGAACCGATGGCACCGTCGATCGGATATACAAGAGCTATGGCGTCGTACTGCAGGCACCAAGGTAGCCGAGCGTGCTGGCGCCACTCAGCAGACGCACTGTTTTGGGAGGGATCGCGGCCGGTGCCACGATGGGAATCGAGCCGGTTTCCGGTCGGGAACTGTGGAATATCGGTCTCCAACTCTACACCGTCCGCGACCCGCTGAAGGCCGACTTCGAAGGAACGCTGAGGAAAGTCGCGAATTTCGGGTATCGCGAGCTGGAGTTTGCCGGCATTCTCGGGAACGACCTGAGGCTCACCCGCAAGCTCCTGCGCAGCCTGGATCTCACCGCACCATCGCTGCATCTCGACTACGCCAGCCTGCGGAACAACGCCAACTCAGCATTCGACATCGCCCATTTGCTCGACAGCCGGTTCGTCGTTTGTCCCTGGCTGGACGTATCGGAAAGGCAAACACTCGATGATTGGCAGCGGATTTGTGACACTCTGAACACGATCGGTGAACTGGCGCAGCGTTCCGGGCTAACGCTTGCCTATCACAATCATGATTTTGAATTCGGGAACTTGGCAGGTGGCATCCAGCCATACGACGTTCTGCTCAGCCGCACCGATGAGCGCTTTGTCATGTTCGAGCTCGATGTTTACTGGGCAACCAAGGGACATCTCGATTCAGCGCGCTTCTTGAGAGGGCATCCATCGCGATTTCGCCTCCTGCACCTGAAGGACATGGCAAAGAACGGATCGACCATCGAACTTGGTCACGGTACGATTAACTTCGCCGAGATACTCGAAGCCGCCGCGGAGAGCGGTGTGCAACATGTTTTCGTCGAACAGGACGTTTCGGCTGATCCGATGCGGAGCATACAGACGAGCATCGCCTTCCTTAAGCGTCAGCGACTTCTGACGCGCAGCTCTGTTTTGCCACGTACACCTTGACGATTTCGACACCGGATTGTGATCCCTCGACTTCGGTGGAGGAGCTAAGATTGTGTTGCCGGCTATCCCCTTGCCGGTCCCAATCGAGAGGCTCAGCCCCAGCTTCGAAGGTCCGGAGCTGGGGCTATTCTCAGATCTCAGCTCTGGCATGCGCGATCGTCTTCATCGGCGCGACCACCGACTTCGCCGATACGCGAATGGTTCGGCTGAAGAATCGCGAAGGCAATGCTGACCTCGTGATGGCGTTGCCGTGCTCGAATCCGCGCCTGCGCCCTTACGATCAGATCACGGCAGGTCGCTTCATAGAATACGAGGGCAAGCTCAAGAAACATGTTGAAGTCGGAGTGCAAGGCATCAGACGGTAATTTATTGCCGGGCCGAACGATCGCATTTGCGATACTTGACCCGGGTCCGTTCGATGGGGGAGTTTTGCAAAAAATTGCTGAAGATCTTTGCGTCGATGTTGATCGCCTTCCTCCCAGCGCTTGCTGTCGTCCAACCGGTGTGGGCGAAGCGTAAGTGGCATCCCATCTTGTGCGAAGTCAATGCTCTCTTGTTCTTGGTCCGACCGAAGCCCTTATCCGAATAGCCAGCGCCAGAAGCGTTGCCAGAAGTTTGCTGGTGTCTCTCCTGCGAAGAATTGATTTTTGGTCTCGCGCTCCCGGGTGCGCGCCGCAGCGATCTTGTCGTCCGACCATGGGACGTCCCAAGCAACTGCGTTCTGTCGTATCCAGTAAACCTATCAGACCTCCCTGGGCTTCTTCGATCTGGCGACCGCCGCTCCCTCCATGAAAGCGGTTCTGGAAGTCCATTCACCAGGCTTGACCGGAAGTCCTCGGTGGCCTGTCAAACCGACGCGATTGACCTGAACTGCCCACCATCCTTGCGACGCGCACCGATGCACGCCAGCGTCGGGCTGGGAGAAGGGGCAGGTCGAGAACCAGGTCGGGCTGGTCAGGGAACGCTTCTTCACGCCGCGGCTGCGGTTCAAAAACCTCGACGAGTTAAACGCCTGGCTGCTCGACAAATGCATCGCTTACGCCAAGGCTCATCGCCATCCGGAACTGGTCGATCGGACGATCTGGGAAGTGTTCGAAGGCGAACGCCCCAAACTCGTTGCCTATGCCGGCCGCTTCGACGGCTTCCATGCGGTGACGGCGTCGGTCTCGAAGACCTGGTGCGCTTCGACAACAACAAGTACTCGGTCGCAGCATCGTTGCCGAGCACCCGGGATCCTTTGGCCGCGGCGATACCGTCTACGGCCCCTGGCATATGTGCCGGTGCTCGCCCGCAAACCCGGCGCCTTGCGCAACGGTGCTCCCTTCAAAGACTGGGTGCTGCCGGCCGCCATCGAGCGGATCCGGCGCAAGCTTGCCAGCACCTGCGAGCTGCGCAAGACGCTGGAAGCGACCCGTGCCCCCGTCAGCGCGTAGGCTCCAAGAGCGCGTGAACTACTTAGTATGCCTGCGGCGGCTCCTCGCCGCTGGCAAACAGCAGCGTGCCGGGCGAATTCAAGAGCATCGCCTTCACCGCATCGGCATCATGCGCATTCTGTGCCGCGATGAATTTCTCGAAGATGGCTCGTGCCTCGGCGTCATTCGCGGCAGCCTGCGCGCCTCCGACTGACCAGTACGTGGTGGCGAGAAACAGTGCCGCGGCCACCGCCGCAACATGACGGCGTCGTGAAGAACGTCGTGGCCTGACGTTGCTTGGAGACATCTCGGGTCGGATCATGTTCACCTCTGGTCATCTGCCGGCGGCATTTGAATGGTACTCATCATACCATTGATGGCTGCGTCGACGTTTTCAGAATTGCACGATCGGCGATAACCCTGACATCACGGAAACGTAGGCTTTGGGACGTCATAGGACGAAACAGGCAAGCTCTCGCCGCCAACAGCAAGTTGAGTTATCGTGCTGTGGCGTGAAGTAACCCGGATGAAGGTTGCCCATGAGCGTGTCCGTCATCGAACAGGCAAAGATCCAGGCCCAGGTGCTGGTGCCCTTGGTCAAGGCGCTCCAGGCCGAGCTCGGCGAGGCGCGCGCCAACGCGCTGGTGCGCAAGGCGCTCGGCGATCTCTATCGCGGCTTCGGCGAGGAGTTCTGGAAAGCCAAGAACGAGAGCGATCTCGGCAAGGCCGTATCGTCGGCGTTCGGGACCTATGCCCGCGACGATGCGCTCGCCTATGACGTGATCGAGCAGAGCCACGACGCCTTCGCGTTCGACGTCAAGCGATGCGCCTATGCCGAGTTCTACAAGGCGCTGGGCGAGCCGGAGCTCGGCTTTCTCCTGGTCTGCACCGCCGACTTCGCGACCGCGGAAGGGTTCGGCCCCGACGTCAGGCTCACGCGCACGCAGACGATCATGCAAGGCGCGCCGCATTGCGACTTCCGCTATCGGCGCGATACGGGCGGAACGTGATGAGAGCGACGCCTCTCACGCAGTTCCGTCTCTTGCCTCCAGCAGCAGATCCTTCAATCCGGTCGGATAGAGGCTGGGTCCGCCCTCCACGTCGAGATCGGCGAGGTCGAACCAGCGCGCGACGATCTGCTCGCCGTTATCCTCGCGGAAATCGATGCGGTCCTGTCCGCTGAACGCGCCGTCGGGAAACGCGACCTCGGCGATGAACATCACCTCGTGCCCGGTCTCTCCCTCATGCGCAAAAATGTTCTCCATCACCAGTGGTTCGCCCGTGATGGCAATGTCGATGCCGAGCTCTTCGCAAAATTCCCGCACGAGCGCCGCCCGCCAGCTCTCGCCGAACTCGATCTCGCCGCCAAGCGGGCGCACGCCCTTGATCCGGCCCGCATCGTCGCGAACCTCGGCCGCCAGCAACCGCCCGTCCCGCCAGTGCAGGCCGGTCGCGACGACTCGGATATGGGGGTGAGGACGCCATTTGGTCATGCAGCATCGATAATCCCTGTCGCACTTGCGTGCAACGATGAACGCCCTCATCGATCGGCGCCAGAACGGCCTGCCCGAGACGACGGACCTGAACGCCGCCGCGCGCTGGCGCTTATCTATCGCCGTGCCATTTCAGCGCCGGCGCCGCAATGTCCGGCAGGTTCAGCAGATTGATCGCGCGGCAGGCGATCTGATCGACGATCTCGGCCAGCGACTGCGGCTTCAGATAGAAGGCCGGCAGCGGCGGCGCGATGATCGCGCCGATCTCGGTGGCCTGGACCATCGCGCGGAGATGGCCGAGATGCAGCGGGCTCTCGCGCACCAGCAGCACCAGGCGCCGTCGCTCCTTGAGCTGCACGTCAGCGGCGCGCACGAGAAGATTGTCGAGCTGTCCGAAGGCAACCGCCGACAGCGTCCGGATCGAGCACGGCGCCACGATCATGCCGCCGACCGGAAACGAGCCGCTGGCGATGCTGGCGCCGATGTCCGAAACCGCATGGTCGCGGAAGGCGAGGGCGCGCAGGCGCGGCAGCGCCTCGGGGCCGACCTCCTCGGCGAGCGTACGCTCCGCTGCCGGTGAGATCACCAGATGCACCGCGCAGTGTGGATTCTCCGCCAGCCGCTCGACGATGCGCACGCCGATGGCCGCGCCCGAGGCACCGCTGATGCCGACGATCACGCCATGCCGCTCGCTCATGCGGGCTCGCGTAGCTGCAGCCCGCCGATCCCGCCGAGGCCGAGCGCCGGCCACATCGCATCGACTTTGGCGATCACGGCGGAATCCATCGCCAGCGGCTCGCCCCATTCCCGCTCCGTCTCCGGCGGCATCTTCGTAGTGGCGTCGATCCCGAGCTTGCCGCCGAGGCCGGATTTCGGCGAGGCGAAGTCGAGATAGTCGATCGGCGTGTCGGACAGCGCCACGAGATCACGCGAGCTGTCGCTCCGCGTCGCCACCGCCCACATCACCTCGCGCCAGTCGCGAATGTCGATGTCGTCGTCGACCACGATCAATAGTTTGGTGTAGCTGAACTGCGGCAGCATCGACCACAGGCCCAGCATCAGCCGCCGTGCCTGGCCGGGATAGCGCTTTTTGATCGATGCGATCGCGACCCGGTAGGAGCAGGTCTCGGGCGGCAGCCAGCAGTCGGTCACCTCGGGGAATTGCTGCCGGATCAGCGGCACGAACAGCCGGTTCAGGGCCTCGCCGATCCGGGACGGCTCGTCCGGCGCGCGGCCCGTGAAGGTCGACAGATAGATCGGCTGTTGCCGCGACGTGATGGCGGTGACGCGCAGCACCGGAAACTGCTCGACCGAATTGTAGTAACCGGTGTGATCGCCATAGGGACCTTCGGCCGCCGTCTCGGTCGCCGAGACAAAGCCCTCGATGACGATCTCGGCCGTGGCAGGGACCTCGAGCGGTACGGTGAGGCAGGGCGTCAGCTCGGGCCGCTCACCGCGCAGGATGCCCGCGAAGCGCAGCTCGGAGATCGTCTCGGGCAGTGGCATTACCGCGGCAAGGATGGTCGCGGGGTCGGCGCCGATGACGATTGCGACCGGCATGTCGCGCCCTACGGCCTTCCATTGCTGATGATGCCGGGCGCCGCCGCGATGGGCGAGCCAGCGGACGATGGCGCGGTCGCGGCCGAGGATCTGCATGCGATAGACGCCGACATTCTCCTCCTGGTCGGCGGCCGGCGATGCCGGCGGCGCGGTGATGACCAGTGGCCAGGTGATCAATGGGGCAGGCTCGCCCGGCCAGCAGATCTGCGCCGGCAGTTTCGTCAGATCGATGTCCTCGCCCATGGCGGCGCGATCCTGCACCGGCGCGGCTGCGCGCGAGCGCGGCCGGGTCGCAAGCGCGGCGCGGGCCAGCGGCAGCTTGCGCCAGGCGTCCCGAACGCCGTGCGGGGGGCGCGGTGCGCGCAACTCGGCCATCATCGCGCCGAGCTCTTCGAGCCGGTCAGGCGTGATGCCCATGCCCCACGCGGTCCGCTCCACCGTGCCGAACAGATTGGTCAGGAGCGGCATGCCGGATGGTAGGCCGTCGGCCCTGATCGGCCGTTCGAACAATAGTGCCGGTCCGTGCTCGCCGATGACGCGCCGGTGAATCTCCGTGATCTCATGGACCACGGAGACCGGTTCGCGAATGCGTCGCAATTGTCCCTTGCCTTCGATGAAGCGCAGGAAGTCGGATAATTCGCGGAAGCGCGGAACGTCGCGTTGCAAGCGGACAATCTCCTGAAAGGAGCAGAAGCTAGCCGGAGCGATTTCGCTCCTCATTGTTCCCGCTCAAATACATTCGCGCGCAATCGGCTCAGATATGTCCCATGAGTCATTCGTCCCTCGCGTCCGGCCCGTTGCCGACAATCCCGCCGCTTCTCGCGCTCGCGCTGCGTCCCTTGCCCCTGCTGCCGCTGCAACTCGTTCTCGGTGGGTTCCTGGAGCGGATCCTGAGGCGCAATCCCGGCCTGCTCGACAGGCTCGGCGAACATCGCCGTGCACGGTTCGGAATCAAGCCGACCGACTTGCCGTTCGCGTTCATCGTCGAGGCCGCGCCAGCGCGATTGTCGGTGGTGCGCGAATTGCCATCCGGCTTGGACGCCTGCGTCTCCGCCTCGCTCGCGAACCTGCTGGCCCTGGTCGAGGGCAGGGTCGACGGCGATGCGCTGATGTTCTCGCGCCAGCTCGGAATCGAGGGCGACATGGAGGCGGTGCTGGCCTTGCGTAACGCGATCGACGATGCGCGGCTCGATCTGGCCGCAGAGCTGGCGTCCCTGTTCGGTCCGCTGGGCGAGCCGGCCAGGCGTTCGTTCGAGCACGCGCGGGACAGGTTGACCGGCGCGTCCCGGGAGCGGACGTGATGGAGCTGATCTGTCCCGCCGGCACGCCGGCCGCGCTGCGGAGCGCCATCGATGCGGGCGCGGACGCCGTCTATTGCGGCTTCAACGACGAGACCAATGCGCGCAATTTTCCCGGGCTGAACTTCAGCCGCGACGAGCTGCGCAAGGGGATCGCCTTTGCCCACGGACGCGGCGCGCGCATCCTCGTCGCTATCAACACCTTTCCGCGGGCGTCGTCCGTGGCACTCTGGCAACGGGCGGTGGACGATGCCGTCGATGCCGGTGCGGACGCGCTGATCGTCGCCGACATCGGCTTGATGGATTATGTCGCAAGGCGCCATCCGAACCAGCGCCTGCATGTCTCGGTGCAGGCGGCGGCCGCGAACCCCGACGCCATCGCCTTCTATGTCGAGACGTTCGGAGCGCGCCGCGTCGTGCTGCCGCGCGTGCTCAGCGTTTCGGAGATCGCCGAGATCGCCCGCGAGACGACATGCGAGACCGAGGTGTTCGTGTTCGGCGGCCTTTGCGTGATGGCCGAAGGGCGCTGCTCCCTGTCGTCCTATGCCACCGGAAAATCGCCGAACATGCAGGGCGTCTGCTCGCCGGCAAGTCACGTGGCCTATGAGGAGACCGCGAAAGGAACGACATCCCGGCTCGGCGGCTTCACCATCAACCGCTTCGCTCCCCAGGAAGCCGCGGGCTATCCGACCCTTTGCAAGGGGCGCTTCTCGACGGCGCTTGGTGACGGCTACATTTTCGAGGATCCGGTCAGCCTCGACGCCACGACGCTGCTCGGCGGATTGCGGAGCGCCGGCGTGGCCGCGCTGAAGATCGAGGGACGCCAGCGCGGACGCGCCTATATCGAGAGCGTGGTCCGTCACTTCCGCCGCGCGCTCGATACGCTGGAGGATGGAAGCGAAGCCGATATCGTGAGCCTGAAGCCGTTCACCGAAGGCCAGGCCTCCACGCTCGGCGCCTATCGCAAGACATGGCGATGATCGTTAGGCGATGACTGGTGAAGCGAGGGCTGGCGGTCCAGCCATGAATGAGAGATGCCCCGATGCAGCTTAGTCTCGGCCCGGTCCTGTACAATTGGGCGCCGGAGCGCTGGCGCGATTTCTACTTCCGGATCGCCGACGAGGCGCCGGTCGACGTCGTCTCCGTCGGCGAGATCGTGTGCTCGAAACGGTCTCCGTTCTTCGCCGGGCATCTGCCTGAGGTGATCGAACGCCTCCAGCAGGCCGGCAAGCAGGTCCTGCTGGGCTCGCTGATCCTGGTGTCGCTGCGGCGCGAACGGCGTCAGACCGAAGAGCTCTGCGCCGCCGGGGACGCGCTGGTCGAAGTCAACGACCTCACCTGCCTCAGGTCGATCAAGGGCCGGCCGCACGCCATCGGGCCCTTCGTCAACATCTACAACGAGACCAGCGCGGCCTTTCACGTCCGGCAAGGCGCCGCGCGCATCTGCTTGCCGCCCGAACTGCCGGTCGCATCAGCGGCGGCGATCGCCGCGGCGCTGCCGGAGGCCGTGATCGAGATATTCGCTTTCGGCAGGGTGCCGCTGGCGATCGCGGCCCGCTGCTACCATGCGCGGCTTCACAAGCTCTCCAAGGACAATTGCCGCTTCGTCTGCGAGAAGGACCCCGACGGGCTCGCGCTGAAGACGCTGGACCAGCAGGATTTCCTGACCATCAACGGCGTGCAGACCCTGTCGCATGCCTGCACCAATCTCGTCAGTGACATCGGTGCGCTGCGCGAGGCCGGGATCGGCTCGCTGCGCCTGTCGCCGCAGGATTGCGACATGGTCGAAGTCGCAAAGACCTTTCGCGACGTGCTCGACGGGCGCAGGTCAGCCGAAGAGGCAAATGGCCGCCTGTCCGAGCTTTACCCGGGCGTCGCCTTTGCCAACGGGTTCCTTCGCGGCCAGTCCGGCTTTTCCTTCGCGCGAACGTAGCCGGATCAGCTGACCAGATATTTCTTCACCGCCGCCTCGTCCCACGCGATGCCGTTGCCCGGCTCCTCGTTCGGCAGAGCAAAGCCGTCCTTGATCTTCAATCGCGTCGAAAGCACCGCGTCGGCCCAGTCGACATATTCCAGCCAGTGCGCGGTCGGCGTCACGCACAAGAGATGCGCGCTGACTTCCGAGAACAGATGGGTGGACATCTCGATGCCGGCGGCATGCGCGAGCGCGGCGGCGCGGAGCCAGCCGGTGACGCCGCCGATGCGCTGCACATCAGGCATCACGTAGTCGCAGGCTTCCGCCGACAGCGCCGCTTGCATCGAGAAGGCGCTGTCAAAATTCTCGCCGATCTGGACCGGCGTGCGCAGCGCGTCCGCGATGCGGGCGCAACCCTCGTAGTCGTCGTGGCGGATCGGCTCCTCGATCCAGCTCAAGCCCTCGTCGTCGAGCATCTCGCCGCGGCGGATGGCTTCGGTGACCGTCAGGGCCTGGTTGTAGTCGCACATCAGCGTGACCTGATCGCCGACGGCTTTTCTCACCGCGCGCACCACCGCGAGATCCTCCCGCGCATCGGGCCGGCCGACGCGGATCTTGGCGGCGTGAAAACCCTCCGCCAGCAACCTGTGCGCCTCCTCCACCGCGGCGCCTGCCGGCATGATGCCGAGCCCCTTCGAATTGTAAGCCTTGACCGGCTTCGGCGCGCCGCCGAGGAGCCTTGCCAGCGGCAGGCCTTTGCTGCGGGCCAGCGCGTCCCAGGCCGCCATGTCGATGCCGGATTGCGCCAGCCGCTGCAGGCCGGCGAGGCCCAGCAGCGTGAAGCGCTGGGTCAGCTTGCGCTCGATCTCGAACGGCAGCAGCTCGTCGCCGGCAAGCAGCTCCGACATTTCCGTGACCATCGCCGTCAGCGGCTTCAGGGCCGACGGCGTGATCGAGAACAGATAGGCGTGCCCGCGGGCGCCCTGGTCGGTCTCGCAGTCGATCAGCACCAGCGGCGCCCTGGCAACCGCCCCGGTCGAGGTCTGGAGCGGCAGGTTCATCGGCACGATCACGGGCCGCGCATTGAAGCGCTTGATGCGGACGGTCTCGGTCATGGGTGCTGGCTCCGGATGATCAATGCAGGTTGATCCCGATCTTAAACCTTCGTGATGAAACGGAAAGACGCTTGGTGCGACCACCATAAAATGGGGTTGCGCGCGCCCGCTTTTGTTGGCTCTGTGCCGCCGCAGGCTTTGCCGCAAATCCCGGGAGGTTTGCGACAAAAGCGCACACAACGGAGCCACAGTGTGAAACAAGAGATCGCCGAAGAACAGCGCAAGAGCGGCGTCCTGACCGGTGCCGCGATCGCGTTCCTGCTGCTCGCTCTGCCGCTCGCGGTGTGGCTGGACCTGACCGAGCTCTCCAAGACGGCGCTGCGCCGGCAGGCCGCCGATCTCAATTCGGTAATCACGAGTGTGCGCAGCTACTACGCGACCAACGTGGTCGGGCGCATCATCGCCAATCCTGATGGTACGACCAGGGTGGTTCACAATTACGAATCCGTTCCTGGTGCGATCCCGATCCCGGCGACGCTGTCGCTGGAGCTCGGACGGGTGATCGGCGCGCAGCAGGAGAACATCACCTACCGCTTCGTCTCGGACTTCCCGTTCCAGAACCGTGCGCCGCACCAGCTCGACAAGTTCGAGAAGGACGCGCTCGACGCGCTGCGCAGGGATCCCGAACAGAAGATCTTGGAGACCGAGACCTCGCTGTTCAACGACAAGGTCCGCCTCGTCGCCCCCGTCACGATGGGCCCGGCCTGCGTGAGCTGTCACAACAGCCACCCCGAAAGCCCGAAGAAGGACTGGAAGGTCGGCGATATCAGGGGCATCCAGGAGGTGATCATCGCCCAGCCGATCGCCGCCAACATCTTCTCGTTCAAGTTCCTGCTGGCCTATTTCCTGATCGCCGCTGGCAGCGGCCTGTCCTTCCTCTCGCTCCAGCGCCGCCAGGCGAGCCGCATCAAGGGCATGAACAAGGAGCTCGAATCCGCCAACGACTTCCTCGCCTCGCTCTCGATGAAGATCTCGCGCTACATCCCGCCGCAGGTCTACAAGAGCATCTTCTCCGGCCAGAAGGACGTCATCATCCACACCGAGCGCAAGAAGCTCACCATCTTCTTCTCCGACATCCAGAATTTTACGGCGACCGCGGAGCGGCTCCAGCCCGAGCAACTGACGCAACTCCTCAATGAATATTTCACCGAGATGTCGGCGATCGCCCACGAACATGGCGGCACGATCGACAAGTTCATCGGCGATGCCATGCTGATCTTCTTCGGCGACCCCGAGACCAGGGGCGACCGCGCCGATGCGCAGGCCTGCCTCCAGATGGCCTGGCGCATGCAGCAGCGGCTTGCCGAGCTCAATGCGAAGTGGCGCGCCTCCGGCATCGAGCAACCGTTCCGCTCGCGCATGGGCATCAATTCCGGCTATTGCAATGTCGGAAATTTCGGCAGCAGCGACCGCATGGACTACACCATCATCGGTGCCGAGGCGAACCTCGCCGCGCGCCTGCAATCGATCGCCGAGCCCGGCGGCATCGTGCTGAGCTACGAGACCTTCGCTCTGGTCAGCGACATCGTCCGCGCCCACGCGCTGCCGGCGATCACGATGAAGGGCATCAGCCGCGAGGTGATTCCCTATTCGGTCGACGCGCTGAACGATGCCGCGGCGGAGAACAGCGGCATCATCACCGAACGCGCGCCCGGCCTCGAGCTCTATCTCGACCCCGCGGTGGTGAAGTCAGGCGATGCCGCGCGTGTGCGCTCGCTGCTGGAGAATGCGCTGGCCTCGCTGAAGCCGGCGTGAGGGTGCGCAGCCGCTTTACCGGTCGAGAGAGTCCCCGTGCGGCACCCCCCTCCCTAACCCTCCCCCGCAAGGGGGGAGGGAACACAGTTGTGCGTGTGGCTGCGTCAAGGTGATGACAATCGGCATTGGGTCAGTGAACTCGTCGAGCTTGTGAGCCCAGCTCTCACCGCACGGCACACCGCGCTCCCTCCCCCCTTGCGGGGGAGGGCGGGGGAGAGGGGTAGCCCGGCAAAAGGTGCGCGTGAGCAGGCTACCGCGCCGCGCCTTCCGTGAATGCGGTTTCGATCACGTCGCCGAAGGGCTGCCAGGAACGGCCGTCGAACTGCACCAGCCGCATCTGCCTGATCGGCAGATAGCTGTCCGGCGAGGTGTTCATCCTGATGTTGGGGAGCGCGAGGGAAGGCTGATAGCTCTTCAGCGAAGCCGCCTGACGCATGATGTTCTCGCGCGAAAAATCGTCGCCGCATTGCTTCAGCACCTTGGTCAGCGCCTCGGCCGCGGCGTAGCCATAGACTGCCGCGCTGTTGTTGGTGCTTTCGACCTGGTGGTATTTATCCATGAAGGCGAACCAGTCCTTCATGGCGGGATCGTTCTTCCATGCGGGATCGCTCGGATCCTTCAGGAAGGCGGCCGAGACTACGCCGGCCGAATTCTCCAGGCCCGCGGGCGCCATCGCATTGGCGATCGAGGCGGAGGCGTCGTTCACGATGAAGACCGGACGCCATTTGAGCGACGCCGCCAGCTTGATCACCTTGGACGCCGTCGACGGCACGCCGAGAAAGACGAAGATGTCGGCGCCGGCGCGCTTGAGGATCGAGACGTGCCCTTCGAGATGCTCGTCGTTGATATCGAAGGCGATGTCGACGAGGACGTGACGGTTCAGATCGCCGAGGCCTTCTTGGATACCCTTGTAGAGCATGCGCCCGAACTGGTCGTTCTGCCAGAGCACCACGATCTTCTTCCGCGGATAGTAGGCCTGGATGTAGTTGGCGTAGATGCGTCCCTCCGACCGGAACGACGGCTGCCAGCCCATGGTCCAGGGAAACGCCTTGGCCTGGCTCAGCTCCTCGTCGCCGGTGGCGAGGAAAAGCTGCGGGATCTTCTTCTCGTTCAGATACCAGCGCGTGGCGAGATTCCCGGGCGTGCCGAACGAGCCGAACATCAGATGGACGTCGTCCTTCTCGACCAGATTGCGGGTCAGCTCCAGCGCGGCCGCCGGATCGGAATTGTCGTCGCGGGTGATGAAGCGGATCTTGCGGCCGTTGATGCCGCCGCGCGCGTTGATCATATCGAAATAGGCGGCCTCCGCGGTGCCGATCGCGCCGAACTCCGAGAGCGGCCCCGAATACGGCATCACATTGCCGATGCGGATCTCGTTGTCGCTTGCCGGTTGTTCGGACCGTTGCTGGGACATCGCCCCGAGCGAAGCGAAGGCGATGATCACAATGAATAGCAGCCTGCCGGTGACGCGCATGCTCGACACCTTGTCGTTGGCCCCCAACGAGGTCGGCTCAGTCCGCACCAAGGCGAGTTGATCTACGTCAAGCGTTTGTCAAAGCTGTGGCTTGGTGGCGCACTTCAAAGCAGCGCAGCTGTTAGCGCGAACGAAAGCGGCAGGCGTGCTGACGCGCTGACAAACGAGGGAGTGTGCCGTGTGGCACCCCCCTCCCTAACCCTCCCCCGCAAGGGGGGAGGGAACGCACCTTCGTTGTGGCACGCGTTCGTTCTTATCAATTGCGACAGTGCGGTGCGGCACAGCGTAGCGGCGCACTCCGCTGCGCTCCCTCCCCCCTTGCGGGGGAGGGCGGGGGAGAGTGGTGGCCCAGCAAAAGGTCGGAGTAAATAACGCGCTCCGCCCGCAACACCCCGCTACGGCAGCCCCCGCGCCTCGAGCTGATGCACCAGCAGCAGCGTCGGTTCGGCGAGGCTGTCGCCGGAGCCGTCGAGGCCGAAGGCGGCGGCGATGCCGTCGCGGCTGCGCAGGATGGTGCCGCGCGGACAATGGCCGGCGCCGCAGAGCGTCTTCTTCAGGGTCTCGCCCTGTGCCACCAGCCTGGTGGAATCGTCCGCGGCCCAGGCCAGCACGATCGGCACGTCGACATTGAGGATGCCGGGGAAGACCGAGCGCTTGTCGTACTGGGTCGCGTCGCTGCCGAGATAGGCCTTCTCGTTGTCGCTCGCGTCCTTGCCCACGCGATAGATCCCGGACACCAGCACGACGCCAGCGACGTCGGCGCGGTCGGTCTGGAGCTCGGGATGCGCCAGCAGGGTGGCGACGTGAAAGGCGCCGGCGCCATAGCCGACCGCGACGATCTCGCGGGCATCGCCATTGAACAGGTCGATATTGCCGTGGACCCAGGACAGTGCCGCCGCCACGTCGGTCGCCCCGGCGGGCCAGCTCGCCGACGGCGCGAGGCGATAGTTGACGCGCACCCCGATCATGTCGTTGCGCGCGGCAAAGCACATGATCTGGTCCTGGATCTGGCGCGACAGCTCCGGCGCCGCATGGTCGCCGGTGAAAGTGTCGCCCGCCACGAACAGCAGCACCGGCCGCGGCGTATCCGCCTTGGTCGCGCTGGTGGCGACATCGAGCACATTGGCTTCGCTCTCGCCGTAGCGCAGGCCGCGCGCGAAGGTGACCTGCTCGCAGAGCCGCGCGGTGCCGCCGGCGGTGGTGTCGTTGTCGGTCAGCCCGACGCGGACGAGATCGGATGGCGCAGCCAGCCGCGTCGGAACCGGACCATGCGCGGAAGCTGTCGAGACGGTCAGAACAAGCAAAAATGCGAGATAATTCTTCATGATGGTGCCGGGCCTTGCGCGCTCATATTGGCTCGCTCTTGGGGCCTGTCTTTTCAATTCGCCTTATTAGTTGGCTGGTCTTGAGGCGATTTGACGGCGCCCTCGGCGCTCAATTCCCCGGCTCGAATGTGCAATCCGCGCCGCTGCCGTCCTTCCGCCTGATCGCGTTGGGGTCGATCGTGCAGCTCAGCTTGGCGAGGCTCTCGAAATTCGATCCCGCCGCGCCGTCGGGCGGAACGCCGGCCAGCGCTTCGGTCGCGAATATCTCGTTGGCAGTGGAGCCGTTCACGGTTTTCACCTTCTTGCCGAAGGTCACCTCGCAATTGCGAACGGTGATGTCGACATTGCCGGTGCGGCAGACGATCCGGTCGGCGGTCACCACAATGGCCTTCTTGTAGGGAATGTCGGCATTGGCGGAGAACAGCATCGCCACCGCCTTCTTCTCGGCGCCGGTGAGGTTCGGGGACAGCGGCGCGATCACGCCCGCGAGCGCCAGCGCCGCCGAGCCCGAGACCTTTGCGGGCGTGGCTGCGGAGGCGCCTGCGACGTGGGACGTGGCGGCAAGAACGAGGGCGCAGGATAGGATCGATCGGCCGGATTTCATCCCTGCCTCCATGGGCCCGAAATCTCAGGCGGCCTTCTTCCGTTTGACCGTTTTCTTTGCCTTCCTGGCCTTTTTTGCCGCCTTCTGGGCCGCGAGATACGCTTCCACCTTCTTGGCGGAATGGCCGGCTGCGGCCACGGCGGCCTTCAGCTTGGCCGGGGTGATCTTGAATTTCTTCGACCAGTAGCGGACCTCATAGGCCTCACTCAGCGCGATCCGGCTCTTGTCGGAGGCGCGGTGCTTCTGGAGCTTGATGTAGGCCTCGACCTTCTTGGCGGAGTGGCCGACCTTCTTGACGGCGTATTTCAGCTTGGCCGGCGTCACTTTGAACTTCTTCGACCAATAGGCGACTTCGTATTTCTCGGTGAGCGCAATCAGGGCGCGATCGGCTCCGCCCCGCTTTGCCTTGTTGTCGGCCATGCTTCCCTCCTGCCGTGGACAGCGTCCAGTCTAGCATGCAACCGGATTTGGAAGGCAAGGCGCGGGGCACGCGGGAATTGCGCGGCGGGGACGTTTTGCACCGATGTGTCAGAAGGTTGTGCGGCGCGACCGGGCCGCGCGCCGGAGCGGGCTTTCTACTGTGCATGGGGTTGTTTTCGCGTCTTTGTGTCCCTCGCACGTCCGTGATGGAACCTTCTGGCGGCTGGCGCGACTTATCCTTAGACACGGGAAGAAACGTGCGAGGCTGTCATGGCAGAGAAGCATACCGCCGATCCGGCAGAGATCATGCGGGCGACCGGTCACCCTGAGCTGGAATATGCCGCTGGCTGGACCATCGCCGGTCTCGTCACCATCGGCACCATCGTCGCCGCCTGGGTGTTCGCGATCTAGGCGACTGGAAACTGCAGCTCGAAGGCCGCACCGTCGTCGGTCGGCTTCAGCCTGATCGAGCCGCCATGGCTCGCCATCACCGCGCGCGCGATTGCCAGCCCCATCCCTGTGCCGCCCTGGTCGCGGCGGGTGGTGAAGAACGCGTCAAAGATCCTGTCGCGGTTCGGCGCCGAGATCGGCTCGCCGTCATTGCTCACGGTAAGAAGCAGGGTCGTCCGCGCGTCCACCGCCTCCAGCCTGATTGTCCCAGCCTTGTGCCGCACCGCGTTGTCGGCGAGATGCGACAGCACGATCAATGCCTTCTCGCCGGACATGCCGATCGCCCGGTCGAGGCTGCCGCTGGCCTCGATGGAGCTTTCCGGAAACCTGCTCCTGAGGTCGGCGATGACGGGCGCAAGCTCGGTGCGCTCGTTCTGCGGCAGGCTCTCGGCGCGGGCGAGCTCGCGCAGCCGCTGCGCCATCGCCTCCAGCCGCTGGGTGTCGGACAGGATGTTGGCGATGAACGTTTTCTGCTCGGCCGGCGTCAGGTCCTCGGATTTGCCTTGAACCGAATCCTGCAACAGCTCGGCTGCGCCCTTGATCGAGGTCAGCGGCGATTTCAGCTCGTGGGTGAGGTGCGCCGAGAAGGTCGCGATGTAGTCGGAGCGCCGCGCCAGCTGCTCGGCCATGCCGAGGAAGCTGTGCGAGAGCTGGGCGAACTCGCGCGTGCCGTAGTGCCGCAGCGGCCTGAACGCCTCGCGGTCGCCGCGGCCAATTCTGGCGGCGCGGTCGATCAGCTCGCGCATCGGCAGCGTGATGGTGCGGGAGAACACGAGGCCGATCGCGATCGTGCCGAGGATCACGGCGAGCCCGGCCAGCACGAACTTAGCCCGCTCCTGGTAGAGATGGTCGAAGATGTTGCTCGGCGTCCGCGTGGTGTAGATCACCCCCGCGACGCGGTTGTTGACGATGACGGGCATCGCCGAGAACACGTGCACGCCGAGGCCGCGGCTGAAGGAGTAGATCGGCGGCGGCGGCTTGTCCGGCACGCGGTTGCGCAGGGTGGCGCGATACTGCCCGTGCAGCGCGTCCGCGACCTCCTCGATATGGGCAAGCGACTGCCCGACCTCCTGGCGCCCGGCGATCACGACGCCCTGCGGATCGAGGATCCTGAAACCTGCCAGCGTCACCTTCTGGGTCTCGCGGATGATCGGCGTCAGCCTTGCGCCGATCTCGACATAGGCCGGCTGTGCCGGCTTGGGCGCGGGTTGCGCATCGGGCCGCCGGCGGAGCAGATCGTTGGCGGTGAGGTCAAGCGCGGGGCGGATCGGCGTGACCTGGTCGCCCGGATCAGGCAGCACGTTCGGCGGCACCTCGGCGCCGAGCGTCAGGCCGCTGTCGAGCCTTGCCGTGACCTCCTGCGCATAGATCGTCGCCAGCACGCGGCTTTGCGCGATCAGCTCGGCCTGGGTCTGGCGGATCAGCTGGTTGTCGTAGAGGCGGAAGAAGAACAGGCCGACCAGCGGCAGCACCGCGACCGTCGCCAGCACCGCGAAGATGACAAGCCCGAGCGACGGCCGCCATTTGTCGGGGGCCCCGCTCATGCCTCTTTCTCGCAGCGGCCGAGCTTGAAGCCGACGCCGTGGATGGTCTCGATCACGTTGTCGCAGGAAAGCGCCGCGAGCTTGGCGCGGATGTTGCGGATGTGGCTATCGATGGTGCGGTCGGAGACCTGGATGTTGAGTTGGTAGGCCGCGCGCATCAGCTGCTCGCGGTTGAACACCGAGGTCGGCCGGGTCAGGAACGCGCGCAGAATGCCGAACTCGATCGCGGTCAGCTTCAGCGGCGTGCCGGCGAACGACGCCACATGCTGCTCCGGATCGATCAGCAGGCCACCTTGCGCCAGCGCGCTCGGCCCGGCCTTGGCCTCGCCATTGCGCGGGCTGAGCCGGCGCAGGATGACGTTGACCCGCGCCACCAGCTCGCGCGGGCTGAACGGCTTTGTCACGTAGTCGTCGCCGCCGATCTCAAGGCCGAGCACGCGGTCGATCTCCTCGTCGCGCGCCGACAGGAACAGGATCGGCACGTCGGAGCCTTTGCGTATCTCGCGGCAGACGTCGAGGCCGTCGAACTCGGGCATGCCGACGTCGAGCACGATCAAATCGGGCCTGTCGGCGGCAAAGCGGGCGAGTGCCTCCTTGCCGTCGCGGGCCTCGATCACGTCCATGCCGGCCTTCTTCAGGGCGACCCGGATGACCTCGCGGATGTGGCCCTCGTCGTCGACGATGAGAATGCGATGCGCCAAGTAAACTCTCCGCTCACCCTGCCGGCTGGTTCTTCACCTGCGCCTCCAGCCTGCGCTGGAGCCGCCAGTTTCGAAAGCCCCAGCTCCGCCAGGCCAGATCCTGACGTTGCTGTTCTACAAGGCGGTCGCGGCGCGACACAAGGCAGCTCTCGGGGCTGCCGGGCCGCAGCAAGATCGCCTTGTCTATGGCGGGCAGCGCCTGTGGCCCAAGCGTCAGGAGATAGTTGATGTCGATCTGCACGCCGTTGCCCGATGCTTCCCGACTGTGGGCAACATTATAGTCGGCAATGAACGCATCGAAGTTCACCAGCGAGGCAGTATAGAGCACGATCGTTAACGCGATCAGATTGGCGCGGACAAGCCACCGGTTGGATTGGTCGAGCGCGATGCGGGCCACGATCAGGATCAGCCCGAGTGCCACCAGACCCATCCAGATGAAGGCCGCGATGCGCCAATAGGTCAGCATGTAGATGCCCACGTAGAGGTCGAGGCGGAGGATGGAGGAGGCGACCAAAAGGACGTTCTGCCCGACCCAGAGATAGACCAGCGGCCGGATCACCTTTGATTTGTCAGCCGGTTCACCCGGGCGCATCGCCACCAGTACGAAGGCAGCAGCGAGCAGGGCGGTCGCGATCAGCGGGTAGGCGCCGCGATGGGCGTAGGCCGCATAAGTCATGTTCGCGGGCAGCGCGACGTGACCCCAGAGATAGATGCCGTCGAGAATGGACTGTGCCGCGAACAGCAGATTGAACAGGATCAGCGAGCGCAGGATCGTCGAGGGGCCGAGAAACTCCGCTGAGACCATGGGCGGCAGCGGCGGCACCGGGCCATCGGCATCCGTCGTGGTAACAACCTTCCTCCGCCGCCAGCGCACATGGATGAACGGCCAGACCAGCGCCAGCATCGTCGTCCAGAACAGCACACGCGGTACGCTGACATATTCGAGGAGGATTTTTGGATTGAGCAGAGACACCCACTGCTCGATCACCGGATTGGCCGCCGCGAACAGCGCGACGAAGACGGTGCCGAGCGCCACCGGCAGCAGCCAGAGCGCGATGCCGCGGGTGAACGCCGACATGTTGAACACCTGAAGCGCGTCGAGGAAGAACCTGAAGGGACCGAGCAGGAAGAAATTGCGTAGCGCACGGGCACGCTCGGTGAACTCGGTCGTTTCCGGATTGGTCGCGACCATGAGCGCAATGGCCAGCGCCGTGATGAGGATCGGGAAGGACAGCGTGTTGAGCTCCTCGACGGCCGGCACGAGGCCGGCGACGAGAATGGTCGCAGCGATCATGGCGCGCCGCAGATCCAGGGCCGCATGATTGAACAGCGCCGACACGCAAGCCATCGCGGTCGCAAACAGCGTGAGCGACAGTCCGATGCGCTCGCCATAGAACAGCCGGTCGGCGAGCGCAGCCAGCGCCAGCGCGCAGCCAAGCTTGGCTGGAATCGAGGAATGCCTGATCGGTTGGATGTCCGCTGCGATCGTCGAAGCCAGGCTCGTCATGTCCAAAAGACCTCTCGTGATGGGTAACGTCACGAAGTCTGAACAGCGTCTGTGCAGAAGGCGGGATCATCGTCTGCACGGTTTCAGGAGTCTTTTGCAGTTTTCGTGCAGGTGCGCTTTTGCCTCTCGCGCAGCGCAAATCGCTTTGTTAGGTGCGAAGCATTCGCCACTTCTAGCGTGTGACGCATCATGCAATTCCTCCGCCGTATCGGTCTCATCCTGCTCTGGCTGGCCGCGCCTATCGTCGCGTTCGCGGCCGCGAACAAGAACGATCCCTATCTGGTCCCGCTGCGCGGCGCCGGAAACATCGTGCTTGTCGTTGCAAGCATCGCGATCGTCATGCTTCTGCTTCGCAGAGGGCGGTGGCGCACCATGGCCGGCAAGCTTCTCGTCATGCTCTGGTGCCTGCCGCCGCTGCTGATGTCGGTGGCGCATCTGAAGTTCGAGCTGCGCAAGCACGACGTTCTTGCCGCCAGCGCCAATGAGGCGCGTCAGCTCGGGCCTCACTTCATGGTCGGCTATTCCTCCTTTCCCGAGGTCGCGCGCCTTGCCGAGCAAGGCTTGATCGGCGGCGTCTACGTCACCCGGCACAACATCCGGGGGCGGACCATCGAGGCGCTACGTGCCGAGATCGCTACGCTCCAGGACAAGCGGCGCGCTGTGGGGCTGCCGCCGCTGGTCGTCGCCGCGGACCAGGAAGGCGGGATCGTCGGGCATCTCGCGCCGCCGTTGACAAAGGTGCCGGCGCTCGCGACCCTCTCCTCGCTTGCCCCCGACGAGCAGCAGACCAAAGCCGAGGAGTTCGGCCGCATCCACGGCCGCGAGCTCGCGGGCGTCGGCGTCAATCTCAATCTTGCGCCGGTGCTCGACCTCAAGCCGCCGCAGAGGCGCAACCGCCTCGATTTCCATACGCTGATCGGCCAGCGCGCGATTGCGACCGATCCCGTCGTGGTCAGCACGATCGCAAACGCCTATGTCCGCGGGCTGGAAGAATCCGGCGTGGGCGCAACGCTGAAGCATTTCCCCGGCATCGGGCGCGTGCGCACCGACACGCATCATTTCAGTGCCAGTCTCAACACGCCGGTGAGGGAGCTGGAGGCAACCGACTGGCTGCCGTTCCGCGAGGTGCTTTCGCATTCGCATAGCGCGCTTATGGTCGGCCACGTCACGCTCACCGCGGTCGATCCAGATCGCGCCGCGTCGCACTCGAAGCGGGTCGTCCAGGGCATCATCCGCGACAAATGGAATTACCAGGGCATGGTGATGACCGACGACCTCGTGATGGGCGCGATCTACCAGAACGACGTCTGCAAAGCAGTGGTCGAGGCGATCAATGCCGGCGTCGATATGCTGCTGGTCGCCTATGACGGCGCGCAGTTCTATCGTGTCTTCGCCTGCGCGCTGAACGGATCGCGGCAGGGCAAGCTCGACGCGGTGATGCTCCACGCGAGCGAGACGCGACTCGCGCGAAGCTTTCCGACCGGGCAGGCGCGAGACGCCTCAGGCCTCGTCCGCGTCGTCGATCGGCACTAGCCCTTCGCGAACTGACGGTAGTCCGGCTCGCGGTGAAACCAGAACTCGTAGCCGGTGACGGCCTTCTGCATGGCGACGTCGTGGATCGGCTGGTTGAGCGGGATGACGGGAACGTCGCGCATGCAGAGCGCGATGAAATCCTTTACGCACCTGTCGTATTCTGCCGCATCCGCGGTGAAGCGTGCCTTGTCGATCAGCGCGTCCATCTCCTTGTTCTGGTAGGAGGAGATGTTGAAGATCGAATTGTTGCCGTGAAAATTCCAGTAGAAGTAATATTCGGGATAATCCAGCCAGCCGCTGAAGCGGTTGAGCGCGAGCGGCAGCTCCTTCTTGTTCAGCGTCGTGCGCCAGTTCGCGCCGGGGATTTTCTCGATTCCTGCCTTGATGCCGATCTTGGCGAGGCTCTCCTGGATCAGGATCGCGGTCGGCTCGCCGACGGTCGCCGTACCGGTGTCGAGCGACAGCGTCGTTTCCAGTCCGGACTCGAACCCTGCCTCTTTCATCAGGGCCTTGGCCTTGTCGAGATCGGTGACATAGGGAAACGGCTGCGGCCAGACCGGCTTTGAGACGTCGGCCGCGCCGCCATACATCGGAACGGCGCGTCCGAAGAAGGCGCTGCTCTGGATCTGCTCGTAAGGCATCGCCCAGGCGACGGCCTGGCGCAGCTTGGCATTGTCGAACGGCGGCTTTGCCGTGTTCAGCGCGACGTACCAGAGCGCGTTCGGGATCGGCACGCCCGAGACCTTGACCTTGCCCTCCTTGATGATCTGCTCGAAATCGCGCGGCGCAAAGCCGCTGGAGATATCCGCATCGCCCCGCTCCAGCATCGCGCGCCGCGTGCCTGCGGAGGGGACGTCGCGCGCGATCACGCGCTTGACCTTCGGCAGCGGTCCGCTCTTCCAGTCGTCAAAGCGCGCCAGCACGGTCTCGCTGCCGGGCTTCCAGCTCTCGATCCTGTAGGCGCCGCCGCCGGCCTCGTTGGTCTTCAGCCAGGCCAGCGCCCACGGATCCTCGGGCGTTGCGTTCTTCTTGGCGAGCTCGGAATTGATGATGAAGGGCACGACCACCGCGACGTTGAACAGCAGCATCTTGTCCTTGCGCACATAATCGATGCGGAAGGTGTGGTCGTCGACCACGACGAACTGCTCGGGCTTTTCCAGCGATCCCGCCGACATCTGGAAGGTCGGAAAGCCGCCGACCTTCACGGCGCGGTCGAACGACCATTTGACGTCCCTGGCCGTGACCGGCGCGCCGTCGTGGAATTTCGCATCCTTCCGCAAGCGAAAGGTGCAGGACATGCCGTCGGCCGCGACCTCCCAGCTCTCGGCGAGTTCAGGCGCGAGCTTCTCGCGATCATAGGACACGGTCCCATCGGGCAGCGTCTTGGAGGCGTAGGTCAGCAGGCGATCGTAGCAATTCCAGGACAGGCCGTTCACGGTCTGGTTGGAGCCGACGCCCTGCATGTCCAGCGAGTTCGGCCCCAGCTCCTGCACCACCAGCAGCGTCTCGCTGCGTCCCTGCGCCCGGGCGAAGGGAGGCGCGACGGCCGTCATTCCGGCGATACCGAGGCCACCGAGCACGACGCTGCGACGGTTCATGTCGGAAGATGATGCGCTCATCGCGGCCTCCTTGAGAGAAAGTTGCGACATAAAGAGGCAAAGCGCGTGCCATCAACCGCGCTTCATGGCGTCGCATCCCGCGTGGATCGCGTTCTCAAGGCGTCACCGCTCCGCGTGCGACTGCGCGCGGGGCGGTCAGCTCTTTCCAGGTCGAATTCGCCACATGCACGGGCGAGAAGGCGGGGCGTTCGATGTAGCGGCCATCGCCTGCCTCGGCGCGCAGATCGCCATCCGTCCAGACGACGCGGCCGCGCGAGAGCGTCGCCGCCGGTCCGCCGGTGCAGGCAAAGCCTTCGAACACATTGTAGTCGATCCGGCTCATCTGCCGCTTCGCGCTGATGCTCTTTGTCGCCTTGGGGTCCCACACCACGATATCGGCATCCGAGCCGACCGCGACCGCACCCTTGCGCGGGTAGATGTTGAGGATGCGGGCGATGTTTGCCGAGGTCACCGCGACGAACTCCTCCTTTGTCAGCCGCCCCGTGGCGACGCCCGCGGTCCACAACAACGCGAGGCGGTCTTCGAGGCCGCCGGTGCCGTTCGGGATCTTCCTGAAATCGCCGAGCCCGAACCGCTTCTGCTCCGTGGTGAAGGCGCAATGGTCGGTCGCGACCACCTGGAGCGAGCCGGATTGCAGGCCGGCCCATAGGCTGTCCTGATGCTGTTTGTCGCGGAACGGTGGCGACATCACGCGCTGGGCGGAATGATCCCAGTCCTTGTGCTGGTACTCACGGGCATCGAGCAGCAGATGCTGGATCAGCGGCTCGCCATAGACGCGCTTTCCCGCTGCGCGCGCCCGCGCGATCGCCTCATGCGCCTCGCGGCAGCTGGTGTGCACGATGTAGACCGGCGTGCCCGTCATGTCCGCGATCATGATGGCGCGGTTGGTGGCTTCGCCCTCGACCTCCGGCGGCCGCGAATAAGCGTGGCCCTCGGGGCCGGTGACGCCGCGCGCGATCAGCGCCTCCTGCATCAGGGCGACGACGTCGCCGTTCTCCGCATGGACAACAGGCATCGCGCCGAGATGGGCGCAGCGCGCGAACGAGTTGTAGAGCTCGTCATCATTCACCATCAGCGCGCCCTTGTAGGCCATGAAATGCTTGAAGGTGTTGATGCCGTAGGTTTTGACCACGGTCTCCATCTCGTCAAAAATCTGCTTCGACCACGACGTCACCGCCATGTGGAAGCCGTAGTCGCTGGCGGCCTTCTCGGATTTGTGCCGCCACTCCTGATAGGCCGCGAGCATCGACTGGCCGGGATCGGGCAGGCAGAAATCCACCACCATGGTGGTGCCGCCGCTCAGTGCCGCCTTGGTTCCCGATTCGAAATCGTCGGCGGTGACGGTGCCCATGAACGGCATTTCGAGATGGGTATGCGGATCGATCCCGCCCGGAATGACGTAGGCGCCGCCGGCATCGATGACCTCGGTGCCTGTGGGCGCCTCGAGCGACGGGCCCACCGCCACGATGGTCTCGCCGTCGATGAGCACGTCCGCACGGCGCGAATGATCGTGATTGACGACGGTGCCGCCGCGGATGAGGAGGGGCATGAGAGACTCCGGATAGAGGTGAGGGGACGGCCCGAAGGCTAAGCGCACCACTCGCGATGCGACAGGCGAAATTTTAGTCAGCCGCCGCCGATCTTTTTACTCCGCCCGCGCGATCAGCCCGTCGATCATCGCGCGCACGAGGTTTGCGATCTCCTTGCGCAGCGCCGGCAGGGGAACGGCGACCAGTTTCTGCTCCAGTCCCAGCGCCACCATGCCATGCACGGCCGAGAACAGGCTGCGCGCGGTGATGCCGAGCTCTTCCTGACTGCGCTTGGGAAGCAGCAGCGCCAGCGGGTGGTAGATGTGGCGGAACAGCTGCAGCTGATCGTCGACGGACCAGTCGGGGAGGATCTTGTCGGCGGCCATGCGGTGCTCGAACAGCGCGCGCCAGAGTTCGAGGTTTTCGGCGGCGAAGTCGCAATAGGCAATGGCGATGCGGACCAGCGTTTCCTGGGGCGAGGGCTCCCCGGCGCGTTCCGCCGCGCTGAGCGCCTCATCGAGGCGATGCAGCGTGCGCGAGCCGACCCGCAGGACGAGTTCGTCCACGTCGGCGACGAGATTGTAGACCGCGCCATTGGCGCAGCCGATCTCGCGGGCCAAATCGCGGGTTTTCAGACCCGCCAACCCCCGCTCAGCGATCATCCGCTCGGCCGCCTGGATCAGGTCGGTCCGAAGTTTCGCTCGACGTTCCAAGGCCTTAGTCATCTGGAGTCAAATTCTTGAGCGTCGCTCAAATATTTATTGAACGATGTTCAATATTCCTGCTACAAAGCATTTGTGAGCAACGCTCATAAACAGGGAGCTGCAGATGTTCAAGACCGTCGTGACACTTTTCCGCGGCAGCGTGGCCGCCGCAGGCGAGGAGCTGGAGGACCGTACAGCCCTGCTGATCCTCGATCAGCAGATGCGCGATGCCGCTGCCGCGGTGGAGCGCAGCAAGCGGACGCTGGCGCTGGCGATCGCGCAGGACCAGCAGGAAGGCCGCAAGCTCGAGGCGACCCTCGCCCGCATCGCCGATCTCGAGACCCGCGCGGTGGCGGCGCTCGATGGCGGCCGCGAGGATCTCGCCAAGGAGGCCGCCGAAGCCATCGCGGGCCTCGAAGCCGACCGCGATGCGGCGATGACGGCCCGCGCGCTGTTCGCGACCGAGATCATCAGGCTGAAGCGGCACGTTGCAAGCGCCCAGGCCCGCATCACCGAGCTCGATCGCGGCCGTCGCCTCGCCCGTGCCTCGGAAGCGGTGCGCTCGCTTCGCCGCAGCGGCATCGAGGCCGCACGTCCTTACGAATCCACACTGCCGGAAGCGGAGAGCACCTTGAGGCGCCTGCGCGAGCGCCAGATGGAAGCCCAGGCCGCCGATGACGCGCTGTTTGAGCTCGATGCGGCCACCGGTCCGCTAACGACCGCCGAACGACTCGCCGAGCAGGGCTTCGGCCCCCGGCTGAAGACGACCGCGGACGACGTGCTGGCGCGGTTGAAGTCCAAGCACCAGCCGACTGCCTGAACTCAGATCCCATCATCATTCGAACCAACAGGAGACGACCATGAACCAGAACGGCCAGCCCCACAGCAGCGCCTGGGTGACCTTCACTTACGTGTCCTTCGCGGCTTCCGCCTTCCTCGTCGCAATCGGCATCTTCTTCCTGCCGATCGACCTCTGGATGAAGGGCTATCTCACCATGGGCGTCGCGATGCTGCTCCAGACCTGCGTCACGCTGACCAAGACCGTGCGCGACAATCACGAGAGCAGCCGGCTGATGAACCGCATCGAGGATGCCAAGGCCGAGCGCCTCTTGATGGAGGTTTCCAAGGCCGCTTGAGGAGAGAAGTGCGCAAAGGTTTGCAATCTGACGCGGTGGGTGCCAGAGCATCCACCGCGCGGCTGATCCACATATCGCGCCCGCGAAATGCAACCGAGCCATGACGGATCGCGCGGGCGCGCGCCCTTGCGTGGCGGCGCCGGCCGGCGCACTCTGCCCGGGCGGCGCGAAGAACGCCGCCAATAAAGACTGCGCGAGGAAACTCCGAGGAACCCCCAATGGCGGCGACGCGGATCGACTGCGACATCCACCCGGCCGTTGGTGGCACGCGCACGACGCTGCTTCCCTATCTCAGCGATCACTGGAAAGAGCAGGTGGTGAGCCGCGCCATCGATGGGCTCGATCTCACCTCCTATCCACCGAGCATGCCCCTTTCGGGCCGCGCCGACTGGCGGCCGGCCAACGGCGCCAAGCCCGGCTCCGATCTCGCCATGGTGCAGAAGGGCGCGTTCGACCAATTGGGTGCGAGCCACGCCATCCTCAACGTGCTCTACGGCGCGCAGGCCGTCTTCGACGCCTACATGGCGGCCGACTTCTGCAAGGCCATCAACGACTGGATCGCCGCCGAATGGCTTGCGCGCGATTCCCGCCTGCGCGCCTCCATCGTGGTGCCGATGCAGGCGCCGGATCTCGCGATCGAGGAGATCGAGCGCCGCGCCGGCGACAATCGCTTCGTCTCCATCCTGGTGCTGGCGCAGGGCGAGACGCTACTGGGACGGCGACATTTCTGGCCCGTCTATCAGCTCGCAGAAAAGTACAAGCTGCCGCTCGCGATCCACGCCGGCACGCAATATCGCCAGGCGCCGAGCTCGGCCGGCTGGCCGTCGCATCGTTATGAATATTACTTCGTCGAGGCCCAGGCGTTTCAGGCGCAGATCCTCAGCCTGATCTATGAGGGGGTGTTCGGCAAATACCCAAACTTGAAGGTCGTGCTGATGGAGTCGGGCGTAAGCTGGCTGCCGGCCTTCATGTGGCGGGCCAACAAGACCTGGCGCGGCGTGCGCGTCGAGGTTCCCTGGGTCGAGCGCGAGCCGGCATCGATCATCCGCGACAATTTTCGCGTCACCATGCAGCCGTTCGATGCACCTAGCGACGCGAAAAGCGTCGAGGAGATCATCGACCAGATCGGTTCCGAAAAAATGTTCCTGTTCGCGTCCGACTACCCGCATTGGCAGTTCGACGGCGACGATCCAATCCCGCCGAATCTACCGAAGAGCATCATCGCGAAGATGTGCGTCGACAACCCGCTGGAGACGTTTCCGCGATTGTCGCTCGCCAACTGATTTTGGAGGTTCGCATGAGTGAGGTCATCGACCGTCCGTTGCGCGACGACGAGAAGCCCGCCGCATCGCGGCTGCGCATCGTCGATTGCGACGTCCATCCGAGTCTTCGCTCGACCGACGATCTGAACGAATTCCTGCCGAAGCGCTGGCAGCAGCACTTGAAGGAATACGGCAGCCATCTGCGCACGCCGTATCTGTTCACCACGCCCTATCCGCGGTCCTCGCCGCTGATCGCGCGGCGCGATGCCTGGCCGCCGACCGGGGGGCCGCCCGGTTCCGATCTTGATTTCATGCGCAAGCAGCATCTCGATCCGCTCGACGTCGAATTCGGCATTCTCCAGGTGCTCGATCTCTTCATCTTCTCGCAGCAGAACCTGGAGTTCGGCGCCGCGATCCAGCGCGCCATCAACGACTGGCAGCTGGCGTTCTGGTCGCATCGGGATCCGCGCCTGAAGGCGTCGATCCTGGTCGGGCAGGACGGCAACGAGCTAGCCATTGCCGAGATCGAGCGCTGCGCCAAGGTCGGGGAATACATCCAGATCAACGTCTCGCCGCGCGCCAACGAGCCGCTCGGCCGCCGCCGCTACTGGCCGATCTACGAGCGCGCGCAGGCACTGGACTTGCCGCTCGGCATCCATGTCGGCGGCTATGGCGGCCACGCGCCGACCGGCGGCGGCTGGCCGTCCTATTATGTCGAGGAGCATCAGTCGAACGCGCACACCATTGCCGCGCAGCTTGCGAGCCTCGTCATCGAGGGCGTGCCGGAGCGCTTTCCAAAGCTGAAGATCGTCTTCATCGAGGGCGGCTTTGGCTGGATTCCGTCAGCGGTGTGGCGCATGGACCAGCATTTCGAGCGGTTCCGCAGCGAGGTGCCACACCTCAAGCGCAGGCCCTCGGAATACGTCCGCGAGCACTTCTGGTTCACGACCCAGCCGATCGACGAGCCGGACGAGGCCCGGCACCTGCGCGCGCTGATCGAATGGGTCGGCATCGACCGTCTGCTGTTCTCGTCGGACTATCCGCATTGGGACTTCGACGATCCGCGCTTCGCCTTCAAGACGCCGCTGACCGAGGCTGAGCGGAAGAAGATCTTCAGCACCAATGCCCGCGCGGTCTACAAGTTCTGAAACCAGCATGGCCCGTCACATTGTCGCCCGCACCTCCGAGATCCCGCCTGGCGGCAACAAGGTCGTCGACGTCGCGGGCCGCGACATCGTCGTGTTCCACGTCAACGGCGAGTTCTTTGCGCTTCTGAACCGCTGCCCGCATGAGGGCGCGCCGCTCGACAAGGCCGCCTGCGTGGCGCGGCTGACCTCGCCCGAGCCGGGCATCTATCAGCGCTCTCGCGTCGGCGAGATGCTGCGCTGTCCCTGGCACGGCTGGGAGTTCGACATGCGCAGCGGCCAGTCCTGGTTCGATCCGAAACGCGTCAGGATCAGGTCATATCCGGTCGCGGTGGAGCGGGGCGACGAATTGCAGAAGGGCCCGTATGTTGCCGAAACGTTTCCGGTGCATGTCGAGGACAGCTATGTGATTGTCGAGGTCTGAAGTCATACACCGTCATTCCGGGGCATTTGCACAGCGAATGAACCCGGAATCTCGAGATTCCCCGGTGCGCAAGTGCGCACCTGAGGTCTGGTCCTGCGGACCATCCCGGAATGACATGTTGATAACGCCGCGATCACCATCACGGATTGTGATTCCGACGCAGGTGCGATAAGCCTCGCCCGCATTCATGGCGGAGATGAGCTTTGTCCAAACAATCCCTGCGAGAGGAGGCCGAGCGCCTGATCCGCGAATCGATGGAAAAGAAGACCATCGTCATCAAGCAGGGCGATACCCGGATCGAGGCGGTCTGCGGCAAGTGCGGCGCCCCGAACCGGGTGCAGGCGCCAAAGGGCCAGAGCCGCGTCAAGTTCGCCTGCAAGAATTGCGGGCATCAGCAAGAGACGCTGTAGGCTTCTTAACCTCTCCCTTTCCTTCTGCGGGGAGAGGTCGGATCGCCCTCGGCGATGCGAAGCATCGCCCGACGCGATCCGGGTGAGGGGCATGGCACTGAGTCGCAGCGACAAAAGTCTCTCCGACTCCACGGCCCCCCCTTGCGAAATCCCTTCAATAGTTCAGACCGCAGTGTGCGTAAGCAGCCCCTCACCCCACCCTCTCCCCGTAGGAACGAGGAGAGGGAGCGAGAGAGCGCGCCTAGCCCCCCTTCACGAACTTCGCGAACGCGTCCGCATAGTCCGGGTGCCAGCGCGACAGCGGGGGCCGGTTCTCGACGATATCGCCGGCGGCCCAGAGCATGCGCTTTTCGTCGAGGGCGCGGGGCACGTCGTTGTCCGGGCACAGGATGTAGAAATCGCCGGCCTCGAGCCGGGTGATCATGAATTCGACGGTCTGCTCGGGCGTCCAGGCTCCCGCCGGCTTCTCGGTGCGGCCCTTCGCGGTCAGCCCCGTGAAGACGAAGCCGGGAACGAGCAGATGCGCCGTGATGTGGCAGCCTTCCGTGTTGCGCAGCTCATGCTGGAGCGCTTCCGTAAAAGCCTTCACGCCGGCCTTCGAGACATTGTAGGCGGGATCTCCGGGCGGCGTGGTGATGCCCTGCTTCGAGCCGGTGTTGATGATCAGGCCGGCCTTGCCGCGCGCGATCATGTTGGGCGCGAAGATGCGCGAGCCGTTGATGATGCCCCACATGTTGACGGCGATGATGCGCTGCCAGTTATCGGGCTCGCCGAGCAGCGTGCTGCCGGGCTGGATGCCCGCATTGTTCATGAGGATATCGGTACCGCCGAAATGCGCGCCGACGGCGTGTTCCAGTTCCTTCACGCTCTCGGCGCGGCTGACATCGACGACGAATGTCATCACATGTGTGGCGGCGGTGACGGATGACAGTCTTGTTGCGGCCTCCTGCAGTCGCGCCTGGTCGACGTCGGCGATGCACACCTTCATTCCCGCGCGCGCGAAGGCGATGGCGGCGGCGAGGCCGATGCCGGATGCGCCCCCGGTGATCACGGCGACATTGCCCTTGGCGATGACAGGATGCGACATGGCTCATTCTCCGGGGAGCGGCGTCAAGTTCGGTCGAGCTATAACATGGCGTTCGCGCGACCCTGCACAAGTCGGCATGGGAGGTCTTCGTTCCTCGCCGCCTTTACGCCTTTCCGGCACCGCTGTATCCTTTCTCGCCCAACGATCCCGCCGAGATCGAACCCAATCAATCACCTGACAGGGAGTGCAGCCATGGCTGTGTCGCAGGCTATTCCGATCACGCGCCACCCGTTCGCCAATGGGTCCTACAAGCAGATGCTGATCGACGGGAAATGGGTCGATGCCGCCTCCGGCAAGCGCTTCGAGACCCACAATCCCGCGACCGGCGAACTGCTCGCAACCGTTGCCGAGGGTGACAAGGAAGACATCGACCGCGCCGTTGCCGCCGCCCGCCGCGCCTTCGAAGGACCCTGGAGCAAGGTCAAGCCGTTCGAGCGGCAGAACCTGCTGCTGAGGCTTGCCGATCTCGTCGAGAAGAATTTCGACGAATTGTCGCAGCTCGACACGCTCGACATGGGCGCGCCGCTCAGCCGCACCCGTGCCTATCGCCTCCGCGCCGTCGGCATGCTGCGCTATTACGCCGGTCAGACCACCGCGATCCATGGCGAGACCATCGAGAACTCGCTGCCGGGCGAAATCTTCTCCTACACGCTGAAGGAGCCGATCGGCGTCGTCGGCGCCATCATCCCCTGGAACGGCCCGCTCACCGCGACGATCTGGAAGATCGGCCCGGCGATCGCCACCGGCTGCACCGTGGTGCTCAAGCCCGCCGAAGAGGCGCCGCTGACCTCGTTGCGCATCGCCGAGCTGGCGATGGAGGCAGGCATTCCGCCCGGCGTCGTCAACGTCGTGCCCGGCTATGGCGAGACCGCGGGCGCTGCGCTCGCCGCGCACCCTGACGTCGACAAGGTCGCCTTCACCGGCTCGCACGTCACGGGACAGTCGATCATCCGCGCCTCGGCCGGCAACCTCAAGCGCGTCTCGCTCGAGCTTGGCGGCAAGTCGCCGGACATCGTGTTCGCGGACGCCGATCTCGATGCCGCCGTGCCCGGCGCCGCGATGGCGGTGTTTGCCAACTCTGGCCAGATCTGTAGCGCCGGTACGCGCCTGTTCGTCGAGCAGTCGATCTACGAGGAGTTCGTCGGCCGCGTCGCCGAGTTCGGCAAGAAGCTGCAAGTCGGCAATGGTCTCGATCCCAACGTGCAGATCGGCCCGCTGGTCTCCGAGCAGCAGCTCGAGCGCGTCACCGGCTATCTCGATATCGGCCAGAAGGAAGGCGCGCGGGCGCTCGCCGGCGGCGGCCGCGTCACCGAAGGCGCGCTGTCGAAGGGTTTCTTCGTCTCGCCGACCGTGTTCGCGGGCGTCCAGGACAATATGCGCATCGCGCAGGAGGAGATTTTTGGCCCCGTCATCTCCGCCATCGCGTTCAAGGACATGGACGAACTGGTCAAGCGCGCCAACAACACCACGTTCGGCCTCGGCTCGGGCCTGTGGACGCGCGACGTCAGCAAGGCGCATGCGGTCGCGAAGAGCCTGCGTGCCGGCTCGGTGTGGGTGAACTGCTACCAGGCGATGGATCCGGCCGTGCCCTTCGGCGGCTACAAGATGAGCGGTTACGGCCGCGAGTCCGGCAAGCAGCACGTCGAGGAGTATCTCAACGTGAAGGCCGTCTGGATCAAGACGGCGTAGCGTGGTTCCCGCGTTCGCGGCGCCACTTTGCCTCTCCCCGCTTGCGGGGAGAGGCCGGAATGCGCGGGTAGCGCGGATTCCGGGTGAGGGGGCGTTTCCGCGAGTCCAGCTCTCACCATTTTCGTGGAGGCGGCCCCTCACCCCAACCCTCTCCCCGTAAGAACGGGGAGAGGGAGACCGGGCACCGTCTTTTCAGGCCGTCTCTTCCTCTTATATGTTCCGCATCCTTCCATAGCCACTTTGGGGCCAGCATGAAATTTCCGGCGTTGTTCAAACCGTTGCAGGTCGGTCCGTACGAGCTGGCGCATCGCGTCGCGATGGCGCCGCTGACGCGCATGCGCGCCGAGCGCGACAGCTTTTCGCCCCGGCCGCTCAATGCCGAATATTACGGCCAGCGCGCGACGCCGGGCGGCTTGCTCATCGCCGAAGCCTCGCCGGTGCTCTCGCACGGCCGCGGCAATCCGGCGACGCCCGGCATCTATTCGGAGGCGCAGATCGCCGGCTGGCGCAAGGTGACGGATGCCGTGCATGCCAAGGGCGGCATCATCTTCCTCCAGCTCTGGCATGTCGGCCGCGTCTCGCATTCGTCCTTCCATGGCGGTGAGCTGCCGGTCTCGGCCTCGGCGATTGCGATCAAGGCCGAAGGCATGAAGGCGATGACGGCCGAAGGCAAGATCGCCGACTACGAGACGCCGCGCGCGCTGGAGACGGACGAGGTCAAGGGCATCGTCGAGGCGTTCCGGCAGGGCGCGAAGAATGCGCTCGCTGCCGGCTTTGACGGCGTCGAGATCCACGGCGCCAACGGCTATCTGCTCGAGCAGTTCCTGCAATCGCGCAGCAACCAGCGCACCGATCAATATGGCGGCGGAATAGAGAATCGCGCGCGGCTTCTGCTCGATGTCACGCAGGCCGCGATCGACGTCTGGGGTGCCAACCGCGTCGCCGTGCGGCTGTCGCCGCACGGTATCGCCAACGATTCCGGCGAGCCCGATCCGATGCCGCTCTACACCCATGTCGTGAAGGCGCTCGACAAGCTCGGTCTTGCCTATCTTCACTTCATCGAGCCGCGCTCCAGCGGCGCCGGGCGCGCCGACGTCCACTGGGAGAATGTACCGTCGGCGATGGTGCTGTTCCGCCCACTCTACAGCGGCGTGCTGATGACGGCCGGCGGGTTTACCGGCGAGACCGCGAATGCGGCGATCGCCGACGGCCATGCCGACATCATCGCCTTCGGCCGTATCTTCATCTCCAACCCCGATTTGCCGCGGCGCCTTCGGCACGATTATCCGATCACGCCTTACAATCGGGCCACGTTCTACGGCGGCGAGGAGAAGGGGTATACGGATTATCCGGCGTATGACGAGCTGACACCGGCGTAGTCTCCCTCAGTCATTCCGGGGCAACGCTCGGGACCGCGCGAAGCGCGGCCCGGGAGCGTCGAGCCCGGAATCCATGCCGCCTCTGAGTACGCAGCCCGATGGATTCCGGGCTCGCGACTTCGTCGCGCCCCGGAATGACGATCGTGTATTGTCGCCTCTGCAACGACGACGGAGAGAGACGATGGCCAAAGCCGCAGCCGCCGCAGGAACCGCCACCGGTCAATGCCTCTGCGGCAAGGTCACCTTCGAGATCGACGTTCCCGCGCGCTGGGCCTGGCACGATCATTCCGCCAGTAGTCGCCGCGCCCATGGCGCGGCTTACGCGACCTATGTCGGGAGCTGGAAGAAGCGCTTTCGCATCACCTCCGGCAAGACTGCCCTCACGCGCTACGAGGACAAGGCCACCAGGACCGCGCGCAGCTTCTGCTCGCATTGCGGCACGCCGATCGCCTACGAGCGGCCGCGCGGGCCCCACATGGTCAACATCCCCCGCGCGCTGTTTAGGGAGCGCACCGGCCGCCAGCCGCTCTATCACATCGCGATCGAAGAGCTCCAGGAATGGGCCTATACCGGCGAGCCGCTGGTGCCGTTGAAGGGCTTTCCCGGTGTGGTCTGGCAGCGCTCGAAAAAGAAGAAGCGCGCTAGCGGCGAAGACCCTTTCGAGCTCGGCCGCGAGGAGGTGCTTTAGCCTTGGCGGCGACCTCAGTCTTCGCCGAAACAGCCTTCCGCGGCGCCGCTTTGCGTCCCGCGTTATTCGCCGCCACGAAGTCGAGCCCGCGCTTGACCCATTTTTTCAGCTCGGCATCGCCCTGATAGCCGTCCGGCGCGACGCGGACAAAGCCGGTCATGATGCGCCCGCGCATTTCCATCGGGCTCGTATGCGGCTCCTGCAGCATGCGTGCATGCGCTTCCGGGCCGACGCGGATCAGCATGCCGCCGCGCCCGCTTACGGTGCAGCACATGGTGTTGTTCACCATGAAGCAGAGGCCGCCCATCATCTTCTTTTCCGCGACATATCGCTGACCCGCCAGTAATTTGCGCACCCGCGCCGCGGTGTTCTCGTCATAGGCCATCGCGTCTCCCCGTGCAGGTTTACGCCCGAGCATGTTTCCAGCTTGCGCGCGTCGGCGCAAGTCTGCCATGACGGCGCTTCCTTGCGTGCCTCGGCCAAGTTCGGCCATCATGCCTCCGTCCTTGCGGCAACGCCCGCTTCTGGAGGAAACATGAAGAACAAGATCACCGGCCGTTCCGCTTTTCTCGCGCTGCTCAAGGACGAGGGCATCACCCATCTGTTCGGCAACCCCGGCACCACCGAGCTGCCGATCATGCATGCGCTGAAGGACCACCCTGATCTCACCTATGTGATGGCAATGCAGGAGAGCCTGGTGGTCGCGATCGCCGACGGCTACAGCCGCGCCTCCGGAAAGCTCGTCGCCTGCAACGTCCATGTCGCGCCCGGCCTCGGCAACGCCATGGGCTCGCTCTACAACGCCCAGTTCACGGGCACGCCGATGATTTTGACCGCGGGCCAGCAGGAGCAGGGCCACGGCCTGATGGAGCCGGTGCTGTACGGCCCGCTGGTGCGCATGGCCGAACCGCTGGTGAAATGGGCGGTCGAGGTGACGCGGCTGGAGGATCTGCCGCGCATCGTGCGCCGCGCTGCCAAGGTCGCGATGACGCCGCCGACCGGGCCGGTGTTCATCTCGCTGCCCGGTGACATCCTCAACAGCGAAGCCGGCATCGATCTTGGCCGCTCCACCCGCATCGACGCGCGCACCAAACCGTCGGACGAGGCGCTGAAGGCCTTTGCCGCGCGGCTGCTCAAGGCCGAACGTCCTGTCATCGTCACCATGGACGAGGTGGTCAAGAGCGACGCGCTGAAGGAGGCGGCCGAGCTCGCCGAGCTGCTCGGCGCTGCCGCCTATCAGTCCTCGACGCCCTATGGCTCGCACTTCCTCTCGGAGAGCCCGAGCTTCGTCGGCACGTTGGCGCGGGTGCAGAAGGTCGCGCGCGACACGCTCGCGCCCTACGACCTCCTGATCGCGCTCGGCGGCGATCCGCTGCGGATGTCGGTCTATAGCGAGGTCGATCCGCTGCCGGATGGATTGCCAATTCTCCAGGTCGGCCTCGTCGACTGGGAGATCGCCAAGAATTTTGGCGCGGAGATTGCGCTGAAGGCGGACGTCAAGGAAACGCTGCGCGCGCTGATCCCGGTGCTGAAGGAGATGGGCGGCGCGGCACTGGCGCAACGCGCCAGGCAGCGTCTCGCCGAGCTTGCGCCGAAGAACTGGAGCGCGCGCCGCGCCGCGCTGGTGGAGCAGATCGGCAAGAGTGCGGGCCGCAACCCCATCGATCCGGACTATCTGGTGCTGCAAATGACAGAGGCCATGCCCGGCAACGCCATCCTCGTCGACGAAGGCCTCACCTCCAGCCGCCAGATCACGAACCTGCATCCGCACCGCGATCGCTTCGGCTATCATGGGCTCGCATCCGGCGGCATCGGCTGGGGCCTGCCGGCCTCGGTCGGCGTCAGCATCGCCAATCCGGATCGTCCCGTGGTGTGCTTCTCCGGCGACGGCAGCGCGATGTATTCGATCCAGTCGCTGTGGACGGCGGCACATCACAAGCTGCCGCTCAACGTCGTCATCGCCAACAATGGCGGCTATCGCATCATCAAGCAGCGCCTGCTCGCCTTCCATGGCGACGACAATTATGTCGGCATGGATTTTGTCGATCCGCCGGTCGATTTCGCCGGGATCGCGAAGGCATTGGGGTGCGAGGCGATCAAGATCAGCGACCCAAGCGAGCTGAAGGCGACGCTGTCGTCGGCGTTTGGCCGGCCGGGGACGAAGCTGATCGAGGTAATGGTGGACGGGAAGGTGTAGGGCAGTAACGGTGTGGAGGCAGCGTGCACAATGCCTCCACATCGTCGTCCTGGCGAAAGCCAGGACCCATACCGCGTGATCTATCGTGTGCGGGTGGTACTAATCCCGAACGACCAGTCTTCGCCAAACTCCCTGTTGGGGTAATGGGTCCTGGCTTTCGCCAGGACGACATTGGGGGTGGTGCCTACACCGTCTTCCCCACCCGATACCCCGCCGCCGGATGCGGCGTGTCGAGCCTTGCGCGCCCCGCACCGAACAGCTTCTCCCGCAACGTGCCTTTCGCATATTCCGGCTTGTACCGTCCGCGCCGCGTCAGCTCCGGCACCAGCATGTCGGCGATGTCCTCGAAATCACCGGGCGAGATCGCGAACGCCACGTTGAGGCCGTCGACGTCCGTCTTCTCGAACCAATCCTCGATCTTGTCTGCGACGCTCTCCGGCGTGCCCACCACGACCGGACCGGCACCGCCGATGCCGACATGCTCGATGACGTCGCGCACGGTCCAGACGCGGTCGGGATCACCGCGGGTGACGTTGTCGAGCGCGCTGCGGCCGGCATCGTTCTGGACGTGCCGGACCTGCTGGTCGGGCTCGTAGCCGGAGAAGTCGATGCCGGTCCATCCCGACATCAGGGCCAGGGCGCCTTCCGGGCTGATATGCGAGCGGTAGTCGGCATATTTCGCCGCAGCTTCAGCCTCCGTGTTGCCGAGGATGATCGTCATCATGTTGAACATGAGGATCTCCGCCGGATTGCGGCCGAGTGCGGCAGCCTCCTGGCGGATCGCGGAGACGCGCGGCGCGATGATCTTGGCCGACGGTCCCGACATGAACACACATTCGGCGTGACGCGCCGCGAACTGGCGGCCGCGCGGCGAGGTGCCGGCCTGGTACAGCACGGGCGTGCGCTGCGGCGACGGCTCGCTGAGATGGATGGTGTTGTTGATGCGGTAGTTCGCGCCCTCGTGATTGACGCGATGAACCTTTGCGGGATCGGTGAAGATGCCGCGCGCCCGGTCGCGCAGCACGGCATCGTCCTCCCAGCTTCCTTCCCAGAGCTTGTAGACGACCTCCATATATTCGTCGGCGATGTCGTAGCGGTCGTCATGTCCGGTCTGCTTGTCCTTGCCGGCGCCGCGGGCGGCGCTGTCGAGATAGCCGGTGACGACGTTCCAGCCGATCCGGCCCTCGGTGAGATGGTCGAGTGTCGACATCCGCCGCGCGAACGGGTAGGGCGGTTCGAAGGACAAATTGCTGGTGACGCCGAAACCGAGATTTTGCGTCACCGCCGCCATCGCCGAGAGCAGGAGCAGCGGCTCGTTCGACGGCGTCTGTGCTGCATTGCGCAAGGCTGCGTCAGGGCTGTTGCCATAGACGTCGTAGACGCCAAGCACGTCGGCCAGGAACAATCCGTCGAAACGGCCGCGCTCCAGCGTCCTGGCGAGATCGAGCCAGTAAGGCAGGCGATTATATTCGGCGGTGCGGTCGCGCGGATGGGTCCACAGGCCCGGCGACTGGTGGGCGACGCAATTCATCGCAAAGGCGTTGAGCCTGATCTGCTTGGCCATATTGGTCCCCCGGCGCTCTGTACCGAGCGCTCTTCGAATGATAGACGTGCGCCCCAACTTGGCGAAGTTCTTGCATATAACTTGCACTTGGCAAGGCCAAAATCAGCAGCACTGCTGCCCTTGGCAAGCCAATCTCAAGCGAGCAAGAACGAAATCCCAAGAGAACAAGAGAACTACAAGAGAACTACAAGAACAATCCAAGTCCCCGCCACTATCGAAGGCCGTCCTGTCTCGGGTAGGGTCCTTCCTCGAAGTCCGAAAAGCAAATCATGACCAGAGCCGCCGCCATCGCCCGTGCCCGTGAGGATTTCAATTCGGGCGCGTTCCTCGCCGAACTCGACCGCCGCGTCGCCTTCAAGACCGAGAGCCAGAATCCGTCGCGCGGCCCCGAGCTGCGCGCCTATCTGGAACAGGAGATGCAGCCGGCGTTCGCGGAGCTCGATTTTCAAAGCCGCATGGTCGAATCTCCCAGCGGCAAGGCGCCGTTCCTGTTCGCCGAGCATCACGAGAGCGCATCCGCCCCGACCGTGCTGATTTACGGCCATGGCGACGTCGTCGACGGCATGGAAGGCGAGTGGCGCGATGGCCGCGATCCCTGGCGCACGACGGTTGCGGGCACGCGCCTCTACGGCCGCGGCACCGCCGACAACAAGGGCCAGCACAGCATCAACATGGCGGCGCTCCGCGCGGTGCGCGAGGCCCGCGGCGGCAAGCTCGGCTTCAACGCCAAATTCATCGTCGAGATGGGCGAGGAGATCGGCTCGCCCGATCTCGGCAAGGTCTGCGACCTCAATCGCGATGCGCTCAAGGCCGATCTGTTCATGGCCTCCGACGGACCGCGGCTGTCGGCAGATCGCCCGACACTCTTCCTCGGCTGCCGTGGCGGCATCCGCATCCATCTCGACGTCAATTTGCGCGATGGCGGCCATCATTCCGGCAATTGGGGCGGCGTGCTCGCCAACCCCGCGACCATTCTGGTCAACGCGATCTCGACGCTGGTCGACGGCCATGGCCGTCTCCAGCTCGATGCCCTGAAGCCGCCGCGGCTCACCAACCAGATCCGCAGCTATCTTGCGGACGTGGACGTGGTGCCGACCGCGGACGAGCCGGCGCTGGCGGAGAACTGGGGCGAGGAAGGCCTGTCGGCGGCCGAACGCCTCTATGCCTGGAACACGTTGGAAGTGCTGGCGATGTCGTCCGGCAATATCGAGAAGCCGGCCAACGCCATTCCCGGCCATGCCAATGCCGTGCTGCAACTGCGTTTTGTCGTCGGCACCAAGGTCGACGGCCTGATCGAGGCCGTCCGCGCGCATCTGGTGCAAAAGGGTTTCCCGATGGTCGAGGTGCGGGCCGCACAGAGCTTTGCCGCCTCGCGTACCGATTTCGACAGCCCCTGGATCAAATGGGCGGCGGATTCGGTGCGGGAAACTACCGGCAAGGCGCCGGCGGTGCTGCCGAACTTCGGCGGCTCGCTGCCGAACGACGTGTTTTCCGAGATCCTGGGCCTGCCGACGATCTGGGTCCCGCACTCCTATCCCGGCTGCTCCCAGCATGCGCCCAATGAGCACATCCTGCTGCCGTTGACCGAAGAGGCCTTGACGGTGATGGCCGGCCTGTTCTGGGATCTCGGCGAATTGCCCAAACCACTTACCTGAGCCGTTAACCTGAGCGGCGATCCAGTCGAAAGTCACATTCTAATCCGGCCTGATTTGTGCTTGCATCCGGCCGCATCATCCTGAAAGGGGACCAAAAAAGTGAAGCATTTCCGTCACATCGGGCTCGCGCTCGCCGCGACCTTCGTCGTCAGCCAGGCCGGGGCCCAGGAGCTGACCGGCACGCTGAAGAACATCAAGGACACCGGTGCCATCACGCTGGGCTTCCGCGACTCCTCCATCCCGTTCTCCTATCTGGACGACAACCAGAAGCCGATCGGGTTCGCGATGGACATCTGCTACAAGATCGTCGACGCCGTGAAGAAGGAACTCAAGCTCGACAAGCTCGAGGTCAAGCTCAATCCGGTGACCTCGGCGACCCGCATCCCGCTGATGGCCAACGGCACCATCGACCTCGAATGCGGCTCGACCACCAACAATGCCGACCGCCAGAAGCAGGTCGCCTTCACCAACACCCACTTCCTGACCGCCAGCCGCTACGTGTTCAAGAAGTCGAGCGGCCTGAAGTCGATCGATGATCTCAAGGGCAAGACCGTGGTCTCGACTGCCGGCACCACCAACATCAAGCAGCTCACCGAGGCCAATGTTGCGAAAGGCCTCGGCGCCAACATCATCCCGGCCAAGGATCACGCCGAATCCTTCCTGATGGTCGAGACCGATCGCGCGGTCGCCTTCGTGATGGACGATATCCTGCTCGCGAGCCTCGTTGCCGGCTCGAAGTCGCCCGACGACTACGTCATCTCCAAGGACGCCTTCTCCAAGCCCGAGCCCTACGGCATTATGCTGCGCAAGGACGACGCGCCGTTCAAGAAGGTGGTCGATGCGGCGACCGCTGCGCTCTACACCTCGGGCGAAGGCCAGAAGATCTACGAGAAGTGGTTCACGGCCAAGATCCCGCCGAAGGGGCTCAACCTCAACACTCCGATCTCGGCCGAGCTGAAGAACGAGTTCGCCAAGCCGACGGACTCGCCGAACCCGGACGACTACAAGTAAGCTGAGTTGTTCGCCTCTCCCCGCTTGCGGGGAGAGGAAGCAAATTCCGGCCATTCTGGAGGGAGTGGCCGGACATTTGCATAGACGTTTACGACATCTGTGATTGGCGCGTTCGCGCGAGGGACACGTGAACTACCACTGGAACTGGGGAATTTTCTTCGAGCCGAACCCGATGGGGACCGGCACCTATCTCGACATGCTGTTGTCGGGCCTGGTGCTGACCCTGAAGACGGCGGTGCTCGCCTGGATCATCGCGCTGGTGTTCGGCTCGCTCGTCGGCGTCATGCGCACGCTGCCGTCCAAGGCGGCCTACCGGTTCGGCTTCTGCTGGGTCGAGTTCTTCCGCAACATGCCGCTGCTGGTGCAGCTCTTCCTGTGGTTCTTCGTGCTGCCGGAACTGCTGCCGAAATCCGCCGGCCTGTGGCTGAAGCAACTGCCGAATGCGCCGTTCTGGACGGCCGCGATCGGCATCGGCTTCTTCATGTCGGCGCGCGTCGCGGTGCAATTGCAGGCGGGCATCGGTTCGTTGCCGCGCGGGCAGAAGATGGCGGCGACCGCGCTCGGGCTCACCACCGTGCAGGGCTATCGCTACGTGCTGCTGCCGATGGCGTTCCGCATCATCCTGCCGCCGCTGACTTCCGAGTTCCTCAACACCATCAAGAACACGGCGGTGGCCATCACCATCGGCCTGATCGAGCTGACCGGACAGGCGCGCTCGATGCAGGAATTCTCGTTCCAGGTGTTCGAGGCCTTCACCGCCGCGACCATCCTTTATCTCCTCGTCAACGCCGTCGTCGTGACCGCGATGCGCTTCCTCGAGCGCTATGTCGCGATCCCCGGCTACATCACGGGGAAATAGCGCAATGTTCGGTAATCTCGATTTCGACGTCATCCGCCGCGCGCTGCCCTACCTGTTCTACGAGGGCATGACGTTCACGGTGACCCTGACGGCGCTGGCGGGCCTCGGCGGCCTGATCTTCGGCACCGCGATCGCGTTGATGCGACTGTCGGGCTTCAAGGTGCTCGGCCGCATCGCCGGCGTCTATGTCGACTTCATGCGCTCGCTGCCGTTGGTGCTGGTCATCTTCTGGTTCTACTTCCTGGTGCCCTATATCGGGCAGTGGGTGACCGGCGCGTCGCGGCCGATCAGCGTCGGCGCGTTCGCCTCCTCGCTCATCACCTTCATCATGTTCGAGGCGGCGTACTTCTCCGAGATCATGCGCGCCGGCATCCAGTCGATCTCGCGCGGCCAGCCCGCCGCCGCCAACGCGCTCGGCCTGACCTACGCCCAGACCATGCGCTACGTCGTGCTGCCGCAGGCGTTCCGCAACATGCTGCCGGTGCTGCTGACGCAGACCATCGTGCTGTTCCAGGACACCTCGCTGGTCTACGTGCTCTCGATCCCGGACTTTCTGGGCGCGGCGAGCAAGGTCGCGCAGCGCGACGGCCGCCTGGTCGAGATGTACCTGTTCGCCGCCGTCGTCTACTTCACCATTTCCTGTGTCGCGTCCTTCGGCGTGCGTCGCCTCCAGGCGCGCATCGCCATCATTCGATAGAGCGTGTCGGTCATGATCGAAATCAGCCACGTCAACAAATGGTACACCCCGACCTTCCAGGTGCTGACCGACTGCACCACCAGCGTCACCAAGGGCGAGGTCGTCGTGGTCTGCGGTCCCTCGGGTTCGGGCAAGTCGACGCTGATCAAATGCGTCAACGCGCTCGAGCCGTTCCAGGAGGGCGACATCAGCGTCGACGGCACCAAGGTCAACGATCCCAGGACCGACCTGCCGAAGCTTCGCTCGCGCGTCGGCATGGTGTTCCAGCACTTCGAGCTGTTCCCGCATCTCAAGATCATCGAGAACCTCTGCCTTGCCCAGCAGAAGGTGCTGGGACGGCCGTACGACAAGGCGGTGGCGAAAGGCATGCAGCTCCTGGAGCGCGTCGGCCTGAAGGAGCAGGCGCAGAAATTCCCGGCGCAGCTCTCCGGCGGCCAGCAGCAGCGCGTTGCGATCGCGCGCGCGCTCGCGATGGATCCGATCGTCATGCTGTTCGACGAGCCGACCTCGGCGCTCGATCCTGAAATGGTCAGCGAGGTGCTCGACGTCATGGTCGATCTCGCCCGCGAGGGCATGACCATGATGGTCGTCACGCACGAGATGGGCTTTGCCCGCAAGGTCGCCAACCGCGTGATCTTCATGGATCGCGGCGAGATCGTCGAGGACGCGGCGAAGGAGGATTTCTTCGGCAAGCCGCGCAGCGACCGCGCGCAGAAGTTCTTGTCGAAGATTCTGTCGCATTAACCGGCGCCGTCATTCCGGGGCGATGCGAAGCATCGAACCCGGAATCTCGAGATTCCGGGCTCATTCGCTTTGCGAATGCCCCGGAATGACGGATCGAGGGTTTATCGGGCTCGCTAAATCTCCTATACCCGTGGCCAAATCCCCTTTTCCCGCCAGGAGACCTGCCTTGGACTCGATCGCCTACGTCAACGGCTCATTCGTCCCGCTCTCGGACGCCAAAATCTCGGTTCTCGACCGCGGCTTCCTGTTCGCCGACGGCATCTACGAGGTCTCGGCCGTGCTGGACGGCAAGCTGGTCGACAACGCCTCGCATCTGGCGCGGCTGGAGCGTTCCGTCGGCGAGATCAGCTTGAGGCTGCCGGAGACGGTCGACCGCATCACCGAGCTGCAGAAGGAACTGATCGCGCGCAACAAGCTCGGGAGCGGCCTCGTCTATCTCCAGGTTACGCGCGGCGCCGACAAGGGCCGCGACTTCCCGTTCCCCAAGGCTGATGTCAGGTCGAGCCTGGTGATGTTCACCTCGGAAAAGGACATCATCAATGCCGCCTCGGCCAAGACCGGCATCAACGTGATCACCGTGCCCGACATCCGCTGGGAGCGGCGTGACATCAAGAGCGTGGCGCTGCTGGCGCAGGTGCTGGCGAAGCAGGCCGCGGCGGAGGCCGGTGCAGGCGAAGCCTGGATGCTGCAGGATGGATACGTCACCGAGGGCGGTTCATCGTCGGCGTTCATCCTGACGAAGGACGATGTCATCGTCACGCGCAAGAACTCCAACGCGATTCTGCCGGGCTGTACGCGCAAGGCCGTGATCGCGCTCGCGGAAGAACGTCAGCTCCGCGTCGAGGAGCGGTCCTTCACGGTCGCCGAGGCGCTGGCCGCCAAGGAAGCCTTCATCACCTCGGCCTCGTCGTTCGTGCAGCCGGTGGTCGCGATTGATGGCAAGACAATCGGCGACGGCAAGCCCGGCCCGATGGCGACGCGTCTGCGCGAGATCTACGTGGAATTCGCCAAGGCGACGGCGGTTTAGGACGCACCTCAGGTGTCATCGCCCGCGAAGGCGGGCGATCCAGTACTCCGTGACGCCCGTGAATGAATCGAGAGGCTGCGGCGTACTGGATGCCCCGCCTTCGCGGGGCATGACAGTTGAGCGTGTGGTAGCGGCGTTGCGTCCAGCACGCCGCCACTGACACCACCCCTCACGCCACCGACGCCTTCACCTTCACCGGATGGACCGCGCGGAACGAGATCGCGATCCTGTTCCACGCGTTGATGGTGCCGATCAGCGTGGTGAGGTTGACCGTCTCCTGCTCCGAGAACTGCGCGCGGACCTGCTCGTAGATGTCGTCGGGGGCGTGCGTCTCGGAGATCAGCGTCACCGCTTCGGTCCAGGCCAAGGCGGCGCGCTCGCGATCGGTGTAGAGCGGAGATTCGCGCCAGGCATTGAGAAGATAGAGCCGCTGTTCGGTCTCGCCGCGCTTGCGGGCGTCCTCGGTGTGCATGTTGATGCAGAAGGCGCAACCGTTGATCTGCGACGCCCGTGTCTTGACCAGTTCGATCAGGGATTGCTCCAGGCCGCTGGCCTTGATCTGATCGTCCACCGCGATCAGGGCTTTGAGCGTGTCGGGCGCGGCCTGATAGTAGTTCATGCGGGGCTTCATGGTCGTTCTCCTTTTGCTGGGGTGACGTCAGTGGGCTCCACCGGCCGAGGTCTGGCCGGGCTTCTTCAGGAAGAGGACGGCGATCAGGGCCACGATCAGCGCCATGCCGAGCAGGTAGAAGGTGTCGCTGAAGGCCAGGATATAGGCCTGCTTCTGCACGATATGGCCGATTGCGACATAGGCACGATGCGACGCATCCGCACGATCGAGGATGCCGTGATTGACGAAATATTGAGTGAGCTGTTCCAGCCGCGTGCGGGTGGCCTGCTCGAACATCGAGACCGACTGCATCAGAACGTTGGAGTGATACTGCTCGCGCTTGGTCAGCACGGTCTGGAGCAGCGCAATGCCGATGGCGCCGCCGAGGTTGCGCATCATGTTGAATAGGCCCGATGCGGAGCCGGCATTCTCCGGCTCGATTCCGGCCGTGGCGACGGCCGAGAGCGGCGCGAATACAAACGCCTGTCCGACAGCACGAACGACGTTGGGCCAGAACAGCTGATCGGTGGCGTAGTCATTCGTCATATAGATGTTCATGAAATTGGAAGCCGCGAACAGCGCAAAGCCGACGCCGATGATGATCCGGGCGTCGAAGCGTTGCATCAGCCGCGGCACCAGAGGGATCAGCAACAGCTGCGGCAAGCCGGTCCAAGCCAGAACCATGCCGATCTGTTCGGCATTGTAGCCCTGGATGCGCGACAGATAGACCGGCATGATGAACACCGAACCGTACAGCGCGATACCGAGCAGGAAGTTGGCGAGGATGCCGAAGCCGAAATTGCGGCGAACCAGCAGACGCAGGTTCAACAGCGGCTTCTTCGCAGTCAGCTCGATCACGAGGAAAGCGGTCAACGCAATGACGGCGATAATGGACAGTTTGACGATGAAGGGCGAGCCGAACCAGTCGTCCTTGTTGCCTTCTTCCAGCACGGTCTGCAGCGCGGAGAGGCCGATCGCCATGGTGACGATACCCGGCCAGTCGCCCTCGCGCAGCAGCGACAGCTTCATCGGCTTCGCTTCCAGCGAGAACCACAGCATCGCGATCATCAGCGTGCCGGGAACCAGGTTGACGTAGAAGATGTACTCCCAGCCCCAATTCTCGGTGAGATAGCCGCCGATGGTCGGGCCGATGGCGGGTGCGAATGTCGCAGAGATCGCAAACAGCGCAAGTCCGATCGGCTGTTTCGCCTTCGGCAAGAGCGTGATGATCAGTGTGAACGCCATCGGGATCAGCACGCCGCCGCTAAAGCCCTGCACGGCGCGAAGGACGATCATTTGCGGCAGGTCCTGCGCCAGCGCGCAGGCCGCCGAGAACACCAGAAATAAGATCGCGTTGGTGAGGAGGTAGATGCGGATCGAGAACACCTGGGCGAGCCAGCCCGACAGCGGGATCACCACGATCTCCGCGATCAGATAGGAGGTCGAGATCCAGCCGCCGTCGTCGATGCCGGCGCCGATCGCGCCCTGGATGTCGGCGAGCGAGGCGTTGACGATCTGGATGTTCAGCACCGCCATGAAGGCGCCGAGCGTCGCGCCGATCACCGCGATCCAGGTCTTGGCCGACACGGCCGGAATCGTGGGAGCCGCGGCCGGCGCGGGGAAGTTGGCGGCGGAGGCGGCGTTGACGGTCGGTTGGAGCGTGCTCATGGAAGCCTCGTCTCGGTTACGGAGACAGGATGCGCTGGGTGGATGGTTTCGATAATCGAGGAAGTCCTGGAAGGATCATGCGGCAGGGCTTGATAATCCTGCCGCATGCCCCTCGACGTCAGCCGCCGTTCGGGCGCGAGGTGTTGTCAGCGAGGCGCTTTGCCGTCTCGCGCTCAGCCAGCACAGCGGCCTTGGTGTCGACGGTCGGCACCGCCGACATGCCGGGCCGCAGCAGGCCGGTGAGGCTGTGATCGTCGAGCACGATCTTCACCGGGACGCGCTGCACGATCTTGGTGAAATTGCCGGTGGCGTTATCGGGCGGCAGCAGCGCGAATTCGAGCCCGCTGGCCGGCGACAGGCTGTCGACATGACCGCGCAGGGTCTGGCTGCGGAAGCTGTCGACGCGCAGCTCGACCGGCTGGCCGGCGCGGACATGGGTGAGTTGCGTCTCCTTGAAGTTCGCGACCACATAGACCGCATCGAGCGGCACCACCGCCATCAACTGCGTGCCGGACTGCACGTACTGGCCGACGCGCAAGCTACGGGCGCCGACCGTGCCGTCTACCGGTGCGGTGATCTCGGTATAGGACAGGTTCAACGCCGCCTGCTGCGCGACCGCGCGGGCGCGTTCGAGCTGGGCCGTGGCCTGGGCGCGCTGGGTGGTGAGCACGTCGACCTTGCGCTGTGCGGCCAGAAGGCCCGATTTGGCGTGCTGCAATTGCGCGTTGCTGGCGCGCAGCGCCGCATCGGTCTGCTGCGCGCGCTGGATCGTGCCGGAGCCCGACTTCATCAGGTCGTCGTAGCGGGCGCGTTCCTCCTGGGCGAATTTCAGATTGGCGTCCGCAGCCGTGACATCGGCCGTGCTCTGCTCGATGATCGGCTGTTGCAGTTCGAGCTGGGCATCGAGGTTGCGCACGGAAGCCTCCGCGGCGGCGACATCGGCGCGGGCCTGATCGAGCGCCGCCTTGAAGTCGCGATCGTCGATCCTGGCCAGCACCTGGCCGGCCTTGACCTTTTCGTTGTCGCCGACCAGGACCTTCGCGATGTAGCCGGAAACCTTCGGCGCGACGATCGTGGAGTCCGCCTTGACATAGGCGTCGTCGGTCGTCTCGAGATAGCGGCCGTTGATCCAGTAGTCGTGTCCGTAATAGACAACCGCTGTCGTGCCCGCGAGGAGTGCGAGTATCAGGGTCGCGCGCCGGAGCTTGTTACGGATCGGCACAAGCTGCGGCGACTTGGAATAATCTTGAGTGATTTCAGTTGCTTGCTGAAAGTTCTCGGTGCGGGGCATCTCGGACATGACGGTCTCCTATCGGCTGGCAGGGACTATCGGTCTTTCCAGTTCGAGCGATAATCGGCGAAATGCCGGAAGGATTATCCATTAGGGGTGGATAGTCCGGGGGCTCGCCCTACTGTGTGGTCTACCGGACCAGACGTGCGACTGCCCCAGAGCGATTGCCGCACCTGTCGAGCGATTGCTGCTAACCCATGCGCCATGTCACACGCGGGATGATCTGGTAGATAATCGGGGCGAAAACCTTGAGATTATCGATCAAGAGCGGATAATCAGGCGGCATGGACCGATTGACCAGCCTCGAAGTCTTCAGCCGGGTGGTCGAGACCGGCGGCTTCTCCGCAGCAGCCCGCAAGCTCAACATGTCGACCACCATGGTGAGCAATCACGTCCAGGCGCTGGAAGACCGGCTCGGCGTGAGGCTGCTTCAGCGCACCACGCGCAGGGTCAACCTCACCGAGATCGGCAAGGCCTATTACGACCGCTGCGTCCAGATCCTCGCCGATATCGAACAGGCCGACGATATCGCGAGCGAATTGCAGTCGGTGCCCCGCGGCACGTTGCGCGTCCACGTCGCCACGCACATGGTCCCGTTCGTCGCGCCGGTTGTGGCGAAACTCCTGTCGGCCTATCCGGAGCTCAAGATCGATTTGCGCATGGGCGAGGCCGATGTCGATCTCATCGAGGAAGGCTACGACGTTGCCCTGCGCATGACGCCGCCGCCGGATTCGAGCCTGATCGTGCGGAGCCTCGCCACCTGGCGTCACGTGCTGTGCTGTTCCCACGAATATATCGAGAAGCACGGCCGGGTGCAGAAGCTCGACGAGCTCGCTGCGCATAATTGCGGCCGTCACCTGAACTATCCGTTTGGCGATGAATGGCGCTTCCTCGATCGCAAGGGCACGCCGGCATCGGTACGGATATCCGGCAGCTTCGTCACCAACAGCGGAGAAGCGCTGCGGAAGGTCGCGCTGGGGGGCGCTGCCGTCTGCCTGATGGCGGGGTTTCTCATTCAGGACGACCTCGAGGCCGGCCGCCTCGTGCGCCTGTTGCCGGAATATCGGACGGTCGAGCTGTCCATGAACGCTGTCTATCCGCACAAACATCATCTGTCGGCGAAGGTGAGAACCTTCATCGACATGCTGGTGGCGCACAGCGCCGAGCAGCAGAAGCTGATCAATCCTTATTCATGACCGGTGCGGCGGCGGCAGCCGCCCGAACACGCCGTCAAGCGCGATGCCGATCGCGAGCAAGCGACGATCGCTGCCTGCCGGGCCGTCGAGCTCAAGGCCAATCGGCAATTTGCTCGTCGCGCCGAGCGCGATCGGAATCTGGACACGGGAATGCCGGCATTGCTGCCGGGATCGGTGTTTCACGTCAACCGTGGGCGCGCATTTCTGCCGGCGATGCCGTGAGAGCTGGCCCCGCAAATTCGGACAGTAGCTTGAGTGGATTTTCTGCCTGACAGCGGCGAGGATTCTTGCTGCGAATCAGGAGCGAAGATGACGAAGAAGAGCCGCCGGACGCATTCTCCGGCATTCAAGGCGAAGGTTGCTTTGGCTGCGGTCAAAGGAGACAAGACACTGGCGGAGCTGGCGCAACTGTTTGATGTTCATCCGAACCAGATCACGATCTGGAAAAACCAGCTCCTGGAAGGCGCCGCCGGCGTGTTTGGGCATGACAAGACATCGGCCGAGACGCCGGTCGATTTGAAGGCGTTGCATGCCAAGATCGGCGAGCTGGCGTTGGAAAACGATTTTTTGTCCGGCGCGCTCACCAAGGCGGGCCTGCTGAGCGCAAAGCGATGATCGACCGCGGTCATGATCTTTCTATCGTGCGCCAGGCGAAGGTCCTGAAGCTGGCTCGCAGCACGGTCTACTATGAACCTCGGCCAGTTTCGGCCGAGGACCTTGCCTTGATGCGTCGGCTCGATGAGCTGCATCTCGATTATCCCTTCGCGGGAGCGCGTATGCTGCGATCGTTGCTGCGGCGGGAGGGGGTATACGCCGGTCGCCGCCACATCGCGACGCTGATGAAGCGCATGGGGATCGAGGCGGTCTATCGTCGCCCGAACACGAGCAAGCCGGCTCCGGGTCACAAGATCTACCCGTACCTGTTGCGCGGATTGAAGATCGAGCGGCCCGACCATGCGTGGGCAATGGACATCACCTACATTCCGATGCGGCGTGGCTTCGTCTATCTCGCGGCGGTCGTCGATGTGTTCAGCCGACGGGTCCTGGCCCATCGCGTCTCGATCACAATGGAGGCGGCCTTCTGCGTCGAAGCGGTCCAGGAGGCGTTGGCGAAGCACGGCAGGCCCGCGATTTTCAACACGGACCAGGGCAGCCAGTTCACCAGCCTCGAGTTCACCGATGTGCTGCTGGACGCGAAGATCGCCATCAGCATGGATGGCAAGGGCGCCTGGCGCGACAACGTGTTTGTCGAGCGGCTCTGGCGCACGGTCAAATACGAAGAAGTTTATCTCCGCGCCTACGACAGCGTGTCCGAGGCGCGAGCGTCAATTGCCAAGTATCTGGCCTTCTACAATCAGGGACGCCCTCACTCGAGCCTTGACGGGCGCACGCCCGACGAGGCTTACTTCGGCACGCAAGCTATGGTGATGGCCGCATGACCGTCGCCGACGATTTTGTCGTCGCTCTGGTCGGGCTACGCCCTCCCGACGCAACGACAAAATCGTAAAGCCCCGCGTTCAGCATAACCCGGCAGGAATCCACTTAAATCCAGCGGGGCGCTGTCCAAACAACCGGGGCCAGCTCTGTGATCACATCGGCGAGACGCCGTTCGACCTCCGGCTTCACCTTCGCGACCGCGATGTCCTTGACTGGGCCGTAGCCACGGATCTCCATCGGAGCCTTGGCGATCGCAATGAAATCGGGCAGGCGCGCCGCGTCGAGTTCGTGGAGCATTCGTTCGATCACGCCCTCATACCAGGAGATCAGCTCCCGCTCGGTGCGCCGCTCGGCGGTGTAACCGAACGGATCGAGCGGCGTCCCGCGCAACCCCTTCAACCGCGCGAGCAGGGCAAGCGGCGTCTGGATCCACTGGCCGAAGGCGCGCTTGCGCGGACGGCCACGGGCGTCGCGTTCGGACGGCAGGAACGGCGGCGCAAGGTGATACTGGACGCTAAAACCGTCCTCGAACTCGCGCTTCAGTTCGTCGAGGAAGCCGGTCTGCATGTGCAGGCGCGCCACCTCGTACTCGTCCTTGTAGGCCATCAGCTTGAACAGCACGCGTGCGACGGCCTCGGTCATCGCCTCGCTGCTCAGCGCAGCTTCGGCGTTGCGAACCTTATTGACGATCGTCCGGTAGCGTGCCGCATAGGCCGCGTTCTGATAAGCGGTGAGGAAATCGGCGCGGCGGGCGATGAGCTGGTCGAGCGTCTCGGTTTTGGGCGTATCGTCCGCCCTCGGCAGAGAGTCCGGATCGGCGGCGGCGATCCGGCCCCAGGCAAAGGCCTGCTTGTTGCGCTCGACCGCGATGCCGTTGAGCTCGATCGCGCGCAACAGCGCTTGCAGCGAGACGGGGATCAGTCCGCGCTGCCAGGCAAAGCCCAGCATGATGATGTTGGCATAGACGGCATCGCCCAGCAGCCGTTCGGCCAGCGCGTTGGCGTTGATGGTGTCGAGATTGTCGTTGCCGACGACCTGCCGGATCGCGCGCAGGCGGGCGGGCGAAGCGAGATCGGCGTCGCGGAAGCGGACGACGTCGCCGGTCGGCATCTCCGCCGTGTTGACAGCGGCGCGCGTACCGCGGCGATAGGTGCCGGACGCCTTCGGCGCGGAGCTGACGACGAGGTCGCAGCCGATCAACGCATCGGCCGCGCCCTGGTCGATGCGGACCTGGTGCAACGCTTCGGGCGAGGCGGCGAGGCGGATGTAGCTCAGCACCGGGCCAAACTTCTGCGCAAAGCCGGTGAAGTCGAGGACCGAGACGCCGCTCCGTTCGAGATGCGCGGCCATGCCGATCAGCGCGCCGACGGTGATCACGCCGGTGCCGCCGACGCCTGTTACCAGCAGGTCGTAGGGACGGTCGAGCGCGACGGGAGCGGGCAGGGGAAGCGTCGCCGCGCGGCCGACCGCGTCGATCTGGCTCGCGCTCTTCTTCCGGCGCGTCGCGCCTTCGACAGTCACGAAACTGGGACAGAAGCCGTTGAGGCAGGAAAAATCCTTGTTGCAGGTCGACAGGTTGATTTGCCGCTTGCGGCCGAACGGCGTCTCCTTCGGCTCGACGCTGAGGCAGTTGGATTCGACCGAGCAGTCGCCGCAGCCCTCGCAGACGAGGTCGTTGATGTAGGCAAAACGCTTGGGGTCGGCCATCTGCCCGCGCTTGCGGCGGCGCCGTTTCTCGGTGGCGCAGGTCTGCTGGTAGATCAGGACGGAGACGCCGGAGACCTCGCGCAGCTCGCGCTGCACGGGGTCCATTTCCTCGCGCGGATGGATGGTGACGCCGATGGGCAGGTCCGCCGGCGAAAATTGCGCGGGATCGTCCGACACCAGCGCGATGCGCGCCACGCCTTCAGCACGGACGCTATGCGCGATGGCATGGACACTGATGGGGCCGTCGACCGGCTGGCCGCCGGTCATGGCGACGGCGTCGTTGAACAGGATCTTGTAGGTGATGTTGGCCTTGGCGGCGATCGCCTGCCGGATCGCCATCGAGCCGGAGTGATAGTAGGTGCCTTCGCCGAGATTCTGGAAGATGTGCCTGTTGCCGGTGAATCTCGATGACGCTGCCCAGTTCACGCCCTCGCCGCCCATCTGGATCAGCGACGACGTCTCGCGGTCCATCCAGCTCGCCATGAAGTGGCAACCGATGCCGGCCAGCGCCTTCGAGCCCTCAGGCACCTTTGTCGACGTGTTGTGTGGGCAGCCCGAGCAGAAATAAGGCGTACGTGTCGCACCGCTGACGTTGATCGTGCGGGCGGCTTCAGGCATCAAGGCGGCCGCGCGTGCGGCGAGATTGAGGCCCGGAAACATCGGATCGAGCCGGCGGGCGAGCACGCCAGCCAGCGCACGCGGCGACAATTCGCCGATCCAGGAGATCAGCCGCGCCCCTCGCTCGTCATGCTTGCCGACCATGCGCTCGGGCTTGGTGCCGGGATAGTCGTAGAAATACTCCTTGAACTGGCTCTCGATGATGCCGCGCTTTTCCTCGACAACGAGGATCTCGCGCTTGCCCTTCACGAAGTCCATCGCGTCATGTAGCGCCAGCGGCCAGACCATGCCGACCTTGTAGACGTCGATGCCGATGCTGCGGCAGGCCGCCTCATCGAGGCCCATCAGCCGCAGCGCTTCCATCAGGTCGAGATGCGCCTTGCCTGTGGTGACGATGCCGTAGGTGGCGTTCGGAATGTCGTAGATGTGGCGGTCGATCGGATTGGCCTTTGCGAAGGCATAGACCGCGTGCTTCTTCGCCTCCAGCCGCTCCTCGATCTGCGGTCCCGGCAGGTCCGGCCAGCGATAATGCAGGCCGCCCGGCGGCGGCGTGAAGTCGGGCGTGCGGAAGGCGCGCGGCGGGCGCAGCGCGACGGATGCGCCTGACTCCACGATCTCCGAGATCGCCTTGAAGCCGACCCACATGCCGGAGAAGCGGCTCAGCGCGTAGCCATATTCGCCGAACGCCAGATATTCGCCGACATCGGCTGGATGCAACGTCGGCATGAACCAGCTCATGAAGGCGACGTCGGACTGGTGCGGCATCGAGGAGGAGACGCAGCCATGGTCGTCGCCGGCGACCACCAGCACGCCGCCATGAGGCGAGGAGCCATAGGCATTGCCGTGCTTGAGCGCATCGCCGGAGCGGTCGACGCCGGGACCCTTGCCGTACCAGAGCCCGAACACGCCATCGACCTCGCGCTCCGCTTGCGTCTCGACTTGTTGCGAGCCGAGCACGGCGGTTGCCGCGAGGTCCTCGTTCACGGCCGGAAGGAATTCGATGCGGTCCCGCTTGAGGCGCTCCTGGATGCGCCACAGCTCGAGATCGATGCCGCCGAGCGGCGAGCCGCGATAGCCGGAGATGAAGCCGGCGGTGTTGAGACCGCGCATACGGTCGCGCTTCGCCTGGTCGAGTGCGATGCGGACGATGGCCTGCGTACCCGTGAGGAAGACGCGGCCGTCCTCGCGGTCGTAGCGGTCGGAGAGCTCGTAAGCGTCGAGTGACGGAATGGCGTCCATGGTGGACCTCGCGCGGCATCCTGCCTGAAGCTGGAAGATTATGCCTGGGAGGCTGGTAGGTCTTACCTATTTGTCCCGCATATATCAAAATTTCGGTAGAATTTTGCGCAAGGCAATCAAATTTGGTAGATGTTCTCGGCCCGGGGAGGCCTCCATGATCGAAGAACAGGACACGCGAATACTCGCCCACCTTCAGAAGGATGGTCGCGCCACCAATCAGCAGCTCGCCGACGAGATCGGCATGTCCACTTCCGCCTGCTGGCGCAGGGTGCGCGCGCTGGAGGAGAGCGGCGTCATCCAAGGCTATGCGGCGCTGGTCGCGCGCGAGCAGGCGGGATTTACGATGTCGGCCATCCTCCACGTCTCGCTGGAGCGGCACGATGCGAAGTTCGTCGACGAATTCGTGGCCAGGGTCACGACGCGCCGCGAGGTGCTGGAATGTTTCGCGACCACGGGCGACGCCGATTATCATTTGCGCGTCGTCGTGCAGGACATGGCGGCCTATAACAGATTCCTCGACGAGTTCATGTTCCGCATCCCCGGCATCCGCTATGTCCGCAGCAATGTGGTGCTGAAGGAGATCAAGACCGGCGTGGCGCTGCCGTTCTGAGACAACGACGGGACTCACACTGCCTCAGTCCGGCTGCGCCGGCGCAGTTGGCGCAGCGACAGTGCATGCAGCAGGATCGAGCTTGGCACGACGAAAGCCGGGGTCAGCACGTTCGGAAAGGTATCAATGGCCATGCTCGGGCCATCCGGAACGATGAGCTGGAACGGGCCAGGCGACATCGCCATTCCCAGGGCGATCGCAACGGCGAAGTCTGCGAGGCCGAAGATATTCCAGAAGATCGCACCTGTCCGCCCCTCGGCCGTCCCGGCCGCCAAGGCGATCGCCACCGGCACCGCGAACAGTCCGGTCAGCACGTCGCCGGCTCCTGCCGGCAATGCCCAGACGCCCGGCAGCACCCCGCGCAGCCAGTAAGCGAGCCATTGACTGCCAAAGATGCGATAAACCTGAGGGGCGATGAGCCACGTCGCCGGCATTGCATCGAGCAATTGTCCGACCCGCTTCGATAGCATCAGCACCGGAGTGCCGACGATCACTGGCAGCAGGATCGCCGCGGGAAGCAGCGGCAAGGAGGAGGCGCCCGTGCGGAATGAACCATTGATGGATGCCGTCCAGGCGAGGGCAGCCCAAAGCGTGAAGGAGACCATGACGACCAGCCAGGTCGCCCGGCGTTGCTCTGGCGTCAACGCGGTGTTTTCGAGCCCGAGCCACAGGCCGAGCGCAATGAGCCCATGGGCCAGCAGCCGAACGCCGAGGGCCGGAAAACCGCTCTGCGGAAGTGCGGGGAGCGAGTAGATCAGCCAGGTCCACAGGATCGTGAATAGAACGGTCCACATCAAGCCGAGCCGGATGGCAGGCTGGGCCGGGGCGGCAACGGAAGCAGCATCGCTGTTCATCGGCGTTCCCTAGAGAGAGGTCGACTGCGGTGGACGCACGAGATCGCGGCCAGCGGCCATGTCAGGCCGTTTCTTCTTCCGATCCGGACCTCACCAGAATCATGAAGACGAGAACATGGCTGACGAGCAGCAGCGGCACGTAGAGGGCTGGAATATAAATGCCGGCGCCGAAGAGGCCGGGATCCTGGATTTTCGTCACGCCCATGTAGTAGGCATTCAGGAGATCCAGCGTGCCCCAGACGTTGAACGCCCAGACCACCGGAATTGCGATCGACCATCGCCAGGAGAGTGCTGCGATTGACGCGAGCGCGAGAGTGGCGGCAATAAGGTCCCCCCATCCGACCTCGGCGGCGAAATTCGGGCTCAACTCCGCGGATACGAATCCCGCCACCATGAAATTCATGCCGAAGAACCTGAACGCGTTGAAGGCCGCGAGCAGTCTCAGGGCCTCGTAGCGCGGCATGACGCGGAGTGCCGGCCAGACGTAGATCGAAGCCACCACCGCGCTTGTCAGGAAAGCACCGGCGACGCTGAGCACGAAGGGAAGGTTGAAGCTTTGCGGCACGTTCGGATGTCCTTGTGGTGGCCTCTCCGGCCGGGTGCAGTCGAAGCTGGTCGGTTCGGCGTTGGCGGACGCTCAGGGTTTGGCCATCAGCAGACCGAGCGGCATCAGCGGACCGACTGCGATGTAGTCGTGGTCCATGAGCTCCCGCCGCGCGAGCGGCAGGCCATCCATGATCGCGTGTCCCTCGGCGACATCCCTGACATTCAACAGGAATACGGCGCCGCGCCCGTCGGATCGCGAATACCATTCGCGAACCGTTCCGTTGAGATAGAGCTGCACGGTCTGCCTGATTTCATCGGGCATGACGGCCATGATCTGATCTCGGGTGACGCCCGCCTTGACGGTCAGGATGACCATGACCCCCGTTGTCGGCGCCGCGGTCTGTGATTGGGCAAGTGAAGGATCGGCCATGGAGGTTGCGCCTGTGAGTATGAGGGTGACTGCCAAGACGACGTTCAGGACGACGTCGCGGATTGTCTTCATCGATTTCATGTCTCCGATCGCGGCGGCTGCGGCGACGGCACGGCTCATTTGCAATTCGGATGTAAGGCCGCTTCCCGCGAGTTACTATTCGCGATAATGTTGACGGGCTATGAAGCAGAACTTCACAGTCAGGCACGGTGCACTGGACGGCGTGGAGGCGTTCCTGAGTGTCGCCCAGCATCGCAGTTTCCGCCGAGCGGCAGCTGAGCTCGGGGTCACGCCATCGGCCATCAGTCAGGCGATACGCGCGCTCGAGGCGCGCGTCGGCGCCGCGCTCTTCATCCGCACGACCCGCAGCGTCGGTTTGACCGAAGCCGGCGAAAGATTCCTTGCGCGCGCCAGACCCGCCTTCGAGGAGCTCGTCGCGGCAAGCGGGGCGGCGCGAGCTCGGACAGCGACCGGCCGGCCTCCTGCGTCTCACCGTGCCGCGCTCCGTCGTGCCGATCCTGCTGGAGCCGCTGATCGCGTCGTTCTGTCGGGCATTTCCCGAGATCGAGGTGGAGCTTGCCGCAAGCGAAGAGCTGGTCGACCTCGCAGCCGAAGGTTTTGACGCCGGCATCAGGTTGGGCCAGTTCATCGCCCCCGACATGGTCGCGGTGCGCCTGACGAACCCGCTACCGCTCATTATCCTCGGCAGCCCGGCTTACCTTGCCCGCCGCGGTCGGCCCGAGCGGCCGGACGATCTGCGCGAGCACGCGTGCTTGAGATTGCGACGATCGAACGGTGCGCTTGCGTCATGGTCGCTCGACGACAACGGTCGTTCGATCGAGATTGTGGTTGCGGGACCTTTCATCGCGAACGACTTTCCGACGATGCTCGGAGCCGCCGTCGAAGGTGTGGGTCTTGCGCAAGTGCCCGCACCGCTGGCCACCGGTGCCATGGCGGCGGGCAAGCTCGTTCCCGTCCTGGAGCAATTCGCGCCGATGACACCGGGCGTGTTCCTGTACTATCCCGGTCACCGACAAATCATGCCGAAGTTGCGGGCCTTTATCGATCATGTGAAGGGCCGCTCAGGCGGCGCGAGCTGATCTACCGTTGCTCCCGCACGAACCGATTGCGCAGCGTGCCGATGCCGGTGATATCGATCTCCACGACATCGCCGTGCTTGATGTCCGGCGAGGCGCCGTCGGTGCCCATCCAGATCACATCGCCCGGCCATAGCGTAAAGTACTTGGTCAGCTCGACCAGGAACGGCACCACGCCGAAGATCATGTCGTTGGTGTAGAAGCGGTTGGTCTCCTTGCCGTTGACGCGGACGACGGTCTCCATCCTGGCGAGATTCGCCTCGGTCTCGATCCACGGGCCCATCGGCTTGAACGTGTCGGCGTTCTTCGAGCGCCACAGGCTGCGATCCGCCTTCTGCCAGCTGCGCTCGCTGACGTCGTTGCCGATGGTGTAGCCGAACACGCAATCCATCGCGTTCTGCTTGGTGAGGTGTTTGACCTTCTTGCCGATGACGACGACGAGCTCGCCCTCGTAGTGGATCTTGTCCGTCGCGAAAGAGGGGATCACGACCTCCTCGTCGTGTGCGATCAGCGCGTTCTGCGCGCGATAGCCGATCTCGGGCCTGTCAGGCACGGCCGGCACCTCGCCGCGCTTGTCGGCGGCCTCCTTCAGGTGCTTCAAATAGTTCAGGCCGACGCAATAGAAGGTGCGCGGGATCAGCGGCAGCTCGATCTTCACCTCGCCAAGCGGAAGCGTGCGCGAGGTGCGCTGCCATTCGCGGAAGGGATCGCCGTCGATTGCGATGACCCGGTCGCCTTCAACGATCCCCCAGGAGGTCTTGTCCGAGGCGGAGAATTTCAGCCAGCGCATGTCGGATCCTCCAGTTATTCCGCAGCATCGCGCGGCTGCACCTTCCAGGCGCCGGCGGCAGGCCGCCTCAAGCCGAGATTTTCCCGCAGCGTCTTGCCGCGATAGTCCTTCTGGAACAAGCCGCGCCGCTGCAATTCCGGCACGATATGGCGAACGAAATCGGCGTAGGAGCCGGGCACGTAGGTGGCCGCGATGACGAAGCCGTCGCAGCCGCGCTCGACGAACATCTCTTCGAGCTTGTCCGCGATCTCCTTGGGGCCGCCGACCATCGCGTCCTGCACCTGGCCGCGGCTGGAGAAGGTGACGAAATCGCGCGCGCTCGGATTGCTCTTGCCTGAATTCTTCAGCACGCCGTCGCGGATGCCCAGAATGCCCTGCATGCTCTTCAGCTCTTCCGTGGTCAGCGGCGCGTCGAGGTCCTTGGAGGCGAAATCGTAATTGAGCGCTTCGGCGAGCAGCGACAGCGCGTCGATCTGGAGCGGCAGCTTGTTGATCAGCGCCATCTTGTCTTCGGCTTCGGCCTTGGTCGCGCCGCAGACCGGCGTCGTCAGGTTGCAGAGGAACATCTGCTCGGGATCGCGGCCGGCTTTGGCCGCCTCGTTGCGCACGGCCGCATAACCCTCCTTGGCCGCGGCGAGGTTGCGCGCGGCGGTGAAGATCACCTCGCCCCAGCGGCCGGCAAAGCGCTGGCCGCGGCCGGATGCGCCGGCCTGGATGATGACAGGATGGCCCTGTTGCGAACGCGGCACGGTGAACGGCCCGCGCGACTTGAAGGCTGCTCCCTTGTGATCGAGCCGCTTCACCTTGGCCGGATCGGCAAAGCGGCCGCTCCTCTTGTCCATGATGAGCGCGCCGTCCTCCCACGTGTCCCAGTGGCCGAGGACGACCTCCATGAACTCGTCGGCGCGGTCGTAGCGGGAATCGTGTTCGGGATGGGAGTCCCGGCCCATGTTGAGCGCCTCGCCGTCATTGAGCGAGGTGACGACGTTCCAGCCCGCGCGCCCGCCGGACATCAAGTCGAGCGTCGCGAAGCGGCGCGCGACGTCGAACGGCTCGTAATAGGTGGTCGAGCAGGTCGCGCCAAGGCCGAGCTTGTCGGTGACCATGCCCATCGTGGTCAGCACGATCAGCGGGTCCATCTTCACGCAGCGGATGCCGTATTCGACGGTATGGGCGTGGTCGTTGCCGTAGCGGTCCGGCATCGCCAGGCGATCGTCGAAGAAGGCCATGTGAAACTTGCCGGCTTCGAGGATCCTGGCGATCTCCTGATAGTAATCCGCCGACATCGAATCGTCGCGCGAGTCCGGATGCCGCCAGGAGCTCGGCAAATTGGTGCAGTTTTGCGCCTGGAGGAAGCCGACCAGTACCATCTGCCGCGTCATGCTGCTGTTCTCCGAATTGCGTCAGGCCAGATCGAGCACCGTGTCGAGCCGGTATTCCCGCGCCAGCGCGCGCAGCTTGTCCCAGGTGGCATCCTCGACCTCGATGCCGTCACGCAGCCGCTGTTGCTCGCGCACGCCCTCGATCTCGCCGGGATAGTAGACGCCCGTGCTGCCCTCGGAGGGCGGGGTCGATTTCAGATAGCGCGCGAATTCGGCGACCTCGCGCTTGAACTCCTTCAGCGGGCGGAACGCGGCGACGTTGAACACCGCCATGAAGCAGCCGTCATTGTGCCGCCCCGTCGGCTCGACGCCGAAGCCGAGACCGGTGAGCAGGCCGCACAGCACCTCGACCATGGCGGCAAGCCCGCTGCCCTTGTAGCCCTCGGTGCCGCCGAGCGGCAGCAGCGCGCCGCCCTTGCGATACTGGGTCGGGTCGTTGGTGTGCCGTCCCTCGGCATCGATGATCCATCCCGTCGGGATCTTATCGCCGCGGGCCACAGCGAGCTGGATCTTGCCGGCGGCGACCGCCGAGGTCGCCATGTCCAGGTAGAACGGCGCATCGAGATCGGACGGCACCGCGATCGAGATCGGGTTGGTGCCGAGCCGCGCCTCCTTGCCGCCGAACGGCGCCACGTGCTTCGGCGAGCGGCCGGAGTCCGCGGTCGCAATCCCGATCATGCCTTCGCGCATCGCCATCAGCGGATAAGCGGCGAGGCGGCCGACATGGCTCTGCCGGAACACGGTGCAGGCGGCGACGTTCGCCGTCTTCGCCTTCTCGATCGTCAGCGCCATTGCCTTGGCGTTGACGTGGAAACCAAATCCCCAATGGCCGTCGATTACGGTCGTGGTCGGCGATTCCTGGATGATGGTCCATGTCGCGCCGGGAACGATGTGCCCGGCCTTGATGCGGTCGATATAGGTGGGAACCGCGATCACACCGTGGGAGTCGTGGCCGGCGAGATTGGCGTTGACGCAGCCGGTCGCGACCGCATCGGCCTCTTCCTGGGAAGCTCCCGCCGCCTGGAGCAGGGCGGCGCTGATGCGCGTGAGGCGGTCGGCCCTGACGATCGGCATGGCGTTTCCCCGGTCATCGCCCTTATCATGATAGCTGGCGGGCGCTTGTTGGGGACCATCGTCTCAAAGCGCAGGACCGATATCAATCTCCCGTAAACCAATACAGGGCTGCAAATTCGTAAAGAGAGCGCGCCTTTGGTCGAAGATTCGTTCCGGCCGGCGGTATTCTCGACAGTTTGGCGGGGGTCGTTCGCAGCTCGTTCACTCTGATCGACGGTTTGCGACACGCAATAACGACCACTTAGGCGATGGCCGTTCATAAAGTACCCGGGAAAATTAGGCAGAAATGCCCGGGAGCTGAGATCGTGCCGACGACACTCGCGCGCACCTTTGCGGCGTTGAGCGCCATAAACGAAGCGATCCTCTACGCGAAATCGCCGGACGAGCTGTACCAGAAGGTCTGCGACGCCGGGTTTTCGAGCGGGGACTTTTTGGCCGTGGCCGTGTTCCTGGTGGGACCGGACGGCCGGCGGCTTTGCTTTGCGGCCGGCTGCGGCGACGATATCCAGCGGCTGCGCTCGATCGAGATCACCACGGACGCCGGCACGCCGGAAGGATTGGGCGTCGGCGGCGAGGCGTTTCGCGATCAGAGGCTGTGCGTCAGCAACGATTATCTGAACGATCCGCGCTCGCTGGCGTGGCGCGAGGGCGCCGCCAAGGCCCACATTGGCGCTGCCGCGGCGCTGCCGCTACTCTGCAACGGCAAGAGCGTCGGCGTGCTGTACGTGACCCGCAGCGAAGCCGGCTCGCTGAACGAGCAGATGGTGTCGCTGTTCGAGCGCATGTCGGCCAACATCTCCTATGCCCTCGACAATTTCGCGCGTGAGACGGCGCGGCAGACCAGCGAGCGGGCGACGCGGCGGCTCAACCGCATGTTCGGCGCCATCAGCGCCACCAACGAGGCCATTCTCCGCGCCAAGACCGAGCAGGAGCTCTACCAGCTCGTGTGCGACGCCTCCGTGCATGGCGGCAAGTCGCTTGCGACCATCGTCCTGCTCCGCGAACCGGGTTCGCACTGGATGAAGCCGGTCGCATCTACGGGACAGAATCTGGAGCTGGTCACCCAGGCGCGCTATTCGATCGATCCGGAGAATCCCTATGGCAAGGGCATCTCCGGCGAGGTGTTCCGGACGCAGAAGGCCGTCATCGAGGAAGATCTCGCCAGCCGCACCCGGGGAACCCCGTGGGAGCAGGCCAACGTCAACACCGGTGTCGCCGCCTGCGTGGTCGCGCCGCTGATCAAGCACGGCGAAAGCGTCGGCGTGCTGTTGTCCTTCGTCAGCAGGTCGTGGGCCAAGGACGAGGAAGTCGTCGCGCTGCTCCTGCGCATGGCGGAGAACGTCTCGTTCGCGATTGAGAATTTTGACCGTGAGTCGGAGAAGGCCAGGATCGCCGGGGAAGAAGAGCGTCTCGCCCGCATGTATGCGGCGCTGAGCGCCACCAACGAGGCGATCCTGCGCGCGCGGACGCGGGCCGAGCTGTTCGACCTCGTCTGCGAGGCGACGGCGAAGGGCGCCAAGTTCACCTCGGTCACCATTGCGCTCGCCGACCATCGTGCCGAGCTGCTGCGCGTGGTCGCCAGCTATGGGCCGAACGCCGAACAGGTCCGCACCTTCAAGTTCTCCACCTCCGACCAGGTGCCGGAGGGACGCGGGCTGACCGGCACTGCGTTCCGCACGCGCCAGCCCTCGGTCAGCAACGACGTGTTCGCCGACGACCGCATTGCGCCGTGGCAGGCCAGCGCCCGCCGCACCGGCATCGCGTCGTCCGCGGCGCTGCCGCTCCTGAATGGCGACCGGGTCGAGGGCGTGTTCCTGTTCAATTCTCCGGAGCGCGGTACCTTCACGCCCGAGTTCGTCGAGCTGTTGCGCAAGCTTCAGGCCAACGTCGCCTTCGCGCTGGAGAATTTCGATCGCGCAGATGAAAAGGCCAAGGCCGAAATCCAGCGCAATCGTCTGCGGGGCATGCTCGAGGCGCTGAGCGCGACCAACGAAGCCATCATGCGGGTGAAGACCCGCGCCGAATTGTTCGAGGTGGTCTGCGAAGCCGCGGTGCTCGGCGGCACCTTCTCCTCCGCGACCATCGCGCTGGTGGACGAAACCGGACATTACCTCGACATCGCCATGACCAAGGGTGAGAGCTGCTACCAGGTCAAGTCGTGGCGGTTCTCGACGTCGGCGGAAGATCCGGAAGGCCGGGGGTTGACCGGCACCGCCTTCCGCACGCGCATCCCTTGCGTCGCCAACGAGCTTCTCACCGACATCCGCACGGCGCATTGGCACCAGATCGCGCGCATTCAGGGCACGAGATCGGGGGCCTGCTTCCCGCTGCTCAGCAACGGCAGCAAGGCGGTCGGCGTGCTGCTGTTCCTTTCAGTCGACGAAAGCGCGTTCACGCCGGACCTGATCCAGCTCTTGGGGCGGCTTGCCGAGAACGTCTCGTTCGCGCTCGACAATTTCGATCGGGCCGAGGAAAAGGCCCGCACCGAGGCGCAGAAGGAGCGCCTGACGCGCATGTTCGCGGCGCTGAGCGCCACCAACGAGGCGATCATGCGGGCGAAGTCGCGCGCCGAGCTGTTCGACCTCGTCTGCCTCGCGGCATCGAACGGCGCCAAGTTCACCTCGACGACGATCGCGCTGGCCAGGGCCGACAGCGACCAGCTCGAGATCGTGGCCGCGGCCGGGCCGTCCGCCGAAACCACGCGCAACATCCGCCTCTCCATCGACCCCGAGCGTCCCGAGGGGCGCGGAATGAGCGGCACGGCATTCCGCACACGCCAGCCCTGCATCAGCAACGACTATCTCAACGACGATCGCGTCCGTGTCTTCCATGCCGTCGTCCGCGGCGACGGCGCACGGTCGGGCGCGGCGTTTCCGCTCATCGCGCACGACCAGGCCGTCGGCGTCATGATCTACATGTCGACCGAACCGGGCACCTTCACGTCCGAGTTCGTCGAGCTGCTGCAGCGCCTCGCCGACAACGTCTCCTTTGCGATGGAGAATTTCGATCGCACCGACGAGAAGAACCAGGCGGACGAGCGAATCGAATACCTCGCCTCGCATGACAGCCTGACCGACCTGCCGAACCGCGAGACCTTCAACGGGCTGCTGCGCGAGGCGATCGACGCCGCGCAGCGCCACGATCACCGTTTTGCGGTTCTGTTCATCGATCTCGACCGCTTCAAGGTCATCAACGATTCGCTGGGCCACGAGGCCGGCGATCTGCTCCTGCTCGAAGTGGCGAACCGGCTGCGCGGTGCGCTGCGGACAAGCGACGTGGTGGCGCGCCTCGGCGGCGACGAGTTCGTGGTGATCCTCGACCAGTGCGGCGAGATCGACGACGTGCAGCGGATTGCGACCGGGTTGCTCGCGGCGCTCGCCGAGCCCATGGAGCTGGCCGGCCACGAGTGCCACACCACGGCCTCGATCGGCATCGCGATGTATCCGGCCAACGGCTCCGACGCGCAGACGCTGACCAAGAACGCCGACATGGCGATGTATCTCGCCAAGGAGGACGGCAAGAACGGCTACCGCTTCTTCTCAAAGGAAGTGAAGACGCAGTCGATCGAGCGGCTGTCGCTCGAGAGCGCGCTGCGCCGGGCGCTGGAGCGCGAGCAGTTTTCGCTGAACTACCAGCCCAAGGTCGACATGGAGACCGGCCAGATCACCGGCGTGGAAGCGCTGCTGCGCTGGGCACATCCCGATCTCGGCAACGTCTCGCCGGCACAGTTCATTCCGCTTGCGGAAGAAACCGGGCTGATCGTGCCGATCGGCCGCTGGGTGCTGAACGAGGCCTGCGCGCAGGCGATGGCGTGGCAGCGCCGCGGCCTGTTGCCGCTGTCGATGGCGGTGAACCTGTCGCCGCGGCAGTTCGTCGACGAACATCTGTTGCAGGATGTCGACGAGGCGCTGGCGGCCTCCGGCATGTCGCCGGTGCTGCTCCAGTTGGAGGTCACCGAGAGCATGATGATGCGCAATGTCGGGCGCGCGCTCAAGGTGCTCGACGCCATCCAGAGCCGCGGCATCCGCCTCGCCATCGACGATTTCGGCACCGGCTATTCGTCGATGTCGCTGATGAAGCACTTTCCGATCGACACCATCAAGATCGACCGTTCCTTCGTGCGTGACCTGCCGCAGGATTCGGAGGACCAGGCGATCGCGCAGGCGATCATCAGCATGGGCAAGGCGCTCGGCATGACCGTCGTCGCCGAAGGCGTCGAGAACGTCGAGCAGGAGGCGTTCCTGCGCACCCATGGCTGCGACGAGATGCAGGGCTTCCTGATCTCGAAGCCGCTGCCGGCCCGGCAGATGGCCGAACTGCTGCGGCCGATGGTTCTGCCGATCGCGCCGCCGCTCCAGCCGGAGCCGGATCCCGTCGCCCGCGAAGCCGCCGCGTTACGGCTGAAACGCGCTGTCGTCTGACGGTTGCGGGTGCAATTCGCGGACCTCGTGATCCGTGGCCTCGGCCTTGCGCGGAAAATCCTGCGGCCCCGTCAGCGAGGTCTGCTCGACGAACAGCGCGAGTATCGTGCGCGCACCGTCGGCGAAGCTCGCGCCTTCGTTCAAGCCGAGCTCGGAGCACCATGCGCCGCTCATCGGCTCGTGATCGTCGACCACCGCCATGGCAGGCCCCCACCACCAGGCAGGCGCAGGCGAGCGCTCGTCCCCGGGCACGACATGCCAGCGAACGAACTCATCCATCACGCGCTCGAACTCCAGGCGTGCAGCCTGATGCATGCGGTCGATACTCCCGGAATCCGCGCCCGATGACAGGCCGACGCGCGGATTTGATCGTGGCCTTGACGCTCGGAAAAAGCTGGCTCGCGCAAATTGGCCGAGCCATGCATGCCGACATCATCGTCGGCAATGCCTGAAATGCGGCCGTCAGCGATGCGCCGACGGCGGCAGCGAACGTCCATTCTAGCCGTTTGGAGGGACGGCAGGCAAGGTGCGGGTGTTACGGTTGCCTAACGCGACCTGAACGGATGTGCCTTCTGGTGCCAGGCCCAGGCGGTGCGGATGACCGTAGGCAGGTCAGAGTGACGCGGCACGAAGTTCAGAACTTTTCGCGCGGCGGACGGGTCGGCGACCAGATAGGTGGGATCGCCGGCGCGGCGCGGCTTGACGGTGTGCGGCACCTCGCGCCCGGTCTCCTGCCTGATGGCGTTGAGGATCTCGCGCACCGAAAAGCCGGAGCCGGTGCCGAGATTGAAGCTGCCGCCGGCATGTCCCTGTTCCAGCAGCTTCAGCGCCGCGACATGCGCGGCGGCGAGGTCGGTGACATGGATGTAGTCGCGGATCGCGGTGCCGTCGGGCGTGTCGTAGTCGTCGCCGAACACAGCGAAGTCGACATGACCCTGCAGGGCCATCATGGCCCGCGGAATGAGATGGGTCTCGTTGTCGCGCAGTTCGCCGATGCCGCCGGCCGGATCGGCGCCGCTGGCGTTGAAATAGCGCAGGCAGAACGCGCCGAAGCCATAGGCCGCGCGATAGTCGGCGAGCATGCGCTCGATCATCCATTTCGAGGCGCCATAGGGATTGATCGGCGCGCAGGGAAAGTCTTCCGGCAGCTCCTTGGAATCGGCGTTGCCGTAGACGGCGCCGGTCGAGGAGAACACGATGCGATGGCAGCCGGCGTTGCGCATCGCCTGGAGCAGCGACAGCGTGCCCTGCACATTGTTGATGTAGTACTTCTGCGGATCGGTCATGGATTCGCCGACGAGGCTCGCCGCCGCGAAATGCATCACCGCCGTGACCTTGTGGTCGGCAAAGGCGCGCGCCAACGCTGCATCGTCGAGAAGGTCGCCGATCACCAGGGGGCCGGCGACGAAGCTGCGATGACCTGTCGAGAGATTGTCATAAACGACGGGCTGATAGCCGGCGGCAGACAGTGCGCGGCAGGCATGCGAGCCAATATAGCCCGCGCCCCCTGTGACGAGGACGGTCGGTCGGTCGGTCATATCGTCTTCTACTCTTCTCTCAGCGATTGGAAGGCCGTTTGCGGCTGAAGAGAAGATAGAGTGCGCGGGGGTTGGTGGTCAAATAGCGCCAGAACAGGCGGCGTGGCTCGAGCCAGGTGCGCCAGGCCCATTCGAGTCCGAATTTCTGCATCCATTGCGGCGCGCGGGACCGGCTGCCCGACAAAAAGTTGAAAAGGCCGCCCGATGTCTTGATAACGCCAACATTGGTCAGCAACGGCGTGTATTGCTCCACGAATGCCTGCTCGTTGGGCACGCCGAGCGCGACCCAGAGATAGTCCGGCGCGAGCGCGTTGATCTCCTCGACCTTCGCGCGCAGGGCCTCGCCGCGCAGATAGCCGTGGCTGTGCCCGACGATCTTGAGGTTCGGATACATCGTCCGGACGTTCTCGACCGCCGCGGCGTTCTCGGCCTCGCTGGCGCCGAACATGTAGAAGGTGCGGCCGACCGCTTCGGCTTTGCGCGCGACGACGTGGAACAGGTCCGTGGTCGCGACGCGCTCGGGCAGCGGGAACCAGGATTGCAGCTTCGAGGCCGCCACCAGCGGCTGGCCGTCGGCGTTGATCAGGTCGGCGCCGCGGAACAGGCGTTCGGTCTCCGGCTCGGTCGAGCAGCGTGCCAGCACCTCGCCATTGGCCGAGGTCAGGTGCAACGGACGGCCGATGCGATGACGCGGATCGGTCGCCTCGATCATGAAGTCGGCGGTCGCTTCCAGGTCGAGCGCGGCCATGCGAAGGCCGCCGACGGTGATCCGCGGCACGTCGGCGGTTGCGGCCCGGCCGTCCAGATTGACGCGGCGCTCAAGCATATTGTCTGCCTCGCTGGCGCGCCTGGGTTGCGGGCGCGAGTTCGTCGAGCACGACGCCGACGAGCTTGCGCTCGGCGCGGCCGAGCGTGCTCAGGATCTCTTCCAGGCTGTCGTTGATGTCGAGGCTGGTCGGCAGTACCGCAACCAGTGCGTCGGCATCGTCGAGCAGCTTGCGGCCGCCGGCCGGGAGCGGCATCGCGGGGCCGTCGAGGACCACGAGGTCATAGCCGCCGGCGGCGCGCGCCTGCGAAATCGCCTTGCGGATGGCCTCGGCCGCTTTGCCCGCGTCGCCTTCGGCGGCCGGCAGCACCGAAATGCCGTTCACCGTCTTGATCTCGCGCGCGGCCTTGCTGCCGATCGAGAGCCAGCCGAGCGCGCTCGGCTCGCTCTTGCCGGGACGGGTGACCTTGTTCGAGAGCGAGCGTGCCTGATGGTCGGCATCGATCATCAGGACGCGGGCACCGTCACGCGCGGCCGCGAGCGCGAAATTCAGCGCGGTCACGCTGCGCCCGGTGGTCTCGCTCGCACCAACGAGCGCGATCACCGGCATCGCCTTGCCGCCGGCACGCCGGGTGACCGCGGCGCGCATGTCGCGCCAGGCATTGAGCAGGCTCGTCAGGGGGAAGCCGGGGCGCAGCGTCGGCCAGCCCAGCCGTGTCAGGTCGACGCCGCCGCCGGTGGCGAGAATGGCACCCAGCGTGTGGATGACATCGGCCTCCTGCAGGCGCGCGATCAGCGGCTTTTCGATCAGGGGCCTTTCGACCATCGAGGGCTGCAGCGATGGCGCGGCAACTTCCGGCAGAGCCTGCGCGACTTCCGGAGTGCGCGATGCCTGCTGAGGCCGGGCAATCTCCGAAGTCCGCGTCGTCTCTGGCGCTCGGGGAGCTTGCGGCGCCGGTGTGCGTTCACGGCGGGCCGGCGTGGGGGCGCCGGCGAACAGGAGCTCGGCCGCGACGAACCAGCTCGAAGCCGCGAGCGCGCCGAAGATGAAGCCGATCATGGCGAACAGGCTCATCGCCGGCGGGAACGAGCGCCGCTGCGGCACGGTGGCTTCGCCGATGACGCGGGCCGCCGAGGTGTTCAGGGTCTCCTGCTCCTCGGTCTCGCGCGAGCGCTTGAGGAAGGACTGATAGACGTCGCGGCTGGCATCGGCCTCGCGCTCGAGCTCGCGCAGGCGCACGGCGGCCTGGCTGAGCTGCACGCTCTGCCGCTTCTGCGCCTCCAGCGCCCGGTTCAGAGAAGCTTCGTAGTCGCGGGCGCGCGTCAGATCGTTCTTGGCGGACTGCGCGAAGCGATCGATCTCCTCGTTGATGGTGCGCTTGAGATCCTCGACCTGTTTCTCGGTCTGGCGCAGCGCCGGATGGCGCGGGCCAAGCTCGCCGGCCTGCTCCGCGTACTTCTTGCGGGCGTCGGCATATTGCGCGCGCAGGTTCGCGATGGTTGGCGATTGCAGCGCCTCCGAATTCGCGCCGGCATCGGCAGCGGTGCGCCGGCTCGCCTCGATCTGGTCGAGCCGCGCCTGTGCGTCCATTGTCGCCGCGCGGGCCGCGGAAAGCCGCTGGTTGCTGGCGGAGAGCTGCTGGTCGCTGATCAGCGCGTCCTGGGTGCCGACGAAATTGTTCTGGGCCTTGTAGGTGGCGAGCGCGGTCTCGGCACTGCGCAACCGCTCGCGAAGCTCCTTGAGGCGGCCGGAGAGATCGTTGGTGGCGCGTCGCGCGGCCGAAGCCTGCGAGTTGCGGGATTCGGCGAGGTAGGCGCTGGTCAGCGTGTTGGCGAGCATCGCCGCTTTCGCCGGATCGGTCGACCAGACCTCGATGTCGACGATGAAGCTCTTCTCGGTCTTGCGGACCGTGATGTGCCGGTTCAGCGCGTCGAGCGCCGCGAGCTGCACTTCCTTGGTTTCCGCGGCGGACGGCGCGCGGGGCTGAAGGCCGATCAGGCCGAGCAGCGACGACATCAGGCTCCTGGCATCACCGCCGCCGAATTCGGGGTCCTTGTCGAGGCCGGCCTGCTGGATCACCTGGAGCAGCACGCTGTTCGAGGTGATCAGGCGGGCCTGGCTCTCCACCACCATGGTCATGCCGGAGACGTCCTGGGCACGCGGCGTGAGCTCGCGATCGACCAGCTGAAGCTCGCGCGGGTCGACATAGAGCTGGGCGGTGGCGGTGTAGCGGGGCGTCACGCTCTTGCCCACGGTGACGGCAAGCGTCGCACCGAGGAGTGCGGCAGCGGCAATCGCGATCTTCCGCCGCCAGAGCAGATTGACGAGCTCCAGCACGTTGAAGCCGGTTTGAGGCCGTTGTCGCGGGGCCTCCGGTCCGGCCCGATCTATCGGCTGGTTGTAGTCAAGCATAGTCCCCAGCTTTCATTCCAACGACCGCGGGCTGAGGGGTTACTCTTCGCTTTACGCCACGCACCCGGGATATAGGTGCCCAATCAACGCAACAGGGAAAATTAACCATACTCATTGAGGGACTATTCACCGAAATGGCAAACAAAGCGTTTAAGCGCACGCCGCGCCTCGGCGCGTCACTGTGACACTCGCGATGCCGGGGTCCCCAAGGGATTAACGGTTCGTTACCGCGCGCAGCAAGGCCGCCAGGCTTCGCTCGTCCTGCGATGGACCGCGCGCGTGCCATGATTGTCAGCTCTTCCGCAGGATGACGTGATAATCGCCGCGGCGAACGTCGGTGCCGCGCGGGAGCACGGCGTTCAGCATTGCGGCGCCGGCATCGACCAGAGCTGCGAACAGCGGCTTGCGCCGGCGCATCTCGGGATAGCGCGGACTCTCGACCTCACGGCGATAGGTCATATCGAGGCCATTGGCGGCCGCAAACGCTTCGAGCCGCGGCAACGTCACCAGCGGATGAAAGAAGGTCGGGAACGGTGGTTCGCCGGGCAGGCCGGCATCCCTAATGCCGCGGATGTGTCGGTAGAACCAGACGTGGAACCAGTGCGGCGAGTACTTGGTGACGACGCCGGACAGCGAGCGCGGATTGGGCGCGCCGATCAGGATCATCCCGCCGCGCTTGAGTGCGTCGCGAAAATTCAGGAGCGCAGCGTCGACGTTGGGCAGATGCTCGATCACGTTGTAGCAGATCACGAGATCGAAGGTCTCGCCGCCGAAGCGGTAGGTCTGCACGTCGCCGCGGATGGCTTCGTCCGCATAGGTGTTGTTGCGGACCTGGTCCTCGTCGATGTCGACGACGGTGACCTGGCTGCGGCTCAGCAATTCCGGCGGCAGAACGCTGCACGAGCCGCCGCCGGCTTCATAGATGGCGAGCCGGCCCTGCGGCAGTTCGCGGCGCAGTACGTCGTGGACGGCGAGCAGGCTGTCGCGGGCTTCGCCGGGGACCAGATCGTGCAGCGCCTCGGCTTGCGCGGTGGCCGCGGGGATCTGGATCGCCGTAGCTGTCGCGAAATCGATCGTGGCTGGCTTGTTCATATTTTCTGACCGCGCTTGTTCGACTCAAATTTACAGGAAAAGTCTCGCATGCCCGAAGAGCAAATCTGGTGCCGCGATGCTTCACCGGTCGCGGTGCTTACGGTCGGGTTAATGCGCATGGCCGTTAACTACAGCATTGTCCCTGTCGCGCCGTCCGCGGCCGATGGACTGCGACTTGCAGTACCACGCGCGCATGGATTGGCAGGGAAAACACGCGAAAGCGGTTAAGCGCATGGCGGCAGGTCTGCATTGTCGAGAGATCCGCGGAATGGTGCCGTTTCGCGCCTCGGTCCGGCCGTTCACTTTGGTACGCATCTGTCCCATGGCACTGTGTCCTCGCGGGACGTCACCGGCTCATGCGATTGACGCAGGGCTTTTTCAACATATCTCGGGCATCTAGAACGCCATGACGCTGATCCCGACAGACCTGTCCGCCAGCCGGCTCTCGGATGCCGTGCGCGATCCCAACCGGGAGATCGCGGCGAGCTCTCGCGTCATCGACCTGTCGGTCGGCATTGTCGTCTGCATTCCCTGCTTCCGCCGCCCGCAGCATCTGCGGCTGACGCTGGAATCGCTCGCGAGCCAGCGAACCCCGCGTTCCTTCGCCGTCGTCATGGTGGAGAACGATGCCGCGCGGCGCGAGAGCGCGCCGGTTGCCGCGGAGTATCTCGCCGACGGCCGGCTCCAGGGCATCTGCCTTGTCGAGCAGCGGCAGGGTAACTGTCAGGCGATCAACGCTGCGTTCGAGACGGCACAGGCGCTGTTTCCCGCAGCGACCCGCTTCCTGATGATCGACGACGACGAGATCGCCTCGCCCGACTGGCTCGAGCTGATGGTTCGCACCGCAGAGGCGACCGGCGCCGACGTGGTCGGCGGGCCGGTGCTGCCTGACTTCGACGACGACAGCCAGCCCTGGCTTTCGCGTCATCCCGCCTTCCGCCCAGCCTACGACTACAGCGGCGCGGTGCCGCTGATCTATGGCTGCGGCAATTGTCTGATCACGCGTGCGGCGTTCGACCGGCTCGGCAGTCCGGCTTTCGATCTGCGCTTCAACTTCCTCGGCGGCGGCGACTGCGACTTCTTCGTGCGTTGCCGCGATGCCGGCATGACGTTCCACTGGACGACAGAGGCGGTCATCACCGAGACCGTGCCACAAAGCCGCACCAGCCTCGGCTGGATCGCAAAGCGCGGTCTGCGTATCGGCGCGATCAACTACCGTGTGCAGCACAAGGCTGCGCAGGGCGCAGCGGCGCGGGTGCGGGTGTTTGCGCAGATGCTCGGCCGGCTGCCGCTGTCTTTACTACGCGCGGCCCGCCTGCTGGCGACGTCGAAAGCCGTCGTCGCGATGCATCCCGTGATGGTCGCGCTCGGCTCCTTGCTGGCAGCGCTCGGCATCGAGCCGAAGCCCTATGAGGCCTCGAAGATCGTGTCCTGACGCCGTGGCGGCGGACTAAATGCCAAAGCAGGCGAGGGCGACCCTGAGCGCGGAGCGCGGCAGCGATTTGAGCGAGCGGCGGCCGACCATCCCGAGATAGGTGAAGGCCTGGCGATATCTGCCGAAGCGGACCGCCTGCATCGCCGAATAGGTGACGAGATGAATCTCGGCCGCCTGCCGCAGCCGGGCTGCCGTGCCCTCGGGCAATCTCGCCAGGATCAGTCCGTCGTCGAAGACCCGCGCGATCGCCGGGAAGAAATCCTGCGGTGTCCGCACAGCCGCGTTCATGGTGTTGGCCGTGTGCAGGCGATAGTCGAGCAGAAGCTTTGGTGCGAACTCGAACTCGCCGATCGCAGCAAGGCGGCACCAGCAGTGCCAGTCCTCGCAATATCTGAGGGAGGTGTCGAAGCCGCCTATGGCGCGGAAGGCCTCCGCACGCGCGAGCGCGATGCCGCCATTGACGATGAAATTGCTGGCCGCGAGCCGCGTCAGCACGTCGCCGGAGGGCTTGCGGCGTCCTTTCAAGAGGTCGCGCCGGCCGACCTGCCGTCCCTCGCTGTCGATCGTGTTGTAGTCGCCGTAGACGAGGACGGCGCGCGGAGCGCCGCGCGCTGCGGCCAGCAGTGCCGCGACCGCGCCGGGGCGCAGGCGGTCGTCGGCATCGAGGAAGAGGAGCCACTCGCCGCTGGCATGTCGCGCGCCGAGATTGCGCGCGGCCGATACGCCGGCGGAATCGTTGGTCATCAGGCGCAGCCGCGGGTCGCGAATGGCGCGGACGATCGCGATGGTGTTGTCGGTCGAACCGTCGTCCACGACAATCACCTCGGTCACCTCGCCTTGCGCCAGCGCGCTGGCGAGGGTTTCGCCGACATAGGCCGCAACGTTCTTGGCGGGAATGACGACGGACACCGACGTGGTCGAGCCCACCGGCAGCGGGAGGCGCGCTTGCGTCGCCACGCGTGCGCTGACCGGTAAATCGAGAACGTCTTCGGCGGTGATCAAGCTGCGGCTCGCTTTAAGGATTCGTTAACCAGGGCGCATCTGCAGATGCGATCGATGGCAACCTTGGCCGCTGCGGATGATACCCGCATTACGGCCAAATCGTTTCTCGGAAGGCCTGCGCGACGCCGGATTCGCAGAATAACGTTAAGCCGTTGGCATTAAGCCTGTCGCAAACTTGGAAGAGTGCGACAGCCGGTCCCATGCGAGAATGCGCACTCGGCTGCCGCGGATGGATTCCAGTGCCCGCAAAGACATTCGACTACGATCCCGACGACATGGTCCTCAACCTTTTCTACGAGGACAAGGACGACCGCTGGTTTCCCGGCGACCGGCATCTGCGGCGCATGGCGCGCCGCATGCTGCTCGGCGAGCCGCGCATGAGCGGGCAGCTTCGCGTGTTCCTAAATCTCTGCGCGGGGCTCGATCGGCTCGGCATCCGCTACCGCGTCAACGACTACGGCTACGTCGCGCAGCATCCCGAGGAAGTCGCCTGCATCATCGGTCGCACCTTCCTGCTCGACAAGTTCGCGTGGAAGAATCCGATCCTGCTCGGCGTCGCCGCCCACAATCATCCGCTCGACGATCCCGACCTGTTCAAGCGCCTGCCGGTGAAGAAGGTCGTGGTGCCCGGCCAGTGGTACGCCGACATGTACCGGCCGTACTGGCCCGACACGGAGGCCTGGCCCGTCGGCATCGACACGGATCTCTGGGCGCCGTCGCGCGCCTCGCAGAAGACCGTCGACGTGCTGATCTACGACAAGGTCCACTGGGACCGCGAGCGCTATGCGCCGGAGTTGATCGAGCCTGTCCGCGCCCGGCTGCTCAAGGAGGGGCGCTCGTTCACCGAGCTGCGCTATGGCAGCTACAAGGAGGAGGACTATCAGGCCGCGCTTGCGCGCTCGCGCGCGATGATCTTCCTGTGCCAGAACGAAAGCCAGGGCATCGCCTATCAGCAGGCGCTGGCCTGCGGCGTGCCGGTGTTCGCCTGGGACCCTGGCGGCCCGTGGCGGGACCCCGACTATTATCCGCATCGCGTGAAGTTCGAACCGGTGTCGTCGGTGCCGTACTGGGATCACCGTTGCGGCACGAGGTTCGTCGACTCCGCCGGGTTCGAGGCAGGCTGGGACGATTTCTGGGCCGGCTGCGCCGCTGATGCGTTCGATCCGCGCGGCTTCGTGCTCGACAATCTCACGCTGGAACAGCGAGCGCTGCAATATTACGAGATCGCGCGAAGCGTGGCGCGGCGGCAGAAGGCGTCCGACGCGTCCGGCCTGCTGGTTGACGGATGGTTAACGAGGACGAGCTAAGACTTGTCGCTTGCTTCCCCGGGTTCACCAGGCCGGCCTTGAGCCATGGATCGCAGTGCCGCTGACATGACCGACGTCGAGGCCCGATCGTTCGGCCACGTCCTGTGCGATGGGCTTGCCGGTCTGAATGCCGCGCTGGCGGCGCGCTGCCTCGTCGCGGTTGCGGCCCTGCTCCTCGTGCTGGTGACGCTCGATCCGTTTCCCGATTTGCGCAATCCCGACGTCACCACCGTCGTCGGCGGGCGAATGGCGCTCACCTACATCTCCTTCGGCCTCCTGGCTGCAATCGCCGTGTTGCTCGTCGCCGCCACGGATGCGCCCGCGCTGAAGAGCCTGGTGACCCCGCTGCATCTCTGCCTCGTCGGCTGGCTGCTGATCAACATCGTCTTCTCAGAGAGCCGCGGCGTTTCGATGCAGCGCTTCGTGCTCGCGGCCAGCGTGACGTCGCTCGCCGTTCTGTTGCCATTGCTGCCGCCGACGCAGCGCAGCTTCAACCTGTGCCTCGGCGCTGCCGCGCTCGTGCTGCTGGTGCTGTGCTATCTCGGCGTCTTCCTCGCGCCGCAATATTCCATCCACACCGCGCTCGACGTCACCGAGCCGCAGCTTGCCGGCGATTGGCGCGGCAGTTTCGGCCACAAGAACGTCGCATCTCCCGTGATGACCATCCTGGTCTATGTCGGCATTTACCTCTGCAGCGTCGGGTCGTTCGTGATGGGACCGGCGATCGCCGCGCTGGCGGGCATCTTCCTGATCTTCACCGGCGGCAAGACGTCGTCGGTGCTGTGCCTTGCGATCTACGCCCTCGCGTCGCTGGTCTGTGCCACGCCAAGCCCGTGGCTGAAGCGGCTCATGTGTTTCGTCCCGCTGATCGTGATGAACCTGCTGACGGTCGGCAGCGTCGTGAGCCCGTCGCTCGGCGCCATGACGCGGCTGCTTCCTCTCGATCCCACCTTCACCGGCCGTTCCGACATCTGGGAGTTCGCGCTCGCGGCCGTCGCCGAAAAGCCGATCATCGGCCACGGCTATGCGGCCTTCTGGGACGACGTGACGGCGCGGCAGACCGCTCAGGGCGCCGAATGGGCGACGTCCGCCGCGCACAGCCACAACAGCTATCTCGACCTCGCGGTCACCATCGGCCTGCCGGGCTTGCTGCTCGTCGTCCTCGTCTTCGTGCTCGCGCCGCTCCGTAATTTCCAGTCGGCCCAGGCGCACAACCGCAGCGCTGCGCTGGTCAAACTGTTCCTGACCGTGTGGCTGTTCGGCCTGTACTACGGGACCACCGAGACCTTCCTGCTCGAACGGCAGAATCCGATCTGGTTCATGTTCGCGCTTGCCGCGGCCGGTCTGCATTTCCTGGCCAGGTTCCAGTGCGTCGAGCAAACGGAGCCGCGCGCTGACAGCTTGTCGCAGCCGGAACGGCCGTAAGTGGCATCCGCTTAACGATATGCGGCGACGTCACTTGTGGACTGCGGCAAAACATAATCTATCTGGAAACATTCAGTCACTGTATGACCCGCGGATGGCGTTTCTCAGCGTCGAGCAACCAGATGATCGGGTGTCCAGCACGTCGGGAATCGCGGTCGATTTCGTGCGTGACTGGCGGCAGGCCGCATTGCGCCTGAATGGCGGGCATCGCACCGCGTTCCAGCATGGATACTGGCTCGGCGCGCATGCAGATGCCGCGCTGCTGGCGCGTGTTCAGCCGTCATGCCGGCGCGCGGTTCGAGATCGCCACGGATGTCGCGCGCGCGCTTGAGCTGCTGGACGTGATGGACGCGCAGCAGCAAGCGCGCATGCGCAAGCTCGGCTCGCGGTTCGTGCTCAACGACGACACGCATGCCCGATTCTATCGCGACGTCGCGCGCCAGGGTGTTGCGGATGGTTATGTCGTCATCTCGGCGCTGGTGTGCGACGAGGGCGTCGTTGCCACCACGTTCGGCGTCAGGCATGGCGCGACCTATTTCCTGCTGCGGATCAGCCACGCCGGCGGTTCATGGTCGAGCTGCTCGCCGGGGCTGCTCGTCACCGAGCGCACCATGGCGGCGCTGCATGCGGAGGGCGTGCGCCGTTTCGATCTCAGCATCGGCAACCAGGACTACAAGCGCCGCTTCGGCGCCGAGAAGGTCGCGCTGACCGACGCCAGCGTCGCGCTGTCCTGGCGCGGCGCTCCTTACGCATGGCGCGACCATGCCGCGCAGGGCCTGCGCCGCCATCCCAGGCTGGCCGCTGTCGCGTCGCGGGCGATGGGCAAGGGAACGCGCTAGAGCACGCGCCCCCCGATTGCAGATGTCGCTCGAATATCGCAATCGTTGTGTTATCGTCGTCTCCGTTTCACGGAGGCGACATGGAAGATCGTTCGGCAAAATATCGCGCATTCTATGCGCAGTTGATCTGCGCCGCGGCGAGAGCCGCGGATCCCCGTATCGAGGAGGCCTTTCGGACCGTCAGGCGCGAGCCTTTCGTCGGGCCCGGGCCGTGGTCGATCTGTCTCGGCGGTCATCCCTATGTCGTGACGCCCGATGATGATCCCGCGTTCATCTATCAGAACACGCTGCTGGCGCTCGACAGCGCGCGTGGCCTCAATATCGGAATGCCCGGTGCGCACGCCCATTGGCTCAGCGGCTGCGCCGTGAAGGAAGGCGAGACTGTGATCCAGATCGGTGCGGGTAGCGGCTACTACACCGCGATCCTCGCGCATCTCGTCGGACCCGGCGGCCGCGTCCATGCCTACGAGATCGACCAGCGTCTGGCAGGACTGGCGCGCGAAAATCTCAGGGATATCGCCCATGCGGATGTGCACGACCGTTCGGGCATCGCGTCCGATCTGCCGGCTGCGGATGTGATCTATGTCTGCGCCGGCGCGGCGCAGCCGGCCACGGAGTGGCTCGAGGCGCTACGGCCCGGCGGGCGGCTGGTGTTTCCGTTGGCGCCGGAAGGCATGCACGGCGGTATGTTGATGATCACGCGTCCTGACGACGACGCGATCTGGCCGGCGAAATTTCTCAGCCGGGCCCAGTTCATCGGCTGCGCAGGATTGCAGGATGCGGAGGCCGGTCGGCGATTGGCTGAGGCGTTCGCGAGAGGATGGGAGAGCGTGCAGTCGTTGCGGAGGAAAGGCGCTCCCGACGAGACGTGCTGGTTCGCCGGTGAGGGTTGGTGGCTGTCGACGGCGCCGGCGCCCACGCCGACGGCGTCAGTTCAGCCTCGCGCCGACATCACGCAGGCCTAGGGGGATTGCCGTCTCACGATCCCGTGCAACCTGCACAGTGAAGCCGGCCGCGCGAGGCGCGGAACAGGCTGCGGCAATACCAGCGCCGCGCAAGCGCCTGGGCGGGCCTGCGGATCATCTGCGCAATCAACAACAGTTCGAAAGCCATTCGTATCGCTTCTGGTCAAATATCCCTGAATACGTAGATGGGGCGGCATTCCCGAAAGAGAATGCCGCCCGTGTCGCATCAGCCATGCGGTCGATCGTCAAGCTTGACCGCGCAGCTTAACCGTGGAGCTCAGCCGTGCCGCTCAGCCATGGAGTTTCCTGGCGGTCTCCGCGATCTGGCGGCCCTGATAGCGCGCGCCGGCGAGCTCGTTGGCGCTGGGCTGGCGGCTGCCGTCACCGCCGGTGATCGTGGTGGCGCCGTAGGGCGCGCCGCCGGTGACCTCGTCGAGCTTCATCTGGCCGGCAAAGCCGTAGTTCATGCCGACCACGACCATGCCGAAATGCAGGAGGTTGGTGATGATCGAGAACAGCGTCGTCTCCTGGCCGCCATGCTGGGTCGCGCTGGACGTGAAGGCGCCGCCGACCTTGCCATGCAGCGCGCCCTTGGCCCAGAGCCCGCCGGCCTGGTCGAGGAAGTTCGCCATCTGCGAGCCCATCCGGCCGAAGCGCGTGCCGGTACCGACGATGATCGCGTCGTAATTGGTGAGGTCCTCGATCTTGGCGATCGGAGCGGCTTGGTCGACCTTGTAGTACGAGGCCTTGGCGACCTCGGCCGGAACCAGCTCGGGCACGCGCTTGATGTCGACGGTGACGCCGGCCTCGCGCGCGCCTTCGGCAACGGCGTTGGCCATCGCTTCGATGTGGCCATAGGCGGAATAATAGAGGACGAGAACTTTGGTCATGGTGGTCTCCGTTGGGTGATCAGTGAGTGTTCGTGATTGCTCCGTCGTTCCGGGGCGATGCAAAGCATCGAACCCGGAACCTCGAGATTCAGGGTCTGGCGCTTCGCGCCATCCCGGAATGACGGAAGATGATGCAGCTCGCCGCCGCTAGGCCGCGTCGACGAGCACGAGCTCGGAATCTTCGAGCGCCGTGATCTTCAACCTGCTCTCGTCGCGGATCGCGGCGCCGTCGCGGGCGTTGACGCGCACGCCGTTGATCTCGACCGAGCCTGCCGCGGGCACGAGGTAGAGATGCCGCAACTTCTGCGGCTCGTACTCCGCGCTTTCGCCGGCCTTCAACGTGGTGGCGAGCACCCGCGCATCGGCGCGGATCGGCAGTGCTTCCGTGTCGTCCTTGAAGCCGCTCGCGATGGTGACGAGCTTGCCGGAGCGATCCCCTTTCGGGAACGGCTTCGAGCCCCAGGTCGGCTGGCCGCCGCGCGCCACAGGCTCGATCCAGATCTGGAAGATCCGGGTCTTGCTCGGCTCGAGATTGTACTCGGAGTGACGGATGCCGCTGCCGGCGCTCATCACCTGCACGTCGCCCGCCTCGGTGCGTCCCTCGTTGCCGAGGTTGTCCTGGTGGGTGATCGCGCCCTCGCGCACATAGGTGATGATTTCCATGTTGGCATGGGGATGGGCGGGAAAGCCCGTGTTCGGCGCGATCTCGTCGTCGTTCCACACCCTTAAGGAGCCGTGACCCATGTTGTTCGGGTCGTAGTGGCTAGCGAAGGAGAAGTGATGCTTGGCCTTGAGCCAGCCGTGGTCGGCGCCGCCGAGCTTTGCGAAAGGTCTGAGTTCGATCATGGAAGTGGGTCCTGACTGGAGGGGAGGGGTTTGGCGTTACGCGCCAAACCCGCCGTCGACATTGAGCACGGTGCCGGTGACGAAAGAGGCCTCCGGGCTTGCGAGGAAGACAACGCCGGCGGCGACTTCCTCGGGGCGGCCGAAGCGTTGGAGCGCGTGCTGCTTGCGCTGGGCTTCCGCGAAGTCGCGGTCGTCGTCCGGGTTCATGTCGGTGTTGATCGAGCCGGGCTGCACGACGTTGACGGTGATGCCGCGCGGGCCGAGGTCGCGCGCCGCGCCCTTGGTGTACCCGACCACGGCCGCCTTGGTGGCGACGTAGTCGGCAAGGCCGGGGAACGAGGCGCGGTCGGCCAGCATCGAGCCGACCGTGACGATGCGGCCGCCTTCGCCCATCAGCTGCGAGGCGGCGCGGATCGCCGCGATCACGCCATGCACGTTGACCTGGTCCTGGCGTTCCAGCGCGTCGGTGTCGGCCTTGGCATCGTCGGTCGCGCCGCCCGCGGCGACGCCGGCATTGTTGACGAGGATATCGAGATGGCCGAATTCCTTGGCGACGTCGTTGACGAGCTTGGTGACGTCCTTGGCCGAGGCCTGGTCGGCTTTGAAAGCGCGAGCCTTGACGCCCCTGGCCTTCAACTCCGTGACGACCGCTTCGGCCTTGTCGGGCGAGGCGACGTAGCTGATGGCGACATCCGCGCCTTCATCGGCGAGCGCGCGGGCTGAGGCTGCGCCGATGCCGCGCGAACCGCCGGTGACGAGGGCAACCTTGCCTGAGAGCTTCTTGGTCATTGGATTTCTCCATTCCTGAATTTCTGATGACGCTTGGATAAGCCTCCGCCTGTGGTATAGAAATAGAAACTGTTGAAACGCATTGTTTCCTGAATTACTCCTGACGGACCCGCTCCCATGGCAAAACTCCCCGATTTCGAGGCGCTCGCGATTTTCGCAAAAGTCGTGGAATTACGGTCGTTTGCGGGGGCCGCGAGCGAGCTCGCGATGTCCAAGGCGACGGTGTCGAAGGCCGTCACCCGGCTGGAGGAGCGGCTCGGCGCCCGGCTGTTCAACCGCACCTCGCGCCGGCTCGCGCTGACCGATGCCGGGCACAAGCTCGCCGAGCGCGCGACGCGCCTGCTCGTCGATGGCGAGGCGGCGGAGAACGAGGCGCTGGCGCAATCGGTGGCGCCGCGCGGCCTCGTGCGGCTCGCCGTGCCCATGACGTTCGGGATCAAGGCGGTGGCGCCGCTGCTGCCGGAGTTCTTCGAGACCTATCCGGAAGTCTCGGTCGATCTGCATCTGAGCGATGCGACCATCGACCTGATCGGCGAGGGTTTTGACATGGCGGTGCGGATCGCGCGGCTGCCGGATTCCTCGCTGATCGCGCGGCGGCTGTTCACCATGCCGCGCTTCACGGTGGCGGCGCCGTCCTACCTCAAGCGTCACGGCCGCCCGACGCATCCGATGCATCTGGCCGAGCACAAATGCTTCAGCTACGCCTATCTCTCCACGCCCAATGTCTGGCACTACACCAATTCCGCCGGCGAGCAGGCAAGCGTGCGTCCGGGCGGGCAGCTTCGCGTCAACAACGGTGAAGCGGTGATGCCGGCGCTGATCGCCGGCCTCGGCATCGCCGAGCTTCCCGAATTCATCGTCGGCGAGGCCATCTCCTCCGGCGAGGTCGAGGTGATCCTGAAGGACTGGAAGCAGGCCGAAGGCGCCGTGCACCTGGTGACGCCGCCCGGCGGCCCGCGCCCCGCACGCGTCGAAGCGCTCGCCGATTTTCTCGCGGCAAAGCTGCCGGGCACGTGCAGGCGGCGGACGCGCGCGAAGGCGAAGACGGTCTGACTACGACACCTTCACGCCGTTGATCGCGACGATGCGCAGGCTCGGCTTCAGCGTCCCCTCCAGTTCGGATTTCAATTCGTGGACGCGCGGGTCCGTCGAGCGTGCCGCGCAGACCGCGTATTGGTGGACCGATTGCGCCAATGCGCGCCGCGCTTCCGGGGTTCGCGTCACCTCGGGCTTTGACAGCCGCAGCACGATCGCCGCGAGATTGACCAGCATCTCGTCCAACGCGACGTCAATGGTTTGAAGATTGCGCATCACTCACTCCCTGGAAGGGCAACAGCCGGTCCGGGGATGCGTTCCGGGCCGGACCGAACATGGTTAACACTTCGTAAACGTCTTGTTCTTGCCGATCGCCGCGCTAGGCTGGCCGCCGAAACAAAGAAAATCAGGGGGAGGGACCACCATGGATCGACGCGATCTCTTGCGCGCGGTTGCGGCATTGCCGTTGTTGCGGGCTGCGTTACCGGACCAGGCGCTCGCGCAGGGCTATCCGGCCCGCAACATCACCATGATCGTGCCGTTTCCGGCCGGCGGCCAGGCCGATCTCGCCGCGCGCCCCGTGGCCATGGCGCTGGAGCGGATCCTCGGCAAGCCCGTGATCGTCGACAACCGGGCCGGCGGCGGCGGCGGATCGGTCGGCAATGCCGCGGCGGCGCGCGCCGAGCCGGATGGTTACACGCTGCTGATGACCCTTTCGTCGCTCGCGGTGCTGCCGGAGGCCGACCGGCTGTTCGACCGTCCCGTCGCCTACGAAGTCTCGCAGTTCATGCCGATCGCGCGCGTGCTCGCCGATCCCACGCTGCTCGCGGTGCCGGTCTCGGCGCCATGGAAGACCGCGCAGGATTTCATCGAGGACGCGAAGAAGCGGCCGGGCCAGATCACTTATGGCTCGTCCGGGCCGTACGGCACGCTACATGTGGCGATGGAGATGTTTGCGAACAGCGCCGGCATCAAGCTGCTGCACGTGCCGTTCCGCGGCGCCGGTCCCGCGCTCACCGCGTTGCTCAGCGGCACCGTGCAGGCAATCGCGGCCGCGCCCGGCACGCTGAAGCCGCAGGTCGACGACGGCAAGCTGCGCGTGCTCGGCAATTGCGGTGCGCGACGCATCGCGAGCTTCCCCGACGTGCCGACCTTCCAGGAGCTCGGCTACAAGGATGTCGAGATGTACATATGGGCCGGGCTCTTTGCACAGAGCTCTCTTCCCGCGCCGATCGCGACCCGGCTGCGCGAGGCCATGGCGCAGGTGATGGCGAGTCCGGAGGTCCTCAAGTCCTTCGAGGCCTCCGGCAGTCTCGTCGCCTATCAGGACGCGCCGGAGTTCTCGCGTTTCGTCGCCGACGACAGTGCGCGCCTGATCACGGCGGTGAAGAAGATCGGCCGGGTGGAGTAGGTTCCGGCCGGACCTTCACATTTTTTTGTTCGTCCAGAACCTGCCCGTGTCTCATTGATTGATGAGAATTCGAGAAACTCTGGAAGGAATCGAGACATGCGAACAGAGCGGATTGCGCTGGGTGTGGCGCTCGCGATTGGCGGCATCGTCGCGCAAGGCGCAGCATTCGCCGAAGAATATCGCGGAACCATGGAACAGCAGATGGCCTGCACACCGGATGTGTGGCGCCTGTGCAGCGACCAGATTCCGGACGTGAGCCGCATCACGGCTTGCTTGCAGCAGAACACGCCCCAGCTCTCCAGCGCCTGCCGTGCGGTGTTCCAATCCAACAACCAGATGCAGCCGCAGCAGCCGGTCCCGCGAGGGCGGGCGGTGCCGCCACCGCGCTACAATGCTGCGCCGCCGCCCCCGCAGCCGCGGCCTTACGATGAGGACGATTAACGTCTCTTAAGGCCTGATTTCGCAGACATCGATCCATTCGGCCGCGGTCAGCTCGGCCATCCGCTCGGGCGTGATGCGCACCGCGCTGTGAGTCGAGCCTGCGGCCGGCACCACCACGTCGAACGCCTTCAGCGATACGTCGCAATAGACCGGCAGCGGCGCCTTCAGTCCGAACGGACAGACGCCGCCGACCTCGTGGCCGGTGATCTCGGCGACCTCTTCCAGCCCCAGCATCTTCGGCTTGCCGCCGAACTGCGTCTTCACCTTCTTGTTGTCCATGCGCGAGGTGCCGGCGGCGACGATCAGGATGACGCGCTCGCCGATCCGCAACGACAGCGTCTTGGCGATTCGCCCCGGCTCGACACCATAGGCCTCGGCCGCCAGCGCCACGGTCGCGGAGCTGATCGGGGATTCAATGACGGAGATGTCGGGGGCTTTCTCGGCGAAGAAGGCGCGAACGGATTCCAGGCTCATTCCAGTCTCACGGGCGGGCGGCGTACCTACCTCAGATGATACTTGGCAGCTCGGAGAGTGCGCGGACGCGGTGGTCCGGCGCAAAGCCAAGCTCGTCCATCTGGGTGCGGATCGCCTTGAACATCGTCAGCGGTGCCACGAGTTCGTTCTCGACGCAAGCCAGCGCCATCGCCTCGGGCGTCACCCGCTCGATCCATGCGACGTTCAAGCCATACGACTTCGCGCCCGCCACGTCCCAGGGATTGGAGGAGACGAACAGAACCTCGTCCGGCGCGGTGCCGAGCACCTCGCCGATCAGCTCATAGGCCGCCGGGCTCGGCTTGAAGACCTTCTTGGCATCGACACTGATGGTGGCATCGAGCAGGCGGTCAAGCTTGGTGTTGCGCACGAGCCCGTTCAGCATGTCCGGACTGCCGTTGGAGAGGATGGCGAGTTGTCGGGGCTTCAAGGCCGCAAGCGCGCTTGTTGCATCCGGATAGAGATCGAGATGCAGATACTTTTCGATCACGCGCTCGAATTCCTCGCGCTCATAAGCGAGCCCAAGGATGCGCAGCGTATAGGCGAGTGAGTCGCGCGTGACCGCGTCAAAGTCCTGGTAGCGCTGCATCAGAGAGCGCAACCAGGTGTATTCGAGCTGCTTGATGCGCCAGACCTGCGTGATGATCTCGCCGTAGCCCGGAAACGCATCCTCGGTGATGTCAGCGACCGACTGGATGTCGTAGAGCGTTCCGTAGGCGTCGAAGACGACGGCTTTGAGGCTCATTGGCTCGCTCCTTTGGGATCTTTGCGGGAGGCGCACGGACAATACCGAAACGGCCCGGTGCGCGACAAGGTCGGAACCTTCTTCAAGAAATCGTCACCCCGGCGGCGTCGCGCAGCAGATTGACACTGCCGCCGGCAGGCGCTTAATTCGAGGCACGGGGATCTGCGATCTCCCCGCGAGGCGACATGCCCAAGTATCGCGTCCTGGTCACCAAGGACGCTGCATGTCTGCTTTCATCTCGATCTCATCACAGAAATTGTCCCGTCAATTGGTGCCGCCAGCGCGCCGGCCTCGTCGATGTCCGTATCGACGAGGACCGCGCGGTCTATTTGCGCACGCGACAAGACGGCGAGCACCAAGAGCTAGCGAGTACGCGGGGGACGTTGGGGACGACGATCAAGTGGAGGACTTCATGACCACGAATACCGACCGCCGAGACTTCATCAGGGGCGTGGGGGCCGCCGCGGCGTCGACCGCACTACTCGCGGGGACGCAAGCCCTTGCGCAAGCCAATCAGCCAACAGGAGCCAAGCCAATGACATACCAGTCCAAGCCGATGCCGTTCGATCCGAAATCCATTGCCGGCATCTCGGAGAAGGTGCTCGTCAGTCACTACGAGAACAACTATGTCGGCGCCGTAAAGCGACTGAACGCGATCGGAACGCAACTCGCCGAGCTCGACTTCGCGAAAGCTCCGAACTTCGTCATCAACGGCCTGAAGCGCGAGGAGCTCGTCGCGTCAAACTCGATGATCCTCCATGAAATCTATTTCGACGGGCTCGGCGGTGCCGGCAAGCCGAGCACAGCACTTGCCGAGGCGATCGCGCGCGATTTCGGCAGCATGGAGCGGTGGCGCGCGGAGTTCTCCGCCATGGGCAAGGCCGAAGGCGGCGGCTCCGGCTGGGTGATTCTTTCCTACTCACCGCGCGACAAGCGGCTGGTCAATCAGTGGGCCGCCGACCACACGACGACGCTGGCCGGCGGACGCCCCGTGCTGGTGCTCGACATGTATGAGCACGCCTATCACATGGATTACGGCGCCGCGGCCGCGAAGTATGTCGACATCTACATGGAAGCGATCAAATGGGACAACGCTGCGACACTCTACGATCAATACAGGCGGGAAGCTTAGACGTCGTGCGAAGAATGAGCGTAGCGCTCTTGGGGGCGGCGTTGTTCCTATTGTCGGTGGAAGGAAACGCGATGGCAGAAACGGTAAATTTTGACAACGCAGCAACCGGCGCAGCGCCCGAAGGTTGGACTCTGACGAAGACGGGTCGCGGCCAGCCAAAATGGACGGTCGAGGCGGAGTCGACGGCGCCAAGCAAGCCGAACGTCCTGAAACAATCCGGTCAGGCGACGTTTCCAGTGGCGCTCAGGAACGGCACCAGCATCCTGAACGGGTTCGTCGAGGTCAAGTTCAAGGCGATCGCAGGCTCCGAGGATCGTGCGGCCGGTATTGTCTGGCGCGCAAAGGATGCCGACAATTACTATGTCGTGCGGGCCAACGCGCTTGAAGACAATGTCGTGCTCTACAAGACGATCAAAGGTGTTCGCAGCGCGCTCGATATCGTCGGCCGGAAAGGTGGCTATGGCGTCAAGGTATCGGTGCCATCAGGTCAATGGCATTCCCTACGCTGCGAATTCGCGGGAAAGCTGTTCAGGGTAATGTATGACGGCAAGCCGATGTTCGAGGTCGAGGACGAATCGATCAGGGACGCCGGCATGATCGGCTTGTGGACCAAGGCCGACAGTGTCACCGTATTCGACGACCTGACATACGGTGCGCTGAACTAGTCACGTGAATCTAAAGTTCGCCACATAAAGTCTGCTGGGCTTTGTGGCAGAAGCGTTTGACGGAAGCCAAGATCTGGTCTGCGGACTTGGTCCATTTGAAGGGCTTCGGGTTATTGTTGTGCACGTCGATGAAGCTGCGGATGTCGACCTCGAGCTGCTTGACGGAGGTGTGGACACCTCGCTGGATCTGCTTTCTGGTGAGCTCGGCGAACCAACGCTCGACCTGATTGATCCATGACGCTGAAGTCGGCGTAAAGTGGACATGATAGTGCGGCCGGCGAGCGAGCCACGCTTTGATCTTGGGTGTCTTGTGGGTGGCGTAGTTGTCCATGACGATATGGACAGCGAGCCCCTCAGGGATTTGAGCGTCGATCTCTTTGAGGAACTTCAAGAACTCGACCGCCCGATGGCGCTTGTAGCATTTGCCAATGACAAAGCCGGAAGCGACATCGAGTGCTGCAAACAGCGTGGTCGTACCATGCCGCACATAGCTGTGCGTGCGACGTTCCGGCACCCCAGGCATCATCGGCAAGACCGGCTGCTCGCGATCGAGTGCCTGGATCTGGCTTTTCTCATCGACACTGAGGACAATGGCTCGGTTCGGTGGGGACAGGTAAAGCCCGACAATATCGCGCACCTTGTCGACGAATAGCGGATCGCTCGACAGTTTAAATGTCTGGCTGCGGTGCGGCTGCAAGCCGAACGCCGTCCACATTCGGCGGATCGTGGTGTGAGAAAAGCCAGTTTCCGCAGCCATCGAGCGGATCGACCAGTGCGTCGCGTCGGGCGGTGTCGTACGCAATGTCCGCTCGATTACCTCAGCAACCTGATCGTCGTCGATGGTTCGAGGGCGGCCAGGGCGGGCTTCGTCAAGCAGGCCATCACAGCGATCCTTCAAGAATCGGCGGCGCCACTTGCCAACGGTGTGTTCATGGATGCCAAGTTCGGCAGCCACAGACTTGCTTGGCAGACCATCTGCACACCGCAGGATCGTGCGGCACCGCTCAGATAGCGATCAGGCCACACGATGACGACGAACTTGCCTCTCCAAGTACGCCCGCTCCTGCGGACTCAGCACCAACGGCGCGATCGGCCGGCCTTTCACACCTGCATTCGCCACGAGCGCTCTCCTCCCTAGAGATTCGAGCGATCAACTAATGTCACGAACTTGCGTTCCAGATGACTAGCGCGCGTACTCATTAATCGGGACGCCGTTAGACGTCCGCTATGCCCCCGATAGCGGCGCGAAAGCGGACGTCGCGGGACTTCCGCGTTGGGCCAAAGGCGGCCGTTGCACACCATCTCTTGAACTGGAAGGAGAGGCCGCCTTGCAAACGGCATCTCCTTCGCGCGGGAGGCGATGATGGATGAGCGATGTCGTCAAGTCCTGATGAACGAGAGCAGGTCGGGGTTGAGGACATCCGCATGTGTGGTGAGCATGCCATGGGGGTAGCCTGGATAAGTTTTCAGCGACCCGTTCTTAAGCAGGTTGACCGCACGCGGCACGGTACTTGCGAATGGGACGACTTGATCCGCCTCGCCATGCATCACCAGCACCGGCACGGTGATCTTCTTGAGATCCTCGGTATAGTCTTCGAGCCAAGAGTCGACAGTCGTATAGTGAGCGAGGGCACCACCGGCCATGCCTTGGCGCCACCAGTTGGCGATGATGGCCTCCGAAGGCTTGGCTCCGTCGAGATTGTAGCCGTAGAACGGATTCTCAGGGACGAAACGGTAGAACTCCGACCGGTTACCCAACATACCTGCCCGGATCGCTTCGAACCACTCCGGCGGTTGACCGGACGGATTGTCCTCGCTCCGGTACATGTTCGGCGTCAGTGAAGCGACCAGTACGGCCTTCGCGACGCGCGCCGGGTGGCGAGCAACATAGCGAGCGACCTCACCGCAACCTGTCGAATGCCCGATATGTATCGCGTCGCGCAGGTTGAGGTGTTCAGTCAGGGCCGCGAGGTCGGCAACCCAGTGGTCCATGTCGTTGCCGGTGCCGGGCTGGTCGGACCGGCCGTGGCCGCGCCGGTCGTGGGCGATCACACGATACCCGTGATGAAGGAAGAACATCATCTGGGCATCCCAGTCGTCCGCTGTCAGCGGCCAGCCGTGGCTGAACACGATCGGCTGACCTGATCCCCAATCCTTGTAGAAGATGCTTACGCCGTCTGTAGTCGTGATCGTCGACATCGAGTCGCTCCATCTGCGCTGTTAGATCTTTGTTGAAAAGTTTGCGGACGGGGGTCTAAAAAAGCAGGCAGGCGCAAGCTGATCAGGCCACAGATCGCGCCCCCTGGCTTTCCAAAAGACACGATGTTCAGCGGCCTCGCCGGCAAGCCCTTGTCGTGCCAACACCCGATCGCCGACGCGTTATCGCCGGATCCGGCGCGGCGCTATTCGTCGCTCCTGCGCATTCGCGCGCGTTTCCCGCTAAATGAGGGACGCCACTCTCGATCGCGCTGCAGAATTGTCGAGGCCGTACTGAATTGCGATCACGCCGTTCCTATCGGCCTGGAGTGCTGGGATCACTTTGCTGAAGACGATACTATGCTTCGGCGAAGACATTGTTCGTTGTCCTTTTTTTGGTTGAAGACTGCGAAACGGTAAATCCCCCTTTGGCTCCTGACCAAGACCTTGTAGGCTTCGAGCTATGCCTGGAAGATATACGAGGGATCATGGAGCTCCGGCACCTGCGCTATTTCGTTGCCGTCGCTGAAGAAGGCAGCCTGCTGAACGCCGCCGAACGGCGACTGAACACCTCCCAGCCGTCCTTGAGCCGGCAAATTCGCGATCTGGAAGCCGAAGTCGGCGTCCAGTTATTGGAGCGCCAGGCGCGCGGCGTGACGCTGACCGCTGCCGGACGCGTGTTTCTCGATCATGCGCGGCTGGCGCTGCTGCAGGTCGAGGCCGCAACGGAAGGGGCCCGGCAGACGGCGCAACCGCAAAGGCCCGTCCTCTCGATGGGCTTTCTCGTCGGGCTGGAGGTGATGTGGCTCCCCCAGTTGCTGCGCATCCTCCGCGAGGAAGCCCCCGATGTCGACGTGACGCTCAGCACGCAATCTTCGCCAGAACTCGCACTGGCATTGATGCGGGGAAAGCTGGACATCGCTTTCCTTCGTCCGGAGAAAGACAACGAGGGCGTCGTCTTCAAGATATTGGCGAAGGAGCCCTTGATTGCCGTGCTGCCGGCCGAACACCGCTTGGCATCACGGAAGAAGATTCGTCCGCAGGATCTCGCCCGCGAGATCTATGTCAGCTCGGCAAGAACATCGCCGGTCTTGCAAGAGGTCATACATAATTACGCATCTCGGGTCGGCATTACCCTCAAGGCGAAGTATGAAGGCGAAAACATATCATCGGCCATGTCGCTCGTGGCTTCCACAGGCGGAATTAGCCTCGTCCCGCTCTATGCGCAGAACATGCTTGCACCGAACGTCGTCGCCAGAGCGCTCGAGGGCGGCACGCCGACGGTCGATCTGGCGCTGGGATACAATCGGACTAATCCGTCGCCCCTGCTCCGCCGTCTTTTGTCCCGCGCGGATGAATTGGTTGCAAACGTTCAAAATCAGAGCATCATTCGCTACGTTGAAGCTGACTAGTAGCCGATGCGAGAGTCCGCTAATGGGATGGTCCGGCCGTGCTCCTGCCCCGCCAGCGATAAGCTGGCCAGGGGCGCCAAGACAAGGAGCACGCCATGTCCCAGACACCCAGTACCGCGATCGCCGTGATCGGCATCGATATCGGCAAAAACTCGTTCCACGTCGTGGGCCACGATACGCGCGGCACCGTCGTGCTGCGGCAAAAGTGGTCGCGTGGCCAGGTCGAGGCGCGGCTCGCCAATATGCCGCCTTGCCTGATCGGCATGGAAGCCTGCGTCGGCGCACATCATTTGAGCCGCAAACTCGCATCGTTAGGTCACGATGCCAGGTTGATGCCGGCCAAATATGTCCGCCCTTATAGCAAAGGACCGAAGAACGACTTCAATGACGCCGAAGCGATTGCCGAAGCCGTGCAGCGCCCGACGATGAAGTTCGTGGCGACCAAGACCGCGGAGCAACTGGATCTGCAGGCGCTGCATCGGGTGCGCGAGCGGCTGGTGTCGCAACGCACCGGCATCATCAACCAGATTCGCGCCTTCATGCTGGAACGCGGGATCGCGGTGCGCCAGGGTATCGGCTTCCTGCGCACAGAACTGCCCACCATCCTTGCGACGCGCACCGATGCCCTGTCGCCACGCATGTTGTGTGTCATCGAGGAGTTGGCAGGCGACTGGCGTCGGCTGGATCAGCGCATCGATAGGCTCTCCGGCGAGATCGAAGCACTGGCCCGTCAAGATCAGGCATGTTCGCGCCTGATGACGGTGCCTGGCATCGGGCCGATCATTTCGAGCGCCATGGTGGCCGCGATCGGCACTGGAGACGTCTTCTCCAAAGGCCGTGACTTCGGCGCCTGGCTCGGGCTGGTGCCCAAGCAGATCTCGACGGGAGACCGCACGATCCTCGGCAAAATCTCACGGCGCGGCAATCGCTACCTCCGCGTTCTGTTCGTCCAGGCGGCATGGGTGGTGCTGGTCAGGATCAAGAACTGGGAACGTTACGGACTCAGATCCTGGATCGAAGCCGCCAAGAAGCGATTGCACCACAACGTGCTGGCGATCGCACTCGCCAACAAGCTTGCCCGCATCGCCTGGGCGGTGCTGGCTAAAGGACGCGCCTTCGAGCTGACAAGGACCAACGATGCAGGCGTCCGACCCGCTTGATCGTCGCGCCGTGCTCGGCGCGGTCAAGGCGCGGCCTGGCAACGCCGGAGCCAGCCGCAAGCCAAGCGCAACGGCCGGCCTTGACCGCCCGTGCGCGCGACGCGACGCACGTCCTGCGGGCCGGGACGAAGGAACGGCCCCTGGCTCGAACACAGGAACTGCGAGGTAGGAGGAGCAAGCGATGACGTAACCCCATCAACAGGTTCCAGCCGAGGTCTGCGAGAGGATGAGACGAGATGGAGGTTCGGTCTTCCCGGCGCATGCGAACACTGGTGACCCAAATGGCCCAATCGAGGCCTGTCCGCTAATGAGAACGCACGCGCGCTGATATCCATGATGGCCCGGAGAAAATGCTCCAATCAAAGGCCGGATACATTGATGCAAGACCACACCACCTGATCGACGAACCTCTTGCTACGCACGGCCGGACCATACATTCGGGTCATTTGCGACCGACATGGGTTATCCGCTCCATGTCCGATCTATCCCCGATAGCGACCGAACGGCGGACGCGCCCAGACCATGCGGGTGGTAGCAGAGCAGCGCGAGATCGGCGAGCACGGCATCACTCTAGGGCGCGGGCTCTTAAGTCCGATCAGCCGGCGAAAGCATGCCACTCCCAGAGCCTTCACAAGCCTAAGCCGGAAGCCAGTCTTGATATGCGTCAATCTGTCGGAGCGCAAAGCGGCTAGTAGTAAAGCCTTTCTAGCCAGCGTTGGAGCGCGACATGGTAAAGTGTGGTTGGTTGATAATTGCCGGCCTTACCGCTGCTTTCGCTGCCGCGGCTCAGGCTGAAGACCTCGACATCGGCAAGTCAGAATTTCAGTCTTCGTGCGCGAGTTGTCATGGCGCGGATGCAAAGGGCAAAGGACCGGTCAGCGACCAGCTCAAGATCCCGCCTCCCGATTTGACGGTGTTGGCCAAGAACAACAACGGGGTCTTTCCCACGAACGCTGTCTATGAAACCATAGATGGATCGAAAACAATTCCTGCTCACGGCACTCGTGAGATGCCAATTTGGGGGGAACGATTCAACCCCATTGTCAACTTGCCTCACTATGTTGATCCGTCTTATTGGAAGATGGCCGGGCCGGAGCAAAGCCCCGAAGTCGTCGTGCGAAAACGCATCCTCGCTGTTGTCGATTATCTCAGCCGCGTTCAGCAAAAGTAGCAACCGACGAGCATAAGATTACTTGCCCATCCCGCTTAGCGCCCGCTAAAGCGGAAAAAGTTTGCTTGCGCCACAACCGACGAAGCAGCTGCACCACCAACCAGCCCGATGAACTCCCGCCGCCTCATATTGCCTCGTGATGCGCCCGGGAGTCTTACTGCCCTGTTTGCCAAACCGCGATGTCCGAAGCGGGTCGAGGCCGACATCTGCCCGGCCCGATGCCGTGCCTTCTTTGGGGTCAAAACGCGAAAAACTCAACGTGAGCAAGCTCAGTCCGCTATGCCCCATTGAACGGACCTCAATGAGGCGTGCTACCACTTCGCTGATGGGCCAGAAGCCGACCTCGCGATTGGCTTATGGGCCCGGCACCATCATGGTCGGCTCTTCCAGCAGGGAAAAGTCGTAGCCCTCGCAGCTAACATTCGGGTTGGTGGGCGCAAACATGCCGAGCGGGTTGTCCTTGAACAACCAGGCATGCAGATCATAATGCACAAACTCCTTTGGAATGAGCGGCCAGTGTCCTTCCATCGGGCCCATGAAGGGTTGGTCGAAGAGAGAGGGGCGCTGCTTGGTATCTGCCGTTAGAGGCACCAACCACTCAACAGCCACGAGCTTCAATTCCTTGCCCACAGGTTCGTAGATCAATACGTTGGGCTTCATCGGATCGGGAGCGCCCTGCACTGTGACATTGGCAAAGTGCACTCCCATAGCGCCTTTGGCATACTCCATGTGGTGCGGAACTTTCTCGCCAGAATAGTGCACGCAGCCCACCGTCGACAGGTAGAGGTCGCGCACGGCTACCTTGTAGTCCTGATATTTCTCCAGCGATTTGCGCAACGCGTCGAGCTGAGCCTTGTAAGGCTCTTCTGCTGCAATTGGTCTGAGGGCCGCACCGATAAAAGCAAGACCTAGCGCGGCGACGAAGGTACCACGGACATATTTGCGCATGTTCCCTCCTAGCTTTTCATCAAAGCAATGTCGGAATGAACTGGCCGAACCAAGGGTGAGGGTTTTTGCCATTTCCGACAAGACGATAACAACCTCATGGCCGCCAATCGCGATAGAAAAATGGTGGTACTCCCTCTTGGGCGTACATGGGCCTTTGATGGCTCAGCCGACAGACCGCGTTCTTCATCGCCCGACTGTCAAGAGGATGTCTCAATCGGGTCATCAGCGGCAATGCGCTGACCGAGCGGAACATTTCCGCTAAGCCTTCAAGATCGGACTTCTGCGCGTTAAGAGTACACGCCCTAGATTAAAGTCGACGTCGACCAGCTCACGTCGGAGAAACCATGCTCGCTCGCACCCTGCTTGCGGCCACCGCCTGTTGATGCTCGCGCACCCGGCAATGGCGCAGGCGCCGCTCGCGACCTACAAATCCTTGAGTCCCGGGCTGGCGCTTGATCTGGCAAGTGAGGGTTTCTGTCCTCGGCATCGAGGCCCTCATCAGCTCGGCGACGTTGCTTGACTCACGTCAAGAACGCGTGTGGCGCAGCGTGTTAGTCGGGAAACTGGGGCGGTACCATTCGAACCATGGACACGAAGCAATGGTCACGCAAAACAACATCAATTTCTTCACCAACTGGGCCAAGGAGCGTCTTGACGAAATGGAAGCAACGGTGACCTCGCTCGAAGCCAGGGCTTCCGAGGTGCAGTCGGAAGCGCGTGAGAAGGCCACGAAGGTTCTGGCGGATCTCTGCAAGCAGCGCGACGAATTCCGCGACACCGTGAAGAAGCAGTCGGAGGTCGGCGAGGCCGCCTGGACCCAGGCAAAATCAAGGATGGAAGCCGATTGGCGCGTGTTCGAGACCGAGGCCGGAAAATACGTCGAAAGCTTCGGCAAGCAGATCGAGCAGCAACAGGCGACGTTCAAGCTTCAGGCCGAAGCGCAGCTCAAGGCGTGGCGCGAAGCCGCCGACAAGCTCGGCAGCGATGCCAAGAACTTTGCGTCCGAGCGCCGCGGCGACATCGACGCAGCCCTGAAGCGCATGAATGCCGATGCAATCGAGGCGGAGAAAAAACTGGAGAAGCTCAGAGAGGCGGGGACCCACTCATGGTCCGCACTCATGGCGGCCCTGGCGGAGACCCGCCTTGCCTTTGATCGTGCCAACGAGGCGGCGCGGGAGGCTTTCAAGCGAGCCGCCTGATCAGACGCGGTGAACTTCCGGAGACCGCCGTCAGGCGGTCTCCTTGCCGTCGGCAACTCGAGCGTTGCCCTGCCACGCCAGCGGCCTTCTCAGCGTCCGCGCTAGTACCCGGAATCAGAGCTGAGTGATACGGCGGCCTTTGAAACGGCGTTGACGGACCTTTTTCTTGGTCCAGACGAAGGGCTCGGCTCTGTCGTTGTATGCGTTGACGTAGGCATCGATGTGTTCCTGAAGCTGCTTGAGGCTCGTGAAGGAGGTGCCGCTGAGCGACTGCCCCTGCAAGATGGAAAACCATACTTCGACCTGATTGAGCCATGACGCACTTGTCGGCGTGAAATGAAATTGCACGTTGGGGTGGGCCTTGAGCCAGTCCTCGTTCTTTTTATGGGTGTTGAGGTTGTCGAGGATGACGTGAAGCTTGCGGTTCGGAAAAGTCGCGGTGACGCTGTTCATGAAATCGAGAAACTCGACGCGGCGCCGGCGTTTTGAATGGGTCGCGATGATCTTTCCGGTGGCGACTTCGAGCGCCGCAAACAATGTTGTGGTGCCATGCCGCTTGTAATCGTGGCTTTGGCCGGTTAAGGCGCGGCCATTGGGCAACTTCAGATAACCCTGCGCTCGCTCCAAAGCCTGGATCGAGGGCTTCTCGTCCACGCACAGCACAATGGCCTTCGCCGGCGGCGCGACATAGAGGCCGACAACATCGGCGGCTTTGGCCGTAAAGTTCGGGTCGTTGCTCTCGCACCAGGACTTGCGAGCCACCAGGTCAATCTTGTGGCTGCGCAGGAACCGCCAGACATATTGGACATCGACATCGCCCAGCGCCTCGGCCAGCAGGGGGCCGGTCCAGCGCGCAAACCCTTGCGGTGGCGGCTTATCCAGCAGCTTCAGAATCCGCTTGTCGGTCGTCTTCGTATAGATCGGCTGCTTGCCAGGCCGCGGCTTGTCTTGCAGCCCTTCAAGGCCATGGTCGGCATAGCGATGCCGCCAAAGGCTGACAATCCGCGGCTGGACCCCAACTTCCTTGGCGATCGACCGGGTGCTGCGCCCATCCGCCGCCAACAGAACTATCCGCGCCCGCTTCAAATCGCGCTGCAACGTCACCGGTGAGCGACAGCACGCCTCAAGCACCTTGCGATCTTTCCTCGAAAGGTGGACTTCTCTTGCTTCGGGTATCATCCCGACCTTGAATCACGACTCACGTTCCAAGAAAAGTGGGTACTAGATGCCCAGCAGCTTGCGCGCGTTCGCCTTCAGCACCTTCGGCCGGATCTCGTCGCGGATGTCGATCTTGGCGAAGTCCGACAGCCAGCGGTCCGGCGTGATCACCGGCCAGTCCGAGCCGAACAGCATCTTGTCCTGGAGGATCGAGTTGATGTAGCGCACCAGGATCGGCGGGAAGTATTTCGGCGACCAGCCCGACAGGTCGATGTAGACGTTCGGCTTGTGGGTCGCGACCGACAGCGCCTCTTCCTGCCAGGGGAAGGAGGGGTGGGCGAGGATGATCTTGAGGTCGGGAAAATCGGCCGCGACGTCGTCCATGTACATCGGGTTGGAATATTTCAGCCGCATCCCCATGCCGCCGGGCATGCCCGAGCCGACGCCGGTCTGGCCGGTGTGGAACAGCGCGATCGCGCCGCCATTGTTGATCTCTTCGTAGAGCGGATAGGCCATGCGGTCGTTGGCGTAGAAGCCCTGCATGGTCGGATGGAATTTGAAGCCGCGCACGCCGTATTCCTCGATCAGCTTGCGCGCCTCGCGCGCCCCGAGCTTGCCCTTGTGCGGGTCGATCGAGACGAACGGGATGAGGACGTCGAGATGATCGGAGGCGACCTCCAGCATCTCGTAATTGTTGTAGCGGCGGAAACCGGTCTCGCGCTCGGCGTCGACCGGGAAGATCACCGCGGCGATGTTCTTGGAGCGATAGTAGGCCGCGGTCTCCGGCACGGTCGGCGGATGCTTGTTCGGCGACTTGAAGTACTCCGCCATCTGCGCCTGGAAGTCGTCATAGCCGTCGTCGGCGTGGCAGCCGCAGGGCTCTTCGGCGTGGGTGTGGATGTCGATGGCGACGACATCGTCGATGTTGGGCAGCTTCAGCTTCGGCATTGGTTTCCTCCCGACGGGTTGCCAAATTGATTATATGATATAACGAATTTGGCAAGGCGTCGCTGGAAGCAAAACCGCAGCCCGCAAAAGTCTTTGCTATGCTTGGCCTCTGACGAGGCGGATCGGGCCGATCCGGTCGTTTCTACTGTGCATGGGGTTGTTTTCGCGAAATTGCCGGTTCGGAACCGGGCAGTTAACATTGACATGACCTCCCGCCATGCCTTAAGAACCGCCCCGTCCCGGGCGGTCGTCCGCCAGCGGGAAAAATCTCATTTTGCCACATTCGCGCGTGCCGAAACGGTAGTGCCGAACACGGCCTTTCGAACGTTCAGGATTCTGCCATGAAGGTCCGTAACTCGCTGAAATCGCTGCGCGGTCGCCATCGCGCCAACCGCCTGGTCCGCCGCAAGGGCCGGGTCTATGTGATCAACAAGGTGCAGCGCCGCTTCAAGGCTCGCCAAGGCTGATCTGGGCGGCTGATCACGCCCTGCCGGACGCCCCGCGCGCCCGCAAGACCACGGTCTCACACGAGTTTGACGCCGCCTTTGCTTTGCAAGGGCGGCTTTGCGCGTCTAGACTTCGGTCATGGCAGTGAGAGTCCTGGCAGTGAGATTCCCTTTCGCACGCACCCTGTGTTTGGCCCTTGCCCTGGGAACCGCCGGCCTCGCTCCGGCCGCGGCGCAGCAGGTTGAGCCGCCGACCCCGCCCGGCAAGCAGAAGAAGCTTCCCGAAGCGCCGGCCAAGCTGCCCAAGGTCGATCGCACCAAAAATCTCGATTTCCTGTTCGGCGCGCTGAAGGCGGCGCCCGACGATGTCAGCGCCAAGCATGTCGAGGCGCGGATCTGGGCGATCTGGCTCCAGACCCCGAGCGATACCGCCTCGCTGCTGATGGCGCGCGCCAAGACCGCGGTCGACGCGCAGAAGATCGACGTCGCGATCAAGTTGCTGGATTCGGTCATCAAGCTCAGGCCCGACTACATCGAGGCCTGGAACCGGCGCGCCACGCTCTACTACATGCAGAACGACTACGGCCGCTCGCTCGCCGACATCCAGCAAGTGCTGATCCGCGAACCCCGCCATTTCGGCGCGCTCGCGGGGCTCGGCATGATCATGCAGGAGGTCGGCGACGAGAAGCGCGCGCTCGAGGCCTACCGCAAGGCGCTCGCCGTCAATCCGCACCTCGAGAAGATACCCGATCAGGTCAAGGCGCTGACCGAAAAGGTCGAAGGCCGCGACATCTAGAGCACGATCCGGACCCGAAGGGCCGCGCCAGCGCAAAGGGATAGTTTGATCATATCCCGAGCGATTGCGGCGCACGCGGATTAACCACGATCACACGCGTCGCATGAGCTGGGGTATCGCCAATGCGGCCGCAGGCCTACCTGCATGGCAGGAGCAAAGCCATGAAGCGTTTGATTTTTGCGGGTAGCTTGTTGCTCGCGTCGGGAACGGTGAGTCTCGCCGACGGACTGTTCTGGGTGGTCGGCAACCGCGCCACCGGCAAATGCAACATCGTGACCAGCAATCCGGTCATCATCGGCGACATCTGGTTCGGCGATGGTCCCTACAAGTCCAGGTCCGACGCCAAGCTCGCCCGCTCGACCATCCGCGCCTGTCCCGCGGTCAGTCCCGACGACGAAAAGGACGCGGACAAGACGGACTAGGTCCGGCCCGCAACCTAATGCAGGGCGCTGCCGCCGCGCTCGGCGAGGCCGCGATCGGCCGCTGCGGCGTAAGCCCTAGCGAGCTCCGCCTCGAGATGCTCGTTGATCAGGAGCAGCGCCCGCACGGCACCGCGCAGGTCACCGTTGCAGCTTGCGACAATCTCGTCGATTGCAGTGTCGTTCGATCTGAAGCTCATCGAAATTCTCCGGTTCAAATCAGGACAAATCCTGCCGGCCTGTCCCGCATCCCCTGAGGTCGCGAGGAGGATCGGCGCCCACCCGCGCCTAAATGGCGGAACCGACCATGGCGATTATATGGAAACCGCTATGACGACCGCATGAAGCTGGTCCGAAGCTCGCGCGCAATCAGGAATTAGATTGATTCTATTGAGTTTTTCTGGCCCTCGATTATGCACATATCCACAGCCCCTCATTTCCGGTGGAAGTGCTGAAGCCCCTGGGGCGAAACTGCCGCGTGCCACGCCCCGTAATTGCCAGGTGCCCTATTACGTCCGGATTCTCTCAATGATCGTGATGACAGTCGTGACGGCGCTGGTTCTGCTGGCGCTGGTCACGCAGGCCGGAATCGTCGCCGTGCAACGCGCCTTTCCGCCACAGGGCCGGATGATCGAGGTCGATGGCGCGACGCTTCACGTCGTCGACATCGGCCCGCGCGATTCAGGCCTGCCGGTCGTGATGCTGCACGGCGCGAGCTCCAATCTCGAAGCGATGCGACGCCCGCTCGGCGATCTCCTGGCAAAAGACCATCGCGTCATCCTGATCGACCGTCCCGGCCATGGCTGGAGCACGCGCGCGCGGCGGCAGGATTCGACGCCGCAGATCCAGGCGCGGATGATCGACGAGGCGCTTCGTAAGCTCGGAATCGATCGTGCGGTGTTCGTCGTGCATTCCTGGAGTGGGGCGCTCGGCGCGCGCCTCGCGCTCGATCATCGGGGCCGCGTCGCCGGCCTCGTGATGCTGGCGCCCGTCACCCATCCCTGGCGCGGCGGCGTCGGCCGCTACAACGAGCTCATCGCAACGCCCGTGATCGGCCCGCTGCTCGCCTACACCATCACGCTGCCGCTCGGGTATTTCGTAGCCGAGTCCGGCGCGCGCAATGTGTTCCTGCCGCAGACCATGCCCGATGGTTTCGTGCAGCACTCCGCGACGCCGCTGCTGCTGCGGCCGCGCGAGTTCATCGCCAATGCCTATGATCTGGTGACGTTGAAGGCGTCGGTGGCCGGGCAAGCCACGCGCTATGGCGAAATATCGGCCCCGGTCACGATCATCGCCGGCGAACCCGACAAGACGGTGAAGACCAACATCCACGCGCGCCCGTTCGCGGCGATGGTGCCGAATGCAAAGCTGATCGTGCTGCCCGATCTCGGCCACATGGTGCAGAACGCCGTGCCGGATCTGGTGAAGACGGAGATCGAGACGATGATCGGGAAAATCGTGCCCGCGCAGGCGGCCGCTGACTGAAGCGTTTTCGAGCGAAGCGGATACCGGTTCGCGTGAAGAAAACGCGTCCAAACAAGAAGCCGGAGCTTCGGCTCTGCTTCAATCAGAACCGAAGCTCTGGCGGCCGCCTCTCGCGCGCTTACTGCTTGATCTTCCCGTCCTTGTCGAACTGCGAGACAAAGGTCCAGAGATTGTTGATCTCGGTCTCGTTCTTGATGCCGGCGAACGCCATCTTGGTGCCGGGGATCTTGGCCTTGGGGTCCTTGATGTACTCCTTGAACGTGGCTTCGTCCCAGGTGATGCCGGAATTCTTGTTCGCATCCGAATAGCTGTAGTCCGGCGCAGTTCCCGACTTGCGGCCGTTGAGGCCGTTGAGCTCGGGGCCGACCTTGTTCTTGGCGCCTTCGCCGATCGCGTGGCAGGCCAGGCACTTGTTGAACGACGTCTTGCCCGCGGCGGCGTCCTGCGCCATCGCTTTGGAAGACATGGCGGTGGACGCTGCGGCAGTCATGGCGAGGGCAACTAGCGCGCCGAAAGTCAGTTTTGTCATAAGGGTGCTCTTCGTCTCTTCCCGGGTCAGATGGAGGGTCGTGGTTTTGGCAGGTCCAGGGCAAGTGGACAAGCCGCGAATCCTTGACAGGTTTCCTGATAGCAGACTTGCCCCAGAGAGAACTTGCGCTGCAACAATGCAATGCGACCTTCGGAGGACCTACCCAAAGACGGCAAGACATGATTGATTTGCCGGGACAATTCCCTCCGTCGGACGAAGGCTTCGTAATATGGCCATCATGATGCCCGCAAGCGACCAGGCAGTGCTGGCGCGTCGCAGCGAGATCGTCGCCGCCTTGCGCGCAATCGTATCAGGCGAAGGCGTGATCGACAGCGCCGCCGAGATGCGGGCCTATGAATCCGACGGGCTGACCGCCTATCGCCAGCCGCCGATGGTCGTGGTGCTGCCCGATACGACCGAGCAGGTCTCGCTCATCCTGAAATATTGTGCCGGGCAGGGCATCAAGGTGGTGCCGCGCGGCTCCGGCACCTCGCTGTCCGGCGGCGCGCTGCCGCTCGAAGACGGCGTGCTGCTCGGGCTCGGCAAGTTCAAGCGCATCCGCGAGATCGATTTCGACAACCGCGTCGTCGTCACCGAGCCCGGTGTCACCAATCTCGCCATCAGCCAGGCGGTTGCGCATGCCGGCTTCTATTACGCGCCCGATCCGTCCTCGCAGATCGCCTGCTCGATCGGCGGCAATGTCGCGGAGAATTCCGGCGGCGTGCACTGCCTCAAATACGGCATGACCACCAACAACGTGCTGGGCTGCGAGATCGTGCTGATGAGCGGCGAGATCCTGCGGATCGGCGGCAAGGGGTGCGAGAACGCCGGCTACGACCTGATGGGCGTCATCACCGGCTCCGAAGGTCTGCTCGGCGTCATCACCGAGATCACGGTGCGCATCCTGCAAAAGCCGGAGACGGCGCGCGCGCTGATGGTCGGCTTCGCGGAGGTCGAAGCGGCCGGCGAATGCGTGGCACGCATCATCGGCGCCGGCATCATTCCCGGCGGCATGGAGATGATGGACAAGCCCGCGATCCACGCCGCGGAAGCCTTCGTCCATGCCGGCTATCCGCTCGACGTCGAGGCGCTGCTCATCATCGAGCTCGACGGTCCCAAGATCGAGGTCGACGAGCTGATCACGCGCGTCGAGACCATCGCCAATGCCTGCGGCTCGACCACCTGCCAGATCTCGACCTCGGAGGCCGAGCGCAACCTGTTCTGGGCGGGCCGGAAAGCCGCATTTCCGGCCGTCGGCCGCATCTCGCCCGACTATCTCTGCATGGACGGCACCATTCCCCGCGGTGCGCTGCCGAAGGCGCTGGCGCGCATCCGCGAGCTCTCGGAAAAATACCAGCTCGGCTGCGCCAATGTGTTCCACGCCGGCGACGGCAATTTGCACCCGCTGATCCTCTACGATGCCAACAAGCCCGGCGAGATCGAGCGGGCCGAGGCATTCGGCGCTGACATTCTGCGCGCCTGTGTCGAGTTCGGCGGGGTGCTCACCGGCGAGCACGGCGTCGGCATCGAGAAGCGCGATCTGATGCCGGAGATGTTCAGCGAGATCGACCTCAACCAGCAGCAGCGGCTGAAATGCGCCTTCGACGCGCAGGGCCTGCTCAACCCCGGAAAAGTGTTTCCGACCCTGCACCGCTGCGCCGAGCTCGGCCGCATGCACGTGCACGCGGGCAAGCTGGCGTTTCCGGACATTCCGCGGTTCTAGGCGCTCGCGCGGAGGGAAGGGGCTTGCGATGCAAACCTCTTCCCTCCGAAACGCTTACAGCAGCCCGTATTGCGCCCGCTCGCGCTTCGCCAGTAGCGGCAGGGCTTCGCCGGCGATGTACGTCTTGAAGTGCCCGCTCTCCTGGTGCGCCTTGAAAGCGGCCTCGTCGCGGAACAGCTCGTAGAACAGGAACTGGGCCGGATTCTCCCTGGCGCGTGAGATCAGGAACGGGTTGACGCCGTCCTCGCGCTGCGCCTCGGGCAGGAAGCGTTCGAGGATCGCGGCGACCTTGTCGGCCTCGCCGGGCTTGGCCTCCCATTGCGCGACGACGAGCAGGCCGCCGCCGTCGACGGCGTCGCTGAGGGATTTCTGCGTGGCATAGTGGTTCATGGTCTTTCCTCCTTGCTGCTGGGCTTGAGATGACGACGTCCACGGCGAGAGATAAATCGCCAGGACGGCACCGAAGGCGGTGATCACCGACCTGCGGCTGAATGTTTCGTGGACGCGCGGCGCCGACCGCGCATATGTCGATCGCTCCATGTGTGTCTCCGTCGGTTGGGCTCGATCGCGATCGGCGCAAGCTTGTAGCGATGGCCTGTCGGCTTTGGTTCGCCGGTGATCGAAGTGTCGATGTCGTGAACGCTTCGATCTTTATCGAACCGTTGTTGTCGGATGTCGCGGAGCCGGCCTGATGGAGTTTCGTCGCACGCCGCACTGGCATCGCGCCGGTGGATGGTCGCCGCGTCACGCTGCATTTGATTTTGGCGGCGAATTTCGCTACCGCCTTTTCCCGTGGATACGCTCAAGGTCAGAGACGCCAAAGACGTCGAAGAGGTGGTGCGCGCGGCGATTGCCAACGAGCAGCCGCTCGAGATCATCGGTCATGGCAGCAAGCGCAGCATTGGCCACGCGATGGCGACCAACGCCGTGCTCGACGTCTCCGCGCTCAATGCCGTCACCTCCTACGAGCCCAACGAGCTGATCGTGACGCTTGAGGCCGGTGCGCCGCTGGCCGACGTGCTGTCGCTGATCGATGCCAAGAACCAGCAATTCGCCTTTGAGCCGATGAACACCGCGCCGCTGCTCGGCACGCCCGTATCAGGCACCATCGGCGGTATGATCGCGGCGGGCCTCGCCGGCCCGCGGCGCATCCGGGCGGGCGGGGCGCGCGACCACCTGCTCGGGGCGCACGCCGTCTCCGGTTTCGGCGACAGCTTCAAGACCGGCGGCAAGGTGGTGAAGAACGTCACCGGCTACGACCTCTGCAAGCTTCTGGCCGGTTCCTGGGGCACGCTGTCGGTGATGACCGAGGTCACGCTGAAGGTGATGCCGAAGCCGGAGGCCGAGCGGACGCTGCTGCTGCGCGGGCTCGACGATGCCGCCGCCAACAAGGCGATGACCGCGGCGCTCGGCTCGCCCTTCGACGTGTCCGGCGCCGCCCACCTGCCGAAATCCGCGTTCCGGGCGAAGATCGACGGGCTCGGCGACATCGCGGGCCAGGGCGAAGCGCTGACCGTGCTGCGGCTCGAAGGCATTACCGCTTCAGCCGCCCACCGCGCCGGTTCGCTGCGCGAATTGCTGGCGCCGTTCGGAACCGCGGCCCTGGTCGAGGACGCATCGTCGGCGGCACTGTGGGCGACCATCCGCGACGTCCTGCCGTTCGCGGCCGGCGGCGCGCTGGGCGCCCGGCCGGTGTGGCGGATCGTCTGTCCGCCGGCGTCAGGTGCGGCGCTCGGGACCCAGCTGGCGCGCGAGACCGGCGGCGACGTGATCTACGATTGGGGCGGCGGATTGATCTGGGCCGCACTGCCGCCGAAGGGCGATGCGCATGAACCGGCCGTGCGCGCGCGTGCGAATGCGGTCGGCGGGCATGCCATGCTGATCCGGGCGGCAGAGGATGTCAGGCGCGATGTCGATGTGTTCCATCCGCAAGCGCCAGGCATCGCCGCCCTGAGCGAGCGGGTACGGGCCGGTTTCGATCCGAAGTCCATTCTCAACCGGGGACGGCTGACGCGGGGCGCTGCGGCATGAAGACCGAATTCTCACTCGCGCAGCTTGCCGATCCCGATATCGCGGAGGCCGACAAGATCCTGCGCGCCTGCGTCCATTGCGGCTTCTGCACTGCAACCTGTCCGACCTATGTGCTGCTCGGCGACGAGCTCGATAGCCCGCGCGGCCGCATCTATCTGATCAAGGAGATGCTGGAGAAGGACCAGACGCCGACGGCCGAGGTGGTTAAGCATGTCGACCGCTGCCTGTCGTGCCTGGCCTGCATGACGACCTGCCCCTCCGGGGTGAACTACATGCACCTCGTCGACCAGGCCCGGGTCAGGATCGAGCAACGCTATCAGCGGCCACTCACCGAGCGGCTGCTGCGCCAGGTGCTGGCCTTCGTCCTGCCGGATCCGCAGCGCTTCCGCGCCAGCATGTGGCTGGCGCGGCTGGCCCGTCCGCTCGCCGTATTCCTGCCGACGCCGCGGCCCTCGGCGACACCGGGCCTGGTCCAGCGCCTCAAGGCGATGCTGGCGCTGGCCCCGAACCGGCTGCCGTCGCCCGGCCCCCTCCCGGGCAGCGTGTTTGCGGCGCTCGGCAAGAAGCGCGGCCGGGTCGCGCTGCTCCAGGGCTGCGCGCAGCAGGTGCTGGCGCCGCGCATCAACCAGTCTGCCATCAGTCTTCTCACCCGCCACGGCATCGAGGTCGTCCTGGTCAGGGACGAGCAATGCTGCGGCGCGCTGACCCATCACCTTGGCAACGACCACGATGCGCTGGCGCGGGCTCGCGCCAATATCGCGGCATGGCGGGCGGAAGCGGCCGGCGAGGGGCTCGACGCCATCCTGGTGACGGCGTCCGGCTGCGGCACCGTGATCAAGGACTACGGCTATCTGCTGCGCGAGGACGCTGCGTTCGCGGCCGATGCGGCGAAGGTGTCCGCGCTTGCCAAGGACATCACCGAATATGTTGCCGGCCTCGATCTCGCGACCACTGCGATAGGCGACAACATCGTCGTCGCCTATCACTCCGCGTGTTCGTTGCAGCACGGGCAGAAAATCACGGGCCTTCCGAAAGAATTGCTTTCCAAGAATGGATTCGTGGTGAAAGATGTGCCCGAGAGCCATTTGTGTTGCGGTTCGGCGGGGACCTACAACATTCTCCAGCCCGAGCTTGCGGGCCGGTTGCGCGATCGCAAGGTCGCCAACATCGCGAGCGTCAAGCCGGACATGATTGCCGCGGGCAATATCGGCTGCATGGTGCAGATTGCCAGTGGCACGTCAGTTCCGGTCGTACACACGATTGAGCTTCTCGATTGGGCTACGGGCGGGGCGCGGCCGGCATTGAACGCGTCGAGCTGAGCTTTCGTCCGGAGGTGACGGCGGAAAGACGTCCGATCGACCATTGTTCGGCGGCAACAGGAGGACCACGATGGCGAAAGCGAAAAAGAAAAAAAGCAAGAAGGCAAAAAAGGCCAAGAAGGCTGTAGCGGCGAAGAAGACCGCGAAGAAGGCGACGAAGAAGGCAGCCAAGAAGTCAGCGAAGAAATCTGCCAAGAAGGCCGCACCGAAGAAGTCGGCCAAGAAAGCTGCAAAGAAGGCTGCACCGAAGAAGGCCGCCAAGAAGGTGGTTGCGAAGAAGGCGGCACCGAAGAAGGCGAAGGCAGCTCCCGCGCCGAAGCCGTCAGCGCCGGTGGCAGCTCCGGCTCCCGAGCCTGTCGCCGAGACAAGCTGGGCGATGCCTTCGTCTTCTGCGGAACCGACGCCGGCCGAGGGGCAGGGTTAGGCCTAAGGTCAGGCCCGCGGTCAGGCCAGGGGCTGGGCCAGGGCTGGCTTCACCCAACGACCACGATCGACAGCAGGAGGGCCGCGGCGGCGACGCTGCGGCCTTTCTGCATCGCGGCTGTGGCTGCCGGAGGCCGCCATTCCCCGGCGCCAGCCCGATTCGTAGCGCGCGGAGCACGGTACTGCAGGTCTCCGTACTAACCCCGTCCTTCAGTGCCCTTTGGAGGGCAAATAATGTGATCGAGAAGCCACACAGGCAGACAACCTTTCGTGAAATCGTCAGAACGCCTAAAAAGTCAGCAGATGCCCGCGTTTTTTGCTTCACGGTTCACATCCCCCGATCCAGATTGCCGCAGTCATGAATTTTTGATGTTGGGTCGTACGCCCCGGGGGGCTTCCGGGAAACCGACTGGGTGAGAACTGGTGATGGGGATCGAAATGAAAAAAGTGGCTTTGTTGGCAACGGCGCTGGCAATGGTGACGACGGGTTCGGCTTTCGCGGCGGATATGGCGGTGAAGGCCAAGAAGGCCCCGCCGGTCGCTGCCTTCGACCCCTGGGACATCGCCTTCGGCGGTGCGCTCGTCAGCGATTACATCTTCCGCGGCGTGACCCAGTCGAACCACCAGCCGTCGGTCGCCGCTTATTTCGAGCCGCGCTACAACGTCACCAAGGACCTCCAGCTTTACGCCGGTGTGTCCGCGGAGAGCATCTCCTTCGCCAACCGCGCTGCGGCTGAAGTCGACGTCTACGGCGGTATCCGCCCGACCTTCGGCGCCTTCGCCTTCGACTTCGGTATCTGGGGCTACCTGTATCCGGGCGGAAGCTGCGCCGACAACGTGCTCACCGGCGGCGTTCCCGGCGGCAACGTCTGCGCCGTCAGCACCACCACGATCTTCCTCGCCGACGGCAACGTCATGAAGAAGAACGTCAGCTTCTTCGAAGGCTATGCCAAGCTGAACTACACCATCAACGACAACTGGGCCGTCGGCGTGAACGAGTACTACTCGCCGAACTTCCTGAACTCGGGTGCCTGGGGCAACTACGCGTCGGTGACTGCCAAGTACACCGCGCCCAGCACCGTCTTCGGTCCCTCGGGCGTCGGCATGTATGTGTCGGGTGAGTTCGGCCGCCAGTGGTTCGGCACCTCGGACGCCTTCTACGGCACCGGCGCCGGCACCGTTTTCGCCAACGGTATTCCCTACAAGGACTACAACACCTGGAACGTCGGCATCGGCTTCACCTACAAGGTGTTCACGCTGGATCTGCGTTACTCCGACACCGACCTGAACAAGGGTGATTGCAACGCCTTCACCAGCGCCTTCAATGCCACCGGCACCACCAACGTCACCCCGATCAACCCGAGCGGCGCTGGCTCCAACTGGTGCGGCGCGGCCGGCATCGCCAAGCTGTCGTTCGACCTGACGGCGATGACCAACCTGAAGTAAGTTTCTTCCCGAAACGACTTGCTGAGGGCGGCAGAGCAATCTGCCGCCCTTTTGCTTTTGCGGCCTGGAGCGCTGCGATCGTGCCGGGCCTTCATGGTTTTCTAGGCGATGCGAAGCATCGTCCGGGAGGCGCGCCGCAGGGCGGCGCTCCTCACCATGAGGATCTGGGACTTTGCGGCGAAGTCCGACCTCATCCTGAGGGCCCGCCAAAGGCGGGCGTCTCGAAGGATGGGCCGCAAGGAAAGGCCCTTATCGGGGTCCTTCGACTACGATAGCGATCGTCTTGCGCCTCAGCGCGCCACGGTCGATTCCGCCTGGACCGGCTCGCCGCTCTTGCCGAGGACGTGGATCTGGCCGTCCTTCACCATCGTCACCTTGCGGGTATGGAAAGCATCGAGGGTCGAGCGATGGCCGATCGAGACGATGGCGGCTTGCGGCAGCCTCTCCGTCAGCAGCCGGTACAGCCGGGCCTCGGACGGCTCGTCCAGCGAGGCGGTGGCCTCGTCCAGGAACAGATAGTCCGGCGCATGCAGCAGCGCGCGGGCGAGACCCAGACGCTGCTGCTCGCCGAGCGACAGCATCCGGTTCCAGTGCCCGTCCTCGTCGAGCCGCTCGGCGAGGTCGGGCAATCCGACCGCGATCAGCGCGTCCCGGACGCGCGCGGCGTCGAATGTATCAGGCGCTGCGGGATAGACCACGGCATCGCGCAGAACCCCGACGGGGAAATAGGGGCGCTGCGGCAGCATCATCAGCTTCGCCCTTTCGGGGACGACGATGGTGCCGGTGCCGAACGGCCAGATGCCGGCGATGGCCCGGAACAGGGTCGACTTGCCGGAGCCGGACGGCCCCGTCACCAGCACGCGCTCCGGCACCTGGATGGCGAAGGCGCCGGCGGCGACCAGCGGCGTGCCGTTGGGCAGGTTCACGCAGAGCTGCTCGAGGCCGATATTGCGGTCGCCGCCGGCGGCCTCGAGGGCGATCGCCGGCTCATGTGCCGGCAGGTTCGCGGCTGAATCGACCGACATCTCGAAGCCATCGAGACGCGCGACGATCGAGCGCCATTCCGCGAGCGATCGGTAAGCCGTGACGAAGAACGACAACGCGCCTTGTACGCTGGAAAAGGCCGATGCGGTCTGCATCATGTCGCCGAGCTGGATCTTCTTGGCGAAGAAGGCCGGCGCCACCAGCACATAGGGAAAGATCACGGCGGCCTGCTGATAGCTCGCGGTGAACGCGGTGAGGCGCTTGGTCCGGCTCATGATGGCGTACCAGTTGCCGATCACAAGGCCGAAGCGACCCAGGAGCCGGCCGCGTTCGGCCCCTTCACCCTTGAGCAGCGCGATCTGCTCGGAATTCTCGCGGACGCGGACGAGGTGGAAGCGGAAGTCGGCCTCATAGCGCTGCTGCTCGAAATTGAGGTTGACCAGCGGAGCACCGATCCAGTGCGTCAGCGCGGTGCCGAAGATCGCGTAGACGAGCGCGCCCCAGCAAAGATAGCCCGGGATCATGAGGTCGGTGCCGAACAGGTGCAGCGGCGCGGCGTTGGAGAGACCCCAGAGGATGATCACGAAGGAGAACAGCGTCACGATCGACGAGAGCAGGCCGAGCCCGATCGTCAGGGTCTGCTCGACGAAGTTCTTGACGTCCTCGGTGATGCGCTGGTCCGGGTTGTCAGCCGCATCGCCCTTGAGCTGCATGCGGTAATGCGTGGCGCCTTGCAGCCATTCGCCCAGATAGTGCCGGGTCAGCCATTGCCGCCAGCGGATCTGGAGCCATTGGTTCAAGTACAGCTTGTAGACCGCCAGCGCGATAAACATCGAGGCGAGGGCGACGAAAATCCAGATCTGCGTGACGAACGCGTCCCAGTCGCTCGCCTGCAGTGCGCTGTAGAACCGGTTCTGCCACTGGTTCACGAGCACGTCGATCGCGACCAGCGCCAGCTCCATCGCGATCACGGCGGCGAGCAGGCCGCGGCCGACCCATTTGTCCTCGGATCGGAAATAGGGGACGGCGATTCGCCAGACGATCGCGAGCGTGGCGCTGATGTTCTTCACAGAGCTCTGTCTCCTGAGGGGATGTGCACAAATGCCTGGAGCCAAATGGCTGAGGCAACGGCCGAAATGGGCGCGCTTAGACTAAAGTCGCAAGTTCTGCAATTTGCGTTGGCTTGTCGGCGCTTGCAACCCTAGCATGGGGTTTAACGGCGCGGGGTGGGGGCCTTCGGGACTTCGCGAGCTTGTGAGCGGACGGGAACCGCCGCATTCGCGAGGAATTCGCGTCCAGCTCGGGGGTTATCGCTTCCAGCGTCAAGCAGGTTCGGCTGTCCACGCGGGCCGCCTGCGGCACACATGCGTGGGGGAGGAAGACCATGTGGAATCAAATCTATGATCCGCTGCACAACCCTGTGCTGTCGACGATCGCCGCGGCGGTACCCGTCGTCACGCTGCTGGTCCTGATCGCGAGCGGCCGCGTCCAGGCGCATATCGCGGCCATCATCGCCGTGATCGTAGCCAACCTGATCACGATATTCGTCTTCACCATGCCGGTGAACATGTCGATCCGCGCCTCGATCCTCGGCGTCGTGACCGGCTTCTTCCCGATCGGCTGGATCGTTCTCAACGTCATCTTCCTCTACCAGGTGACGGTGACCACCGGACGCTTCGAATTGCTCAAGCGCGCGGTCGGCGGCGTCACCGAGGACCGGCGGCTGCAATTGCTGCTGATCGCGTTCTCGTTCGGCGCCTTCTTCGAGGGCGCCTCCGGCTTCGGCACGCCGGTTGCGATCACCGGCGCGGTGCTGATCGGCCTCGGCTTCTCGCCGCTCGCCGCTTCCGGCCTGTCGCTGATCGCCAACACCGCGCCGGTCGCCTATGGCGCGCTGGGCACGCCGATCCAGGGCCTTGCCTCGGTCACCGGGCTCGATCCCTACATCCTCGGCGCGATGGTCGGACGGCAGTTGCCGTTCTTCTCGCTGATCGTGCCGTTCTGGGTGGTGTGGGCGTTCGCAGGCTGGAAGGGCATGAAGGACGTTTGGCCGGCGATCCTCGTCACCGGCGTGTCGTTCGCGGTCCCGCAATTCGTGATCTCGAACTTCATCAATCCGTGGATCGTCGACATCGGCGCCTCGCTGATCTCGATGGGCGCGCTGATCCTGTTCCTGAAGGTGTGGCAGCCCAGGCAGCTCTGGCTGTCGCCGGCGCTGCGCGGCCGCGACGAATCGGCCTCCACCATGGCCGCCGCAAAGCCGCTGGACAAGACACCGCTGACGCAAAGCGAGCTCTTCAGCGCGCTGCTGCCATGGATCATGGTCTGCATCGTGATGCTGGTCTGGGGCAATGGTGGCTTCAAGACCTGGGCGAACTCGATCTTCACCTGGAACTATCCCGTTCCCGAGTTGCACCAGATGATCAACAAGATGCCGCCGGTCGCGCCAGGGCCGACCAAGGAGAGCGCGGTGTTCGGCTTCACCTACCTGTCCTTCACCGGTACGGGCATGCTGATCGCGGCGATCATCTCCGGCTTCCTGATGGGCGTCGGTCCCGGCAAGCTCGTGACCGAGTACGCCCGCACCATCCGGCTGTGCGCGATCTCGCTGATCACGATCTCGGCGATGCTCGCGATCGGCACGCTGACGCGCCTGTCCGGCGTCGATGCGACGCTCGGTCTCGCCTTCGCCGCAACCGGCGTGCTCTATCCCTTCTTCGGCACGCTGCTCGGCTGGCTCGGCGTGGCGCTGACGGGATCGGACACCGCCTCCAACGTGCTGTTCGGGAACTTGCAGAAGATCACATCCGAGCAGCTCGGCCTGTCGCCGATCCTGATGGGCGCGGCGAACTCCTCCGGCGGCGTGATGGGCAAGATGATCGACGCGCAATCGATCGTCGTCGCCTCCACCGCCACCAACTGGTACGGCCATGAAGGCACGATCCTGCGCTTCGTGTTCTGGCACTCGATCGTGCTGGCCTGCCTCGTCGGCGTGCTCGTGACGTTGCAGGCCTATGTCTGGCCGTTCACGGCGATGGTGTTGAAGTAACAGGCTCCACTTCGACGCAAATCCCCGCGGGGTTCACCCCCGCGGGGATTTTTGCGTCCGTCATGGGCGAACCTTCTCAATGGCGCCGCCGTCTTATAGAAGGTGCGGCAAATCAGGTCGCTCGAGAGGTTTCATGGTTTCGCTCAGGCATATGGTGTGTGCGATGGTTGCAGTGCTTGCGATGTCCACTGTCGCGCGTGCGGAGGATGGTTTTCCCTTCGGCACCGAACTGACGCTGGAGGCGTCGCCGCAGCCGGGCTCGAAGCGGATTCCGAACATCGAGATTGGAGACAATGGCGAGGTCGTGCTGGAGCTCTGGTGCAAGGGCGGCAAGGGCCAGTTCTCGGTCGCCGGCAACACCGTGATCTTCGTCCCCGGCCAGATCCAGGACCGGTCCTGCCCGCCGGCAAAGGCCCAGGCCGACGACGATCTCGTCGCAGCGCTCGGCAGCGTCGAGACCTGGAAGCGCCAGGGCGACGTGCTGACGCTTCTCGGCCCCAAGCCGCTGCGCTTCCGCGCGAACGGCAATTAGCCTCGCTGTCATACCCCGCGACCCGGCTACGCCAAGGCTTCGCCGGGGTTGAGGTGGTGTCTCCGTCTACTTCCACACCGACTTGTCGGCGTCCCAGCGCTGGCCCTTCAATTCCTTTGCGAGGGCCTCGACCGAGCCGTTGTCGTCGGGCTGGTCGCCCTCCTCGTCGGCCGAAGCTTCGTCCGAGAGATTGAGCTTGGCGCCGCTGCTCTCGTCGGCGGTCGTGGTGGCGGGGCTGCCGATCCAGAGCATGAGCTTGTCGGTCGTGCCGGGCTTGTCCGGCGAGATGAGCCCTGCGACCTCGATCGTGTCGGTCAGATCGAGCGTCGGGAAATCCTGGTTCGGCCGCTTGAAGACCAGCTTGAGCTTGCCGGTGGCCGGGTTGAAGTTTTGCGAGACCGGCTTTGCCGCGAGCGTCCGGCCCAGCACGCCCGCCACGGCGGCTGCGAGCTTGTCGCGGTTGATCTTGTCGCCGTCGCGCCAGTCGGCCGCGGCGAAGCGGATGGTGCGGTCCATCTCGGTCATGCCCGCGGTCCAGCCCGCGGCGGTGACGCCGGGCATCGCCTTGAATTTTGCCAGCAGCGCGCCGGCGCGCTCCGGGTCGACCGACATGTTGATGGTCTGCTCGCCGGCGCGCAACGCGTCGCAGCCGACGGTGAGGCTCGCCAGCGTCACCTCGACCTCCTGGCCCTTCAGGCTCTTCAGGAACTCGGTCGCCGCATCCAGCTTGACCTTGACCGCGATCGCCTCCGGCGAGACGTCGGTGAAGTCCTTCGGCTGCGGCGTGATGCCGTCGTCGGAGGTCTGGTTGTCCAGAAACTCCTTCTCGCTGAGATCGGAATTGTCGGGCGAGGTGACCTCAGTCACGGCCTGGCCGATTCCAATCTGGCCGCGGAATTCGAAAGTGTCTCCGGTCGGCTTGCGCAGCAGCTTGACGGTGACGGGCGCCTTCGCGCCGAGGCTCTGCGTCGTGCCGGTCAGCGTCTGGCCGGCGACCTGGAGATTGACGACGAAGCGATCCTTGCGGTCGGAATTTTTCGCGACCGGATAACAGACGTCGAGCACGGCGGCCGTGACCGTCTTGCCCTGGCGCGTCTCCTTCAGGATCACGTCGGCATTGCCGTCCATCAGCCCGTCGATCGAGGTGAAATAGCGCGTCTCGGGGCCGCCCGGCACCGTCGCCTTTGGCGACAGCTTCATCTGGGCGGATGCGACCTCCGGCGAAACAGCAAGCAGAGCCGCCACAAGGGCCGTGGAGCAAACCAGAAGCGCGCGCATCGATAAAATCCTCGAGCAAGGGAGCATGATCCGGAAAAGTGTGACCGAAAAGATCATGCTCAAACAACAACCTAAAGCGTGATGACGACTCGTTCCGACCTCATCGCGCTTTAGAATCGGCGCCACCGTAATGGGTTTTGGCCGTCGGTTGAATCGGAAAGCGTGAGCCATGGTCGGCAAAAAAGAAGGCCGCCCGGAGGCGGCCTTCGCAACATTGTCGGGGAACGGTGGGCTCAGAAGCCGCCCATGCCGCCGCCGGCTGGCATCGCGGGCGGAGCGTCCTTCTTCGGCGCCTCGGCGACCATGGCTTCGGTGGTCACCAGCAGGCCGGCCACGGAGGAGGCGTCCTGGAGCGCGGTGCGCACCACCTTGGCGGGGTCGATGATGCCCTTCTCGACCATGTCGACATAGTCCTCGTTCTGGGCGTCGAAGCCGAAGGTCTCGGACTTGTTCTCCAGGATCTTGCCGACGACGATCGAGCCTTCCACGCCCGCGTTCTCGGAGATCTGGCGGATCGGGGCTTCCAGCGCCTTCAGCACGATGTTGATGCCGGCCTGGACGTCGTCATTGGCGTTGGTGAGACGGCCCACCGCCTTCTTGGCGCGGAGCAGCGCGACGCCGCCGCCGGGGACGATGCCTTCCTGCACCGCGGCACGGGTGGCGTTGAGGGCGTCCTCGACGCGGTCCTTCTTCTCCTTGACCTCGATCTCGGTCGCGCCGCCGACGCGGATCACCGCGACGCCGCCGGCGAGCTTGGCGAGGCGCTCCTGGAGCTTCTCGCGGTCGTAGTCCGAGGTGGTCTCCTCGATCTGCGCCTTGATCTGGCCGACGCGGGCCTCGATGTCGGGCTTCTTGCCGGCACCGTTGACGATCGTGGTGTTCTCCTTGTCGATCACCACCTTCTTGGCGCGGCCGAGCATCTTCACCGTGACGTTCTCGAGCTTGATGCCGAGCTCTTCGGAGATGAGCTGGCCGCCGGTGAGGATCGCGAGATCCTCGAGCATGGCCTTGCGGCGGTCACCGAAGCCCGGCGCCTTGACGGCGGCGACCTTGAGGCCGCCGCGCAGGCGGTTGACGACCAGGGTGGCCAGCGCCTCGCCCTCGACGTCCTCGGCGATGATCACGAGCGGCTTGCCCGACTGCACCACGGCTTCGAGCACCGGCAGCATGGCCTGGAGGCCCGAGAGCTTCTTCTCGTGCAGGAGGATGTAGGCGTCCTCGAGCTCGGCGGTCATCTTCTCGGCGTTGGTGACGAAGTAGGGGCTGAGATAGCCGCGGTCGAACTTCATGCCCTCGACGATGTCGACCTCGGTGTCGAGCGACTTGTTCTCCTCGACGGTGATGACGCCCTCGTTGCCGACCTTCTGCATCGCCTGCGCGATCATCTTGCCGATGGCGGCATCGCCGTTGGCCGAGATAGTGCCGACCTGGGCGACCTCGGAGGAGGAAGCGACCGGCTTGGCGCGCTTCTCGATGTCCTTGATGACGGCCGCAACCGCGATGTCGATGCCGCGCTTGAGGTCCATCGGGTTCATGCCGGCGGCAACCGCCTTGGCGCCTTCGCGCACGATGGCCTGGGCCAGCACGGTCGCGGTGGTGGTGCCGTCGCCGGCGAGGTCGTTGGTCTTGGAAGCGACCTCACGCACCATCTGGGCGCCCATGTTCTCGAACTTGTCCTCGAGCTCGATCTCCTTGGCGACGGTGACGCCGTCCTTGGTGATGCGGGGCGCGCCGAAGCTCTTCTCGATGACGACGTTGCGGCCCTTCGGGCCGAGCGTCACCTTGACGGCGTTGGCGAGAATGTCGACGCCGCGCAGCATGCGTTCGCGCGCGTCTCCGGAAAACTTGACGTCTTTGGCAGCCATTTCTGCAATCCCTCGTGTTTCGTGCTGTGTCTTGTTTCGTGCTGCGTCTTGCCGCTTTGCCGGCCGCATCGATTCCGGGATCCGCAGGTCGAACCCGGCGGAAGGATGGATGCCCGGATCACGCGATCCGGGCACGACATTCAGCGGCCGTTCAGGCTGATGGCCTTAGGCCATCACGCCCATGATGTCCGACTCCTTCATGATCAGGAGCTCTTCGTTGTCGATCTTGACCTCGGTGCCCGACCACTTGCCGAACAGCACGCGGTCGCCGACCTTGAGGTCGATCGGGATCAGCTTGCCGGTCTCGTCACGGCCGCCGGGGCCGACGGCGACGACCTCGCCCTGGGAGGGCTTTTCCTTGGCGGTGTCCGGAATGATGATGCCGCCCTTGGTCTTTTCCTCGGCGTCGATACGTTTGACCACGACACGGTCATGCAGCGGACGAAATTTGGATTTAGCCATGACGTTTCCCTTTGGAGGCTCGCTTCGGAAGTAGTGGAAGTGGGTGGGGCGGCGCTTCCGTCCACCCTCGTCCCGAGGATCGAACGGCGCGCTTAGCAATCGGGCTTTCCGAGTGCTAATAGTGCGCCCGGAAATATGGCTTGGCCGCGATCCTGTCAAGCAAAGGTGGTTAAGCGATTGGTGAGGCGGATATAGGATGGTGGCATTGGAAACGTGTTCGGGGCGCCGGCGTATCAAACGTCATTGCTCCGGTGGCGGTTTTGCGCTTGGCTGCAGAAGGGGTGCGGCCATGGTCTTGTTCGGGGGAATGCCATGATCACTTCAGCTCACGCGCGCAGGGTTGCCAATCTGGCGGCCGCATCTGGCCTGGCGTTGCTGCTTGGCGCCTGCGGCGGCGGCATGAGCCTGCCGTCCTTCTCGTCGTCCTCGCCGCCGCCCGAGGCAGAGCCCGGTACCGGTCCGGAAATGCCGGCGAGCATCCGCGCCGACGAGATCGTCGGCCGCTGGGGTCTCGCCTCGTTCCAGAACCCGGCCGACCGCGCCCGCACCGAGGCCGCCGCGCGGTCCCAGTGCAAGAATCCTTACGTGATCGGCGCCGGCACCTCCGGCGGCGTGGTCATGCATCTGGCCGACCAGGCGACACCGCAGGAATTGCGGCTGAAGGGCTCGCCCAGCGGCAAGAACTATATCGGGCCGGCCGGTCCGACCCCCGGCGAGCAGGACCGCGAGATCGTGTCCTTCGACGGGCGCGTCCTGATCACCCGCTTCATCGACAAGGACGCCGCCACCCGCTACGGCAACATGGTCTACGTCCGCTGCGCCCCGAGGGCGTGATGTTCTTCCCGTCATTCCGGGGCGATGCGAAAGCATCGAACTATGGTGTGCAATTGCGCACCTGAGAATCTCGAGATTCCGGGTTCGGTCCTGCGGACCGCCCCGGAATGACAGCGTGAGATAAATCGCCAAAAAACAAAAAACGCCGGCTCGCGCCGGCGTTTTGCTTTTCCGTAATCTCGCGTCCGTTCAGTCGAACAGCGCATCGATGTCGTCCTGCGAGGCGTGGCCGACGTCGCCGGCGAGCTTCGGACCGTTGAGGAGTTTTTCGTCCTCGCTGCGGGTGTCGGCCGGCGCCGGCACATGGGCCTTGATCGCGTCGACGCCGCCCCAGATCTCCATCATCGCGTTGATGTGCTGCTCGATGAACTTCATCGTGGTCATGACCTTGCTGATGCGCTGGCCGGTCAGGTCCTGGAAGTTGCAGGCCTCGAAGATCGAGATGACGCGTTCCTGGATGTCGTCGGCGAGCCGCTTCTGCTGGTCGGCCGATTGCACCTTGGACATCGCGCTGGCCGCCTGGTCGATCGACTCGGCGGCTTCCAGGATCTGCTGGGTCGCCTGTTCGGTGCCGCCGACGACCGCGCCGAGTTCGCCATTGACCTTGGCCATCTCGCCGCCGTCGAAGCTCTTGCCGTGCAGCGTCGCGATTTCGCGCTTGGTGCGGTCGATGGCGTCGTGGATGAGGTCGAGCTCGACCTTCAGCTTCTCGCACTGCTCGATCTGCGCCCGGTAGGTGTCGAGCATGGTGCGCGTCTCGGCAAGCTCATGGGCCGTGGAAGCGTCGATCGCCGCCATCGCCGCGCTGGCGGACAGCGGGGCAGCGGTGCCCTTCGCCATCTGTGCGCGGATCGCGCGCAGCTCCGCCATGATCTCGCTATGCATCGGCGCAGCCTCCTCAATCATTTCGGGGCTGGGCATCTCGCCGACAATAGCCTCTTCGACACGAAAACGTTTGCGGTGAATAGCCATCAGAAACTCCCCCCACCTCACTCACGCGTCTTTGTAGGCAGAAGCAATTTAACACGAGGTTCACGACCGGAACTGTTGCGCGGCCGCGCGCGACGACGCGAGAAGAAGCGATTAACCATGAGCATGAGGCGTTCATCGAAAATAAACGCTGATCGCCAAATTGGGCTCTCGCTCGCGACGTGGTGAATCAAAACGGCGTTTCCGTTTACCAAACGAAACGCCTTTTGCTCTTTATTGACCACGTCGCGGGCGCCGATCAGCCATCAGCTCTGCACGACGCATGTGATCTAGACGAAACAGTACAGAGTACGTCGATGTTCAAGAAAATGTCTGTCGCGCTGCTCGGCAGCGCTTGCACCCTCGTTGCCGGCGCAACCAGCGCCAGCGCCTTCGACAATACCGTGCCGAACGATCCGCCCGCGGTGCTTTATCAGCCGCAAGTGCCGCCGGCGCCGGTGCGCGTCGCCTCCAACGCGAACATGGGCGGCGGCTTCATCGAGTTCCTGTTCGGCGATGGGCCCGGCCGCGGTCCGGCCTACGCGCCGCCGGTGTACCAGCAGCAGCCGGGCTACAACGATCCGCGCCGCCTGCCGCCGATGGGCGAACCGCAGATGCAGGGTGGATATCAGCAAGGCGCAGGTCTCCAGCAGGAGGCGGTCGATCCGCGCCAGCGTCAATTCGATCCGAAGTTCGAGAAACAACTCGTTGACTATAGCGGCAAGGAAAGTGCCGGCACGATCGTGGTCGATACGCCGAACAAGTTCCTCTATCTCGTCGAGGGCAACGGCCGGGCGATGCGCTACGGCATCGGCGTCGGCCGTCCCGGCTTCACCTGGTCCGGCGTCAAGGCGATCACGGCCAAGCGCGAATGGCCGGACTGGACGCCGCCGGCGGAAATGATCGCGCGCCGCCCCGACTTGCCCAGGCACATGGAAGGCGGTCCGGAAAACCCGCTCGGCGCGCGCGCGATGTATCTCGGCTCCACGCTCTACCGCATCCACGGCTCCAACGAGCCCTGGACCATCGGCACCAACGTCTCCTCCGGCTGCATCCGCATGCGCAACGAGGACGTCATCGACCTCTACGGCCGCGTCAATGTCGGCACCAGGGTCGTGGTGATGTGAGGTCCGAGCCCCGAAATGAAAACGGCCGCCCCATCGGCGGCCGTTTTTGTTTGCGCGCTATCGAGCGGCCTTACGCATAATCGCTGCCGCCATCGTCGCCGCCGAAATCGCTGTCGTCGGCCAGGTCTACGTTGTCGTCATTGTCGTTCTGATCGTTGTAATTCTGGTCGTCGTTCGAAGCCTGGTCGACAAAGCCTTGGCGGGAATCGCCGCCACGGTCGCGGTTCGATCCGATGTCGTCGAGGCCGGCATCGCGCGCGAGCGAGCCGCCGGACTGGTCGCTGCCGCCCCAGGGACTTCCGCCAGCGCTGCGGTCGCCCAGGGCGTTGGTGTCGCCGAAGGCCTGCTGGTGCGATCCGCCCATCATGCCGCGGATGCTGGAGAGCAGCAGTGAGCCGCCGACGACGCCGGCCGCGGCCGCCGCGGCCGTACCGAGGAACGAGCCGCCGCCACCGCCGACCGGCGGGGCGCCATAGCCCTGACCGGGGCCTTGACCTGGGCCTTGGCCGTAAGCCTGCTGGCCGTAACCCGGTTGCGCCTGTTGCATCGCCTGGCCGCTGTTCCACACCGGCCGTGCGTCACGCGGCGGCACGTTCGGAACCGAGCCGCGCGAGGGGCCGCCACCGAACAGCGTGTCGCGCATGGTATCCAGGAAGCCGCCGGACTGGGCCGGCTCGGGCGCCTGCGCCGCTTCCAGTTCCTGGATGCGGTTATGGGCGCGCTTGAGCGCTTCGTCCTGCAACAGGGTGGTCTGCACCAGCGCGTAGACGGCGCCGGGCGCCTTGCGCAGGCCGTCGGAGATCGCGGCGATCGCGTCGGGATCGCGCGGTGCATTTTCCAGTTTCGAAAGCCGGTCAAAAAGCTCGTCGACGAGCTGGCGTTCCTGCGGCGTCATGATCAATCTCCCTCGCGCAAACCAAGCGCGCAGGAGATGTAGGGTTCCATTGTGGCCCCAACAGTGCCGGCTGGATTAAATTTCGGTATGCGACAAGCTGCCTCGCGGCCGGCTTTAGCCGCCATTCACCCCAGTGTCGCGTTGGTCTGCGCCAGCAACCGCACGAATTCATCGCCCCCAAGATAGGCATGCTCGCGTTCGCGCACGTCGGTCATCGGATCAAGCGCGGCAAGGACGTCGTCCACGAAGCCGGGATGGCACATCACGAGGCCGCCATCGGGGAGGCCTTCCAGGAACTGCCGCATCAGCGCGCCGAAATCGGCCGCGCGGGTGAAGTCATAGGCGCCGGCGAAGCCGGGATTGAAACCGAGGCCGGCGCCGGCGGCGCGGCGGCGGAATTGCGCGCTGAGGATGTCGAGCACCATGGCCTTCGGCGAGGCCAGCCGCTGCGCCAGCGGCAGGTCGCGGCCGCCCTGGCGCACCCAGGCGTTCGGCGCGGTTTCGCTGACCGCGTCGATAAAGCCGTCGCGCACCTGCGGATAGAGCTGCACATGCTGATGGCCGTCGACGAAGTCTGGCGCGCGGCCGAAAGCCTCCGTGAAGGCCACGAGCTGCGCCTTCACCTCATTGCGAAAGAATTCGCGGTCGAGCCGCCGCAAGACACCCGCGCGCAAGAGCTTCGGAAACGGCATGAACATGTCGCCGTCGAGCGGGCGGAAATGCATGGTGAGCGGCCGGAACGGCGCGGACAGCGTCACATGCAATCCGATCGCGCAGCGCGGGCTCGTCTTCGCCGCGGCCTCAAGCGCCTCGATCTCGCCGCGAGCGATCGCGGGGCCGACCATCATCACGGAGGTGGCGTTGAGGCGGCCGCGCTCGATCAGGTCTCGGATGGCGCGATTGACGCCCGGGCTGATGCCGTAATCGTCGGCGCAGAGCCAGATCCGCCGCGGCGCCGCCGCCGCGCTCATTCGGCCGCCGTCCTCTTCGCGGCGTCGTCGGCCTTGTCGGCCTCGAAATGCTTCTCGCTGTGCTCGGCGACGAAGTAGATCGGGCGCGCCTTCAGCTCGGAGAGGATCTTGCCGATATATTCGCCGACGATGCCGATCATGATGAGCTGCACGCCGCCGATGGTCATCAGGCCGACCACGAGCGAGGGATAGCCGGGGACCTGCTTGCCGGTGGTGAAGACCTCCCAGAGAATGGAGAGGCCGAACAGGAAGGCGATGCCGGCGAGCACGACGCCGAGCAGGCTGGCGAAACGCAGTGGTGCCACCGAGAACGAGGTCAGGCCTTCGATCGACAGGCCGAGCAGGCGCGCGGCGTTGAAGGTGGTAACGCCATGGGCGCGCGGCGACGGCTCGTAGTCGACGCGGATCTGGCGGAAGCCGATCCAGCTTGCCAGGCCCTTGAAGAAGCGGTTGCGCTCCGGCAGTTGCCGAAGCGCCGTGACCGCGCGCGGCGAAAGCAGGCGGAAATCGCCGGCGTCTTCCGGAATCTTCTGGCGGGCACCCCAGTTGATCAGGGCGTAGAAGCCATGCACGGCGAGCCGCCGCAGGAAGGTTTCGTTGTCGCGATGCGCCTTGGCGGTATAGACGACGTCGTAGCCGTCATCGATCCAGTGTCCCACAAGCTGCTCGACGAGAGCCGGCGGATGCTGGCCGTCGCCGTCCATGAACATCACGGCGCCGAGGCGGGCATGGTCGAGGCCGGCCATCAGCGCCGCCTCCTTGCCGAAATTGCGCGACAGCGAGACCACCTGGACGTCGATCGCGTCGGCCGGCAGGCTGCGCGCGATCGACAGCGTCGCGTCCGCGCTGCCGTCGTCGACATAGACCACCTCGCAAGCGAGGCGATGGCGCTGCCGCAGGGTCTTTGCGAGATCGCAGATGCGCTGGTGCAGGGCGGCAAGCCCCGCCGCCTCGTTGTAGACGGGGACGACAATCGACAGTCCCTTCGCGGCGGCGTTGGCCGCGGTGGTCGTCAGGCCGGAAACATCAGAGCCCAGCGTCATCGATCAAGGTTCCAGAGGCGTTCAAGGTCATCTCAACAGCATATGGTAGCTGCCGTTTGCTGTCGCTACGCTGAACGGACCTGAGGCTCACCGCCGCAGGAACGCCTCGAGCTTGGCGAACAGCGGGTTCTCCCGGTCGAACACGTAGTCGAGCGAAACCACCGAGACGGTCTCGGCGCCATGCTCGCGCAGGAAGCTCGCGAGCGCATAGAGCTGCCCCGGCGGGCAGTGCAGCGTCAGCATGCCCGACGAGGTCGGCCCGCCGAACGGGGCCTCGACGCCGAAACGGCTGTGGGCCTCGCCGAGCAGGGCGGCGTCGCACTGCCGGAATCGGGTCCGGACCTCGCGGTATTTGTTGGCCCGCGCCCGCGCCGCGATGTGGTCGAGGATGACGCGCGCGGTCTCCCGCGCCTGCGGCGACCAGTCGGCATCCCTGGAGGCGACCAGATTGGCCTGGCTGCGCAGGATCATGCCGTCGTCGAGCACCCGCAAGCCGTTGGCGGCGAGGGTCGCGCCGGTCGTCGTGATGTCGACGATCAGCTCGGCGCTGCCGGCTGCCGGCGCGCCTTCGGTCGCGCCTGCGCTTTCGACGATGCGGTAATCGGTGATGCCGTGGTTCTGGAAGAACGCGCGGGTGAGATTGACGAACTTGGTCGCGACCCGCATCCGCATGTGATGCTGCTCGCGGAAGCCGGTGGTGACGTCGTCGAGGTCGGCCATGGTGCGGACGTCGATCCAGGCCTGCGGCACCGCGACGACGACGTCGGCATAGCCGAAGCCGAGGCCTTCGATCAGGGACACGCGCTTGTCGGCGTCCGCGATGTTCTCGCGCACCAGGTCCTCGCCGGTGACGCCGAGATGGGCGAGGCCGCGCGACAGCTGCGCGGCGATCTCGCTCGCCGACAGATAGGCGACCTCGACATTGTCGAGGCCCGCGATGGTGCCGCGATAGTCGCGTGCGCCGCCGGCCTTCGACAGCTTGAGGCCCGCGCGGGCGAAAAAGGCTTCGGTGTTTTCCTGGAGGCGGCCCTTGGAGGGAACGGCCAGAACGAATGGCGCGCTCATGACTTAGGCTCCCACCTTGCGGCCGATCCGGGTCAGCGCGTCCACCCAGACCGAGAAACCGACAGCGGCGATCGGCTCGGCTGAACCGAGCTGGGTCATCAGCCCGTCATAGCGTCCGCCGGCGACCAGCGGTTCGGCGCCATTGCCCCGGTGATGCAGCTCGAATTCGAAGCCGGTGTAATAGTCGAGCCCGCGTCCGAACGCGGTCGAGAAGCGCGTCTGCTTCACGTCGATGCCGCGCGCAGCCATGAAGCCGACCCGGCTCTCGAACTGATCGATCGCAGCCGTGAGGTCGAGCCTGGCGTCGGTGGTGAGCGCGCGCAGCTCGGCGACGGCGTCGTCGGGATTGCCTGCGATCGACAGGAAGCGCTTGAGCACGGTGATCGCCTCGCGGGGCAGCGCGCCGCCCTTCAGCGTCGATTGCTCGAGGAAGCGGTCGGCGATCTCGGCGGTGGTGCGGCCGCCGACATTGGTGGTCCCGGCGATCGACATCAAATCGGTGACGAAGGCGAGCGCCGCCTTGCGGTCGGAGCCGGCCAGCGCCGCCAGCACGCCCTCATATTCGCTGCGGGTGGCGGTCGTCGCGGCCGCCAGCCGTTCCAGATCCTGCTCCAGGCTGATCTTGCGGTTGAAGTCCTTGACCAGGCGGCGCCGCCAGACCGGATAGAGGTTGAGCGCGTCGAGCAGCGCGTTGAACAGCGCCACGTCGCCGGTGCGGATCTCGACGTCGCGGACGCCGAAGGCGCCCGTCGCCTCCAGCGCCAGCGCCAGCATCTCGGCATCGGCCGCGGCGCGGTCCTGGCGGCCGAACGATTCGATGCCGGCCTGAAGAAACTCGCTGGCCTGGCCGCTGCGGTAGCGGAACACCGGACCGAGATAGCTGAACCCGGCCGGCTGGCCGGCGCGGCTGGAGGCGAGGTAATCGCGCGCCACCGGTATGGTCAGGTCCGGGCGCAGGCAGAGCTCCTCGCCGGTGAGGTCCGTGGTCAGATACAGACTTTTGCGGATGTCCTCGCCGGAAAGGTCCAGGAACGGCTCGGCCGGTTGCAGGATCGCCGGCTCGGCCCTGACATAGCCGGCCTGCGCGAACGACAAGAGCAGCGTATCCGCCCAGGCGGCGGAGCCGGCAGCATTTGAGGTGGCAGTCGCGGTCATCTCAGGGGTCCATCGTCCCGGTGGAACCGGGCAGGGCAAGGGGAGGCAAGTGGAGGCAAGCCAGTTGGCGCAGCCCTTAGCATGGCCGGAAAGCGGTTTCGACCTCCAAAGGATCAATCGCTTAACGGCCGGCCAATGCGCAGCATCAGGGCGTCTTGCCGCCCCAATCGCCCAGCACCGTCTGCACCAGCGCCAGCGCAGCCACCGCGGCGGTGTCGGCCCGCATGATCCGGGGACCCAGGGCGAGCCGCAGGATCTTCGGCTGTCGCAGCAGCAGCGCCCGCTCTTCCTCGGCAAAGCCGCCTTCGGGGCCGATCAGCACGTCGATACCTTGTCCCGCCTCGCGCGCGCCTTGCAGGCTCTGAACGGGGTTTTCGACCTCCGCCGCCTCATCGCAGAAGATGAGCAGGCGACCCGCGGCGCGCTGGCTGAGGAAGCGCTCCAGCGGCACCGGCTCGGCCACGGTCGCGATGCTCAGGATGCCGCATTGCTCGGAGGCCTCGACCACGTTGGCACGCATCCGCTCGGTGTTGACCCGGGAGGCCTGGGTGAACCGGGTCAGGACCGGTTGCAGGCCGGCGGCGCCCATCTCAATGGCCTTCTGGACCATGTAATCGAGCCGGGCGTGCTTGAGCGGGGCGAAGACGTAAGTGAGGTCGGCCAGCCGGTCCTGCGGCCGGGTCTGCTGGAGGATGACGAGGCCGTCCGGCCGTTTGCGGCCTTCGATGGCGGCCTGCCATTCGCCGTCGCGGCCGTTGAAGGCCAGGACCTCGGCCCCCGCGGCAAGCCGCAGCACATTGCCGAGATAATTGCTCTGGTCGCGGTCGAGCGGGACCCTGGCGTCCTGGGCCAGGGGGGCATCGACGAACAGGCGGGGGGCGCGGAAATCGTGGGAAGGCATCATTCAGGTCCGATTTGCCGCCGTTATTAACCGAAAGCCGCCATTTCGGGGGTAAATATTGCCGAACCGGTGCGTCGGCGCGCCGCGCTCTTGCCCTATTCGACGGGTTGTTAAGGGCCGGCGGGAATCGTAAAAACGCGAACACGCTGGTTGCGCTTCAATTGGGAAGACGCCGAACCCCGTAAGCTCCTGCCGGAGAGACTGCCTTGATGATCCGTCATTTGATGGTTCCGATCACCGCCGCCATGATCACCATGGGGGCCGTGGGCGCCTATGCGCAAAGCGCCTTCCCGGCGCCGCTGCCAAACCAGGCCGCGAGCAGCTCGGCGTTTCCGCCCGTGAACGGCTCGGCGCCGACAGCCTCCGTCGGCACGGCGCCGCAATCCTCGTTTCCGGTGAACGGCGCCGCGCCGGTCGGCGGCGCCGGCGCTTTCAGCGCGGCCCCGCCGACGCAAGCCCCGGGTGAGGACTGCATGAAGGCCTTCATTCCCCTGCGCGAGGAGGCCGAGAAGCGCGGCAAGGCGATTAAGGCCGCGAGCGACCGCCACGCGCCGCCGGACGAGGCGTGCAAGCTGATCCGCAATTTCGGCCAGGCTGAAATGAAGATGATCAAGTACGTCGAGACCAACGCTGCAAAATGCGGAATCCCGCCGCAGGTCGGCGCGCAGATGAAGGACGGCCACAAGAACACCGAGGCCATGACCACGAAGGTCTGCAACGTCGCGCAGCAGATGCAGAACCAGCCGCGCGGTCCGGCCGGCCCGTCGCTGAGCGAGGTGCTGGGTTCGGGCTCGGCACCTGAAGCCAATGCCGGCAAGAAGGGCGGCAGCACCTTCGACACGCTCAACGGCAACGTCCTCACGCGATGAGCGACGCATCCGCCCGCGTTGCCGACTCCACCGGCAACTGGGTCGATACGCTCGCGCCGCCATGGGCGCGGCCCTATTTGCGATTGTCCCGCTTCGATCGTCCGATCGGCTCCTGGCTTCTCCTGATGCCATGCTGGTGGTCGGCGGCGCTCGCCGCCGGCATCGCGCACGATTCCGGCCGCCTGCCGCTCACCATCGTCCTGTTCTTCATCGGCGCCTTCGTCATGCGCGGGGCAGGCTGCACCTGGAACGACATCACCGACCGCGATCTCGACGACAAGGTCGAGCGCACCCGCTCGCGGCCGCTGCCGTCGGGGCAGGTGACCACGAAGCAGGCGCTGGCCTTCATGGTCGCGCAGGCCCTGATCGGTCTCGTGGTGCTCCTGCAATTCAATCGCTTCGCGGTCCTGACCGGCATCGCCTCGCTTCTGATTGTCGCGATCTACCCCTTCATGAAGCGCATCACCTGGTGGCCGCAGATCGTGCTCGGCCTCGCGTTCTCCTGGGGCGCCTTGATGGGCTTTGCCGTCACCTTCGGCCGCATCGACGTCACCGCGCTCGTGCTGTATGGCGGATCGATCGCCTGGGTGATCGGCTATGACACGATCTACGCGCATCAGGATGCCGAGGACGACGCGCTGATCGGCATCAAGTCCACCGCGCGCCTGTTCGGCGCGCACACGCACCAGGCGCTGGTCCTGTTCTATGGGCTCGCGGTGGTGCTGATCGGCGTCGCGCTGGCGTCAGGCGATGTGCGCTGGCCCGCCTGGCTCGGGCTTGCCGCTTTCGCCGCGCATCTGGCCTCGCAGATCGTGCGCTTGAGGATCGACGATCCCGCGCTTTGCCTGCGCCTGTTCAAGTCGAACCGGGATGCGGGCCTGCTGTTGTTTGCGGGATTGCTCGCGGACGCGGTGATGCGCGCGGCGTGACGCAAATGCGTGGGGTGGGCAAAGGCGCTCTTGCGCCGCGCCCGCCATCTTGCCGAGATTGAGATGGAAATAGGCGGGCACGCTTTCGCTTTGCCCACCCTACGGCACCTTTAGTTCCTCGCGATGATCTCGCGCTCGCCGTGATGAACCGACAGCTCGCGCGCCATGGCGGTGCGCCGGCGCATCAGGAATTTCGGACGGCGGGCGCGGATCGCGTTGGCGCGGCGGCGGCGCGGTGCGGGCTTGCGCGCGCCTTCGTCGAGCTGCGGAAGCGCGAAGATCTCGCTCCAGACCGCCCAGGCCTCGGTGAGCTCGTCGCCGTCGGCGCCGACCAGCAGCGGAACGGAGAGCGAGGGATCGCGATGGACGAGGACGAGGGCCTGCGCCGCGTCGTTGCCGCGCAGCGCGACGCCGGAGAAGTCGCTGACGCGCACGTTGATCGCCATCCGCATGCCGCGGACGGCACGGCGCAGCACGACACGTTCGCGATGAAGCTCGATCTGCCTTGTGTATCCGTCGGCGCGCGGATCATGCGCATCGAAGCGGACCGGAAGGGAAAGAGGGTCGAGCCGCAGAGAGCGGCTCGACCCGGCGGGAGCGATCCCGCTTGTTGCTGTTTGACGCCTCACGGCTTTAGTTCTCCCCGCCAGGATTATGTTCCCGGTCGATGCGAGGACCTTAGCGCGGCGGCTTCCGAAACCGCTTAAAAAGGCTGGTTAACCCAGCGTCACCTCGGCTCATGATTGACAAGACCTTGGCGCGCATGATTGACGAGACGTTGCGCCGAAGTCGCGAATCTGAGCTTTTAGCGGACTGAAAATGCTTGAAGTCCGCGCTATCAGGGCACATCTGTGGGTTCCGGTCCCGAACCCCGCCCCAACAGGATTTCGTTTGTGAACCCTTCACCAAGCTCGACGCTTTCGCCCAAAGCCAATCGCGACCTGTTCGATCAGTCCGCGCTGTCCGATCTCGCGCAGCGGCTGGTCGAGGCGGCCAGGCGCGCCGGCGCGGATGCGGCCGATGCGGTCGCAGTGCGCGGCGTCTCGCAAGGCGTCGAGGTGCGCGACGGCCGTGTCGAGGAATCCGAGCGGTCCGAGGGCGACGATGTCGGCCTGCGCGTGCTGGTCGGCCAGCGCCAGGCGGTGGTCTCGACCAACGACGTCAGCGGCGATGCCGTGACCAAGCTCGCCGAACGCGCTGTCGCGATGGCGAAGGTCGCACCCGACGACAAATATGTCGGCCTCGCCGATCCCGCGCTGCTCGCGCGCGATTTCCCCGATCTCGATCTGCTCGATCCGAATATTCCGGCAACCTCGGAGCTCGAGCGCCGCGCGCTCGAAGCCGAGGCTGCTGCGCTCGCGGTGAAGGGCGTGACCAAGTCCGGCGGCGCCTCGGCCTCCGCCGGCATGGGCGGCATGGTGCTCGTCACCTCGACCGGCTTCCACGGTTCTTACCTGCGCTCGAGCCAGGGCATCTCGGCCACCGCAATCGCCGGCGAAGGCACCGGCATGGAGCGCGACTACGACTTCACCTCGGCGCCGCATGGCGCCGACCTGCTGTCGCCGGAGATCGTCGGCCGCTCCGCCGGCGAGCGCACCGTGGCGCGCTACAATCCGCGCAAGGTCGAGACCTGCAAGGTGCCGGTCGTGTTCGATCCGCGCGTTGCGGGCTCGCTGGTCGGCCATGTCGTCGGCGCCATCAACGGAGCCTCGATCGCGCGCAAGACCAGCTTCCTGAAGGACAAGCTCGGCCAGCAGCTGTTCGCCAAGAACATCCGCATCATCGACGATCCCCTGCGCAAGCGCGGCCTGCGCTCGCAGACCTTCGATGCCGAGGGCGTCGCGGTGAAGAAGATCGCGCTGATCGACGAGGGCGTGCTGACGACCTGGCTGCTCGACTGCGCCACCGCGCGGGAGCTGGGCCTTGCCACCACCGGCCACGCCCATCGCGGCGTCTCGTCCTCGCCCTCGCCCGGGCCGTACAATCTGCATCTCGAAGCCGGCACACCGACACCGGCCGAGCTGATCGCCGACATCAAGCAGGGTTTCTACGTCACCGACCTGATCGGCTCCGGCGTCAACGGCGTCACCGGCGATTACAGCCGCGGCGCCTCCGGCTTCTGGATCGAGAACGGCGAGATCACCTATCCCGTCAGCGAGGTGACGATCGCAGGCCACCTGTTCGAGATCTTCAAGTCGATGCAGCCCGCCAACAATCTCGAATTCCGCTACGGCATCAATGCGCCGACGGTGCGTATCGAGGGTTTGACGCTTGGCGGACGCTGACGCGAACTCGCTCGACGCGACGATCCTGACGCGCGACGCGGCGCTGCTGAAAGACACGGTACGGGAAGCGGGCGCGCTCGCGCAGTCGATGTTCCGCACCGAGCTGAAGACATGGACCAAGGGCGCGTCCTCGCCGGTGTCGGAAGCCGACATCGCCGTCAACGACCTGCTCGAAGCGCGCCTGCGCAGTGCCACGCCCGACTATGGCTGGCTGTCGGAGGAGAGCGCCGACGATTCCACGCGGCTGTCGCGGCGGCTGGTCTGGGTGGTCGATCCGATCGACGGCACGCGCAATTATCTGGGCGGCCACGACGAATGGTGCGTCAGCGTGGCGTTGGTCGAGGACGCCGCGCCGCTGCTGGCCGCGGTGTTCGCGCCGGCCAGCGGCGAGTTCTTCTTCGCGGCCCGCGGCCAGGGTACGCTGCTCAACGACAAGCCGGTGCGGGCGACGCCCGGGTCCACGCTCGATTTCTCCCGCATGGCCGGCCCCAAGCCGATGGTCGAGCGTCTCAATACCGCCGGCGGCGACATCAAGCTGCACCCGCGAATCGGCTCGCTCGCGCTCCGGCTCTGCCGGGTCGCCCACGGCGCGCTGGATGCGGCTTTTGCGGGCGGCAACAGCCATGATTGGGATCTTGCGGCGGCCGATTTGATCGTGCAGGAAGCGGATGGTAGGATGAGCGACCTCTCCGGAGATCCCATCCTCTATAACCGCCGGGAAGTGGCGCACGGGGTGCTGGTGGCAGCGGGTCGCGATCGTCATGCGAGCATTGTCGCGCATTTTCGAAATCGTCCCTTGCCCTGAGCGCTTTCGCTGTGCTTGTCGAACACTGCTTTGCCGGGCAGCCCGTTAGGAAGAGAACCCATGCCAGATAGTGCCCCGCAACAACTGCTTCATCTCGTCATCGGAGGCGAACTGCTCGATCTCGAGCACAACACCTTCAAGAACCTCGACGACGTCGAGATCGTCGGCCTCTACCCGAACTATGCGTCCGCCCACGTCGCCTGGCGCGCCAAGGCGCAGAGCACGGTCGACAATGCGCAGATGCGCTACTTCATCGTCCATCTCCACCGGCTGCTCGACCCGAATCAAGAAACGAAGGCGCGTTGAAAAAGCTGCTTCGCAATACGCTGCGAAGCAGCTGGTTTCAGCGTGCCGTCGGGGTCCTGGCGGCCGAATATCTGCGTCTGGTCTGGCGGACCAACAAATTCACGTTCGATCCGCCCGACGTCTATGACATCGTCGAGCCGCAGATCCCGGCGATCTTCGCCTTCTGGCACGGCCAGCATTTCCTCACCCCGTTCATCAAGAACAAGGACTCCTACCGGGCCAAGGTCCTGATCTCCCGGCACCGCGACGGCGAGTTCAACGCCATCGCGGTGGAGCGGCTCGGCATCGGCCTCATCCGCGGTTCCGGGGATCATGGCAGTGCCTTCCACCGTAAAGGTGGCGTCGGCGCCTTCAAGGAGATGGTGCGGACGTTGCAGGACGGTTGTAATGTCGCGCTGACCGCCGATGTCCCCAAGCGCGCGCGCGTGGCCGGGCTCGGCATCATCATGCTGGCACGGGAATCGGGGCGGCCGATCATGCCTTTCGCGATGGCGACCAGCCGTTTCATCCGGCTCAAGAACTGGGACCGCACCACCATCAACCTGCCGTTCGGGCGGGGCGCATTGGTCGGCATCAAGGAAATCCACGTTCCGCCGGACGCCGACGCCGCCATGATGGAAGCGTTGCGGCTGGAGCTGGAGGAGACGTTGAACGAAGCGACCCGGCGCGCCTATGCGCAGCTCGGCCGCCCGGGGCCGCAAGATGCCTAATTCGCTGCCCAGAGCGCTGCCGATGACGCTGCGGATGTACCAGCGCCTGGCTTCCGGCCTGGTGCCGCTCGCGCCTGCGCTGATCAAGCGGCGGCTGAAGCAGGGCAAGGAAGACCCCGCGCGTGTCGGCGAGCGGCGCGGCCTGTCCCGGGATGTGCGGCCGCATGGTCCGCTGGTCTGGATCCACGGCGCCAGCGTCGGCGAGGTTCTGGCCGCGGCGGCGCTGATCGGGCGGCTGCGCGATCTCAATTTGCGCATCCTGCTCACATCCGGCACCGTCACCTCGGCCGCCGTCGTCGCAAAACGCTTTCCACCCGACGTCATCCATCAATACGTGCCGTATGATTCCCCGCGCTATGTCGCGCGCTTCCTCGACCACTGGAAGCCGTCGCTGGCGCTGTTCATCGAATCCGATCTGTGGCCGAACCTGATCCTGGCGGGCGCAACGCGGCGGGTGCCGATGGTGCTGATCAACGGTCGGATGTCGCCGCGCTCCTTCCCGCGCTGGCGGCGCATGTACGGTACCATCTCGGCGCTGCTGTCGCGGTTCGACATCTGCTTGGCGCAGTCCAAGCTTGACGCCGAACGCTTCTCCGCGCTCGGCGGCCGCGACGTCCTCACCACCGGCAATCTCAAGCTCGACGTGCCGGCGCCGCCGGCCGATCCCGCCAAGCTCGAACGGCTGATGGCGATGACGCGCGGGCGTCCGATCATCGTCGCGGCCTCGACCCATCCGGGCGAGGACGAGATGCTGGTGGCGGCGCATCGCAGCCTCGTCGGTTTCTTCCCGCAGCTTCTGACCGTGATCGTGCCGCGCCATCCGGATCGCGGCTCCTCGATCGCTGGCCTGATCACCGCGTCGGGCCTGAAGCCGGCGCTGCGCTCGCGCGAGGAGCTGCCGACGGCCGCGACCGATGTCTATGTCGCCGACACCATGGGCGAGCTCGGCCTGTTCTACCGGCTCTCGCCGATCGTGTTCATGGGCGGGTCGCTGATCCGCCATGGCGGCCAGAATCCGATCGAGGCGATCAAGCTCGGTGCGGCGATCGTCCATGGTCCGCACGTCTTCAATTTCGCCGACGTCTACGAAGCGCTCGATGCGAGCGGCGGCGCGCGCCAGGCCGACACGCAGGAGATCCTGGTCAAGCAGCTCGGCCAGCTCCTGGCCGATCCCGCCGTGCGCGACAAGATACAGCAGGCAGGCAGCAGCGTGGTCGAGCAGCTCGGCGGCGCGCTGGAGCGCACCATGACCGCGCTCGAGCCGTATCTGCTGCAATTGCGGATCGAGATGGGGGCCGCCAATGCGTGAGCCGGCCTTCTGGTACCGGCCGCGTTCCCCAGAGTCCCAAATCCTCCGTCCCCTGGGCGCGCTCTACGGCGCGATCACGGCGCGTCGCATGGCGCTCCAGGGATTCGACGCCGGCATCCCCGTGATCTGCGTCGGCAACTACCATGTCGGCGGCGCCGGCAAGACGCCGACCGTGCTGGCGCTGACGAAGCTCCTGCGTGAGCTCGGCGAGACGCCTGTCGTGCTCAGCCGCGGCTATGGCGGGCGCCTGCAGGGCCCGGTGATGGTCGACGGCGCGCGTCACATCGCAGCCGATGTCGGCGACGAGCCGCTGATGATGGCGCGCGACGTCCCGGTCGTCGTCGCGCGTGACCGCCTCGACGGCGTCGCGCTCGCCAAATCACAAGGCGCGACCGTGATCCTGATGGACGACGGCTTCCAGAACCCGCGTCTGCTCAAGGATGCCTCGCTGATCGTGATCGACAGCGAGCGCGGCATCGGCAACGGCAAGGTGTTTCCGGCCGGTCCCCTGCGCGCGCCGCTGAAGGCCCAGCTCGCGCGTACCGACGCGCTGGTGCTGATCGGCGACGGCCGCGCCGCCAACGACGTCGCCGCCGAGCTTGCCAAGCGCAACAAGCCGGAGCTGCGCGCGCGCCTGAAGCCGGATGCAGCCTCGGTCGCGCAGCTGTTCGGCAAACGGGTTTTCGCGTTCGCCGGCATTGGCGATCCCGAACGCTTCTTCCGCACCCTGCGCGCCAGCGGCATCGATGTCGCGCGCACGCGTCGCTTCGACGATCACCACATGTTCTCGCCCGAGGAGATCGCCGCGCTCGCGGCGGAAGCACAGCGCGAGCAGCTGACGCTTGTGACTACGGAAAAGGATCTCGCGCGCCTGCGCGGCAGCGAGGGCGTGCCCAACGGCATCGTGCCGTTCGCGGTGCAGCTCGAATTCGATGACCCGGCAAAGTTGCGGCAATTGATCAGCGATCATCTCTACAAGGCGCGCGAGCGGCGGTTCGGCAGGCGTTGATCGCGTGCGACACCGGGGCGACATGTCGCGGCGGATGAATTCTCTTCCGCAGGTTCGGGAGTTGATGTAGCCTTCGATGAGAGCCGTCACCGGGACGTGCCGAACTCCCGGCAATCATCGGCGGCGTTTATGCCCACGGCGGGCAACGTACCTTCATCATTTCAGATGCGAGACCGTACCGATAAGTTCGGAACGGCTGGGAGAGTCATTGCCAAAAGCTCAGAGGAGAACATGCCATGCATTTTTGCCTCACTGGACAATACACACCACGCGCTCTCAACGCCATTTTGGAAAACCCCACGACCAATCGCCAGGAGGCGGCGAGGAAACTTATCGAAGCGGCCGGCGGCAAGCTGATTTCGATGTACAGCGTTGCGGCCGACGGTCCAGGCGTTCTGGTGATTTTCGATGTGCCTGATCCGAGTGCGGCTCCGGCGATTTCCGGCCTGACCGTCACGGCGGGCACCCTGCAGAACGTGAAGCTGACCCGGCTGTTCACGCAGGACGAGATCAAGCAGGTCCGCCAGAACGCGGCGAAGCTGCGTTCTTCGTATACTCCGCCCGGAGGCTGATATCCGGATCTCGAGCGATGCCGCCGCAATCGCATCAAGCGGCGGCAACGCTTTCCTCACAGCAAGAAGCAGGTCTGCACGCTGAGGCGCGGCGAAGGCCTTGCGGCGTCCATTGACGGACGATGCGGGACGGCGCGTGCTGCGTCCGGCGTCCTAGGTCCGACTGAACGTGCTTGGCAGCGGGCCCGCTAACGGAGTGCAATCCCGGCTCAGCGGTCAGGCCCCCTCACCAGGCTCCAACGGCTATCATTCCGATGATGGTCAGGCACGAGGCGCAGGCCACCATGACAGTATAGCATTCGGGTGTATTCATTGCTTGCTCCCAAACTGCTGCCAATTGCTTGGTCACTGCTACGCGGGAGAGATCGCCGGTCTTGGTGCCGCTTCAAGTCGGCACGCCGCGACCGGTCTTGCGTTGTACGTCCGTCCTCTCATCGTCACCCTGGTCCGCAGGATGATAATGCGCTTCGAGAGCTTCAGAGCGTTCAGCTGCGATCAGCAGCTGTTTCCGCATTTCAGCGAGGCGGGCGCGGCAATATTCACGATAGAGCAGGTCCAGTATGGTGGGCATGATCCCCCCCATCGTTTGACTTTCGATTTACAAATATTTCACCGCAAATTTTCGAGGTGATCGTAACCCGCCAGATGGCTCTTCGATATGAGCCCGTTCACAGACTGCGCCAATTCCAAAGCTCGATGGCCGTTTGGTTGACTTGATTGTCTGCGCGATAAAAAGAGCAGGGCCAGTTACCTAACACGCACTATAGCAGCCCTCTGTTTCACCAAGACTTCGTCAAACAACTTAAGGGCGCCAAGTCGCACCAAAGAATCCAACCACAGCGCGAAATGACTCACCAAGGAGTGCAAGCACTGTTCGATGCAACGCAGATCGGCACGACGGAGATCATTTTGGCTGTGAGACCCGCAGTTGAGGTGCGCTGCCCCTGCCGCGGTGGCTGGAATAGCGCGGCGCAATTTACACGCCGTGATGCCCGGAGCGAAGCTTGCTCGCATCGACGACGTCCGTTCCGATGTGCTTCACGGAGACAGTCTTCAGTTGGCTGCGCTCGGAAGCACGTGCAGCGGCGTGCGATCCTCGACGCCGCCACACCAACCTAGGTTCGCACAGAATTCGTGCATCATCCCGTCGAATGCATTCGGGCGTCCCATTCGAGCTCCCAAACTGTCCTGCCCCCAACGTAACACAATCTCACCAAGCCTGAGCACACGCCCGCGACGAAGTGATGGTGGGCACGCTTTCGCTTTGCCGCACCCTGCGGCAGCCCGCCATTCACGCGACATTCATCGCAAAACGCCTATCGGTCCGGGACCGATCGGGAGAATTCGATGAAATTGCCGTCCGCGACTGTCGCCGCCAGCCTTGTGTGTCTGATCATTGCGCCCGTGTTTGCACAAACGACGCCGCCCGCCGCTTCGACCGGCACGGTGCCGGTTCCCGCGACCAGGCGCGTGACGTGTCTCGGCACGACGCAAGACCTGAAGGGACAGGACAAGCGCGACCAGATGCAGCTCTGCATGGCGCAGGCGCGGGTCGATTGCCTCAAGCAGGCGATCAATCAGAAGGTCGTCGGCGAGCCCAGGAAGACCTTCATCAAGACCTGCGTGGGCGGGGATGCCACTGAGCAGCACTAGCAGCGCAGGCGCGGCCTCACGGCTGCGGCTTTGGCGCGCCGGGGAAATGCCGCTGCAGCACCGCGGCCGGCGTGGCGTAGGCTTCTTGAAGGTCCACGCTCCAGTACTTCAATTCGTCGAGCGGGATCCGCGTGTCGGTGATCGCGCAGCGCACATAGGTCCCCGGCGAGATCACGCGGAAATCGCCGTCGAGATATTGCACCTGCGCTTCGCCATTGCCGGAAGAGCCGAACTTGTTCAGCACGGTCGAAAGTCTCCGTGGAAGGCCTCTCCGTAAAAAACCCTGGAGGGCACGATGTGTTGGACGGGATGTAGCATAGATAGGGCGGCCTGTCCGCCCGGTAAACCCACCGGTTTGTGATGTTTTGCCGCCGTTTTCGCATGATAGTGCTTCGGGCGAAGGATCGTCCCGGCGCAAGCGGCCGGCACCTGATACGGCAGAGCCCGATGCGCCTTCGATTGACCGCCCTGTTCCTGATGCTGCTGATGTCGGCCGCGCGCGCTGCGCCTGCGCCGCAGCAGGTCGAGATTCCGCTCGGCTCCGGAATCCTGCATGCCCAGCTCTACAAGCCCGAGGGCGCCGGGCCGTTTCCGACCGTGATCGCGCTGCATGGCTGCGGCGGCCTCGGCGGCCATGCCGATCCCGTATTGCCGCGCTATCGCGACTGGGCGGAGCGGCTGCTCAAGGCCGGTAACGCGGTGCTGCTGCCCGACAGCTACGGCTCGCGCGAGCTCGGGCCGCAATGCCGCGTCAAGGAGACGCACGTCAAGGCGCGGCGCGAGCGTGTCGCCGACGTCGCGGCCGCGCGCGCCTGGCTGATGAAGCAGGTCTGGGTCGCGCGCGACCGCGTCAGCCTGATCGGCTGGGCCAACGGCGCGAGCACGCTGCTGTGGGCGGTGCGCCCGCAGAACGCGGCGCGCGACGCAGGTCCGGATTTCCGCGCGGCGATCGCGTTCTATCCGGATTGCCGCATCTCCGCCGGTCTCGGCTGGAGCACGCGGGTGCCGACCCTGGTTTTGATCGGCGCCAATGACGACGTGTCGTCGCCGCCGGCCTGCCGCCAGATGGTCGAGGGTGCGCATGGCCGCAGCGCGCTCGCGCGCATCGTGGTCTATCCCGGCGCCTATCACGACTTCGACCGCGCCAACACGCCGCTGCACGCAGCTAGCGGCAGCAGCGACGCCGCCGCGCCCGAGCACGGCCATCTCGGCACCGATGCGGTCGCGCGCGCGGAGTCGCAGAAGGACGTCGCGGAGTGGCTGGCGCGGTGATGAAGATCCAGAAGCCCGGATATCGCTGCGCTCATGCGGGCTAGGGGGCTACGGATTCCCAAGCGGGGCCGCCCGAGGAACAACTTGAGGCGGACAGCCCCGCATCGACCACCGCCCTGCACGGAGAGTGGCCGACAGTGAATCTACGGATCGCGCATGGCTGCGGTTTCAGCACGGGACGGTGCCATCATTCGACCACGATGTCGGTTAAACGCATCCCACATGCGCAACCGCATCGTCCTTTTTTCCTCCGCACTGATCGTCTTCACCGTCGCGATCTTCCTGTTCGAAGCCCACGCCGGCGCGCCAATGCTCGCGCCGGAACATTGCGGCTTCTGGACCACGATCGACGCGGGATTGTCCTGCCGCTAGGCGGGCTGTTGCGTCTCCCACCCTTCCACGCTGATGTGTATTGAGAGGGCGACCAACTCTCCCCGACGTCGTCCTGGCGAAAGCCAGGACCCATACCGCGGAATCTATCGATTGTACGCGGCATTAGTCCCGAACGATCAGTCTTCGCCAAACTACTTCCTGGGGTAATGGGTCCTGGCTTTCGCCGGGACGACACGGAGAGTGAGCCGCCAACTCAGAACAAACTGCCCTGATCCACCGGCTTGCCGACGCGCTTCGGCGCGGGTTTGGTCTCCTGCGCGGCCGGCTTCGGTTGCTGTGCGCGCTTGGCAGGAGGCGCCGGACGATCCGCATCCGTTGTCGCGCCGACACGTCCGTCCGCGAACTCGATCTCGACGCGTGCGCCGGGACCGACGCTGTCGGCCGAATGCAGGGGATGGCCGGCCTCGTCCCGCACCAGCGCAAAGCCGCGCGCTAGCACGCCGCGGTAGGACAGCGCCGAGAGCAGCTTGCCGCTGGCCTCGACGCGGGCGTCGAGCCGTTGCAGCAGCGTCACCAGCGCACGGTTGGCACGCTCGGCCAGGCGATGCGTGCGTTCGCGCTGGCGGGCAATCGCGTTGCGCTGCGCCTGTGCGTTGGAGAGTTTTGAGGCACGCAGCCGCACCTCGAGACCGGCAAAGCGGTCGCGCCGCTGCCGCAGCAGCGACCGCGCGGAGAGACCAAGCCGCTCGCCGCACACGGTGAGCCGATGATCGGCCTGCGCGATCTGCCCGTGCAGCACCCGCAGCGTCAGCTTTGCGCCCGCCGCAGTAAACCTGCGGAAATGCGCATGCGTGTTGGCTTTCAAGCCGCGGGGCAGGGCGGCGCCCGCCGAATCCAGCCGCTGCCGCGGGATCGCCAGCAGATCTCCGGCCGCCGGCAGCGCACGCGCGGCCGCACGCAATTCGCTGCGGCGGCTTTCGTGGGCGCGCTGCCAATAGGCGCGGGTGCGCCGTGCGAGATCGGCGACCTCGACGAACAGATCGCTGCGCACCGGCACAGCCATCTCGGCCGCCGCTGTCGGCGTCGGCGCGCGCTTGTCGGCGACGAAATCGATCAGCGTGATGTCGGTCTCGTGGCCCACGGCGGAGATCAGCGGGATCATGCTCTCGGCTGCTGCCCGCACCACGATCTCCTCGTTGAACGACCAGAGATCCTCCAGCGAGCCGCCGCCGCGCGCGACGATCAGCACGTCGGGCCGCGGAATCTTGCCGCCCTCCGGCAGCGCGTTGAAGCCGCGGATCGCGGCCGCGACTTGCTCGGCCGAGCCTTCGCCCTGCACCTTGACCGGCCACACCAGCACATGGCGGGGGAAGCGGTCCTCCAGCCGGTGCAGGATGTCGCGGATGACGGCGCCGGTCGGCGAGGTCACGACGCCGATCACCTCTGGCAGCCAGGGCAGCAGCTGCTTGCGCGCCTCGTCGAACAGGCCCTCGGCGGCAAGCTTCTTCTTGCGTTCCTCCATCAGCGCCATCAGCGCGCCGATGCCGGCCGGCTCCAGCGCCTCGATGACGATCTGGTATTTCGAGGAGCCCGGATAGGTCGTGAGCTTGCCGGTGGCGATGACCTCGAGCCCCTCCTGCGGCTTGAAGCGCATCCGACCGTGCACGCCCTTCCAGATCACCGCCTCGATCTTGGCGCTCTCGTCCTTGAGCGCGAAATAGCAGTGGCCGGAGGAGTGGGCGCCGCGAAAGCCCGAGATCTCGCCGCGGACCCGGACATGGCCAAAGGCATCCTCCACCGTCCGCTTCAGGGACTGTGAAAGCTCGGAGACGGTGAATTCGGGGGCGTTGAGCAGGGGTTCCGCGGGCGGCATCGGCAAACGATTCGGCATTTTGGGGTCAGACCCGACGTTAAGGATTTTCGCCGCGCGGCGCCAATCCGGGGATTGATTTGGAGAGTACTCTGTAATATAGAGTTCTCTATCGATGGTGAGTTGAATGGAGTTGAGCCCATGGCGAAGCAGCTGCTGCGCGGCGTGTTGAACGGACTGAAATGGGCCCTGTGCGCAGTCGGCGCCGTGGCGCTGATCCTGGTCGCGATGATCGCAACGCCACCGGAGCGGCCGCCGGAGATGCGGTCGGTCTCGGAGTCGGTGAAGCTTGTCGACTTCTCGACCATGCCGCCGCTCGAGCGTTTTCAGGCCCGCGACGGCACCTGGATCGGCTTTCGCCACTACGTCCCGAACGGGCCGGCGAGCGGCCTTGGCGCGATCTTCATCCACGGCTCCTCCGGCTCCAGCGGCACCGTCAACCACGCGCTGACCCATGCGATCGCCTTGCGCGGCGTCGAGACCTGGGCGCTCGACATGCGCGGCCATGGCGGCTCTGGCACCCGTGGCGACATCGGCTATGTCGGCCAGCTCGAGGACGACCTCGTCGATTTCGTCGCTCATGTCCGCAAGGCCGCGCCCGATCTGCCGCTGACCCTGATCGGCCATTCAGCCGGCGCCGGCTTCTCGCTGCGCGTTGCCGCGACGCCGATCATGCAGGACATGTTCGTGCGCACCGTGCTGCTCGCGCCCTATCTCGGCTATGACGCGCCGACCAACAAGCCGCATTCCGGCGGCTGGGCCAATGCCGACGTTCCCCGCCTCCTCGGCCTCACCGCCCTGCGCAAGCTCGGCATCGACTGCTGCTCGCAGCTTCCGGTGCTTGCTCTGGCCGTGCCTGCGAATTCGGCGAAGTATCTCGTCCCCACCTATTCCGACCGCCTGATGCGCAATTTCGCGACGCGCGGCTATCGTCTCGATCTCGCGGCGACGACACGCCCCATCACGATCTTCGGCGGTGCCGAGGACGAGATGATGATCTCGGATAAATATGCGGAGGCGGTGCAGGCGATCAAACCGTCGGTCGACGTCAAGATCATCGACGGCATCAACCACATGGGCATCGTCACCAGCCCGAAGGCGATCTCGGCGATCGCCGAGGACGTGGCAACGCGCGGGAGCGGGCAGTCATGATGCGATCCGCTGATGGCAAGGCAAGCGCATATGGGAGCGGCTTCCCCGCGGCCATCCTTCGAGACGCCCGCCTGCGGCGGACCCTCAGGATGAGGGCGGAGTTTGCGGCGGTCGCTTCAAAGGGGACTGGTGCAGCTGAGCCTCATCCTGAGGAGACCGCGAAGCGGTCGTCTCGAAGGACGAGGCGTGCGCTCAGGTGTCACCGAGCGTCATACGAGATAGCGCTGGGACTGAAAGGGACGACATGATCGACAGCAAGGAGGCGTCCGCAGCGCTGGCCGACATCGACGACATCGTCCAGCGCGTGAAGCAATCGCAGCTCTACGAACTGGCGAGCTATGCGGCCGTCTGGTGGGGCGTGCTGGTGCTCGCAGGCAATCTCGTGACCTGGCTCTGGCCGGTCTATGCGGTCTACGCCTGGGTTGCGGTCGATGTTCTCGGTGTCGGCGGCCTGGTTGCGCTCCGCCTGCTCAATCCGCCGCATCATCCCCGGGGAGCAGCCTTCGACATCAGGCTGCTCCTGGTGTTCGTGTTGTTCTTCGCCTTCGGCTATCTCTGCACCAACGTGATCGGCCATTTCGGCCCGCGTCAGCTGGGGGCGTTCTGGCCGCTCTACTTCATGCTGTTCTACACCCTGGCAGGCCTCTGGTTCGGCTATGCCTTCGTGGCGATCGGTCTCGGCATCTCCGCGCTGACGCTGATCGGCTTCGTCTTCATCGGCGAGGCGTTCCCGCTCTGGATGGCCTTCGTCAACGGCGGCGGGCTGATCCTCGGCGGCCTCTGGATGCGGCGGATCTAGCCAATGGCGGAGCTCGACGACATCATCCACCAGCCGTTGCGGCTCAAGATCATGGCGGCGCTGAACGCGCTGCCTGCGACGGCGGGCCTGGAGTTCTCGCGGCTGAAAAAGCTGACGGGCGCCACCGACGGCAATCTCGGCGCGCATATCGAGACGCTGGCCAAGGCCGGCTATGTGTCCGTGGAGAAGGCCTTCGTCGGCAAGAAGCCGCAGACGACGGTGACCGCCACCGCGGCGGGGCGCGGCGCCTTCGCGCGGCATGTGGCGACGTTGCAGGAGATCATTGCGGGGAAGCAGGTGTAGCTTTCTGCAATGCTGATTGCGGTGCCTCTCCCCTTGCGGGAGAGGGAATCTTCGCTGGTGACACAGACTCACTCGGGTGAGGGGTTCTCTCTGCGAGTCTTACTCCTGTTTGTGTTTGCGGATACAACCCCTCATCCGCCGGTCTGTCGAAGCACGAGCCCGATCCGTTGGTCGCGATTGCGGAAGCCGCGAAGTGACAGCCTGCCACGCGGTGCCGTGGGACAAATTGGCTGTCACCAAGCGCTACTCAATTTCCTTACAGCGTCCCATCTCACGAAATCTAGCTGCTTGGTATTCGGCTCGAAGTACAGAACTCCTCGATCTCCAGCGCGAATAAGTTTGACCGCGAGCTTTTCATTTTCCAGTTGAATCGAGTGGTCGCTGGCTCCGCGTGACACATAAGAATGAGCAAAGTCGTGGCCGGTTGCAAATGCGGTAACGATGATCAAAATACCAGAGATCAAGTAGACTAACCTTCTGGGAATGGGAAACAAGCGGAACAAAAGTCACGGCTGCGCCAGCGATTAGTCCTGCGATCAATCCAAAGAAGCTGAAGTAAAGGGCTACTCCAACGAGCAAAACAAGACCCGCGGGTATTGCTGCATCGACGTATCGTCTCTTAGTCTTATGCATATTTTTCCCGGCAGTGTGGACTTTTACTCCAAGCAACACATCAAGGCCCGGGCCCAAATAGGCAATCAAAAAAATAGCCAATACAAACGCAACTGGCGTAGCTTCCAATGCGAAAACGACGTGCTCGGTGATCGAGAAGAGCGTGAATAGCTTAATATCGAGTCCGTAGAAGTATCCAACGTCGTAGCTGATCGCGATTGCAGTACCGATTAGCGGAATAAGAACGGCTACTTCCTTAAATTCTAGCTGCGGTTTCGCGGGTGCGTGTTGATCATCTTGCACTAGAGACCTCATGAGAGTATCGCGGCCAACGCGAAGCGTTCAATGCCATGGCGGTGCAACCCCTTCTTGCGAATCGGAGCCGTCACGATGGCACAATGCAGGGTAGAGCCGCGAGGCTCGGGTTGTTTGTCCCGGCTATTCACAGGTTCGGTCCACTGCAGCGTCTCGCGTGCTGCCATGATCTCGATCTTCGCCGAGCGGCCGCAACCATCCGGACTGATGCCTTGCGATTTTAAGACCACCCGCGATAGTGGATGTCGTGAGCCCGCGTCTCTGGAGATTTTGGCTGATCGCCTCCGACAAAACCACCCTTCAGGTCCAGCCACGCAAATTCGGATGATGGGTACGGTGCCCTTGCAGTTTGCCAACGACGAACATCGAGCCGAATACCTGAGTGAACCTCGCCGAGCGATACGAGCGATCCCGGCTTGCCTTGAATCAGTCGCTCGCAAACCCATATTTTTGAGAATTTGGAGTCGAGTGATTCAAAGAAGGACTCGCTCGCCATCGCGCAACTGCCTGCGTCCTCATCTTCGCGCGTAAAGCCATCAGTTCGGCAAACGATCTCCCTTGCCCTGAACTGGTTTGGTAGATGATCTTTGAGCGCCGCAGTCAGCTTGGCAACGCAATCAGCATTCGCCTCCAGCCCGCGACGCGGCGATGTCCAGAATTGTGCGCGATACCCGGTTCTCGCGTTGAAGAACAAATCGTAAAGCTCTGGTTGGGTGCGAAACTGGACGATTCCGCGCATGCAACCGCGATAGCGATCAACTCCCAACCAGTAGTCGCCTGCTGTTATCGCCTTTTTTAGAGTCGACGAAAGGTTCTCGATGATCTGGTCGTATTCGATGGCTTGCTCAAGTCGTTGAGCGCGAGTCGCATCGTGCTGCGCAATCGTCGAGAAAGCCCATTCACCACTGGAGATGGGATTCGTCATCCGGGATTGTCCCCCATCTTCGCCGGTTCGAAATTCGGCCGCACCTCCGCGCTGCGCTGGCCGCAGCGCTCGCACACGAAGCGCGGCCCGATGTCGGAGAGCCGGACATCATCGGAGATTACGGTGACAGTGCACTAAACCAAGTCAACTGATGATTTGGCGTTGGAATTTAGTGCACTGTCACCGTAATTCTTGGAATTTAGTGCAGCGCCGTCACCGTAATTCAGGCACTCGTGGCAATTTTTTTGATTCTTGTGCCGATATGAGCACCCCATTCGCTGACTATCTCGTCCCGAAGTGCATGGGCTAGGTCAAGAACGGCATCTTCGACGACTTTGCGTGGTTCGCCATTCTGAAACTTCGCTAACGCGTCGCCCACTTGCTCCATGGCTCGCTCAACTTGCCTGTCCTCGACCACCGCAAGCTCGCTCCAATACAGTTCCCAGAAGCGATAGACTGCATCACTGTAGTCGGCCTTGTTTATGTCGGCGACAGCAAGCTTGCCGGCAATTTGTGCCGTCTCGGTGTAGAGCTTCAGTTGAAGCTCCAGGAACGGCTTTCTGCTCTCAAACTTTCTTGTGACTGCCGCGTCCTTCTCACTACGGAAATAGGTTAGGGCTACCCAAACCGCGCCAATCACTGTCGCAAGTGCCGTGCCGAATGGAGAGATATCGGTGATGAATTTGAGCGTTTCAGGACTCATTTTCGGAGTACCTAATCTGATATGGCCGAACTAGGTTGTCGATCCTTCCATTCGCCACACGAACTCTTTCATCGATTACTGATGCAATTAGCTGGGACGCGAATGCCGAAAGGCCGGACCCGACGGCAAATATGACTGAGCTTACAATGACAAGCGAAGTCCAGAACCTTCTAAACAGCGCTCGCTCTAGGGTCGGAGGCAGTTCATCGTATTGAGATGGGGGCGTGGCCGCTAGCTGCGGCGCTTCGAATGGCATGGCAATGATCCTACATTATCCAATAAACACTCACAGATAGTACGATGGTAATGATACATCCGCAATATTTTTGGCAGCGGGTGCCCGCTACGGGCAGGGGAATTACGGTGACGGTGCAGTCCAGCACTGTCACCGTAATTCTTTAATGCATGCTATTGCAGACCAACGCGTTCAAATCCACGATCAATCACCGGGGTCCTCAATCCAGTCCCTCAGTTCCTTAATGCGAGCTTCGGTGATGCGGGTAGCTGCCAGAATGTAGAGCATCCTACGTATGGTCCCGCCAAGGTGGCGCTGTGCTTGTCGTTCGGCTTCCGCGTTTCTAAATTCGCCCCAGAGTTTCTGCACCGCGTCAACTTCGTCGCGGCCTGTGTATGCTCTAACTTGAGCGCATATCTTGTCTAGCTCTTCGTTAAGAGCCGCGTAGCTCTGTGCAGCTCGATCGTTCATTTCCGATTGCGTCATCGGATAGTCAGGGAAAATCAGATTCGCGAAATGCTCGTCAGCGGCGTGCAAGAACGATATTGTGTGGTCAACGAGGGCCAACAATTCGGCATCAGTGCAGGGCGCCTCCAACGGAAATTCGTGGACTAGGATGTGGCGGACCTCTAGCAGACGAGCCATCGATGCACGCACCGCACCTACATCAGAGATAATTGGCTTCCCTTGTTGACCAGTCTGCTTTTCTTCCCAACGGTCGCGCGTGTTTTTAATCGCCTCAAAAAGATCGCCCTCCAGTATCCTCTCGAAAGTGGAGCAGATAGAACTCATCTCACTCAGAGATACGCTGTGCGCGAAGAGTTCGCCAAATGTTACGGCGCCCCCCTGCAAGCCCTTGGCTATCGGGAAATCGAATTTGAGACTAAGGTTCAATTTGGATGCGCGTTCGACATAAGGCGATCCAAAATCAATCAAGCGCTCCAACCAACGACGAAGAAACACCTCAAGAAGAGTCACCGCCCGAGCAGGAAGCAAATCGGAAAGCTCAGGGATTTGCTTTCTATTGGCCTGCCATGAGACTTTCAGGGATGCTAAATCGGTGTAGGAAGGGCAGCGCTTGTACTTGCCTCCGGCGCGCTGCCTCATCGTCATAAGTTCAGCAATTCTGTCTCTAGGCATTGTGATACCCGGTCTGAGGAGAGCGCAGGCGACGGTCTGCTCCCAACTACATCTTGAGTGCTTAGCTGACGAGTTGATCTTCACTCATCCGCCGATTTTGTTTGCGCCTTCGGATTACGGTGGATTACGGTGACAGTGCACTAAACTATGTCGTCCGATGCTTTGGCTTGAAGTTTAGTGCACTGTCACCGTAATTGATCTCGTCTAGCTCCACCTGATCTCGTCTAGCTCCGCCGTGGACCTATCGACGGTCGCTGACTTGCCGACCTACGCCCTTCGCAAACGCCTCTCTGAGCGGCGCAAGTGCCTCTGCTCGTCGGCGCGCATTGTCGCGGCGACGGATGATGCCGCGAATGGTCTCGCGATTGAGGCCGAACTCCTTTCCGAGGGCCGTCAACGACAGACCAGAGGCGCGGCCTTCGTCGTAGCGGGCGCAGATGCGCTTGTTGCGCTCCGGGACGTGAGGGTAGCGGGACTTGCTTGGATCAGTTGCCATGCTGGAATCTCCGTAGGCAACCTCAAGTTTATCTGAGTCGCAGCCGCTCGAACGCCGGGGTTCTACGGTAGCTCCGTCGCGCCGCCGTGCAGCGCGAGCCCTGCTTTTGGCGCGCGCTCGACCGCCGGTCGCAGCACCAAAAACCGGCTGCTGCGCCGACGCATCAGCAGCCTCGCCAAGCCCGCCCAGATGCAGTAACGAAAGGTGACCGCAAGCGGAGAAGGGGCGGCTTCGCCGCGCCCCGGAATGACGGGGAGCGTGGGGCATCACCCCCTTGAGACCCGCCCCGATTCGTGCGACCTCCGCCCCAGCAAACCCCTCTTTTCGAGCCTTCGATGCACATCCTCCTGCTCGGTTCCGGCGGCCGCGAACATGCTCTCGCATGGAAAATCGCAGCCTCTCCCCTGGTGACCAAATTCTGGTGCGCGCCCGGCAATGCCGGCATCGCGCGGGAGGCGGAATGCGTGGCGCTCGATGTCGCCGACCATGCTGCCGTGATCGCCTTCTGCAAGAGGAACGCGGTCGAGCTTGTGGTGGTCGGCCCGGAGACGCCGCTGGCGGCCGGCATCGTCGATGACCTCACCGCCGCCGGCATCAAGGCGTTCGGGCCGAGCGGGGCGGCCGCCCAGCTTGAAAGCTCCAAGGGCTTCACCAAGGCGCTGTGCACCGAATTCGGCATTCCGACCGGCGCCTACAAGCGCTTCACCAATGCCAAGGACGCGCGCGACTATGTCATCAGCCAGGGCGCGCCGATCGTGGTGAAAGCCGACGGTCTTGCCGCCGGCAAGGGCGTCGTCGTCGCCAAGACCGTGCGCGAGGCCGAGGACGCCATCGCCATGATGTTCGAGGGCGCCTTTGGCGAAGCCGGCGCCGAAGTCGTGATCGAGGAATTCCTGCCGGGCCGCGAGATCAGCTTCTTCGCGCTGTGCGACGGCGAGACCGCCATTCCGCTGGCCTCCGCGCAGGACCACAAGCGCGTGTTCGACCACGACGTCGGCCCGAACACCGGCGGCATGGGCGCCTATTCGCCGACGCCGCTGGTGACGCCGGCGATCCATGACGCGATCATGGCCAGGATCATCCTGCCGACGGTCGCCGGCATGAAGCAGCGCGGCACGCCGTTCCGCGGCATCCTCTATGCCGGGATCATGCTGACCACGCAGGGTCCGAAGCTGTTCGAGTTCAACGTCCGCTTCGGCGATCCCGAGTGCCAGGTCCTGATGCTGCGCATGATGTCGGACATCGTGCCGGCGTTCATTGCCGCCTGCGACGGGGAGTTGAAGCATTTCGATCTGCGCTGGTATCCGGAATCCGCACTCACCGTGGTGATGGCGGCGAAGGGCTATCCCGGCGACTACCAGAAGGGCACGCGCATCCAGGGGCTGGAGGAGGCCGCCAAGGTCGACACCGTCGAGATCTTCCACGCCGGCACCGTCGCAAAGGACGGCGCGATCCTCGCCAATGGCGGCCGTGTGCTCAACGTCTGCGCGCTCGGTGCGACCGTGACGGAGGCGCAAGGCCGCGCCTATCAGGCCGTCGACCGCATCAACTGGCCGGAAGGCTTCTGCCGCCGCGACATCGGCTGGCAGGCGGTGGAAGCGGAGAAGGCCAGGGGCTGACAGCGGTTTTTCCGCTGCGCGCGCAAAAAACCTTGCGCCATCGCGCCGCCATATCGACATTTCAAAAATGCGTAGTCGGCTGTTGGGCTTAGCGCCCTTCGCCGAGGACGCGTGCTACTGTGCATGGGGTTGTTTTCGACATTTTTGTTGGAAGCGGTTCCGGGACTGACCAGACAAGGATGCAGAAAGATGTCCGATCTCGCCGACCTCTATCCCGGCTTCGCCTCCGAGTGGATCAACACCTCCCTCGGCCGCATCTTTGCCCGCGTCGGCGGCAAGGGGCCGCCGCTGCTGCTCCTGCACGGCTTCTCCGAGACGCATGTGATGTGGCACCGCGTGGCGCCGCAGCTTGCCGACAAGTTCACGCTGATCATCGCCGACCTGCCGGGCTATGGCTGGTCCGACATGCCCGAGAGCGACGCGCTGCACATGCCCTACAGCAAGCGCGCGATGGCCAAGGCCATGGTGGAGGCGATGGAGCGCCTCGGCCACGTGCACTTCGCGCTCGCCGGCCACGACCGCGGCGGCCGCGTCTCCTACCGCCTCGCGCTCGACCATCCCGGCCGGCTGTCGAAGCTTGCCGTGCTCGATATCCTGCCGACCTATAATTACTGGGAGCGGATGAACCGCGCCTACGCGCTGAAGATCTATCACTGGACCTTCCTGGCGCAGCCCGCCCCGCTGCCGGAGACGCTGATCTCGGGCAATGGCGAGTTCTTCCTGCGCTTCAAGATGGCGAGCCAGACCAAGTCGAAGACGTTAGAGGCCATCGACGAGCGCGCGCTCGAACACTACATCGCCCCGTTCCGCGATCCCGCCCGCGTGCACGCGATGTGCGAGGACTACCGCGCCGGCGCCTATTTCGACTACGACCTCGACAAGGCCGATTTCGAGGCTGGCAAGAAGATCACCATTCCCATGCTGGCGCTGTGGGGCAACGCCGGCGTCGCGCAGGCCGCAGCGACACCGCTGGATACGTGGAAGCAATGGGCCACGAACGTCGACGGAATGCCGGTGGACTCGGGGCACTTCCTCACCGAGGAGAACCCCGACGTCACCGCAAAGGCGCTGCGCGAGTTCTTCGCAGGCAGCTAGCGCCGCTCCCGAAAGAACTCCTTGAGCAGCCGCGCCGCTTCGCTCTCGCCGACCCCGGAATAGACGTCCGGCGCGTGATGGCAGGTCGGCGAGGCAAAGAAGCGCACGCCTGATTCTACCGCGCCGCCCTTGGGGTCGGCGGCGCCGTAATAGAGTCGCCTGACCCTTGCAAAAGAGATCGCGCCCGCACACATGGTGCAGGGCTCCAGTGTCACGTAGAGGTCGCAGTCGACCAGGCGCTCGCTGCCGATCTTTTTCGCGGCCTCGCGCAGCGCGACGATCTCGGCATGGGCCGTGGGGTCGTAATCGGTCAGCGTCCGGTTGGCGGCCGTGGCGATGACCTCGTAATTGCGGACCACGACGCACCCGATCGGAACTTCGCCCGCCTTTCCGGCATTTTCGGCCGTTTTGAGCGCCAAATCCATGAAAGAGGGGGCTTTCAAGCCTCGTATCATCGCCAGAAACCTGCTAGTAGCTCCGCCTTCAGCAAGAGTGAATACCGGTTTTGCCTGAGCATGCGGCTCGGAACGAGCGCGCACACTGCCCTCTGGCCACCCCCTGAGTGAGATTATTCATGCCTCGCGACAGCGACAAAGACAACGATTCCCGCGGCCGGCGTGATCGAGGCCCGGCCAAGGGCCGTTCCGGCAAGGCGCGCGGCCCCGAGAAGAAGTTCGCCAAGCGCGGCTTTGAGGGCAAGGGCGACAGCCGCCCACCCCGCGGTGACCGCGAGGGCCGTCCGTTCCGCCGCCGCGAAGAGGGCGATGCCCCGCGCCGCGATTTCAGCGACCGCCCGCGCTTCAAGCGCGACGACCGCGGTGGTGAGGAGCGCGGTGAGCGCAGCTTCAAGCCGCGTGGCGACCGTCCGTTTTCGGATCGCGGCGCGCGCGACGGCGAGAAGCGGCCGTTCAAGCCGCGCGGCGATCGCCCGTCCTATGGCCGTGACGACCGTCCGCCGCGCAGCCGGGATCGCGACGATTCCCGCGCCGCCGGCCGGACCGGTGACAGGAAGTTCGGCGACAAGCGGCCCTCCGCACCGCGTGGCGACCGCCCGGAGCGTAAGTTCGACGGCGAACGGAAGTTCTCGCGCGGCGCACCGGACCGCAGCGACCGCCCGCGCGATCGTGGCGAGCGCAGCGATTCGAAGCCGTGGCAGAAGCGCGATGCGGGTCCGCGCGGCGACCGGCCGCCGCGCAAGGATTTCAGCAAGGGTCCGCGCAAGGATTTTGGCGGCCGCGATCGCAGCGAAGACAAGCCCTGGCAGAAGCGCGAAGGCGGCGACGACCGTCCGCGGTTCTCGCGTTCGCGCGACGATCGGCCGTCGGGCGATCGTCCGTTCCGCGAGCGGCCCAAATTCGATCGTCCCAAGTTTGATCGTCCCAAGTTCGATCGCCCGCGCGATGATCGTCCAAAATTCGATCGCCCCCGTCGTGACGGCGATGGCGAGCGCGGCGGCGACCGGCCGAAATTCAATCGCCCGCGCGAGCGCTCGGAAGGCCGCTCCGACTGGCACGAGCATCCGCGCAGCGAAGGCCGGTTCGGTGATCGTCCGCGCCGCGAAAACGAGGACGAGAGCCGGATCTTCGAGAAGCGCCCGGCCTTCGGCGGCCGCGGCGCCTATCGCGAGCGCGATCGGGATTTCGAGGGGCGGCCGCGCCGCGAAGACGCGCCGAAGCCGAAGAAGGCCGGCGAGCGCATCGCCAAGGCGCTGGCGCGCGCGGGGCTTGCCTCGCGCCGCGACGCCGAGGAGATGGTCACGCAGGGCCGCGTCGCCGTCAACGGCCGCGTCATCAATTCGCCGGCGCTCGACATCACACCGAACGACGTCGTCACTGTCGACGGCAAGCCGTTGCCGCCGCGCGAGCGCACGCGGCTGTTCCTCTATCACAAGCCGCGCGGCCTCATGACCACGCATGACGATCCCGAGGGTCGTCCGACCGTGTTCGACAATCTGCCCGAAGGTCTGCCGCGCCTGATCAGCGTCGGCCGGCTCGACTTCAACACCGAAGGCCTGTTGTTGCTCACCAATGACGGCGGCCTCGCGCGCACGCTCGAGCTGCCGGACACCGGCTGGCTGCGCCGCTACCGCGTCCGCGCCCATGGCGACGTCACCCAGGCCCAGCTCGACGAGCTCAAGGCTGGCATCGAGGTCGAGGGCGTCAAATACGGCCCGATCGATGCGACACTCGAGCGCGACCAGGGCGCCAATGTCTGGCTGGTGTTCGCGATCCGTGAAGGCAAGAACCGCGAGGTGCGCAACGTCTGCGCCCATCTCGGGCTCGAGGTGAACCGGCTGATCCGCGTGTCCTACGGCCCGTTCCAGCTCGGCGAGGTCCCCGAAGGCCAGGTCGAGGAGATCAAGTCGCGCGTGCTGCGCGAGCAGCTCGGCGACAAGGTGATCGAGAAGTCGGGTGCGCAGTTCGACGTGCCGCAGAAGGCCGCTGCGACCGATGACGGCGCGCCGCACGAGAAGAAGCCCGCCAGCAAGCGCGCCGTGATCAACGACCGCAAGGGCCGCCGCGTGCTGGTGCAGCGCACCGGCAGCGAGGAGGCGCGCGAGCGCAACGAGGCGGAGGCGAGCGGCTATGGCCCCCCGCGCCGTCCCAAGCGCGGCTATCACGGTAAGCGCGATTTGACGCCGCGGGAGGACTAATTGCGCGTCGTCGGCGGTCGCTTGAAGGGGCGTAATCTCGCCTCACCGTCCTCGCGCGACATCCGCCCCACGGCGGACCGCCTGCGCGAGTCCGTGTTCAACATCCTCGTGCACGCCTATGACGATCCGATCGAGGACGCGCGCGTGCTCGATCTCTTCGCGGGCACCGGCGCGCTCGGCATCGAGGCGTCTTCGCGCGGCGCGAAGTTCGTGCTGTTCGTCGACAACGGTGCGGAGGCGCGGGCGTTGTTGCGCAACAATGTAGAATCGCTCGGCCTCGGCGGGGTGACAAAAGTCTATCGCCGCGATGCGACCGATCTCGGCCCGGCGCATCCCGTCGAGCCGTTCTCGCTGGTGTTCCTCGATCCGCCCTATGGCAGGGGACTTGCGGAGAAGGCGCTTGTGAGCTTGCGCGACGGCGGCTGGCTGACACCGGGCGCGCTGCTGGTGGTGGAAGAGGCCAAGGCCGCGCAGTTTACGGCGCCTGAAGGTTTCGAGGAGCTGGAGCGGCGCGCCTATGACGACACGGAGTTCGTGTTTTTGAAGCGCAACGCTTAAATTACCGCCGCCCGAACAGCTTCTCCACATCCGAGAGCTTCAGCTCGACATAGGTCGGCCGGCCGTGATTGCACTGGCCGGAGTTCGGCGTCTCCTCCATCTCGCGGAGCAGGGCGTTCATCTCCTCGGGCCGCAGCCTGCGGCCGGCGCGCACCGAGCCGTGGCAGGCCATGGTGGCGGCGACGTGCATCAGGCGGCGCTCGAGCGGCAGCGCTTCGTCCCATTCGGCCATATGCTCGGAGAGGTCGCGCAAGAGCCCGCCCGCATTGGTCTTGCCGAGGAGCGACGGCGTCTCGCGCACGGCGACCGCGCCCGGGCCAAAGGATTCGATCGCAAGCCCGAACGAGGCCAGCTCGTCGCTGCGCTCGAGCAGGCGCTCCACCGTGGCCTCGTCCATCTCGACGATCTCGGGGATCAAGAGGATCTGCCGCTGCACGCCGTTGGCGGCGAGCGAGGCCTTCAGCCCCTCATAGACGATGCGCTCATGCGCGGCATGCTGATCGACGATGATCAGGCCGTCGCGGGTCTGCGAGACGATGTAGGTCTCGTGGATCTGCGTGCGCGCCGCGCCGAGCGGGCGGTCGACGAGGTCGCTGACGGGCTGCGTCTCGAACCGCACGTCTGCACTGGGCGCGCCGACATCGAACGCCGCCTGGGCGCGCTCCGTGAAGGCGGGCGCCGCCGCGCCATCGAATGACGGCATCGGTGCGACCGGCGCGGACGGCGAGGCCCGCCAGTCCCAGCTCGCCGGGCGCGGCGTGAAGGCGGGCCGGAACGAGGACAATGCACTCTCGCCGCTGTTGGCGGCGGTGCGGCGGCCCTCGCGCGCGAGCGCCTCCTTCAATCCATGGACGATCAGCGCGCGCACGAGGCCCGCGTTGCGGAAGCGGACCTCGGTCTTGGCCGGATGCACGTTGGCGTCGACCTCGCGCGGATCGAGCGTGACGAACAGCGCCAGCACGGGGTGGCGGTCACGCGGCAGATAGTCGGAATAGGCCGCGCGCACGGCCCCTAGGATCAGCTTGTCGCGCACCGGGCGGCCGTTGACGAAGAGATATTGTCCGAGCGCGTTGGCTTTGGTCAGCGCGGGGGCTGCGGCATAGCCGGAAACGACGATGCCCTCGCGTTCGGCATGGACCTCGATGGCGTGGCTGCGAAACTCCGCGCCGAGGATGTCGCCGAGCCGCGTCAGCCGTCCGGCGGCGCCGGGTAGCGCCGCGGCCCAGGTCACGGGCGCGCGCTCTTCGCCCGCAAGCGTGAAGGCGACGTCCGGTCGCGCCATTGCGAGCCGCCGCACCACCTCGCGGATCGCCTCGGCCTCGGTGCGGTCGGTCTTCAAGAACTTCAGCCGCGCCGGCGTCGCGTAGAAGAGGTCGTTGACCTCGACGCGCGTGCCGTGGGCCAGCGCCGCCGGCATGATTTCCGATTTCTCGCCGCCCTCGACGGTGAGTGCCCAGGCGTGCGGCTCGCCGGCATGGCGCGTGGTGATCGACAGACGCGCCACCGAGCCAATCGAGGGCAGGGCCTCGCCGCGGAACCCGAGCGTGCGGATCTGGAGCAGGTCCTCGTCGTCGAGCTTGGAGGTGGCGTGGCGCTCCACCGCGAGCGCGAGGTCCTTCGCCGTCATCCCGCTGCCGTCGTCGGTGATGCCGATCCGCCGCCGGCCGCCGCCGTCGGTGAAGACGTCGATCCGGCTCGCGCCGGCATCGATCGCGTTCTCGACCAGCTCCTTGACCACGCTCGCGGGTCGTTCGACCACCTCGCCGGCGGCGATGCGGTTGACGACTTGCTCTGGCAGTTGGCGGACGGGCATGGGCTCGGGTCTTGGGTTCGCGAACGGCGTTATCTTAAGCCGTGTTGCGTCAAAAGCATGTGTTGAGCAACAGGAACGTGGCGGGCTGGGGAAGAGGGATATCTATCACATTGAAGACATTGGACGTTCGAGAAAATCGCGCAGGCGGGACGGACCGATCTCCGGCTGCAGTCCTGATTGTGGGGTGCCGGGCCGCGGTGTAGCATCGTGAAAAAACGGCAACAGGACGGGAGGACGCCATGTGCCATCTCTTCGCGCACCAGCCCCAACGCGACTACGAATCCCAGACCCGCTCCTTGCGGATCGATGGCCACTGCACCTCGATCCGGCTGGAAATGGCGTTCTGGGACACGTTGGAGGAGATCGCGGCCAGGGAGAACATGAGCCTCGGGAAGTTCCTGACCACGCTCTACAACGAGGTGCTCGACCATCACGGCGAGGTCAACAATTTCGCCTCGCTGCTGCGCTGCTCATGTTTGATCTACCGGTCGAGGAACATGGCGACGGTGCAGGAGTTCAAGGCCACGGTGGCGCCGATCCTCGATGCGGCCGAATAGCTGTCCCAACAAAAGTGCGTAGCCCGGATGGAGCGTAGCGCAATCCGGGTTCTGGTCATCCGTCCGCGCCCCGGATTACGCTTCGCTCCATCCGGGCTACGAGATTCCATCCGGGCTTCGCAACTGCCTCCACATCATCATTGCGAGGAGCGCTTGCGACGAAGCAATCCAGAATCTTTCGGCGTCGGCAGTCTGGACTGATTCGCTCCGCTCGCAATGACGGGGGAGAGAGCGGTTGCCTATCTGACCTCAGATCTCCTTCTTCTGCATCGCGCCGGCGATGTAATCCGCCTGCCGGATCGCGAGCGCGACGATTGTCAGGGTCGGGTTGCAGGCCGCGCCGCTGGTGAACTGGCTGCCGTCGGAGACGAACAGGTTCTTGACGTCGTGGCTCTGCCCGAACTTGTTGACCACGCCGTCGCGCGGCTTCTCGCTCATCCGGTTGGTCCCGAGATTGTGCGTGCTCGGATAGGGCGGCGTGGGATAGGTCACGGTGGCGCCGACGGCGTCGTAGACCGCGGCGCCCTGCTTGTAGGCGTGTGCGCGCATCGCGATGTCGTTGGGATGGTCGTCGAAATGCACGCTCGCGACCGGCTGGCCGAACTTGTCCTTCACGACCGGGTCGAGCGTGATGCGGTTGGTCTCCTGCGGCATGTCCTCGCCGACCAGCCACATGCCGGCCATCCTGGGATAACCGTCGAGCGCTGACGTGAACGGACGGCCCCAGGCGCCGGGATTGAGGAAGGCCGCCATGAACGGCAGGCCGATCGACAGCGTCTCCATCTCATAGCCGCCGACGAAGCCGCGTTTCGGATTGTTGGCGGCCTCGTCGCGAATGATGCCGGCCATGGTGGTGCCGCGATACATGTGCACCGACTTCTCGAACACGGCGTAGACGCTGCCGGTCATGTGCCGCATGTAGTTGCGGCCGACCTGTCCCGACGAATTGGCGAGGCCATCCGGGAACATGGTCGAGGCGCTGTTGAGCAGCAGCCGCGGGCTCTCGATCGAATTGCCGGCGACCGCGACGATGCGCGCCTTCTGGCGTTGCATTGCGCCTGCCTCGTCGGCGTAGACGACACCGGTGACCTTGCCGCCGGCGTCATGCTCGATCTTGACCGCCATGCTGCTCGGCCGCACCTCGAGATTGCCGGTCGCCTCGCCCTTGGGGATCTCGGTGTAGAGCGTCGACCATTTCGCGCCGGACTTGCAGCCCTGGAAGCAGAAGCCGATCTGCTGGCAGGAGCCGCGGCCATCGCGCGGCTGGCTGTTGATCGCCATGTTGCCGGTGTGCACGGTCTTGTAGCCGAGCTTCTTCGCGCCGGCCTCCAGCACCTTGAAGTTATTGTTGCCGGGAAGTCCGGGAATGCCGTTGGTGCGGGTTACGCCCATCTTGTTCTCGGCCTTGGCGTACCACGGCTCCATCTCCGCCAGCGTCACCGGCCAGTCGAGCAAATTGGCGCCGGGAATATTGCCGTAGGCGCTCTTCACCCTGAACTCGTGCTCGTCGAAGCGCAGCGAGGCGCCGGCCCAATGCACGGTCGAGCCGCCGACCGCCTTGACGATCCAGGCGGGAAGACCCGAGAAGTCCTTGGCGACGCGCCACGTCCCCGACGTGGTGCGGGCATCGGTCCAGGCGAGCTGGGAAAAGCTCTCCCACTCGTCGTTGATGAAGTCCTGGTTCTCGATGCGGGGCCCTGCTTCGAGAATGACCACCTTGACGCCCTTCTGCGCGAGCTCGTTGCCCAGCGTGCCGCCGCCGGCACCGGAGCCGACGATCACCACAACGCTGGAGTCGTTCAGATCGAATTTTGTCATATGCGTTCTCCTGAACCGTTGGGTGGCGATTTAAGCCTTCGGCAGCCAGTCGATGTCGGCGAAGCCGCGGTTGATGTAGCCGCCGTGCTCGGCGGAGGAGCCCTCGTAGCCGAACCGCGGCCAGACCTCTTTCTGGTTGTAGAGCGAGACGATCAGGTCGCCGCGCACCTTCTGGAAGAAGTCGCTCTGCTCGATCTCCTTCAGCAGCACCACGCGGTCGGCTTCCCAGGGGACTTCGGCGTAAGCCACCTTGTGGCGATCCCGCGCGTTCTGATCGAGCCGCGCGATGCCGTCGCTGATCAGCGACTTGATGGCAGGGTCCTTGGCCGCCTTGCCGTCCCATGGCTTGATCGCGGTGATGTAGTAGCTGTCGCCGAGAATATCGTGCGGATAGATGTCGCGCGCGACCTTCAGCAGCGTCTTCATCGTCGCCGGGGACAACGTGCTGGAATCATCGGCCCATGCGTCCTCGATGCTGACGGCGACGCTGGTCGCGACAGCGACGACCGGCACGGCGGTCGCCGCGCCCTTGAGAAAGACGCGGCGGTTGTGCTTGCTTCGACGATCGACTTCTCTCATGGCATTCCTCCGTATTTTTGTGATTTGGATCTTTGTGAGTTGATCAGTTGAAACGTCCGCCCCGCTGGATCACCTCGATCTTGTAGCCATCGGGATCACTGACGAAGAAGAAGCGCGCCAGCGTCCTGCCGCCGTGCTTGAAGTCGCGCAAGGGGCCCGGTGCGAGCTTCTCGCGCTCGAAGCGGGCATGCTCGGCATCGAGATCGTCGACGACCACGGCGAGATGGCCGTAGCCGTCGCCGAGCGCGTACGGCTCCTTGCGATCGAAATTCACCGTCAGCTCCACCTCGAAAGGTGAGGAGGGGTGACGCAGATAGATCAGGGCGAAGTCAGAGAACTTCAGGTGGTCGGTGACTTCGAGGCCGAAGGCGCGCTGGTAGAAATCGAGCGAGCGCGCCTCATTCAGCACGCGGATCATGGAATGGACGGGCTTGGCCATTCAGTTCAGCTCCTTGAGGTAGGTGATGATGGCGGCGCGCGTCTCCGGCTTACCCTGCCGGTAGGCCATGACCACGCCGGGAATGACGGCTTGCGGATTGGTCAGCCACGCATCGAGCCGGGTCTCGTCCCAGGCGAAGTCGGCTTTGGCGAGGCCGTCCGAATAGCGGAAGCCGTCGACCTTGCCGGCGGTCCGGCCCACGATCTTGACCAGCGGCGGACCTTGCCGCAACGGTTCCGACAGGCTCAAAGTGTGACACACCGCGCATTGCTGCTTGAACAGTGTCGCGCCGTCCGGCGGCTTTGCGGCCGGCAAGGGCATCTGCGCGTCGGCAACCCGCACCACCAGCACCACTGCGGTGCACAATCCCAGCACGACTGCGCGCATTGCCAAGAGCTCGCCCATCCACGTCAAATTCAGCGTGCGCAAACTCTAGGCGCCGCCAAACATGCGGTGGTAGTAGCGGGCTGTTTCGCTGCAAGCGGAGATGCTCGCGGGGAGCGTGTTCCGCGCTGCCGCATATGCGGAGCACAATTCCGCGAAACCGCCTCGAAATCCCTAAACGATGACCACACGAGGCGGATTGCATCGCGATCGCGCCGCTCGAACTCTCTATGCGATGAACCGGTCCGGTGCAGGCGGGCGGCGCAGGACGCAGCCGACCCGTTCATCGCGAAAAATCCAGGAGAAATGGATGAAGTTGGTGAAGACTTCTGCAATCGCATGCGCTCTTGCGGCCCTCATTGCGACGCCCGTTTTCGCGCAAGGCACGTCATCTGGCATCAAGCCTGGCGGCACCGTGCAAAGCAAACCCATGCAGGGGGGCGCGTCAGTCGGCGAAGATGAGGATCTCGCTACGCAGCCGGGAGCTGCGGGTGAGAAGACGGGCATGAAGTCGACCAAGGGGACGAAGGGCACGGTCGGCACAACGGGAAGCGCAGCGCACAAGGGGACGGTCGACGATTCCGCTTCGGGCAGCCCCGCCACCGGCAAGCGTTACTGACGCCGGAACGTGAACCTGCAAACCTCCGGCCGCTCGGCGGCCGGAGGTCTTTGCCCATTCAATCGTCGAAACTCCGGCCGCGTCCGGCCTTGACGTCGCTGCGACGCTTCTTGCCCTCAAGCCGGCGCTGCTTGGAGCCAAAGGTCGGCCGTGTCGCGCGCCGTGGCTTCGGCCGTATCATCGCCTCGCTCAGGATCTCGACGAGCCGGTCGATGGCGTCCTGGCGGTTGCGTTCCTGGGTGCGGAAGCGCTGGGCGTGGATCACGATCACGCCGTCCTTGGTCATGCGCTGGCCCGCGATGCGGGCGAGTCGGATCGTCGCATCCTCCGGCAGGGTCAGCTTGCGCGTGTCGAAGCGCAGCTGGGCCGAGGTCGCGACCTTGTTGACATTCTGCCCGCCGGGGCCGGAGGCGCGGACGAAGCCGATCTCGATGTCGTCCTCGTCGATGACGAGATCGCGGGATATCCGCAGCATGAAGGCACCATTCGTGATGTCCGGACATATCCCGGACGTTCACGTTCGGCAATGGCGCTCATACGAAACGCAAATGGCCGGGCGAGCCCGGCCATTCAACACAGCGGATGGAAGACCTCAGTTCGACTTCGTCGCCGGTGCTGCCGCCGGCTGGGCGGCGGCCTGCGGGGCGCGGCCGACGACGACGGTCAGGAGGCCCTGGCCCCAGAGGCGCTTGGCGGCCGCCTTGGCGTCATCCAGCGTCACCGCGTCGACGATGGCGTTGCGCTTCTCGATATAGTCGATCGGCAGCTTGTCCTGCTGGTATTGCAGCAGCGCCTGCGCGAGCTTCGAGGACGTATCCAGCGCCAGCATCTGCGAGCCCTTGAGGTAGGACTTGGCCTCGTCGAGCTCCTTCTGCGTCGGGCCCTCCTCGGCGATGCGGCGCACCTCCTTCTCGATGGCGTCGATGGTGTCGCCGGCACGGTCGGCCCGGGTGCCGGTATTGCCGATGAAGACCGCCGAATGCTCCATCCAGAGCAGCGATTCAAACACCGAATAGGCGAGGCCACGCTTCTCGCGGACCTCGCGATAGAGCCGGGAAGACAATCCGCCGCCGCCGAGGATGTGGTTGACGACATAGGCCGCCATGAAGTTCGGGTCGCTGCGCTTCACGCCGGGGCCGCCGAAGGTGATGACAGTCTGCGGCACGTCGAGCGGCACGAAGGCGCGCTGCGGCGGCTTGGCTGCCTCGACGTCGGGCACCGGCACGAGATTGGCCTTGGCGGGCAGGCTGCCGAAGGTGTGGTCGAGCAGCTTGCCGAGGGTCGCCGGATCGACGTCGCCGACCACTGCGACTTTCAGCCCGTCCTTGGCGAGCACGCGGCCGACATAGTCCTTCATGTCGGCAACCGTGACGGTCGGCACGCTGTCCAGCGTGCCGTTGGTCTGCCGGCCGTAGGGATGATCGCCGAAGGCGACCTCCAGGAATTTGCGGCTCGCGAGCGACGTCGGGTTGGTGGTCTCGCGGCGCAGGCCCGAGATCACCTGCGAGCGGATGCGCTCGACGTCGGCGGTGTCGAAATGCGGCGAGGTCAATGCCATCCTGAGCAGGTCGAAGGCTTCGTCCTTGTTGTCGCGCAGCATGCGCAGGCTGCCGCGGAAGGTGTCGCGGGTGGCGCTGAAGGAAAGCTCGATGGCGCGGCGGTCGAGCCGCTCGTGGAAGGTCTTGGAGTCGAGATCGCCGGAGCCTTCGTCGAGGAGATCGCCGACGAGATTGGCGACGCCCGCCTTGTCCTTGGGATCCTGGGCCGAGCCGCCGGCAAAGGAATATTCCATGGCGATCAGCGGCACGGTCGCGTCCTGCACGAACCAGGCCTCGATGCCGCCGGGCGAAACCAGGCGCTGGATCTTTGCGGCGGCCTGCGACGGCTGGACCGCGGCGAGCGCGAGCGCAGCGCCGGTGACGAAGGCCAACGCGAAACGACGCGTGCGAAGGAAGGGATAGGTCACGAACGCTTCTCCTCGCGCTTGGTGGCGGTGGTGTCCTTGATCAGATAGCCCGTCACCGAACGCTTCTTCTCCAGCCATTTCTGCGCAACAGCGCGAACCTGGTCGGCGGTGACCGCGCGAATGCGGTCGGGCCAGCTCCTGATGTCCTCGATCGACAGGCCCGTGGTTAGCGCGCCGCCATACCAGCGCGCCAGCACCGCCTGGTTGTCCTGGGCGTAGATCGCTTCCGCGATGAGCTGCGTCTTGACCCGCTCGAGATCCTCGGCGCGGATCGGGTTCTGCGCGATGTCGGCGATGACGCCGTCGATCACCTGCTCGACCTCGGCGAAGCCGACGCCCGGTTTCGGCGCGGCCGAGATCGCGAATTGGGTCGGGTCGAGCGAGACGCTCGAATAGCTGGCGCTGGCGGAGACCGCGAGCGGCTTGTCGACGACGAGCGCGCGGTAGAGATAGGAATTGCTGCCGCTGCCCATCAGCTGGGCCATCACGTCGAGGGCCGCACTCTCGCCGGCCGCGGCCGTCGTGGCGGAGGGCACGAGATAATAGCGACGCAGGCTCGGTTGCTCGACGCGCGGGTCGGACAGCGTGACGGTGCGCGGCGCCGCCGGGTCCGGCTCCTGCGGACGGACGCGGCGTGCCGGGATCGCGGGCTGGGCCGGGATGGAGGCGAAATTGCGCTCGACCAGCGGGCGGATGTCGGCGGCCTCGACGTCGCCGGCGATCACCAGGATCGCGTTGTTCGGCGCGTAGAAGCGGCGGTAGAAGGCCAGCGCATCCTCGCGATCGAGCTTCTCGATCTCCTGATGCCAGCCGATCACCGGCCGGCCGTAGGGATGGTTGAGATAGAGCGCGGCCATGATCTGCTCGTTGAGCCGCGCGTCCGGATTGTTGGCGATGCGCATGTTGTACTCTTCGAGCACGACGTCGCGTTCGGGCAGCACGTTCTCGTCCTTGAGGATCAGGCCGGTCATGCGATCGGCCTCGAACTCCATCATGGTCGGCAGCTGCTCTTTCGGCACGCGCTGGTAGTAGTTGGTGTAGTCGACTGAGGTCGAGGCGTTCTCGTTGCCGCCGACACGGAGCACGGTCTGCGAGAATTCGCCGACCGGATGCTTCTCGGTGCCCTTGAACATCAGGTGCTCGAGGAAGTGCGCGAGCCCGGACTTGCCCGGCGTCTCGTCGGCCGAGCCGACCTTGTACCAGATCATCTCCGTGACCACGGGCGTGCGGTGGTCCGGGATCACCACGACCTGGAGGCCGTTGCTGAGCGTGAAGCTGGCGGGCGGGGCCGATGTCACCGTGGTCTGGGCGAGGGCGGCGTTGGCTGTCAGGACACTCGTCGAAAGCAGCGCGGTAAAAAGGCAGGCAACCGATCGGTTTGCGGACATCATGATCCCTGGTGAAAGGCCGAGCCCGGATGTCCGGCTCGGAGGCACGGCATGCTACACCGTGCGGCTGAGGCTTCGCGTCACGAAGCAGAGAACTCAACGCGTAGGCAAGTTACTGATAAGCAATTCAAGGGCCGCGTCCGGCGCGCATGAGCCGCCGGCGCCAGGTTCGCTAATGTCAGGACGTCGCGGCGGGCGAGGGGGGCTATTGCTCCTTGTCCTTGCCCGACATGATGTCGAAATAGGTCCGCCGCGACTTGTCCGGACCGGCGCCATAGGCGTAGTTCGGCGACGGCGTCTGATAGCCCGGCGGGGGCTCGACCAGCGACTGGCGCGGGGGTTCGCTCGTGAATTGCTTTTCCTCGGAGCTGTTGCCGCTCTTCATCATGTTCCACAGGCCACCGGAGAAACCGAGCTGGGCGGGGCTGAGCGACGGGTTGCCGTTGGTGCCCGGCTGAATCGGATCGTTGCTGGTGCGCTCCGGGGCAGCTGCCGTGCCGGCTCTCATCTCGGCGGGCGTCAGCGGCTGGGCCGCCTGCCAGTTCTCCGTCGCCTTGACGGCCTTTTTCCTCTGAGCGATGGCCTCCTTGCGGCGCTTCTCGTCGGGGTCCTTCGGCCAGTTCGGCGCGTTCTTGGCTTCGGTGCCGGCGGGCGGCGGCAGGTCGAGCTTGGGCGGCACCACCAGCGGCGACCGCTCGCGGTACTCGATACCTTTCTTCTCCATGCTCTTGGCGCCGATACCGGACATCAGATTGTCGATGAGCTTCTCTTCGAAGGTCATGTCGTCATCATCGTCGCCGTCGTCACCGGCGCGGACCGGGCCTGCCGACATGACGAGACCGATGCCGAGCGCGACAGCGGACAATTTCAATGCCCGCATGAACCCCCATTTGGGGTCTCGAACCATCGAACCGCTGGTCTTCGAGCTGCGCATCACTGTACCTGTTCCATATTGTGGCAGATTGCCGCTCGCGCGCGGCCAACCCTCGCAAAAGGCCGGGTTCCACCTGCCGGTCCGTATCGGCCGGGATCAGGGCGCTTTTGCGGCGGGTACCCCCAGGAAGGAATCATACAATAGCCCCGCCACCCCAGCAACGATGGCTACGTCCGCGAGGTTAAACACGTACCAATTATAGGTATTTCCGCCGATATCGAGATGAAACAGGGCAAAATCGACCACCGCGCCATAGGCCAGTCGGTCGATGCCGTTGCCGATGGCGCCCCCGATGATCAGCCCGAGCGCGACGGTCGCAAGCAGGGTGTGGGAGCGGGCCATCCAGATCGCCAGCGCGACCACCGCGATGGCCTTGACCGCCATCAGCGCGAGCTGCGCCGCCTGGCTGTCGTTCTGGAGCCAGCCGAAGCTGATGCCGATGTTCCAGGCCAGCACCAGGTCGAAGAACGGCGTCACCCGCACCGCGCCGCGATGGGCGAGGTCGAACCCGTGCAGCAGCCAGAGCTTCGAGGCCTGGTCGAGGATGACCGTGGCGATGGCGGAGAGGATGCCGGCGCGGAGGGGGGTCATCGTGCGTGACCCAACGCCGCCGCGGCATACTCCGCCGTCGTCCTGGCGAATGCCAGGACCCATAACCCCAGGCGGTAATCGTTTGAAAGACTCGGGGTCATCGATCTCTGTTCACCTTTGACGGCGGTGGTGATGGGCCCTGGCTTTCGCCGGGACGACTATCAGACCCCCACCCCCAGCGCCTTCCATTCGCGCAGCGCCTGGGCGTCGCGCGGGGTGACGTCGGGATACTCAGGGTCTTCGCCGACCGTCTGCGAGATCTTCCAGGAGCGGGCGCATTTGGTGCCGACCGCCTTCTCGACCACGACGGCAACGCCTGGCACCGCATCGAGACGGAACGCCGAAGCCGGCGCCTCGCTCTCGCGCACCTCGTAGTTCGAGGTGATGCAGACCTCGGCGAGATCGGTGTCGAACAGCGTCGCCAGCATGTCGCGGTCGGCGACATAGATCACGGGCGATGCCTCCAGCGACGAGCCGATGTTCTTGGCGGCGCGTTCGAGCTCGAGCGCGCCGGTGACGGCGCGGCGGACGTTGCGGATCGTCTCCCACTTCGCGGCGAGCTTGTCGTCGCGGAGCTTTTCGATGTCCGCCGGGAACAGGGTCAAATGGACCGACGGCTCCGCGTTGGGGCGGAACATCCGCCAGGCTTCGTCGGTCGTGAAGCTCAGGATGGGCGCGAGCCATTTCAGGATGGCGTCGCACAACAGGTCGATCGTGGTGAGCGCGGCCTTGCGCGCCGGCGAGGACGGCGGATCGCAATAGAGCGTGTCCTTGCGGATATCGAAATAGAACGCCGACAGCTCCGAGTTCATGAAGGCCGCGAGGCTTGCGACCACGGTCTTGTAGTCGAAGGCGGCATAGGCGTTGCGAACGGTCTCGGCATGGCCGGCCAATTCGTGCAGCATCAGCCGCTCGAGCTCGGGCATCTCGGCATAGGCGACCTTCTCGCTCGGCTTGAAGTGATGCAGCGTTCCAAGCATCCAGCGGATCGAGTTGCGCAGCTTGCGATAGGTCTCGATGGTGTTCTTCAGGATCTCGGGGCCGATGCGCTGGTCGTCGGCATAGTCGGTGGCGCAGACCCACAGGCGCAGAATGTCCGCGCCCGAATCCTTGATCACCTTCTGCGGCTCGACCGTGTTGCCGAGCGACTTCGACATCTTGCGGCCGTTCTCGTCGAGCGTGAAGCCGTGGGTCAGCACGATGTCGTAGGGCGCGCGGCCGCGCGTGCCCGCGCTTTCCAGCAGCGAGGAATGAAACCAGCCGCGATGCTGGTCGCTGCCTTCGAGATACATCACGGTGTCGCTGCCGCCGTCCACCTTGCGGACGATGTTGCCGAGCTGCGGGAAGTTTTGGCGATCCTCGAGCACGAAGGCATGCGTGGAGCCGGAATCGAACCAGACGTCGCAGATGTCGTCGACCTTCTTCCAGTCTTCGCTCGCGCGGGAGCCGAGGAAGCGCTCGCGGGCGCCGTCCATGTACCAGGCGTCGGCGCCTTCCTCCATGAAGGCCTCGGCGATGCGCTGGTTGACGATCTCGTCCTGCAGGATCTCGGCCGAGCCGTCGCTCTTCTCGCGCACGAACACGGCGATCGGCACGCCCCAGGCGCGCTGGCGCGAGATCACCCAGTCCGGACGGTTGGCGATCATGCCGTTGATGCGGTTCTCGCCCGACGGCGGCACCCATTGTGTGACCGAGATCGCGTGCAGCGCGCGGGCGCGCAGCGTGTCGCCCTTCTTCGCATGGCCGTTCGCGCTGATGTCCTTGTCCATCGCGATGAACCATTGCGGCGTGTTGCGGAAGATCACCGGCTTCTTCGAGCGCCAGGAATGCGGATATTGGTGCTTGAGGCGGCCGCGGGCCAGCAGCTTGCCGGCGTCGATCAGTGCCTTGATCACGGCCTCGTTGGCATCGCCCTTCTCGCCCTTGTCGTTGATGACGCGTTTGCCGACAAAACCCGGCGCGTGGTCGGTGAAAGCGCCGTTCTCATCGACGGTGTAGGGGATCGTTGTGTTGATGCCGCGCGCTTCCAGTTCGCGCGCATTCGCCATCCAGACGTCAAAGTCCTCGCGGCCGTGGCCGGGCGCGGTGTGCACGAAGCCGGTGCCGGTATCGTCGGTGACGTGATCGCCCGGCAGCAGCGGCACCGTGAATTCGTAGCCGCCGCTAAAGCCCTTCAGCGGATGTGCGCATTCCACCGCGTCGAGCGTGTCCGCCGGCAACTCGCGCACCTTCTCATAGGTCGTGACACGGGCCTGCTTGAACACTTCTGCGGCCAGCGCATCGGCCAGGATCAGGAGATCACCGGTCTTCGCCCAATTGTCCGCAGGCGCATCCGTCACCTTGTAGAGGCCGTAAGCGATCTTCGGTGAGAACGAGATGGCGCGGTTGCCGGGCAGCGTCCACGGCGTGGTGGTCCAGATCACCACGCTGGCGGAGGCGAGCGCGCCGTGCGCTGGCGAGGTGACCGGGAATTTCACCCAGACCATGTCGGAGGTGTAGTCCTCGTACTCGACCTCGGCTTCCGCAAGCGCGGTCTTCTCGACCACGCTCCACATCACCGGCTTGGAGCCGCGATACAGCGTGCCGTTGGCGGCGAACTTCATCAGCTCGCGCGCGATCTGCGCTTCGGCCGGATAGCTCATCGTCTGATAGGGATGATCCCAGTCGCCGATGATGCCGAGGCGCTTGAATTCCTCGCGCTGCACGTTGATCCAGTGCGTCGCGTAGGCGCGGCACTCTTTTCGGAACGCGACCATCGCGGCGGAGTCGCGGAAGTCGGGCTTCTGCTTGCCCTTCTTGCGGTAGTTCTCCTCCTCGATCTTCCATTCGATCGGCAGGCCGTGGCAGTCCCAGCCGGGCACGTAGTTGGAGTCGAAGCCGAGCATCTGCTGGCTCTTGGTCACGACGTCCTTGAGAATCTTGTTCAGCGCGTGGCCGATATGGATGTTGCCGTTGGCGTAGGGCGGGCCGTCATGCAACACGAATTTGGTGCGGCCCTCGGCTTCCTGACGCAGCCTGTCGTAGAGGCCGATGTCGTTCCAGTATTTCAGGATCTCCGGCTCGCGCTGCGGCAGGCCGGCGCGCATCGGGAATTCGGTCTGCGGCAGGAACAGGGTTTTCGAATAGTCTTTGACTTCGGACTTTTGGGACTTTTGCGGCTTTTCGGACATGAGGCTGACTGGCTCGGAAGGGCGCGGGAACGGATGGCGATGCGGAATCGCAGGGTGAAACGACGAAATCCCGGTCTTGCGCCGAGCCTTCAGGCTCAGGCGGAAGCCGGGCCGCTAATTCCTATGATGCGCCGCGCAAACATGGGCACTCCATAGCAGCCGGGCGGAGGAAGCGCAAAGGTCCGGCAGGCCGGTTTTCGGCCTCAATCGATGACGCCCAGCCGCGGAAATGCGTCCGGCGCGGCGGCCAGCATGGCGCGGGCGCGGGCGGAATCGTCGTCCATCTGGCGGATCAGGGCCTCTAGGCTGTCGAATTTCAGCTCCTCGCGTATGAAGCCGACGAAGGCGCAGTCGAGCGCCTGCCCATAGAGGTCGCCCTTGAAGTCGAACAGGAAGATTTCCAGCAGCGGGGCGCCATTATCAAAGGTCGGGCGGCGGCCGAAGCTCGCCACGCCGTCCAGGCGCTCGGCGCCGCGGCCGACCCGCACCGCATAGATGCCGTGCTTGAGGCCGCAATTGGCGTCGAGGCGGATATTGGCGGTGGGGTAGCCGAGGTCGCGGCCGCGCTTTTCGCCATGGATCACCTCGCCGGTGATGAACCAGGGGGCGCCGAGCATGGTGGTGGCTTCGTCAAGCTGGCCCTCGGCGAGCGCAATCCGGATGGCGCTGGAGGAAACCGGCCGTTCGTCGAAATCGACATGCGGCTGCACGTCGACCTCGATGCCGAGCCGGGGCGCCTCGTTGACCAGCAGGCTCGGCGAGCCGACCCGTCCCTTGCCGAAATGGAAGTCGTAGCCGACCGCGATTGCGCTGACGCCGAGGCGCCCGATCAGGTCATGGTGAATGAAATCTTGCGCGCTGGTGCCGGCTCTCGCCTTGTCGAAGGTCATGACCACGGCACCGGAGAGCCCGGTCCCGGCCAGAAGCCGCAGCTTGGCCCGCTCGTCCGTCAGGCGGAATTGCGGGGTGTTGGGGCTGAAAAACCGCCGTGGATGCGGCTCGAAGGTCAACGCCAGCGCAGGGCGGCCATGCGCCCGGCCCATCTCCAGGGCCGCTGCGATCACGGCGCGATGACCGAGATGTACCCCGTCGAAATTGCCCATGGCGACCACGGCGCCCCGGGGGATCGCGGAATCCGGCGTGGTGTCGCGGATAACGGTAAAATGCGGGGCCATCAGGGGAAATTCTCGAGCCGGCGGGACCGGCCGGGACCGTGGCGTGACCCGCCCGGCGAAGTCAAGCGGGGGAGGCGGGGGCATTGAACGCCATTTCAATTCTTCGGGGGCGGCGGCAGTTAACGCGCTGTTTAACGCCTTGGTGCTAGTCCTTGAAACGTGGAACTGCACGGGCCTCCGGCCTGGCGGCTCCAATCGTAATATTCCTGGGTTTGCGTTGGGGGAGTCGAGATGGCGGTTGATTTGTCGATGCCGGTTCTGGTGGTGGATGACTACAGCACCATGATCCGTATCATCAGGAATCTGCTGAAGCAGCTTGGCTTCGAGAACATCGACGATGCCAGCGATGGTTCGGCGGCGCTGAACAAGATGCGCGGCAAGAAGTACGGCCTCGTGATCTCCGACTGGAACATGGAGCCGATGACGGGTTACGACCTGCTGCGCGAAGTGCGCGCGGATCCGAACCTCGCCACCACGCCTTTCATCATGATCACGGCGGAATCGAAGACCGAGAACGTGATCGCGGCCAAGAAGGCCGGCGTGAACAACTACATCGTCAAGCCGTTCAACGCGGCGACGCTGAAGACCAAGATCGAGGCGGTCTTCCCGGACATGGCGAGCGCGTAAGCGCGCCTGGGCTATCGGTTGAATTCGCAAGGCCCGGGCTCGTCCCGGGCCTTCTGCGTTGCGAGTGTCATTCCGGGGCGGTGCGCAGCACCGAACTATGGTGCGCGATTGCGCACCTGAGAATCTCGAGATCCCCCGATGCGCAATTGCGCATCTGAGGTCTGGTCCTTCGGACCATCCCGGGATGACGGCTATGCCGTCACCACTTCAATTCGCGCATCAGCGCCTTCGGCGGGTGGCCGAACAATTCCATCACGGATGCCGGGTCGAGCTGGTCGAGACCTTCGAACTCCTCGGCATGGATGCCGCGGGTGACGAACAGGCAGTCGATGCCGAATTCGCGCGCGCCGGTGAGGTCGGTACGGACGGAATCGCCGATCGCCAGCACGCGTCTGCGGTCGATCTGGTGGCCCTGGCGTTCGCCGGCCAGCGCCATCGCGCGCTCGTAGATCGGCCGGTGCGGCTTGCCGTAGAAGATCACCTCGCCGCCGAGCTCGCGATAGAGCTCGGCGATCGCGCCGGCGCAATAGATCAGCCGGTCGCCGCGTTCCACCACGATGTCCGGGTTGGCGCACACCAGAGTCAGCTTGCGCTCGCGCGCCTTTAGCATCATGCCGCGATAGTCTTCCGCCGTCTCGGTCTCGTCGTCATAGAGGCCGGTGCAGACGATGTAGTCGGCCTCTTCCAGCGGTGCGGTCACCGCATCGAGGCCGCGATAGATCGAGTTGTCGCGCTCGGGGCCCAGCCAGAACATCTTGCGGCCGGGATGCTCGGCGACATAGAGCCGGGTCAGATCGCCCGACGAGACGATCGCGTCATAGGTCTCGTCGGCGACGCCGAGCTTGCGCAATTGCCGCTGCACGGAGTCGGCGGGGCGCGGTGCATTGGTGATCAGGATCACCGTACCGCCGCGGCTGCGATAGGTGTGCAGCGCTTCGCAGGCTTCGGGGAAAGATTCCAGGCCGTTGTGAACCACGCCCCAGATGTCGCTGAGCACGACGTCCACATCGCCCACGAGCTCGCGCAGGCTTTCGGCAAAATGCAGCGTGGTCATGATGCGCACGGCCGATCAGATGCGGCGCGCGAGCGCCGCGTTGCCGGTGATGCGTTGTGCTGGAGGAGCGGCTGACGTCGCGCCTGGGCTGGGTGTGCCGGAGACATTGGATCCCTGAATGTCCTGCGCCTGGTTCGGCGAGGCCCCGCCGGTAGCAGATGCCCCCTCCGGCCGCAATGGCCGGGGCGGCGCGAACAGGAACCCCTGGCCGAACCGCACGTCATAGTCGAGCAGATCGACCACGGCGCGCTCGCCCTCGATCCGCTCGGCGATCAGGTCGATACCGAAGCGGCCGAGCAGGTCGGAGAGGTCGGACGGGTGGATGTCCGAGGTCGAGGCCTGCCTCGGGTCGAGCAACAGCGTGGCCGGCACCTTGATGAAGCGCACGCCGCGGTCGGCGAGCTCGCGCGGCTCGATGCGCAGATCCGTGACATGGTCGATCGAGAAGCGGAAGCCGCGCTGGGCGAGCGCGGCGAGGTTCTCGGACTCGGCCGGGCCGAGATTGCGGAAGGTCGACTGCTTGAACTCCAGCACCAGCGACGGCGCCAGCGCCCGGTTGGCTTCGAGGAAGTCGAGGCATTGCGCGAAGGTGGTGGAATTGCCGAGCGTGGAGGCCGCGACGTTGCAGAACACGCCGACGTCCTTGTTGCGGACCATCAGGCGGCGCAGCACCTGCACACAGCGCAGCATCACCATGTTGTCGACACGCCCGATCAGGCCCGAGGCCTCCGCGATGCTGATGAACTCCTCGGCGGCGATCAACTGGTCGCGCTCGTCGCGGACCCGTGTCACCGCCTCGTAGAACCGCACTTTGCGCTGCGGCAGCGTCACCATCGGCTGGAGGAAGATGTCGACGCGGTTCTCGTCGATCGCGCTGCGCAGCGTCGCCAGCAATTGGGTCTGGTTGCGTCCGTTGGCAGTCTGAACCGGATGGGCGGCTTGGGCCTGAGCTGCCGGTGCCGGCCGCGGCTGCGCTGCGGGAGGCGGGGGAGCCGCGAGAAGCGGTGGTGGCGCCACCGGCCGCTCCCCGAGCGGCGCGATCAGGTCGATCGGTGCTTCCGGTTCCGCCCTTGCGACCGGAGCGGGAGAGGGCGGCGTCGCGCCGGCCAGCAGGTCCTCATGGGTCGACACGGTGGACGCGAGCTGCCTGACCAGCCCGCCGAGCTCGTTGATCTCGCCGACCACCGACTGGATACGGTCGGAATTGGTCGAATTGGACGAGGCGATGCGCCCTTCGATCGCAGCCAACCGGCGGCCGAATTCGGCCACCTGGCGGGCGAGGTCGGCGGTGCCGCGCGAGAGGTCGGCGATCTGGCCGCCGACGTCGCTGCGGTCGCGCAGCCGCATCGATACCGCGTTGTAGAGGATCAGGAAGGTCAGCGCGGTCAGCGCCACGATCGCGGATTCGGTTCCGCTGATGCCGGCGACCGCGTCGAGCGCCAGCCCGAGTGAGGCCGCGACCAGAACCATGCAGATGGCGATGAAGATCGTCGAAATGCGAATCATGCCGCGCGTTACGCCTCAAGAGCTGACTGCCTCACCCGGGAAAACACGGGTTACTGTGCGAACCCGTCACGCCTCATGCTCCCCCAAGCCGCGTGACCCTAACATCATTGTTGATTCGAGGGGATAGCGGTCCGTTCGCGGCGAGGTCAGGCCGGAGCGGCGGCGCCGACCGTATCCGCAGAGACCGCCTCGCGGCTTCCGAGCGGCCTCGGTTGCCCGGTGGTCGTGTCGCGCAGGGTCTGCCGTTCGATCTCCGAGTTCAGCTCGGCGCCGAACATGATGACGATCGCGGACATCCACATCCACATCATCAGGCCGATCGCCGCGCCGAGCGAGCCGTAGGTGGCGTTGTAATTGGCGAACTCGGACAGATACCAGGACAGCAAGGCAGAGCCGGCAATCCAGAGCAGGGCGGCCGCCACCGCGCCGAGGCTCAGCCATTGCCAGCGCGGCGCATCGCGGCTGGGTGCGAAGCGGTAGAGGATGGCAAGCGCCACGAGCAGGATGAGGAACAGGAGCGGCCATCGTGCCAGCGCCACGATCAACTTGCTTTCGGGCGCCAGGCCGAGATGATCGAGCGCGAGTGGGAAGGCGACGACGGCGCCCACCATCAGCAGCAGCGCCACGATGCCGCCGGCCGTGAAGGCCAGCGACACCGAGTTCAGCCGGATGAAGCTGCGCTTCTCGCGTTCCTCATAGGCGACATTGAGGGCATCGAAGATCGATTTGACGCCGGCATTGGCGCTCCAGATCGCAAGCAGGAGGCCGAGCAGGAAGGTGACACCAAGCGTCGTATTGCCCTTCGACACCACACGCGCGACCTGGTCCTCGACGATCTGGAACGAGCCCTCGGGCAGCATCGTCGCAAGCGTTTGCAGATTGGCGCTGATCGTCGAGGGATCGGCGAACAGGCCGTACGATGAGACCAGCGCGGTGACTGCGGGGAAGATCGCGAGCAGCCCGAAGAACACGACACCGCCCGCCGTGGCGAGCAGGCGATCGTCGTCGATGCGCTGATAGGTACGCCAGAAGATATCCTTCCAGCCGGCCCAGGGGATAGCGAGGGGACTCTTCGCACCGCGGCCATGGCCGGGCTGGACGGCCGCACGCGCCGGGCTCGTTTCCGGTGCATTCGCCTCGCCATTGTGGTGGTCTTGCGGAGGCCCCGGCCGGACCACGCCGGGGTCCTGGAAGTAGCGCTCGGCGGTCAGCACGAAGACGGCCGTGGTGGCGATCAGCAGCCAGGAGTCGAGCTGCCCTGAGCGCCGCGCGGGCATCTCAAGCGTCCAATCCGTGCCCGTGCCGTCTCCGACGCGCGGCCGTGAAGCCCAGCAGCCCGACGGCTGCGAGCATCAGACCCAGCTGCACGGGACGGTTGGCGCGCACGGGCCGGGTGTTGCCGCCATGGCTGCGTTCGCCGGGTGCGAGCGGCGCCAGGGGAATCGTCGTCGCGACCTCTTTCACCGCCTGCTTGACCGTTCCGCGCGGAATCCGCGGGGTGGCGATCGCAACGCGCAGGCGGCTGGCCAGCGGCACGATCGGCTTGTCCCGACGGTTCATCTGGGCCAGAGCCGCGCCGCCGCAGCATGCAGCCAGGACCAACAGCACGGCGCCGACGGCACCGAAGCCCCAGAACTGTCCGTAGGTGATCGCGATCCAGCGGTACAGGGCGACCAGGCCGACAAAGAAGGCCGCGATCAGGAACAGCCCGGCCACTGCGAACAGGCCGGCCGCGACCGCATAGGACGTCGCCCGTCCCGTGGCCTGGCTGGTGCGGTCACGCAAGTAGGACCGGGCGGCACGCTTGAGATGGTTGAGTTTCAGCGCCACGCCGACGCGCAGCAATTCGCCCGATGGCGCGAGCATGCGGACATCCTCCGAGAGCGAGACATTCGTCGGGGATGAACGTGACGGGATTTGACTTGTTCCGCGCGGAGTGCCGCCGCGGCGGCCGATCAGTCGAGATCGGCGGCCGCGATCCAGAATACCTCGCCTTCGGAGTCTTCGGTGTCCAGCCAGAGCAGCGGCAGTTCCGGGAAGGCCTCGTCGACCAATTCGCGGCCGCGGCCAATCTCGCAGATCAACCCGCCGTCCGGCGTCAGGTGCTCAGGGGCGTCGCGCAGGATCCGGCGCACCACGTCGAGACCGTCGACGCCGCCGTCGAAGGCAAGCTTCGGCTCGGCTCGGCATTCCGGCGGCAAGGCCGCCATGCCTTCCGCATCGACGTAAGGCGGGTTGGTGATGATAAGGTCGTATCTGTTATCGCCGAGCGGGGCGAACAGGTCGCCGCGATGGAGCGTGACCCGCTCATCGAGCCCGTGCTCCCCGACATTGCGCGCGGCGACTTCGAGCGCGCCCTTGGAGATGTCGACGGCATCGACCGTTGCATTCGGGAAGTGATACGCGGCGAGGATGGCAAGGCATCCCGAACCCGTGCAGAGGTCGAGCACGCGCTCGACGGCCGTGGGGTGGTCGATCAGCGAGCCGGCCTCGCCGTCGCCGCCGAAATGCGAATCCAGCAGTTCGCCGATGTAGGAGCGCGGGACGATGACGCGCTCGTCGACATAGAAGGGCAGGCCGCGCATGTAGATCTTGTTGACGAGATAGGCGGCCGGTTTGCGCGTGGTCACGCGCTGATGAATCAGGTCGAGGAGGGTCTTGCCTTCCGCGGCGGTGACGCGGGCGTGGGCAAAGGCCTCGAACTGGTCGGGATGCAGATGCAGGGCCTCGCAGACCAGGAAGGCCGCTTCCGCCACCGGATCGGTGGTGCCGTGCGCGAAGGCGAGCTTGGCTTCATTGAAGCGGCTCACGGAATAGCGGACGTAGTCGATGAGCGTGACAAGCTCGCCGCGGCCGACCTTCGCAAGTTTTGGCGCGGCGCGGCCGCGCGCGGTCTTTTTCGAAGCTCTTGCCATCAGGATTTCGTCCAGCGTGCGGCGGCCTCGTCATCACGGGCGTGGGCCTCGACCCAGCCGGTGCCGGTGGCGCTCTCTTCCTTCTTCCAGAACGGCGCGCTGGTCTTGAGATAGTCCATCAGGAACTCGGCCGCCTGGAATGCGGCCTGACGATGCTGCGAGGCGGTCAGCACCAGCACGATGTTCTGGCCGGGCATGAACCGCCCGACGCGATGGATGACCGTGACGCCGTTGAGCGGCCAGCGCGTGGTTGCCTCGTCGACATGACGCTTGATCTCTTCCTCGGCCATGCCGGGATAATGTTCGAGCGTCAGCGCGGCGATCTTCGCGCTATCCTCGTCGCCGCGGCAGATGCCGGAGAAGCTCACGACCGCGCCGATGTCGGTCCGGCTCCTGGTCAGGAGCGCGATCTCGCGCGCAATGTCGAAATCGTCCTCTTGAATACGGATGGTGACGGGGCCGGTGGTCGCAGGGGAAGTCATGGGCCTAGCCGCCGGTCATCGGCGGGAAGAACGCGATCTCGCGGGCGCCCGCGATTGCGGCGTCCGACTTGACATGGGCATGGTCGATCGCGGCGCGGATGACCTTCGGCTTCTCGAACGCATAGGCATAGGCCTCGCTCCGGCCGGACAGCCAGGCGATCAGCTCCTCGACGGTGCGCACGGTCGCGGGCGGCTCGATGGTTTCCTCGGCCTTGCCGACGCGTTCGCGCACCCAGGCAAAATATTTCACCTTCATACCTCATCCTCCTTGATGAGGTGATGGATGCCGGAGCGGAAATAATCGTAGCCGGTGTACATGGTGAGGATCGCCGAGGCCCACAGCAGCAAGAGGCCGATCTGGGTTACGACGGGCACGACCTGGTCGCCGGCCTCGCCCGCGAGCAGGAAGCCGATGGCGACGAGCTGGACCGTGGTCTTCCACTTGGCAAGCTTGGTGACGGGCACGCTGACGCGCAGCGCGGCGAGATATTCGCGCAGGCCCGAGACCAGGATCTCGCGGCACAGGATCACGATGGCGGCCCACAGCGACCAGCCATGGATGATACCGTCGGCGGCCAGCATCAGTAGGCAGGAGGCGACCAGCAGCTTGTCGGCGATCGGATCGAGCATCCGGCCGAACGCCGATTGTTGATTCCAGATCCGCGCGTAATAGCCGTCGAGGTAATCGGTGACTGCCGCCGCGATGAAAATGGCGACCGCGACCCAGCGCAGCCACAACGGCTGATCCAGAATCGACTGCGCGTAGATGCACCCGACCACGACCGGGATCGCGGCGATCCGGCCATAGGTCAGGATGTTCGGGAGGGACATCGCGCGGCTGGTCGTCCCTCGTGTCGTGGCGATGTTCATCCGTCCTACCAATACCGCTCAAGCCTGAAGGTCAACCGTCCCGCTCCCAAATGGGGTGCAGGATGCGACGACCATATGACTGCGGACCCCTTAGTTCACCCCGGCTGGGGATGGAAATACTCGAAAATCCTGCGGGCGCTTTCGGCGCTCACCCCCGGAACCTTGCCGAGATCGGCGATCGAGGCCCGTTCGATCTCCTTCAGGGTTCCGAAATGATGCAGCAAGGCACGTTTGCGTGACGGGCCGATGCCCGGAATCTCCTGCAAACCGGCCTCGCGGATGTCCTTCTTGCGCAGCTTGCGGTGCGAGCCGATGACGAAGCGGTGGGCCTCGTCGCGCAGACGCTGAATGAAATAGAGCACGGGGTCGCGCGGCTCGAGCTTGATCGCCTCGCGCTCCGGCATGAACAGGGTCTCGCGGCCGGCATCCCGGTCCGGCCCCTTGGCGACCGACATCAGCGACACCTGGGTCAGGCCGAGATTTGCAAAGATCTCCCGGACGGCGTTGAGCTGGCCGCGGCCGCCGTCGATGATCACGAGGTCGGGCCATTGCGGAAAATCGTCGTCCTTGACCTTGGCGCCCTCCTCGGGCGGATTGATGAGGCGCTTGAAGCGGCGCTCCAGCACCTCGCGCATCATGCCGTAGTCGTCGCCGGGCGTGAGCCCTTCCGACTTGATGTTGAACTTGCGGTACTGGTTCTTCACGAAGCCGTCCGGGCCCGCGACGATCATGGCGCCGACCGCATTGGTGCCCTGGATGTGGCTGTTGTCGTAGACTTCGATGCGCTTGGGAGCATGCGGCAGGCTCAACGTCGTCGCCATGGCGTCGAGCAGGCGGCCCTGCGTCGCGGTGTCCGCGAGCTTTCGGCCCAGCGCCTCGCGCGCATTGGTCAGCGCATGGGCGACGAGCTCCTTTTTCTCGCCGCGCTTCGGCGCGGTGACCTCGATCTTGTGGCCGGCCTTGATCGACAGCGCGTTGGCAAGCAGCTCGCTCTCCTCGATCTCATGCGAAAGCAGGATGTTCTTCGGCGGCGGCTTGTCGTCGTAGAACTGGGCGAGGAAGGAGCCGAGCACTTCTTCGGGCGTAAAGGTCTTCTCCGCGCGCGGGAAATAGGCGCGGTTGCCCCAGTTCTGGCCGGTGCGGAAGAAGAACACCTCGACGCAGGAGAAGCCGCCCTCCTGGTGGATGGCGAACACGTCGGCCTCCTCTACCGTGCGCGGATTGATGCCCTGCTGCGACTGGATCGCCGACAGCGCGGCAAGGCGGTCGCGGTAGAGCGCGGCGGTCTCGAATTCGAGCTCGTTGGCCGCCTTCTCCATCTCGCCGGCGAGCTCCTGCTTCACCGCATGGCTCTTGCCGGAGAGGAAGTCGGTCGCCTCGCGCACCAGGGTCGTATAGCCGGGGAAATCGATCTCGCGGGTGCAGGGACCGGCGCAGCGGCGGATCTGGTAGAGCAGGCAGGGCCTGCTGCGGCTCTCGAAGAAGGAATCGGTGCAGGAGCGGATCAGGAACGCGCGCTGCAACGCCGTGATGGTGCGGTTGACGGCACCTGCGGAGGCGAACGGGCCGAAATAGCGTCCGGGCCGGGTCTGCGCTCCGCGGTGCTTCAGGATCTGCGGCGCCCAGTGGTCGCCGGTGATCAGGATATAGGGAAACGACTTGTCGTCGCGCAGCTGCACGTTGAAGCGCGGCCGGAGCTGCTTGATGAGGTTGGCTTCCAGCAGCAGCGCTTCGGTCTCGGTGTTGGTCGAGACGATCTCCACGGTCACCGTGGCGGCGATCATGCGCAGGATGCGCGCCGGCTGCGGCGCACTCTGGCGCGCGTAGTTGGACAGGCGCTTTTTGACGTTCTTGGCCTTGCCGACATAGAGCACGTCGGCATTCGCGTTGAGCATGCGATAGACGCCGGGCGAGGTCGGCGCGAGCCGGACCGCGCGCTCGATCGCCTCGTGGCCGCTCGCCAGCGGTTCTTCGCCGACTGCGCCGCTCTCTTCCAGGATGTCAGGCAGAAGCGCGTCGTCCTCGTCGTCGCCGCCCGTGGTGGCGGGATCGAGGTCCGGCGGTGCCGTCTCCTGGGGCGGGGCATCCAGTGCTGTGCCGCGCCTTGATTTGCGAACGCGGGTGTCGTCCGGATCGTCGGTGGAATCGTGAACCATGGGACGAATTTAGGCGCTGGGGGGACCGATTTGAAGTTCCGGCCATGCTGCACGCACAGGATGGCGGCGCAGTTCCCGGTAACGCTTCCTTAAGTCTGTTAAGCGCGCGGTAACGGGTCTTAACAGCCCTTTAACTTAAAACTCTCGATAAATCTTACGCGAAAAGGTCTTGGTTCCGTAACCATGCGACATGGCGCGGCGGCGCCGGCATCGCACCGGTTGCGGCAGTTGCGTTGGAGTGTGTGATGAAGAGGCTCGTTGTGGGCGCAGCCGCGTTGGTTGCCGCCGGCTGGACAGCTTCGGCAGAGGCCGCCGATCTCAGTTACGGGCAGCGTGCCCCCTATACCGTCAACCAGCCGCTGAACGCCTATAGCTGGGCCGGTCCGTATCTCGGCGGCAACATCGGCTATGAGTGGGGCTCGGTCGACAACAATCCCTCAAAGCCGTCCGGCTTCGTCGGCGGCATTCAGGCCGGCTACAATTTCCAGAACGGCCCGTGGGTGTTCGGCGTCGAGGGCGACATCCAGGCCGCTGGCGCCGACGACACCTTCGCGCCCTGGAAGTTCTCCAATCCGTGGTTCGGCACCCTGCGCGGCCGCGTCGGCTATGCCTTCAGCAACGTGCTGTTCTACGGCACCGCCGGCCTCGCCTTCGGCGAACTGCGCGCGCAGACCTTCGGCTGGACGGAGTCGCACACCAGCGCCGGCTGGACCATCGGTGCCGGTGCGGAAGTCGGCCTCGCGCCGAACTGGAGCGCCAAGCTCGAATATCTCTACATCGATCTGTCGACGAGTCAGTTCGCAATTACAGGCGTGTCAAACGGCTATACCGCCAGCGTTGTGCGCGCAGGCGTCAACTATCACTTCTGATAGCCAAATAAGAAAATACCGGACAATAACCTCCCGGCCGCTCGCGGCCGGGACTTTTTTTGCGCCAGGTTTTTTTGCGTCAGGCCCGCTAGGAGAGGATGACCAAATTGACCGCCTTCGGTCCCTTCCCCTTCTTGTCCGGTTCGACTTCGAAAGTAATACGCTGTCCTTCGGCAAGGTCCTTCAGTCCCGCTCGCTCCACAGCAGTGATGTGAACGAAGACATCGCGACCGCCGTCATCCGGCTTGATGAAGCCGTAGCCGCGCTCGCCGTTGAAGAACTTGACCGTTCCCGTCATGGCCATCGGGAAACTCCCCCTCATTGCTCCTCCGTCGTGACGCAGACTCACGTCACGACATGACCGGGCCGTACGGAGCCCGGGAGCTGGCCATCCTTGGGCGGACCTTTCGGTCCGGCCGGATCTTTCTTAGGCCTTCACTCCGCCGCAACCATTCGCGGAAGCGGAACGTAAAGCCAGTCACGGAAATAGCATAATACGGTTCTTTGCAGATTGACTACGGCTCCTGCATATTTTTCCCAAGAATGCCGGAGTGTTACGGCCTCGGCACCTCTAATCGGAATCTGGCAGCGCCGCCCTGGCCGAGCGGCATTTCGAGCTCGGGCAGGATCGTCTTGAGCTCGCCATGCAGCGTGTAAGGGGGATTGACGATCAGCAGTCCGGTGGAGGTGAGGGCTGCGCCGTCAAGCTGCGGCGCGGCACTGAACTCGAGGCGCAGGCATTTGCCCGGTGGCTTTGCTGCGGCTGCGAGCCGCGCCACGAGCTGTGCCAGCGCATCGGTGGCGCGCCGGCTCTTGGCCGGATACCAGATTACATAGATACCGGTCGGCCATTTTGCGAAAGCCTCCGAGAAGGCTTCGCCCAGCCGTTCGAACTCGTTCTTTGCCTCGAACGGCGGGTCGATCAGCACGAGCCCGCGCCGCTCCTTCGGCGGCACGAAGGCCGGCAGTGCCACCCAGCCGTCGAGATCGACCACGCGTGCCTGCTCGTCGCGGCGCAGCACGTCGATCAGCGCCTTGCGTGCCTTCGGCTCGAGTTCGCAGGCGACGAGGCGGTCCTGCGGCCTGAGCAGGCCGCGCGCGATCAGCGGCGAACCCGGATAGGCCTTGAGCTCGCCCTTCGGATTGAAGGCGCGGACGATGTCGAGATAGGGCTTTGTCAGCGCCGCGGTCTCGTTCGACAGGCGCGCCTGCATCAGTCGCGCGATGCCGGTCAGCCATTCGCCACCGCGCCGCGCCTCGTCGCTTTCGAGATCGTAGAGGCCGGCGCCGGCATGGGTGTCGATGACGCGGAACGCCCCCGGCTTGTCCTGCAAATAAGTGAGGATGCGCGCCAGCACGATGTGCTTGATGACATCGGCAAAGTTGCCGGCATGAAAGGCGTGACGGTAGTTCATGGCGGAGAGTTACGACATCGCGCGATGAAAGTAACTCCCGTCATTCCGGGGCGGTACGTAGCACCGAACTGCGCACCATAGTTCACGCTTCGCGTGCCCCGGAATGACGGAGCTGATTTAGCAGCTACCCACCCCTGATCGGCGGCATCGTCACCTGGTCGCGGCGGCAGGCGCGGCGGTCCATCTCCTCGCAGGCGCGGAATTGCAGGTCCTTGCTGAGGCAGATGCGGACCTCGGACAGCCGCGTCCGGTTGCAGGTGACCGAGACGGCGGCGCTGCCGAGGCCCGGATTGGCCTTGATGAAGGCCTCCTCGACGTCGGCAGGCGCCACGGTCTTGGCCTGCGACAATTCGAGATATTCGGCCGGAATCTTGATGGCGGCGCGCGCTTTCCTGATCGTCTCGAAATAGCTGCGGTCGGCGAGCCCCGAGCAGGTGCCGTGCTTGTCCCACTCGTTGAAGATCAGGCCCGGCGCCGGCATCAGGTCGAGCATCGAGGAGACGATGCTGCGGTTCAGCCGCGGCGCCGGCCGCTGGCAATATTCCGGGAAGCCGTTCTCATATTGCGGCCACAGCCCGTGCACCACGAAGGAATAGGGCCGGCCGCTGCACTGGATCTGGGAGCGGCCGCCGCGCTCCGCCGCCTCCTCGCAGAAGGAGGGCGACCACGAGAGCGACAGCACATAGAAATCGAATTCGCCGGGCGCGTTCTGCCGCCTGTCCTGAGCTTTCGCGACGCCCGCCGGCAAGACCAGCCCGGCGGCAAGGGGCAGGGCAAAGGTCAAGGTCAGCGAGATCATCAGGCGGGAGAACGAATGCAATCTGGAATGAAACATGGCGACGCCCCTCAACTAGACTGTGCAATCGAGCCTAGCAGGCGATGAGAACATTTCAAGAACAAAATTCGGGCGGCCCTCGTCAGGCCGCTGGCCCGGTCCGAATCAGGGCTGTCGAATTACTGCTTGGCGGCGCGACAGGCCGGATTGTAGGCCCAGTTGCGGTCGAGTCCGACCACGCACCATTCGACACCATTGCCGTAACCAGCGAAGCCGCCATCCTCGATGATCGAGAAATGCACCTTGCGCACCTTGCCGTCGTTCAGCATGGCCTCGCCGGTGCAATAGCGGCGCGGAATATTGTCGGACTGCCAGGGTCGGAACGCGGTCTCGTGCACGGCGGAGAAGCCGGTGATCTTCAACGAGGAATTCCAGAAGGCGCTTTCCTTCTCCCAGAACTGGGTGGCGATCGTCGGCAGCGCCTTGTCGCAATCTGCCACATTGCCGTCATAGCGCGGTCCGCTCAGCCAGAAATTCAGCTCCAGCGGATTGGCGGCCCTGGCCTCACCGAGCGACAGCGCCCCGAACATGAGGCCGAGCACGGCGGCAAAGCGGAGCGATTTCAGGGAGGTCGAGGCGCGCATGGGCAATCCAGACAGATGATCTGCGGAGGTCGGACGGTGCCGCGAAGGGCGGGTGAGGTCAAGTGCAGCGCGGCAACACTTGGCCAGGAGTTGACCAGAACGTCGCATCCGACAGGGCTTCAGTTCTTTTCACTTCCGTCCCGGCACCGTAAACTGGCGCCAACCAATTGGAGTAACGGGAATGCGAATCATTGCGGCCGCGGGCCTTCTTGCCCTGGGTATGATGGCGGGCCAGTCGGCGCGCGCCGATATCCTTCCTGTGCCCCCGTTCAAGGGCAACGACACCGGCGGCATCATCGCCTATTCGATGGCCAATCAGGTCGATGCGCGGCAGGTCGCGGTCGATCATTGCGCGCGGTACGGCAAGGTCGTCAAATTCCTCGGCGTGCAGGCCTATGAGGGCGGCTACATCTCGTTCTCCTGCCGCTGGGTGCCCTATGGCGCCGCCAACCAGCCGATCCGCACGCTGTACTGAGGCGTTTTCGTAACGCAGCGATCTCTCAGCCGGGAGCTTCCCACATGACGCGCAAACTTGCTTTGCTCGGCTCGGCCCTTTGCCTTGTGGTGTCGGCAGGCGGCGCCAGTGCCGACGATCTGCCGGTGCGCAAGGCCGGCCTGTGGGAATTGAAAATGGTCAGGACCGGCTCGCAGATGCCGGAAATGACCATGCAGCACTGCACCGACGAGACCGTCGACAAGGAGATGAACAACAACGTCTCCCCGATGGCCAAGCAGATCTGCGCCAAGCAGGACATCAAGAAGACCGCGACCGGTTATGTCAGCGATTCCGAGTGCAGCGTCGCCGGCATCAGCACCACCTCGCACGCCGAGATCACGGGCGATTTCAACTCGGCCTATACGGTGAAGACCACCTCGCACGCGCAAGGCGGCGCCGCCGGCGCGGCGGGGCGCGACACCACCATGACGCTCGAAGCGAAATGGCTGGGCGCCTGCAAGCCGGACCAGAAGCCCGGCGACATCGTGATGCCCGGCGGCTTCAAGATGAACGTGCGCGACGTCGACAAGCTGAAGGCCCTGCTGCCGAAGTAGGCGAGATTGTAGCCCGGATGGAGCGTAGCGAAATCCGGGCTACGGCAGTTACACCGGTATCCGCACGCTCGCCCTTAATCCGCCCATCGGGCTGTCGCCCAGCGTGATGTCGCCGCCATGCGAGCGGGCGATGTCGCGGGCGATGGCGAGGCCAAGGCCCGTGCCGCCTTCGTCCTGGTTGCGGGCGTTGTCCAGCCGCAGGAACGGCTTGAACACCTCTTCGCGCAGATGCGCGGGGATGCCCGGGCCGTCGTCGTCGACCGTGACGGTCAGATAACGGTGATCGCGCTGGCCGGTGATGGCGATGCTCTTGCCGTAGCGCGCCGCATTGGTGACGAGGTTGGCGAGGCAGCGCTTGAACGAGGCCGGCTTCACCGTCACCACCGGCAGTCCGTTGAATGCGACGGTTGCAGCGTGGCCGTGGCGTTCGGCATCGCTGCGCAGCTCCTCGAGCGCCTGCGCCATGTCGGTCGGCTGCGACTGCTCGCCGGAATCGCCGCGGGCAAACGCAAGGTAGTCCTCCAGCATCATCGACATCTCGTCGACGTCCTTGCGCATGCCTTCGAGCTCCGGGCTGTCGCCGATCAGCGCCAGCTCGAGCTTGAAGCGGGTCAGGATGGTGCGCAGGTCGTGGCTGACGCCGGCCAGCATCGCGGTGCGCTGCTCCATCGTGCGCTCGATGCGCGATTTCATCTCGAGGAAGGCGACCGCCGCGCGTCGCACTTCGCGCGCGCCGCGCGGCCTGAAGTTCGGCGCCTCGCGGCCCTTGCCGAAGCTTTCGGCGGCATCGGCAAGGCGCAGGATCGGCTTGATCTGGTTGCGCAGGAACAGCACTGCGACGATCAAGAGGATCGAGGACGTGCCGACCATCCAGAACAGGAAGATCTCCGAGTTCGAAGCGTAAGCGGCGCTGCGCTGCGCGAACACGCGCATCACGGCGTCGTCGAGCTGGATGCGGATCTCGACGAGGTTGGAGCGGCCGACCGTGTCGATCCAGAACGAGCGCCCGATCTGGCGGCCGAGCTGCACCGACAGCGTCTGGTCGAGCAGCGAGAAGAACGGCTTTGGTCCTGGCGGCGGCATGTCGCCGGCGGGCAGGAAGTCGACCACGAGTCCGAGGCGTTGCTGCGCGATGCGGCGGATCTGGTCGCGGTCCTTGTCCTGCGGATAGCCCTTGTAGATGTCGATCAGCGCGGCGATGTCCTGCACCACTGCGGCCGACAGGCGGCGCGTCACCGTGTTCCAGTGCCGCTCCATGAACACGAAGGCGACGACCGATTGCAGGATCACCATCGGCACGATCATGATGAGGAGCGCGCGGGCATAGAGGCCGGTCGGCATCCAGCCCTTGAACGCGTTGCCCATCCAGCCATTGGCGGCGGAGACGCGGCCGGCGGCGCTCTTCAGCAGCGTCAGGCCGGTATCGATCGTGCTCATCGGTCGCGTTTCACTGCGGTTTAAGGCGAGGCCACCAGGCGATAGCCGATGCCGCGCACCGCCTGGAGGAACAGCGGATTGGCGGGATCGGTCTCGATCTTGCGCCTGAGGCGGTTGATCTGCACGTCGACGGCGCGCTCGTTGACGCTGCCATTGCCGGTCAGTGCGCTGCGCGGCACGGTCTCGCCCGGCGTCTCCGAGAGAATCCGCAGCATCTCGCGCTCGCGATCGGTGAGGTGAATGACCTCTTCGCCCTGGCGCAATTCGCCGCGATCGAGATGGTAGACGTAGGGGCCGAACGCGATCTTCTCCACCATCGCTGCCTGCGGCGGCGGGGCGGCGCGCTTGAGGATGTTGTTGATGCGCAGCGCGAGCTCGCGTGGCTCGAACGGCTTTGCCACGTAGTCGTCGGCGCCGATCTGAAGGCCTTCGATGCGGGCTTCCGCTTCGTGGCGCGCCGTCAGCATCACGATCGGCACCGAGGAGGACGTCCGGATGAAGCGGGCGAGGTCGAAGCCGGTCTCGCCAGGCATCATGACGTCGAGGATCAGGAGGTCGAAATGCAGGCCCATGAGCTTCGAACGCGCATCGCTGGCGCTCGCCGCGGTCGAGACGCGATAGCCTTCGCCGGCGAGGAAGCGCGACAGCAGATCGCGGATGCGGCGGTCGTCGTCGACCAGCAGGAGATGCGGGGCGTCGTCGGCCGGTTGCACCGGCGGACGGGCGAGCGTGGCAGCGAGTGGCACGGTCACTCCTTTGCGTCTTGATTGACGGAGGCGAAGATCGTCTCCAGCACCTTGTCCGGATCGTCGCGGTCGATCATCGCGCGCAGGAAGCGCTTGACGGTCTCCGCATCCTGCGGCGCCATCTCGGCGAGCGCCTTGGTGATCCGCGTGGTCTGGAGCCCGGCGAGCTTCTGCACCAGCGCCTCGCCCTTCGGCGTTGCGTAGAGCAGGCGCTGGCGGCGGTCATTGTCGCCGGTCTTCTGCACGATATAGCCCTCGTCCAGGAGCTGCTTGAGCACCCGGCCGAGCGACTGTTTTGTGATGCGCAGGACGTCGAGGAGGTCGGCGACCTTGAGCCCGGGATAGCGGTAGACGAAGTGCATGACGCGGTGATGGGCCCGGCCGAAGCCGAACGCCTCCAGCTCCTGGTCGGGATCGCCGACGAAGTCGCGATAGGCGAAGAACAGCAGCTCGATGATATCCCAGCGCAAATTGCCTCCATCGCCTGCCGCCGGCCGGGGCTCGGCAGCGTCTTGAGGGGGAGTCGCGAAATTTATGTCAGGCATATTGACGTATCTTGGGTTCAATGTTACAAAACGATCAGCCCGCACGAAATTTTAGATCGTTTCGCGTCGGGTGGCATCGAAGCTGAGGCGGCCGGAGAGAGTCGGACAGGCAGCGACGGCCGGATCAGATCTACCGTGCGATTGTCGAGCGGCATTTCGACAAAACATACTGGACTTCCGCCTTCCGCAAAAGCATGTCCTCGGCGACATGCTGGCCACGGAAACCGGCCGTAACAAGGCTGGCGGTGGCCCGGCCACAACTCTAATCAAGCCAGCCGGACCCGAAACAGGGCAGGCGGGCGCCAGAACAGCGCCGCTACCGGCAGCGGGAGCCAAGGACATGAGCATGAAATTCGACATCCAGCCCGCATCCAATCCTACTCCAGAAAAGGACCGCGTCGCCAAGCTGGTGGACCCCGGCTTCGGGCGGGTCTTCACCGACCACATGGCGATCGTCCGTTACAACCAGGCCAAGGGCGGCTGGTACGAGGCGCGCATCGAGGCGCGCGCCAACTTCCAGCTCGATCCGGCCGGCGCCGTCCTGCACTACGCCCAGGAAATTTTCGAGGGCCTCAAGGCCTACAAGCGCGACGACGGCGGCGTGAACCTGTTCCGCCCCGACGCCAATGCGCGGCGCTTCAGGGACTCGGCCGATCGCATGGCGATGGCGCAGCTGCCCGAAGACGTCTTCATCGAGGCGGTCGAGCAGGTCGTGCGCATCGATCGCGCCTGGATGCCGGGCGGCGAGGGCAGCCTTTACCTGCGCCCCTTCATGATCGCGAGCGAGACCTTCCTCGGCGTCAAGCCGTCGTCCGAATACATCTTCGCGGTGATCGCCTCACCGGTCGGCTCCTATTTCAAGGGCGGACCTGCGCCGGTGTCGATCTGGGTCTCGGAGAACTACACGCGCGCCGCGGTCGGCGGCACCGGCGCCGTCAAGTGCGGTGGCAATTACGCCGCGAGTCTGCGTGCGCAGGCGGAAGCCATTCAGCACGGCTGCGATCAGGTGGTCTTCCTCGATGCGATCGAGCGCCGCTACGTCGAGGAGCTCGGCGGCATGAACATCTTCTTCGTGTTCGAGGACGGCTCGTTGTCGACGCCGCCGCTCGGCACGATCCTGCCCGGCATCACCCGCGACTCCATCATCGCGCTGGCGAAGGATGCCGGCAAGACGGTGCGCGAGGAGCCGTACTCGCTCGACCAGTGGCGCAAGGATGCGGCCAGCGGCAAGCTGAAGGAAGCGTTCGCCTGCGGCACCGCGGCGGTGATCTCGCCGATCGGCAAGGTGCGCTCGGTGAGCGGCGATTTCGAGATCAGCGGCGGCGTCGCCGGCCCGGTCGCCATGGGCCTGCGCAAGCAGCTCGTCGACATCCAGTACGGCCGCACCAACGATCCCCACAACTGGATCCGCAAGGTGTTTTGATTTTTCTCCCTCTCCCCGCTTGCGGGGAGAGGGTCGGGGTGAGGGGGAGTCTCCACGGGGACGCTGGCAGTTGGACTCGCGGAGAGTCCCCCTCACCCGGAATCCGCGCGTTCTGCGCGCATTCCGGCCTCTCCCCGCAAGCGGGGAGAGGCGAAGAGCGGACATCATGAACGCGCCGCCACGATCCCGCGACAAAGCCCGGAGATATTGACGCATCCGGACATCGCGATCATGGCATCCACGCTTTCCCAGCCCCTGAAATGGGTCGTCCTCGCCGCAATCACCGGCATCACCGTCTTCGGCATCCTGACCATCGGCCCCAAGCCGGAGGTCGCAGCCGAAGACCGCTCGCCCGTTGTCGATGTGCGCACCACCGACCCCGAGATGAACACCGCGATCGCACGCGCCCGCGGCACGCTGCCGACCTTCTGGGCGTCCTACGAGGCGCCCAAGCCGTCGGAAACCGGGCACGCCCTGAAAGTGCGCTTTTTCACCCGCAAAGGCGGCGAGCACATCTGGATCGCCGAGGTGAAGAAACTGCCGAACGGGGCCTATTCGGGCGTGTTCGCCAACGAACCGCGTGATCTGCCCGGCAAGCGGGCAGGCGACAAGGTCACATTCAGCGAAGCCGACATCTCGGACTGGATGTTCATGCGCAACGGCAAGATCGTCGGCGGCGAAACCATCAAGCCGACGCTGAAGTCGCTGCCGAAGGCGGATGCGGACGCCCTCCGGGCGCGCATGGAGCAGCCATAGGGAAGCAGTCGTCATTCCGGGATGGTCCGAAGGACCAGACCTGAGGTGCGCAGTTGCGCACCGGGGAATCTCGAGATTCCGGGCTCGATGCTGCGCATCGCCCCGGAATGACGCCGAGGCGCGCGGACTTGGGGCCCCCCGGCTTGCCGCCCCGGTTGCCGCCTCGCGCGTCGGCTGGTAAACGCCGCGCATGGCCGAAAAACCCAAAAAACCCCAGAAACTGAAGGCGCGCCTGCCGCGCGGGCTCGAGGATCGCGATCCCGCCGCGATCCGGGCGACGCGCGAGATGGTCGAGAAGATCCGCGCCGTCTACGAGCTCTACGGCTTCGAGCCGGTGGAGACGCCGGCGATGGAATACACCGACGCGCTCGGCAAGTTCCTGCCCGACCAGGACCGCCCGAACGAGGGCGTGTTCTCGTTCCAGGACGACGACGAGCAGTGGATTAGCTTGCGTTACGATCTGACCGCGCCGCTCGCCCGCTATGTCGGCGAGCGCTACGGGACGGACGGTCTGGTCTTGCCCTACCGCAGCTACCGCGTCGGCTACGTCTTCCGCAACGAGAAGCCCGGCCCCGGCCGCTTCCGCCAGTTCATGCAGTTCGATGCCGACACGGTCGGCTCGGCAACGCCGGCGGCGGATGCCGAGATCTGCATGATGGCTGCGGACACGATGGAGGCGCTTGGCGTTCAGCGCGGCCAGTACGTGGTGAAGGTGAACAACCGAAAAGTGCTCGACGGTGTTCTGGAAGCAATTGGACTTGCCGGCGACGAGAATGCCGCACGCCGGCTGACTGTGCTGCGCGCAATCGACAAGCTCGACAAGTTTCCCGCCGATGAGGTGCGTAAATTGCTCGGTCCCGGCAGGTGGGACGGTGGCGAAGAGGGCAAGGGCGACTTCACGAAAGGCGCCAATTTGAGCGCGGCGGAGGCCGACGTTGTTCTGGCCATCACCAAACCGCGCGACGATTGGAAAGAAGCCATTGCCGCGGCGGAAGCTTACCTCGCCAAGAGCGAAGTTGGTCAGGCCGGCGTGAGCGAGCTGGAAGAGATCGCCAAGCTGGTCATGGCGTCGGGGTACGGTGCGGACCGCATCAAGATCGACCCCTCCGTTGTGCGCGGCCTCGAATACTACACCGGCCCCGTCTACGAGGTCGAACTCCTGCTCGACACCAAGGACGAGAAGGGCCGCCCGGTACGCTTCGGCTCCGTCGGTGGCGGTGGCCGCTACGACGGCCTCGTCTCGCGCTTCCGCGGCGAGCCGGTGCCGGCGACCGGATTCTCGATCGGCGTCTCGCGGCTCCAGGCTGCGCTGACGCTGCTCGGCAAGCTCGACACGCGGCCCGAGTTCGGTCCCGTCGTCGTCACCGTGTTCGACCGCGACCGCGTCGCCGACTACCAGAAGATGGTGGCAAGCCTGCGCACCGCCGGCATCCGCGCCGAGCTCTATCTCGGCAATCCCAAGAATATGGGCAACCAGCTCAAATATGCCGACCGCCGCAACAGCCCTTGCGTCATCATCCAGGGCTCGGACGAAAAGGCGCGCGGCGAGCTGCAGATCAAGGACCTGATCGAAGGCGCGAAAGCGGCCGCTGCGATTGCTTCCAACCAGGAATGGCGCGAGAGCCGCCCGGCGCAGTTCTCGTGCGCCGAAGCCGATCTCGTCGCAAAGGTGCGCGAGGTGCTGGCGCGCCATGACGTGAGCTGGGGCTAGCTATTCGCGCATCGCCTGATGCCCGGGCTTGTCCCGGGCATCCACGTCCTGTTTGATGCACACGACTTTGAATGATCGGGACAAGCCCGATCATGACGACAGCAGCAGGGAGAAAACGATGCCTGAGATCACCGTCAGCATGGCCGAAGGCCGCACCGATGAACAGAAGGCCGGCATGATGCGCGACATCACGCAGGCACTGGTGAAGAATCTCGGCGTCGACGCCGATGCCGTCGTCATCCAGATCAACGAAGCCCCGCTCCGCCACAAGATGAAGGGCGGCAAGACGTTCGTGGAGCGCGCGGCGGCTGCGAAGAAGTGACGCGTTAGCGTCATTCCGGGGCAGCCCGTCAGGGCTGAACCCGGAATCTCGAGCTGTAAACTTCTGGATTCCGGGTTCGCGCTTCGCGCGCCCCGGAATGACGAGCAAGCACCATGGACGCACGCGACTTCATCACGACAGGCATGAGCGCGGAGCGCACGCTGGTGGTCCCAGTGGAGCGCACGGTCGGGCACTTCGTGCCGGGCATGCCTTTTGTCTATGCGACGCCGATGATGATCCTCGAGATGGAGATGACGTCGGGCGATGCGATCCGCCCTGCGCTTCAGCCGGGCTGGGTCACCGTCGGCACCGAGGTCGACATCCGCCATCTCGCAGCCGCCCTGGTCGGCGCGACGGTGCGGACCACCGCGAAGGTGGTCGCGGTCGAGCGCCGCGTCATCCGTTTCGAAGTCGAGGCGTTCGAGGGCACGCGCAAGCTCGGCGAGGGCCGCCACGCGCGCGGGCTCGTCAATGTCGAGATGTTCAACAAGCGGCTCGGGGCAGGCTCGAAATCGTAGGGTGGGCAAAGGCGCGAAGCGCCGTGCCCACCATTGCTCAGCGTGCAAGACAGATGTGGTGGGCACGCTTCGCTTTGCCCACCCTACGGCATCTTGCTACTTCGCCAATTCCTTCGACCGCTGCGTCGCCGCTGCGATTGCACGGATCATCAGGTCGCGCAGGCCGGGCTCGCCCATCAGCACGCCGAGCGCTGCGGCCGTGGTGCCGCCGGGCGAGGTGACGTTCTGGCGCAGCGTGCCGGAGGGCAGCTCGGATTGATGCAGCAGCTCGCCCGAGCCTGCCACCGTTTCGCGCGCGAGCTTCGTCGCCAGCGCCTCGGGCAATCCCGCTTCGACACCGGCGCGCGCAAGTTCCTCGGCGAGCAGGAACACATAGGCCGGTCCCGAGCCGGACACCGCGGTCACCGCATCCATCAGGCTCTCATCCTCGACCCATTCGACCGAGCCGGTGGCGCGCAGCAGCGCGTCGGCCACCGCGCGTTGCGCGGTGCTGACGTTCTTCGCCGCAACCGCCACCGTGATGCCGCGGCCGATCGCGGCCGGCGTGTTCGGCATCGCGCGCACGACAGCGCCGCCGCAGACCTCCTGAAGCGAGGCGATCGTGGTTCCCGCCATGATCGAGACCACGGAGGTCTTCTCCGAGACGAAGGGCTTCAGCTTCGCGCCGGCCTCGCGGAACATCTGCGGCTTCACCGCGACGACCATCGTCTCGACCTGACCTGCCGCCTTCGCATCGGGATTGAGCGCCACGCCCTTGGCGGCAAGCGCGCTGATCTCAGGCGCGATGTGCGGGTCGACCACCGCGACACGGCGCGGATCGAGTCCGCCCGCCAGCCATCCGGTCAGCATCGCGCCGCCCATCTTGCCGGCGCCGGCGAGAAGGATGGTGCCGGTGATGTTTTGAAGAGTGCTGTTCGCCACTGTGGTCACCACAAATTCGGTGTCGTCCCGGCGAAGGCCGGGACCCATAACCACGAATGTTTCTAGTGGATGCAGCTGTTGGCAACAAGCCGCGTGCCACAAACGAAATCACGCGGTATGGATCCCGGATCTGCGCGCGCTTTGGGCGCGCTTGTCCGGGATGACGTGGGGAGGGAGCGGCGTTACGTCACGAGAGGCCCTACGCCTCTCCCACCGTGTCGAACATCGCCGCGTCCATCGCTTCCGTCGTGGTCTTGCCCGCCCACACCACGAACTGGAACGCCGGGAAGTAGCGCTCGCAGGCGTGGATGGCGCCGGCGAGCATGGCTTCGCATTGCGCGGTCGAGGCGGTGAGTCCGCCCGGCAGCACCAGGGCCTGGCGGTGCATGACCATGCCGGTGTTGGTCCACAGGTCGAAATGGCCGACCCACAACTGCTCGTTGACGGCGGCGACGAGCCGCTGCACTTCGCTCCGCCGTGCGACCGGAATCTTCATGTCGAACGCGCAGGCCAGATGCAGCGCCTCGATCCCGCCCATCCAGGTGAAGGAGAGCTGGTAGTCGGTCCATTGTCCCTTCGAGACAATCGTGAGTTCGTCTTCGCCGGAGCGTTCGAACGGCCAGTTGTTGCTGGCAGCGATATCCTCGACCACCGCGAGCGGGTGATTTCTGGAATCGATAGCGCCTTCGAGCAGGGACATGCCGTCTCGACCTCTTGCCTTCTTGTTGTCTTTGATACGCACGCGGTTGGTCCGGCGCGCGCTCCCTTAATATTGCTAAGGCGATCCCCTTGGCGTCGCTCTCGCGATCCCGGGATCAGCGCGGGCTTGTCGCGGATCAACTGATGTGATTTGCGGAATCTGCGCAACTGGCTGCCGAGTCCGTCCACAAGTCAGGACTCGTTCGTCCACAGCTCATCTCCGCCACAATTCTTAACGGAGGAGAACAAACCGGAATCGGATCGGCCGGCGCCTGCTGCGTTCCATGTGCCGGTGCCCTCCTTGCGGGTCCGGATCGGTCCCGCCCTGTTCGACCTTCTGCCCCGCAGGATTTTCGCAGAGTTTCGCCCTGACGTCATAGGCACATGCGTAGTACCCATAAGGAAGGTTCTTGCTGGCCGCCTCCCTGTTCGTCATAATTCGGAATAGTCCACCCATATCGGGTGGATAAGTTCTCAGGGCGGGGTGAAAGTCCCCACCGGCGGTAAGGGCCGAAAGGCCTAAGCCCGCGAGCGCCTTCTCCTTGATAGGGATTCCCTCGGGGACCCCTCGGAGGGAAGGGTCAGCAGATTCGGTGCAACTCCGAAGCCGACGGTTAAAGTCCGGATGAAAGAGAACGGTCGGTGGCAGACGCATCGCAAGGTGCGGCTGTTTGTCGTTCCGTGTGCCCTGATTCTGGTCCTTAACTGAGGAAAGCCATGAATCAGATGTTGCAAGATCCCCAAGTCCAAACTTCCCAAGTCCAAACTTCCAAAGCCGAAACTGCCGAGACGACCCAGCCGCCGGTTCCCGTGGACCCGCCGGCAATCGAGCATCCGCGTTTTGCAAAGCCGCAGCGGGTGGCCTTCGTGCAGGCCTGCTGGCACCGCGACGTGGTCGAGGAGGCCCGCATCGCCTTCATGAAGGAGGCCGAGGCGCGCCACCTCACCCATGTCGACGTATTCGAGGTGCCGGGCTCGTTCGAGATCCCGCTGCACGCGCAGATCCTCGCCAAGACGCGGCGCTACACCGCGATCGTCGCGGCCGGCCTCGTCGTCGACGGTGGCATCTATCGCCACGAGTTCGTCGCCGACACCGTGATCAAGGCGCTGATGGACGTGCAGCTGCGCACCGAGGTGCCGGTGTTCTCGGCGGTGCTGACGCCGCAGCAATTCCACGAGACCGAAGTGCACTACGATTTCTTCCGCAGGCATTTTGCGATCAAGGGCGTCGAGGTCGCGGAAGCCTGCGCCAACACGCTGCTAGGCCTGGAGCGTTTGCGCGGCCAGGTCGCGGCGGGAATTGCCTAACCCAACGCAACAACCATCACCCCTCATCCCTGGGAGCGCGTAGCGCGTCTCGAAGGATGAGGGGTTACTCTATGATCGCTGCCATCTTGCATCACCCCAGCGACACCCCCGCCTTGGCCCGGCTTATTCCGAGAGCCAGGATGCGCTGCAGGAGATCCGGATATTTGAGCCCGGCATGTTGAGCCGCCGTGGCGAACTCCTGGCTCTTGGCGATCTCGGGGTTGGGATTGGCCTCGATGAAATACGGCGTGCCGTCGGCGGCGAGACGAAAATCGATACGCGCGTAGCCGTCGAGGCCAAGCGCTCGGTAGATGCGTTTCGCGGCGCGCTGGATGCGCGCGGTGACTTCGGGCGCGAGGTCCTTCGCCGGCCCGTCGACGATGCCGACCTTCTCCTGATAGTCGGTGTCGTGCTTGGCTTTCTCCGTGGCGATGTGCCGTGACCTGCGCCCGCCCATGCTGCCGAATTTCAGTTCCCAGATCGGCAGGACGCGCAGCCGGTTGTTGCCGAGCACGCCGACGTAAAGCTCGCGCCCCTCGATGAACTGCTCGGCGATCGCGGCGGATTCGACCCGCTCGTGGATGAAGGCGACCCGTTCCGCGAGCTTCTCGTCGGTATCGACGATCGATGCCTGCGAGATGCCGAAGGACCCGTCCATGTTCAGGCTCTTGACGATCAGCGGCAGCGCAAGGCGCGTCGGGCGTTTCACCTTGCGGCGCATCGGGAAGACGGCGAAGGCCGGCGCCGCGATCCGGCGGTGATGCACCAGCGTCTTGGACAAATCCTTGCCGCGCGCCAGGATCAGGCCGCGCGGATTGCACCCGGTATAAGGGACTTTCATCAGCTCGAGATAGCTGGCGATGTGCTGGTCGTAGGCGACGTTGTTGTGGAATTCCTCCAGCAACGTGAAAACCACGTGCGGCTTGAACTCCTCGATCGCCTCGCGCACCGGCTTGATTTCGTCCTGCGCGCCGAGGGCGCGAACCTCGTGGCCGGCCGCGCGCAAGGTGCTCACCACGTCGTATTCCGTTTTCCACGCGTTGATTTCCTGCGCGGTGTATCCGTCGCTTGAATCCGGAGGCATGAAATCCGGATGCATCAGGACCAGAATACGCAAGCGTCTCATAGCGCGATCCATTTGCGCCGAGACGGGCCAAACAGCGCGTGCATCGTCTTGGCGGTCACGAGGACGGTGAAATCGAGAACGAGCTTCTGTTCGGGGCCGACCGCGCGCAGATCGAGCTCGCGGCAGCGGGAGATCATGTCGTCAAGCACGGCATCGAGCGTGAGCTGGTTCTCGCCCGTCCATCGCGCGACCAATTGCCTGATCTGGGCGCGGTGCCGTCTGATCAGGCTCGAAGCCGGTTTTGAGCGGTGATGCCGTGGATCGGCGGAAAATAGCCTCGAGAGGTCGCGGTCGTAGGTCTTCGGCGGCGTGAAGGCGTAGAACGCCTGCTTCTTCTTGTAGTGGTCTTCGAGCGTCTGGCCGAGCTTGCTCAACGGGTCGACACGCTCTCGTGTCGTGATCAGCGGCCGCTTTCCCGCAATCTCGCCCATCAGCTCGTCGACATATTCGAGCTTCTTCAGTGCGGGCCAGCCGGCATATCGTGTTCGCCAGTTCGAACGCGGCCGCAGCCACACCGCAAAAGTTTCGGCGAAATCCTCGTCAGGATGGCTCTGCGCGTACCAGAGCCGGAGATGCTGGACATAGCGCCGGCTCGCCGGATTGGGCCGGTAGTAGCGCGGATAGTGCTTCGACGACGGACCGAACAGCTGCTGCCAGCGCCGGCGGCGCTGCAGCTGATAGCCGTGCTGGATGGCATGGCCCGCCTCGTGACGGAGTATGGCCATACACTCGCGCCAGGTTCCGCCCTCGACGTCGAACATCATCTTCTTCTCGAGCTTCATCAGGCGGGGATGGGCGAGATAGAATGGGATGGCGATGCCGGGTACATCGCCCGGACTGAACCATTCGCTCGAGATCCATGTATGCGGTCGCAGCCGGATGCCCCGCTCTTCGAGCTCCTCGTGGAGGGTGGCGACGCAATCCTCGAGCCAGGTGCCTTCGACCGTAACCCTCAGGCTAGAGAGACGTTGCGCGAGCAATTCGTCGTCCGACAGCTTCTCCCAGGCAAATTTCCGGCGTGGCATCAGGCATCCAGAGGGCAGAGATGACTCGGCGTCCGGATGATGTCATGGGCCGCGATTGGCAACAACCCGTGGGGCTTGTGCTGCGGTGCAGTCGGAGCACGAGCTGGCAGGGTGGGGCGAAGCGTGCCCATGACCGTCATGGCAATAAAAGGCATGGCAACAAAAAAGGTGGGCACGGCGCGCCGCGCCTTTGCCCACCTTGCGATCGTGACGGCGTAGATGAATTAATCGAATAGGCTCGACACCGACTCTTCCGCGGCGGTGCGCGCGATCGCGTCCGAGATCAGGCTGGCGATCGGGAGCGTGCGGATGTTCGGCGCCTTGCTCACCGCGTCCGTCGGCAGGATCGAGTCGGTGATCACGAGCTCCTTCAGCTTGGAGTTCGTGATACGGGCGGCCGCGCCGCCGGAGAGCACGCCGTGCGTGATGTAGGCGTAGACGTCCTTGGCGCCCTTGGCGATCAGCGCGTCGGCCGCGTTCACCAGCGTGCCGCCGGAGTCCACGATGTCGTCGACCAGGATACAGGTGTAGCCGGCGACGTCGCCGATTACGTTCATGACCTCGGATTCACCCGGCCGCTCGCGGCGCTTGTCGACGATGGCGAGCGGGGTGTTGATGCGCTTGGCGAGGCCGCGCGCGCGGGCCACGCCGCCGACGTCGGGCGAGATCACCATCGTCTTGGACAGGTCGAACTTGTCCTTGATGTCGCGCACCATCAGCGGTGCCGCGTAGAGATTGTCGGTCGGGATGTCGAAGAAGCCCTGGATCTGGCCGGCATGCAGGTCGAGCGTCATGACGCGGTCGACGCCGGCCTGCGTGATCAGGTTGGCGACGAGCTTGGCCGAGATCGGCGTGCGCGAGCCCGATTTGCGGTCCTGCCGGGCGTAGCCGAAATAGGGCAGCACCGCGGTGATGCGGCGCGCCGAGGAGCGGCGCAGCGCGTCGGTGATGATCAGGAGCTCCATCAGGTGGTCGTTCGCCGGGAACGAGGTCGACTGGATGATGAAGGCATCCGAGCCGCGGACGTTCTCCTGGATCTCGACGAAGATCTCCATGTCGGCGAAGCGCCGGACCACCGCCTTGGTCAGCGGCAGGTGGAGGCCTTGCGCGATGGCCTGGGCGAGAGCCGGATTGGAGTTGCCGGCGACAAGCTTGATGGAGCCGTTCTTGGCCGACATGGACGCTTCCTCCCGCGCTTTGCTGGATAGGACGTTCAACATCTGGGAATACCCACTCGAAGCACGGTTACGACGGGCGAGGAAATATCAGGCCGGGGGCTGCAATGGCAACCCGGGATGCTACGTTTTCCCTTTGAAAATCCTGAGTCGGGCCAACGGTTTGGCCGCAACTTGAGGCCGTGGTTTAGCGGGGGTTATCGCTCGGCGTAGCCGAGCGCCGAGGCCGGCATCTCCGGTGCCGGAGCCTCCGGGGTGACGCTTGCCACCGCAGGTCCCCGCAGGCCCGGAGCAGCGCTCGGCGCCTCCGGCGTGCCGTTGATCATGTTGGAAAGTCCGCTGAATCCGGCCTGGGCGATCTTCCGCAGCACCAGGTCGTCGGCGGCGCTCCACGGATCGCGCGTCGCATCGCGGCCACCCTTGGCCGAGGTGGGTTCCTCGCCGGAGAGGCGCAGCGCCCGCTGCTGGTTGGCGTCGTAGACGTCCCAGACCCAGGCGATCACGGTCCTGCCGCGCACGATCTGGGCGGAGAGGTAGCTGCGCACGCGATAGGCAGCCGTCCCCTCGCGGGAGACCACGGACAGGCTGCGCAGCTTGGATTCGCTGTCGAGCACGCCGACCATGCGGTCGAACACCTGTGGCGGCGGCCCGTCGATGGATTCGAACGCCACCGTCGCTCCACTGCCGGCGCTCGGCGCCATCGCATAGGAGTTGGCGGCACCGCCGCCGCCGGCGCAACCGCCAAGCGCGGTCGCCGCTGCCAGCAGCATGACCGCCAGCACGCGCGAACCCGCGCGGCCCAGGATGAATGACGCGTCCCTCATTATGGAGGGCAGCGATATCGTTAAAACGCATTAACGTCTAGGGCAGGGGCGACACATCCCACTGTCATTCCGGGGCGCGCCCACTTGGCGCGAACCCGGAATCCATTTCTCCGCATAAATTGCTGCACGATGATTCCGGGTTCTCGCTTCGCGAGCCCCGGAATGACGGCGTGTTGCCTGTGTGTTCACCCCTCGAGCGCGATCGCGTGGACGTGGCGGCCGTAATCCGGCTCCTTGCGATGCACCGAGCGGCGATAGCTGAAGAAGCGCTCGTCGGCATAGGTGTCGAGGCCGAGGTCGTCGATCATCAGGATGCCGGCGGCCTCCAGCCGCGTCCGGATGAAGCCGGCGAGGTCGAACATCGCGTGGCCCTCGCGCACCGACGGGATGAAGAACATCGCGTTGTCCGCGTCCGCCTCGATGAAGCGCGCCACGAACTCGTTGCCGACCTCGTAGCTCTCCTGCCGGATCAGCGGGCCGATCGCGGCGATGATGCCGCCGCGCGTGGCGCCGAGCTTTTCCATCGCTAGAATCGTGGACTCCAGCACGCCGGTCAGCGCGCCCTTCCAGCCGGCATGGGCACCGCCGATCACGCGCGCATTGGGATCGACGAACAGCACCGGCCCGCAATCGGCGGTGGAGACGCCGAGCGCGATGCCGGGCGTCCTGGTGACCAGCGCGTCGCCCTTCGGCCGCGGCCCGCTCGGCCACGGCGTCTCGGCAATGAGCACGTCGGGCGAATGGATCTGGTGCAGGCTGAGGAAACGTTCCGGCGCCACGCCGACATGCTCGGCCATGCGGCGGCGGTTCTCGGCGACGAGGGCCTGATCATCGTTGGAGCCGAGGCCGCCGTTCAGCGCCGAGTAGATGCCGCCGGAGACGCCGCCTTCACGGGTGAAGAAGGAATGGCGCAGCCCTGGCACCGCCGACAGCAGTGACGAAGCGAGGGTCATCAGTTCCCTCCGGCGTGTTCGAGATCGCTGAGGCCGGCGAGGCCAGTTAGCCGCGGCTCGGAGATGCCGAGCACCTTGAACATCGAGCCCATGCCGCTGCGCCCGGTGTCGGTCAGGCGCTTCAGCGCCACCGAAATGTCGGTGGCGACCTCGGGCGTTGCCTTCTGCATCAAGGCGGCCGCGCGGGTGTCGATGCCGACGCGCTTGAGGAAATCGCCCTGCGTCACCGGCCCGTGCACGCGGGCGCCGACATCCTCGGCCGCACGCGCCAGCGCCTGGAAATCGACATGGGCGGTGACGTCGGCCTGACCCGGCGCCTTCAAGGGATCGGTAAAGGTGTGGCGCGCGATCGCCTGGAAGGTGTCGCCGGCATCGCTGCGCAAATGGCCGTAATCGATGATCAGCGCCGCGCCGTCCTGATCGCGCACGCGCGTGGCGAGCTTCATGACCTCGCCGTCGGGACGCCATTCGAACACGGCGCCGACCGGCGCGGCGCGCACCAGGGGCGGCAGCAGCACGTCGAAGCGCGGCGTCGGCTCGGAGGCCGCGCCGAACTGAAGCTTGCCGTTGGGATCGATCTCGATCACGCGCTCGTGCCAGCCGTTCTCGCGCTTCACCATCTGGTGGATCGGCAGCACGTCGAAATATTCGTTGGCGAGGATGATGCTCGGGCCTTCGGGCACGTCGTCGATGCTGTCGTGCCAGGCGACGTTGCGCGCGCCCGACAGCGTCGCACTCTGCCGTTCGCGCAGGACGGGATTGACCTCGACCAGGTGGATCTGAAGCGCCTGGTAGAGCGGCGGCAGCACGCGGAGCGCACGCAGCGCATCCGCCATCATGGTGCCGCGGCCGGGGCCGAGCTCGATCAGCCGCAAAGATTGCGGCGAGCCCATCTGCTTCCACACCGAGGCGGTCCACAGGCCCAGCAGCTCGCCGAACATCTGGCTGACCTCGGGCGCGGTGGTGAAGTCGCCCTCACGCCCGAGCGGATCGCGCGAGACGTAATAGCCATAGCGCGGATGCATCAGGCACAGTTCCATGTACCGCCAGACCGGCATGGGGCCTGAGGATTTGATCAGCGCCTTGATCTCGTTGAGTAGCGGCTGTTCGGTCACGGCCTTCTTCTCGAAAGGAATTAACGAATGGCCTCGATCGGCCTCGGCGCACCGCGCCTGATAGCCAATACAATAAGTATGAGACCTACAATAAGCATCGGGATCGACAACAGCATGCCCATGGTTAATCCGCCCCAGAGGAAGCCGAGCTGGACGTCCGGCTCGCGGAAATGCTCGCCGGCGATCCGGGTCAGACCATAGATCAGGATGAAGGCGCCGAGGATCATTCCGGGCCGCTTCAGGGCGCCGAGGCGGATCATGATCGCAAGCACCGTGAACAGCAGGATGCCCTCCATGCCGGCCTCATAGAGCTGGCTCGGATGCCGCGGCAGCTGGGTGGGATCGTTGGGGAAGACCATCGCCCAGGGCAGGCTCGCATCGGTGGCACGGCCCCACAATTCGCCGTTGATGAAATTGGCGATGCGCCCGAGCAGCAGCCCGACCGGCGCGACCGCGGTGGTGATGTCGCCGAGCGACAGGATCGGGATCCCGTTGCGGTAGGCGAACCACATCACCGCGACGACGCAGCCGAGGAACCCGCCATGGAACGACATGCCGCCCTCCCACAGTCGGAAGATCGCGGCGGGGTGCTCGATGAAGAAGGGCAGATTGTAGAACAGCACATAGCCGGTGCGGCCGCCGAGGATGATGCCGAGCGTGACCCACAGGATGAAGTCGTCGACCTGCACCAGCGAGATCGGCGCCGGCCCGCCCCACAAGCGCTCGTTCTTCAGGAGCGAGCGCGCATAGAGCCAGCCGAACACGATGCCGCAGATATAGGCCAGCGCGTACCAGCGGATCGCAAACGGACCGATCTCGATCGCGATCGGCTTGAAGGCGGGAAAGTCGATGAGAAGAAAGGGCATCACGCCTTGTTTCTAGAGTTTGATGGGCAAGCTGCGGCCCCGACGGAGCTGCGCCCCCTCTCCCGCTTGCGGGGGAGGGTTGGGGAGGGGGTGTCTCCGCAATCAAGATAATCTCCGTGTGGAGAGAACCCCCACCCGGCGCTTCGCGCCGACCTCCCCCGCAAGCGGGAGAGGTGCACCGAGTTCGCGGACAGGCCGATCATACTGCTGCTCACACGAGATTGCGGCGATAGAGCGCCAGCAGACGCTCCCAGTGCCGCTCGGCGGCGTCGCGGTCATAGACCGGGCGCTTGGGGAAGGCGAAGCCGTGATGCGTGCCGGGATAGATCTCGACCTCGGCCTTGGCACCTTTCATGCCCTCTTTGACCTTTTCGATAATCTCCGGCGGCGCGTAGACATCGGTCTCGGCGCAGGCGAAGTAGAGCTCGGCCCTGGTCTTGGCTGGGGCCAGATGCGGACTGTCGTCCTGGTCGGTTGCGAGCTGCACCCCGTAGATCGAGGCGGCGGCCTTGACGCGATCGGGGAAATGCGTGGCGGCGTTGACCGCGTAGCGGCCGCTCATGCAGTAGCCGACGGTGCCGACAATCTTCGTGTTCGCGGCGGCCTGGCCCTCGGCGTAAGTGAGCAGCGCGCGTGTGTCGTCCATGATCATGGGAATGGTGAGCGAGCTCATCAGCGCGAACATGCGCTTGCGCTCCGGTGCGTTCGGGTCGGCCGGCAGCGCGCCCAGCTCCATCACGCCGGAGCGGTAATAGAGGTTCGGCAGCATCACGTAATAGCCTGATGTCGCGAGCCGGCGCGCCATGTCGCGCAGCTCTTCGCGGATCGCCGGCGCATCCATGTAGAACAGGATGACCGGAAACGGCCCGCCACGCTCGGGATGGCTGATGAAGGTTGCGGTGTGGCCGTCCTTGGTGGGAATCGCGATCTGCTGGTCGATCATCTCGTGCGCCTTGTGATTCTTCTTATGCCGGGACGTTGAATACGATTGCAAGGAAACCGGGGCATGACAAGGATACGGCCGATCGGCCCTTGATCCGGCCCGATCGGATTGCCATTGTCTTTCCGAGAGTTCGCGCAAAGTTTATCGGAGCCGCCAGGAGACCGACATGACCCAGACCAACAACCGGTTTTTCGACGAGATCGGCCGCCTGATGAACGACGCCGCCGGTGCGGCTCAGGGCGTCAAGCGCGAGTTCGACACGGTGATGCGGACCCAGGCCGAGAAATTCCTGCGCGACATGGACCTCGTCAAGCGCGAGGAGTTCGAGGCGGTCAAGGACATGGCCCGCCTGGCGCGCGAGGAGAACGAAGCCCTGAAGGCGCGCATCACGGCGCTGGAGGCGAAGCTGGGGGGATAGGTATTTGTCGTTCCGGGGCGATGCGCAGCATCGAACCCGGAACCTCGAGATTCCGGGTTCGGTCGCTGTCGCGACCGCCCCGGAATGACGGCTAGTCCGGCGCGGCCCGCCAGCCCATTCTTCTTGTCATTTCCGCATCTTCCGGGTAAAAGCCCGCCACGTTCGCGGCCCCCGCACCCCTGGAGGCTTGCTGTGGACGATGCCATGGGCCGCGCTGCGGCCCATTAACTTTTGCAAAAACAAGGACTTAACGACATGGCGACGACCGTCAAGGAATTGAAGGCGACCGCACGTCCGAAGAGCGGCAAGGGGGCCGCCCGGGCTGAGCGTCGCGCCGGCAGAGTGCCCGGAGTGATCTATGGCAACAACCAGCCCCCCGTCACGATCTCGATTGAAGATCGCGAACTGCGCCAGCGCATCCTGGCCGGCCGGTTCCTGACCACGCTGGTCGACATCGACCTCGAGGGCAAGAAGCACCGCGTGATTCCGCGCGACTATCACCTCGATCCGGTCAAGGACTTCCCGATCCATGTCGACTTCATGCGGCTCGGCGAAGGCGCCACCATCCGCATCAGCGTTCCCTTGCACGTGGTGAAGTCGGAAGCCTCCCCGGGCGTGAAGCGCGGCGGCACCGTCAACATCGTTGCCCACGCGATCGAGCTCGAATGCGGCGTCGAGAGCATCCCGCAGTACATCGAGGCCGACGTCGGCTCGCTCGAAATCGGTCACTCGCTGCATCTGTCGGACGTCAAGCTGCCGGCCGGCGTGAAGGCGCTGACCCGCGAGGACGCGACCCTCGTCACCATCGTGCCGCCGTCCGGCTACGCCGAAGAGCAGAAGGCTGCTGCTGCGGCAGCTGCTGGTGGCGCGGCTCCGGCTGCAGCAGCTCCTGCGGCTGGTGCGGCTGCTCCGGCTGCTGCTGCTCCGGCAGCGGCTGCCAAGGCTCCCGCCGGCGGCGACAAGAAGAAGTAATTCTCTCAAAGAGCTGGCGCGCGGTCCTGTGACCGCGCGCCGAGCGAGGGGCGCGCCGCGTCATGCGACTCTTTGTTGGGCTCGGCAATCCCGGCGCGAAATACGCACGTAACCGGCACAATATCGGCTTCATGGCCGTCGACGAGATCGCGCGGCGTCATGGTTTCTCGCCATGGCGCCGCAGGTTTCAGGGCGAGACCTCGGAAGGCGCGCTCGGCACCGAGCGCGTGATCCTGCTCAAGCCGACGACCTACATGAACGATTCCGGCCGGAGCGTTCAGGAGGCGGCAGGCTTCTTCAAGATCGCCCCTGGCGACGTCACCGTGTTCCATGACGAGCTCGAGCTGCCGCCGGGCAAGGTGCGGGTGAAGGTCGGCGGCGGCATCGCCGGCCACAACGGTCTGCGCTCGATCTCGGCGCATATCGGCAACGACTACCGTCGTGTCAGGCTCGGCATCGGTCATCCCGGCGTCAAGGAACTGGTGCACGGCCACGTGCTGTCGGACTTCGCCAAGGCCGACAACGACTGGGTGGCGACACTCTGCGACGCGGTCGCCGAGCACGCCGCGCTGATCGCCAAGGGCACGGACGCGACCTTCGCCAACAGGGTGCATCTTGCCATGCAGGCGAAGGGGTTTTTGACCAAGGACGACAACGGCAAGGAATAACGCTCGTGGGATTCAAATGCGGGATCGTCGGATTGCCCAATGTCGGCAAGTCGACCTTGTTCAATGCGCTGACCGAGACGGCCGCGGCGCAGGCTGCGAACTATCCGTTCTGCACCATCGAGCCGAATGTCGGCGAGGTGGCCGTGCCCGATCCGCGGCTCGACAAGCTTGCGGCGATCGCCAAGTCCGGCCAGATCATTCCGACCCGGCTGACCTTCGTCGACATCGCGGGCCTCGTGCGCGGCGCCTCCAAGGGCGAAGGCCTCGGCAACCAGTTCCTCGCCAACATCCGCGAGGTCGACGCCATCGCGCATGTCGTGCGCTGCTTTGAAGACTCCGACATCACCCATGTCGAGGGCAAGATCGCCCCGCTCGCCGACATCGAGACCATCGAGACCGAGCTGATGCTCGCCGACCTCGACAGCCTCGAGAAGCGCGTCGACAACCTCACCAAGAAGGCCAAGGGCAACGACAAGGACGCCAAGGAGCAGCTCGACCTCGTCAACCGCACCCTGGTGCTGCTGCGCGAGGGCAAGCCCGCGCGCCTCGTCGAGCGCAAGGCGGAGGAGGAGCGCGCCTTCGGGATGCTCGGCCTGCTCTCGTCCAAGCCCGTGCTCTATGTCTGCAACGTCGAGGAAGGTTCGGCCGCGACCGGCAATTCGTTCTCCAAGGCGGTGCAGGAGCAGGCCGCCAAGGAAGGCGCCGTCGCCGTCGTCATCTCGGCCAAGATCGAATCCGAGATCGCCACCATTTCGCGCGAAGAACGCGCCGACTTCCTGGAGACGCTGGGTCTCGAAGAGGCCGGCCTCGACCGCCTGATCCGCGCCGGCTACACGCTGCTCGACCTCATCACCTATTTCACGGTGGGCCCGAAGGAAGCGCGTGCCTGGACCATCCATCGCGGCACCAAGGCGCCGGGAGCGGCCGGCGTGATCCACACCGATTTCGAGAAAGGCTTCATCCGCGCCGAGACGATCGCGTTTGACGACTACGTCGCGCTCGGCGGCGAAGCCGGCGCCCGCGATGCCGGCAAGCTCCGCCTCGAAGGCAAGGAATACGTCGTCGCCGACGGCGACGTGATGCATTTCCGGTTCAATACGTAAGCCGGAGTTGTCATTCCGGGGCGCGCCTCTTGGCGCGAGCCCGGAATCCATTCATCCACTTGTTCTGAGGCCCGATGGATTCCGGGTTCGCGCTGCGCGCGCCCCGGAATGACGGGCTACCGCATCCCGCCGCCCTGATCCCGGATCGCGCCGAGATGCTCGTTGATGCGGAAGACGATCAGGATCAGTTCCGCGACGATGCGCGAGAACACGATGCCGACGACGACGCTCGCGATCGACGACAGCAGCACCAGGAAGCCGCCGAACGGGCTGATCGCCATCGCAGCTAGGCCGGAGAAGATGCCGGAGAGGCCGAACAGGCAGATCAGCGCGATCACCAGCCAGTAGAAGGTCTTGATGATCGTCGGCGTGATAAAGCGGTCCCACTGAAACAGGTCGCTGAATGAAAACATCGCTCTCCCCCGGACAAATCGGGCCTTGTCAAATCGGGCTTCGGCCCTCGGTTGACCCGACTCAAGGCCAGAATCGCCGCGTCGAATGTAGCACGAGCCATGCGGGCCGGCGGGTTGAGATTGCCGCAAAGTGCGGCCACAATCTGTCATTTCCGCCAGCAATCCCAAGATGACCCTGACCTTTGAAGACTTCCCGCCCGGCCGGTTCGGAACGTTCGGCCCGCGCCATGTCACCCGCGACGAGATCTTGGCCTTCGCCGCCGAGTTCGATCCGCAACCGATGCACCTGGACGAGGACGCCGCCAGCAAGAGCATGCTGCGCGGCCTGTCCGGCTCGGGCTGGCACCTGTGCTCGCTGATGATGCGGATGATGGCCGACGGCTTCATCACCCGCGCCGCCTCGCTCGGCTCCCCCGGCGTCGACGAGGTGCGCTGGCTGTCGCCGCTCAGGCCCGGCGACGACCTCATGCTGGACGTCGATGTCATGGAGGCGCGCGCCTCGAAGAGCCGCCCCGGGCTCGGCATCGTCAAGTTCAAATGCACCGTGCGCAACGCGGCGGGGCAGGTGCTGTGCGAGATGACCTCGCCGATCCTGATCGAGCGACGCGAGGGGGCGGTCTGATGCCGTTTTTCGAGGAGATCGAGATCGGCCATCGCCGTGAGATCGGCGCCTATACGTTCACCGCGGAGTCGATCAAGACATTCGCCCAAAAATTCGATCCGCAGCGCTTTCACCTCGACGAGGAGGAAGGCAAGAACTCGCTGTTCGGCGGGCTCGCGGCCTCGGGCTGGCATGTCGGCTCGGCCTGCATGAGCCTGCTTGTCGCGGACGGCCAACGTCTGGCGCGAGTGGCCGCAGCGCGCGGCGAGGAGGTCGCGGTGTGGGGCCCGTCACCGGGCTTTCGCGACCTGCGCTGGATCCGGCCGGTGCTCGCCGGCGATACCGTTTCTTACGCCAATGTCGTCATCGACAAGCGCACCTCCGCCTCGCGCCCCGGCTGGGGCATTTTGACGGCCCGCACCACCGGCACCAACCAGCGCGGCGAAGAGGTCTACGCCATCACCGCCTCAGCCTTCGTGCCGATGCGGAAGGGCGGTTAGATCAGTTCCAAGATGAACGGCTGAAAAGAGCGCGAGTGTTGCCCGCGCGCTATGGACGCGATTCCGGGCGGCTGCCATAAGCCTGCGCAACATGGTTGCCCGCGAAGCAGTTGGGGGAACCATCGAGTTGCTAACCAATTATGAACCTGTCGCTGTCTATTTGAACGAATAGGCAGAGGACAGGGGACGAGGACCATGGCTGACCGCGGCGCACTCAAGTTTGTTGGATTTATCTTTGCGACCGCGACGTTGGCCGTGATGCTGGTCGCCGGCATGGTGGTGAAGGGCTATGCCGATGGCGCCTACACCCTGGAAGCCTCGACCGTGGAAGCCGCCCGGTAAGAGCTCGTTAACGTTTCGGGGCCGGTGTCCGGCTTCCGCTCAGCGGCTATAGACGAACGCCAGCACTGCGATCGCAACCGCCAATAATCCAACGAAGCGCAGCATGATCGTGCCGAACTGGTTCGGCGCGGGTCGCAGCGGTATGGGCTCCGTGGTGTCGGGCCGAATGCTTTCCATGAAATGTCCCCCTGAGCCCGCGTAAAACCGACGGGCGCCTGGCATTGGTCGTCGGGGAGGGGTGGAGGGTTCAAAAGGGGGGCTCTGGCCGACGTACTTGCGTGGCCGCCTGCCAAGCCCTCCGCTGTCATGCCCCGGCTTGTCCGGGGCATCCAGTACGCCGCGGCGTCTCCGCTCAATCACCGCCGTCTCTGGAATACTGGATCGCCCGCTCCAGTGCGCAAGTGCGCACAAGGCGGGTGATGACACCGTCGTTGAGGAGCGCGCGACTCCCCAAGAATCAAAACCGCCGCGCCCCTTTCGGAACGCGGCGGCCGGTGATGCCGGGTGCTGACCGATCAGCTGTTGCGCAGGCCGTCGGCGGCGCGCTTCCACTGCGCGACGTTGTCGGCGATCATGCGGGTCGACTTCATCGCGGCCTGGCTGAGCTGGGCGTAGCCGGAGATCTCCCGCTGGACGCGCTGGCCTTCGGCATGGAGCAGGTCGCGCAGGCTCTCGAGCTCGGAGATCAGATTCTCGATCTCGGCGAGCGAGGTGCCGGCGACGCGCTGGATCAGCGAGTTGACGTTGGTGACGGTGGCCTCCGCGCTCGGATCGAGCGGCGGCGCGTCGGTGGTCGTCGCTGCCGGCCGGCGCAGATAGGCGATGTCGTTGCGGACGAAGTCACGGATGCCGGCTTCGACTTCCGTCACCGCGGCGAGATTGCTGTCGACCGTCTCGGTCTCGGTGGTCTCGGTCTTTTCCGGACGCATGGCGTTCATCGTTGTTCCCCTGTTCGCGTTGAGCGCAGCGCGAGTGTCCCCCGCACGACGACGTCTGTAAGGCGATCCGCATCAGGGCGCCGGATTTTGACCGTAACTGGGCCGAGATGCGGCAAGGGCGGACCATTCGGGGGTTTTGCCGTGGCGTATGGTTAGGAATGTCTAAACGGCGGCTGCGGCGGAGCGCCTTCGCGGCACGGCCGGTGTCTGACTCCCTCTCCCCGCAAGCGGGGAGAGGGAGGTGAGGGGGACTCTCCGCGAGGATGGTGAGAGTTGGACCCGCGGAGACTCCCCCTCACCCGGAGTTTGCTGTCGCAAATTCCGGCCTCTCCCCGCAAGCGGGGAGAGGCGAAAACACACTCACCAGCTCTTCTTGAACCCCGCCGTCAGGCTCTTGTTGATCGCGCCCTGCGAGGTCTCGCCGACCGAGCCGGAGACGGTGACGTTGTCGAACAGCTTTTGCTCGGCGCCGAACTTGCGCAGCCATTTGTCGTCGGTGGTCGAGAGCGTCTGGCCGGCGGTGATGCTGGTGCCGGTGTCGGTGAGGGTGACCTTGGCGGACTGGTCGGTCTCGTAATTGCGGGTGATGTGCCCGCCGATGCCGGGGACCGCGGTCGTGCCCTGCTGGTTGACGCTGTAGCCGTTCTGGAGCGTCAGCGACGTGTCGCCCGACAGCGGCAACGATTTGGTCAGCGACGCGCCGAGCTTGCTCTGCTCGGCGCCGGGATCGACGCGGGCTTCCACCGCGGTCTTGTCCCAGATCGGGCCCGCGCCCGGCGCGGTCGCCGCCGCCCAGGCGCTGCCGGAGGATTGCGGCAGGCTGCCGCCATTGGCGGCCTTCTGCGCCAAGAGCTCGGACATCGTCCGCGGCTCGCTCGTCACCGTCATGTCGGCGCCGATGCGGGCGTCCCAGAACGAGGATACCGACTGCTTCACCGTCACCGCCGAGGAGCCGTTGGCATTGGTGTTCGACGACCAGTTCATCCCGTCATTGGCGGCGGCCTGCGCGCGCTTCTTGGCGGCGATGAGGTCGTTGAGCGTGCCGGCGTCGATCGCGAGCTGGCCCCAGTCGAGCTTGTCGACGTCGATGCCTTTGAGCACGTCGGGGTCGTTGGCGTCGGGGGCTTCGGCCGCCTCGGCGTCCTCGTCGGGCGCGGCCGCGGGTGGGGAGAAGGGCGGGATGATCTGCGCCGAGACCGTCAGCACCGAGCCCAGAATGAACGCGGCCGCCAGCGCCGGCAGCCTGGTCCAGCCAAAACCTGTCGAGAATTCCATCGTCCTGCCCGCGAACCCCGGCGCATGCTGTCCGATAATATATAGCGGACTTCCGCAATGACCATGCGCCATTCCGCAGCGAGGATGCTGACCTATCGTTGCGAAATTGTGGCGGCTCGCCTTTGGACGCTTGCCTGGGGACGCGAACCAACGGGCCGCGCGAAAGGCGCGCGCCCGACGACGGGCTTCCGGCACGACGGCATCCGGCGGGGCTGGAGGCCAGGACGTCGCGCCACGCATCGTCATCGGTCCCGAAGAGCGGGGCCCGTTGGCGTCCCCCCTCAGCCGACGCTGCTCATCTTCGGCAGATGAATGGCACGGCCGAGTGCCTGCTCGACCAGGTCGAAGGTGTCGATCAGCACGCGCAAGCTGACGAGCTTGCCCGCCCTGAACTGGGCGAACTGCGCGACCCGCAAGGAAATCGGCTTGTTGGAATCCAGCGCCGTCAGCGAATAGCGCAGCATCGAGGCGGCGGAATCGACGCCGAGCATGATGCTCTCGCGATCGAAGCGGCGGACCTGGAAATTGTCGGCGAGCTGGCGGATGACGTCGAGCACGGCGTCCTTGCCCTGGCGTGCGCCGAGGAACGGAAACATGTCGATCGGGCCATAGAGCGCCCACTCGACGTCCTCGTCGATCAGGGCCTCGATATCCTCGAAATGCCGGTCGTTGATCGCGCGGTGCAATGCGCGCGAGAAACGCCAGAGGCTGTGCTCTGTCATTTTGGGCAGTCCTGAAGCTGGCTTGCAAAAAAACGGAAAGCAGCCCGATGCACAGGAAACGTGCCTCGGGGCGGCTCAACTCGTTTGTATGCGAATAAAATACGGAATTTCGGCCAAAACGCAATTCACGTTTTCGCAATGCACAATTGGTCGCGTTTTGTGAGATTTACAACAGAACCCCGTAATCTTCCGGGGGGCTCAAGCGTACGAGCGCTGGTTCCCGCATTCTCGGTGTCGTCCTGGCGAATGCCAGGACCCATAGCCACCGAATCCTGCAATGGGCACGCTAGCGGTTAGCAAGGTGCCACCATATCGGCAGTCGGGGTAATGGGTCCTGGCTTTCGCCAGGACGACGTCGCGAAGAGCGCGGTCGGGATTAACTCCCGTCCACCCGCGCCCCCACGATCAGCGGTCCGATCTCGCGCTCCAGCACCTGCTGCACCAGATCGTAGGAATCGATGATCTCGCGGATCTGCGCCACCTGTCCGTTGCGGAAGGTGTAGAACACCGCCATGTCGAACTGCACGACGCGGTCGTTGCTGCGCTTCCTGAAATAGGTCTGCATGTAGGTGGCGACCTCGTCGCCCTCGGCGACGATGTGCGGCGCCTTGTAGCGGATCTCCGAATAGCGCGACCAGACCGTCTGCCAGAGCGCGCGCAATTCGGCCTTGCCGTGGCGCGGCACCATGTGCGGCAGGATGTCGATCGGCGCGTGGGTGAGGAAGTCGACGTCGTCGGTGCAGCACGACAGCGCGGCCTCGATGTCGCCGCGCGCGAAGGCGTCGAGCAGATGCACGACGCGCTGGCGATTGAGCTTCTCGACTGTCATTCCGCCCGTCCTCATTGGCCGCATGGCGTTGCGCAACGCTAACGCGCGGTTTCGCGCACCGGCAATCCGCGAAACCACAGGAGTGTTGCAGTCGATATGACGCGCAAGCGCAATGCCAGGTTCATGGCTGCAATTATGGGTTGAGCGCCCGTGCGCCTGCACGAAATCGCCTTGCGCAATGCCGGGGCCGCGCAGGCGCGGGAACCGCGATACGCCCGCGCCCGTTGGGACGCCGACACCGCATCCGGAGACATCGATCCATGAAATCCCAGCTTCTCGCCGTCACCGCCGCGCTTCTCATCTGCGGTGCGACCTCCACCGCCAACCCCAAGGGCTGCATCAAGGGCGCCGTCGTCGGCGGCGTCGCCGGCCACTATGCCGGCCATCACGGCGTCCTCGGCGCCGCCGCCGGCTGCCTCTACGGCCGGCACCACGCCAAGGAACAGGAAAGGCAGCGGCAACAGCAGGGCCAGGTGAACGGGCAGGGGAAGCTGTAGCTCCCTGTCATTCCGGGGCGCGCCACTTGGCACGAACCCGGAATCCATCTCGCCTCTTGTTCCGGCGCCAAAAAGGCGCGTGACCCAACTCACATCACCCGTGCGGCATCGCGACTAACGTCATCCCCAAAGTCCCGCCTGCACAACGCGGTCGAAGGCCTTGCGCTGACCGCGACCCTCCAGAGCTTCCCGACCTTCGCCACGGCCGCGATGCTGCTCAAGCTGCTCGGTAACCACGACCGCGTCGGCGACCCCAGCGTCGCCATCTTCGTCGCAATCGCCTAGCTCGCCCACGCGCTGCTCGCGGTGGCCCTGGGCCCGAGCTTCCCCGCCGTCTTCAAGACCGTCTACGAACCGAAATTCTTCGAAGCCCATTTGTCGCTCGGCGACAAGATCACCGCCTGGCGCACCCAGCCGGTCGCCTCGCTCCAGCTCGTGACCATCGTGCTGCTGCTGTCGGTGATGGCCGTGGTGACGGCGAGCGTGGGGTGAGGGAGCATATCTCTCCCTCGTCATTCCGGGGCGCGACGAAGTCGCGAGCCCGGAATCCATAACCACGAACAACGCGGATGACCCCGCGCCCCCTACCTCTTCTTCCACCCGCCGCGATGCCCCGGCGCGCCGCCGCTGGAGCGCGGGGTGGGGCCGAACTCCGGTCCTGACTGTCGCGAGTCCGTCGGCTGGATGATCCGGCTCGTGCTGCCGAACGGCTTTGCCGGCAGGCTCGGCTTCTCGCGGTAGGGCAGCGATTCCGGGCCGTGCATCTCGTCGAGATGCGGCTTGTGCACCTTCGAGCCGCTGCCGCCGCCGCTGGCCTTCAGCGCGGAGCTCACGGTTTTCCTCTTCATCGCGCTGACGGGCAGGTTCGCCGCGTCGCCGTACTTCTTGGTGCCGGCATAGGCGCCGGCCTTGCCCTGGACGGTGCGCTGCTTGGCGGTGGGGTCGTCGACCACCGCGAGCTCGGTGGCGCGCAGGCGCTTGACTTCGTCGCGCAGGCGCGCGGCTTCCTCGAAGTTCAAATCGGCGGCGGCCTCGCGCATGCGGGTTTCGAGATCGGCGAGCACGGCTTCGAAATTGTGTCCGATCGAGATGACGTCGTCGGTCATGTCCTGGCCGCCGACCTCGACCAGCACGTGGTCGCGCTCGTAGACGGAATTGAGGATGTCGCCGATCTGCTTCTTCACGCTCTCCGGCGTGATGCCGTTGGCGGTGTTGTACTCGACCTGTTTTTCGCGGCGCCGATTGGTCTCGGCGATGGCGCGCTCCATCGAGCCGGTCATCTGGTCGGCATAGAGGATCACCTTGCCGTCGACGTTGCGCGCGGCGCGGCCGATGGTCTGGATCAAGGACGTTTCGCTGCGCAAAAAGCCTTCCTTGTCGGCGTCGAGAATCGCGACCAGCGCGCATTCGGGAATGTCGAGGCCCTCGCGCAGGAGGTTGATGCCGACCAGCGCGTCGAACGCGCCGAGCCGGAGATCCCGGATGATCTCGATGCGCTCGATGGTGTCGATATCCGAGTGCATGTAGCGGACGCGAATACCCTGCTCGTGCAGATATTCGGTGAGATCCTCCGCCATGCGCTTGGTCAGCACCGTGATCAGCGAGCGATAGCCGGCCTGCGCGGTGGCGCGGACTTCGCCGACCAGATCGTCGACCTGGGTGCGGGCGGGGCGAATGTTGACCGGAGGATCAATAAGCCCGGTCGGGCGAATGACCTGCTCGACGAACACGCCGCCGCTCTCGTTCAGCTCCCAGCCGCTCGGCGTCGCCGACACCGCGATGGTCTGCGGCCGCATCATGTCCCATTCCTCGAAGCGGAGCGGGCGGTTGTCCATGCAGGAGGGCAGGCGGAAACCGTATTCGGCGAGCGTCGCCTTGCGGCGGAAGTCGCCTTTGAACATGGCGCCGATCTGGGGGACGGTGACGTGGCTTTCGTCGGCGAACACCAGCGCGTTGTCAGGCACGTATTCGAACAGCGTCGGCGGCGGCTCGCCGGGCAGGCGTCCGGTGAGATAGCGCGAATAGTTCTCGATGCCGGCGCAGCTTCCGGTCGCCTCCATCATCTCGAGGTCGAAGGTGGTGCGCTGCTCCAGCCGCTGCGCTTCCAAAAGGCGGCCCTGGTCGTGCAGCTGATCGAGCCGCTGCTTCAATTCCGATTTGATCGACTTGATCGCCTGCACCAGCGTCGGGCGCGGCGTCACATAGTGCGAGTTGGCGTACATCTTGATGAATTCGAGCTCGTCCTGCTTGTGGCCGGTGAGCGGATCGAACTCCTCGATGGTCTCGATGGTGTCGCCGAACAGGTTCACGCGCCAGGCGCGGTCCTCATAGTGCGCCGGGAAGATGTCGATGACGTCGCCTCTGACCCGGAAGGTGCCGCGGGTGAAATCGGCCTGGGTGCGCTTGTACTGGAGCGCGACGAGGTCGGCGATCAGCTGGCGCTGGTCGATGCGCTCGCCCTTCTTCAGCGCGAAGGTCATCGCGGTGTAGGTCTCGACCGAGCCGATACCGTAGATGCAGGACACCGAGGCGACGATGATGACGTCGTCGCGTTCGAGCAGCGCGCGCGTCGCCGAGTGGCGCATGCGGTCGATCTGCTCGTTGATCGAGGAGTCCTTCTCGATATAGGTGTCGGTGCGCGGGACGTACGCTTCCGGCTGGTAGTAGTCGTAATACGAGACGAAATATTCGACCGCGTTGTCGGGGAAGAAGTTCTTGAACTCGCCATAGAGCTGGGCGGCCAGCGTCTTGTTCGGCGCCAGGATGATGGCGGGGCGCTGCGTCGCCTCGATTACCTTGGCCATGGTGTAGGTCTTGCCGCTTCCGGTGACGCCGAGCAGCACTTGGCTGCGGTCGTTGCGCTCGATGCCCTCGACGAGCTCGGCGATCGCGGTCGGCTGGTCGCCGCGCGGCTCGTAGTGCGACTTGATCTCGAAGCGCACGCCACCTTCGGACTTTTCCGGGCGCGGCGGCCGATGCGGGGTCCATACCTTCGTGGAGCCGTCGTCCTTGCGGAACTCCGGCCGGCCCTCGCGGATCAGCGACTCCAGCGCATCCGCGGTCGCCTTGACGCCGAGCGCCTCCATTTTGCTGCGCGGCGGACGCGCCAGCGCCTCGGCATCGTCCTCCTCGGTGGGCAGGCCGAGCTGCCGCGCCAGTTCCGGATCGAGCGTCGGGATCGTGGCCGCGGTGCCGTAATTGGCCTGCGGCGCCTCGTCGAGTCCCGCCGGGCGGTCACTGGGAAAGTCCTTCGGCGTCGAGGCGCGCGCGCGATGCGCGGCGGCCTCGCCCCCGGCGCGGCGGTCGCGCGAATTGTCCGGCGGCGGCTGGAGGCCGGTGCCCGATCCAAGCCCGGCATCGCCGCGGTTGATGGCGGGATTGAGCAGCTCGGCCAGCGCCGGCCCGATCGGCTGCACGTCAGGGCGGTGCGCCTTCGAGTTCGGGGCCTTGGACGGGGCCTTGGACTTGGGGGATTTGCCGGATTTTTCGGAGGATGCAGGTTTCTTCGCCATGAGGCGAATATGGGACGAGTCCGCCCCTCAGGAAAGGGCGAATGCCCGTCCGTGCGCAGGCTGCTGACAGCAGGTTGGCAGCAGGCCGAAACGTCACGCCGCCGGCAGCGGGCCCTCGTTGTCCTCGGCCGTCCCATGCGCCTTGAGGATGTCGAGGTGGATCCCGCCGCAATCGGTGCAGCGCATGGTCCAGTACTCGCACCCGGCGCGGCCGCCGATCACGCGGAGCACCGTGAGATCGCCGTCGCATTCGGGACAATTCGACAGGACGGCGCGGTTGTAGATCCGAGGCCGCGCTCCGTCGTCGAATTCGGTGATTGACATGACCGGTTCCCCTTCGCCGTCCCTGACCGATTATTCGTCGTCGCTGTCGGCCCGCCGGCGGAAGCGATCGATGTGGTGCTTGGCATCGGCAATCGCGGCGTCGCGATCGGGCCAGGCGAAGCCGACCTCCATGGCCGGAAACAGCACGCCGTCGATGGCAACCAGGCTGAAATCGGCGCGCCGGATGCGGGCGTGCCACAGCCCCTTGCCAGCTTCGAAGGATTCGATGTCAAAGCCGTCATAGATGGTCGTCATTGGTAGTCCCCGGAGTGTCTTGGTCGAGTCTGTTGCTCGAGCGCCTTGTTGGAGGGTCAGGGGACCACGTTTGCGGATTTCAGGATGTGAAGCGGTTCACATGCGACGGGGTTTTTTGCCCGCGGAACCGCTGAATTTCAGTTCCGCGCGGTGGTGCGGCCGGTGCGCCTCGCCGGACGGGCGGCGGGTTCCGACGCCGCCCGCATGATCCAGCGGCGGAACGCGGCAAAGTCGCGCTGCTCGGTCTGGAAGCTGCGATAGACCAGATACCAGCGCATGCCTTTGGGCACCGAGAGGTCGAACGGCGCTACCAGGCGCCCGGCGGCGAGATCGTCGTCGATGTAGGGCCGGATGCCCATGGCGATGCCGAGCCCGTCGGCGGCGGCCTGGAGCGCCTGGCCGTAGAACTGGAATTCCGGCCCGCGCGCATTGATGCGCGCGAGGTTGGCGGCCTTCAGCCAGATCGGCCAGTCCTCGGCTGAATGTGCGACGCGGATCAGGCTGGGTCCCCTGAGATCGGCCGGGCGCTTCAGGCTCGCGGCGAGACGGGGCACGCAGACCGGCGTGAGGTCGCCGGCGAACAGCGGCTCGGCGACGAGACCGGGCCAGTCGCCGGTGCCGAGCTTGATGCCGCAGCTCCAGTCCTCGCCGAACGGCACCGACGCGCCGCCGGTGGTGAAGCGCACCTCGATGTCGGGCTCCTCGTTGCGAAACTCCGACAGGCGCGGGATCAGCCAGCGCATCGCAAAGGTGTGGCCGACGCCGATGGTGAGCACGCGGACGCTGGACGGCGCCGTCACCTGCGCGGTCAGGCTGGCGAGCGCATCGAAGATCGGCGTCAGCCCGCTCTGATAGGCGCGTCCCGCCTGCGTCAGTACCAGCCTGTTGGCCTTGCGCTCGAACAGCGCGACGCCGAGCCGCTCCTCCAGCAGATGCACCATGCGGCTGACCGCGGCCGCCGACACGTTGAGCTCGACGCCCGCCGCAGCAAAGCTGCCGGTCCGCGCCGCCGCCTCGAATGCCTTGATGCCGTTGAGAAAGAGCAGCCGCCGCAAATGACCGACCCTCAGGAAAGCTGATGCCAGGGCAAGATAACTCAGTTTGCGCGAGGGGAGCAAGCGAGGCAGAAATATCAGCGTAATCCATGCTGATTTTGTTGAGCGGGAGGCTGCTTCTTCGCCTCTCCCCGCCTGCGGGGAGAGGCCGGAATTTGCGACAGCAAATTCCGGGTGAGGGGGAGTCTCCGCGAGTCCAACTGCCACCTCCCTTGTGGAGGCTCCCCCTCATCCCACCCTCTCCCCGCAAGCGGGGCGAGGGAGAGCGCACAGTCTGCGTCCCTCACTTGCCACGGAGACCCCGCGTGACACCCATGATGATCGCTGCCCTTGGATTGCTGATGGTCGCCACCGCGTTCCTGTCGGGGCTGTTCGGCATGGCGGGCGGGCTGATCCTGATCGGCGTGCTGCTGGCCCTGATGCCGCTGCCGACCGCGATGGTGCTGCATGCGATCACGCAGATGGCCTCGAACGGCTGGCGTGCGTTCCTGTGGCGGGCGCATATCCGCTGGCGGCCCGTCGCGAACTATATGGTCGGCGCGACCATCGCGCTCGCGGCCTGGTCGCTCACCCGCTACGTGCCTGACAAGCCGATGGCGCTGCTGCTGCTCGGCATCACCCCGTTCATGGCGCGGCTGCTGCCGACGAACATCAAGCCGGACCCTGATAGGCTCTGGCAGGGCACCGTCTATGGCACGATCTGCATGGGCTTGATGCTGATGACCGGCGTGTCGGGGCCGCTGCTCGACACCTTCTTCCTCGGCGGCGATTTCGGCCGGCGCGAGAAGGTGGCGACGAAGGCGATGTGCCAGCTCGTCAGCCACTTCACCAAGCTGATCTATTTCGGCGGCATCATCGACCAGGCCGCGAGCCTCGATCCCGTGCTCGCCGGCGTCGCGATCGTAGCATCCATGCTCGGCACCACGCTCGCGCGCCGCATTCTCGAAGCCATGACCGACCAGCAATTCATCGCCTGGTCGAACAAGCTGATCACCACCATCGCCTGCTACTACGTCGCCTATGGCGGCTGGCTGCTGGTTCGCACCCCGGTGCTGGCGGCCTTCGACAAGGGAGGTTTGCAATGAGCGAGACTGCCGATCCGCTGGTGCTGGACTTCGTCGAATGGGTCGCGCGCGAGCCGCGCGCCTATGCCGAGGTGATTTCGACCTGGAAGACCTCGTGCCCGCGCCTCACCATCTGGGAAGACGCCGCCGACCGCGGCTACGTCGCGCGCGAGACGGTTGCAGGCCTCGGGCTGGTGATCGCGGTGACGGAGGACGGCGAGAGGTTCTTGCGCACGCACGGGCGGTGAGGTCTCCACATCATCATTGCGAGCGCCAGCGAAGCAATCCAGAATGTCTCCGCGGCGGCAGTCTGGATTGCTTCGCTGCGTTCGCGATCACGGAGCACCGGCCATGTCGCTCAAACTGTTCGAACTCGTCGGCACCGACGCCTCGCGTCCCTTCAGCCCGTATTGCTGGCGCACGCGGATGGCGCTGGCGCACAAGGGGCTGGCGGCGGAATCGCTGCCCTGGCGCTTCACCGAGAAGAGCGCGATCGCGCCGCACGGCTCGGAGAAGGTCCCGGTGCTCCTGCACGATGACAAGCCCGTCGTCGATTCCTGGACGATCGCGAACTATCTCGAAGACAGGTTTCCGGATCGCCCGTCGCTGTTCGGCGGCGAGGGCGGCCGCGCCATGGCGCGCATGATCAACGCCTTCGGCGACATCGCCATCGTCGGCGGCATCTTTCCGCTGATCATCGCCGACATCCCGAAGAATCTCGCCGACGTCGATGCCGCCTATTTCCGCCAATCGCGCGAGGCGCGCTTTGGCGGCAAGACGCTGGAAGAGATCATGGCCAGCCGCGATGCCGGCGTGGTCGCCTTCCGCAAATCGTTGGAGATGATGCGGCAAACGTTGAAGAAGCAGCCCTTCATCGGCGGCGGCGCGCCGAACTATGCCGACTACATCGTGTTCGGCGGTTTTCAGTGGGCGCGCGTGACGAGCCCGTTCAAGCTGCTGGAGGCGGATGATCCGGTCTACGCCTGGCGCGAGAAGCTGCTCGACGCGTTCGACGGCATGGCGCGGACCTCACCGGGGCATGCGGTGTAAGTTTTGTCGCTTCGTAGGGTGGGCAAAGGCGCAAAGCGCCGTGCCCACCATCTCCCCACACGCGCAATGAAAATGGTGGGCACGCTTCGCTTTGCCCACCCTACGATACTGCCGTAGCCCGGATTACGCTTGCGCTCCATCCGGGCTACGCGCCGCCGCCTTGCGCAGACAGTCCCGGCACAAACAATCCTCGCCCTTGACCGGCATCGGCAGTCGCGCGGTTTCCTCCGCGCACCAGCAGGTGCCCGAGAGGTCGCAGCCGAACTCGGTGCCGCAGCGGGAGCAGGTGAGACGGCGCGGGCCCTGCATTGAGGATTCTTTCGGAATTGTCATGATTTGCGCAAAAGCTGTGCCGTCATTTTCATGTCGGGTTCATCTCCGGCTGCAGTATATTATCCGCCGCGCACAGACCAGGAAAGCGGTTGGCAATCCGCGAAGGACAAATCGATGGCCCGCGATTCGCAAGCCGCCCTCGTCGCGCTCAACCGCTTCGGCCTCGGCGCCCGCGGCGGGGCATCCGGCGATCTGATCAACGCGGCGTCCGATCCGCGCGGTTTCGTGAAGGCGGAACTGGCGCGTCCCAACGGCGTGCTGCTGGAGGCGCCCGGCCTGCAATCGACGCCGCAACTCGGTCAGGCCGTGTTCGCCTATCAGGACGAGGTCAAGCAGGCACGTGAGGCCGCCGCCAAGGCCGGCACGCCGCCCGAAGCGCCGCCACTGCAGGCGCCGGCTGATCAGAAGCCCGGGCCGCGCCGCAATCTCTCGCTGAACACGGCTGCGACCGAGATCGCCGGCCAGATGGCCGAAGCCAAGCCGGCGGACGCTGCGGCGAAGCCCGAGACCATGCAGCCGAACATGGCCGCGCCGCCCGCCGCAAAACCTGCACCGCAGCCGCTCAACGTGATCCAGAAAACCTTTCGTGCCGAGGCGCTGGCGCGCTTGCAGCGTGCCACGCTGGTCGAGTGCGGCTTCACCGAGCGGCTGGTCGTGTTCTGGTCCAACCATTTCTGCATCTCCGCGAGCAAGGGCGAGCTGGCGCGGATCTGGGCCGGCGCGTTCGAGCGCGAGGCGATCCGGCCGCACGTGCTCGGGCGCTTCGCCGACATGCTCAAGGCGGTCGAGCAGCATCCGGCCATGCTGTTCTTCCTCGACAACCAGCAATCGCTTGGGCCGGACTCGCGCGCGGGGCAAAACCGCAAGCGCGGGCTCAACGAAAATCTCGCGCGCGAGATCATGGAGCTGCACACGCTCGGCGTCGGCGGCGGCTACACGCAGGAGGACGTCACCTCGCTCGCGCGCATCATCACGGGCTGGACCTTTGCCGGACGGCAAGGCGGGCTCGGCACACCCGGCTCCTTCGCCTTCAACGTCAACGCGCACCAGCCGGGGCCGCAAGTGCTGCTCGGCAAGACCTACGAGCCGACGGGGCTGGCGCAGGGCGAGGCGGCGCTCGCCGACATCGCCCGGCATCCGTCGACCGCGAATTTCATCGCGACCAAGCTCGTTCGTCATTTCGTCGCCGACGATCCGCCCCAGGCATTGGTCGCGCGCCTGCGCGACGTCTTCGTCAAGACCGATGGTGATCTCAAGGCCATGGCGACCGCGTTGGTCGATTCTGACGAGGCCTGGAAGGCGCCGCTGACCAAGATGCGCAGCCCTTACGATTTCCTGGTCGCGAGCGGCCGGCTGCTCGCGCGCGTGCCGGAGGATCCCGGCGCCTATCTGAACGGTCTCAATCTGCTCGGCCAGCCGCTGTGGTCGCCGTCCGGTCCCAACGGTTTCCCGGACACCGTTGCGGCCTGGGCCGCGCCCGAAGGCATGAAGCTGCGGCTCGACATCGCCGCGCAGATGGGCGCGCGGCTCGGCAACAACATCGACCCGCTCGACCTGCTGGAATTCGCAGCGGCAGACGCGGCGTCGATCGAAACGCGGCGGACCATCGAGCGCGCGGAATCGCGCCAGCAGGCGCTGGCGCTGCTGCTGATGTCGCCGGAAATGCAGAGGAGATGATGATGATCGACTGCGTCGAGAACCGGCTCCTCACCTCGCGCCGCGGTCTTCTGCTCGGCGGTGCCTCCTTCGCGGCCTGGGCCTATTTGCCGAAATTCGCCCGCGCGGCCGACGGTCGCGATCCCAGGCTGATCGTGGTGATCCTGCGCGGTGCGCTCGACGGGCTCTCGACCGTCGCGCCGGTCGGTGACCCCGATTATGCCGGCCTGCACGGATCGATCGCGCTCGCGGCGGACGGCGCGCATCCCGCGATCATGCTCGATTCCTTCTTCGCGCTGCATCCGGCTATGCCGGAGTTCGCGCGCATGTATCGCGACATGCATGCCGCAGTGATCCACGCGGTGGCGACACCCTATCGCGACCGTTCGCATTTCGACGGCCAGGACGTGCTCGAAAGCGGTTATGCCGGCCCCGGCCGGGTGCAGTCCGGCTGGCTCAACCGCGCGCTGGAAGCGCTGCCGCGCGGCGAGCGCGTGTCGAGCGGCCTTGCGGTCGGGCCGACCACGCCGCTGGTGCTGCGCGGCAATGCGCCGACCGTCGGCTGGGCGCCGGTGGCGCTGCCGCAGGCCGACGACGACACCGCGATGCGGCTCGTCGATCTCTACCGTCACCGCGATCCCGCGTTGGCGATGGCCCTCTCGCAGGGCCTCCAGTTGGAGAAGGCCGCAAGCGGCGACGACATGAAGCCGAAGGGCGGCAATCAGGTCGCGCAGATGCGCCAGGTCGCGCGCGGCGCCGCCAAGCTGATGGCGGCCGACGACGGCCCGCGCATCGCCGCGCTCGCCTTCGACGGCTGGGATACGCACGCCAATGAAGGCGGCCCGGTCGGGCGTCTCGCCTTCCTGCTCGGCGGGCTCGACGGCGCGCTCGTCGAATTCGAGAACGGCCTCGGCGAGCGCTGGCGCGATACCGTCGTCGTCGTCGCCACCGAATTCGGCCGCACCGCGCGCATCAACGGCACCGACGGCACCGATCACGGCACCGCCACCGTCGCGCTGCTCGCCGGCGGCGCGGTGAAGGGCGGCCGCGTCATCTCCGACTGGCCGGGCCTCAAGCCCGCCAACCTCTATGAGGCCCGCGACCTCAAGCCCACCACGGACTTGCGCTCCGTGATCAAGGGCGTGCTGCAAGGCCAGTTTGGCCTGTCCGATCGCGTGCTGGCCGAGACGGTGTTCCCGGACAGCGCAAGCGCAAGGCCGATGAAGGGCTTGGTGGCCTAATCCACAAACGCCGTCATTCCGGGGCACGCCTCTTGGCGCGAGCCCGGAATCCATACTCCCGATCGGGGTTATGGATTCCGGGCCTGCGCCTTGCGGCGCATCCCGGAATGACGAGATAATCGCCTGAGCATCAGGAGAGACCACCCATGTACATCGCCATGAACCGCTTCCGCGTCGCCAAGGGCTCCGAGGCCGCCTTCGAGCAGGTCTGGCTCTCGCGCGACACGCATCTGGACAAGGTGCCGGGCTTCGTCGAATTCCATCTGCTGCGCGGCCCCGAGCTCGAGGACCACACGCTGTATGCCTCGCACACCGTGTGGGCGAACCACGCGGCGTTCGAGGCGTGGACCAAGTCGGAGGCTTTTCGGGCCGCGCATCACAAGGCCGGCGACAACAAGCCGCTTTATCTCGGCCATCCGCAATTCGAAGGCTTCGAAGTGATGCAGACGGTGGGGCGCGGCGCGAAATAGCGCCGCGCTTCAAACGTCAGCCCAGGGTGATCGTGTCGATCTCGGCAAGATCATCAGTGCTGAGCTTCCACGCGATCGCCTTGACGTTTTCCTCGATCTGCTCGACGCGGGTGGCGCCGGCGATCACGCTCGACACCTGCGGGCGCGAGGCGAGCCAGGAGAAGGCAAGCTCGAGCATGCTGTGGCCGCGCGCCTTGGCGAAGGCCTGGAGCTTCTCGACGATGTCCTCGTTGCGCGGCGTGACGTAGCGGTCGCGCAGCCGCGGCACCTTGCCGAAGCGGGTGTCGTCAGGCGCGCTCTCGCCCTTCCGGTACTTTCCGGTCAGAAGTCCGCTGGCGAGCGGGAAGAACGGCAACAGGCCGAGCTTGTATTCCGTTGCTGCCGGTAGCAAGTCCTTCTCGATGTCGCGCACCACCAGGGAATATTCGTCCTGGCAGGAGACGAAGCGGCTGACATTCATCGCGCGTGCGACGTACTCGGCCTCGGCGATCCGCCAGGCCGGAAAGTTCGAATTGCCGATGTAGCGGACCTTGCCCTGCCGGACGAGATCGTCGAGCGCGCGCAGGCTCTCCTCGATCGGCGTCAGCGGGTCATAGTCGTGCTGCTGGTAGAGATCGATGTAGTCGGTCTTCAGCCGCTTCAGGCTCGCTTCCACGGCGGCCATGATGTAGCGGCGCGAGGCGCCCTGCTTGGTTCCGTCCTCCGCCATCGGCTTGGAATATTTCGTCGCCAGCACGATGTCCTTGCGGCGATCGCCCAGGACAGTGCCGAGCACGTTTTCCGAGCCGCCCATGTTCGAATAGATGTCGGCGGTGTCGAACAGCGTGATGCCGAGGTCGAGCGCGCGATGGATCACCTTGCGCGAGGTCTCGAGGTCGGTGCGCTGGCCGAAATTGTTGCAGCCGAGCCCGACCGCAGACACGCGAAGGCCGGAGGCGCCGAGATTGCGAATTTCCATGGGAGATCCTGTGAGACGAGCAGCAGCACATTGTGACCGCGGTGCGCCGCGCCAGCAAGCTGCTCGCCGCGCTGCTGCCATGCCGGCAGAGCGGACAAAAAAATGCGGCCCCTGTCAGACGCGGCGACTGACGGGGACCGCTTTGGGGCGCTTGATCGGTGACGGGGGGCCTGATCAGACGCAGGTGGAGCCTAGTCCCGCTATGTAACGCGTAGGTGACAGCGGTAGTTATCCACAGGCTGCGCGCGGGATTAGAACAGCTTGCGATAGACGATGAAGCCGGACCGCTCCGCGACCTTGTCGTACAGGCGCTGCGCCGTGACGTTGGTCTCGTGCGTCTGCCAGTAGACCCGCGGCGATCCCGCCAGTTTCGCCCGCTCGTACACGCCATGGATCAGCGCCGAGGCGACGCCCTTGCCGCGCGCGGCCTCCAGCGTGAACAGATCCTGCAAATAGCAGGACGGCTCGATCGCGGTGGTGCTGCGATGGAACAGGTAGTGCGTCAGCCCGAGCAGCCGGCCGTCGCTTTCGGCGACCAGCGCATGCAAGGGTTCATAGGCGTCGAAGAAGCGCTGCCACGTCATCCGCGTGATCTCGGGCGCGAGCGCGGTCGGGCCCGAGCGGCCGTAGAAGGCGTTGTAGCCGTCCCACAGCGGCAGCCATTGATCGTAGTCCTGCTTGGTGACGGAGCGAACGGTGAGCGACATCTGGAAATTCCGCGATCGATGAAGCAACCTTCATACGTGATGAAGGGCGCGTCGATCAATCGTGCTGTGACGCTATTCCGCGGCGCGCAGGTGCCGGATCAGCCTGCGGCCGGTGGGGTCACGCAGCGAACGGTAATAGTCGGCGCGCGAGGGCGCATCGGTGTGGCGCACGAGGTCGGTTACCGGGGTGTAGCTCAGCATGCGCCCGCCGTCGGGCAGCGCGGCGCAGACGAAGCGCAGCACCTCGCCACTGCGCAAGGCGATGTTGATCGGCGTGGCATCGCCGATGCGCACCATCTCCATGCGCTGCGCGATGAAGGTGGCGAGCTCGTCCTCCGGCAGCTCGAACGCGCCGGTGTCGCGGCCGTGATACATCAGCGCGACGAAGGGCGGTTTGCCGTCGGCGATGTCGTCCGGCACCGCAAAATAATCGCGGAACGCGCGGTTGATGAATTCGGCGCGCGTCTCGGCATCCAGCAGCACGATGCCGATATCGACCTGGTCGAGCGCGGCCGACAGCCGCGCGGCGGTGGCGTGGCTCTGGCGCTCGGCGGCAAAGGTGCCGAGCAGCCGCTCGCGCATCAGGCCGCTGATCGCGGCAGTGCCGGCGGTCGTCACCGCGAGGAGGCCGAGCTGCACCAGATCCGCGGTCGCCAAGGGCATTGCTCGGTGGAAGAACAGGAGCAGCACCGTGCCGGTCACGGCGAAGGCTGCGCTGGTGATGGCGGAGGCGAAACCCGACAGCGCGCCCGCAAGCGCCACGATGCAGACGAGCAGCGGTGCGGGCGAGGGGATGGCGCGATCGAAAAGGATCGCCAGCAGCAGGGTCGCCGCTGTCAGCACCGGTCCACAGATCGCACGCCATCCGTATCGCATGGGCCTGTCTCGTTCCTCCCTGAACGAGGTAAGGCGGCAACAGTGACTGATGGTTGCACCGGTGCGGTGCGAATTCGTGCGAAGTGCTTAAGGGCGGCTTGCGGCGGCGCGCAAAGCTTTCGGATGATTTTAGACCAAGTGCGCGTGCCTGACGCGTTGCAGCGACGCGGGCGCATTCAGCGTCGAGGTGCCCGAGCTCTTGCGCATGCCGGTGAAAATCAACAGCGAGGCCGCGACCAGGATGGCCGCAGTCAGGGTGATTGCAACGACTACCACAGGTGACTTCATCGACGTCCTGTCGCGATGCCGGTCGGCGCGGGTCACGCGGCGCCCTGAAGGCTGGTCAGGATGAAACGGGAATCAGACCGGCAGGCCCATCGCCATGGTCGCCTTGGTCGACAGCACCGTCAGGGTGACGATCAGGCACAGCGAGAGCGCGGCGACGGCGAGCGAGGCCGCGACCGCGTTGGTCAGCCGGGAAGACGAAACGGTAGCGGGTTGGCCCTGAAAGCCTGCCGTGCCGGACGCCCGAATCATAGGTCTAAATCCTTCAACGTGCGAGCGAATCACCCGCGACTTTCCAGAATTTCCCAGTTTCAACCGGCAATATTGCGGCGGCTGCCGCAACGAAAATGGCGGGATTGCGGCAAAGACGACGCTTATGCCCGCTATTCGCCCAGGCCCGCGCCATCAGGCGCTGGCGGCGATGCTGGCGGGGTCGTCGATGTCGGCCGGCCGCCAGTCCATCGCGACGAAGCCGGGCGCGGCCTCGACGCGCTTCAGCCAGTCCCGGATCGCCGGGAAGGTCGAAAGGTCGAAATCGCAGCGGTCGGCGAGATGGGTGTAGCCGTACAGCGCGATGTCGGCGACCGTGAGCTGGCGCGCGGCAAAATAGGCGTTGGTCTTGAGATGGTTCTCCATCACCTGGAGCGCGCCATAGCCGCGTTCCATCCAGTCCTCCAGCGAATGGGTCTGGAGGTCGCGGCCGCCCTTGACCAGCGACAGCCAGAAATAGGCGGCGCCGATGTTCGGCTCGAGCGCGTGCTGCTCGAAGAACATCCATTGCAGCGCCTCGGCGCGATCGATGCGGTTCTCCGGCGCGAGCGGCGTGCCGACGGCGACGTACCAGAGGATGGCGTTGGACTCGGCGAGATAACGGTTGCCGTCGACCTCGAGAAGCGGCACCTGGCCTGACGGGTTCTTGGACAGAAAGTCCGGCGTCCGGCTCTCGCCGCGCAGAATGTCCACCTCGACCGCTTCGTAAGGCAAGTTCAACAGCGCCAGCGCAAGGCGGACCTTGTAGCTGTTGCCGGAGCGTTGCATCGAATAGAGCTTGTACATTCTGGGAGTTCTAAACCGAGGACGGGAAGGCGCGGCGCTTGTTGCCCCGCAACGCGGCTAAACAATGATGCCGATGCGAATCCGCCGCAAGAGCCAGCCAATAGAAAAACTCGAAAACCCTACCGCACTGCAACGCCACGGAAGATCATTTCCACGCGACGATGCAAATCAGATCACGCTTGCGTCAACGTGCGGATGCGTTGCTCCGCGAGAGGGGCGATCGGTTCAGGGCACCATGCTTCCACATCGTGATGGCCGGGCTTGTCCCGGCCATCCACGCCTCGCCGCACGGCAGAAAGAACGTGGATGCCCGGGACATAGGCGAGCGAAAGCGACGCCGTCCTTCGGACGGCTAAGCCTGGGCATGACGACGGTCTGGTTTGGCGACGGCAAACACGCAAAATTGCTCCGAGGACAGGCCTTGCCGGATATGAGGGATTCGGACGGCAAAGTTACGGAATATTGCGGGAAATCCCGCCTCGAAACGCCGGAATCCGTAAACTTTTTCGAGATCGGGCCGAAGTTTCTTGCGGCGCAGCGGCACACGTTTTAGGGTGGCTTCATTCCCACAATCAGAGTCGTGACGACCCATGGGTCACGACGCTTGTCAGGAGATGACGATGTCCTTCCTTGCCGCTGCGCTCGACCGTGTGAAGCCGTCCGCGACCATCGCGGTCACGGATAAAGCACGCGCGCTGAAAGCGGCGGGCCGCAACGTCATCGGCTTAGGTGCCGGCGAGCCCGACTTCGACACGCCCGCCAACATCAAGCTGGCGGCGATCCACGCCATCGAAGCCGGCAAGACCAAGTACACCGCGGTCGACGGCATCCCCGAGCTGAAGGAAGCCATCATCGCGAAGTTTCAGCGCGAGAACGGCGTCGTCTACAAGCCGAACCAGGTCATCGTCGGCACCGGCGGCAAGCAGGTGCTCTACAACGCGCTGATGGCGACCATCAATCCTGGCGACGAGGTGATCATCCCGGCGCCGTACTGGGTCAGCTATCCCGAGATGGTGGCGCTCGCCGGCGGCGAGCCGGTGCCGGTGGTCTGCACCGCGGCGACCGGCTTCAAGCTCGGGGCCGAAGCGCTCGAGCGCGCGATCACGCCGAAGACCAAATGGGTGATCCTGTGCTCGCCGTCGAACCCGACCGGCGCTGCCTACACCAGGGCCGAGCTGAAGGCGCTCACCGACGTGCTGGTCAAGCATCCGCATGTGTGGGTGATGACCGACGACATGTACGAGCACCTCGTCTATGACGACTTCCAGTTCACCACGGTCGCGCAGGTCGAGCCCAGCCTCTACGACCGCACGCTCACCGTGAACGGCGTGTCGAAGGCCTATTGCATGACCGGCTGGCGCATCGGCTATGCCGGCGGCCCTGCCCAGCTCATCAAGGCGATGGCGACCATCCAGTCGCAGTCGACCTCGAACCCGTGCTCGATCGCGCAGTGGGCCTCGGTGGAGGCGCTGAACGGTCCGCAGGACTTCATCCCCGCCAACAACAAGGTGTTCAAGGAGCGCCGCGACCTCGTCGTCTCCATGCTCAACCAAGCGAACGGGATCGAGTGCCCGCGCCCCGAGGGTGCGTTCTACGTCTATCCGTCCTGCGCCGGCACGATCGGCAAGAAAGCGCCGTCGGGCAACGTGATCTCCAACGACGAGCAGTTCGTCACCGAGCTGCTGGAGACCGAAGGCGTCGCCGTAGTGCAGGGTTCGGCCTTCGGCCTCGGCCCGGCGTTCCGCATCTCCTACGCGACCAAGACCTCGGACCTCGAAGACGCCTGCAAGCGCATCCAGCGCTTCTGCGGCAATCTCCGCTGAGCCTGTCGCAAATACCTATCGAAAAGGCCCGCCTCTGGCGGGCCTTTTTATTGTTTGCACGCTTATCGTCACGCGTGATCTGGCACCACTACGACTCTTGTGGCATAGAACGTCGCGCCTCGCTTGCAGGCGCGACTCTCTGCTCGCATCACATTCATCGCCGGAGACATTCATGCGCCGTACGTTCATCTTCGCCGGGCTCACTGCCGCCAGCCTCGTTGCCTCCGTCGCAAACAGCGACGCTCAGCAGCAGCGGATGGTCCGGGTTGGCGTGCTCGAATGCCGCGGCGGTGCCAGCGTTGGCTTCATCGTGGGATCGCTGACCAATCTCGGCTGCGTCCTGCGTGCCGACGGTTTGCCGGAGGATCGCTATGTCGCGACCATCCGCAAAGTCGGTCTCGACATCGGCATCACCCAGGAGACGACGCTGGCCTGGGGCGTGTTCGCGCCGGTCGACCGGCTCGGCCCCGGCGATCTCTCGGGCAATTATGCCGGCGCGCAGGGTAGCGCTTCGGTCGGCGTCGGTATCGGTGGCAATGCGCTGGTCGGCGGCTCCAACAATTCGATCGCGCTCCAGCCGCTCAGCGTGCAGGGCCAGGTCGGACTCAACGTCGCCGCCGGCCTCGAAAGCCTGGAACTCCGGCCCGGCCGTTAACAATTATGCGTGTGATCGCGCCGTTCCACCGGCGCGATCACAAGGACGCACCGCAGCGACGTTTGACGCTTGCCAAATCTCGGGGACGGGCAGAGCATCCGCGTTTGCCGACCCAATCATGGGCCGAGCTCCACACCAAGGAGGCGGCGAATGGGACAAGACGTCAGAAGTCCCCGAGGTCCACGGTGCATTGCGCTGGTGGGCCCATTCCAAAGCGGTAAAACCACACTTCTTGAAGCGATATTGGCACGAACGGGCGCAATCCCGCGTGCCGGCAGCGTAGATGCCGGAACTTCCGTCGGCGACGCCACGCCCGAGGCCCGTCATCACAAGATGACCGTCGGCCTCACTGCCGCCACCACGAGTTTCATGGGCGACAGCTACACCTTCCTCGACTGTCCCGGTTCCGTCGAATTCGCCCACGACATGCGCGCCGCGTTGCCCGCGGTCGATGCCGCGGTCGTAGTCTGCGAAGCCGACGAGAAGAAGCTGCCCCAGCTTCAGATCATCCTGCGCGAGCTGGAGGAGCTGAAGATTCCGCGTTTCCTGTTCCTCAACAAGATCGACCGCGCCAACAAGCGCATCCGCGAGACGCTCGCAACGCTCCAACCCGCCTCGCGCGTGCCGCTGGTGCTGCGCCAGATCCCGATCTGGAAGGACGAGTTGATCGAGGGCTTCGTCGATCTCGCGCTGGAGCGCGCTTTCATCTATCGCGAGCACAAGGCCTCCGAGGTCATCGCGCTCGCAGGCGGCGATCGCGACCGCGAGAAGGAGGCCCGCTTCTCGATGCTGGAGAAGCTCGCCGACCACGACGATGCGCTGATGGAACAACTGCTCGAAGACATCCAGCCGCCGCGCGATGCCGTGTTCGACGATCTCGCCCGCGAATTGCGCGAAGGGCTGATCTGCCCGGTGCTGCTCGGCGCCGCGGCGCGCGAAAACGGCGTGCTGCGCCTGATGAAGGCGCTGCGCCACGAGGCGCCGGGTGTTGCGGAGACTGCAAAGCGTCTCGGCGCACCGGAGAGCAAGGACGCGCTTGGCTACGTCTTCAAGACGCTGCATTCGCAGCATGGCGGAAAGCTGTCGCTGACGCGGCTGCTCGCCGGCCATCTCGACGACGGTGCCACGCTGCAATCCTCCTCCGGCGGCGCGGGGCGCATCTCCGGCATCCTCGCCGTCAACGGTGCCTACGACACCAAGCGTGCCGCGGCGGAAGCCGGCGACACGGTCGCGCTCGCCAAGCTCGATCCGGTCAAGACCGGCGACATGGTCTCGAGCGGCAAGACCCAGCCGGCGGCGCTGGTCACGGCAGAACCGACATCGGCAGTGCTTGCGATCTCGGTTGCGGCCACCGACCGCAAGGACGACGTCAAGCTCGGCCAGGCGCTGACGCGGCTGCATGAGGAGGATCCCTCGCTCATGGTCGTGCAGAACGCAAAGACCCACGACACCGTGCTGTGGGGCCAGGGCGAGATGCATCTGCGCGTCGCCAGCGAACGCCTGCGCGATCGCTTCGGCGTCAAGGTCACCTCGCAACCGCCCGCGATCGGCTATCAGGAAACCATCCGCAAGCCGATCACCCAGCGCGGCCGTCACAAGAAGCAGTCCGGCGGCCACGGCCAGTTCGGCGATGTCGTGCTCGACATCAAGCCGCTGCCGCGCGGCGACGGCTTCAAATTCGCCGAGAAGGTGGTGGGCGGCGCGGTGCCGCGCAACTACATCCCGGCGGTGGAAGAAGGTGTCGTCGACGGGCTCACGCGCGGTCCGCTCGGTTTCCCCGTCACCGACGTGCAGGTGACGCTGACCGATGGCTCCTATCACAGCGTCGATTCCTCCGATCTCGCCTTCCGCACCGCCGCGCGGGTCGGACTTAATGAAGGCCTGCCGCAATGCCAGCCGGTATTGCTGGAGCCGATCCACGTGGTCGAGATCGTCTGCCCGACGGATGCCACCGCCAAGATCAACGCGATCCTGTCGGCGCGGCGCGGCCAGATCCTCGGCTTCGACACCCGCGACGGCTGGAGCGGCTGGGACTGCGTCCGCGCCATGATGCCGGAAGCCGAGATCGGCGAGCTGATCGTCGAGCTGCGCTCGGCCACGGCCGGCGCCGGCAGCTTCACCCGTACGTTCGACCACATGGCCGAAGTCACGGGCCGCGCCGCCGACCAGATCATCGCCGCGCATCAGCACGCGGCGTGAGTCTGTCTCTCGCGCAGTGAGGGAAGCACGCTCTCTCACACCCTCTCCCCGTTCTTACGGGGAGAGGGTGTGAGGGGCTGTATCCACGCGTGCGGCGAAAGTTGGACTCACGCAGCCTCCTCCTCTCCGTCATTGCGAGCGCAGCGAAGCAATCCAGACTGTCTGGTCGATCGCGACGTGCTGGTCTATCGCATCACCGGCGCGTTTTTCTTCGGCGCCGCCTCCGCGATCGGAAGCGTGCTCGACGGCATCGCCGACAAGCGCAAGGGCATGGTGGTCGATTTCGCCGCGGTGCCGTTCCTGGATTCGACGGCGGCCAACGTGCTCGGCCGCGTCGCCGCCAAGGCCCACCGCCGGGGCATCCGGCTGTTCATCACCGGCGCCTCGCCCGCCGTCCGCCGCGCGCTGCTCACCCATATGGCGTCCCGCCCCGTGCGCGCTATCGCGTGACCATCGCGCGCGCGGTCGCCGACATCAAGGGCGGCGCGGCTCTGTCCGCGGCCGATGATATGGCCGCGACCTGACGGCGCGCACCTTCTCAAGCCGGCGCCGCATCACGGCCTTGCGGAAGCGCTGTGCGGGAATCGTGCCCGCGCGCTTGACAGAGCCCGCGGGACGCGAAATGGATCGCCTCCGATACGATCCGGGGAGAAGATGACCGTGACCAAGGCTCCCGCAGCCTGTTTGATCGGATGGCCCGCCGCGCATTCGCGCTCGCCGCTGATCCATCATTATTGGCTGCGCACGCTCGGTATCGCCGGCGGCTATGTCATCGAGGCCGTCCCGCCCGAGGATCTCCGCGATTTCGTGCTGCGGCTGTCGCTGCGCGGCTTCGTCGGCGCCAACGTCACCATCCCGCACAAGGAGGGCGTGCTGGCGCTGTCGACGCCAGATGCGCGCGCCAAGGCCGTCGGCGCCGCCAACACGCTGTGGTTCGAGGACGGCGAGCTGCGCTCGACCAACACCGACGTCGAGGGCTTCATCAACAATCTCGATGCCAGCGCGCCCGGCTGGGACACGGCCGAGGAGGCGCTGGTGCTCGGGGCCGGCGGCTCCGCGCGCGCGGTCGTGTTCGGCCTGCGCGAGCGCGGCATCAAACGCATCCATCTCGCCAATCGCACCATCGCGCGGGCCGAGACGCTGGCGAAGCAGTTCGGGCCGAACGTGCAGCCCGTTACGTGGGACGGGATCGACGACGTGCTGCCGCGTGCAAAACTTCTCGTGAACACGACCTCGCTCGGCATGCGCGGTCAGCCTTCACTCGATGTTGATGTTGCACGCCTGCCGCAGGCGGCCGTCGTCGCCGATCTCGTCTATGTCCCCCTGGTGACGCCGCTGCTCGCCGCAGCAAAGGCACGCGGCCTCAGGACCGCCGACGGTCTCGGCATGCTGCTGCACCAGGCCGTGCGCGGCTTCGAGCTGTGGTTCGGCCGGCGGCCGCGGGTCACGGACGAGCTGCGCGCATTGGTCGAGGCCGATCTCACAAAGTCTTGAGAGGGTAACGGCGAATAGCGCACCACCTCCGGAGTTCTATCCCAGTGGGACAATCGGAGACAATCATGCCTGTTCAACGTGCAACTTTCACACGTCCGCTCATCGCCGTCGCGATGGTGGCCGCTTCCACCCTCTATGCCTTCGCGCAGAGGGCGCCGGTGCCGACGCGCGTGCGCGGCACGATCGAGAGCGTCAACGGCGACATCCTGCAGGTCAAGTCGCGCAGCGGCGAGGACGTCAAGCTCCACATCGCATCCGATGTGCGCGTGTCCGGCATTACCAAAATTTCACTCGCCGACATCAAGCCCGGCTCCTTCGTCGGCGCCACCACGGTGCCGGGGCCTGACGGCGGCGACAACGCCGTCGAGGTGCATGTGTTTCCGGAGAGCATGCGCGGCACCGGCGAAGGCTCGCGCCCCTATGACCTCAAGCCCAACTCGAGCATGACCAACGCCACGGTGTCGGAGAGCGTGGTCGGCAGTGACGGCCATACGCTGCTGGTCAAGTACAAGGACGGCGAGAAGAAGGTGTTCGTCCCCGACAACACGCCGGTGGTGACCTTCGTGCCCGGCGACAAGACCGACCTGAAGGCCGGCGCCAAGGTGATCGCCTTCATGAAGCAGTTGCCGGACGGCTCGTTCGAGACCAACCGCGTCAACGTCGGGCGCGACGGCCTCACGCCGCCGATGTGATCGTCACGGCCGGGAATAGCGGCGGTCACACGGGGTTGCCGTGTTTGACCGTCGCAACTCCCTGGAGGGGATAATCATGCCGAAGCCGAACACCTGGATGCCGCGCGCCGTCGCGGCAGCCTTCGCGACCTTTATCGCTGTTTCCTCTGTCTCGGCGCAGCAGGCGCCGACGGTGCGTATCCGCGGCACCATCGCGAACGTCGACGGCAACATGCTCGACATCAAGACGCGCGAAGGCAGCGACGTGAATGTGCGCATGACCGACAACGTCGCGGTCTTCGCCGTGGTGAAGACGGAGCTGTCGGAGATCAAGGAAGGCTCCTATATCGGCGTCACCGCTATGCCCGAGCCCGACGGCACCCAGAGGGCGATCGCGGTGCATATCTTCCCGGAGAACCAGCGCGGCGCGGCCGAAGGTTTTCGGCCCTGGGACGCGCGCGCCAACTCGACCATGACCAACGCCACCGTGACGCAGACCGTGAAGGGCACCGACGGTCAGAACATCACGGTGAAATACAAGGACGGCGAGAAGAAAGTCGTGGTGTCGCCGGATACCCCGATCGTCAGCTTCGTCGCCAGCGACAGGTCCGAGATCAAGCCGGGCGCCAAGCTGATCATCTTCGGCGCGGCGAAGAAGGAGGACGGCTCGCTGGAAGCCAACCGCGTCAACGTCGGCAGGGACGGGATCACGCCGCCGATGTGAGGGTGCAAGATATGAGGCGCGACTACTGCCACAAATTCCGTCGTCCCGGACAAGCACGCCCTTAGGCGCGCGCAGATCCGGGATCCATAACCACAAGATGAAGTTGTTGCGCGAAGCAGGTCACTCCGAGTCCCCGTAACCGCGCCTGCCTGTGGTTATGGATCCCGGCCTGCGCCGGGACGACAGCCGAGATTGTGGAGGCTTTCGAGCGCCTCGGAATCGTAGGGTGGGCAAAGGTGTGCCTGCGCCGTGCCCACCATCGATCCGCAGACCTGCAGGATGGTGGGCACGCTTTCGCTTTGCCCACCCTACGGCACCGACGCTGCGGTCACACCGCGATGATGTGATCGTCGATCTCCTCGATCCTGTTGACGCCGCACAGGCCCATGGTCGTCAGCAGTTCCTTCTGGATGATGTCGATCGCCTTGGCGACGCCGGCCTGGCCGCCGGCCCCTAAGCCATAGGCATAGGCGCGGCCGATCATGCAGGACTTTGCGCCGAGCGCGAGCGCGCGCATCACGTCCTGGCCGGAGCGGATGCCGCCGTCGAACATGATCTCCATCCTGTCACCGACGGCATCGACGATCTCGGGCAGCACCTCGATCGAGGACGGTGCGCCGTCGAGCTGCCGGCCGCCATGGTTGGAGACCACGATCGCCTGCGCGCCGGTCTTCGCGGCGAGCTCGGCGTCCTCGACGTCGAGAATGCCCTTCAGGACCAGCTTGCCCGGCCAGATGCTGCGGATCCAATCGATGTCGTTCCAGTTCAGCGAGGTGTCGAACTGCGAGTTGATCCAGGTCGACAGCGACGTGATGTCGTCGCTGACCTTCAGGTGGCCGGCGAGATTGCCGAAGGTGCGGCGCTTGCCCTGCAACACACCCGACACCCAGGCCGGCTTGGTGGCGAAATCGATCAGCTTCGAGAGCGACCATTCCGGCGGCACGGTCATGCCGTTCTTGATGTCCTGGTGGCGCTGGCCGATCACCTGGAGATCGACGGTCAGCACCAGCGCCGAGCATTTCGCCGCGATCGCGCGTTCGATCAGCGCCTTGATGAAGCCGCGGTCCTTCATCACGTAGAGCTGGAACCAGAACGGCTTCTCGACACTGGCGGCGATGTCCTCGATCGAGCAGATCGACATCGTCGACTGCGTGAACGGGATGCCGGCGGCCTGTGCGGCGCGGCAGGCGTGGATCTCGCCGTCGCCATGCTGCATGCCCAGCAGGCCCACGGGCGCGAGCACCAGCGGCATGGTCGAGGTCTCGCCGAGGATCGTGGTCGAGGTGTCGCGCTTGGAGACGTCGACCAGGATGCGCTGGCGGAACTTGATCGCCTGCATGTCCTCGCGGTTGGCGCGCAGCGTTTCCTCGGCATAGGAGCCGCGGTCGCAATAATCGAAGAACGCCTTCGGCACGCGGCGCTTATGCAGCGCGCGAAGATCGTCGATACAGGTGATGTGCTTCATGAACGTGTCCCCGGGCCCGTCTCGTATCCGAAAGTCTTGCATCGGAAGATCGAGGGGTCATCTAGCATGGTTGGATGCACAGCCAAATCGTTTGAGAGGAGGGTGCCATGACGAGACCGCACGCCGCACCGACACCGGAAGAGATCAAGGAGAAAAAGGATCTCGAGGACGCCCTGGAAGAGGGCCTCGAAGAGACCTTCCCGGGCTCGGATCCCGTCAACGTCACCCAGCCGGCGCCGAGCCGCGGCGACGGCCATGTGAAGCGCTCCAAATAGGGGCGGGTTCCGCCCCATTTCGGTTCCCTAACGGGAAATATAGTGTTAACAATTAGTTAGCGGGGCGAAGGCGGCCCCTATTCCGTAATGATTAATCACATTTTTTGAAGCCAAGTTAGCCGTGATGGCCTTATAAGACCTGAGCAAATCAGGGATGCGGGGCCCGTTCGGGCACTCCGTGGTTGTAGAGGGGATTCCCTGGTTGTTGCGTGGGGGACGATATGAGCCGCAAATATTTCGGGACGGACGGGATTAGGGGCCGCGCCAACGGACTGATCACGCCGGAGCTCGCGCTCAAGGTCGGCCAGGCCGCGGGCCTTGCGTTTCAGCGCGGTGACCACCGCCATCGGGTCGTGATCGGCAAGGACACCCGCCTGTCCGGCTACATGATCGAATATGCGATGGTCGCCGGCTTCACCTCGGTCGGCATGGACGTGCTGCTGGTCGGCCCGATGCCGACGCCGGCGGTTGCGATGCTGACCAAGTCGATGCGCGCCGATCTCGGCGTGATGATCTCGGCCTCGCACAATTTGTTCGAGGACAACGGCATCAAGCTGTTCGGTCCGCAGGGCTTCAAGCTCTCCGACGACGTCGAGAAGCAGATCGAGCAGCTGCTCGACGAGCCCATCGACAAGCGGCTGGCGCAGAGCGCGAGCCTCGGCCGCGCCCGCCGTATCGACGGCGTGCATGACCGCTACATCGAATTCGCCAAGCGCACGCTGCCGCGCGATCTGTCACTCGACGGGCTGCGCGTCGTCGTCGATTGCGCCAACGGCGCCGCCTACAAGGTGGTGCCGGAAGCGCTGTGGGAGCTGGGCGCCGACGTGGTGCCGATCGGCGTCGAGCCCGATGGCTTCAACATCAACAAGGATTGCGGCTCGACTTCGCCGGAAGCGCTGTCGAAGAAGGTGCGCGAGATGCGCGCCGACATCGGCATTGCGCTGGACGGTGACGCCGATCGCGTCATCCTGGTCGACGAGCGCGGCCATGTCGTCGACGGCGACCAGCTGCTCGCGGTGATCGCGCAGAGCTGGAAGGAAGACGGCCGGCTGTCGCGGCCGGGCATCGTCGCCACCGTGATGTCCAATCTCGGGCTCGAGCGCTTCCTGAAAGGGCAGGGGCTCGATCTCGTGCGCACGCCGGTCGGCGACCGCTACGTGCTCGAGCAGATGCTGAGCGGCGGCTACAATCTCGGTGGCGAGCAGTCCGGCCATATCATCCTGTCCGACTACGCCACCACCGGCGACGGCTTCGTTGCCGCCTTGCAGGTGCTGGCCGTGGTGCAGAAGTCGCGCCGGCCGGTGTCGGAAGTCTGCCACCGCTTCGATCCGCTGCCGCAGATCCTCAAGAACGTCCGGCACAAAGGCGGCAAGCCGCTCGACGATTCCGACGTCAAATCGGCGATCTCCGACGGCGAGAAGCGCCTCAACGGCCATGGCCGCCTGCTGATCCGCTCCTCCGGCACCGAACCCGTGATCCGCGTCATGGGCGAAGGCGAGGACCGCATCCTGGTCGAGGACGTCGTCGACACCATCGTCTCGGCGCTCGGACAGGCGGCGGCCTGAGCTCGCAGCCATCCTTCGAGACGCCCGCCTTTGGCGGGCCCTCAGGATGAGGTCTTGTTTCTCGGCGAAATCTGAAACCCTCATGGTGAGGAGCCCGCCCAAAGCGGGCGTCTCGAACCATGCAGGCCGCGCTGCATCGCGGTGAAACCGGCCGCGAAGCGCATCCCAGCCATCGACGTTTGGCGGTGGTTCCATCGCCGCTTGCATCGTAACTAGCGGATGCGGCGGTTCGCCGCGCCTGCCGGGATTGATCCGTTGAACAAGCCTGTCGTCGTACCTGCGGAAACGCTGACCGAGCCCGTCGTCGTCAGCGACGTGGCGCCCGCTGCCGCCAGGGCTGCGGGGCCGGCCTATGTCGTGCTCGCCGGCATCAGCTTCTCGCACTTCCTCAACGACACCATGCAGTCGCTGATCGCCTCGGTGTACCCGATCCTGAAGGACACCTACGCGCTCGACTTCGCGCAGATCGGCATGATCACGCTGGCCTTCCAGTTCACGGCCTCGCTGCTTCAGCCGGTGGTCGGGCACTACACCGACAAGAAGGCGCAGCCTTATTCGCTGGCGATCGGCATGGCTTCGACCTTCTTCGGTCTCTTGCTGCTCAGCGCCGCGCACCAATATCTCGTCATCCTCGTCGCCGCTGCGCTGGTCGGTCTCGGCTCGGCGGTGTTTCATCCGGAATCCGCGCGCATCGCGCGGCTCGCCTCCGGCGGCCGCTACGGCTTCGCGCAATCGGTGTTCCAGCTCGGCGGCAGCTTCGGCACGTCGATGGGCCCGGTGCTGGCGGCGCTGATCGTGGTGCCGTTCGGGCAGGGCAGCATCGCCTGGTTCTCCTCGATCGCGTTCCTTGCCATCGTCGTTCTCTGGCGCATCGGCCGCTGGTACGCGCCGCAGATCAAGGCGAAGAAGACGGCGGCGGTTCAAGCCCATCCTGACGCGCCGAGCTCGCGCCGCGTCGCGGTCGCGCTGCTCGTGCTCGTGGCCCTGCTGTTCTCGAAGCAGCTCTACGTCTCGAGCCTGTCGAGCTATTACATCTTCTATCTGATCGACCGCTTCGGCGTGTCGACGCAGGCCGCCCAGATCTATCTCTTCGTCTTCCTTGCCGCGAACGCGGTCGGCGCGTTTCTCGGTGGTCCGCTCGGGGATCGCTTCGGGCGCAAGATCGTGATCTGGATCTCGATTCTGGGCGCGCTGCCGTTCACGCTGGCGCTGCCTTATGCCGGGCTCCACGCCAGCGCGGTGCTCAGCGTCATCATCGGCCTGATCATCTCGTCGACGACGTCGTCGATCATCGTGTTCGCGCAGGAACTGGTGCCGCACCGCTTCGGCATGATCTCCGGCGTGTTCTTCGGCGTCGCCTTCGGCATCGGAGGCCTCGGCGCGGCCGTGCTCGGCAAGCTCGCCGACCACACCTCGATCGAGTTCGTCTATCAGGTCTGCGCTTACCTCCCGGCGATCGGGCTGCTCGCCGTGTTCCTGCCGAAACTGCCGCGGCACGCGCGTTAACAGATCCTTTTTTGCCGCAACACGGCTTCATACATCGTTAGCAAATGAGGACAAAGGGCGCTGCATTTTTGCAACGCTTCCGCCGCATCCGCGTGTACAGTCAGAAAAAATCAACCTTAAAAATTAGGGTTAAGTGGCGCTTAAACATTTGCTGCCATCGTCCGGGCCGTGAGTTTCCAGAACGTGAGGCGTCTGCATTTTGCCTCACCGGCCATAAGGACGAAGCCAATGCGTAGCGTTAAGTCTCTCCTTGCCGCGGGTGCGGCATCCCTGATCTCGTCGATGGCGTTCGCCGCCGATATGCCGATCGCGGCGCCCCCTCCCATGTACGCGCCGCCGGCTCCGCCCGCCGACTTCGGCGGCTGGTATCTGCGCGGTGACATCGGCATGACCAACCAGCGCGCCAAGAGCATCGAGGCCACCGTAGCGCCCGGGTTTACGAAGACGACGGAGGGACTCGGCTTCGACTCGTCCCCGCTGTTCGACCTCGGCGTCGGCTATCGCTTCAACAACTGGTTTCGCGCGGACGTGATCGGCCAGTACCGGGGCAAGGCCAACCTGCATGGTGCGGACAACGTCATTGGGCCCGGCTTCGTCGGTTCCGACAACTACAGCGGCAGCAAGTCCGAGTGGGTCGTCATGGCCAACGCCTATGTCGATCTCGGCACCTGGTGGTGCATCACCCCGTTCATCGGCGCCGGTGTCGGCGGCTCCTACAACAAGATCAGCGGCTTCCGCGACGACGGCATTGCCTATCTCGCCGCACTGACCCCGACCCCGAGCGCCAGCGTTGCCTACTTCGCCGACAGCGGAAAGTGGAACTTCGCCTGGGCCGCTCACGCCGGTCTCGCCTACAAGGTCAATCCCGGGTTCACCGTCGAACTTGCCTACAGCTACATGAACCTCGGCGACGCGGCGCCCGGCAACTTCCGCTTGTTCGACAACAGCGCTTCGGGCCCGACCTCGATCAAGCTCAAGGAGCTCACCTCGCACGACCTCAAGCTCGGCGTGCGCTGGGATCTCAACAGCCCGCCGGCCTACGTGCCGCCGCCGCTCGTCACCAAGGGCTGATCGTCAGCCTCATCGGTTAGGACTTCTTAACGGCGCGGGATCATCCCGCGCCGTTTTGCTTTGCGTATTTTTCATTGCTCGCGGCGACGAAGGGCTCCGGCGCAACCATTGGTTAAGGTTAACGAGCCATGATCATGGCGAAAGTTCGAGTTCGATTTGGAGCGTTGCAATGCGTAGGCTTTGGTTGGTGGCGGCGGTGTTCGGATCTGTATCCGCCGCACACGCGGCCGACATGCCGGATCTGCCCGTCCTGCGCGGCGGCTTCACCGACGGTCTGTCCAAGACGTCCCATCGTTGGGATGGCGCCTATGTCGGCGTCAATGGCGGCTACACGGCCGACGCGACCGACTTCAGCCAGAGCGTCGTCGGCCTGACCAATTTCATTTTCCGCGACAGCGTGCTGCAGCAGCCGACCGCGAACTGGTCGCTGATGAACAAGACCAACACGCAGAGCACAAATTTCGGCGCCTTCGTCGGCCGCAACTGGCAATGGTACGATGCCATTCTCGGTCTTGAGGGCACCTACAGCTACTTCAACAACCTCTCGACGCTCACGTCGGGCACCAACTCGCTCACGATCGTCAACCCGCCCGGCGACGCGCACGCTGCGAACGTCACCGACAATTATGACGTGACGCTGACCGGCACTGCCGCGGCGAAAGTCAAGGACATGATCACGCTCCGGGGCCGGGTGGGTTGGGACGGCGGCGATTTCATGCCGTATGCCTTCATGGGCGCTGCGGTCGGCCGAATGGACGTGTCCCGCTCGGTGACGAGCATCGTGGATTTGCGTCAGGATGTGACGAATACGATTGTCGTCGGCGGCGCCACGTTGACGACGACCACCTTCGGAGCGCCGCAGGCCGTTCCGGCTCAGTCTCAGTCGCAGACTCAGCGTCGAACCAACGCATTCGCGGTGGGCTGGACCGCCGGCCTCGGCGTCGAATACTGCATCTGGGACGGTCTGTTCGCGCGCGTGGAATACGAATACGTGAAATTCTCGCCGGTCATGAACACCTCGGTGACGCTGAACAATGCGCGCGTCGGACTCGGCTACAAGTTCTGACGCTGCATCGCCGCAGCGCGGTTGACAGATTCCCTCCGTCCTGATGCTCTGTCGCTCCGAAGCGGGGCGGCAGCGATGAAGATCTACGGCGATACCAACTCCGGCAATTGTCTCAAGGTGAAGTGGGTCTGCGACAAGCTCGCATTGCCCTACGACTGGATCGACATCGACACCCGCAAGGGCGAGACGCGCACGCCGCAATTTCTGGCGATGAACGGCGCCGGCCAGGTGCCGACCGTTGCGTTCGACGACGGCCGCACGCTGGCGCAGTCCAATGCCATCATCCGCTACCTCGCCCGCGACAGCGCGCTGATCCCGCGCGACGCCTTTACTGCTGCCAAGATGGACGAATGGCTGTTCTGGGAGCAGTACAGCCACGAGCCCTATATCGCGGTGTGCCGCTTTCAGCTCGTCTATCTCGGCAAGGACGCCTCCGAGCTCGATCCCGAAAAGGTCAAGCGCGGCTATGCGGCGCTCGACCGCATGGAGCAGCATCTCTCCGGCAGCCGCTTCTTCGCCGGCGAAGCGGTTTCGCTCGCCGACGTCTCGCTGCTCGCCTATACGCGCGTCGCGCATGAGGGCGGCTTCGATCTTGGTCGTTACGCGGCGGTCCGCCGCTGGATCGGCGAAGTCGAGACCTTTCTCGGCCTGCCGCCGGCGCGCTGAGTCCTGGAGTTTCCGTATGAACGCCAAATCCGTCTCCATTCGTCGCGCGCGCCGCGAGGACGTCGCTGCGATCGTGGCGATGCTCGCCGACGATCATCTCGGGCGCGGCCGCGAGCGCGTGGAGGAGCCGCTGCCTGCCGCCTATTACGAGGCGTTCGCGCGGGTCGAGCGTGATCCAAATCTCGCGCTGGTGGTTGCCGAGAGCGAGGGCAGGGTGGTCGGCTGCCTGCAACTTGCTGTGCTGGCGGGCATCAGCTCGCAAGGCGGCATCCGCGGTCTGCTCGAAGACGTGCGCGTTGCCGCCGATTGTCGCAGCCGCGGCATCGGCGAGCAATTGGTGCAATGGGCCATCGCGGAAGCGAAAGCGCGTGGCTGTAACCTGGTCGAGCTGTTGACGCATCAGACGCGAGTAGACGCGCAGCGCTTCTACAAGCGGCTCGGATTCACAGCGAGTCATGTCGGCATGACTGTCCGCTTTTGAGGCAGTAAGAGCGTTTTCGAGCGAAGTGGATATCGGTTCGCGTAAAGAAAACGCGTCAACACAAAAATCAAGAGCCCCATTCCGATTGTATCGGAATGGGGCTCCGGTCGCGCGCCTTGCGTAATCAGCGAATTCGGATCGCGCATTCGTTCATGTTAAGAGCCGGTAAACTACCCAGCCGTCGTTCACGTTGAGCCGGGAACGAACGGTGCTACGGCAGCGTCAGACACCGAGCTCGGTCGGTTCGGGGATTTCGATGACAAGCTATTCGATGATCAAGGTCGGCAACGACTACGTTGTGCAGGCCAATGACAAATGCATTTTGAAGGTCGGCAGCCGACGCAAAGCCGCGCAATTGATCAGCGAGGCCACGGACTTGCTGAACGCGCTCGCCAGGGTTGAATCCCCCGATATCGCGCCGGAAGCGCCATCACTCGCGCGTGAGGTGCCGGAACTTCCTTGACGACTCTTCCCGTTTCCCGTATCAGCCGCGGCGGGACACCTCCCCCCAACGGGAGGCTTACTATCTGGAAGGGTAGAATATGACTGTAGCGAAGCCCGCTTCGCGGCCCAACGTGCCGCATTTCTCCTCCGGCCCCTGCGCCAAGCGCCCCGGCTGGAATGCCCAAAATCTCAAGGACGCAGCGCTCGGCCGTTCGCATCGCGCGAAGGTCGGCAAGACCAAGCTCAAGCTCGCGATCGATCTGACGCGCGAAGTGCTTGAAGTGCCGGCCGATTATCGCATCGGCATCGTGCCGGCCTCCGATACCGGCGCGGTCGAGATGGCGCTGTGGTCGCTGCTTGGTGCGCGGCCCGTCACCACGCTCGCCTGGGAATCCTTCGGCGAAGGCTGGGTCAGCGACATCGTCAAGGAATTGAAGCTCAAGGACGTCACCAAGCTCAATGCGGCTTATGGTGAAATCCCCGATCTCTCCAAGGTCGATCCGAAGTCGGACGTCGTCTTCACCTGGAACGGCACCACGTCAGGCGTGCGCGTCCCGAACGCCGACTGGATCAGCGCGACCCGCGAAGGCCTGACCATTTGCGACGCCACCTCGGCGGCGTTCGCGCAGGCCCTCGACTGGGCCAAGCTCGACGTCGTCACCTTCTCCTGGCAGAAGGCGCTCGGCGGCGAGGCCGCGCACGGCATGCTGATCCTGTCGCCCCGCGCGGTGGAGCGGCTCGAGACCTACAAGCCGGCCTGGCCGCTGCCGAAGATCTTCCGCATGACCAAGGGCGGCAAGATCAACGAAGGCATCTTCGTCGGCGAGACCATCAACACGCCGTCGATGCTCTGCGTCGAGGACTATCTCGATGCGCTGAACTGGGCCAAGTCGATCGGCGGCCTCAAGGCGCTGATCGCGCGCGCCGACGCCAACACCAAGGTGCTGGCCGACTGGAAGGCGAAGACGCCCTGGATCGACTTCCTGGCCAAGGACGCTTCGATCCGCTCCAACACCTCGGTGTGCCTGAAGTTCATCGATCCCGCGCTCACCGCGCTCTCGGACGACGCGCAGGCCGAGTTCTCCAAGAAGCTGGTCGCGCTGGTCGAGAAGGAAGGCGCCGGCTACGACTTCGCCTACTATCGCGATGCACCGGCCGGCCTGCGCATCTGGTGCGGCGCCACTGTCGAGGCCAGGGACGTCGAGCTCCTGACCCAGTGGATCGACTGGGCCTTCGCCGAGACCAAGGCGCAGCTCGCCAAGGCGGCGTGAGCTTTCTTAGCCTCTCTCCGTTCTTACGGGGAGAGGCCGGATTGCGCAGCAATCCGGGTGAGGGGCTCTCTCCGCGAGTACCTTCGCCTGTGGCTGCCCCTCACCCCAACCCTCTCCCCGTAAGAACGAGGAGAGGGAGAAGAAACAGCATCACCCTGCTCCCGAAGGCCGCCCCTCTTTGCGAGGAAGGTAGAGGATCATTCCCATGACCAAACCCAAAGTTCTCATTTCCGACGCGCTCTCGCCCGCCGCCGTGCAGATCTTCAAGGATCGCGGCATCGAGGTCGACTTCCAGCCCAATCTCGGCAAGGACAAGGACAAGCTCGCCGAGATCATCGGCAATTACGACGGCCTCGCGATCCGCTCCGCGACCAAGGCGACCGCCAAGATCCTCGAGAAGGCAACCAACCTCAAGGTGATCGGCCGCGCCGGCATCGGCGTCGACAACGTCGAGATCCCCGCCGCCACGGCCAAGGGCATCATCGTGATGAACACGCCGTTCGGCAATTCGATCACGACCGCCGAGCACGCCATCACCCTGATGCTCGCGCTCGCCCGCGAGATCCCGCAGGCCGACGCCTCGACCCAGGCCGGCAAGTGGGAGAAGAACCGCTTCATGGGCGTCGAGATCACCGGCAAGGTGTTAGGGGTGGTCGGCTGCGGTAATATCGGCTCGATCGTCGCGGACCGCGCGCTCGGCCTGCGCATGAAGGTGGTCGCGTTCGATCCGTTCCTGTCGCCGGAGCGCGCCAAGGACATCGGCGTCGAGAAGGTCGATCTCGACGACCTCCTCAAGCGCGCCGACTTCATCACGCTGCACACCCCGCTGACCGAGAAGACCAAGAACATCATCGATGCTGCCGCGATCGCCAAGATGAAGAAGGGCGTGCGCCTGATCAACTGCGCCCGCGGCGGTCTCGTCGACGAGCAGGCGGTGGTCGATGCGCTGAATTCCAAGCACATCGCGGGCGCCGCCTTCGACGTCTTCGTCGAGGAGCCCGCGAATACCAACGTGCTGTTCGGCCATCCCAACGTGATCTGCACGCCGCATCTCGGCGCCTCCACCACCGAAGCGCAGGAGAACGTCGCGCTCCAGGTCGCCGAGCAGATGTCGGACTATCTGCTGACCGGCGCCATCTCGAACGCGGTCAACTTCCCCTCGATCACGGCGGAAGAAGCGCCGAAGCTGAAGCCGTTCATCGCGCTCGCCGAGAAGCTCGGCTCGTTCGCCGGCCAGCTCACCGAGAGCGGCATCCTCAAGGTCGAGATCACCTATGAGGGCCATGTCGCCGAGATGAAGATCAAGGCGATCACCTCCGCCGTGCTGTCGGGCCTGCTGCGGCCGATGCTGGGCGAGGTCAACGTGGTGTCCGCGCCCGTGGTCGCCAAGGAGCGTGGCATGGTGGTGGACGAGATCGTGCGCGCCGCCCAGAGCGACTATGAGAGCCTGATCACCGTCACGGTGGCGACGGAGCGCCAGGAGCGCTCGGTCTCCGGCACCGTGTATCATGACGGCAAGCCGCGCCTCGTCGACGTCAAGGGCATCCGCGTCGACGCCGAGTTCGGCAAGTCGATGATCTACGTGACCAACGAGGACAAGCCCGGCTTCATCGGCGCGTTCGCGAGCCTGCTTGGCGCCGCCAAGCTCAACATCGCGACCTTCCATCTCGGCCGCGTCAAGCTGGGCGGCGACGCCATCGCGCTGGTCGAGGTCGACGGCGCGGTGCCGGCCGACGTGCTCGCCAAGGTGCAGGCGCTGCCGCAGGTCAAGCAGGCCAAGGCGCTGACGTTCTGACACTCCGTCATTCCGGGGCACGCGAAGAGTAAACTCCTGTGCGCAATTGCGCACCTGAGAATCTCGAGATTCCGGGTTCGGCTCTTCGAGCCGCCCCGGAATGACGCGTATCATATATTCCGACCCGCGGAACAACGCCGCCTCCCTCACCGGGGGCGGCGTTTTTATTTCTCCCGCAGCCTTCCAACTTTGTGTACCAATGGCGACCAGGACGCTCCGTTCAAAATCGTTCGACAAGGGAGAAAACAATGCGTGAAGCCGTCATCGTTTCCTATGCGCGCACGGGTCTTGCGAAATCCGGCCGCGGCGGGTTCAACATCACGCCGCCGATGTCGCTCGCGGCCCACGCCATCCGCCACGCGGTCGATCGCGCCGGCGTCGACAAGGACTATGTCGAGGACTGCTACCTCGGCAATTGCGCCCACGGCGCGCCGAACATCGGCCGCCAGGCCGCTCTGCTCGCCGGCCTGCCGAAGACCACCGCCGGCGTCTCGGTGAACCGCTTCTGCTCCTCAGGGCTCCAGACCATCGCGATGGCCGCCAACTCGATCCGCTCCGACGGCGCCGACTGCATCGTCGCCGGCGGCGTCGAGAGCATCTCGGTGCCCGGCGGTGGCACGCCGAAGGAATCGATCGATCCGGAACTGCTCAAGGTCGCGCCCGACATCTTCATGGCGATGATCGACACCGCCGACATCGTCGCCGAGCGTTACAAGCTCAGCCGCGAATACCAGGACGAGTTCTCGCTGGAATCGCAGCGCCGCATGGCCGCGGCCCAGCAGGCGAACAAGTTCAAGGACGAGATCGTCCCGATGAAGACCAAGATGAAGGTCGTCGACAAGCAGACCAAGGCGGAGAGCATCGTCGACTACGTCGTCGACCGTGACGAGTGCAACCGGCCCGAGACCACGTTGGAGGGCCTTGCCAAGCTCGAGCCGGTGAAGGGCCCCGGCAAGTTCGTCACCGCCGGCAATGCCAGCCAGCTCTCGGACGGCGCCGCCGCCGTCGTGCTGATGGAAGCCAAGGACGCCGAGAAGCGCGGCCTCAAGCCGCTCGGCCGCTTCGTCGCCTGGGCGACCGCCGGCTGCGAGCCCGACGAGATGGGCATCGGTCCGGTGTTCGCGATCCCGAAGCTGCTCAAGCGCACCGGCCTCAAGATCGACGACATCGATCTGTGGGAGCTCAACGAGGCCTTCGCCAGCCAGTGCCTGTATTGCCGCGACCAGCTCGGCATCGATCCCGCCAAGTACAACGTCAATGGCGGCTCGATCGCGATCGGCCATCCCTTCGGCATGACCGGCGCACGTCTCACCGGCCATCTGCTCCAGGAAGGCGCGCGCCGCAAGGCGAAGTGGGGCGTGGTGACGATGTGCATCGGCGGCGGCCAGGGCGGCGCCGGCCTGTTCGAGATCTACAGCTGATCCGGGCCACATGAATGTGAAAGGCACGGCGCCGCAAGCGCCGTGCCTTTTTCGTTGCAGATCGATCGCCACGAAACTATACGTCTCCTGTCGGAAAAGGCAGACTTGGTCTGGTAAGCCCAAGTCCTTTCGGTAACGAAAGCTCTGGTCTTTGGCCTTGTGCAAGGGATCCCCGCGACGAACATCGGACGCCACCAAGGCGCCCAATCGTTCGTCCGTGTGATTCTCAAGCCCAGGGAACGCTCCGGTCGAACATCGACCACAGGAGCGTCTCATGCACGATCAATCCTCGATTCCATACGATGTCGTCATTGCCGGTGCCGGTCCCGTCGGCCTGTTTCTCGCGTGCGAGTTGCAGCTCGCCGGTCTCCAGGTGCTGGTGCTGGAGCAATCGCAAGATTCGCATTCGGCCCTGAAGCAACTCCCGTTTGGCCTGCGCGGTCTTTCGATCTCCACACTCGAGGCCTTTCACCGGCGTGGCCTGCTGGAAGAGATCGTGGCCGCGCAGCAGCTTACCTCAGACGCGATCAAGCGTGCAGCCCACTGGATGCAGCAGACGCGACGGCCCGCGGGTCATTTCGCCGGCCTCCAGTTCTATCAGGACAACATCGATGTGGCGAAGTGGTCCTGGCGTCTGCCGACGTCGGCCGATGCCAACCTCGCCGTCGATATGGCAACGCTCGAATCCGTTCTGGCTGCGCGGGCACGCAGCATGGGCGTCGAGATCCGGCGCGGTTTTGCCGTGAATGCCGTTGTCGCCTCGAGCGAAGACGTGACAGTGCAGGCGGCCGGCGAGACCTTCCGGGCAAGATGACTTGTCGGATGCGACGGTGGCCGCAGCACGGTGCGCAAGATCGGTGGCTTTGACTTCGTCGGCACCGACCCCGAGTTCACGGGCTATTCCATCGACGTCGAGCTGGCCGATCCGGACAGGCTTCGCCAGGGCCGCAACTACACGCCCGCCGGCATGTATACCTATGCGCAGCCCGGGACGATCGCGATGGTCGATTTCGACGGCGGAGCTTTCCACCGCACCGAGCCGATCACACGCGAGCATGTGCAGAGCGTCCTGCGTCGCGTCTCCTGCACCGACGTCACCGTCACGGCGCTTCGGCTCGCCGCCACCTGGACGGATCGGGCCCATCAGGCAACCACGTATCGCAGAGGGCGTGTGCTCCTGGCGGGCGACGCTGCCCACATCCATTCGCCGCTGGGCGGCCAGGGCCTCAATCTTGGTCTTGGCGATGCGATGAACCTGGGCTGGAAGCTGGCGGCGACGATCTGCGGCGGCGCACCGGCCGATCTCCTCGACAGCTATTCGCGCGAGCGGCATCCTGTGGGCGCGCAAATCCTCGACTGGTCGCGCGCGCAGGTCGCGATCATGCGGCCGACACCGAGCACCCGCGCGCTCCAAGCCATCATTCGCGATCTCATCGAGACGCGGGACGGTGCGACCTATTTCGCCGAGCGCGTGCGCGGCGTTTCGCTCCGCTACGATCTCGGGGCAGCCATCCGCTTGTCGGCCGGAGTGCTCCCGATTTCGAATTCGCTGACGGGACGACGGTCGGAGAACGTCTCAGGACGGCGAAAGGGTTATTGCTGGACTTCGGCTCCCGTGCGTCGCTGCGGATGCTTGCAAGCCGCTGGGGCGACCGGATCACATATGTCGCCGATGACGCGAAGGACCGGCTGGGCCTGAGTGCAGCGTTGGTGCGCCCCGACGGCTTCGTCGCGTGGGCCTGCGACGGTACGCCCGACGATGAGGAGGTTGCTCAGGCCGCGTCGCGATGGTTTGGCCAATCCATGGAGGCGCAAGCATTTCCCTGAGCGCCTCGCAGCGCCACCGTGCGCGCGGCGTGAGCCTTCGCGCTTGGTTCGATCGGTCGAACCGCGGGCTCGCGCCACCTCCCCGCTGGGGAGAGGTGGTCCTCGCCCAGTCGACCAGGTTTGATTTCGCCGAGCCTCAAGCCCGCGCCAGCGCGGGCGCGAACACCACTTCGATCAGCGTGCCGTGGCCTGCGCTCTTGATGTTGAACCGGGCGCGGTTGGCTTCGACCAGCGCTTTGGTCAGCGACAGGCTCAGCGCCGAATTGTCCTCGGCATCGCCCGGCGGCGGGGTGCGGAACGGCTCCATCGCGGCCGCGACCTCGCGCTCGCTAAGGCCGTGGCCGGTGTCGCGGATGCGAAGCGCGACCTCGCCGCGATCGTTGAGCGCGGTCGAGACGATCACCTGGCCGCCGGCGCTGGCGAGCCGGATCGAGTTCGAGATCAGGTTCATGGTGATCTGCCGCATCGCGCGCGCGTCCACGCTCACCTGCGGCAGCGCATGGCCGAGCGAGGTGCGGATGATGATGCGCTCGCGGTTGGCCTGCGGCTGCATCACCACGACGCAGGCCTCGACCAGGTCGTTGAGGTTGAGGTTGGCGAAGTTGAGGTCGAGCTTGCCGGTCTCGATCCGCGACAGCTCCAGCAAATCGTCGATGATCGCGATGACGCGCTCGCCGGAGGCGCGGATGTCCTTCATGTATTCGCCGTAGCGCTCGTTGCCGAGCGTGCCGAAGCGTTCGGAGATCATCACCTCGGCAAAGCCGATGATGGCGTTGAGCGGCGTGCGGATCTCGTGGCTGATCCGCGCCAGCATGTCGGCCTTGGCATTCGCCGCGCCGTCGACGAGACGGCGGGCCTGCGTCAGCTCGCTCTCGCCCTTCTTGCTCTGGGAGAGGTCGCGGAACACGGCGAAGAAGTTCGGGCCGTCGGGCCTTGTGCGGCCCATGATCATGGCGAGCGGGATGACGCCGCCCTTCTTCTCGCGCCCCAGCACCTCGCGGCCGTGATCGAGCAGGCTGGAAATGTCCTGGCTCTTCAGGCTTTCGAGATAGTCGGCGACGATCTGCTGGCTCTCCGGCGCGAACAGCGACACCAGGTTCTGCTCGAGCAGCGCTTCGCCGTCGTAGCCGAACAGCGCTTCGGCGCTGCGGTTGCAGACGAGGATGTTGCCTTCCGCATCGAACATCACGATGCCCTCGGCCGTGGTGTCGAGGATCGCGGCGAGATCCTCGGCGTCGGCATCGCCGGCCTGGGACTCGAGCTCGGACGCGTAGGGGAAAGACTCCGCGACAAGTGGCTCGGTGACGACTGGCTCGGCGGCAACGGACAGCGCGGCGACAGGCTCGGCAACGGCGGGCGCAGTAACGACAGGCGCAGCAGCCGGCAGCGCGCAGACCAGCGCATGCGCGCTCTCGCCGTCCCAGTCGATCGTGTGCAGATGCGCCTCGGTGGTCGGAAGCGGCTCTTCGCCGTTGGGAAGCGTCGCGCTGATCGTGACCGGCGTGCCGCCTTGCGAGGTGCTGCTGGCGGGCGATACGCCCGGCTCGACATAGAGAGCATCGAGGCCGCCGGCATTCTCCAGCGCGCTCACGCTGGCATGGCCCATGCGCGCGAGGAACGCCGGGTTGGCGTAGAGCAGGCGGTCGAGCCGATAGATCAGGATGCCGGTCGGCAAGAGGTCGAGCAGCGCGCGGTCGCGCATGCTGTGGCCGCGCGCCGGCGGCGCCGGCTCGGTCAGCCATTCGGCCGGCGCGTGCGGCGCCTCGATCAGCGGTTCGGGCGTGCTCTCCGCCGGCGGTTCGGTCGTCGCGGTGGCGATCGTCTCACGCTCGCGTTCGAGGCGCTCGGACAATTGCCGGGCGAGCTCGTTGAACGCGCTGTTCTCGATCGGCGTCAGCGTCGGCGATCTCTGATCACCAGGTGATCTGGTATCGCTGGGCGGGCGGAACGGCACGACGTTGGGAGGCGTTTCCACTGGCGTTTCCGGATCGGTTGGATGTGAATTCGCGTCGAGGGCGGGGTCGGGCAGTTCAGGTTCGGGTGTAGGCTCGGGCTCAGGTGCGGGCGGCTCGGCCGGCGGAGGCGGCGCCTCTGCCACGGGCTCCGGATCGGGCTCGACGATGTCGGCGGACAGGCCGTGCTGCGCCGGCGGTTCGGCGAGCAGCTCGAAGCGCCGGAGCGCATCGAGCCGGTTGAGGCCGTCGAGATCGCGGCAGACGCCAAAGCCCTTGAAGCCGGCGAAATTGCGCGCGTGGTCGTAGACCGGCAGGCCCGCGAGCTCGACCGGCAGATGCTCGCCGCCATCGGCCGGCCAGTTCACGGTGATCCCGGCCCAGGTGTCGTGGCTGGCCAGCGCCTGCGCCACGCGCCCCTCCGGGTCGAGCGAGAATTCCGCGGCGATCTCGCGCCAGGGACGGCCGAAGCCGGCGGCCGTGTGCGCGCCCATCAGGCGGATGAACTCGCAGGACGCCAGCACAAAGCGGCCCTCTGTATCCATCTGCCAGAGGAAGCGCAGCGGATGCTGATGCGGCGCGGGCATCTCCGTGGGACCCGACGGCGGCTCGACCATGCCGGTAGTGATCGGGGCGGCCTGCGGCGACACAATGGCTGAGGAATGGTTTTCAACCGGAGTTTTCGGCGCGTCAGCCGGCTCTTCAGCCGATTCCTGGGCCGTCTCTTCGGCCGTGTCGTCGACGGCTTCTTCGACAGTCTCCTGGACCGTTGCGATCTCCGGCGCCGCCTCGCTCACCGGCGGCTCGGACGCGATCGTCCCGGTAGGCGCGGGCGTTTCGGCCGGCTCGGCGAAGGCGTCGAACAGCGCGATAGCGGCCGGCGCCTCGTTCGACGGCGGCGCCTCGTTCGGCGCCTCGGCGGCTTGCGGCGTGGATTGAGCCGGCGCCGCGGGCGTGACGTCAGGCGTGCTCTCCGGCGCGGATGCGGCCGGGGCGGCATCGCTCGCCGCTGCCGTCTGCGCGGCGGCCGGCTCGATCAGCGCGACCAGGCCGACATCGCCACCGAGGCCGACCCGTTGCAGCACCATCTGGCCGATGCCGATCGGCGTCTCGGCGCGGCCGTTGCGAAGCGCATCGCCGCGGGCCCGTTCGAGCCCGGCTTCGCCGAGATCGCGGAAGCCGAGCAGGGCGCGGGCGGCTTCGCTGGCGCCGACGAACATTCCGTCGGGCGCGAACGCCGCCATCGGCATTTTGGCGCCCGCGACGAGGCGATGCAGGCGCTCGATCAGCGGCATGGTGCGCACCGATGGCTCCATCGCGGTGACGAGCACGGCCTGGCCGCCATCGGCGAAGGTCAGCCGCGTGCAGGCGCAGGTCATCAGCGTTCCGAGCCGGGCGCCGAAGCCGCGCAGACGTTCGAGCCGCACCGTGCCGCTCGCCGGCAGCTGCCGGGCGAGCCGGGCGACCTGGCGGCGATGGCTGTCGGCCGGGCCGAACGTCTTTTCCGCCAGCACTGCGGCATGCGCCGCGCCGAAGAATTTTGCGCCGACCGGATTGGCCCACAGCACGCGCGCGCCGTCGACCGACCAGAGCCACGCGGGCAGCGGGGAGGTCGCATGCACGGCCAGCCGGGGATCGCCCACGCCTCGCAACTGGAAATCCGAATGACTCATCCAACCGGCTTTTGGTCTCGCTGTCACGCCTCTGGCCTTAGGGCTGCCGGGAATGACAGCCTTAAGAAAGGGTTAGTATCGCGCGCGGGCGCGGGCAGGTCCACGGCCCCAGCCTACGGGGGAAGCCCTAAAGCCGCGATAACCTTAATCCGGCCGCCCCCGCAAGCCGCGCAGACGCTGCATCCGCAGGATTCGCGCGCTGCATGGGTGTGGCCCGGCCGAAGCACGCGAGCCCCTCCGGGGGATGTCATTCCGGGGCGCGCCACTTGGCGCGAGCCCGGAATCCAATTCCCTGCGATCTCCGGTAGCCCGATGGATTCTCAGATGCGCAATTGCGCATCATGGCTCCCTCGCTTCGGTCGGGCCCCGGAATGACGAAGTACACCTCAACCACGGGTTCCCGTACCCCGGAACCTCATCCTCTCCGGGATTAAATTTTCCCCGCGCACCCCGGATCGCGTTGCGCTGCACAATGTTGACATGTTACGCAGGGATACTGCTGGGCGTTGGACGAGCCATCTTTTTCGTTACGCGTATCCAGTCTTCGTACCCGCCAACAGATGGCCCCGGTTGGCCGGCGGGCGCGCCAGAAGGCTCACTCCATTTTCCATGATCGTGAGGGACAACAATGACAGGTGCGACTGATCCATTCTCCGCCTCCATCATCCCGTTCGAGGTGCCGGAGCAGGTGCGTGCGTTCGCCGAAAAGGGCGTTTCGCAGGCGCGCGAGAGCTACGCCAAGTTCAAGGACGCGGCCGAAAGCCATAACGGCACCATTGAGGCCGTGTTCTCGTCCGCCAGCAAGGGCGCGAACGAGTACACCGCCAAGCTGATGGAGTTCATGAAGGCCAATACGACCGCCCATCTGGACTTCACCCAGGAGCTGCTCGGCGTGAAGTCGCCGTCGGATGCGTTCGCGCTGTGGAGCAGCCATGGCAAAAAGCAGCTCGAGACCTTCCAGGCCCAGGCCAAGGAGCTCGCCGAGATCGCCCAGCGCGCCGCCACCGCCGCCGCCGAGCCGATCAAGGCCAGCGCCTCGAAGCTCTACCCGCCCGCCGCCTGAGCGACGGGGCCGGTTTGATCAGGGCCTGATCCGGACCCGAAGGGCCGCGCGCGAAGTGCACAGCGGTTTTCCGATGGGATCATGCCCAAATAACAAGAAACCCGGGCCCAGGCCCGGGTTTTCCTTTGGAAATAACGTCGTTTGAGGGTGGATTCCGCCCGTTTGCGGCCTTGCCAAAAACGGCCGTTGCACCTAGTTTCCGCCCCGTCCAGCCCCCCTCGGTGACCGGCCTTTTCAGGTAGCCCCAGGGGCGGCTCGCAAGGATGCAGTTGTAGCTCAGTTGGTTAGAGCGCCTGTCTGTGGAACAGGAGGTCGGTGGTTCGAGCCCACCCAACTGTACCAGTCCTCCCGGATCAGCCAGCAGCTTGTTGAATAGATCCGTACTCAAGCTGTTGCAGCCAAGCCACCTTGATCAGAGATTGAATATACCATGTGTCTCAACCGGCTTCTCCGGTTGCGGTTGGGTGCGCTATCGTCTTCCGATTAGGCCGAGGCTCGTCGGTCGCGTCGGGGTGGTGAATGGCTGGTGGAGCTTCGGAGAAAGTGGGGGCCGCAAGCCGTCCGGATAGTGTCATTTGGTACGAGCGTCTGGCTGGTGCGGCGCTCGTCACGGGCTTGGGGTCGGCTGCTGCGAATCCCGTCAGCCTTGCCAAGTACTACAATCTGTATCCGATCGGCTATCCGATCATGTTCGTCTGCTCCATCGCGGGGCAGTCGTTGTGGATTTGGCTGATTGCGCGAAAGCGACAGAATTGGGCTCGCTGGATCAGTCTCGTCATGGTCATTATCGGAATTCCGAGCGTCATCATCGATTTCGACGAACGTTTCCGGTTCAACGCTGTCGCGGCAATCCTCTTTCACACCGGATATCTATTGTTGGTGGTCGCCGTGGTGCTGCTCTTTCGTAGCGACGCCCGCGCGTGGTTCTCGCGCGCGCGTGTCGCACCAGACACCTAATCATTGCGCCGGTATCTCGGTGGCGGCCCCTTGGCGGATATCATGGGCGAATCCCCGAACGTGAAGTGCTTGCGGCCGCAAAAGTACTGCTCATGCAGCTGAGTAAGCATTGGTCGAGCCGCGACACAGTCGGAAAAGAATTGTCGTTATCGATTAAGTGCACTGTCACCGTATTCCGACATGCGTGAAGCAGCGGCCGGCCTTTCGGCCATCCTTGATGTCGAGATGAACCTGCATGTGAAGCTCTGCGTCGATTGGGGTCTGTCCCCGACAGACCTTGAACAGACCCCTCCGGCGGCCGAGATGCTGGCCTATACACGCTACGTGCTCGACGCGGGAATGCGCGGCGATCTGCTGGCACTCAAGGTGGCGCTTGAATTACGGTGACAGTGCACGAAACTCCACGAGATCAGGCGACTTCGGTTTAGTGCTGCCGGCGGCCACCGGTCAGTGAGCTTGGCGCCGAGCTCCTTCCTGAGTGAGGTTGACTACGCCTCGATTCTCAGGGACGGGGCTCTCCACTGCTACCAATATCCTCTCAACTGGCTACCGACCTCTCGCCTCTGGCTCCCGTGCAGCGGGCTGGAGCGCAGCGACTTAATTGGAAAATCTGCTTTTGCCATTTCATCGAACGGGACAGCAGTGCTGGCTTGAAGAGCGTCGCCGCCAGTCACATGTGATAAGGATCGGGGATCGTTGGCCCGACACAGTGGCAACGCACCCACCGGCCTCATTGAAGGTCGTGTGCGTCCAAATAAGAGCAAGCACGGGCTGCGTTCGAGCACCGCTCGACGCAGTACCTCTACTCAAATGCAACGGCACGAGCCGTCGAGGGAGACCTTGGCGGTTTTTTGCGTGTGGCCAGATATGCGCAAAGAAAAACGGCCCCTTGGGGAAGGTCGGCCAGCCGAGGTTCTTGCACCTGGGTATGGAGATCGGCCGCGCCTTTCATGCCATTACGGTGACAGTGCACGAAACTGCACGACATCAGGCGACTTCAGTTTAGTGCACTGTCACCGTAATTCGCGCCGCGGTCCGGAAGAAGGCGTCGATCTGGGCATCGCTCCAGCCGTAAGCGGCGCCGATTGCCGCCGTCATTGGATGGCTGCGCTGAAACACCGTGGCGTTGGCATTTGCGGCCGCGACCAGCGCGTCGAGCACATCCCTCGAAAACATGGATTTCCCCCTCTCGAATGCGAAAGGCCGCCCGATAGGGGCGGCCTTTCATTGGACTCCGGGCATAAGGCCCGATCAGGAGTTGTTAACGCACTGCAAAACCGCGCACAGCCTCCGGTTGACACAATCACTGGTTAGGTGCCAGAATTTTCTCTCGCATTTGGAAAAACATTGACGATTTTGGAAGAACATTGCCGATGTCAAATTGCATTGACCAGAAACAGCAGCATCATTCCGGCGACAGCGATAACGACTGGCGCATTGTCACACTCTTCGTGATCTGCCTGCTCGCCTTCGCCGTCTGCCTCAAACTCGGCGAAAAGCTCTACTCGTCGAACGCCAATCTCAGAATTGCCGAGTGCAGCGCGATATATTGGAAGGGCCGCGCCGAAGGCCGCCCCGAAAACTATTGCGCGCCGGGATGCTGCACGCCGCCGAGCGCCCCCTAGGAGCCTCCTCCCCGTCAATCTTCTCCGGTCACAGCGTCGCGGCGGCCCGAAAGAATGCGTCGATCAGGTCATCGCTCGAGCCATAGGCCGCGCCGATCGCCGCCGTCATTGGATGGCTGCGCTGAAACACCGTGGCGCCTGAGAGCAGCATCTCGGCGTTGAATTGCTGATCGGCCGGCATCGCGCTCACGATGGCCATTAGCGGCGCCGGGATGTCGCCCGTCTTGACCGCTGCCAACGCCTCGGCCGTCGTGATGATGTTCGATAGCGCGAGTTGCTGGAAGAACTGGCGGTCCGAAATGTTCTCCGGCAGCGGCGAAATCTCGGCCGGATCGCATTACGGTGACAGTGCACAAAACTCTCGACGCGGGGAGTGCCCCATCCGCAACGCTGCTCAAAGCCAGTTTTGTCCGCGGTCACCGTAGCTCCTCGGTTCGCAATGCGCTATCGGTAGCGAGCCAAGGACGTTCATGGACAAGCAAGCCGGGCGAAAAAGATCGTGAGTTTCTTCGAGCGTCTCAAGACAGAAGCATCCGTTGAGTGGCGGGCCTACACCGAGCATCCCTTCACGAACGGATTGGCAGACGGCTCGCTCCCCGAAGCGGCGTTTCGTCACTACCTCGTTCAAGACTACCTGTTCCTCATTGAGTTTGCTCGCGCCTACGCGCTCGCGGTCTACAAGTCGCCCAGACTTGCCGACATGCGTGAAGCAGCGGCCGGCCTTTCGGCCATCCTTGATGTCGAGATGAACCTGCATGTGAAGCTCTGCGCCGATTGGGGTCTGTCCCCGACAGACCTTGAACAGACCCCTCCGGCGGCCGAGATGCTGGCCTATACACGCTACGTGCTCGACGCGGGAATGCGCGGCGATCTGCTGGCACTCAAGGTGGCGCTTGCCCCCTGCGTGATCGGGTACGCGGAGATCGCCACACGGCTCGCCGCACGACCCGATGCGGACGCCGCGACGAACGCCTATCGCGTCTGGATCGCCGAGTACGCCGGCGCGCCGTACCAGGAGGTCGCTGCCAAGGCGCGGGCGCACATGGAGCATCTCGCCGATCTCTACGCCACGCCGGCCCGCGAGGCAGAGCTGATTGCGATCTTCAAGGAAGCCACCCGACTCGAGGCAGACTTCTGGGAGATGGCCTGGCGCGCGGGCCAGCTTGTTCAATAGCCCTTTCGGCAGTGAGGCTCATAACCTGAAGGTTATACAATTACGATGACGATGCTCCTCGATCTGTCGGGTCGAGCTTCCGTCACGATTCCTGAAAGCCTAACGGAAACCACGTCTGTCGGCGCGACCTACCTCACCCCAGCCACCACCATCACCACCACCGGCAACGTCACCGCCGCCAGCAGCGTCCCCAGCGCCACCGCGCCTGACACCGGGTTCACCAGCCGCTGATACTGAACCGCGAAGATGTACGCGTTGGCGCCGGTCGGCATCGCCGCGAACAGCACGACGACGCCGGCCGCGGTCGGCGGCAGGCCGAGCAGTTTTGCCAGCACGAACGCCGCGGCCGGCATCGCCAGTAGCTTGAGCGCGCTCATCACGACGACGCTCGACATCTCGCCCTTCACCTCGAAGCGGAACAGGTTGATGCCGAGCGCGATCAGCGCCGCCGGGGATCCCGCCTGCGCGAGCAGCTCGATGGTCCTGTCCACGACGGGATTGAGGCCGAGGCCGGTGAAGCGCCAGACCACGCCAAAACCGATCGCCAGCATCAGCGGGTTGCGGGCGAGGTCCGCGAGCACGGGCTGGATCACCGAAAGCGCCGAGCCGGTCCGCTTGCGGCTGACAAGCTCCATCTGCAGGATGCCGCAGAGCCAGAGCAGCGGCGTGTTCACCGACAGGATCAGCGCCATCGGCCCCGCCGCCTCGTTGCCGAGCGCCGAGAGCGTCAGGGGAATGCCGAGCATCACGATGTTGCCGTAGACCGAGCCGATCGCGAACACGACGCCGTCCTCGCGGTCCTCGCGCCCCGCGCGCAGCAGCGCCGAGAGCGCCAGCGCCGCGATCCAGGTGACGGCGAGGGCGCCGTAATAGGCGCCCCACATCCGGTAGGGGCTGACGTCGGGGAATTCCGACACGACGATGGTGCGGAACAGGAGGGCAGGGATCGCGATGCTGAAGGCGAATTCGGAGATGCCCTTGTGCGCGGTCTCGGTGACGAAGCGAAACAGCACCGCGGCATAGCCTGATGCGATCAGGGCAAACACCGGCGCGACGATCAACACGGTGGCCATGCGCCCCCTCTCTTCACGGGGATATCAGCCGACCACCCCACGCACTCTCGATGATGCCATCATGCCCCTGTTTTGCCCGACGAGTCAAAACCGCTTCGTAAAATCCGCAAGAGGCGATTTCACTGGGCATATCAAGGCCCCGGCTACTGTGCATGGGGTTGTTTTCGCGGTTTTTGTTTTGAGGGTCCCGGGGCCAGCGGCGGAAACCTGATCTCGCCAGATTTGCCAAAGGGTTGGCCGGAATCCTTCCCACCCACCGCAGTCATCCCCCGCGCAGGCGGGGGATCCAGTACGCCGCGGCTCCTCGGGGAATGTCAGGCGTCTCTGGAATACTGGGTCGCCCGGTCAAGCCGGGTGACGACAGCGGAGGAGAAGGCCCGCCCTGTTGCCGAGAGCGCACACGTCCCGGGTTTCGCCTCCGGCCTCGTTGCCAACGAACGGCGGTTCACCCACACTCCGCCCCGACCAGACATTTGGGGGGATCGATGCCCGCTTTTCACTTCAGGAAGTCCGCTCTTGCCGCCGCGTCGGGGCTTGCCCTGGCCGTCCTGGTCCACCCCGGCGCCGGCTTCGCCTACACCCAGGAGGAGCAGCAGGCCTGCACGCCGGATGCGATGCGGCTGTGCGGCGAGTTCGTGCCGAACGTCGATGCCATCACCGCCTGCATGATCCAGAAGAAGGCGCAGCTCTCGCCGCAATGCAAGGTGTTCTTCCGCCAGGGGCCCGAGCCGGGCGAGGCCCGCGCCGGCAGGCCAACCAACATCGCGCCCAAGAGCGCGTCGAATAGTGCGAAGAAGAGCACCAAGCCGGCGCCGAAGGTGGCCAGGAAGAAGAAATCCGAAGAAGGCTGAGCGCGGCCGCTGCGTTCCTTCCCTGAAACTCAGGCCCGGGCAAGCGTGCGAAGCGCGGCTCCGCGCTTGACGACATAGGCTCCGCGACAGCTACCGGACTCGTTTTGTTCGCGCGCCTTGCGCGCCTGCTTGCGGAAATTACCGCCACACGTGATCGAAAAGAGTCGCCAGACGGTTTGCGCGGCAAGGTTGCATTCCGGCTTTCCCCTTCTCGCTGCTCAAAAAAAACAACGATTGCGCGCATCGCAGGCTCTTGATTGCTGTTCGTGTCTTGTCGCGCGCAGCAGTGTGACTCAAAAGCCAACACGTCTTGTTATTTCGTGGCTGCAGAGCAACTCCCGGTAAATTTTTCTTTCCCGAATCAGCGCGGTGATTCATTTTCGGAGCCTGGGGTCAATCTGGAGGCCGAAGGTATGAACGTTATTGTTTTTGCATCGCGTAAAGGCGGCTCGGGCAAGAGTACCCTGGCCGCACATCTCGCCGCGCAGATCAAGGCGAGCAAACAGGTCATGCTCGTGGACGCGGATCCGCAGGGGTCGCTCACGCTGTGGCACAAGCTGCGGGGCACCAACGAACCGCCGATCAAATCGGCCGTGAACTCCGTCAGCGGCATCGTCTCCGCTGCCAAGCGCGACGGTTATGAATGGGTGTTGATCGACACGCCGCCGAACCTCTCGGCCGTCGTCGACGACGCGATCAAGAACGCAACCATGGTGGTCATTCCGGCGCGGCCTGGCGTGTTCGACGTCAACGCGGTGCAGGAAACCATTCAGATGTGCCGCGCGGCGCGCAAGCCCTACGCGGTCGTGCTCAACGGTGCTCCGGCCAAGCGCGACGAAGCCGAAAGCCCGATCGTCACCATCGCCCGCGAAGCGCTGGCGAAATTCCGTGCTCCGGTGTGGGGCGGTCAGATCACCAATCGTTCGGATTTGTTGATGGCGCTCAGCCACGGCGAAGGCGCGCGTGAGTATCAGGCCGAGAGCCGTGCGGCTCAGGAGATTGCAAGGCTGTGGGCGGCGATCGAGCGTTCGGTCAAGGCCATTCGCGGCACGGCGTCGGCATCCGGCGCAATGCACAAGCAGGCGGCATAATTTTCACAAATCATTCCCCGGACGAAAAACGCGCGGATGTCTGCGCGTTTTGCGTTTCTGGGCCTCACTCTGTCATTCCGGGATGGCGCGCAAGCGCCAGACCCGGAATATCGAGATCAACGTTACGCCACCATCAGCATGTAGAACACGATGACCGGCGACAGCGTCAGGATCACCGACCAGATGCCGGCGGCCCAGAGAATGTCCTCGGTGGTGAAGCTCTCCTCGGTGGTAAAGCTCTGTCGTGCGTCGTAATGCGACGCCATTTCATTCTGACTATTCACAAACGCCCCCGCGATTTCTTCGCTTATGGGCATCACGCTACGCGAGATGTTTTAAAATTCCGGGTTGCTGCGCCGCTCGCATTTTGAACGCATTTGTGACGCGGGTTTAACCATCCGCGCGCGTTCTCGTCAGCCGACGAGCCAGACCCGAAACAGCAGCACCGGCATCAGGCCGAGCATCACCGCCCAGAACCCGAACGACGAAACCACCAGGATTCCCCGCAAAAGATCGGCGGGCGCGAATTGCTGTGCGGCCGTAGGCCGGGCGCGACGTCCCATGGTCATTCCCCCTTTGGAAGGCTTTGGAGAAAAACGATAGGCGCCAGAGCGTAAACGAGACGTGGATGCGCCATGCGGCGGATGCGAAGCCGATTGGGGCGCGGTTAACCACGAGGTCTCTTACCCTCCCCCCTTGTGGGGGAGGGTGGCTCGCCGCGTAAGCGGCGAGACGGGTGAGGGGTTTCCCTCCCCACGGACAGTTTGCGCGCGGAGAGAAACCCCTCGTCCGGTGCTTCGCGCCACCTTCTCCCACAAGGGGAGAAGGGAAGGCAGCGTGCACGAGGTGAGATTGCGTCGCGCTAAACCCACCCGCTGTATTCGCGCCTGATCTCGTCGACCCGATTCCACTCCCGCGTCACGACCTCCTCGCTCAGGCCGATGTCGCGGCGCAGCCAGGCCGTCGCCGGATATTTGTCGGTCCATGTGAAGCCGTCCGCGCATGACAGGAATTGCCAGAGGGCCTTGAGGGCGCACAGCCACCGGTGAGGTCGCATGGGTTGATATCCACTGAGATTGCATCGGGCAGCACGCAGCCGTTCGAACCGGAGCCAACCGGTTCGTTCGAAAGGCCACATGCGGGTGAGGTGAGGAGGGTGGTGCTACGCCGCGACTTTCATCCGCCGCTCGATCTCGCGGTCGATCGTGGCGGCGAGCTCGCTGCTGACTTCCACCATCGGCAGGCGCACTTCGGGGCTGTCGATCAGGCCGCTGCGCCACAGCCAGTGCTTGGCCGGCGCGGGGCTGGGCTCGGTGAACAACAGGCGCGTCAGCTCGGCGACCTCCTGCCAGCGCGCCTGCGCCGCGTCGCGGTTGCCGCGCTTCAGCTCGGCATACACGGCCGCGAACGTCGCGGTCTCGACATGGGCTGACAGCACGATGCCGCCATCGGCGCCGTCGGTGAGCGCCTCGAGGTAGTTCGCGTCCTCGCCGGTGAGCACGCGAAAACCGTCCGGCCGGTCGCGCAGCAGCGCGATCGACTGCTCGCGGCTGGCGCCGCAATCCTTCAGGCCGACGATGTTGGGGTGCTCGGCGAGCCGCAGCATGGTCTGGTTGGTGATGTTGACCGCGCAGCGATAGGGAATGTTGTAGAGCGCGAGCGGCCAGGCGGCGTGGTCGGCAAGTGCTTCGAAATGCGCCAGGAGCCCGCGCTGCGACGGCCGCACGTAATAGGGGCTCGCGATCAAATAGCCGTCGATCGGCCAGTCCGCGGTTTCATCAAGGCGCTCCTTCAGCCGCGAGGTGTCCGCGCCCGACATTCCGAGGCAGATAGGCAACGTTCGGCGGCCGGCCGCCATCTCGTCGCGGACGATGGCGACGAGGCGTTCGAGCTCGGCGTCCCGCAGCGTCATGCCTTCACCCGAGGTCGCCCCCAGGATGAAGCCGTCGACGGCCTGTCCGCAGTAATGTCGCGTCAGCCGCCGCAGCGACGTCTCGTCGAGCTTGCCGTCTCGAAACGGCGTCACCAGCGGCAGCCAGAGTCCGTGCAGATGCGTTCGCAGGTCGGTCATGTCCAGTCTCCTTCTCGGGAAAAAACCTGAGACGGAGGGCACATGAAAAAACCCCGTCCAGGTGGCGGGGTTTTCGGGATTTGCTGCGATGACGAAGCGTAGTTAGCGCGCGCAAAAATCCGAGGTCCCCGGGTGGGGGCCCTTTTTCGAAACGATTGCGCACGACTTCGTGATCATTCGCAAATGATGCGGGCGATACGTGGAACTGTCAATACACGCGGAAGGCGAATGCCGAATTGGGCAGAAAAAAAGCCGGGCTCGAACGAGCCCGGCTTAAGGTATTGGCCACGTGAGGCCGACACAATCACCTTCCAAGAGGGATTACTGAACTCCCGCGCCACTGGAGGAGGGGGACAAATGCGCAACGCGAAGGCTCAGCGTGCAAACATTATGAGCTTGCCTAACGCCATGCAGCAACAGCCGAGGCCGCATGTCAGACATGCGGAAATCAGGAAGGCCAGCGCTGCGCCTTGCTCACCACGAAGTCGCGGAACACCTGCACGCGCGCGACCGTCTTCAACTCCTCGGGATACACGAAATATGTATCGAGCTGGATCGAATCCGATTCGCCGAACAGCTGCACGAGGCGGCTCTGCTCTTCGATCAGATAATCCGGCAGCGCGGCGATGCCGAGCCCCTGCTGACAGGCGCGCACCAGGCCGAGGATGTTGTTCACCCTGAAATAGGCCTCGCGCGGACCCGAGCCGTTGCGGCCGGCTTCGACCAGCCAGTTGCGGTTCTGAAGATGCGGCGCGAAGGTGCCGTCCGAGAGCGTGATGATGCGGTGGGAGTCGAGCTCCTCCAGCGTGCGCGGCGTGCCGAAGCGCTTGATGTAATCCGGCGAGCAATAGGCGTGGAAGCCCATCGCGAACAGCTTGCGCTGGATGAGGTCCGGCTGCGTCGGCTTGCGGGTGCGGATCGCAACGTCAGCCTCGCGCATCGACAGGTCCAGCTCCTCGTCGGTGACGATCAGCGAGATCCGGATCTCCGGATAGAGCGCGGTGAATTCGCCGAGCCGCGGGATCAGCCAGTTGATGCCGACGCCGGGCGTGGTGGTGATCTTGAGATCGCCGCTCGGCCGCTCGCGGCTGTCGGTCAGCTTGGCGCGCGCCGCCTGGAGCTGCATGAACACGTCATGCGCGGTGCGGAACAGGAGGTCGCCCTGCTCGGTGAGGATCAGGCCGCGGGCGTGGCGGTGGAACAGCGAGACCGAGAGCTCCTGCTCGAGCGCCGAGACCTGGCGCGAGACCGCCGATTGCGACAGGCCGAGCTGTTCGCCCGCATGCGTGAAGCTGCCCGCTTCAGCCGCCGCGTGAAACACCTTCAGCTTGTCCCAGTCCATATCCGTAAATCCGTCGCGTGTTCGAGGCATGATCTTTATTCCGCTGCTGCACGCTCGCTGGCGCGCAAGGCCAAGAAACGTTCGGCTTCGAGTGCTGCCATGCAGCCGAGGCCTGCGGCCGTCACGGCCTGGCGATAAGTCTCGTCGGCGACGTCGCCGGCGGCGAACAGGCCGGGCACCGAGGTGGCGGTCGAGTTCGGGGCGACCTCGACATAGCCCGACGGCTTGAGCTTGACCTGGTCCTTCACCAGCTCGGTCGCCGGGGCGTGGCCGATGGCAATGAAGATGCCGTCGGCCTTCAGCTCGGTGAGCTTGCCGGTCTTGACGTTCTTGAGGCGGACATGGGTGACCTTGTTCGGGTTCTCGGTGCCGCAGATCTCGTCGACGGCTGAGTCCCAGACCACCTTGATCTTCGGGTGCTTGAACAGACGCTCCTGCAGGATGCGTTCGGCGCGGAAGTGGTCGCGACGATGCACGATGGTGACCTGCGAGGCATGGTTGGTGAGGAACAGCGCTTCCTCGACCGCGGTATTGCCGCCGCCGACCACGATCACTTCCTTGCCGCGGTAGAAGAAGCCGTCGCAGGTGGCGCAGGCCGAGACGCCACCGCCCTGGAATTTCCCTTCGGACGGCAGCCCGAGCCAGCGCGCTTGCGCGCCCGTGGCGAGAATCACGGTTTCGGCGAGATAGACGTCGCCGCTGTCGCAGGTGAGGCGGAACGGCCGTCGCCCGGTCTCCAGCTTGGTCACCAGGTCGGTGACGATCTTGGTGCCGACATGGACCGCCTGCTTCTCCATCTGCTCCATCAGCCAGGGGCCCTGGATCACGTCGGCGAAGCCCGGATAGTTTTCGACGTCGGTGGTGATGGTGAGCTGGCCGCCCGGCTGGATGCCCTGGATCAGGATCGGCTCGAGCATCGCACGCGCGGCGTAGATCGCCGCCGTGTAGCCCGCGGGGCCAGAGCCAATAATCACGACCTTTGCATGAACAGGAGCGGACATTTCGATGGACGCCTTTCACGGGGGATTTGCAGCGCGGGCGCGGAAGGAGCCAGGAGGCCTCGCGGAGGCGCTGAAATATCAGAGCTAATCTAAGCGTTCTGGTGAGCTATGCAAGAATTGCATTCCCTGTCGGCGGATTTTTCCAACAGGGAACAAAAGTCGATTGCGCTGCACGCGCAATAAAATTGCGCAATGGGTGCGGACTGGGCTATGAGGATTGCGACAAACCCACCCGATACCGCCGCAAAGGCCAGGAGTTCCAATCACGTGTCGCGGAACCTAGACGAGATCGACCTGAAAATTCTCACCGAGATTCAGGCCGACGGTCGAATCACGAATGTTGAGCTGGCCAAGCGGGTTGGCATTTCGCCGCCGCCCTGCCTGCGCCGGGTCCGGGCGCTGGAGGAGGAGGGCTACATTCACGGCTATCGCGGGCTGCTGGACGCGCGAAAGCTCGGTTTCGACGTCACGGTGTTCGCGGCCGTGCACCTGTCCAGCCAGGCCGAGGCGGATTTGCGCGCCTTCGAGGAGTTCGTCCGCGCCGAGCCCCTGGTGCGGGAATGCTGGATGCTGTCGGGCGAGGTCGATTTCATCCTGAAATGCGTCGCGCCCGACATGGCGACCTTCCAGGATTTCGTCACCCACCTGACCGCCGCGCCCCATGTCCGCAACGTGCGGACCTCGCTGGTGCTGCACAATTCGAAATATGAGGCGGCCGTGCCGCTGGATGTGAAGGGGCGGCGGTAGGTTCGCCAAGCCTGTTAGTCCCGTCACCCCCGCGCGAGCGCGTAGCGCTCGTCGCTGGAGGTGCGAGTGATGGGGCGCGGAGCGCCCCATCGGGAGCCTCGAAGGATGGGCGGCCCGCGTGTCGCCGCGCGAGGCAACAATGGGGCCGTCGCCTTCGAGGGCAGCTGAAGAAGCGGCCACCTCAGGGTGACGGTGATAGAGTTGCGCTTCGCGGTCTCCACACCGTCATTCCGAGCAACACGCCTAAACAAAAAGGCCGCGCGGTTTGCGCGGCCTTTTCAAAACATCATCACGCGCAGCGGCAAATCCTTACCGCCACTCCACCTTGGTGATCTCATACGCCTTGGCGCCGCCGGGTGCGTTGACCTCGACGGTCGAACCCTTCTTCTTGCCGATCAGCGCGCGGGCGAGCGGCGAAGTGATGGAGATGCGGCCCTTCTTGGCGTCGGCCTCGACCTCGCCGACGATCTGCCACACCGCCTTCTTCTCGGTGTCCTCGTCGACCAGCGTCACGGTGGCGCCGAATTTGATGGTGTCGCCGGACAGTTTCGAGATGTCAATGATGTCGGCGCGCGCGAGCTTGTCCTCGAGCTCGGCGATGCGGCCTTCATTGTGGGACTGCTCTTCCTTCGCGGCGTGATATTCCGCGTTTTCCGACAGGTCTCCGTGCGAGCGCGCCTCCGCAATATGCTCGATGATGCGCGGACGGTCCTCGGACTGGCGCTTCTTCAATTCTTCCCCGAGCGCGGCAAACCCGGCCGAAGTCATCGGAACCTTTTCCATCTTCTCTCTCGTCCTTCGATCGTGCGCCCCAGAACGCGAATGGGCGCCCAACCTTGATTCGTCGGTATTTCCGGGGCTCGGTACGTGAGCCGCCGGACGTCGACAGATATGGGCTTGGCGCCGGAACAGAACAACCATATGGCCGGACAGTTCCTGCGGCCATTGTGGCTTGACTGCCAATCACTTAGCGGAAGGCTAACCTCTCAAGGCCAAGCCTTCCGTTCGCGATCAGGTTTCCGAAAAGTAGCTCTGCAGGGTACGAACCTCAAGGTCCCCGCCAAGATAGGCGCGGATGCCCTGCGCGGCCGCCACGGCCCCGGAAAGAGTGGTGTAATACGGCACTTTATGCAAGAGGGCCGCGCGCCGCAGTGAACGGCTGTCGGCGAGCGCCTGCGGGCCTTCGGTGGTGTTGAAGACGAGCTGGACGTCGCCATTGGTGATGGCGTCGACGATATGCGGCCGCCCTTCCAGCACCTTGTTCACCTTCTCGGTCGGGATGCCCTGGTCGGTCAGGAAGCGCTGCGTGCCCGACGTCGCCAGCACCTTGAAGCCGAGCGAATGCAATTCGCGAACGGCCTCGGCGATGCGCGTCTTGTCGCTTTCGCGCACCGAGACGAACACCGTGCCCTTGCGCGGCACCCGCGTGCCGCCGCCGAGCTGGCTCTTGGCGAAGGCCACCGCAAACGAGCGGTCGATGCCCATCACCTCTCCGGTCGAGCGCATCTCGGGGCCGAGCACCGTGTCGACGCCGGGGAAGCGCGCGAACGGGAATACCGATTCCTTGACGCCGACATGCTTGAGCTGCGCCTTCTTCAGCCCGAAATCGGCGAGCTTCTCGCCGGCCATGATGCGCGCGGCAATCTTGGCGACCGGCGTGCCGACCACCTTGGCGACGAAGGGCACCGTGCGCGAGGCGCGCGGATTGACTTCGAGCACGTAGATCTCGCCGTCCTTGATGGCGTATTGCACGTTCATCAGGCCGACGACGTCGAGGCCGAGCGCGAGCTCGCGCGTCTGCCGCTCCAGCTCCTCGATCATCTTCGCATCGAGCGAGTGCGGCGGCAGCGAGCAGGCGCTGTCGCCGGAATGGATGCCGGCTTCCTCGATGTGCTCCATGATGCCGACGATGAAGGTGTCCTTGCCGTCGCTGAGGCAGTCGACGTCGATTTCGGTCGCATCCGACAGGTAGCGGTCGAACAGCAGCGGGTTCTTGCCGAGCACGGTGTTGATCTGCCCGGTCTTGTCGTTCGGATAGCGCGCCTTGACGTCGGCCGGCACCAGCTCCGGCAGCGTGCCGAGCAGATAGTCGTTGAGCTGGTTCTCCTCGCGGATGATCTGCATGGCGCGGCCGCCGAGCACGTAGGACGGACGCACTACCAGGGGCAGGCCGAGATCGGCGGAGACGAGCCTCGCCTGCTCGACCGAATAGGCGATACCATTCTTCGGCTGCTTCAGCCGCAGCTTGTCGAGCACGCGCTTGAAGCGGTCGCGGTCCTCGGCGAGGTCGATGGCGTCCGGCGAGGTGCCAAGGATCGGCACTTCGGCGGCCTCGAGCGCGCGCGCCAGCTTGAGCGGCGTCTGGCCGCCGAACTGCACGATCACGCCATGCAGCGTGCCGTTGGTGCGCTCCTTCGCGATGATCTCCAGCACGTCCTCGGCGGTGAGCGGCTCGAAATAGAGCCGGTCCGCGGTGTCGTAGTCGGTCGACACCGTCTCCGGGTTGCAGTTGACCATGATGGATTCGTAGCCGGCGTCGTGCAGCGCGAAGCAGGCGTGACAGCAGCAATAGTCGAACTCGATGCCCTGGCCGATGCGGTTGGGCCCGCCGCCGAGAATGATGACCTTCTTCTTGTCCGACGGCGTGCTCTCGTCCGCCGGAGCGCCCGCAAACGGCGCCTCATAGGTCGAGTACATGTAGGCGGTTGGGGAGGCGAATTCGGCCGCGCAGGTGTCGATGCGCTTGTAGACCGGGCGAACGTCGAGCGCGTGGCGCTTCGCCGTCACCTCGGCTTCCGTCGTGTCGGCGAGCACCGCGAGCCGCGCGTCGGAGAAGCCCATGGCCTTGAGCGTGCGCATGCCGAAGGCATTGCCCGGCAGGCCGTTCTTCCTGACCTTCTCCTCCATGTCGACGATGCCGCGCATCTCGCCGAGGAACCACGGATCGATCTTGCAGGAGTTGAAGATGTCCTCGTTCGACCAGCCGAGCCGCATCGCCTGGGCGACCTGGAGCAGGCGGTTGGGTGTCGGCGTGCCGAGCGCGGCACGGATCGCATTCTTGTCGTCGTGCTGGCCCAGCCCCTCGATCTCGATCTCGTCGAGGCCGGTCAATCCGGTCTCGAGCCCGCGCAATGCCTTCTGAAGACTTTCCTGGAAGGTGCGGCCGATCGCCATGACTTCGCCGACCGACTTCATCGACGTCGTGAGCGTCGTGGAGGCGCCGGGGAATTTCTCGAAGGCGAAGCGCGGCACTTTCGTGACCACGTAGTCGATGGTCGGCTCGAACGAGGCCGGCGTGGCGCCGCCGGTGATGTCGTTGGCGATCTCGTCCAGGGTGTAGCCGACCGCGAGCTTGGCGGCGACCTTTGCGATCGGAAAGCCGGTGGCCTTCGAAGCCAGCGCGGAGGAACGCGACACGCGCGGATTCATCTCGATGACGACCATGCGGCCGTCGTCGGGATTGACGCCGAACTGCACATTGGAGCCGCCGGTCTCCACCCCGATCTCGCGCAGCACCGCCAGCGAGGCGTCGCGCATGATCTGGTATTCCTTGTCGGTCAGCGTCAGTGCCGGCGCCACCGTGATGGAGTCGCCGGTGTGCACGCCCATCGGATCGAGGTTCTCGATCGAGCAGACGATGATGCAATTGTCCTTCTTGTCGCGCACCACCTCCATCTCGTACTCCTTCCAGCCGAGCACGGATTCTTCGATCAGCACTTCGTTGGTGGGAGACGCGTCGAGGCCGCGCTCGATGATGTCGAGGAACTCTTCCTTGTTGTAGGCAATGCCGCCGCCGGTGCCGCCCATGGTGAAGGAGGGGCGGATGATCGCGGGCAGGCCGATCTCGGACAGCGCCATCATGGCCTGGCCGAATGCGTATTCCTGGTAGCGCTTGCGGCGGTCGCTTTCGCCCAGCGTCCATTGCCGCTCGAGCTCTTCGAGCGCGGCGCCCGAGAGCTTTTCGCGTTCGGCGAGATATTTGTCGCGGAACGACTTCTTCAATGCCGACGCATTGGCAAGCCGGGACTTCGGCGTCTCGAGCCCGATCTTGGTCATGGCCTCGCGGAAGAGCTGGCGATCCTCCGCCTTGTCGATCGCGTCGGCGGTGGCGCCGATCATCTCGACGTGGAACTTTTCCAGCGTGCCCTGCCGGCGCAGCGACAGCGCGCAGTTCAGCGCGGTCTGGCCGCCCATGGTCGGCAAGAGCGCGAAGCCGCCGGGAATGACGTGACGTTCCTTCTCGATGATCTTGGCGACGATCTCGGGCGTGATTGGCTCGATATAGGTCGCATCCGCCAATTCCGGGTCGGTCATGATCGTGGCCGGGTTGGAATTGACGAGGACGATGCGATAGCCCTCTTCCTTCAGCGTCTTCACCGCCTGCGTGCCCGAATAGTCGAACTCGCAGGCCTGTCCGATCACGATGGGACCGGCGCCGATGATCAGAATGGTGGTGATGTCTGTACGTTTGGGCATCAACTCTCGCCGAAGTCGGATTTGGGCACAAAAAAAGGGCGCGCGGCTGCGCGTCCCTTTGGCCGAGAGCGCGGTGGTCTCCCTCGCGCGCGGGTGGGTCTTAGACCAGTTTTCGGGGCGGCGAAACCCCGAAAAACACCCATCAACCGGCAATTTTGACCGGTTTTGGCCGTGCCTGCCAGCCACGGGCGAGGTGCACCAGAAGCGAGGCCGCAACGCTCGTTCCGCCGATCCAGCCGAGGTCATTTGGCGACAGCGTGGCCAGCACCGCGCCTCCCAAGGCGCCGCCGATGGCGAAGCCCAGATACATCGACGAGGCGTTGAGCGAGAGCGCGATCATCGAGGCCTGCGGCTCGATCCGGATGATACTGGCGATCTGCGCCGGATAGAACGCCCAGCCCGAGATGCCCCAGAGGAAGATCGTGCCCAGCACGGCATAATGCGCCTGTCCGGGCATCAATTTGAGGACCAGCGAATGCAGGATCAGCGCGGTCGCCATGCCGGCGAGCCCGAGCGCTGCGGTGGCGAGCGTGCCGAGCCGGTCGGCCAGGACGCCGCCGAGCATGTTCCCGATCGCGGCGGCGCCGCCGAACACCAGCAGCGCAAGGCTGATCTGCGAGGCATCGAAGCCGAGGCCGCGCAGCGGCACCGCGAAATAGGTGAACACGGTGAAGCCGCCGAGCCCCCATAGAATCGTGATCAGAAGCGCGACCAGGACATTGCCGTGACGCGCCACCGCCAGCCGCTCGCCGAGCGAGGCGGTGTTGCGCGGCAGGCCGCGGGGCAGGCCCAGCAGGAGGCCGGCGAGCGCGACGGCACCGATCAGGGCGACCATGGCAAAGGTCGCGCGCCATCCGAGCAGGCTCCCGACGAGATTGCCGAGCGGGACGCCGATCACGGTCGCAACCGTCAGTCCCGAGGTGACCAGCGCCACCGCGCGGCCGCGCCTTTCAGGCGAGGCGACCGCCACGGACACCGCGAGCGCCGTCGGCATGCACAGCCCGGAGCCCAGGGCCATCAGCATCCGGGAAGCCAGAAGCAGGGGGTAGCTGGAAGCCACCATCGCGGCGAGATTTCCGGCAATGAAGGTCGTCAGCGCCAGAGCCAGCACAGTGCGGCGGTCGATATTGTTCAGCGCCACCGCCAGGATCGGCGAGCCTACGGCATAGGTGAGGGCATAGGCGGTGACCAATTGGCCGGCGGCCGAGACCGAAATCGACAGGTCGGTGGCGATCGCCGGCAAAAGCCCTGCGATAACAAAGCCTTCGGTGCCGATCGCGAAGGCGCCCAGGGCCAGCCAGAATACGCTCATTGGAGAGATCCCTATGTTCAATGTTTATTGAACTATCGAACGCGACGGTTTCAGTGTCAATTGGTTCAAGAACTATTGAACATTACGGCCGCATCGCTATGATTCGGACCATGAGCCGCACGCCCCTCCATCCCACCCGCGAGCAGATCGAGCTGCCGATGGTCCTGGATTGCCTGAGCGATCCGATCCGGTTGGCGATCGTCTACCAGCTCGCCCAGCAGGAACGTGTCAGCAGTGAGCTCTGCTGCGGCGACTTCAATGGTCTCGCCGGCAAATCCAACCTCGCCTATCACTTCGCCAAGTTGCGCGAATGCGGCCTGATGCAGACGCGCGTGGCGGGCACCAACCGCTTCATGCGGCTGCGCCGTGAGGATCTGGAGGTGCGCTTCCCCGGCCTGCTCGATGCCGTGCTCAGCTCCGCAGCCAAGGATGCGGACCGGCTTCAGCTTCTGTCGGAGTGTGAAGTCGCCAAGGCAGATTGAGCCGCGGATACAGTCCGTCTACGCTTTCGCTTCGCTCAAGTTGCGCCGGACACGCTTCCGCTGCCGGTCTAGCATGGCTGCGCCACGCGTAGCCCGTCAGGGCGAAGCGTGGAGACCCGGCCTGGATTTGAACCAGGATAAAGAGCGATGCACCGCTCTCGCGTAGACACTTCCGCCACCGGGCCGGATGGATCATGTCCGAGCGAGGTGCGACAAGCCACCTCAGCCAATTGTTATGCTTAACGAACCATTGGCGGCCGCGCGATGAAGGTCATGCGCCAGCGATTGTGGCCGATATTGGTGTGGGCGCGCTGGACCGCGAACCCGGCCGCCTTCAACCTGGCCGTGATCTCGTCCTCGCTGTAGCGCTGCAGCCCGATGCGCGAGCGCAGCTGACGGTAATCGGACAGCGCGGTGCTGATCAGCCCGATCAGCGCGTCCTTCAGGAAGCCGTGACGCAAGCCGAAGCCGAGCAGCGCCATCACGTCCCTGAACATGCCGACATTGGGCTGGAGGATGTCGCCGAGCACCAGCTTGCCGGACGGGGTCAACAATCGCCGGATGTTGAGCAGCGCGGCATCGAGCTCCTCCGGCGTCATGTACTGCGTGACCGAGTTCATCACCACGAGGTCGATGGACTGGTCCTGCATCTTGCGGGCGTCGTCGAGCGAGCGGACGCGGATCTTGGTGTTCGGGGCAAACCGCGCGATCAGCCGCCCGCGCACGCCCGGCGCCGGCTCGGCAAGGATCAGCTTGCCGCAGGCGGCTGCGACCTGGCTCGCCGACAGCGCCTCGCCGCAGGCGTAGTCCAGCACCGTCGCCTCGGGCGAGGAGATGTAGCCGATGATGTCCCGCGCGATGATCTGGAAGTGCAAATCGCGATGCAGCTTGCTGACATAGATCGTATGCGTGGAGTCGTAATAATCGATCCAATCGTCCATGGTGTCCGAACGTCCCGGCCAAACAGCTCCTGCACAGGAACCGGCGCTGCCCACCTTGCGTTAGGGGGGCGACGGCGCGCCGTCAATGTCCGCGTCCTAACAGGAAGGTTTCCCGTGAGCAAAGCCCCCAACAAGGTCTCGCCCGACCTCGACACCCCCACCGATCTGTCGCCCCAGGCGGTCAACAAGGTTTCGGAGGCGCTCAACGTGCTTCTGGCCGACGCGTTCGCACTGTATCTCAAGACCAAGAATTTCCACTGGCACATCAGCGGCCGGCATTTCCGCGACTACCATCTGCTGCTCGACGAGCACTCGGACCAGATCTTCGCCACCACCGACCAGCTCGCCGAGCGCGTCCGCAAGATCGGCGGTGCGACGCTGAAGTCGATCGGCCAGGTCGCAAAGCTCCAGACCATCAAGGACAACAACGAGGATTACGTCCCGCCGCGCGAGATGCTGCGCGAGCTGATGCAGGACAACAAGCATGTCGCGGGCGCGATGCGGAAGGCCCACGAAGTCTGCGATGACGCCGGCGATGTCGCCAGCGCCAGCATCCTCGAGGTCTTCATCGACGAGACCGAGCGGCGCACCTGGTTCCTGTTCGAAGCCACCCGCCAGGAAGGCGCGAACGAGGCTTAGTCATGGTGCCGTAGGGTGGGCAAAGGCGCGCGCCGTGCCCATCATCTGTCCGCACAGTTCAAATGGATTGGTGGGCACGCTTCGCATTGCCCACCCTACGGCACCGCGCTTGTAGCTATCGCCACAACCGCGTCAGCGCCCCATCCTTGCCTGTCACCGGATCGGCCGGCGGCAACGCGACCTTTGGAATCGTCTTCAGCGCCTTGGCATGGTTCTCCGGCGTCGCGCGCGTGATCTCCATCTTGCTGCCCGGCGGATAGGCGCCGATCACGCAGAAATCACCGCTTGCCTTGATGCACTGATGTCCGGTGCCGGCTGGCAGGATCGCGACATCGCCGGCCTTGATCTGAAGCTCCTGGCCATGGTCGCCGCCGAAGCGAACGCGTGCGCTCCCACGCGCAACGCCGAGCACCTCATGCACCGTCGCGTGGTAGTGCAGATAGTCGTAGACGCCGTTGCGCCACGTGCCGCCCCAGCCGTTCTCCTCAAACAGGTTTTCGATCGTCTGCTCCGGGTCGAGCTTCACCGCCCCCTGGTAGACCAGGAAGGGGAGGATGTTGTTCGGCACGAGCCCGTCATCCTCAAACACGATGGCGAGCGGCTCGGCATTGTCGCGGACGACGGACATGGGAGGCTCCAGTGGCAACAGACCAGGAATCAAGACGGCGCAGGCGTCCTTGTTCCTGACACAAGTCCACATGCCGGCTTGACGGAGATCAAGGCGCGGGCGGCCATTCAGGGGCACGCAAATCAACGCGAAGGAGGGGGACGCCATGTACGCATCCGACGTTGCGCAGCGCCATTTTTCGGCGGCCGTCGACGAGGCGGAGACGGCCGGTCTCGGGCACGAAGCCGTCTGCCGCGCCTTGCTCAGCCTGGTGATCTCAAAATATCTCGAGACGAGGTCCGTCGCCGACATTCAGGCGGAGCTGCGCTTCATCGCCGAGAACTGCGATCCCGACACGGACTTCATGTTCATGCGCCCCTGACGGCGGGCCCCGGCGGATTCATCCGCCGGGTGATCTTGCCGCTTACGCGCTCTTCTTCTGCCGCATCAGCTCGGCGAAGCGCTGGAACAGGTAGTGCGAGTCGCGCGGGCCCGGCGAAGCCTCGGGGTGGTACTGCACCGAGAACACCGGCTTGCCGTCGAGCTGGATGCCGCAATTGGAGCCGTCGAACAGCGAGATGTGGGTCTGCGTCGCACCCTTCGGCAGCGTCTTCTCGTCCACCGCGAAGCCGTGGTTCATCGAGGTGATCTCGACCTTGCCGGTGGTCTCGTCCTTCACGGGATGATTGGCGCCGTGGTGGCCCTGATGCATCTTCTTGGTCTTGGCGCCGACGGCGAGGCCGAGCATCTGGTGGCCAAGACAAATCCCGAAGGTCGGCGTGCCCGACTTGATGACGTCCCGGATGACAGGCACGGCATATTTGCCGGTCGCGGCCGGATCGCCCGGGCCGTTCGACAGGAACACGCCGTCCGGCTTCATCGCCAGGATATCTTCGGCTGACGTCGTTGCCGGCACCACCGTCACCTTGCAGCCGACGCCGGCGAGCAGGCGCAAAATGTTGCGCTTGATGCCGTAGTCGATGGCGACGACGTTGAACTCGGTCTTGTCCTGCTGGCCAAAGCCCTTGTCCCAGAGCCACGGCGTCTCGTCCCAGGTGAAGCGCTGGCCGGAGGTGACCATCGGCACGAGGTCCATGCCCTCGAGTCCCGGCCATTCGCGGGCTTCTTCCTTCAGACCATGCAGGTCGAACTCGCCGTTCCTGGCATGCGCGATCACGGCATTGGGCATGCCCTTGCTGCGGATCAGCGCGGTCAGCGCGCGGGTGTCGATGCCGGAGAGGCCGATGATGCCGCGCGCCTTCAGCCAGGCGTCGAGATGCTTGGTGGCGCGGTAGTTCGAGGGATCGGTGATGGCGGTGCGCAGGATCACGCCGCGCGCGCCCGGCGTCGCGGCCATGTTCACCGTCTCGATGTCTTCCTCGTTGGTACCGACATTGCCGATATGCGGGAAGGTGAAGGTGATGAGCTGGCCGGCATAGGAGGGATCGGTGAGGATCTCCTCATAACCGGTCATCGCGGTGTTGAAGCAGACTTCACCGACGGCGTGGCCTTCGGCGCCGAGACCGAAGCCTTCGAGCACCGTGCCATCGGCGAGCACGAGGAGCGCGGTCGGTTTATGGTCCGGCCAGGCGGGATCGTTGTCATGTTGTGTCATGAGCGCGTTTCATAGTCTGCCCGCGCGCCTCCGTCAAAGCGGGAGAGGCCCGATTCACATGCGTTTTTGCATATTTGACAGCCCGTCCCGGGTACTTAAGCTTGACCGCACAATTTCCGGCAAATCCAGGGGCTTTCGAGGCAATAATGGACCAGACCACCCCGCTTCTGCTGGTTCCGGGGCTGGCCTCCTCGGCCCGGATCTATGCCCCGGTGATCCCGGCGCTGTGGCGGTTCGGCCCGGTGATGGTCGCCAACCATATCCGCGATGACAGCATGGCGGCGATCGCCCGCCGCGTGCTGGGCGAGGCCCCGCCGCGCTTTGCGCTCGCCGGCCATTCCATGGGTGGCTACATCGCGCTGGAGATCATGCGCCAGGCGCCCGAGCGGGTTTTGAGGCTCGCGCTGATCAACACCCAGGCCCGGCCCGATACGGCGGAGGCGACCCAGCGCCGCCGCGGCCTGATGGAGCGCGCGAAGCGCGGGGAGTTGCGTGCCGCGCGCGAGGAGATGTTTCCGGAACTGGTGCATCCCTCGCGCCGCGACGATGCCGACCTTCGCCGGCTCGTGCATGAGCAGGGCGACGACGTCGGCGTCGACGGCTATCTGCGGCAGCAGACCGCGATCATTGCGCGGGTCGACTCGCGGCCGACGCTGGCCACGATCAAATGCCCAACGCTGGTGCTGACCGGCGATCAGGACAACACGATTCCCAATGCGTTCTCGAAGGAGATGGCGGACGGCATTGCCGGCGCGAAGCTCGTCGTTCTGGCGAATTGCGGGCATCTGCCGCAGCCGGAACAGCCCGCGGCGACGGTGCAGGCGCTGACCGAATGGCTGCAAAGCCAGGTTGTCTCGGGAGCGCGAACGGCCTAGATCAGGCGTCGGATATTCAAAGGGATCACGACCATGCTGCGCGACGACATCAACAATGCGGTCAAGGAGGCCATGAAGGCCAAGGACGAGCGCAAGCTGTCCACGCTGCGCATGGTCAATTCGACCTTCAAGAACGCCGACATCGAGGCCCGCGGCAGCGGCAAGCCGCCGCTGTCGGACGCCGACCTGCTCGCCGTGCTGCAGAAGATGATCAAGCAGCGCCAGGAATCGGTCGAGCTCTACGACAAGGGCGGCCGCGCCGAGCTTGCCCAGCAGGAGCGCGAGGAGATCGCGGTGATCTCGGCCTACCTGCCGAAGCAGATGTCCGATGACGAGGTCAAGAAGGCGATCTCGGACGCGATCGCTGAAACCGGTGCAGCCGGCATGAAGGACATGGGCAAGGTGATCGCGGTGTTGCGGGCGAAGTACGCCGGCCAGATGGATTTCGGCAAGGCGAGTGGTTTGGTGAAGGCGGCGCTGTCGGGCTGAGTTGTCATTCCGGGGCGACGCGTCAGCGTCGAGCTATGATGCGCAATTGCGCATCAGAGAATCCATCGGGCCGCCAGTTCTGTTGCGCAATGGATTCCGGGCTCGCGCCAAGGGGCGCGCCCCGGAATGACAAAAGAACAAGGGGAGGCAACCGATGACCGGCGCCATCAAGCCGTTCCGCATCGCCATCAGCGACGACATCCTCGCCGATCTCAAATCGCGCCTCGCCCGCACGCGCTGGCCGGAGGCTGAACTCGTCGACGACTGGAGCCAGGGCGCGCCGCTGAAATGGATCCGGGAGATCTGCACCTATTGGGCTGATGGCTACGACTGGCGCGCCCGCGAAGCCAGGCTCAACCGCATCGATCAATACACGACCGAGATCGACGGGCTCGATATCCACTTCCTGCATGCGCGTTCGAGGGAGCCCTCCGCGCTGCCGCTGATCATCACCCATGGCTGGCCCGGCTCGATCGTGGAATTCCAGAAGGTGATCGCGCCGCTGGTCGATCCCGCCGCGCATGGCGGCAATCCTGCGGATGCGTTCCACGTCGTCTGTCCCTCGCTGCCGGGATTCGGCTTCTCCGCCAAGCCGAAGACCACCGGCTGGGGCGTCGACCGCATCGCCGCGACATGGGCGAAGCTGATGGAACGGCTTGGTTACGCACGCTATGGCGCGCAAGGCGGCGACTGGGGCTCGGCGGTGACGACCTCGCTCGGCGCGCAGGACGCCGAGCATTGCGCCGGTATCCACATCACGCTCGCCTTCAACGCGGCGCCGAAGGTCGAGGGCGAGCCGACGGCGGAGGAGAAGCGCGCGCTCGCCGGCCTCAAGCATTATGTCGATCTCGACTCCGGTTATTCCAAGCAGCAGTCGACGCGGCCGCAGACGCTCGGCTACGGCTTGACGGATTCGCCGAGCGGGCAGGCGGCCTGGATTCTGGAAAAGTTCTGGGCCTGGACCGATTGCGGCGGTCATCCCGAGAACATCTTCTCCAGGGACGAACTGCTCGACAACGTCATGCTCTATTGGGCGACGGAGACGGCGACCTCGTCCGCACGGCTCTATTGGGAAAGCTTTGGCAAGCGCCGCACAACGCCCAGGGTCGGCGTGCCGACCGGTGTCGCCGTCTTCCCGAAGGAGATCATCACGCCGATACGGCGCTGGATGGAGCCCAACTTTTCCAACATCACGCATTGGAGCGAGATGGAGAAGGGTGGCCATTTCGCCGCCTTCGAGCAGCCGGAGCTGTTCGTGCGCGATGTCAGGAAGTTCTTCGCGACAGTGCGATAATTCTCTCGCGGTCATTCCGGCGCGCGCAAAGCGCGAACTATGGTGCGCAATTGCACGCCTGAGAATCTCGAGATTCCGGGGTCGGTCCTGCGGACCGCCCCGGAACGACGTCGAATGCAGATCATGCCCGGGCTTGTCCCGGGCATCCACGAGCTTAGACTAGGCTCAAGAAGCAAGGGCGTGGATGGCCGGGACTTTGATCGCGAAGACGCGCTTCGCGCTTTCGCCCGGCCATGACGCCAAGACCGTGGAAACGCGAGCCATGCTCACCGAAGCCAAGACCTACGACGAGCTCTATCGCAACTTCCGCTGGGATATCCCGGCGCGCTTCAACATGGCGGAGGCGTGCTGCGACCGCCATGCCGACGGTACCGGCCGTCTCGCGCTGATCTATGTCGACGAGAACGGCGCCACCACGCGCACCTCCTTCGACGAGGTCGCGGAGATGTCGCGCCGCTTCGCCAACGTGCTGAAGGCGGATGGCCTTGCGCGCGGCGACCGCGTCGCGGTGTTCCTGTCGCAGTCGCTGGAGCTGCCTATCGCGCATATGGCGGCGTTCCGCTCCGGGCTGATCTCGATCCCTCTGTTCGCGCTGTTCGGCGAGGACGCGCTGGAATTTCGCCTGTCGAATTCGCAAGCAAGAGCCATCATCACTGATGAGGCGGGCTGGGAGAAGCTCACGAGGGTCCGCGATCGGCTGCCCTATTTGCAGGACATCTATGTCACGAGCGGCGCCGTCCACGCCGGCGCAAAACCGTTCTGGCCGGCGATCGAAACCGCGTCCGAGGATTTTGCGACCGTCGACACCTCGGCCGACGATCCTGCGCTGATCATCTACACCTCGGGCACAACGGGCAATCCGAAGGGAGCGCTGCATGCGCATCGCGTCGTGCTCGGCCATCTGCCGAACGTCGAGATGTGCCACAACTTCCTGCCGCGCCCCGGCGATCTGATGTGGACGCCGGCGGACTGGGCCTGGATCGGCGGCCTCGTCAACGGCCTGCTCGCGTTCTGGTATCACGGCATTCCCCTGGTCGGTCACCGCGCCCGAAAATTCGAGCCGCAGGCGGCGATGCAGATGATGGCCGATCTTTCCGTCCGCAACGTCTTCCTGCCGCCGACGGCGCTGAAGCTGATGCGGCAGGCCGGCGTGAAGCATCCCGGCGTCAAGCTGCGCAGCATTTTCACCGGCGGCGAATCGCTCGGCGGCGAACTCTTGGGCTGGGTGCGCGAGACCTTCGGCATCGACGCGCACGAAGTATTCGGCCAGACCGAGTGCAATCTCGTGATCGGCAGCAACTCCAACCTGTTTCCGATCCGGCCCGGCGCGATGGGCAAGGCGACGCCGGGCTTCGACGTCCGCATCGTCAACGACAAGGGCGAGGAGCAGCCGCGCGGGCAGCGCGGCATCATCGGCGTGCGCCAGCCGTGCCCCGTCACCATGCTCGAATACTGGCGCAATCCGGAGGCGACGCGTAAGAAATATGCCGGCGACTTCCTGCTCACCGGCGATCTCGGCGTGCAGGACGAGGACGGCTATTTCTGGTATGTCAGCCGCGAGGACGACGTCATCACCACCGCCGGCTATCGCGTCGGCCCATCCGAGATCGAGCACACGCTGATGAAGCATCCGTCGGTGGCGATGGCCGCGGTGGTCGGTATTCCCGATCCGATCCGCACGGAGTCGATCAAGGCCTGGATCGTGCTGCGTCCGGGCTTTACCGGCAGCGACGCGCTCGCGCGCGAGATCCAGGAGTTCGTGAAGGTGCAGCTCGCCGCGCACGAATATCCGCGCTTCGTGGAGTTCGCCGAGACGCTGCCGATGACGGCGACCGGCAAGGTGCTGCGGCGCGAACTGCGGGCGAAGGGTTAGCTTCTTACAATGCCAAAGACGTCTCAAGCCGCGGGGCTTCACCGCGCCTCACTTGCGAAGCTGCACGATCTCGATGCTGCGCTGGAGCTCATGTATTACGGCTGGCGCGGGATGACGCTGGAGGCCGACGAGTATCTTGCAAAGCAGGGCCTGTCGCGCCCGCACCATCGTATCCTCTACGTGGTGGCCCGCCGGCCCGACATCGCGATCGGCGCGCTGATCGAGATCCTCGGCATTTCCAAGCAGGCGTTGAACCGGCCGCTCAACCTGCTGCTGGAGCGCAAGCTCCTGACGTCGAAGCGCTCGCCCGAGCAGCATCGCTCCAAGCTGCTGCGCCTGACGGACGCCGGGAAACGTATCGAGCAAAGGGCATCGGACCACGAGCGCAAGGCCCTGCGCGCGGCGTTCGATCGCGTCGGGGCGTCCGGCGCGGCGTCATGGATGGCCGTCATGGGGGCGATCGCCGACAACCACTGACGAATTCTCAAGTCAACATAGTTGACATGAGGCGTGGACTTTGCCACTTTCCCGGCAACGAGCCAGGGGAGGGCCGCGTCATGAGCGGACGGAAGCCGGGAGCGCTCAAGAGATGAGCGCTCAAGACACGAGTGCACAGATAATGAATCGCGCAGCCGCCGAACGCTTCGTCGCGGCATGGTGCGCGAACTGGTGCAAGGTCGATATCGACGCGGTCGTCGCGCACTTTGCCGACAATGCGCAGATGCGCAGCCCGCTGGCGCTGACACTGACCGGCTCTCCTGTCGTCGCTGGCGCCGAAAATATCCGCGCCTACTGGCGGAAGGCCGATGGCCACATCGAAAGCACCGACCTGAAGATCCTGACCTGGAGCTGGGATGACACGATCTCGCGGCTGACGGTGTGGTGGCAGCTCGGCGACACGCGCGCCAGCGAGTTCATGGATTTCGACGCTGCCGGCCGCGTGGTGCGCAGCGAAGCCTTTTACGGAAAATAGACATGCGCCTTTCGGATTTCGTTCTGCTTCTCAACGCGCTCTGGTTCGGCGGCGCATTCATCCAGTTCAGCATTGCACAGCGCAACACGTTGAAGATCTTGCTGCCGCGGGAAGAGCGGAGCAATCCAATCGCGCCGACCCTCGCGGCCAGCGTGGCGTTCCTGGGCGGGATGAATTTGCCGATCGGGCTTTTGTCGTTCTTTCTTCTGGTCGCGCGCCCGCCGTTCTTCCAGCCCGTCGAGGCGCAGCTTGTGCTGTTCCTGTTCTTCGCCGCCTGCCACTTCAGCCAGTTCGCCTATAACCTGCCGGTCCTGATGCGCGGCGGACGCGTCGGGGTTGCCTACTGGCCCGTGTTGAAGGGGCCGATGCTCAGGATCTTCGTGATCGACGCGGCCCTGTTCGCGGCCAATCTTGGCGTGGCGCTTCTGCTCACGTGGTCGTCCTGACGTCATCGCGGCGGCGCCGACAGGGCGGACCGCAGCATCGTGGCGAGGTCGTGCCGCCGGAACGGTTTTGTCAGAATACGGGCGTCGCCGAGCCCGTCGGGCGTCTTGACGGGATTTTGGGTGTAGCCGGAGGTGAAGAGCACCTTGAGCTCGGGCCGCAAGCCGGTGGCCTGCCTGGCAAGCTCCGGCCCGAACATGCCGCCGGGCATCACGACGTCGGTGAACAGCAGGTGGATGTCCCCCGGCCGGCGCAACAGGTCGAGCGCCGCGGGGCCGTTCGGCGCCGCGATGACGCGGTAGCCGAGCGTCTTCAGCTCGTTCACGACATAGGCCCGAACCATGTCGTCGTCCTCGACCACGAGAATGGTCTCGCTTCCGTCGGGTGCGACGGTCCGATCCTGGGGGGATGGGTCCTCGGTCGGCGGCATTGCGAGGCGGGGAAAGAACAGCCTGACGACGCTGCCGTGTCCCGGTTCGGACTGCATCTGCACCAGGCCGCCGGATTGTCGCACGAACCCGTAGACCATGCTGAGGCCAAGCCCGGTCCCCTTGCCGACCTCCTTGGTGGTGAAGAACGGCTCGAACGCGCGGCTCGCCACCTCGGCGGTCATGCCGCTGCCCGTGTCCGTCACCGCGACCATGACGTAGTCGCCGGGCCGCGGCTCGCCGTTGACGTCGACGTCAGTTTCTTCGAGCGAAACGTTGCGCACCTCGACCGTCAGCTTGCCGCCGTCAGGCAAGGCGTCGCGCGCGTTGAGCACGAGGTTGAGCAGCGCAGTTGTCAGCTGGCCGGGATCGACGCTGGTCAACCACACATTCGCCTCGAGCGCGAAAGCGCACTCGATGTGCCCGCCCAGGGTCCGACGCAGCAACGGCTCCATGTCGCGAATCCTGCCGGCGATGTCGATCTCCCTCGGCCTCAAGGGCTGCTTGCGTGCGAAGGCGAGCAGGCTCCGCGTCAGGTCTGAGCCGCGCTCCGCGGCGGTCGCGATATCGCCGGCGATCCGGTGCAATTCCTTGTTTCCCGCCAGGCTGTCGGCAAGATGCTCCGCATTGCCGAGAATGACGGTCAGCAGATTGTTGAAATCGTGCGCCACGCCGCCGGTGAGCTGGCCCATGGCCTCCATCTTCTGGGACTGGCTGAGTTTCTGGTTGAGCTCCGCGATGGCGGCGCGTTGCTGCTGGAGCGACTCGGCGGTGTCGTTGAGCAGGCTCATCAGTCCGCCGAGTTCGCCGCGCGGATGGGGCGGCAGAATTCGCGCGCCGAGGTCACCGCGCCCGAGCCTCTTGGCCATCGCGGCGAGCCGCCCGACCTGGCGGCCGACGCTCACCGTCGCGAGGATCCAGACCGCCGCCAGCAGCAGCAGCGAGGCCACCGCCAGGATCGCCATGTCCTCGTAGAGTCGTCGGTTCGCTGCCGCGACCAGCCCGTCCTTGGACCGTCCGACCAGGATGTAGAGACCGGCATCCAGGGTCGACGGCGAGCGGGCGGCGACACTCCAGACATGGGTGCGGCCCTCGCGATCGGTCACTTCCTGAAACGCCTTCCGGTCGGGCGTTGCCGCGAAGCGGAACAGTTCGGATCCCGCGATCGACCCGCCGACAGGCTCGGTCCAGCCTCCGCCGGAGGGAGCGACCAGAACCGTGCCCTTGGCATCGACGAGCAGGATATCCTTCTCGGCGAGCAGCCGCTTGTGGTGAAACTCCGCGAATTTGCGCAGGTTGAACGAAGCCAGCAGGATCAGCTTCAGCGCGCCGGCTTCCGATCGCACAGGATATGCGATCTGGAGCACTGACAGTCCGGTCAGCCGGCCGAAGACCGGCTCGAGCACGACACCGCGCGAGACTAGGGCCTGCTTGAAATAGGCGCGATCCCTCAGGTCGAGCGTGCGGTTGGTCCGCAGCGAGTCGCAGAACAGGCTGCCGTCGGGATCGATGGTCAATATCCCGGTGAACTGCGGGTATTCCTCGCGCACTTCCGACAGGAACGCCGAGCACGCCGCCTTGTCGCGCGTGTCGAGGTCGCGGGCACGGGCGAGACCATAGTGAAGCTGCGCGGTGCCCTGGATCTTCTCGTCCAGATCGCTTGCAATCTCGTCGGCCGCCGCCGCCAGATTGGTCAGGGCGGCGTTGATGTCGCTGCTTCGATTCTGCATGAAACGCAGCCCGACGAGGCTCGCCGGCACCAGCATGGCCGCGATGACGAGTATCAGTAGCCGGGTACGCAAGCTCATCGGTCGGGTGGTCCGCTCTGGTCATCGCGTGTGCTGGTTCGAAGGTGCAATTTGCGGCACCACCGTCCGTTCCGTCCATAGGCATCGTGCCCAAAAGCCCTCGAGGGGGGAAAGATTCTGAGGTTGCGCGCAGCACGGGTGAGCCCCCGACAGGGGGCGTCGACGCAGCGCCGCCGGGCTCCCAGGATACCGTCATCCGGAACCAAACTGCGCGTGCGCGCGGCGCCCGACGGCGCTAATATCACGGACGATCCGCGTGCGACGAAGATCGCACCGGCAAATGAGGAGGAAGCTGATGTCCATCTCGGGCAAGGTCGATCCGGTGGTGCGTCCCGTTATGGCGACCGACATTGCCGAGGCGCTGGTCGAGGGTCTCCGCGATTTCCAGGCGCTGCCGCTCTACGGGCTTTGCTTCGGCGCACTCTATGCCGCCGGCGGCATCGCCATCATGCTCTGCCTCACCGCTTTCGGCATGGTCTACCTGGTCTATCCCCTGGCCGCCGGTTTCGCGCTGATCGGCCCGTTCGTCGCGATCGGTCTCTACGAGGTCAGCCGCCGCCGCGAGCGCGGCGAGCCCGTCTCCTTCGGCGCGATCTGGTCGGCGATACGCTCGCGCAGCGAGATCGGCTGGATGGCGTTCGTCACGCTGTTCATGTTCGTGATCTGGATGTACCAGGTGAGGCTCCTGATCGCGCTGCTGCTCGGCCTGCACGCCTCGTTCTCGAGCCTTCAGGAGTTCATGACGGTGGTGCTGACGACCAATGAGGGTCTGCTGTTCCTCGCCATCGGCAACGCGGTCGGCGCCGTGTTGTCGCTGATCCTGTTCTCGCTCACCGTGGTGTCGTTTCCGTTGCTGCTCGACCGCGAGGTCGATTTCGTCACGGCCATGGTGACGAGCGTGCGCGCGGTCGTGACCAGCCCGCTGCCGATGATCGGTTGGGCGGCCGTGATCGTGATGCTGCTGATCGTCTCCGCGCTGCCTTACTTCCTCGGGCTGATCGTGACGCTGCCGGTGCTCGGCCATGCGACGTGGCATCTCTATCGGCGTCTGGTGGCGCCGGTGCCGTGAGAGGCAAGCCCGACGCACGACCAAGCAGTCGAAAACGAGGCTTCGGCGGCCTTATTCGATCGAGAACGGCATTTGGCGCGTCAAAAGCGCGGCGCGGGCGAGAAAACGATAGCTAATTGCAGTGATTGCGCGCACGGTGCGCCAATGTCGGAAAGTCCGGTCGTCCTTTCGCACACGCGGCGCCGTGACCATGCGCGCGCGACGTGAAACGGCTCATTCCTCGCACCGGCGGAGCTGGCTCATCACGCCATCGTAACGGCGATGGTTGCGCATATTGCCCGTTCCCGCGGGTGAGTCGGACGCGGCGGGCGCGTGCCGGATATGCCTGAAAGATTCCACCGCGGTTCGATACGAGATCGAACGCCAACCGAAAGCACCTGATGCAAACTCTCTCCCCACGACACGTCAAGACAGACGAAGCACTCCGGCTCGGCGTGGAGTCGGGCTGGTACGCGATCAAGGTCAGTGGGACCTTTGTCTCGGGCCCGCACGATTCGGAAGGGGATTGCCGTCGCAAGATCGACGAGATTCAACCGCCGCCGGCGAAGAAGAAGCGATGAGGGCGCAGATTCCGGCCGCTACGGCGTCTTGATCCCCATCGCCTTCAGGGCATCCAGCATCCGCTGCGGCGGGCCCATCTTCACCACCAGCGGCTTGCCGGTCTCGAGCATGCTCTTGAGGCTGGAGAGGATGGCGGGCCAGCCCTGCCGTCCGCCGGAGAGGATGTCGTCGCTGAGCGGCCGGTCATGGCCTTCGCTCATGGTGAGACGGACCGCGTCGCCGACCTCTTCGATCTCGTAGGTGACGAGGGTCGGGCCGAGCTTCTCGATCAGATCCGGCCAGTTGACGTTGAAGGTGACCGAGAGCTTTCGCGGCGGATCGTAAGCGAGGACCTCGCCGCTGATGTGCAGGGCGCCGTCGGGCGTGCGCACGACGAACGCGCCGCCGAGCCGCGGCTCGACCTCCACGGCGTTGCCGAAGAAATACTGCCGGCTGAACTCGGCCGAGGTCAGCGCCTCCCACACCTTCTCCGGTGTGGAGGCGATGTAGATGGTATAGACGGTGAGCGGCTTGAATTGATCGAGGTTCATTTTGCGTCGAATCCCTTGTTGAGGGCTGCGCGGGGAATGGCGAGCACCTTGCCTCGCTCCAACAGGCTCTTGAGGCCTGACAGGATCGCCGGCCAGCCATTGGAGACGGCGCCGAGATATTTGCCGCCCTCGACGAAGCCGTCATGCAGCACGGTCAAACGCACGAGCGAGCCGAACGGTTCGATGGTGAAGACGACGCGCGAGATCGGCTCGCCGCGGAGCTCTTCGTATTTCTGGTGCTTGAAGCTGTAGGACAGGCGCCGCGGCGGATCGGCCTCGAGGATCTCGCCGGAATCGGTGATTTCGCCGTCCAGCAGAAGCGCGAAGGGCGAGCCGACCTTCCAGTCGGAACGGATCTCGGCGCCGAACCAGTATTGCCTGGTGAACTCGCTCGACGTCAGCGCCTCCCACAGCTTTTCCGGCGAGGTCTCGATATAGCTCACATAGACGAATTGCGGCTTACTCATCGCGCTTCTCCAACTGGCGTTTCAACTCGCCGAGCGCGGCGAGCTTGCCGCGTTCGAACTTTCTGATCCAGCGTTCGCCGATCTGATGGATCGGCACCGGATTGAGGTAATGCAGCTTCTCGCGGCCATGCCTGATGGCCGTGACCAGGTTGGCCTCTTCCAGAATCACCAGATGCTTGGTCACGGCCTGCCGCGTCATCGCGAGGCCTTCGCAGAGTTCGTTCAGCGTCTGGCCGTTCCTGGCGTGAAGCCTGTCGAGCAGCGATCGTCGTGACGCGTCGGCGAGCGCTTTGAAGACCTCATCCATGGCGGTGACAATAGGCAACCAAATGGTTGCATGTCAAGCGGCACGTCATTCCGGGGGACGCATCAGCGTCGAACCCGGAATCTCGAGATTCCGGGTTCGCACTTCGTGCGCCCCGGAATGACTGGCCGCGAAATCGTGTTCTGGGCGCCTGCAGTCGGCTGTGCTAGCCTTTCAGCTCAGCCAACGCAGATTGGTTCCGGGAGGATTCATGTTCCGTTGCGTCTTAACTGCCGCGGGCCTCGTCTTCTTCGCTTGCGGCACACCGGCCTACGCGCAGAAGCAGACGATCGGCGCGCCGCCGGAAGCTTCCAACATGAAGCTGGTCGGGACCAACGACCTCCAGGCGCGCAGCGCCTATCAGCCGACCATCCATCATCAGGGCGAGCGCTGGATCGCCTATATCGGCCATCACGGCGGCACCGACGACGTGCCCGCTCCCGTCAATCCGATGACGGGACAGGCGGAGCCGAACGGAACCTCGATCGTCGACGTCACCGATCCCGCGCATCCCAAATATCTGCGTCACCTGCCGGGGCAGGAAGGCAAATATGAATCCGGCGGCGCGCAGATGGTGCGGGTCTGCGACGGCAAGTCGTTGCCGAAGGGCGATCCGAATGCGGTGTACATGCTGCGCACCTTCGGCAGCGAGGCGCATGAGATCTGGAACGTCGCCGATCCCGCCAGCCCTGTGCTGATCGCGCGCATTGGCGGCTTGAAGGACACGCACAAGAGCTGGTGGGAATGCGACACCGGTATCGCCTTTCTCGTTTCGGGCGCGCCGGACTGGCGCACGCGGCGCATGACGCAGGTCTATGACCTCTCCGATCCCGCGCATCCGCAGAAGATCCGCGACTTCGGCCTGCCCGGTCAGGAGCCCGGCGCCACCGGCGCGGTACCGACCGAACTGCACGGGCCGATCTCGACCGGGCCCCAAGGCAATCGCGTCTTTTTCGGGTACGGCACCAACAAGGGCGGCATCCTTCAGATCGTCGATCGTGACAAGCTCCTGAACGGGCCGAAGGAGCCGACGCCGGACAATCTGCGCTATCCCGAGATTGCGCGGATGCCGATGTCCGCCTTCAACGGCGCGCACACGACGTTCCCGATGCTCGACATGCCCGTTGCGGAATTTTCCGAGGACAAGGACGGCAGGACCCGCGACATCGTGATGATCGTGGACGAGGCGATCCTCAACGAATGCGGCGAGGCGCGGCAGATGGTGTGGTTCGCGGACGTCACCACCGAGACGCGGCCGATGATGATCTCGAGCTATACCGTGCCGGAGGCGAGCGGACAGTTCTGCCAGCGCGGCGGCCGCTTCGGCTCGCACTCCTCGAACGAGAGCATGGCGCCGGTCTACTACAAGAAGCTGGCTTTCATCGCCTTCTTCAATGCCGGCGTGCGCGCGCTCGACATCCGCGACCCCTATCACCCCAAGGAGGTCGGCTATTTCATTCCGTCGATCACGAGCGCGACCGACAAGCGCTGCATCCCGATCGAAGGCGGCGAACGCTGCAAGGTCGCGATCCAGACCAACAATGTGGAGACGGATGATCGCGGCTACATCTACATCGTCGACCGCGCCAACACCGGCCTGCATATCCTCGAACTGACCGGTCCCGCGCGCGCCGTCGCCGGCCCGCCGAAGAGCTGACGATGCGGCGCGGGGCGAGGATGCTGATGGCCTTGATCGCCCTCGGCGCGCTGCCCGGTCTGCGTGTCCATGCGACGGACCGCGCCGGGCATTGGCAGGAGATGAGCTGGCCGTTTCCCCGCGACGGCTGGCCCGCCGGCCGCGCGTTCCGTTGTACGGCGGGCGGCTGCGATGGCGTCGAGCTCTACGTCCGCGCCAAGCGCGGCTTCTGCAATTGCGACACCGGCGTTGCCGATGACGACGAGGTCGATCGTGTCACCGATATCGACCTGATCAGTCCACGCTTCACGCCGGTCGCGCCGGGCGAGGCCGTGAGCGTCGCCGCCATGCAGGGCCGCATCAGGCACTACGATCTCGACATGCCCGACGGCGCGCGCCATGCCGCCGCCGGCCTCGCGCTGTCGCGCCGCTGCGATCTGCTCGTCGCGGTGGCGCAAGGCGCGGGCGAGGCGAATGCCGCGCAGCGCGCCGCGCTCGTGCTTCTGGAAACGGAGGAGATGAAGCAATGGATGGCTGCTGCATTGGATGGGCGGTGAGGGGGCGCGACCCGCGCCACGTTCTCCGCTGTCATCACCCGCGAAAGCGGGTGATCCAGTATTCCGAGGCGCTCGTGGGATACCGAGAAGCCGCGGCGTACTGGATACCCCGCCTCCGCGGGGTATGACACCGGTGGTTGGGCGGGCACACTGCGCTCATCTGTCTTCCGTTCCCGTTCTTCCCGTGCATTAATGCCTTCAACCGCTTTCAGCCGAGTCCCTCCCTGATGTCCATGCAAGCCTATCTCGCCTTTGTCGCCGCCTGCATTGCGCTGGCGCTGCTGCCGGGTCCTATCGTCACCCTCGTCATCGCCAACGGCCTGCGTCACGGCACGCGTGCGGCGTTGACCAATGTCCTTGGCGCGCAGGCCGGGCTCGCCATCGTCATCGGCATCGTTGCGATCGGCCTGACGTCGCTGATGGCGACCATGGGCTACTGGTTCGACTGGGTGCGCTTTGCCGGCGCCGCCTACCTGGTCTGGCTCGGCATCAAGCTGATCTGGGCGCCGGTCGAGGGCGTCAATGTCGACCAGCCGCCTCCGCCGCCGCGCGGCGGGTTCTTCCTGCAAGGTTTCCTGGTGTTGCTATCGAACCCGAAGGTGCTGGTGTTCTTCGGTGCCTTCATCCCGCAGTTCATGGACATGAACCGCGACCACTTCCCGCAAGTCGCACTGCTCGGCGCAACTTTCATGGTCACCGCGGCGATGACGGACGCACTCTACGCGATTGCAGCCGGCCGCGCGCGAAAATTCTTCTCGGCCCGCCGCACGCGGATGATGTCGCGCATCTCCGGCGGCTTCATGATCGGCGGCGGCATCTGGCTGGCGCTGACCAGGGCGAAATAACCTTCCAGAGGCCGGTTTGGTTTGAACCCTTCGCGGCGGCAATGCGTCCAATCGGGCATTGCCGCTGACGAAGGATTTTGCCGTGCCTGCTCTGCCCCCGCTCGTTTACGCGATGCTGCTTGCGCCGCTCGCGCTGATCCTGATTGCCGCCGTCGTGAAGACCTGGCAGGCGCGCGAGGCGCGGAGCTGGCCGCAGGCACCCGGCAAGGTGGTTACATCAGTTGCCGAGGTGCGCGAGGTCAGGGTGTCAGACGACGAGCGCGAAGACGGCTATCGGATGGAGAACCGCAACTTCGCCAACGTGACCTACGAATATTCGGTCGGCGGCCGCAAGCTGCGCTGCAACCGCATTTCGATCGGCGAAGACCTCGGCAATTTCCAGGTCGCCGAGAAGCTCGCGAAATATCCCGCCGGCAGCATCGTCACCGTCTACTACAATTCGCGCCATCCCGATCAGGCCGTGCTGGAGCGCGATCTGCCCAAAGGCCTGTGGGGCTGTCTCGGCATCGGCACGGTGATCGTGCTCGCCATCGTGTTCGGCTCGGCCTTCGGTCTCAACCAGAGTTACCAATATCTCGCCCATCACGTCGCACGGCCCGATCTCGCGGGCCTGGTCGTCGCCTTCGGTGCGTTCGGCCTCGTCATCGCGCTGATGGCGTGGGCCGTGCAGCGGCAGGCCTCGATGGCGACGCGGTGGCCGACCGTGCCGGGCACGATCAAGCTGTCGGGAATCGAGGAATATCACCAGGCGAGCGAGCCGGGCGAGCGCCGCGGCACCGAGATGTTCGGCAAGCGCGTGACCTACACCTACCTCTATCAGAACGTCAGCTACACCAATGAATGCGCGCGCGTCGCGGCAGGAACGCCGTCGGCGTCTGACGAGATGCTGCGAAAGCTGATGTCACGCTATCAGGACGGCGCGACCGTCGAGGTCCGCGTCAACCCCGACAACCCGGCCGAGGCCACGCTCGACGCCCGCGGCGACGGCCGCATCGCCTACGTGCTGTGGGGCATCGCCGCGATCTTTGCCGCGCTCGCGGTGTTCGTGGCAACGCGTGGCGGCTGACCGCAGCGCCGGCCTGGCTGGCTATGCCACCCTCTCCGCGCGCAACTCCAGCTCGATCTCCGCAAAGATCCTTGCCAGCCGCTCGGCCCATTGCTGCTGGCCGGACTGGTCCGCGATCAGATCCTGGCGGATCTCGATGCCGGTGTTGACGAGGCCGCGGGCTTCGCCATGCACGGGGATGGTGTAGTCGGTGAGGTCGTTGACCGCATAGGGCTCGTTGTCGCCGACGACGAGATCGCTCTCGGCGCGTAGATGTTTGATCAGGAGCTGCGGCAGCACCGTGTCGCGGTTGTAGAGCGCGCCGATATGCCAGGGCCGCTCATCACCGGCATAGACCGACGTGAAGCTGTGCAGCGACACCAGCACCGTCGGCCGCTTGTCGTGCAGGCGGCGGCCGATCGTGGCATCGATGCGATGATGATAGGGCTCGAAAATCTCGCGCCGCCTTGCCGCGCGCTCGCCCGCGGAGATGCCCTCATTGCGCGGGATTGCCGTTGCCTCGGACAGCACGGGAATCGAGCTCACGGCGCCCGGCGGGCGGTTGCAGTCGATCACGAGCCGCGAATAGCGCTGCGCAATCAGGTGCGCATCCAGCATTTCTGCCAGCCGCTCGGCGACGCCGGCAATGCCGATGTCCCAGGCGATGTGCCGCGTCAGCTCGTTCTCGGCGACGCCGAGATCGCCGAGCGCGCGCGGCAGCACCCGCCCGTAGTGATCCGCGGTGAGCAGAAAGGGCGATGCCCCCGCCGCATTCACCTCATGCACTGGCGGAATGTCACCCTCGCCGAGCAGTTGATCGGTCGCGTCGGCTGTGTCTAAAGCCATCCTGATTGCCTATGGAAAATGCAGTCACCCCAAGAATCGGGCAGAATCGCTATAGATTGATCCGCCCAAAGTCACCATGATCGCCTCACGATGCCGCTGCTCACGATTCATCACAAGACCGAATATCGCTATAACCGCCCCGTGGCGTTCGGCGAACACCGGATCATGCTCCGTCCGCGCGACGGGCACGATCTGCGCGTGCTCGACTCCAGGCTCGAAATCTCGCCCGAGCCGATGTCGCTGCACTGGATCCACGACGTGTTCGGCAATTCGGTCGCGATCGCCAATTTCGACGAGCGCGCGGACGCGCTTTTCTTCGACTGGCATGTCACCGTCGAGCACAATCCGGTGGAGGAGTTCGCGCTGACGCCGGACGATCCGGCCTATTTCTATCCCTTCGTCTACGACGACGAGGAATTCCCCGATCTCGTCCAGTACATCACGCCGCAATACACCGATCCCGACGGCGAGATCGCGGAGTGGGCGCGCGGCTTCCTCGACGAGGACGCGCCGACGCCGACCTTCAAGATCTTGAGCGGCATGACGCACGGCATCCGCAAGCAGTTCAAATACCGCAAGCGCCACGAGTTGGGCACGCAGCATCCGCTCGACACTTTGCAGTCGGGCACAGGAACTTGTCGGGACTATGCGCTGTTCATGATTGAGGCGCTGCGCCAGCTCGGCATCGCCGCGCGATTCGTCTCCGGCTACATCTTCGTGCCGGAGGATATCGAGCAGCGGCACGTCGGCGGCGGTTCGACGCACGCCTGGGTGCAGGTCTATTTGCCGAGCGCGGGCTGGATCGAGTTCGATCCGACCAACGGCATCGTCGGCACCCGCGACCTGATCCGGGTCGCGGTCGCCCGCGATCCGCGCCAGGCGATCCCGCTGCACGGCGTCTATATCGGCTCCGGGGATGCCTTCGAAGCCATGGACGTGAACATCAAGGTGGTTTCGGACGACCAGGAGATGGAGGCAGAGGTCTTGTAGATGGACATCGGAGTCGGCTTCGAGATCGCCTACGCGGCAAGGCGGGCACAACGCCTCTCCAACGTCGTCCTGGCGAAAGCCAGGACCCATACCGCGGAATCTATCGATTGCGAACGGTAGTCGTACCGAACGACGAGTCTTCGCCAAACGGCTCCCTGGGGTAATGGGTCCTGGCTTTCGCCAGGACGACATCGAATGTGCAACGCTGTCGTTCCGCAAAATTCACAGTTATAGACACCCCATGACCTCCGATCGTCTCTTCGTCTATGGCACCCTGACGCGTGGCTTCGACCATCCGATGGCGCGGCTGCTTGCCGGCCACGCGGAATTTCTGGGTAAAGCGACCTGCCGCGGCCGGCTCTTTCTCATCAAGCATTATCCGGGCTTGCTGCTGTCGGATGCGCCGTCCGACCTTGTCCATGGCGAGCTGTTCCACATGCGCGTGCCCGACGAGCTGCTGCGCGAGCTCGACATGTACGAGGCCTGCGGCGAGGGGTTTCCGGAGCCGACCGAATATCTGCGCAAGCTGATCGACGTGACGCTGCCGGACGGCACCGCCGGCAAGGCCTGGACCTATGTCTACAACTGGCCCGTCGCCGATCTGCCCCGCATCGAGTCGGGGCGCTTCCTGGAGCACTAGAGCATGATCCGGAAAAGTGCGTAGCGGTTTTCCGACAAGATCATGCTCAAAAAAAATAACCTAAAGCGCGATCTCTTCGCGCTTTAGGCCGACAGCACTTCCTTGACCACGCGCACGTCCACTTCGCGTTCGACGTAAGTCCATTCCTCGGTGCGCCTGAGCATCGCCACCAGCTCCTCGAACAGCGAGGCGTGCGCGGGGGCGAACTCGAACCAAGTCAGGAAGTCGAAGGGGCCGCCGAGGTCGCGGCAGTGATAGAGCTGCCGCGCGATGGCGGGCAGGAAGCGCAGGCTGCTGGCGATGTGGTGCGATCTGTCCTCGAAAATCCTGCGGCGCTCTTCCTGCGTCAGCTCCCACCAGGCCTGCGACTTGCGGATCGGGATCAGCGCCGCGCTGGTTGCCTCGAGCCGGCCGAGCCCGGCCTGCACGGCCACGAGCTGCTGCTTCTCGGCGCGCTCGGTGTAGCGCAAGCTGCTGGGCACGCCGGCAAGCCGCCAAGCATTGCGCGAGGGCACCAGCGGCAACGAGACCGCCTCGCTGTCGGTGACCGACAGCGCCGGCATGAAGGGCAGGGGCTCGCCCGTCACCGGCGAAATCGAGGTAATGCGCCAGCCCCCGCTGTGGCCGCCTCGAAAGGTCCTGAACATAGGGATATGGAAGCGTGGAACCGGGTTAGGTTCAAGCTTTTCGCGTCATTCCCGGCCACCTGTTCCGTCGCCCTTCGAGGCTCGCCGAAGAGGCGAGCGCCTCCAGCGACAATGGCTTCGCCATTGCGCGGGGGGGGGGACGGGATGGGCGCCTCGGGATGACGGCGCCTGTGCATAGGTCGAATAACCCGGATAAGCCTGACAAACCTGACTTTTGGGCGGGCCGCACCTATATCCCTGATCCTTCGCCCGACTCACACGGTTTCGCGCTAGACACACCCCCATGCGCTTCACGCCCCAATTCCTCGACGAGCTGCGTGCCCGACTTTCGGTTTCCGAAGTCGTAGGCAAGCGCGTCAAGCTGAAGAAGGCCGGACGGGAGTGGAAGGGGCTGTCGCCGTTCCAGCAGGAGAAGACGCCGTCCTTCTACGTCAACGACCAGAAGGGTTTTTACCACGACTTCTCCTCCGGCAAGCACGGCGACATCATCACCTTCGTGATGGAGACCGACGGCCTGCCGTTCGCAGAGGCGGTCGAGCGGCTTGCGAGCATGGCGGGCCTGCCGCTGCCGGCGGTGACGCCCGATGCGGCGCGCCAGGAGCAGCGGCGCCGCTCGCTGCATGACGTCATGGATCTCGCGGCAAAGTATTTCGCCGAAACGCTGGCTTCGCGCGTCGGCGCCAAGGCGCGCGGCTATCTCGCCGATCGCGCCATCTCGCCGGCGACGCAATTGCAGTTCCGCCTCGGCTATGCCTCGCCCGATCGCTTCGCGCTGAAGGAGCATCTCGGCAAGCTCGGCGTCTCCGTCGACGACATGGTCGAGACCGGCCTGCTGATCGGCGGCGACGATATTCCCGTGCCCTATGACCGTTTCCGCGATCGCGTGATGTTTCCGATCACCGATCTGCGCGGCCGCGTCATCGCCTTCGGCGGACGCGCGCTGGAGAAGGACGTTCCGGCCAAATATCTGAACTCGCCGGAGACGCCGCTCTTCCACAAGGGCGACAATCTCTACAACCACCAGACCGCGCGCAAAGCCACGCATGACGGCAGCACGCTGATCGTGGTCGAAGGCTATGTCGACGTCATCGCGATGGTCACCGCGGGCTTTGCAGGCAGCGTGGCGCCGCTCGGCACCGCGCTCACCGAAAACCAGCTCGCGCTGCTCTGGAAGATGGCGGACGAGCCGATCCTCTGCTTCGACGGCGACAGGGCCGGGCAGAAGGCGGCCTATCGTGCTGCGGACCTCGCGTTGCCATTCCTCAGTCCCGGAAAGAGCCTGCGCTTTGCGCTGCTGCCGGAAGGGCAGGACCCCGACGATCTCGTCCGCTCCGGTGGGCGTGGCGCGATGGAAGAGGTGATCGCGGCGGCGCGTCCGCTCGCCGACATGCTCTGGTCGCGCGAGCTCGAAGGCGGCAATTTTGCAACGCCCGAGCGGCGCGCTGCACTGGAGGCGCGCATCAAGGAGCTCGCGGGCGGCATTCGCGACGAGGTGGTGCGGCGCTATTATCGCCAGGACCTTGCCGAGCGGCTTCAGCGTACGTTTGCGCCCGAGAGCGGCCGCGGCGGCTTTGCCGGCCGTGGCAATTTCCGCCCCGGTCAGGGCGGCCGCCCGTTCCAGCCGCGGAGCGGCGGGCAGGCGAATCGATTCGGCGGCCAGGGGTTCCGCGGCGCGCCCGGCCCCACCCCGCTACCCTCCGGCCCTTACCAGGCGGCGAGCCCCCAGCTCGCGACGAGCCCGATCATGAAGGGCCAGCGCAGCGTCATCTCCCGCAGGGAGGCCCTGATCCTGCAATGCCTGATCAACCACCCCTGGCTGCTGCATGAGCACCTCGAGGAGGTGGCCGCCCTGGAATTCGCCCATCCGGAGGCCCACAAGCTCCGCGCCGGCATTATCGCCGCTTTCGCCAACGACCATCACCACTCGCCGGACCCTGGCGAGCTGGCCGAGAAGATGCGGGCCGACATCGAAAAGGGAGGATTTTCTCAGCTTCTTCAAAGGGTTGAGAATGGCATCACGACCGCGGCGGTGTGGGGCGCGCGGGAAGGCGCGGCACGGGACGACGTTCTCTCCACTTGGCATCAGCTGGTTGCCTTGCATCGGCAATGGCATTCACTACTTAGAGAGCTGAAGGACGCCGAGCTGGCCTTGGGGGAGGACCCCAGCGAGGCCAATTTGGCGTGGCTGCGTGACGTCAAGGCTCGGATAGGCGAAGTCGACGGCACCGAGGCCCTGATCGAGGGTTTTGGCGAGCTGTCGGGCCGGTTCCAGAAGAGCGTGTGATGAAAGAATCATGCGGACGGCCGGGGCCGGAACCGCTAAAAGACTCGCCAAATCCATGGTTTGGCGGCAAAAACAGGGTTAATCGAGGCTTAACGGTCTTGTAGCACTTTGGCCCAGAGGCGGCCGCAGGCAGAACAGACGCGTCAGGAATGAATCCGCGCGAGAACTGTTGGCACTACACCTGCATCCGCTGCGACAAAGAGGCTCACGAAGCGTTAGGCAAATCCGGCGAGAGAAAGTTGGGGGTGGCGAGAGATGTGCGCGCCGCCCTTTCCGTGTCGAGAGCTGACGAAGCGAGAGCGTCGAGCAACAGGTTCAAGTGATTTCAGGCAGGCGCGGCGAACGTCTGTGTGAAACGCGTTTAGGAGCAATGGATGGCCACCAAGGCAAAGACGCTGCAGGCGAAGGACAAGGAAAAAGACGACAAGGCAGCGGATGCTCCCGAGAAGGATTCCCAGGACGCGCCCTCGCCGTTGCTCGATCTGTCCGACGCGGCCGTGAAGAAGATGATCAAGCAGGCCAAGAAGCGCGGCTTCGTGACCTTCGATCAGCTCAATGAAGTGTTGCCGTCCGACCAGACCTCGCCCGAGCAGATCGAGGACATCATGTCCATGCTCTCGGACATGGGCATCAACGTCACCGAAGCCGACGATAGCGAAGGCGAGGAAGACAAGGACGAGGGCGGCGAGGACGAGACCGACAACGAGCTCGTCGAGGTCACCCAGAAGGCCGTCACCGAGGTCAAGAAGAGCGAGCCGGGCGAGCGCACCGACGATCCCGTGCGCATGTATCTGCGCGAGATGGGCACCGTCGAGCTGCTCTCCCGCGAAGGCGAAATCGCGATCGCCAAGCGCATCGAGGCCGGCCGCGAGGCGATGATCGCAGGGCTGTGCGAAAGCCCGCTGAGCTTCCAGGCCATCATCATCTGGCGCGACGAGCTCAACGAAGGCAAGATCTTCCTCCGCGACATCATCGATCTCGAAGCGACCTATGCCGGCCCCGAAGCCAAGGGCGGCATGAACACCGCAATGATCGGCGGCCCCACCGGTGAGAACGGCGAAGCCACGGCCGAGGGCGGCGAAGCGGTTGCAGTGACCGGGGCTGCGCCCGCGCATGTCGCCCCGCCCGCCGCGCCGCCGGCGCCGACCCCGTTCCGCGCCGCGCCTGCCGCCGGCAACGGCGCCGAGGCCGAGAAGGATCCAGGCGAGGCCGCCGCCGAAGCCGACATGGACGAGGACGACGAGTTCGAGAACCAGATGTCGCTTGCCGCGATCGAGGCCGAGCTCAAGCCCAAGGTCGTCGAGATCTTCGACAAGATCGCCGAGAGCTACAAGAAGCTGCGCAAGCTTCAGGAGCAGGACATCCAGAACCAGCTCGAGAGCACCTCGCATGGGCCCTCGCTCTCGCCGCACCAGGAGCGCAAGTACCGCAAGCTCAAGGACGAGATCATCGTCGAGGTGAAGTCGCTGCGCCTCAACCAGGCGCGTATCGACAGTCTCGTCGAGCAGCTCTACGACATCAACAAGCGCCTCGTCTCGCATGAGGGCCGCCTGATGCGTCTCGCCGACAGCCACGGCGTCGCGCGCGAGGATTTCCTGCGCAACTACACCGGCTCGGAGCTCGATCCGCGCTGGCTCAACCGCGTCTCGAAGCTGTCGGCCAAGGGCTGGAAGAACTTCGTCCACCACGAGAAGGACCGCATCAAGGACCTCCGCCACGAGGTGCATCAGCTCGCTGCGCTCACCGGCCTGGAGATCGTCGAGTTCCGCAAGATCGTGCACTCCGTGCAGAAGGGCGAGCGCGAAGCCCGCCAGGCCAAGAAGGAGATGGTGGAAGCCAACCTCCGTCTCGTGATCTCGATCGCGAAGAAGTACACCAACCGCGGCCTGCAGTTCCTCGACCTGATCCAGGAAGGCAACATCGGCCTGATGAAGGCCGTCGACAAGTTCGAGTATCGCCGCGGCTACAAGTTCTCGACCTACGCCACGTGGTGGATCCGGCAGGCGATCACCCGCTCGATCGCCGACCAGGCGCGCACCATCCGCATCCCCGTGCACATGATCGAGACGATCAACAAGATCGTGCGCACGAGCCGCCAGATGCTCAACGAGATCGGCCGCGAGCCGACCCCTGAAGAGCTCGCCGAGAAGCTCGGCATGCCCTTGGAGAAGGTCCGCAAGGTCCTCAAGATCGCCAAGGAGCCGTTGTCGCTCGAAACCCCCGTCGGTGACGAGGAGGATTCGCATCTCGGCGATTTCATCGAGGACAAGAACGCGATCTTGCCGATCGACGCCGCGATCCAGTCGAACCTGCGCGAGACCACCACGCGCGTGCTCGCCTCGCTCACTCCGCGCGAAGAGCGCGTGCTGCGCATGCGCTTCGGCATCGGCATGAACACCGACCACACGCTGGAAGAAGTCGGCCAGCAGTTCTCGGTGACCCGCGAGCGTATTCGCCAGATCGAGGCCAAGGCGCTGCGCAAGCTGAAGCATCCGTCGAGGAGCCGGAAGCTGCGGAGCTTCCTGGATAACTAATTCGGATTCTCATGCCCGGGCCTGACCCGGGCATCCAGACGAAAACGGCGGGCCGAAAGCCCGCCGTTTTTCGTTTGTGCTGACGCGTCGCGTGTCGCGCTCGAAGTCCTACTTCTTCTTCACCCCCACCCGCTCGATCTCCTTGATCGCCAGCGGCGGGCGGCCGGATTTTTCGGCGATCTCGCGGTCCTGCTCCATGATGAAGCCGCGGGCGGGCTCGTCGCCCTCGAGGCCCCCGAGCAATTCCGCGGGGACGCGGCGGTTGGAGCGTTGGGAGCCGTCCTCATAGACGACGTTGAAGAAGGCAAACTCGCCTTTGGGATTGGTTCCGGGTTTCTTGGCCATGGCGGCTTGTCGTCGATAAGGGCGTCATAGTCAAATGGCTTTGGGGGTTGTCAGCATGGAGCCGCGGCCTGCGGAGGTCTCCGTGCCATCGATCGGCGAAATCTGATTTCAAGAAATGGATGCGCCCGGCGCTTCGTAAGGTCCGTTGCGGCCCTTCCTCAATAAACGGCGGGCCGAAAAGCCCGCCGTTTATTTTGGGTCTTCAGTGTCGCCCGGGGCTGGCGGGGCGACAACCTAGGATAGAATAATATAACTCGCGCCATGCCGTGGCAAGATAAATCGCCGCAGCGTTGGTGTCGCAGTGAGCGCATCAGATATGCGTCGATCGCGATCTCTGGTTTCGATGCGCGCCGAAACAATTGCTTGGACTATAAAATCACTTTGTTCATCTTGTCCGCTCTCGCGATGCAGCGAGAATTACGCGCTTGTAGCGAGGCGCGTCGGGCTGCACGTGTTCCCGTCTGCGTGCCGACAATGTGATCCGGTGCGGACGAGTTCCATCTTCGCGGTGCACATCTCAATGCGTGCGCCTGCGCTGCGCCAGTTCCTGGACGGCGAGCGGCGATTGGTGTCCGCCGCCGCGCCCGCTATCATCCTCCTTACGTCCCTGCGCCATGATCGCGCTGCCCATCGCGGCGGAACCGAAGGTGATGAGGAACGAAGCGAGCAGCAGAACAAGCGCAACGCCGCCTGCGCGGTCGGCGAGGATCAGCTCGCGCAGATGCCCGGGGTTGAGCCAGAGCAGGCCGCCGACGAGAAGCGCCGCGGCGCAGGCGCCGATCGCGAGGTTGATGGCGAGCAGGCGGAAGAGCGGGATGCGCAGCAGGGCGGGGCGGGTTGGTTTAGGTTGCTGATTGTTGGGCATGGCGGTTCGCCTCATGCTGGCTCAACGCACCACTGACGGCGCCGCGCGAGCATCGATACTATAGCGGTAACTCTCTCATCCGTCATTCCGGGGCGCGCGTTAGCGCGAGCCCGGAATCTATTTACCCGCCAACTCTGCTGCGTGATGGATTCCGGATTCGCCCTTCGGGCGCCCCGGAATGACGAGCGTTGGGCGTTACGGCGCCACCAGCTCCACCCGCCGGTTCAGCGCGCGGCCGGCGTCCGTCGCGTTCGAGCCGACTGGCGCGAGCAGGCCGACGCCGGCGGTGCGCAGTCTCGCCTGCGCGATGCGGAAGCTCTTCGCGAGTTCGGCGGCGACCGCTTCGGCGCGGCGTTTCGACAGGTCGAGATTGTACTCGTAGGCGCCCTGGCTGTCGGTGTGGCCGACGATGAAGACGTTGAGCTGCGGCTGGCTGGTCAGGAGCTTTGCGATCTGCTCCAGCGTCGGGCGGCTCTCCGGCTTCAGCACGGCCTTGTCGGTGTCGAAATAGATGCCGTAGAGCGCGATGTGGCCGGTCTCGCCCAGGCCCTTCGCCATCGCGGCGGCATCGACCATCTTGTTCGCGATGGCGCCGAGCTCGGCGACGGTGACCTGCGCATAGATATCCTGGTTGTTCTGACTGACGATGACGCTGGCATAGGTCTCGCGCCCGCCTTCGCTCTTGCGGCCGGCAAAGTAGCGGTAGTTGAAGCCGTCGACCCACATCTGCGGGATCGGCAGCGTGTCGATGTTTTCCGTGAAGGGAATGGCGCCGCAGGCGTCGGTGTCGCAGGCGAGCAGGGTCTCGAAGCCGGCTTTCGCGAGCTGCGTCTCGAAATTGCGCGACACTTCCAGGATCGAGGGACCAGGATTGGTGCGATAGGCGATGCGGACAACGCGGCCCTCGAGCCGCCGCGCATCGGTCGGCTGGCCGTCCTTGAAGGCGGCCGCCTGCATCCGCGCGGCGTCAAAATCCTTCACCACATAGCCGGTGATGACGCTGCCGGCGAACCGGCCGATGCCGGGATAGTCGCGGCTGCCGGCGACATCGCGCGTCTGCGCGGTCGCGGTGGTGACGGCGAGAAGGCAGAGCAGGGCGGCAAGGACGAGCGATCCGGGGATGTTTCGCGGCGCGGGCATCGGCACTCTCTATCGGTTGAGGAGGGGGCGCAGACGTTAGTCGCCTGCACCATACCGCCGGTTCTCACCGGCGGCCCATTCCCTTGCCGATTGTCCGGAAAGCCGCCGCCCGTTTCAAGCCGCCGGTGCAATCCGGCTGCCGGCCTCGGGCGCCTGCGCCGCCTGCTGGCGTTCCATCATGGTCTGCCACAGCGTTGCGATGCTGGTCTGGGTCTGCGGCGCGATCAGGCAATGGCCCTCATTGTCGAAGCCGCAGAACCGCACCGATGGGTCTTTCCTCACCTCGGTCAGTGCCTGGTTCAGCATCTCCAGGCAGGTCATGACCTGGCCGACGTCCTGCAGGCGGGTGTGATGCAGGATGTCCATCAGGCGGAACGTCATCACTGCGGGCTGGCCGATGCTTATGCCGGGACGGCCGAGCTCGAACAGCACGTTCACGGCGGGAAACACGCCGCGGACATGCTCAAGCACGCCGGCCATGTCCTCCACGCTGCAGGCGACGAGATGGGCGGCCTGCGGCGGCGCGGCCGCAGGCGTCCGCGGTGCAAGGCCGAGCGAGGTGATCACCTCCTGCTCGATCCATTGCCGCACCAAGGCGGGCGCATTGCGGATCTGCTCGGCGGTCAAGGTAATTCCGGTCATAGGCTAGTCTCCTGGGAGGCTCTCGTGTTTCGCTCAATCTAGAAAGCGGGGCGTGAGACACGTTGATGCGGATCAAGCGCGCCGCTTTGACGGTTGCCGCTTTCCCGGGCATGATCGCGCGCTGCTTCGCACTGGGATTTTGGGGGATCGCTCGACATGCTGAGATACGCTCTGGCCGCCGCTTGCTTCGTTGGTCTGGCCGGCGGCCCGGCCCAGGCCGCGCGCTGCGGCGGCGACTTCAACGGCTTCGTCGCCGGCATGGCCTCGGAAGCGCAAGGAGCCGGCGTCTCGGCGAGCGTGACCAGTGCGGCGTTCAGCGGCATCACCCAGGACGGCGCCGTGCTCGCCTTCGACCGGCGCCAGCGCTACACCTTCAACAAGAGCTTTGAGCAGTATGTTTCGACCCGCGTCGGGCCGGGCCGCATCAATGGCGGCAAGGCGCTGTTGCAGCGTCACGCCGCGCTGCTCTCGCGCATCGAGCAGCAGTTCGGCGTACCCCGCTATATCCTGGTTGCGATCTGGGGGCTGGAGAGCGATTTTGGCAAGGGCGACATCGGCAAGCTGCCGGTGATCCGCACGCTGGCGACGCTCGCGCATGACTGCCGCCGCACCGATCTGTTCCAGGGCGAGCTGCTCGCCGCCCTCAAGATCGTGCAGCGCGGCGACCTGCCGCTGCGCGACCTGATCGGCGCCTATGCCGGCGAGATCGGCCAAACCCAGTTCCTGCCGTCGTCCTACATCAAGTACGGCGTCGATTTCGACGGCGACGGTCACGTCGACCTGCGCCACAGCGTGCCCGACGTGCTCGCCTCGACCGCGAACCTGCTCCACACCAGCGGCTTCAAGATGGGCCAGCCCTACGGCGAAGGCACCGCCAATTTCGAGGCGATGCGGGAGTGGAACAGGGCGGTGATCTATCGCAAGACGATCGGCTATTTTGCCGATCGGCTGGCGGGGCAATGAGGGTGGGAGACGGCTGCGAGGGCACTCCCCATCGTCGTCCTGGCGAAAGCCAGGACCCATTACCTCAGGGAGTAATTGTTACGACGGCTCTCAGTCACTTGCATTGGCTGAGTAACTGCCCGCCTTCGCCAAACTGAGTTCGGTGGCTATGGGTCCTGGCTTTCGCCAGGACGACAACGGTGGGTGCGGAGGGCGGCGTCGCATCACACTCACTTCTTCCCCTTCGCCATCTTCTCCAGCCTCCGCTGCAACGGCGCCCAGTACGTCCCCGGGCGGAAGCGCTGCAGCAGGTCCATGAAGCGGGCGTCGTTGCCGATCAGGATGCGGGGCTCGTTCCTCTCGATGCCCTTGATGATGCGCAGAGCGGCGTCCTTTGGTGTGGTCTTTGCCGCGTTCTCGAACCGCTCGATCATTTGCGAGCGGCGGGCATTGTCGGTGACGCCGACCCCGGTGCGCGAGCTCCGCGCGATCGCGGTGGCGACGCCGCCGGGATGCACGACCGACAGCTTCACCGGGCTTCCGGCGACCGCGAGCTCGTGCCGCACGCTCTCGGAAAAACCGCGCACGGCGAATTTGGCCGCGGCATAGGCCGATTGTCCCGGCGGGGCGATGATGCCGAAAACCGACGAGACGTTGACGATATGCGCCGCTTCCATCGTCTTCAGGTGCGGCAGAAAGGCGCGTGTGCCGTGCACCACGCCCCAGAAATTGATGTCGAACAGCCACTCCATCTGCGCCTGGTTGATCTCCTCGAAGGTGCCCAGCAGCGCCACGCCGGCATTGTTGACGAGGATGCCGAGCGACGGATGCGCCGCTGTTGCTTCGCTTGCGAACTGCGCGATGTCGCCGGGCTCGCTGACGTCGACGCGATGCACGGTGACCTTACGTGCCTTCTCGCTTCCTTCGCCGATCTCGGCGGCGAGCGCCTTCAGCCCGGCCTCGTCGCGATCGGCGAGCGCAAGGTCGCAGCCGCGCTGGGCGAGTTCGATGGCGAGTGCGCGGCCAATGCCGCTTGCAGCTCCCGTGATGGCGGCGGCGCCGCGAATCGCAGTCATGGATCCCCCCCTCAAGCTCCGATTTTGGAACTATGATTTACATTTTTTCAGAATGGAACCGAACCGTATTCGAGTTGGCTCCTTAACGTAAGTTACTTGGACGAAGACAGGCAGCATTGGGAGTCGCCGATGGGACAATCGAGACCATTTCCTGCAACGGCACTCGTCGTTGAAGACGACCCCATGCAGAGGGAAATGCTCAGTCTCCTGCTGGAAGAGAGCGGCTATCAGGTCATCCAGTGCGAGAGCGCCGAAGCGGCCGAGCGCGTGCTCGAGAAGAGCGCAGGCGCGCTCTGCCTGATGGTGACCGACGTGCAGCTTGCCGGCCGCATGAACGGCGTCGAGCTCGCCCATGTCGCCAAGGGACGCAATCCCAAGCTCGACGTCGTCGTCACCTCCGGCCGCCCCTTGAACCAACCCTTGCCCGACGGCGCCAAATTCTGGGCCAAGCCCTGGGCGCCGCTCGACGTGCTGCGCGAGGCCGAGATCGCGCAGGTGGTCTGACCGGGGCAGAACCGCTTTGTTTGTAGGGCTGGCCAGTTCTCACCTCGTCATCCTGAGGTGCAAGCCGCGCGGCGCAAAGCGTCGTGTGGCGAGCCTCGGATGAACGGCCGAGATGCAGCCGGGCCATCACCCTTCGAGGCTCGCCGAAGAGGCGAGCACTTCAGGGTGACGGTGTTGGAATTGCCTTGTCTGTAGGGCTGGCCTGTTCGCACCCCGTCATCCTGACGGCTGATCCCGGGGGCGCCGCTTTCTTGCCGTGAGGCGGGGTGGTAGGGTCTGCTCATGACCTGGTCCTTCCTGCTCACCTCGCTGATCGTCGTCGCCTCGCCCGGCACCGGCGTGCTTTACACGCTGGCCGCGGCATTGACGCGCGGCTCCCGCGCCAGCCTGGCTGCCGCCTTCGGCTGCACGCTCGGGATCGTGCCGCACATGGTTGCCGCCATGCTGGGACTTGCCGCCGTGCTCCACACCAGCGCGCTCGCCTTCGCCGCGCTGAAATGGTGCGGCGTTCTCTATCTGCTTTACATGTCCTGGCAGGCGCTGCGTGAGCGGGGTGCGCTGGCGGTGGAGGGCGAGATCAAGGAGCGGTCGAGCGGCCGGGTCATCGTCACCGGCTTCCTGATCAACATCCTCAATCCAAAACTGTCGATCTTCTTCCTCGCCTTCCTGCCGCAGTTCATCGCGGCGGACGAGGCCCATGTGCTGGCGCGAATGCTGGAATTGAGCGGCGCCTTCATGGCGATGACGTTTGCGGTGTTCGTCGTCTACGGCCTCTGCGCCGCATCCGTGCGCGAGCGCGTCATCTCCCGCCCAGCGGTGATGACCTGGCTGCGCCGCAGCTTTGCGGCGGGATTTGCCGCACTCGGCGCCAAGCTCGCGTTTGCCGAGCGGTAGCTTCTCCAGCCAATAAAAAAGCGGGCCTCGCGCCCGCCATCTTCAAACTCTCTTAGCCTTACCCGACGCCCGGGCGGAGCGAGCTCCACCCGGGCAAAGAACATGCTGGCTACTTCTTCTTCGCGGCCTTCTTGGCCTTCTTCTTTGTCGCCTTCTTCGCCTTCTTCGCTTTCTTAGCCATAGTATCCTCTCAAGGGTTAATGGTGGAACGCGACACGAGGGATGCTCGGCGGAGGGCCAGCCTCGCAACATCCTCGACGACAAACTCAGCAGATTCGCAGGTCTCTGCCCCGCGCCGTCATATCTGTGTCATCACGTTATCCACAGCTCAGATGCGTTTTCGGGTGATTTTTGCCCGCGAATCCGCTCCGCGGCGGATCGCGATACGACCGCACGAGGCCGATGGCGACATGCCTAACGATCCGACAATCCGCCCGCCGTTCACGAATCCAAAACCAAAGGCGCGCTTTGAAGGATCGCAGTGAGACTCCGTTAAGTGCAACCCGCGCATTGTTCCCCGCAAGAAAACGGGGATGGGTTATGGACGGACGGCTACCAGTAATGGGGGGCGGGGCGCTGCGCTTGCCGCACGCGCCATGCTGAACGTACCGACACTCTGGACGGTCTTCGTCGTCAACTTCCTGGCGCTCGGCCTGATCTGGGCCTACGTGACGCGTTCCTATCCGAAATTCGCGGCCGCACGGTTCTGGATGGCATCGGCCTTCGTCGGCGCGGCCGGCGCGATGGCGGCGCTGATCCGTCTGTTCGTCGCCTCTCCCGTGCCGCTTCTCATCGGGGCCACCGGTATCATTGCGGCGAGCTGCTTTGCCGCCATGGGCATTCAGCGCTTCTTCGACCGGCCGGTCTCCTGGCGCGTTATGGCTGCGACGGGGATCATCAGCATCGGCAGTGTCGTCTTCTTCATGGTCGGCTTCGAGCACATGCAGCTGCGCATGCTCAGCTACACGATCGGCCAGGCCCTGCCGCTGGTGCTGTCGCTGCGTCTGTTGCTGTTGCCGCCTGAAGGGCACGTCAATCCTGGCGCCCGTCTGGCCGGCATCGTCATCATCACCATCATTGCGATCTTCCTTGCCCGTGCGGTGGGCAATCTGCTCGGCCACGATTTCTCGGCGGTCGCCGGCGGTCAGACCCATGCCGTCATGGTGCTGGGGCTTCTGTTCCTGTCGATGACGCTCAATTTCGGCTTCCTCCTGATGGCGATGGACCGGCTGCGTGGCGAGGTCGCCGACCTCGCGCTGCTCGACGACCTCACCGGCGTCGCCAACCGGCGCCATCTGTTGCAGCGCCTGTCCGAGGAATGCGCCCGTTCGGAGCGCAGCGGCGAGCCGTTCTCGCTGCTGGTGATCGATCTCGACGGCTTCAAGACCATCAACGACACCCATGGCCATGCCGCGGGCGATGCCTGCCTCCAGCACTTCACCCTGATGGCGCAGACGCGGCTGCGGCCCGGCGACATGCTCGCCCGCACCGGCGGTGACGAGTTCTGCGTCGTGCTGCCGTCCTCTTCCTTGCGCGAGGCGGCCGCAATCGCCCGCCGTGTGCTCGAGGTCTGCCGTCGGGACGCTGCGGCCTGCAACGGCAACGACATCCCGATCGCGATCTCGATCGGCGCGGCGCAATGGGATCCCGGCATCGGCCAATTCCCGGACCGCCTGATCGCGCATGCCGATCACGCGCTCTATGCCGCCAAGAAGAACGGCAAGAACGATTTTGCTGTCTACGATCCGGCACCGCCGCTCTCGCCCGAGCTGAACGGGACGGGCGAGGCCGCGCACCATTTCGCCTGATAGCGTGCTAGGCTCGGGTCCGCATTGGACCTTTAATGATGATGTCTCGCCTGCTCGCGGCCATTCTCGCCGCCCTCCTGATCGCACCCGCCGCCGCAACCGACGCCGAACTCGCAAAGCTCGCACGCGCCTCCGGCACGCCCGACATTCCCGGCCTGAAGATCGTCTGGCTGGCGCCGTGGGGCGACGTCCGCAGCGCCCATTCCTGGCGCAACATCATCGTGCACCAGACCGAGGGACCGGCGGGCTCGGCCCGCGGCGGCGCGGCCGAGCAGTCGAAGAACCCGACGCGGCGCGGCGTTACGGTCTGGGTCGAGACCGACGGCACGGTCTATTGGGCGGTCGCGGAAAACCTGGTGCCGACCCATGGCGACGGCGCCAACCGCAACGACAACAAGTACATCGACAACAGACCGACCTATCGCCAGGTGGTGCGCGACAATTCGATCGGCGTCGAGTTCGCCGGCAACTATCCCGATGTTGCGGCCGGTCCGACCGAGGCCCAGGTCGCGGCGTGGAAGATCCTCGTAAAGGTGCTGCGTGCGCGCTACGACATCCCGCTCGACCGCGTCTATGCGCACAATTGGATCGACTACAAGGACGCGCGCTATTGCGAAGGCTGCTGGCTCGCGACGCTGGCGAGGACATGGGGGGAGTAGCTCGCGTGTCATTCCGGGGCGCGCCCCGGAATGACGGGAGGGGCTATACCGGCTGCGCCATCCAGCCGAACAGCCGCCGGATCAAACCCGGCCGCTGCGGCAATTCCGGCGGCTCGTCCGCTGCGAGCACGCGTTTGAAGAAGTAGTCCAGGAACACCATGTCGTTCGGCTCGGTGACGGTGAATGTCTCGTCGCCGAAGTACACGCTGTAGTTAAAGAAGAACGGACCCATGATCGGGATCGTCGCGGTCGAGGCGTAGTCCTTGGAGATCACGAACTCCGCGGGATCGAGCCCGTGGTCCCGCATCGCCTGCTCGACCAGCGGCAGCTTGCGCATGAACTGGGCGGAGAAGCCGCCGACGGTGGATTGCAAAATGATCGACACGGCGCATCCATTCGCTTGATCTTGTCGGCCCGGTCTTCTTGGGTCGGTTCACCGGACGCGCGGGTTCAAGCCAGCGCGGGTCGACCTCAAGTCCGGGGGAGGGGACCGTGATGGCCGTCTCATTCGGCAGTACGGCGAACGTCGGTCTTCGCAGGGTGGCGCAATCGTGCCGCGCATCGACCTAATGAGGCACAATGATAGCGACACTCATAGCTGTCATCGCCCGGCCTTGACCGGGCGATCCAGTATTCCAGAGGCGTGCGTTGGGAATCTCGCTTTCGCGATGAGCGCTGCGGCGTACTGGATGCCCCGCCTTCGCGGAGCATGACCGCGAGGGTGGGGCCGCGCTTCGCCGCACTCAAATCAAAGCATGCCACCCAACAAAAAAGCCGGCGTTGCCGCCGACTTTTCCGTCTCTTTCGATCCGCCAATCTCTGGCGCCAGCGAAGCCTTGCTTAGTGCGCGGCTTCCAGCGCGGCCTGTTCTGCCCTTGCGATCGTGCCCTTGACCGCGGACTGCACCTTCTCGAAGGCGCGGACCTCGATCTGGCGGACGCGCTCGCGCGACACGCCGAACTCGGCGGCAAGGTCTTCCAGCGTCATCGGCTCATCGGCGAGGCGGCGGGCCTCGAAGATGCGGCGTTCGCGCGGGTTGAGCACGCCCATGGCGCCGTTCAGCGCGTCACGGCGGTGATCATACTCCTCGTGCTCCGCCATCATGGCTTCCTGGTTGGGCGTATTGTCGACCAGCCAGTCCTGCCATTCGCCGGCTTCGCCGTCGTCGCGGATCGGCGCGTTGAGCGACGCGTCGCCACCGAGGCGGCGGTTCATGTCGATCACGTCCTGGTCCGTCACGCCCAGCCGCTTGGCAATGGTCGCAACCTGGTCGGGGCGGAGATCGCCCTCGTCCAGCGCGTTGATCTTGCTCTTCGCCTTGCGCAGGTTGAAGAATAGCTTCTTCTGGTTCGCGGTGGTGCCCATCTTCACGAGCGACCAGGAACGCAGGATGTACTCTTGAATTGACGCCTTGATCCACCACATCGCGTAGGTGGCGAGACGGAACCCCTTCTCGGGTTCGAAACGCTTCACCGCCTGCATCAGGCCGACATTGCCTTCCGAGACGACCTCGGAGATCGGCAGGCCGTAGCCGCGATAGCCCATGGCGATCTTGGCCACGAGGCGGAGATGGCTGGTGACGAGTTGGTGCGCCGCGTCGCGATCGTCATGCTCCCGCCAGCGCTTGGCGAGCATGTATTCCTGCTGGGGTTCCAGCATCGGGAACTTGCGGATCTCGGCGAGGTAGCGAGAAAGGCCGGATTCTCCATTGAGGACCGGCAGAGCAGCGGTACGGGCCATAGTTGAGCCCTCCAAAGGTTCAGGCCCCCGATAGCGGCGGGCCAGGCAGACGACCGCTGTGTTAAAGCCGGCCGTAGCTGCGATGTTCCGCGTTGGTCATTTCCAACGCAGGCGCAATATACCCCATGGGGGGGCAAAAAGGGAAGGATTGCTGACGTCACGTCCCCGTGTGGCAGCTATAACTTTTTGTAATGTAACGCTTTTCCTAACGAGCCTGCGTCATAGCGCCGCTTTCAGGGCGCTCCTGAGGAGAAGCAAATCCTCCGGCAGCGGCGCCTCCCAGTGGAGTAATTCTCCCGTCCTCGGGTGCTCCAATACCAGCAGATAGGCATGCAGGGCCTGCCGCCCGAGCGTCGCCAAAGCGGCCTGCGACTCTGGCGCCAGCTGGTTCGCCTTGGTCTTGAAGTGTGGGCCATAGACCGCATCGCCCATCAGCGGATGGCCGATATGGGCGAGGTGGACCCGGATCTGGTGCGTGCGCCCGGTCTCGAGCTCGCAGGCGAGCAGCGCCGCGATCGGCTTGCCGTCGCGCCCCGGAAAACTCTCCAGGATTTCCCAATGCGTCACTGCCTCGCGGCCGCCCTGGCGCACCGCCATCTTCTCCCGCGCATACGGATGGCGGTCGATCGGCGCATCGACGGTGCCGCGATGCCGGCCCGGCACCCCCCAGGCGAAGGCCATATAGCCGCGCCGCATCGCCCCGGTGCGGCCGTGGTCGGCGAACTGTGCCGACAGCGAGGCGTGGGCGAGGTCGTTCTTGGCGACCACCATCAGTCCCGTCGTGTCCTTGTCCAGCCGGTGCACGATGCCGGGCCGGCGTACCCCGCCGATCCCCGACAGCGTCGAGCCGCAATGGGCGATCAGCGCGTTCACCAGCGTGCCGGTCTCGTGGCCGGCCGCGGGGTGCACGACCAGGCCCCTGGGCTTGTTGATGACGATGATGTCGTCGTCCTCGAACACGATATCGAGGGCGATCTCTTCGCCCTTCGGCTCGGCGGGCGCGGCCTCCGGCACGTCGATTATGATCGTATCGCCGTGACTGACGTGATAAGCGGGGTCGCGGACGGCGGAGGCCTTCAGGCTCACCGCCCCCGCCAGGATCAGGGCTTTCAGCCTCGATCGCGACAGGTCCGGCAGGCGCGCCGCCAGCACGCGGTCGAGCCGGGCCGAGCCCTCGTCGCCGGCGACGACAACCTCCAACCTTTGCGCAGAGCCTGAGTTTTCCATGACGACGTCTGATACCGCTGTTCCCGAACCGACCCCCGAGCAGGCCGCGCTGTTCGCGCGGGTGCGGCGGATGATGCTGATCGCGGGGCTGACCACGGCGCTGGCGATCTGCGCCGTTCTGATCGCGGTGGGCTACCGCCTTTTCAAGTCGGAGGGAAGGGCGCCCGAGATCGCGGGCGACGTCACCGCCACCCTGCCGAAGGGCGCCAGGATCGTCTCGACCGGGGTCGCCGGCGATCGCCTCGTGATCACGCTGGATGTCGGCGGGGTCACCGAGATCCGCACCTTCGACGCCCACACCCTGAAGCCGGCGGGAAAGCTCAAATTTGCCAACGAGCCGTAGCGCCGCCCCGGTTCGGGACCTGCTCAACCAGGCCATAGCCGGCAACAGCGGCGAGCAGATCCGCTCGACGTCGCCGTCCAAATCCGCATTTTCGGGCTCTGGCCTGTTCCGCCTGGAGCCGGCCGCCGGCGCCGCCGCGATCGAGAAATTGAAGAAGCCCTGAGTGTTCCCGGCCATGTGACGGGAGCGCGTGCGGCCGGGCGGTCCTTCGCGCCGTTAAGCCTGAGCCGCATTCGCCGTGCATATCCGCCGATTTCGCCCCCGATCGAGGCTTGCCGCCGGCAAAATTCGCGGCTATGTCCTGTCCCTCACGCTCCCTTCGTCTAGCGGTTAGGACGCGGCCCTCTCAAGGCTGAAACAGGGGTTCGATTCCCCTAGGGAGCGCCAAATCCACGATATTTCCCGACATTGTACGATGGCACTCCGGTTCGGGAGCGCCATGTTGCGCGATAGCTGATTGATCGCGCCGGCTGCATCAGCCGTGCTTGGCGCCTTGCGCCGTTTCGAAATGCCATATTGCGCCGCGGTCCTAGCGACGCAGCTTCGAGCACTTGCGTCGCCCGCCTCGAGGCGTCATCCCGACCACGAATCAAGCGGCGGGCGTCCCTGATTTCGACTATGATCAGGCGATGACGATCGGGATTACAGGACCCGAGCGGAAGGCACCAAGGCAAAGTGCCGTGGTCGGGCTGATTATTGCGGCCCTCGTCATTGCGATTGTCCTGACCCTGCTCGCGCTCGCCAGCGACTTCCTGGTCGACTGGCTTTGGTTTTCCGTGATCGGTTATCGCGAGGTTTTCTGGACAACAATCGGCGCCAAGGCCGTCGTCTTTCTTGCGGTCTGGACGGCAACTGCCGTCATCCTGTTGTTGAACGGATGGCTCGCACTGCACTTCGCCCGACGGCGGTCGACACAGCTTGCCGCCGCTTCCGTGTGGAGCGCCGCGGGCAACGCGCCGCCAGATCTGCTTGCGCTTGTGCGCGACCGACTGCGGTGGCCGCGGTTGATCGCAGCTGGTGCGGCTTCGCTCGCTCTGCTTGTCGCGGCGGCCGAAGCCGGCAACTGGGGCGTCTTCCTGCAGTTTGTCTATCAGGCGCCGTATGGGGCAGACGATCCGCTCTACAACAACGACATCGGCTTCTATCTCTTCTCGCTGCCCGCCTATATCCTCATCAAGAATTGGATGATGCTCGCGCTCGCGCTGAGCGCGCTGTTCGCCGCGGCGATCTACTTGGTGCACGGCGAGATCGAATACGACATTCATCGCCGATCAATGTCGTCGACGGTGATTGCCCACGGCTCGGCGCTGCTCGGTCTTCTGTTTGCGGTGAAGGCCTGGTCCTTTGGTCTCGATCGCTACCTGCTGCTCTATGGCGATAACGGCGTGGTTGTCGGTGCAAGTTACACCGATGTCCATGTGGGGCTGCCGGCCTTGTGGCTGATGATCGGACTTTCGGGCATCGCGGCGCTCGCCGCGTGGGCAAACGTGCGCGTGCGCACCTACCGGCTTCCTGCCGCCGCGTTCCTGCTTGTCGCGATCGGGTCTTTCGTGCTGTCCGGCCTGGTTCCCGTGCTGTTCCGGCAGTTCTTCGTCAGGCCAAGCGAACTGGAGCTGGAAAGGCCCTATATCGAACGCAACATCGCGCTCACCCGGCAGGCCTACAATCTCGATCAGATCGCGGCCAAGCCGTTCGCCGCCGAACAGAAGCTCAGCTTCAAGACGCTCGATGCCAACAAGGCGACCATCGACAATATCAGGCTGTGGGATTGGCAGCCCCTGGCGGACACCTACGCGCAGCTGCAGGAGATCCGCACCTACTACAAATTCCATCACCTTGACGTCGATCGCTACTGGCTCAATGGCTCCTACCAAAGCGTCATGATCTCGGCCCGCGAACTGCGACCTTCCTTGCTGCCGCCGAATGCCCAGACATGGGTCAACCACCACGTGCTGTTTACTCACGGCACCGGCGCAGTGATGAGCCCGGTCACTCGCAAGAGCAGCGAAGGGCTGCCATTCCTCTATTTGCGCGACATACCTCCTGTCGCGGACGGAGGCCCGCAGATCCGCGAACCGCGCATCTACTACGGCGAAGAGCACGACAGCTACGTCATCGTCAAAGGGAGCACGCCTGAGTTCGACTACCCGAAGGGCAAAGACAATGTCTACGCAGCCTATGACGGGACGGGCGGCGTTCCGATAGGAGCGGCGGTATGGAGAGGCCTGTTCGCTTACTACTTCAACGACCCGAACCTGCTGCTCTCAAGCTACATCACGGCGGACAGCCGGATCATGATCCGCCGCAACATCGGGGAAAGGGTGCGAACGATCGCTCCGTTCCTCAGGCTCGATCACGATCCTTATCTGGTCATCAGCAATGGGCGGATGTTCTGGATGCAGGACGCCTACACGGTGAGTTCCTACTTCCCTTCCGCGCAGCCGGCGCAAGACCAGGATCTCAACTACATTCGCAATTCAGTGAAGGTCATCGTCGATGCCTATAACGGCACCGTCGACTTTTATCTGATGGACACCGGCGATCCGGTTGCCGCAACCTGGCGGCGCATCTTTCCGAACCTGTTCAAGCCATTTTCGGTCATGCCGGCGGATCTGCAGAGGCACATCCGCTATCCGGAGGATCTATTCCTGATTCAGGCGCAGCTCTATCAGAGCTATCACATGGAGGCCGCCGACGTTTTCTACAACCGCGAGGATCTCTGGCAGTTCCCGCGCCAGCCGGGCGGCGGCGGCGTTGCAACGATGGCCCCATATTACATCATCATGCGGCTGCCCGGTGAGTCGCAGGCTGAGTTCTTCCTCATGCTTCCCATGGTGCCGAGCCGCCGCGACAACATGATCGCCTGGCTCGCCGCACGCTGCGATGCGCCCGACTACGGCAAGCTGATTGTCTACGAATTTCCCAAGGAGAAGCTCGTCTACGGGCCGTTCCAGATCGAAGCGCGGATCAACCAGAGTACCGAGATATCGCAACAGATCACGCTGTGGAATCAGATGGGCTCGCGGGTGATACGCGGCGCGAACCTGCTTGTGATCCCGATCGAGAACTCGATCCTCTATGTCACGCCGCTCTATTTGCGAGCGGAGCACGGGCACCTGCCGGAGCTGAAACGCGTGATCGCAGCCTATGGCGAGCATGTGGTGATGAAGGAGACGCTCGATGAGGCTTTGTCGGCTCTGTTCACCGAGCCTGGCGCGGTGCGGCCGGTCTCGAGCACGATGGAGGAAATGCCCGTCACACGCCCATCGGCAAGTCAGGCACGGGAGGCGCTCGACCGCTACAATCAGGCCGTTGAACGATTGAGGTCCGGCGACTGGAAAGGCTTTGGCACGCAGTTCGACGCCATGCGCGAGCTCCTGGAGGACATGAACCGACACTCCGCCGACCGCTAGGGCCTCGACTTTTCAGTTTAGCCCGCTCACGCCGACGCCAAGTCAGGCGCTTCGGGCCGCTGCTCTCGCGTTGCGCGATGGTTGCATGACAAACGCCTGGCTCCGGCCCAGCTCGACGTCTGGCGATCGCGAGAGCAACTCGGGCCTCAATTCAATGATGCGCCGAAACACTCCTGACGGTCTCGGTCAGCAGATCATTTGAGGCGGAGCGGCTGAGGTCGCCCAGGCTGATGATGCCGACCATCCGCTTGCTCTTGTTGATCACGGGCAGCCTGCGGACCTGCAGTTTCTCCATATGATGCATCGCCTTTGCGAGGTCGTCGTCCTCCCGGCAGCAATGAATACCCTCAGTCATTACATCGCGGGCCGTTGCGCGGCGAGCATCAAAGGTGTGGCTCGCGAGCCCTTTGCAGACGATATCGCGGTCGGTCACCATCCCGACCAGCTTGTCGTCCTCGCCAATCGGAATGCAGCCGATGTCATGCGCCCGCATCAATTTGGCGATCTCGGCGATGGGGGTGTCGGGGCTGACCCAGTCGACACCCTTGTGCATCACGTCTTTGACTTTCATGGCGAGCCTCCGTTGTTGCAGCAGCGCCCCCATTCGTTTGAACTGTACAACCGATCGGGTGCGAGGTCACAGGAGAAAGCATCATTACTTCGCGATCTGACCAGACAAGCGCCGACGCTGTCGCCGTCGCTTTCCTGAACAGTTTGACGGCGACGTCGCGGCCGAGGTTCCCGCCCAAGATTGGGCAGTGCGCAAATCCTCAGTCGTGCGCGCTGAAGCGCCCGTGCAGTGCGTTGGCCGTCAGGCGTGCAAACTGCGCGTGACCCATATGAAGCAGCGTCTCGTGGTCGCCGGCTTCCATATAGATGTCGGGCTGCGCCTCGATGCTGTCGTCGACGATAGTATCCAGCCCGTAGCACTTGCCGACGGCGGGAACTGCACCGTGCGCACAATCGCGGAACAGCTCACCGATCTCGGTTTCTTGTGCCATGTGGACATTTCCGCCGAGTATCGTCTTCAGTTCCGACGGGCGGAGGTGATGCGATGCGGGCAAGATGGCCAGCATATATTCGCCGTCGCGCCGCAGCACGACGCCTTTGGCGAGGCGATCGCCCGGGATATGGCATGCCTCGGCCGTGCGAGTGGACGTCATGCTGAGTTCGTGCGGGACCACTTCGTATTGGATGTTCTCAGCGGCGAGGTACTTCTGGAGTGTGGGAGCAATGGCCATGATGTGACCTCCGGCGCAAAATGCACGCCATCCACCGTGAGGTCTCTCCCCTGCAGACTCTCGCCGTACGATGGGCGGCTGCTTGGTTGGAGACTCAACATAGGCCTTCAATCCGCAAGCTGCAATTCGTTGTCGTTGACCAATCTGACGCACGGTCGGCAGTCGGAAGCGCGCGCGTTGCGCTTGTTTTCCCGAACGGGCTCGGGATCACATGAGGCAAGACCGTATAAATTACATAGCAATTTCAATTATATGAGAGTTCGCGGGTTTGTTCGCTCGACAACTGATTGATCGCGCAGGCATCGGCCGAGTTTGCGCACCTTGCGCCAGTCAACTCAGTTGCCGGACTTTGGCGCGGCCTTCATCCGCTCCCGCAGACGCTGGAACGTCACGTAGAGCGTCGGGACGAGGAAGATGCCGATTGAGCTTGCCGCAAGCATGCCCGCAAATACGGCTGTCCCGACCGCCCTGCGGCTGAGCTCCGCAGCGCCGGTTGCAATCACGAGCGGCAGGAGGCCAAGGATGAAGGCGACCGACGTCATCATGACCGCGCGAAAGCGCATATGTGCGCCCTGGATCGCGGCGTCGTTGAGCGCCACGCCCGCTTCGCGTTGCTCCTTGGCAAATTCGACGATCAGAATGCCGTTCTTGGCGGCGAGCGCGATCAGGACCACGAGCCCGATCTGGCCGTAGAGGTCGAGATTGAGGCCGGCGAGCTTGATGCCGACATAGGACCCGAGCACGCCGACGACGACCGACAGCAGCACCGGGATCGGGATCACCGTGCTCTCATAAAGCGCCACCAGGAACAGGTAGGCGAACAGCACCGCAAGCATGAGCACGATGCCGGTCTGGCCAGCGGCCTGCTGCTCCTGATAGGCGGTGCCGGTCCACGCGAAACTGTAGCCCGCAGGCAGCACGGTGTTGGAGATTTCTGCCATTGCGACCATCGCGGTTCCTGAGGAGACGCCCGGCGCCGGGCTGCCGTTCACCGTCACCGAGCGATAATTGTTGTAGCGGGTGATGACCTGAGGCCCGGTCACGATCCTGATCCCGGCGAGCGACCTGATCGGCACCATCTGGCCGGCGCCGTTGCGCAGATAGATCCGCCAGATGTCCGAAATATCGGCGCGATCGAACGCTTCGCCCTGAACGTTGACCTGCCAGGTGCGGCCGAACAGGTTGAAGTTGTTGACATAGATGCCGCCGAGCGTCGCCTGCAAGGCCGTGAAGATGTCGCTGACCGTCACGCCGAGCGCCTGCGCCTTGCGGCGGTCGATGTCGAGATGGATGGATGGATTGGTCGCAGTGAAGGTCGAAAAGACACGCGCAAGCCGTGGATCGGCGTTGGCTGCACCGATCAGCGCCCCGGTGACGCTGGAGATCGCGGCCGGACTCTGTCCTTCCAGCGCCTGAAGCTGGTATTCGAACCCGCCTCCGGTGGAGAGCCCAATGATCGGCGGCAGATTGAACGGCAACACGTTGGCCTGTCGAATCTGTGCGCCGGCTGCGAAGGTTTGCCGGATCAGCGCCTGCGCGGAATCGGCTGCCGCCTTGCGATCGGAAAACGGCTTCAGCCGCGTGACCACCAATGCGCTGTTCGGTTCGGACGCGCCGTCGAGCAGGGAAAAGCCCACGATGGCAAGGACGTGATCGACGGCGGGGATCTGCTTCAGGAGATCCTCGATCTGTTGGGTGACTTCGCTGGTTCGCGCCACCGATGCGCCGTCTGGCAGTTGCACCGAGGTGAAGAAGGCGCCCTGGTCTTCCTCGGGGAGGAAACCTGTTGGCGTGATCAGCGACATGCCGAAGATGCCGGCGGCAACGACGGCGACGAACGGCAGTGAGAGACCCGGCACGCGGACCAGGCGGCGGACGCCGCCGCTGTAGCGGTCGCGCAGCCAGTCGATGAAGCCGAGGACGCGTCCCATGATGCCGCGCCTGGGCCCGGTGTGGCGCAGGAACAGCGCGCACAAGGCGGGCGACAGCGTCAGCGCATTCAACGCCGAGATCATCATCGCGGCGCTGATCGTCACCGCAAACTGGCGAAACAGCGTTCCGGAAATGCCGGGAATGAATGCGATCGGGACGAAGACCGAGAGCAGCACCAGGGTGATCGCGATGATCGGCGCGGTGATCTGGGTCATGGCCTTCTTGCTGGCCTCGGCGGGGGAAAGGCCCGGCTCCTCCTCCATCACTCGCTCGACGTTCTCGACGACGACGATGGCGTCGTCCACCACGATGCCGATGGCGAGCACCATGGCCAGCAGGGATACCGTGTTGGCCGAATAGCCCAGCACCAGCAGGACGGCGAACGTGCCCACCAGGCTCACTGGAACGGCAACGGCCGGGATCACCGTGGCCCGCAGATTGCCGAGGAAGAGGTACACCACGATCACGACCAGGACGAAGGCCTCGCCCAGCGTCCGCAAGACCTCCGTGATCGTGTCGCGCACGAAGCTCGTGGAATCGTATTGCACGAGATAGCTCAGGCCGGTGGGAAAACGCAGCGACAGCCGCTGCATCGTCGCCGCCACGGCCTGTGCGGTGCTCATCGCATTGGCACCCGGCGCCAGATAGATCGCGACCGGCACGGCCGCGCGGCCGTCGATCCGCGCTTCGCTGTCGAGATTTTGCGCGCCCATCTCGACACGGGCAACGTCCTTCACGAGCAGCGACGAGCCGTCCGGGTTGGCGCGCAGCACGATATTGGCGAATTGGTCGACGGTGGCGAGCCTGCCCAGGGTCTGCACATTGAACTGGAGCTGTTGGTCGTCGCTGATCGGACGTGCACCGATGCGCCCCACAGGCGCCTGGACGCTTTGCGTGCGAATCGCGGCAATGACATCCGATGGCGTGAGGTCGAGGCTGGTGAGTCGCTGCGTATCGAACCAGATCCGCATCGAGTAGTTCATCTTGGCGAACAGGTTCGCCTGGCCGACGCCGGGCGTGCTGGCGATCGCATCGAGCACGTTGATGATCGCGTAGTTGGTGATGAACAGCGGATCCTGCTGGCCATTGGCACTATAGAGCACGAGGAATTGCAGGATCGACGAGGACCGCTTGTGCACCGTTACCCCCTGCTGCTGCACTTCGGTCGGTAGTTGCGACAGTGCGCTCTGCACGCGGTTGTTGACGTTGACGGTATTGATGTCGGGGTTGGTGCCGAGCGCGAACGAGACCGTCAGTGTGTAGCTGCCGTCATTGGCGCTGGTCGATTTCATGTAGAGCGCGCGGTCGACGCCGATTATTTGCGCCTCCAGGGGTTGGGCGACGCTGCTCTCGACCACCTCGGCGGATGCGCCAGGGAAGGTGCCGGAGACCGTGACCTGCGGCGGCACGATGTCCGGAAATTGCGCCACCGGAATCTGCATCAACGCCAGCGCGCCGGCGATGGTGATGATGAAGGCGATCACCATCGAAAGCCGCGGGCGATCGATGAAAACGGCGGATATCATGGTTTGCGGTCCAGCGGGCGGGTCGTGCCGGAGGCGCCGTGATCCGCTTGAGGAGCCGGGGCGTCCGCGGCGGGCTTCATGCTCGACAGGATCAGCGGACTTGCCGGTCCCGGCGAAACGATCTGGCCGGGACGAACTCGCTGCAAGCCTTCCGCGATGACCTTGTCGCCGGCCGCAAGTCCGGCGATCACGGCGGCGATGGTCGTAGTCGATTGTCCGAGCTGGATGCGGCGCTGCTCGGCCTTGTTGTCGGCGCCGACAGCCAGCACATAGTCGCCCTGCTGATCGGAGAGCACGGCGGAGCGCGGGATTGCCAGCACCTCGACCGGCTGGACGCCCTCCAGCACGACGGTGACGAACTCGCCGTCAGTCAGCTCGTGAACGGTGACGCCAGCCGCCGAAGAAGCCCGCAGGATTGGATTGCCGATCTCCCCGCGTACGATGATGGTATCGGTGCTCTGGGCGATGGTGTTGTCGACGAAATTCAGCTTGCCGGAGTGGCCGTACATGCGGCCATCGGGCAGTCGCAGCTTGATCACCACCGCGTCCAGGCCGCCTTGTGGTCCGTATCGTTCCCGCAACTCGAGCCCCTGGCGGAGTGGCACCGGGAAGGTGACATACATCGGGTCCTGGCTGACGATGGTGGTCAGCACGCCCGAGCTCGGACCGACGACGTTGCCTTCCGTCACCGCCGTGCGTCCGATCTTGCCGGCAATCGGCGCGTTGATCTTCGTGTAACCGAGATTGATCTGGGAGGCTTGGACCTGGGCTTGCGCGGCTTGCACCTGGGCTTCGAGGCTGAGCTGGTTGGCGATCGCTGCATCGTAGGTGGACTGTTGCCCGGCGGGACCTCCGAGCAGGGTCCGCGCGCGTTCGGTCGTCAATTTGGCATTTTCGAGCGTTGCCTGGAGCTGCGCGACCTGCGCCTGTTTCGATGCAAGATCCGCTTCGAAGGGACCTCGCTCGAGCCGATAGAGCTCATCGCCTTCCTTGATCTCGGCGCCCTCGTCGAACAGGCGCTTGTCCAGAAATGCCGTCACGCGCGCGACGACGCTGACCCGATTGATCGCCTCGATCCGTCCAAGAAATTCGCTGGTCTCGGTGATCGGCCGCCTGGTCGCTTCCACGACGCCGACCGCAGGGGCTCCGGCCGCGGCGGGTTGTGTCCGGGCGGTCCCACCGGCGATGATCGTCAGGAGAGTTGCCGCCAGCAGCCTGATCGAGACGCCAGCAAGGTTCATTGTCCGCTCCTTGCTCCAGACCTAAGAGCCGGGCCGGGTCGGTGCTTCACCAGCGCCTCGTTACTCCCGCCGTATCCGATCGCTGCGCGCGGGCTCGTCATAACCCTTGCGACGGCTATAGAACATCAGCGCGATCAGGCCGCAGCCGAACACCAGCATCAGGACGACGGCCCCTCCGAGGATGATGTTGCGGTAGAGCGGCATCGATGGAGTTGCCTGCCATACCGACACGCAGAAGGCGGCTGCCACCACGAGAAGAGCTATCAGAGCGGCCCACAGGAGCCATTGATTCACGTGGCGCACGATCGCCTCCATCGCTCGGGTCGGGGCTTGCATAGCCTTTCTGGCAAATCTGCTCCCGGCGGATTGCGCAAGTTAAGAGGGGGCTCCTAGCGCCACCGCCATCCACAACGACGACGGCCGCGATGCCACCAGCAAACCCATCGGCGCCGGCGCGGCGGTGGGCGGCCCCAGCCCGGACCAGGTCCCCAACCGGGACCGGCTGGGGGTCCCCACCACTGAGCTTGCGTCAGGAGGTCCGACGGCTCGCTGGCCTGGCCAAGATCGTGGGCAATCGGCATCGCTTCCGCAGTCCCAATCAGACGAACTCCGACAGCGCCGATCGCCGCGGCAGCAACGGCATTCTGAGCAAAGCCAAGGAAAGCTCGACGGGTGGGAGCGTCCATCATCATCTTCTCCATCGTTACGCAGCTCGCCGCACGGACTGAAGCGCATAAAGCAGCCACGCCAAGCCGTGCGAGATCAGGTCGACGCCAAGCAGGAATCCGAGGGCCCAGACGCTGATGGTCGGAAAGCCGAACAGGATCAGCACGCCCGCGAGCAGTCCGAAGATGCCGGAGATCAGCATCATCCATCCGTTCTGCCGCCAATGGGCGAAGCTCAGCACGCACCGAATGACACCCGAGGCGAGCAGCACCGCGCCGAGGAAATAGGTGAGGATCAGGGCACCGGAAGCCGGCTGGGTGAGCAGCACGAGCCCGAAGGCGAGATAGAGCGCGCCGAGAACAATCTGCCACAGGAAGCCGCCCCATCCTTTGGTCCAGAAGGCATGGATGATCTCGAATGCGCCAGCCGCGATAGCCGTCAGCCCGATCAGCTTGACGCTGATGATCGTCGCGAAAACCACGTCGCTGAGAGCCGCGATGCCGGCGGCGATCATCACGATGCCGAGGAGAGCGCAGACCCACAGCGGAGGCGAGCCCAGAACCCCGATGTCCGACCGGCTGTCATAGACTGTCATGCCATCCTCCTGATCCGCGCGATGATCGGCACGCTTGGGATGGTAGCTTCGAGCCCGCGCCGTCGACATCCGACGAAACCCTGAGCGACGGGGTGGGAATGTTCTCGTGAGCCCACCGGAATCCGGCGATCGCGCGCGGGATCGCGGTTGCGAGCTAGCGGCTGCCGCGCGGACCCAGCGTCAGATTGGTGACACCAGCTGCGAGATTGATTCCGATCGATCGCTCGATCGACAGCGGCTGCAACATCACGCTCCTGCGCGAGCCGCCGATCAGGACGTTGGCGCCGAGACCGGGGCCGAATGCCAAGCTGCCGCTCGCGCCGACATAGTTGCCGCGCAGGGTGGCGGAGCCGATCCGCGAGTTCTTGGCGAGCACGGCCCACGACAGGCTGCCTGCACTGGTCACGCCGAGATCGAGGCCAACGCGCCGGATCCGTCCCTCATAGATGAACTGCCTCGGCGGGTTTCTCGCAAAGAATGTGCAGCGCAGTGACTGCACCGATCCGAGCACAAGCCCGACGCGCGGGTTGCTCAAGCAGAGGAGCCGGCCGACCCTGAACGTTTCGGCGCGCGCGGGCAGGTTGGCGATGCATAGCAGCGCGGATGTGGCGAAGACTGCAACAGGCCGTGTCATTCGCATTCAAGCCTCCACTTGGCTGTTGGTGTCGGAGGGCGCAATCCTCGGTCGGCTGTCCTGGCGGAGCCAGAACGTGATGCCGAGGCCGATCAGCAGCACCGCGCCCAGCAGGAAGAAGAAGACGGACTGCTTCAGCCAGGAGATTGCTGGGACGGCCACGCCCATCGCCAGGCCGAGGAACGAGATTTGCAGCGACAACAGGCTGACGCCGGCAAGGAACGTGCCGAGTGCGAGCAACGTCAGCAGGACGAGGCCGGTTGCCGGTGTCGGAAGCAACTGCTGGACGCCCGAGATCAGTATGATGTTCATAGTGATCAGGACGGCAATCCAATGCAGCGCCTGGGTCCAGATCAATCGGAGCTGGGCCTCTTTGCCTTGGGTCTCCGGCCATTTGGTAACGACGCAGACGACGCAGATGGCAAGCGCCAGGAATTCCCAGTAGCCGACGAGAGGCTGGTGGGAGACGTTGGTATAGGCGACGCCTGCGATAGCGAGCACCAGCGCCACGACATAAGGAAGCTGCTGCCACAGGAAATGAGCCATTCCGGGACGAGGCGAGGGAGGCTCCGTACCCACGTTCCGTTGTACATCGATCTTGCTCATGGGCTATCCAGTCACGATCTACCGTCGTTGAATGTCTGCTTGAGGTTGTCGCCAAGGTAGTCCTCGACGTAGAATCGGATGATTGCGACACGGCCGATCGCGACCAGTGGCATGGCCAGCGCAATGCCCAGGACGCCGAACAGCGCGCCCAGAATGACGATGGCGACCAGCGTCCAGGCAGGCGGGATCTCGACCGCCTGACGCTGGATCAGCGGGCCGATCACATAGCCTTCGACTGACTGGATGATCGTGTAGATCAGGACGGCCCAGATCAGCAGCGAACTGCCGAGCGGCATTGCGACGAGCGCGATCGGAATTGCGGCCACGATGGGTCCTAGATAGGGAATGAAATTCGACAGGCCCGCCTGCAATCCGAGCACGAAAGGACCGGGCAGCCCGATGAGGTAGAGTGCGATCCAGACCCACAGCGTCATCAGGATGATGCGGATGAGCTGTCCGACCAGCCACAGCCGCATGACGGTGCCTATCTCGTCCATGACGGCTCTTGTCCGCGCGCGATAGGACTGCTTCACCAGCATGACCAGGCTTTCGCGATGGCTGTTCGGATCGAAGGCAAAGAGGATCCCGAGGAACAGGATCACCAGCGCGCCGGTCAGAAGAGTTGAGGCTCCGCCGAGCAGAAATTGTGCATGGCTGAGAAAACGGCCCTGATCCGAGAACAGCCATTGTGCAAAGTCGCGGCCCCATTCCGGGCCGAGGAGGTCAACGCCATATGACAGGAGATGCTCCTGCAGGACGTCGATCTGGCTGTCCATGACCTTCAGCAGGAGGCGCGTCTGCTCCGGCAGCTTGCCCGCACCCCAGACCATTCCAAACCCCGACAGAGCGGAGAACAGCAACAGGACCAGCGTCAGGCGCCAGGCGCGATTGAGCGGAAGGACCGGCGCCAGAGCCCTTGCGCACGCGTCCAGAAATGCGGCGAACAACACGCCTGCGAAGATGAGCAGGAGACTGGACACCGTCTGCCACGCCAGAAACAGGAAGACGCATGCGGCGAGCAGGGTGAGTCCGGTCGCGAGAATGCTGCGTCGCGCGTCCGGCAGATCGGCGGACGTGTCGCGCAGAACGACCTCGTGGAGCTTCTCCGGTCCTGTCCTGGACTCGCTCATGGATCGGTCCAATCGCTGGAGTGGGCTATCGTCTTTGCGCCTAGGTCCGGACGCGCCGGCTGCCATAGTGCGGATGCTTTCCGCCGCGATGACGCCAGTAACGGTGCTTCGTCGGGTTCGTATTGGTGTTGGGCGCCGCGTTCTTCGGTGCCGGCGCGCCGGCATCTTTTTGGGCAGACACGCCGGTCTCGGTCGACTGGGCCAGCGACAGGGTTGGATATGCGGAGACCGCCACCAATCCGCCGAGGATCAAGGCGCTACAGATGGCCCGGGTGCTCATATCCGCCTCCATGTAACCAGGGACAAGGACTCAAATCGAGATGGCTCCGGTGGCCAGCGCGTAGACGCCGGCGCATGCGGCGATCGTGATCGCTGCAAAGAGGATGATTTCGAACGGCCGGAAGATCGCTTCCTTGCGCTCGCGTTTTGCGAGAAGGAACAGCAACGTGCCGGGCGCATAGAGGATCGACGACAGCAGGAGAAACTTGGGCCCGCCTGCGTAGATCATGCCGGCCGCGTAAACTGTCGCGATGGCCGAGCGGATCCAGTCGACAATCCGGGCGTGCTCGCCGGCGTGATAGGCCTCGCTGGTCCAGGCGAGCTTCAGGCCGTACGCCGCAACAAAGAAATATGGGATCAGCGTCATCGCGCTCGTCATCTTCAAGGCAAGCGTGAATGCGTATTCCGCAAACCAGGTGACGAGCAGAAAAATCTGGATGACGCAGTTGGTGAGCCAGAGCGCGCCGGCAGGGACCTTGTACACGTTCACCGTGGCGAGAAAGGAGGGCATGGTGCGGTGGATCGCGGCGGAATGCAGGATCTCGGCCGCCAACAGCGACCAGGACAGGTAGTTGCCGAGGACCGAGATCAGGAGTGCCACGCTGATGAACACACTGCCCCAGCGGCCGACGACCGCCTCCATCACGCCGGCCATGGATGGTGTCGGGAGATCCGCCAGCTCCGCTCGTGGCAGCACGCCGTACGACAGGAGCGTCACGAGGACGAGGAGGCACAGAACCGTCAGAAAGCCGGCAAGGGTTGCGAATCCGACATCGGCGCGGCTCCGGGCGTAACGGGAGTAGACACTCGCGCCTTCAATTCCGACGAACACGAACACCGTCAGCAGCATCGTGCCGCGAACCTGCGCGACTACCTTCGAAACGGCCGGCTGCTCCGTGCCCCAGAAATTAATGGAGAAGAGCGAGCCGTCGAAGGCGATGACGGCGACGACGATGAACAATAGTATCGGGATGATTTTAGCGTAGGTCGCGATCGTATTGAGCGCGGCCGCCCCCGTGATGCCGCGCAGCAGCAGAATGTGCACGCCCCAGAGCAGGACGGACGCCGAAGCGATCGCCACCGGCGTCGTGCCGTCGCCGAAGACCGGGAAAAACTGTCCGAGCGTCGCCTTGATCAGGACGAGGCAGGCGACGTCGGCAAGGCAGCAACCGATCCAGTATCCGACGGCCGAAGCAAAGCCGATATAGTCGCCAAATCCGGCCCTGGCATAGGCATAGATGCCGGCATCGAGGTCCGGCTTGCGCTGTGACAAGGTCTGAAACACGAAGGCGAGCATCAGCATGCCCGTGCCTGCGATGGCCCAGGCGATCATCGCTCCGAGCGCGCCCGTGGTCCGCCCGAACGCTGCAGGCAATGCAAAGATACCGGAACCGACCATCGACCCGATCACGAGCGCGATGAGCGCATTCCGGGAGAGCCTTTGATCGGCCTGGCTCGATGGAGGCGCCATGGTGCAAGCTGGCCTTCCAATCGGAGATCGGGCAGGCGCGACAAACCTTTGCGACGGTGGAGCGCCGGCCACCCCTTGGCGAAGACCTTAGGAGCAGCCCTTCTGCTCGAACATCCGTGATTCTATGTAGAGAGCAGTGGCAGGAAACCAGTAGGCCGAACCTGGTCCGGCCAGCCTCGTCTTTCCTCAGTCGCGACCGGACGAAAGTCCGGGAGCAGTATCGGCCACAAACACGAAGCTCGACCGGACGAATTCCCCGGCCTTGGCCAGCTCTTCTGCAATGCGACGGGCATGCAGCATCGCCGCGTGCTGGTCAACGTGCTCGCATCCGCTCTCGTCCGGCGAGAGGCCGTATTTGTCGACGATGTGAAAGAAGTACCGCATGTCGGCCGATTAGGCCGGAAAGCGTGCCGCTTCCAGTGACAAATGCGTAAGGGGCGTGCTCGGAAGGACGAACGCAAGCGGCAGCACCATCTTACGATTCCGTAAGGCGGAAATCGCCACAACTGAAAGGCCGGCGTGCCACATTTGCAGGCCGAGTAGGGTGATCGTGCCCCCGGGATATCAGGTGATTGTCCGATATCCCGTGCGAGGGCAGAGGAATAGGGTCGCTGCCTCCCAACGGCTCCGCGAGGAGGCAAGCGATGTCAAACTACGATCAGAACCTGGCGACCTCTGACGCAATCGCGGTGGACGCTGGATTGCGCGGTTACATGCTGCGCATCTACAACTACATGGCCGCCGGCGTCGGCCTGACCGCCGTTGTGGCCTGGCTGACCTATCAGCTCACCGGTCCCGCATTGCTGCAGAGTCCGTTGATGTGGGTCTTCATACTGGCGCCGCTCGCGCTGGTCTTTTTCATCAGCGCGCGCATCAATACGCTGTCGGCGGCGACGGCGCGGCTTCTGTTCTTCATCTATGCCGCGCTGGTCGGGGTCTCGCTCTCGATACTGCTGCATATCTACACCAGCGCCTCGATCACGCGCGTGTTTTTCATCGCGGCCGCGATGTTCGGAGCGCTCAGCGTATTCGGCTACACCACAAGGCGTGACCTGTCCGGTCTCGGCACTTTCCTGTTCATGGGCCTGATCGGGGTCATCATTGCCAGCCTGGTGAACCTCTTCCTGCAATCAAGCGGGCTCGACTGGTTGATCTCGGTCGTGGGTGTCGGCGTCTTTGCGGGGCTCACGGCCTACGACACCCAGCGGATCAAGGCGATGTACGACAGCGGGGACGATGAAACGTCGGCTGGCCGCAAGTCGGTGATTTCAGCGCTGTCGCTCTATCTCAACTTCATCAACCTGTTCATGATGCTGCTGCGTCTGGCCGGCAGCCGGCGCTGAGCGGCCAAAGGGCTGTCAGGCCGCCGGTCGCTCCGCGGCGCTTGCTAGCGCGTCGCGCAGGGCCTGTTCCCTGGTATCATCCAAAGACGTCTTCAGCACGGTCCCTCCGGCGTCCTTGATCTCCTTCAGTACCTTGTCGGCGGTCATACTCTTGATCAGGACGAACAGGGCGGCGTTGCCGGTGTGGAGCGACGCTGACAATTCCTTCATGAAGGAGTCGTCGATGCCGAAATCGGATAACGCGCCGCCGAGCGCGCCGGAGGCCGCGCCGACGGCGACACCGAGGATCGGATTGAGGAAAATCATGCCAATCAGAAGCCCCCAGAAACCACCGGTTACCGCTCCCATCGACGTCGTGTTGACGAGTTGATTGAGCTTGATGCCCCCGGAATCGGTCTTCACGGCGATCACGGCATCGCTGATCGTGATCAGATATTCCTTCTGCAGGTTGAGCAGCCGTTGACGAACTTCCTCAGCCTTCGCTTCGGATGGATATACGATCGCCACTAAATCGGACATGAAGACCTCCTGCTGGATCGCAACTCCCGGCCAAGCCTGGTACGCCAGCGCCGCTGGCGGGATGCGTTGTCAGAGATTAGCCGTCGGTTCACCGGCGCGGGATCGGAGAAAACCCTGAGGCGTCGGGATGAATGTTCCTGATCATGGCGATGGGGAACACTTGGGCCTGACCTGTTCTTGGGCCTCACCTGTTCCCGGCCGATGCATGAGCCGGCGCCTCACGCGGCCACAAGCATCAACACGCCGAACAGCAGGGCCAGCATGAGAAGGCAGATGCTTGCCGCCGGCCACTCGCACAGGACACCGTTGCCCCTTTCAACATAGCCACCGAACGCGCAGCAGCCGCGTCGGAATGAATCGAACACGCCGATGGCGAGCCTCCAACGCACCGAAGACGCAAGCGGGTGCGGCCAGGGGCGGAGCAGGATTGCCAGCACGACGCCTCCCAGGAGAGGCAAGAGGAATTTGGAGAGAGTTTCGAGATCTAAGAGACCGGACGGCGAGATGCGCTGGACAGGCAGAAACGGTTCCCAGGGCACGAGGCCAAGCAATAACGAGCAGAGCGCCAGCACGAGCACCGCCACGTCCGGAAGGCGCGGTGCCGGGTCGGTCAATACAACAGACTTGTCCGGAGGGGCCAGCGCATGAGCCAGAACCAGCACGACATAGGAGGCAGTGAACGCCCCGCTTGCCTGGAGCACGACCGCCCACCACCATTGCTCCCTCTCGGTCGCGGCCTGAAGCAACAGGTCTTTCGCCAGGGACGCGCCACTCGGCTGCACGCCCATCAGCGCGATGCCGGCGATGGCAAACGCCAGGACGCTCAAGGGCAGGACGCGCGCGATACCGCCGAGCCCCGCGATGCGATCGTGGCCCAGCCCGGCGTAGATCGATCCGGCGGCCATGAACATCGCCGCCTTTGCGGTGGCGTGAGAGGCAGCCTGCAGCAGGCCGCCCGCCAGGGCCTCGCCACTCTCCAGATGACCCGAGGCATTGAACGCGAGCGGAAACATCAGGAAGAGATACCCGATCTGGGCCAGCGTCGAATACGCGATCAGGAGCTTCAGTCGCTCCTGGCGCAAGGCGAGGACGCTTCCGAGCACGATTGCCGCAGCTCCCAGCGCGGCGAGCAGTTGTGCGGCGGCGAAACCAGGCAGCCCGGGCATCACCTGGAACCAGAGCCGCACGATGATGAAGAAAGATCCCTTCACGACGAGGCCAGACAGGATCGCACTAGCGGCAGCCGGCGCGCCTGCGTGGGCAGGCGGCAGCCAGAGATGCAACGGAAAGAGTGCGGTCTTGGCCAGAAGACCTGATGTCATCAATGCCGCCGCGACGAGCGAGGCAGGCTGTGCTCCAATCCGGTGCGACAACAGCACGATATCCAGGGTGGCATGAAGACCATAGAGGAGCGCCGTGCCCAGCAAATAGAGCACGGAGCCGAGCAATGCGAAGAGCAGATAGCGTATCGCCGCGCGCAGGGTCTCCGGACGGCCATCCAGCGAGACCAGCGGCACCGCGGCGAATGTCAGCAATTCCAGGGCAACATAAAGCGTGAAGAGGTCTCCACCGACAAAGATTGTGTTCAGCGCGGCCCAGACCGCCAGCAGCAGGATCCAGAACACGAATGGCGCGCGCGCCTCCGTCGTTGTCACGGAGAATTCAGTACCGGCATAGACGGCGACTGCGGAGATCACGACTGCGGTCGCCGCAAGCATCACGGCCGACAATCCGTCCGCGCGCAGCGCCACCCCCAGCGGCGGCGGCCAGGCGCCGAGCAGGTAAACGAGAGGGCCCATGCGCTGCGCAACTGCTGCCAGAATCGCTACGACGATCACCAGCCCCAGCGGGATCGTCGCGAATGCGACCAGCCTGATGTGTCGCTCGCCCAGAACGAAGGCTAGCAGAACACCCGCGATGGGTATGGCAATCGACAGCACCAGCAGGAAGCCGCTTGGGGTTGTTGTCGCGTCCAGCGCTGGGGCAGGGGGCAGCATCAGCCACCGGCCTGATCTGGGTCATCGCGCGGCGAGGCGCGACTGCGCGGCGCCATGGAGGCACTCGTCTGGAACAGCCGCAGCAGCAGTGCAATCGCCAAAGCCGTTGCGGAAAACGCGACGACGATGCCGGTGATCACCAGGGCTTGCGGCACCGGATCATTGCCGATCCCCGCCGCCGCACCGCGCCGTCCAACGACGCCGAACAGGAGGAATACGCCGCTGCCGAGCAGATTGAAGGCGATGATCTTGCGGAGGGGCTGGGGCTTCGTGATCAGGCCGTAGAGCCCAAGTCCGACCGTGGCAGCAGCGCACAATCCGAACACCGTCACGCCGCTCACGGCTCCATGCCCCGTTCCGGTACGCCGGCGAGCAGCAGTCCGAGCGTCGCTGCGATCGTCAGGGTCATTGCGACCTCGATGCCAAGTATCAGCGGCTTGGCCAGCGCTGGCGGATAGGACAGGAACGCGGCGCCAAACAGAAGGCCGGCAAGGCCGACGAGCAGGAACAGGCCGGGCCCGGCAACGAGGATGAACCGTACCGATCGATCGCTCACGAGCGGTGTGTCCGCCAATCCGGCCATGACGGCCAGCAGCCACATCGACGCGAGAATCGCGCCGCCCTGAAAAGCTCCGCCGGGATGGTCGGAACCGGTCCAGAGGATATAGATCCCGATGACGATGCCAACCGGCGGCAGCAGCCGCGCAAGAAAGGCGAGAACGCCACGTGGATCGGCTTGGTGGCGCGGCCCGGGGCGGCCGCCCCACGCACTGTCAGGCGCAAGCGACCAAACGCCGACGATGGCCAGCAACAGCACGATCTTCTCGAGCATCGTATCCATGGCGCGGAACGCCATGAGCACGTTGGTGACGGGGTTGGACAGACCCGTTGCCCAGGCATTTGCAACAGCAGCCGGAGCAAGCGTCGGAGCGGAATCGGGCAGCCACAGGACCGCGCCGGCCAGCGCCGCAGCCGTCAGCACGGACAGCGCTGCGGCGCCCGCTCGCAGCAGTTTGCCTGGCGCTTCGTCCGCCATCATGTCGGCATCCCGCAATCGCGCCGCCGCGCTCAGCAGCAAGACGCCACCGAGGCCGCCGCCGATTGCGGCCTCGGTCAGAGCAACGTCGGCAGCGTCGAGGCGTACCCAGATCAGTGCCACCAGCAGTCCATAGGCAACGAACCCGACCGTGGCCGAAAACGTCTCGGGCACGACGATCGTCCAGACGCCGAGGGTCAGCACGACCGCGGCAAGGACAATTTCAAAGACCGTCGCAATGCTCATCGGTTCAACTGGCCTTGGCGCGCCGCGCGCGCAATCAGTTGCGAGACGGTGGCGCCCGCGAGCAGGCCGAGCAGCCAGATACCAACCAGCTTCGACCCGTCGCGAAGACCCGCTGCTTGCGGGAGCAGTCCGAGCACGACCAGGCCGAGGCCGAGGTTGTCCGCCTTGGTGAGCGCGTGCAGACGCGTCAGGGTATCGGGAAAGCGAAGCAGGCCGACCGTGCCCGCCAGAAAGAAGAACGCGCCGGCCGACACCGCTGCAATCGTCATCATGTCGCGTGCGAGGCTCATTCGTCCTCCGTTGATGCGGTCCCATCGGCCTCGAAGCGGGACAGCCCCTTCTTGACGAACGCGATGGAGGCGAAGGTGGCGAGCAGCGCCAGGGTCAAAGCCACGTCGATCGCTGCGGGTATGCTCGCTACGGTGCCGAGCAGCAGCAGCGTCGCAATGCCTCCGGTCCCGATCAGTTGCGTCGCCATGACCCGGTCAGCGTCGCCGGGGCCACGCAGGATCGACAACAGTCCAAGCGCCAGCATTGCCAGAATGAAACCGACCACGACCGTCAGGAACTCAGTCATTGTAAAGCGCTCGAACCAAGGCCGCCTCCTCCTGATCAAGTTCGGCGATCACGGGCTGATCGACGTCGAGGCAGTGATAGAGGAGTTGCGCCTCCTCCTCACCGGCCGGCACGGTGCCTGGCAACAGGCTGGTGAGCGTTGCGAACACGTTGCGACGCAGGCCACGCGGAAGACGGGTTGGATACGCGACAAATCCCGGGCGCAGCGGCAGGCCGGGATCGAGTGCGCGCCTTGCGACGTCCACTCCGGCCACAATGGACTGGTACAGGAACAGAAGCGCCAGTCGGAGGATGGCGCGAGGTGAGCGCCGCGACGTGCCAGGCTCCAGCAAACGCAAGCTCGTCCAGGTTGCCGTCGCGACGGCGATTGTTGCGGCAGGAATGTCATCGACAGAGGTGCCGGCAAGCACGAGCCAAAGGCAGAGGAACCATGCCGCTCGGGACGCCGCGCTTCGCCAGGACGCCCCGACGCCCGTACGCGCGTCTCGTTTTCCTGAGGGTCCGCTCACGTCGGAGTCCTCGGCTGGCGGCGGGTTAGTTCGCGCCGTTCTGCGATGTTTCGAAAACCAGGCCTTGTGCATTGAAGGACGGGATTCCGGCGGCGGCGCTGTCGGCGGCCGCAGCCGAGAACCCGTCGATGTGTCGAAACGGGGGTTGGCGTAGCGATACAACAGCATCCACACCGGTTCGAATGGCGTCCACGAGCGGATCGTTCGACGCCATCGCCCTGGATGGGCTCTCGCTGCCCTGCCACGCAACTAGCGTGACGCCTGCCGAGGGAAGCAGGTGCCGCCTCTTCCGCTCCGGGACGCCTGGCACTGATCCTGGGTGGAGTACTTGCAGTTCACCATCCCTTTGAATTTGGAGCACCATTGGTTCTGCTGGGTCTGTGCCGATGCAGTCTGTGGCGCGATGGTCAGCATTGCCGAGATCGCCGCTGCAACTAGGATCAACTTTCGCATCTTGAACCCTCCTGATTCATCAAGCCGACGCGCTCGATCGCTTCATCTGGGTGTGCAACCGTGCGCTCTTGATGAGACCGGCGATATTGGGTGATTGCCTGATCAGGCGTCAGGAATTCCCTAGAGCGCTCTCCGACGGATTGTCACGCCTCGTCGGGTTTCTGCCTGCGTTTGCGTTGTGCCGTAACCGCGATTGCATCCGGCCGCACCGAGTAGATTTGCCGATGTGTGCGGCCGATCCCCTGGGCAAGAATACCGAGGGGCGATATCGCGAAATCGCAACCTCGGGAAAGGCGGACCTGCCCGGCAACGTTTCAGGAGCTTGGCTATGCGCGGTCGCCGAACGACATCTCGGCAAGCCATTGCATTGACGCTGATGGCGGCTGCATCCGCGTCGGTCCTGGCTGCGTGTGACCGTCAAGTGGAAACCAAGGAATCGTCTCCGCGTCCGGTCCGGACCACGACGATCGAGAAGCGTGAGAGCCTGGTGCCGCTGACCTTCACGGGGCGCATCGAGGCGGAGGACGAAGTCAGCGTCGCTTTCCGGATCTCCGGACGTCTGCTTGCGAACGACACCAGGCTCGGTGACAGGGTCGAGGCCGGGCAGTTGCTGGCCCAACTCGAGCCTCAGAACGAGCTGAGCACATTGCGACAGGCGAAGGCCGCTCTTTCCGCCGCACAGGGCCAGTTGACGCAGGCACGCAACCATTACGAACGCCAGGAGACTCTGTTGGCACAAGGGTGGACCACGCGTGCCAATTTCGAGGCGGCGACGCAAGCACGACAGACCGCCCAGTCGCAGGTCGAGGCGGCGGAGGCGCAATTGAGCTCTGCGCACGATCTCGTCAGTTTCACCGAACTGCGAGCCGACGCGCCGGGCAAGATCACCGCGACGGGGCCGGCGGCCGGCGAGGTCGTTCAGGCCGGACAAATGATCGTGCGGATCGCGAGGCAGGACGGCCGCGACGCGATCTTCGATGTTCCCGCTCAGATGGTCAGATCGGCCCCGGCCGATGTGCAGGTGACCGTCAGCCTGACGGATGATCCGAAGATTACGGCGCGAGGCCGCATTCGTCAGATCGCGGCTCAAGCCGATCCGGTCACCCGCACCTTCGAGGTCAAGGTCGGCCTGACGGATCCACCGGCGGCGATGCGGCTCGGCGCGACTGTCAATGGCCGCGTCGAAACCAGTTCCGGTCCGGTGATCGACATACCGGCAACCGCGTTGACGCGGATAAATCGACAGCCGGCGGTGTGGATTGTCGATCCGTCGACGAACCTCGTTTCGGCGCGCAATGTCGATATCCTGCGTTTCGACCAGGCACAGGTCATCGTCTCGCAGGGGTTGGACGCCGGAGAGATCATCGTCACCGCGGGCGTGCAGGCGCTTCATCCGGGCCAGAAGGTGCGGGTGCTCGGGGCAGAGCCATGACCGGGCTCAATCTCTCCGACTGGGCCCTCAGGCATCGCTCGCTTGTCGTCTATGTCATGATCGTTGCCGTGATCGCCGGGGGCCTGGCGTATTTCCGGCTTGGTCGAAACGAGGATCCCTCCTTCACCATCAAGACCATGGTCGTTCAGGCGGCCTGGCCGGGGGCAACGGCCGAAGAGACGATGAAGCAGGTGACTGAGCGGCTCGAGCGCCAATTGCAGGAGACGCCCCATCTGGACTTCCTGCGCAGCTTCACCCGGGCGGGTCTCGTCACCATTTTCGTCAACCTGGAAGGAAGTGCTAACGCGAGGCAGGTTTCCGACACCTGGTATGAGGTGAGAAAGAGCATCGGCGACATGCGGCACACCTTGCCTGCCGGAGTTGTCGGTCCGGGCTTCAATGACGACTTCGGTGACACGTTCGGCATCGTCTACGGCTTCACCAGCGACGGCTTCACGCAACGGGAGTTGCGGGATCACGTCGAGCGCATCCGTTCTCGATTGCTTCAGGTCCCGGACGTGTCAAAGATCGAACTCCTGGGTGCGCAGGACGAAGTGATCTTCGTCGAATTCTCCAAGCAGGAGCTCGCGACCTTGGGCGTCGATCGGGCGGCTCTGCTCGCCGCGCTGCAATCGCAGAATATCGTCCGCCCGGCGGGCGTGATCCAGACCGGCAAGGAAAGCATCTCCGTGCGGGTGTCGGGCGGTTTTCAGTCGGAGCAGGACATCGCCAGCGTCAATTTCGTCGCAGGAGGGCGCACGATTCGGCTGAGCGACATCGCGCAGGTGCGGCGCGGCTACGTGGATCCGCCGCAACCGATGTTCCGGGTCAACGGCCAGCCCGCAATCGGGCTTGCCATCGCAATGCGCGACGGCGGCGACATTCTTGCGCTCGGCCGAAACGTCAAGAAGGTGATGGCGGAGATCACCGCCGATCTCCCGATCGGAATCGAGCCGATCCTCGTTGCCGACCAGGCCGTCGTGGTGGGAGGCGCGATCGGCGAATTCATGACCTCGCTCCTTCAGGCTATCGCCATCATCCTGGTGGTGAGCTTCATCAGCCTCGGAATCCGTCCCGGCCTCATCATCGCGCTTGCCATTCCGTTGACGCTGGCCATCGTGTTTCCGATCATGGAGATCGCTCGCGTCGACATGCAGCGAATATCGCTGGGAGCGCTGATCATCGCGCTCGCACTGCTGGTCGACGACGCGATGACGACCACCGACGCAACGCTCAATCGGCTGGCGCAAGGCGACAGCAAGGTCGACGCTGCGACGTTTGCCTACCGCAGTCATGCCTTTGCCATGCTCGCCGGAACGCTGGTGACGATCGCGGGCTTCATCCCGGTCGGGTTTGCCGCGAGCTCGGCCGGCGAATATACGTTCTCGCTGTTTGCGGTGGTTGCGATCGCGCTCCTGGTGTCGTGGCTCGTTGCCGTGGTCTTCACGCCCTTGCTGGGTGTCGTCATTCTCGTCCCGCCGGTGCAGAAGGGGGCTGCCGAGCCTGGCGCGATGTTCCGTTTCTATCGGAATTTTCTGACGCTGGCGATGCGCGCCAAGTGGCCGACGATTGCGATCTCGCTGGCGCTCTTTGCCGCGTCCGTTCTCGCGCTTCCGTTGATCCCGCGGCAGTTCTTTCCGTCGTCCGATCGACCCGAATTGCTCGTGGACCTCACCCTGCCGCAGAACGCATCGATCCATGCGAGCGAGACGGCAGCCAAGCGCCTGGATGCAGCATTGGCCGCCGATCCGGACGTCCGTCATTGGAGCACCAATGTGGGGCGCGGCGCGATCCGCTTCTATCTTCCACTGAGCGTGGAGCTTCCGAACGATTCCTTCACGCAGGCGGTTGTGGTGGCAAAGGACGTCGCAGCGCGCGAGCGCCTGCAGGCGAGGCTGGAACGTCTTCTCGCGGAGCAGTTTCCGGCCGCCGTTGCGTCGGTTTCGCCTCTCGGCCTCGGCCCCCCCGTCGGATGGCCGCTGCAATATCGCGTTGGCGGACCCGATGTGGAGCAGGTACGTGAGATTGCGCTCAAGGTCGGGCAGATCGTTGCCTCCGATCCCAGGACAAAGAGCATCAACTTTGACTGGATGGAGCCGGAGCGCCAGCTGCGGATTTACGTCGATCAGGATGAAGCGCGCCGTCTCGGCCTGAGCTCGCAGGCGATATCGAGCGTATTGAACACCGTGATATCTGGCGCAGTCGTCACCCAGGTCCGCGACGACATCTATCGGGTCAACGTGGTGGCCCGGGCTATCGACGAACAGCGCATTTCGCTGTCCAACCTGCGCACGCTCCAGGTGCCGCTGCCTGGAGGAAAGACGGTGTCGCTCAGCCAGTTTGCGACGTTCGGATATCATCAGGAGCATCCCCTGATCTGGCGGCGCGACCGTATTCCGACCCTGACGGTGCGTGCCGAAATCGGCGGTGGAACGCTGCCCGATACGGTGGTGGATGCCCTATCGCCCGCGATCGAAAAGCTGAGGAAGACGCTTCCTGCATCCTACGGCGTGGCCGTCGGCGGGACCGTGGAAGAGAGCCGGAAATCGCAGGCCTCCGTGCTCGCTGTGGTGCCCATGATGCTGTTCGTCATGTTCACCGTTCTGATGGTCCAGTTGCAGAGCTTCCCGCGACTGGTCATGGTCGTTAGCGTGGCCCCGCTCGGGATGATCGGTGTTGTGGCCGCGCTGTTGCTGTCCGGCAGGCCGATGGGCTTTGTCACCATTCTCGGCGTTCTCGCCCTGCTCGGCATGATCAGCAAGAACGCGGTGATTCTGATCAGCCAGATCGATGCGGAGCGCGCGCAGGGCAAGAGCCCATGGGACGCGGCGGTGGATGCCAGCAGCTCCCGTTTCCGTCCCATCATGCTGACGGCGGTGTCGACCGTTCTCGGCATGATCCCGATTGCTCCAACCGTCTTCTGGGGCCCGATGGCCGTCGCAATCATGGGCGGCCTGCTGGTCGCGACCGTGCTGACGCTTGTCTTGCTGCCGACATTGTACGTGACCTGGTTCGGGGAGAAGGGACCAGCCATGGCCTCCGCTCCACCGTCGTCTTGAGCGACTGTTTCCGGCGAGGGAAATCCCGACGCTCGACTAGGTAATCACCCGATATTCCAGGTTTCGCCCAAGGCGCATCGTGCGACCGCCGGCAAGGTCGCTCGGCCAGGATGTTGCGCACCCGCGCGTCGCGAGGTCTTCTCATGACTGGGACGCCGTCAATCCAAAAGCTCTCCCTGTTCGCATTGACCGCGATGGTGGTCGGCTCGATGGTCGGCTCGGGGATATTCTCGCTGCCGAGAACTTTCGGCATCGCCACCGGTCCGTTTGGCGCGATCTTCGCCTGGTGCATTGCCGGCGGCGGCATGTACACCCTCGCGCGGGTGTTCCAGGCGCTGGCCGAGCGAAAGCCCGAGCTCGATGCCGGCGTCTATGCCTATGCGAAGGAAGGATTTGGCGACTATCCCGGCTTCTTGTCGGCATTCGGATACTGGATCGGCAGCTGCATTGGCAACGTATCCTATTGGGTCCTCATCAAGTCGACCTTGGGCGCCTTCTTTCCGGTCTTTGGGGATGGCAACACGGTCACCGCAATCATCGTCGCCTCGATCGGAATTTGGCTGTTCCACTTCATGATCCTGCGCGGCGTGCAGCAGGCGGCCGCGATCAACACCATCGTCACTGTCGCCAAGATCGTGCCGATCCTGGTCTTCATCGTTATCCTGATATTCTCGTTCAACGCCGACATGTTCCGCGGCAATTTCTGGGGCGGCGAGGGCATGCCGGACAAGGGCCTGTTCGAGCAGATCCGCGCCACCATGCTGGTCACGGTGTTTGTCTTTCTCGGCATCGAGGGCGCCAGCGTCTATTCACGCTACGCCAAGGAGCGCGCGCATGTCGGTGCTGCGACCCTGCTGGGGTTTGCGATCGTCACGAGCCTGATGGTGCTCGTCACCATGCTGCCATACGCCGTGCTTCTCCGCGCCGAGATCGCCGGCATGCGGCAACCGTCCATGGCGACGGTCCTGGAGGCCGTGGTCGGGCATTGGGGCGCGATCTTCGTCAGCATTGGACTTCTGGTTTCGGTGTTGGGGGCCTATCTCGCCTGGTCGCTGATCTGTGCCGAGGTGCTCTCCGCCGCCGGCCGGACCAGGGATATGCCGGCATTGTTCGGCACGGAGAACGCGAACAAGGTGCCGGCCGCGGCGCTCTGGCTCACCAACGTGATCGTCCAGCTCTTCGTCATCAGCACCTATTGGTCGCAGGATGCCTTCGCGCTGATGCTCAATCTGACGAGCGTGATGTCACTCATTCCGTTCTTCCTCGTCGCGGCCTACGGGCTCCTGCTCGTCAGGCGGGGCGAGACCTATGAGAAGAGCGGCAGCGAGCGAACGCGCGACACGATCTTTGCTGGCATCGCCGTCATCTACACGCTGTTCCTGATCTATTCGGCCGGAATGAAGTTCCTGCTGCTGTCCTTGATCCTCTACGCGCCGGGCACCGCGCTCTATTTCTGGGCGCGCCTGGAACAGAAGGCGAGGGTCTTCACGGCCGTCGAGTGGGGCATCTTCATCGCAGCCGCCGTCGGCGCGGCTGTCGGAATCCACGGATTGGCCACCGGCTACATCACGATCTAGGCAAGGCAACCCTTAAGGGCAGTCCCATGGCAAAGCAGGCATCGGAATCCAACAGAGCCTTTGGCGTTCATTCGGAGGTCGGTCAGCTCCGCAAGGTCATGGTCTGCTCACCCGGCCGCGCCCATCAGCGCCTCACGCCCTCCAATTGCGACACCCTGCTGTTTGACGATGTGCTGTGGGTCGAAAACGCCAAGCGCGATCATTTCGATTTCGTCCAGAAGATGCGTGATCGCGGTGTCGACGTGGTCGAGATGCACAACCTGCTGACCGAGACGGTCGCGATCCCTGAGGGCAGGAAGTGGATCCTCGACAACCAGGTTGTTCCCGATCAGGTCGGTCTCGGTCTCGTCGACGAACTGCGGGGCTATCTGGAGAGCCTCACGCCGCGCGATCTGGCCGAGACGCTGATCGGGGGCGTTTCGACCCATGACTTCCCGGACGCCCATGGCGGCGAGATGCTCAAGCTCGTCCGCGAGGCCGCCGGCATGACCGAGTATCTGCTGCCGCCGCTTCCCAACACGTTGTATACGCGGGACACGACATGCTGGATCTACGGCGGGGTCACGCTGAATTCGCTCTATTGGCCGGCGCGGCATGAAGAGCCGATTCTCGCCACCGCCATCTACAAGTTCCATCCGGATTTCGCCGGCAAGGTCAATGTCTGGTGGGGCGATCCGACGCGGGATCACGGTCTGGCGACGCTGGAAGGCGGCGACGTGATGCCGATCGGCAAAGGCAACGTTCTGATCGGGTTGAGCGAGCGCACCTCGCGGCAAGCGATCAGCCAGGTCGCCGCGGCCTTGTTCAAGAAAAAGGCGGCCGAGCGCGTGATCGTCGCTGCGATGCCCAAGCTCCGCGCAGCAATGCATCTCGACACCGTCTTCACGTTCGCGGACCGGGATTGCGTTCTGCTCTATCCCGACATCGTCAACAACATCGCGGCCTTTTCCTACCGGCCGGCCGACAATTCCGCCGGCCTCGAGCTGCGCAAGGACGAAAAGCCGTTCGTGGATGTCGTGGCCGAAGCGCTCGGCCTGAAGAAGCTGCGCGTGGTCGAGACCGGCGGCAACGCCTATATGCGCGAGCGAACGCAATGGGACAGCGGCGCTAACCTGGTTTGCGCGTCCCCGGGCGTGGTGTTTGCCTATGACCGCAATACCTACACCAACACCTTGCTGCGCAAGGAAGGGATCGAGGTGATCACCATCGTCGGTGCAGAGCTGGGGCGGGGCCGGGGAGGCGGTCATTGCATGACCTGTCCGATCACCAGGGACGCGGTGGACTATTAGGCGGATCGAGTGGGGTCGGCCGCGATACCAGCGTGCCACGTCCGCGCGCCGTTCCGCCTTTTGTTGGGGGCAACGCAACCGATCGGTCACGTGCAGCGTGAGTTCCCCGGCGTCTCTTTCGCAGCGTCGGGAGCTTCCGGCATTTTACGAAATGGCAATCTGTCGGTTCAATCCCTGATTTAAAGTCCTATCACTAACACGCCACAATCGTCGCCCAATCTAGGGCGATTCCTGGTGTACGCAGAAGCCATCGGGGCATGCCATGCGCGGATCTATCGTTCTGTTACCGGTCGTTGGATTGTTTGGGGCAAGCCCCGCGTGGGCCGCGGATGTTGATCTCACCGAGCTGAAGGCGAGCAGTCCCGTGCCGTATTACTCCGCTCCGTCGTGGAGCGTCGTCGGTTCCGTCGCGCCGACTTTCACCGACAATGCTTTGTTCAGCCGGGACAACCGCAAATCGGATCTCTACTATGAGCCCGACGTGAGCGTCAGGCTGGACGGGAATCTGACCAATGACCTTTCATACCGGCTCTACGCCCGCGCCCAATACGAGGCGTTTGCGACGGAGAAGGATGGCAACGCTGCAGTCGCACGCGTGGGAGCGCGCCTGACCGAGAATTGGGACGGCTGGCGCTTCTCCGCCATCTACGAGAACCGATACGATTTCGATGGAGTCTACCGGGACCTTGCCTTCACCTCGCATGACGTGATGGGCTCAGTGGCGCGCGACTTCCGCATGAATAATGTGACACTCTCGCCGCTGTTGCTTGTGACCTACCGGTTTTCCGACCTTGCGGAAGCTCGCCGCTGGCGCTTCGATGCGTTGCTCGGCATCGAAGTCAAGCTCGATCCGAAATGGTCAATCGTGAGCACGCCGCTGTTCGAAGCCTTCTGGTTCACAGACGGGCTGAACCGGGGGCGGCAAGACCAGATCTACTCGGCGGACCTGGGTGTGAAGTACAATTTTACCAGCAACGTGTCGTTGACGACCAGTGTGTTGTACGAAGCGCGTACATCGAACGTTGCTGTGCGGCGCTACCGGGATCTCAGGATCGGTCCTCGACTTGACTTCGCTTTTTGAGGGGCCTGCAAGATGATGAAATGCGCGTGGGTGCTGATGGGAGTCGCCGTTGGGCTAGCGGCGCCGTCTGCCGCCGTCGCAGACCCGCGCGATTCTGTCGACCGAAGCCAGCGCCTGGATACTGATGCACTCAGGGACGACGCCGCCACTCACCGCCTCCAAGTGCCGTCTCATCCGCTGGTGATCGCGCCGCCTCAGCAGCCTTCTCCGAGCGCGAAGGCCGGAAAGAAAAGGAAATCCAGCGCGAGCGGAGCCGGAACCCGCTAGCGCCTGGTAAAGTGTCGTCCGATGTTGATCCGAGAACGATATTCATGATTCTCGGAGGGCGCTGCTTGCGCATCAGGGAAGCTGTTATCCTCTCGCGCCGTTCGTGAAGGCTATTGGCGGCACTTTAGCATTTGTTGCATCTCTTTTGAGTCCAGTGCCGAATGGTCCGGCACGAACCGCATATTTGATCCCTTCAGCTCTCCCCTCACGAATTCGAGATTCTAATCTCGCGCTACTTCTACTTATGGCGCTATCAACCTAACGGTGTATAATCTGCGGACCCCACGGGCGTACTCTGATCCAGGGTGATGCCCCGCCTGCGGGGCAGGACGGCGACTCTCGATATCGAGCTTCAATGTCGGGCGTTGCCGCAGCAGAGTGAGCGCGTACCGTGAAGCCTCATAGCTTTCCCGCTTCCGAGCCAATTCGAACCAGCGGCACAGGGTCGTTCCGGCTCGATTTCGAAGAGGCCAGCGACCGGCTGTACTGGATGTGCTCGGCTGACTTTCTCTTCGTCGTGCGCCCTTCGCCTGGCCGACGCTTCGTCTATGAGGGGATCAATCCGGCATTCGAGCAGCATCTCGGCATCTCGTCCGAAGACATCAGGGAGATGGACGTCTCCAGCTGCATGAGCAGGGATGACGCCAGATCCATCTATGAAGCCCTTCGCGCCTGTCTCGCGGAAGGAACGGAAGTGAGGATTCGCCATCGTCTCGCATTTGGCGACCGGCGGCAAAATATGGAGACGACCATCGCTCCGGTTGTGGATCCCGTGGCGGGTAGCGCGATCCGGCTGATCGGCAGCCATCGTATCGTGCGCCATGGTGCATTCGAAACCGCGACCGAAGGTGTCGATGATGTTCAAGTCATTGCCAATCTGGCGTCCATCCAGGAGGATATCCAGCAGCGGATTGCTTCCGATCTCCATGATTCGACATGTCAGCATTTGATTGCCGCGAGTCTCGGTCTCATGCGGCTCCGGCGTGAAATGAGCGACGCGGTCGGCGCCGAACGGCTTTGCGGTGAGATCGACGCGTCTATCGATGAGGCACTCAGGGAAATCCGTGCCTTTTCCTATCTGCTACACCCCCAGAATCTGACGGTCGACAGGCTCAAAGCCGCGATCGAGCACTACGCCGATGGATTTGCGGCCCGCACCTCGTTGCGGGTCACGACCAGGATCGTGCCCGACGTCGATAGGCTGTCTTACGAGAAGCAACGCGCCTTGCTGCGGATCGTCCAGGAAGCCCTCACCAACATATTCCGCCATGCGCAAGCGACGGAGGTGAGCATCGTTATCGACCCGATCGGCCGTCATTTTCGATTGACGGTCACCGACAATGGGCGAGGGATGCGCGCCGACTACGCGAAGCAAGGTGCGAAAACCATATCCGTCGGCGTCGGTATTCCCGCGATGAGGGCACGGCTCGAACAGATCGGAGGGTCATTGGATATCCACTCCGATCCGGCAACACAGCTCTCCGGCACCATCCTGCGCGCGGTGTTTCCGCATGGGCTGACGACGAACAAGCCTGGCCGGCGAAAGGCCACGGGCTTCGGGAGGGCCCAAGCTGGCACCCACTGAGGCAAGAAGAAGAAGGTTATCGGTGGCGGGTGGACATGGCTGCCGTATAGCGACATTGGAGTGCTCTGCCATGAAACGCTTTCTTATCGCAGATGATCACGAGGCGGTGCGATTGGGCTTGCGAGCGGTGCTCGAACAGCGGGCGGATTGGGAGGTGGTTGCCGAGGCGAACGACGGCAGCAAGGCGTTGACTGCGGCAATCGAAAGCCGGCCGCACGTGGCTATCGTCGACTTCTCCATGCCGCGAATGACGGGTGTGGAGGTTGCGCGGCGGATCAGGGACTATCCGCTGCAGACGGAGGTTCTGATCTTCACGGTGCACAAGTCCGGTCTGCTCGCTCAGCAGGCCTTCGAGGCCGGTGCACGCGCATTTCTGACGAAATCGGATGCGAACAGATCGCTATTGGCGGCCGTCGACGCGCTTTTGGTGCATAAGCGATTTTGCAGCGAAAGCTGCCGGAACGAGCTGGATCACGGCGCGGGCGGCGAAGCAGACCGGGGCCGCGGGCTTACGCCACGCGAGCAGCTTGTCGTCAAGCTGGTAGCCGAAGGCTACAGCAACAAGGGCATCAGCGCGATCCTGAACCTCAGCGTCAAGACGACAGAGGCACATCGAGCGGCTGCGATGCGCAAGCTGGACGTGAACTCAACCGCAGGTCTGGTCCGGTACGCCGTTCGTGCGCAGCTGGTTGAGGCATGACGGCGCGTCGGTCCGTGGAGTCTCCTTGAAGCCGGCCACGTCGGTACATTCGCCGAGGCAGTTCAGGGTTTTGCAGGATGGCGCTTCGAGCCATGATCGGCATGATCGTTCGACCTTGCTGCTGCCGGCCGTCTCCATCGATTGCGGCCGGAAAACGAGAACGACGCCATGAAACGCATCTTGATTGCGGATGATCATGCAGTCGTACGTTCAGGGCTTCGCGCGATTGTCGAAACGCAGTCCAACTGGATCGTCGCCGGCGAAGCGACCAATGGCGAGCAAGCCGTCGGTTTGGCCGTGGAGACGATGTCGGACATCGTCATCGTCGACTATTCGATGCCACTCATGAACGGGTTGGAGGTCAGCCGCCGGCTCAAGGCACTCGATCTGCGCACGGAGGTGCTGATCCTGACGATGCATGAAGACGAGGAACTGCTGTCCGAAGCCGTTCTGGCGGGAGTTCGCGGCTTCTTGTTCAAGTCGGATGCCAAGAAGCACCTGATTTCCGCAATCGAGGCGCTGCTCGACGGCAGGCCCTACTTCACCAGCGCCCTGGTGGAGAAGCTGCTCCACGACTACCAGCTCAACAAGCATGGCAGGTCGGACATGCTGCTGACGTCGCGCGAGCAGAGCGTGGTCCAATTGATTGCGGAAGGGCATACCAACAGATCCATGAGCGTCATTTTAAAGTTGAGCGTGAAGACGGTCGAGACCCATCGTGCGTCGGCCATGCGCAAGCTCGGAATGTCGTCGACGGCCGAACTGGTCCGCTATGCCATTCGCAAGAAACTGGTTGTGCCTTGAGAGACGCCGCCGTTGCCGTGGAATGGGTGCTGTGCAGATCCATGCAGGATGCACAAGCGTCGACACGACGATCACGTGGACCGAAGCCACCCTTCCGCAGTCAAAGCTTCCAGCTCAGCGAAATAATCCGCATTCGGGTCAAGACCCGCGACCGATTGTGTGCGAGGTTCTGGCCATAGGTGTTGAGGCAATTCCTCATTGCCTTGGCCTCGTCGGTGATGGCGGCAATCGAATCCAGCGGCAGAAATTCGTAGTCCGCCACCCGGCCTGGTCGCAGCCACATATCGGCGATCGGCTGGCGGCCGAGGCTCGCATGCAGGGCCATGATCGTCCGCCAATCCTCTGCGGCCGAACGTGCGGCATCGATGCGCATGTCCGGCGTCCATGGCCTCTCGATCAGATCATGTCCCAACGTCGCGGGCTCAGTGGAATACCAGGCCCAGAGACAAATCAGCCGCAGCCGTGCAGGCTTCACCCGTCGCGGCTCGCGCGCAAATTCACGCGCGATCCACGCCGCCATCGGTTCGTGCGCGAGCTCGGCGGCATCGGCCACGAGCTGAAGCCATGTCGGCGCGAGCTTGGGAGAGCGCGGAAGGTGGTTCGCGATCTGTCGCCGAAAGAGTTCGCCGTCGGGCAATCGCGGGATCGGACGCGCAAACGTCTCCGGAGGCAGCTTGCGCAGCCACAGCGGGGCGTCGGCGGCAGGCGCCGCCTCCGCGAGGGCATGGCCGTCGATCACGCACGCAATCGCGCGTGCAGGATCGAGCCCCCGCCGCGGAACAGCAAGCGCGAAGAGCAGCGCGGGAAAGCTTGCGGCAAGGTCCGCAATGCGCGGATGCCGCACGGCCAAGGCGCGCACCGCGCCCTGGAAGCGCGGGTGATATCGCCGCAGCCGGCTTTCCAGCAGGTCGCAACGCCGGTCGCCCCGATCAGGGGCCAGCTTGAGATTGGATGTCATGACAATAGGTTCGCAAACGCGCGCCAATAGGTCGCGGCAGATTCGATTTGATGCAGGGCTTGGTGGTCTCACCCGGGAACCGATCCCGGGAAGCGCGTCAAATATCGCGCGTCGAACCCGGGAAGCGTGCAGTCGTAGACATGGTCGCCTCCAAAAATGAAATTGCGCGCATCCCATAGCTTGGCATTTGCCGGGATGCAACCCGAGACTGCATCTGGCGTCCGCGTCCCCGCGACAGCCGCGCGGCAATATGCATGCTGCATCGGCATCCGCGGCGGTGGTCGTTGTCACAAAAATCTGCCTCTATGCGGCCCAGACGCACCTCCGAAGCTGCTGCCGGGTCTTTGGAGGTTTTGGCAATGGCATGCGGAGTGACGATATGAGCGGTTTGGTGATCTCAGGCGGCAGGGTGGTGGATCCCGCGAGCGGGATGGATGCCATCGGCGATGTGGCGGTGGTGGACGGCAAGATCGCCGCCGTCGGCTCCTCGCTCGGCGGCGCCGAGCGGGTGATCGACGCCACCGGTCTCGTGGTGGCGCCGGGCTTCATCGACCTGCACGCGCATGGCCAGTCGATCCCGGCGGATCGCATGCAGGCGTTCGACGGCGTGACGACGACGCTCGATCTCGAGGCCGGCGTGCTGCCGGTCGCATCCTGGTATGAGCGCCAGGCCAGGAAGGGGCGCGTGCTGAACTACGGCGCCGCCACCAACTGGGCTTTTGCGCGCATCGGCGCGATGACGGGCTCCAACGCGGAGAGCTCGCTCGAGGCGTTCGGCAACGCCATGCGCGACCGCCGCTGGATGGACAATGTGGCGAGCGATGCGGAGGTCGCCGGCATCCTCGATCGCCTCGCGCGCGGCCTCAACGAGGGCGGCATCGGCATCGGCATCCTGAACGCCTACGCGCCGGGCGCCGGCGTGCAGGAGCTGACCGCGGTCTGCCAGCTCGCCGCGAAGCAGGACGTGCCGACCTTCACCCACGTCGCCTACATGTCGCGCATCGACCCCGAGAGCGCGGCGGAGGCCTATATCCGCCTGATCGGCTATGCCGGCGCCACCGGCGCGCATATGCACATCTGCCACTTCAACTCGTCGAGCAAGACCGACATCGAGCGCTGCCGCGTGCTGGTCGAGAAGGCACAGGCGCAGGGCCTGCCCATTACGGTCGAGGCCTATCCTTACGGCACCGGTTCGACCGTGCTGGCCGCGGCCTTCTTCAGTGATCCCCAATTCGTCGAGCGCAACGGCACCGGTTACGATTCCGTGCAGCGCGTGACCGACGGCTATCGCTTCCATGATCGCGCGGAGCTGCTCAGGGCGCAGGCCGAAGAGCCGTCCTCGCTGGTGCTCTGGCACATCCTCGACATCGAGAACAATTCGCATCACCGCGACCTGCTCGACATGTCGGTGCTGTATCCCGGCGGCGCCATCGCGTCCGACGCGATGCCGTGGACGACGTCGGACGGCAAGACTTATACCGGCGATGCCTGGCCGCTGCCGGATGACGCCACCTCGCATCCCCGCTCGGCCGGCTGCTTCACAAAATTCATCCGCGAATGGGTGCGCGAGCGCAAGACGGTGTCGCTGCTGGAAGGCGTGCGCAAATGTGCGCTGATCCCTGCGGAGATCCTGTCGCAGAGCACGCCCGCGATGCGCGCCAAGGGCAGGCTCGCAAAGGACGCCGATGCCGACATCGTCGTGTTCGATTACGAGAAGCTGAGCGACCGCGCGACGTTCACGGCGATGAACCGGCCGTCCGAGGGCGTGCGGCATCTCGTCGTCAGCGGCCAACCGCTGATCAGCGACGGCATTCTGGATGTGACTGCGCGGCCCGGCCGGCCGGTGCGCCGCCCGGTCGTCGAGGGCTGACCCATGCCGGTCCCCATTCTCCTGGTGACGGGCTTTCTGGGGGCGGGCAAGACCACGGTCGTCAACCATTTGCTGGCGCATGCGGAGGGACGGCGCATCGCCGCCGTGGTCAACGATTTCGGCGCGATCAACATCGATGCGGAGCTGATCGCGGGCGCGAGCGACGGCGTGGTGAGCCTTGCCAACGGCTGCATCTGCTGCTCGCTCGAAGGCGATCTGCTCCGCACGCTGTCGACACTGCTGCGGCGTGATCCGAAGCCGGAGTATATCGTCATCGAGACCAGCGGCGTCGCCGATCCCTCCGACATCGTGCGCAACCTGATGGATCCGGTGATCCTGCGCGAGGCGCCGCTGGAAACCGTGCTCTGCGTGATGGACGCTGGCACACCGCCGTCAGCCCTGGATGACGCGCTGGTGCGCGCGCAGCTGCGGGTCGCCGATATCGTGGCGCTCAGCAAGCTGGATCTGGCGGACGAGGGCGCGGGTGCCCGCATGCGCGAAGCCATCCGCGTGCTGCGCGTCCCCGCCGTGGTGGTCGATGCGCAGCACGGCGAGATTCCCGCCGCGCTGCTGTTTCCCGCAACCATCGATAGCGCGCCCGCGACACGCGAGCCGGGGCCGCGGCGGCCGGCAGAGGAACGCTTCGAGACGTTGAGCTGGACCTCGGACCACCCAATCTCGTTGCCGCGCTTGCAGCAGGCGATCGGCCGGCTGGCGCCGAAACTCGCCCGCGCCAAGGGCCTGTTCGAGACCGTCGAGCAGCCCGGCCGTCTGACGGTGTTTCAGTTCGCCGGCGGCCGCGCAACACTGGCGCCGGGTGAGGCGCCGACACCAGGCGTGCCGCGGTCACGCATCGTTTTCATCGCCGAGCTCGGCGTTCTCTCGAAGGCGGAGCTCGACGGGATCCTGGCGGAGTGCGTTGCGAGTGGGTGAGATGAGGCGGTAGGATGGACTGCAGTCACAGGGATCAGCTTGGCATGTCGCCCAAAATCGCACCCGCAGACGCCGCTTCGCGCCGCGCCGCCAAGCCGACGATCGTCTATCCGGCCGGCACGATGCCCGGGCCTGACCTGGCCGCGCTTGAGCAAGCTCGCCGCACGATGGTCAAGACGCACGAGCTCACCGTGCCGCCACGCGATGCCAGAACATTTCGCGTGGCGCGCGGCCAGTTTTTCCGCATCGTCAGCATCGAAGGTCCTCAGGTCGGCGACCTCAATCTCTGGAATGCGGAGGATCTCTCCGAGCGCTTCTTCAGCGGCAAGACGCGGGCGCTCCATGGTACGCATGTCGGCATCGGGGACCGGCTCTGGAGCAATATGCCCTACCTTCGGCCGATGGCGACCATCAGTCACGACACGCTCGGCTGGTACGGCTTCGACGAGGACGGCGCCGGCATTCATGATGTCATCGGCACGCGCTGCGACCCCTATACAAATCTCCTGTTGAACGGCACGGCTTACGATTTCTGCTGCCATTCCAACCTGTCCCGCGCGCTTGCCGCCGAGCTCGAGATGGAGCCACGCGCGATCGAGCATCATATCCACGACGTACTCAACGTCTTCATGTGCACCGGCTTCACGAAGGACACGCACCAATATTTCATGAAGGCAAGTCCGGTCCGTCCCGGCGACTTCATCGAGTTTCTTGCGGAGATCGACCTGCTCGGCGCGTTGTCGGCCTGTCCCGGCGGAGACTGTAGCGCAACCCATTCCAGCGATGCCGCGGCATGCCAAGCGCTCAAGATCGAGATCTTCGAGCCGGATCGAGCGACACTGAAGCACTGGAGCTGGCCGTCGCCAAGTGCGTATCACCGCCGCCACGGTGGGCATGCACAAAGCTGAGCCTCAATCCTCCACCGGTAATCCGTCTCCGTGGTCGTACCAATCCGCGCGGGACGTCCAATGCACGTGCCGGTCAGGTGCCGCGCCCAGCGGCTCGTCGAACGCGCCGGCATGGATGATCGCTTCGCGTCCGCTGCGCGTGAGATGCGGCATCGGGCTGCCGCAGCTCTTGCAGAACGCGGTCGCAAAGCTTCGTGCATTGGGCAGATCGAAGCGCGCGACGGATGTTTCCCCGCGCAGCCAGCGCAGCGCCGCCGCCTTCACGATCACCTCGCAGGCATGCGCGGTCCCGGTCGCTTTGCGGCAGCGCGAGCAGTGGCAGTTGAGGAAGCGATCGAACGGACCCTCGACCTCGAACGCGACCTCGCCGCACAGGCAGCTTCCGCGGAACGCAGCCATCTCACTCCCCCTCCGGCTCGGCCGGTTTCTCGGCCGCCTCTTCGGCATGAACCGGCGGGGCGCCGTGCGCGCCGCGCAGCCGGATCATCGTGTCGATCACGTCCACGTCGATCTTCAGCATGTCGAGATCGCGCGTCATCTCGCGTACCTCCTGGCCCTTGCGCGCCAGCTCCTCGGAAACGTCCACCGCCATCTTGCGCTCGGTCACATTGCCCTGCGTGTTGACGAACAGCTTTGCGCGCATCCATTCGAGCCGCGCCCGCTGGGTGTCGCGCTCGAACTTCTTCTCCGCGTAGCGGCGCCGCGCCTCTGCGTAGGCGCCGACCAGCGCGGTTTCAGGCAGGCTCCACAATTGCTCGACCGACATGGTCATGCGGCTCAGGTCCCGGGTTCGGCTCGGCGGAGGTTTCCTCCGCCGCCTATCAGACCCTTCCGGCCGGCAATTCTCAAGGGGGCGCGGGCAACTCCGCGCCCGGCAAGTTCACGCGAACTGTGCGAGGCCGTGGCCGACCGACCAGTTCTCCCCGGGGGCATCGAGCACGTTCACGAACACGTCCTCGGGCCGGATGCCCGGGTTCTCGCCGAGCAGCTCCGCGATCCGCCGGTACAGCGCTTTCTTCTGCTCAGGGGTGCGCGAGGCGAACACGGTGATCTGGATCAGCACAGCGTCCTCGCTTCGCTCGACGCCGTAGGCATTGCCGCAGCGGAAGTTCGCGGGGTCATGCTCGCTGATTGTCATGAACTCGTCGCCCTCGGGCACGTTCAGCGCCTCGCGCATGGCGCGGTAGAGACCGTCGAGGATCGCCTGCCGGTAGGCGTCGGGCTTTCCGGCGCGCATCGAGATGTGAAGAAGAGGCATGAGCTGGTCCCTTTGCATGCGGGCCGACCGGCCAGGGCGCACGGTGCGCGCCGGCGGTCCGGCTCATTGACGAAACGGGCTATCAATCCCAATTGGTTTTTGACACCATGTCGAGAAAACACGTTCTTGACATCGTGTCAAATACTTTCAGGCCGAGGATCGACATTTGAGACCGCGCGAGTTCGACCACGACGACGTCCTGCGCATTGCGTTCGACCAGTTCTGGCGCAAGGGCGTGCGCGGCACCTCGCTGTCCGACATCGCGCGCGACGCCGGCGTCCAGCGCGGCAGCCTCTACAATGCCTTCGGCAGCAAGGAGGCGCTGTTCCTGCAGGCCTATGAGCGCTACGCGGGCGATTACCTCCTCGCCCTGCAAAAGGCGCTCGGTGCCGGCAGTTTGCGCAAACGCCTCACCGCGTTCTTCGACCTGACCATCGTGAATTTCCGCTCGGGCTCGCCACCGCGCGGATGTCCGACCACGCGCGGCCTGATGGAGCTCGGTGCGGTCGAAGGCGAGGGGCTCGACGAGGACGCGCGCCAGGCCTTTGCGAACCTCATCTCGCGCATCACCGCTTTGGTTCAGGACACATTGTCGGCAGGCGCGAAACGCGGCGAGTTCAACGGCAATCCCGCGGTCGCAGCGCTCCACATCATCACGGTGACGCGCGGCCTCGCCGTGCTCGAACGGGCCTTCGGCGACGACGCGCAGCTGCGCAAGATCGCGTCCCACACTATCGATCTCGTGCTCGGCAAGGCCGGAGGTTAGGCGTCAGCAGCAGGCAAGCGCGTTGACCGCCCGCGTTGTCGCATCCTCTTTCCCGGAGCCGACGAACCCGCAGACGATTGTCTCGAGTTCACCAGGCTGCTTGCTGCGGGCGGCCGACAGCAGTCGCATCAACTCCGCCTCGTCCTTCGAGAGGCGCCGGCACGACGGCGGCATGAAGCACAGCTCGCATGGCCGGCCGCTGCGCAGGATCCTGACGAGCGCAGCCGCTCGCGCGACCAGCAGCGGGCTGTCGGCAATGCCGGGCGCCTCGTCGGCGAAGCGATAGGCCGCCTCCCAGCAATCGGACGCGCCGGTCGCATAGGCAGCGCCAATGAAGCGGAACAGCGAAAGCGCGACGCGGCAGAATTGATCGTAGCCTTCGACGCCGGGACGGGTCGCAAGCGCGGCTTGAAGCGGGCAGAGCCGCGACTGGCCGGCTTCCGGGTCAGGCACGGAATTGCTCGCAGCCTCCATCATGAACGATCTCATCAATGCAACGTGGGACTGCCCACAAGCCAGCTCTTCATCACCATTGTCCGGTCCTGGTCAAAAGGCTCGACATGCCGGTCAGGCAGAATGAGGCCGGCCATGCGGAAGATGGTCGCAAGTCCCCGGACCGGCGCCAGCGCCCAATCCGCGCCCACCGGCGGCAGCCAGCACTCGAACTGCGCGCGCGCGACATCGTCGCGCTCCTTCTGCGCGGCGGCGATCGCCCGCAGGATTCCGTGCTCGCTCTCCGATATGCGCGGACAGGTGGGGCAATGCACTTCGATCGCCGTATGCGCCGTGCAGGCAAAGATCTCGATGATCGATTCCAGCGACGGCACGGCATCGCCGACGCGGAAATGGTCGTACACCTGCTGGATGTCGGCCGCGGTCGGAACGGCGCTTCCGCTGCGCGCCTTGGCGCGAAATCCCCAGATGAAGAGTCGCTCGGCTGCGGTCAGTGCGGGAAGGTCGATGGGCTTGGCGTATGTCGATTGATGCATTGAGCCTGTGGCCTTGGGCTGGGCGCACGCCGCGTCTGGCGCTGACGATCTGCGTTGATCGTTCCGTCAGAGCCTGTCGCAAGTCAACGCGTCGAGGGCCGATATCGAGGTCTTCTAGATTTGAAGCGTTCGGATCTCGAATGCGGCCGGCCCCGCAAACCTGCCGGGCCGCATACGGCATGCCGCCGAGCGCCCACTCGATTTTGCGGGGATTTGGGGAACCCGAATGCTTAAAGCTTTGCTAAGGGGAGCGGGATAAACTGGCATATCAGCCCTTCCAATTTTGCGAGCCCCGATGATTTTCTCCCGCATCAGTTTCAAGCTGGTCCTGATTGTCGGCATCAGCCTCCTCGGCATGATCGCGCTGGCGCCGATCGCGCTTTCGACCCTGCGCACGCAGATGGTCGCCGATCGCCAGGCCAAGACGCAGCACATGGTGGACGTCGGCTACGGCATCCTGGCGCACTATCAGAAGCTCGAGAGCGACGGAAAACTCCCGCGCGAGCAGGCGCAGGCTGCCGCCATGGCGGAGATCAAGAGCCTGCGCTACGACAAGGTCGAGTATTTCTGGATCAACGACATGACCCCCAGGATGGTCATGCACCCGATCAAGCCCGAACTCGACGGCAAGGACCTCTCGGGGATGAAGGACCCCGCCGGCAACGCGCTGTTCATGGGCTTCGTTGACGTCGTCAGCAAGCAGGGCGCCGGCTTCTACAGCTATCTCTGGCCGAAGCCCGGCTTCGACCAGCCGGTCGGGAAGGTCTCCTATGTGAAGGGCTTTGCGCCCTGGGGCTGGATCATCGGCACCGGCATCTATCTCGACGACGTCGATGCCGTGTTCCGCCAGAACGCGACGACGTTCGCGCTGGTGTGTCTTGTCGTGCTCGTGCTGGTGCTCGGTGCCTCCTTCGTGATCGGCCGCAGCGTCACGAAGCCGTTGGCAGGAATTACGGCGCTGACCGAACGCCTCGCCGCCGGCGACAGTGCGTTCGACGTGCCCTACACCGATCGGCGCGATGAGGTCGGCGGGCTCGCCAACGCGCTCGCCGTGTTCAAGGACAATGCGTCGGCCGTGGGCCGGATGCATGCCGAGCAGCAGGAGGCGAAGCAGCGAGCCGACGACGAGAAGCGCAGGACGATGGCCGATCTCGCCGGCAAGTTCGAGGCGAGTGTCCAGGCCGTGGTCCGCGACGTGTTCGATGAGGCGCGCGCGATGCAGCAGGCCGCGCAAGGCATGTCGGAGACCGCGAACAAGGCGACCGATCGCGCCAGCTTCGTGGCAACGGCCTGCCAGCAGGCGTCGAGCAACGTGCAGACGGTGGCCTCCGCCGCCGGCCAGCTGTCGTCCTCGATCACCGAGATCAGCCAGCGCGTCGCGCAGGCCGCGACGGTGGCCGACAAGGCGGCCGCCGACGGCCAGCGCACCAACGATACGGTGCAGGGGCTTGCCGCCGCCGCGCACAAGATCGGCGAGGTCATCGACCTCATCAACCAGATCGCCTCGCAGACCAATCTGCTCGCGCTCAACGCCACCATCGAGGCGGCGCGTGCGGGCGAATCGGGCAGGGGGTTTGCGGTGGTCGCGAGTGAGGTGAAGTCGCTGGCGAGCCAGACCGCGAAGGCGACCGACGAGATCGGCGCGCAGATCACCGCGATCCAGGCCGAGACCAATCAGGTCGTCGGCAACATCGAGAGCATTCGCGCCACCATCATGGAGGTCAACGAGATTTCCTCGTCGATCGCAGCCGCCGTCGAGGAGCAGGGCGCCGCGACGCAGGCCATCGCGCACAGCGTGCAGGAGGCGGCGTCCGGCACCGATCAGGTCTCGCAAAACATCTCCGGCGTGACCGATGCGACCGCCGAGACCGGCCAGGCCGCCGGCCTCGTGCTGCAATCCAGCGGCCGGCTGACGCAGAAACTGCAATCGCTCGAGAACGAGGTCAGCGCCTTCGTTGCCGGCGTGCGGGCGGCCTAGTATAGCGGTGGGATGGACCAAAACCCTGATCGGCGTGCGCGCATCCTCCTGATCAATCCGAACAGTCTCGAGGCGACCACCGCGATGATGGTGGCCATCGCGAAGTCGGCCGCCGTGGCCGGTTTCGACATCGTCGGCGCCACGGCAACGCGCGCGCCGTCGATGATCGTGTCGGCGGAGGCGCTGGAGGCGGCCGCCGCCGAGGTCGAGGAGATCGCGCGGACGCATCGAGCTTCCCCGGACGGCATCATCGTTGCAGCGTTCGGCGATCCCGGTCTCGCCGGAATCAGGGCTGCGATGAAGCTGCCTGCGGTCGGCATCGGCGAGTCGTCGATGCTGGAGGCCGCCGCAGGAGGCCGCCGCTTCGGTGTGGCGACCACGACACCGCTGCTCAAGTCGAAGATCGACGCGTTGCCGGAGGCGCTGGGGCTGCGATCGCGCTACACCGGCACGCGCTTTGCCGAAGGCGATCCGCAAGAGCTGATGCGCGATCCGGCGCAGCTGCGCGCAGCCCTCGCCGGCGCGGTCGAGGCCTGCATCGCGAAGGACGGGGCGGAAGCTGTCATCATCGGCGGCGGGCCGCTGGGGGAAGCCGCGTGCGAGCTTCAGCCGATGTTCACTGTCCCTGTCGTCGCGCCGATCCCATCGGCCGTGAGGCGGATCATTCGCCTCGTCGCGGCGTAACGCCCGCTTTTTCCGCGCCGCGGCATCGGCCGTGATGCGGAAAACTGTTTTCCTTGACATGAAGTCTGCCGTGCTCGACGTGTAACGATGTCGATTGACGGCACGTGCGTGCCTTATGAAAAGAAAAGCAACACGGGGAAGACGTCATGAGCGCGGCCCTCAACGAGAAGGACTACCTCGCCACCTTGCGCGGGTTGTGGGACAAGGCGTGGCCGAAGGGCCTGCCGCGTTCGCCGAACTATCTGCACGGCGAAGCTCCTTTGACGGAATATCTGCGCGCCTGGGCGAGGCGGAGCCCGGAGCGTCCGGCGGTGATCTTCTACGGGCACGTCACCACCTACGCCGATCTCGACCGGCAGAGCGACCGCTTCGCGGCACTGTTGCAGGCCAAGGGCGTGCGCAAGGGCGATCGCGTCGCCGTCTTCCTGCCGAACTGCCCGCAATTTCACATCGTGTTCTTCGGCATCCTGAAGCTCGGCGCGGCCCATGTCCCCGTCAGCCCGCTGTCGCGCGCGTTCGAGCTGTCCTACGAGCTCAACGATACCCAGGCCGACGTAATCGTGGCACTGGACCAGCTCATCCCCGTCGTCGAGCAGGTGAGGGGCGAGGTGCGGCTGCGCGAGATCATCGTCACCAGCTTTGCCGATGTCCTGCCGGCGGCGCCTGCGTTTCCCACGCCGGAATCGATCCGCGCGCCGCGCATCGCGGCCGCAGGCGCGACCGATCTGTTGCCGGCGCTTGCCGCGATGCCCGCGCCGTCGCCGCTGCCGCCGCCCGGCCTCGATGAGGTCGCTGCGCTCAACTACACCGGCGGCACCACCGGCATGCCCAAGGGCTGCGTTCACACCCATCGCGACATGGTCTATACCGCCGCCGCCAATTACGGCATCTCGGTCCTGTCGGACGAGAGCAGCGTGTTCCTGTCGTTCTTTCCGGAGTTCTGGATTGCCGGTGAGAACTTTGGCTTGATCTTTCCGCTGTTTTCCGGCGCGACGCTGGTTCTGCTGGCGCGCTGGGATGCCGTCGGCGCGATGGCCGCGATCGACAAGTACAAGGTTACGATCACCGCGATGCCGGTCGACGGAGCGGTGGAGCTGATGGACCATCCGCGCTGGAGCGAGTTCGACCTGTCGTCCTTGAAGCAGGTGCGCGTCGTCTCCTTCGTCAAGAAGCTCAACGCCGACTATCGCAGGCGCTGGAAGGACCTCACCGGCACGATCCTGATGGAGGCGGCCTGGGGCATGACCGAGACCCACACCTCCAACACCTTCACATCAGGCTTCCAGGACGACGATTTCGATCTGAACAACCAGCCGATCTTCGTCGGCCTGCCGGTCCCCGGCGCCGAGTTCAAGATCACCGATTTCGAGACCGGCGCGCTGCTGCCGCTCGGTGCGGAAGGCGAGATCCGGGTGCGGACGCCGTCGCTGCTCAAGAGCTACTGGAACAAGCCGGAGGCGACCGCGGAGTCGCTCGTCGATGGCTGGCTGCGCACCGGCGACATCGGCAGCATCGACAAGGACGGCTTCCTGCACTTCCTCGGCCGCCGCAAGGAGATGCTGAAGGTCAAGGGCATGAGCGTCTTCCCGCCGGAGATCGAGGCGCTGCTGGGTCAGCATCCGAAGGTGCTGGGCTCGGGCGTGGTCGGACGCGACGATCCCGACAAGGGGCAGGTGCCGGTGGCCTATATCCAGCTCAAGCCGGAGGCGGTCGGTACCATCTCGGCAGAGAGCCTGCGTGCCTGGTGCGCCGAGCGCATGGCCGTCTACAAGGTCCCGGAGATTCGCATCATCGAAGCTCTGCCCCTGACGGCGACGGGCAAGGTGAAGAAGCAGGACCTCGATCCAAATCTGCCCGCCGCAGTCTGAGTGAGAGACATCATGTCGTTCAAGAAACTCCTGATAGCCAATCGCGGCGAGATCGCCATCCGCATCGCGCGCGCGGCGGCCGATGCCGGCATCGCGACGGTAGCGATCCACCCTGCAGACGACGCGCTGTCGCTGCATGTGCGTGTCGCCGACGAGGCGCTCGAGATCCCCGGCCGCGGCGCGCGGGCCTATCTCGACATCGAGGCCGTGGTGACGGCGGCGAAGGGCGCCGGCTGCGATGCCGTGCATCCCGGCTACGGTTTTCTGAGCGAGAATGCCGCGTTCGCCAAGGCCTGTGGCGAGCAGGGGATCACCTTTGTCGGGCCAAAGGTGACAGCGCTCGAACTGTTTGGCGACAAGGTCGCGGCACGGCAACTGGCCAAACGCTGCGGCGTGCCGATCATCGCCGGCACCAGCGGGCCTTCGTCGCTCGAGGAGATCACGGCGTTCTTCACGTCGCTTGGCGGCAACGCGGCGATCGTGATCAAGGCGATGGCCGGCGGCGGTGGCCGCGGCATGCGCGTGGTCGAGAATGCGGCCGATCTGGCGGAAGCCTATGCGCGCTGCCAGTCCGAGGCCAAGGCGGCATTCGGCTTCGACGGCGTCTATGCCGAGCGGCTGATCCGCCAGGCGCGTCATATCGAGGTGCAGATCATCGGCGACCGTCATGGTGCGGTCTCTCATCTCTGGGAGCGCGAATGCACCATCCAGCGCCGGCACCAGAAGCTGGTCGAGGTGGCGCCGAGCCCGTCGCTGAGCGGGCCCTTGCGCGGCCGCATCATCGAGGCGGCGAGGCAACTCGCGACCGCCGCGGCTTACGACAATCTCGGTACCTTCGAGTTCCTGGTCGACGGCACGGCGGAGGATAGCTTTGCCTTCATCGAGGCCAATCCGCGGCTCCAGGTCGAGCACACCGTGACGGAAGCGGTGCTGGGCCTCGACCTCGTCCGCGCCCAGCTCGCGGTCGCAGCAGGCAGCACGCTGGACTCGCTCGACCTTGCGCAGGGATCGATCCCGAAGCCGCGCGGCTACGCCATGCAGCTCCGCGTCAACATGGAGACGCTGGACGAGACTGGCGCGACGCATCCGACCGGCGGCGTGCTCGCCTTGTTCGAGCCGCCGTCGGGGCCCGGCGTCCGTGTCGATAGTTTTGGCTATGCGGGCTACAAGACCAGCGCGGCCTTCGATTCGCTGCTCGCAAAAGTCATCGTGCATACGCCGGGCGAGGCCTGGCATGACGTGGTCGCCAAGGCTTCGCGCGCCCTGCGCGAATTCCGGATCGATGGCGTCGTCACCAACATCGCCTTTCTCCAGGCGGTGCTCGCGCATCCCGATTTCAGGACCAACCGCATCGCGACCGATTTCATCGATCGCAACATCGCGAAACTGGTCGAGGCGGCCGATGGCGCAGCCAAGCCGCTCTACTTCGCCCCGACTGAGCGAGGCGGCGGTCACGGCATGGAGACGCACATTACGCAGGCCGTGCCCGAAGGCGCGGTGATGGTGGCGGCACCCCTGCAGGGAACCATCGTCACCATTCAGGTGAAGGAAGGCGAGGTCGTGCGCCCCGGCCAGCAGCTTGCCGTGATCGAGTCCATGAAGATGGAGCATCTCGTCATGGCCGAGCAGGGCGGCCGGGTCACGAAGCTCGTCGCCGGAGACGGCGCCACTTTGATGCACGGCGAACCGATCCTGTATCTGGAGCCGCTCGACGTCGCGGCCGACGCGTCGGCGGCGGAAGCCGATGTCGACCTCGACCACATCCGTCCTGATCTCGCCGAGCTGATCGCGCGCCAGGCCAACACGCTCGATGCGAACCGGCCGGCCTCGGTCGAGCGCCGTCGCAACACCGACCAGCGCACCGCCCGCGAGAATGTCGCGCAGCTCGTCGACGACGGCTCGTTCATGGAGTACGGCAGCCTCGCGATCGCGGCCCAGCGCCGCCGGCGCAAGCTCGACGACCTCATCCAGAACACGCCGGCCGACGGCCTCGTCATGGGCGTTGCGACCGTTAACGCCGAGAGGTTCGGCCCGGAGGGCGCGCGCTGCATCGTCGTGGCCTATGACTACACCGTGCTCGCGGGCACGCAGGGCCACATGAACCACAAGAAGATCGACCGCATGCTGACGCTGGCGGAAGACTGGCGCGTGCCGCTGGTGTTCTACGCCGAGGGCGGCGGCGGCCGGCCCGGCGATACCGACCGGCTCGGCATGACCGGGCTCGACGGCCCGTCCTTCGTGCAGTTCGCAAGGCTCTCCGGCCTCGTGCCCGTCATCGGCGTCGTCTCCGGCTATTGCTTTGCCGGCAATGCCGCGATGCTCGGTTGCTGCGACGTCATCATCGCCACCAAGAATGCCTCGATCGGCATGGGCGGCCCAGCGATGATCGAGGGCGGCGGGCTCGGCGTCTACCATCCGGCCGAGGTCGGCCCGGTCTCGTTCCAGTCGCCGAACGGCGTCATCGACATCCTCGTCGAGGACGAGGAGGAGGCGACGCGCGTCGCGCAAAAATACCTGTCCTATTTCCAGGGCGCGGTGACCGACTGGCAGGCCGCCGACCAGCGTCTGCTCCGCCGCGCCATTCCGGAGAACCGCCTGCGCGTCTACGACATCCGCAGCGTGATCGATCTCGTCGCGGACAGGGACAGCGTGCTGGAGCTGCGCCGCGACTACGGCGTCGGCATGATCACCGCGCTGATCCGCATCGAGGGCAAGCCGTTCGGCCTGATCGCCAACAACCCGCGCCATCTCGGCGGCGCGATCGATGCCGATGCCGGCGACAAGGCCGCGCGCTTTCTCCAGCTCTGCGACGCGTTCGATCTGCCGATCGTCTCGCTCTGCGACACGCCCGGCTTCATGGTCGGCCCGGAAGCCGAGAAGACCGCGATCGTGCGGCACGTCTCGCGCATGTTCGTGACCGGCGCGAGCCTCACCGTGCCGCTGTTCGGCATCGTGCTGCGCAAGGGCTACGGCCTCGGCGCACAGTCGATGATCGGCGGCGGCTTCCACGCCTCGTTCTTCACTGCGGCGTGGCCCACCGGCGAGTTCGGCGGCATGGGCCTCGAGGGCTATGTCCGCCTCGGCTTCCGCAAGGAGATGGAGGCGATCGCCGACCCCGAAGAGCGCGAGACCTATTACCGCAACAAGGTCGCCGAGCTCTATGCCAACGGCAAGGCGGTCTCGATCGCGTCCGTGTTCGAGATCGACAACGTCATCGACCCCGCCGAGACGCGGCGCTGGATCATGGCGGGGCTTAGGTCGGTGCCGAAGCCGCCCGCGCGGACGGAGAAGAAGAGGCCCTGCATCGATACCTGGTGAGCGCAGTGCAGCAATCTTGATGATGCCGTCATTCCGGGGCGCGCGCAGCGCGAACTATGGTGTGCAATTGCACACCTGAGAATCTCGAGATTCCGGGTTCGATGCTCCGGGCCGCGCTTGCGCGGTCCCATCGCATCGCCCCGGAATGACGTCTAGAGACCGTGTGCCATCTCCCCCGTTCCCGGTTCCCGATTGACATCCCCGCCCGTGCTGCCAGACTTTGCACAATAATACAGGGTGGAGACGTCCGCGATGGCCAGCCTTTCGGCCTCGAACCATGTCGCCCGCGTCTTGTCCGTCGCCAATCATGTGGCCGACGTCGATGCCTCTTCGCGGATCGCCAATTCGTGGCGGCGCTGCCTGATCAGCCACAAGCTCGATCCCGCCCGTCAGGGCCCGCCGCAAACACTCACCGAGGCCGAGATCCGGCATGTCGCCGAGCCGATGGAGGAGACGATCCGGCTCGCGACGCCCGAGCTCGACGATCTCGCCGGCGTGCTGCGCGATGCCGGCTACTGTGTGAATCTGGCCGATGTGAACGCGACCATGCTGTTCAGCCGGCTGCCGGGCGAAGCAGATGCGAAGATGTTTCTGGACTGGAAGATCTACACCGGCTCGAATTTCGCCGAGACGTTTGAGGGCACCAACGGGCTCGGCACCGCGCTGGCCGAGCAGAAGCCGATCCTGGTGCATCGCGACGAGCATTTTCGCGCGCAGTGGCACATGTTCTCCTGCGCCGTGGCGCCGCTGTTCGACCAGGCCGGCCGGCTCGCCGGTGCCATCAACATCACCTCCTGCCGCGAGGATCTCGAACGCGCCGCGCATCAGCTCGCGCTCGCGGTGACGATGGAGGCGACGCGGCGGATGGAGGGTGCGATCTTCCGCGGCCATTTCCGCAACGCCTGGATCGCGACGGTGCCGGGTGACGGCGGCAGCGGCCTGCTCGCCTATGACGACGACCGCCGTATCGTCGGCGCCTGCCGTTCCGCGCGTGCGCTGCTCGGCCTCACCGACGGCATGATCGCATCGGGCATCGATCTGTCGCGTTACGTCAAGTTCGATCATCACGCCGCGCGCAGTGCGGACGATGTTGTCGAGCTGCGCCGCGCCGACGGCAGTCCGTTGGGCGAGGGCCATGTCGCCCCGCCGCTGCGCGCCAAATCCTTCACGGGTCCACACGCTCCGCGCCGCGATGCGACGATCGACCGTTTTGATGACCTGCATCGGCTCGCCGGCCGCGATCCCGGCCTGATGCGAAGCGTGAAGCGGCTCCGAAGCATCGGCGATCGCAATCTGCCGGTGCTGCTGCATGGCGAGACCGGCGTCGGAAAGGACGTGTTCGCCCGCGCCATTCACGCGGCGAGCAACCGTGCCCGCAACCATTATGTTGCGCTGAACTGCGCGGCGATGCCGGAGAGCCTGATCGACGCCGAGCTGTTCGGCTATGAAGCCGGCGCCTTCACCGGCGCGCGGCGCGAGGGCTCAAAGGGCCTGATCGTGCAGGCCGACGGCGGCACGCTGTTCCTCGACGAGATCGGCGACATGCCGATCGCGCTGCAGACGCGTCTCTTGCGCGTGCTGGAAAACCGCGAGGTCTGGCCGCTCGGCGCGCTCAAGCCGGTGCCGGTCGACATCCGCCTGATCAGCGCCACCCATCGCGATCTCGGCCGCATGGCGGAGGAGGGCGCCTTCCGCGCCGATCTCTATTTTCGTCTCCGCGGCATGGAGGTGAAGCTGCCGAGCTTGCGCGAGCGCGCCGACCGCGACGACATCATTCGCCAGATCGCGCGCGAGGAAGCGCCGAATTGCCGCCTCTCGGACGAGGCCTGGGCGCTGCTGTCGGCCTATCCGTATCCCGGCAACATGCGCCAGCTCCGCCATGTGCTGCGGCTTGCCGGCTGCACGGCGGAGAACGGTGTCGTCACCGATGCCGATCTCGATCTGCCGCTGTTCGGCGGCCGTGCGGCGGAGCCGGACCTCGCGGCGGCCGAGCGCGCGACGATCGTCGAGGCGCTGCGCAAGCATGGCGGTCGTGTGACCGAGGCGGCGCGTGCGCTGAAGCTCAGCCGCGCGACGCTGTATCGCAAGATCAAGCACCTGAAGATCGAGACCGCGCAGTAGCGCTTTCGGTTGGAGATGAACGAGGAGCGAGCCGCGGGCTTTCGCCTCTCCCCGCGTGCGGGGAGAGGCGACGCGCGAAGCGCGGCGGGTGAGGGGGACTCTCCGCGAGTCCAACTGTCACCATCCTCGGAGAGACTCCCCCTCTCCCCGCAAGCGGGGCGAGGGAGCGCACCGCCGCCGCCCTTACGAAAAATCCGTCCAGCTCAGATGCCTTGAATCGAGGTCGCCGACTGAAACGGTGCCGCGGATTTCGTGGGGTACGTGGAAGCTGCTGCGCAGATAGACCAGCGGCGCGGCCCCGTCGGAATGCGACACCCCGCGGACTTCGCCGACGAAGATCGAATGCGTCTTCGTTTCGAATTCCTGCGCCAGCTCGCAATCGAACGCGGCCACCGCGTCGGTCAGCACGGGTGCGCCGGTGGCCCCGCGTGTCCACTGCCCGAACGCAAAGCGGTCGTCACCGTTGACGCCCTTCTGGCCGCTGAAGGTGAGTGCCAGCAGCGCGTGGTCCTCGTGCAGGAAGTTGATTGCGAAGGCGCCTTCCTCGCGGATCCGCGTATGTGCGCTGGCGTTGCGGTTGACGCAGACGATCAGCGACGGTGGATTGTCCGACAGTGAGCAGGCCGAGGTGACCGTGAGCCCGGTGCGCTTGCCGTGCTCGGCACCGACCGTGACCAGCGCGACGGCACCGGCGCATTGGCGCATCGCCTGCTTGAAATCCTTTGCGTCCACGCTCACGCGGAGATCTCCGAAACGGGTGCGGATGCGGCACGATCGCGCCGCATCCGCGTCGGGTCAAGCCGCCTTCTTCGCGGAGCCGAGATGCTTCAGGCGCGGCATCACCTCGCTGCTGAGCAGCGAGAGCGAGTGGTGCCAGGCCTCTGCCTTGTGCTTGTAGTCGAAGCCGAACACCAGCAGCACGCCGAAGCCGCCGACCTCGTCGTAGATCTTCTCGATCTTCTCGGCGACGGTCGCGGGCGAGCCGACGATCCAGTTCCGCTTGGCGCAATATTCGACGGTGACGTCGCTGTCGGGCACGTCGGGCGCGTGCTTCAAATAGTCCTTGAAGCCGAAATGGCCGAGCAGGGGCAGGAAGTACTCGTGCATCATCCGGCCCATCATGTCGCCGGTGGAGAGCTTCCAGGCCTCTTCGTCGGTGTCGGCAACGAAGACCTCGCGCACCAGCCGCCAGTCCTGCCGGTTCGGCTTGCGCCCGGTCTTGGCCGCGCCAATCTCGACCGAGTCCCAATGGCTGCCGACATAGGCCGGGTTGAGGTTAAGGCTCATCGGGATGAAGCCGCGTTCGCCGGCGAGCTTCAGCGTGTCCGAGTTCTTCGACAGACCGGCAACGCCGATTGGCGGATGCGGCGCCTGCAACGGCTTGATGTGAGGCTTGAGGAAGTCGAACATCGTGTCCGGCTTGGTCACCGTCCAGAATTTGCCCTTGTAGGTCCAGGGCGCGGGATCGGTCCACATCTTCAGGATGATCTCCAGCGCTTCGCGGGTCATGTCGCGGTTCTGCCCGCTCATGCCGTCGACGTTGAACATCGCCCAGTCGCTCGGCAGGCCGCTAGCCGCGACACCGAAATTGAGCCGGCCTTCGGACATGTGGTCGAGCATCGCGACGCGGTTGGCGAGCTCGGCCGGATGGTGATAGGGCAGCAGGAAGCCGCCCGGCCCGATGCGCAAGCGCTTGGTCTGCATCAAGGCCTGGGCGATCAGGAGATCCGGCGTGGGATTGGGTTCCCAGGGCGCGGTGTGGTGCTCGCCGACCCAGGCCTCTTGATAGCCGAGCTCGTCGAGCCAGCGCATGACTTGCAGGTCCCAGTCGTTTCCTTCCTTCAGGCCGCACTCCGGCGGGTGCGAAGGCATCGTGAAATAGCCGATTTCCATGGGTTTTCTCTCCACAATTGACGCGTCTTGGTGCGCGGTTCACGGATGTGAGTGGGGATGCATGAGCAAGCGGTGTGCCAGCGCGGCAGCGTCTCAGACCTGCGATAAAACGCTGGTTTGCGGCGGCAATAGCCGATATCCCGGGGCGAATTTGCCTGCCGTCGTCTCATTGTCGCGAGACGGCGTCTTGCCGGTGAGACGAGGACGAGAACCGAGATGAGCGAACCCGCCTATGTCGCGGTGGACTGGGGCACCAGCAGCTTCCGCCTGTGGCTGGTCGATCGGGCCGGCCAGGTCCTGGCCGAACGCCGCAGTGGCGAGGGCATGCTGGCCGCGGCCAAGACCGGATTTGCCGGTGTGCTGCAATCGCATCTTTCCGCCGTCGAAGCACCGGATCATCTGCCCGTTCTCGTCTGCGGTATGGCCGGCGCCAAAACCGGCTGGGTCGAGGCCGGCTATGTCGACACGCCGGCACCGCTCACCTCCATCCTGAAGCAGGCCGTGCGGGTGCCGGGTGAGGCGCGCGACATCCGCATCCTGCCCGGCATCGCGCAGCGCGACGCAGGCGCGCCGGACGTGATGCGCGGCGAGGAGACGCAGTTGCTCGGCGCGCTCGGCCTTAAGGCCGCCGGCGAAGCGCTGGTCTGCATGCCCGGCACGCATTCGAAATGGGTGCGGGTGAAGGACGGCACGGTCGAGCATTTCTCCACCTTCATGACCGGCGAGCTGTTCAGTGTGATCTCGCGCGAGACGATTCTGTCACTCGCGGTCGCAGGCGCCGATGACGCCGAGGATGTTGCAAGCTTCAAGGCGGCGGTGAAAGCCGCGTTCGAAGCGCCGGCGTTCGCCGCCAACCTGCTCTTCGGTGCGCGGTCGCGGCAGTTGCTGTTCGGCGGCACGCCGGCCGCCGCGCGCGAGACGCTGTCGGGCACCTTGATCGGCGCCGAGCTGGCGGCGGGTCTCTCTGGCAATGTTCCCAAGACCGGCATCACGTTGGTTGCGTCGGGGCGGCTGGCGACGCTGTATCAGCTGGCTTTCGATGAGCTGTCGGTGACCCCGCGGCTGGTTGATGCGGATGAAGCCGTTCGCCACGGCCTGTCGATGGCGGCGGCGGCGATCTGGACGAGTTAAGAAGGATTTCCTGAGATGAGTGTTCCCTTTCCGTCGATGAAGCGTCCGCTGGTCGCGATCCTGCGCGGCGTCAAGCCGGAGGAGGCCGAGTCCATCGTCAGCGTGCTGATCGAGGCCGGCATGACCGCGATCGAAATTCCGCTGAATTCGCCCGATCCGTTCCGCTCGATCGCCACCGCTGCGAAGCTCGCGCCGGCCGCCGTGCTGATCGGCGCCGGCACGGTGCTGACCACCGCAGATGTCGATCGTCTCAATGACGTCGGCGGCAAGCTGATGGTCTCGCCGAATGTGGATACGCAGGTGCTCGCGCGTGCGCATCAATACGCCATGGTGACGTTGCCGGGGGTGTTTTCGCCGACCGAGGCGCTGCTTGCCGCGCGCTCTGGCGCATCGGGCCTGAAATTCTTTCCGGCGAGCGTGCTCGGCGCATCCGGTATCGCCGCGATTCGCGCGGTGCTGCCGGCCGGCGTGATGATCGCTGCCGTCGGCGGTGTCTCCGACCAGAATTTTGCGGAGTATATCAAGGGCGGCGTCACCGCATTCGGGCTTGGCTCCAGCCTCTACAAGCCCGGCATGTCGGCGGCCGATGTCGCAGCGCGCGCAAAGCAGACGATCGCGGCCTACGATCGGGCGATTGTGAAAGACTGAAGCTGCAATAAACCAGCCGTGATCCCGTCACGGCCGCGCTTTATCCTATCTTGCTGAATCAGCGAGATCAGGAGACCGACATGGCGATCAACAACGTGGCCGATCTGTTCGTGGCAACGCTCGAACAGGCCGGCGTCAAGCGGATCTACGGCATCGTCGGCGACAGCCTGAATGCTTTTACCGAGGCGCTGCGGCGTCGCGGCACCATCGAATGGATCCACGTCCGGCATGAGGAGGTTGCGGCGTTCGCAGCCGCCGGCGAAGCCGAGATGACCGGAAGCCTTGCGGTCTGCGCAGGTTCCTGCGGCCCGGGCAATCTGCATCTGATCAACGGCCTGTTCGACGCGCATCGCAGCCGCGTCCCCGTGCTGGCGATCGCGGCGCAGATTCCGTCGGCCGAAATCGGCGGCGGCTACTTTCAGGAAACCCATCCCCAAAACCTGTTCCGGGAATGCAGCCATTATTGCGAGCTGGTCTCGGATGCGAGCCAGCTGCCTTTCGTGATCGAGAACGCCATTCGTGCGGCCGTGGGCCTGCGCGGCGTCGCCGTCATCGCCATGCCCGGCGACGTCGCGTTCCGCGATCCGCCGAGGCGCGCGCTGTCGACGGCGCGGGGGCTCGCGCTGTCGGCGCCGAAAGTCGTGCCTGAGGCCAATGAGCTGAAGGCGCTCGCGGACCTCCTGAACGGCGCCGAGCGCATCACCCTGTTCTGCGGCCGTGGCTGCGCCGGCGCGCATGCGCCGTTGATGCAGCTTGCGGAGGCCTTGAAGAGCCCGATCGTGCATGCGCTCGGCGGCAAGGAGCACGTCGAATACGAAAATCCCTACGATGTCGGCATGACCGGGTTCATCGGCTTCTCCTCGGGCTATGCCGCCATGCACGCCTGCGACGCGCTGGTGATGCTCGGCACCGATTTCCCCTACAAGCAGTTCTTCCCGACCGGTTGCCAGATCGCGCAGATCGACATCCGCCCGGAAAATCTCGGCCGACGCTGCAAGATCGACCTCGGCCTCATCGGCGACGTCAAGCTGACCATCGAGGCGCTGCTGCCGCTGCTGAAGACCAAGACCCAGCGCAAGCATCTCGACGATGCCGTCGCGCATTACAAGAAGGCGCGCGAGGGGCTGGACTCGCTCGCCAGGGGCACCCCCGGCAGCAAGCCGATCCATCCGCAATATCTCGCCAAGGTCGTCAGCGACCATGCGTCCGAGGATGCCGTGTTCACCGCCGATGTCGGCACACCCACGGTGTGGGCGGCGCGCTATCTCGAGATGAACGGCCGCCGCCGGCTGATCGGCTCCTTCGTGCACGGCTCGATGGCCAATGCGATGCCGCAGGCGATCGGGGCGCAGGCCTCGCAGCCCGGCCGCCAGGTGATCTCGCTGTCGGGCGACGGGGGCTTCACGATGTTGATGGGCGATCTGATCACGCTGACGCAGATGAAGCTGCCGGTGAAGGTCGTCGTCTTCAACAACGGCGTGCTCGGCTTCGTTGCGCTGGAGATGAAGGCCGCCGGCTTCGTCGACACCAATGTCGACCTGCAAAACCCCGATTTCGCGGCGATGGCGCGCGCGATGGGGATCTTCGCGAAGCGCGTCGAGGACCCCGGCGAGCTTCCGGGCGCGGTGAAGGAGATGCTGGCCCACAACGGGCCCGCGCTGCTCGACGTCGTCACCGCCAAGCAGGAGCTGTCGATGCCGCCGACCATCACGACCGAGCAGATCAAGGGTTTCAGCCTCTGGGTGCTGCGTGCGGTGATGAACGGCCGCGGCGACGAGGTGCTCGATCTTGCGAAGACGAACCTGCTGCCGCGTTAGCTGCGCTTCGCCGACGGCACATGCAACCGCTCGTGGCGGCGCTGGAAGCGCTGCCAGTGCAGTACGCTGCCGATCAGCAGGGCCGGCACGAAGCCGAGCACGATCAGGAAATGCGGCAGCTCCTTCGGCGAGATGAAGGCGATGGCGATGTCCGAGATCAGCCACAGCGCTGCGAACATCACCGCGAAATCCGTGCGCGGGCAGCGCAGATAGTAGAACACGGCGGTGATGACCACGGCAGGCCCGATCGCGATGGCGATCAGCACCGCGGTCAGCTCCTTCGGCGTCACCGCGTCGAGCACCATCGACGCCAGCAGCCACATGGCGGCGAACATGGCGATGATGTCGATCGGATGCCGCAACCCAATACCTCTCACGGGGAACGCGCTATCGTTGTGGTTCCAGGCCCCCGCCGTCAAGTAAAATAGGCCTATTCCTCGTCGTTTCCAGGCGTCGGCCGCAGCATGAAATGGCCGAAGGCAGTGGCGATCGGCTTGTCCGCATCGTCCTGCCAGGCGCGCGCCTCGAAGGCGACGATGCGCCGGCCCTGCTTGACGATCGAGACATTGGCAAAGCTGTCGAGCGCGCGGCCGGAGCGCAAGTAGTTGATGGTCAGCCCGATCGGCTTGGGCGGCGCGGCGGCGCCGAGCTCGCGTGCGACCCCGATGATCGCCGTGGTCTCGAGGAAGGCGCCGGTCATGCCGCCATGGATCGCGGGCAGGATCGGATTGCCGATGATCTTTGGCGAGAACGGCATGGTCAGCGTGCCGTCGTCGTTGACGCGGATGCCGAGGCAGCGCGCGAACGGGCTGCGGGCGAACGGGCCATCCGGATCCTCCGGCGCCTCCAGGGTCGGGATGCTGCGCGAATCCATCCTGCGGTCGGCGAGCATGTTGGTGCGGTTGGCGCCGATCATGAAGCAGGCCGTTGCGGTTGCGACCGGATCGTCCTCGGACTCCTGATACGCGGTGGAGCGTACGAAGGCGATCGAGCGCGTGGTGCGGTAGCAGACCGAATGCGCCTTGATGTCGAGGCCCGGCGTCGCCGGCTTCTGATAGTCGATACGCAGGTCGAGGGTTGCGATCGCGCGCGTGCCGTCGAGCGCGAGCTGCACGGCCATGCCGCAGCTCTCGTCCAGCATCGCGGTGACGACGCCGCCATGCAGCACCCCGGTCTCGGTGTCGCCGACGAAGACGGGACGGTAGGGCAGGCTGGACCAGGCCTCGGCGGGTGCGAAGCGGTCGAGCTGGAGCCCGCTGATATGGCCGTAGTCGGAGCGGCGGCCCTTGATGGCCTCGGCCAGTTCCTCGAACGGGAGCGTGGCAGGTAGGCCGGACGTCGATGAGCTGGACATGGCGATGTTCTAGACCAGTGCCGGGCGCCGCGCAAAACCCCGAATGCGGGTCGCACGGTAGGCCTGCGGTCGGTTGGGCCTCGACAGGGCGGTCCGAAGCGCCGATGGTGAGCGCTTCGTTCGTTCGACTAGCCGCAAGGAGCGCTTATGGCCGACCCCGAAACACCCGGCACCAATCAGGGGCCCGTCACCATTTCGAGCTCGAGCTCCGAGCGGGCGCCGATCATCTATTTCGACGGCGCGTCCTGCTTCGGCCATCACAACGGCGCGATCCAGGTCGAGCTCGCCGCGAACCTCTTGATGCCGGTCGGAGCCGCGGTCAGGGTCGAAGTGGTCCAGACCGCGCACCTGCGTTGCAGCGTGGCCGCCGCGCTGGCCTTGCGCGAAGCGCTCGACAAGGCGCTCGCGATGTACAAGCAGGGGCAGCAGCAGCCGACGGAGGAGATCCCGGCGATGAAGAATTGAGGCGGCAGCGCGATCGCATGTCATTGCGACCGCAGCTCCTCAGCTCACATGCACCTTCGGCTTTCTGCCGCCGTTCCACTTGCCGTCGAGCGCGCGCTCGATCTGGGCGGCGAGTTGCAGCAGCAGGCCGTCATTGGCCTGCTTGGCGATCGCCTGGATGCCGAGCGGCAGGTCGTGGTCCTGGGTTGCCATCGGCATCGAGATCGCCGGCATGCCGCAGAGATTGGCGAGCGGGGTGAAGGCGAAAAAGCGCCAGAGATTGCCGAACCAGTCGAGCACGTCAGGATTGTCGGAGATGGTGAGATATTCCCTGGTGCCGACTTTCGGCGTCGGCAGCGCCGTGATCGGCGTCAGGATCACGTCCCACTGCTCGAAGAACGCGCCGAAACCGCGTGACGTCGTGTTGAACACGCCTTGCATCTTCGCCCGCTCGGCGAAGCTGGTGTGCCGGCCGGCTTCCCAGATCCTGATGTTCATCGGCTCGATGAGATCTTCCGGCGGCTTGTCCAGCCCGCGCGCGGCCAGCATGTTCGAGATCACCACCGCAAAATTCGAGATGTAGCACATCGTCTGCGCCTCGAACGCCGCACGGAAGTCGAGCTCGGGCAGTGCGTAGTCGACATGGTGCCCGAGGCCTTCGAGGAAGCGGCCGGTCTTCTCCAGCTCGGCGGCGATCTCCGGCGTCGCGGTGTAATCGCCCCACGTGTGCGACAGCGCGATGCGGAGCTTGCCCGGATCGCGCTTGATCATCTCGGAATAGGGCTGCGCCGTGGTCCAGAACGGCATGAACTCGCCGGGCGCAGGCCCGCGCGCGTGATCGACGAAGGCGGCGGTGTCGCGCACCGAGCGCGACTGGCAGCCCTGGATCGAGACGAGCCCGGTGAGGTCGGACATGTGCGGGGCCAGCGAGAACACGCCGCGCGAGACCTTCAGCCCGATATTACCGTTGACGCCGGCGGGAATGCGGATCGAGCCGCCGCCGTCGGTCGCATGCGCGATCGGCACCACGCCGGCGGCAACCATCGCCGCGCTGCCCGCGGACGAGCCGCAGGTGGTGTAGTCGGTGTTCCAGGGATTGCGCGTGACGTAGACGGCCGGATTGTCGGCCGAGCTGCAGACGCCGAATTCCGGTGTCGTGGTGCGCCCGATCAGGTTCAGTCCGGCCTGGCGGAATTTGCCGGTCAGGAAGGTGTCGGCGCTCGCGCGATTGCCGCGCATCAGCAGCGAACCCATCTCCTGGAGCCGGCCCTTCATGGTCGGCCCGAGATCCTTCATCAGGAAGGGCAGGCCGGCGAACGGGCCGGCGAGGTTGGCGCCGTCCTTGGCCGGATCGGCGATCACGTCCTCGAACAGCTCGACCACGCCCGACAGCGCCGGATTGACCTTGGCGACGGCAGCAGCGGCCTGGCGGGCCAATTCCTTCGGCGTCAGCTCGCCCTTGCGGACGCGCGCCGCCAGCCCCACGCCATCGTGCTGCGCCCACTCGTTCCAGCTCATCGGCAAAGTCATGAAATTCAAATCCTCTAGATGCGGCGGTCCTTCCTTTCGCATGGACCCTGCGTGAATCAACTGAGCCGGCGCGAAGGGCAGGGTTGCATGGGGCGGAGAGGTCGCACGACCTTAGGAGGCCGGCCGTCTCAATCCGATAGTCGCGCGATCACCGCAACCGGCCCGCCGCCCGCCGGGCCCTGATGTTCGGCGCCGCCGGACACGTAGACTGCGCCGGTGCCGGCAAGGCCCGCGATCAGGCCGCCGACCGCGGCGCGGGCGTGGCGCGTCGAGCTGATGTCGGTGTCCTCCAGCATGGTGTGGCGAAAGCCGCGCACGCTGCCATCGGGCGAGGCCTCCGCCTTGGCGAAGATGTTGACGAGCTCGCGCCCGGCTTCCGCTTGCGGTGCGACGCCAAGCCCGACGCACTTCAGCGCCGACGTCACGGCGGCGGCGTCGATCGCATCGTTCATCACGGCGTGGCCGATCTCGAACTCGCTGGCCGATGCCGCCGAATTTCCGAGCACGATGACGACGTTGTGCATCAGCTCGATTCCGGCCGAGGTGGATGCCACCTTCGAGAACAGATCGTAGCGGCGCAGCACGTCCCCGTCGCTGATGTCCGAGCCGGTCTCGCCGAGCGCGACCGCAACGCCGAGCGCGGAGGCGCCGCGCGAATAGGCCATCGAACCGTAGGCGCTGGTCGTCGCCGTCTTGTTGCCGCGTGCACTTGCGGCCTCGACGCGATCGCTGGTGAGCAGCGGGCACTTGATCTGCACGAAATGGACGTCGGCGGGGTCGGCGATCCCGGCGTCCGCCATCGCGGCCTTCACGGCCGCGGCCGTCTCCGCGATCTGCGCGGCGCGTCCGAGCTCCTCCGGCAGGAAGTCCCGCGTGTGCGCCATGCCGATGCTCAGGCGCTTGCCCGACAAGCCCGCCGGCCGCCGCTCGACCTCGCGGCGCGTGAACACCGTGATATGCGGGCTGAGCACGCCTTCGGTGCCGCCGGACATCACGAAGGCAATGCGCTGCTCGACCTCCTCGGGGGACAAGCCGAGCTGTGGCGCCAGAGCCGTGCACAGCGCGGCAACGGCATATTCCCGGGTAAAGTCGTTGACACCGCCATTGCCCTCGGTCTTGCCGAGAACGGCGAGGATCGATTTGGGATCGATCGCGCCGGAGCCGATCATGGCCATGAGGCCGGAGACGTCGCCGGGGCCCTTGGTGACGATCTTGAAGACGCCGACCGATGTCGTCCGCATTGCAGTCCTCGTGTGGAGTTCGGTGGTCCGGCGGTGCAAACAGCCGTGGAACGGAGGCGCCTGTCAATCCCCGTCGTCGTCCTGGCTTTCGCCAGGACGACAAGAGGATAGAGTCTTCATACCAACCGCGCCCGCCGCATCCCCACGATTGTGGCGAGATCGCATCGGTTCAACAAAAAAATCGTCTGTCGACGGTTGCGCGCGGCACCTTGATGAATCAACCTGGGTTGGTCCATAAGCGGCGTCCCGCGACCGGATTTCGGTTTGCGTCGCGTGCTTGGAGAGAGGGATTCTCGCGTGGCAAATATCAACCAGAAAATTGCGCAGGAGCTTGGAGTTCGGGCCGAGCAGGTCGAGGCAGCGGTGACGCTGCTCGACGGCGGCGCCACGGTTCCCTTCATCGCCCGCTACCGCAAGGAAGCGACCGGTGCGCTCGACGACGCGCAATTGCGCACCCTGGAGGAGCGCCTGGGCTACCTGCGCGAGCTCGAAGACCGCCGCAAGGCGATCCTCGAATCGATCCGCGAGCAGGGCAAACTCGATGCCGCCCTCGAAGCCACGATCATGGCCGCCGACAGCAAGGCGCGCCTGGAAGACATCTATCTGCCGTTCAAGCCGAAGCGCCGCACCAAGGCTGAGATCGCCAAGGAAGCCGGCCTCGAGCCGCTCGCCAATCAGCTGATGGCGGAGCCCGGCAACGATCCCAAGGTCGTGGCGGAAAGCTTCATCAACGCCGAGAAGGGCGTGGCTGACGCCGCCGCCGCACTCGACGGCGCCCGCGCCATCCTGGTCGAGCGATTTGACGAAGACGCCGATCTGATCGGCGCGCTGCGCGAGGAGATGTGGACCAATGCGCGCATGGCCTCCAAGGTGCGCGATGGCAAGAAGACCGAGGGCGAAAAGTTCGCCGACTATTTTGAATTCTCCGAGCCGCTGACCAGGCTGCCGTCGCACCGCATCCTGGCGATGTTCCGCGGCGAGAAGGAAGAAATCCTCGACCTGCAGATTCAGGCCGAAGCCGAGGCGCCGCCGCCGGGCGTGCCCAGCGCCTACGAATTGAAGATCATGAAGCGGTTCGGCATCGCCGACCTCAAGCGCGCCGGCGACCGCTGGCTGATCGACACGGTGCGCTGGGCCTGGCGCACCAAGATCCAGGTGCATCTCAACATCGACCTGCGCATGCGGCTGTGGAACGCGGCCGAGACCGAGGCCGTGCGCGTGTTCGCGTCCAATTTGCGCGACCTGCTGCTAGCCGCGCCCGCCGGCACCCGCGTCACCATGGGGCTCGATCCCGGCTACCGGACCGGCGTCAAGGTCGCCGTCACCGACGCGACCGGCAAGGTCGTCGATACCGCCGTGATCTATCCGCACGAGCCGCAGCGGCAATGGAACGAGTCGCTCGCAATCCTCGGCAAGCTTGCCCTGAAGCACCGTGTCGAGCTGATCGCGATCGGCAACGGCACGGCCTCGCGCGAGACCGACAAGCTCGCAGGCGATCTCGTCAAGGGCCTGGCCGAGCTGAAGATGAACAAGATCGTGGTGTCGGAAGCCGGCGCGTCGGTCTATTCGGCCTCGGCCTTCGCCTCGGAGGAACTGCCCGGTCTCGACGTCACCCTGCGCGGCGCGGTCTCGATCGCGCGGCGCCTCCAGGATCCGCTTGCCGAACTCGTCAAGATCGAGCCGAAGGCGATCGGCGTCGGCCAGTATCAGCACGACCTCGGCCAGGCCAAGCTCGCCAAGTCGCTCGACGCCGTGGTCGAAGATTGCGTGAACGCCGTCGGCGTCGACGTCAACACCGCCTCGGCGCCGCTGCTCGCCCGCGTGTCGGGCGTGGGCTCGGGCCTTGCGCAGAGCATCGTGGCACATCGTGACGCCAACGGCCCGTTCAAGTCGCGCAAGTCGCTCAAGGACGTGCCGCGCCTCGGGCCGAAGGCGTTCGAGCAGTGCGCGGGCTTTTTGCGCATTCTCGGCGGTGAGGATCCGCTCGATGCGTCCGGCGTGCATCCGGAAGCCTATCCGGTGGTGCGCCGGATTCTCGCGGCCACCAAGAGCGACATCAAGGCGCTGATCGGCAGCAGCGAGATCGTGCGCACGCTGAAGCCGAAGGATTTCGTCGACGAGACCTTCGGTCTGCCGACCGTCACCGACATCCTGCGCGAGCTCGAAAAGCCCGGCCGCGACCCCCGTCCGGCGTTCAAGGCCGCTGTGTTCAAGGAGGGTGTCGAGGAGATCAAGCACCTCCAGAAGGGCATGATCCTCGAGGGTACCGTGACCAACGTCGCCGCGTTCGGCGCTTTCGTCGACATCGGCGTCCACCAGGACGGCCTCGTGCACATCTCGGCGATGTCGAAGACCTTCATCAAGGACCCGCGCGAGGTGGTGAAGCCCGGCGACATCGTCAAGGTGAAGGTGCTGGACTTCGAGGTCGCCCGCAAGCGCATCTCGCTGACGCTGCGGCTCGACGACGAGGTCGGCGCCAAGAAGGACGCCCCCGGCATGCAGCGCGACAATGGCTCGCGCAATGCAGCCCGCATGACCTCGTCGGCGCCGCGCAAGCAGGAATCCTCCGGCGGCGGCGCCCTCGCCGAAGCCCTGCGCCGCGCCGCCGAGAAGAGCGGCGGCAAGCGCGTGTGATCTCCAACCTCTCCCCGCTCTTCTGCGGGGAGAGGTCGGAATTCGCGCGCAGCGCGGATTCCGGGTGAGGCGCAGCGCACTATGTTGCCAAGATGGCGGCCCATCCGACTCCGATGTGAGTGCGCGACGAAAGCTTGGCCAACAGTCCGCATCGCATTCTTGGAGATAGCCCTCACCCCACCCTCCCCGTAAGAACGGGGCGAGGGAACGAGAGAGTTGGGCCTCCCTAACACCCGCGTCAGAATCTGGCGCATTTGTAAGTTGAAGGTGAGGGCGCATTCTCCTCATCTGATCCCCCGGAGCGGCGCGACCGTCGCCGCGACAAGGAGGATATTCAGATGCACAGCAGGCTTCTCACCGGCATCGTCGCGGCGGCCATGGCTGCGACGTTGGGGGTCGCTTCGCCCGTTCTCGCCCGAGGTGGTGGTTTCGGCGGCGGAGGACACGGCGGCTTCGGCGGCGGAGGACATGGCGGCTTTGGCGGCGGAGGACATTTCGGCGGCGGCATGCACGCCGGTGGCTTTGGCGGGATGCATGTCGGCGGCGTGGGCGGTGCTCGTTTCGGTGGCGCCCACTTCGCCGGCTCGCCGATGACCGCCCACGCTGCGATCGGGCCGCGCTTTGCCGGTGCGCCGCTCGCGACCCGCGCCGCCTTCGGGCCGCGTTTCGCCGGCACGGGCTGGCACGGCAGGCCCTTCATCGGCCGCCATGCATTCTTCTTCCGCCATCATCGCTTCCACCGGTTCGCCTTCGTTGGCGCGCCCTTCTACTACGCCAATTACTACGACGACGGTTGCTGGCGCAGGAGCTGGACGCCCTATGGGTGGCAATGGGTCAATGTGTGCGGAGACTATTGGTAGTCGCATCGCCGTACCGCACCATTGTCGCGATCGCCATCGGGCGGTTCCGCTCAGCCCCGGAACGGGATAGTCTGGTGGCGATCGTCGCGCGGAGTTTTGCATGACCGGAGGTCACCGCCGCATCCTGGTCGTCGAGGACGATCCGGAAACCGCAGGCCAGCTCGTCGAAGAGTTGACGACCTCTGGCTATGAGGTCGATCTCGCCGCCACGGGGCGCGAAGCCCTGAGCCACGGCGCCGCCCGCGACTATGCCGTGATCACCATCGACCGCATGCTGCCCGACATCGACGGCATCACCGTGATGCGCCAATTGCGCGACGACGGCATCGCGGCGCCCTTCCTGATCATCTCCGCGCTCGGCGAGGTCGACGACCGCGTGCGCGGCCTGCGCGCCGGCGGGGACGACTATCTCGTCAAGCCGTTCTCCTTCGTCGAGCTGCTTGCGCGGCTCGAGGCCCTCGGCCGCCGCAGCGAGACCATCGCCAAGGAGACGCTGTTGCGCGTCGGCGACCTCGCCATCGACCTGATCGCGCGCAACGCCAGCCGCCGCGGCCGCAAGATTCCGCTGCTGCCGCGCGAGTTTCAGCTGCTCGAATATCTCGTCCGCAACGAGGGCCGCGTCGTCTCGCGTGCGATGCTGCTCCAGCACGTCTGGGACCTGCATTTCGATCCCTCGACCAACATCATCGACGTCTATGTCGGGCGCGTCCGCCGCAAGGTCGACGACGCCCAGGCCTATCCGCTGATCCACACCATCCGCGGCATCGGATATTGTCTCCGTGCTCCTGGCTAAGACGCTCCGCTCCTCGACCTTCCGTCTGGCGCTGATCGCGATCGCGGCATTCGGGCTGATCGTCGCGGCGATCATGGCCTACGTCTATTTCGGTACGCTCGCCTATGTGGAGAGCCGGCTCGGCTCCGCCGGCGATCGCGACGGCTTCACCGGCACGATCGAACTCGCCATGGTCGCGGTCGCGGTGCTGCTCCTGGTGCTCGCCGGGCTCGCAGCCGTGCTGGTGACCCGGCGCACGGTGGGGCGGATCGAGGAGATCAACGCCACCAGCCGTGCCATCATGCTGTCCGGTCTCGACCGCCGCATTCCCCTGCGCGGCAGCCACGACGAGTGGGACCGCGTCGCCGAAAACCTCAACCAGATGCTCGACCGCATCGAGACGCTGATGGGCGAGGTCAAGCAGGTCAGCGACAACGTCGCCCACGATCTGCGCACGCCGCTGACGCGCATGCGCGGCCGGCTGGAGAAGGCCTATCACACCCCGCGCAACAGCGAGGCGGATGCCACGCTGATCGGCGACACCATCGCCGATCTCGATGCCGTGCTCGGCATGTTCGCCTCCATCACCCGGATCTCGGAGATCGAGACCCGCGCCCGCAGGAGCGCCTTTCGCGCGCTTGATCTCGCCGAGATCGCCGGCGAGGTCGTCGAGCTCTACGACGCCGCCGCCGAGCAGGTTGCGACGCGTCTCAGCCTCGGCGGCGACCGCGAGGTCGCGATCACGGGCGACCGCGACCTCTTGTTCGACGCCGTCGCCAATCTCGTCGACAACGCGATCAAGCACGGCCGCAAAGGCGGGCAGGTGACGGTGACATGCCGCAGCGCCGATGGCGGCGCCATGATTACGATCGCCGACGACGGTCCGGGCATTCCCGCTGAGGCGCGCGATCACGTCTTCAAGCGGTTCTACCGTCTCGAACAAAGCCGCTACACGCCGGGCAACGGCCTCGGCCTCAGCCTCGTTGCGGCAGTGGCGCGCCTTCATGGCGCCGAGATTGCGCTGCATGACAATGCGCCGGGCCTGACGGTCCAGCTCCGGTTTCCGCCGCCCGCGCAGCCCGGCACCCAACTTGCATGATTGCACGCGTACCGAGTGGAAGTCCTGCAATGCCCCGCCTGCCAGACCTCGTCATCACCAATGCCCGCACGCGCAGCCGCGAGATCGTCGACATTGCAATCACCGATGGCGTGATCACCGCGATCGGCAACCGGCTCGATCCCGGCGCACAGGCCTTCGTCGATGCCAAGGGCGGCCTGGTGACGCCGGCCTTTGTCAATCCGCACCTGCACCTCTGCAAGGTCTGGACCCTGCCGATGATGTCGGAGGCGGCGCTAGAGGCCTATCAGGGCGGCGGCATGAGCGAGGCGGCGAAGGCGGTCGATCTCGCCGCAGCGGTGAAGAGCAACTACGACGCGTCCTGGATCGTCCCGAACGCACGGCGCGCGGTGGCGCTCGCCGCGCTCCACGGCAACCTCCACATCCGCGCCTTCGCCGACGTCGACACCAAGGCCCGGCTGGAGGGCGTCAAGGCGCTGCTCGCGATCCGCGAGGAGTTTCGCGGCATCGTCGACATTCAGGTCGTGGCATTCCCGCAGGACGGCCTGTTTCGCGAGCCCGGCGCAGAGGGCCTGATGCGCAAGGCGATGGCGCTCGGGGCCGACGTCGTCGGCGGGATTCCCTGGATCGAAGCCGACGAAGAGGACATGCGCCGCCATGTCGCGTTCTGCTTCGACCTCGCGGCCGAGCACGGCGCCGAAACCTCGATGCTGCTGGACGACGTCGGCGACGCCAACATGCGCACGCTCGACATGATGGCGCGCGCGGTGATCGCGCGCGGCGTCGAGGGCCGGGCGCTCGCCCATCATTGCCGGGCGATGGCGCTCTATCCCGAGAACTATCTCCGCGAGCTGAAGGTGCTGCTCGGAAAGGCCCGTGTCAGCGTCGTCAGCAATCCGCACAACGGCCCGCTGCACGCGCGGGTGAAGGAATTGCTCGGTGCCGGCATCAATGTCTGCCTCGGCCAGGACGACATTTCCGACGCCTATTATCCGTTCGGCCGCAACAACATGCTGGAGGTGGCGTTCCTCGCCTCGCATCTGTTGTGGATGACGAAGAAGAGCGAGTTCGAGACGCTCTACGACATGATCACCACGCGCGCCGCGACGGCGATCAACCTCGAGCGCTATGGCCTCGGGCTCGGCTGCGCAGCCAACCTGGTCGTGCTCGAACAGGCCGACGTCACCGAGGCGCTGCGCTTCCACAGCCCGCCCAGCATCGTGATCAGCCATGGCCGCGTCGTCGATACCGACCGCATGCGCGAGCTGGCGCAGACCGCGATCGGCGATTGAACCGCGCCGCTCAGAGCTCGATCACGCCGCGGCGCGCGGCATGCGCCACCGCATCGGTGCGGCCGGTGGCATCCAGCTTGTCGAGCAGCGAGCCGACATGGAATTTCACGGTGTGCACGGAGATGCCGAGCTGACGCGCGATCATCTTGTTGGAGGCGCCCTCGGCCATCAGCGCCAGCACGTCGAGCTCGCGCTGCGTCAGTGCGATGTCCTCGGGCATGCTGCGCGGATCGCGGGCGACGATCGTCGCGGCGGCCTGCTCGCCGGGCGCGGCAAGGCGCAGCCCGGCGACATTGCCGAGCAGCGCCGCCAGGCGATCGGCGAGGGCGGGATCGTCGATCTCCAGGGACAGCACGATCTCCGGTAGCTTGTCCTCGCTCACGCCTCCGGCCTCTCGCCGACCGTGACCTTGAAGCTGATCGGCTCGCCGCCGCGGCGCACCGCGACATCGACCACAGCGCCGACGCTCGCAGGTCCCAGTGTTCTCGACAGCGCGCGCACGCCGGACAGTTTCTGGTCGTTGACCGCCACGATCACATCGCCCTGGCGGATGCCGGCCGCCGCAGAAGGTCCGGCCTTGTCGACATTCATCACCATGGCGCCGATGCCGTCCTCGAGCCGCACCGGCTGGAGCCCGAGCCCGAGATATCCGCGCGCGATGCGGCCGCGGGCTTCGAGTTGCGGCGCGATGCGCTCGATCGTCGCCGTCGGGATCACCAGCACGCGCCTTGGTCCGAGCACGGCCATGCCGAAGGCTTCACCGGTCGCATCGAGCGCAAGGCCGCCTTCCTGGCCCGGACGCAGGCGAACGTCGAGCTCGATCCGGGCATCGATGTCGCCGCCGCGTAGGGAGCGCCAGCTCTTGCCGGACGCCGATACCATCCCGAGCGCGGCGCTCGGCGTATCACGGTTGGTGGCCACGACAACCGACAACGCGCCGAGGGGCGGGACCGTCGCGGCGAGCTTGACCGGCGCGACGCCGGCCTCGGTGCGCAGCAGCGCGATGTCGGTGGTGTGGTCGCGGCCGGCGATCGTGGCGACCACCCGGCTGCCGTCGGGGAGGCCGATCTCGACCTCGCCCTCGTCGGCCAACGCCTCGTCGGCGGTGACGATCAGGCCGGGCTTCCAGACGAAGCCGGTTGCGCGGGAGCGATGCGAGTGCACGGAGACGACGGAGGGCGCGGTGCGCGCCACGACATCCGCGAGCGCGGACGACAGTGAGGACAGTGGAGTTGGGGCGGTCATGGCGGTCTCCTGTAAGTTGTCCCCAATCTGGGATGTCGCGGGCGGTAGCGAAACTGGTCGGGTGGCCAGGACGGAGCCGGCGCCGGCCGACGAACATGTGATTGGGAGCCGTTCACGGGAACGTGTAGCAATCGGTCGACATTGCGCCGTACGGCCTTAGACGTTTCCAGCGAGCCCCGACCGATGACCATCGATCTCACCCGCCGCACCCTGCTCCAACTTGCCGGAGCCACCTCGCTCGCGATGGCGGCCGCGGCTGCCGCACGCGCCGAGGGGACTGCGCAAGGCGGCGGGCCGACCTATGCCAGCCGCACGCCGATGCGGGTCGGCATGGTGACGCTCCGGGTCAAGAATCTCGACACGGTTGCCGACTACTACCGCGACGTGATCGGGCTGACCGTCATGGAGCGCTCCGCCAGCGCTGCGAAGCTCGGTACGGCCGGCATCACGCTGCTCGTGCTCGAGGCGCGTCCGGATGCGGCGATCGAGCCGCGCAATGCCGCAGGCCTCTACCACACCGCCTTCCTGATGCCGACCCGCAAGGATCTCGCGCGCTGGCTGGTGCACGCCGCCTCGCATCGCGTGCCGCTGTCGGGCTTTGCCGACCATCTCGTCAGCGAATCCGTCTATCTCGACGACCCCGAAGGTAACGGCATCGAGGTCTATGCCGACCGCGAGCCCTCGCAATGGCAGTGGAGCGAGGGCAGCGTGAAGATGGCGACCGACGAGCTCAACATCCCCGACCTGCTGTCGCTGACCAATACGCGCGTTCCCGACTATGCCAAGGCGCCGGACGGAATGCGCGTCGGCCACATGCATCTGCGCGTCGGCGATCTCGCGCAGGCCGAGAACTTCTACCACGGCACCGTCGGCCTCGACCCGACCCGCAAGCGCAACGGCGCGGCGTTCCTGTCGTCGGGCCGCTATCACCATCACCTCGGCATGAACGTCTGGCAGAGCCAGGGCGCGGGCCTGCGCGACGATTCCACAACCGGTCTCGCCTGGTTTTCGCTGGTGATGGCGAAGCAGGAGCTGCTCGCCGCTCAGGAAGAGCGCCTGCGCAAGAGCGGTGTGAAGGTCACGGCGCTTGCCGACGGTTTGGAGGCGGTCGATCCCTGGGGCACGCGGGTGCGCTTGCTCAAGGTTTGATCGCCGGGGCGGGCATTGGTAATACCCGTCGGGTGCCAGCTTCCGGAGCCCCCGACATGTCCGAATTCCACGGCGTCTTCCCCTACCTCGTCTCCCCCGTCGATGCCGACGGCACGGTGCGGACGAGCGTGCTCGCAAAGCTCTGCGACGACCTGATCGGTGCCGGCGTGCATGGTCTGACGCCGCTCGGCTCGACCGGCGAGTTCGCCTATCTCAATGCCGCCCAGCGCACGGCGGTCGTGCAGACCACGATCGAAGCCGCGAAGGGCCGCGTGCCCGTGGTGGCCGGCGTCGCCTCCACCTCGACCGCGGATGCGGTGACGCAGGCACGGACGTATCAGAAGCTCGGCGCCGACGGCATTTTGGCGATCCTGGAGGCGTATTTCCCGCTCGCCGATACCCAGGTCGAATCCTATTTCCGCGCCATCGCGGACGCCGTGGACATTCCCGTCGTCATCTACACCAATCCGCAATTCCAGCGCTCCGACCTCACCCTCGAAATCATCGCGCGCCTCGCCGAGCATCCGCGCATTGGCTACATCAAGGACGCCTCGACCAACACCGGCCGGCTGCTCTCGATCATGAACCGCTGCGGCGATCGCCTGCGCGTGTTCTCGGCCTCCGCCCACATTCCGGCCGCGGTGATGCTGATCGGCGGGCTCGGCTGGATGGCGGGACCTGCCTGCATCATCCCGCGCCAGAGCGTCGCGCTCTACGACCTCTGCCGGGCGGGCCGCTGGGACGAGGCCATGGCGCTCCAGCGCAGGCTGTGGCGGATCAACGAAGCCTTCGCCCGCTTCAACCTCGCCGCCTGCATCAAGGCCGGCCTTTCGATCCAGGGCTACGACGTCGGCGATCCCATCCCGCCGCAGGCCGCGCTGACGGCCGATGCGCGCAAGGTGGTGGAGACAGCGCTCCGGGAGCTGGCGTAGCCGTCATTCCGGGGCGATGCGCAGTGCGTAGGGTGGGCAAAGCGAAGCGTGCCCATCATCTTGATCGCGTTGGTTGAGCGACCGTGGGCACGGCGCAAGTGCGCCTTTGCCCACCCTACGGAATCGCAGATTTGCGGGACCGCATGCCGAAATCGTGGATATCCCGCCCAAAACCGCGGCTGGTATGCCCCCGGTCGATCCGCTAAAAGGCTGCCCGCAGTTTCGAAAAGACCTCGAGGACCCCACGGAATGAACATTCTTCCCGGCAATTTGCGTTTCGGAGCGGGCCAGCCCGTCAAGCGTTTGGAAGACCAGCGGCTGCTGACCGGGAAGGGGCAATTCATCGACGACAAGCCGCAGGACGGCGCGCTGTGGTTGCACGTGCTGCGCTCGCCGCATGCGCACGCGAAGATCGTCTCGATCGACACCAGCGCCGCGGCCGGAATGCCCGGCGTCACCGCGGTCTACACCGGTGCGGATCTCGTCAGGGACGATATCGGCAGCATCCCGACGCTGAGCATCTTCAAGCGCCCCGACGGCAAGCCGATGACGGTGCCGCCGCGCCGGCTGCTCGCCCATGAGGTCGTGCGTTACACCGGCGAGGCGGTGGCGGCGGTGGTCGCCGCCTCCCGCGCGGAGGCGCAGAGCGCGGCCGAAGCGATCGTGGTCGAATACGACGTGCAGCCCGCGGTGGTCGACCCGGTCGAGGCGGTGAAGCCCGGCGCGCCTGTGGTGTGGCCGGAGGCGCCCGACAACATCGTCGGCGCGATGGCTTACGGCGATGCCGCCAAGGTGGACGAGGCCTTTGCCAAGGCCGCGCACACGGTCGAGCTCGACATCATCAGCCAGCGCCTCGTGCCCTCCGCGATGGAGCCGCGCTCGACCATCGCCGAGATCGACAAGAAGACCGGACGTCTCCTCCTGCACGTGCAGTCGCAGACGCCGGCCTCGACCCGCGACGTGCTGGCGGGAGCCGTGCTCAAGCGCCCCAAGGACAGCGTCCGCGTGCTGGTCGGCGACATCGGCGGCGGCTTTGGCCAGAAGACCAACCTCTATCCCGAGGACGGCATCGTCGCCTACGCCGCGACCAAGCTGAGCAAGAAGATCCGCTGGCGCGGCGACCGCACCGACGAGTTCGTCGGCGGCACCCACGGCCGCGACCTCACCTCGACCGCGTCCTTCGCGCTGGACGAGAAGGGCAAGGTGTTGGCCTATCGGGTCAAGTCGATCGGCTGCACCGGCGCCTATTCTTCGGGGGCCGCCAACATCATTCCCCTGGTGCTCGGGCCGTTCGTGCAGACCGGCGTCTACGATCTTCCGCTGGTGCATTTCGAGGTGAAGTCGGTGATGACCCACACCGCGCCGGTCGGTGCCTATCGCGGTGCGGGCCGGCCCGAGGCCGTCTTCATCGTCGAGCGCCTGTTCGACGCCGCCGCGCGAAAAATCGGCATGGATCCGCGCGCGATCCGCAAGGCCAACTACATCAAGCCGGCGCAGCTGCCCTACACCAATGCTGCGGGCCAGGTTTACGATTCCGGTGCCTTCGCCCACATGCTCGACCGTGCCGTGAAGCTCGCCGACTGGGACGGCTTTGCCGCGCGCAAGAAGGCGGCGAAGAAGAAGGGCCTGCTCTACGGCCGCGGGCTCACGTCGTACATCGAATGGACCGGCGGCCGCGCCCATACCGAGAAGGTCAGCCTGCACGCGACCTCGCAGGGCCGCGTCGTCCTGCATTCCGGCACCATGGCGATGGGGCAGGGGCTTCAGACCACCTACACCCAGATGATCGCCGACACGCTCGGCATTGCCATGGACAAGATCGATGTCGTCCAGGGCGACACCGATCTGGCGATGGGCTTTGGCAGCGTCGGCTCGCGCTCGCTGTTCGTCGGCGGAACGGCCGTGGCCGTCTCGTCGAATGACCTGATCCAGAAGGCGCGCGAGAAGGCGGCGAACGTGCTGGAGACCTCGGTCGAGGACATCGAATATCAGGGCGGCATGCTCACCGTGGTCGGCACCGACCGCCGCATCAGCCTGTTCGACCTTGCCGAGAAGGAGAGCGGCGCAAAACTCAGCGTCGATTCGGAAGGCGAGGTCGATGGTCCGAGCTGGCCGAACGGCACGCATATCTGCGAGGTCGAGATCGACCCCGAAACCGGCGTCTCCCGCGTCGTGCGCTACACCACCGTCGACGACGTCGGTGTCGCCGTGAACCCGATGCTGGTGACGGGCCAGATCCATGGCGGCGTCGCGCAAGGCATCGGCCAGGCGCTCTATGAGGGCGTCTCCTACGATGCCGACGGCCAGCTCCTGACCGCGAGCTATCAGGACTACTGCATCCCGCGCGCCGGCGACGTGCCGCCGATCGAGGTGACACTGGATGATTCCGCGCCCTGCCGCACCAACCCGCTCGGCGCCAAGGGCTGCGGCGAATCCGGCGCCATCGGCGGCCCGCCCTGCGTCACCAACGGCGTGATGGATGCGCTCGCCGAGCTCGGTATCACCCAGCTCAACACGCCCCTGACGCCGCAGAAGATCTGGCAGGCGATCAGGGACGCGAAGGCGGGGGCATAGCCCGCGCTGTTGCGGCAATCTTAGCTGTCGTCCCGGCGAAGGCCGGGACCCATAACCACCGAGCCTGGTTTGGCGAAGATCGGTGGTTACCGGCTTCGCACGCCAACTTCGTCACGGCGTATGGGTCCCGGCCTTCGCCGGGACGACACCGAATGCGTTGCGCGAGCTTTGCCTCAAATCCCCAGCATCATCTTCGCGATGATGTCGCGCTGGATCTCGGACGTGCCGCCGAAGATCGTGTAAGCCCGGCCGTTGAGATATTCCGGCACCACCGTCAGCATGTCCTCGGGTATCGCCGGTTCGTGGTTGAGCTTGTAGAGCGGGCGCATCGGCTCGACGGCGAGGGCGTCATGGCCAATCACGTCGGCGCCCAGCCGTGTCACGGCCTGGCGGATCTCGCTGTTGCGCAGCTTCAGGATCGACGACACCGCGCCGGGATTCTGTCCGGTCTGGAGCGCCGAGAGCACGCGCAGCTCGGTCATCTCCAGCGCGTCGATGTCGACCTCGACCTCCGAAATGCGCGTCGCGATGTCAGGACTGTCGATCGCGCGGCCGGTCAGGTCCGACTCGGCAAGGTCCGCGATCGCCTTCAGCCCTTCGCGCAGCTTGGCGGAGGCGATGCCCGAGCCGCGCTCGAATTCGAGCAGGTACTTGCCGTAGGTCCAGCCCTTGCCTTCCTCGCCGACCCGATTGGCCATGGGCACACGCACGTCGTCAAAGAACACCTGGTTGACCTCGTGGTCGCCGCCGATGGTGAGGATCGGGCGCGTCGTGATGCCCGGCGTCTTCATGTCGATCAGGATGAAGCTGATGCCGTCCTGCTGCCGCGGCCCGTCGCTGGTGCGCACCAGCGCGAACATGCGGTTGGCGTGGTGGGCATGCGTGGTCCAGATCTTGGTGCCGTTGATGATGTAGTGGTCGCCGTCGCGCACCGCGCGCGTCTTCAGCGAAGACAGGTCGGAGCCGGAGCCCGGCTCGGAGTAGCCCTGGCACCAATAATCCTCGCCGGAGAGAATCCGCGGCAAATAGAAGTTCTTCTGCTCAGGGCTGCCGAAGCCGATGATGACGGGCCCGACCATCTTTACGCCCATGACATTCACATTGGGCACGCCGGCGCGCGCGGATTCGGTCTCGAAAATCCAGCGCTGTGCCGGCGTCCAGTCCGGACCGCCATATTCGACCGGCCAGCCCGGCGCGCCCCAGCCCTGCCTGTGCAGCGCGCGCTGCCAGGCCATGCCGATATCAGGATCGGAGAATACCGAGGGCGTCAGCGCGGTCGCGCGCTTCATCTCCTCGGTGAGATTTTTGGCGATGAAGCCGCGCACCTCGTCCTGGAAGGCGCGCTCCTCGGCATTGAACGACAGGTCCATGATGCGCTCCTTTCGGTTCAGGCCGATACGCCGGTGCGGCCAAGCCGGGCGTGGCGGGCATAGTGGTGCGCGCTGCCGCCGAACAGCGTGTCGAAGGCGACGAGCCGCTTGAAATAGGCGCCGACCTCGAGCTCCTCGGTGACGCCCATGCCGCCGTGAAGCTGGATCGACTGCTCGCCGACGAAGCGCGCGCATTTGCCGATCTTCGCCTTCGCGCCCGACGCGGCCCGCGCGCGCTCGATCGGCGTGCTGTCTGCCTTCAGCGCGGCGCGCAGCGCCATCGAGCGCGCCTCGTCCACCTGCATCGCCATGTCGGCAAGGCGGTGGCGGATCACCTGGTTGGCGGACAGCGGCCGGCCGAACTGCTTCCGGATCTTGGTGTATTCCAGCGTCGTCTCCAGCAGCATCTGCATGATGCCGACGGCCTCCGCGCCGAGCGCGGCCATGGCGCGATCGACGGCCCATTCGATTGCGGGCAGCGCATCCTTGCCGTCGCCGAGCAGGGCGTCCTCAGGAAGATGCACGTCGGGCAGCTCGATATTGCAGGCGCGCCCGCCGCCAAGCCGCGGATAGTCGGAGATTGAGAGGCCCGGCGCCGTTGCCGGCACCAGGAACAGGCCGATCCGCCCCGATGGCCCCCGATGATCGTGAATATGCGCGGAGACGATGATCTCGTCGGCGGCATGGCCGTCGAGCACGGCGATCTTGCTGCCGGCAAGACGCCAGCCCTGCGCGGTCTTGTTGGCTGCGGTCGCAACTTTGGCGAGATCGAACCGCGCTGCGCGTTCGGAATGCGCAAGCGCCAGCTTCAACGACCCGTCCGCGATCTTCGGCAGGCTCGCCTGCTTCTGCGCCGTGCTGCCGCATCTGTCGATCAGCGCGGCTCCGAGCACGACGGTTGCGACATAAGGCTCCGACACCAGCCCGCGGCCGAAGGCTTCCATCAAGATGCCGATCTCGACCGCACCACCGCCGAGCCCATCAAACTGCTCCGGGATCGGCAACGCCAACCAGCCGAGCTCGGCAAACTGCGTCCATACCGCCGGGCTGAAGCCGAGCGGATCGTTCGCCATCTTGCGGCGATGATCGGCATCGTAGCTCTCGGCCACGAAGCGTTCCGCGCTTTCGCGCAGCAGCCGTTGCTCGTCGCTCAGATTGAGGTCCATCGCGTCTACTCCGCGGCCGCCGGCGGTTTGCGCACGGAGGGATGCAGGCCCGATGGATCGACGATCATGCCGAACTCCTGAAGGTTATGGGCGTGACAGAGCTGATGCAGGGCAAAGGCCTGGTCAATTGCAGCCGGCTGGCCCATCACATCGACCGAACGATTGACCGCCTCCTTGGTCAGCTTCAGCGCGAAGGACGGCTTTGATGCGATCCGGCGCGCCAGCTCCAGCACGCGCGATGACAACTCCGCGCGTGGCACGACCTGATTGACCATGCCGAGCTGATGCGCCTCCTGCGCGCTCCAGCTGTCGGCCGTGAACAGGAATTCCTTGGCCTTGCGCGGCCCGAGCTCCCAAGGATGCACGAACCATTCGACGCCGCAGACGCCCATGGCGACCACGGGATCGCAGAACTGCGCATCGTCGCTGGCGACGATGAGGTCGCAGGCCCAGGCCAGCATCAAGCCGCCGGCGATGCACTTGCCGTGCACCTCGGCGATAACAGGCTTTGCCAGATTGCGCCAACGGCGCGTGATCTGGAGATATATTTCCTGCTCGCGCGCGAAGCGGCCGTGCGCGTTGGCTTCGGCGAAGCCGCCCCAATTTCCGATCGGCGGAAAATCGACGCCCGCTTCATTCTTGCCGCCCGGGCGCAAATCGTGGCCCGAGGAGAAATGCGGCCCGTTGCCGGCAAGGATGATCACCTTGACCGTGTCGTCCTGCACCGCGGCATCGAAGGCAGCGTTGAGGTCGTAGGTCATTTGCAGGTTCTGCGCGTTGCGCGCATCGGGCCGGTTCATGACGACCCGGGCAATCGCCGGCTCCGGCCGCTCCACGAGGATGGTCTCGAACGAGGACATCGCGTTCCCCCTGGCGTTTCCGTTTGGTCTTATTGTTTCGTTGAGTTGACTATGTTGGCCGGTGATAGGCAAGGGGCTTGCGTCAATCGGCTGGCGATGGGGCGCGCATATGCTTGTTGCAGTCATTCCGGGGCGCGAAGCGAACCCGGAATCTCGAGATTCTTCGATGCTCCGGGCCGCGCTTGCGCGGTCCCGTCGCATCGCCCGGGAATGACGAGAAGAAATCTCGACACTCGCCAGGGCCCTTCTGATAGTTTGCGCCGGATTCCACCGGGAGAAATTTTGATGCGCAAGATCCTGACCGTGCTGGCGGCGCTGGCCTCGCTCAGCCTCACCAATTGTGGCTACAACGCGATCCAGAGCGAGGACGAGCAGATCAAGGCCAACTGGTCCGAGGTCGTGAACCAGTATCAGCGCCGCGCCGATCTCGTGCCCAACCTCGTCAACTCGGTGAAGGGCTTTGCCCAGCAGGAGAAGGACGTGCTGCTCGGCGTCACCAATGCCCGCGCCAAGGTCGGCAGCATCCAGGCAACGCCGGAGGTGCTGAACGACCCCGCGGCCTTCCAGAAGTTCCAGGCCGCCCAGGGCGAACTCTCCAGCGCGCTGTCGCGCCTCCTGGTCGTCACCGAGAACTACCCGCAGCTCAAGTCGGACGCGCTGTTCAAGGACCTGATGTCCCAGCTCGAGGGCACCGAGAACCGCATCACGGTGGCGCGCAACCGCTACATCAAGGCGGTGCAGGAGTACAACGTCACCATCCGCTCGTTCCCGACCAACCTCACCGCGATGACGTTCGGCTACAAGGAGAAGCCGAACTTCTCGGTCGAGAACGAGAAGGAGATCTCGACCGCGCCGAAGGTCGATTTCAATCCTGCGCCCGCGCCATCGAAGTAAGTGCGTTCGCCTCTCATGCGCGCCACGCCCACCACTGTCATTCCCCGCGGAAGCGGGGAATCCAGTACGCCGCGGCCTTTCCGTATCTCGCTGCCGTCTCTGGAATACTGGATCGCTCGGTCAAGCCGGGCGATGACACTGAGTGTGTGGTTCGTATTCGCACTCCTCCTCACCTTCGCGTTTCCCGCCTTCGCCGACGTCGCGGTGCCGCAGCTGACCGGCCGCGTGGTCGACCAGACCGGCACGCTCTCCAGCGGCGACATTGCTGCGCTCACGCAAAAACTGCGCAACTTCGAGACGCGCAAAGGCAGCCAGGTCGCCGTCCTGATCGTGCCGTCCACGCAGCCGGAAACGATCGAGCAGTTCTCGATCCGGGTTGCGGAGGCCTGGAAGATCGGCCGCAAGAAGGTCGACGATGGCGCGATCCTCGTCGTTGCTAAGAACGACCGGCATTTGCGCATCGAGGTCGGTTACGGCCTCGAAGGCGCGCTCACCGACGTCACCTCGCGGCGGATCATCGACGAGATCATCACACCGAAATTCAGAACGGGCGATTTCAGCGGCGGCATCTCGGATGGCGTCGATCGCATGATCCGCGTCATCGACGGCGAGCCGCTGCCGGTTCCCTCGCCCAGCGTGAATTTCGGCAATCTGGACGACATCGGGCCGCTCTTCTTCGTGACGGTGTTCGCCTCGATCGGGGTCGGCGGGTTCTTCCGGGCCATGCTGGGGCGGCTGCTCGGATCATTGGTGACCGGCGGCATCATCGCAGCATTGACCTGGCTCATTCTCGGTTCCTTCGCACTTGCCATGGTGCTCGGCGTCGCCGGCTTCATCATCGGATTCATCGCCGATGTGGTTTCCGCGATGGGACCGAGCACGGGGTCGTCGCGTCGGGGCTCGTGGTCGAGCGGATCGTCGGGAGGCGGCTGGAGCAGCGGATCGTCGGGCAGCAGCGACAGCGGCAGCTTCAGCGGCGGTGGTGGCAGTTTTGGCGGCGGCGGCGCCTCGGGGAGCTGGTAGCGGTCATGAGCATCAAGCGCATTGCCAGACATCTGGTGCAGCATCATTGGCGGGCAAAGCGGATTTTTCCGCCAAAGGTGCTCACCCGCATCGAGCAGGCGATCAAGCAGGGTGAGACCACCCATTCCGGCCAGGTCCGCTTCGTCGTCGAAGGCGCGCTCGACGGCGGCCCCCTGTTCCGCAACCAGCCGGCGCGCGAGCGCGCGCTCGACGTGTTCTCGCATTTGCGCATCTGGGACACCGCGCACAACAACGGCGTCCTCATCTATCTCCTGCTCGCCGATCGCGACGTCGAGATCATCGCCGACCGCGGCATCGACGCGAAAGTTGGCGCGGCGGGCTGGGAGACCATCTGCCGCGCCATGGAGGCGGAGTTCAGGTCCGGCCAGTTCGAGCGCGGCGTGATCGAAGGCATCGCAGCCGTGTCGCGCGAGCTGGCAAAGCATTTTCCTCCGCAAGGCTCGCATCGCAACGAGCTGCCGGATGCACCTGTGACGATGTGAGCGCCGGCCAGTAATCCGCACTCCGTCATTGCGAGCGTAGCGAAGCAATCCAGAGTCTTTCCGCGGTGGCAGTCTGGATTGCTTCGCTACGCTCGCAATGACGAGGTCGAGATTGCGCGCCCAACTCTCTCACCGTCACCCCCGCGCAACCGCGAAGCGGTTGCCGCTGGAGGCGGCCGCCTCTTCAGCTGTCCTCGAAGGGCGGCGGCCCGACCGTTGCCCTGCCGTTCATCTTCCCCCGGTTACAAATTGTTTCACGCCCGCCACACCGGATCCACTTTCCCGGCCAAATTCGGCCCCTGATGACTTCCTAAAATTTCGGTAAGCGGGTCCGAAGGTAAGGATTTCGCAAGCAATGAAAGTTACCAAAAGGTCAATCCAGAGTGGAGTATTTGAGCCGTGAGCGAACCAATGGCTGAGCAGGCTGCCCAAGAGACCGGCGAACAGACGAGCGTCGAAGCCGCCGCGACCGCGCCGCAGGCCGTCGAGGCTGCCGGGATCGAGGCCCCTTCGATTGCCCCCGACCATGAGACGCCGCCCAAAGCCGATCCAGTCAAGGTCGAGCCGCCCAGGATCGAAGCCTCGAGGATCGAGGTGCCGAAGTTCAGCGCCACGCCGCAGGCTGAATCCAAGCCCGAGCCGAAGCCCGGCAAGCTCATCGTCATGCCCCCCTCGGATCGCGCCTGGGACCGCGAGGATTTCGCCCCCCACGTGAAGGCGGACGAGCCGCGCGAGGCCGGCGGCAAGCGTCGCCTGTCGGCGATGGCCGCGGTGGTGGCGATTGCCGCCAGCGTCGGCGCGATCAGCGGCGTGCTCGCGACCGCCGGCATGATGCACTTTGCAGCTCCGGTTCCGGCGCCAGCGCAGGTCGCCGACACCAGCGCGTTCGATGCCTCCGTCGCGCGGATCGATGCCGACCTCGTCGCGCTCAAGGCGAATGTCGAGCACACCTCCAAGACCGGTCTCAACCAGTTCAACCGGGCCAACGACCGTCTCGACAAGCTCGAGAAGGCGCAGGCCGAGCCGATGGCCAGGATCGCAAAACTGTCCGAGACCGTGGACAAGCTCCGTGCCACGCCGCCCGCAGCCCCCGCGCAGGCTGCCGCCACACCCGCCAGGGAGACCACCGGCTCGATCGCGCCGACCCAGGTTGCGACCGCTGCCGCCGCACCGGCTCCGGTGCCCGCCGCGCCCAAGACCGAGGTCGGCCGGCTCCCGACGATCGAGGGCTGGGTCCTGCGCGACGTCGCCAATGGCGGCGCGCTGATCGAGGGCCGGGGCGGCCTTTACGAGGTTTATGCCGGCGATCCCATTCCCGGCGTTGGCCGCGTCGATGCGATCCGCCGCCAGGACGGCCGCTGGGTGGTTGTTACCAGCAAGGGCCTGATCGTCGCGCGCTAAGCTGTCGGAATTCGACTTTCGAAGAGGCGCTTCACCACCATGTGAAGCGCCTTTTTTCTTGAATAGGGGTCCTTGCGCGGTGTTACTGAAGGCATGAGCCGCGTGTTGCGAATTCTCCTTGCTGTCGTCGTGCTTCTTGGTGGCGCCATGTCGCTATCGGCAGCGGAGAATGCACAGCTCACGCGCGGCACGGCGATCACCGATCCCGATGTCCTGCGCAGGCTCGACCAGAACGATGCGCTCACGATCTCGCGCCTGTTATGGCCGGAGCGCAACGCGAACTTTCCGCTCACGAACGATCTGCTGTTCTCCTCGATGCCGCAGCTTGCGCCAATTCCGCCGACAATCGACGCGGAGTTCGATCGCTACATCGCGGGACACAAGGCGGCATGGCCGAGCGAGACCATCGGCGTCGGCGAAGGCTTTGACGTGCAGCTGTTCGATCGGGCCGCGCTGAAATCCCCCAACACGCGTTTCGTGCTGGCCGGCATCGTCAACCGCATGGACCGCGCCTATGTCGCGGAGGATTCCTGCGGCGAGATCCGCCTGATCTATCGGCTCACCCGTTTCGACGCCGGACCGGACGGGAGCAAGACGGCGACGCGCCTGCCGATGACGTTCAACCTGGTGCTGAAGGCGCGTGAGGCCCGCCAGATCGCCTCGAACGGCAAGCCGGTCACCTGCGCCGAGGTCGCGCGGCGCTGGCTCGACAATGGCGACTGGCAGGGGCTGATCGGCGGCGGCTTCTATCCTTACGATGCCATGCTCGATCGCATCGAGACCAACATCCAGGTCTCGATCGCGCCGAAATCGGCGCTGCACGACTTCCGCTCGGACTATTTGCTCAAGGTGTTCAAGTACGACGCCGCGACGAAGACGTTCGAGGAATCGACGCTGGAGAACCAGATCGATCGCGACCGGATTTTTGCGGACAATGATCTCCGACGCGACTTCAAAGAGTGGCTGCTCGCGCCCGACCATCTGCGCGAGTTCGATCGCGGCACGGTGCTGATCCCCGAGAAATTTTTGGCCAAGGCCGCGGTGGTGCCGACACCGGCCGGCCTCGATGCCTCCGCGTTGCAGCCGGAGTTCGGCATGATGCAAGGCGAAGGCAAGGACAATCCCGTCTTCACGGACAGTGATGTGGTTAGCGCGTTGAAGCAGGCGACCGCGCGCGCTGACGTGCAGAACATCCGCTCGGTCGCGGGCTTCCAGCGCCGTCTCAACGACGTCACTTGCGCCGGCTGTCACCAGACCCGCGGCATCGGCGGCTTCCATTTTCCGGGCGTGGATTGGCTGGCGGACAAGCCGTCCAATGCCACCATCGTGCCGGCCTCGCCGCATTTCCTTGGCGACCAGCTTCGCCGCCGCGACATCCTGACCGCGTTCGCGGCCGGACAGCGGCCTGATTTCTCACGCGGATTCGCCAGCCGGCCGCAGACCCGCGGCAGCCAGGAATTGGCCGGCACCGAATATCAGGACGGCTGGGGAGCGCATTGTTCCTTGCAAGATGCGGGATCGGGAACGCCGGACAAGAGTTTTACGTCATGGAGCTGTGCCAAAGGTTTGACCTGTCAGGCTGCCGCGGCCTCGCGCCGCATCGGCATGTGCTTCATCAAGACACATTAGCGCGTCCTAGCCCACCGCCCCGTTTGACCGCAGCTGCTTGATCGCTGCCTCGTCGTATCCCGCTCCGCGCAAAATCTCGTCACTGTGCTCGCCGACGCCGGGCGGCTTGCGCGGCTGCACCTTCTTGGTGCCGTCGACCCAGATCGGGCTGGAGATGGTGAGCATGGTGTCGTTCTCGAACGGCACCAGCACCTCGTTGTCGAGCATCTGCTTGTCGTTCGGGATGTCGTCCAGAATGCCGACGATGCCGAACACGAGGCCGTTGCCGTCGAGGATCTTGCGCCATTCGGCAAGGTCCTTGGTGGCGAAAGTCTCGTCGAAAATCTTGATCAGCTCGACCGAGCGGGCGTGGCGGTCGGGCTTGGTGGCAAAACGTGGATCGGTGATCAGGTCTTCGCGGCCAAGGCACTTGGCCAGCGTCGGAAACTGCTTCTCCTCGCTCAGCAGCGACAGGATCAGCCAGCGGCCGTCCTTGCATTGATAGTGGTTGGCGACCGCATTCAGCGCGCGCTCGCGCGGGCGCCGTTCACCGAACTTGGCGCCGCAGAGTTTTGCCTGCGCCAGCACGCTCGCCGCCCACACCCCGTTCGCCATCAGGTTGGAAGCGACATGCGAGCCCTTGCCGGTCTTCTCGCGCTGATAGAGCGCGGTGACGATCGCGCCGTACAACGCCATGGCGCAGGGGTGGTCGCCCATGCCGGCGACGGAGCGGGCCGGCGTCGTATCGGTATCGGCGCGGACGAGGTCCATCAGGCCGGAACGCGCCCAATAGGCGTTGCTGTCGAAGCCGGGCTTGTTGGCTTCCTCGCCCTTCTCGCCATAGCCGGTGAAGGAGGCGTAGATCAGCCGATCGTTGAGATGGGCGAGGTGGTCATAGGTGATGCCGAGCTTGGTGCGCACCGGCGGCGGCATGTTGGTGATGAAGACGTCGGTCTCTTCGACCAGCTTGTAGAGCACCGCCTGCGCCTCCGGCTTGGAGAGATCGAGCGCGAGGCTCTTCTTGTTGCGGGCCTCCAGCAGCCAGGCGAAATTGTGCTCGCCGGTCGGGTAGCCCGGCAGGTTGGGCAGATTGCGGTAGGGGTCGCCGGCGCCGGGCGGCTCGATCTTGATGACGTCGGCACCGAAATCCGACAGCACGGTCGCGGCCGCGGGCGCTGCGATGAAGCTCGCGCAGTCCAGAACCTTCAGCCCCGCAAAAATGCCCTTGTCCATCGCGGCGTTGCTCCCTCGCTCTTGTTGTTTCCCGCGCGCTGGAATTGGCGCGGGCCAGATCATGGCAGCATTAGACCGATGTTCCGGCGGGATGCAACGCTCCTTCCGGGACTCACTCCTCCCCAGCCAGCAACGCAGCATTGCCGCCGGCCGCAGCCGTGTTGATGGTTACGGTCTGCTCGGTGGCAAAGCGCGCGAGGTAGTGCGGGCCGCCGGCCTTCGGGCCGGTTCCGGACAGGCCGTTGCCGCCGAACGGCTGCACGCCGACCACGGCGCCGATCATGTTGCGGTTGACGTAGATGTTGCCGACCTGGACGCGGTCGATGATCGCCTCGATGCTGTCGTCGATGCGGGAGTGGACGCCGAGCGTGAGCCCGTAGCCGGTGCGCTCGATCGCCCGCAACACGCGTTCGAGGTTCTCGGGCCGATAGCGCACGACATGCAGGATTGGGCCGAACACTTCCTCGGTGAGCTGGCCGGCCTCCGTGAGCTCGAAGATGTGCGGCGCGACGAAGCAGCCCTCCGGCGCGGGACCGGCAAAGTGCAGCCGCGCCTCCGTCTTCATCCGCGCGATATGCGCATCGAGGCGCTGCTTGGCCTCAACGTCGATCACCGGCCCGACATGGGTTGCGACATCGCTGGGGTCGCCGATCTTCAGTTCCCGCGCGGCACCCGCGACCATCTCGATCATGCGGTCGGCGACGTCCTCCTGCACGAACAGCAGCCGCAGTGCCGAGCAGCGCTGGCCGGCGGAACGGAACGCGGAGGTGACAACGTCGTCGGCGACCTGCTCCGGCAGCGCGGTGGCATCGGCGATCATGGCGTTGATGCCGCCGGTCTCCGCGATCAGGGGCACGATCGGCCCATCCTTGGCCGCGAGCGCCCGGTTGATGCTGCGGGCGACCTCGGTCGAGCCGGTGAAGACGACGCCGGCGATGTCGGGATGCGCGGTCAGCGCCGCGCCGATGCGGCCGTCGCCGGTGACGAGATACAGCGCGCTCTTGGGGATGCCGGCCTCGTGCAGCAGGGCTACGGCCTCGCGCGCGATGCGCGGCGTCTGCTCGGCGGGTTTTGCAACAACGCTGTTGCCGGCCATCAGCGCCGCCGTGACCTGGCCGAGGAAGATCGCCAGCGGGAAATTCCACGGCGAGATCGCCACGAAGACGCCGCGGCCGCGCATGGTGAGCGCGTTGCTCTCGCCGGTCGGGCCTGGCATCGCCGTCTCGCTGCCGAACAGCTTGCGGCCCTGCGCGGCATAGTAGCGGCAGAAGTCGGCGGCCTCGCGCAGCTCCGAGAGCGCATCGTCGAGCGTCTTGCCGCCCTCGCGCTGCAATAGCGCGATGAAATGGGCGCTACGGCTCTCCAACAGGTGCGCGGCCTGCTCCAGCGCCGCCGCGCGTATGCCCGCGGGCGTCCGGCTCCAGCCGGCGAAACCCGCGCGCGCTGCGGCCACCGCTGCGTGGGCCTGGTCCGGCGTTGCATCGGCGATCGGCTTGAGGTCGCCTGTCTCGGCCTTGACGTCGGTCAGCAGTTGGTCGAGCGCGGTGCGCGCGCCGAATTCGACGCCGCGCGAATTGCGCCGCTCCGGCGCGAACAGATCGCAGGGGAGCGGAATCCTGGGATGGGCCGCCGCCTGCGGCCGGACGATCGCATCCGCCGGACGCTGCAACAGCGCCGGGACCGGGACGCGGTAATCGGCCGCCTGCGCCACGAAGGAGGAGTTGGCACCGTTCTCCAGCAGTCGCCGCACCAGATAGGCGAGCAGGTCGCGATGGCTGCCGACCGGGGCGTAGGTGCGGTAGGCGATGTCTGCGTGATCCTTGGCGAGCTGCTCGTAGAGCGCCTCGCCCATGCCGTGCAGGCGCTGGAATTCGAAGCCGCTGCTGCCCTCGGCCATCTCCAGCACGGTCGCGACCGTCAGCGCGTTGTGGGTGGCGAATTGCGGGAAGATGCGTGGCCGCAGGGCCAGCAGCTTCGAGGCGCAGGCGACGTAGTTCAGATCCGTCATCGCCTTGCGCGTGAACACGGGATAGCCGTCGAGCCCGCGCTCCTGCGCGCGCTTGATCTCGGTGTCCCAATAGGCGCCCTTGACCAGCCGCACCATCAGCTTGCGGTCATGGGCGCGGGCGAGCGCGTCGACATAGTCGATCACTGCGCTGGCGCGCTTCTGATAGGCCTGGATCGCGAGCCCAAAACCGTCCCAGCCCTTGAGCGAGGGATCGGCCAGCGTTGCCGCGATCACGTCGAGCGACAGCTCCAGCCGGTCCGCCTCTTCGGCGTCGACGGTGAAGTTGAGATCATGGGCCTTGGCGCGCTGCGCCAGATCGAGCAGCTGCGGCACCAGCTCGACCATCACGCGCGCGCGGCTGATCGCCTCGAAGCGCGGATGCAGCGCCGAGAGCTTGACGGAGATGCCGGGCCGGTCGGGCAGGGCATGGTTGCCGGCCGCCTTGCCGATCGTCTCGATCGCGCTGGCATAGGCGTCGAAATAGCGCCTGGCGTCCGCCGCGGTGCGCGCGCCTTCGCCGAGCATGTCGAAGGAGTAGCGCGTCTTCTGGCCAGAGCGCGGCTTACCCCGCTCCAGCGCCTGCTCGATGGTCTCACCCAGCACGAAATGATTGCCCATCAGCCGCATCGCCTGGCGCGTGGCGGTGCGCACCGCCGGCGCGCCGAGCCGCTTCACCAGCCGGCCGATGGTGCCGTCGGGCGTCTCGCCGGGCTGGATCACCCGCGCCGACAGGCCGAGCGCCCAGGCCGAGGCGTTGACCAGGAAGGCGGTGGACTTGGTCTCGTGATGGATGAAGTCGCCCTCGCCGAGCTTGTCCTCGATGAACTGGTCGGCGGTGCGCGCGTCCGGCACGCGCAGCAGCGCCTCCGCCAGCACCATCAGTGCGAGGCCTTCCTTGGTCGAGAGCGCGAACTCCCGCAGCATGTCCTCGACCCCGCCAAGCCGGTCGTCGCGCTTGCGGATCGCCTCGATCAGCCGTGTCGCGGTGCGGTGGATCCGCGCCTCCTGCGGCGGGCTGAGATGTGACGCCGGCAACAGGCGCGCGGCGATCTCGGCATCATCGGGCGCGTAGGGGGCGGTGAAGGGAGGCGGGATGTTCGGCATGGCGTGTCCTGTGGCTCAAATCCAGGATAAGGCCCGCGTTACCAGAGTTCGATAGACAAGTTAGCCGATTTGCCTTAGAAAATGAAGATAGGTGCCACTATAGCCAGATAAAATATGGAACTTGATCGGTTAGACCGGAGAATCCTCTCGATTTTGCAGGAGGATGGGCGAATCGCCAATGTCGAGCTCGCCGAACGCATCGGCTTGTCGCCGACATCGATCGGCGAGCGGCTGAAGCGCTTGCAGCGCGAGGGTTTTGTCGAAGGCTACGGCGCGCGACTCAATCCGCACCGGCTCGGCCTCGGGCTACTGGTGTTCGTCGAGGTGCTGCTCGACAAGACGACGCCCGACAATTTCGAGCGCTTTGCGCGCGCGGTGAAACTCGCGCCGGAAGTCCTGGAGTGTCACATGGTTGCCGGCGGCTTCGACTATCTTGTGAAGGCGCGGCTTGCGGACATGACAGCGTATCGGCGTTTCCTCGGCGAGACCCTGCTGTCGATGCCGGGCGTGCGCGAGACGCGGACCTATGCGGTGATGGAGGAGATCAAGCGCGACGCACCGTTGCCGGTGGGCTAGGGAAGTGCCGTCGCGATTGTCATTGCCGTGGCGTTGAATGAGCGGTCTTCGCGGGAAAAATAGCTATCCGTGTGCAGTCGCAACGCCCGTCGTCGAATGCACTGGCCGTCTTCTGAAATTTTCTTGGCCTCGCTCCCGGATTTGATCCGGGAGGCAGCGAAACGCTGGCGGGCTTATACTTTGAGGTTTTCTGCGGAGGTCTTGCCCCGGTTTGCGATCTCTTCGTATTCAACCGTCTGTCCCTCGTTGAGGGTCGACAGACCGGCTTTCTGCACTGCCGAGATATGCACGAACACATCCTTGCCACCCGACGCAGGCTGGATAAATCCATAACCCTTCGTCGGGTTGAACCACTTGACCGTACCTTTAGCCATCACGACTTCTCCGCGGGTCTTCCTCCAAGATCTCGAACCGCCAGTCCCCGCCAACCGGCCGGTTCGGTCCTAACAGGATACGCGGATTGTGGCAGGCTTGGTAGCTCAAACCACATCAGCCTTTTGCCGAATTCCGCTCAACTTCGCGGCGTTTTTGCCGGTTTTGCCCGTTTCGCGGTCAATTGGCCCGCGCTCCGTCAATACGTCGCGGCCAGGTAATCGACGATCTTGCCGACATCGGCATCGTCGATCGGTGCGCCATAGACCTTGATCATCTTGGTCACCTCGGCCTGCCAGAAGCCCTTCTTGTCCTTCATCGGCGGCTGCGTGTTGATGTAGTCGGCCGAGTGGCAGGCGCTGCAATTGCCTTGCACGACCTCGAGATTGGGGCCGGGCTTGAAGGCGGCGACCTCGTCCGGCAGCTGGTAATTGACGGGCGCCGCAGTCGCGGCAGTGATGCCGGCGGCGAGAGCGAGCGAGATGGCGAGGAGAACGGTGCGCTGCATGATCATGCTCCCTCAGGCCACGCTGACGCGGACGGTTTCGACGACGTTGCGCAAATAACCCGCCGGGTTCCAGCGCGGCTGATCCGGTTGGGTCTCGCCGCCGTTGCCGGTGGCGCGGACCTTGAGCTCAACGGTGCCGGCCGCGAGCTTCACCGGCAGCTTCCATTCGCGGAAGGAGTATTTGCCGAGATCCTTGCCGAGCTTCGCGCTCGTCCAGGTCTTGCCGCCGTCGGTGGAGACCGCGACGTCCTTGATGCCCTTGCCGCCGTCGAAGGCGATGCCGCGCAGCGTCGTAGCTCCCGCCTTCAGCTTGGCGCCGTCAGGCACGCTGGTGATGAAGGAGCGGATGGTGAAACGGTTGATCGGGATCGTCGCCTTCGGCGTGGTGCCCGGCTCGATTGCATTGTTCGGGGTATCAGGAATGCGATAGGCCGACTTCATCCAGAAGCCGTCATAGACATTGTCGATGACGGTGATCTCGTTGAGGTGCTTGACCCAGTAGGTGCCGTAATAGCCGGGCACGATCAGGCGCAGCGGGAAGCCGTTGAGGAACGGCAGATCCTCGCCGTTCATGCCGTAGGCCAGCATCACCTCGACGTCGCTGGCGTGATCGATGTCGAGCGCCTTGACGAAGTCAGGCGTCTTGTCGCTGGCCGGGCCGTCCATGCCGTTGAACGTGACCTGCTTGGCACCGGCCTGCACGCCCGCCATCTCGAGCACGGTCTTCAGCGGCACGCCGCGCCAGCGTGCATTCCCCATCGCGCCGTTGGCGAGCTGGCCGCCGGCGACACGCGGCTCGAAGAAGCCGCGGCTGTTGCCGGAGCACTGGTTGACGGCGACGATCTCGGTCGCCTTCATTTTGCGGATGTCCTTGAGCGACAGCTTGAGCAGCTTGTCGACCTTGCCCTTGATCTCGAGCGTGAACTTGTCGGGGTCGAGATTGTAGGGCAGGTCCGAGAGATGATAGCGCACGAAGAATGCGTTGTTCGGCGTGATCGGGCCGTCGTTGAACACCGCGAACGGGGTCTCGAGTTGCGGCGGCCGGCTGGTCAGGCCGATCATCGGCCGCTTCTGCGGATATTTCACCAGCGGCCGTTCGCCGTTGGCGAAGGGCAGGGTGACGGTGTCCAGCGCCAGCGCTTTGGTTGAATTCAGTGTGGCCGCCATGGCGGCAAGCCCCGCTCCCTTGAGCAGGTCGCGTCGATCGAACATCTGGTCCCCTCCCGGAGCTTTTCGTTGGCTCGCGGTCATCACCGCGATCCTGCATTCATCTGTCGCAACGATGCCGATGAAGTCAATTCGTGCTTTCGCAGCAGGCCCATGCCGCTGCGTTGCAGCAAGCCGGTGTTGCGTTCGTAATGAGAGTCGAGCTGTCGCCGCGACGGTGGTGCGCTCCACCTCTCCCGCTTGCGGGAGAGGTCGCGCCGAAGGCGCGGGTGAGGGCTCTTTCCTCTAGGGGACTGTCCCGTTGCGGAGACACCCTCTCCCCAACCCTCTCCCGCAAGCGGGAGAGGGAGCGCACCGCGCTCGTTGTTGTCTTACGCCGCCACCCGCGCGCCGCGATCGACCAGCATCGCCAGCTCCCTGGCGTCCGCAACCACGCGCACGGCCATTGGCTCGTCGCGGCCGCGGATCGCGACCTCCTGCTGCGGCAGCGCGTCGTCGGCGAGGCCCGCGGTGCGGCGGACCTCCTCCGAGACGATGGCCTCGCAGGCCAGCGTCTTGGTCATATCCTGGAGGCGGGCGGCGACGTTGACGGCGTCGCCCAGCGCCGTGAACACGATGTGATCGCGATAGCCGATGTCGCCGATGATGACCTCGCCGCCGTGAATGCCGATGCCGAAGCGGATCGGCTGGCGCAGATCGTGGCTCAGGAGCTCGTTGAGCTCGTCGATATGCGTGGCGATGCCTGCGGCGGCTTTCAGCGCCTGCCGGCAGGCCTCTTGCGGATCGGCTGACAGCCCGAACAGCGCCAGCATGCCGTCGCCGACGAACTGGTTCGGCTGGCCGCCGTTCTCGACCACGGCCTGCGAGACCGCGCCGAGGAAGCGGTTGACGATGAAGACGGTGTCGAACGGCAGCCGCTTTTCGGCGAGCTGCGTCGAGCCGCGCATGTCCACGAACAGGCTGACGAGATAGCGCTCCTGGCCGATCCTGGCGGGCGTCGAGGCCTGCCCGCTCGCTGAGAGCGTATGCGCCGTGAAGAGCTGGAAGAAGGAGAGATCCGACGTCGGCCGCAGCTGGCAGGCGAGGCGGATCGAAGGGTCGGTGGCACCGACACGGGTGAGCACGAAGGCCTCGCGCTGTGACGGCTCGGGCAGGGCGCCATGATCGCCGATGATGCGGATGCGGCAGGTCGAGCAGCGGGCGCGGCCGCCGCAGACGCTGGCATGCGGCACATTGTGGCGCAGGCTCGCTTCCAGCACGGAGAGGCCCTTGGGGACCCGCACGGTCTTGCCGTTGCCGTAGGACAGCGCGATCATGCCGCCGCGCCGCTCGCGCAAGGCGCGCACGCCGCGTGCGGCCAGCGCCAGTCCGAGCAGGCCAACATAGCCGATGGTGAGGCCGCCGGTGATGCGGTCGAGCGTGTCGGCTTCCGCGACGGTGCCGACCTGGCGGCGGGTGAGATTGTGCGTGCGCCATTCCCCGTCGTCGGCTTCGATCGCGACGCTGCGGCCGCCCTGATAGACGCCGAGCAGCGCCAGCGTCGGGATCAGCACTGCGGCCGCGAGCAGATAGGGCGCGGCGCGCGTGAAGAAAGGCTTGAGGCGGAGCCAGAAAAAAATGCCGATACAGCCGTGGATCCAGGCGATGATCAGCAGGATCGTCATGGTCCAGATGCGGTTCGACGCGACGAAGAACAGGTAGAGTTCCTGCGGATAGAGTTTTTGGTGTCCGTACAGCGTCTGGCCGAGCCGCACACCGATCACGTGCGCCATGACCAGGGCGGGGATGCTTAAGCCCAGCACGAGCTGGAGCGGCTCGATCGTTCGCCAGCGGAACTGCCGCCGCTGATACAGCGCATAGATGCCGAGCCCCATATGGGTGAGCGCGGCGGCGTAGAACACGATCGCGACCGGCAGGAACTGCCAGAATGCGGTGTGGTAGTAGACCCCGACCTCCATGGCATCGACCGAGACGTTGCCGAGCGCATGGTTGAGGAAATGGCTGATCACATAGGAGAACAGGATGACGCCGCAGACAAGCCGCACCTGCCGCACGCTGGTCGCGCGGACGAGTTCGGGCATGTGGACAGGAGCGGTGGCCATGATTCGGTTGTATCAGTTCATGAAGGAGAACAGCCAGCCTAGCGTTTAATTCCAGCGGTGGACAGTTTTCGGGATCACATGCGCGGCAAGGTTACGAAACCGTAGGGTGGGCAAAGGCGCGCTGCCGCGGTCAGCCTCCGCTGTCGTCCCGGACAAGCGCGCCCACAGGCGCGCGCCGATCCGGGACCCCCGCGCGAGCGCTTGCGCTCGTCGCGATACCACAGGGAGTAGTTGCGGGCAGGCTGGTAACTCCGGGTCTTCGCCAAACCCCTCCCTGTGGGTATGGGTCCCGGATCTGCACTCGCTTCGCTCGTTGGTCCGGGACGACGGCAGATGGCGGCAATATCCCCCCACATTGACTCCCCCTCCCAAGTCGGGGAAAAGCGCGGCCGTGACGATCGCTCCCGACATCTCCGCGAAGCCAGACGGCGCCGAACGCCGTCTCATCCTTGCTGCCGTGCTCGTCATCGCCGCGATGACGCTGCTGCGCATCGTCTACGCCTCCGCGATCGAGCTGCGCACCGACGAGGCCTATTACTGGACCTGGTCGAAGGAGGCGGCGCTCAGCTTCCTCGATCATCCCCCGGGCATCGCCTGGCTCATCCGTTTCGGCACCGCGATCTTCGGTGACACCGCGCGCGGCGTCCGCTTCGGCGGCATCGTCGCGATGTTGGTGACGCAACTCCTGCTCGCCGACATCGTCCGCCGCCTCACCCATGATGCGCGTGCGGTCGTGTTGGCGGTGCTGATGCCGGAGGCTGCGCTCTACTACGGCCTCTTGATGGCCAAGGTCGCCCCCGACGTCGCGATGATCCCGTTCGCGGTCGCGATGATCTGGTCGCTGGTGCGGCTGGCGCAGAGCGATGATGGACGCTGGTGGCTGGCGGCCGGCCTGTTCGCCGGGCTGGCGATGCTGTCGAAATTCACCGTGATCATGTTCGCGCCGGCGGTGGCCGCTTTTCTTCTCGTGCCGGATTGGCGCTGGCGCTGGCTGCGCAGTCCTTACCCTTATCTGGCCGCGCTGGTTGCGATCGCCGTGTTCTCGCCGGTGCTGATCTGGAATGCGCAGCACGACTGGGCCTCGTTCCGGTTCCAGGGCGTGCGCGCCACCGCCAATTACGGCATCTCGCTCCGCACCGTCGGTGACTACATCGGCCTGCAATTCGGTCTCGTCGGCTTCGTCATGTTCCCGGTGGTACTGTCGGGCCTCGTGATCACGGCATGGCGCGCCTATCGCACGCGCGAGCCGGTCGCGATCCTGCTGTCCACCGCGGTGCTGGTGCCGTTCCTCTATTTCCTCGCGAAATCGCTGACGCTCCGGGTCGGCGACACCTGGCCGATGTTCATGTGGCCGGTCGGCTTCGCCGCGGCCGCGGTGAACCTCGTCATGCTGCCGCGTGAAAAATGGTCGGCGCGGATGATCCGGTCGAGCCTGTTCTGGGCAAATACGGCGATCGTCTCGGGCATCGCCTTCGTCGTCATCTTGTTCCTCTACTACGTCGCCGCGCCCTGGAATTTCCTCGGCAAGATCGATCCGATCGGCGCTGAAGCCGGCTACGAGCAGGTTGCAGCGCGCGCGCAGGCTGCGCTGGACGAGACCGGCGCGACCTGGATCGCGACCACGGACTACCGCACCTATGCTATGATGCGCTGGCTGTTCAGGGGCCGCGTGCCTGTCATCGAGATCAACGAGCGCGGCCGCTTCCAGGATTTCCGCGATCCCGGCATCGATCGGATCAAGGGACATTCCGGCATCTATGTCGGGCGCGAGCCCGACAATCGTTTATCGCTGTGGGAGAACATTCCCGCGAAGCGCGAGCAGCTCGGTCGGGTCGAACGCCGCTGGCGCGGTGTTCTGACTGATACCTACGTGCTTGAAAAGCTCACCGGCTGGACCCCGGAGCTGTCCCCGCCGAAGGATTCGCCGCTGTTCCAGTGGCGGGTGCTGGCTTTCCTCTCCCTCTCCCCGCTCTTGTCCGCCGAAGCCTTGGCGAAGGCCGATGCGCGACGAGCTTCGCTCGCGCTGAGAGGGTTGGGGTGAGGGGGAGTCTCCGCGGGGGAGGTGACAGTTGGACTCGCGGAGAGTCCCCCTCACCCGGATCGCATCTGGCGATGCGCTCCGGCCTCTCCCCGCAAGCGGGGAGAGGCGAAGAAGCTACTCCTCCTCGTCCTCTTTCTTCCGCAGCAGATCCGTCGCGAGATCCGACAGCTTCGGCGGCGGCAGCGCCGCGAAGGGCAGCGGGCGTGTCACCTCGATCGCGGCCAATCCGAGCCGCGCCGTCAGCAATCCGTTGAGTACGCCTTCGCCCAGCCGTTGCGACAGCTTCGCTGCAATCCCGTGGCCCAGCATCTGCTGCACCAGGCTGTCGCTCGCGGCCATGCCGCCGGTGATGGCGAGATGGGCGATGACGTGGCGGAGCAGGCGGATCATGCCGAGCGCGCCGGGCCGTCCGCCATAGAGGTACGCAAGCTGGCGGATCAGACGCAGCGCGGCGACGAACACGAACATCACGTCGATCGCCGCGCGGGGCGAAACGGCCGTGACGATCGAGACCTTTTGCGCGGCTGACGACACCAGCCGTCGCGCCTCCGCATCCAGCGGCGACATCAATTCACGCTCGGCGAGGCGGATCATGTCGGCGCCGTCGATGATCTCGCCGGTGTGGCTCTCCAGCGTGGCGCGGGCGCGTGCGAGCTGCGGATTCTGGTGCGCGATCTTCAGGAGGTCCTGCACGATGACGCGGCTCTCCTTGCGGTCGTCGCTGGCAAGGACTGCGGCTGCGCGCTGATGCAGTTTCTCGATCGTCGCGAGGCGCGCCAGTCCATACGCCTCGCGCCCGATCACCACCGCGAGCGCAAGCGCAGTGACGAATGCGAAGGCGAGCCCGACGAAGCCGAGGCTTTCGCTGCGCGCAAACAAATCCTCGATCAGATGAACCACGCCGAGCCCGACGCCGAGCAGCGTCAGCCCGGCAAGGCCGGACCAGAACAGCGCGCCCCAGGGGAGGCCGCGTCGTGCGGGCAGCACGGCTTCAATCGGCACCGGCAATGTCGCTGGATCGTGCTCCGGCGTGATCTGGATGGTGCCGCGGCCGAGCCGCGCCGTCTCGTCGGCTTCGGTGACGACGACGCCGGGATCGTCGAGCCGGAACGTCGCCGGCCGCCGCGGCGGGGATCGCTCGTTCATGAGAGCTTGTCTCCGATCAGGAACTGCAAGGCACGGTCGAGGCGGATGTGTGGCAGCGCCGGCTCGTCGTCACCCTCGCGCGCGAGCTTTGGCGGGCGGAAGCGCAGGAAGCGGAAGTCGCTCTTCTCGGCGGCCTCGGTCGAGAGGCCGCGGAAGGCATCCGTGCCGTTGAACAGCGGCTCGGGATCCAGGGGCAGGTCGCCGGGAAAGGTCGCAACCTCCGTGTTGCCGTCGAAGAACTCGCCGCCGGCGCTTTCGCCCGCCGCCGGTGTTCCCAGGATCGACGGCAATTTGTCGCGGCCGTGGGCGACCTGCGCCTCGCGCGTGGCGCGCACCGCGGCGAGCGCCACCACGTCGATCTGCGCGCCGGTATTTTCCGCGCGCGCCACCGCCTGCGTCACGGCGCGGCGGAGCGCGGCCTCGAGACGGTCGTGGCTGGAATGATGCAGGTGGTCCGCCTTGGTCGCCGCGAACAGGATGCGGTCGATGCGCGGCCGAAACAGGCTGGTGAGGAAGGTGCTGCGGCCGATGTTGAAGCAGTCGAGAATGCCGGCGAGCGCGGCTTCGAGATCGTGCAGCGCCTCGGGTCCGGAGTTGAACGCGGAGAGCGCATCGGCCAGCACGATCTGGCGATCGAGGCGCGCAAAGTGATCGCGGAAGAAAGGACGCACCACGACGTCTTTGTAGGCTTCGAAGCGGCGCACCATCATCGCCCACAGCGAGCCGTCCGGCGCCTGGCCGCCGACGGGCACGTCGAGCGGCGCGAAGGTCAGCGCCGGGGAGCCTGCGAGATTGCCGGGCATCAGGAAGCGGCCGGGCGGCAGCAGGCTCATGGCAAAGCGTTCTTCGCGGCACGCGCGCAAATAATCGGTGAAGAGCTTTGCGGCTGTCAGTGTCGCCTGCTCGTCCTCGCGCGCGTCAGGCTTGAGCGTGGCAAGATGCGCGTGCCAGCCGGCGGCAAGATGCGCGCGTGGCGCCTCGCGCGAGAGCGCAAGACTCTCCGCCGACCATTGCTCGTAGCTCTTTTGCAGCAGCGGCAGGTCGAGCAGCCACTCGCCGGGATAGTCGACGATATCGAGCGTCAGGGTGCGATCGGCGCCGTTGTGGCGCTGGTAGTCGACGACGAGGCGAAGCTCGCTGATGTCGACGGTCGAATTCGGCCAGTGCCGTTCCTCGACCAGCGCGCGCAGATGGGTCTCATAGGCAAAGCGCGGCACGGCATCGTCCGGCTGCGGCGCGAGGTGCGCCCGCGCGATCCGGCCCGAGGCATAGGCTTCGAATACCGGAAACCGGCCGCCGCGCGTCAGCCCATGGATCAGCGCGGTGATGAACACCGTCTTGCCGGCCCGCGACAGGCCGGTGACCCCGAGCCGCACCGTCGGATTGAAGAAGTGCTCGCCATAGTCGATCAGCGCCCGGGCCGACAGGCGCGCCTCTTCGACCATATCCTGGAAACTGAATGCCATGTGAACGTTAGGGGATCTCGGCGGGCGGAAAAGTGAAGCTGTTCACAAAGGTGGCAATTGCATGAGGAAAATCAAGCTTCATACTTCCACCGCCTTTGTCGGTAAATCAGCCGTTTGAACGACGCGCCGATCCCGAAAGACCCATACAACAAGGGCATTGTCTTGCCTTGCGGATTGCCATGACCGTCTTCCAATTGAAACAGTTTGCATCCACCTCCGTCCATGCTGCAGCCGACGCGATCGGCTGGAACTACGACCGGGCCGAGCTGATCGCCGACGGGATCATCCATGCGGTTGGTGTGTTCTCCGGTACCGTCGCCGCGACCGTTCTGGTGGTGCTTGCGGTGCTTTATGCCGACGCCACCGACATCGTCGGGGTCTCGATCTATGTCGCCGGCCTGCTCTCGATGCTGGTGCTGTCGGCGACCTATAATCTCTGGCCGGTCTCGCCGGTCAAATGGCTGCTGCGGCGCTTCGACCATTCGGCGATCTATCTCCTGATCGCCGCGACCTACACGCCGTTCATCCTGGAGCTGAAAGCCAGCGTCTTCGCGCTGGCGCTGCTCGTCTGCGTCTGGTGCGTGGCGATCGTCGGTATCGTGCTGAAGCTGCGCTATCCCGGCCGGTTCGACCGCGTCGCGGTCGGCATCTACCTCGCGATGGGCTGGAGCGGCGTGATGCTCTACGACGCCGTGGTCAAGGCGCTGCCCGCGCTGGTGCTAGGCTTCATACTTGCGGGCGGGCTGCTCTACAGCTTCGGCGTGATCTTCCATGCCTGGCGGCGGCTGCGCTTCCAGAATGCGATCTGGCACGGCTTTGTCTTGGCCGGTGCGGCGTGCCATTATACCGCGGTGCTCGACCTCGTGTTGAGCTGAGCAGGATCCGCGACGCGGAATAAGCGAAGCGGTATAAGAGCGGTACAAGACAAGAGGAGACGTCGCATGCAGGTGACCGGCAAGGTCGTGGTCGTCACGGGCGGCGCAAACGGCATCGGCAAGGCGCTGTGCGAGGCGTTTCACAAGGCGGGCGCCGCCAAGGTCGTCGTCGCGGACATGGACGCCGCCAACGCCAGGGCAGTCGCTGCCATGGTCGATGGCGCAGCCTTCAGATGCGACGTCGCGCAGGAAAAAGAGATCGCCCACGTCATCGAGGAGACCGAGCGGCAGTTCGGCCCGATCGAATTGTTCTGCTCCAATGCCGGTATCGGCGGCGGTTTCGATCCCATGTCGGTCAATGCCGGCGGCGCCTCCGACGAGCCGTGGCAGCGGAGCTGGGCGATCCACGTCATGGCGCATGTCTACGCGGCCCGGCATCTGGTCCCGCGGATGAAGGCGCGGGGCGGCGGCTATTTCCTCAACACCATCTCGGCCGCGGGCCTGCTGTCGCAGGTCGGCAGCCCCGCCTATTCCACCACCAAGCACGCCGCGGTCGGCTTTGCCGAGAACCTCGCGATCTCGCACAAGGCCGACAACATCAAGGTCTCGATCCTCTGCCCGCAGGGCGTCGACACCAACATGCTGCGCTCGATCCCGAAGGGCCCGCAATCCGGCGACGGCGATCTCACGCCCGAGCAGGTCGCAAGTGACGTGCTCGCGGGCCTGGCGCAGGAAACATTCCTGATCCTGCCGCACCCCCAGGTGCTCGGCTACATGCGCAAGAAGACCGAGAACTACGACCGCTGGATCGGCGGCATGGCGAAGATCCAGGCGAAGATGCGGGAAGAGTTCGGGAAGTGACCCGTTAGGTCATCCCGGGGCGGTCCGTAGGACCGAACCCGGGATCTCGAGATTCCGGGTTCGATGCTTCGCACCGCCCCGGAATGACAGTGTCGTAGCCCGGATGGAGCGAAGCGTAATCCGGGACAGTCTTTCCGCGTTGTGAGAAGCCCCGGATTGCGCTCCGCTTCATCCGGGCTACGGACCTCACGCTGCCGTCTCCGCCTCACCCTCCACCCGGCTCTGCCGCAACGCCCGGGCATAGAGCATCATGCCCTCGCGCACCGTGCGCTGCTCGGCCTCCGTCAATGCCGCCAGTGCGCCGCGCACCTGCTGCCGTCCGAATTCATGCAGCGCCTCCAGCGTGCGCCGGCCCTTGGCCGTCAGCGACAGCAGCTTGCTGCGTGCGTCTAGCTCGTCAGGCGTCTCCTTCAGTTCCCCGCAATCGATCAGCTTGCGCACCAGGCGGCTGACGCTGGATTTTTCCAGCCGCAGGAAATCGCCGAGCTCGCCCGAGGTCATCAGCCCGCGGATGCCGATCTCCAGAATGGTATGCACGGCTGAGGGCGGATAGTCCGACGCCGCCACCGTCGCATCCATGAAGCCGAGCTCGCGCACCATCAGGCGCGAGGCGGCGCGGATGTCGTCGATCAGCGAAAGCCCGGCCATCTTGACTCCCAGCATATAGTTGTATCATACAACTATATGCGTGCAGCGGCGCGCGCAAGCGTTTTGGAGTTGCCCATGAGCGGAACTTTGCCGGCTGGTCAGCGGATGAGGGGCAGGGTCTGCCTGGTGACGGGCGGCGGCAGCGGCATCGGCCGCGCCACCGCGCTACGGATGGCGTCCGAAGGCGCGGAAGCGCTCATCATTGCGGGCCGGCGCGAAGCCGAGATCGAGGCGACCGCCGCGGCGTGCCGCGAGATCGGCGCGGCCGCGATCGCGCTCAAGACCGACATCACGCGCGAGGACGACGTCGCGCGCCTCGTCGGAATCGCCGTCGAGCGTTGCGGCCGGCTCGATGTTGCCTTCAACAATGCCGGCTTCCAGGAGCGCCGCGCGCCGCTGGAAGAGCAGGGCACGGAGATCTACGACAGCGTGTTCGACACCAATGTCCGCGCGCTGTTCCTGTGCCTGCGCCATCAATTGCCGGCGATGCTGGCGCAAGGCCGCGGCAGCATCGTCGTCAATGCCTCCGTCAGCGGCGTGCGCAATCCCAATCCCGGCTTCTCGCTCTATTCGGCCTCGAAAGCCGCGGCGATCTCGCTGACGCGCTCAGCCGCCATGGAGAACGCCCCGCGCGGCATCCGCATCAACGCCATCGCCCCCGGCCGCGTCGTCACCGACATGATGCTGCGTGCCGGCGTCGGCGACGTCGCGACGGTAGCCGCAGGCCTGCCGTTGCGGCGGATGGGGAGCCCGGAGGAGGTGGCGGAAGCGGTGGTGTGGCTATCGTCCGACGCCGCGTCCTACGTGGTCGGGCACGTGCTGGCCGCGGACGGAGGATTCTTGGCGTCGTAGCCTTGCGGTGGTGACGCGACAAATTTGGTGTCGTCCCGGCCTAGTGCGCAATTGCGCACGGGGGCCGGGACCCATAACCCCAGGAAGGAGTTATGGTGCGACACTCCCACTACGAGTCCTCGCCAAACTCCTGCTTGTGGGTATGGGCCCCGGCCTTCGCCGGGACGACGATGTGGATATCGCGCGCGTCCCTAATGCTTCTGCCCGTACAGCACCGGCACCGCCGAATCCACGATGACCTCGACGAGGCTCGTGCCCTCAAACGCCATCCCGCGCTTCAGCGTCTCGCCGAGCTCTGCCGCCCTGCTCACCCGCACCGCGTGGCAGCCCATGCCCTCCGCAAGCCGTACGAAATCGATGCCCGGCAGCTCCAGCCCGGGCACGTTCCGCACCTGCATCACCTGGCTGAACGAGCGCATCGCGCCGTAGCCGGAATTGTTGATGACGACGACGGTCAGCGGCAGCTTGCGTTGCGCGGCGGTCCACAGCGCCTGGATCGAATACATCGCCGAGCCGTCGCCGATCAGGCACACGGTGCGGCTCTTCGGCTTGCCGAGCGCCATGCCGACCGCGGCCGGCAGCGAGTAGCCGAGGCCGCCGCTCGACATGGTGTAAAAACTGTCCTGGCCGAGCATCGGCATGAACTTCTGCATCGCGGGCCGGTGCGAGGGCACCTCCTCGACCAGCGATGTGCCGTCCGGCATCGCCTGCGCCAGCGAATGCAGCAGGAATTCGACCGGCAGCGGATCGGCGGCCTGCGGCGCCGGCGGCAGCGTGCGGCCTTTGGGCGTCGCCCGTTTGCTCTCCGGCAGCAGGTCGAGCAGCAGGCTCAGCGCCGGCTTCATCGTGGCGACGATGCTGGTGCCGACCGGCGTCACGGCTGCGGCATCCGGATCATCCGTGATCTGGAAGATCGTCGCGCCGCCGTCGAAGATCGCGGCATGCCCTTCGACATGGAAGGTGAACACGGGGGCGCCGACCACGACGACGAGATCGTGCTCGCGCAGCGCGTCGGAGAGCTGCGCGGGTGAAGCGTGCAGGAAGCCGGCGAACTGCGGATGACGCTCGGGGAACGAGCAGCGCGCCGAGAACGGGCTGACCCAGACGGAAGCCTTGGCCTTCTCGGCGACGCGCACCATCAGATCGACCGCGCCGGCGCGGTCGACGCCGGGGCCGACGACGAGGGCAGGGTGCTTGGCTGAACCGAACGCCGCGACCAGCGCCTTCATCGCCTCCCGCTCGGGCCCGATCTCGCGGCTGACCTTGCGCGCCTCGACCGGCGCCGTGGCATGCGTCCAGTCGTCGATCGGGATCGAGACGAAGGTCGGCCCGCAGGGCGGCTGCATCGCGGTGTAATAGGCGCGCGCGATTGCGGCCGGCACGTCCTCGGGCCGCGCCGGCTCGACGCTGTATTTGACGTAGGGCCGCGGAAACTCCGACGCGCGCTCGGCATAGAGGAACGCCTGGAGCGGCAGGATCGAGCGCGCCTGCTGGCCCGCGGTGATCACGAGCGGCGTCTGGTTGCGGTGTGCTGTGTAGATGTTGCCGAGCGCGTTGCCGACGCCAGCCGCCGAATGCAGATTGACGAAGCCGGCATTGCGCGTCGCCTGCGCGTAGCCATCGGCCATGCCGACCGCGGAGGCTTCCTGGAGCGCCAGCACGTAGTCGATGTCGTCGGGCCAGTCGCTGAGGAACGGCAGTTCGGTCGAGCCGGGATTGCCGAACACCCTGTCGATGCCGAAGGCGCGCAGCAGGTCGATCGTGGCCTGCTTGACGGTGACGGACTTGCTGCCGGTCTTGCCGTTCTTGGACATGGTTTCCGTTCCCGCGTGCCTATTGTTTGGCTCGTCATTCCGGGGCGCGAAGCGAACCCGGAATCTCGAGATTCTCAGGTGCGCAATTGCGCACCATAGTTCGGTCCTGCGGACCGCCCCGGAATGACGGTGTATCTATCACCACACCGCCGTGCCCTTCATCGTCGGCTGCCCCTCGGCGTTCGCGGTCCACAGCTCCATGCTCTCGCCGCCGTCGTTGGCGTTGATGGAGAATTCGGTGCCCTCGAACAGCGGCTGAAGCCCGCGATAGGTAAACTTCTTCGGCGCCTTGCCGCCCCGCAATTTCGCCGCCATCTCGATGATGAGCGCCGCCTGCAGCGGGCCGTGGAAGATCAGGCCCGGATAGCCTTCGACCTTGGTGACGTAGTCGCGGTCGTAATGGATGCGGTGGCCGTTGAAGGTCAGCGCGGAATAGCGGAACAGCAGCACGGGATCGGAGACGTGGGTCTCGCGATGCTGCGCCTTCGGCGGCGGAGGCGGGGCCTTGGCGCCGGCGGGCGCGCCGCTCGTCATCTCGCGATAGACGATGTCCTGCCGCTCGCGGATGGCGACGCCGCGCGGCGAGGTCACGGTGTGCTCGACCGCGACGAAGCACAGCGTACCCGTCGATCCCGTCTTCACCGTGACGTCGGCAATGCGCGAGGTCCGCGTCGATTCATCGCCGACGCACAGCGGCTGCAGGAACTCGATCTCGCCGCCGGCCCACATCCGGCGCGGCAGCGGCACCGGCGGCAGGAAGCCGCCGCGGGTCGGGTGGCCGTCAGGGCCGAGCATCGACATCGGAAACACCGGCTGCGCCAGGCACCAGTGCACCGTGAACGGTGCGGCATCGCCCTTTTTGGGCTCGCCGACCTCCTGGAACAGCGTCGCGCGCAGGCCCATGACGAGCTGCGCGGTGACGATGTCGGTGGCCTCCGCGCTGCGGCCGATCCATTGCCGCAAGTGATCGATGTCGAGCTTCCCGGTCATGATGCCTCGCTCTTGTTATTTCTTGGATGGCCGTTCGCCGATGGCCGGCACGGCACCATAGCTGCGCGTTTCGCCGACGATGATCGGGGCCGGTGCGGGATAGCTGACGCGGCCGTTCGGCGTGTCCACCTCGATGCGGCGCAGATGCGGGTGGTTGGTGAGGTCGGCCATGGTGTTGACCTCGGCAAAGGCGATGTCGGCATCGGACAGCCGCTTCAGCAGTTCGTCGCGCGTCATCTTGCCGAAGGCATCGGCCACCGTCTTGTCGGTGAAATCGCGGTTGCGCACGCGCTCCACCATGTTGGCGACGCGCGGATCGGCCGGCAGGTCGGGCTGGTCAAGCACCTTCACGCAGAGCGTCTTCCACTCGCGCTCGCTCTGGATCGAGATCAGGATGTCCTTGCCGTCCTTCGAGGTGAACACGCCATAGGGTGCGATCGAGGGATGGCGCAGCCCCATGCGCTTCGGCGGATTGCCGGCCTCCGAGTTGAGCAGCGGCACGGTGCACCAGTCCGCCATGACGTCGAACATGGAGATGCGAATGTCTGCGCCCTTGCCGGTGCGCCCGCGCGCGATCAGCGCCTCCAGGATCGCCGCATGCGCGGTGGCGCCGGTCGCGACGTCGACAATGGACATGCCGACGCGCGAGGCGCCATCAGGGTTGCCGGTGATGGAGGCAAGCCCGCTCTCGGCCTGGATCAAGAGGTCATAGGCCTTGCGGTGCGCGTAGGGACCCTCGTCGCCATAGCCGGTGATCGTGCACGAGATCAGCGTCGGATAGTCCTTCAAGAGCCGCTCGCGCGAGAAGCCGAGCTTGTCCATCGAGCCCGGCTTGAGGTTCTGGATCAGCACGTCGGCGCTCGCGATCAGCTTCTCCAGTTCGGCGCAGCCTTCCTTGGTGGCGAGATCGACCACCGCCGACTGCTTGCCGCGGTTGAGCCAGACGAAATAGCTGCTCTGGCCCTTGGCCGCCGCGTCATAGCCGCGGGCGAAATCGCCTTCCGGCCGCTCGATCTTGATCACCTCCGCGCCGGCATCCGCCAGGCGCGAGGAGCAGAACGGCGCCGCCACCGCCTGCTCGACCGCAATCACCCTGATCCCGTCAAGTGCTCCCATGATTGCTGCCTCAGTACGAGCGGGGCATGCCGAGCACATGCTCGGCGACGTAGGACAGCACCAGATTGGTCGAGATCGGCGCCACCTGGTAGAGCCGCGTCTCGCGGAATTTGCGCTCGACGTCGTATTCCTCGGCAAAGCCGAAGCCGCCATGGGTCTGGATGCAGGCATTGGCCGCTTCCCAAGAGGCATCCGCCGCCAGCATCTTCGCCATGTTGGCTTCCGCGCCGCAGTCGAGCCCGGCCTCGTATTTGCGGGTGGCTTCCTTCACCATCAGCTCGGCCGCGCGCATCGAGGCGTAGGCTTTCGCGATCGGAAACTGGATGCCCTGGTTCTGGCCGATCGGCCGGCCGAAAACGCTGCGCTCCTTGGCATAGTTCGTGGCCTTGGCGATGAACCATTTGGCGTCGCCGACGCATTCGGCCGCGATCAGGATGCGCTCGGCATTCATGCCGGAGAGGATGTAGCGAAAGCCCTTGCCTTCCTCGCCGATCAGATTCTCCGCCGGCACCTTCATGTCGGTAAAGAACACTTCGGTGGTGGCGTGGTTCATCATGGTGCGGATCGGGCGGATCTCGAGGCCATTGTTCTTGGCCTCGCGCATGTCGACGATGAACACGGAAAGGCCGTCGGTGCGCTTCTTGACCTGCTCCTTCGGCGTGGTGCGCGCCAGCAGCACCATCAGGTCGGAATGCTCGGCGCGGCTGGTCCAGATCTTCTGGCCGTTGACGATGTAGCTGTCGTTGCCTTCCTTGCGCGCAAAGGTCTTCAGCGAGGAGGTGTCGGTGCCGCTGGTCGGCTCGGTGACGCCGAAGGCCTGCAGGCGCAATTCGCCGCTCGCGATCTTCGGCAGATATTTTGCCTTCTGCTCGGCATTGCCGTGCCGCAGCACCGTGCCCATCGTGTACATCTGGGCATGGCAGCCGCCGCCATTGCAGCCTGCGCGCTGGATCTCTTCGAGGATTGCGGCCGCCGCGGAAAGCTTCAGGCCCGCGCCGCCATATTCCTCGGGGATCAGCACCGAGAGATACCCGGCCTCGGTCAGCGCGTCGACGAAGGCCTTCGGATAGGCCATCTCGCGATCGAGCTTGCGCCAGTATTCGCCGGGAAACTGCGCGCAGAGCTTTGCGACGGCTTCGCGGATGTCGGCGTGATCTTCGCTGTGGTGTTCTTCACTCATGGCGTTTCCCAATTGTAGCGGCAGTTAAGATAACGCCGGCCGATCCTCTGGCGTTGTGAAAACAACGCCCGCCCCCTATGCTCATTTGCTATAGCGTATGGAGTAGCCTTCGAGGATTGGCAAGCATGGATTTCCGGCAGCTCAGGACCTTCAGTTGCGTGGCGGAGCTCGGCAGCCTCTCCAAGGCGTCCGACACGCTGCGCGTGGCGCAGCCGGCGCTCAGCCGCCAGATCAAGCTTCTGGAACACGAGCTGCGCATCGAACTGTTCACGCGCAACGGTCGCGGCATGGTGCTGACCGAGGCCGGGCGGCTTCTGCTCGCACGCACCTCCGGCATCGTGCGGCAGATCGACCAGATCCGCGACGACATCCAGTCGGCCAAGGGGCCGCCGTCCGGCCAGGTCGTGCTTGGCCTGGTTCCGACCGTGAGCTGCGTGCTGTCGGCGCGCTTCGCGCGGCGCTGCGTCGAGAAATTTCCCGGCATTTCGCTGCGCATTGTCGAGAGCTACAGCGGCCACCTGGTCGAATGGCTGCACCGCGGCGAGATGGATCTCGCCATCCTCTATGGCCGCTCGGCCGATCTGCATCTCAACGTGCAGAGCCTCGGCCGCGACAACATCGTCGCGGTCGGCCCGCGCGGCTGCGGCCTCGCGCGCAAGAAGAGCGTCGAGATCGGCTGGCTGCTCCGGCAGCGGCTGGTGCTGCCCAGTCATTCCCACGGCCTCCGTGCGTTGATCGAGCACGCCGCCGCCCAGCGCAAGATCAAGCTCAACGTCCAGCTCGAGGCGGATTCGTTTCGCGTGCTGACGAGCCTCGTGGAGGAGGGGCTCGGTTTCGCGCTGCTGCCGCCCTCGTCGGTCCACGGCGAGGTCGCGGACGGGCGGCTGGAAACCGCTGTCGTGTCCAGGCCGATGACGCGCGAGCTCATTTTCGCTTCTCCGATCGACCGCCCGGCCTCGACGGCCTCGCTGGCCATCACCGCGCTCCTGCGCGAGGAGGTCGCCGCCTGCCGCAAGGAAGGGGTGTGGGACATCAAGTTGAGTTAGATGCCGTGTCGTAGAACAGCCGCGCGCCATCTTGCCTTCGTATCTGGCGCGACCTGTCATGCCGGAATTTTATAGCTGGGCCAGGGGCCCGATCCTCATCCTGAGGAGCGCGTCTTCGCGCGTCTCGAAGGATGCAGGCCCGGCTCTCGGCCTCGCCCTTCGAGACGCGCGCGAAAGAGCGCGCTCCTCAGGGTGAGGGGATAAAGTCGAATGCGCCGCAAGGACGGCGTAATCGCTACCCCGGTATCCGCACCGGCAGCGACTCATACCCCTTGATGAAGCTCGAATAGATCCGCTTGGGCTCGCCAACCACCTCGATGCGGTCGAAGCGCTTCAGCATCTCCTCCCAGACGATCTTGAGCTGGAGTTCGGCGAGGCGCATGCCGACGCAGCGGTGGATGCCGAAGCCGAAGGAGAGGTGCGTGCGCGGCCGCGGGCGGTCGATGATGAACTCGTTCGGGCGGTCGATCGCCTCCTCGTCGCGGTTGCCGGAGACGTACCACATCACGACGCGGTCGCCTTTCTTGATCTGCTTGCCGCCAATCTCGGTATCCTGCAGAGCGGTGCGCCGCATATGGGCGAGCGGGGTCTGCCAGCGGATCACCTCCGGCACCATGGAGTCGATCAGCGCAGGGTTGGCGCGCAGCTTGTCGTATTGCTCGGGGTTCTCGTTCAGAGCCAGCACCGAGCCGGTCATGGTGTTGCGCGTGGTGTCGTTGCCGCCGACGATGAGCAGGATGATGTTGCCCATGAGGTTGTCGGGGTCCATGAAGCGCGTCGCGTCGTTATGGGCCATCAGGGACAACAGATCGTTGCGCGGGGCGGAGTTGACGCGCTCGTTCCACAGCTTGGACATGTAGGCGTAGCATTCGTCCATCTCGCGGCGGCGCTCTTCGGCCGAGGCGACGATGCCGCTCTTGGGCAGCGCGGTCGAGACGTCGGACCAGCGGGTCAGCTTGCGCCGTTCCTCCCAGGGGAAGTCGAACAGCGTCGCCAGCATCTGCGTCGTCAATTCGATCGAGACGCGCTCGACGAAGTTGAAGGTCTCGTTGCGCGGCAGGTTGTCGAGCACGGTCTGCGAGCGCTGGCGGATCAACTTTGCCAGCTCGTCCAGATGCGTCGGCGTGAACATCGGCGACACCGTCTTGCGCTGCGCCGAATGCCGGGGCTGGTCCATCGCGATGAAGCTCGGATAGTCGTAGCCTTCCGGCACGTCGCGGATCGAGATGCCGCCGAGCGTCGAGTCGGAGGAGAAGATGCCGTGGTTGGTGTCGACATGCATGATGTCGTTGTACTTCACCACCGACCAGTACGGCTCGATCGGCGCGTTGGTGCAGTAATGCACCGGCTCTTCCTTGCGCAGCCGCTCGAACCACGGCCACAGCGTGTCGTCCTGGAACAGCCTGGGGGCACCGGGGTGGAACTGCGCGAGCGGGGTCGCGTAGGCTTCCCCGCGCGCCCTGCGCATGCGTTCGGCCTTGTCCACTTTAACCGGCGTCTGGATGTTCATGGTCGTGGCTCCAGTTGTTTTTCTGACCTCTCCCGCTTGCGGGAGAGGCATAGGCCGCCTTCGGCGGCCGTCCACTTAGAACGCCGAGGCGCAGCCTCGGCTATGGCGTAGCGCCGGGTGAGGGCTCTTTCCTCTTGGGGGTTCTCGCCCGCGGAAACACCCCCACCCCAGCCCTCCCCCGCAAGCGGGAGAGGGGGCGCAGCTTCCTTGTGGATGTCGTTCACGCTCATCTTACTGCGAATCTACGCCGCAATCTTCACCGGCAAGGTTTCAAGTCCCTTTACGAAACTCGAATAGACCCGCTTGGGTTCGCCGACCACGTCGATATGATCGAAGCGCTTGAGGATCTCTTCCCAGATAATCTTGAGCTGGAGTTCGGCAAGCCGCAAGCCGACGCAGCGGTGGATGCCGAAGCCGAAGGACAGATGCGTGCGCGGGCGGGCGCGGTCGATGATGAAATCGTAGGGCTTCTCGATCGCCTCCTCGTCGCGGTTGCCCGAGACGTACCACATCACGACCTTATCACCTTTCTTGATCTGCTTGCCGCGGAACTCGAAGTCGGAGAGTGCGGTGCGGCGCATATGCGCCAGCGGCGTCTGCCAGCGGATCACTTCCGGCACGAAGCTGTCGAGCAGCGCCGGATTCTCGCGCAGCTTGCGATATTGCTCCGGATGCTGGCTCAGCGCGTAGATCGAGCCCGACATGGTGTTGCGGGTGGTGTCGTTGCCGCCGACGATCAAAAGGACGAGATTGCCGAGGAAGTTCTTCGCGTCCATGTCGCGCGTCGCCGCGCCATGCGCCATCATGGAAAGCAGGTCGCTCTTAGGAGGCTGTTCGATGCGCTCCTTCCACAGGCGCGCGAAATAGCCGGCGCATTCGGTCAACTCGGCCTGCCGCTCGTCTTCGGTGGCGACGAGGCCGTCGGGGCCGGGAATGGTGGTGGCGATATCCGACCAGCGCGTCAGCTTGCGGCGGTCCTCCCAGGGGAAGTCGAACAGCACCGCCAGCATCTGCGTGGTGAGCTCGATCGAGACGCGGTCGACCCAGTCGAACACCTCGCCGCGCGGCAGATTGTCGAGGCACTCGGCCGAGCGGGCGCGGATGTTGAGCGCGAGATTGTCCAGATGCGTCGGCGTGAACATCGGCGCGACGGTCTTGCGCTGTGCCGCATGGCGTGGCGGGTCCATCGAGATGAAGCTTTCGCGGCGCAGGTCGGGATCGATGTCGCGGATGGTGATGCCGCCGAGCGCGGAGGCCGAGGAGAATACCGAATGGTTGGTCTCGATCTCCATGATGTCGTTGTAGCGCGTCACCGACCAGTACGGCCCGAACATCGAGTCCTTGCAGTAGTGCACGGGGTCTTCACGGCGCAGGCGATCGAAATAGGGCCAGAACGTATCGGTCCTGAACAATTCAGGATCGCCGGGATCGAATTGCTCCAGCGGCAGTGACGTGGCGCGCTCGCGCAATGCATCGAGCTTTGCCGTGCTTTCGATGGTCCCGTGCATGACTGCTCTCCCTGACGTGAACCGCGCGTTCTCGTTGAATTCTGCGCTGCGGTATTTGATTTGCAATTACAGCCGGTTGTCTGCGTCGGGGCAAGGGCGAGTTTTGCCACATCCAACCTTTGCGTGAGCATCCGGGGCCTGTCACGTAGATGTGTCAACGTGATCCCCCGCACGCCGGCAGACCGGGAAACGTGCCAGAAACCGACTTGAATCGGGGTAAATCGAACCCGCCCGTCTTGGGGATCGACCAATCTCTGATCTATAGTTTGACCGCAACAGGCCAACATCCCGAGGTTGCCGCCGTGAACGACATGCAATGGGCCCCTATCGGCTCCGAGCCCGTCCCGCCGCCACTGCCGCCCACGCGCGTCGACTTCGCCGGAGACCGCTCCGTGTTCCGCAAAATGGTCACCAAGGGTGCCATGCTGGAGCTGGTCACTTTCGGCTTCTACCGGTTCTGGCTCGTCACCGACATCCGCCGTCACTTGTGGTCGAACACGTCGATCGACGGCGACGCCGCCGAATATACCGGCCGGGGCAAGGAGCTGTTGATCGGCTTTCTGTTCGCGCTGGCGATCCTCGTGCCGATCTATCTCGCCTATTTCCTCATCGGTATCGAGTTCGAGCGCTGGCAGGGCTTTGCCTCGACGCCGCTCTTCATCAGCTTTTATGCCTTCGGCCAGTTCGCGATTTTTCGCGCGCGGCGCTATCGCCTGACCCGCACGGTCTGGCGCGGCGTACGGTTCTGGATGGACGGCTCGGGCTGGGCCTATTCGTTCCGGGCCATGCTGTGGGGCCTGCTGGTGTTCCTGACGCTCGGCCTGGCGCTGCCCTGGCGCGAGGCTTCGCTCGAACGCTACAAGATGCAGCACACCCATTACGGTGATCTCTCCGGCGATTTCGAAGGCGATGGCTGGACGTTCTTCAAGCGCGGCTGGTGGCTCTGGCTGCTCAGCCCGATCGCGCTGGTCATCTTCCCGCTCGCCCCGTTCTTCTATGCCGAGTTCAAGGCGCGCGAATGGCGCTGGTGGTTGGACGGCATCCGCATCGGCGGCGTCAGCCTGTCCTCGGAGCTGCCGCATAACGCATTCTACGGCCTGTACTGGAAGGTGATCGGCTGGTGGATGCTGCTCTCGATCATCTTCGCCGCCTATCTCGGCGGTGCCACCATGCTCGTCGTCAAGCTGAGCGGCCTTCCGGTCGAGCAGGTGTTCGGCCCCGACAATACCGCCAAGAGCATTCCGATGCTGGCGATGATGGTCATCGGCTATTTCGCCCTGGCGCTTGCGATCAACATCATCATGCGGGTCTATCTTCAGCGCGATCTCTGGGCCAAGGTGCTGGAGACCGTCGAGGTGCATAACATCGGAGCCGCGGCGGACGTGCGCGGCAGCGGCGAGCTCGCCAGCGCGCTCGGCGAAGGCTTTGCCGATGGGCTCGATGTCGCGGGATTCTGATCTGTGAGTGAGTTGTCCACCGAGGCTCCGGCGCAGTCCGCAAAGCCGACGATCTACTTCGACGGCGTGTCGAGCCGCAGGCGGCAGGTGACGCTGACGCTCGGTGATGCGCTTGAGATCGTTGAAGAGGGCGCGACGCCCGTTCGCTGGGCCTATGCCGACATTCGGCGTGCCGACAGTCCGGCCGGTATCCTGCGTCTGGCCTCGACGTTCGCGCCGCCGCTGGCACGGCTGGAGATTCGCGATACTGCACTCGCGGCAGACGTGAGCGTCCGCTGCATGCGTCTCGACGAGCACCAGACTACGCGCCGCGGTATCGCGAAAATCGTCGGCTGGTCGGTGGCCGCCGCCGTCTCGATCGTCTGTGTCGTGCTGTTCGGCGTGCCGCTCGCTGCCGATCGCCTCGCGCCGCTGGTGCCGAAGCCGATCGAGCGCCGCATTGGCGATGCGTCCGAGGTCCAGGTGAAGACCATCTTCGGCGGCCGCACGTGCGAAGACCCCGCGGGCAAGGCCGCGTTCACAAAACTGGTCAACCGCTTGCGCGATGCCGCCGGCCTCGACGACGATTCCATGACCGCGGGCGTGCTGCCGACCTCGGTGCCGAACGCGTTCGCGCTGCCCGGCGGCAAGGTGTTCTTGCTGCAGGGCCTGCTCGACAGGGCCGAAAGCCCCGACGAGCTTGCCGGCATCCTCGCCCACGAGCTCGGCCATCTCAAGCATCACGACAACATGCGCGGCCTGATCTACAACGGGGGCACCTCGTTCCTGATCGGCCTGCTGTTCGGCGACGTCACCGGCTCATCCGCCGTGATCTTCGCCTCGCGCAGCGTGGTCGAGGCCTCCTATTCGCGCGAGGCCGAGACCGGCGCCGACACCTTCGCCATCGACATCATGCACGCGCTCGGCCGCTCGCCGAGGCCCTCGGCCGAGCTGATGTTCCGCATCACCGGCAAGGAAGGCGGCAGCGGTTTCACGATCCTGTCGAGCCACCCGCTGACCGAGGACCGTCTCGCCCGCATGACCAAGGAAGATCGTCCCGTCAGCGGCCCGCCGCTGCTGACAGATGCGGAGTGGCGGGCGCTGAAGGGCATTTGCGGCAGCGGGAAGATCTAGAGCGGATGGCTTTGAGTTGAATCGATTGGCCGCGGGCTCGTTCCAACCTCTCCCGCTTGCGGGAGAGGTCGGCGCGAAGCGCCGGGTGAGGGTTCTCTCCACACAGGGGTTCTCGCTTGCGGAGACACCCCCACCCCAGCCCTCCCCCGCAAGCGGGAGAGGGAGCGCAGCCCCTTCGTTGCTGCATCAAACCTAATCTCATCGTGCTTTAGGCTTCGCTCTTATCTCGTCCCGTAGGCGCGGTCGCCGGCGTCTCCGAGGCCCGGCAAAATAAAGCCGTTCTCGTCGAGACCTTCGTCCACCGCGGCCGTCCAGATCGGCACGTCCGGATGCAATCCGCGCAGCCGCTCCAACCCTTCCGGCGCGGCGATCAGGCAGGCGAGGCGAATGTCCTTGGCGCCGCGCTCCTTGAGCCGGTCGATGGCGGCCACGGCCGTGTTGGCGGTGGCGACCACCGGTGTCACCACGATCGCAAGCCGCTCGCCGAGATCGGACGGCGATTTGAAGAAATATTCGACCGCGGCAAAGCTGTGCGGCTCGCGGTAGAGCCCGATATGCGCGACGCGGGCGGTCGGCACCAGGTCCATCATGCCGTCGACGAAGGTGGTGCCGGCGCGCAGCATCGGCACGAACACCAGCTTCTTGCCGGCGATCTTGGCCGAGTGCATCGTCGCCAGCGGCGTCTCGATGACGGTGTCGGCGAGCGGCAGGTCGCGCGTCACCTCGTAGCACAGGAGCATGCCGATCTCCTTGATCAGCTCGCGAAACGACTTGGTCGAGATGGATTTGTCCCGCACCAGCGTCAGCTTGTGCTGCACCAGCGGATGATCGACGATCGTGACGCCTTCCATGTAACGCTCCTAACGAAATGCGCGTTGATTGAAATGCAACGAGCCGGCGCTTCTTCCTTCTCCCCTTGTGGGAGAAGGTGGCGCGAAGCGCCGGATGAGGGGTCTGTTTCAGCAAACTCCGGTGAGAGATGTGCCCGCAGAGACATACCCCTCACCCGGCTTCGCTCTCGCGAAGCCACCCTCTCCCACAGGGGGGGAGGGTCAGAAAACCGTGCCGTCGCTGATCACCTTGAGCGGCGGCGAACCGTCGGGACGGCGTGCGAAGGCGATGGCGCGGCCCGCGGCCCAGGTGCCGCCTTCCAGGATGCTGGCGAGCGGCAAGGTCTCAGGCGTGCGGCAGAGCTTGGTGCGAACCGGCTCGGCAAGACGATCCAGCAACGCGACGGTCAGCGCGCGCCATTCGACGACGAGCAGGGAATCCACCGCATGTGCGCGGTCGGCATCAGCGGCATCGCGCAGGCGCAGCACGTCGTGATCGACGAACAGGCCGCCATTGCGGTATTCGGCAAGTCCGGTCAGGCCGTCGATGTCGGTGACCGCGAAGCCGGCACGCTGGAGCGGCTCGATCAGCGAATAGCTCAGCCACTGCGACAGCTTGTGCAGAGGCACGAGGCCGGCGGTCGCATCATCCGCCTTGATCGCCGGATGGCGCCAGCAATCGCCGAGCGGAATCCCTGCAAGCTCCAGCCGCGATGGCCAGATCGGCCCGAGCTGGTTCAGCACCGCGGACAGGATCGCCGGCGCGGCGATGGCGCCGCCCACAGCCTGCGCCGCGATGTGGTCGAACAGGCCGCCGGGCCGCGGCGTATCGTGCAGGCCGAAAACCTCGGCGCGGTCCGCCACTTGCTTGCCCAGACGCCGCAGCAGATCCGTGCGTCCGTCGAGGCCGAGCAGCGGATTGGCGTCGCTGACCTGAAACGCAGAGGTGAGGGCGGCAAGCGGCAGTTTTGCGAGCACGTCGGCGTCGGCCCTGAACGGCGCGCGGGCATCGCTGGAGAAGAGCCCGCTTGCGAACATGTCGAGGCTCGCGATCGCAAGCCCCTCGGACCGGCCGATGCTTTCGCCCGTCACCGCGTCACGATAGCGCCAGGCAGCGCCGGCGCCGGCATCGAGCAGCACGCTGACGATGGCAAGGTCGAACTCCGCGCGCGCCCGCGCCGCGCGATCCGGCCACGACGAGGCGTCGGCAAGGCGCGCCCAGCGATCGGCGCCGCCGAGCACAAAATGCCGCCAGCGGGCGTGGAAGGGAACGTCCAGCGTCGGATAGGCTTTTCGCGTGACCGCGAGCACCGCGTCCGCAACGCCGTCCATGCGGTCGAGATCGATCGTGAAGTGGCTGAGCTCGCCCTTGAGGCCAAGCTCGAGCATCTGCCCGGCGCGCGCGCGAACCGCTGTTGCGGTGAGCAGCGAGCGGGCCTGTTGTTCTCCGGTGTCCGCCATCAATCGATCAGTATTTTTCCAGCGAACGCCCGACCACGCCGTTGACGTCCTTCTCCGGCGCGATGTCGGTCGAGTAGTAGCCGGCAGCCTTCTTGGCCGCGATCTCGACATAGGCGTCGGCTGGAATCAGCTCCGGCGGGATCGGCACGCGCTCGACGATGTCGATGCCCTGCGAGGTCAGCGCGTCGTGCTTCATGTCGCTCATCGACAGGAAGCGGTCGATGCGCTTCAGCCCCAGCCAGTGGATGGTATCCGGCATCAATTGCTGGAAGCGCGCGTCCTGCACGCCGGCGACGCATTCGGTCCGCTCGAAATAGGCGGCGGCGGCATCGCCGTCCTCCTGGCGCTTGCGGGCGTTGTAGACCAGGAATTTCGTGACCTCGCCAAGCGCGCGGCCTTCCTTGCGGTTGTAGACGACGAGCCCGAGCCCGCCCTCCTGCGCGCCGCGCGCGGATTCCTCGATGCCGTGGATGAGATAGGGCCGGCAGGTGCAGATGTCGGAGCCGAACACGTCGGAGCCGTTGCACTCGTCATGGACGCGGCAGGTGATCTTGGTGCGATGGTCGGGCAGCTTGCTGACGTCGCCGAACATGTAGACTGTGGTGCCGCCGATCGGCGGCAGGAACACCTTCATGTCCGGCCGCGTCACCAGCTCCGGGAACATGCCGGCGGTCTGCTCGAACAGCGTGCGGCGCAGCTCGGTCTCGCCGGTGCCGAAGCGCGTGGCGAGGCCCGGCAGATACCAGACCGGATCGATCGCGATCTTCACCACCGACACGCTGCCATTGGCATGCACGACCTCGCCGTCGGCGCGCAGCCGTTTTGCGGCCAGCGCCTCGCGGATCTCGGGCAGGTCGAGCCGGGCGCGCGTCACCGCGATGCTCGGCCGGATGTCGGAGCCCTCGGCGATCTCCTTGCCAAAATTCTCGGCGACGAGATGCCCCCAGGGGTCGAGCGCGACGATCTTGGCCGGATCGTTCCATTGCGGAAACGGCCCGATGGTGGCTGCCGGAAACGTGTTGGTGAGGTCGGGACGCCTGATGGGATCGAGCGCCCCGGCGGAGACGGCGAGCGCGCGGTACATCGCGTAGGAGCCGCCATGGCTGCCGATCACGTTGCGATCCCCAGCGCGCGACACCGTCCCGATGATCGGCCCGCGGGTGCGCGCATCGGCTGCGCCCCAATGGATCGGAAAAGCGGCCTTCCTGCCCGGCTCCGGATGGGAGGTCAGGCGGATGTGATCGGTACGGTTCGCGCGGCTCATGTCCAGGCTCCCAAAAAGCCAACGGCCCGCCGCTCGGACGGGCCTGGCTCACTTTGCGTTGCCAATGCGGAGCACCGGCGGCGCAAGCACAATCCAACATATTGTAGCGGCCGAGCGCGACAGACAAGTTAATGCTGGTGCGCCCGGCAGGCGCTCATCGCCAAATTCCATCGTCGGCGAACCCAGTCCGGTCCGCGTGAATCCCGCGCCCTCGCTCCGGCCGAACCTTGCCGTTCGATCCGTGCGATAGGACTAAGGATTTGAAATAGTTTTGGTTTTCCTGTTTTCAAGAGGTGTTGTGGCGATTGCGCTGCGACTGGACAGAACGTATATAATCAGACAAATCGTGTAGATCATCTCTGCCATGGAGTCTGCCATGCCCGCCGCCAGCTACATCGACCCCCGCACCGGAAAGCTCTATCCGCTCGACCAGCCGCGCTGGTGCTCGGACCAGCGCACGCCGCTGCTGGTGACACCGGGGGCCGGGATCTCCCGCGAGGAGGTTGAGCCGCGCACACGGTCGCTGTGGCGCTACCGGGCGGCGCTGCCGGTCGAGATCAAGAATCGATCACGCTCGGCGAGGGCTGCACGCCACTGGTGCAGCAGCAGTGGGGCGACCTGCGCCCGCTGTTCAAGCTCGAATGGTTCAACCCGACCGGCAGCTTCAAGGACCGCGGCTCGGCGGTGATGCTGTCCTTCCTGCGGCAGATCGGCGTCGACGCCATTCTGGAGGACTCTTCCGGCAATGGAGGCTCGTCGATGGCGGGGTTAGGTGCCGCCGGCGGCATGCGCGTGAAGATCCTGGCGCCGGCCTCGACGTCGCCGGCCAAGATCGCGCAGGTGCGCGCTTACGGCGCGGCGGTGCAACTCGTCGAAGGGCCACGCGAGGAGTCGGAGGCCGACGCGATCCGCCAGTCGAGCCAGACTTTTTACGCCAGCCACAACTGGCAGCCGTTCTTTCTCGAAGGCACCAAATCGCTCGCCTATGAAATCTGGGAAGACCTCGGCTTCCGCGCCCCCGACAACGTCATCGTCCCCGTCGGCGCCGGCAGCAGCCTGCTCGGTTGCGCCTTCGGCTTCCGCGAGCTGCTGAAGGCCGGCCAGATCGCGAAGCTGCCGCGCCTGTTCGCGGCACAGCCGCAGAACTGCTCGCCGATCGATGCGAGCTTCAAGGCCGGCGTCGATACGCCGGTCGCGCGCGAGGTGAGCAAGACCATCGCCGAGGGCACCGCGATCAAGAATCCCCTGCGTCTGCGCGAGATCATCGCCGCCTTGCGCGAGAGCGGCGGCGGCACCGTGGCGCTCGCCGAGGACGAGATCGTCGCCGCCCTGCGACGACTTGCACGGCAAGGCCTGTTTGCCGAGCCGACCAGCGCCAGCGCAGCCGCCGCGCTGGACAAGCTCTCCGCCGCTGGCGCCATCAAGGCGAACGAGACCACGGTCGCGGTGCTCACCGGCACGGGGCTGAAGGCCGCCACAATCGTTGCCGATCTCGTGCAGTAGGGCCGGGCGATGAGCCGCAGCAAATCCGCGTCCGCCGCATCGGGCAGGGCCACGGCCGAACGAAAGCTGCTGTTCGACCAGTTGCAGCAGATCGCGCAGGGGCTGGGGGAGACCTTTGCGCCGTTCTGCGAGGTCGTGCTGCACGATCTCACCGATCCCACGAACGCGATCGTCGCCATTCACAACAACCTGTCGGGCCGCAAGGTCGGCCAGGGCGCGACCGAGCTTGGCCTCGCCCGCATCGCCGATCCCAACTACGCGCAGGTGATCTCGAACTACGCCAACAGCTTCGCCGACGGACGGCAGGCCAAGAGCACCTCGATCGGCATCAAGGGCGCGGACGGTTCATACGTCGCCGCCCTCTGCCTCAACGTCGATCTGACGCTGTTCCAGGGTTTGCAGAGCGCGATCGGCCAGTTCGTCAGCGTCGATGCGCAAAACAATCCGCGCGAATCCCTCAACCCCGTCGGCGCCGACGCCATCCGCGCCCATATCGACCGGTTCGCCGCGCGCCGCGCCACCACGCCCCGCGCGCTTTCCACGGAAGACCGCCGCACCCTGCTGCGCGAATTGCGCGATGCCGGCAGCATGCAGGTGCGCCGCGCCTCCGACATCATCGCCGCCCATCTCGGCGTGTCGCGCGCCACGGTGTATGCCGATGCGAGGTGAGGCGGTCCGCCAGCCGGAACGCAGTGCCGTTGCGACCATCAGCCCGCGTTGAACCTTCCGCGTCCGTCGCCCGCCTCATGGAGATCGACCTCGAGCGATGGGAGAGTTCCATGACCGCGCAGGATCCGTTTGCAAGTTTCAAGGCTGTCCAGAAGGAAGCCTGGTCGCTGTTCACGCCGATGGAGGTTTTCACGACACCGACCGCCGCCAAGCTCGTCGGTTTTGCCGGCGTTGCCGCCGGTCAAAGGCTGCTCGACGTCGGATGCGGCACCGGCGTTGTCGCGATCACGGCGGCGCGTCGCGGGGCAAAGGTGAGGGGTCTCGACCTGTCGCCGGTTCTGATCGAGCGCGCCCGCGAGCATGCGCAACTGGTGAACCTCGATGTCGACTTCGTCGACGGCGACGCGGAAAGCCTGCCCTATGGCGACAACGAGTTCGACGTGGTGCTCAGCCAGTTCGGCCACATGTTCGCGCCGCGCCCGGACGTTGCCATCGGCGAGATGCTGCGCGTGCTGAAGCCTGGCGGCACCATCGCGTTCTCCACCTGGCCGCCGCATCTGTATGTCGGACGGATGTTCGCGATGATCGGCCGCCATCTGCCGCCGCCCGAGGGCGTGGCATCACCGGTGTTGTGGGGCGATCCGAAGATCGTCGCCGAGCGTCTCGCAGGGAAAGCGAAGGATCTCTCTTTCGAGATGGACATGATGACGCCGTCGGCACTCAGCCCGCAGCATTTCCGCCGCACCATGGAATCGACGATCGGGCCCTTGATCAAGCTCGTCGCCCAGTACAAGGACGAGCCGGACAAGCTCAAGAGCTTCCGTGCCGAGTTCGAGGCGCTGATCTCGGAGTATTTCGACGCCGGCCACAACGTGATGCGCCAGCAGTTCCTGATGACGAAGGCAAGGAAGGTGTGAGGCGGCGAGAGGTAAGAATCCCTCACTCCTTCAGATCGTTCACCCGCCTCACCCAGGCGCGCACGTCGGTGAGCACGGCGGGCAGCACCGCCTTGACCTCCAGCACGGTCATGCCGGGCTTGATGCGGGGGTCGTAGAGCAGGTTGAGGATGTATTGGTCGTAGACGTCGAAATAGCCCATCGAGACGTTGTCGTTGAACATGGTCCAGGGCACGCTCGTGGTGTCGTTGATCGGACCGAGCGACTGCAGCAGCTCCTCATAGGCGCAGTCGAGGAAGGTGAAGTCGCCGTTGTCGACGGTGAGGATGACGTCGGAATGCTCGATCTCGAAATTGTCGTTCTTGCGGAAGCCGGACAGGCATTGCGGATCGAGCGAGGTGCGGATCTCGCGCGCCTTCTCCGCGCCGTAGAAGCTCGAGATGGTGCGGAACAGATCGCGGTCGCGCACGAGCTTCACCCGCACGTTCGCCGCCTCGCTGCTGCCGGCCATGGCGATGTCGAGATGCTGCACGCGCGTGCCGATGTCGGCGACGACCTTGGCGAGCTGTGTCTTGCGGTCGGCGCGGTCGCTCTCGGCGAACACGCGCACCGGACCGTCGAATTTGCGGATGCGGTCGACGCGGCCGGCGAGGTGGTATTCGGCGCCGAAAGCGGTCTTGAGAAAACCCTCGACGATCTCGCTATCGGTAAAGCTCTTCTTCTCGGCGCGCTGGCGCGAGGCGATCGCGGGCAATTCGCCTGCGGCGGCCATGGTAGCGGTGTCAGGCACACCGGTGAGCGCTGCGAGCGCCAGGAGGGCGATGCGGAGGGAAAGCGAGGGCGGATTCAATGCGCTCATCGTCACCCGACGCTGCCGTATTCGCGTCGCGCGCACAAGACCGCAAATTCACGCGCCCTGCGGGTTCCCGCCAATCATCTGTAGCAAAAGCGTGACAGACTTCGTGTGATCCAGCCGAAGCTGCGGCTCCCTCAACCTCTCCCGCTTGCGGGAGAGGTCGCCGCGTAGCGGCGGGTGAGGGCTCTCTCCTCTGGGGGATTGTCCCGTTGCGGTGAGACCCTCTCCCCAACCCTCTCCCGCAAGCGGGAGAGGGAGCACACCACGTGCGTGGAGGCCAATTGCGCTTCAGTTGTTCAGCACGACCACGGTGGTGCCGACCGAGACGCGGCTATAGAGGTCGCTGACGTCGTCGTTGGTCATGCGGAAGCAGCCCGAGGAGACGGCCTGGCCGATCGTCTCCGGCTCGTTGGAGCCGTGGATGCGGTACAGCGTCGAGCCGAGATACATCGCGCGCGCGCCGAGCGGGTTTTCGATGCCGCCCTTCATGTGGCGCGGCAGGTCGGGCCGGCGGGCCAGCATCTGCGACGGCGGCGTCCAGTCCGGCCACTCCTTCTTGGCGGTGATCCTGTGCACCCCGCCCCAGCGGAAGCCGTCGCGGCCGACGCCGATGCCGTAGCGCAGCGCCTGGCCGTTCTGGAGCACCAGATAGAGCCGCCGTTCGGAGGTGTTCACCACGATCGTGCCGGGGGCATAGTTGCCGGAGTAGTTGACGGTGGTGCGGGGGATCGGGCTCGAGCCGCCGCGGAAGAAGTTCGGGCCGCCGCCCATGATGTCGCGCGAGTCGAACTCTTCGGCAAAGGCGCCGCCGGCGGTGGCCGTCAGCAGTGCAATGGCGGCAATCGGCGCGGCAAAAAACCGGATCATTGTTTCCCCCAGCAAAAAAATCGATTCAACGAAGGCCACAGGCCATATTTGCCGGCATTTCGCAAGCCACGGCCCCGTGAGGCAAGTCCTTTCCGAACAAGCCAACCATTAACGAATGGCGTTACCAAATCGGCAACCGGGCCAGTTTGCCAAAAAGCGTTAGCCAAACCAGCGCGTCGCGGCGCGGGGCAGGGCCGCGATGCCCCCTATTGCTTTGACGGATGCCGCGAACAATGATTGGTCAGATGGATCACTCGAAATCGCCGGTTGTGGGAGCAAAAAGAATGAACGGTGCGGAAAGCCTGGTGCGGACGATGGTCAAGGGTGGGGTCGACGTCTGCTTCACCAACCCGGGCACCTCCGAGATGCATTTTGTCGCAGCGCTGGATCGCGTGCCGGGCATGCGCTGCGTGCTCGGCCTGTTCGAAGGCGTGGTGACGGGCGCTGCCGACGGCTATTTCCGCATGAAGGGCACGCCGGCCTCGACCCTGCTGCATCTCGGCCCGGGCCTTGCCAACGGCCTTGCCAATCTGCACAACGCCAAGAAGGCGAATTCCGGCATCGTCAACATCGTCGGCCAGCACGCGGTCTACCATATCGGCTACAACGCGCCGCTGACCTCCGACATCGAGGGCCTCGCCCGGCCGATGTCGTCCTGGGTCCGCACCTCGCCGGATTCCAAATCGGTTGCCGCTGACGGCGCCGCGGCGATTGCCGCCGCCAAAAGCGCGCCGCCGCAGATCGCGACCCTGATCCTGCCCGCCGACACCGCCTGGAACGAGGCCGACGGCATCGCCGAGGTCCCGGCCGAGCAGCAGCGCGCGAGCTATTCGCCGCAGGCGGTCGAGCAGGCCGCAAAAATCCTGCACGGCGACGGCGAGGGCACGCTGCTGCTGATGACCGGCAGCGCGCTGAGCGAGCAGGGCCTCGCGCTGGCCGAGCGCATCGCGGCCAAGACCGGCTGCACCGTGATGGGCCCGACCTTCCGTCCCAAGATGGCGCGCGGCCGCGGCCGCTTCTCGATTGATCGCATCCACTACGTGATCGAGAACGCGCTGCCGATGCTGGCGAAGTTCCGCCATATCGTGCTGGTCGAGTCCGACGATCCCGTGGCGTTCTTCGCCTATCCGAACAAGCCGAGCGTGCTGAGGCCCGAAGGCTGCGACGTCCATCGCATGACCTCCTGGGGCGAGAATTCGGTCGCGGCGCTGGAAGCGCTCGCCGGCGCGGTGAAGGCCAGTGCCAAGGACGTCAAGCCGCAGGCAGTGCAGGAGCTGGTCAAGCCGACCGGCGCGCTGACCCACGCGTCGATCGCGCAATCGATCGCCTATGCGATCCCCGAGAACGCGATCCTGGTCGATGAGTCGCTGACCACCGGCCGCGCCTTCTTCCCGCCGACAGCCGCCGCCGCGCCGCACGACTGGCTGCAGAACATGGGCGGCTCGATCGGCTTCTCCACACCGCTCTCGATCGGCGCCGCGATCGCCTGCCCGGACCGCAAGGTGATCACCATGGTCGGCGACGGCAGCGCGATGTATACGATCCAGTCGCTGTGGACCCAGGCGCGCGAGAACCTCAACATCGTCACCATCGTGTTCGCCAACCGCATCTACCAGATCCTGCGCGGCGAGTTCGACAATGTCGGCGCCGGCGAGCCCGGCCAGCGTGCCAACGACATGCTGCGGCTCGACCGTCCGACGCTGGATTTCGTGGCGCTGGCCAAGGGCATGGGCGTGCCCGGCCGCGCCGTCACCAACGCGGACGAGTTCAACAAGGCACTGGCCGAAGCCGTCGCCGAGCCCGGGCCGCGGCTGATCGAAGTCCAGATGTAGGGCGTATCATACGGAGCGCCGAGGGCCGGGGGGCACGATGCAGACCGAGCTGAACAAGGTGATCGCGGCGCTCCGGGACTTCTACGCCCACGAAGGATTCCTGTTCGAAAAGGACATCGGCGAGCGCGCGATCACGCATCGCTTCGCCGTGCATCTGGAGAAGCAGTTCGCCGGCTGGTCAGTCGATTGCAACTACGACCGGCTCGGCGAACGCACGCTGCATCTGCCGCACGGCACCATCGTCTCGACCGACGACCATCTGGACAAGTCGATCTATCCCGATGTCGTCGTGCATCAGCGCGAGATCCCGAACAATTTGCTTAGCGTCGAGATCCGCAAGGCGAGTAATCACACGTCGGTGACGCACGACCAGCACAAGCTGCGGGCGCTGACCGATCCGCATGTCTGGTTCGCCTGCTGGATCGGCGTGCTGCTGGTGCTGGACAAGCACCATGTGACGATGTCGGAGGTCTATGTCGGCGGCCTCGTCGATGAGCCGCTGTCGCGCTGGTTCGCGACGCGCCTCGCGGAGCTCGGCCTCGGGGCTTCGCGCTAGGGTCCGCTTGGCCAGCAGCGACGGCTTGTGACCCGAAGCCGTCGTTAACGAAACAGCGGAGCGTGTCCGCTTCGCGTCACAAGAGTCCGGCGTTAACCACCGTCAACGGGTTCCAGTCTGAGCGGGATCGCTTCGAAGTTTCTTAAATGTTGCCGGGTACCTCTCTTGGGCATGATGACCTGGGGAAAGACATGAGCAAGCGGGCCAAACGTGGAAAGGCGAAGACGTTCGCACTACCGATGGCCGCGAGAGTTGCAGTTGGCGTCGTGGCCGTCGCCGCGTTGGGGTACGGTTTGCTGTCTCGCCCGGCGAGCGTGCAACCGATAGGGAAGCCGTCCGCACCCCAAGCCATGGCATCGTCATCCCCGGTTTACGTGGCAACTCCGGTTCATGCATCGGCGCCAGCTCCGGCTCCGATTCCGGCCCCGGCGCCGCTGGTCGAACCGCCAAAAGCCGCTGACGGTCCCGGCGCACTTGTCCGGCAGGTGGTTGACTACGCCAGCCACCAGACACCGGGCACTGTGATCATCGATACCCAAAACACATTCCTCTATTTCGTTCTGAACGACAGGCAGGCGATGCGCTACGGCATCGGTGTTGGCCGCGAAGGTTTCGCATGGTCCGGTGAGCAGACGGTGGCTCGCAAAGCAGAATGGCCGGATTGGCACCCGCCTGCGGAGATGGTCTCGCGTCAGCCTTATCTGCCGCGGTTCATGGCCGGCGGTCCCGGCAACCCGCTCGGCGCCCGGGCGATGTATCTGGGCGAGACGGAGTATCGAATTCACGGCACCAACAAGCCCGATACGATCGGGAAGCGGGTTTCGTCCGGCTGTATCCGGCTGACCAACGAGGACGTCGTGGACCTTTACGAGCGGGTGAAAGTCGGAGCGAAAGTGATCGTGCTTCCGGCAACCGCTGCCCGTCGGCCATCCCAGGGAGCGCCGCCTGACGCCGCTTCCCGATCGCCGGACCCGGCATCGCCGTCAAACCGGCCTTCGGCAGCCAACGCGCAGATGCTGTCATCCGGACCGAAGATCGCCGAGGCCCAGTAACCTAGTTCTCCATCTTCGGTCTGCAACTGAAGACAATGAGGCAATTCAAGTCGTCGCTTTTAAGACAGCTTCTGGCCCCAAGCGGTCATTGGGCCGCAGCGTCGGCTGCCAATTGTTTGCCCGTTCTCCTTCGCCGCGCAGCCACAAAGTGCTAGGTTCTGGACGTCGCGGCGACTGCGCCCCTCGCTCGCCAGACAGCACCTACTTCAGCAGCAAATACTGGAAGGCTACCATCCCGGCAAAGGCCAATGTCACGGTCACGCCAACCACGCTTGCCGGCGCATCCTTGTTGGCGTCGGGAATCAGTTCGGCGAACACCATCCAGACCATCGCGCCTGCTGCGATGCCTAAGCCTATCGGCAGGAACGGCGCGAAGGCGGTTACGGCCAAATAGGACGGCACCGCCATCAACGGCTGCGGCAGGCTGGTGAAGATGCTCCACAGCGCAGCCTGCCAAACCGGCATGCCGCGGGGCACGAGCATGAGACTGATTGCGAGTCCCTCCGGGATGTTGTGCACGGCGATGGCGGCGGTGATGAAGATCGCAAGCTCGTCCGAGCCGCCGAATGAGACGCCGACGCCGACGCCCTCAGCAAAGGAATGCGCCGTCATGACACCGATGAACAGCAGCGCTTTGCGTGCGTCGAGCTCCGAGAGGTCGGCGATAGCGGCATGCTGCCGTTTGCCGACTAACGTCCTTCCCGCCAGGATGCCGCCGAGCCCGAGCAGCATGCCAGCCACCAGCCGCGCTGGGCTGAGCAAGACGCCCTCTGCGACCAAGCTGTGGGTAGCTGCGAACATCAGGCCGCCAGCGGTCGCATTCGCGATCGACACCCAATAGGGGCTTAAGCGCCGCACGAACAGGAATGGCAGTGCGCCAAGCCCAGTGGCGAGCGCGGTGAGAATCGCCGCGACGAGAACGGTTGCCATAGCCATCCTAAAAACTGTAACGCCTGGCGCCGCTCGCACCATTGTCTAAGATCAAGTGCGCGGATACGAGTTGGTCATCAATCAGAAGCCGGCCAACGCGCCTGGTATCTCCGTCCCGTCGAGCGTGCCGATGTCCGCTCCTGGCCCAAGGCCGAACCGATGGCCTGGCGGGCTCAATGTCGCCTTCTGAGCGCAAACCGGACGCGACGAGTTCATGAGGGCGAGCCCGAGAGCTGACTGATCTTCAGCTCTCGATGCGCGTTAGGAACCCGGTCACTTCTCCCCGTCGCGTGCGATGACAAAAGGCCGCTCGCGTGATGCGGGCGGCCCTCGCGTCATCGTCCGCGTAGGCTCAGTGCAGCGGATCGCCCTGGCCGAGTGCGTAGGCAACGATGTCCTTCAGCGCGAAACTGGCGCCGGTCACCGGCGTCCATTGCGGATCCTGCGACAGCACGGAGGAATTGTCGCCGAACATCATGCCGAGGAACACCTCGGCGACGATGCGACCGCCGACGGGGCCGAGCTGCGGCGTCTTGACGGTGCCGGGGCCGCCCGTGACGGGGATCGGGACGTCGGCTGGGGACTGCCGCGCCTCGGCCAGGATGTAGGTCCAGAGCGGGCAATTGCCGGCGAACACGCCGTTCGCGATGGTTGCGATCCCGGTTTGTGGATCGCCTGCGCCAGGCTCGTCCACGGCCTTGCCGATGATGATCTGATCGTCCGTCAGCGGCGTCAGGTTCATCGCCCTGGCGACCGCCTGGCCCGAGGGCAGGCCGAGCCGCCAGCCGCGCTCGAGATTGCGCAGCGCCAGCGACGACGGATTCGACGCGACTTCCGGCGGCAATTTGCGCAGCGGATCCACCAGCGAGGCATCGATGCGATAGGCGAACTGGAGCCGCCGCTTGTTGTCGGGGTTGGTGTCGTCGTCCTCGACGCCGTAAGGGCGCGTGTCGAGATCGATGAAGCGGCCCCAGTCCATGGCGCGTCCCGGGCCCATGGCGCGGAAACCGGTCAGCGCGTTCGTGTCGGGATTGTGGGGGTCGGGGAAGATCTGCAGCAGCATGTTGCCCGCATCGTTCAGGCGATAGCCGGGGCGGATCATGGAATGGCCGAGACGGTAGGCCGCAACCGAGAACTCGACCGGCATGAACGGATAGGTCTTCCAGTGATAGTGGGCGAGCTTGCTGCGGTCGTATTGGCCCGCGGTCTTCAGTTCATCCAGCACGTCGGCCTTGACGATGCGCGGCAGGAAGTCGTTCAGCACGACGTACTGATAGTGGAAGCGGACGCGCTGCTGCACCTCTTCGAACGACAGGCTGTCATTGTCGTCGACCATGCGGTTGTGAAAGCGCAGCATCAGGGCCTGGAACTGCGAGACGATGCTGTTCTCGTCGTTGCGGGGATCGCCGATCAGGGCGCGGCCCTTGAAGCGCGGCAGGTCGCTGGCATCGGGCACGCCCGCGCCGGTCAGCTTCTCGCCGAGGCGGAACTTGATGCCGTCGTACATGTAGGGCTGGTCGTTCGGACCGCGGCCGTAGAGATTGTCCAGATCGAGCGCCGGCGTGCGGAAGTCGACGAGCCCGTCGGGATCCTGCTGCTTGGTCAGCGAACTGACGGGATCGAACGTGATGTCGTGGTCGATGAACTGGCCGAAATAGGTGTAGAGCGCGGGAATGCCGCTCTCCTCCGCGTCCGGTCCGTCCTTCGGCCCATCGAAATCGGCGACCATCTTGTCGGCCAGCGCGGAAAGGTTCGCGACATTGTCGGCGTCGTTGGGACCGAATTTCGCCGGGGCGAGCTTGCGGAACATGCGGCCGAAGCGGCCTTGCGAAAGCGACGAACGCGTTGCGTTCAGGCCGCGCGGAGTAATGCTGTGGCGGCTGCTCATGAATGACCTCCCTGGAAAATCACGATGGAAACAAATCGAGCTGAAGTTGTTCGCGCTGGAATATGCAGGCTAGGCTAGACCACGCCCGCCGAAAGCGAGATAGATCACAATTGTCAGGCATCGACGATTTTTGGGGGGAGGGAGCGTTGCGGACAAGCTGCGGCAGGGCTTTGCAAATTTTTCCCAAAGCGATGACGGATAACATTCTCGTCATCGACGGGTGCAAGCGGCTTGGCGCAGCGTCGGTTCGCCGGCGGCGCGCAGCGGACCGTCTTTTCGTAAAACTGTGGCGGCGCGCGCGCGTCATGCGCGCACGCCGCAAATTCGTCAGTAATAGCGCTGCTGCGAGAACGCGTAGCGCGGGTTGACGCCGCAATAGGCCGACGTGCCGGAGGCGGTGGCCTGGCACTGCTGATAGGTCGCGAACTGGCAGTTGCCGGGATAGCCCCAGATGCGGCCTTGCAGGCAATATCTGTCGTTGGTGGCGTGGGCCTGGGCCGCCGGGAATGTCGCGGCAATCAAGGCCACGAACGATGCGAGAGTGAGGATGGTGCGACGCATTTCAGTCTCCCTTTGGGAACGGTTGGATGTGGAACACCAGCTCGAACCGCGTGTTCCGGGACTTGCCCGACACTTTGTCGTGCTTGTCTTGGTGTCCGCAGTGGGCGCTGCGTTCGACGTGCGTCTATGATGAGGCAAGCCGCGGCGAGTAATGTGATCTCGGCCACAGTTCGCGGCCGGGTTCCGGCCTACCCTCGGCGAATGTGCCCACGTTGCTCCCGAAGGCCTACGCTTTGCCTCATTCGGGTCAGTTATTTTGGAGGTTCTGATGCAAAGGTCATATTTGCTGGCTGCGACAGCAGCGCTGGCGCTTCTCATGCAAACGCCGCTCGCGCTGGCGCAGAGCGCTCCAGCCGCCGGCGGGACCCCGGCGCCTGCGGCGACGACCGCCGCCCCGGCCGCGTCGACGACAACGCCGAGCGCGACCACCGACACGCCAGGCCAGCCGTCCGACTCCAAGAAGAGCGCATCGAAGAAGCCGGCGAAGAAGAAGATGACGCGGCAGCAGGAGATCAATCATTCGATCGACACCGGCACGGTGCCCGCGCGCTATCGCAGCTCGGTGCCCAGGCAGTACCAGCAATATATTCCGTTCGAGAAGCAGTGATGGATCGCACGGCGGCGCGGCGTAATTGGACGCGCGCGCCGCCGGGGCAACACGGAGGCGGCCCTGGCGAGCGGGAGGCGGACTACACATACGTTGTGGCGATCTGCCGGAGCAGTGCTAGAGTAGGCCAAAGCCGGGGGACGTAATGAGTGACGACGTGAAGGATGCTGGCCTTGTGGCCATGATCAGCAGCATCCTGGGAGGCAACAAGCGCGCAGACGTCGTCGCACCGCCGCCGCTCACCGAGGGTCCACCGACAGCGCCGACGAATGGATTTGAGCCGGTCGAGGCGTCTATCCCCGAAGCGGCACCGGCCAAGCCCGACAATGCGTCCAATGCCGAGCCTGCGGGCGCCAAGCCGGCCGAACCGCCCGCAAAAATCGCCACGACACCGGATGGCAAGCGATTGCTGCCCGCGGAAGCGATTGCCGATCTCGTGCTCGGCGAGCTGCGCAAGCTGGACGACTTTCCCGCGTCCGGCGTCTCGGTCACGGTCTACGGCTACCGGCATTGGAACGCGATGATCACCTTCGCGCCATTCTCGACCACGTTCCAGAACGCGACGCGGTTCCGCCAGGCCATGCCGGACCTCGTCTTCAAGCTGCGCCGTTTCGTCCAGCTTGAGATATAGTCCGGGCAATCGCCCGTGAGGTGCGGACGCGCGATCCCCGGGGATTGCGGCGCGAACGCACCGCCGTTAGCCAAAGCAGTACGACAGGATTTACGAATTGAGCGTCGCCTTTACCAAGGAAGAAAGCGCCGAAACCGCGTCCGAGACGCTGTTGCCGGATCGGCCGATCTCGCCTCATCCGAACCTCGTGACCGAAGCGGGCTTGCAGGCCTTGCAGACGCAGCTTCAAGAGGCGCGCGAGGCCTATGAGGCCGCGCAAGCCATCGACGACGTCAACGAGAAGCGCCGGCAGTCCGCGGTCCCCCTGCGCGACGCGCGCTATCTGACGGAACGGCTGCGCACCGCGCAGGTCATTCCCACCCCGGCCTCGACCGACACCGTCGCCTTCGGCAGCACGGTCACCTTCAGCCGCCCTGATGGCCGCGTACAGACCTATCGCATCGTCGGCGAGGACGAAGCCGATCCGAAGGCCGGCTCGATCTCGTTCGTCTCGCCGGTCGCGAGGTCGCTGATCGGGAAGGCGGTGGGAGACGTCGTGGGAGCGGGCACGCAGGAGATCGAGATTCTGTCGATCGGATCGTGCTGATATCGATGGTCTGTGCTGTGCCCGCGCAACAAAGCCCGATGGTTGGATGAGACGGTTTCTGTCGGGAGCGTTGCCGTTCTACGCGCTGGCTGGACTAGCCATGTGCATGTACCTCGTCCTGTACAAGACCGATCTCTTCGACTTGAACGCCATCGTCGAGGGGGCGACCGGGTCACCGTGGTTTCCGGTCTTCATGTTCGTCTGCGTGCTGCTGGAGTCGGTCTTCCCGTATTTTGGCTATTTTCCCGGGACCGCCCTCATCCTGATGTCCGTGGCGCTCAATCCGAAGCCTGCGGATGTCTCCGTCTTTATCGTGGCGTGGCTGGCCATCATCGTGGGTGCCGTCCTGAGTTACGGACAGGCTCGTTTTTTCAGACCGCTGTTGCAGCGGGTTGCCTCAAAAGCGGCACTGCGCCGGTGTGAGTCCCTGCTCGACGCCTACGGTCCCTACGCGCGCGTTGCCTTGTTCGTTCACCCCAACGCGTGCGCGATGTATTTCACGGCACTCGGACTGCTCGGCCGTAACCTGACGCGAGAGATCGTCCATCTTTGCGTGGGGGCAGCGGCCTCCGTGGGCGTTCTGTTCGTCGTCGTGACCAGACTTGTATCGTCGGTAGGCGCCACCGATGATGGCGAATTGCAGCTGCTGCTGGCGGCAGCGCTGGTCGCCATCGGGACCCTCGTCGGCCTCTACGCGGCCTTGCGGCCGGCTCGGGCCGCCTGAAGCTTGATCCGGAAGAGTGCGAAGCGGTTTTCCGACCAAGGAGCCCAGCTCATTCGCCTCGCGTGCCCTCGACGTCGTGGCTACGCGTGCAGCCCTCGTGGAGGGGGCGTGCGCTTCAATCGGTGCGGTCTCACGCCTTGCTGGGGATGATCGCTCGTCAAATAGCGAACGACCAGATTGGTATCAATCGCGAGCATGACGTCGTCGCGCCTCTGCGGCGATGCCCGCCTCCATCTCTTCCACGCTCTTGGGCTTGCCTCGATAGGGTAGCGACGCGAAGACGTCCGCCGGCTTGGCCGCGGGGAACGGCGAGGATGGCTTCAGAAGCACTCCGTCCGGTGTGCTCTCGATCGTCAGCCGCGTACCCGCCCTCCAGCGGTGCTCCTCGCGGATCGCCTTCGGCAGGACGACCTGGCCCTTGGACGAGACGGTCGTTGTCAGCTTGTCGGCAGCCATCGGGACATCCCCGGTAAGACGTAAGTAAGATATGCCGGGCTCATTCGTCGGCCAAGGGCGGAGCGGACTCCGATCGTCGCAGATGATGCCATCCAGCTGGTGTTTTGCCCGACAAGTCAATCGATCTTCGGAAAAGGCGTAACGCGTATCCGACTCATGTCGGCTCCTGTGCATGAGGTTGTTTTTGTGCGCCGGCGCCGCGAGGCACCACCCTCTAAGTGCATAACATCGACGGACTCTAGGCTATAAAATATAAATAAATCAATTGCTTGATTGTATCATGCAACAAATGTGAAAATAATTCCTCGAATTTGGCATTTTCTGGTAAGGTTCCCAAGCCGATTCACCTTGGAGCCCCGTGCCCACATGTCGCTGCCGATCGAGAAGGAAGTCCGCGAGGTCCTCAAGCCCTATAACAAGCGGGTCCGCAAGGTCCTCGACAAGGCCTTCAAAGACTTCCTTGCCAGGCGCGGCGCCGGCAACATCTACAAGCGCACCGACTCCGCCGACGTGTTCGACAGCGTCATCCGGGCGGCGATCGCCGAGTTCAACAACAAGCCGGGCACGGTGGTGTTCGACGGCGGCTCGACGGCGCGCTTCTTGTTCGAGGGCAAGGTGCTCGTCCGGTTCAAGAAGGCGGTCCGCCGCGGCAGGGGCGGCAACATCCGCACCGGCGCCAACGACAACTTCCTGGATCCAGCGATCCCGTTCGCGGACGCGCCGTCGGCGATGAAGGTCGAGATCTGCTGGAAGGTGAACGAGCTCGGCACGGGCTATGACTCTGTCCACGTGACGGCGCGCAACGGCGATGGCCAACTCTGGAGCTATGAACTGCCCGGCGGCAACCAGGGCATCATCGAGTTTCCGCAGAAGACTGCCGTCCCGCAGCAGCCGCGCCGCCGCAGCGTCGCCAAGCTCAAGGACACGGCCAAGAACAAGAAGAAGGGCGGCGAGGCGTCCTAACCGCCCTCAGGCGGTTAACTGGGCGTAAACGAGAATCGTCGCCGACTCCTGGGTGAAGGACTGCTAAATGCCAAAGACTGGGACCATGCTGCGCTTGGCGCGGCAGTTGCGCGGATTCCCGCAGAACGAAGCGGCGGAATGTCTGCGCGTGCCCAACGCCGAACTGTCGCGCATCGAGAACGGACTGAAGGAGCCGAGCGAGAAGCTGCTGGCGGCCGCAGCCGAGATCTTTTCGGTGCCGCAGGAGTTCTTCGCGCAGACCGACGCCGTCTACGGCGCGCCCGTCAGCGTGCACGCGCCGATGTGGCGCAAGAAGTCGAACGTGTCTGCGACAGAGCTCCATCGCATCGTCGCTGAACTCAACGTGCGCGTCATGCACCTTCGCAGGCTGCTGGAGGCGACCGACTTGGAGCCGGTGAACAAGCTGCCGCGCCTCGACGCCGACGAGTACGACAACGACGCCGAAAAGATCGCGGGTCTCGTCCGTCGGTTCTGGCAGGTGCCGGAGGGACCGATCCAGGACATGACCGCGCTCGTCGAGGACGCTGGTATCTTGGTCGCGCACTCCGACCTTGGCGGTTCGTCAGTCTCCGGCGTTCGCTTCTCCGTGCCCGGTATGCCGCACATCATCGTTCTCAATCGTTCGCATCCGGCCGACCGCATGCGCTTCACGCTGTGCCACGAACTCGGCCACGTGATCATGCACTCCTTCCCGACGCCCGAGATGGAGGACGAGGCCGACAGGTTCGCGTCGTGCTTCCTGGTGCCCACCGAGGACTTCAAGCAGTCCGTCGCAGGCCGCCGCGTGGATTTGCGTACGCTGGCCGCCCTGAAGCCGGAGTGGAAGGTCTCGATGGGCTCGCTGGTGTTCGCCGCCGAGCGCGCCGGCGCCCTGAACAAGACCCAGTCGCAGTACATCTGGAAGCAGTTCAACATCCACAAGATCAGGCTCCGCGAGCCGCCCGAACTCGACTTCCCGGCCGAACAGCCACACACGGTAAGCGACCTCGTCGCGCTGCACATCAACGACATGGGCTACACGCTGGCCGACTTGTCGAAGATGCTGAAGATGAACGAGGTCGAGGTAGCCAAGACTTACGACATCGATCTGCCCGGCGACGGCAAGGCGCGCGGCTCGCACCTACGCATTATCCAGTGACCGGAAACGACTGAGCCCGCACACTGGCCGGTGTGCGGGCTCCCCTGTCAAAGGGTCGTTGCGAGAAGATACACGATGGCCATGGCCACACGTGGATCTATTGAAAGGCTTATTCTCAAGCTTTTCTCCTTTCTAGTTGGAGGCTTGGACCAAGCGGTTTCGGGTTTTTCGGCACCGCGCGATGCCTGTCATTCTTTGTGGCTTCCGGTCACAAGTCGTCCGGGACGATGCGTTGTCCGGCCAACGAGATCGAGCGACTTTTGTCCTGGTCGCGGCACTCCGGGTCGTCACTCCGGTCGCCCGCAGAAGTAGCCTAAAACCCGTCGTCTTGCCATCATTTGGTTGTGAACGGCGAGCGCTACCTGGTGACGATTCCCTTGGCGCCGGCGATGAACCAATTCCATTTCTTCTTCTTGTCGATCTCGGGTCGGTCGGCGCTGAACTGGAATTTGTGGCTGCGGCCCGGATCGATACGCATGGACACCGTCGGGTCCGGCGGCAGGCCGGTGTAGATCACGCCGGGCTCTTGGTAGAGGAAGTTGTCGACCCGGAAGTATTCCGGCTGCCCGTCGGCGATGACGATGCCGAACGTGATCTCCGTAACGATGTAGCCGGTGTCGTTCTTCACCTCGGCGGTGAAGCCCGCCGTGTTGCTGATTCCGTACCGTCCGTAGCCGCCGCCGACGATGCGGAGACCACGGAGGTCGCCCTCGTCGATTACCACCGAGTTCTTGCGGAGGCAGGCTTCCTTGATCGCCTTCGCGGCTGCATCGGAGGTGACGCCAGCCATCTTGTTGAGCACGCAATCGTCAAAAGCGTTGGCCAGCGCAGGGCCCGCCCAAGCGAGGGCGGCAGTCGCCAAAAACACGATTTTCGTCACTCGGCCCTCTCGATTCCGACCCCGGTTCCGACCATTATAGCCGCAACTTTGGGGAGAGTGATGGGCGGGATCCGAGCGAGTTTGGTTGCGATGGCACTCGGCCTGGCCGGGACCGCGGCGGGCGCGGCCGAGGTGCCTCCGACGGCATTCTATTCCGGCAACGACATCTACGATTGGTGCCGCTACGACCGGCGCGCAGCCTTCAGCTACGTGGCCGGCCTGTACGACTCCGCTGCCCACGCCGCGGCGGTGATCGATTCTGGACGGCACTTCGGCAAGGACTCGACGAACAACGACGTCGAGATCGACTTCGCGCTCAACCGGGTGGTCGGCTACTGCAAGCCCGACCGCGCCACGCTCGAGCAGGTGACGGACGTGTTCTGCACCTACCTCAAGGACAACCCGTCTAAGCGCGACGGCCTGCCGGCGATCATGTTCCCCGATGCCCTCAAGAAGGCGTGGCCCTGTCCCGGACGGTGAAGACCTATGGCTGACTCAGTGAAAAAGCGCCGCGCGCGGATGTCGGCGAATTCGCTGGCCGATATTATCGCCTGGCCCGGCGACAAGAGCGACCTGTTCCGCGAGATCGGGCGGTTCGTCTACGAATACTCGCAACTCGAGTTCGACCTGCGGAATATCTTCCGGAAGAAGGTCGGTATCGACTTCGAGCACGACGACATCATGACCGCCGGGTTTGACTTCGCGAAGCTATGTGCGGCCCTGGTAGCTGTATCCGCGATCGAGGAGGATGGCGACGCCGACCCTGTGTTCAAGAAGCTCATGGGCAAGTGTCACGACGTGAACGCGGTGCGGATCGCGGTTGTCCACGGCCGGTGGAGCTCGACGTTCGGCGGCGACCGCGCCATTCACATCGCGCGCGGAAGCATGAAGCAGCAGCGCATGTTCGAGTATGAGGGCGACCTCGACGAACACTCCGACGGCATCGTGAAACTGCGCGCCGACATCGCGGGGGCGGTGCGCGCCGGCGACGAGCGCAGAGGGCCGCCGAAGAAGAAGCGAATCCTCCGGAAGAATAAGGCCTGATCTCCCTCAGATTCTAGGACTTTCACTCAAGGTTTCACTCGCACCCCGCAGGTGGATCTCAGGCTGTCGTGCCATTTCGCTTGTCTGTCGGAATGGTGGGTGCACTTGGGATCTAGTCATGGACCTCTCGCGTGTGAAGCGAACGCTCTCCCGCTGAGCGCTCGCAGCCGATGGCGTGGCGCAGACCTCGTGCGCGGCGTCCCGATGGCCTCTCCCTAATGCTGCCATCATGCCCCTGTCTTGCCCGACGGAGCAAGTCGATTCGGAAAATGCGTAACCCATTGATCCGACTGATGTCGGCTACTGTGCATGGGGTTGTTTTCGACATTTTTGATTTGGGCGGGTGACGGCCGCCAGGCATTGGGGATCGTCGGCAACCGGCAGGGTCCAGGAGGATGAGGATGGATGGTGGGCGCACAAGGGATCGAACCTTGGACCTCTCCCGTGTGAACCACAATCCGTAGACCCGAGCTAACCAAATCCGGCCATAGTTGAGGTGTAAAAACTCCTTAAATTAATGAGAGTTATGGCCTACTGCGGCTATAAGAGCCCATACCTGACCTTACTACATTTTGTATGCCCCCGTTGTGCCCGCCGCGGATATTCCCTTGGGGCACACAAACGGGGGAGGTCTGAGACCCGGTTCTGTTCGAGGCTCACCGCCCTTCTTGCGGGGCACACTGGGGCACAGAGAGAGGGAAGGAATCATGACGGAGCCGGCCAACCAGCTGACACTCACCGATGCGGTGATCCGCAACGCAACGCTGCCGCCGGGTAAGGCGCAGCATTATCTCCACGACGACAAGCTGCCCGGCCTCGCCTTGCGCATGCGCGCCACCGGCGGCCGGACCTGGGTCTACCTCTTCACCAAGCCGGGGGTGAGGGGGACCCAGCGCAAGACCCTCGGCGCGTGGCCCAAATATAATGAGAAGGCCGCCCGCAAGGCCGCCACCATCGCCGCAGGCGAAGTCGTCAAGGGCTTGGACCCGAACGACGCGAAGCGCGAGGCGAGGCGGCAACAGGCAGCCGAGAAGCAGCGCACCACGCTCGCGACCCTCATTGTTGAAGATGGTCCTTACCAGACGTCTATGACCGAACGTCAAGTCGTCAACTGGAAGCCAGCAATGTCGGCGCTGCGGCGCGGGCTCAAGGATCACGCCGAGAGCGGCGTGGGGGACCTGACGCGACGGCAGATCATGGCTGCGGTCGATAAGATTGCCAAGACCGGCAAGCGTGGTGCAGCCAAGGACTTGCGCAAGCACGTGCATACTTTGCTCGAATGGTGCGTCGGTGAGGGCTATGTCGAGCACAACGTGCTCGCCGGCTATCGCGCGCCCAAGGAAACCCGCGCGCAAAGGGTCGGACGCCGAACGAAGGGCCGCGCGCTGACCGATGAGGAAATCATCAAAGTCTGGGATGCATCCGGCAAGCTCGGGGCTTTTGGTCTCCTGGCTCGCATGTGCCTGCTCGGTGGCCCGCGCCGCAGCGAGCCTACCATGATCGAGTGGCGAAAGCACATCATGGATGACCGTATCACCTTCGATGCGGCGTGGACCAAGATGGGCCTGCACCACGACGTGCCGCGCACCCACCTCGCAAACGAGGTGCTCGCGGCCGCCAAACACTTCCAGCGCGCAACGTCCGACTATGTCTTCCCGTCACCAAAGACCGGCGGCCAGATGTCCGGGTTCACCAAGATGGTCAACCGCCTGGTCAAGGAAGCGGGTGTTGCCAAGTTTACCATGCATGACCTAAGGCGCAGCTTACGAACCGTCATGTCTCGCTGCGGCTACGACAACGAAATCCAGCGGCTGTGTGTCGGGCAAAGGCCAAGCGGAATCGATCAGGTCTACAATCACGACGAACAGTGGATCATCCGCAAAATGGCGTTCGAAGCGGCTCACGACTACATTGCGGAGTTGGTCGGCGCGAAACGGGTCGGCAAAATCGTGCGCCTGCAGCGGACGAATCCGCTTGACCCGATCAAGGCCGAGCTCCTCGGCCGTCTCCGTGAGCATTATGCGGCTGAGGCATCTTAGTGGTCTTATCGCACTTGGCCAGATAGTCGCGTACCGCATCGACACGATAGAGGGGGCGGCCATCGACGTAGCGCCATTTCAGCGGGTGGCTCGGATTGCGCCGCCACTGCTCCAACGCGCCGGGCGTACGCCGGATGACCGCGGCCGCCTCAAATGCCGTCAAATTAGAGCTGCCCGGCAGCGTATCGATATCGAACGTCGCGGGCGGCGGCATGCCACGGTTCTTGCGACGGCGATTCGCCCGCGGTATTTTGCTGGAACCTGCCGACCCAAATGCCTCGATCCCAATCTTTTCGTCTTTGCCGCGCATGCCTCCGCCCCGAACCATGATCGGTCTGGGCAATAAGATCGTAGGCTGCTCCGGCAAGAAAGAAACCAAGTGCGCAGGTATGGTTGCTGGGTAGCTGTGGCGTACAAATAGGACGAACCGGTTCCAGCCCGGCAGACCTTCGGCCTCATAACCTGAAGGTCATAGGTTCAAATCTATCCCCGCAACCAAATTTCTGATGTAATACAACGGGTTGGCGAAAGCCTAACCCTTTAATTTTTCGTAAATGGCCTAGCACGCGCCTAGCACAAAATTCGACTTTTTGGTTGCCTGCGCTAAAATGCACGTGGAGGTGCATGATGGCCAGGCACGAGCTTCTAGGTGGTCTGATTCAGGTATACCGGCGAAACGGCCGGTATTGGCACTGTTCGGCCTCCATCGACGGCCGCCAACACCGCAGCACGACCGGAGAGGAAGATCTCTCCCTCGCCAAGCAGTTTGCGGAGGACTCGTTTATCGGTCTTCGTGGGAAGGCGCGGGCGGGGCTGTTGGTGAATGAGAAGACCTTTCGCCAAGCCGCTGACCAATTCCTGAAAGAGTATGAGGTGATCACCGAGGGCCAGCGCAGCGAGCGCTGGGTCCAGGGTTACGAGATCAGGCTTCGCCTGCACCTGTTGCCGTTCTTCAGGCAAGGTGCAGGAATATCGCCTGCACCGGATCGCAACGTCTAAGACCGGCAAGGCGCCCGCGCGCAGCACTATCCACGACGAGGTCGTGACGTTGCGGCAGGTGTTGAAGACTGCCATTCGCCATGAATGGCTCGCGCACCTGCCGGACTTCTCTCCTCCTTATAAGACTTCGGGGAAGGTGGTGCATCGGCCGTGGTTCAGCCCCGAGGAATACAAGCAGCTCTACGAAACCACGCGGGCGCACGCGAAGGCCAGCCAGATCCACCACCGTTGGAGTGCCGAGCAATTGCATGATTACGTCCTGTTCTTGGCCAACACCGGCTTGCGGCCGGATGAGGCCAAGAACCTCCAGCATCGCGACGTGACCATTGTTGAGGACGAACGTAGCGGCGAGCGCATCCTGGAAATCGAGGTGCGCGGCAAGCGGGGCGTCGGCTACTGCAAGAGCATGCCGAGCGCGGTGCGACCCTATGAGCGGCTGCTAGGCCGCGCGAAATACGTGAAGCAGGGCAGAGCGCGGGTGCGGGCGAAGCTGCCGCCCTCTAACGAGCCGCCGCAGTTGCCCAAGCCGACCGACCACGTGTTTCCGGGCAATCACATCAAGATGTTCAATGCCCTGCTTGATAGGAGCGAGTTGAAGCTGGATCGGGATGGCAATCGGCGGACCGCATACAGCCTGCGGCATACCTACATCTGCATGCGCCTGATGGAAGGGGCGGACAGCTACTAGATAGCGAAGAACTGCCGAACCTCAGTGGAGATGATCGAGAAGTTCTATGCGGCGCACATCAAGAACAGGCTCGATGCTTCCGCCATCAATGTGCGTCAGGCCAAGCCCGCTCCTCGCAGGCAGTTGAGTGAGGTCTACCAAGCGCCGGTTGATCCTGAGGCGCAGGATTTTGTCTGAACCTAAATCAACATAAAGAAGCGCCGAAACCGCTGGTGGAGGCTCTAAATTCTTACTGGGCCGAAGGGCCCGATCTTTCTTACGAACCCGTTTAGCGGTTCGCCTTTGGCGCGCAGGCGCTCTCCCCTTGATCTTGAAGGCGATATTACGTCAGTATTGCAACCACTGCGTTATCCACATTGATTCCCTACTGGTACGCGTGGGCAGCACTGGAGCCCAAATTCGCGTCACGTTGCTGGTCACTCAATTCTATTTGGAACAAGGTTATATATGCGCCGCGATTACCGCCTTTACGAACTTAGCGAGAGCGAATTTGAAGAGCTTGTCGTCAAGATCTGCGTGAAGTGGCTCGGGGAAGGCGTCACACCGTTCGCGCCAGGCCGCGACGGAGGTCGTGACGGAAAATTCAATGGCAAGGCTGAGTGCTTTCCCAGTACCACGCAGCCTTTGGAGGGGGATGTCGTACTCCAGGCGAAGCACGTCGCCGTATTCGACAAGTCGTGCTCGGATAAGGACTTTGAGCGGCTCCTGAAAAAGGAGCATGCCAAAATCAAACGGCTGGGGAAGAAAGGATTGTGTGACCACTACATGGTCTTCACCAACCGCCGCTATACCGGCGGCGCCGACGAGAAGCTGATAGCTGGTCTTATGGCGCTTGGCGTGAAGAGTGCTCATATCATCGGGATCGAACGCTTGAATACTGCGCTGGATGATATGCAGCAACTCCGAGAGTGGCTGCCGAACAGGAAGGACAGCCGCCACGCGGGGCTACGACGTCGGCTTCAAAAGCTGGATGACATACGAAACCCTCGTGCTCGCCAGCAGCGAGCACGAGGCCATCGCCAAGGGCAAGGCCATTTACGGCCTCGCCGGCCTCGGCGATTTTTCGTTCAGCGATTGCGGCGAAGGACTGGCTCGCCTAGGTTCATGAGCCGGAGGCGCATTCATGAACGTCGTCCTCAAGCCGGGTACGCGTTGACGATAGATCTCCGACATATTCATCCGAAGTCGATGGCAGCAGCGCGACGCCTGCCGCATTCAGGCGGTTGCCTCAGCTTCCGGCAGCAGGAGCCAAGCTCAAGACGATTGCTCAGAAAACCGCCTCTGTGCAAGACCATGGGTCCCTGTACGCGCAATAAGAGGAAACCGCGCTGTGACACTCTCTCTTGACGGCGAAATTCGAGACGGACGGCATTACATGCAGGTCCGCGTCTATTTCGAAGATACCGATTCCGGCCAGATTGTTTATCACGCGAATTTTTTGCGTTTCATGGAACGTGGCAGAACGAATTACTTGCGCCTGCTCGGCACCAATCAGCAAGCGCTGCTCGAGGAAACGCGGAACGATGCGCCGGGCTTCGCCTTCGTTGTCCGTTCGATGACAATCGATTTTCTAAAACCGGCAGTCTTGGACGACCTGCTTGACATTGTCACGGTCCCGCAAGAGGTGAGAGGCGCGTCGATTGCCTTGCTGCAGGAGTGCAGGCGCGGGGGTGATCTCTTGGTCTCGGCGCGTGTACGGGTCGCGTTTATCTCAGGCGGAAAAGCGCAGCGCATCCCAAAGGCTCTGAGGCTTGCTATGGAAGAGCACAGATAAATCTGCCTTTCGTTCACGCTTTAACGCTCCAGCGACCCAATGAAATCAATGCGTTGGCCTTTTGTTGCGATATCGTCAAGTCAGAGTTCTCCGGCATCGTCTATCACGCCAATTATCTGCGCTTCATGGAACGGGGGCGGACCAATCATCTGCGGCTGATGGGCGCCGAGCAGCAGGCGCTGTTCGAGCAGCCCGCGACGGAGGACTCCGGCTTCGCCTTCGTGGTGCGCTCGATGCACCTGGATTTCCTCAAGCCCGCGCGGATGGACGACGTGCTCGACGTCGTGACCTGGCCAATCGCGGTGAAAGGCGCCTCCATCATGCTCGCACAGGAGGTCCGGCGCGGCGAGGACGTGCTGGTCAAGGCCGAAGTGCGCGTCGCCTTCATCAGCGGCGGCCGTGCCCAGCCGATCCCGAAGTCGATCCGCACGCTGATGAAGGCTGATCTGATTTCGTGATCGCCCGATTGGTGATGGCCACTCGACTCCGCCGGCTGCGGCGATAGATTTGCGGCCCCGACCAACCGATGAGGCCACCATGTCGCGTCCGCCGCTTCCCCCCTTTACCCGCGAGACCGCTGCGCAAAAGGCCCGCATGGCCGAGGACGCCTGGAATTCGCGCGATCCGGTACGTGTCTCGCTCGCCTATACCGAGGACAGCCGCTGGCGTAACCGCTCCGAGGTGTTCCAGGGCCGCGAGGCCATCGTCGCCTTCCTCACCCGCAAATGGGAGAAGGAGCACGACTACCGCCTGATCAAGGACCTCTGGGCCTTCGACGGCAACCGCATCGCGGTGCGCTTCCAGTACGAATGGCACGACGCGAGCGGCCAGTGGTATCGCTCCTACGGCAACGAGCAATGGGAGTTCGACGAGCACGGCCTGATGAAGCGGCGCGAGGCGTCGATCAACGACATCATGATTGCAGAGAAGGACCGCCGGTTTCATTGGCCCGCGCCGGGGCCGCGGCCGGCGGATGTGGCGGGGTTGGGGACGGATCCGTTCTGAGCCGCGCAAGCAACTCTCAATCCTCATGGTGAGGAGCCGCGAAGCGGCGTCTCGAACCAGGCAGGCCCTGCTGCTGCATCCGGGCCTTCATCCTTCGAGACGCGCGCGCGAGCGCGCTCCTCAGGATGTGGGGAGAGATTTGCGCGCCAGAAACCGCGTAATCGCCCCACCGAGCTTCGCGTTGTCCAGCGGCTGCGCCAGCGACGCGCGCGCCGTGGCGACGACGTCATCCGGCGCCTTGCCGTCGCGCAGCTCGCAGCACACTTGCGCGAACTCCACGTCGAACTCCGGATGCGGCTGCACGGTCAGCGTCGCGCCGTTGGCGTAGAGCAGGCCGGCATGCGGGGTGAACTCGGACGAGAGGATCGTCAGCGCGTCGGTCGGCGGCTCGACCACCTGGTCCTGATGTGAGGCGGCGATCGCGACCGCTTCGCCTTCGACGACGCCGTTCTCGGGCAGCACCTGATAGACGTGCCGGCCGATGCCCCAGCCTTTCTCCGACTTGCGCACGGTGCCGCCCAGGGCCTGCGCGATCAATTGATGGCCGAAGCACACGCCGACCATCGGCGTCTTGTTGGCGTAAGCCGTACGCACGAAATCTTCCAGCGACGCGATCCAGTCGAGCCCGTCATAGACGCCGGCGGCCGCGCCGGTGATCAGCACGGCTTCGAGCTTGCCTGGATCGGGAAGTGCATCGCCATTCGGGATGCTGATCACGTCGACCGTGGCCGTCGGATCCTCGGCGCGGACCATGCGCTCGAACATGTCGGGAAACGAGCCGTGCTGCTCGCGATATTCTTGCGGGACCTGCCCGGTCTCGATGATGGTGATGCGTGCCATGTGCCCCCAAGGTCAAAAGGACAAGGTCAAAGGTTGCGATGCTCAGTCGCTTTCTGCCCCATGTTGCTGGTGTGGCGCTGGGCCCTCCAGCAGCGCGCTCTGCTTCCGCACCTCGCTCAGAAAGGCCTTGGCGAGGCGTGATAGCGGCTCGGCTTCCGACCAGAGCATGTAGGCGACCGCATGGGTCGTCGGCGTGAACGGCCGGACGACGAGGCCATTGCCGCCGTTCTGCCGCGGCGAGAACGGATCGACCACCGCGGCACCGACGCCGGCGGCAGCGAGCACGCAGGCGGTGTTGCAGTAGCGCACCTCGACGGTCGGCCGGAATGGCGCGCCGGCCCGCGCAAAACTGTCGCGCACGGCCTCGCCGAGGCGTGTGCCGCGCTCGAGCCCGATGAAGGGCAGGCCGGACAGATCGGCGGCCGAGATCACGGGCCGGTCGGCGAGCGGATGCTGCGGCGGCAGCACGCAGACCATCTCGCCGGTGTGCACCACCTCGTGCGCGATGCCGGGATGATGCGTCAGCCCGAGCGCGAAGCCGAGCTCGGCGACACGGCTGAGCACGCCCTCGATGATGCCCTCGTAGCGCCGCACGTCGAAGAAGACGCGCGTCTCCGGGCGGCGGCGCAGGAAGCCCGACAGCGCGGACGGGATGATGCTGTAGGCAAGCGGCGGCGTCGCCACGATGGCGAGATGCCCGGACCGGTTCTCGCGCAGATCGCGCACGCGGTTCTCGAGTTTTGCGTGCAGCGCGAAGATCGCCTCGCTCTCCTTGTAGAGCGCCATCGCTTCGGCGGTCGGAAACAGCCGGTTGTTGACGCGCTCGAACAGCGCGAAACCCGCCTGCGCCTCCATGGTCTTCAGCGCATTGCTGACCGCGGGCTGCGACAGTGCCAGCTCATCCGCCGCCGCCACGGTGGTGCGGTGGCGGATGACGGCGCGCAGGATCTCGAGCTGACGCAGGTTCATATCACTGCCGATTATACTCAGGGCCAAAACATCATAGCAGAACGAATTGATTTTGCAGCCCCGCTTCCGCGTAATGGCGGCGGATTTGCACGTCGCATCAAGGGGTTCATTCGCCCATTGAGGCGGCACTGCGCACAGATTGGAGGCAATCTTGGTTCGTGTCCTTCGCGCCGCCGCCGCCCAGATGGGCCCGACGCAGAAAGCAGACTCGCGTGAGCATACGCTCTCGCGCATGCTCGCGCTGCTGGAGGAGGCCGCCGGCCGCGGCGCCAGCCTCGTGGTGTTCCCGGAGCTTGCCTTCACCACGTTCTTTCCGCGCTGGCTGCTGGAGGGCGAGGCGCTCGACCAATATTTCGAGCGCGGCATGCCCAACCCGGCGGTGGCCAAGCTGTTCGACCGCGCACGTGCGCTCCGTGTCGGTTTTTATGTCGGCTATGCCGAGCTGACGCCGGACGGCCGCCGCTACAATTGCGCCATCCTGGTCGATCGTGACGGCGAGATTCTCGGCCGCTATCGCAAGGTGCATCTGCCGGGCTCGGTCGAGCCGCGGCCGGGTGCGCGCTACCAGCAGCTGGAGAAGCGCTATTTCGAATATGGCGATCTCGGTTTTCCCGCCTTCCGGGCCGGTTCGGCCTGGGCCCACGCCATCATGGGCATGATGATCTGCAACGATCGCCGCTGGCCGGAATCCTGGCGCGTGCTCGGCCTGCAGGGCGTCGAGCTCGTCTGCATCGGCTACAATTCCGCTGCCTACGATCCGAATGGTGGCGCCACCGAAGACGGTGCCTTGCGCACCTTCCATTCGACGCTGGTGACGCAGGCCAATGCCTACATGAACGCGACCTGGGCGATCTCGGTGGCGAAGGCGGGCGAGGAGGACGGCTCCGGGCTGATCGGCGGCTCCTGCATCGTCGATCCCAATGGTCGCATCGTCGCGCAGGCCCAGACGCTGGCGGACGAGGTGGTCGTCGCCGACATCGATCTCGACCTCTGCCGCCAGGGCAAGGACAAGATGTTCAATTTCGCCGCCCACCGGCGTCCCGAGCAATACAGGGTGATCACCGAACGCGCCGGCGTCATCGAGCCGGCTGTTCTTGACGCGGATTGATCTCAAACGGCCGGTCGCGGCGTTGGCAAAGGAGCTGACATGACACGCCTCTCGCATTTTCTCAGCCTAGCAGCCTTGGCTGCCGTGACGTCGGCGCAGGCGGCCGAGCTTCCGGCGGAGATCAAGCAGGCGGGCGCGTTGAAGCTCACGGTCAACTCCACCTACGCGCCGATGGAATATCGCGACCCTGCGACCAACGAGCTGGTCGGGCTCGACATCGATCTTGCGAACGAGCTCGCCAAGCGGCTCGGCGGCCTCAAGATCGTCTGGAGCGAGACGCCGTTCGCCGAGTTGATCCCATCGCTCCAGACCAAGCGCGCCGATTTCATCATCTCCGGCATCTCGGACCGCGCCTCGCGGCGCGAGACCGCCGATTTCGTCGATTACCTCCAGACCGGCCCGCAGTTCTTCGTGATGGCGGACAGCGAGGCGAAGGCGGCGACCGATCTCTGCGGCAAGAAGGTCGGCACCACCCGCAGCACCAGCTTCCCGGTCGAGATCGAGAAGTGGAGCAAGCAGAATTGCGAGGCGGCCGGCAAGCCGGCGATCCAGTACGTGCCGGGCGAGAACTCGATCGACGTCCGCAACCAGCTCAAGCAGGGCCGCATCGACGCCGCCGTGCAGGGCAGCGAGACGCTGCCTTATGCGCAGACGCAAGAGCCCGGCAAATACCGCATTGTCGGTGAGGCCTTCGCCAAGGGTTATCAAGGCATCATGTTCCGCAAGGACGATGCGGCCCTGCGCGAGGTGGTGACCGAGAAGCTCACGGCGATGATCGCCGACGGCGCCTACAAGGCCGTTCTCGACAAATGGGGCCTTGGCGCGAACGCGGTCGCCCAGCCCATGCTGAACGCGGCGCCGCAATGAAGCCGGCGCCGGCACTCGCGGAGGGTTTCCCTGATTTGTCGGGGATGCGGATCGCGCGCGAGCCGCACTGGTTCCGCTGGCTCAGCGCGGCCCTGATCGTCCTCGTGCTGGCGGCGATCGTGCGCGCGTTTGCGAACGGTCAGATCGAATGGTCCTATGTCAGCCGCTTCCTGACCGTGAAGGTTATCCTCGAAGGCATCGTCAACACCATGGTGATGGCGGTGCTGGCGATGATGCTCGGCATCTTTCTCGGCATCGTTGTGGCGATCATGCGGCTGTCGCCCAACCCGGTTCTGAAGACGGTGGCCGCCGGCTACACCTGGCTGTTTCGCGGCACGCCGCTGATCCTGCAACTGCTGCTCTGGTTCAACCTCGCACTGGTGTTTCCGACCATCGGCATCCCGGGCCTGTGGAGCGCGCGCGCCGTCGACGTCATGACACCGTTCCTCGCCGCGCTGCTCGGGCTCGGCATCAACCAGGGCGCCTACACCTCCGAAGTGATGCGCGCCGGCATGCTGTCGGTCGACATCGGGCAATATGAGGCAGCGCAGGCGATCGGCATGGGGCGGCTGCGTGCGCTGCGCCGGATCGTCCTGCCGCAGGCGATGCGCGTGGTGATCCCGCCGCTCGGCAACGAGTTCATCGGCATGGTGAAGGCGACCTCGCTCGCGAGCGTCATCCAGTATCCGGAGCTGCTGCATAACGCCGAGAACATCTACTACGCGAATTCCCGCGTCATCGAGCTCTTGATCGTCGCCGGGCTCTGGTACCTGCTCGTGGTCTCGATCCTGACCCCGCTTCAGATGCTGCTCGAACGCCGTTTTGCACGCGGCACATTGCGGCTGGCGCGATGACAAAACCCCTCGTCGCGATCCGCTCCGTCAGCAAGAACTTTGGAGAGTTCCAGGCTCTCAGAAACGTCTCGCTCGACGTCTGGCCCGGCGAGGTGATGTGCTTGATCGGCGCCTCAGGCTCGGGCAAGACCACGCTGCTCCGTTGCATCAACCAGCTCGCCGCGATCGATGCCGGCGGCATCTGGCTCGACGGCGAGCTTTTGGGTGTGCGCGAGCAGGGCGGGCGGCTCCATCGGCTCACCGAACGGGAGATCGGGCGGCAGCGGCTGAAGACCGGCATGGTGTTCCAGCGCTTCAACCTGTTTCCGCACAAGACCGCGCTGGAGAATATCACCGAGGGCCCGACCCAGGTGCAGGGGCGTAAAGCCGACGAAGTGCGCACTGAGGCGCTCGAGCTGCTCCGCCGTGTCGGGCTTGCGGCCAAGGCGGACTCCTATCCCGCGCAGCTCTCCGGCGGCCAGCAGCAGCGCGTGGCGATCGCGCGGGCGCTCGCCATGAAGCCGATGCTGATGTTGTTCGACGAGCCGACCAGCGCGCTCGATCCCGAGCTCGTCGGCGAGGTGCTCGCGGTCATGAAGGAACTGGCGAAGAGCGGCATGACCATGATGGTGGTGACGCACGAGCTCGGCTTCGCGCGCGAGGTCGCCGACCGCGTCGTCTACATGGACCAGGGCGCGATCGTCGAGCAGGGCCGCGCCTCCGACGTGTTGGGTACGCCGCGCGAGGAGCGCACCAAGGCATTTCTTTCGGCGGTGATCTGATATTGGGGGTGTGGTGATGAAGAGGCTTTTGGTTACGGCGGCGTTCTTGGGCGCTATGACTGTTTCGGCGTTGGCGATCGAGCTGCCGCCTGACATCGCAAAGCGCGGCAGCCTCAAGGTGGCGCTGGTGCCGAACTATCCGCCGATGGAATTCCGCGATCCCGCCACCAGCGCGCTCACGGGCTTCGACATCGATCTCGGCGAGGCGCTCGGGCGCAAGCTCGGTGTGAAGATCGAATGGACCGAGACCAGCTTTGCCGAATTCATGCCGTCGATTTCGACGGGGCGGGTGGATGCCATCCTGTCCGGTTTCACCGACTATGCGAGCCGGCACGAGATCGCGTCCTTCGTCGATTATTTGCGCAGCGGCCCAAAATTCTTCGTGCAGCAGTCCCGCGCGTCCGAGTTCAAGGACATGGCTGCGCTCTGCGGCAAGAAGGTCGGCGCCAGCCGCCGGACCATGTTTCCGGCCGAGATCGACAAGTGGAGCCAGAAGAATTGCGGCAGCAATCCGATCCAGTTCGTCGGTACCGACGGCTCGGCCGATGCGCGCACGCAGCTCAGGCAGGGCCGTATCGACGCCGCCGTGCAGGGCAACGAGACGCTGCCCTATCTGATGGACCTCGAGCCCGGCACCTATGCGCCGGTCGGAGATCCCTTCGCGACGCAGTTCACGGGCATCGCGCTGCCGGTCAAGGAAAAGGCACTTCAGCAGGCCATTCTCGAGGCCGTCGATGCGCTGATCGCCGACGGTACGTATCGTACGCTGCTGGCGAAGTGGAAATTGAGCGACAACGCAATAGAGAAGGCGACCATCAATGCTGGACAGTAAGGCACTCAAGAGCATCCCGCTCGTTCCGGCCAACACCGCGGATCCCGCACCGGACTATCCCTGGCCGAAGCCATACAAGTCGGCGATGTTCCTGTCGTTCGACGTGGACGCGGAGAGCGCCTGGACCAGCAAGGACGCCGTGCACGCCCAGCGGCTCATCACCATGAGCTATGGCGGCTATGAGGCGCGCGTCGGCACGCCGAAACTTCTGGAGCTGCTCGACCAGCTCGATCTCAAGGCGACGTTCTTCGTCACGGGATGGTCGGTCGATGCGCATCCGGCGATGGCCGAATCGATCCTCAAGGCCGGCCACGAGATCGGCCATCACGGCTATCATCATCTGTTGCCCGATCCCGGCGATCCCTGGATCGAGGAGGAGCTGGAGCGTGGCTTCGAGGCGCTGAAGCGCCGGCTTGGCGTCAGGCCGACCGGCTATCGCGCGCCTTACGGCGAGTTCACCGAGGAGCTGCGCGTTGCGCTGGTGCGGCACGGCATCGTCTACACGTCCTCGTTCCGTGACGACGTCAGGCCCTATCGCCATCGTCTCGCCGACGGCAAGCCCGGCACGATCGAGCTGCCGGTGACCGCGAGCTATGACGACTGGATGCACGGCCTGTCCGCGCGCTTCAGCCCGCGCCCGATCTTCCCCAAGGAGCACGTGCTCTCGCTCTGGAAGGACGAGCTGGACGAGGTGCGCGACTGGGGCGCGATGGTGACGACGGTGCTGCATCCGCAATGCAGCGGCCGTCCGATGCGACTGCGCCTGCTGCGCGAGTTCCTGACCTACGCAAAGTCCTGCCCCGACGTCTGGATCACCACCGGTGAGAAGATCGCGGAAAACTTCCTGCGCCACGAAGCCGGCAGCCGCTGAGCCACGCCATGACCCGTCGCCGTATCCTCGTCATCAACCCCAACTCCTCGGCATCGGTGACGGCGGCGATCGACGACGCGGTGGCGCCGCTGCGGATCGTTGGCGGGCCTGACATCGAGGTGGTCGGCCTTGCCGAGGGCCCGCCCGGCATCAGCTCGCAGCGCGATGCCGACAGCGTGGTCATGCCGCTGGTCAATCGCGTCACGCGCGACGATGCGGATGCCTTCGTGCTCGCCTGCTTCAGCGATCCCGGCCTGCATGCGGCGCGTGAGGCGGCCGGTGGCCGCCCGGTGCTGGGTATCGCCGAATGCGGCATCTTTCGCGCGCTGATGCTGGGCGAACGTTTTGGCATCATCGCGCTGTCGCCGTCGAGCATCCGCCGCCAGCAGCGCATGGCGCGCGTGATGGGCGTCGACAGCCGCTATGCCGGAAGCTGGTCGGTCGGCGCGAGCGCGGCGGAGACGGCAGGCGCGGACATCCGCGGCCGCTTGATCGAGGCCGGGCGCGCGCTGGTTACGCAGTGCCGCGCCGATGTCGTGGTGATGGGCTGCGCCGGCATGGCCTCCCACCGCGCGGCAATCGCGGATGCGATCGGCGTGCCCGTGGTCGAGCCGGCGCAGCAGGCGGTGGCCGCTGCGATCGGCGCGGTCTTGTTGAACACGTAATGTCCTTCAGGAGCCCTTCGTAATGCCCATCTCCCGCCGTTCGCTCCTCAAGGCCGCCGCAGCTATGCCGGCGCTGTCGCTGCCAGGCATCGTCCGCGCCGAATCCCAGTCCACGCTGCGCTTCATTCCCGTCATCGATCTCGCCTTCGTCGATCCCATCTATTCGACCGCGCAGGTGTCGCGAAACCATGGCTTCATGGTCTACGACACGCTCTATGGCATGAGCTCCTCGCTCCAGGTCTCGCCGCAGATGCTGTCGGGCCATGTCATCTCCGGTGACGGGCTGCAATGGGATCTCACCTTGCGTGACGGCCTGTTCTGGCACGACGGCGAGCGCGTGCTCGCCCGCGATTGCGTCGCGAGCATCCGCCGCTGGGCGGCGCGCGACGGCTTTGGCGGCGAGTTGATGGAGGCGACCGCCGAGCTCTCGGCCGCCGATGACCGCACCATCCGCTTCCGTCTCAAGCGTCCGTTCCCGCTGCTGCCGCAGGCGCTCGGCAAGGCCGCGATCAACGCCTGCTTCATGATGCCGGAGCGGCTGGCGAGCCAGGATCCGTTCAAGCCGCTGACCGAGGTCATCGGCAGCGGCCCGTTCCGCTATCTCGCCGACGAGCGCGTGCAGGGCGCCCGCAATGCGTATGCCAAGTTCGAACGCTACCAGCCGCGCACCGACGGCAAGCCGGATTGGACGGCCGGCCCGAAGATCGTGCATTACGACCGCGTGATCTGGACCACGACGCCCGATGCCGGCACCGGCGTCGCCGCGCTCCAGACCGGCGAGCAGGACTGGCAGGAGACCACGCCGCACGACCTGTTGCCTATCATCAAGGCCGCCGGCGACATCGACACGCGCATCCTCGATCCCCGCGGCTATGCCTGCATGCTGCGCCTCAATCATCTCCAGCCGCCGTTCGACAATCCCGCCGTCCGCCGCGCGCTGCTGGGCGCGATCGACCAGTCTGCCTTCATGACGGCGGTCGCCGGCACCGATCCGGCCTTCCAGGTGTCGCCCATCGGCTATTTCGCTCCGGGCACGCCGATGGCGAGCGAGGTCGGTCTCGACGTCTTCCGCGGCCCGCGCGACTACGCCAAGGTGAAGGCGGATCTGAAGGCCGCTGGCTACAATGGCGAGAAGATCGTGCTGCTCGTCCCCACCAACTCGCTGGCGCAGAAGCCGCTCGGCGAGATCGCCGTGGACTCCTTGCGCAAGGCCGGCATGAACGTCGAATATGCCGGGCTTGATTTCGCCGTCGTGTTGCAGCGCCAGCTCAAGAAGGACCCGCTTCCGCAGGGTGGCTGGAGCGCGGCGGTCGGCAACTGGCAGGGCATCGACTGGCTCAATCCGGCCGGCAACACCAACATCCGCGGCGAAGGCAAAGTCGCCGGCTGGTACGCGAGCGAGAAGATGGGGGCCTTGCGCAGCCAGTGGCTGGCGGCCTCCGAGCTCGCCGAGCAGCAGCGCATCTGCCGCGAGATCCAGGCGGTGGCGTTCGAGGAAATCCCCTATATTCCGATCGGCCTGTACAAGCAGCCGACCGCCTATCGCAAGGCCATCACCGGCATTCTCGACGGCACCGCCGTGTTCTGGAACGTACGCCCCGCATGAGCACGATCGCAATCTTCGGCAGCTATGTGCTGTCACGGAAAGACGGCGCGCAGGATGTGCTGCGCGACCATTGGGTCCTGGTCGAAGGCAAGAAGATCGCCGCGGTCACGCGCGACAGGCCGCGCGCGGACGAGGTCTACGACAGGCCCGGCCGCTTCGTGCTGCCGGGCCTGTTGAACCTGCACAATCACTGCTTCTCTGAAGCCGTGGCGCGCAGCCACAGCGAGGACGGCACCGGTCGCAAGAACAATCAAAGCATCGTCTACACGGTGCTGCTGCCGCTCACCAAGCGCGGTGCGGATATCCTGTCGGCGGAAGAGCGCATGGCGGTCGCGCGGCTCGGCATCCTACAGCTCCTGAAAGGCGGTGCCACCACGGTGATGGAGCCGTTCCGCAATTCGATCCCCGAGATGTTCGACGCGGCGGAAGAGATGGGCATCCGCTTCTACGGCGCGCCCTATCTGTTCTCCACCTCCGACGCCAAGGCCGGTCCGGACGGTGTGGTTCAGTACTCCGGTGATGACGGCACCGCCGACATGGCGACGTGGGATGCGCTCTATCAGCGCTGGAACAATCGCGGCGACGGCCGAATCAGCCTCGCGATGAGCCCGCACGCCACCGACACCTGCGGCCCCGATCTGCTCAAGGCCTGCGCGGCGCGGGCGCGCGAACTCGGCGTGCCCATCACGACGCACATGGCGCAGAGCCGCGCCGAGGTCGAGACCATCGGCAAGCGCTATGGCGGCCGCACGCCGGCGCAATATCTGGATTGGCTCGGCCTGCTCGCGCCCGATCTGATGGCGGCGCATTGCATGTTCAGCACCGACGACGATCTCAAGCTGATGGCCGCGCGCGGCATGACCGTGCTGAATTGCCCGCGCGTGTTCGCGCGCGCCGGCGTCACCGCCGCATTCAGCCGCTTCGCCGAGCACGGCGTGCGCACCGTGGTCGGCACCGACGGCTACAACATGGATCTGCTCGGCGAACTCAATGCGGCCTCGCTGATCTCCAAGATCACGTCCCAGCGCGCCGATGTCGCCAATTCGCCGGAGTTGATCGAAGCGAACACGGCGGTCGCCGCCGACGTCATCAAGCGGCCGGACCTCGGCCGGATCGAGCCGGGCGCGACCGCCGACCTCACGGTGGTCGATCTCACCCATCCGCATCTCCAGCCGCTGTTCGACCCGCGCCGCGCGCTGATCGCGCTCGCCAACCGCGCCAATATCGACCAGGTCATGGTCGACGGCCGCGTGCTGGTTGATGGCGGCCGCTATCTCGGCGCCGACGAAGCGGCGATCACCGCCGCCGGCAGCGCTGCGATCGGCAAGATCTGGGACCTGCCGGAGGCGCAGGCGGCGTTCAACGGCTGAGAGGCTGCCGGTGCTACGAAGACGGTGCGCTCCCTCTCCCGCTTGCGGGAGAGGGCAGGGGAGAGGGTTCTCTCCAACCGGGGACACCCCGATGCGGAGAGAGCCCCCACCCGGCGCTTCGCGCCGACCTCCCCCGCAAGCGGGAGAGGTTGCAGCGAGCCTGTAGCCAAATCGATTCAATCCAAGGGCATTCTAATCCTCGAACTCCGCGAGCGACTTGCGCATGGTCTCGACCAGATCCAGCGCCACCGGCGAGGGGCTGCGCTGCGCCGGAAAGACCGCGGAGAATTCGAAGTCGATGCGCGGCAGGAAGCGGCGCACCACGACGCCGCGGGTGGAGAATTCCTGCGCGGTGAAGGGATCGCAGATCGCGACGCCAAGTCCTGACGACACCATGCCGCACATGATCTCCGACAGCGTGGTCTCGACCCTGAGCACGCGACGGACATCATGGCGATGGAAGACCTGGTCGACGAGGTGCCGGCTCGACGATCCCGCCGACAGTGAGATGAACGTCTCGCCCTCGAAATCGCGCGGCTCCAAGACTTCCTTCTCCGCGAGGCGATGACCGGTCGGCAGCACTGCGACGCGCGCCAGCGCCGGCAGCCGCAGACTCGGCAGGCCGGAATGGGCGATCGGCACCTCGGCAAAGCCGATGTCGCATTGATTGTTCAGCACCCAGTCGACCACGATCGGCGAGATCACCCCGAAGAAGGCGAGGTTGAGGTTGGGGCGCTCCTTGAGGAAATGCCCGGCGAGCCGCGGCAGATAGCCGTTCGAGAGCGCCGGTAGCGCGGCGATCCGCAACGACCCGGTGCGGCGGCCGCGGATTTCCTCGGCCGCGGCAGTGATGCGTTCGAGTCCGACGAAGGAGCGCTCCACTTCGGTATAGAGCGCCATCGCCGCGGCTGTCGGCACGAGGCCGGTGCCGCGCCGCTCGAACAGCTCCATTTTCAGCAGTGCCTGGAGGTCGCGCAGCAACCGGCTGACCGCCGGCTGCGTCACGGTCATCAGCGCCGCCGCCTCGGTCACGCTGCCGGTCAGCATCGTCGCGCGGAAGGCCTCCACCTGCCGCGAATTGATCCGGGCCATACCAAATTCCATTCATAACATTTAGGCATGCAGAGGGTGCCATTATTCATTGGACGATGGAAGTATAGGTTTGCGATCTTTTTCATCAGGACTGGAGACAGCCCGCTTTTTCGGCAGATTGGAGGGGTTTGGACCTCCAGATCGCGTCAAAACCCGCCGAACGGGGGCCGGAGCCCTGATCGGGGAGGAATTTGCGCGGAAAGAGATGCGGAAGGCGCTTCAGTCAGCGAGACACGTCGGCGCGTCACCTCATTCCGGTATTGGAGATCGGTCCACATGAAGACTTTTCGCCTTCTGACAGCGGTCAGCATCGCGGCTCTCGTTGCCGCCTCTTCGGCCGCCTCGGCCCAGCAGAGAACGCTCTATGTCGCCGGCTATGGCGGCTCGTTCGAGAAGACCATTCGCGACGAGGTGATCCCGGCCTTCGAGAAGGAGAACGGCGTCAAGGTCGAATACGTCGCCGGCAACTCCACCGACACGCTGGCCAAGCTTCAGGCGCAGAAGGGCAACCAGCAGATCGACGTCGCCATCGTCGATGACGGCCCGATGTACCAGGCGATCCAGCTCGGCTTCTGCGGCAAGCTCGAGGGCCTGCCCACCGATCTCTACGACACCGCCCGCTTCAAGGACGATCGCGCTGTAGCGATCGGCATCGTCGCGACCGGGCTGATGTACAACACCAAGGTGTTTGCCGAGAAAGGCTGGGCGCCGCCGACCTCGTGGAACGACTTGAAGGACACGAAATACGCCAAGCAGCTCGTCATCCCGCCGATCAACAACACCTACGGTCTCGAAGCGCTGGTGATGCTGTCGAAGATGAACGGCGGCGGCGAGTCCAACGTCGATTCCGGCTTCAAGATCTTCAAGGAGCAGATCAATCCGAACGTGCTCGCCTATGAGCCGTCGCCGGGCAAGATGACCGAGCTGTTCCAGTCCGGCCAGGCCGTGATCGCGGTGTGGGGCACCGGCCGTGTGCAGAGCTTCGCCAACACCGGCTTCCCCGTCGACTTCGTCTATCCCAAGGAAGGCGCGGCGACGCTGCTGACGACGGCCTGTCCGATCACCAAGCCGAACGCTTCGCCGCTCGCGTCCAGCTTCGTCAAGATGTTGCTCGATCCAAAAATCCAGCTCGTGATGCTCAAGGACTACGGCTATGGCCCGGTGCTGAAATCGCTGGTGATCCCGCCGGAGCTCGGCAAGATGGCGCCGATCGGCGAGCGCGCGGCAAAGCTCTATAATCCGGACTGGACGGTCATCAACGAGAAGCGCGAGGAGTGGACCAAGCGCTGGAATCGCGAAGTCGAACGCTAATCGTTCGCGGCGGAGACAGCGTCATGGCCTATCTCGAGCTCGATCGGGTCGCCAAGCAGTTCGGAGCACAGACTGTGGTCGATGACGTCAGTCTGTCGGTGGGGAAGGGGGAGTTCATCTCCTTCCTCGGCCCGTCCGGCTGCGGCAAGACCACGACCCTGCAGATGATCGCGGGCTTCCTCGATCCCACGCGCGGCGCGATTCGCCTCGAGGGCAAGGACCTGACCGCGATCCATCCGGCCAGGCGTGGCCTCGGCATCGTGTTCCAGAGCTACGCGCTGTTTCCGCACATGACCGCGGCGGAGAACGTCGCCTTCGGCCTCGAGATGCGCAAGGTGCCGCGCGCCGAAAGGGCCGAGCGCGTTCGCGCCGCGCTCGCGATGGTCGGCCTCGCCGGCTACGAGGATCGCCATCCGCGCCGCATGTCCGGCGGCCAGCAGCAGCGCGTGGCGCTGGCGCGTGCGCTGGTGATCAAGCCGAGCGTGCTGCTGCTCGACGAGCCGCTGTCGAACCTCGATGCCAAGCTGCGCGAGGAGATGCAGATCGAGCTGCGCCAGATCCAGCGCACCATCGGCACCACCACGATCCTGGTCACGCACGACCAGAACGAGGCGATGTCGCTGTCCGACCGCATCGTGGTGATGAGCCAGGGCAAGATCGAGCAGATCGGCACGCCGCAGGAGACCTATGAGAAGCCCGCCTCGGCCTTCGTCTCGCAGTTTCTCGGCAAGACTAACGACTTTGCCGCGACGATCGATCGGGCCACGGCGCCCGCGAAGCTGGTGGCGGGCTCCTGGAGCGCGCCGGCACCAGTTGGCCTCAGCGGTCCCGTCACCGTCAGCATTCGCCCTGAAAGAATTGGTTTTGGCGATACGGGCCTCAGCGCAAAGATCGTCACGCGCATTTTCCAGGGCAATCACTGGCTGTTCCAGTGCGACAGCGAATGTGGTCCTGCGATCGTGATCCGCCAGAATGACGGCCAGTCACAGCCGGCCGAAGGCGAGACCGTTCGTCTTGCATGGCGGCCTGAGGACATGAGCGTGCGCGGAGCTGCCGCATGAGTGCGGTCGCAGACACGGCTCCGCCGGGGGCCGCCGATGCGCGCATCGCACGCGCGCCATGGGTACTCTCCGCGCCCGCCTTGATGCTGTTCGTCGGCGTGCTGCTGATTCCGCTCGCGATGACCGTGATGCTGTCGTTCCACGATTGGGGCCAGTACAAGGGCATCGAACCGGTCTTCATCCTGAAGAACTGGCACGAGATCGCGACCGATCCCTACTACGCCGAAATGTTCTGGCGGACGTTTCGCATCGCGATCCTGACGACTCTCCTCACGGCCCTGCTAGGTGCGCCCGAAGCCTACATCCTCAACCGCATGAGCGGACGCTGGAAGAGCTTCTTCCTGCTCGTCATCCTCGGACCGCTGCTGATCTCCGTGGTGGCGCGGACGCTCGGCTGGGCGTTGCTGTTCGGCGGGAACAACGGGCTCGTCAACAAGCTCCTGATGTCGGCCGGGCTGATCCGTGCACCGATTCCCTTCATGTTCACCGAAACCGGCATGGTCATCGCGCTGGCGCATGTGATGATGCCGTTCATGGTGCTGTCGGTGTGGGCCGCGCTTCAGCGGCTCGATCCGCAGATCGAGAACGCCGCGATGTCGCTTGGCGCAGGTCCGATCACCACTATTCGCCGCATCATCATGCCGCAGATCATGCCGGGCGTGCTGTCGGGCGCGATCATCGTGTTCTCGCTCTCGGCCAGCGCCTTTGCGACGCCCGCGATCATCGGCGGCCGTCGGCTCAAGGTTGCGGCGACGCTGGCCTATGACGAGTTCCTGAACACGCTGAACTGGCCGCTCGGTGCGGCGGTCGCGACGCTGCTGCTGGTTGCGCTGGTCTTGATCGTCGTCGGCAGCAATGCGCTGATCGAGCGACGCTACGCGGAGGTGTTCCGATGAGACGGAACGGCCCGCTGGCGCTGATCTTCCACACCGTGTTCGTCATCGTCATGGTGGCGCCGATCCTGGTGGTCTGCCTCGTCGCCTTCACGCCCGAAGGCTTCCTGTCGCTGCCGACCAACGGCTTTTCGCTGCGCTGGTTCAGGACCATCGCGAACTATCCTGAATTCATCCACGCCTTCTGGGTCAGCCTCGGGCTCGGCGCGCTGTCGTCCCTCGTGGCGCTGTTGTTCGCGGTGCCCGCGGCGCTCGCGATCGCGCGCTATCGCTTCCGCGGCCGCGATGCGCTGGCAGCGCTGTTCCTGTCGCCGCTGATGATCCCGCATGTCGTGCTCGGCATCGCCTTCCTGCGCTTCTTTACCTCCGCCGGCCTCGGCGGCAGCTTCGCGGCGCTGATCATCGCGCATGTCATCATCGTGTTTCCGTTCGCGCTGCGGCTGACGCTTGCGGCCGCGACCGGCATGGACCTTTCGGTCGAGATGGCGGCGGTCTCGCTCGGCGCCGGCGGCTGGACGCTGTTCCGCCGCGTGACCTTGCCGCTGATCCTGCCCGGCGTCATCAGCGGCTGGGCGCTGGCCTTCATCCAGTCCTTTGACGATCTCACCATGACCGTCTTCCTCGCGGCGCCCGGAACCGAGACGTTGCCGGTGCGCATGTTCCTTTATATCCAGGACAACATCGATCCGCTGGTGACGTCGGTCTCGGCCTGCGTGATCGCGATCACCATGACCGCCCTCATTCTGCTCGACCGCTTCTACGGGCTCGACCGTGTGCTCGCCGGCAAGGGCGATACGGGACGATAGGAGAACTCATGTCAGGAGAATACGACGTCGCCGTCGTCGGCGGCGGGTTGCTCGGCTCCGCCATTGCCTGGGGCCTCGGCCGGCTCGGCAAGAAGGTCGCCGTGCTCGACGAAGGCGACATCACCAAGCGCGCCTCGCGCGCCAATTTTGCGCTGGTCTGGGTGCAGAGCAAGGGCCTGGGCATGCCGGCCTATACGGTGTGGACAGTGCAGGCGTCGCAGGCATGGGGCCGGCTTGCCTTCGAGCTGAAGCAGCAGACCGGCCTCGATGTCTCGCTGCAACAAAATGGCGGCTTCCATCTCACCCTCGGCGAGGACGAATTCGGCCAGCGCACCGAGCTCGTCAAGCGCATGCACAACCAGGTCGGCGCCGCCGACTACAAGATGGAGATGCTGCCGGCGTCCGAGGTGAAGAAGGCGCTGCCGCTGATCGGGCCGGAAGTTTCCGGTGGCAGCTATTGTCCGCTCGACGGCCACGTCAATTCGCTGCGCACGTTCCGCGCCTTCCACACCGGCTTTATGGCGTTCGGCATCGATTATCTTCCGGAGCGGCCGGTTTCGGCGATCAGCAAGAGCGGCGGCGAATTCCGCCTGACCACGCCGAAAGGCGAGCTTCGTGCCGCCAAGGTCGTGCTTGCCGCGGGCAATGCCAACCAGACGCTCGCGCCGATGGTCGGCCTCCATGCGCCGATGGGCCCGACCCGCGGCCAGATCGTGGTGACCGAACGCACCATGCCGTTCCTGCCGCATCCGCTGACCACGATCCGCCAGACCGACGAGGGCACGGTGATGATCGGCGACAGCAAGGAGGACGAGCTGGACGATCGCACGCTGAAGCATTCGATCAGCGCGGTGATGACCGATCGCGCGCAGCGCATGTTCCCGCACCTGTCGCGGCTCAACGTTATCAGAAGCTGGGCCGGCATCCGCGTCATGCCGCAGGACGGCTTTCCGATCTATGACCAGTCGGAAACGCATCCCGGCGCCTTCGTCGCCTGCTGCCATTCCGGCGTGACGCTCGCCTCCAACCACGCCTTCGAGATCGCGCGCATGGTGGCGCAGGGCGCGCTCGAGCCTGAGCTGGTCGGCGCGTTCTCCGCGAGCCGTTTTGGCGGCGCTGGCGCGGCCAACAACAGCGGCTACTAGAGATACCAAGGAGCCAAGAGGCATCCCATGTTTAGACGATCCGAACAGGACAAACGCCCGCAAGTGCAGATCTTCGTCGATGGCGTTGCCGTCGCGGCGCGCCAGGGCGACACCGTCTCCGCCGCGCTATTGGCCTCCGGCCAGGATGCACGGCGTTCCACCGCGGTGAGCGGCGCGCCGCGTCTGCCTTACTGCATGATGGGCGTGTGCTTCGACTGCCTCGTCACCATCGACGGCGTGGGCAACCGGCAGGGCTGCATCGTGCCCGTTGCCGAGGGCATGCAGATCGAGATCCAGAAGGGCAAGCGGGAGATCGGAAGATGACTGTGGCTCCCAAGCGCGAAGATTACGACGTCGTGGTGATTGGCGCCGGGCCCGCCGGCCTCGCCGCTGCCGCGACATCGGCCGAGGCCGGCCTGTCGACGCTGCTGCTCGACGAGAATATCGGCCCCGGCGGTCAGGTATTTCGTGCGATCTCCTCGACACCCGTGACCGACCGCAACCAGCTCGGCGCCGATTATTGGGTCGGAGCCGATCTCGTGCAGTCACTGCGCGCGAGCAATGCGGAAGTGATTCAGCGTGCGATGGTCTGGAGCCTCGACCGCAATCTCGACATCGCCGTCTCCGTCGGTGGTGCTTCGGCCTTCGTCAAGGCAAAGCGCGTGATCCTGGCGACCGGCGCGCTGGAGCGTCCGTTCCCGATTCCCGGCTGGACGTTGCCGGGCGTGATGACCGCGGGTGCCGCGCAGACCATGCTGAAGTCATCGGCGCTGGTGCCCGATGGCCGCACCGTGATCGCGGGGCAGGGGCCGCTGCTCTGGCTGCTCGCCGCGCAGATCTTGCGGCTTGGCGGCCGCATCGACCGCATCCTCGACACCACCGAGCGCGGCAATTATTTCGCGGCGCTGCCGCACGCCTTCGCCTTCCTGACCTCGCCCTATTTCGCCAAGGGCCTGTCGATGATGCGCGAGGTGAAGGCGAAGGTGCAGGTCGTCACAGGCGTCACGGAGCTCACCGCGTCGGGTGACGGCCAGCTTGCCAATGTGAGCTATGTCGCCGGCGGCAAGCGCGAGACGCTTCCCGTCGATCTTCTGCTGCTGCATCAGGGCGTCGTGCCCAACGTCAATCTGGCGATGGCGGCCGGTGTCGAGCATCGCTGGGACGAGCTGCAATTGTGCTGGTCGCCGGTGCTCGACGCGAACGGCTCATCGTCGGTCGCCGGCATCGCGATCGCCGGCGACGGCGCCGGCATCGGCGGTGCCAATGCCGCCGTGGTCCGCGGCCGCATCGCGGCGCGCGCGGCGGTGGAAGCGTTGGCGCCCGCGGCTGCCGCGAAGCTCGCATCGATGGCGACGCTCCGCGCCGATCTCGCCAAGGCCGAGCGCGGCCGCGCTTTCCTCGACACGTTGTTCCGCCCGGCGCCGCAGTTCCGCATTCCCTCGGGCGATACCATCGTCTGCCGCTGCGAGGAGGTCACTGCAAAGGACGTTCTCGATTCCGTCGCGATCGGCGCGACCGGGCCGAACCAGCTCAAGGCCTACCGCCGCACCGGCATGGGCCCGTGCCAGGGCCGGCTCTGCGGCCTCACCGTCACCGAGCTGATGGCGCAGGCGCGGGGTAAAAGCCCGCAGGAGATCGGCTATTACCGGCTGCGCGCGCCGGTGAAGCCGATCACGCTCGCCGAGCTTGCCGCCGTTCCCAAGACCGAGGACGACGTCAAGGCCGTGGTGCGCGGATGACTGGAAACGTGGATGCGATCGTCATTGGCGGCGGCATCCACGGATGCTCGACCACGCTGCATCTGTGCCTCGCCGGCCTGAAGCCGGTGCTGATCGAGAAGGATTATGCGGGCCGGCATGCTTCCGGCGTCAATGCCGGCGGCGTGCGCCAGCTTGCGCGGCACGTCCCGGAGATCCCGCTCTCGATCCGCTCGATGGGGATCTGGGAGAGGATCACCGACCTCCTCGACGACGATTGCAGCTTCGAGAGCCACGGCCAGGTGCTGGTCGCCGAGAACGAGGACGAGCTCGCGGTCTGCCGCGCGCGTGTCGCCGAGCTGAACGCGCTCGGCTTCACCCATGAAGAGCTGATCGACGCCACCGAACTTCGCCGCCTCGTGCCTGCGGTGGCCGAGACCTGCCCCGGCGGCGTGGTCTCGCGCCGTGACGGCGCGGCCAATCCTGCGCAAACGACGACCGCGTTCCGCCGCAAGGCCGAACAGCTCGGCGCGACCGTGCGCGAGGGCGTGGCGGCCAGCAACATCCGCTACAGCGACGGCCTCTGGTATGTCGATGTCGGCTCCGACACCTATGCCGCGCCGGTGCTGGTCAACGCAGCCGGCGCCTGGGCTGGAAAGATCGCCGCCGCGCTCGGCGAGCCGGTGCCGGTCGAGACCGTGGCCCCGATGCTGATGATCACCTCGCGCGTGCCGCACTTCATCGATCCCGTCGTGATCCTGCGTGGCCGCAAGCTGTCCTTCAAGCAGTTCTCGAACGGCACCGTGCTGATCGGCGGCGGGCATCTCGCGACGCCCTATCAGGACCGCAATGAGACGGTGCTGGACTGGAAGAGCCTCGCGATCAGCGCGCGCACCGTGTTCGAGCTGTTTCCGGTGATGCGCAGCGCGACGATCGTTCGTGCCTGGGCCGGCATCGAGGCCAAGATGAAGGACGACATCCCCGTGTTCGGGCCGAGTTCGCGGCACAAGGGTCTCTATCACCAGTTCGGCTTCTCGCTGCACGGCTTCCAGCTCGGTCCCGGCGCCGGCGCCGTGATGGCGGAGCTGATCGTCAACGGTGGCACCCAGACACGCATCGGTGATCTCGGCATCGACCGTTTCCACCCTTCCACGCTCTAGCAACAAGAGGACATCATGAGCATCACCCGCAGCATCCGCACGCCCATCATGCACCGCGCCGTCGAGGCCAACGGCTTCGTCTTCTTCGGCGGCACCATCGCCGACGACACGTCGGTTTCCATGGGCGATCAGACCCGCAATATTCTCGGCAAGATCGCCGGCTATCTGAAAGAGGCCGGCACCGACAAGAGCCGCGTCGTCAGCGCCTCGATTTTCGTCACGGATCTTTCCAAGAAGAAGGAGATGGACGCGGCCTGGACCGAGTTCTTCGGCGACAATCTGCCGACCCGCGCCACCGTCGGCGTCGCCGATCTCGGCGGCAGCGCGTTGATCGAAGTCGTGGTCACCGCCCTCAAGGGTTGACGGCATCCGCCGACGGGGGACGGCAGCGCACGACGCGCTGTCGTCCCCTTGGCTTGATCTTGCTCGCCTTCCGGACTAGTTAGAGGCATCTCGATCAGGAACTTCGCAGCCATGGATTTCACCCCGACCGCAACGCCGATCCGCCTTGCTCACGGGGAATTTCATGCCTGCTTCCATCATCCTGTCGAACCTGTCGCTGTCCACGCCTGACGGCCGTTCTCTTTTTTCCAATATCGATCTGACATTCGCGGCCGAGCGAACCGGTCTCGTCGGCCGCAACGGCGTCGGCAAATCGACGCTGCTGGCGTCGATTTGCCGGGAACATGTTCCCACGTCGGGGCGCATTCTGACCAACGGAACCGTCGGCCTGCTGCGCCAGGACGTTCAACTGCGCGCGGGCGCGACCGTGGCCGATCTGTTCGGCGTGCGGGAAGCGCTGAAGCTGCTGCGCTGTGCGGCGCGGGGCGATGCCTCCGCCGACGACATCGCTGCGATCGACTGGACTCTCGAAGCACGGCTCGCGTCCGCGCTGGCGCGCGTCGGGTTCGATCTTGCCCCCGATACGGAGCTGTCCTGCCTGTCCGGCGGCCAGACGACGCGGGTTCGTCTTGCCGCGCTGGTGTTCGCCGAGCCCGACTTCCTGCTGCTGGATGAGCCCACCAACAACCTCGACCGGGACGGGCGCAAGGCCGTGATCGATCTCCTCGCCGCTTGGCGCGGCGGCGCGATCGTCGTCAGCCACGATCGGGGCCTGCTCGAAACCATGGACGCGATCGTCGAGTTGACGTCGCTCGGAGCAACGCGATACGGCGGCAATTGGAGCAGGTACCGCGAGCAGAAGGCCGTCGAGCTCGCTGCCGTCAGGCACGACCTTGCTTATGCCGAGAAGCGGCTGTCCGAGATCGACGGCAAGGCGCAGGAGGCTGTGGAGAGGAAGGCGCGCAAGGACAGCGGCGGCAGGAAGAAGCGTGCCAAGGGCGACATGCCGCGCATCCTGGCCGGCGCGCGCAAGGATCGCAGCGAGGACACCGGCGGAAAGACGGCGCAAGTTGCCGAGCGGCGGCGCGCGGAAGCGCTCGAGGCCGTCGACACGGCGCGCCGGCGCATCGAGATTCTCCAGCCGTTGTCCGTGAGATTGCCGTCGACAAACCTGCCGGCGGGGAGGGAGGTGGTTTGGCTCGATCGGGTCAGCGCCGGCTATCGTCCGGAGCGCGCGATCCTGCGGGAACTGTCGTTCACGATCGTCGGGCCGGAGCGTGTGGCGGTGGTCGGGCCAAATGGTTCAGGCAAGACGACGCTACTGAAGCTCATTGCCGGCGAGATGTGCCCCCTCGTGGGCACGGTGAGGGTCAAGCCCGAGTTCGCGCTGTTCGACCAGACGGTCAGCCTGCTCGATCCCGCGATCTCGATCCTGGACAATTTCAGGCGCCTCAATCCAGAGGCGGGCATGAATGCGTGCCATGCCGCCCTTGCGCGCTTCATGTTTCGCGCCGACGCTGCCTTGCAGATCGCCGGGAGCCTGAGCGGCGGACAGCTGCTTCGTGCCGGTCTTGCTTGCGTGTTCGGCGGGGCGACGCCGCCCTCACTGCTGATCCTGGACGAGCCGACCAACCATCTGGATATCGCGTCCATCGAAGCCGTCGAAGCGGGCTTGCGGGCCTATGATGGCGCGTTGCTTGTCGTCAGTCATGACGAGGCATTCTTGCAGGCGATAAGGATTACGCGGCGGCTCGATTTGGCCGCCAAGGTGCCTGGCGCCGATGGCCGGATCCTCTGATCCCGCCTCGCCGTCCGGATATCGCGGAGATTTTCAAAAGCCCGACGCCCTGCCCCCAGCGCGTCGGGCGGAAAGATTGACTATCAATCGGTAATCGCAACGCCATTGTTGTGACGCGTATCTCACCACTTTTCCACTCCGGGAAACTACCGCGTCGGAACCGGGTTGCTCCTGCCGTCGATCCGTGTCGCTTTACGCGCCGCCGCCCGGTTCCAGCGCCTCGCCGATCTCCAGCGGATGGGCCATGGTCTCGTGCAGCGCGTCGCGGTCGAGCTCGCCCTCGGAGATGCTGATGACGACGCAGGCGACGCCGTTGCCGATCAGATTGGTCAGCGCGCGGCACTCGCTCATGAACTTGTCGATGCCGACCAGGATCGCGATCGACTGGATCGGGATGTCAGGCACGATCGAGAGCGTCGCGGCGAGCGTGATGAAGCCGGCGCCGGTCACGCCCGAGGCGCCCTTCGAGGTGATCATGGCGATGCCGAGGATGCCGAGCTCCTGCCAGATCGTCAGATGCGTGTTGGTCGCCTGCGCCAGAAACAGCGTTGCCAGCGTCATGTAGATGTTGGTGCCGTCGAGGTTGAAGCTGTAGCCGGTCGGGATGACAAGGCCGACCACCGAGCGGGAGGCGCCGAGATGCTCCATCTTCTGGATCATCTGCGGCAGCACAGTCTCCGACGACGACGTGCCGAGCACGATCAACAGCTCGTCCTTGATGTAGGCGATGAAGCGCAGGATCGAGAAGCCGGCGAGCCGGGCGATTGCGCCCAGCACGATCAGCACGAACAGGATGCTGGTGAGGTAGAACGTGCCGATCAGCGCGGCGAGGTTGAGCAGCGAGCCGAGGCCGTAGGCGCCGACGGTGAACGCCATCGCGCCGAAGGCGCCAACGGGAGCGACGCGCACGATGATGCGGATGATGCCGAAGAACATCTTTGCGGCCTTGTCGATCGCATCCGCGATCGGCTCGCCGGCCTTGCCGAGGAAGGCGATGGCGAAGCCCGAGAGGATCGAGATCAGGAGCACTTGCAGGAGGTCGCCACGCGCAATTGCGCCCACATAGCTGTCGGGGATGATCGCCATCAGATGGGCGACGATGCCTTCCTCCTTGGCCTTGGTGACGTAGGTCGCGACCGATTTCGGGTCGATCGTGGCGGGATCGATGTTGAAGCCGTGTCCGGGCTGGAGCACCTCGCCGACCAAAAGGCCGACCGCGAGCGCGACGGTCGAGACCGATTCGAAATAGATCAGCGACTTCAGCCCGACCCGGCCGACACGCTTGAGATCGCCCATCGAGGAGATGCCGTGCACCACGGTGCAGAAGATCACCGGCGCGATCATCATTTTGATCAGCGCGATGAAGCCGTCGCCGAGCGGCTTCAGCTCCTTGCCGAAATCGGGATAGAAATAGCCGATGAGCACTCCGAGCACGATCGCGATCAGCACCTGGACGTAGAGGATCTTGTACCAGGGCTGATGCCGGCGACGGATGGCTGGCTGGATCGCGATCTGTGTCATATGATGAGCCCGGAACGCATTGATTTTGCAAGATTTGAATCTTGCATGACTCGCATCATGTGATGGCCGCCGCAGAAGCGACAATCACATTTTTGTCGGATCGCACGAAGATCAATCGCTGCACCGCAACGGGGGGAGCATGACAACCACGACAGGCTCGGACGAGCAGACGCAGGGCTATTTTCCGCGCTGGAAACTCAAGACCTCGGGCGTGATCATGCCGGAGGAGCGGCTGTCATGGGGCCAGACCATCGTCTCCGGTCTGCAGCATTGCGTGGCGATGTCGGGCTCGACGATCATCGCGCCGCTGCTGATGGGGTTCGATCCCAATGTTGCGGTCCTGTTCTCCGGCGTCGGCACGTTGATCTTCTTCGTCATCGTCGCCGGACGCGTGCCGAGCTATCTCGGATCGAGCTTCGCCTTCATCGCCGTTGTCCTCGCCGCCACGGGCTATGCCGGGCAGGGGCCGAACCCGAACATCTCCGTTGCGCTCGGCGGCATCGTCGGAGCCGGGGTGCTCTACGGCGCGATTGCGCTGATCGTGATGTGGTCGGGCGTCGGCTGGGTCGAGCGCCTGATGCCGCCGGCCGTCACCGGCGCCGTGGTCGCCGCAATCGGTCTCAACCTCGCGCCGGTCGCGGTCAAGGCGGTGAGCGCCAATGCGTTCGACACCTGGATCGGGCTTGCGACCGTTCTCATCATCGGCGTGGTCGCCGTTGCAGCTCCAGGCCTGTGGCGCCGCCTGCCGATCATCCTCGGGGCGATCGGCGGATATCTCTTGTATTTTCTGTTCGCGAACGGCCTCGGCTTCGGCAAGCCGATCGACTTCGCACTGCTCTCGGCCGCGTCGTGGCTCGGCCTGCCGAAATTCACCACTCCGACCTTCCAGGCCGATGCGATCTTCCTGATCGCGCCGGTTGCGGTCATCCTCGTCGCCGAGAACCTCGGGCACATCAAGGCCGTCGGTGCCATGACAGGCCGCAGCCTCGATGCCTATCTCGGCCGCGCCCTGTTCGCCGACAGCCTGGCCACGATCGTCGCAGCCTGCGGCGGAGGCACCGGCGTCACCACCTATGCCGAGAACATCGGCGTCATGGCGGCGACGAAGGTCTATTCGACGCTGCTGTTTGCCTTGGCGGCCACGGTGTCGATCCTGCTCGGCTTCTCGCCGAAATTCGGCGCGCTGATCCTGTCGATCCCGGGTCCCGTCATCGGCGGCCTCTCCATCGTGCTGTTCGGATTGATCGCGGCGATGGCCGGGCGGATCTGGGTCGAGAACAAGGTCGACTTCGCCAATCCCGCGAACCTGATTACCGTCGCCGTGGCGCTGACCGCGGGCGCGGGCGACCTCACGCTCAAATTCGGCGCGTTCACGATCGGCGGGATCGGAACCGCGACTTTCGGCGCCATCATCCTCTATCAGATCCTCACCTCTTCCCTCGCGCAACACGCGGAATGAATCCCAGGGCTGCGCTGGTGTGATGGAACAAAACGTCGTTTCCGTCGATGATGAGGCACTCCGGAGAAAGCTCATGCCACAGACCGACCGCTCGATCCCCTTTCCCACGCGCCTCGTTGGCCAATACGCGCTGGTGACCGGCGCCTCGCAAGGCATCGGCCGTGCCGTTGCCGTCCGGCTCGCCCAGGAAGGCGCGACCGTCGCCATCAACTATTTCGATCACCCTGGGAAGGCCGAAGAGACGCTCGCGCTCGCGCGGACGGCATCGGGCGACCGCGGCCACGGCAGGCTCGATCATGTCATCGTCCAGGCTGACATCGGCAGCGAGCAGGACATCGCCGCGATGTTCGAGACCATCCTGGCGCGCTGGAAGCGCCTCGACTGTCTCGTCAACAATGCCGGCTTCCAGCGGGAATCGCCGAGCGATGCGCTCGACGTCGAAACCTATCGCCGCATCATCGACGTCAATCTCAACGGTGCCGTGCTCTGCGCGCAGAAGGCGCTGGCGCATTTCGTCGCGCGCGGCGGAGGCGGCAGCATCATCAATTGCTCCAGCGTCCACCAGATCATTCCGAAGCCCGGCTATCTCGCTTATTCGATCAGCAAGGGCGGCCTGGCCAACCTCACGCGCACGCTGGCGCTCGAATTCGCGAGGCACGGCATCCGTGTCAATGCGGTAGGTCCGGGCGCGATCGACACGCCGATCAACGCGGCCTGGACGGGCGACCCGGAAAAGCGCGGCGTCGTCACCAGCCATATTCCGCTCGGCCGCGTCGGCACGCCGGAAGAGATCGCCGCCGTGTTCGCCTTCCTTGCTTCAGACGATGCGAGCTACATCACCGGGCAGACGATCTATGCCTGCGGGGGCCTGACCATGTTCCCCGAGTTTCGCGAGAACTGGGCAAGCTAGAAACGTGGGCTCACGGACGAAGCCACGAACTCTTCACCCTCGTGCCGATCGCTTCAGAAATCTCCTGCGAGCAGGTCGTAGGAGCCTCTGCTGCCGCGCACATACTTCCTGGCCGCGGTGGCACATATCAAGTCGCGATTGCAATCGAACGCGTTCAGGAGTCCCGATTCGGTCGCATGGACGCCCGGTTGAATCCGCATCAACGCGCCTTCATCGATGAAGAACGAGGCCTCGATGGCGCTGTCGTGTCCCCAGAACCGCACGGCACGCCGTGTCTGGTCATATGAGCGACTGTGATTTGGGAAATCAATCATGGTTCGGGCCGATCAGGTTGCAGGTGCCGTGCGCCTTCACGCCGTTTGAGCCGGGGGCACGCTGGGTGGCCGACGCTCGGCTTGCGTACGTCAGGTACACGGACGTTTCGTCGAGACCTGACAAGAGCGAACCGGTTGCGCCTCTTTCAAATGATGATCTGGCGACAGGGATACAACCCGGTTCGATGCTGCTCGCGACAAATAGTTCGTCGCAAGCCTCGCTATTCGGCGAAAGGTGACTATATCCCGTCGATCACCGCTCGCCCCTCGGCCGTTATCGGTGACTGAGAGCATTGCGCTCCCGCCGCGACCAAGAGGCGGTCAATATGTCGGTTTCCCCCGGATTCATCCTTCGCGAGTGGCTCGTACCTCCGGTCTTGCTGCCCATCTTCTTCGTGCTTGTGATCGCCGTTTCGATGTTGATTCAATGGTAGTCGGCTTCGGCGCGCCTTCGCCGTCGGATCAGGCAAGTACCTCATCGGATTCAATTCAGCCGTCGTTGGGTTGCGAGCTGAACGCGAGGGCGATCGACGCCCTCCGTCGAGCTCGCGAGATGCCGTCGGGAGACAAGCGCATGGCGGCAATGCGCAGGGCAGCAATTCTTGGAAATGCCGCTGAAATCCACGCCTATTTCTCGCCAGCGAAGGCGCCCAAGCAAGATCACGACGCCGCTGAAATCCCGCCTTCGTGACGGAACGTTCCACTGAAACCAGGTCCGGCAGCAACCCTCGTGACACAGTCGCCAATGCTCGAGATCGATCTCCGCACGGGCCAGCACCTCGGCGGCGGAGAATCGCATGAGGATGCTCTGGCGGCAGAGAATGTCAGCCTGCGGCTTCTCCTTGCCCAGGCCGAGATCAACACGAGGGGCCTGCTTGCCAGGGCGGGCATCGACGCCAGGGAGCGAGAGACGTCCGAGAAGCTGCAAAAGCTGATCCTTGAAGAGCTGCACCACCGCATCAAGAACACGCTCGCGACCGTCTCCGCCATTGTCTCCCAGAGCTTGCGCGGCGAGCAAGGCTTGGCGCACGCACAGCAGGCGATCGCGGGGCGGCTGCTCGCGCTTGGCCGGGCGCACGATCTCCTCGTGCGGGCGAGCTTGTCGAGCGCCGACCTCGGGGCGGTCGTCCGCAGCGCCGTCGAAGCTTTCGACGATCCTGCTGAATCGAAGTTCTCGATTTCGGGGCCCGATCTCCGGATCAATTCGGCTGCCGTGGTCGCGGTCGCGATGACGCTCAATGAGCTTTGCACGAACGCCACGAAGTATGGAGCCTTTTCCGCTCCAAAGGGGTGCGTCGATCTCCACTGGACGATCGATCCGCAGACGCAACGCTTGCGCCTGACCTGGATCGAGAAGAATGGTCCGGTGATCCAGTCACGCGCAAAGCGCAGCTTCGGAACGCGATTGATCGAGACGCTGGGTCGCGAACTCCAGGGCGACGTGCAATTGACCTACGCGGAGAGGGGCTTCGCGTACACGTTCGACGCTCCATTGGCTTCTCTGAGTGTCCCGATGCCGGCCTAGCCGGCAGGCTGAAATACGCCGAGACTTTCAACGAAAGGAGGCGGCATGTTCAAATTTCTACAGTATCGTGCAAGAGCGGCCGCGTACGGCGAACTGGCCAGGAGTTCGCCCGGCAAGGATGATACCCGCAAATTCGAGAAACTGCAGGACAGCCTTGCATCGCGCGCGGACAACGAGCAGGTCCTCGCGGACCAATACGTGGATGCAGTGAACGCCGGGGGGACGGAGCGACTGCGCGGCGCAGCCCTGGCGGCGGAGGAAGAGCGTGTCTTGCGGTGTCTCGGCGCGGCCGTCATCATGCAATGGAATTCCCTGCCGACGACGCTTCAGCGGGAGATCTTCGACACCGCCGGATCGGTCGGAACATTGTTGGACACGGCGGCGCTCCGTGGGCAGATAGCCCGGTTTCTTCACAAGCACAGGCATGACACCGATCCCAGCAAGATCTGACGGGTGATGTGTTCGGGGCAGAACAAACGGGTGCGCGAGCATTCGCCGCCGGCATTTCTCCGGCGCGGATCAAGCCGTCGCCGGCTTCGATCCGCCGGTCCGGGAGTGATCTGGCAAAATGTCGCGGCGCGGACTACATCTGCGCCATGTCAAATGCTCCGCTGGCAAACCAATCGCTCCAGGATTTCGTCGCCCGGCACCAACGTCTGTTCGTGCTGACCGGCGCCGGCTGCAGCACCAATTCGGGCATTCCCGATTATCGCGACAGCCATGGCAACTGGAAGCGGACCCAGCCGGTCAATTTCCAGGCCTTCATGTCGGAGGAGCACACGCGCCGGCGCTATTGGGCACGCAGCCTGATCGGCTGGCGGCGGTTCGGTCAGGCGAGGCCGAACGATGCGCACCATGCGCTGGCCCGGCTCGAGGCGAACGGGCGGTGCGGGATGCTGCTGACCCAGAATGTCGACCGGCTGCATCAATCCGCCGGCCACAGGCAGGTGATCGACCTGCATGGTCGGCTCGATCTGGTCCGCTGCATGGGCTGCGGGGCGAAGACGCCGCGGAGCGAATTCCAGGATACGCTTGGCCGCGCCAACGCAGAATGGCTCGCGCTCGATGCCTCGGATGCGCCTGATGGCGATGCCGATCTGGAGCACGCGGATTTTTCGTCGTTCAAGGTGCCCGCCTGCGAAGCCTGCGGCGGCATCCTCAAGCCCGACGTCGTGTTCTTCGGCGAGAACGTGCCGCGCGACGTCGTCGCCACCGCGCAGGACCATCTGTCGCAGGCTGACGCGATGCTGATCGTCGGCTCCTCGCTGATGGTCTATTCCGGTTTCCGCTTCGTGCAGGCTGCCGCGCAGCGGCAGATCCCGATCGCCGCGGTCAATCTCGGGCGCACCCGCGCCGACGATCTCCTGACGCTCAAGGTCGAGGAGCGCTGCGAAGCGGCGCTTGCATTCCTGCTCTGATCGCGTGCGGGGCGAACACGCCTTGCCTATTGCATGGGTGCCAAGCAGAATAGCCGGGCGCGGCGTTGCCGGCATGCCTGATGGCACGGAAATTGCTGCGTTTTTGTCCCCAGTCTTGACGATCAGCCGGAGAATTTGGAATGCTTGAGGGAGCCGAGGTGCGGCTTGCCGTCGATATCGGTGGCACGTTCACCGACATCGTTCTGGACATGGGCGAGGTGCGCAAGACGCGCAAGGTGCTGACGACGCCGCAGCGGCCCGAACAGGCGGTGCTGGACGGGATGCGTCTCATTCTCGCCGATGCGCGCGCCCATATCAGCGACATCGACGTCTTCATTCACGGCACCACGCTCGCGACCAACGCCATCATCGAGCGCCGCGGCGCCAAGACGGCGCTGATCGCGACCGACGGCTTTCGCGACGTGCTCGATATCGGCACCGAGAGCCGCTACGACCAATACGACCTCACCATCGACAAGCCGAGGCCGCTGGCGCCGCGCAGTCTGCGCTTCACCGTGCCCGAGCGCATCGACGCGCACGGCGCCATCCGCCTCCCGCTCGACGAGGCGTCGGTGCGCGCACTCGCGCCAAAATTGCGTGAATTGAAGGTCGAGAGCGTCGCAATCGCCTTCCTGCACTCCTACGCCAATCCCGAGCATGAGCGCCGCGCAGCCGCGATCCTCAGCGAGGAGATGCCCGGCGTTTCCGTGACGGTGTCATCGGCCGTGTGTCCGGAGATCCGCGAATATGAGCGCACGTCCACCGCGGTCGCGAACGCCTATGTGCAACCGCTGATCGACGGCTATCTCGCCCGCATGGCCGATGCCCTGCAGGTCGAGCAGTTCCGCGGCGCCATCTATCTCGTCACGTCCGGCGGCGGCGTCACCTCGATCGAGACGGCGCGGCGCTTTCCGGTGCGCCTCATCGAATCCGGTCCCGCCGGCGGCGCGATCTTCGCGGCGCAGATCGCGGCGCGTCTCGGCGAGAGCAAGGTGCTCTCCTTCGACATGGGCGGCACCACGGCCAAGATCTGCCTGATCGAGAAATACCAGCCCGAGACCTCGCGCGTGTTTGAGGTCGATCGCGCTGCGCGCTTCCTGAAAGGCTCCGGCCTGCCGGTGCGCATTCCCGTGATCGAGATGGTCGAGATCGGCGCCGGCGGCGGCTCGATCGCCCATGTCGACGCGATGAAGCGCGTCACCGTTGGCCCCGAGAGCGCGTCGTCGGAGCCGGGCCCCGCCTGCTACGGCCGCGGCGGCCAGCGCCCGGCCGTAACCGATGCGGACGTCGCTCTTGGCATGATCGATCCCGACGCCTTCGCGGGGGGCACGATCAAGCTCGACCCGGAGCTCTCGAAGCAAGCGCTGCTCCGCAGCGTCGGCGAGCCGCTGGGCCTGTCGGCGGAAACCGCGGCCTATGCCGTGCACGAGGTCGTCTGCGAGAACATGGCGAGTGCGGCACGCGTGCACGCGGTCGAGCGTGGCGCCGTGGTCGGCCAGCATACGCTGATCGCCTTCGGCGGTGCCGCACCGCTGCATGCGGCGCGTGTCGCCGAGAAGATTGGTGTCTCCCGGGTGATCGTGCCGTCGAATGCTGGCGTCGGCTCCGCGGTCGGGTTTTTGGCGGCGCCCATCGCTTACGAACTGGTGCGCAGCCGTCACGTCCGGCTCGACGATTTCGACACCAAAGCGGTCTCCGACCTCTTGCAGGAGATGGCGACCGAGGCGCGTGCGCTGGTCGAGCCTGGTGCTGCCGGTGCGCCGGTGCATGAACGCCGCGCGGCCTTCATGCGCTATGTCGGCCAGGGCCACGAGATCAGCGTCGAGCTGCCGAACCGGCCGCTGAATTCAGCCGATCTCGCCGGCCTGCGCCAGAAGTTCGAGGCGGATTATTCCTCCATGTTCGAGCGGTCGATTCCGGGCGCTGCGATCGAGGTCCTGAGCTGGTCGGTGCTCGCGACCACCGATGCGCGCAATCCGTCCGTCGTCGCTTCCGTCGCACGCATGCCTGCGGGCAAGGCGTCCGGCAGCCGGAAATTCTTCGACGGCCGGGCCGGAGAGGTGATCGAGATCCCGCTCTATCGCCGCGAGGACATGGCGCCGGGGGCGACGATTGCCGGCCCCGCGGTGATCGCGGAGGATGAGACCTCGACCTTCGTCTCCAACAGTTTTGACGCCCATATCGACGGTGCCGGCAGCATCGTCATGGAACGGAAGGCAGCTTGATCATGAGCAAGGCAAATGGCGCGAGCCTGATCGACCTTCAGATCATGTGGCACCGGCTGATCGCCGTGGTCGAGGAGCAGGCGCAGGTGCTGCTCCGCACCGCGTTCAGCCCGATCGTGCGCGAATGCGGCGATCTCTCCGCCGGCGTGTTCGACCTCAAGGGGCGGATGTTGGCGCAGGCGGTCACCGGCACGCCCGGTCACGTCAACTCGATGGCGGAATCGGTCAAGCACTTCATCGACCGCTTCCCGATCGAGACGATGAAGGAGGGGGACGCCTACATCACCAACGATCCCTGGATGGGCACCGGCCACCTCAACGACTTCGTCGTCACCACGCCCTGCTTCAAGGACGGCAAGCCGGTCGCGCTGTTCTCCTGCACCAGCCATCTCATGGACATCGGCGGCATCGGCTTCGGCCCTGACGCCACCGACGTGTTCATGGAGGGGCTCTACATCCCCATGCTGAAGCTGATCGACCAGGGCGTCGTCAACGAGACGCTGATGGCGATGATCCGCACCAACACGCGGCTGCCGATCGACACCGAGGGCGACACCTATTCGCTCGCGGGCTGCAACGACGTCGGCTGCGAGCGCCTGGTCGAGATGATGACCGAGTTCGGCATCGACACGCTGGACGAGCTCGGCGACTACATCTGCGACCGCTCGCGCGAGGCCGTGCTGGCCGAGATCGCCAAGCTGCCGAAGGGAAGCTGGCGCAACACCATGGTCGTTGACGGCTATGACGCGCCGGTGACGCTGGCCGCAACGCTGACGATCTCGGACGCGGGCATTCACGTCGATTTCGACGGCACCTCGGCCGCCTCGAAGTTCGGCATCAACGTGCCTCTGTCCTACACCACGGCCTACACCGTGTTCGGCCTCGGCTGCGTCGTCGCTTCGCAGATCCCGAACAATGCCGGCTCGCTCTCGCCGTTGACGGTGTCGGCTCCCCCTGGCGCGATCCTCAATGCGCCGAAGCCTGCGCCGGTCGCCTCGCGCCACATCATCGGCCAGATGCTGCCCGACGTGGTGTTCGGCTGCCTGCGCCAGATCATTCCCGAGCGCGTGCCGGCGGAAGGCACCTCGTGCCTGTGGAATCTCAATGTGCGCGGACAGACCCGTTCGGGCGTCGGCGGCAATTACGGGTTCTCGATGGCGGTCACCAGCAATGGCGGCACCGGTGCTCGCTTCGGCAAGGACGGCCTGTCGGCCACCGCCTATCCCAGCGGCGTGCGCGGCACGCCGGTCGAGATCGCGGAAACACAGACGCCGCTGATCTTCTGGCGCAAGGAGCTGCGCCCGGATTCCGGCGGGGCAGGGCGCACCCGCGGCGGCCTCGGCCAGATCATCGAGGTCGGCAGCGGCGTCGACGCGCCGTTCGACATTCTGGCAGCGTTCGATCGTATTGATCATCCGCCGCGTGGCCGCGACGGCGGCCGGAACGGCGAGGCCGGCTATGTCGGCCTGAAATCCGGCAAGAAGCTGCGTGGCAAGGGCTTTCAGCAGGTGCCGCCGGACGACCGGCTGGTGGTGCTGACGCCCGGCGGCGCCGGCATCGGCGATCCGGCCGAGCGGGCGCGCGCGGCCGTCAATGACGACATCGAAAGCGGCCTCGTGTCTGCGGACAACGCGGTTGCGGTTTATGGGTACACGCGGTGACGCGTCAGGCGTCGTGAACGGAGGGGCTCAATGATCACGCGACGGAACTTCACTGCGGGCGCAGCGACGCTGCTCGCCGCCGGCCACATCTCGACCCGCGCGCGGGCCGCGACGACAAGCTGGGACATGTCGACGGTCTGGCCCGACGGCAATTTCCACACCCAGAATGCGATGGCGTTCGCCGAGGAGGTGAAGAAGCAGACCGGCGGCTCGGTCGCGATTACCGTGAAGGCCGGCGGCCAGCTCGGCTTCAAGGGCCCCGAGCACTTGCGCGCCGTGCGCGATGGCCTCGTGCCGCTCGCCGACGTTCTCAACATCCAGCAGGTCGGCGATGAGCCCTTCATGGGCGTGGAGAGCATCCCCTTCCTGTGCAGCTCGATGGACGAGCTCAAGGTGCTGCACAAATATGTGCGGCCCGAATACGAGAAGGTCGCCGCGCGTAATAACCAGAAGATCCTCTACATCGTGCCGTGGCCGACGCAGTACCTGCATCTCAAGGTCAAGGTCGCCGACCTCGAGGGCCTGAAGAACATCAAGATCCGCGTGCCCGACAAGAACGCCGTCGACATGCTGGCGGTGGTCGGCATGGCGCCGGTGATGATCCCCTGGGGCGAGACGATCCCCGCGCTGGCGTCCGGGGCTGTCTCGGGCGTCTCCACCTCGGCGGTGTCGGGCGTCGACGGCAAGTTCTGGGAATTTCTGAAGTACATCTATCCGACCAACCACGTCTGGTCGTCGCAGATGCTGACGGTCAATCTCGACTCGTGGAAGGCGCTCAGCGCGGATCAGCAGAAGCTCGTCGCGGATACCGCCGCGAAGATGGAGCCGGGTTTCTGGGCGAACTCGCTCAAGGCCGACGTCGACAGTCTCAACCGCCTCAAGGAAGGCGGCATGGAGGTGATCCCGGTCTCGGATGCGATGATGACGGACATCCGGGCCAAGACCGCGCCGCAGCTCGACGCCTTCCTCAAGCGCGTGCCGGCGGCCGACAAGCCGGTGCGGGCCTATCTCGCTGAAATGAAGCGCTGAGCCAAGCCATGGTCAGCGTTTCGCCCGCAGCACCGCAAAGCCTCAATGCAGCGGCGCCCGCGCCGCTGCGCATCCTGCTCGACGGCATCGACCGTCTCGGCCGGCTCGACGGCTGGATCGGCGGCGGTTGTCTGCTGACGCTGACGCTGTTGATGCTGTGCGAGGTCGCAACCCGCTTCCTCTCGAACTTCCTGCCGTTCTTCCCGCCGACCATCTCGATCGCGTGGGAATATTCCTCCTACCTGATGGCGGCGTCCTTCACCTTCGGCGCCGCCATGACCCTGCGCGTCGGCGGCCACATCCGCGTGGTGCTGCTGCTGAAGAACGTCCCCGCACCGTTCCAACGTGCGATCGAAATCCTCTCGGCCGCCGCCGGCTTCGCCTTCATGGCGTTCCTGACCTCGGCGATGGCGAAGTTCGCCTACGGCGCCTATGTGCGCGGCCAGGTCTCGACCTCGAGCGACACGCCGCTGTGGTTTCCGGAAGCCGTCGTCACCTTCGGCATGCTGCTGCTTACGCTCCAGTTCCTGGCGCGCGCGATCCAGGCCACCCTCGGCCTGCCGCTCGAGGATCACCGCATGAAGGCCTCGCCCGTCGAATGATCGTTTTGCCCGCACCCGGATTCAAGATCGCATGACCATCGAAGTCGTCGCCCTGTTTGGGATCCTGTTCGCGCTGCTGGCAGGCGGTGTCTGGATCGGTCTCACGCTCGCGCTCACCGCCACGCTGCTGCTGGCGATGTTCCGCTCGATTCCGCTCGACAAGCTGCTGCCGCAATACGCCTGGAACATTCTGACCACGCAGGAGCTGCTGGCGCTGCCGCTGTTCATCCTGATGGGCGAATTGTTGTTCCGCACCCGCCTGTCGCGCTCGCTGTTCCAGGGACTTGCGCCCTGGGCCGGTCTGCTGCCGGGCCGGCTGCTGCATGTGAACGTGATCGGCTGCACCATCTTCGCGGCGATCTCCGGCTCGTCCGCGGCGACCACGCAGGTGATCGGCCGCATGTCGCTCAACGAGCTCTTGCGCCGCGGCTATTCGCGCGACATCGCGATCGGCTCGCTCGCAGGCGCCGGCACGCTCGGCTTCCTGATCCCGCCGTCCAACATCATGATCATCTACGGCGTGCTCGGCGACGTCTCCATTCTCAAGCTCTTTACGGCCGGCGTGCTGCCCGGCCTGCTGCTGGCGGCGACCTTCATGGGCTGGGTGATGCTGCACACGACCCTCAAGCCCTCGATGGTGCCGGAGACGGAAGCAAAACTCTCGCAGGTGCCGTGGGGCGAGCGTTTTGCGGCGCTCAAGGATCTCGCGCCGGCGCTGTTCCTGATCGCCTGCGTGCTCGGCTCGATGTATGGCGGGCTCGCCACGCCCTCGGAGGCCGCCGCCGTCGGGGTGCTCGGGGCGGGGCTGGTGGCCTGGGCGCAAGGCTCGATGTCGCAGCAGGTGATGCGCGACGTGCTGATCGGCTCGGTCGTGACCTGCTCGATGATCGCGCTGATCGTGCTCGGCGCCTCGATCCTCGGCAATGCCGCGGCCTTCCTCGGCATTCCTCAGGCGGTGGCCGCCTTCGTCAAGGGCCTCGGCCTGTCGCCCTTCATGCTGATCGTGGTGCTGATCATCTTCTACCTGATCCTCGGCTGCTTTCTCGATGGCTTCTCGATGATCGTGATGACGCTGCCGATCGTGCTGCCGATCGTGAAGGGCGCAGGTTTCGACGAGATCTGGTTCGGCATCTTCCTGGTGCTCGCCGTTGAGATGGCGCAGATCACCCCGCCGGTCGGCTTCAACCTGTTCGTGATCCAGGGCCTGACCGAAGACGGCCTCGGCTACATCGCGCGCGTCACGATGCCGTATCTCATGATCATGGTCGGCTTCGTGCTGCTGCTGACGCTGTGGCCCGGGATCGTCACGATCCTGCCGCGGGTGCTGTACGGATAGATTTGCGCCGCCCCGGCGACATAGCCGGGACGGCGTCTTGATTCACGAAGCTTACGCCGCCGCCTTCTTCCGCGCCTGTTCGGCCTTGTACAACTCGAACTCCTCCGCGATCGCCTTCGCCACCGACGGCCGCTGGCGCAGGCGTTCGTAATAGGCCTTCACGTTCGGCCATTTGGCGAGCTCGATCGGCGGCGTCGCCATAGTCCAGTTGATGACCGTGACGAGATAGGCGTCGGCCACGCTGAAATGGTCGAGCAGGAAGTCGCGTCCCTCAAGGTAGTTGTCGAGATAATCGAGCCGCGACAGGTTCTTCTCCAGCGCGTAGGCCTTCGTCTCCTGCGGCGCCTTGCGGTCGAGCACGGGAATGAACAGCCCCTTGTGCAGTTCGGTGCCGATGAAGCAGAGCCACTGGTGCAGTCGGGTGCGCTCGATGCCCGCGCTCGCGCCGAGGCCGGATTGCGGGAAGCGGTCCGCGACATATTGCAGGATCGCCGCGTTCTCGGTCAGCACCACGCCCTCGTCGGTGCGCAGCGTCGGCACGAGGCCGATCGGGTTGACGGTGCGGAAATCGGTGCCGTCCTTCAGCACCCTCTTGGTCGGCGGATCGACTTCGAGGTAATTCGCCTCGGCGCCGGCTTCGTACAGCGCGACGCGGGTCGCCATCGAGCAGGCGAGCGGCGAGAAATAGAGATCCATCTGTAGCCTCCTTGGGCAGTTCCTCTTTCGGGTATCGCTCAACCTGGCCAGATTGATTTTTGTACTGTGTTGCATAATATATCGGCGGTCAAGGATTAATTTGCGAAATGGTACAAAAATCGAAGCCGCCAACTGCTGCCAATGAGCCCGAGCGCCGCGGCGAACCTAAGCGCCGCGGCCGTCCGCGGGCCTATGAGCCCGATGTCGCGCTCGGCAAGGCGCTCGACCTATTCCGCAGGCAGGGCTTTGCCGCGACTTCGCTCGACGATCTCAGCGAGGCCACAGGCATGAACCGGCCGAGTCTCTACGGGGCCTTCGGCGACAAGCGCGAGCTCTATATCAAGAGCTACCAGCGCTACCGCGAGGACGCGCGGGCATCCATGGCCGCGATCTTTCGCGAGGAGATGCCGCTGCGCCAGCGGCTGGAGCGCATCTTCGCCTCCGCGCTGAACATCTATCTGTCCGGCGAAACGGGCCCGCGCGGCTGCTTCACGGTGGTGACGGCGGCGTCCGAAGCGGTCGGTGATCCCGACATCCGCGCCATGGTGCTCGACGGTCTCGCCGAGCTCGACAAGGCGTTTGCGAATTGCTTCCGCCGCGCCAAGGAGAAGGGCGAACTGCCGGAGAGCGCCGACCCGGCCGTTCTGGCCCAGCTTGCATCAGCGACGGTACACTCGATCGCCATCCGCTCGCGCGCGCGTGTCTCGCGGAAAGATCTGGAAGCAATCGTGAAGGGCGCGATCGACGTGATGGCGGGAGCTGGCGCGAAGAGCTAGGCCGGGACGACAGTGAGTATGTGGCGCGAGCTATCTCCCCGGTGTCGTCCTGGCGAAAGCCAGGACCCATAGCCACCGAATGTCGTTTGGCGAAGATTCGGGGTTAGAACTTCGCGCGGCAACTCGCCCCTGCGGTAATGGGTCCTGGCTTTCGCCAGGACGACCACCTGATCTGTAGTGTGAGCTACGCCGCCCGGATATGCGCCAGGAAACGATCGACCTCGTCGCGCAGCCGTTGCGACTGCTTCGACAGCTCGATCGCGGAGCCCAGCACTTCCTCGGCCGCGTTCCGGTCGCTGCGATGCCGGCGGTGACGCCGGAGATGTTCTGCGAGACTTCGCCGGTGCGGGCGGCGGCCTGCTGGACGTTCTGTGCGATCTCCTGCGTCGCGGTGCCCTGTTGCCCGACGGCGGCGGCAATCGCGGCCGAGATTTCGTCGACCTGCTGGATCGTCGCACAGATCGACTGGATGCCGTCGACCGCGCCGGTGGTCTCTCCTTGTACCGCGGTGACCTGCGCGCCGATCTCCTCGGTTGCTTTCGCGGTCTGGGTCGCCAGCGCCTTCACTTCGGAGGCGACGACGGCAAAGCCGCGACCGGCTTCGCCCGCGCGCGCCGCTTCGATCGTCGCGTTGAGCGCCAGCAGATTGGTCTGGCCCGCAATGCCATTGATGAAGGAGACCACGTCGCCGATTTTCTGCGCGGCATCCGCCAGGCTCTGCACGCGCGCATTCGATTGCCGTCCGTCGCTCGCGGCCTTGCCGACCACCTCGGTCGCGTGGGCGAGCCGCCGGCTGATCTCGGTCATCGACGAGGACAATTCTTCCGCGGCAGCCGCGACCGTCTGCACGTTCTCGGAGGCCAGCGCCGAGGCCGACGACACCGTGCGGGTCTGCTCGCGCGACTGTTCGACGATGGCGGACATCGAGCGCGCGGTGTGCTCCATCTCGACCGCGGCCGCGGACACCGTGGTGACGACCTCGCGGATGCTGGCCTCGAAATTGTCGGCGAGCGCGGCGAAGGCGCGCCGCTTCTCCGCCTCGGACTGCGCCTTGGCCTCGAGCTGCTCGGCCTGGAGCTTGTCAAAATTCACCGCATTGTCGCGGAACACCGCGACCGCCTTCACCATCGCGCCCACCTCGTCATTCGCCTTGCTGGTGGGCACGGCGACATCGAGACGTCCGTCCGCGAGCTCGCGCATCACGTTCGTGATCGACAGGATCGGGCGCGAGATGCTGCGGGCGATGAGATAGCCGACGATCGCCGCGAGCACGAGCCCGAGCGCGGCGATCCCGATCGCCAGCAGCCAGGCGCGATCGGCGGAAGCCTCGTAATCGGCATTGTCCATCACAAGCTCGACCGCGCCGAGCGGCTTGCCGGAAAAGTCCCTGATCGGTCCGAGCAGCGCGGCGACCGGCGTGGTGTCGAGCCTGGCTTGTCGCACCGTGAAGCCGCCCTCGGCGGCGCGGCCGTAATCGGCCGTATCGAAGAAGCTCTTGCCCTTCAGCGTGCCCCCGAACAGCTTGAAGCCCGAGCCGTCGGCGAGATGGAAGGCGACGTCGACATGGCGGTTGGTCTTGAAATCGTCGAGGAAAGGCTGGCCGAAGGTCAGGCCGAATTCGACCGTGCCGAGATGCTTAGCCCCTTGCGCGATTGGCACCACGCCGCGGATGCCGAGCCCGGCCACGCCGCCTTCGAGCCCGACCACGACCTTGCGGTCCTGGTTGGCGACGACGACGGTCTTGCGGAAGCCGGAGAGGTCGTCGCCGAACTTGGCCGGCTGGTGCACGCGTAGGTAAGACGTCGCCGGCGGCACGTGGAACTGGAACTGGTCGACGCCGTAGTCGGATTTGATCGCAGTGAACACCGGTCCGAACAGGCGCACCAGCGCCTCGCGGTCCTGCTTCGCCATCGCCTCCTGCGTCGCCGGCATCGCGGCCACCACGGCGCTCATCGCGGCGGCGCGGTGCGATTCCTCGGCGATGCGCGATTGCAGGGCGTCGTAATGGCTGCGCAGTTCGCGCTGGTCGGCTCGGTCGATGATGCCGGCGATGATCCACATCGCGCCCAGCACGGCAAACAGCGCGGTCGCCGCCGCCGTCACCGCCAGCGCAACCGTGATCCGCATCCTGAGGCCGAGGCTCGTCCGCATGTCCGACTCGTTCTTTGAGCGTTGGTTAACAACGCTTATCAACTTCTCGCTAAGAGAGGGTGAACGGAATACCGGCTGAGCGGGGTGGTTGTGGGGGGCGAGTGAAACGGTGGGCGCGTGCCAAAAACTCCGATGTCGTCCTGGCGAAAGCCAGGACCATAACCACCGGACGTAGTTTGACGAAGATTCGTGGTTGCCACTTCGCGCCACGACTGCTCCCTGGGGTATTGGGTTCCTGGCTTTCGCCAGGACGACGCCGAGGGTGGGGCGGCCGCGTGCGGCCCTAATACCCCCGCGTCCGGTCCACCACGTTCTCCAGCGCGCCGCCCGCCTCGAACCGTGCGATCTGCTCGGCGACATAGGCCGAGATCGCTTCTGCGTCGGTGTCCGCGGCGTTGTGCGGGGTCAGCAGCACCTTGGGATGGGTCCAGAAGCGGCTGTCTTTCGGCTGCGGCTCCTGCACGAAGACGTCGAGCGAGGCGGCGCCCAGCGTGCCGTCGTCGAGACAGGCCAGGATGTCGGCTTCGTTCTGCAAGCCGCCGCGGCCGGCATTGATCAGCACGGGGGCGCCGAGCGGGCTCTTGCGGTTGAGCTTTGTGAAGACGTCGCGGTTGAGGATGCCGTGCGTGTCCGGTGTCAGCGGCAACAGCGAGACCAGGATGTCGGTCGCGCGCAGGAACGCATCGATTCCGGCGGTGCCATGGAAGCACTCGACGCCCTCGATGGTGCGCGGGCTGCGGCTCCAGCCGGCGACGCGGAAGCCGAGCCGCCGCAGCACGTCGGCCGCGTCCGCACCCAGCGTGCCCAGTCCCATGACGCCGACCGTGACTGCGCTTGCCGGCCACTGATATTTCGGCTCCCAGCGCTTCTCGCGCTGCGACTGCCGCAAGTACAGCTCCTGGCGGTGGTGCATCAGCACGTGAAGCACGACGTATTCGGTCATGCGATTGGTCAGGTCGGGCACGGCGACGCGAACCAGCGGCACGTCGGGCAGGCTCTTGTCCGCCATCAGGGCATCGACGCCGGCGCCGAGATTGAAGATCGCGCGCAGATTGGGGAACGAGCCGAGATCGCCGGGCACCGGCTTCCACACCGCGGCATAATGCACCTCGGCCGGATCGAGCGCCGTATCCGGCAGCAGCACCACGCGGCGGCCGCCGCAGACCGAATCGAACCGGGCCTTCCAGCGCTCCGGCAGCCAGTTCTGCTGCGTGCTGTTGATCAGGACGGCCAGTGTGCCTTTGGTCATTCGAAGTGCCTCGTCGTGTTCCGATTTTGAGGGCTCTCCTTGGCACGATCTGCCGGATTTTTCTTGCAAATTTTTTCCGCAGCCCTGTCGGGGCGGGGCATAGTGGATCGTCTTTACAACAAGAGGTCAGGGAAGGTGCTGCCCATGCTTTATGCGATCCTTTGCTATCATGACGAGGACTTCGTCGGCTCCTGGAGCAAGGACCAGGACGAGGCGGTGATGAAGAAGCTCGCCGTGGTGCAGGAGAAGCTCACGAGCCAAGGCCGGCTCGGTCCGGTGGCGCGGCTGTTGCCGACCACCGCGGCGGCGACGCTGCGTAAAGAGGACCCGCCGCTGGTGCTCGACGGCCCCTATGCCGAGACCAAGGAGCAGTTGCTCGGCTTCTACATCGTCGACTGCAAGAACCTCGACGATGCGCTCGACGTCGCGCGGGACCTCGGCGCCGCCAACCCCGGCGGCGCCTATGAGGTGCGTCCCGTCGGCGTGTTCAGGCCCGGAGGAAATTTGACGTGAGCGAGACTGATACCGCCTGGATCGAGACCGCGCTGACTTCGGCGCGACCCCAGGCGGTCGGCGCGCTGCTGCGCTATTTCCGCGATCTCGACACCGCCGAGGAGGCTTTCCAGAACGCCTGCCTGCGCGCGCTCAAGACCTGGCCGCAGAACGGCCCGCCGCGCGATCCCGCGGCCTGGCTGATCATGGTCGGCCGCAATGTCGCGATCGACGAGGTGCGGCGCGCCCGCAAGCAGCAGCCGCTGCCCGAGGACGATCAGGCGATCTCCGATCTCGACGATGCCGAGGGCGCGCTCGCCGAGCGGCTCGACGGCTCGCATTATCGCGACGACATTTTGCGGCTGATGTTCATCTGCTGCCACCCGCAATTGCCGGCGACGCAGCAGATCGCGCTCGCCTTGCGCATCGTCTCCGGTCTCACGGTGAAGCAGATCGCGCGCGCTTTCCTGGTCTCGGAGGCGGCGATGGAGCAGCGCATCACGCGCGCCAAGGCGAAGGTCGCGGAGGCCGGGACGCCTTTCGAAACGCCCGGCCCGATCGAACGCTCCGAGCGGCTCGCGGGCGTCGCGGCGATGATCTACCTGATCTTCAACGAGGGTTATTCGGCGAGCGGCGACACCGCCGAGATCAGAAAGCCGCTCTGCGAGGAGGCGATCCGGCTGGCGCGGCTGCTCCTGCGGCTGTTCCAGAGCGAGCCGGAGATCATGGGGCTGGCGGCATTGCTGCTGTTGCAACATGCGCGCAGCGCCGCGCGGTTTGCGGACGACGGTTCGCTGATCTTGCTGGAGGACCAGGATCGCTCCCTGTGGAACGGCTCCATGATCGCGGAAGGGCTGGCGCTGATCGACAAGGCGATGCGCCATCGCCGCAGCGGGCCCTACCAGATTCAGGCCGCAATCGCCGCGTTGCATGCCCGTGCGGCGACGCCGGAGGAGACCGACTGGGCCCAGATCGACCTGCTCTATGGCGCGCTGGAACTGGCGCAGCCGTCGCCGGTGGTGACGCTCAATCGCGCGGTCGCGGTGTCCAAGGTGCGCGGGCCGCAAGCCGCGCTCGACCTGATCGAGCCGCTGGCACCAAAGCTTGGCAACTACTTCCATTTCCACGGCGTGCGCGGCGCCTTCCTGATGCAGCTCGGCCGCAATGACGAAGCCCGCATCGCCTTCGACCGCGCCATCGCGCTCGCCAACACTTCGGCGGAAGCCGCCCATATCCGCATGCACATCGATCGCCTGATCCGGGACAGCCAGCCGAAGAGCAGCAACGGGAGCGCCAGGCAGGGTGCGAAGGCGAAATGACGGCTTGCCGTCATTCCGGGGCGATGCGAAGCATCGAACCCGGAATCTCGAGATTCCGGGTTCGGTCCTGCGGACCGCCCCGGAATGACGATCCAAAAAATCTCATTTCGAATTGTCGGCCTCAGCCTCCTCCCTTCGTCTTAATCCCGTATCCAGGGAGCCATTCATGCTGAAAGCCATTGCCATCATCGCCATCGTGCTCGCGGTCGGACTAGCGGGCGTCCTCGTCTTCGCCCTCACCAAGCCTGACACCTTTCGCGTCGAGCGTTCGCTCGCCGTGAAGGCGCCGGCCGATGCCATCTATCCGGTGGTCGCCGACTTCCACTTCTGGACCAGCTGGTCGCCCTATGAGAACCGCGATCCCGCCATGAAGCGGACGTTCGGCGGAACAGCGCGGGGCAAGGGCGCGACCTATGCCTGGGACGGGAACAACAACGTCGGCGCCGGCCACATGGAGATCCTCGAGGCGAGCACGCCGTCGAAGCTCCGCATCAAGCTCGATTTCGAGCGTCCCTTCGAAGGCCACAACACCGCCGAGTTCACCTTTGTGCCGCAAGGCGATGCTACACTGGTCACATGGGCGATGTACGGTCCGGCGCCCTTCATGTCCAAGGTGATGCAGGTCTTCATCAACATGGACAGCATGATCGGCAAGGATTTCGAGGCCGGCCTCGTCAGCCTGAAGAAGCTCACCGAGAAACAATGAGCCTCACAGCCCAGGGAAAGAAAAGGAGAGAAGCGATGCTCAATCCATATCTGTTCTATCAGGACACCTGCGAAGCGGCGTTCAACTTCTACGCCAAGGTTCTCGGCGGCAAGATCGACGCGATGATGCGCGTCTCGGACGCGCCGCCGGACATGCCGGCCGCCCCCGGCCGCGAGAAGACGATCATGCATGCGCGGATGTCGTTGCCCGGCGGCAGCGTGCTGATGGCCTCCGACGCGCCGCCCGAGCATGTCCAGAAGCCGCAGGGCTTCTCGATCTCGCTGACGATCGCCGACGTCGCGGACGCCGAGCGCAAGTTCAACGCGCTCGCCGACGGTGGCACCGTCACCATGCCGTTCAGCAAGACGTTCTGGGCCAAGGGGTTTGGCATGTGCGTCGACAAGTTCGGCATCCCCTGGATGGTGAACTGCCCGGCGGAGGGAATGTGACGGGCGCGACCGCCTGGCACGCGGCGCCCCTCCCTCGATCGTTGCGGGTAAGGGGCGCGCCCAAGGCGGTCACGTCATAGCCGGATCGGCCGTTTGCTGTTTCAACGGACCGATCCGGTCACGTCCTCGCCGGGGGACGGCGACTGGACGCAGCGAGGGCAGATCACGAGCTTCGTGCCGAGCTGCCTGTCATTCTCCGCTTCGATTTCGTCATGGACCGCCCACCACGCTTCGGAGTAGGGGCGCAAGGTCCCGAGCACTCTTTCCCGTTCCTGATTGGGATTTTCCTGCGTGGGTGCGGGGTTCGCTGCGCGCCGCTTTGTGACGGGTGGCCGGTTCGGGTTCTGTCCGAGGCCGTCCCATGCGATCGGACGACGCTCCGGCGCCGGCGCCGCCGCGCAGCCCATGAGCGCTGCGCAAAAAGTAAGCAAGACGAAGCCGTGTCGCATCATGCCGAACCCTCAGTGCGGTACGCGACACACAAAATCCGCGTGAGGGATTTTGCATCGCGTCGGTTAAATGGAACCTAAGGGAAACGAACTGGCCGGCATGGCCGGATAGGAATATGGAGTCTCGATTCGCATGACTTTGCGAGAGCAGTGGGGCCGCTTCGTGAAATGATCGGGACCGCATCGCACAACAACTGGCGCAATAATAGGCTGTGAACTGCCTGTCAAAATCGCTAATCATTCCTTCATAAATTCTACAAACTGGGATGGGCGTACTTACAAGGGGAGCGACCGATGGCAGCGGCGCTACAGATCAATTTTGCACTTTGGGGTATGCTTATCTGCGCGAGCATGGAATTGGCGCAGATGATCCAGAGGTTCTTCTAGAACCCGGCGACCGCATGACCGGCGTAATTTCGCCGGCGCGCTTGCGTGCTAGCTCACGAGCAATGCGATGAGCGTGAAGCTGACGCTTGCGATCACAATCATCGAAACGACGTAGTTACGCGGCCGCGCCGTCCGCGAGGGCGGCGGTCTCGTCGGTCGTAGCGGCGCGATGTCGCGCCGGGCGGGTTCCGTCGGCGCGAGTGCGGCTTCAGCGCCCGAGCCGACATACTTCACATACAGCTCAAGCAGCCGCAGTTCGGACGGCAGGTCCATCAGGCCCTCGCGGTCGCGCCGCGTCAGCAGTTCGAATTCGACGGTTTCCTCGGTGCTCAGTTGGCCAAGGACGATCCGTCCCCGGTCCGACAGGCGGTAGCGAAAATCGATGGGCTGCATAGCGTGCGACCCCTTTTAAAAATGAGCAATCTTGAAAAAAACGGGACCATCCTCGTCCGTGACCACTGCTGAGATCGTGACGCCGCCGCGGCCTCAGTCTGAGCCGCGACCATCATAGACTGCAGGGAAAGGCTGGAAACCGCGTAAATTGTGCAGGCATTGCGAAGCGGTTGAGCGGATTCGGCGTCCGGAAAGTCGAAATTCTGCAAAACTGCTCAATCGTCGGACAGCGGCGGACGCAACCTGGTCACGCGGCTGGTGACCGCCAAGTCCTCACCGACAGCGCGGATAGATCGCGGCGAGGTCGCGCCCCTTCAACAGCAGCAACCGTGAGGTGAGGCCGCCGCGGTGGCTGATCCAGTCGCGCACCGGCCCCGGATAGGCTTGGAGCACCGCGTCGGAGGCTTCCGGCTCGGCATAGAAGCGCCCGCGCCGGTCGACCGAACGCGCGGCATGGAAGCCGAGCACGGCGCGTTTGGTGACACAGATGCGCTCGCCCGGCACGATGCTCAGCACCAGCGTGCAGGCGGACAGGCAGGGACCGTCGATCACCACGCGCTCGCCGCTCTCGCGCACCTTCTCGAATAGGTCGAGGAACGGCCCGACCCGTCCGCCCGGTGACTGGATGATGCGGATTTCGGCGGCAACCGGTGCGGAGGCGAGCAGGGCGGTCGCGAGCATTAGGGCTTTGACCAAAACGGCACGTTGCATCGTACTCTCCGCACATTCGACGTCGTCGGGCGGGCAAAGCGTCGCGCGCCCAACAATGGCACCCAAATCCGGAGACGGTGATGGGCACGGCGCGTCGCGCCTTTGTCCACCCTACAAATCCTGTGCCTACCCGTTGCGGCGCTGGCCGCGCAACGTGGGCAGGCCGATACCCGCTGCATCGAAGCCGCCATCAACGGCCAAAATTTGACCGGTGATGTAGCTCGCGCGTTCCGAGCACAGGAAATAGATCGCTTCCGCGAGTTCCTCCTCGAGGCCGTAGCGGTTGAGCGGAATGGCGTCGTGATAGTCGGCGCGGATCTCCTTGGTGTGCACCTGCTTGGCCATCGCGGTGTCGACCGGCCCCGGCGCGACCGCGTTGACGCGGATGTTGAGCGAGGCGAGCTCGACCGCGAGTTGCTTGGTCAGGTGCGCGAGCCCCGCCTTGCTGGTGCCGTAGGCCGAGCGCAAGGTCGAGGCGCGCACCGCCGAGATCGAGGTGATGTTGACGATGGCGCCGCCGTCGCTGTCGCGCATCAAGGGCACCGCGGCCTTGGTGCAGAGGAACGGGCCGGTGAGGTTGACCTCGAGCACGCGGCGCCAGTCGGCATCCGGCGTCTCCATCAGCGGCGCGAACACGGCGATGCCGGCATTGTTGACGAGCGCGTCAAGCCGGCCGAACCGCCGCTCAATCGTCGTCATCGCGGCGCCGACCGCCGCCGCGTCGGAGACATCGCAGGTCAGCGCGAGCGTCGCCTCGCTTTGGCCGATCTCGGCGACGGCGCGGCCGAGCAGCTCCCCCTCGATGTCGAGCAGCGCCACGCGCCAGCTCTCGCCAAGGAACTTCTTCGCGGTCGCAAGCCCGATGCCGCGCGCGGCTCCGGTGACGAGGGCGACTTTTTGCGGGGCCTGCGGCATTTGCTAATCTGTCCTGTGTTCGAAAGGCTGTTCCCACGCGAGGGCCGGTCTCTTTTACTTCGCTTTGGTCCCGACGAGAAAGGCCCTGGCGATGCCCATCGATCTGGACGAGAACCACTCGACATATTCTTGCGTTCTGCCGGCCGAACGCCTGGCGCGATGTCGGCACGGCCGCCGCTGCATCGTCTTCTAAGCGACGTCTGCCGAGGAGACCGACCGATGCCTGACGACCACGCCCGCCTGATCCGAGACCTCTTCGCCGCCTATCTTGCCAATGACCGGCAACGGGTGAGCGAGGCGCTCGCCGACGACTTCCGCTTCACCAGCCCGTTCGACGACGACCTCGACAAGGCGACCTATTTCGAACGCTGCTGGCGGGACACCGGCTGGATCGCGCGCCACGAGATCGAGCGCATCTTCGTCGTCGGCGACGAGGCTTTCGTCACCTATCGCTGCCTGGCGACCGATGGCAGGAGCTTTCGCAACACCGAGTTCCTCAGCTTCGCCGGCGGCCGGATCCGCCGCGTCGAGGTCTATTTCGGCGCCGCCTTCCAGGACGGCCGGTTCCTGCCGCAGCCGCGCTGAGGCAGGAACTTCCGAGGCATGACCTCCGGAATAATTTTCCGCCACGGTGTCGATTCCATAGCAAGGCATTCGTCTTACAGGGCAGCGCGGGCTGGTTCGGCCCGCTGATCTCCCCCGGATTCCGGGCCTGCGCCTCGCGGCGCATCCCGGAAGGACCAGGTAAGCAAGGAACTGCCCATGCGATTCATGATGCTGATGATCCCGCTCGGCTACGAGACCGCGCCGCCGGACGTGCAACTCGATCCCGAGCGCGTCGCCGCGATGATGCGTTACAACGAGGCGCTGAATGACGCCGGCGTCCTGATCACGCTCGACGGCCTGCATCCGCCCGCGATGGGCGCGCGCGTGTCGTTTGCGACTGGCGAGCCTGTTGTGACCGACGGCCCCTTCACTGAAGCCAAGGAAGTGCTGGGCGGCTACTGGATGATCGAGGTCGCCTCGCGTGCCGAGGCGATCGGGTGGGCGAAGAAGTGCCCGGCCGCGGTCAATGAAGTCATTGAGATCCGGCAGGTGCAGGAGATGACCGACTTTCCGCCGGACGTGCAGGCCGCGGCCGCCGGCTTCGGCGGTCTGAAGAACTAGCCAGAGCGGGCGCGATTGGAATTCGCGGCCGTCATCAACAAAGTCATCAACAGAGGAGAGAACCAATGAGCACCGACACCTATCTCGCCGTCTTCCTCGGCAGCAAGACCAGCCCGAAATGGGCTGCATGGAACGCGATGTCAGACGCCGAGCGCAAGGCGAAGGAACTGGAGGGCATCGCGGCCTGGAAGGGTTGGGCCGAGAAGCATCAAGGCGCGATCCAGGCGATGGGCGGTCCGCTCGGCAAGACCAAGCGGGTCGATGACAAGGGCATCGCCGACATCGCCAACGAGATGGGCGCCTTCACCGTGGTCCGCGCTGCGTCCCACGAAGCGGCCGCGAAGATGTTCGAGAACCACCCGCACTTCGCGATCTTCCCCGGCGAGCGCGTCGAGATCATGCCGGTGCTGCCGATCCCGGGCGGTTAGGGCCCCGCCGTCATTCCGGGGCGCGCGCGAGCGCGCGAACCCGGAATCTCGAGATTCCGGGTTCGGCTCTTTCGAGCCGCCCCGGAATGACGGTGGAAATACGGGTTCACCAAATCCAGCTTGCGCTAGTGACCTTCACGCCCGGCTCATGTAAAGCTCGTTCACATGAGCTGGCGCAAGGAGACGCGCCGCGCCGAGCGCGGCTATCACCACGGCAATCTGAAGGAAGCCCTGTTGCAGGCGGCCCTCGGGTTGATTGCCGAGAAGGGCGCGGCCGGCTTCACCTTCGCCGATGCGGCGCGCATGGCCGGCGTCAGCGCAGCGGCGCCCTACCGGCATTTCCGCGACCGTGACGAACTGTTGTCCTCGATCGCCCAGCGCGGCTTCGAGCAGTTCGAGGCGCGCTTGACCGCGGCCTGGGACGACGGGCGGCCCGATACGGTCACGGCGTTCGAGCGGGTCGGCAGGGCCTATCTTGCCTTCGCCCGCGAGGAGCCGGCGTTCTACAACGCGATGTTCGAGTCCGGCCTGCCGGTCGATGCCAACCCGGCGCTCCAGGCCGCGAGCGAGCGTGCTTTCAACATCATTCGCGCCGCCGCGGAGCGCCTTGCGGCACTTGCACCGCCCGGCACGCCGCGGCCGCCGGCGATGATGATGGCGCTGCACATCTGGTCGATGGCGCATGGCGTGGCCTCGCTGTTCTCGCGCGGCGATGCTGCGCGACGAAAACTGCCGATGTCGCCGGACGAGCTGTTAGAGGCCGAGGTGCTGATCTATCTGCGCGGTCTCGGCTTCCCGACCGACCGCCGTCCGCCCGCCAAAGGCGCCGAGCCGCCGCCGGTGCCTCCGGAGGCATCCTCCGGTTCTGGCGTGCCGCCGGGCGGCCCCTGGGGCAAGCCGAAATAAAATTGCGCAAATAATTCGCCAGGCCTGTCGGGTGGCCGGCTTGACAAAATCGCGGGATGGTCTAGCTATGTAAATGTTATTTACATTCACAACGGCGCAGATGCCGTCATGGAGATGGGAAATGGCCTACACCGCTGATGTCAATCGATGGCGCGGCCCCTCGGACCAACACTATGAGCGCCCCCATATGCTCGACACGCCTTGGCATCCCGGCTGGATCGCCGTGACCATCCTCGGCTTCATCATCTGGTGGCCGATCGGACTTGCCCTTCTCTTTTTCACACTCGGGAGCAGAAAAATGGGTTGCTGGAGCCACCAGGATCGCTGGCAGAACAAGATGGAGCGGATGCAGTACAAGATGGACCGCATGCGCGGCCGTATGGAGCGCCGCGGCTTCGGCTTTGGCTTCGGCCCGCCCTCGAGCGGCAACCGCGCCTTCGACGAATACCGCACCGAGACGCTGCAGCGGCTCGAAGAGGAGCAGGTCGAATTCAAGAACTTCCTCGACCGTCTGCGTCACGCCAAGGACAAGGAAGAGTTCGACCAGTTCATGGCCCAGCACAAGACGCGTCCGACCCCGCCGCCGACCGACCAGCAGCAGGGTTGATCTGGACACCTCTCAAAGCCTTCAGGCGCATGCCCCCAAAGTCCTGATGGCCCCGAGCCGCCCGCCTGCGCATCCCGCAGGCGGGCGGTTTGGTTTTTGGGGGGCCGCTTTGCCTCGCCTCGCTTGCGGGGAGAGGGAGTAGACCGAGCCACTGCTTGGCTACGAGCCGCCAGAACCCAGACCTGTTCATCCGACACCAAGACTTGCGCGTCCCGTCTCACCGGGCGGCGCTACTCATGTTGGACGACAGCATCATGGACCTCTGGACCCGCCTGCTCCTCGGCGTGACCGCCTTCGCGGTGCTGGGTTACATCGGCGTCGTCTATGGCGGCTGCGCGGCCGATCCCGACTGCCATTTCCGCCTGTGTCCCGGCCGGCATTCGCTATGTGGCGTTGATCACGCACATGTGCAGGACCGGTAGAACCCGACTCGCGCCCGGCCCGACCAAGCCCTGACAGCGCACTTGCCGCGCGCCAACAGGGCCGACCATGATGAACGCCGAACGTAAGGAGATCAGACAGCGGCTCGCGCTTCTCGAGCGCGCGTCTGCGCTGTTCGATCGATTCGGCGTCTCAGTGCCGCTCGCGATCGCGTTCCTCAACCACTGGCCGACGGAGATCAAGTCCTATCAGGACCTCGTGACCACCGATGCCTGGAAGATCTTTCTCAGCTGCGCCCTCTACGAGCTTGCCGCGTTCGCGCTGCGGCGCGCCGTCAAGTTTGCGACAGCGGACCTTGCCCCATGATCCTGCTCCGCGATTTCGCGCTTTACGTCCTGCCGGCCCTCGTCGCAGGCGGCGGCTGGCTGTATGCACTGTGCCTGCGCAAGCGGGCGCGGTCGGGCCGCGCCCCCGAGCGGCGTTACGTCCCCCCGGCATCACTGGCGCCTTGATCCGGACCGCCTATATTCGCCTGCACAAACGAAGGGCGCACCGGAGGCGGCGATGGCGGAGGCTGCGATCATGGCGAGCGACGGCCTCTGGCAACGGGTCCGCGGCGAGGCGCAGCGCGCGGCGGATGCCGATCCCGTCTTCGGCAAGGCGCTTGCCGGCACCATTCTCGCTCATGATGATTTCGCCGCGGCCTTGTCCGATCTGATCGGACGCCGGCTCGGCGGCAGCGCAGCCGAGCGCGCGCGCTTCTCGGCCTTTTCCTTCGATGCCTTTCGCGGCTCGCCAGATCTGATCGAGGTGGCCGGCCGTGACTTGCAGGCGATCGCGATCCACGATCCCGCCATCGCCGACCTGTTGCCGCCGCTGCTGCATTTCAAGGGCTATGTCGCGCTGCAAGCCTGGCGCGTCTCGAACTGGCTCTGGCACCATGACCATCGCGATGCGGCGCTGCTGTTCCAGAACGAAGCGTCGAATGCGCTGCAGGTCAGCATTCATCCGGCCGCCAGCATCGGATCGTCAGTCTATCTCGACCACGCCACCGGCATCGTGATCGGCGCCAACGTCGTGATCGGCGACGAGGTCACCATCCTCCAGAACGTCAGCATCGGCCGCGGCAGTGAACTGCCGACGCGCTCGCCGCGGATCGGCCGCGGCATCTATATCGGCGGCGGTGCGACCATCCTCGGCGACATCAGGGTCGGCGATTTCGCCAAGATCGGCGCCGACGCGCTCGTGACGTCAGACGTTCCTGCTGGCTGCACGGCCGTCGGCAATCCCGCGCGGCTGACCAACTGCCCCGAACCTGCCTCGGCGGCCTGATCCCATCATTGTACGGAGCGACCCCATGAAGACCGCAATCGTGATCGGTGTCGGCCCGGACCGCGGGCTCGGGGCCCGGCTCTGCAAGCGCTTTGCGGCCGATGGGCTCAAGGTGATCGTCGCGGGCCGCACGTTGTCCGCGTTGCAGGCGGTTGCAGACGACATCATCAAGGCGGGCGGAGCGGCCGTGCCCATCGTCGCGGACGCGACCAGCGAGAGCGACGTTGTCGCTCTGTTTGATGCCGCCGGCGAAGACCTCGATCTCGCCATCTACAACGCCGGCAACAATACGCCCGGCAAGATCATCGAGATGGACGCCGACTATTTCGAGCAGGCCTGGCGCGTCGTGTGCTTCGGCGGCTTTCTGTTCGGCCGCGAGGCGGTGCGTCGCATGGTGCCGAAGAAGGCGGGCACGCTGCTCTTCACCGGCGCCAGCGCCTCGCTGCGCGGCCGCGCCGGCTACGGCGCCTTCAACGCGTCCAAGGCCGGCCTGCGCACGCTGGCCCAGGCCATGGCGAAGGAATATGCGGGCGACGGCATCCATGTCGGCCATGTCGTGGTCGACGGTGCGATCGCTGGCGACAAGATCTTTTCGCGCTTTCCCGATGCGGCGAGCCGCGAAGACAGCCTGATCGACATTGAAGGCATCGTCGATGGCTTCGCGTTCCTCTACCGCCAGCCCGAACGCGCCTGGTCGTTCGAACTCGATGTGCGGACCTCGAAGGAGAAGTGGTGAGGGGGCGGCCCTCGACCATTTCTACCCCGTCAGTGCCCGGGTATGACCGTCGTAGGGGCGGCGTAGACGATCAATACCCGTCCGCCAGTCCACTGTTGCGGCGTGGATCGTTCGCCCCGTAGTAGCGATTGTTGCCGACTTGCTCGCCGTTAAGCGACGGCGCGCCGACGATGATCACCGCGAGGTGGTTCGCCGGTTGCGGCGGCCCGAATTTGTGGCCCATGACCTCGAGAATCTTGCGCGTGTCCGGCGACAGCGCATAGTCCTCGACATTGGTCAGGTCCGGCAGCCATTGCTGGTGGATGCGCGGCATGTCGACGGCTTCCTGTGCGTTCATGCCGTAATCGATCGCGTTGATCATGGTCTGCAGCACGGCCGTGATGATGCGGCTGCCGCCGGGCGTGCCCACCACCATGACGGTCTTGCCGTCCTTGGTGACGATGGTCGGGCTCATCGAGGACAGCGGCCGCTTGCCCGGAGCGATGGCATTCGCCTCGCCCTGCACCAGGCCATAAAGGTTCGGCACCCCGACCTTGGCGGTGAAGTCGTCCATTTCGTCGTTCAGGAGCACGCCGGTCTTGGCCGCCGTCACCTTGGCGCCGAACCAATCGTTCAGCGTGTACGTGACCGATACCGCGTTGCCGTCCTTGTCCGCGATTGAATAATGCGTGGTGTTGCTGCCCTCGTGCGGCGCGACGCCCGGCTTGATGTCCTTGGATATCCCGGCCTTGTTCGGATCGATCACGGCGCGGATATTGGCTGCGTAATTCTTGTCGAGGAGGCGGTCGAGCGGATTCTTCACGAAATCCGGATCGCCGAGATAGCTGTTGCGGTCCACGTAAGCATGCCGCATGGCCTCGATCTGCACGTGCACGGCCTGCGCGGAATGATAGCCCAGCTCCTTCAGAGGATAGCCCTCCAGGATATTGAGGATCTCGCAGATAATGACGCCGCCCGAACTCGATGGCGGCGCGGAAATCACGTGATAGCCGCGATAGTCGCATTCGACAGGTGCGAGCTCGCGCGTCTTGTAGCCGTCGAGGTCGTCCTGCGTCAGCAGGCCCTTGCCGGCCTGGCTCGATGCCACGATGGCGCTGCCGACCCATCCCTTGTAGAAACCGTCGGTGCCCTTGCTGCTGATCTCGCGCAATGTCTTGGCGAGCTCCGGCTGCATCAGCCTCTCACCCACCTGGAACGGCTGACTGTTGTTGAGGAAGATGGCGGCCGTTGCGGGATCGTCTCGAAAATCCGCGGTGGCGGTACGCAACAGGTCGATATCGCCCTGGTCCAGCGCAAAGCCCTGCTCGGCGAGCTGGATCGCGGGGGCGAGCAGGTCGGCGCGCTTCATGGTGCCGTACTTTTCGCGCGCATATTCCATCCCCGAGACGGATCCTGGCACGCCGACAGCCAGATGCCCCTTGGTCGAAAGGCCCTTGATGACGTTGCCGTCCTTGTCGAGATACATGTTCGCAGTCGCGCCCTTGGGCGCCGTCTCGCGGAAATCGAGGAAGGTCTTGCGGCCGTCGGCGAGCTGGATCGTCATGAAGCCGCCACCACCGAGATTGCCGGCGGCCGGATAGACGACGGCCAGGGCATAACCGACGGCCACCGCGGCATCGACGGCATTGCCGCCGCGCCTGAGCACATCGACACCCACCTGGGTCGCCAGATGCTGCGCGGACACCACCATGCCGTTTTGCGCGGCGACCGGCGCGACCGACGCCGCACGCACGGCGCCGAATGTGACGAGGCTGACCGATACGATCGCTGCGGCCATCCACCGCACATTGGATTGTGGTTTTGGCAAGGGACGCTCCTCGGGCTGGCCGGTGATGCCGGCATATTATTGTCAGCGAACTCAGCCTGTCAGCTCGTGCCCGCCGTGAGATGCGAGATGGAGCATGTGGACGTGGTGTAGCTGTGGCGCACGCTACGCCTTCTGCGATTTCGGGCTGGGCAGGGGAGGAGGTTCCAGAAGGGGCGTCCGCTGTGCAGTGTCGTAGCGCCATGAGTCCCATTGCGCTCCCTCCCGCCTTGGGGTCGCCTTGGGGGGGAGGGAACCGGCCTCGCCAGTGGCACCTGGCTCCGGTCCGTCGGCCGCCATGTACCGCCATGTCCCGCAGCAAAACGGCCAACCGTCTGTGCCGCCTGCCTTTCCGGCAGCCAAATTCAGCTCCGGTAACCCCGCATTAACTATCGCCGGGCTCTGGTAAGGGTGGACAATCGCGCCCATAAGCCGTCGTCGAGGCCCATAGTTTTGACATCTTGGCAGGGAATGCAGGCGGCCGGCTTTGGACGAGCCCCCTGCACCCCAGAAAGACAAGGCTTTGAGCGGGCTTGCCGGCCGCGCCGGTTCTAGCGCGGCAGTTGGGGAACCGGCGGTCATTTGCTGCCGCGGAACATCGGGTAACGATCGCCTTGAGAGGATACAGCTTATGAATCCGGCCGACGTGGCTCAGTCAGCCCTTCCGGTTGCCGCTTCCGCGGACGTGTCGCTGATCGCGCTGTTCTGGCAGGCTCACTGGATCGTGAAAGCGGTGATGCTGGGACTTTTGTCCTGCTCGGTCTGGGTCTGGGCGATCGCCATCGACAAGATCTTCCTGTTTGCCCGTACCCGCCGCTCGATGGACCGTTTCGAGCAGGTCTTCTGGTCCGGCGAGTCGATCGAGGAGCTCTATCGCACCCTCTCGGCCAAGCCGACGCATTCGATGGCGGCCTGCTTCGTGGCGGCGATGCGCGAGTGGAAGCGCTCGTTCGAGAGCCACGCCCGCTCGGTCGCGGGTCTCCAGATGCGCATCGACAAGGTGATGAACGTCTCGATCGCGCGTGAGGTCGAGCGCCTGGAGCGCCGGCTGCTGGTGCTCGCCACCGTCGGCTCCGCCGGCCCCTTCGTCGGCCTGTTCGGCACGGTCTGGGGCATCATGTCGAGCTTCCAGTCGATCGCAGCGTCGAAAAATACCTCCCTGGCGGTGGTCGCCCCCGGTATCGCCGAGGCGCTGTTTGCGACCGCCGTCGGCCTTATCGCCGCCATTCCTGCCACTATTTTCTACAATAAGTTCACCTCCGAGGTGAACCGGCAGGCCCAGCGGCTCGAAGGCTTCGCCGATGAATTTTCAGCCATTCTGTCGCGTCAGATCGACGAGCGGGGCTGACGGACGGCATGTATAGTGTGAAGGGCAATTTGGGCACCAGACCATGGGCATGAACGTCGCGAGTTCGTCCGGAGGCGGCGGCCGCCGCAGCCGGCGCAAGCCGGTCATGGCCGAGATCAACGTCACGCCGATGGTCGACGTGATGCTGGTGCTGCTCATCATTTTCATGGTGTCGGCGCCGCTGCTCACGGTCGGCGTGCCGCTCGACCTGCCGCAGACCCAGGCCAAGAGCCTCGAGCAGAACGATCAGAAGCCAATCCAGATGTCGGTCGACATCAAGGGCAAGGTGTTCATCAACGACTCCGAGATCGCGATCAACGAGCTGGTGCCGAAGCTGAAGGCGATCACGGACGCGCGCGGCGGTCTCGAGGAACGCATCTATCTGCGCGCCGACAAGAAGGCGGATTACGGCACGGTGGCCAGGGTGATGGGCCTGTTGTCCGGTGCGGGGTTCAAGAAGCTGGCGCTCGTCACGGAAGCGGACCAGGGGTAAGCCGTGAAGGTGAACGTCGACAAGACACTCGTTGCGTCGATTGCCCTCCATGTCCTCGTGCTTGGATGGGGGCTGGTCACCTTTAGCAGCAGGGCCTACGTCGCGCCGGAAGAGTCGCTCCCGATCGACATCATCTCCTCCGATCAGCTCGCGAAGATGATGTCGGGGCAGAAGACCGGCGAGAAGGACAAGCCGAAGCCCAAGGTCGAGAAGATCGCCGAGCCCAAGCCCGAAGAGGACGCCGTCGGGAAGGTCACCGAGAAGAAAGAGCTGATCAAGACCAACGCGACGCCCGAGCCGCCGCCGAAGCCCGTCGAGAAACCGGTCGAGAAGAAGCCCGAGCCGCCCAAGCCCGTCGCCGAGGCGAAGCCGAAGGAAGAACCGAAGCCGCAGGAAAAGAAGCCTGATCCGGCCAAGGAAGATCCGATCGCCGAGCTGCAGAAGAAGCTGGAAACGAAGAAGCCGCCGCCCAAGCCCGTGGAGCAGAAGGTCGCGGCGGTGCAGCCGCAGCAGCAGCCGAAGCCCAAGGAGCGCAGCTTCGATCCCGCGCAGATCCAGCGCGACCTCGACAAGCGCGCTGCGACCCGGCATGAACTCGCTGGAACGGCGCTGAATGCGTCGGCGTCGCTGGGATCGACGACCGGGACTGCCGCCAACAACGTTGCGACCTGGCGAGGTGCGTTCCAGGGCGCGGTCAAGCGCTGCTTCACGCCCACCTATAACGGACAGGACGCCGATCAATACGAAGCCGACATCGACATTCCCATGAAGATCGACGGATCGCTGGCGTCCGAGCCCATCGTGGTTGCGGTGAGAGGACCGTCGCGGTCGATTGCCCAGGCGGTGGCCGAGAGCGCCAAGCGCGCCATCGTGCAATGTCAGGTCTATTCGTTCATGCCGAAGCAGCAGTACGAGAGCTGGAAGCTCATCCCGATGACTTTCGGCCTGAAAGACATGTTGTGACATCCGAACAAAAGAATTTTGCAATGAATGACGCTCGATCGATCACCCGCCGCCGCTTCATGACCCTGACCGGGTCGGGACTTGCGATGCTTGGGGGCGGACATGCGTTCGCTCAGGGCCAGCCGCGGCTCCGCATCGATCCCACCGAATTCCAGCCGGTCCCGATCGCGATCACCAACTTCCTGCCGGGCTCACCGTCGGACGGCGACGTCGGCAACGGTGTCACGCAGGTCATCACCAACAATCTGAAGCGCTCTGGCCTGTTCGCGCCGATCGACCAGGCCGCGTTCATCGAGCGCATCAGCAACATCGACGTCGCGCCGCAATTCCAGAACTGGAAGACCATCAACGCCCAGGCGCTGGTCACCGGCCGCATGACGCGGCAGCCGGACGGCAGGCTGAAGGCCGAATTCCGCCTCTGGGACGTGGTCTCCGGCCAGCAGCTTGCCGGCCAGCAATACTTCACCTCGCCGGAATACTGGCGCCGCATCGCCCATATCATCTCCGACCAGATCTACGAGCGGATGACCGGCGAGAAGGGCTATTTCGACAGCCGCGTGGTTTTCGTGGACGAGACCGGGCCGAAGGAGCGCCGCGTCAAGCGGCTCGCCATGATGGACCAGGACGGCGCCAATGTGCGCTATCTGACCCGCGGCTCCGACCTCGTGCTGACGCCGCGCTTCTCGCCGAACTCGCAAGAGATCACCTACATGGAGTTCGGCCAGGGCGATCCGAAGGTCTATCTCTTCAACATCGAGACCGGCCAGCGCGAGATCGTCGGGAACTTCCCCGGCATGACCTTTGCGCCGCGCTTCTCGCCGGACGGCCAGCGCGTCATCATGAGCCTGCAACAGGGCGGCAACTCCAACCTGTTCGTGATGGATCTGCGTTCGCGCTCGACCACGCGTCTCACCGACACGCCGGCGATCGACACGTCTCCGTCTTACTCGCCGGACGGCACCCGCATCTGCTTCGAGTCCGATCGCGGTGGCCGGTCGCAGATCTACGTCATGGCCGCGGGCGGGGGAGCTGCGCAGCGCATCTCCTTCTCCAAGGACGACACCAACGCCACCTATTCGACGCCGGTGTGGTCGCCGCGCGGCGACTACATCGCCTTCACCAGGCAGGGCGGCGGACAGTTCTCGATCGGCGTCATGAAGCCGGACGGCAGCGGCGAGCGGTTGCTCACCTCCGGCTTCCACAACGAGGGCCCGACCTTCTCGCCGAACGGCCGCGTGCTGATGTTCTTCCGCGATCCCGGCGGCAGCGGCGGACCGTCGCTGTACAGCGTCGACATTTCCGGCCGCAACGAGCTGAAGGTGCCGACGCCGGGCTTCGCCTCCGACCCGGCATGGTCGCCGCTGTTGTCGTCGACGGCTGGTCAATAGATCGCGCGTTTGGACGCGCGATCTTTTCGAAAAATCACGCCGATTTTTTCGGGTTCTGCGCGCGCGGCAAGCTTTCCTTCACCTTGCGCTCGGCAACGCTTGCCTAGTTGCTTGATATTTCAGCGGAAATCGGTTCGCTATTGCCGAAAAACAACCCGACTTTAACGATGTTCCCTCAGGAAAGCTTCACCTGGGCTGAGTAAAAGTACGCTCCAAACAGGACGCGTAACAAGCCGATGCAACTGGCCGACCAGAAGCAGAGCGATCGAGACGAGCTGGAGCCGATACTCTACGCCGCTCTCATCAACTCTATGGTGCAGAATTTCTGGGCGATTTTCCTGGGCTCGGCCTCCGCGGCCGTGGCCGCGGTGATGACTGCGCTGAAGACCGGCGACGTCTGGCTGTGGCCGATCGCGTTTCTCCTGATCGCCATCGGCACCGCGCGCGCATTCCAGATGCGCGGATACGAAAACCGGACGCAGGGACTGTCATTCGAAGAGGCCAAGCATCTGGAGCCGCGTTACTGGATCGGCGCGCTCAGCTATGCGGCGGTGCTCGGCATATGGGCCTTCGTCGTCATCTACAACAACGAGGATCCGGTCGCCGACATGCTCTGTGTCGCCATCGGCATCGGCTACACCGCCGGCGGCGCCGCCCGCAATTACGGCCAGCCCCGGGTGATCCAGTGGCACGTCGCGCTCGCCTGCGGTCCGATGTCGCTCGCCCTGCTGCTGCATGGCGGATTCTACCACATCGGTCTTGCGATCCTGCTCGTGTTCTTCTTCATCGGCCTGAAGAACATCAACCTCAGCCTGCACGCGATCTTCGTCAAGGCGCTGACCTCTAGCTTCCGCGAATCCGCGCTGGCGAGCCAGTTCGATACCGCGCTCAACAACATGCCGCACGGGCTGTGCATGTTTCGCGCCGATGGGCGCCTTGCGGTGATGAACCATCGTTTCGGCGAGCTGATGAGCTTGCCCGAGGATCTGGTCAAGCGCGGCGCCACCGCCGTCGATATCGTGTCGGCCTGCGTCGCCGCAGGCTCCATCTCGGCGGAGAGCGGCAACCAGATCCTGGCCGAGATCGAGCACGCGCGAATCCGCGAGATCGCCACCGCGGATCCCAATCCCGCGCGGGGCCGCTCGCTCGCCTGGACGTTCCAGCCGATGACCGGCGGCGGCACCGTGCTGCTGCTGGAAGACATCACCGAACGCACCAACGCGGAAGCCCGGATCAGCCATCTCGCCCGCTATGACGACCTCACGGCGCTGCCCAACCGGGTCTCCTTCCGCGACGAGATCGAGCGGCTGCTGGCGATTTCGCACCATGCCGAACGGCTCTCCGCGCTGCTGTTCGTCGACCTCGACCAGTTCAAGCAGGTCAATGACACGCTGGGTCATCCCTGCGGCGACCAGCTGCTGTGTGCGGTCGCCAACCGCCTGCGCGAGATGCTGCGGCCGGAGGATTTCGTCGCCCGCTTCGGCGGCGACGAGTTCGTCGTGTTCCAGCAGGACATCAGCTCGCCCGAGGATGCCGCAAGCCTCGCCCGCCGCATCGTCGAGCGGCTGAGCGAGCGCTATCGCATCGACAATCACCTGGTCGAGATCGGCGCCAGCGTCGGCATCGCGCTGACCTCGCCGGATGGCATCAGCGCCGATACGCTGCTCAAGAACGCCGACATGGCGCTGTACCGCGCCAAGGCCGACGGCCGCGGCACCTTCTGCTTCTTCCGCGACGAGATGGCGGCGACCGTCGAGGCCCGCCGCATCCTCGAGCTCGACCTGCGCAAGGCGCTCGCCAACGAGGAGTTCGAGCTGTTCTACCAGCCGCTGGTCAATCTCAAGTCCGGCAAGATCACCACATGCGAGGCGCTGCTGCGCTGGAATCATCCGGTGCGCGGCACGGTCTCGCCGGTCGACATCATCCCGGTCGCCGAGGACATGGGCCTGATCGTCGATCTCGGCCGCTGGATCCTGCGCCGCGCCTGCATGGAATGCATGAAGTGGCCCGAGGGCGTCAGCGTCGCCGTCAACTTCTCGCCGCAGCAATTCCACCAGCGCGACGTGCTGAGCGAAATTCGCTACGCGCTGGAGGTCTCGGGCCTGCCGGCGCATCGGCTGGAGATCGAGATCACCGAGTCCTCGCTGTTGCGCAACACCCAGCTCACCCACGACATCCTCTCGCAGCTGCATGCGCTCGGCGTGCGCATCTCGCTCGACGATTTCGGCACCGGCTATTCGAGCCTCAGCTACCTGCACAATTTCCCGATGCAGAAGGTGAAGATCGACCGCTCCTTCCTCGAAGGCATCGACACCGACCGGCCGCTGACGCTGTTGCGCGGCGTGGCGCGGCTGTCCGCCGACCTCGGCATGGCGGTCGTGGTCGAGGGCATCGAGACCAACGAGCAGCTCGAGCTGATCAGCGCCGACGGCACCGTCTCCGAGGCGCAGGGCTATCTGTTCAGCCGCCCGGTGCCCGCCGTGCGGATGCGCCAGCTCCTCAACGCCTCGCATGGACGGCGCGACGAAGCCCTGCTCCAGGTCGTCGGCTCGCGCTCCTTCGCTTAAGTCCGCGTCCGAGAATTTCCCGTCGTTTCAGTCTGTTGCCCGGGCACCGTAGTGCTACGGGGGGATTAACCCTAACACTTCGATTGCTTTGCTTCGTTGTTAAGAAGCTGTTAATAAATCATCACGCGCGTGGAGGTTGTTCCCGCGCGCATGCGGTGAGCGGTGGTGGGTAAGGAGTTGGAATGCAGTCCTCAGCCAGAGCGATCATTTCGGCTGTAGGACGGGGCGCCGAGCTCCTGACTGACGTCGATTATCATCTCGCCGACACGGTCGCGGAGAAGGAGAAGATCTACAATCTCCGCTACCGCGCCTATCTACGCGAAGGCGCCGTCAAGGAATCCGCGGACGCGCGCGTCACCGACCAGTATGACGAATTGCCGAACGCGTGGACCTTCGGCGTCTATCTGCACGGCGAGCTTTGCAGCTCCGTGCGCATCAGCGTGCTGACATCGGAGTGGCGGCAGTCGACCTCGGCCGATGTCTTTCCCGAGATCCTGCTGCCGCGACTCGATCGCGGCGAGGTCATGATCGACCCCACGCGGTTTGTCGCCGATCCCGACCAGGTGAAGCGGGTTCCGGAATTGCCCTACCTGACGACCCGGCTCGCCTACATGGCCTGCGAGCATTTCAATGCCGATCTTGGCCTTGCGATCGTGCGTCCCGAGCATCAGGCCTTCTACCGGCGGGTGTTTCTGCACGAGACCATTGCCGAGCCGAGGCTGGTTCCCGGTCTCACCAAGCCGTTCGGACTGATGGCGGCGGATTTCCCGACCTTCCGCAAGAAGGTGTTCGAACGCTATCCGATCATGCGGTCCACCGCCTTCGAGCGGCGGATGCTGTTCGGGCGCAGCGCGCAGCGCCAGGCGCCGCAGCAGCCGCTGCGGGTGCCGGATGCCGCTCACGCCTGATTCCCGGCGGGCCGCCTGACGAAGGTGCTCCGGGATTTCCCGGGGCTCAGGCCCAAAATTCAAGCAAAGCCAGCGATTTTGCCGGTGAACGCGGCTTGCTTTCACCCTCGCGCCACATTTACAACCCATTAACCATGACGGGTGCTTTTCGCCGGTGGGGGGCATTTGACCGGCTCTGGCAACATCCCATCAAGGTTGACGGAACGTTCGCTTAACCAACCCCCTGTAGACCGGACAGCAGTGGACTAACGCGAGCGTGGAGGCTCCGGAATGAAACATCCTATGCGTATCCTCCAGGGATTGAAGCTGGCCGCGGTGCTTGCCGTCGCGCTGTCGATGGGCGCCTGCGCCAACAAGAACTCTGCTGCGGATGCGATGGCCAACGCGGCGACGCCGGGCAGCCAGCAGGACTTCGTCGTCAACGTGGGCGACCGCGTGTTCTTCGAAAGCGACCAGACCGATCTGACCCCGCAGGCGATCGTGACCCTGGAGAAGCAGGCGCAGTGGCTGCAGACCTATCCGCGCTACTCCTTCACCATCGAAGGTCATGCCGACGAGCGCGGCACCCGCGAATACAACATCGCGCTCGGTGCCCGCAGAGCCCAATCGGTGCGTTCGTTCCTCGCCTCGCGCGGCATCGATGCGAACCGCATGCGCACGATCTCCTACGGCAAGGAGCGGCCGGTGGCCGTCTGTAACGACATCTCCTGCTGGTCGCAGAACCGCCGCGCCGTCACCGTGCTGAACGCGAGCTCCTGACGCTTCAAGTCAGGCGCCGTTCATCTTCAGAATTCGATTATGCCGGCGCCCTCACGGGCGCCGGTTTCGTTTCAGCGATCTGTGACAGAAACCCCGTGGTGCCAGTCACATTTTTGGCGTACTCCCCTTCAATGTGTGGCGCGTCGAATGTTCCGTCGCAGGCCATTTCGCTTTCGTCGTCAGGGCAAGATGTCATCCAGATTTAAGGTCTTTACCGGCACCGTGGCGACCGCCGCGCTGCTCTCCTTGTGTTCGCCTGTCCTCGCGCAGTCGGACGATGACCCCGAGATGCGGATCGAGCGGCTGGAGAACCAGCTGCGCCAGCTCACCGGCCAGAACGAAGAATTGCAATACCGCAACCGCCAGCTCGAAGAGCGCCTGCGGGCGCTCGAAGGCGGTGCGCAAGCTGCGCCCGGACAGGCGCCGGTGCAGCCCAGTGTCGCCGCCGTGCCACCCGCGCAGGCTGCGCCGGCCTATCGCCAGCAGCAGCCGCAACCCGCCCAGCCGAATTACGAGCAGCCGCAGATCGCGTCTCCCCCGCCGATCGTTCAGGAGCAGCCGGCGCCCGGTGCCCCCGGCACGCGCCGCCGTGGCGATGCCTTTGACCCCAGCCAGAATCCGAGCGCGCCCGGCGCGCCGCGCGCGCTCGGCGGCGGCCAGCAGCCGATGTCGGCGGGAGTCCCTGGCGGAGCGCCCGGAGGGCGCAACGCCGGCGAGCCGCTCGATCTCGCCAACACCAGCCCGCGCTATCAGCAGGGCGTGCCGCCGGCAGCCCAGCCCGGCTATCCGCCGGTCCAACAGGGCTCTCCTGCGCCAGCCGCCGGCACCGGCCTGACCACCCTGCCGCCGTCGGCGACGCCGCGCGACGAGTTCGATCTCGGCATCGGCTACATGCAGCGCAAGGACTATGCGCTCGCCGAGCAGACCATGAAGAACTTCGCGCAGAAATATCCGAGCGACCCGCTGCTCGGCGACGCGCAATACTGGCTCGGCGAGAGCTACTTCCAGCGCCAGCAATATCGCGACTCCGCGGAAGCCTTCCTCGCCGTCACCACCAAATACGAGAAGTCGGCCAAGGCGCCGGATGCGCTGCTGCGGCTCGGCCAGTCGCTGGCCGCGCTGAAGGAGAAGGAGGCCGCCTGCGCCGCCTTCGGCGAGGTCGGCCGCAAATACCCGCGCGCCTCCGCCGGCGTCAAAGCCGCCGTCGACCGCGAGCAGAAGCGGGTGAAGTGCTGACCGCGCAGCGTTGATCGCTGACAACGCGGATGGTGCTGCGCTAAACAGTCGGTCCATCCGCTGGCGATTGCTGGGCAGCGTCATGTCAGACGACGACAATTCTCCGATCTCCGCGCGCGAGGCGAAGCAGCTCTTCGCCGAGTTGAAAAGTGCGCCCGCACTGGTGCTCGCGGTGTCCGGCGGGCCCGACTCGATCGCGCTGATGTGGCTCGCCGCGCGCTGGCAGCGCAGCCTTGCGCGCGGCCCGCGTCTCACCGTCGTCACCGTCGATCATGGCCTGCGGGCCGAGGCGGCGCGCGAGGCGCGCGAGGTGAAGCGGCTCGCTACCGAGCTCGGCCTGCCACACCGGACCCTGCGCTGGCGCGGCGCCAAGCCGAAGACGGGACTGCCCGCGGCCGCGCGCGAAGCCCGCTACCGCCTGCTCATGCAGGCCGCGCGCAGCGCCGGTGCGAGCCATGTGCTGACCGCCCACACCCGCGACGACCAGGCCGAGACGCTGTTGATGCGCCTCGTCCGCGGCAGCGGACTTGCCGGGCTGTCGGCGATGGCGCGCCTCACGGAGCGCGACGGCATCGTGCTGGCGCGTCCGCTGCTCGACGTCCCGAAGGCGCAGCTGATCGCGACCCTGAAGCGCGCGAAGATCGGCTTTGCCGATGATCCCACCAACCGCGACACCGCCTTCACCCGGCCGCGGCTGCGCGCGCTGTTGCCGCAGCTCGCGGCCGAGGGCGGCGACGCCCGCAGTCTGGCGCGGCTCGCAGCCAGGCTGGCGCGCGCCAATGCGGCGGTGGAGGTGCTGACGGACGGGGCCGAGCGCTTCCTTCGCTTGAGGGATCGCGACGATGCGCCGCATGGGCCGGATATGCGAAGCTTTGAGGCCGGCGCGTTCGCCACCCTACCGGAGGAGGTCCGGCTGCGGATGCTGCTGCGGGCCATCAACGCGCTCGGGCACGAGGGGCCGGCGGAACTCGGCAAGGTCGAAACCCTCCTGGCCGCGCTCGATCAGGCCATCGCTGCTGGTATGGCCGCAGCTCCCCGCGCAGCCGTAAATGGCCGGCCGGTCCTGAAGCAGACCCTTGCGGGAGCCTTGATCAGCCTTGCCGGCGGGCGTATCCAGATCGCGCCGGCGCCGGCCCGGCGGCGCAAGGGCGATAGAGGCGGATCATGACACCGGCTGTTTCGAGGCAGCGCCGTCAGGTCACCTTAACCAGGCAGGAAAAACCCCGGGTAGGTCGCCATTATTTCAGCGGGAATCGCCCTAAGATGGGATAAATAGTCCCATCTCGTTCCCTTGGCAGCGACCGGGGCGGCACCTAAATTGTATGCGTCTAACCGAGAGGATTCCTTGGGGATTTCCTCGTACTGCCCAAGGATTCAGGCCGCGATCCGCGCGACCACGAAGGAAGATCGATGAACGCCAATCTGCGCAATTTCGCCCTCTGGGTCATCATTGTCTTGCTGCTGTTGGCGTTGTTCACGCTCTTCCAAAATCCGGGTCAGCGCGCCTCCTCGCAGGACATCGCCTTCTCCCAGCTCCTGAGCGAGGTTGACCGCGGCAATGTGCGCGACGTCGTGATCCAGGGGCCTGATATCCACGGCACCTTCACCAACGGCTCCAGCTTCCAGACCTATGCGCCGAACGACCCGACGCTGGTCAAGCGCCTCTATGACAGCAAGGTCCAGATCACCGCGAAGCCGCCGGGCGACAACGTGCCCTGGTTCGTCTCGCTGCTGGTCTCCTGGCTGCCCTTCATCGCGCTGATCGGCGTGTGGATCTTCCTGTCGCGGCAGATGCAGGGCGGCGCCGGCAAGGCGATGGGCTTTGGCAAGTCGCGTGCGAAGATGCTCACTGAAGCGCATGGCCGCGTCACCTTCGAGGACGTCGCCGGCGTGGACGAAGCCAAGCAGGACCTGCAGGAGATCGTCGAATTCCTGCGCGACCCCGGCAAATTCCAGCGCCTCGGCGGCCGCATTCCGCGCGGCGTGCTGCTGGTTGGCCCTCCCGGCACCGGTAAGACCCTGATCGCGCGTGCGGTCGCGGGCGAAGCCAACGTGCCGTTCTTCACCATTTCGGGTTCTGACTTCGTCGAGATGTTCGTCGGCGTCGGCGCGAGCCGCGTCCGCGACATGTTCGAGCAGGCCAAGAAGAACGCCCCCTGCATCATCTTCATCGACGAAATCGACGCTGTCGGTCGTCATCGTGGCGCCGGTCTCGGCGGCGGCAATGACGAGCGCGAGCAGACGCTGAACCAGCTGCTGGTCGAGATGGACGGCTTCGAGGCGAACGAGGGCGTGATCCTGATCGCCGCCACCAACCGTCCTGATGTGCTCGATCCCGCGCTGCTGCGTCCCGGCCGCTTCGACCGTCAGGTCGTGGTGCCGAATCCGGACGTTGTCGGCCGCGAGCAGATCCTCAAGGTTCACGTTCGCAAGGTGCCGCTGGCGCCGGATATCAACCTCAAGACCATCGCGCGCGGCACCCCGGGCTTCTCCGGCGCCGACCTGATGAACCTCGTCAACGAAGCTGCGCTCACCGCCGCCCGCCGCAACAAGCGGATGGTGACTCAGGCCGAGTTCGAGGAGGCCAAGGACAAGGTGATGATGGGCGCCGAGCGCAAGTCGCTCGTCATGACCGAGGAAGAGAAGCTCTTGACGGCCTATCACGAGGGCGGCCACGCCATCGTCGGCCTCAACGTGCCCGCGACCGATCCGATCCACAAGGCGACGATCATCCCGCGCGGCCGTGCGCTGGGTATGGTCATGCAGCTGCCCGAGCGCGACAAGCTGTCGATGTCGCTGGAGCAGATGACCTCGCGCCTCGCCATCATGATGGGCGGCCGCGTCGCCGAAGAGCTGATCTTCGGCCGCGAGAAGGTGACCTCGGGTGCTGCCTCCGACATCGAGCAGGCCACGCGCCTTGCCCGCATGATGGTGACGCGCTGGGGCCTGTCGGAAGAGCTCGGCACCGTCTCTTACGGCGAGAACCAGGACGAGGTGTTCCTGGGCATGTCGGTGTCGCGGACGCAGAACGCGTCCGAAGCGACCGTCCAGAAGATCGACTCCGAGATCCGGCGTCTGGTCGAGGAAGGCTACAAGGAAGCCACCCGCATCCTCACCGAGAAGCACGGTGATCTTGAGGCGCTGGCCAAGGGCCTGCTCGAGTTCGAGACGCTCTCCGGCGACGAGATCGTCGATCTGCTCAAGGGCAAGAAGCCGAACCGCGAGTCCGTGCTCGAGCCGACCACGCCGCGCGCCTCCGCCGTGCCCCCGGCCGGCAAGTCGCGCCCGCGGCCCGATCCGGATCCGGGCCTGGAGCCGCAGCCGCAGGCGTAACGCCTCTCGCGTCGTGGCCGGCTATTCCGGCAAACCGTTAGTGCAAAAGCTCGGCATCAAGCCGGGCTTTTGTATTTTCGTGGACGGCCTTTCGTCGGCCTATCGCGATGTCGTCGGTGAATTGCCCGATGATGTGAAGATCGCAAAGACCGCCAAGGCGCCGCTCGACATGGTGCATGTCTTCGCGACCGAAGCCAAAGGCTTTGCGGTCAAGCTGCGCAGCTACCGCAAGGCGATCGCACCTGATGGGATGATCTGGGCGTCATGGCCGAAGAAGGCCTCGGGCGTCGCGACTGACGTGACGGAAACGCTGGTGCGCGAGACCGCGCTCGCGAACGGCCTCGTCGACATCAAGGTCTGCGCCGTCGACGACGTCTGGTCCGGCCTCAAGCTCGTGATCCCCGTGAAGGACCGCCCGGCGAAGAAGTAGGCTGGGCAAAGGCGCGCACGCGCCGTGCCCATTCTGATTCCGGAGTATGAGGCGGTGAAGGCTGGGCGATCGCCGCTGTTCAAGTCCCGTAGGGTGGGCAAAGGCGCCTTTGCGCCGTGCCCACCACCTATCGGCAAGCGAGACAGAAGTCGTGGGCACGCTTCGCTTTGCCCACCCTACGATATTTCACTTCGCCGCGGCTCCCGCCCTCTCGCCGCGCCGCCCGAGAAAGCGCAGCACATCGTCGTTGAACTGCTCCGGATCCTGCAGAAACGAGAAGTGACTGACCTCCGGCTGGATCAGCAGGCCGGCGCCCGGGATGTTCGCCGCCATGAACTCGGTGTTCTCGCGCTTGATCGCCTCGTCGTGATCGCCATCCACGATCCAGGTCGGGACCTTGATCGCCGCGAGATCCGACGCCGTCCATTTCGGCTGGCTCTCCCACATCTTGGTAATCTCCGCGACGAAGCTCTTGTACTCCGTCGGGGTCGGCGAGAGACGCTTGTACTCCTCGCCGGCTCTGGCGATGTAGGCGTTGAAGACGTCGCTTGACGCAATATCGGCAACGCCCGACGGATCCGAGTTGGCCGCGAAAGCGAACAGCTTGGTGACCCGCTCCGGGTGCTTCATCGCGATGTCGAGGCCGATGATCGCGCCGTCGCTCCAGCCGACGATCGCGGCCTTCCTGATCTTGAGATGGTCGAGCAGCCCGACCACGTCCGAGGCCATCAGATCGTAGCCATAGGGCTCCTGGTTGCGGCTGCTGCGCCCGTGCCCGCGGCTCTCCATGACGATGACCTGATTGCGCCGTTGCAGCGCACGGACCTGGTGACCCCAGTAGTTGGCGTTGGCGAGGCCGCCATGCAGCAACAGCACCGGCTCCCCGCGGCCGAACACGGCGTACCAGACCTTGATGCCGTTGACGGGCGCGAAGCCGCTCTGCGCCGCCTTGGGCAAGGTCGGCGTCGGCGGCAGGCTCAGCCATTGCGGCGCCGCATGCGCAGCATTGATCGAGACCATGACGAGAAGGGCGGTGAGGAGTTTGCGAAACATCATGACACGTCTTCCTGTTCGTCCACCGGACATTAGCGCATGACAAAGTGGCGGCGTCACGTTCCAAGACAAAAACCAGGGCGCGGGCTTTCGTCCCTCCCTCGCGTTCCACAAACAAACGACGCTTTCCGTATTTGAACGACCAGATCGCGCCTAGTGGCGAGTCCGCCATCACGGCGAGCTTGTCCAGCACACCATGTCGGCCCACCTCCTGCCGCACCGGCCGCACGATGCACCGGCCAATGATGGAGATCGACTATGACTGGACTTAAGATCCTCGCTGCCGTGGCTGTGTTGTCGGCCCTGACTGCAACCACCGCCTACGCGCAATCCGGTTTTGCGAGCAGTCATCCGGACACGTACGAAGCGGAGAACCCCAATCGCAACCTGAATGGCACGCTGACGCCGGCGGGCCGGCTGGGCCTCGAGTTGCCGGACGGCGCGGCTCCCGCGCAAGGCGCCGACAGCGCCATGGCTCGCGCGGACGGCGCCGCTTCCCGTTCTTGCTCCGGGCGTTACCGGTCCTTCGATCCGGCGACGGGCACCTATCTCGGTCTGGACGGCAACCGCCATCCCTGCAGGTAAGGCAAAGCGGCAAATCACCGGATCAATTGGACCTCCGGCCGCATGGCCGGAGGACTCCATGCAAGATGCTGCCGGGATGAAGCTGGAGTCGCGTCCTCACTTCGACGATTTCGCGGCCGCGCTGTCGTCCCGCACATGGATCACCGCGATGTCGTCGGCATAGATTCGCTTCCAGCCCTTGAGCTGATCAAGGATCTGGGGGCCGGGCGCATCGGCAACCAATAGCGTCGCGTCGATCTTGTACTCATCCAGCAGGCGCGGAAGCAGCTCGGGCTTCTTGCCCTCGGTCGCCTTGAAGAAGTCCATCACGAATTTCTCGCCATAGAGCTCGGCGCGGCCGTCGACGTAGACGGGGATGTCGCGCGAGATCAGGTAGCCGCCGAACTGATAGGCATTGAAGATGCGCTGGACCTTGCGCTGCTCGAGCAGGTCGACGGCGGCAACCGGCGTCTGCGTCATCGTGAAGGTGAAGCGGTGGTGCCCCATGTAGAGCGAGGTCGAGGTCCAGCCTGCGGCCACGATCATCAGCGCGCCAAGCGCGGTGACATAGTGGGCCGGCCAGCGGTCGGTGCCGGTGGAGTCCGGCTGCGGGCGCGGGACCAACTCGCCGAGCGGCTTCGCCAGCACCAGCGGCACCAGGAAGGCAAAGGCCTCGATGCTCCTGACATGGGTCAGCGCGCTCCAGGTCAGGAACAGGATCAAAAAGATCCTCGGCGCCGAGAGCACCAGGCCGCGATAATAGCCGAAGGCGATCAGGCCGAGCAGCGCGCCTTCGAACGAGGTGAACGTGGCAAAGTTCGCCGGCATCCATTCGAAGATCAGCGACAGCAGCTCGCCGAGGCTGAGGATGTTGGTCGCGCCCAGCAGCGTCTTCCAGCCGTACGGCGTGCAGCAGCTGGCGATCACTGCGCCGATGCCGAACAGCACCCAGCGCATGAACAGTCGGAGCCGTTGTCCCTTCTCGGCATGCTCGACGGCCTCGAGCGAGATCGGACCGATCAGCGCCAGGCCGAGCACGAAGCCGCCATGCAGGTTCGCCCAGAGCGCCATCAGCGGCAGCCAATACCAGGACGGCGCACGCCTGCGGTCGGCGGCCGCCATCAGCAGGCCGACCCACGCCACCATGACCGGCAGCGCCAGAATATGCGGGCGCGCCAGGACGTGGTGCAACGACAGCAGCAGCGCCAGCATCGCAAACAGCACTGCCCGCGGTGCCTCGATCTGCGCGTCGAGCAGATAGACGAAGATTGCGGCCGTGAGCGCGGTCGCCATCGCGGTGAGGATGACGGGACCCGCCCAGTCCCATTGCGCATGGGAGAAGGCGAGCAGCACTTGCGACAGCCACGACGTCGAAATCCACGGCGCGCCGGCCCGCGTGAAGGAATAGAAATCCGTGGTGGGCACGGCGCCGTGATCGAGGATCCATTGCCCGACCTTGATCTGCCAGAACGAGTCGGAGTCCTGAAGCAGCGTGTCGCCGACATAGAGGAAGAACAGATAGGCGCCTGCACCGACGCACAGCGGCACCAGGGCTCGCGCGCGGCCCTGCATCGCGATGCTGTTGGCAAAGGAAAGGGACATTCCGCCTCGTCGTCCTGTTGTTCTTGTCGGTTCGGCGGCAGTGGACCACGGCGGTCATAACTTCGGGTAAATCGGGGCCGGGTCGGCGTCACGTCCGGATGATTTAACGGGTTGTTTTAGATTTCGGTTTACCATCGACGAATACACGCAAACCGCTCAGTGTTTACGCAGTCGAATTAACTGCGGCGCAATTCTTTGCCTCTACGTTCGGTTCCATGGTCGGGCGGCGCTGGGAAGCCGAAGAGACCAGACCAGTTGTAGCCTCGTGTACTTTTTGGGAGCACTCTATGAAGAACCTCGTTGCGCGCTTTGTGAAGGATGAATCCGGCGCCACCGCCATTGAATACGGCCTGATCGCTGCCGGCATCGCGCTGGCGATCATCACCGTCGTCAACAACCTCGGCAGCACGCTGAACACCAAGTTCACCTCGATCTCGACCAGCCTCAAGTAAGGCCGGACAAGTTGAGAGTTGAAAGAGCCTCGTCCGAGACGAGGCTCTTTTCTTTTGTGCGGGGAGCTTTGCAGCCGGGGACCGAGGGTTAACGGACGTGGTCGCGTTTTGGTCTTGCTGCGGGGTGTCTGGCCCTCATGGTGCGGGGCCAGCCACCACAAGAACGCGGCGAAGCGTCCGCGCAAGGCCGCGAGAGCTGGCGGCCTGGAGCGTGATCCGGACCCGCAGGGCCGCGTTTGCCTAAAATGTGCGGCGGTATTCCCGAGAGTTCATGCTCTAGCAACACGCCAAGACGCGATGACGATTCACTCCAATCTCGTCGCGCTTTGGTTCGTGGCTCACCGTGACGGGGAGGGGAGCGGTGTGTCGTCGCGGACGTGGACCACGGCGACATCATCCGCATAGAGGCGCTTCCAGCCCGGCAGATGGTCCATGATCCTCGAGGCGGGCACCGTGGGGTTCAGCAGCGTCGCGTCGATCCGGTAGGTATCGAGCAGGCGCAGGAGCGTCTCGACGTTCTTGCCCTCGACGGCGTCGAAGTAGTCGAGCACGAACTGCTCGCCATACAGCTCGGCGCGGCCATCGATGAAGGTCTTGATGTTGCGGGTGATCAGATAGCCGCCGATCGGAGCGGTGCTGAAGATCCGCTGCGCGTGCCGCCGCTCGAGCACGTCGACCGCGGCCGCGGGGGACTGATTGCCGATGAAGGCATACCGGTACGGCGTGGCATAGGACCGCGTGATGCTCCAGCCGGCCGCGACGATCGCGAGCGCAGCGATTGCGCTCACTGCAAAGGAGGACCGGGCGTCTGCCGCCCTCAGCGCGACCGCTCTCGTCACGCCCAATTGCTCGGCGAACGGCTTCGCCAGCACGAGCGGCGTCAACAGCGCAAAGGCCTCGATGTTTCTGACGTGATTGAGGGCCGCCCAGACCAGGCCGAGCAGCAGAAGAATACGGGTCCAGGACAGCACCAGCCCGCTGTAGTAGCCGATGGCGATCAATCCGAGCAGGCTGGCTCCAAACAGATCGAGCGAGCTGAAGTCGGCGGGCATCCATTCCCAGATCATCGAGAGCAGCTTGCCGAGGCTGAGGATCTTCGTCGATGCGAGAAGCGTGTTCCAGCCATAGGGCGTGCAGCAGGCTGCGGCCAGCGCAGCAAGCCCGAACACGGCCCAGCGCGCCGCCAGCGCAAATCGATCCTTGCGATCGGCGGATGCGAGCGCATCGAGGCCGATGGCCCCGATCAGCGCCAGCCCCATGACGAAGCCGCCGTGAAGATTGGCCCATAGCGCCATCAAGGGCAGCAACAGCCAGGAGGGCGCGGTGCGCCGGTCGGCGGCCGCCAGCAGCCCGCCGACAAAGGCCACCATGACCGGCAGGGCCAGCATGTGCGGGCGGGCGAGGAAATGCCCCATCGACATGAAGAGGAGCGGGGTGACGAGCAGAAAGGCGCGCGCCGGCTCCAGATAAGGCTCAAGCAGGTGAACGAAGATCGCCGCGGTCGCTCCGATTGCAAGCGATGTCAGGATAACCACGCCCGACCAGTTTGACGGCTCGTAAACCAGCGCGAACAGGACTTGCGACAGCCAGGAGCTGGAGATCCAGGGCTCACCGGCGCGCGTAAACGAATAGATGTCGGTGGTGGGCAGCGCACGATGTTCGAGAATCCACTGTCCGATCTTGATCTGCCACAGCGTATCGGAATCCCGCAGCATGATGTCGCCGACGCCGAGGAAGAACAGGTACACACCGGCGCCGATGCAGAGCGGCACGAGCCAGCGCGCAACGCCGCGGACGGGAACGCTGCTTGTAACGGAAACCGACATTGGACTCTCGGGGTTGAACGACCACGCACAACAGCAGATCCGCACCTGAGCATGATCGCTTTTAAGTTGGGGTAAACCGGGCCGGTTCGCCGCCGCCAAGCGGTGCAAGGATGCGTTTACTACCTGCTCGCGTGCGCCTCGGAGTTGCGTGGCGCCCGTATCCTCATTTGCTCCTTGTCATTCGTCCTGAATAGTTGTTCAGTCCTTGCGGGGCGATTTGCAGCGATTGAGTGACGAAGCGTTCGGCCGCAGGGCGTGCGGCAGGCGTGTGGGACAGGAAGCGCGCCATGGTTTATCGGCGGACGCATCAAGTGGTTAAGCGCCTTGCGGCCCGGCGCAGTGCGATCTTGGCGGCGGCGCGGGAGGCTGCGGCGGAAGGCGGGATGGCGGCGGTGCAGATCGCGCCGGTCGCGGTCCGGGCCAATGTCGCGGCCGGCACGGTCTACCGCTACTTCCCCTCCAAGGCCGAGTTGATCTCCGAATTGATCGCCGAGGTCTCCCGCGACGAGCTCGCGGCGATCCGCCGGGCGGCCGATGCCGCGCCGGGTCCGTCCTCGGCGCTGGCTGCTGCCGTCACCACGGTGGCGGTCCATACCCTGTCGCAGCGCAGGCTGGCCTGGGGCATCCTGGCCGAGCCGGTCGATGTCGATGTCAGCGCCTCCCGGCTTGCCAGCCGGCGCGAGATCGCGGGCGAGATCGCAGGCCGGATCGATGCGGCCGTGCGCGCCGGTCACCTGCCGGCGCAGGACACCGCGCTGGCCGCCACCGCGCTGCTCGGTGCGCTGCATGAGGCCCTGGTCGGGCCGCTCGCGCCTGACAATCTCGAAGATCCCGTCAAGATGCGCGATGCGGTGCAGACCGTGACGCTGCTTGCGCTGCGCGCCGTCGGCGTCATGGACGCCCGCGCCCGCGGCCTGGTGGTGCAGCAGACGCTGCTCCCGACCACGAAAGCGCTGGTCGGGGCCTGAATCGAGGGCGCGACCAAGGCCGGGGGCCTGATCGCGCTCAGGCCGTTGTCAGAGCGCGCCTTTTCGAAAAAGCCGAGCAGGCACGCCGGACAGGCCGGCTACTGTGCATGGGGTTGTTTTCGACGTTTTTGCTTGCCGGGCGCCCGCGGACCTAGATATCCGCGCCGCCCTCGGGGCCGACGGAGGCGATGCGCACCATGTTGGTGGTGCCGGGAATGCCGAGCGGCACGCCGGCGACGATGATCACGCGCTGGCCGGCGCGGACGAAGCCGTCGCGGAACGCGATCTGGCCGGCGCGGCTCACCATGTCGTCCTGGTCGCGCGCATCTTCCGCCACCACGCAATGCACGCCCCAGACCACCGCCAGCCGGCGTCCGGCCGCGATGTTCGGCGTGATCGCCACGATCGGCGGCTTCGGCCGCTCGCGCGCGACGCGCACCGCGGTCGAGCCCGAGCTGGTCCAGCAGATCAGGGCCGGCAGGTCGAGCGTCTCGGCGATCTGGCGGGCGGCGTCCGCGATGGCGTCGCCTGCGGTGGATTCCGGCGCGGGGCGCTGCGCGGTCAGCACGGACCGATAAATCGGGTCGCGCTCGACCTCTTCGCCGATGCGGTTCATGGTCGAGACCGCCTCGACCGGGAATTTTCCGGCCGCCGATTCCGCCGACAGCATGATGGCGTCGGCGCCTTCATAGACGGCGGTGGCGACGTCCGAGACCTCGGCGCGTGTCGGCACCGGCGACTGGATCATCGATTCCAGCATCTGGGTCGCGATCACCACCGGCTTGCCGGCGCGGCGCGCCATGCGCGTCATCTGCTTCTGGAGGCTCGGCACGCGCTCCAGCGGCAGCTCGACACCGAGATCGCCGCGCGCCACCATCAGCGCGTCGGAGGCCTCGATGATGTCGGCGAGGCGGTCGATCGCCTGCGGCTTCTCGATCTTGGCCATGACAGCGGCGCGGCCGCGGATCATCTTCTTGGCCTCGATCACGTCGTCGGCGCGCTGCACGAAGGACAGCGCGATCCAGTCGACGCCGGTGACCAGCGCCGCCTCGAGGTCGGCGCGGTCCTTCGGCGTCATCGCCGAGACCGGCAGGTCGGTGTCGGGCAGGCTGACGCCCTTGCGGTCGGACATCCGTCCGCCGACCACGACGCGCGTCACCGCGTGCTCTTTCGAGGTCTCCTCCGCGATCAGCCGGACCTTGCCGTCGTCCAGCAGCAGCGCATGGCCGGGCCGCAGCGCGGCGAGGATCTCCGGATGCGGGAGATTGACGCGCGTGGCATCGCCCGGCGCCTTGTCGGAATCGAGCGTGAAGGTCTGGCCGTTCTGGAGCTGGACCGAGCCTTCGGCGAAGGCGCCGAGCCTGAGCTTCGGTCCCTGAAGGTCGACCAGGATGCCGATCGGCCGGCCGTAGCTGCTCTCGACATTGCGGATCGTCGCCACCAGCTCCCGCATCTTGTCATGCGGGGTGTGGCTCATGTTGATGCGGAACAGGTCGGCGCCGGCCTCGAACAGGCGGCGGATCATCGCGAGGTCCGAAGAGGCAGGTCCAAGGGTCGCGAGAATCTTGATACGGCGAAGACGCCTCATGGCTTATTCCCAGGCGGAGGGGGAGCTGCGGCCGGTGGCAGGCCGGGCGAGCCCGGGGGCGTAGCACCGGGCGGGCCATTGGGCAAACCCGGAACGCCGCCACCCGGGCCAACCGGGCCGGGCATGCCAGGCAGGCGCGGCTGTGCCGGCTGCTCGTTGGCATCGGTGAGCTGCACCGTCCAGGCGCGCTGCTCGCCGGTATCGACCTCGAAATAGCCGGTGCGGTCATAGCCGCGCGCCAGGCAATCCTCGGTGCCGCGGATGGTGAATTCCTTGTCGCGCGAGCACATGAAGGCCTGGCCCGACCATTCGCCGCCGCGGTCATAGTCGATCGCGTAGATGTAATAGTAGCGGGCGACCAGCGTTCCCCGCAGCAGGGTCTCGCAGGAGCGGGAGGAGATGTTCCACCAGCCCTCGGTGGTCCAGCCCTCGGCGTCCTTGTAGCCGAGCGCAATGCCGACCCGGCTCGAGGTGTTGTTGCAGAGGCGGAAATCGGCGGAGGCGGGGCTCGTCCAGAGGCACAGCACGGCAATCGCCAGCACCGGGACCAACCGGGCGAGCAGGCGAAACGGGGAACGGGGAGATTCGGCGATCATTGTCGCGGAACGTATACCAGATGATTGACGATTTGGCGTAGGGCCGGGGAACTGCCGCGAGAGGCGGCCCGGGGCCCGTTTGCGCCGCGATATGGCAAAATCTGTGACAGGACCCCACCTGATCCCGTAAGGGTGACGACATCAGGGGTAGCCAAGGGATTCAGTGATGGCAATCGACGACAAAACCAGAACGGAACTCGAAGCGGCCGCTTTCCGGCGCCTGGTCGACCATTTGCGGGAACGGACGGACGTCCAGAATATCGACCTGATGAATCTGGCGGGCTTCTGCCGCAACTGCCTGTCCAACTGGCTCAAGGACGCAGCCGACGCCCAGGGCGTCGCCTTGAGCAAGGACGAGAGCCGGGAGGCCGTCTACGGCATGCCCTATGAGACCTGGAAGGCGAAGCACCAGGGCACGGCCACGCCCGAGCAGATCGAGGCGATGAAGAAGGTCCACCCTCACGGGCACTAGTCTTTCTCCGTCATTCCGGGGCGATGCGCAGCATCGAACCCGGAATCTTGAGATTCCGGGTTCGCCCTTCGGGCGCCCCGGAATGACGACAATCTCCAGTATCTTCTCATCTCCTGTGGGCGCGCTGTGGACGAGCGCGATGCTTGCTTGAACGCGGGGGGCACGAACCCTAAGGGTTCAGGCAGCACGCGCGGTGAGGGATGCCGGCGTCACCTCGTTTTGCCAGTTTCATTGGGAGTACCAAGATGGCCACCTCCGCCGCCGTTCGCGACGACGAGCCCGCGACGAAATTTGCCAAGGACCAGCTCAAATCCATCATCGAGCGCATCGAGCGGCTGGAGGAAGAGAAGAAGGCGATCTCCGACGACATTCGTGACGTCTATGCCGAGAGCAAGGGCAACGGCTACGACGTCAAGGCGCTGCGCACCATCGTGCGGATGCGCAAGCAGGATCCCAACGAGCGCGCCGAGGCCGAGACCATTCTCGAGACCTACATGCAGGCGCTGGGAATGATCTGAGGTCTGTACTGTCGTCCTGGCGAGAGCCAGGACCCATAGCCACAGGCCGTGGTTATTGCGAAGGCCGGCAGTTGCATTATCGTCGTGCGGGATTGGTACCGCGCTTCATCGATAGATTCCGCGGTATGGGTCCTGGCTTTCGCCAGGACGACACCAGTGTCGTGGGTCCATCGAGGGAAACGCCGTGACTGCGCCGCCGCTACCGCGCGAGGTGAGCCGTGCCTTCGACGCTCTTCCGGCGCCGATCGGCAAGCGGCTGCTTCAGGTGCGTGCGCTGATCTTTGCGACCGCTGCGGCGCATGACGACGTCGGCCCGCTCACCGAAACGCTGAAATGGGGCGAACCCGCTTATCTGACCGATGAGACCGGCAGCGGCTCTACGATCCGGCTCGGGCGCGTGAAGGACTCCGATCGCGCCGCCATTCTCGTCAACTGCAGGACGACGCTGGTCGATACGTTCCGCGAGCGCTTTCCCGATCAGTTCGAGTATCGGCAGACGAGGGCGTTGCTGTTGCCGGTATCCGGCGCGCTTCCGAAGCAGCAGCTCACCGTCTGTCTCTCGCTGGCGCTGACGTATCATCTGGATCGGCGGGTCAGGAAAGCGAGATAGAAGCTGCGGGTTTCGACACTATAGTCTTGGAAATGGCGAGCACGCCGTTGCGCCGGTCCGGCGCGCAGCCTCTATCGGCAGGATTGTCGGTCTCGTCTCAATTGCCGCGTCCGCGTTTGGAGTCTCGTCCCGCCTGCGCCCGCTTGTTGGCCTGCGAGACCCTTCCGATTTTTCCGGCGGAAGTTTCTTGATCCGGCGACGGCTTGGGATGGGCCGCATGCCGTCATGCGAAGTTGGGGTCGTCTGCGGTCGGGAAAACTGACGTGTCCGACGAAGTGCCAGCGCCCGTCGCGCCGCTTCCCCGAGCTCTCGTCGTGCCTCAAACTTTCGGATGCGCCTCAGCTCGTTCTTGACGCGCTTGATGGCGGCAGCGAAGACCGATTGGAGCCGGTTTGCGTGCTCTGCCGTTCCGGAGAAACTCTTGCCGCGCGGGTCGGTCGTCCCCTTTGTTTCGCGGCGTCGATGCCGCGACAATGTACGCTCCCTGTCGCGCAGGTCCCGTAGCCGGTCGCGAAGGCCCTCAAGTCCATCGCGCCCCATCTCTCCAACCACGGGATGGTGCGTATTCAATATGACTTCGCGCTCGTCCTGGTTCAGAAGGCTGAGCTCAGACTTGCATGGAACTGACATCGCACGCTCCCTTCCGGGTTTTTCGCGCACTGCCATAATGCGCGTTTGGAATGCGCAGCGATACCGGGTGATTACCCGTTGGAAGTGGGGGAATCCTCCTTAGTGCATATGCGCACCAGGCTTGGGCAGAATCCGTTCATCTGTCGTCACGGACAAGTAAACCCAGTGCGCGCGCACCATCCGGGCCACGACATTGTGTTCGTGGAAATACCGCCTCAGCGCAACGCGGCGGTGCGAACGACGAAGGAGGTCGTATCGAGCTTCGCGGTGGCGCTGCCCGAGAAGCTGTCGCAGGACAGGCCCTGCATCGGATCGTCGGTGAAGCCCATGGCGATCACGGCCTGCGGCTTGACGAAATAGCCGCGCAGCGCGGTCATATCGAGCTCGCCCATCAGCGTCACCGACATCGCGCGGCTGGCGCTCGGCGACAGCATCACGATCTTGAGCCAGATGCTCTCGCCCTTGGCCGCGGAGAGCCGGGTCGCGGTTGCGACCATGCCGTCGACGCTCTTGCCGACCACCGTGTTGATCTCGGTTGCCTGGGCGCCGCTGCGGGACGCGGCGGCGGGACGGGCCGAGCGCGGGATCGGCGCGGAAGCGGCAACGACGTTGGCGCGATCGACCGGGGAGGCGGCCGGTGCGTAAGCCAGCGCCTGAAGAGTTGCGTTGGAGACGCTGGCGGTGGGCTGCGGATCGGTCGCGGCGGCAAGCGCCTGGCGGGCCTTCAGCGCGGCGATCTGCGCTGGTGTCGCCTGCTGCGGCGTCGCCGGAGTGTCCCAGAAGCCGCGGGCATTGATGATGTCGGCCGGGGTTTCAGGCTTGCCGGCCGCCGGCTTGTCAGCCACGGGCGCCGGCTTCGGCTTGGGCGGCGCAACGATCTGCGCATCGGCCGAGGCGAGCTGCAGCGTGGCGGCGACCTGCGGCTTGGCGCGCGGCGTCGGCACCGGATCGGCCGGCTTGGCCGCAGCGGCGACCACGGTGGGCGCCACGGGCTTGGCGGCCGGGGCTGGTGCGCCCTCGTCATCCTCGTCGCTGCTGCTGGCTGCCGGCGCCGACTTGCTCTTGAACAGGGCGGCAAAGAAGTTCGGCTTGCTGGCACCGTCGTCACCGTTGCCGCGGCGCTCGATCTCGGCCTTGGCGAGCTCATAGCCCTTCAGCGGCGTGCCGTCGGTCGGCAGATGCACCGTTTTTCCGTCCGGGAAGACGCGGGCGAGCTGGTCATGTGTCATGCGCGGCCAGTGCCGGATGCTGCCGGTGTCCAGATGCACGAAGGGCGAGCCGGAGGTCGGGTAGAAGCCGACACCGCCGCGCTGGAGGCGCAGGCCGGCGAAACGGATCTGCTCCAGCGGCACGCCCGGAATGTAGAAGTCCATCGCATGCCCCAGCATGTGCTGGCTGAAGCGCGCCACACCGGAGGAACGGCGGCGGAGCATCGCGTTGGTGGCGGGGGAGCGGTAGGAGGAGATGATCTGGATCGGCTGCTTGCCGTCGACGTCGCGATAGACTTCCCAGAGGATGTCGAACAGGTGACGGTCCATGACCGTCTCGTCCTGGGTGCGCCAGTCGCGGAGGAAGTGGTTGAGCTGCTTCAGCGACGCGTCGTCGTAGCGGCCGTCGCGCTTGAAGGTGACGGTGAGGTCTTCGCCGGAATGGGTGTGGTGGAAGGAGAGCGTCTTGGTCTCGTTCAGCGCGGCGGCGTTATGGACCGAGCCGGCGGCAGCCAGCAGCAATACGGAGGCGAGGCCGATCCGGGATCCGGCCTTCACTCCCGCATGGGACAACGACAGCACAGCGAATTGGCGTGCAAGACCAGTCAGCACGTATGAGCCCACCCAGTCGACGAGCGTTCAAATGGACTCTCCCGCCAACCCCGTTAGCGCGAGAAAGAGGATGAACGCTTTATTAAAGCGAGAAGGTTAATTCGAGGTTGACCTTCCCGCCCCCAAACCAAGTCAGAATACAAACCTAACCGGTTGAGTGTGGCAAAAAAACGCCCGCTGCCCGGGGTCCGGGTCGAGAATGGTTAACGCGAAACGCCCCCATCCAGGGGACGGGGGCGTTGATTTTATTGCAGAATTTCAGGAAGCGAGCGGCCGGGCCCGGCTCAGCGGGTAAACACCCGCTGCGGCCTGCGGCCGACCGGAGTCGGCGGCGGGGTCGGGGCGCCGAACAGCCGCTCGAAGAAGTTCGGACCGGACGAGCCGAAGCCGCCGCCATTGTTGGCCACTGCCACGCCCGAGGGCAGCGTCGTTGCCGGGCGCGAATAGCTCGGCTGGGAGTGCGCGACGATATTCTCGAGATCCTTGCCGCGACTGTTCTTCAGGATGTTGATCATGGTCGAGTCGCGGCCGTAGACGTCCTTGCGGAATTGCAGCTTGCCGGCATCGTCCACGAACGCGGTCTGATAGGTGATGTTGACCGGAATCGGGGTCGGGAATTTCAGGTCGATCTCGCTCTTGCCGTACATGCTGCGCACGCGCTCCGGCGTGTACTTCTCGTTCGGCATGGCGATGTTGAGCAGAACGGAGGCGTACTGATCCGGGTTCTGCACACGCATGCAGCCGTGGCTGAAGGCGCGGTCTTCCTTGGCGAACAGGTTCTTGTCCGGCGTGTCGTGCTGATAGACCAGGAACTTGTTCGGGAAGTTGAAGCGGATGCGGCCGAGCGCGTTGGCTTCACCCGGCGGCTGCGAGATGTGCACGGAGCCGTCGCGGTTCTGTTCGAGCTTGAGTCCCATGCGCTGAAGCACGGTCGGGTCCTGCTGAAGCGCCGGCAGGTATTCGTTGTAGACGATCGACGGCGGCACGTTCCAGGTCGGGTTGACCGTGATGTACTTCATCGTTTCGGTGAGCAGGGGCGTCGCGTGCTGGCCCGGCTTGCCGGTGACGACGCGGGTGGTCCAGACCGGCTGGCCGCGCTGCATCACCTTCAGCGTGTAGTCGGGAATGTTGAGGATGACATAGGCATCGCCCAGCGAGGGCACGCCGAGGTCGCGCGGCAGCCAGCGCCAGCGCTCCATGTTCACCAGCACCGTGTCGATCTGCTTGTCGCGCTTCGGGGTGTTGAGCGCCTTGACCGTCTTGTCGTCGAGGATGCCGGTCGCCTTGATCTCGGCGCCGTTCTGGAATTTGCGCACGGCTTCCGCGACCGCGGCGTCATAGCGGGTGTCGCTCGCATTCTCGGTGATGCCGAGCTTGGCGCGAAGCTGCGGCACGCGCGGATCCTCGACGACGATTTCAGCCTGCTTCTTGCCGGCGGGGGTGTATTTCAACGCCGGGCCGTCGGCGATCTCGATCACCGGGCCGCTGCCCTGGCCGCGGAGCTCCGCGAGCTTCGCCTTCAGCTCCTTGTAGAGCTTCTGCGGCGGGTTGTAGCTGTCGAGCGCCGCGGAGGCGTCAGCCGCGGTCGTGACCTTGGCGAGCACCTCGCTCGGGTCGACCGGATGCTCGGGATAGAGGATGTCGGCGCTGACCTGCGACCAGTGCATGCGGCCGCTCTGGGCCTGGCGCGCATAGTCGAACATGCTGGCGGTGAGCTTGAGCTCGGCGTCGGCGAGCGCATCGGGGGTCGTGGCGGCGGCGAAATCCGGCACCGGATAATCGGTCGGATTGAGGCCGTCGGAGGCTGCATCCTTCAGCCGCGCGATCACGCCCTTGGCCGCGGCGGTCAGGCTGCCGGCTTGCGTCCACACCGGCGCGAAGTCGCGGGCGCCGTAGAACTTCTCGATCGCCGCGCGCTCGTTCTTGCGGTCGAAATGGCGCGAGGTCTTGGCGCCGATGATATCCTTCAGCTTGTCGGCGACCGGCTGGTCGGCGGCGGGCACGCTGCTCGCAGCCTTGACCGGCTCGGCGGCAGGAGCCGCTGCGGTGGCGGGAGCCGCAGGCGCAGCCGGCGCGGTCGTCGCAGTGTCGGCCTTTGCTGGTTCAGATTTGGCGGGCTCGGTCGTCGCGGGCTCCGTTTTAGCCGTCTCGCTCTTCGGCGCCTCGGTGGCGGGCGTGGTGGCGACGTCGGACGGCTTGGTCTCAACCTTGTCCGGCGCGGGAGCGGCTTCGGCCTTCACGGGTTCCTTGGCCGGCTCCTTCGCGGAGTCCTGGACCGTGGCGGTGGCGTCGAGCTTGATGTCGGAGGCAGTCGGGGGCGGGACGTTGGCGGGCTCGGGGCGCGGGATCGCGGCTTCGATCGCGAGCTCGGCGGCGCTGCTGCGCGCCTGATCCTGCGCCAGGGCCGAGCTGGCCGACACCGTGAGGAAGGTTGCTGCGACCGTCATCAAGACACGGTCAAAGCCTGCACGGTGGTTCAAACAGTCACGCATTGTGTCGCACCCCTCGGGTGAACTGTCCCTCGTGGAACAGCTTTGTTATCGCCTAATTGAGCTTCGGCTAAACCGCGCCGGCCTCTCGAAAGTTGCACGCCTGCACGCAACGATTCATACGCAGACGATATACAGGCCCCGATTTTGCAGCCAGCGCTACCCGGGACAACTCACGACAAACTGACTTCAAGGGAGCCTCTTGGCAACGGATTGTGCGCCTTTGCCGCGCGCTTTTCCCTCTGTCTGTCACTTCCAGGTCACGGTTCAAATCGCAGTCGAATTCTGTCGTCATGCGAACGGCTTACAGTCGCCTCGCGCCGTCGCGCGAACCTCCGTTCGCATGAGGCTCAGTGCGTCTCCTCGCCGCTTTTCCCGCCATGTCCGGGAACCCCGGCCTCGTCGAGTTTTCGATAGAGCGTGGACCGGCCGATTTTGAGGCGGCGGGCGACCTCGGACATCTGCCCGCGGTAATGCGAGATCGCGAAGCGGATGATCTCGTTCTCCATGTCCTCCAGCGGGCGGACGTCGCCGGTCGCGGTCAGCATGGGAAGAGTTCCCACCGAGGGGAGCGGCGCAATCGGTATTTCGCTACCCGACGACACAACGGAAGGCGCCGCGATCGGCTCGAGCATCAGCGGCGCGGTCGGAATCTCGGTTGCGGGATACGGCTGCGAGGCGAGCAGCGGGAAATCGCCAAGGCCAAGCTGGTCGCCCTCGCTCATCACCACCGCGCGGTACACCGCATTTTCGAGCTGGCGGATGTTGCCGGGCCAGTCGAGTTGCGCGAGATGCGCCACGGCCTCGCCGCTGATGCCGGTGATGGTGCGGTTCTCCTCGGCGGCAAAGCGCGCCAGGAAATGCCGGAGCAGATGCGGGATGTCCTCGCGCCGGGTCCGCAGCGAGGGGATCGTCAGCGGCAGCACGTGCAGGCGATAGAACAGGTCTTCGCGGAAATGTCCCTGCTTCACCCGTTCCAGCAGCCTGCGATTGGTTGCCGAGATGATGCGGACATCGACCTTCACCGGCTTGCGGCCGCCGACGGCCTCGACCGCGCCTTCCTGGAGCGCGCGCAGCAGCTTGACCTGCGCAGCCAGCGGCAGCTCGCTGACCTCGTCCAGAAACAGCGTGCCGCCATGAGCCTCGACGAACTTGCCGGTGTGGCGTTCGGTGGCGCCGGTGAAGGCGCCCTTCTCGTGGCCGAACAGGATGGACTCGACGAGGTTGTCGGGGATCGCGCCGCAATTGACCGCGACGAACGGCTTGGCCTTGCGCTCGCCGCTGCCATGGATGGCGCGCGCGAACATCTCCTTGCCGACGCCGGACTCGCCCTCGATCAGCACCGGGATCGAGGAGTTCGCCGCCTTCTGCGCGGTGCGCATCACGCCGGCCATCGCCTCGGCGCGGGTGATGATGTCGGAGAAGGTCAGCCGGCCCTCGCGGCTGTGACGGATGCGCTGTAGTTCGCCCTTCAGCGCGGAGGCGTTGAGCGCGTTGCGAAGCGAGACCTGGAGCCGCTCCATGCCGACCGGCTTGACCACGAAATCAGCAGCACCGGCGCGCATCGCCGAGATCACGTTGTCGATGCCGCCATGGGCGGTCTGCACGATGACGGGCACGCTGAGGCCGGCTTCGCGGATCTTCGCCAGTACGCCCATGCCGTCGAGGCCGGGCATCACGAGATCGAGGATGACGCCGTCGATAGCGGGTGCATCGGGGGCGGTGAGGGCGGCGATCGCGGCATCGCCGGAGTCCACGACGACCGTCTCATAGCCGCATTTCTGCACCATGTTCTCGATCAGCCGGCGGGCTACAGCGTCGTCGTCGGCGATCAAAATACTGGCAGCCATGGTGTTCCCCGCACGCTACTACTATCTGTCTCGAATCGGGGCACTCTGGCCGAAGCCGATTAACGCACTCTTAAACCTTGATGCCCCCGCCCGCCGTCGCGCTTGTTGAACACAGGTTTCCCACAAAATGAATTCGCGCTCCAAGTCCGCTCTCGGAAAGTCTGCCTTGAAGAAGCCCGCTCCCAGCAAACCCGCTCTCCGCAAGCCGAACACCAGGACATCCGCCGCCAAGAAAGCCATCGTCAAGGCAAAGCCCTCCAAGTCGTCACTCGCCAAGTCTTCACTCGCCAAGTCTTCACTAGCCAAGCCTGCGAGCAAGACCGGCAGGCTTCCGGAATGGAACCTCGCCGATCTCTATTCCGGGATCGACGCGCCGGAAGTGGCGCGCGATCTCGAAAGGATGGATGCCGATTGCGTCGCGTTCGAGACCGACTACAAAGGCAAGCTCGCGACAGGGACAGCAAATGAAGATGGCGGAAAATGGCTCGCCGAGGCCGTGCGACGCTATGAGGCGATCGACGATCTCGCCGGCCGTCTCGGCTCCTATGCCGGTCTCGTCCATGCCGGCGACAGCGTTGATCCCAAGATTTCAAAGTTTTACGGCGATGTCTCCGAGCGGCTGACGGCGGCGTCCACCCATCTTCTGTTCTTCGCGCTCGAGCTCAATCGTGTCGATGACGATATTTTGACCCGTGCGATGCAGGCGCCGGAGCTCGCACATTACCGTCCCTGGATCGAGGATCTGCGCAAGGAGAAGCCCTATCAGCTCGACGACAAGCTCGAGCAGCTTTTCCTGGAGAAGGCGCAGACCGGCTATTCCGCCTTCAACCGGCTGTTCGACCAGACCATCTCCGGCCTGCGCTTCAAGGTCGGGCCTAAGGAGCTCGCGATCGAGCCGACGCTCAATTTGTTGCAGGACCGCGACGGCGCCAAGCGCAAAACCGCGGCGGAGGCGCTGGCGAAGACCTTCAAGGCCAATGAGCGCACTTTCGCGCTGATCACCAACACGCTGGCCAAGGACAAGGACATCTCCGACCGCTGGCGCGGCTTCAAGGACGTCGCGGATTCCCGCCACCTGAACAACCGCGTCGAGCGCGAGGTGGTGGATGCGCTGGTGGCCTCGGTGCGCGCGGCCTATCCAAAGCTGTCGCATCGCTATTACGCGCTGAAGGCAAAGTGGTTCGGCAAGAAGCGGCTGGCCTATTGGGACCGCAACGCGCCGCTGCCGTTTGCGGCGACGGACGTCATCGGCTGGCCTGATGCGCGCAACATGGTGCTGACGGCCTATCGCGGCTTCTCGCCCAAAATGGCCGACATCGCCGAGCGCTTCTTCACCGACCGCTGGATCGACGCGCCGGTGCGTCCGGGCAAGGCGCCGGGCGCGTTCTCGCATCCGACCACGCCGTCGGCGCACCCCTACGTGCTGATGAACTACCAGGGCAAGCCGCGCGACGTGATGACGCTCGCCCACGAGCTCGGCCATGGCGTGCATCAGGTGCTGGCGGCCAAGAACGGCGCGCTGATGGCGCCGACGCCGCTGACGCTGGCGGAGACCGCGAGCGTGTTCGGCGAGATGCTGACCTTCAGGCGGCTCCTGGCGCAGACCAAGAGCGCCAGGCAGCGCCAGGCGCTGCTCGCCGGCAAGGTCGAGGACATGATCAACACCGTGGTCCGGCAGATCGCCTTCTATTCCTTCGAGCGCGCGGTCCACACCGAGCGCAAGAACGGCGAGCTCACCGCGACGCGGCTCGGCGAGATCTGGCTGTCGGTGCAGGGCGAGAGCCTGGGGCCGGCGATCGAGATCAAGGCCGGCTACGAGAACTACTGGATGTACATTCCGCACTTCATCCATTCGCCGTTCTACGTCTATGCCTATGCCTTCGGCGATTGTCTGGTGAACTCGCTCTACGCGGTCTACGAGAACGCGGCCGAGGGCTTTGCCGAGCGCTATCTCGATATGCTCGCCGCCGGCGGCACCAAGCACTATTCCGAGCTGCTGCGGCCGTTCGGGCTCGATGCCAAGGATCCCAAATTCTGGGACGGCGGCCTTTCGGTCATTGCCGGGATGATCGACGAGCTGGAGGCGATGGGCTGAGGCGTCGGGCGCGCGGGCGCCTGGCCGCCTCGGGTTCCCGCGCCGGCGTTGAACGTTCGCGCCGGAGGCGAGACTAATCCTGTAGATACTTGATGTACTTTTTCAACTCTTGATTGCCGATCGCTTTTTGTTGCTCGGGAGAGGCTCGCATGCCCGACCAGGGACAGGTCCCGCGACCTGGCGCAGCACGGAACGCCGCAGCCTTCGAGGAGGAAACGCCCTGGTGCGAGAAGCATCAGCAGATCGTGCGCGACGAGATCGAGGCCATCAACACGCGCCGCGAGGAGGCGCGGCAAATCGACCCCGACGGTATCGTCGCCTGCCAGATGCTCGACGTCGTCGGGCTCGCCTTGTCGGGCGGCGGCATCCGCTCCTCGGCCATGTGTCTCGGCGTGCTCCAGGCCCTGAACCACCACGATCTGATCGGACGGATCGACTATCTCTCCACCGTATCGGGTGGCGGCTACATCGGCACCTCGCTCAGCACGACCATGACGGTGACAGGGCGTTTTGTGTTCGGCGAGCGGCCGACGGGGGAAACCGTAACCGCCAGCGAGATCAGCGACACGCCGTCGGTCGGGCACATCAGGAATTATTCCAACTACCTGGTCCCGGCCGGCTTCCGCGATCTCCTGACCGGGATTGCGATCGTGGCGCGCGGCCTGATCGCCAATATCGGGCTGACGCTGCCGGCGGTGCTGCTGCTCGCCGCCGTTACCATCTGGTCGACCCCGCTGCGGAGCTGCCTGACGGTCGCGAACTTCTTCGGTGTCGATCTTGCCGACGGCGCTTCGCCGCAATGTGAGCTGCACCATTTCGGCTGGATCGCGGACCGTTTCGGTTTCGCCGCCATCGGCGCGATCGTTGCGCTGGTGCTGCTTGCCTGCGGTGGAATTGCCTATCTGCTCTCACGCGCGGAACGGGGCATCGGCCCAACCGTCTTCCTGACCTATGCCGCGGGCATCGCGTTCCTGCTTGGCATCGCGTGCGACTTCGCCCGCGTCCTTCAGATCAGGAATTTCGCGCTGACGCTGGCAACGGCGATCATCGGCATCGGCCTGTTCTTCGGCTGGGCGCTCAAGCAGTCATTTGCAAGTCCCGAGAACCGCCAGGAGTTTCGCTCGCATTGGCCGACGGCCGGCGCGACCTTCCTGGTGCTGCTTGCCGTGATCGCGTTCTTCGAGTTCCAGCCCTTCATGCTGTTGCAGATGTTCGATGTCGTCGACAGCAACACGATCGGCGGGCCGGTCGGCGGCGTCGCCGTCACCTGGATCAAATCGCTCGCCGCGATTGCCGCGCCGATCGGCATATTCGTCACGGCCTTCAGGCAGCAGTTCGCCGAACTCCTGAAGGGCAACAGCGTATCCTCGCAATGGGGCTCGCTGGTGCTCGCGATCATCGCCAAGGTCGCGCTGTGGATCGCGGGATTGGCGCTGCCGCTGATCATCTGGGTCGCCTATCTCTATCTGTCCTATTGGGGCATCGCCAACGATCCGATCGAAAAATGCCAGGCGCCTCTGACCGTTATTGCGCAGAAGGGCTGTCTCGCCGCCAATAAATCGACTGTGCCCGCGTCGGCAAACCTGTCGGGCAAGATCGAGTTCGACGCGGCTGCCGGCACCCTCTCGGCCGAGATCACGCCAAAAGCTGCCGCAGCGACGGCGACGACGGACTGGTTGACGCCGGTATCCCACGTTCCGGCGTGGCTCGCATTTGCCGCGGGCAATGTCGCAAGACAATTCGATTGGACGGATCGAGGCTCCGGCTACGCGCACAGCCTGCCCGTGGTGATCCTGTACGCGCTCGTCGGCATGCTGCTGTTTGCGATCTCCTGGTCCCTGACGCCGAATGCGAATTCGCTGCACCGCCTCTACCGCGACCGGCTGAGCAAGGCTTTCCTGTTCGACCCCGGCCGCTCGGCAGACGGCAATATCGCGCGCGCCGAGGCGAGCCTCGACCAGGGGCGCGATTTCAAGCCGCTCGATCGCATGAAGTTGAGCGAGCTTTTCGTGGTCGCGGACGACGGTGCCACGACGACCGATCGGCCGGCCGCGCCGAAGCTGCGGGCGCCCTATCATCTCATCAACACGGCGCTCAACATCCAGGGGTCGGACTTCGCCAACCGGCGCGGCCGCAATGCGGACTTCTTCGTCTTCTCGCCGCTCTATGTCGGCAGCGAGGCGACGCGGTACGCCAGGACGCCGGCGGTCGAGCGTCTGGAGCAAAGCCTCGACCTTGCCACCGCTATGGCGATCTCCGGGGCGGCGGCGTCGTCGAACATGGGCTCGAACTCGATCAAGGCGCTGACGCCGACGCTCGCGCTGTTGAACGTGCGGCTGGGCTACTGGCTGAACAACCCGCGCTATGTCGAGGCCACAGCCCGGCCGCAGCGCCGCTCCACGCCGCTGTTCCTGTGGTCGGAAATCTCGGGCCGTCTCTACGAGAACAGCGATGGCGTTTATCTCACCGACGGCGGCCACATCGAAAATCTCGGCGTCTACGAGCTGCTGCGCCGGCGCTGCAAGGTGATCGTCGCGGTCGACGCGGAAGCCGACGCACCGATGAATTTCGCCTCGCTGATGAAGCTGCAGCGCTATGCCCGCATCGACCTCGGGGTCCGGATCGATCTGCCCTGGACGCCGATCCGCGACCGCACGCGCGCCATCATGGCGGAGAACGCCGACAGGAAGTCCGCACAAGCGTCCTCCGGCGCCACGGACGAGGCTCCGCACGTTCATGTGGCGATCGGCAGCATCGACTATGGCGGCGATGACAAGGGCTATCTCGTCTATATCAAGTCCTCGCTCTCCAGCGACGAGAACGACTACATCCGCGACTATGCGCGGCGGAACGACACCTTCCCCCACGAGACCACCGGCGATCAGTTCTTCTCGGAGGAGCAGTTCGAGGTCTATCGCGCGCTGGGGTTCCACATGACCCATGGCTTCCTGGCCGGCGACCATTCCGTGGCGGTCGGTCCCGGTACGGATCCGCGCATGGCGCGATTTACCGAGGCGGGCGAGAAGGCGATCGACGCGGTCCGCGCGGCGCTCGGTCTTCCGGAGCCCCGGCGACCGACCGTGAGTGTCACCGCCACGATGATCGATCAGGGCTGAGCGGCGCGAGAGCCCGAATTCCCGGCAATCGGAATTCCAAATGACCTGATTTGCGGGAAAACCGCGCTTGCCTGCCGTTGCCCTGCCCGAAAGATTAAGGTATCCCAGCCCCAGAATTCGACTTTCGACTGGGGACAATCCATGGCTGACCATAGCGAAGTGGCGTACACCACTGCCGACGGCAACGACTACGTTGCCCACGAGCAGACCTATGAGGGCTTCATCAAGCTGGTGAAATACGGCACGGCCTCGGTCGCGCTCATCGTGATCCTGATGGCGATCTTCCTCACCTGATCCATCGTCTGCCGCACCGACAGCGCCGTCGGTGCCCATAAAATTTGCATTCAAACCGGTGCCAAAACCGGTATCCAACGTTGCGGGAGTGACGCTAAGTTTGCGTGCGCGCTTTTTCCCGCGCCGCCGGAGGGCCTATGAAGATCGCCGTTGCCAAGGAAATCGATCCGTCGGAGCCGCGCGTTGCCGCTTCGCCTGATACGGTGAAGAAGTTCAAAGCGCTCGGCGCCGAGATCGCCGTCGAGCCGGGCGCCGGCCTCAAGTCGGGGCTGCCGGACTCCGAATTCACCGCCGTGGGTGCCACCGTCAGCACTGACGCGCTGAAGGACGCCGACATCATCATCAAGGTGAAGCGCCCCGAGGCATCGGAGCTTGCGCAATACAAGCGTGGGGCGCTCGTCATCGCCATCATGGACCCTTACGGTAACGATGCCGCGCTGAAGGCGATGGCCGATGCCGGCGTTTCCGCATTCGCGATGGAATTGATGCCGCGCATCACGCGCGCGCAGGTGATGGACGTGCTGTCCTCGCAGGCCAACCTTGCCGGCTACCGCGCCGTGATCGAGGGCGCCGAAGCCTTCGGCCGCGCCTTCCCGATGATGATGACCGCCGCCGGCACCGTGCCCGCCGCGAAAGTGTTCGTGATGGGCGTCGGCGTCGCCGGCCTCCAGGCGATCGCGACCGCGCGCCGCCTCGGCGCCATCGTCACTGCGACCGACGTACGGCCCGCGACGAAAGAGCAGGTGGAATCGCTCGGCGCCAAGTTCCTCGCCGTCGAGGACGAGGAGTTCAAGAACGCGCAGACCGCGGGCGGCTACGCCAAGGAAATGTCGAAAGAGTATCAGGCCAAGCAGGCCGCGCTCACCGCCGAGCACATCAAGAAGCAGGACATCGTGATCACCACGGCGCTGATTCCGGGCCGGCCGGCGCCCAAGCTCGTCTCGGGCGAGATGGTCAAGTCGATGAAGCCGGGTTCGGTGCTGGTCGATCTCGCGGTCGAGCGCGGCGGCAATGTCGAGGGCGCGAAGCCGGGCGAGGTCGTCGATCTCGATGGCATCAAGATCGTCGGCTACACCAACGTCGCCGGCCGCGTCGCGGCCTCGGCCTCCAGCCTCTACGCGCGCAATCTGTTCTCCTTCATCGAGACCATGGTCGACAAGAAGGAGAAGAAGCTCGCCGTGAATTGGGACGACGAACTCGTCAAGGCGACCGCGCTGACCAAGGACGGCGCTGTCATCCACCCGAACTTCCAGCCGAAGGTCTAAGGAGAGCCGCCATGGAGCATGCAGCACAGGTCGTCGACCCCTTCGTCTTCCGGCTGTCGATCTTCGTTCTCGCCGTCTTCGTCGGCTATTTCGTGGTGTGGTCGGTGACGCCGGCATTGCATACGCCGCTGATGAGCGTGACCAACGCGATCTCCTCGGTGATCGTGGTCGGTGCGCTGCTCGCCGGCGGCGTCGCGAACGTCTCGAGCGGCTCGGGCTGGGCACGCGCCTTCGGCTTCGTGGCGCTGATCTTCGCCTGCGTGAACATCTTCGGCGGCTTCCTTGTCACCCAGCGCATGCTGGCGATGTACAAGAAGAAGTCGAAGTAAGCGGCCACCTCGGGCTGAAGGGATCAATGGGGACCTGAGATGAACGCCAATCTCTCTGCATTCTTGTATCTCGTGGCGGGGGTGCTGTTCATCCTGTCGCTGCGGGGATTGTCGAGCCCGGCTTCTTCCCGCCAGGGCAATTTGTTCGGCATGATCGGCATGGCGATCGCGGTCGCCACCACGCTCGCCAACCATCCGCCGGCTGACGGCCTGGCCTGGGTGCTGGTCATCGTCGGCATCGCCATCGGCGGCGCCATCGGCGCGGTCATCGCGCGCCGCGTGCCGATGACCTCGATGCCGGAACTGGTCGCTGCCTTCCACTCGCTGGTCGGCATGGCCGCGGTGCTGGTCGCTGCCGGCGCGTTCTACGCGCCTGAAGCGTTCGACATTGGCACGCCCGGCAACATCCATGGCCAGAGCCTCGTTGAAATGTCGCTCGGCGTCGCCATCGGCGCGCTGACCTTCACCGGTTCGGTGATCGCGTTCCTGAAGCTGTCCGCGCGGATGAGCGGTGCGCCGATCATCCTGCCGTTCCGTCACATCATCAACATCGCGCTCGCCGTGGCGCTGGTGTTCTTCATCGTCGGTCTCGTGCTGACCGGCAGCGCGTTCGACTTCTGGATGATCGTTATCCTCGCGTTGGCGCTCGGCGTGCTCATGATCATCCCGATCGGCGGCGCCGACATGCCGGTCGTGATCTCGATGCTGAACTCCTACTCCGGTTGGGCCGCGGCTGGTATCGGCTTCACCCTCGGCAACTCCGCGCTGATCATCACCGGCGCGCTGGTCGGCTCCTCGGGCGCGATCCTGTCCTACATCATGTGCCACGCGATGAACCGGTCCTTCATCTCGGTCATTCTCGGCGGCTTCGGCGGCGAGACGGCTGCCGCCGGCGGCGGCACCGGCGAGCAGAAGCCCGCCAAGCTCGGCTCGGCGGATGACGCGGCCTTCATCATGAAGAACGCCTCCAAGGTCATCATCGTGCCCGGCTACGGCATGGCGGTGGCGCAGGCCCAGCACGCGCTGCGCGAAATGGCCGACATGCTGAAGAAGGAAGGCGTCGAGGTGAAATACGCCATTCACCCCGTGGCCGGCCGCATGCCCGGCCACATGAACGTGCTGCTGGCCGAAGCCAACGTGCCCTATGACGAGGTGTTCGAGCTCGAGGACATCAACTCCGAGTTCGCGCAGGCCGATATCGCCTTCGTGATCGGCGCCAACGACGTCACCAACCCGGCGGCCGAAGAGGACAAGACCTCCCCGATCTACGGCATGCCCGTGCTCCAGGTCTGGAAGGCCGGCACCGTGATGTTCATCAAGCGCTCGCTCGCCTCGGGCTATGCCGGCATCGACAATCCGCTGTTCTACCGCGACAACACCATGATGCTGCTCGGCGACGCCAAGAAGGTCACCGAGAACATCGTCAAGGCGATGTAGCCCGCGAGGGAAGCGGATCGTGGCCATCAACAAGGAATGGCACCGGTCCCATCGCATGCCACCCAAAGCGACGCGCGAGCAGCGCGTCAAATGGCACGCCGCGCATGCGGCGGCGTGCGGCTGCCGCGACGTTCCCGCGAGCATCCGGCTCGACGTCATGAAATTGCTGCGGAGCCGGCGCAAGCCCTGAGCCGGAGACCGGCCGCATCATCATGACCATCGTCAAGTGGATCGCCATCCTGCTCGCGGCCGTCTATTGCGCCGGTCTCGTCGTGCTGTATGTCCGGCAGCGCGAGATGCTGTTTCCGATCCCACCCGTCGGTCGCACCGCTCCGGATGCCGCCGGCCTGCCCGAGGCGGAAGAGCACGTCCTGAACACGTCCGATGCCGAGAAGGTCATCGTCTGGCACGTGCCGGCCAGGCCCGGCCGCCCCGTGATTCTGTATTTTCCGGGCAACGGCGATTTTCTCGCGGGCGGCGTCAGCCGCTTCAAGGCGATGACCGCCGACGGCACCGGCCTCGTCGCGCTGTCCTATCGCGGCTATGCCGGCTCCTCCGGCGCGCCGAGCGAGGAGGGCCTGCTGCGCGATGCCGCGGCCGCCTACGCCTTCACGACGGCGCGCTATGCAGCGGAACGAATCGTCGCCTGGGGCTTCTCGCTCGGAACGGGCGTTGCGGTCGCCATCGCCGCCGAACATCCGGTCCGCAAGCTGGTCCTGGAGGCGCCGTACACCTCGACGGTCGATGTTGCTGCCGCGGCGTTCCGCTTCGCTCCGGTCCGCCTCCTGATGCGCGATCAGTTTCGCTCCGACGAGCGGATCGCGCGCGTCACGGTGCCGCTCTTGGTGATGCATGGCACCAATGACCTTGCCATTTCGATCATGTTCGGAGAGCGTCTGTTCGCGCTCGCGCATGAACCGAAGCAGTTCGTTCGCTTTGCGGGCGGCGGACACGACAATCTTGATGCTTTCGGTGCGATTGAAACAGCAAAGCGCTTCATTGCTTCCTAGACGGCTCGTGATGCTGCGCGGCGACCTGTCCGTCGCTGCGATCCTCGCGCTGTTGCCGCAGCAGGCATGGGCCGCGATGGAACTCGACGGCGCGGCGATGCGCTGGCCCTATGCACTGCCCTTTGCCGGTCTCCTGCTGTCGATCGCGCTCGGGCCGCTGCTGTTTGCAAAGTTCTGGCACCACCATTACGGCAAGATCGCCGCGGCCTGGTCACTGCTGGCACTCGGCTCGCTGGTCTGGCTCGCAGGAGGCATGGCGACGCTGGCCGCACTCGTCCACGCCATGCTCGCCGAATATCTCGGCTTCATCGTGCTGCTGTTCTCGCTCTATGTCGTGGCCGGCGGCATTCTCATCACGGGCGACATCAGGGGCACGCCGGCGGCGAATGCCGGCATCCTCGCGCTCGGCACGCTGATGGCGAGCGTCGTCGGCACCACCGGGGCGGCGATGATCCTGATCCGCCCCCTGATCCGGGCCAACCGGCCGCGGCGCCGCAACGCTCATGTCGTCATCTTCTTCATCATCCTGGTCGCCAATGTCGGCGGCGCGCTGAGCCCGCTCGGCGATCCCCCGCTGTTCGTCGGCTTCCTGCACGGCGTCGACTTCTTCTGGACCACGCGGAACATCTGGCTGCAGACGACGATCGTTGCCGGACTGCTGCTCGTCATCTTCGTCGCCGTCGACGTCTGGCGTTTCAGGAGCGAGCCGCCGCCCGGCGACACGGGTCCTTTGAAGCCGGTGCGGATCCGCGGCCTCGTCAACCTCGTGCTGATTGCAGCCATCGTCGCGAGCCTGCTGGCCTCGGCGATGTGGAAGCCCGGCATTGCCTTCGACATTCTCGGAACCAGGCTGGAGCTGGAAGACATCGCCCGCAACGTGGCGCTGCTGGCCATTGCGGCGCTGTCGGTGTGGCTGACGCCGGACGAGCACAGGCAGGCCAACGGCTTCACCTGGGAGCCGATCCGCGAAGTCGCAAAGCTGTTCGCGGGCATCTTTGTCGCCATCATCCCGGTCATTGCCATGCTCGATGCCGGGCACCACGGCGCCTTCGCCTGGCTTTTGTCCGCCGTCACGGCACCGGACGGAACGCCGCGCGAGGTCGCCTATTTCTGGTTCACGGGTGTGATGTCGGCGTTCCTCGACAATGCGCCGACCTACCTGCTGTTCTTCGAGCTCGCCGGCGGCGACCCGCAGGTGCTGATGCATGCGCTCTCGGGCACGCTCGCCTCCATCTCCATGGGCGCGGTCTACATGGGGGCGCTCACCTATATCGGCAATGCGCCGAACTTCATGGTCGCCAGCATCGCCCGCGAGAACGGCGTCGAGATGCCGAGCTTCTTCGGCTATCTCCTGCGCGCCGGCGCCGTGCTGATCCCGCTGTTCCTGCTGCTGACCGTCCTGCCGGTCGCGCCGTTCCTGCACTGGCATTGAATCTGCCGGCCGATTTGCTACTGCTCGGATCTACAACTGGAGCTGGTGGATGAGCGCGCATAATCCGATGCCACGGTCGGCCTGGATCTTCCCGGCGCTGGCCGTGCTGTTGTTTGCGGCCGTCAGTGCGACGGGCTACGTCTTCACGCTCTCGCTGGGCGGGCTCGTCTTCGCGATCGTCCTACTGGTCATCCTGTTCGGCACGGTGTTCGCCGCCGTTCATCATGCCGAAGTGATCGCCGAACGGGTCGGCGAGCCCTATGGCACGCTGGTGCTGACGCTCTCGGTGACCATCATCGAGGTGGCCCTGATCACCACCATCATGCTGGGCGACAAGCCGGCGCCGGAACTGGCGCGCGACACCGTGTTCGCCGTGGTCATGATCGTCTGCAACGGTCTCGTCGGGCTCTGCATCTTTATCGGCGGCCTGCGCTATCGCGAGCAGGGTTTTCAGCTCTCCGGGGCCAACGTCTATCTCAGCGTCCTGTTCGCGCTCGCGACCATCACGCTGATCATGCCGAATTACACGACCACCACGCCGGGCCCGGTCTATTCGGCGGTTCAGCTCGGCTTCGTCGACGTGGTGACGCTCGCGCTCTACGCGGTGTTTCTCTACACCCAGACCGTCCTGCACAAGGACTACTTCGTTCATGAACGGGCGGAGGGCGAGGGCGGGGAGGCGCACCCGTCGGCCGGGGCGCTTGCGCTCACCGTGGGGCTGCTCCTGGTCTCGCTCCTGGCAGTCGTGCTGCTGGCCAAGAAATTCTCGCTCGTGGTCGATGCCGTGGCCGCAAGGATCGGCGCGCCGCCGGCCTTTGCCGGCCTTCTGGTCGCGCTTCTGATCCTGATGCCCGAAGGTGTCTCGGCCATTGCGGCGGCCCGCAAGAACGATCTCCAGAAGAGCATCAACCTCGCCCTCGGCTCCTCGCTGGCGACCATCGGTCTCACCATCCCGGCCGTCGGCATCGCCACCTATGCCTTCGACAAGGAGCTCGAGCTCGGCCTCAGCGCCCAGGGCAGCGTCCTTTTGCTCCTGACCTTCTTTTTGAGCATGCTGACCTTCGGCACGGGCAGGACCAATGTCCTGTTCGGGCTGGTCCATATGGTGGTATTTGCCGTCTACGTGTTCATGGTTTTCGTGCCCTGAAGCGCGGTCGCGCTTCTGGTTATTGTTTGAGCACGGTCTTTCCGGAAAGCCGCCCCACACTTTTCCGGATCATGCCTGAAGGAGTTCCCTATGCTTGCCGCCAAGTCCGAGGTTCAGATCGACAACGAAGAGGTCCGGGTGACCGAATGGCGGCTCGCCCCGGGCAGCGCGACCGGGCACCACACCCACGGGATGGACTATGTGATTGTTCCTGTCGTCGCCGGCGAAATGACCATCGTGGCCCCCGGCGGCGAGCGTTCCAAGGCGCAGCTCGCGGCCGGAAAATCCTACTTCCGCAAAGCCGGCGTCCAGCACGACGTACTTAACGAAACCTCAACTGAGATCGTGTTCCTTGAGATCGAGCTGAAGCTGTAAGTCCCGCGTTACCGTTTGCCATCGATCCGTCGCAGTTGATCCCTTACAATGCCCCAAAGTTCCCGCATCAGATCGCGCGGGGAGTGGCCGAGAAATGCTGAAATACCTCGCTAAAATCTCGATGGATATTTTCCCCTCGGTGCTCGCGACGATCATCGGGGCGTACATCGTTAATCACTACATCAACGCCAAGCCGGCGGCCGATACCCCTACGGCCGTGGTGGCACCCGCCGAGGCTGGCAAGAACGGGAAGCCCGCCGACGTCGCCAACCTGCCGGCGCCCGGCGTCAAGGCCAAGGGTGTCTCCGAAAAGAGCGTTTCCGAGAAGACTGCGACGGACAAGGCTGCGGCCGAGAAGCCCGCCGACAAGCCTGAGACCAAGGCTGCGGACGTCGCTCCCGCCGACACCACCTCGCATGGCCGCCCCCCGGCGCGCGAGAAAGCGGCCGCGAAGTCGATCCCGGCAGCTACCGCCCCGGTGGTGGAGGCCAATTCTGCGCCGGCGGCGGCGTCCCCGGCTGCGGCCCCCGACGCCAACGATCTGGCGCGTGCCGCCATCGAGCGTCTTCGCAAGTCGCCTGAGGGCAAGGCTGCCGAAGCCAAAGCCGCCGAGACCAAGCCGGTCGAGCGGACCCCCGAGCCCGCGGTGCGCGAGGCCACCCGCGTCCCCGAGGCCCCGCGTGTCGTCACGACGGAGCCGTCCGCGGTCCGTCCGCTGCCGCCGCCGATCACGGTGTCCACGCCCTCGCCCGAGCCGTATGGCAATGGCGGTTCGTCGCCGTCCTACACGGCCTCGGTCGGCAATGACGACCCGAATCGGATCACGCCGCCGGCTGACATTCCCGTGCCGGTGATCGCGCCTCCGCTCGATCTGCGTGCCGATGCCGGTGTGTCCGTGCCGCGGCCGAAGAAGACCAATGTCGCCGACGAGATGCTGTCCGGCGTCAAGTCGATGTTCCACGCCGTTCTGCCGAAGAGCGCCACCCCCGACTAAGACGGCCCTTGCGCCGCGCTGTCAGCCGCCGACGCGGGCGAGGCCGCTGCGGGCGGCATCGTCGCGTGGACGAAGTGCGACCGCCTTGGTGTAGGACGCTGCCGCCTTGGCCTTGTCACCCAGCCGCTCATAGGCCTGCCCGCGCGCGGTCCAGACCTGGGCATTGTGCGGATCGGCCTCGGAAGCCTCGTCGAGATCGGCCGTCGCCTCCTTGATCTTGCCGAGGGCGAGATGGCTGATGGCGCGGCCGAGCAGGGGCTCGGCCTTTTGCGGGTTGAGCCCGCTCGCGGCGGTGAAATCGGCGACGGCGAAATCGTGCTGGTTGTTGCCCTGGTAGATCAGCGCGCGGCCATAGAGCGCCTGCGCGTTGTAGGGATCGAGTCCGACCGCGCGATTGAATTCGTCGAGCGCTGCAGCCGTCTCGCCTGACTTGGCCAGGGCCTGGGCCTTTGCGGTGTGGGCCTGGGCCTCAGTGACGTTGCCGGGGCTGACCGCGCTCTCGGTGGCGGCCGCCGCCTTGGGGGCCTCCTGCGGCTTTTCCTTCTCCGGCATCAGCGATCCCAGATCGAAGGAGCAGCCGCACAGTGCGATCCCCATCAAGGCCAGTGCGAACGGTTGCTGCCAGATCTGGCGCAGTCGCGCCAAGCCACGCTCGGGGAAAGGGGAGGCCATCTACGGTTCGCTCGCGCTAGAGCATGATCCGGACCCGAAGGGCCGCGTCAGCGCAAAATGTGCCGCGGTTTTCCGAAAAGATCATGCTCAAACAACAATCTAAAGCGCGACGACCAACCTCGTCGCGCTTTAGCGCCGCATCGGTAGTGCCCCGTCCCAGAAAGGCACCGCTCACAAACAATAACGCGGGCCAGCGGCCCGCGTTATCGAAAACTGAGGTCTTACAAATTCGGCAAATCAGCGCGGTCCGCGCGGACCAGCACCCGGGCCGCCACGGCCGCCGCGCTCACCACCGGCGCCAGCGCCGAACACCGGCTTCGGCTTCATCGGCAGCAGGCCTTCACGCTGGAGCTTCTTGCGGGCCAGCTTGCGCGCGCGGCGCACGGCTTCGGCCTTTTCGCGGGCCTTCTTCTCAGAGGGCTTTTCGTAGTGACCGCGGAGCTTCATCTCGCGGAAAATACCCTCGCGCTGCATCTTCTTCTTCAGCGCCTTGAGGGCTTGATCGACATTGTTATCGCGAACGAGAACCTGCACGCGGCATCCTCTTCAGTGGATCGGATTTGAATTCTGGTAAGTCAAAGGGGATGGCAAAACGCACAAGCCCTTAGCCTTGAGCGCGCGGATGTATCAGACAAAACCCTGGATGTCCACCTGCCAAGCGGGTTTTCGGGCCAAGTTCAGCCATTAAATGGGGCGAAAATACCTCTGTGCGGCCCCGATTTGGGAGATTTGGTGCCTTTGGCGGGGCGGCGACCGGAGCTTTGTTCCGGAAACTTTGAAATGAGGGGACGACACATGGATATGAAGAAATATGCTGCCGAGGCCATCGGCACCTTTTGGCTCACATTCGCAGGTTGTGGCAGCGCGGTGATCGCGGCCGGTTTCCCGCAGGTCGGAATCGGCCTGGTCGGCGTGTCCCTGGCTTTCGGCTTAAGCGTCGTCACCATGGCCTACGCGATCGGTCACATCTCGGGCTGTCATCTCAATCCGGCCGTCACGGTCGGCCTTGCCGCCGGCGGGCGCTTTCCGGCCGGACAGATCCTGCCTTACGTGATTGCGCAGGTCTGCGGTGCGATCGTTGCCGCCGAACTGCTCTACATCATCGCCAGCGGCGCCCCAGGCTTCGACGTCACCAAGGGCTTCGCGTCGAACGGGTACGACGCGCATTCGCCCGGCCAGTACAGCATGATGGCCTGCTTCCTCACCGAGGTGGTGATGACCATGATGTTCCTGTTCATCATCATGGGTGCCACCCATGGCCGCGCGCCCGCGGGCTTCGCGCCGCTCGCGATCGGGCTTGCGCTGGTGATGATCCATCTCGTCAGCATTCCCGTCACCAACACGTCGGTGAACCCGGCGCGCAGCACGGGCCCCGCGCTGTTCGTCGGCGGCTGGGCGATGGCGCAGCTCTGGCTGTTCTGGGTCGCGCCACTGATCGGCGGCGCGCTTGGCGGGGTGATCTATCGCTGGCTCAGCGAGGAGCCCACCGGCGTCGTCGCAGGCGCGAAGGCGGCCTAGAGCGTTTTCGAGCGAAGTGGATACCGGTTCGCGTCAAGACAACGCGTCAAAACAAAATCCAATCGGCAAGGGATCGCGGCAGTTGCCGCGGTCCCGTCACTTGTCCCGGGGCGGCCGGACCTCGGTGACATGGCCCATCTTGCGGCCGGGGCGCGGTGCGCCCTTGCCATAGATGTGGATGGTCGCGCCCGGAACGCTCAGCCACTTCTCGTAATCGTTGATCTCGTCGCCGATCAGATTGGTCATGGTGACGATCTCGCCGTGGCGCACCGGCTTGCCGAGCGGCCAGCCGGCAATGGCGCGGATGTGCTGCTCGAATTGCGAGACGGAGGCGCCGTCGAGTGTCCAGTGTCCGGAATTGTGCACGCGCGGGGCGATCTCGTTGACCAACACCTTTGGTCCGGTGCCATTGGCGAGCACGAACATCTCCACCGCCAGCACGCCGACATAGTCGAGTGCGCTTGCGATCTTGCTTGCGATGCTGCGCGCCTCTTCGGCGAGCGCGTCCGGGATCGGCGCGGGCGCGCGCGATATCTTCAGGATGTGGTCGCGGTGCTCGTTCTCGGTGACGTCGAAACATTCCACCTGGCCCGCGACCGAGCGCGCGGCGATCACGGAGATCTCGCGCTCGTACGGCACGAAGGCCTCCAGGATCGCCGATTTGGTGGCGAGGCTGGTCCAGACCTTGGCGATGTCGTCGCCCGCGCGGATGATGGCCTGGCCCTTGCCGTCATAGCCGAAGCGGCGGGTCTTCAGCACGGCCGGAAGACCGATCCTTAAAATCGCCTCGCGCAACGAGGGGACGGAGGTGACGTCGGCATAGGCTGCGGTGCCGATGCCGAGCCGCGTCACGAAATCCTTCTCGGCGAGCCGGTCCTGGGTGGTCTCCAGGATCTTGCGGTTGGGCAACACCGGGCGGCGCGCGTCCAGCACCATCGCGGCGGCCGCCGGGACGTTCTCGAATTCGTAGGTGATGACGTCGACGTCGTTGGCGAACAGCTCGAGCGCCTCGACGTCGGCATATTCGGCGCAGGTCGCGTTCAGCACGACGTCGAAGGCCGGCGAGTCCGGATCGGGCGAGAACACCTGGCAGCGCAGTCCGAGCCGTGCCGCGGCCATGGCCAGCATCCGCCCCAATTGTCCGCCGCCGAGGATTCCGATGGTGTCGCCGGGCTTCAGCTTCACCTGCTTTGCGTCAGTCACGCCTTGTCCTCCGGGCGCTCAGCGACCGCCTCGGTCTGTGCCTTGCGCCAGGCGGCGAGGCGGTCGGACAAGGCTGGGTCGGACAGCGCCAGCACGGCGGCAGCAAGCAGCGCCGCATTGATCGCGCCGGCCTTGCCGATGGCAAGGGTGCCGACCGGGATGCCCGCGGGCATCTGCACGATCGAATAGAGCGAATCGACGCCCTTGAGCGTCTTCGATTCGACGGGAACACCGAAGACCGGGAGCTCCGTCAGTGCCGCCGCCATGCCCGGCAAATGTGCAGCGCCGCCCGCGCCGGCGATGATGATCTTGTAACCCGCCGCCTTGGCGCCCTTGGCGAAAGCGACCAGCCGGTCGGGGGTGCGGTGTGCCGAAACGATGCGGGTCTCGGCGGCAACGCCGAGCGCCTCGAGCGTGTCGGCGGCATGCCGCATCGTGTCCCAGTCCGACTGGCTTCCCATGATGATGGCGATCGGCGCGGTCATGACGTTAATTGTGCTCGGGAAAACAGAAACATAGGCCAGATTAACGGTTCCGGCCGGCGGCTCGCAAGGCGGTGGCAAGGAGAAGGGAATGCACTATCCTGTCTTGGTGAATCCCCGCAAGCCTTCATTGAGCAGGATGCCCATGAAGAAACCAAAAAGGGCGAGTGCTGCGAAGGCCAAAAAGGGCCGGAAAATCAGCGCCAGCCGGTCCAAACCTGCCACCAAGCGTCCGGCCAAGCCGCCGCGGCGCGGAGCGTCGCTTGATGGCACCAAGGATAGTGCAAAGATCATCCGCGGGCTGCGGAGCAAGCTCAAGGCGGCGGAGCGGCGGGTCGCGGAACTGGAAGCTGCCGCCGACACCGATTTCCTGCTCGAGATTCCGAACCGGCGCGGCTTCGAGCGCGAGCTCACACGCGCCATCGCCTACATGAAGCGCTATCGCGCCACCGGCGCGCTGATCGTGCTCGATGTCGATCGGCTGAAGCCGATCAACGATTCCTTCGGCCACGCCGCCGGCGACGAGGTGCTCAAGGCGATCGTCGGCGCGCTGACGCGGCAGGTCCGCGCCTCCGACGTGGTCGGCCGGCTCGGCGGCGACGAGTTCGCGCTGCTGCTGTGGAATCTCAACGAGACCGATGCCAAGGCGAAGGCCGCGGCCTTCGAGCAGACGATCGACGAATTATCCTTCGTCTTCCGCAGCCAGAATGTGACCGCGGGCGCCTCCGCCGGCGTCGCGTTGCTGGGGGCGCATTCCGACGCAGGCCGCGCCTTGGAGGAGGCGGATGCCGCAATGTATGTGCGCAAGGCGCGCCGGCGGCACGAGCCGCGGATCAGGCTGGTCAGCAACTGAGCATGATCCGGACCCGAAGGGCCGCGCTAGCGCAAAGTGTGCAGCGATTTTCCTCGCGACAAATGCGAAACGCGTTTGCGCGGAGATCATGCTCAAACAATAAATGCCCTACAACGTGGCCAGATCTTCCGGCACGTTGCCGAACTTGCGCAGCAGCGTCGCGTCGCCGAATTCGCCGGTCATGGGATCGCCGCTGCGGCAAAATGCGACCGCGCCGATGTGGCCGGCACCGCGCGCCAGAATCTCCGCGCGCCGCAGCGCGGCCGTCGAGGACTGACATTCCTCCGCGGCGCCCGCGACCGGCGATCCGTCGTCATCGATCAGGAAGGGCATTGCAACGTAGTAGGTGACGTCCGACATGGCGTTGCTCCGATCATCAACATCAGGCGGCGCTGCTCCGCGCCTTGCTGCGAGAGGTCTCCGGAATGCAGCCGGCTGAAATCGCCGCCTGCAATTCCTCGAACTCCGCCTCCAGATATTCGTTGGCCATGATCAGCGCCTTGATGGTGCTGCGCAGATTGCCGTCGCACATCGCGATCGCCTGATCGCAGGCCTGTTCATAATGGCTGTTGTCCAAAAGGGCGGTTGCCGACATCTGCGTTGTCCTTGCTAGGTTCCTTGGGCGTTTCTCTGGGGCGTTTCCTGGGGGCGTTTGGTGCCTGAATGTTCCTATTTTGTTCTTTTGGAGTCAAGAGGATTCACCCGGCTCGCCCCGCCGCGAAAAGCCCGCTGGGGATCAGGCGATGATGTCGGGCGTGATCTGGTCTTCGATGAAGGCGATGCGGTCGCGCAACAACAGCTTGCGCTTCTTCAGCCGCTGTAACCGCAATAGGTCGGGGGCAGGCGATTGATGCAGTGCATCGATCGCCGCGTCGAGATCTCGGTGTTCCTGCTGCAACCGGGCGAGCTCGGCTTCGAGTTCACTCTCGTCTTCATGGGTCATGTCTGCGGTGGCCGAAAAACCGATAGTCGTGAGATTAAGGCTGTGGATGCCCTGTGGAAATTATCGTCCTTGCGCGCCGTGACCGCAAGCGATCTCGGGCCGTCGCTCACCCATCTCTCGCAAGATATTTCGACGGTTCGCTGCGGCGCTGCGCAAGCGCATTGATATCATGGATTTTTCCCAGCGCGGTTCCTTACTCACGCTTCGTTACATATGAATTTTCAAAAATGACAAGGCGACGACGGATATCCATCGACAGAACGAATCGGTGATGTACACTTCGTCGTCCGGATCGAATCCAAGGTCACCCCTACCGAGGAGGTTTCGAATGACAATTCAGGCACATCTGGTTGAATTGGAACGGAAGCATAAAACTCTCGAAAACGAATTGCACGAAGCTCTCGTGCACCTTTCAACAGACGACCTGCAAATTGTTGAGTTGAAGCGCCGGAAGTTGATGGTCAAGGACCAGATCGAGCGTCTGAAGCACACTGGCGACACGCTTCACTAGTAAACCCCGTATTCAGCGTAGAGTTTGATCGTACCCCTTCAGGCAGGGGTGAGTGCTGTTGCGCTCATCCCTGTTGGAAGATGCGAAGCCGCGCAAGGACATTTGCGCGGCGTCCAGAGCTATTTCCGTTCCGACGGAATCGGAACGGAAATAGCTCCGGCTTCTTGTTTGGACGCGTTTTCTTCTTTGCGCGAAGTGGTATCCGCTTCGCTTGAAGACGCTTCAGATATTTGCGAGCTCGGCGACGTGATCGGCGATCGCGAGCGAGGACGTCAGTCCCGGCGATTCGATGCCGAACAGGTTGATCAGGCCTGCCACGCCGTGATCGCGCGGACCCTGCATCAGGAAATCCTGCGTGGCGACCGCCGGCGGCACGATCTTCGGGCGGATGCCCGAATAGCTCGGCATCAACGCGCCGTCAGGCAGCGTCGGCCAGTATCTCCGGATCGCCGGATAGAAGCGCTCGGCGCGTGACGGATCGACCTCGTAGTTGATCGTCTCGATCCACTCGACGTCAGGGCCGAAACGCGCCTGCCCCGCCATGTCCAGCGTCAGATGCACGCCGAGGCCGCCGGGCTCGGGCACCGGATAGATCAAGTGCGAGAACGGCGCCTTGGCGTTGCAGCTGAAGTAATTTCCCTTGGCCAGATAGGCCGGCGGAATCCGGTCCAGCGGCATGCCGTCGATATTGCGCGCCACCGTTGTCGCCGCGAGGCCCGCAGCGTTGACGAGGAGGCTGCATTGCAGCGCCATCGGTGCCTCGCCGCCGGCCTCGACCTCGATCATGCCGGCGGCCGCCTTGGCACGGATCAGCGGGGTGTGAAACGCGAAGGCCGCGCCGGCTTCCTCGGCCTCGCCGCGCAGCGAGAGCATGTAGGCGTGGCTGTCGATGATGCCGGTCGAGGGCGAGAGCAGCGCGGCGTCGCAGGCGAGCGCCGGCTCCAGCGCGCGTGCGGCCTCGCCCGTGAGCAACTGCATGTCGAGCACGCCATTGGCCTCGGCGTGCGCCTTGATCGATTGCAGCTTCTCGGTTTCCTTCGCATTGGTCGCGACGATCAGCTTGCCGCAATTCTTGTGCGGGATGCCGCGCTCGCCGCAGTAGCGGTAGAGCGCGTGCTTGCCGTTGACGCACATGCGCGCCATCCAGCTTCCGGCGCGGTAGTAGATGCCGGCATGGATCACCTCGCTGTTGCGCGAGGAGGTGATGGTGCCGATGGCCTCGGCTTCCTCGAGCACGATGACCTCGCGCCCGGCCTGGGCCAGCTTTCGAGCCACCGCGAGCCCGACCACGCCGGCTCCGATGACGATGCAGTCGACCCTATCCATGGTTGTGCAGGAGGTCCGCTGGAAGCGCCGGAGGCATCAAGCCCGGGAACGAGGGCGCGGGGTCATTTTCCGTTAAGGAAGCATTTATCATGTCAGGGCAATTGCCGTATTTAACGTGACATTTTTCTGTTGCGCGTACAGGCGTTTACCCGATCCAAACCCGTGAGGCCAGACAATCCGACGTTGAAATCGCGGGTGGCTGATGGCTGAGAAGAACTGGCACGCGGACAGCACGATTCTGATTGCTGTGCAGGCCGTCGTGTGCCTGGCCGGCACGGTCGCGCCTGCGCGTGCCTTTGCGCTGTCGGACAGCTTCGCCCCGCCGAGCTCGCTCGACAACCTCGATCCCAACCTGATCTGGGAAGCCCTGATCGGGGGCATCGTCGTCTGTGCGTTCCTGGTGGCAATCGCGTTGTGGATCCACTCCGCGCTGCGCCGGACCAGGCGGTTGCAGCTGCGGCGCAACGCCTTCGTCTCCTCCGCCATGAACAATCTCAACCAGGGCGTGGTGATGACCGATGCGCAGCGGCGCGTCATCTTCTGCAATGACCGCTATCTCGAGATCTATGGCCTGTCACGGTCGGATCTGTGGGCCGACATGAACGGCCACGACATCCTCGAGCTGCGGCGCAAGCGCGGGGTCCTTGGTGGCGTCTCCGATAAGGAATTCTACGAGAAGGCGGCAAGCGGCAACGGTCTGATCACCGAACTGCCTGACGGCCGGGCCATCCTGGTAAAATACTTCGTGCTGCCGAACGGCGGCTCGGTGGCGACGCATCTCGACGTCAGCGAGGAGCGCAGGCTGTCGCGGCAGCTCGCCTCGACCAAGCAGTTCCTGGAAACGGTGCTCGACAACGTGCCGGCCTGCGTTGCCGCGAAGAACATCGAGGACGGCTGCTACATCTTCGCCAACACCGCCTATGAGCGGTTCTGGGGGTTTACGCGGGACCAGGTCGTCGGCAAGAACGCGCGCGAGCTGTTTGCCCCCGTCTCAGCGGCCAGCATCGAGGCGACCGACCGGGCGGCGCTCAATTCGCCGGACGGCCAGTTCCGTAATGAGTTCGAGGTCGACCGCGGCGGTGAACGGCGCATGGTTGCCTCGATCCGGATCGTGGTCCGCAACGAGAACAACAAGCCCGAATTCCTGATGCTCGTGTTCGAGGACATCACCGACCGCCGCTCACTGTCGCAGGAGCTGGAGAGCACCAAGAAATTCCTCGAGCTCGTCGTCGACAACATCCCGGTGGCGCTGATCGTCGAGCAGGTCAAGGACGGCCGCTACCTGCTCGCCAACCGCAGCGCCGAGACGATCCTCAACCGCAGGCGCGAGGAAGCCACGGGCCTGACCGCGTCCGACATCTTCAATCCCAAGGAAGCCAAGCTGATCATCGCGCGCGACGAGGCTGCGATCAAGAAGCGCGGGATGATCACCGAGGAGCACCCGATCTCCACCAAGGACGGCCTGCGGCTGTTCCTGACCCGGCGCGCCACCGTGCTCAGCGATGCCGGCGAGCCGCAATACCTGATCAAGACCCACGAAGACGTCACCGACCGCCGGCAGACCGAGTCGCGCATGGCGCACATGGCCTATCACGACGGCCTCACCGATCTGCCGAACCGTGCCGCCTTCCTGCAGGCGCTGACTCAGATGATCGAGGCCTGCGAAGGCACCGGCGAGGAGTTCGCCGTCCTCTGCGTTGATCTCGACGGCCTCAAGGAGGTCAACGACGTCTTCGGCCATGCGCTCGGCGACAAGCTCCTGATCGAGGTGGCCCAGCGGCTCCAGGATTCCGCGCGCGGCGGCGTGGTGGCGCGCCTGTCCGGCGACGAGTTCGGCCTGATCATCGACGGCAAGCAGCCGGAGGCGGGTCTTGCGCTGGCGCAGCAGCTCGGCGAAGCCGTCGCGCGGGAATTCCAGATCGACGGCCGGCCAGTCCGTGCCGGCGCCACCACCGGCATGTCGATTTTCCCGCACAATGGCGCCGACGGCGCCTCGTTGCTCGCCAATGCCGGTGCGGCGCTGTTCCGCGCCAAGCAGAAATCGCGCGGCACGATCAGCCTCTACCAGCCGGAGATGGACCAGCAGATCCGCGATCGCCGCGTGCTGCATCAGGACCTGTCGATGGCGATCAAGAACGGCGAGCTCTCGCTCGCCTTCCAGCCGCAGGGGGCCGCCGGCCATAGCGTCGCCGAGAGCGAGATCATCGGCTTCGAGGCGCTGGCGCGCTGGCAGCATCCGGTGCGTGGCCAGGTCTCGCCGGCCGAATTCATCCCGATCGCCGAGGAGAGCGGCCTGATCGTCGAGATGGGCGAGTGGATCCTGCGCGAGGCCTGCCGCGAGGCGGCGTCCTGGCCGAAGCCGCTCCAGGTCGCGGTCAATCTGTCGCCGGCGCAGTTCATGCACGGCGACGTGGTCGGGCTGGTCCATTCGATCCTGATCGAAACCGGCCTGGCGCCCGGCCGGCTCGAGCTCGAGATCACCGAGGGCGTGCTGATCGAGGATTTCGACCGGGGCCTGGCGCTGCTGCGCCGGCTGAAGGCGCTCGGCGTGCGCATCTCCATGGACGATTTCGGCAGCGGCTATTCCTCGCTGAGCTATCTCCAGGCGTTTCCGTTCGACAAGATCAAGATCGACCGCGCCTTCATCATCAATCTCGGCCGCAACCCGCAATCGGCGGCGATCGTGCGCGCCGTCATCGATCTCGGCCACGGCCTCGAAATGTCCATCATCGCCGAGGGCGTCGAGACGCTCGACCAGCTCGCCTTCCTCGCCAAGGAGGGCTGCGACGGCGTGCAGGGCTACCTGCTCGGCAAGCCACTGCCGATCGGGAAGTATGCCGGCCTCGTCGGCCGCGCCGAAGCCATGGAGCTTGCGCTCAAGACCGGCTAGTGATGGGAGCGCTTCGTTTCGCTCGCTCTCGACGGCTTCATGGCGGATTACGACCTTGCGATCATCGGCGGCGGCCTGAACGGTGTCAGCCTCGCGCGCGATGCGGCCGGCCGCGGCCTGCGGGTCATTCTGTTCGAACAGGGCGATCTCGGCGGCGCCGCCTCGTCGGCGACGCCGCGGCTGATTCATGGCGATCTGTCGGTGCTGGAGCGCCGCGGGTTCTGGCGGGTGCGCCGGGCGCTCGCCGAGCGCCGGATCTGGCTCCGGATCGCGCCGCATCTGGTCCGGCCGATGCGCTTCGTGATTCCCGCCCATTCCGAGGAGCGTCCGCCATGGCTGCTGCGGGCCGGCCTGTATGTTTATGACGGCCTCACGAACCGGGGTGGCCTGCCGCCATCAGCGACCCTCGACATTACGCATCATCCGGTCGGCAACGCGCTGAAGCGTCCGTTCGGCACGGCGTTCGAATATTCGGACTGTGTCGTTGACGATTCCCGCCTGGTGGTGCTCACGGCGCTGGATGCCGCCGAACGCGGCGCCGCGATCCATACCGGGGCACGCTGCGTGCGCGCTGACAGAACCGACACATGGCGCCTCGCGGTGGTCGATCGCGGCCACCGCCGCACGATCACGGCGCGGGCGCTGGCCAACGCCACCGGTGGCTGGACGTCGATGGTGGCGGATACCGTGCTGCGGGAGCCGCAGCCCGCCATGGCCGCGATGCAGATGAGCCAGATCATCGTGCCGCGGCTGTTCGATTCCGAGAACGTCTACGTCTTCCAGAACAATGATGGACGGCTGATCTTCGCCCGGCCCCTCGAGCGCGATTTCACGCTGATCGGCACGGTCACGCACGCTTTCACCGGCGATCCTGCGATCGTCGCGATGCCGGGCGCCGACGTCAGCTATCTCTGCGAAGCGGCCAGCCGCTATTTCCGCGAGCGCGTCGCCCCGACCGACGTGGTCCGGACGGTCTCGGGCGTCAACCTGACGCTGGCGTCCGCGCGAGGACGCGACGGCACGGCGCTGTTCCATGCGCGCCGGCGCAAGGCGCCGCTGATCACGATGTTTGGCGGCGATGTCACTACTTCGCGCCTGCGTGCGGAGCGGGCGGTGACGCGGCTGACGCCGTTCTATCCGATGTCGCCGCCCTGGACCGACGGGGCGGTACTCCCCGGCGGCGATTTCGCCTGGGACCGTTTCGACACCGAAGTCGACCTCGCACGCGATCGCTGGCGCTTTCTCTCGGAGCCGGAGGCCCAACGCCTGGTCGCGGCCTACGGCTCGCGACTGCCGGCCGTGCTTGGCGAGGCCAGGACGCGCGATGAGCTTGGCCCAACCTTTGGCCCTGAGCTGACCGGCGCCGAGGTGCGTTATCTGATGAGCCACGAATGGGCGCGTTTTCCAGAGGACGTCTTGTGGCGTCGCTCCAAGCTCGGTCTGACCATGCCCAAGGCCGATCGTGATGGGCTTGCCGCGTTCATGGCGGATGTGAACGATCGCCCCGAACCGGTTGAGCAAAGGCCGATCGGCCGCTAGCGTGCGGCGGAATCGGGGTTGGCAGGGACCATGGCGGAAGAGTTGCCCGGAACGGACGTCGCGGCGGATACGGCCGCTGGAGCTGCATTTCCCGTAGCGGGTCAGCCGTTGCTGCGCATCGAGGGCGTCACCAAGACTTTCGGGACGTTCCGGGCCGTGGACGGTGTCTCGCTCGACATCAAGGCCGGCGAGTTTTTCGCGCTGCTCGGGCCTAGCGGCTGCGGCAAGACCACGCTGTTGCGCATGCTCGCCGGCTTCGAGGCGCCGGATGAGGGGCGTATCCTGCTTGGCGGCAAGGACATCGCGCAGGCGCTGCCGCATGAGCGTCCGATCAACATGATGTTCCAGAACTACGCGTTGTTTCCGCACCTCTCGGTGCGCGACAACATCGCCTTCGGCCTGAAGCGCGCCGGCTTGGCGCGCGCCGACATCGCCACGCGCGTTGCGGAGATGCTCGCATTGGTGAAGCTCGAGGGCCTCGAGAAGCGCAAGCCCGACCAGCTCTCCGGCGGCCAGCGCCAGCGCGTGGCGCTGGCCCGCGCTTTGGCACGCCGGCCGCAATTGTTGCTGCTCGACGAGCCGCTCGCCGCGCTGGACAAGAAGCTGCGCGAGAGCACGCAAGGCGAGTTGATGGAGCTCCAGCGCCGGCTCGGCATGACCTTCATCATCGTCACCCACGATCAGGAAGAGGCGATGACGATGGCGAGCCAGATCGGGGTGATGAAGGCCGGCAAGCTCGCCCAGGTCGCGAGCCCCCGCGAGCTCTACGAGGCGCCGCGTTCGCGCTGGATCGCGGAGTTCGTCGGCGACATCAATCTGTTCGACGCCGAGTCCAGATTGCGCGACGGCCATCGTCTGGTCATCGGCACGCGTGATGCGGGGACGCTGGTGGTGGCCGAGCCGCGCGAGCCGGTCGGCGCGGGAAAATTGTCGGTCGCGATCCGTCCCGAGAAGGTCAAGCTGTCGCGCCGCGGCCCGGTGAGCGAGGCAGGTTATGAAACGGCGATCAACCGGCTGGACGGCGTGATCGCCGACATCTGCTATCTCGGCGGCACCACCACCTACAAGGTGAAGCTCGACACCGGCGGGATGGTGCAGGCGTCCGTCGCCAACAGCGCGCGCCTCGACGTCGACGCCTACAGCCTGAACCAGCACGTGGTCGCCTGGTTCACGCCCGACGACTGCGTGGTGCTGCCGTCATGAGCGGACGCCGGATCTTCGCGCGACCGGCGCGCTTCGCCGCGATCGCCCCCTATGTCTGGATGGTGCTGCTCTTCCTGGTGCCGTTCGCCTTCGTGCTGAAGATCAGCCTGTCGCAGACCGCGATCGCGCAGCCGCCCTACGAGCCGGTGTTCGACCTGGCGGCGGGATGGGAATCGCTAAAGGCGGCCTTTGCCGCGCTGTCGCTCGACAATTTCAGGCTGCTCGGTTCCGACGACATCTATGTGTACGCCTATGTGCGCAGCCTGACCGTCGCGGTCACGGCGACGGCGCTGCTGCTCCTGATCGGCTATCCCATCGCCTATGGCATGGCGCGGTTGCCGAAGCGCTGGCAGGCGGTGGCGATGGTGCTGGTGATCGTGCCGTTCTGGACCTCGTTCCTGATCCGCATCTATGCCTGGATCAACATCCTCCAGCACGACGGCCTGCTCAACCAGATCCTGCTCGCGCTGCATCTGGTCAGCCAGCCGGTGGTGTGGCTCTCCACCGATACCGCGATGTATATCGGCATCGTCTACTCTTATCTTCCATTCATGATCCTGCCGCTCTATGCCACGCTCGCCAAGATGGAGCCGGCGCTGGAGGAGGCGGCCTCCGATCTCGGCGCGCCGCCCTGGCAGGTGTTCTGGCTCGTCACCTTCCCGCTGTCGCTGCCCGGCGTCGGCGCCGGCGTGCTCTTGTGCTTCATCCCCATCGTCGGCGAGTTCGTGATTCCGGACCTCCTGGCCGGCTCCAATTCGCTGATGATCGGCCAGACCCTGTGGCTCGAATTCTTCACCAACAAGGACTGGCCGGTCGCTTCCGCAGCGGCCATCGTGCTGCTGGTGGTGCTGCTGGTGCCGCTGTTGCTGTACGAACGGCTGCAGAAGCGACAACTGGAACAGGGGCGGTGAGCCGATGCGCAAGGTCTCTCGCCTGTCCCGCTTCAATATCGCCTCGCTCGCGCTGGGGCTGGCGTTCCTCTATCTGCCGATCCTCATTCTCGTCATCTATTCCTTCAACGCCTCGCGGCTGGTGACGGTGTGGGGCGGCTGGTCGCTGCGCTGGTATCACGAGTTCTTCAATGACCGCGCGATGATCGAGGCGGCCTGGATGAGCCTGCGGGTCGCGGTCTCCTCGGCGAGCATCGCCACGCTGCTCGGCACGCTCGCCGCAGTGGCGCTGTCGCGCGGCGAGAGGTTCCGCGGCCGGACACTGTTCTCCGGCATGCTCTATGCGCCGCTGGTGATGCCGGAGGTGATCACCGGATTGTCGCTGCTGCTCTTGTTCGTCGCGCTGAACGCCGAGCGCGGCTTCTGGACGGTGACGATCGCCCATACCACGCTGACGATGTGCTTCGTCGCCGTGGTCGTGCAGTCCCGCCTCGGCTCGCTGGACCGCTCGCTGGAAGAGGCGGCGATGGACCTCGGCTGCAATCCGGTGTGCGCGTTCGCGGCCGTCACGCTGCCGTTGATCGCGCCCGCGATCGTCGCCGGCTGGATGCTGGCCTTCACGCTGTCGCTCGATGATCTCGTGATCGCGAGCTTCACCACCGGTCCGGGCTCGGCAACCTTGCCGATCCGGATCTATTCCGAGGTGCGCCTTGGCGTGAAGCCCGAGATCAACGCGATCTGCACGCTGGTGATCGGCCTGATCGCGGTGGTCATCGTGATTGCTTCGCTCGCTTCGAAGCTGTCGAGCTCGCAGGGCGAGAGCGCGGCGCCGCTGTAGCCGTTCGTGCAGCGTGCCATCCACGCGCCGAGCCTTGTATTGCGGCGCCGAGCTGGCGCAGCGCGAGGCTGTCGAGCGGAAACTCGAGCAGGATGTGGATCAGGCTCAGCGCCAGCAGGAAGGTGAAGCCGAACGCATAGTCGTAGAAATAAAGCGCGGTGGATGCAGCGCTGGCGGCGGCCATCGCCGCCAGCCGGGCCTTCGGCACCTCGGTCCAGCGGATCACGTCGGCTTTGATGAACCAGTTGAGGTAGTGATAGGTGTAGACGAAGGCGAGGAGGCTGGTCAGCCTGGTGTCGAGGACGAGGCCGGGCACACCGAACAGCCGGCCGAGAGCCGGGCCGACATTGCCGAAATAATCCTGGCCGACCCGGGCAAAGCTCGCGATCCGGATTTCGGCGGTCTGCGGCAGCAGCAGGATCGTGGCAATTGCGGCGAGGTAGACGACCACCAGCGTGGCCTGCACGCGGCTGCCGGACCGATAGGCGCCGAGCACCATGAAGATCAGCGTGAACAGCGAGACGTGAACGAGCGTCGGGATCAGGATGCCGATCACGGCGAGCGACGATCCGCTCGAATACATGATCGCGGACAGGGCGATCGCCGCCATGAACAGCAGCATGCTCTCGACCGCGGATGTGGTCGCCGCCAGCATGGCGCAGACGATCAGCGCGCCCCACATCGCGAAGCCGAACCACGAGGCGTTGTCGATCAGCGCCGCGACCACGGCGACGATTGCCAGGGCTACGGCAATCCCGCGGTGAGGCAGATAGTAGCTGCGGTCATGCAGCCAGGATATCTCGGTGAAATAATGCGCCGGGCCGAGCACGACATAGGCCAGCAGCAACAGCTCGAACGGCACCAGATAGGCTGCCGCGAGCGCGAGCAGCATCAGGCCGAGATGGATCGCGTCGTTGCCGCGCATGATGACGAGCCCGTGACAGGGCTTCGAGGTTAGAGCAGGCGTGGACAATCTTCAATTGTCCACGTTGTCGCTCGAACGTACTGCTTGCGGCGACCGGATGCGTCCTGTCGCGTCAGGACTTCACTGCACCCGCGGTGAGCCCGCCGACCATGTAGCGGCGGAAGGCGTAGTAGATCGCGGCCGGTGGCAGCGCGTAGATGAAGCCGGTGGTCATCAACAGCTCCCACGGCGAATCGTCGGCGGCGAGGAAGTTGCCGAGCGCGACGGGCAGCGTGATCTCGCGGTCGTTGGAGAGCAGCAGGAACGCGTAGAGATATTCGTTCCAGGCCAGCAGCACCGCATAGGTGCCGATCGCGACCAGTGAGGGCATCATCAGCGGCAGATAGACCAGCCGGAAGATCTGGAGCGTCGTCGCGCCGTCCATCACGGCGGCTTCATCCAGCTCGACCGGCAGCTTGTCGGAGGCCTGCTTCAGCACCCAGATCGCGTAAGGGCTGGCGATCGTCACCATGGCCAGGATCAGCGACCAGTGATTGTTCAGGAGGCCGTAATTACCCATGGTGCGGTACATCGGAACGGCGAGGAACGCCGCGGGGATGAAATAGGTGAAGAGCGCCAGGTTCATCACGATGCGCCCACCGGGCACCCGCAGCCGCGAGATCGAGAACGCGGCGGCGGTGGCGATGAACAGCGTCAGCACGCCGACCGACGCCGCGATCACCAGCGAGTTCCAGAACTGCACATAGAAGTCGCGCAGGAAGTAGTGCTGCTGCTTGAACACGATCTCGAAGTTGTGCAGCGTCGGATGGTCGGGCCAGAGCTTGCCCGAGAACGCGTCCTCCTTCGGGGAGATCGCGAACAGGAACATGTGATAGATCGGCACCATCGTCCAGATGAAGACGGGAATGCCGATCAGCAGCAACCGCGCTTCGGTCGCGACTTCGCGTAAGGAGGGAAGCTTCATCGCGACAACCGTTTCATCATGAAGTACACGAGCGGCAGGACGAACGGCATCGCACAGACGATCGATGCCATTGCCAGCGAGAGCTGGTCGAGCCGGAGATAGCGGATGCCGAGCGTCGCCAGCACATGCGTGAGGTCGGCCGGGCCACCGCCGGTGAGGAGGTAGACGCTGTTGAAATCGCCGAGCGTCCAGATCATCGAAAGCAGCGTGCAGGTGATGTAGAGCGTCTGCATCGACGGCCAGGTGATGAAGCGGAACTTCTGCCACCAGCTCGCGCCGTCCACCTCGGCGGCCTCGAACAGATCGTGCGGTATCGCAAGGCGTCCGGTGATCAGGATCAGCGTCCAGAACGGCAGCGACTTCCAGATGTGGACGCCGATCGCCATGGTCAGCGCCACCGTCGGGTCGTTCAGCCAGTTCGGGCCGTCGTCACCGGTGAACGAGAAGATGAGGTGGTTGATCACGCCCCATTCGGGATTGAGCATGAAGCGCACGGACAGGATGGTCGGGATCGACGGCACCGCCCAGGGCAGGATGAAGATCACCGAGAGCCATTTGATCCAGGTGCGCTGCTGGGCGAAGAAGCCGGACAGGAACAGCGCGATCAGCATCTTGATGTTGATGCCGATGACCAGGAAGATCAGCGTGTTGACCGCGGCGCGCGCGAAGATCGGGTCGTTGTAGAGCGCGACATAGTTCGCCGGCGCCCGCGCCAGCCACAGCCCGTAGCAGACGGGATAGACGACGAAGGCGAGGAAAACCAGCAGATAGGGCGCGAGCAGCGCGATGCCCCAGGCCTGCGCCGGGGTCAGCCGCGACGACAAGGGCGGCGCGGGGATTGCCTGATCGCCAGAGAGCGTGATCGCCATTCTTTTCGGACTCTTCAAAGAGATGCCGGCCGCGAAACGCGGCCGGTGTTGTTCTTATACCTCTCCCCGCAAAGCGGGGAGAGGGAAAGGATGAATTAACCCGCGACCTGCTTGATGCGGGCGATCAGTTCGTCGACGGCCTTGTCGACCGGGACCTTCTCGCTGACGACCCGGTTCATCGCCTTGGCCCACACGTTCTCGTTGTTGAGGATCGTGAACTTCCAGTTCTTGGTGAAGTCGAACGCGGCGGTGCCGCCGGTGAACTGGGCGTAGACCGCCTTGCGGTGCTTGTCGGCCTGCCAGAACGGGCTGGCCTGGCTTTCCTTGGTCACCGGGAACCAGCGGCCGAGCGCGCCCTCGATATAGGGACGGACGTTGTCTTCCTGGAGCAGGAAGCTGATGAACTGCTTGGCCTCGGCCTTGTTCTTGGCCGCGGTGAAGACCAGCCCGGTCTTGACGTCGGAGCGGTAGCGGATGGTCGACCCGTCAGGCGCCTTCGGGAAGGACGCCGTGACGATGTCCTGCTCATAGGCCTTCTTGCCGGCCTCGCGCTGCTCGGGCGTAAGCGCCTGGTTCTGGGAGTCCTCGTACCACTTCGCCGCGATCGAGATCGTGAAGTTGTGGGTCATCACGATGGTCTTGTTGTGGAAGGCGACGTTGTTGTCCGGGTCCTTCCAGGTCGTGGACGAGGGCGGGGTGCAGCCCTTGATGTAGGTGTCGGTGTAGTCCTTCATCGCCTTGATCAGGTTCTCGCGAACCTTGGGATCGTCGACCAGCAGCTTGCCGTCGTCGTCGACCAGCTTGACGTGGTAGGCGTCCATGAAGGTGTAGAACGACTGGAAGGCGTCGGTGGATTCCACGCCCATCGGCTGGCCGACGGCGTAGATGCGCTGGCCGGTGGCCTTGCGGATCCCCGGCTGCACCTTGTCGCACCAGAACGACCAGTAGCCTTCCCAGTCGGTCGGGATGTCGGCGAGCTTGAAGCCGGCCTTCTCCAGCATGTCGTTCCAGATCTGGACGTGCATGCTCTGCTGCTTCAGCGGGAAGCCGTAATAGGCCTTCTTCTTGGTAACGTCGTTATAGAGGATCGACGCATCCAGCGTGTTCTGCACGAACCGATCCTTGATCGGCTCCATGACATCGGTGAGGTCCTCGAGCTTGCCCTCATAGGCCCACTTGCCCTGCGCCTGCACGTCATAAGAGTCGGAATAGGCAACATCGGGCACGGTGCCGGCATCGAGCGCGGCGACCGTCTTCGGAATCATGTCCTGAATCGCGTACTGCGACAATTCGACCTTGATGCCGGTCTTGGCTTCGAACTTCTTGATCGTCTCGATCAGCGCGTCGTCTTCGGAGCGGTAGAAGCCCTTGCCCCACCAGACCGTAATCGTCTTCTGCTGCGCAAATGCGGGTGCAGCGGCTGCGAACAGCCCGGCCGCAGCGACCGCCAGTGTGACTGCGCCAATAACCTTGGATCTCACGTTTTTCTCCCTCAAACGGCCGGTGTTTTTAACCGGTCGTATAAAACACTAGCGCATGGCCGTCAGCCGATCTAGCGGCATGTTGTCAGACCTAGGTCGTGGGAACGGCGCCTGTGGAGATGATTAACGTGCGCATCGATCCAATCGCCGCATCAATTAGCGGCAATCAATTCGGGTTCTGCGTTCTGATCGCCTGACCATGTGCATCCGTACCTGCTCGCGACTGGCGAAGCCCGGCCTTGTAAGCGGTATGAGGACTGAACGCAACGCAGTCGGCTGGCCACACTATGGTGCTGCGGCCGGAGGACGCAAAATGCCTCTGAAAACACGGCGGGGCTGATCCGAGGAACTTCCGGTTCGACAGGGGAACGGTCTTGCAGCGCTGCGCTGCCGACCTATTAGCGTTTCCTCTTCAGGCCCGCCGAATCGAGTTTGCCTGAGCGGATCGGGGCTTCGGCTTGTCTTGCCCGCGCGTCCCGGAAGGCGTGTGCCACGCCTCGAGAAGCATCTTGAGAAACTGGCTCGCGTGAGGAGATAGTGTGGTCCCGCGCCTGCGCACGATTCCGATCGTCCGCGACACCTCCGGCTCGATCAACCGAACGGTGTGAATGATGGGGTGACCGGCGGCGGGCGTCGCAAGCTTCGGCAGCACCGCGATGCCGAGTCCCGCTTCGACGAGGCCAAGCGAACCGGAGAGGTGAGCGACCTCATAGGACCAGTTCAGCTGCAGGCCGTGTCGCGCGAGCGCATTGTCGATCAGCGCGCGATTGCCGCTGTTGCGACCGACGGTGATGACCCGGTGTGACACAATCTCTGACCAGCTGACCCGTTTGCGCGATGCCAACGGATGGTCATGACGGCAGGCCAGGACGAAGGGGTCCTCAACCAGTTTCTCGAATTCGATCTCGGCATGCGAAGCACCGATGAAATTGATGCCGAAGTCGGCTTCTCCGCGCGCGACCGCTTCCAATCCTTCATTGGCACCGATGTCCAGAATCCGGATGCGAATGCGTGGATACGTTTCGGCAAACCGGCCGATCGCACGCGGCAGGAAGTAGAACACCGCTGTCGGCACCGCAGCCACCGAGACCAGGCCCGAACTTCGCGCGCCGATATCGTGGATGGCGAGCACCGAGGTCTCGAACTCGTCGATGAGGCGGCGCACCTTCGGCAGGAAATCACGGCCGGTCATGGTGAGATTGACGTGACGCGTCGAGCGTTCGAGCAGCGGCGCACCGAGGCTTTCTTCCAGCTTCTGAATGCGTCGGCTCAGCGCCGGCTGCGACAGGTTCAGCGCCCTGGCGGTGCGCACGAAGCTTCCCGTCTCCGCCACGGTGATGAACGCCTTGAGGTCGAGAAGTTCTGCGTTCATGGCAAGCTCCATTGTATCGATAATCGGAATAATACATCGGATATTTGCATTTCACAAAAGAGTTCTGTCGAGGGATGCTCCGGATCGAGCGAAGTTGTCGCGAACGGAACAGCTCCATGAACGATCAGATTGCCATTCCCTGTGTGGTCATGCGTGGGGGCACCTCGCGCGGGCCGTTCTTCCTGGCCCGCGATCTTCCGGCCGACCCCAAACTGCGCGACGCGATCCTGCTATCTGTGATGGGAGGGGGGCACGATCTTGGAATCGACGGGATCGGCGGCGGCAATGCCGTTATCAACAAGGTCGCGATCGTTGGACCGGCATCGGTGCCAGGCGCCGATGTCGACTACCTGTTCGCCCAGGTGCGTGTTCGTGAAGGCATCGTCGATACCTCCCCGAACTGCGGAAACATGCTCGCGGGGGTGGGGCCTTCGCAATCGAAGCCGGCCTGGTCGCCGCCGCCGCGGATCGCACCCATGTGCGGATCCACAATGTTAACACCGGCAAGCTGATTGACGCGACCGTTCCGACCCCCGCAGGGCGCGTGACTTACGACGGCGAGGCGCGGATCGACGGCGTACCGGGAACGGCCGCGCCGATCGAGCTGTCGTTCCCCGACGCGGCCGGCGCAAGCACTGGTCGTCTCCTGCCCACCGGACGACCGGTCGATCGCATCGAAGGGATCGATGTGACCTGCATCGACGCGGCGATGCCCGTTATGCTGGTCCGCGCGGCGGATCTGGGGTGGACCGGCCGTGAGGCTCCCTCGGACTTCGCCGACGGAGGCTTTCGCGCGCGCCTCGAAACTTTGCGCATCGAGGCCGGATGCCGGATGGGCTTTCCAAATTCCGCGACAATGGTGATTCCGAAGCCGGTTCTGATTGCGCGCGGAGGCGAGGCGACGTTGAGCACCAGGTATTTCATGCCGCATGACTGCCATAACGCGCTGGCGGTGACCGGCGCTGTCGCGATCGCGACGGCATGCGTCACGCCCGGGACGATCGCGGCAGAGATGGTCGGACCATTGGCGCCGCCGGTGCCGATCACCCTCGCCCATCCCTCCGGCCAGCTCGTGGTTCGGCTGGAGCCCGGCCCGGTTGCCCGGGTGCTGCGGACGGCCCGGCGAATCTTCGAGGGCCACGTCTTCGCCCGTCGATCGCACGTGCCTCATTTGGTGCTGGCGGCCTGAAGCCGGGCTGCTTTTAAACCTCAAGAATAACACAAGGGAGAAACGAGAATGCAGATGCGAGCGACGGCTGGGTCCGCGAGCAGCGAGCCGCGAAAGCCGTTCTACCGGATTCTCTACGTCCAGGTGCTGATCGGTCTCATGCTGGGTGTCTTCACGGGCCATTTCTGGCCCGAATTCGGCGCCGCGCTGAAGCCCTTTGGCGACGGCTTCGTCAAGCTGGTCAAGATGATGATCGCGCCGATCGTATTCTGCACCATCGTGAGCGGCATCAACAGCATCAGCGATTCCCGCGAGGTCGGCCGCGCGCTGGTGAAATCCATGGCGCTGTTCTACCTGCTGACCGTGCTCGCGTTGCTGGCCGGGCTGATCGCCGTGTCACAGATCCAGCCGGGCGTTGGCATGCATGTGTCCGTCAATACGCTGGATCCGTCGGTGGCCGCGAAATTTACCAAGCAGGCAGGTGCGACCTGCCGCGAAATTTACCAAGCAGGCAGGTGCGACCGGATTTGCGGACTTCATGCTGCACATCATCCCGCACTCCTTCTTTGGAGCGTTCGCCGATGGCGAAGTGCTGCCGGTGTTGCTCGTCTCCATCCTGATCGCCTTTGGCCTGAGCCGTGCCGGCGATGGCGGCGTTGTGGTGACGAAAGCGGTCGAGTCGTTCTCACAAGTGCTGTTTGTGTCCTTCGGCTTCATCATGAAGCTCGCTCCGCTCGGTGCCTTTGGGGCCATGGCGTTCACCGTGGGGCGCTACGGCATCCGATCGATCGGCTCGCTCGGACTGCTGATTCTGACCTTCTATATCGCCTGCTCTGTCTTCGTGGTCGTCGTGCTTGGGACGCTGGCGCGGCTGAACGGCTTCAGCCTGTGGAAGACGATCCGCTACTTCAAAGAAGAGCTGCTGATCGTGCTCGGCACGTCGTCGTCGGAGCCGGCGCTGCCGGGCGCGCTGCGCAAGCTGGAGCAGCTCGGATGCCGGAAAGGCGTGTCAGGGCTCGTGTTGCCGTTGGGCTATTCCTTCAATCTGGACGGCAGCGCCATTTACCTCACCCTGGCGTCCATCTTCATCGCGCAAGCCTGCGACATTCATCTGTCGTGGGGGCAGATCGCGGCGATGCTCGGCCTGATGCTGCTGACGTCCAAAGGGGCGGCAGGTGTCACCGGCAGCGGCTTCGTTGCGCTTGTCGCGACCCTCTCCGTCATGCCGGATCTGCCCGTGACCGGCGTGGCGCTGCTCGTCGGCATCGACCGCTTCATGTCGGAAGCGCGGGCGCTGACCAGCATGATCAGCAACTGTGTCGCGGCCATCACTATTTCGCTGTGGGAGGATGCCTGTGATCGCGAAGTATTGGCCCGTGAACTGGGGCAGAGCGTCACGCGCGAGGTCGGGGCGGGGACGGCGATCGGCGGAGCAACCGTGGTGCAGGAGAACGAGAGCTGGATTTCGACGACGCAATCGGCCGCTTGAACCCGAAGAGAGCGACGCCGATCACTCTAGTTGGACTTGGCGTTTTCCTTGGCGTTCTCCGCCGTCGGCGAGTCTGCCGGGGCGGGACGCTTGGCGGTGCCGGTGATGCGCTCGATCGCGGAGCGCACGGCGTCGCCCGCCTTGCGGTCCTTGAGCATGTCGAGCAGGGGCGCGGACGCGGGCGAGCGGCGGATCAGGCTTTCCGGATCGGGAAAGATCAGGGGATCATCCCAGGGGCCCTGCACCACGAAGGGCAATTCGAAGCCCGAGGCGCTGTTGAGGCTCGCCACGCCCTTCATGTCGTATTCGCGCGTCGGCACCGAGGCGGTGCCGGTCATCGTGATCTTCGCCGCCGGTCCTTCGACGCGGATGTCCTCGGCGGTGGCGACCCCGTCGGAGAATTTCACCGCGATGGTGAGATTGTCGTAAGGCGTCGAGCCGTTGCGGAAATTGCCGCCACCGGACAGCGGCCGGCGCTCCAGCCGCTTCAGGAGCTGTTCGGCATTGAAGCCCGAGATCGCGCCGTCATGCCCGGTGACGGTGGCGCTGCCATCGAGCGACTGCACGAGGCCGAACGGGCTCGAGCCGGAGGCAACGAGGGAGACGTTGATGTTGCCGCGGCCGGACAGCTTGTTGAGGCCGAACAGTTCGGAGGCGCAGGCCTGGAGGTCGACGTCGGTGAACTGGAATTGCGCCTTGATATCGGCGACGGTGTCGGCGCGCGCGATGCCGAACGAGCCCTTGGCGATACCGCCATAGACCTGGGCCTCGCCCACCGAGAGCGCCAGCGTGCCGTTGCGCAAATTGGCGCCGATCGCGGTGCGGCCGAGCTTCGACGGCCCGACCGTCAGCCGCGCCGCCGACAGGCGCATGTCGAGGTCGGTGGTCGAGAGCCCGTTGAGATCGAACAGCTGCCTGTTCCAGTCGCGCGCGCCACTCGCGAGCAGGCGGAAGGTCGAGATATAAGGCGTGAAGTCGAGCGCGTCGGCGGCGAGCGTCGCCTGGAGCGTCTGCCGGCCGTTGTTGGCGTAGGTCATGACGCCCTCGGCGGCGTTGCCGTCGAGCTCGACATTGACGTTGGTAAGCGCGATCGAGGCGCCGACGACATTGGCGCGCGCCTTCAGCGCGAAACGGCCGAAGCCGCCGCTGCCGGGCTGCGGCTGGCCGGTCCAGCGCAGCGCGTTGCGCAAGGACGGGCTGTCGATCGTGAGCGTGCCTTCCATCATCGGGCTGGTGCGGTTGGCGACGCTGCCGTCGAAGGCGAGCTTGAGCGGGGCGCTGGCGATCCGCGCCTTCAGGCCGGAACGGTCGCCGGAGAGGGCGGCGACGAAGTCGGCGAAGCTGATCGAGCCGTCGACGCGTTCGCCGCGCCAGTCGAACTGGCCGGTCGCGGCGAAGGAGCGCGAGATCGAGGGCCAGGCCAGCGACAGGTCGATGTCGTCGAACTGCTCGGTGGCGTGCGTGGCGGCGTCCTCGTAATTGAGCACGCCGTCCTGGATCCGGATCTCGGAGAACGAGACCTGATTTTCGGCGCCGGGCTTCATGGTGCGCGCAATGGTCTGGATGAAGGGCGTCCAGTTGCTCTCGCCGTCCGGCTTCAGGCTGACATGGATGCGCGGCCGCAGCAGCGTCAGGTCGGCGATCTCGAACCGTTGCAGCAGCAGCGGCAGTAGCCGCAGATTGGCGGTGAGTACGTCGACACGGAGCGCGGGGTCGCTGGTGCCGCCGCCCTTCAGGCCGACGTCATGGAAGGAGATGTAGCTCGCCGGCAGCACCGAGATGTCGATGGGGCCTGCGACACTGAGCTCGAGCCCGGTGACGTCGCGGATCTGCGCTTCCACGGCCTTGCGCAGCGCGTCGCGGTTGATGAGCCAGGAGGTCGCGATCAGGGCGATCAGCGCGACGCCGAGCAGCGCCGCGATCGGCGTCCCGAGGCGCTTCATTCCTTGGGCCATGGTCAATGGCGTGTCCTGATCGGGTTGGTCGTTGGAGCCAAAGGGGCGGGCCGGGAAACCCGCGCGCCCCACGCCCAAGCCTTGTTACGTCACAAGTCCTGTTATGTTAAGTGCCGCAACTTGATGGGTTTTCTTGTCGCTTTCAAGGCCGGGGACGATCCTGCCCACGGCGTGGGCAGCTTCTACCACCGCCCCGCGGAGCGGAGAACCCCGTATCATTGACGGCTTCGGACGATTTCGCCTAATAATCGCCGCCAATAAGGCGCGACGCCCGCAAGCCGAAGGTTCAGTCGAGGTTTTTGCATGAACAAGGTCTATCCCGACGCCAAGTCGGCTCTCGACGGCATTTTGAAAGACAACATGATGATCATGTCGGGCGGCTTCGGCCTCTGCGGCATCGCCGAGGAGCTGTCGGACGCGATCCGCGAGTCCGGCGTCAAGGGGCTGACGGTCGTCTCCAACAATGCCGGCGTCGACGGCATCGGGCTCAGCCGCCTGCTGGAAACCCGGCAGATCAAGAAGATGATCTCGTCCTATGTCGGCGAGAACAAGCTGTTCGCCCAGCAGTTCCTCGCCGGTGAGCTGGAACTCGAATTCAACCCGCAGGGCACGCTGGCCGAACGCATCCGCGCCGGCGGCGCCGGAATCCCGGCCTTCTACACCAAGACCGGCGTCGGCACGCTGATCGCCGAAGGCAAGGAAGTGAAGGAGTTCGACGGCGAGAAGTACCTGATGGAGCGCGGCCTGTTCGCCGACCTCGCCATCGTGCACGCCTGGAAGGGCGATACCGCCGGCAACCTCATTTACCGCAAGACCGCGCGCAACTTTAACCCGATGATGGCGACCGCCGCCAAGATCACCGTGGCCGAGGTCGAGCATCTGGTTCCGGCCGGTGAACTCAATCCCGACCACATCCACACGCCCGGCATTTTCGTGAAGCGCATCGTCGAGGTCGGCACGGCCAAGAAGCGCATCGAATTCCGCAACACCCGCCCGCGCACCGCCGCTTAAGCGTCAGGAGACTCACATGGCCTGGACCCGTGAACAGATGGCTGCGCGCGCCGCCAAGGAACTGCGTGACGGCTACTACGTCAATCTCGGCATCGGCATCCCGACGCTGGTCTCGAACTTCATCCCCGATGGTGTCGACGTCAGCCTCCAGAGCGAGAACGGCATGCTCGGCATGGGCCCGTTCCCCTATGAGGACGAGGTGGATGCCGACCTCATCAATGCCGGCAAGCAGACCGTGAGCGAGCTGCCCTCGACCTCGTATTTCTCGAGCGCGGATTCCTTCGGCATGATCCGCGGCGGCCACATGGATCTGTCGATCCTCGGCGCCATGCAGGTGGCCCAGAACGGCGATCTTGCCAACTGGATGATCCCCGGCAAGATGGTCAAGGGCATGGGCGGCGCGATGGATCTCGTCGCCGGCGTCAAGCGCGTCGTCGTGGTGATGGAGCATTCCGCCAAGGACGGCTCGAAGCTCCTGAAGAAGTGCAATTTGCCGCTGACCGGCGAGCGCGTGGTCGACATGGTCGTCACTGATCTCGCCGTCTTCACCATCGACAAGCACGGCGACGGCGGCATGGCGCTGATCGAGCTCGCCGACGGCGTCTCGCTCGACGAGGTCAAGGCCAAGACCGAGGCCGAATTCCGCGTCGCGCTGAAGAACACGTAAGGTCGTCGCAGAGGGGGCGCGCATGACGATACGGTCTGCGCGTCCCGAAGACGCCGGTTTCATCGCTCAAACCATCCTGCGATCGATGCGTGGCTACCGGCCGCGCGGCTGGTTCGACGTCGCGCTCGGCTGGCCGGAAGCGGAATGCCTCGATTTCATCGCGCGCGTCGCGGCCACGCGCGCGGTGTCGATGTGGCATGTCTCGCAGTATTGGATTGCCGAGATTGATGGTGCGCCGGGCGCGGCGCTATGCGCCGTGCCAGCGGCCGGCACCGGTCCTGCGGCCTGGCGCGCGATCGAGGAAGTCGCAGCCGCGATCGGGCTCGCCGCGTCGGAGCTGGAAGCGATCCGCCAGCGCGGTGGCTATGCGCGCGGCTGCTGGGTTCAAGGCGGCGAGGGCGATTGGATGATCGAGCATGTCGCAATCGATCCTGCATATGGCGGCCGCGGCCTCGTGCAGGCACTGATCGCGCATGCGCTGGATCAGGGGGGGGCGGCTGGGTTTCGACGGGCGACGATCTCGTTCCTGATCGGCAACGTGCCCGCTGAACGCGCCTACGCCAAGGCCGGTTTTGTCTTTGCGGAGGAGAAGCGTGATCCCGCTTTCGAGGCGATCATCGGTGCACCGGGATTTCGCATGTTTACGCGCGCGATTTAAGCGCGCTTGGTCTCCGCATTCGACACTGTCATGCTCCGCGTAGGCCTGGAATACCGGATTGCCCGCCTTCGCGGGCAATGACGCCAGGAGGGCGGCTACGACCTCGCCGCCCACGTCTTGCTCCACCGCGCCGACACGCTCGCGACCCACGACGGCTCCTCGCGCACCAGGCGGAAGCCGAGATTGGCGGGCGGCACGCCCTGCGCGCAGCCGCCAGCGCGGGCGTCGCGGATGAAATCGGTGACATAGGCGCGGTGGGCGCCTTCCGCGATGCGCACGCCGCAATTCACGGTCGCCCGGCCGGCATTGCCGGCCGCGTCGGTCCGCGAGCGCACGAAGCAGGTCGAGGTCCACTCCCAGACGTTGCCGGCGAGATCTTCGATGCCGTGCTCGTTCGCGCCAAATTTGCCGAACGCATAGGCCGTCGTGTCGGAAAGGTCCCGTTCGGATTCCCGCTCATAGCGGCTGATCCAGCGCTTCGAAGGATTGTCCGCGTCCACCGGCGCGCCATCGTCCTTGAAGCGCGAGCCCGCCGCAAACGCCCATTCCGCATCGCTCGGCAGGCGCCACGTCTTGCCGGTCCGGTGCGAGAGCCAGCCCGCATAGGCCTGTGCGTCGTGCCAGCTCACCTGCACCGCGGGGCGATCTGTGGCGATCGCCACGTCACGATCGAGAGCGCGGCAAGCGCCGTCCTGCACGCAAAGCTGGTAGTCGGATGACGAAACCTGATGCCGCATGACGTGCAGCGGCCTCGTGAACCGCATCGCGCGCAGCGGCGCTTCCGCCTGCTGCCCGCCCCGCGTGAAATCGCCCGCCTCGCGATAGGACAGATTGCCCGGCGCGATCTCGACGATCGCGGGCTCCGTCGCCGTGCCGCGGACCGCCATGTCCGAGACCAGCGGCGCCACCGCGATCGGTCCTGCGAGTCCGGCCGCGCAAGCCAGGACCAGTTTCAGCTTGAATGCGATCAGCATGTCGTCCCCCGAAAGGAAGAAGGGGCCGGTGATCCACCGGCCCCTTGTCGCGTCTAGTTGGTGTTGGCCGGGATTTCCGCAGGCGCCTTCACCTGGGTCATCAGATCGTCGTTCCACTTGCCTTCGACCTTGAAGTGCGCGGTGGCGCCGAGGTCGGCGGCCTCGATCAGGTTATGCGTGACATAGGCGTAGATGCCGGGCTGCATGAACTTGTACATCGCAGCCCCTGCCGAGCCGCCGCGGATGAACCAGGTCTCCAGCCCGACCTCGGGTGCATTGCCGAATTTGCCGGTCTCCCAGACATAGTCGCCATGGCCGCCGATCAGATGCGGGCGGCTGTCGCGATTGGCCTGCGAGTGCACGATCAGCACGTTCTCGCCGACATTGGCGGTGAGCGCATTCTTGCCGGTAAGCGCGCCGACCTTGCCGTTGAACACGACATGGGATGGGATCAGCTTCTTCATCATCTCTTCGGTGTCGGTGAAGGCTTCGCCCGGCGAGTCATAGGACTTGAAATTGCCCTTCTCGTCGCGCGGCACGTACATGTCCTGCTCGCCGACATAGTAGACCTTGTCGTATTTCAGCGCGTGGCCCTTGCCGTCGTTCAGTCCGTCGCGCGGCAGCACCATCACGGCACCGTTCATGCCGGAGACGACGTGCCAGGGGATCATCGGGCCGCCCGGCGCGCAGTGATAGACGAACACGCCGGTCTTGGTCGCCTTCCAGCGCAGCACGACCTGCTCGCCGGGATTGATCAGGGTGAGCGCGCCGCCGCCGAGCGCGCCGGTCGCGGAGTGAAAGTCGATGTTGTGCGGCATGGTGTTGGTCGCGGGATTGACCAGCGTCGTTTCGACGTAGTCGCCTTCATGCACCACCATCAGCGGGCCCGGCATCGAGCCGTTGAAGGTCATCGCCTGGAAGGTGGTACCCTTCTCGTCGATGACGACCTTCTTCTCCTCGATCGTGAGCTTGAACTCCACGATCTTGGGGCCCTGCTTGGTCGCCTGCTCGTGCGCATGCACGAACGGCGGGGCCACCAGCTCCACTTTCTGGCGCGGCAGTTTGAGATCGTCGGCGGCCAGGGCGGGTGTCGCCAGCATCAGGGCGGTCGCGGCGGCGCTGATCAATGCGGCTCTGCGGGTGAACATCGGAAGCATCCTTCATCTGAAATGGTTTTGATGACGGGATGCAGTGTGCGCCTGTTACGGCAAGAGTGTTTGCGCTGCAACAAGCTTTCGCCGGATTCGCCTCCGCAACAGTACTTAGATCCTTCAACGGAGCAGGATCGGCGACACCACGTTGACCGCGTCCGACGGCGTGATGCGGATGTCGAGGCCCAGCGACCATCGGCCAGACAGCGGCGCCGACATCCTGACTCTCCACTGATCGTTGCCGACGCGTTCGGCGTTTGCGGTCATCGGCGCCACGCCGTGCTCGGGGTTGCCGAGCGTGACTGCAACGGCGTCGGCGCTCAGCGGCAACTCGTTCGCATCTTCGAGCTGGATTGCGATCTCGACCGGACCGGCACGACCGGGCAAGACCGTGACGTTCGCCATGGCCTTCTCGGCATGAAGATGGGTGAAGAAACTTTCGTCGGCTTCGGAAACCATCGCGGGCGGAGCGGCCGCCGCCGGCTCGGGGTGGTGCGCGGGCTGCGCGATCTCCGTGCGCTCTGTTTTCTCCGGCGCCTGCGCGCCGATAGCCTGTACGTCGAGCGTCACTTTCACTTCGCCGGCATGCTCGAACGACAGCGTCACCGGTACCTGGTCGCCGACACGAAGTGGAGCATCGAGGCCGATGAACATCAGGTGTCCGCCGCCGGGGGCAAGTTTAACGATTTGTCCGGGGGCGATGACGAGCCCGTCGATGAGCGGGCGCATGGTCATGACGCCGTTGTTGACGGCCATTTCGTGGATTTCGGTTCGAAGCGCATGGGCGGCCGATGCGGTCTGCAACCGCTCCGGCGCGTGGCCCCTGTTCTCGATCGTCAGATAGCCGCCGGCGACCTTGGCTCCCCCGGGCGTCGCCCGGCTCCAGGCCTTGGTGATGACGAGATCGCCGCTGGTCGTGTCGGCGGCGAAGGCGGGCGGCCAGACAAGGCATGTCAGGGCGACCGCGCCGGCAAATGCGCGTTTGGATGAGATCATGATCGAGGCCTTCGCGAAGACGCGGCTATAGCAAATGAATGGCAACCCAGACCGCGGCCCAGATCGCCAGCGACAGGACGGCGAGGACGACGATTACGGCGGCCAGAGTGTGCACGATACCGGCCGGGGCCGGCGAGGCCGGGACCGGCCGGAAGTCGTCGAAACGCGGGATATGGCCGCGGACGTCGAGCAGGGAGAAAATCAGTTCGAGTGCGAGAAGCCTCATGGCAAACGCTCCGGATGCCGTGCGAATTGCCCGTGATCATTGCGCGGAACCGTCCGCTGCGCTTTGCGCGAGCGCAATGTTTGCGGTGCCCCGGTCCGACTTTGCGCGAGCGCAAGGTCGCTTCCGCAAATCCGGGTTAGCTGAATGCATTCCGTGATTTGCCGCGGCTCCGCAAGCGGCCGAAATTTACGAATGGGTAAGATATGAGAGCTGATCTCGCAGTGAGCTACGGCGAAGAAAGACTGCCTCGCTACACGAGCTATCCGACCGCGCCGCACTTCTCGCCGGTCATCGACGCCGGTACCTACGCCCGCTGGCTGTCCGAGCTCCCGGCCGGTGCCAGCGCGTCACTCTATCTGCACGTGCCGTTCTGCCGCGAGATGTGCTGGTATTGCGGCTGCCATACCCAGATCGTCCGGCGCGACGATCTGATTGCGGCCTACCAGCGGACGCTGCGCAGTGAGATCGCGCTGGTCGCCGAGACCATCGGCCGCCGCATCAAGGTCGAGCATATCCATTTCGGCGGCGGCACGCCGACGATCATGGCGCCCGAGGCTTTTGCCGAGTTGATGGCGGCGATGCGCCAGGCGTTCTTCGTACTGCCATCGGCCGAGATTGCCGTCGAGATCGATCCCCGCACGCTGACCGCCGACATGGTCGAGGCCATGCGGCTGTCCGGCGTCAATCGCGCCAGCCTGGGGGTGCAGAGTTTCGACCCCATCGTGCAGCGTGCGATCAACCGCATCCAGAGCTTCGAGCAGACGGCTGCCGTCGTCGACATGCTCCGGCATGCCGGCATCGCGGGAATCAATTTCGACCTGATCTACGGGCTGCCGCATCAGACCGTCGCCTCGTGCCTGGACACGGTGCGGCGCAGCCTCTTGCTCGCGCCCGATCGCTTCTCGGTGTTCGGCTACGCTCACGTGCCTGATTTCAAGAAGCACCAGCGCATGATCAACCAGGGCGCGCTGCCCGACGGCCCGGCGCGTCACGACCAGGCCTGTGCGATCGCGAATGCGCTGAAGGAGGCCGGTTACGTGCAGATCGGGCTCGATCATTTCGCGCGACCCGACGATTCCATGGCCGTGGCCTTCGAGGAGCGGACGCTGCGGCGCAATTTCCAGGGCTATACCACCGACCAAGGCGAGGTCCTGCTCGGCTTCGGCGCGAGCGCCATCGGACATCTGCCGCAGGGTTACGTCCAGAACGAGGTGCAGATCGGCGCCTATGCGCAGAGCATCGGCGCCAGCCGCCTCGCCACCGCGAAGGGCTATGGGCTCACCGACGACGACCGGCTGCGCGCCGACATCATCGAGCGCATCATGTGCGAGTTCAGCGCCGATCTCGGTGATATCTGCGCGCGCCACGGCGCAGAGCCCGAGGCGATGCTCAAATCGGCGTCGCGTCTGAAACCGCTGATTTCTGACGGCGTCGTGAGGCTGGACGGCGACCGGCTCGCGGTCGCGAACGACTCGCGCTTCCTGGTCCGCAGCGTCGCCGCCGCGTTCGACGCGCATCTGGATCCGGGCAAGCAGCTGCATAGCCGGGCGGTGTAGCTGCGTCATTCCGGGGCGCGCCGCTTGGCGCGACCCCGGAATCCATTTCACCGCACAGCTTGCTGCCCGATGGATTCCGGGTTCGCGCCATCCAAGTCGGCTGTTGCCGACTTGGATCTTAGAGTCTTCCGAACTCGGGTAAACCCGGGTTCGGTGGCGCGCCCCGGAATGACGAGCCGAGGAACTGGCAACAGCTTGCGCTCCAACAAAGAAACCACAGCTCGCTCCGCTATCGTCGTTTCGGAACGGAGTTGTCCATGCCTTTTGGATCCGACGATCTGGTCGATGACATCATGCGCACGGCGCCGCACACGATCCGCGTGTTTCTTGCTTTCAGGCTGGCCTGCGTCGGCTGCCCGATCGCAACCTTCCACACGGTGGAAGACGCCTGCCGCGAGCACGGCATCGACCGCGACAAATTCCTCGCCGCGCTCTGCGACTGCGTGCCGGCGTGAGACGGTCTGGAATTCGCGCGGGCCGCGTGCGGATTCCCGGGTGAGGGAGCGCTTTCGCCGTAAGCGAAAGCGGCTCTCACCCCAATCTTCGGGAGCAGGGTGAACCTGCCGGCGCAGCCATCATGGCGCGCCGCTGTCGGGGCTCCGCTCCGCCAGCACGACGATCCTGTGCGGTTCGCGCAGGATGATGCGCTGGCGGCCGCTCTCGACGAGGCCCTGCTGTTCCCAGCCGCTCAGGATGCGGCTCACGGTGTGCAGCGTGGTGCCGGTCATCTGCGCGATGTCCTGGCGGCTGATCGGGAAGTCGATCTCGATGCCGTGGTCGAGCTTCTTGCCGGATTGCTTGGCGAGGCGCAGCAGCGCATGCGCGATGCGTTGTTCGACTTGCTGGGTCGACATTTCCAGTATGCGGGTGTGGCTCTCCTGGAGCCGCGTGCCGACGGTCTGGAGCGTGTTGGCGGCGAGCGCCGGAAACCGCTCGACCAGCCGCGGCCAGGCCGAGGTCGGCCAGATCAGCACCACGCTGTCGTCGACAGCCATCGCAGTAGCGGGGTAGCGCCCGGCTCCGATCGCCATCGCGAGCCCGAACGTCTCACCGGGCGCGACGTAGCGCACCACGATCTGCTCGCCGGTCGGCGTGGTCTTGGCCGCGCGGACGTGGCCGTGCAGCAGCAGGAAGAAGGACTGCGCGTCTGCGCCCTGCTCGAAGATGGCGCTGTTCTTGGGATAGCGCGCCGAGCGGGCCTCGCGCAGGATCTCGTCCAGGGCTTCCGGCGTGACCCCGGCAAACAGCGGCAAATGCGCAACCAGCGATGTGTCGACCTTGGCCATTCTGCCTCCTTGGCGCTCTGGAGTGTGATGGCACCTGCAATCGTCTGGTAGTTTGCGATAGCGCAAAACCCGCCGGCCGGGGCGGCAGTATTTTTCCAGGCAACGGTCTGAATTTACAGGAGTTGCCCCATGGCTGGCGCCCGATCCCGCAACTTTGCGGGCTGGCCGCTGTTCGCGAACAGCTTTCGGCCCTTTTTCCTGCTCGCCGCCATCCAGGCAGGGCTCTCGATCCTGGCCTGGCTGCCGATGTTCTACGGCGAATTGTCGGTGACGTCAGCCTTCGCGCCGCGCGACTGGCACGTCCACGAGATGCTCTATGGCTTCCTGCCGGCGGTCATCACCGGGTTCCTGTTTACGGCGATCCCGAACTGGACCGGGCGGCTGCCGATCCAGGGCACGTCGCTGGGCGCGTTGCTGGCGGTGTGGCTGGCCGGCCGCCTCGCGGTGACGCTGTCCGCCGAGGTCGGCTGGGCGTTCGCGCTTGTCGTCGATGCCGCGTTCCTGGCGCTGGTCGTCGCCGCCGCGACGCGCGAGATCATCGCGGGCGGCAATTGGCGCAACCTTCCCGTGGTGATCCTGGTGCTCGTGCTGCTCACCGGCAATGTCGGCTTTCATCTCGAAGCGCACTACGCGGGCGCGGCCGATGTCAGCATCCGCGTCGGCATCGGCGTGGTCGTGCTGCTGATCGCGCTGATCGGAGGCCGCATCATTCCGAGCTTCACCCGCAACTGGCTGGTCAAGTTCAATCCCGGCCGCCTGCCGGTCCCGTTCGGCCGCTTCGATGGCGCGGTGATCGCATTGAGCGCGTTGGCGCTGATCTCGTGGATCGTGGCGCCGTTGAATGTGGTGACCGGCGCCGCGATGGCGCTCGTCGGCGTGCTGCATCTGGTGCGGCTTGCGCGCTGGGCTGGCGACCGCACCTCGCGCGAGCGGCTGCTCCTGATCCTGCATGTCGGCTATGTCTTCGTGCCGCTCGGTTTCCTCCTGCATGCGTTGGCCGTGTTCGGTGCGTTGCCGCCGAGCGCGGGGATTCACGCCTGGATGGCGGGCGCCGCCGGAACGATGACGCTCGCGGTGATGACGCGTGCGAGCCTCGGCCACACCGGACAGACCCTGACGGCCTCGCCGGCGACACAAGGTATCTACGTCGCGATCATCGCCGCGGCGCTGGCGCGGGTTGCTGCCGTGGTGTGGCCTGCGCATGCCGATGCACTGCTGCACATTGCCGCCTGCGGCTGGGTCGTCGCCTTCCTCGGCTTTGCGATTGCGTTCGGCCCGCTGCTCGCCGGCAGCAGCCGGCGCGCACTGGCCATCATGGGCCTGCCCGCTCCGGCACGATAGAGCTAAGCCGCGGATGCCGAAGGCACGTCGGCCGGCTTGGCCAACGGGCGCACGCCCTTGCGCCATGCGGTGATGGTGCAGCCGAAGCGGCCGCGGAACCAGCGGGCCATCGCGCTTTGCGCGGAGAAGCCGAGCTGCGCGGCGATATCGGCCAGCGGCCGGCCGGGGTCGTCGATCAATTTGACGACGAGATCGGCGCGCTGCGCGTCGAGGATGGCCGAGAAGCTGGTGCCTGACGCGGCGAGGTGGCGGTGGATAGTGCGGCGGGTGCAGGCGAGATGCTCGGCCACGCGCTCGACCGTGCAGTCGCCGCCGGCGAGCAGCAGGCGCACGACCTCGTCGACCTTCTCCTCCCAGCTTGCCGGACGCGTCTCGATCGCCTCGATCCGCTTGCGCAGATAGCTCGCGATCAGCGGATGCGCGCTCGGGATCCGGCGCTCCATGTCGTGCACCGACAGCAGGATCGCGTCGTCCTCGGCGTTGAACGTCACGCGGCAGCCGAAGAAGTCGCGGTAGCGCTTGCGGTCGTGCGGCGGCGGATAATGCAGATGCACCTCCTGCGGCCGCCAGTCATGACCGAACAGCGACTGGATGATGCGGTGGACGCTGCCGAGCGCCATGTCGATCGACTGGCGCGGCGCGCTCGGCTGCCGTCCGCGCAGATGCAGTGCGACGGTCACGGTCTTCTTGTTGCGTGCAACGTCAAGCCGCATGCCGTCATGATGGATATGGATGAAACGCGAAAACGCCTCGATCGCTTCGCCGACGGTCGCCTGTTCGCGCACGATCAGGCCGACCGCGCCGAAGTTGGTCAGGCCGCCGCGTTCGGCGAGGCGCAAGCCGAAGTCTTCGGCGCCGGACATCTGTGCCGATAGTTCGAGCAGGCGGCGCAGGCCGGTCACGGCAATGGGGGTATCCGGCTTGTCGAGGCAGGTCAGCGGCAGCCTGACCTTGCGCATCATCTGTTTGGGGTCGAGCCCGACCGACCGGGCGACCTCCGGGTAATAGCTCAAGCCTGCGCTGCGAATGAGGTCGGTCATGCAAACCGTTCCTGCCAGCCATTCCCGCAGATGTCCCGAAATGTAAAGTTTCTGTCCCGTTCCGTCAAATCCGGGAACATGACGGAACATACATAAGGGAAACCGAAGCACGGGCGTGAATGCCGTGCTCATGACGCCGGGCGCGATGAGGCCCCGGCCGTCTCGGATCATTTGACCAAGACATTGCTGGATCGGGATTATGCCGGGGAACATGCTTTCCAAGGGCGAGGTATTCGTCATCGACACCGACGCCGCCTCCCGCGAACAACTTTCCGCCGCGCTCCAACAGAGCGCCTATGACGTGATCTGCTTCGCCGACGGCGCGTCCCTGCTCTCGGAAGCGAGGGCGCGGATGCCGGCCTGCGTGCTGCTCGAGATGCCGCCGGATCGCTCCGCCCTCGACGTGCTCAGGCGGCTGCGCGAGGAGAATTGCATGGCGCCGGTTCTGGTGACTTCGGCGAACGGCAGCATCGCCATGGCAGTCGACGCGATCAAGAGCGGCGCGGCCGACTTCATCGAAAAGCCGTTCCGCACCCGCGACGTCGTCAACCGGATCGATGCCGCCATCGACGAGTTCGGGCAGCCCAACTCAAACCGCCAGCGTTGGTTGCCCGGCTGCGAGCCCCTGACGGCGCGCGAAGGCGACGTGCTCGAGCACCTTGCGGTCGGCCTCACCAACAAGGAGATCGCCCGGCGCATGCATCTGAGCGCTCGGACGGTGGAAGGCTACCGTGCCAGCATTCTGAAGAAGGCCGGCGCCCGCAACGTGACCGATCTGCTCCGCCGCATCTTCGGCCAGGGTTCGCCGACCCAAATGTGAAGCTCGGCGCGCGACGCGTTCCGCGGCCATGGTGCCGCCGCAGCGGCGCCCCACGGAAACCCCAATCGAACCAGTTCCTTCCCTGCCGCGTCTCACCACGATGGCGAGGCATTTGATCGCGCGTCCGGCTGGCGGCGCAGCGATACTGGCAGGAGGGACTACATGCGCATCACCGCAAAATGTCTGGCAACGACGAGCCTGGTTCTGGTGACCACGGCATTCGCGTTGCCGTCGTGGGCCGCCGATGTGGACGCCACATCGGCCATCGATACCGTCACGGTTTACCCGGATGGTGCCACCGTCACTCGCATCATCACGGTCGACCTGCCGTCCGGTGACTCGACGCTCGTTGCCAAGGACTTCCCGCTTGGTCTCGATACTTCCTCCATCCGGGTGGAGGGTGAGGGTGGTGCAAAGCTCACCATCGGCACGATCGATGCGCGAACGCCGCGTGCGGCGCCGGTCAACCTGCCCGAGCTGGACAAGCGCATCGAGGCCCTGAACGACCAGCGCGCCGACCTGCAAGGCGCGATCGACTCAGCCAATGCCCGGCGCAAATTTGCGGAGCACTTTGCGGAAGCGTCCCCCGCGGGCATCGGCGACAAGGGCGAGGCGCGGCCGATCGCCGAATGGCGCACGGCCTTCGCCGCGGTCGGCGAGGAAATTGCGAGCGCCGATACCGCCGTTCGCGACGCCACGCGCAAGATGCGCGAGATTGATCGGCAGATCGCCCAGCTCGAAGTCGAGCGCAAGGCCAAACCGCCGAGCAAGCTCGAAGTCCGTATGGACATCGCCGCGCCGGCCGCGGCCAAGGCGACGTTGCGGGTCACTTACAATGTGCGTAACGCGCGCTGGCTGCCGCTCTATGACGCCCGGCTCGACACCGGCGCCAAGGACCGCAAGCCGCAGCTGGAGCTGGTCCGCCGTGCCGAAATCACGCAGTCGACCGGCGAGGACTGGTCGAACATCACGCTTGGCGTCTCCACGGTCCGCGTCAGCCGCGGCGGCAGTGCGCCGGAGCTGGGCTCGCTGGTCGCGCAATATCCGCAACCGCCGAAACCAATGGCGCTCGGTGCGGCCTCCGATCTGGCGCGGCCCGCGCCAACTGTCCGCCAGCGCTCGGCGCAGTTCGAGCCCATGTCCAAGCTCGCCGAAGCGCCTGAACCGCGCGAGCGTGCCGACGAGCAGCAGGCGGTTGCCGAGATCGGTGACTTCCAGGCCACCTTCAAGATTCCCGGCCGCGTCAGCCTCGGCGCTGCCGAAGGCGCCAAGGCCTTGCGCATCGCTTCGATGAGCGTGCCCGCCGACCTCGCGGTGCGCGCAGCGCCCGTAATGGACTCGACTGCCTTCCTCGAAGCCAGCTTCAAGCAGACCGATGAGGCGACATTGCTGCCGGGCAAGGTCGCAATCTACCGCGACGGCGTCTTCGTCGGCCGCGGCAAGATCTCGGCCTCGGCCAAGGACGACATCGTGCGGCTCGGCTTCGGCGCCGACGACAAGGTCAAGATCGAGCGCGCTGTGCTGAAGCGCAACGAAGGCTCGGCCGGCTTGCTCGTCACGACGTCGAAGACCGACGAGCGTTCGTTCAAGACCACCGTTCGCAACGGTCACGACTTCCCGATTCGTGTCGCGATCGAGGATCAGCTGCCGGTCAGCGAGAACGAGGACATCGTCGTCGAGATGCTGCCCTCGACCACGCCGCCGACCGCGAGCAACATTCGCGACAAGCGCGGCGTGCTGGAATGGTCGTTCGACGCCAAGCCCGGCGAGGTCAGGGACGTCAACTTCGCCTGGCGCATCCGCTGGCCGAAGGACAAGGGCATGGTGATCGTGCCGGCGGGTTAAATCCTCGCCGCAGACGCAGCCGCCCGCATCGATTGCGGCAGCACGTAAGGAACGCCGTCGGCCTGGTGGACGACGGCGTCGATCTCGAAGATGTCGCGGATGGTCTCGCGCGTGACGACCTCGGTGCGCGGGCCGTCGGCGGCGAGCTTGCCGCCGCTCAGCACGACCAGCCGGTCGGCGAAGCGGATCGCCAGGTTGAGATCGTGCAGGATCGCGATCACGGCGGTGCCGGTGCCAGCGCGGCGGCGCGCGGCCTCGACGAGGTCGATCTGGTGGCGCAGATCAAGGCTCGAGGTTGGCTCGTCCAGCAGCAGAAGCCCCGGTCCATGCTCGGCCTCGCCGCAGGCGAGCTGCACCAGCACGCGGGCGAAATGGGCGCGCTGCTGCTCGCCGCCCGACAGCGTCGGCAATTGCCGTTCGCGGAAATGCGCCAGCCCCACCTCGTCCAGCGCGGCATCGACGAGCCGGCCTGCCTCGCGCGCGCTGCGGTCGCCTGCGCCCATCAGCACGATCTCCTCGACGGTGAAGGGGAAGGTGACGTTGATGTGCTGGGACAGCATCGCGCGTCGCGCGGCAAGCTCGCGCGGCGTGTAGCTGCCGATGTCGCGCTGCTTCAGCCATACCTCGCCCTGGCTCGGACGGAGGTCGCCGGAGAGCAGCCGCAGCAGGGTCGACTTGCCGGCGCCGTTCGGGCCGATGATGGCGACCATCTCGCCGGCCGCAACCGTGAGGCCGACGCCATCCAGCAGCTTCGCGCGGCCGGCGCGCTTGCTTAAGTGTCGCGCCTCGATCACCGCGCTCATAGCGAGGCGAGCCCGCGTTGCCGCAGCAGGATCCCCAAGAAGACCGGGGCGCCGACCGCCGCGGTCAGAATGCCGATCGGCATCTCCGCCGGCGCCACGATGGTGCGCGCCAGCGTGTCGGCGCCGACCATCAGGATGGCGCCGAGCAGCACCGAAGCCGGCAGCAGCAGGCGATGCGCCGGTCCAATGACGAGGCGAAGGAGATGCGGCACGACGATGCCGACGAAGCCGATGACGCCGCTGATCGACACCGCAACCCCGGTCATGGCGGAAACCATGACGATCGAGATCCGCTTGAGGCGCTCGACGTCGACGCCGCCGTGAAAGGCGTCGGCTTCGCCAAGCACCAGCAGATCGAGGCCGCGTCCGATGAAGGCGCAGGCGGCAAGCCCGATGACGAGGATAGGCGCCAGCACGGCGGCCTTGGTCCAGGTCGCGCCGCTCATCGAGCCCAGCAGCCAGAACGTGATGTCGCGAAGCTGGCGGTCGTCGGCGATGAACACCAGCAAGCCAATGCCGGCATTGGTGATGGCGGTGATGGCGACGCCGGCGAGCAGGAAGATCGCGATCGAGGTCCGCCCCGCGCGGCTGCTGATCCCGTAGAGGATCGCGGTCGTAGCCAGCGAGCCTGCGAAGGCGGCGAGCGGCAATAGCTCCGTCTGGAGGACGCGCAACGTCTCGCCGAAACGCGAGTCCGTGAAGACGATCGCGCTTGCAGCGGCCAGCGCGCCGCCGCTGGAGACGCCGACCAGGGCCGGATCGGCGAGAGGATTGCGGAAGAGGCCCTGCATGATCGCACCGGCCGCGGCGAGAAGTCCGCCGACCATCGCGGTCGCCACAATCCGGGGGATGCGGATCGACCACAGCACGAGCTGGTCGCGTGCCGTCATGGCATCGGCGGTCGTGCTGCTCATGACGCCGAGCGCAGCAGGCAGCCGGGAAAGGGGAATGCCGGCTGCGCCGACCGTCAGGGCGACGATGGCGGTGGCTGTGAGCACCGCGAGCAGAAGCGGAATCGCGAACGATGCTGACCGCCGTCCCGCGCTTCGTCGCAGGCTCCGTGCCTCGGTTCCGATCGCGACGCTCATTGCCGGCAATTCGCCGCTGACAGAGCCGACGTGAACGCGCCGCCCGGGTCGGCCAATGCCGGATAGAGCTTGACGGAGAGATCGCGCGCGGCCGCCGCCGTGCGCGGCCCGAAGCCGAGCAGATAAAGCCCGTCCATGGTGATGAAGCTCCTGTTGGCCGCGACCGGCGTCAGCGCGAAGCCGGGATGGGCATAGACCGCGTCGGCCTGGAGCGACTCCTTGCCGCGCTCGATCGACAGCACGAATTCGGGCCTGGCCGCCACGATCGCCTCGTCGCCGATGATCTTGTAGCCGTCGTAATCGTCGACCGCGTTCGCCGCGCCGGCGAGCTGGATGATCTCGTCGGCTGCGGTCTTGTGGCCGGCGACCATGGCACGCCCGTTCTGCAGCGACATCACGAACATCACGCGCACCGGCTTTTTCACCTTGGCGCGCAGCGCGCGGAGCTGGGCGAGATCGGCGCCGACTGCGGCGCTGAGGCATTCGGCGCGTGCATCCACGCCCATGGCGTGGCCGACCAGCCTGATCTTCTCGATCAGGCCGTCCTCGGAAAAGGTTTCGGGCACCAGCACCAGCGGCACCTTCGCCGTCTCCAGGATGTCCATGGTCTCGCGCGGGCCCGATCCCTGGATCGCCAGGATCAGCGTGGGATTGAGGCCGAGCACGCCCTCGGCCGAGATCTGGCGCATGTAGCCGACATTGGGCTTGTCGTGCAGCGCCGCCGCCGGATAAAGGCTTGTGGTGTCCACGCCGACCAGCCGGCTCTCGAGCCCGAGCGCATAGAGGATCTCGGTGATGGCGCCGCCGATCGAGACCGTGCGTGCGACGTCGGCAACAGCGACGTCGCGATTGCGGGCGTCATGCACCGTGATGCCAGCGGCGTGCGCGGCGGAAGCGACTGCGATCGTACCAGTCAGCAGGATCTGTGTGAGGGTGCGGCAAAATGTCATTGCAGGTTACTTCGTCAGGATCAGCTTGTTCTGCGAGGTCAAACGCAGGCGATAGGCGTCCTCGCCATGCGCGATAATGATCTCGCGCTCGTGCGCAAAGAGCTCGCGGCTGTCGATCCGGCTCCCGCGCATGGTGAGGGTTCTCGTTGTCGCGGAAGGACTTTCTGCCGCCCCGCTGCCGCTGTCTCCTGATGTTGCTGACATTGCCCGTGTGATGCGCCTTCGAAATTTCAGATGCCGCCTGTTTGTATAGGCGGCATCTGGCGCATTCCAACGGCGGAAATTTACAATCGATATAAACTGCAACCAGACGTCATTGACCGTCAGAGTGTTGCCACGTTACCAATCATGACAGCGGGCAACATGCCCGCGTCTTAAGAAGATCAGCCAGCCAGTCGTTCGCCTTGCGAACGCACGCCAGCCAAACGACTCCAAAAACTGAAGTGAAGTGCAGGCTGGGGCTGATATGGCTGACGGGGCTAAGTATTCGCGCGCCTTGATTTTGGGTGCGTCGGTGGTTTCAATCGCGGCATTGGCGACGGAGAGCGGTCTCGCGCAGACCGCATCGCCGCAGGCCGAACATGGGTCGCCGGAACGGCCGAAGCAGGCCAAGCGCAAGCCGGCCAAGCCGCTGGCTGCACAGCAGGCAACGCCTGACGCCTTGAACGCCCGTGCGCAGGCGGGCAGCGCCGCGCCGGTGCAGACGCTCGACACCATCACGGTCGCCGCAACCAAGACCAGGGAGCGAGCGATCGACGCGCTCGCGCCCGTCAGCTCGATCTCGCTCGACCAGATCCAGGGTCTTCAGCCGAACCGGCTGTCGGACGTCTTCCATTCGGTTCCCGGTGTTTCGTTCCAGGAGCGCGGCGACGATCCCGCGACCGTTATCAACATTCGCGGCTTGCAGGATTTCGGCCGCGTCGCGGTCGTGGTCGACGGCGCGCGGCAGAACTATCAACGCACCGGCCACAATGCCAACGGCTCCTTCTTCCTCGATCCTGAATTGATCGGCGGCGTCGACGTCGTGCGGGGACCGACCGCCAACATCTACGGCTCCGGCGCGATCGGCGGCCTGGTCTCGTTCCGCACCAAGGACATCAACGACGTGCTGCGTCCCGGCGAGCGCTGGGGTGTCGATCTCTCGGGATCCTACGGCTCCAACAACAATCGCGGCCTCGGCTCGGTATTCGGCGGCGTGCGCGCCACGCCCGATGTCGATATCTTCGGCGGCGCGGTCTACCGCACGCAGGGCAATTACAAGGACGGCAACGGCACCGAGATCGGCAACACCGGCAACCAGGTCGAGGCCGGCCTGATGAAGCTCACCGTGCGGCCGGCCCTCGGTCACGAGGTCAAGTTTGGCGCCGTGTTCCAGGACTATCAATACGATATCGGGCAGTTCAATCGCGGTCCGACGACCACCCAGGCGCTGATTGCGTTGAATCGCGGGTCGTCGGTCTACGCGTCCGATGCCAAGAACTACTCCGGAACCGTCACCTGGAACTACTCGCTTCCGAGCGACAATCTGTTCGACTGGCACATGTCGGTCTACGGCAATCGCACCGACAACGACCAGACCAAGACTTATCACTACGGCACGACACCATCGGCCTATTGCAACGGCGGCTTCGGCAACAACGTCTCGGGCTGCGTCGGCGACAAGCGCGGCTACGTCCTCAATACGTATGGCGTCGACGCCAACAACACCACGCGCTTCAACGTCGGCGACTGGCGCAATGCGCTCACCTGGGGCGTCGACGCGTTCCAGGATGACGTGATCACGACCGATAGCCGCGGCAATTCCAACATCACCACGCCAAGCGGCATCCGCACCGTGTCGGGTGGCTTCCTCCAGTTGAAGCAGAATTACAGCACCTGGCTCGAGGCGGTGAGCGCGATTCGCTACGACCGCTATGACCTGGATTCCGGCAAGACCAGCACCGGCGGTGATCGCTTCTCGCCGAAGATCACCTTGGGTGTGACGCCGGTTCCGGGCTTCCAGCCTTATGTCAGCTATGCCGAAGGCTATCGCGCCCCATCGATCACCGAGACCGTGATCTCGGGCGCGCATGCGACCGGTGGCGGACCGGCCTTCTTCGTCTGTCCGGACGGCACGGCCGGCCTGTTCTGCTTCCTGCCAAACCCGAACCTTCGCCCCGAGGTCGGCAAGAACAAGGAAGTCGGCATCAACCTGAAATACGACAACATCTTCAGCGCCAACGATTCGTTCCGCGGCAAGATCAATCTGTTCCGCAACGATGTCAGCGATTACATCGACCTCGTTGCTTCGGCGCCGGTCGCGGTGCCGCCATTCGGCTCGTTCAGCCAGTTCTATCAGTACCAGAACATCGCCAATGCTCGCATCCGGGGCTTCGAGGCGGAGACGATGTACGATGCCGGCGACTGGTTCATCGGTGTTGCCGGTCACTACATCCAGGGCAAGAACGTCGCGACCAATATCGGGCTTGCGACCATCACCCCGCGCAAGGTCGTCACGACCGGCGGCGTCCGCCTGCTCGATCGTACGCTGATCCTGACGGCGCAGTGGGCCTCGTACGGTCCCAACAACGACGTGCCCGCCGGCTATCTGCCCGCGACCGGCTACGAGCTGGTCAACCTGTACCTGACTTACAACGCGACCAGGGACATCGTGTTGTCGGCCTCGATCGACAACCTCTTGAACCAGTACTACCGGCCTTACGCCATTCCCGGCAGCTCGACCGACGGCACCACGCAGAACGACGTGCTGTGGTCGAGCCCGGGACCGGGCCGGGTCTACAAGGCCGGCATGAAGATCCACTTTGGAGGTGCGTGAGCCGACAGGCGTCGCAACGCCAGCCATCTCCGCCGGGCCGCGCTGATGTTCCAGCGCGGTTTCGGCGCGTTGTCATCTTGATCAGAAGGAGAGACTTTTATGTTCATCGCCATGAATCGTTTCCAGGTGAAGAAGGGCGCGGAGACCGCGTTCGAAACGGTCTGGGCCACGCGCGAATCCTATCTCGGCAGCATGTCGGGCTTCGTCGAGTTTCATCTCCTGAAGGGCCCCGAGGCCGAGGACCACACGCTCTACTCGTCGCACACCACCTGGGTCGACAAGGCGGCGTTCGAGGCCTGGACGCGCTCCGAGGAATTCCGCCGCGCCCATGCCCGCGCCGACAATCGGACCGGCGAGAGCCTCTATCTGGGCCATCCCAAGTTCGAGGGCTTCGAGGTGATCCAGAGTGAACGCAAGGCCGCGGCCGCCTGAGGCCGCGACGCAGGAGAGGAGTTGGACATGTTGAGCACCGATCTCGCCGATCTCAAGGCGTACATGGCCGACAATCCCGGCGCGGTGATCGAGGACGTCGCGCGGGGGCGCAATGTCACGCCACGTGCCGTGATCGAGGCACTGCCCTCGTCGATGGTGCGCATGGGAGGCGGCGAGCATTTTGCCGCCGCGATGCAGGACGTCGCACAATGGGGCGAGGTCACGCTGATCGTGCACACGGATGATGCGATCTTCGAGTTCACCGGATCAATTCCCGCGGGCGAGATCGGCCGCGGCTATTTCAACCTGATGCAGCCGAAGGGATTGCATGGCCATCTGCGCCATGAGCGTTGCGCAGGCATCGCCTTCGTCGAGCGCCCCTTCATGGGCAAGAATTCGGCCTTCGTCGCCTTCGTCAATGCCGACGGTGGCATCATGTTCAAGGTCTTCGTCGGCCGCGACGAGACCCGGGCGCTGCGTGCGGACCAGCTCGCGCGGTTCCGCCAGCTCGCGGATCGGATCGCGGCATAGCTTCCTTCTGTCTGTCGGGTGATCAGGATGCAAGGCAAGTCCAGGCTTCGGCACGTGATCCTAACCATCGCGCTGGCGCTCGCGCCGGCGCCGGCCTTCGCGATCGACGAAGCGCTGTTGCCGCGCAATCTGTCGCCGTGGGGCATGTTCCTCGGCGCCGACATCATCGTGAAGACGGTGATGATCGGGCTGGCCGTCGCCTCGGTGGTGACGTGGACGGTGTGGCTCGCCAAGACCGTCGAGCTGCGCCGCAAGAGTGCGCTCGCCGTGCAGCGGACGCGCGCGCTCGAGGGCCGGATGAAGCTGGCGGAGGCGGCGGAGCGGACCGGGGACGCCCATGATGCGGTCGCCCAGCTCATCCAGTCCTGCGCGAAGGAGGCGGAGCTCTCCGGCGGCATTGTCGACGACGGTCTTCAGGAGCGCGTGGCGCTGCGGCTGGAGCGGGTCGAGGCGGCGATGTCCAGGCAGATCGCGCGCGGCACCGGCGTGCTCGCGACCATCGGCGCCACCGCGCCGTTTGTCGGCCTGTTCGGCACGGTGTGGGGCATCATGAACGCCTTCATCGGCATCTCCGAGAGCCACACCACGAGCCTTGCGGTGGTCGCGCCCGGCATCGCGGAGGCGCTGCTTGCCACCGCGCTCGGCCTCGTAGCCGCGATCCCGGCAGTCGTGATCTACAATCATCTCGTCCGCGGCATCGCCAATTACCGCGCGCTGCTTGGCGATGCCTCGGCGCAGCTGATGCTGCTGGTGAGCCGCCAGCGCGATATCAGTGATTTCCGCCTGGCGCGGGCGGCGGAGTAGGCCATGGCGGCAAAGCTCGGCGCAGGTCCGGGATCGCCGCTCAAGCGCGGCGACCCCGGTGATCTCGACGTCACCCATGAGATCAACGTCACGCCGTTCATCGACGTGATGCTGGTGCTGCTGATCATCTTCATGGTGGCCGCACCGCTCGCCACCGTCGACATCGGCGTCGAGTTGCCGGCAACCGCCGCCGAGCCGGCGCCGCGGCCGGACAAGCCGGTCTTCGTCACCGTGAAGCCGGACCTCTCGATTGCCGTCGGCGAAGACGTCGTGGCCCGCGAGGCGCTCAGTTCCTCGCTCGACGCCGCCACCAGGGGCCGCAAGGACGAGCGCATTTATCTCCGCGCCGACAAGGCCGTCTCTTATGGCGATCTGATGGAGGTGATGAACAGCTTGCGCAATGCCGGCTACTTGAAGGTCGCCCTGGTCGGCCTCGACGGACGCGGCTGATGGCCGCGAGCGCCTTTGCCCTGCACGAGCCGCTCGGCGAGTGCGAGGGCGCCCGCTGGGGCGTCTCCGCCGCGGTGATCGTGGCGTTTCATGTCGCTGCCGCGCTGCTTGCGATGAGCTGGCTGAAGTCGCAACCGGAGCATGGCGTCAGCCTCCCGGCGATCATGGTCGACATGGCGCCGGTGACCTCGGCGCCGCAGTCAATGCCGGACGACGTCGCGCCCGGGCCGGTGATGCAGGAGGCCGACGCTTCGCCGCCGGAGCCCGCGCAGCGACAGGCGGTCGAGGAGACCGTCGCGCCGACACCGCCGCAGGACAAGCCGGACGTGGCGGCACCGCCTGAGCGGAAGCTGGAGCCGACACCAGCCAGGCCCGAACCCGCGAAGATCGTGCCGGTTGAAAAGCCTGTGCCGGAGAAGCCGAAGATCGTTCGCCGCGAGGCAAAAAAGCCCTCGGAGGCGATGCCCGTGCCGCGCACCAGCGCGCCGCCGCGCGCCGAGCGCGAGGCGCCCATGGCGTCCGCGATGAGCGCGGGCGCGGTGGCCTCGGCGATCGCGTCCTACAATCAACGCGTCCGCGCGCATCTGATGCGTTTCCACCAATATCCGTCCGGTGGCGGCGGTCAGCGCGGCGTGGCCAGGCTGAGCTTCACCCTCAGCCGCAGCGGGCAGGTCACGTCGAGCCGTCTCGGCGGCTCCTCCGGCGTTGCCGCCTTCGACGCCCAGGCCATGTCGATGATCCGTCAGGCCTCGCCGTTTCCGCCGTTTCCCGACGAGATCAAGAACGGCGCGATGAGCTTTTCGATCCCGGTGGAGTTTACGGTGAGGTAGCTCCGTTGTCATGCCCCGCGAAGGCGGGGGCATCCAGTACTCCGCGGCCTCTCGATTCAAGTACTCCTGTCACGGAGTACTGGATCGCCCGGTCAAGCCGGGCGATGACCGTGTTGAGAGAGAAGGGCCTTACTTCGCCTTCAGAAAGTCCGCGACCTCGAGCAGCATGAACTCGTCGTCGTCGGCCTTGTTGGGATCGCGGCTGGACGAGAACGGCAGGTTGTTGTCGTTGCCGACGATGATGTGGGCGTCGTCGACGCGATCGACGTTCTCGATGGTGAAGAACGGGAACGTGTAGACGCCGTCGTTGAGCGGCTTTCTCGCCTTCTTGTCGGGATCCTTGATCTTCAACAGGTCGATATAGCCGATCTTGCGCACGGGCTTGCCGACGTTGGCCTCGGTGAGCTCGATCTTGTAGACGCGCTTGAATTTGGCGAGATCAGGAAAGCAGTTGTCGCCGCGAGTGCCCTGCGGGCAGGCCTTGTCGGCCGTGCCTTCGCCATTGTCGCGCTCGATGATGAGGCCGTTGATCGGATCGATCATGTTGAAATCGCCGATGGCGTTGCCGTTCTGCTCGAACACATATTGCCAGTAGCGGCCGGTGAATTTTTCCGCGGCGACGTCGAATTCGAGGATGCGGGAGGCTTCCTTGCCGTCGACCTTCTCCCAGTCTTTCTTGTCGGCGTCCCACAGCGGGCCCTCGAGCAGGCCGTAGAGGAATTTGCCGTCCTTGGACGAGGCAAAGCCCTCAAACCCCTTGGAGCGGCGCAGGTTGACGTTGGTGTAGGTCGCGCCCGGCGCGCCCGGCGTCGTCACCGCCCAGTGATCGGGCGAGCGCACCGGCTTGCCGTCGGCAACCGTCTCGAACACACCGAGGATCTTGCCGGTCTTGTCGGCCTTGAGGATGTAGGGGCCGAACTCGTCGCCGATCCAGAAAGTATCGCCGATGATCTGGAAACCTTCGGTGTCGAAGTCGGAGCCGGTGAGGTAGCGCTTCTGCGTGTCCTCATGGACGATGCGGAACGGCACGCGTCTGTCGGGATCGTGCAGGAAGATCGTCTCCTGCCGCTCGATCTTGCCGCTCGCCCAATCCATCTTGTAGCGGTTGAGATACAGCATCGAATCCGGCGAGTTGGCGCGGGCGCCCATGCCGTTGTCGGTGATGACCCAGAAGCTGCCGTCGGGCATGGTCTTGATGCCGGAATGGCCCTGGAGCGGCTGGCCCTTGAACGGCAGCGACACGCCGGTCGCCCGCTCATAGGACTTGCCCATCACGGTGCCGAGCGCGTCGACGCGCTTGCCGGTGGTGTACTTTCCGGAGGTCTTGAGATCGGCGGGCGCATCCGCCGGCGCGTCGATGAACGATTCGGCCGGCATCACCACGTGGCCGGCGAGCCTGGCCGGGAATTCACCTTCGCTCTGCGCGAGCGCCGTGCTCGCGGTGAGAATGATCGTTGCGACGGTGGCAAGAAAAGTCGCGCGCATGTGCGTCTCCTGTTGGCGGACGCATGCCTTATGCGGATCCCTTGTTTCAGTTTTGTGAAAGCGGGCCAAAGGCCGCAGCCAAAGCCCCGGCGCGTTGCCGGGGTTTTGTCACTCCTTGCTCGGCGCTACCCACCGTAACACGGTTTGCCGGCCATCTGATTTGCGCGGCTGCACCGCGGCAGATTTTTGGTCTGTGGTTGCTTGCTGCTCTTCTTGGTTGCAGTCGACGTTCCGGTTTGGGCCTGCGCGCTCGACGCAACGGGGACGAGAAACAGAACAGCGATGACGGTCAACACCAACGTCTTCATGTCAAATGCTCCAAAAAATCAAAAAATAATGTTCTGGAGCCTATGCAGCAGATCGTCGTCTGTAAAGGCGCCCGAGAACGCGATCCGGGCGCGTTTCGTGCGCCTCACAGGCTTGAATTCGTCCTACTCCTTTACCGCGCCGGCGAGGGCACTGGCTTTGGCTGTGGCGGAATCTCGAAGCTGACCGTCTTGCTGTCGATCACGCGGTGTGTGGGATCGGCCAGCTCGAACAGCACCTTGTGCGGGCCCGGCTTCAGTCCGACCACGATCACGGTCTCGCCACTGGCATCGACAAAATGCCACGGCGCGTCGTCGACCGTAACGTGGACGTGGCCGATGCGTGGCGATACGTCGAGCGCGCCCTTACCGAACACCGGCACCACGCGCAGGTTTTCCGTCGCATACTGGATGAAGACGAGGCCTCGCGCCAACTGCTCGGCGAGCGGCGAATCGACGATCAGCCGGGCGGGCGCCTCGTTTTCGATCGCAACCAGCGGGGAGGGGCCACGCACGTCTCTGGCGGTCTGGGCGACGGCGGTCGCTGCAAACAATGTGGAGGCCGCCAGAACGGCCATGCAGTCGAGGGGGGCGTACATGGCCGTTCCTTCCGAAAGGATCAGGCGATCTTGCGGGCGAGGAAGTCGCGGATCAGCGGGACCATTTCGTCGAACTTGTCCTCGAGCGCGAAATGGCCGGTGTTGATGAGGTGAAATTCCACCTGGGGCAGGTCGCGTTTGTAGGGATGGGCGCCGTCGGCGGGAAAGATGAAATCGTTCTTGCCCCAGACGATCAGTGTCGGCGGCTTGTGCTTGCGGAAGTAGGCCTGCACCGCGGGATACAGCGGCAGATTGGTCCGGTAGTCGTAGAACAGGTCCATCTGGATTTCGCTGTTGCCGGGACGGTCGAGCAACGCCTGATCGTGCACCCAGTTGTCCGGTGAAATCCGGCTGACGTCGGACATGCCGTCGGTGTACTGGAATTTCGTGGTCTCCAGCGTGACGAGCTTCATCAACGCCTGCCGGCTCGCATCGGATCCGTCGGCCCAGTATTGCTTGATCGGATCCCAGAACTTCTTCAGCCCTTCGTCATAGGCGTTGCCGTTCTGCACGATCAGGCCGCTGACGCGCTCGGGATGCTTGAGCGCCAGCCGCCAGCCCACGGGAGCGCCGTAATCCATGACATACATCGCATAGCGGGTGACGCCGAGCTGATCGAGCAGGCCGTCGACGAGCTCACCGAAACGGTCGAACGTGTACTTGAACGACGCGCGCGGCGGCATGTCGCTCTGGCCGTAGCCGGGGTAGTCGGGAGCGATCACGTGGTAGCGGTCGGCCAGTGCCGGGATCAGGTTGCGAAACATGTGCGACGAGGTCGGGAAGCCGTGCAGCAACAGCACCGCAGGTGCGTCCTTGGGCCCCGCTTCGCGATAGAAGATCCTGATGCCGTCGACGGTCGTGGTTCGATGATGGACGACCGGATAGCCGCCGCCTTGCGCGCCGGCTTGCGACTTGGCCGATGCAGCCTGCGGAGCCGCGGCAACAGCCATCCCGGACAATCCGAGAATCAGGCGCCGCCGATCGAGCCGGGCTGGCGCCGGTGTGAATTCTGCGATGCTCATGTCGGTCTCCCCGTTAAACTCGGTGGTCGGACGTCAGTCGTCCGCTCCTCAAACGCCTTGGTAGACCAGCCTGGTGAAGAAGCCGGGGTCGATCACGAACTGCCCCCATTGCGCGTCGAAGGCCGCGGTTGGCTTCGCCGCGACGGTTTCGTCCCAGGTGCGTCCCTGCGCCTTCAGCCGGGCGACGTTGTCGCGGATCGCGACCAGCATGTCGCGGAACGCCTGAAGCTCGGCCTTGTTGCTGACCGGCTTGCCATGACCGGGAATGATGATCGTATCCTTGTCGGTCGCCGCGAGATTGGCGTCGCATGCCGCGATCATCCCGTCGATGCTGCCGCCGGTCGAATAGTCGATGAACGGATAGATGCCGTTCCAGAATGTGTCGCCGACGTGGACGATGTTGGCTTCCACGAAGGTGACGGAGACGTCGCTGTCGGTGTGTGCGGGCCCGAAATATTTCAGGCTGATCGAGGCGCCGTTGAGACCGAGCTTGTGGCTGCCGGCAAACACTTCGCTCGGAATCCCGCCGGGTCCGAGCGGAAGGAAATTGTAGTCCCAGTCTTCGACGCGCTGAACGCCGAGGAGGTGCTTCCGGGTGTTCTCGTGTGCGATGATCTTCGCGCCGGCCGAATGCAGCCACTCATTGCCGTCGGCATGGTCGAAATGCCAGTGGGTGTTGACGAGATGGGTGACGGGATCGGTGCCGAGACCGGCCAGCGCATTGGTGAGCTGGGCGCGCGACACGCGGATGCCGGCATCGACCAGGAGCTTGCCGTCGGACCCGGTCAGGACGGCGATGTTGCCGCCGGAGCCTTCGAGCACGCTGATATTGTTGCGAAGCCTGGAGGCCGTGATCGGAGAAATTGCCGCACTGTCCTTGATCAGGCTGACGAGGCCGCGCGCCTCGGCGTAGGCCTCGCGCGGTGTGAGCCATCCGGCGGAGGCGGCGAACGTGGCGCCGCCGACGCAACACAGGCAAAAGCCGCGCCGCGATAACGAATTTGGCGATCCCATGCAATTCTCGCTTTCTCGAGCGATAAATTGACGGCGCCAGCGATCGACCCGCCATCACCGTGACATGATGGGACGGAAGAAGTGAGCAGTCTATCGCGATTGCACGATCGTCGCGTGCAACCGCCGATTACTCCTTTACCGCGCCGGTCAGCGAGGACACGTAGTAATCCACGAACAGCGAGTAGAAGATCGCAACCGGCAGCGAGCCGAGCAGCGAGCCCGCCATCAGCGCGCCCCATTGGTAGACGTCGCCGGTGACGAGCTCGGTCAGGATCGCGACCGGCACGGTCTTGTTGGCGCCGCTCTGGATGAAGGCGAGCGCATAGATGAACTCGTTCCAGGACAGCGTGAAGGAGAAGATGCCGGCCGAGATCAGGCCGGGCACGGCGAGCGGCAGCGTGATCCGGCGCAGGATCTGGAGCCGCGTCGCGCCGTCGACCAGCGCGCATTCCTCGAGCTCGTAGGGGATCGACTTGAAATAACCGATCAGGAGCCAAGTGCAGAACGGCACCAGGAAGGTCGGGTAGACCAGGATCAGCGCCATCGGTGAGTCGAACAGGCCGAACTGCACCACGACGGTGGCGAGCGGAATGAACAGGATCGACGGCGGCACGAGGTAGGCGAGATAGATGCCGAGGCCGACATAGGGGCTGCCGCGGAAGCGCAGGCGTTCGATCGCATAGGCGGCAAGCGTGCTCGCGATCAGCGACAGCGTGGTCGAGCCGATCGCAACCAGCATCGTCGTCCACAGCCAGCGCGGATAGGCGGTGTCGAACAGCAGGTGCTTGATGTGCGCCAGCGTCGGCGAGGAGATCCAGAACGGATTGTGCGCCTTGTAGTTCATCAGCTCGGCGTTCGGCTTGAACGAGGTGATCGCCATCCAGTAGAACGGAAACAGCAGGATCAGCACGAAGCAGCCGAGCGGCAGGTAGATCATCATCAGCCGCCGCAGCCCGGAATCCCAGGCCATGGTGTCGGGCGCCGCCTTGGTGTCGGGTGTGGCTTGCGCGACCGTATCAGTCATTGCTCTCTCCCTGCTGCCATTTGCGGCGCGCCAGGCCGAAATAGGAGAACAGCGTCGCGAACACCAGGAACGGGATCATCGACACCGCGATGGCGGCGCCTTCGCCGAGCTCGCCACCGGCAATGCCGCGCTGGAAGGCCAGCGTTGCCAGCAAATGGGTGGAGTTGCCGGGGCCGCCGCGGGTGATGGCGTAGACGAGCTGGAAGTCGGTGAAGGTGAAGATGATCGAGAACGTCATCACGATGGCGAGGATCGGCATCATCATCGGGAAGGTGATGTAGCGGAAGCGCTGCCAGGCGCTGGCGCCGTCGAGCATCGCAGCCTCGTAGAGCGAGGGCGAGATGGTCTGGAGGCCCGCCAGCAGCGAGATCGCGACGAAGGGAATGCCGCGCCAGATATTGGCGACGATCAGCGAGAAGCGCGCCGGCCAGGGCGAGCCGAGGAAGTCGATGTTGCTCGACCGCCAGTGCAGCACGTCGACCAGGAGATAGGAGATGATCGAGAATTGCGGATCGTAGATCCACCAGAACGCCAGCGCCGAGAGCACCGTCGGCACGATCCAGGGCAGGAGAATGATCGCCCGCAGCAGGCTCTTGAACGGAAAATGGTTGTTGAGCAGGAGCGCCAGCCAGAAGCCGAGCGCGAACTTCCCGAACGTCGCTATGCCCGTGTAGACCACGCTGTAGAATACCGCGTTCCACCACAGGGGGTCGGTGAGCAGATACTGGAAGTTTTCCAGGCCGACATAGTCGCCCTTGCGGCCGATCGTGGTGTCGGTGAAGGCGAGCCAGATGCCGAGGCCGAGCGGATAGGTCAGGAAGACCGCCAGCAGCCCGATCGCGGGCGCAAGGCACATCACGATCAGGAACGGCTTGTAGTCGAACAGGCGCACCAGCCAGGACGGCTGCCGCTGGGCCAGGGCGAGAGGGGGAAGTGTGGTCACGGACATCGTGTCGTTGTCCTGTCGTTGAAGGTCACCCCGCCGTCATTGCGAGGAGCTCGCGACAAAATTGCGTAGCAATTTTGCGCTGTAGCGACGAAGCAATCCAGACTGCCTCCGCGGACACGCTCCGGATTGCTTCGCTTCGCTCGCAATGACGGCCGCGCCGCCGGCCGTTACTTCTGCCGCCGGAAGTACCGCTTGCAGCGCTGTTCGGCTTCCGCGGCTGCGGCTTCCGGCGTGGCAGCGCCGGTCGCGACCGACGCGCACATCTGAATCAGCACGTAGTCGGCGCTGACGGCGCCGGTCGCCGTCGAGATCGGGCCCCTGTAGCCGTCATAATAGGTGCTGTTCATGGTGTCCTTGAACAGCTTCACCTTGGGGTCCTGCGACCACACGGCGGCATCGGCATAGGCGGCCAGCGGCTGGGCCCAGTAGCCGGAGTTGGCATTGAGCCACGGCTCGTACTGGTCCTTTTCCAGCATGTATTGCAGGAAGGCCTTTGCGGCGTTGGGATACTGGCTGTGCTTGAACACCATGGCGTTCAACGTCAGGCCCGCCATCGGCGAGATCTTGGCGACGCCCTTCGGCAGCAACTGATGCTCGCTGTCGTCGGCGATCGCCTTGGTCGCCGGATCGTTCTTCAGCGAGAAGTACAGCGAGACGCCGTTGGCGGTCAGCGCGATCTCCTGCGAGGAGTAGGCGCGGTTGTTGCTGACGTCGTTCCACGAGGTCGTGCCGGCGATGAAGGTCGGGTAGAGCTGCTTGACCCAGTTCAGCGCGGCAATCGTCTCCTTGCTGTTGATGGTGACGTTACCCTCTTCGTCGAGCAGGGCGGCGTTGTGTGACCACAGTGCCCAGTTCGCAAAACCGTTGCCGTCGCCCTTGGCGTTGCCGAGCGCGAAGCCGGCCGGCTTGCCGGCCTTCTGCAGCTTCTGGCAGAGGTCGACGATGCCGGCGTGGTCCTCCGGCACCTTGTCGAAGCCGACCGATTGCAGGATCGACTTGCGGTAGATCAGCGGACCCGCGGTGGCGCCGAACGGCAGTCCGATCCAGGCGTCGCTCTTGTTCCTCTTGCCGTAGCGCTGCGCCAGCGGCAGCCAGCCGCCGTAACGCTTGCCGACATAGTCGGCGACGTCGGTCAGCTCGATCAGCTTGTCGATGTAGATGTGCGGAGCATCGGAGAAGCCGATGATGATGTCGGGGCCGGCACCGGAATTGGCCGTCACCGCGGTCTGCTGGTTGATGTCCTCCCAGCCGACGAAGTCGACCTTGACCTCGACCCCGGTCTCCTTGGTGAACTTGGCCGCATTGGCGCGAAACACGTCCTCGTCGGCCTGGACGAACCGCACCGGCCGCAGCATGCGCAGGCTCGCGCCCTTCTCGATCGCGAGCTTGGGGGCCGGCACATCGGCGGCCTTGATCTGTGATGGCGGTGTTTGCGCCGCAGCACCGGTTGCCGCGAACGTCGCAGCGGACAGGCCCAGCGCCAAGGCGTCACGACGTGTAAGGTCGTTCCTCATCAGTTCCTCCCTGTTGTCTCCCTTCCCGGCGTTGATCGCCGGTGAAGGGTCTTCCGGTTTCCGGCGCGTCGTGCGGCCGGCCGCCTAGCTGTTCGGTCCGCGATCCATGCTGACGGGCTGCCAGCGGCGGAGCGCGGTGCTTTGCAGTACCGACGGATTGACGCAGCTTACCGGCCACATGCCCTGAAGCACCAGTGACAATTCGTAGCCCACGCGGCGCTTGCGTGCCTCGTCGAACCGTGCCGAGGCCGAGGCGACATGGGCGGTCAGGGTCACGTTCTCCATGCTGAGGATGGGATTGTTGTGCGAGGGCGGCTCCTTCTCCAGCACGTCGAGGGCGGCGTGCGCGATCCAGCCCTCCTGCAGCGCCTTGATCAGGCTCTCCTCGTCCACCGTGGCGCCGCGACCGGTGTTGATGAAGATCGAGCCCTTCTTCATCTGCCGGAAGTGCTTCTCGGTCAGCATGTGGTGCACTTCGGGCCGCGCGGGCGCGTGCATCGATACGAAGTCGGATTGCGACAGCACCTCGTTCAGCGTCGCGGGGATGACGCCGTGGTCGTACATCAGCGTTTCCTGGATGAAGGGGTCGTAGGCCATCATGCGCAGGCCGAAAGGCGCGGCGCGCTTGGCAACCGCTCGCGCGACGCGTCCGAACGAGATGAAGCCGAGCGTCTGGCCCATCAGCCGCGGGATCTTCAGCAACGCCGGCCGGCCCTCGGCCCAGCGGCCGCTGCGCACCATCCTGTCCTGCTCGACCAGGCGGCGGAAGCCGGCGAGCAGCAGCATCATGGCGTGGTCGGCGACCTCCTCGATGAAGGTGTCGGGGATGTTGGTGACGGGAATGCCGCGCGCGGTGGCGGCCTTCACGTCGACGCTGTCCACGCCGACCGAGCCGAGCGTGATGACCTTGCAGCTCTCCAGTGCGTCGATGATCGACTTGGTGATCGGGATGCCCTTGGCATAGATGGCGTCGGCGTTTTTCGCGGCGGCAATGAACTCGGCCTCGTTGGCCGGGGCTTCGATGATCTCGGCGTCGATCGGATCGAGCGCCTCGCGCTCGTAGGAATAATCGCTGCCCGCGACCGTGAAGCTCGCGCCCTTCGGCGTCACCACCCTGTATTTCGGCATTTCCTGCTCCCGATTTGGTTTGTCGGTTCTTGTTGCGGCCCGGCCTTCTCGGCGGGCCTTTGCGTCTTTTACGCGAAATCGGGGTGCGTGCGTACAATCGCCGGTTGCCGGCTTGACCATTATTTGCCGGTTTTCGCGGCATCGTCAGGGCTTCTACGGAGGCACGTAAGTAACTTGCTAAGGGGTCACACACTAAAAGTTGATTCAAATAAAAAGGTCTGCGCGAGCCCGCGTCACCCGAGGAGCCCATCGTGAAGTTGAGCAATCTGAAGATCGCCCCCAAGCTTGGCATCCTTGTCGGTGTTACCCTGTTCGGCCTGTGCATTTCCGGAGTTCTCGCCGGCTACCTGATGAAGCAGGAGATGGTGAATGCGCGCATCGACCAGGCCAAGGCGATCGTCGAGTTGGGGCGCAACTACGCCGCTGCGCTGAAGAAGCGCGTCGATGCCGGCGAGATGACGAAGGACGCGGCCATGGCCGAGCTTCGCCGCTACGGCAATGCGATGACCTACGACAACGGTGCGGGCTACCTGTTCGGCACGTCCTATGACGGCATCACGCAGCTTGCCCCCGATCCGAAGCAGATCGGCGCCAACCGCATGGATGTGGTGACCAACGGCCGCAGGCTGTCCGTCGAGCTGATGGATGGCGTCAAGGCCAATGGTTCGATCCTGCTGTATTATGAATATGTGAAGCCCGGCCAGGAGAAGCCCATCCGCAAGCTCGGCTACGCCGTCGCGGTGCCCGGCTTCGACATGTATCTCGGCACCGGGGCCTATCTCGACGATATCGACGCCAAGATGGGCCCGGTCTATTGGGTGCTCGGCCTCGCCATGCTTGGCATCGTCATCGTCGCCGGCAGCGTCGCCTGGATGATCGGCCGCAGCATCAGCCGTCCGCTGGCGCTGCTCGGCATGCGCATGGAGGATCTCGCCGACGGCAAGCTCGAGGGTGACATTCCCGGCGTCGGCCGCGGCGACGAGGTCGGCGCAATGGCCTCGACCGTTCAGATCTTCAAGGACAATGCGGTCCGTATTCGTGATCTCGAGAAGACCGAGGCGGACGCCAAGGAACGCGCCGCGGCGGATCGTCGCAGCGCGATGGAAGAGATCGCCAACGACTTCGAACGCAGCGTCAACGGTATCGTCCGCTCGGTCTCCTCGGCCGCGGCCGGCATGCAGAGCACGGCGCAGTCGATGACGGCGACCGCGAGCAATGCCTCGTCGCGCGCGGCGACCGTCGGCGCGGCCTCGCAGAAGGCCTCGGGCAATGTCGGCACGGTTGCCGCCGCCGCAGAAGAGCTGTCGAGCTCGGTTGCGGAAATCTCCCGCCAGGTGACGCGTTCGACCGAAGTGGCGAGCCGGGCGGTCAACGACGCCGAGCGCACCAACGCCACGGTGCAGGAGCTCTCCACCGGCGCGGAGAAGATCGGCGAGGTGGTCAAGCTCATTCATTCGATCGCGGCGCAGACCAACCTGCTCGCGCTCAACGCCACCATCGAGGCGGCCCGCGCCGGCGAGTCCGGCCGCGGCTTCGCCGTCGTCGCCTCCGAGGTCAAGGCGCTCGCCAACCAGACCGCGAAGGCCACCGAGGAAATCTCCGCCCAGGTCGCGGCGATGCAGACCTCGACCAGCGATGCGGTCGCGGCGATCGGCGGCATCACCCAGACGATTGCCGAGATGAGCGAGATCACGGCGGGCATTTCCGCCTCGATCGAGCAGCAGGGCGAGGCGACCCGCGAGATCGCCCGCAACATCCAGTCGGTCGCCGCCGGCTCGAGCGAGATCAACGCGAATATCGGCAGCGTCACCTCGGCCGCGGAAGCGACCGGCACCGCCGCCACCGACGTGCTCACCAACGCCCGCGAGCTGGACAGCCAGTCCGGCGCGCTACGCAGCGCGGTGGACGGCTTCCTCGCCAAGGTGCGCGCGGCGTAAGCTCAACGCACCAGCGCTACCATCAACTCCGACGTCATGCCCGGGCTTGTCCCGGGCATCCACGTTCTTGGGACAGTCATTCCGGGGCGATGCGAAGCATCGAACTCTGGTGCGCAATTGCGCACCCGAGAATCTCGAGATTCCGGGTTCGCGCTTCGCGCGCCCCGGAATGACAGCGCCTACTGCTTCTCGATCCCCGCTTCCCGGATCAGCTTTTCCCACAGCACCAGCTGCTCGTTCACGAAGGTGCCGAGCTGTTCCGGCGTGCCCGAGAAGGCATCCATGCCGAGGGTGGCGAGTTGCGCCTTGATCTCCGGCTTCTCGACGATCTTCCTGATCTCGGCGTTGAGCCGCGTCACGATCTCCTTCGGCATGCCGGCCGGACCGAAATAGCCCTGCCACGAGGAGATGTCGAAGTCCGGCACGCCGGCCTCCTGCATCGAGGGCAGGTTCGGCACCAGCGGAGAGCGGTCCTTGGTGGTGACGGCGAGCGCGCGCAGCGCGTTGCCGTTGACGTGCGGCAGGCCGGTCAGGATGTCCACGAACATCATCGAGACGCGGCCGCCCATGACGTCGTTGAGCGCCGGCGGCGAGCTCTTGTAGGGCACGTGCAGCAGGTCGAGCCCGGCATTGTGCGCGAACGTCGCCCCCGACACGATCGCCGACGACGAGCCCGAAGCGTAGCTCAGCTTGCCCGGATTGGCCTTGCCGTAGGCGACCAGCTCGCCGACGGTCTTGGCCGGCACCTCGGGGTGAATGACCAGCATGAAGGGCAAATCGCCGGTGCGCGCGATCGGGGTGAAATCCTTGACCGGATCGTAAGTGAGGCTCTTGAGCAGGTAGGGATTGGCCGAATGCGTCGTGTTGGTCGTCACCAGCAGCGTGTAGCCGTCGGGGGCGGCGCGCGCGACAAAAGTTGCCGCGATCATGCCGTTGGCGCCCGCCTTGTTCTCGATCACGATGCCGACGCCCAGCGCCTGCGACAGATGCTGCGAGATCAGCCGGGTCGTGGTGTCGGTGCCGCTGCCGGCGGCGAACGGCAGCACCAGCGTGATGTTGCGGCTGGGGTAATTGTCGGCCTCTGCGGCGGTCGAGGCGGCGAGGCAGAGCGCGGCCGTGCCGATGGTGCGCAGGTTTCGAATCAACGCTGAAAGCATGTCTGGTCGTTCCCTCTTTTTCGTTGGCGGGGAACCTAGCTTCTCTTTGTTGGAATCGGAAGGCTCGAGTTTGTTGCCTTGCCTCCGCGTTGCGGAATTATTTCACCGCCGCGCCCTGGCGCGAGGCGATGACGACGCCGGCGAGCACCAGCGCGTAGCCGATCAGGTGAAACGGCTGGAGCTTTTCGCCGAGCAGCAGGATCGCCATCGCCGAGCCGAACACCGGCACCAGATGGAAGAACGGCGCGGCCCGGTTCGGTCCGATCAGCGCCACGCCGCGGTTGAAGAAGAGATAGGCGAGCGTCGAGGGGAAGATCAGGATGTAGCCGAACGTTGCCAGCGTCACCCCATCGAATTGCATGACGTTGCCGCTCCAGGCCTCCCAGACGGCGGTGGGCAGCAGCATGATCGCGCCACAGCAGGTCGTGAAGGACAGGAAGGAGAGCTGATGGACCTTCGGCCGGCGCGGGATGAAGGCGGAGTAGAGTCCGAATGCCACCAGCGAGGACGCGAACATGATGTCGCCCCTGTTGAAGCTGATGCTGGCAAGGGCGGAGAGATCGCCGCGCAGGATGATGGTCAGCACGCCGAGAAGCGAGATCGCGATGCCGGCGAGCTGCGCAGCCGTCAGCCGCACGCCGAACAGCGCCAGCGACCACAGCGCGACGAACAGCGGTCCGGCCGACTGGATCAGCAGCGCGTTCAGCGCTTCCGTGTATTGCAGCGCCCAGTACGAGATCGCGTTGTTGAAGGCAAAACCCACCAGCGACAGGAACAGCATCAGGGGCAGGCTCTTGCGCAGAGCCGGCCAGTCGCGCTTCAGATGCGGCCAGGCGAACGGCAGCAGGATGAGGAACACGCCGAACCAGCGGATCGTGGTCACCGTCAGCGGCGGCACATGCGCGCCGACATGGCGCGCGAGCACGATGTTGCCGGCCCAGAACAACGAGCTCAGGCTGAGCAGCAGATAGGGCTGGTTGTTGAGCCAACTGGCCGGATTCGAGGCTGGTGGCGCGGGCGAAGCGGTCGTCATTGGGGTCAGATACAACCTTGCGCCGGATTGCCGTCGCGACACAAGTCACGCCGCCGCAATGCTACAATGCACGCATGACCTGAGGAGGTGCCGTTGGCGGTCAATATGTTGAACATCAAGGGCCTGGAAGGGCTCGACCGGCATGCGCCGGTGGTGATGCTGAACCTGATGCGCTTCCACGCGCGCTCGCGCGACGGTGACGGTTCGGGCTGGGACGCCTATTTGCGCTACAGCGCGATCACCGTTCCCATGATCAAAGCACGCGGCGGCACACTGCTCTGGACCGGCGAGGCCAAGGCGGTCGCGCTCGGCCCGCAACCGGGCAATGACTGGGATTTCGTCGCGCTGGTCCACTACCCCACCGTCGCAGCCTTTCTCGACATGATGACGTCGGAGGCCTACGAGCGTGAAGCCGACCCCCACCGCGTCAACGGCTGCGCCGAGCACGTCATCATCGCGACGAGCGAGGCGTACAGCAAGTTCAAGATGAAGTAGCGCGCGCTCTTGCGTGTTAGCCTTTCGCGAAGGCAGAGCCGCCGGCCTATTTCTTCCGCTCCGCGCGCGCATCCGCCATCGACGCATCCACAGCGGCGTGGCACGCCGTCTGCAACAGGCGGCAGACCTCCTCCGTCGACCGTTGCGGGCTCAGCGCCGCGAAGGTCGGATAGCTCGTCAGTACGAAGATCAGGTCGACGGCATCCTGCATGGCCCGCTTTGCGGCACGGCTCTCGGTGATGCGTGTCACCAGTCCCGTCACAAGCTCACGCCGCCGTTCGTTGCGCGCGACCAGCGCATTGCCGAATTCGGGATCGGTTGCGATCGCCTGGTTGAGGCCGCCGATCGCGGGGTCGTGCGCCCAGAAGGTGCAGAAGATCGCGACGACGCGATCGAGCGCGGCGCGTGGATCCGGCAGCGCCATCACGTCGGCCAGTTCGAACAGCCCGCCCTGCCGTGCGATGTCGTCGAACACGGCCTCCAGCAGTCCGCGCCGGGATCCGAACTGGTTGTAGACGGTCAGCCGCGTGACGCCGGCCGCCTTCGCCACCACGTCGAGCGAGAAGTTCGCGATGCTCGCATCCTTGCGCAGCAGGCGCGCGCCGGCCGCGATGATGCGTTCGCGCGTCTCCGCGGCCGCGGAGGCGCGGACCGAGCTCACATAGCTGCGCTTCGGCATCGCCCTGCCATTGTCTTGACGTATTGATTATACATAATGTATATCCAATTTAGAAGCCGGTTTGGAGCTTGCCATGCAGACTGCCCTCGTAATCGCACTGTCGCTTCATGTGTTGTCGTCCGTGTTCTGGGCCGGATCAAGCTTTGCGCTGGCGCGAACCGGAGCAGCCGGGGGCGAGCAGCTCGTCGGTCCGCAACTCGGCGCGGCGATGATTGCGATTCTCACCGGCGGCTATCTCGGGCATCTCGTTCATTCCGGCAGTTTTGGCGCGGCCGAGCAAGTGCTCGCGCTTGGTGCGGTTTGCGCGCTGATCGCAGCCGGCGTTCAGGCCGCAACCGGTCCTCGTGCGCTGCTGAGCTTGCGTCGTGGCACGAGCGAGGCGACCAATGTGCGTTCGCGCATCGCGACCGCCCAGCGCGTGGCCGCCGCTCTGCTCGCCATCACCGCCCTCTGCATGGGCGCGGCGCGCTACATCTAGGGGCTCGTTCATCCACGGTAACAGCCGACGGCGAGGCGCCACAACGGCCCCGAGGCCGGCAGGCACTCTCGCAAGCAGAACTTTGCAATAGCGCGGCATCCCGCCGCTGAAGAAGGAAAAGCAATGTCCAGGATGATTCTGCTGAACCTGCCCGTGCGCGATCTCGCCGCATCGACGGCGTTCTATGTGGCGCTCGGCGGTACGGTGAACCCTCAGTTCTCGGGCGAGAGTTCGACCTCGCTCATGGTCACGGACGCGATTGGCGTGATGCTGCTGACCCACGACCACTATCGCCAATTCACCAAACGCCCGATTGGTGACCCGCGCCGCGACAGTCAGGTCTTGATCGCCCTCACGGTCGATGACCGCGACGCCGTCGATGCAACGCTGACTCGCGCGGTGGCGGCGGGTGGTCGCGCCGATCCCAACCCGGCACAGGATCTCGGCTTCATGTATAACCGCCACATCGAAGATCCGGACGGCTATGTTTGGGAAATCGTATGGATGAACCCATCAGCGAGCACCTGACCGCAGAACGCTGCGCGGCGAGCTGACAAGGCGGGCTAGCTCGCCTGCTTCCTTGACGCCGCGAACACGCCCGACAGCACCAGCGCGAAACCGATGAAGTGGAACGCCTGCGGGCGTTCGCCCAGGAAAACCATCGCCATGATCGAACCGAACACCGGCACGACGTGGAAGAACGGCGCGGCGCGGTTGGCGCCGATCAGGCGCACCCCGCGATTGAAGCAGAGATAGGCGAGGGTGGAGGGGAAGACCGCGACATAGAACAGGGTCAGCAGGTTCGGCGCGTCGAACTTCATCACGGGCCGCGCGGACAATTCCCAGATCTCCAGCGGAATGAGGCAGGCGGCGCCGGCGCCGAAGGTGAAGGCGAGGAACGACAGGCCGTGCATCGCCGGCCGCTTCAGGCTCAGCACCGAATAGAGCGCGAAGATCAGCAGCGCGAGGAGGAAGATGAGGTCGCCCTTGTTGAACTCGATGTTCGACAGCGTGGTGAAATCGCCATGCAGCAGGATGGTCAGCACGCCGCACATCGACAGCAGTACGCCGAAGGCCTGCGCCGCGGTGAGCCTGATGCCGAGGATCGCCAGCGACCACAGCGCCACGAGCAGCGGCGCGGCCGACTGGAGCAGCAGCGTGTTGAGCGCCTGGGTGTGCTCCAGCGCCCAGTATTGCAGGGTGTTGAAGGCGCCGATGCCGGTGATCGAGAGCGTCACCATCAGGCCGAGCTTGCCGCGGATCGCCGGCCAGTCCTGTGCGAGATGTTTCCAGGCGAACGGCAGCACCAGGAGGAACGCGAAGGACCAGCGCAGGAACGACAGCGTCACCGGCGGGATGTGGCCGGCGGCAAGCCGCCCGACGATGGCGTTGCCGGCCCAGCACAACGCGGTGATGCTGAGCAGCAGGTAAGGCTGGTTCGCGACCCAGTTGTGACCGGATGTTTCGGTGCTCGTGGTCTGGCCGGTGGCGGACATCGTGATTGTTATGGCCCCGCGTCATGCGCCGAAGCCCCCGGCCCGGCGATGTCCGGGCCGGCTCATGGCCCGGCACCGTCCAAAGACACGGAAATATGCCTGATATCAATGGCGCAGATGCATCGCCATCATGCGCCGCGCGGAACGGCGAAACTTCAGGAAGCCGCCTGTGCGCCGCTTGGCCCCGCATTCGGGTGCATCGCTGCCCGTGCGGCCCAACCTCCGCCGAGAATCGCGCCGGTAAAGCCGCCGCCGCCCGTGAACGCCGAGGCGAGATAAAGGCCGTTGATGGCGGTCGCCGGCATTGGCTTGAATCCGCGCGTTTGCGGTGCGAAGCCGTAGATCGCGCCGCCGGGCGTGTTGAGGTAATGCGCGAAGGTTTCGGACGTCGACATCTCGCGCTGCGTGATCGCGCCGGCGATTCCGGGATAATTCCGGTCGAGATCGGCAATGACGAGATCCATCCAACGCTCCTTGCGGGAGCGCTTTGCTTCGGCGGACAGACCGGTCCAGTTCGCGAGCCGGTCGACGCCGACGAGCGCGCCGAGATAAGGCGGTCTCTCGTTCAGGCCCGTATCGATCTGATCGTAGGCGACGAAGCCGTAGGGGGGGAGACGTGCCGGTGGATCCTCGCCCAGCAGTGCGCCGGCCTCGCGGAAACCGGAGAGTTTAGTCAACCACCCCGGCAGCACGCTGGTCGAATAGTGCCTGACGCCGAAATCGTCGGACGGCCGGCTGAGACCGATCGCTATGCTCCAAAGTGAGATCGATGGTTGCCGGTCTTCGTAGCGCGACAGGAACGCGGCGCGCTTGTCCTGCGGCAGCATCGAGGCCAGCACGGAGGGCGCCGCGTTGCCGAGCAGAATCGGCGCCAGCTCCTCGCGCACATCATCGGCCCTCGTCGCGCGATGACGCACGCCGCGGGCGCGGGCGCCGTCGACCAGAATGGTCTCGACCTCGCGTCCCGCCTCTACCGCACCGCCCGCGTCGCGAATGATCGCGATCAGGCGATCGCTGAGCGCCTGCGACCCGCCGCGGACATAGTGTCCGCCGCCGACGAGATAGGAGGCCTGCGGAATCGCAAACTGGATGAAAGGCATCGTGTCGGGATCGTCGGTGTAGTAGCTGAGGTTGGAGGCAAGCGCGAGCTTGATCGCCTCGCTGTCACCGAACAGGCGGGTGAGCACTTCGCTCAAGGTCGCGTGCCGGTCGCGGATCAGCGGCCACAGGCGCCACGGCAATGTCGGCGCGTTCCAGAGCCACCAGTCGCGGTCGTCCTGATGCTCGCTCATCAGCGCCACCGCCTGCCGGACGGCGTCGATGCGCTCGAAATATTGGGCGATGCCCTTGGCGTGCGCCGGAAACTGCGCCTTCGCCGCGGCCGAGGCGGCTTCGAGGCCGTGCGGCATCACGAAGGGGCGCTCGAACAGAGGGCTCCGCACCTCGTGCAGCGCGCCGACATCCACGAAGGGCAGATCGCGATCGATGCCGAGCGCGCGCAGGATCGGAAGCTTGGGATCGGAGGCGTCCAGGCCGTCGATCTCGTGCAGCGAGGCCTCGATCGCGAGCTGGCCGTGACGATAGACCGTGGCCGCTCCCCCGAAATTCTGGTTGCGCTCGAGTACCAGAACCTCGTGGCCTGCGCGGGCGAGCAGGGCCGCCGCGGTCAGGCCGCCGAGCCCCGATCCGATGGTGATGGCGTCAAAGCTGCGTGACATCTCGGGTGACCTCGCTGCAACATTGAGGCAGACGCCTGGTCCGCCTCCATGGCTCACGGTTCCATACTAGGAGCGCGCAGCAGGGGGCGCGATTGACCTGCGTCAATCGCTGTCGGTGGAAATTTGTGCGGGTCCGAAATGATCTGAAATATCGCGGTCACAAATCTCTATCGCTTGCGTTTGCTGCGGATCGCGAAGGGCTTCAGCAGCTCGGCGCAGGCGAGATAGACGACGACGAGCAGCGCGATGCCGGCCATCATCAACGGCGGCGGCGCGACAAAGCCGAACCAGGTGCCGACCGGGGTGAACGGCACGACCATCGCGACCAGCAAGGCGATCAGCGACGAGGCCGACAGCACTGGATCGGGCCAATTGCGCCACGGTCGGCCGTTGGTGCGGATGACGAAGATCACCAGGATCTGCGTCGCCATAGATTCGATGAACCAGGCGGTGCGGAACTCGCCGGGCGATGCGTGAAACAGCATGATGAGGGCGCCGAAGGTCAGGAAGTCGAACACCGACGACAGCGGTCCCATGATCGCGGCGAAGCGCGCCAGGTTCGACATGCTCCACACCTGCGGCTGCGCCGTTGCCTGCGCCGAGACCCGGTCGAAGGGAATGCCGAGCTCCGAGAGATCGTACAGCAGGTTGTTGAGCAGGATCTGCGTCGGCAGCATCGGCAGGAACGGCAGCACCATCGAGGCGATCGCCATCGACAGCATGTTGCCGAAATTCGAGCTTGCGCCCATGCGGACATATTTGAGGATGTTGGCGAAGGTGCGCCGTCCTTCCGCGACGCCGTCGGCGACGACCTCGAGATCCGAAGCCAGCAGGATCATGTCGGCGGCGGCCTGCGCCACACCGGTCGCGCCGTCGACCGACAATCCGACGTCGGCGACCTTCAGGGCCGGTGCGTCGTTGATGCCGTCGCCGAGGAAGCCGACCACTTCGCCGCCCGCCTGAAGCGCCCTCACGATGCGCGACTTCTGGTCCGGCGCGAGGCGGCCGAACGCGTCCGTGGAGCGCACCTGCACGGCGAGCGCCGCGTCGCTGAGCGCCGCAACGTCGGTCCCCGACAGTACGCGCTCGGGGTTCAGTCCGACCAGGCTCGCGAGCCGCTTCACCACCACGGGGTCGTCGCCCGAGAGGATCTTCAGGCCCACGCCGCGCGCCGCGAGCTGCGCGATTGCGGCCGCGGCCGTCGGCTTCGGCGGATCGGCGAAGGCGCAAAAGCCCTCGAAGGCGAGATCGGTCTCGTCCTCCGTCTCGACCTCGCGCAGCACGCCGCTCCACGCCCGCGAGGCGATCGCCACGGTGCGCAGGCCCTCGCTCGCGAGCTCACGCACGCGCGCCAGCGCAGCCGTGCGCGCGCGCTCGTCCATCGTGCACAATGCGAGCACGGCTTCCGGCGCGCCCTTGACGATGAGCAGCGTGCCTTCGGGGCCGGTCGCGAGCACCGATCCCAGCCGGCGCGAGAAGTCGAAGGCCTGCCGTCCGGCCAAGGTCCAGCCCTGTGCGGCGTCCGGCCGGCCGGCGACGAGCGCGGCATCGAGCGAGCCGCGATCGCCGCCGAGCGATGCCGCGATGGCGCCGAGCTGCGCGGCGCGGGCGTTGTCCTTGCCCTCGGCGTCGAGGCTCCGGGCGAGCGTGATCTCGGCCGATGTCAGCGTGCCGGTCTTGTCGGTGCACAGGACCGTCATGGCCCCGAGGTCGTGGATCGCGGCCAGCCGCTTCACGATCACCTTGCGGCCGGCCATCCGAAGTGCGCCGCGCGACAGCGTCACCGTAGTGATCATCGGCAGCAGCTCCGGCGTCAGCCCGACCGCGAGCGCGACCGCGAACAGCAGCGAATCGAGCACTGGCCGGCCGAACACGACGCGGACGGTGAGCACGACCAGCACCAGCGCGAGCGTGGCCCGCGCGATCACGAGGCCGAACTCGCGCAAATCGCGCTCGAACGGGGAGGGGGCCTGCGTCTCGGCGAGCGCGGAGGCGGCCGCGCCGAACACGGTGTCGCGGCCGGTCCTGACGACGAGCGCGATCGCCTCGCCCGTCTGCGCCACGGCGCCGCGGAACAGTGCGTTCGAGGTGTCGTCGGGGTCGGTGGCGGCGCCGGCGCGCTTCTGCACCGGATAGGGCTCGCCGGTGAGCGCGGCTTCCCCGGCCGTGAAGGCGGTACTCTCCAGGATCAACCCATCCGCCGGGATGATGTCGCCGGCGCGGACACGCAGGAGGTCGCCCGGAACGACGTGGTCGACGTCGATCTCGCAGAAGGCGCCGTCGCGCCTGACCTCGGCCTTGAGCGCCACCGAACGGCGGAGGATCTCGGCGGCGCGGACCGCGTGGCCCTCCTGGATGGTGTCGAGCCCGATCGAGCCCGCGAGAATCAGCACGATGATGAGCCCGCCGACGTCGTCGCCGGTCAGCATCGAGACGATGCCGGCGACCAGCAGGATCAGCGACAGCGGCTCCAGCAGCCGGCGCAGGACTGCACGCGCCGCCCCCTCGATGCGCGGCGGCGCGTCGCTGTTCGGCCCGAAACGGCCGAGGCGTTCGGCGGCCTCGGTCGCAGTCAGGCCCTGCAAGGAGCAGCCGAGCCGGGTGCAGAGCGCATCCGTCGGCAGGCGCCAGAATTGGCTCGCCTGGTTGTTCGGTGGCTTGGTCACGGCATATCCGGCATGGCGGTCTCGGGGGCCCGGGAAGGGTAAGCGGCGGAGGTGACAGCCATCCCTTGGCGCATTCGCGGGCCGGAACGGTTGATGCGTGTCAATTCCGCTGTCGCGGGGCCGCGAATCTTTCAGGATTTTAAGGTTATATCAAAGGCTTGGAGTGCCTTTCCGACCTCGAAAAAGCCCCGTTCTTGCTTGCCTAGAGAGGCCGCTTCCTTTATCCGGTTGGCTGCCTTGCGTGCGAGCGGCCTTGGGCCGCGGAGAGGGCTTGGCGCAGGCATGATCCCGGAAAAGTGGGCACCGGTTTTCCGCGAGGATCATGCCTCCTAGAGACAGATTGAATAGGGATTACCCGCGAATGGCCAATGTTGTCGTCGTCGGCGCCCAGTGGGGCGACGAAGGGAAGGGCAAGATCGTCGACTGGTTGTCGGAGCAGGCGGACATCGTCGTCCGTTTCCAGGGCGGCCATAACGCCGGCCACACGCTGGTGATCAACGGCAAGACCTACAAGCTCGCGCTGCTGCCCTCGGGCGTGCTGCGCGAACACAAGCTGTCGGTGATCGGCAACGGCGTGGTGTTCGATCCCGCGGCCTTCCTCGACGAGGTCACCAAGCTGCGCGCGCAGGGCGTCGCTGTCTCCCCGGAAAATCTGCGCGTGGCCGAGAACGTCACCCTGATCCTGCCGCTGCACCGCGAGCTCGACGCGCACCGCGAATCCGCCAATGCGGCGACCGCGATCGGCACCACGCGCCGCGGCATTGGACCGGCCTATGAAGACAAGGTCGGCCGCCGCGCCATCCGCCTGATGGACCTCGCCGACCTCGACACGCTGCCGCACAAGATCGACCGGCTGCTGGCTCACCACAACGCCTTGCGCCGCGGCCTCAATCTGCCGGAGTTCGACGGCAAGGATATCCTGAAGGAATTGACCGCGCTGGCGCCGCAGCTGCTGCCATATGCCGAGACGGTGTGGCGGCTGCTCGACATCAAGCGCCGCGAAGGCAAGCGCATGCTGTTCGAGGGTGCGCAAGGCGCGCTGCTCGACGTCGACCACGGCACCTACCCCTACGTCACCTCGTCCAACACGGTGGCGGCGCAGGCTGCGACCGGCTCGGGCCTCGGCCCCGGCGCGGTCGGCTACGTGCTCGGCCTGTGCAAGGCCTATACGACCCGCGTCGGCCAGGGCCCGTTCCCGACCGAGCAGGACAACGAGATCGGCCGCAAGATCGGCGAGCGCGGCCGTGAGTTCGGAACCAATACCGGGCGGCCCCGCCGCTGCGGCTGGTTCGACGCCGTGCTGGTCCGCCAGGCGGTCCGCACCTGCGGCATCAATGGCCTCGCGCTGACCAAGCTCGACATCCTCGACGGCTTCGACTCGATCGAGGTCTGCACCGGCTACAAGCTTGACGGCAAGGAGATCGACCACTTCCCGGCCGGCGAGGGCGCCCAGGCCCGGGTCGAGCCGATCTACGAGACCATCGAGGGCTGGAAGGAGCCGACCGCCAGTGCACGGTCCTGGGCCGATCTGCCGGCCCAGGCCATCAAATATGTCCGCCGGATCGAGGAATTGGTGGGGTGCCCGGTCGCGCTGCTTTCCACCAGCCCCGAACGCGAAGATACTATCCTGGTGCAAAATCCGTTTGAGGCTTAACGATCTCTTACCGGGACGCGCGTATAGTTGAGTAGAAATGGCTGATTACTATCCGCTGATCGCCCGCGCTATTGCCGCCTTGGATCCCAACGCTCCCGGCGAAAGCCGTCGCGCGCTCTATGAGCGGGCGCGCACGGCGCTGATCGCACAGCTGCGCAGCGTGCAGCCGCCGCTCTCCGAATCCGAGATCACCCGCGAACGGCTGTCGCTGGAAGAGGCTGTCCGCAAGGTCGAATCGGAGGCCGCCCAGCGTGCCCGCGAGGCCTCGCGCCCCGGTGGTGGCGGCACCCGCAGCAGCGGCAGCGGCGATGCCTTCCGCCGCGCCAGCACCCGTGCCACCGAAGGCAACCCGGCCGCAGCCCCACCGGCTGCTCCGCCGCGCGCCCGTCCGGCACCACCGCCGCCGCGCGCCGACCGCCCGTCCTTCAACGTCGATGACCAGGGCGAGGCCCAGCGTCCGCCGCGCGCGCCCCGTTTCGATGCGCCGCGCCAGCCCGGTCCGCCGGCGCCGCCGCCGCCCGAGCCGCCGGTCCCGCCGCCTGCCGGACGCGAGCGCGCGGGTGGGCGCCGTCCGCCGGACATCGGACCTCCGCCGCCGCTGCCGCCCGCACCTGGCGTGCGCGGCTTCCGCGACATCACCGCCGACGTCAACGATCTCGGCGGCGCCGCCGCGCAGGCCAATCGCGCCGCGCGCCGCACCTACGCCAACGTGCCCTCGCCCTCGCCGGAATTCGACCGGCTGGAGCCGAGCCTGGAGAACCGCGCCGGCGAGGGCGATGCGCCCTATTCCTATGACGAGTCGGTCGAGGAGGCCGAGCGCTATGCGCCGCGGCAGCCGTCGGGGCGCCCGCACATCCCCGTCCTCGACCGCGACGCCAAAAAGCCCAAGCGCGCGCGCTCCGTCTTCCCGTTCAAGAGTGCGATCGCCGTCGGCATCGTGTTGATCCTGGTCGGCGCCGGCATTCTCTGGGGCAAGCCGCTGCTCCAGACCGTGAGCGGCCTGTTCAAGTCCTCGCCGACCCAGGTGGTGGAGGCGCCGAAGGATGCGTCCCAGCCGCAGAGCAAGCCGAAGATCCCCGATCGCGTCGGCCAGCCCTCGGCCAGCGACCAGCCGGTCGCGCCGGTGGCGCAGAAGGTCGTGCTCTATGACGAGGATCCGTCCGATCCGAAGGGCAAGCAATATGTCGGCTCGGTGGTGTGGCGGCTCGAGCCGATCAAGGCGTCGGGCAACCAGAAGGCCGACGTCGCCGTGCGCGCCGACATCGAGATTCCCGACCGCAAGTTCAAGATGACGATGTCGTTCCGCCGCAACACCGACTCCTCGCTGCCGGCGAGCCACACCGCGGAATTGACCTTCATCCTGCCGCAGGATTTCCCGGGCGGCAGCGTCTCCAACGTGCCGGGCATCCTGATGAAGTCGAACGAGCAGGCGCGCGGCACGCCGCTCGCAGGGCTCGCGGTCAAGGTCACCGACGGCTTCTTCCTGGTCGGCCTGTCCAACGTCGACGCCGACCGCGCCCGCAACGTCCAGCTCCTGAAGGAGCGTTCCTGGTTCGACGTGCCCCTGGTCTACGCCAACCAGCGCCGCGCCATCATCGCGATCGAGAAGGGCGCCCCCGGCGAGCGCGCCTTCAACGACGCGTTCGCGCAGTGGGGCGACTAAGCGAAGCCTGGACGACCTCCGTCATTCCGGGGCGCGCGAAGCGCGAACCCGGAATCCATTGCACAGCACGTGACGTAGAGAAATGGATTCTCAGATGCGCAATTGCGCATCATAGTTCGGTGCTGCGCACCGCCCCGGAATGACATCCTGGATGGATGACTACTGCGCGGCCGCTTCCCGCTTGCGCGATGCCGCGGCGGCGGCGTGCTCGCGGTCCATCACGGCGCGGCAGCCGGGACTGACCTGCGCCTTGTTCCGCACCATGCACGCGGTGATCCGCGGGATGTCGGGAATTTCACTGGAGCACAGCCGCATCGCATCGCCCGAGCACATCTGCTGCGCTTCGGACGAGAAGGCGAAGCCGGGCGATGTCTGGAATGCGACAGCGGTGGTGGCGAGGGCGAAGAGAGTTGCGATGGTCCGGTTGCGTGTCATGCTGAATGTGTCCCCGAGTTCCGTGGGCTTGAGCCGCTTGGTTTTGGGGCGCCTCACGCGGCTTGACCTGCCGCATGTCTCAGCCATCACGCCGGGAACCTCATCCCGCATGTGGTTGCTCGATCTCTCGTGATGTTCGAATCGAAAAGTGCTGCGCCGCCCGAGCCAAGTATGCGCCATTGTCGTATGGCTGCAATGGTCCGCGCGAACGAATTCGCAATTGTTGCGCGCACGTCACGCAGAAAGCGACGCGTTGCGTCAGATGAGGCGATAGGATGGCGTGCTTGTGGCGTCGCTCTCGCCGAGTGCGGCGGCGTGTTCCTCGACGGCGGTGACGCCCTTCGCCGTGAGCTCGAACAGATCGCCGTCCTTCATCACGTAGCCGTCGGCGATCAACTGTCCCATCTTGCCTTGCCGGTCGTCGGCAAAGGCAATGGATTGACTGATGTCCCTGAGGATCGAGAGCTGTTCGTCGCGCAGCATGGCTTCACCTCTCCGTTCGCAGGGACTGTTTCCGATCTTCACATGCCGTGACTGGCGAACACCTTGCTGCACGACTTCGACAGCTTGGCCCGGTTGGCCTGCAGGCAGCTCTGCACCGCGCCGTCATTGCCGAGGTCCTTGCGGCACAGCCGCGAGGCATCGCGCGAGCAGGCGTTCTGCTCCTGCGGTGTGCCCATGTGGCCTTGCGCGAGAGCCGGCGCGCTCGACAGGCCACCGAGGGTTGCAAGCGTGATCGTCGCCAGAAGAAATTTGCGGGACATCGGCGGCTCCGGTCCGAGAGGGGTCATTCAGGTCCTGTCTGAACTCGTCGCCTTGCCACTTGTTCCCCCGGGGGAGGAGTCGGCGCCCGCTATTCAAGGTTCCCGAGGCGCTGCTATAACAGGGCCAAAGTGTGAGGGTCTTTGATGAAACGCTATCTGGTGTTTGCGCTGGTCGGGCCGTTTGTCGGCGGGTTCCTGCTGCTGCTGACGACGACCTACCAGTCCGGTTACTGGACCCAGACCAATCTTGGCGAGGTCGGCAAGCTGTTCGCAGTGTTCTTCAAGACCCTGCAATACAGCTATCTGTTCGGCTTCCTGCCGTCGCTGATGATCGGCGCGGTCGATGACATCCTGCTCCACATCCGCCGGGTCGGCCCGGTGCTGCGGATGCTGCTGGTCGGCCTGTTCGCTTTCGTCCTGGCCTCGCTGACCTACAGCTCGCGCGGGCCGGATTCGGGTGCGGTTCAGTTCATCCTGTACGGCTTGGTCGGCTTCGTGCCGTCGGTGCTTTCCTCCTGGCTCGTGCATAGATATGTCGAGGAGCCGCAAGCGGCGGCGGCGCCGACCTGACCCGCGCGACGTTCGCGCGCGGTGCAGCAACCTCCGCCGCGCTCGCGAGTTTCCCCTGGGCTATGACCATGTCCGACGACGATATTCTTGCTCCGCGCAAATCCCGTTCCGGGAGCCGTTCGCGCGCCACCTTCTCAGGCACGGAACCACGCGGGCCGATCATCGACCAGGACGGCCGCGAGATCCGGCCCGAGACGCTGGAGCGGGGATTTCGCGAGTTTCGTTTTGAGTTCGGTCAGGGCCAACCGCTGGGAGGCAATCCGTTCGGCAACCTGACGCGCGAGCAGCGCATCGCGCGGCTCGAGGCGATCGCCAAGCTGCTCGACGTCGCCTTCATCCTGCCCGGCACCAACATCCGCTACGGCATCGACGGCCTGATCGGACTGATCCCCGTCGTCGGCGACATCATCACCACCGCGATCTCGCTGTGGCTGGTGCGCGAGGCGCGCGCGCTGGGCGCGCCCTGGTACCTCACGGCGCGCATGCTCGGCAATGTCGCGGTCGACGGCGTGGTCGGCATGGTGCCGCTTGCGGGCGACGCCTTCGACGTCATGTTCCGCGCCAACATGCGCAATATGCGCCTGCTCCGCCGCTGGCTCGACAAGCAGCCGCGGATCTGAATCCACGCTCTGCGCTTCCAAAACGCAAAAGCGCGATAGCCTTTCGGCCATCGCGCCTTCTGCGCAGATCGGGCTTGGCGAAAAAACTTACGCCGCGTCGGCGTCGGCCTCGGCAGCCGGTTCGGGCTTGCGGCGACGGGGCAGCGGGAAAGCTTCGCTCTCATAGAGCGAGCGGATGCCATTCTGGTCGAAGCGCGCTTCCTCGACCTGGAGATAGGCGCCGTTCAGCGAATCCGTCGGCAACTGCTCCATCGCGAACTGCACGGCTTCGGCCGCGGTGCCGAACCGGCGATAGGTGAAGCCGGCACGCTTCTTCTTGCGGATCGCGGCGGGGAAGAGCTCGGCGGAAGTGTTGAAGTTGAACGGACGCAGTGGACGCATGGTCAAAGACCTCGTGATCTTCTCTGGGGCTTTAAGCGCGTGGGGTTTGGGAGGGCGGAGGCCAATCGCGTGGGCCCGCCGCACATGTCATTTTCGCCCTCTAATATAGGCCGTTTTGACAAAATTGCGACCCCTGCGATGGGAGATGATGAATCCGCGCATGGCAGCCCCGCAAGGGCTATAAATCAAGTAATTTCAATTAGTTGGATGGTTTATAGTTTGCCAAGAAGCAACAGCACGACCAGCACCACGAGCACGACGCCACCGATCCCCATGCCGGAATGGCCCATGCCGTAGCCGTAACCGCCGACGCGGCCGGACAGGCCGCCGAGCAGGTAGATGATCACCAGGATGATCAGGATGGTCCCGAGCGACATGGCATCCTCCCTGGCGGCCGCCAAATCGCGATGATCGGCCGCACCGCCAGAGAAGAAAAGCACATCGCGCCGCCGGGTTCCATGACGGAACCCAACGGCGCGCAACGTTTATTTCGGCTCGAGCTTCAGCGCCGCCGAGTTGATGCAGTAGCGCAGGCCCGTCGGCCCGGGGCCGTCGGGGAAGACATGGCCGAGATGGCCGCTGCACTTGGCGCAGAGCACTTCGGTGCGGATCATGCCGTGGCTCACGTCCCTTTCCTCGTCGACATGGCTCTCGACGGCGGGCTGGGTGAAGCTCGGCCAGCCGCAGCCGGAATCGAACTTGGCGTCGGACTCGAACAGCACGTTGCCGCAGCCGGCGCAGACATAGGTGCCGGCACGGTGGTCGTGCTCATATTCGCCGGAGAAGGGACGCTCGGTCGCCTTCTCGCGCAGCACCGCGTACTGGATCGGCGACAGTTCGCGCCGCCACTGCTCTTCGCTCTTGATGACTTTGTCGTCCGTGGTCTTCGTCTTGGCGTCGGGCATGGGTCTCCCGTTTCTTGGTGATCTCGCGATCAGTTGGTGGCCTTGCTGGCATTCACCAGCGTCGGCTTCTCAATGTAGTTATCCGCGAACAGCTTTTTCAGGTTCTCGACCTTGGGCAGGTCGTTATAGGCGATGTAGGGCTGGTTCGGATGCAGCGTCAGATAGTCCTGATGATAGGCTTCCGCCGGATAGAACGCCTCCAGCGCGCCGACCTTGGTCACGATCGGCTTGCTGAACACCTTGGCGCCGTTGAGCTGGGCGATATAGGCCTCGGCCACCTTCTTCTGCTCCTCGGAGGTGGTGAAGATCGCCGAGCGATATTGCGTGCCGGTGTCTGGCCCCTGGCGGTTGAGCTGGGTTGGGTCGTGCGCCACCGAGAAGTAGATCTGGAGGATCTTTCCGTAACTGATCTTCTTCGGGTCGTACTTGATCTCGACCGATTCCGCGTGGCCGGTCCGGCCGCTCGAGACAGTCTGGTAGTCGGCGGTCGCCTTGGTGCCGCCGGCATAGCCGGAGACCGCGTTGACGACGCCCGCAGTGTGCTGGAACACGCCCTGCACGCCCCAGAAGCAGCCGCCGGCGATCACGGCGGTCTGGATGCCGCTCGCCGGCGCCGCGTCCATGGTCGGGGCGGGGATCACGACCGCATCCTCGGCGGCCCGGGACGGCACGGCAAAGGCCAGCGTCAGGGCGGTCGTAGCAGCCAGCAGGGACAGGAGGGCGGGACGGCGCATGGCGGATCCTCTTTCCGGAAGGTGGATATTCTAGGTCGGTTGGCGCCGGGCGAACAGCCTGCCCGGCGGCATTTCAGTCACTTGAGATACGGGGACAGGTGCCGATTGTTACGCCGCGGCGGACACGACTCTGTGAGAAAACGCGGCCCGAGGCAGCCCGGCTTGGCGAGGTGAGGAACTCCGCGCTAGATGAACCCGCGCGATCGACGATCGACTTAAAAAAGTGGTGGCTGGAGCTGGCCTGACAACATGCTGCGCGTCGTTTCCCTGACCCTCGTCACCCTGATCTCCGCCGTCGCCGCCGCCGCGGCCGAGCCGCAGGCCGGCGACGATCTCGCCATCTGCCGTGACCGCCAGGCGGAGCTCCAGGCGAGGGCGCAGGCCTGCGACAATCTGCTCAACGCTGACCGCCTCGCCGGCAAGGACAAGGCGATCGCGCTGTCCGTGCGCGGCAACACCCTGATCAACAAGCGCGACTACGCCCGCGCGATCGAGACCCTGTCCATGGCCGTCGATCTCGATCCGGACAACGTCATCGTTCTCAACCTGCGCGGCCTTGCCTATGAACGCTCGGGCAAGGACGACCTCGCGATGGCGGACTACAACCTCGCGCTCCAGAAGCGCCCGACCTACGGCGTCCCCTACAACAACCGCGGCGTCATCCATCTGCGCAGGGGCGCGCTGCAAAGCGCGCTCGACGACTTCAACCTGTCGATCAAGTACACGCCAAAATTCCTGCTCGGCTGGACCAATCGCGCCCGCGTGCGCACGTTGATGAAGGATTTCGACGGCGCGATCGCCGATTTCGCGGAGGCCGAGAAGATCGATCCGGCCGCGCCGCAGATCGCAGGCAACCGCTGCATCACCTGGGGCATGATGGGCAAGTACGACCAGGCCTTTGCCGATTGCAACGGCCTGATCGAGAAGCAGCCGAAGAACGTCTACGCAATCAACAACCGCGCCGATGTCAGCATGATGAAGGGCGACCTCGACGCCGCGCTGAAGGACTACAACTCGGCCATCCAGATCAACCCGAACAATGTCCGGGCACATTCAGGCCGCGGCCAGATCTACGAGCGCAGGAAAGATCTCGCCCAGGCCCGCGCCGACTACCGCGCGGCCGCCTATTCGCTGACGAAATTCGACGAACTCGACGTCGCGCGCGCCCGCGCCGTCGCGCAGGAGCGGCTCGCCGCGCTGACGCCGCAGGCGCCGGCCGGGGCGACCGGGCGCCGCGTCGCGCTGGTGATCGGCAACGGCGCCTACAAGAACGTGCACGCCCTGCCCAACCCGCCGCGCGACTCGAAGTTGATCGCAAACGCGCTGCGCGACGTCGGCTTCCAGACCGTGATATCGGTCAGCGACCTGACCCGCGACAAGTTCTTCGAAGCGCTGCAGACGTTCGCCGCCGAAGCGGAGAAGGCCGATTGGGCGGTGGTCTACTACGCCGGCCACGGATTCGAGATCGGCGGGGTGAACTACCTCGTTCCCGTCGACGCCAAGCTTGCCGCCGACAGGGATGCCGAGGCCCAGGCCGTCGCCCTCGAGCAGGTGATCGCCGCCGTCGGCGCCGCGCGAAAAGTGCGTCTGGTGATGCTGGATGCGTGCCGCGACAATCCGTTCGCGCCGACCATGCAGCGGACGCTGTCGCTCAAGCTGGTCGACAAGGGCTTTTCCAACATCGAGCCCGGCGCGGGCTTCATGGTGGTCTACGCCGCCAAGCACGGTGAGACCGCGATGGACGGCGATGGCGGCACCGACAGCCCGTTCGCCACCGCGCTCGCCCGCGAGATCAAGGAGCCGCGCGTCGAGATCAGAAAGCTGTTCGACATCGTCCGCGACGACGTCTGGTCCGCCACCAGGCACGAGCAGCAGCCGTTCACCTACGGCTCGCCCCCGGGGCGCGAGGATTTCTATTTCGCCGCGGGGAAGTGACGAATTGAGTTGCAGAGCAACTCAATTCGTCATTCCGGAGCGACGCGAAGCATCGAACTATGGTGCGCAATTGCGCACCTGAGAATCTCGAGATTCCGGGTTCGGCTCTTCGAGCCGCCCCGGAATGACGGGGTAGGCAGGTGTCGTAGGGTGGGCAAAGCGAAGCGTGCCCACCATTTTTATTTCGTGTGTGGAGAGACGGTGGGCATGGCGCTTTGCGCCTTTGCCCACCCTACGGCATCGGAGTTTTAAACAACGATGCTCAACCTTTTCGCCGCGCGCGTGATCCCCGTGTACAGCCACCTGGCCCTCGAGTCCTGAAACGCAAAACTCTCGTCGAACAGCACGACGTCGTCCCATTGCGAGCCCTGCGACTTGTGCACGGTCAGCACGTAGCCGTAGTCGAACTCGTCATAGGGCTTGCGCTGTTCCCAGGCGATCTGCTCGACGCCGCCCTCGAAGCAGTCGGCGCGCACCGAGACCTTCGTCACCTTGTGGCCAAGATCCTCGTCCGGCGACAGCCGCATGGACAGGATGCGCGATTTGGAGCGCGAGGTGTTGCGCGACTTCACGCGCCACAGGCCGCCGTTGAACAGGCCCTTCTTGCGGTTGTTGCGCAGGCACACCAGCTTGTCGCCGGCGACCGGAAAGGCGTCCTCGATGTTCTGGCGCTGCCGCACCCGCATGTTGTAGGCGCGGCGGGTGTTGTTGCGGCCGACCAGGACCTGGTCGGCGCCCATGACGCGGTCGGGATCGAGCTCCTTGCGCGACACCACCTCGCTCTCGCCGTAGCGGCCGATGTCGAGCTCGCGGCCCTCGCGGACGTCCATCGACATCCGCACGATCGGATCGTCCTGGGCCTGGCGGTGCACCTCGGTCAGCATCGCGTCGGGCTCGGTGTTGGTGAAGAAGCCGCCGCCCTGGATCGGCGGCAGCTGCGCGGGATCCCCTAGCACCAGCAGCGGACAGTCGAACGACATCAGGTCGCGCCCCAGTTCGGCATCGACCATCGAGCATTCGTCGATCACGATCAGCTTGGCCTTGGACGCGGGCGCGTCGTCCCACAATTCGAAGCTCGGCTGCTCCTCGCCGGATTCGCGGGCGCGGTAGATCAGCGAGTGGATGGTGGAGGCCTCGTCGCAGCCCTTGTTGCGCATCACCAGCGCGGCCTTGCCGGTGAAGGCGGCGAACTTCACCTCGCCGTCGACGCCCTCGGCGATGTGCCGCGCCAGCGTGGTCTTGCCGGTGCCGGCAAAGCCGAACAGGCGGAACACCGGCGGCGTGCCGCCCCGGCCGGGCTTGGCCTTGAGCCAGTCGCCGACGGCCTTGAGAGCGGCATCCTGATGCGGGGTGAAAGTGGCCATGTCTGTCTTGAGGAGGGGCGAGCCGAAGCGATTCGCCATCCCCCAAAACTAACCATTCGGCCCGCCGGTTCAAGCGGCGCAGATCGCCCTATTGCCAGCCGGGAACGCCGCGCATGTCGGGCAGATGGTGGGCGATGCCCTTGTGGCAGTCGATGCAGGTCTTTTCCCCCGTGAACAGGAAGCGCTGGTGCGCCACCGAGGCCCGCGGCGACTGCTTGGTGATATCCATGGAATCGGCGCTGTGGCAGTTGCGGCACTCGAGCGAATCGTTGGCCTTGAAGCGCGCCCATTCATGCGCCGCCAGCTCGAGCCGGTGATCCAGGAATTTCTCGCGGGTGTCGATCGTGCCGAAGAGCTTGCCCCAGACCTCCTTGGAGGCCTGCATCTTGCGCGCGATCTTGTCGGTCCAGTTGTGCGGCACGTGGCAGTCCGGACAGGTCGCGCGCACGCCGGAGCGGTTGCTGAAGTGGATGGTCGACTTCAGCTCGGCGAAGACGTTGTCCTTCATCTCGTGGCAGCCGGTGCAGAACTTCTCGGTGTTGGTCAATTCCAGCGCGGTGTTGAAGCCGCCCCAGAAGATCACGCCGGCCGCAAAGCCCGCCAGCACCAGCACGCCGAGTCCGAACACCGAGCTCGGCCGGATCAGCACCTGCCAGAGCTCGCGCGCGAAATCCCAGCTTCGCGCGACGAAGCCGCGCTTGGCTTTTGCCTCGTCAGCGGTCGTCGTCATCGGCGGCCACCGGGGCTTGCGCGCGACAGCAGCGTGTCGATGTCGGTGAAGTCGTTGCTGACGGGCGGGGTCGCGGTGTTCTGCGGCACGTGGCATTCCGTGCAGAAGAAGCGTCGCGGCGAGATCGAGGCCAGGAACTGGCCGTCGCGGTCCATGAAATGCGTGATCGAGACCATCGGCGCCTGCGATTCCGCGGTGCGCGCCCGCGCGTGGCACGACAGGCATTTGTTGCCGTTGAGGTCGACCTGGTAGCCGTCGATCGTGTGCGGGATCACCGGCGGCTGCTCCGGATAATTGCGCACCTCCCGCTCGGAGGTGTTGCGGTTCGGCAGCATCGGCGGCGCCGGCCCCTCGTCATTGAGCGGGGCCGGGCCGCGCAGGCCCGACGTCACCGTCTGCGCGGTCAGCGAACTCGCGCCCGCGGCGATCGCGACCGCAAGCAATGCGATTCCAAATCGTTTCATCATGACACGTTCACCCGCTCGATGCGCACGGCGCATTTCTTGAAGTCGGTTTGCAGCGAGATCGGATCGGTGGCGTCAAGCGTCACCTTGTTGATCAGCTTGGATTCGTCGAACCACGGCACGAAGACGAGGCCACGCGGCGGCCGGTCGCGGCCGCGCGTCTCGACGCGGACGCGGATGAAGCCGCGGCGGGACACCACCTTCACCTCGTCGCCGCGCCGGATCTTCGCCTCTTGCGCATCGTCCGGATGCATGAAGCACACGGCCTCGGGGAAGGCCTTGTAGAGCTCGGGCACGCGGCGCGTCATGGTGCCGGAATGCCAGTGCTCCAGCACGCGGCCGGTCGAGAGCCAGAACGGATATTCGCCGTCGGGCGATTCCGCCGCCGGCTCGTAAGGCAGCGCGAAGATGCGCGCCTTGCCGTCCGGATAGCCGTAGAACTGCACGTCGGTGCCCTGCTTGACGTAGGGATCGCTGCCCTCGCGGAAACGCCATCTCGTTTCCTGGCCGTTGACGACAGGCCAGCGTAGGCCGCGCTCTTTGTGATAGGCGTCGAACGGCGCGAGGTCATGGCCGTGGCCGCGGCCGAACGAGGCATATTCCTCGAACAGGCCCTTGTGCACGTAGAAGCCGAACGCCTTGGACTCGTCGTTGAGATAGCCCTGCTCGATGTCGGAGACCGGGAACTTGTCGACCTGGCCGTTCTTGTAGAGCACGTCGAACAGCGTCTTGCCGCGCACCTCCGGCTTCTTGGCGATCAACTCCTCGGGCCAGACCTCCTCGATCTTGAAGCGCTTGGAGAATTCCATGAGCTGCCAGAGATCGGACTTCGACTCGCCCGGGGCAGGGACGAGCTGATGCCAGAACTGCGTCCGCCGCTCGGCATTGCCATAGGCGCCTTCCTTCTCGACCCACATCGCGGTGGGCAGGATCAAGTCGGCCGCGAGTGCGGTGACCGACGGATAGGCATCCGAGACCACGATGAAATTGTCGGGATTGCGGAAGCCCGGATAGGTCTCCTCGTTGGCGTTGGGGCCGGCCTGGAGGTTGTTGTTGACCTGCACCCAGTAGGCGTTGATCAGGCCGTCCTTCAGCATCCGGCTTTGCAGCACGGCATGCGCGCCGGGCTTGTCGGGAATGGTGCCTTCGGGCAGCTGCCAGATGTGTTCGGCCTTGGTGCGGTGTTCCTTGTTGGTGACGACCATGTCCGCGGGCAGGCGGTGCGAGAAGGTGCCGACCTCGCGCGCGGTGCCGCAGGCCGAGGGCTGGCCGGTCAGCGAGAACGGGCTGTTGCCGGGCGAGGAGATCTTTCCGGTCAGAAGATGGATGTTGTAGACGAGGTTGTTGCACCAGACGCCGCGGGTGTGCTGGTTGAAGCCCATGGTCCAGAACGAGACCACCTTGGTCTTGGGATCGGCGTAGAGCTCGGCGAGCGCCTCCAGGCGGTTGAGCGGCACGCCGGACATCTCGGCCGCCTTCTCCAGCGTGTACTCCGAGACGAACTTGACGTACTCGTCATAGCTCATGTCCGTGGAGTCGTTGGCCTTCGCCGCGCCCGTCGCCTTCTTCTGCAGCGGATGCTCGGGCCGTAGGCCGTAGCCGATATCGGTCTGGCCGCGCCTGAACACGGTGTGGGCCGCGACGAAGTCCTTGTTGACGCGGCCGGTCTTGATGATGTGGTTGGCGATGGCGTTCAGCAAATAGAGATCGGTCTGCGGCTTGAACACCATGCCGATGTCGGCGAGGTCGAACGAGCGGTGCTCGAAGGTCGAGAGCACGGCGACGCGGACATGCGGCGCGGACAGCCGGCGGTCGGTCAGGCGCGTCCACAGGATGGGGTGCATCTCCGCCATGTTGGAGCCCCACAGCACGAAGGCGTCGGTGGCCTCGATGTCGTCATAGCAGCCGGGCGGCTCGTCGATGCCGAAGGTGCGCATCATGCCGGCGACGGCCGAGGCCATGCAGTGCCGCGCGTTGGGGTCGATGTTGTTGGTGCGGAAGCCGGCCTTGAACAACTTCGAGGCGGCATAGCCTTCCCAGATCGTCCACTGGCCGGAGCCGAACATGGCGACGCCGTTGGGGCCGCGCTTCTTCATCGCCTCCTTCCACTTCACCTCCATGATGTCGAAGGCTTCGGTCCAGGACACGGGCGTGAAGTCGCCGTTCTTGTCGTATTTGCCGTTCGCCTTGCGCAACATCGGCTGCGTCAGGCGGTCGTGGCCGTACATGATCTTGGAGAGGAAGTAGCCCTTGACGCAGTTGAGGCCGCGATTGACCTCGGCCTTGATGTCGCCGTGCGTCGCGACGACGCGGTTCTCCTTGGTCGCGACCATCACGGAGCAGCCGGTGCCGCAGAAGCGGCAGGCGGCCTTGTCCCATTTCAGTTCGCTCACCTCGCGCTCGGTGGCGAGGTTGGCGGCGAGCGCCGGCACCGGGAGGCCAGCGGCAGCGGCCGCGATCGCGGCGGCCTCGAGCTTCAGCATCTGGCGGCGGTCGAGCTTCGGCGATGTCATGATGGCTCTTCCTGACTCAGGCGGTTTCGATGGCGTGGAAGACCAGCGCCGCGGAATAGACGTGTTGCAGCGACTGGATGGTGTTGAGCATGGTGCCGAGGCTGCCGGCATCCGGCGCTTCGGTCACGACGACGAGCTTGCCGCGCGGGTCGCGGCCGTGGATCTCGCAGCCGGCAAGCGCAATGATCTCGGCTTCGACCTCGGCGAGGCGCTCGGGGCGCGCCTGCACGATGATGCTGGCGATTTCGTAGCCCGGCGGCGGCACGATACGGTCGGCGCTGAGCACCCGGCCGGTGATCAAGGCGCGGCGGTTGAGCGTGACTTTATGATTGAGTGAGGGTTGGGCCATGATGCCTGTCTTTCGCTCTTGGGGATCCTTGGGGATCAATGCGGGGAGGCTGGTGGGCCGGGAGGACCGGCAAACATCTGGTAGATCCAGACGCCAAGCCCGTAGGAGCCGACCGTTCCGACGGCGAGGACGGGCATCACGACCGCGGTCAGGAACAGGAAGGCGAAAATCTCCATGCGCCTACGGCGCACGCGCGAGGTCGTGTCGTCAGGGGCCGACATATTCGGTCTCTCTGAAATTTTGGGAATTGGGACGGCATCCGGGCCGTTACCTTGCCTTGCTTGTGCTGCAACCGCGGCGTCAACGCGTTGATCTGGATCAATCCGTCGATTTGCGAGGATGGTTGGGCCGTGACCACAACCGCAAGTTTGGGTTGTGCCCGGGCCGGCGCGATGCGAAACTTAGCTCTCGAACGGGGCAATGCGAATTGTGAACCAGATGGGGCTCACGGCCATCGATCTCGGGTTTCGCGGCGCGGCGAGCGGCGTGTTCCTGTTGATCGTCCTCGTGGCGCTCCAGCGCCGCATTCCAAATCAGAACGCTTTGCTGGGCATGGCCATGTCCGCCGGGGGCGTGTTCTATGCGATCGTCACCGCGCCGTTCTTTCCCAAGGCGTCATGGTGGTGGACGTTGCCGATCCTGTCCGCGATGCCTGCCGTGTTCTGGTTGTGGGCCCGCGCGGCGTTTGACGACGATTTCGTGCTCAGGCGGTGGCATGGCGCCTTGTGGCTGGCCATCGTCGCCTTTGGATTTGCGCTGTCGCTCGGTTGGCCGCGATGGCCGACTCTGGCCAAGGGCGGCGGCAAGGTCCTTGCGATCGTGGCCCTGGTGCTGGCGCTCGCGGCCGCGGTCCAGACGGTCAAGACCTGGCGCGTGGATCTGGTGATGCGGCGGCGCCGGCTGCGGCTGGCGATGCTCGCCATCAATGTCGCGATGATCGGGCTCGTCGCCGTCGCGGGCTTCGCCGATATTCCGGTTGCCGCGCCCGGCGCGTCCGGCAGTCTTCCGACCGCGCTCAGCCTGTTCGTGGTGGCCATGCTTGCCGGCCTGGGCCTGTTCAGCGCACCGGCGGCGGTGGCCGTCGACGACGCCACGGCTGCGATCGCATCCGGCGAGGCGGGGAGACAGGCCCGGGTCGCCGATCGCGCCGCCGCGGGGCGGGTCATCGTCGACCCCCGGGTCGCCGTCGATCCCATCCTGCTCCGGCGCCTCGACCATCTGATGACCGTGGAACGAACCTACCGGCAGGAAGGTCTTGCGATCGGGACGCTCGCGGCGCGGCTCGACGTTCCCGAGCATCGGCTGCGCCAGGCGATCAACGAAGGGCTGGGCTATCGCAACTTCAATGCATTCCTGAATCGCTATCGGATCGAGGATGCCAAGCTGGCGCTGTCCGACGTGACGCAGCGGGAAGTCCCGGTGCTGACCATCGCCATGGACGCGGGCTTCCAGTCGATCGGACCTTTCAATCGCGCTTTCAAGGCCGAAACCGGCGTGACCCCGACCGAATTCCGGCGCGAGGCGCTGAGCCGGCCGGGTAGGGCCGACATCAGCGAACTGCGTCGAGAAATCGGCTAGCCGATTTTTGGATTGGGCAAGAGGGCCGCGCCCCGATTGGGCAGACTGTCCGGCAGAAGCTTCTCGCCAGCCGGAATGAGCCCACCCATGTCTCCTTCGACCGCCGCCACCCCCACATCGGAACGGCTCCACGCTCTCGATGCGCTCAGGGGCGGCGCCTTGCTGCTCGGCATCGTCCTGCACGCGGCAATGTCATTCGTGCCCGCCACACCCCGGTTCTGGTTCATCCAGGACACCCATCCAAGCCTCCTCCTGGGCCTGCTGACCTTCACCATCCACGTCTTCCGGATGACGGCCTTCTTCCCGATGGCCGGTTTCTTTGCCCGCATGAGTTTCCATCGCCGGGGGAGTTGGGGCTTTGTCAGGGACAGGTTGCAGCGGATCGGGCTGCCGCTCGTGATCGGCTGGCCGATCGTGTTTACGCCGATGGCTCTGGTGGTCATCTGGGCCTCCGGCTTTCCCAATGGCGGTCCGACTCCCGGCGCGCGTGGCTGGCCGCCGGTGCTGCCGAATTTCCCCCTGGCCCATCTCTGGTTTCTCTACGTGCTGCTGGAGCTGTATGTCGCCATGCTGCTGCTGCGTGGCGCAATTGTCCGGCTTGATGCCTCCGGCACGCTGCGAAGGGTCATCGGCCGCCTCTTCACAGGGATCATGCGAAATCCACTGGCTCCGCTGGTTCTGGCGATCCCGATCGGCATCGCGTTCTGCCTCGACCAACGATGGATCAATGTGATGGGGGTGAGGACGCCGGATCAATCACTCATCACCAACGCGCAGGCCTGGATCGGCTTCGGCACCGCATTCGGCGTCGGCTGGCTGCTGCATCGGCAGGTCGATCTGCTGCGGCTTCTCGAGCGGCGCTGGCTCCCGCAACTCCTGCTCGCGGTCGGCCTGATCCTGATCAGCTTCGTGCTCTCAGGTGTGATGCTGTCCGCGCCGGGTGCGCCGAAACTGCCGGTCAGCTTCGCCACGCTCAGGCTTGTCTCCGCCACCCTGTATGCCCCGGCGATATGGATCTCGACCTTCGCGGTCCTCGGTCTCGCGCTCCGCTTCATGTCCGGCTTCAGCCCGACCTGGCGTTACCTCGCCGATGCGTCCTACTGGCTCTATCTGATCCACATGCCGATCGTGATGGCGCTACAAGTTGCGGTGTCGCAGCTCGACTGGTCCGCGCCGATCAAGTTCGCCATCATTCTCGCCGTCGCGCTTCCTCCGATGCTGGCGAGCTATCATCTGCTGGTGCGCTTCACCTTCATCGGTGTGGTCCTGAACGGCCGCCGCGCACCACGCGAAGCGGCGCATGTCGTTGCGGTGGAAGGCTCCGCCGCGCAATAACGCCGGATGCGTTGAGGGGACCGTTCTCCCGCACGGCGGAATTGCTGCTCCGTAGACAGCGCCGCCCCGCTCACTAAGATGAGCGCAACAAAGAATAATGCGGGAGAGGGGCGCCATGAAGTTCGGCATCTTCTACGAGCTGCAACTGCCGCGGCCATGGGTCGCCGGGGACGAGCTCAAGCTCTACCAGAACGCGCTCTCGCAGATGGAACTCGCCGACAAGCTCGGCTACGACCATGCCTGGGTCGTCGAGCATCACTTCCTCGAGGAATATTCGCACTCGCCGTCACCGGAATCGTTCCTGGCGGCGGCGAGCCAGCGCACGCAAAAGATCCGGCTCGGCCACGGCATCCTCCAGCTCACCACCAATCACCCGGCGCGCGTCGCCGAGCGTGTCGCGGTGCTCGACCTGCTCTCCAACGGCCGCTGCGAATTCGGCATGGGCGAGAGCGCCTCGATCACCGAGCTGGAGCCATTCGGCCGCGACATGGAGACCAAGAAGGAGGTGTTCGAGGAGGCCGTAGCCGCGATCTTCCCGATGTTCAGGGACGCGGGCAGCGAGCATCACGGCAAGTATTTCGACATCCCCTTGCGCAACGTGGTGCCGAAGCCGGTGCAGAAGCCGCATCCGCCGCTGTGGATGGCCTGCTCGCAGCTTCCGACCATCGAGCGCGCCGGCCGTCATGGTTTTGGCGCGCTCGGCTTCCAGTTCGTCAGCGCCGACGCCGCCCATGCCTGGGTGCACGCCTATTACAACGCCATGACCAAGCGGCTGCACAAGCTTGCGGACTACGAGATCAACCCGAACATGGCGCTGGTGTCGTTCTTCATGTGCGCGAAGACCGACGAGGAGGCGCGCGCCCGCGCCGACGGCGCCACCTTCTTCCAGTTCGCGCTGCGCTTCTATGGCGCCGCGCAGAACCGCCAGCGGCCCGCGCCCTACACCGTCAATATGTGGGACGAGTACAACAAGTGGAAGCGCGACAATCCAGAGGCCCAGGAGGCGGCGCTGCGCGGCGGCCTGATCGGCTCGCCGGAGACGATCCGCAAGAAGCTCAGGCGCTTCCAGAGCTCGCATATCGACCAGGTCATCCTGCTCAACCAGGCCGGCAAGAACAGCCACGAGCACATCTGCGAATCGCTCGAATTGTTCGGCCGGGAGGTGATGCCGGAGTTCCAGAACGATCCCGCCCAGGCCGCCTGGAAGAGGAGCGTCATGAGCGGCGAAATCAAGCTGGAAGAGATCGACACCCAGGCCTTCACCGACCGTTACGGCAAGCTCGCCGTGAACGTCGCCCCGGCGAGAGCGGCGGCCGCCGGATAGGGGGGCACGTTTGACGTCGGCCATGCCCTTATTGGCGGGGCGGGGCCTCCGCATGGGGCCAATCGCCCACTCCTGCGCTGTCGCAACCTTTGCTGGTCGATCATCTCATCGAAACCCTTAGGATGCAGACGATCGTTAACCGTATGATGGGTTCAAGATCCTGTTTGCGCGGGAGGATCTGCCGGTTGGGACCGCAATAGTCCGTGCTTGATCTCCCTCAAGGGCTCTGTTTGGATATTTTCGTTGGCCAATTCGAATTTCGGGTCATCGTAGTGAAGCTGAGAAATGGATACCGTTGCTCATGACGGCTCGTTCACCGGAAAGCATCGCGACCGTCCACCGCGCTGGCGTCGGCAATCGGTTGCTGGCGGCGTTGCCGCCGGCGGATCTCGGCTTGCTCACGCCTCACTTCCAGAAGGTCTCGTTCGAACCCGATACCGTCCTGGTGCGGTCGGGCGATGAGCTCGACCCGGTTTTCTTTCCCCATAGCGGTGCAATCGCCTTCATGCTCGACATGCCGGACGGGCAAACGGTTGCAACCACGTTGATCGGACGGGAAGGCGCCTTGGCCTCGTTCTCTGCGCTCGGCCCGTCGCTGTCATCGGTGACCGCGGTTGCTCGTGTGGCCGGCACGGCATCGCAGATCTCCGCCGCCAGGTTTCGGGCTGCCTATGCGCGAAGCGAGGCCATCAGGAATGTCGTGCAGGTCCACGTCCGCGCGTTGCTGTTGCAGCTCCAGCACGTCGCGGCCTGCAATGCGCTGCACCTGGTGGATGGCCGCATGGCGCGGTGGCTCCTGCAGCTCCACGATCGCGTTCCCAGTGACCTCCTCCCGGTGACGCAGGAGGCGCTCGCGCAGTTGCTCGGGGTGCGGCGGACGACGGCGACGCTGACGATGAGCAAGCTGCGCGCGGCCGGCGCCGTCCCGTCCGACCGGCGCGGGTTTGTAGAGATCGACCGGGCGCGGCTCGAGCGCGTTGCATGCGATTGTTATGCGCTGATGCAGGACAAGATCGATCGGATGTATTGCCAGGAATTGGCGGCGCCGCAGCCTGCCCTTGCGCCATTCCCGGAAACAACCGCGGCAGTCAAGGCGCATATGAGGTCCGCTGCGCCCCGTCAATGAGGACACGCTCTGGATGGTTCGGCGTCTACCGCGCCGGAGCGAGCTTGCGCCGTCGCGCCGCGATCTCCTGCGGGCTCCCCGCCCTGCTCGATCATGAACGGCGGGCTGCAACTGGGCCAGACCCCGTGCCGATTTACACGCAATCTACGCCTTTCTGCGGTTCCTTGTGACCGGATGGAATCAGCCCTTCGCGCCAGAGCCCCTCAGGGCGTCCCACGCGGCCCGACTTGCTTGATCGAACGACTTGCGGGACTCTGCCAACGCCGCGCTTAGCACGGACCAGGACTCGCTGCCCGCCTGCTTCAGCTTCTGGAGACGTGCTTCCGCTTGGGACGCGTCAGACTTCAGCTGCTTGAGCGCGGCATCGAGATCGGTGATCCGCGCTCCGGCCACTTTGCCGGCCGCCTCACGGAATCGATTCGCGGCCTCGTGCCACGCCTTGCCCTGCGCCGCTGCGATGTCTTTGAACGTGGCCTGCTGCTGCTCGATCTGCTTGCCGGCGCTCTCAAAATAGGTCTTCATCTGCGCTTCGAAGCCGATCCAGTGCTTTTCGAGATCGGGTTTGGTGCGCGCCCAGGCTGCTTCGCCGGCTTCCGCTTGCGTCTTGAGGTGCGCCTGAAATTCATCCCGCCTCTTTTTAAGATCGGCGATGAGCTGCTCTGCCTTCACCTTGGACTCCGCCTTGGCCTCCGTCGCCTTCACCTCAAACGAAGCCAATGCGGCATCCATCTCGTCGATTCGCTCCTTGGCCGATTGAGGTAAAAATGCATGCTGCTGTGCTCTGACATGACCTATCTCCATTCATTAGCCGATGCGCTGACGATCATCACATGGCTTCATCGTTCTCGACTTTGAACCTGCGTCAAGCTACTCGTTGCGTCTGCGTCCGAAGCGACGTCATCTCAAGCAGCGACATAGCGACATGAGGAAGGAGCATTGACGTTCCAGATGAAGCTGATTTCTTGCCTATCGCGTCCCTGAGACTACGGGACGGGTTATCCAACTTGGACGCAGCATAGAACTCGAGTGGCTCTGCCACCTTGGTATGAGGCGGCAATACGTCCTCGCTGAACGCGTGCTCGCACTTGCGCAGAGCGACTGACATTTTCCGGTCTCCGCCAAGATCAAGCGGCCTGCCATTTCTCATACCATGCTGCAGAGTGCGTCCGCGCACGCCGATATGCTGGACGGCCAGGCCGCTGGATTCGTCGATGTCATCGTCGATTGCGTCTGATGCCATGTCGTGCACTTTCCGTGTTGCGCGCGCGGATCGCCTCACTGCGCGGACAGCCATGAGTCGACCGCCGCAGGCCTACGCCGCCGTCCAGCCGCCATCGATCGCGAGATTGGCGCCGGTGATCTGCGCGGCCTCGTTACTGCACAGAAAAAGTGCGAGCGAAGCCACCTGTTCGACAGTGACAAATTCCTTGGTGGGTTGGGCCGCGAGCAGCACGTCGCTGATGACCTCATCTCTTCTCATCTTGCGTGCATTCATCGTGTTCGGGATCTGCTTTTCCACCAGCGGGGTCCAAACATACCCGGGGCTGATGCAGTTGCAGGTGATCTTCGAACGCGCAAGCTCCAGCGCGACGGTCTTGGTCAGGCCGGCGATCCCGTGCTTGGCTGCGACGTAGGCTGACTTGAACGGCGAAGCTACACGCGAATGCGCCGAAGCCGTCGTGATGATCCGGCCCCAGCCACGCTTCTTCATGCCCGGCACAGCCGCACGGATTGCATGGAATGCGGCGGATAGATTGATGGCGATGACCGCATCCCATTTCTCGAGCGGAAACTCTTCGATTGGAGAGACGTGCTGGACGCCGGCATTGTTGACGAGGATATCCACGGCCCCGAACGTCGCTTCACCCAGCGCGATCAGCCCGGCGATTTCGCTTGGCTTCGCCATGTCCGCGGGCGAATAGATCGCCTTGACGGCGAACTCGCTTTCGATTGCCAAGCGCTCCTTCTCGACATCGGCCGCCTCGCCCATTTCGTTTAGCACGATGTTTGCGCCGGCACCTGCGAAGGCACGCGCACATGCGAGGCCGATGCCGCTCGTCGAGCCGGTCACGATCGCAGTTTTGCCCTTAATAACCATCTCAGTCACTTTGCTCCGTGTGTTGCGCCAGCTGGCGAAGCCTCGCGGTTCAGGCGCGAGTTGGTTTTGTGGATTTCCGATCAGGTGACCAGACTTCGTTCTGAAGCCCGGAACGGACGCCGCGCTGGCTCTTGCAGATAGTCATGGGCCACTCTGCCCAGTCCCAGCGTGAGGTCTGCACGGATGTGAAGCGCCGAGACGATCTCCAGAACGGGCAGATCAGCGACCGGCGCCAAGGCGTGCGGTGTCAGGGAGAGAGCCGCGGGTCCGGTCCAGGCGCCCTTCAACGCGATCTGCTCGAGGCGATATTCAACGAGCTCGCAGATGCGCGGGCTGCCATCGACATGCGGGATGATCTTGAGCAGAAAATTCGGCTCCTCGAGCGCGGCCTTGACCTGGCCAAGATCGGCTTCGCGGTGCTTGTAGCCCATCGTGCCCGTCGCCACCCGCAAGGGCCCGTAGTCGAGCGTACCGATCAGCGTGTCGATCTCGGTCCGCAATGTCGGCTGGCCGAGCTTTTTCGGAAAGCCCCAGAGCTCGCGTCCCCCGGCAATCGGTCCTTCGTCGTTGAGGAACATGCAGTGGTTGTAGCCGCCCGTGTGGCCACGGAACGAGACCGGAATGACCTGGCCGCTTTCCGTGTAGTCGCCGAAGCCATTCGAATCTGGCATGCGGATGAATTCATACTTGACGAGCGGGTTGCGGTCATCGAGTTCCAGCGGTTCGGGCACCACAGCGCGCAACCTTGCCGGGTCGGTGCGATAGGTGATGATCAGGTACTCGCGATCCACAAACCGGTAAGGGCCCGGCGGATAGGCCGGGCTGGTGAGCGGCATCGCAAAGGCGCGCTTGCGCACATCGTTCTCACGCATGGGGTTCTCCGTGCATCAAATCAGCGCTCTATTCACGGCCATCGTGCTCTAGATCGAATGTGAAAACGCCGTCCGGGGTGACCGGGCGTGCGAGCACCTCGGGATGACGCAAGGTGCGAAGCGCATCGTGGTAGCCGGCGCGCCAATGGTCTTGCATCGAAAGGCGGGAGAACTCGTAGTCCTTGGAGTGGCCTTCGTGGTTGCGCGCCCGATAGATCAGGTGAACGATGTTGTAGACGTTGGGAGACACCGCGGTGTTCAGGAGCTTCACATCCTCGTGCTCCCTGAGTTCTTCGGGAATCCGGTCCAGGAGCGTCGTGAGCGCACGTCGCAGGCGCTGCACGTGCTTGAACTGGTCGGTGCTCGCGCGCGTGCGACTGGAATATTGAATTTCCTTCTGACGCGTGACGACCTCGGGCAGATTGCCCGGAAGCTGCCCCTTCGCGCTCCAGAGATCGACCTGAAACGCCAACATGTCCTGCGGCACACCCCCATCGATCACCCATTGCAGCGGCGTATTGGAGACAAGGCCGCCGTCCCAGTAATGCTCGCCCTCGATCTCCACGGCGGGAAAGCCCGGTGGCAGCGCGCCGCTTGCCATGATGTGCTCTGGGCGAATCGTGTGGGTGCTGTTGTCGAAATAGACGAAATTGCCCGTTCTCACGTTGACTGCTCCTGCACTGAACCGCGTCATCCCCGCGTTGATGCGATCGAAGTCAATCAGGCGCTCCAGCGTGCTCTTCAACGCGACGGTGTCGTAGAAGCTGGTTGCTTCGGTCGTGCCGCCGGCGTGGAGCCATGGCAGGAGGGGGCGCGCGGAGAAGAACCCGTTTGCGCCGCATGCCGCGGCAAGGCCCGCGCTCATCTGGTTGAGGATATTGCGCGCATTCTCGCTGCGCGCATCGAGAAATGGGTTTCCGGCCCAGTCCCAAGGTGCAGTCGAAGTTACCCGCGTCCAGAAATCGCGCAGCCGATCAACACGTGACTCGGCCGGGTTGCCCGCGATGATCGCGGCATTGATCGCGCCGATGGAAATGCCGGCAACCCAATCGGGGTGGATGCCAGCTTCCGCCAGCGCCTCGTACACCCCCGCCTGGTAGGCGCCGAGAGCGCCGCCGCCTTGCAACAGCAGGGCTATGCAATCGAATGGCAGCCGCCGTTGGGTGGCCGGCAGGTGTGATCGGGGCTGGAAATTCATGACTGGTCTTGCTCTCGGGTGTGGGATGATCGAGCCGGCGTTGCGGAAGCCGCGATGACCGTTCGCTAAAACAAACTATACGGTATAGTGTATATATTGCTGCGCAACTCACGAGATCGTGCTTCAGTGGCGCGCTGTCACGTTCGTGGCTAGCGCTGAGTTGACCGCTGTCCGACCTTGGGCGGCTCGAGCATCACTTCCTTCAGGTGATCGCTGGTCGCGATGACGACCACGAAGTTGAGCTTGCCATCCTGTTTCATCAACCCGCCAGCGAGCGCCTGTCCGTCCGCCGCGCTTTCCGCGACCCGCACCGCGTCCGACAACTCCTGCTTGATCCACTTCAGGGCTATGATGTTGGCGAGATCCGCGCGATCGAGCTCCTTGAGCGATGACGCGATCTCCCTTTGCGATACCCTTCCGGTGTTCGCATCTATGACATTCTCAAAGACCCGCTCGTTCTTGATCGTGCGCACGCGGTAGACCGGCGGACCGGATATCTCGAAGCTGATGTCTGCGGTCCTCGACCCATCGTGCAGACCCTCCGCAATCGCCATGGCCTGTCCGATCGGGACCTTCGTGGTGTGGAACTGCTCCAACACGCGGCGAATGGCCGCCTCCTCGACGTTGCCCTGCGCGGTCGCGCTTTGCTGTTCGGCGTCGGTAGGGACCTGCGTGACGCCGGCCAGAGCACCGGTGCCGGCGAGGGCCGCGGAACAAACGATGAGGGCAAACAGCTGCTTCTTTGGCATCGCGCATAATCCTGTGGTGTTCTTCATGATCGGTGGTCTAGTTCGGCACGAAGGCGTACCGGCTGATCTGGAAGCCCGGATGCCGAGCAGATCGCCACAACTTTCGAGGCCGCGCCGGAGCGAGCTTGTGCCGTCGCGCCGCGATCCGATGCGGGCTCCCCCGCCCTGCTTGGTCATGAACGGCGGGCTGTAGCTGGGCCAGGCTCTCGCGAACGCGTAGATCGGCCGCCGCCGGGTTGCCGTCATCGTCGCGCACAACGGCGCCGCCGACTTCAGTTTCGGGCAACTGCGGTGGAGCCTGGGCGATATCGTGCTCGGCGGGCGCGGGACGCAGTCCGAACCCGCTGGTGTCGATGACGGCCGCTTCGGGGCCCCTCCGCTCCGAGTGGATCCGGATCGGCGGCAACGCAGAATGCTGCTCCGTGAGCCGGCTCGGCGAAGGTGCGGGCAACACCCAGTCGGCCGCCAGAAGCAGCAGGAGCAGCGCCCCTCCAGCGGAGAGAAAATACGCCCGCAGGGGCATCTCGGGCTCGACGGCGGCGCTCGCACGTCGCGACAGGACAGACTTCCTGCTCACGGCCTGTTCCCAGACATGAAATGATTCCGTCTCGTTTTCAGAAGCTCGTGGGCCGCGGGTGCCGGCACGCGCGTTCGGCGTCGAGATAGCCGCGCTCGTCGAGCCATTCGATCGGGCAATAGGCCATCGCCTTCGGGTCGATCATGTGCCCGTCGCGCTTGAGGGCCGCTCGCGTGCCGGTGCGTCCGCTCCAGACCGAAGAGCCGGTGGCCGGCTCCACGTCCATGACGTCGAACACTTCGATGAAGTTGAGCATGTCGAACGTCCAGGATGCTCACGCGGCGGGCGGGGAAGGGGGCTCGACGCCTTCAAGCGCGACGCCTCTGCGGACGAGTTCGGATTCGATCGCGTCGAAGATGGACTCGACCGGCGCGAGCCACACCGTGACCCAGCAGATGATGCAATCGCGAGCAAGCAACAGCCCTGACGTCATGCGCGGCCCCTCCGGCGGGCCGCATGCCGCACCGGCGCGGGTTCGCCGACGGCGAGCGCGTGCACCCAGGCGAGCACCGAAATGGTGAGACCCAGCAGCAGGCTCACGCCCACGAGCGACACGGCCACCATCAGATTGAGCGAGGCGACGGCAATCCCGGGCCAGGGATTTTCCCGCACGAGCGCCAGGAACAGGCTTGACATCTTCGGTCTCCTAAATAAACTACACCGTATATTTCATATACAGCGCGGATCGCGGGATGTGTCAAGAGCCGAGACTCACAAGCCCGTGTTCGTCCTGGTCGGGCGAGGGGACTTCGGAGTGAGGCCAAGGTTCCCTTTGAAAGCGGATGCCTCAACTTGAGAAAGGATTCGATATGTTCAAGAACCGGTTGGTGCTCGCACTCCTGGTGCTCGTTGCGTCGGGCGCCGCTGCGTTCGCGCAGGAGGACCGCGGCACGGCTGAGCAGAGAGCGGCGTGCACGTCTGACGCGTTTCGCCTGTGCGCCGGCTACATCCCCGATCCCACCAATGTGGAAGCCTGTCTCAGGCAAAGAAAGTCGGACCTGAGCGAAGCCTGCAGAGCCGTGTTCGGCCATGCAGCCGCTGCGGCTTCGGTCAGGACCGTCGGGTCGCACCGATAGCGCGGCGCAAGGAATGAGGAACGATCGTATGAATACGATATATGCGCCTGCTTTCGCCGCGTTCGGAGGCTCGGCCTTCGGAGCGATTTCCACGATCGTGACGGGATGGATGTCCCGGCGCCGCAGACTCCGCGAGCGCCATCAGGCGCACGCGGTGTCGAAGCGCGAGAAGCTCTATCGCAGCTTCATTGAGGAGGCGTCCCGACTTTACGCGGACGCGCTCACCAGCGACAAATCCGAGATCCCGGCATTGGTGAACTTGTATGCGCTTATCGGGCGCATGCGGATTCTGTCCGAGGATGAGGTGGTCCATGCCGCAGAGCGGGCTGGCCGGCTGATCATCGAGACCTACCTTGCACCGAACACCCCGTTCGTCGACCTGCCGGGCTTCCTGGAGGAGATGGATCCGTTGCGTGAATTCGGCGAAGCCTGCCGGCGTGAGATGCACGCGATTCCGTTGCGTTGAGGCCGAGCATGCTGAAGGCGCAGACGACCCGCCAGGCTGGATTGTCCTGCACGCGTGAACGAATCGTGCAGGCTGCAATCCGCTTGTACCGGGAGATCGGGTACCGGAAAACCACGGTTGCCGACGTCGCTCGCGACGCTTCAATGTCCCCCGCAAATCTCTACCGGTTCTATCCCTCCCGCCGGGCGCTCGAGGAGGCCGTCGTGACGGAGCTGCTCGACGAGGTGTTGGCGGCGGCCGCAAGTGCAGCGCGAAGCGGCCGCTCGGGCCTGGAGCGCCTGAATGCAACGTTTGGCGCGATCTCCCGGCTGCATGAAGACCGGCTGGCAAGCGATGTCCGCTTGCACGAACTGGTGGTGGCCGCAGGACAGGCGAACTGGCTGGCCAGCCTGTCTCATGCGGATCGGCTTCGTGGTGTGGTGCGGTCGATCATCGCGGCGGGGCAGGTGAGCGGGGAGTTCCGCGGCGGGAGCCCGATGGCGCTCGCCTGCTGCCTGCTGGACGCAATGGATGCTTACCTCAGCCCCTCCCGTGTCAAGGCGACCGCCCTTCGGCCAACGTTCGACGAGATGATGCGCTTTTGCGCGGGGGCGCTTTGCAACGCAGCGTTCGCTGGCCCGGCGCCCCATCAACTCATCAACGTTCAGGCCAGTATGCGCTACAGATCCGCCTGCTAAACCCGACGCTCGATTGGCTCACGGCGTCCAGTCTGCCTCACAGGCCGCGAGGAAGAAGCCGACACGTTCGCGCATGAAGGACGGCAGCTCCCGTCTCAGCTCCTTCGGTGTTTCCCCGACCAGCGACCGAAACAGCATCGGCAACAGGATCAAATCCAGGAAGATCTGAGCGGTGGCAAGGCTTCGCTTGCCGCTGAAGGGCCCCTTTGGAGCGCGCGCCAGCTTCTGCGTCGCTTCATTCAAGAGTTGGGAAACGGCGTTGACGGAGCGATCGCGCGCGGCGTCGTGGACGTTGCGGCTCAACTCGGGAAAACGCTGCGCTTCAGCAATCGTGGCGCGAACCATGCCCAACGATTCCTCGATGAGCTTTTCCACGATGGTGGTGCCGAGGTTCGAGAGCTTGTCATGAAGGGTGCGGCCCTCGGGCTCGACGCCTTCGAAATCCGTCAGCCTGCTGATGGTGCGGGCCACCACCGCCGCGAATAGTGCCTCCTTGCCGGGGAAGTGCGCGTAGATGGTCGGCTTGCTCGCCGGCGCCAGCTCGGAGATGTCGTCGATGCTGGCGCTACGATAGCCCTTCTCGAGAAAAAGCTGCTGGGCTGCGTCAAGGATCCGGACCTGGACGTCGCCGGCAAGGTCTTTGGTCGGTCTGCCCCGTTTCGGGGTGCTCTTCTTGGTCATCCGTCGATCCTCCAGTCACGAGTCTGTGCGCGCGCAGATCGCACTTGACATGGCGGGCCGGAAAAGGCAACAAAAAGAAAATATACGGTATAGTTTATTTAATCGCCGCGACGTCCATCAGGACCAGCGGCGGCACCTCCCGGACAGTCGAGGCCGCAAACCTGTGTGCATTGGCCTTGCGATCGTCCGGTCGACCTCAGGAGAGAGCGAATATGTCGTGCCCCGACCCGGACCGCCCACAACACGGCATCCTGCTGCGCGAGTTACATCACAGGGTCGATAAGGGGATCGCCTCGGCGATCGATCTGGTCTCGGCGGCGGTCATCCGCGCCGACGGAGCGGAAGCAAAGGCCGCCCTGAGCGACGTCGTGGAGCTGCTGCACGGACATGCGGAGCTGCATCGGGCGCTGGCCATGCCGGAGGGCGATGTCCTCAACGATGCCGCGACTTACATTCGCCGACTGGGCTGCGCCATGCGCCAATCCTTTCTGGATCGAATGGGGATCCGGCTGACGCTCACCACCGAGTCTCTCCCGCTTCAGCCCGAGCGGTGCGGACGGCTTGGCCTGATCGTCCACGATCTCATCGTCAACGCAGCGAAGCATGCGTATTTCGACGCGCGCTCCGGCGAGATCAAGGTCAAGCTGTCGCGCATCGGCTCGGTCGCGAACTGCGTGGTGCTGGACAACGGCTCGCGGCCGGCGCGGGCCTTGGGCCGGGAGTTCGAGATCAGCAATGACCTTGCGAAAGGGCTCGGCGGACGGATCGAGCACGGCTTCGCTGCCGAGTTCACATCCGTCGTGGTCTCGTTTCACCTGAGCGAGCGGGAGCGGCAGGCAAGCTGGTCGATGGCGGCGCGCCGCATGAGGCGGCCGCGCCGGCTGAAGACCAACGCGCCCGTGACGCCCGGCTCGGGCGCCGGCCTCCCGGATCAGATCGAGCGTCCGGCCGCGATGCGCGCGGATCCAGATTCACTGCGAGCGCGCCCGAACGAACGGGCCACGCTGAGCACGGGCCCGGATGTCCTGGGCAATCTCCTGTCACCCTCTCACCGTACGGACGCGCTATGAACCCGCGTTATTCGAACCTCTCCAAAATCGGTCGAACTGAGCGCTTGCTGCGGCCTCTCGGCGGCCTGGCCCTCGCACTTGTTGCTGCCGCGCTCGGCGGCTGCGACGATCGCGCTGCCAGTCCTTCCGCGCGCGCCGCTGTCGTGCGTACGGAAATCGTGCAGCCGAGAGATCGGCAATCCTCGCTTACCCTGACCGGTGAGGTGCAGGCCCGCTTTCGGGCGGATCTGTCGTTCCGCGTCAGCGGGCGCGTCCTCGCGCGCTATGTCGATGTCGGGACCCACGTGAAGGCCGGCGAAGTGCTGGCCATTCTCGACCCGGCCGAGCAGGAGGCCGATGTCGATGCCGCCACCGCCGCCGTTCTCGCCGCAGAATCCCAGCTGCGTGTGGCAAAGGCGACTTTCGATCGGCAGACGGCGCTGATCGCGAGCGGCTTCACCACGCGCACGGCCTACGACCAGGCGCAGGAAGGGTTGCGAACCACGGAAGGTGCGCTTGAAGCGGCAAGAGCGCAGCTCGGAACCGCGAAGGACGTGCTCGGCTATACCGCGCTGCGAGCCGAAGCCGACGGCGTCGTCACCGCACGCAGTGTGGAGACCGGTCAGGTCGTACAGGCTGCCCAACCGGTATTTTCACTGGCGCAGGACGGGGACCGGGACGTCGTCTTTGACGTCTATGAGTCCATTTTCCTCGGTGCTGCCGACCGAAGCAGCGTTTCGTTGGTGCTGATCTCCGATGCGACCGTGACCGCAGGCGGTCAGGTTCGGGAGGTCTCGCCGGCGGTCGACGCGAGGAGCGCGACCATTCGGGTCAAGGTGGCGATCAAGGACCCGCCTGCCGCAATGACGCTTGGAAGCGCCGTCGCGGGAACTGTGAGAGTGAAGACCGAGCCGCAGATCGCATTGCCCTGGCGCGCATTGATGGCGGCGGGCACCAGCCCTGCGGTCTGGACCGTCGATCCGGCAACACGGACCGCCTCGCTGAAGCCGGTGACGGTCGGTGGCTACGAGGCCGGAGAAGTGTTGATCAAGGCAGGTCTGGATCCGGGCGAGCGCGTCGTCGTCGATGGCGGCAAGCTTTTGAGCGTGGGCCAGCCCGTGACCTATGAAGGAGACCGCTCATGACGGGCCGCGCAACGATCGTGGCGGGCCCGCTTGCATGCGCGCTCGCGCTTGCCGGATGCCAGCAGGAGACGAAGGCACCCGAGGCCGTGCGGCCCGTCCAGTCGCTGCTTCTCGCAGCGGACCTCGCGGACGATGCCGTTGCGGTGGGCGTTATAGAGCCGCGCTACAAGACCAATCTCGGCTTCCGTGTGCTGGGACGTCTGATCACGCGTCCCGTCTACGTCGGTGACCTCGTGACTGAAGGACAGACGGTCGGCACGATTGACTCGACCGCCCTTGAGCTCGCCGTTCGCGCGGCCAAAGGCCAGCTTGCCAAGGCCGAGGCGCAGTTCGCGACCGCTCGCGCGACGGAGGAACGGCAGCGAACGCTCATCACCACCGATGCAACCACGAAGCAGATGCTCGATAACGCCGAGCAGGCGCGTGCCGGCGCCGAAGCGACGGTTGCGCGCGAACAGGCCAATCTGACCAAGGCGGTCGAGCAGCTCGGCTATTCGCAGATCAAGGCCGACTTCGCCGGTGTGGTCACCGCAGTCGGTGCGGACGTCGGCCAGGTGGTGTCCCCCGGCCAAAGCGTGGTGACGATCGCAAGGCCCGATATTCGCGAAGCGGTCGTCGATATCGGACCGGACTATCCGCTGCCGCTGGAGGTCGGTCTGCCGTTCACGGTCAGCCTGCAGCTCTTGCCGGCGGTTCAAGTGGAAGGCACCGTTCGCGAGATTGCGCCGCAGGCCGATCCGGCAACGCGCCTGCGGCGGGTCCGCATCGCACTCAGCAATCCGCCTGACAGCTTCCGGCTCGGCGCGACCGTCACGGCAAAGCTCGGCAGGCAGCAAGGCCCGGTTCTCCGGCTGCCTGCGTCGGCGCTGCTCGTCAAGGATGGCGCCAATTTCGTCTGGATCGTCAATCAGCCCGCCAGCACAGTATCGCTGCAAAAGATCGATGTGGCGGCTGGCCAAACCGGGGCGCGCGTCACCGGTGGACTTGCTCCTGGCGCACGCGTCGTCACCGCCGGGGTCCACAGTCTCAAGCAAGGACAGCGCGTCCGTATCGAACAGGATCAGCAGCCATGAAGTCGTTCAACCTCTCCGACTGGGCGCTCGGTCATCGCTCGCTCGTCTGGTATTTCATGATCGCCTTCATGGCGGCGGGATTTTTTGCCTATCTCCAGCTGGGACGGCAGGAAGACCCCGACTTCACCATCAAGACCATGGTCGTCCAGGCGCAGTGGCCGGGTGCGTCACCCGAGGAGATGACGCGCCAGATCACCGACCGGATCGAGAAGAAGCTCGAGGAGCTGGAATCGCTCGATTACACCAAGAGTGTGACGGTTGCGGGTCAGACCACCGTCTTCGTCTATCTGCGCGACAGCACCAAGGCTGCCGACGTGAAGCCGACCTGGATTCGTGTTCGCAACATGATCGCGGATATCAAGGGCGACTTCCCGCAAGGGGTGATCGGGCCCGGCTTCAACGATCGCTTCGGCGACGTGTTCGGCAACATCTATGCCTTCACCAGCGACGGCCTGAGCCAACGTCAGCTGCGCGATCATGTGGAGGACATCCGTGCCAAGGTCCTGACCGTGCCCGACGTCGGCAAGGTGGACATCCTGGGCGCACAGGACGAGGTGATCTATCTCGAATTCTCCACCCGCAAGATCGCGGCCCTTGGCCTCGACGTTCACGCGATCATGAGCTCCTTGCAGGGGCAGAATGCGGTTGCCCCATCCGGCGTATTCCAGGAGGGGCCCGAGCGGATCAGCGTACGCGTGAACGGCCAGTTCACGTCGGAGGCAAGTCTGAAGGCAGTCAATCTGCGCATCAACGATCGCTTCTTTCCCCTGACCGACGTCGCAACCATCACGCGCGGTTATGCCGATCCGGCCAGGACCTTGTTCCGGTACAACGGCGAGTCGGCGATCGCGCTTGCCATCGGCATGAAGTCCGGCGCGAATCTGCTGCATTTCGGCGAGGCGCTGAAGGAGGAGATGTCGAGAATTACCGCCGACTTGCCGGTCGGCGTCGGCGTTCACCTCGTCGCCGATCAGCCCGTCGTTGTCGAGCATGCCGTGTCCGGCTTTACCGAGGCGCTGTTCGAGGCCGTGATCATCGTTCTCGGCATCAGCTTTCTCAGCCTGGGCATGCGCGCCGGCCTTGTCGTCGCGATCGCGATTCCGCTGGTTCTCGCCATCACCTTCGTCGTGATGGCCTATGCCGGCATCTCGTTGCAGCGAATTTCGCTTGGCGCCCTGATCATCGCGCTCGGCCTGCTGGTCGATGACGCCATGATTGCCGTCGAGATGATGGTCGCGCGGCTCGAGGTCGGCGATCCCTTGGAAAAGGCGGCGACGCACGTCTACACCTCGACCGCCTTTCCCATGCTGACCGGAACGCTGGTGACCGTGGCCGGCTTCATTCCGATCGGGCTCAATAGCAGCAATGCGGGCGAGTTCACCTTCACGCTGTTCGTGGTCATCGCCGTCTCCCTGATCGTCTCGTGGATCGTGGCGGTGCTGTTCACGCCGTTGCTCGGCGTCACCATCCTGCCCGCCAGGATGAAGGGCCATCACGAGCAGAAGGGGCGCGTAGCGCAGTTGTTCACGCGTCTCCTGCTCGTCTGCATGCATCGCCGCTGGACGACGATTGCCGTTACTGTCGCCGCCTTTCTGCTGGCGCTGTTCGGCATGAATTTCGTGCAGCAGCAGTTCTTCCCGTCTTCGGATCGCGCCGAGCTCGTGATCGACTGGAATCTGCCGCAGAACGCATCCATTGCCGATACCAACTCGCAGATGGCGCGCTTCGAGCGCGAACAGCTCCAGGGCAGCAATTCGGTCGACCACTGGTCGTCCTATGTCGGCACCGGCTCGCCGCGCTTCGTCCTGTCCTTCGACGTGCAGACCGCCAACACCTGGTTCGGCCAGATGGTGGTCGTGACCAGGGGCGGCATCAAGGCGCGCGACCAGGTCAAGGCGCAGTTCGAGGACTACCTGAGGAAGACGTTCCCCGGCACCGATACCTACGTCAAGCTGCTCGAGGTCGGCCCCCCGGTGGGGCGTCCCGTGCAGTTTCGCTTGAGCGGGCCCGACATCGCGAAGGTGCGAGACCTCGCGCAGAAGCTCGCCGGTATCGTGCGGAGCAGCCCCGATCTCGGCAATGTCGTGTTCGACTGGATGGAGCCGGCCCGCGTCGTCAAGGTGGACGTTCTCCAGGACAAGGCGCGGCAGCTCGGCGTCACCTCGGAGGACATTGCCTCCACCTTGAACTCCGTGCTCGAGGGCACGCCGATTACCCAGGTGCGCGACAGCATCTATCTCGTCAGTGTCACGGGACGTGCGACGGCGGCTGAACGTGCCTCCATCGACACCCTGCGCGACCTGCAATTGACCGCGCTCGGCGGCCAGGCCGTGCCGCTCGGTGCGGTGGCCAATTTGCGTTACGAGCTCGAGCAGCCGACGATCTGGCGGCGCGCGCGGATCCCGACCATCACGTTGAAGGCCGGCATCGTCGGCAACGCGCAGCCAAAGACCGTCGTGGATCAGCTCGCGCCGAAAGTCGCGGAGTTCACCAAGACGCTGCCGGCGGGCTATTCGGTGCACATCGGCGGGTCCGTCGAGGAGAGCGCCAAGAGCCAGGCGCCGATCGTCGCCGTCGTTCCGCTCATGCTGTTCGTCATGGCCACGGTGCTGATGATCCAGCTGCAGAGCTTCCATCGCCTGTTTCTGGTGTTCGCGGTCGCGCCGCTGGCCGTCATCGGTGTCGTCATGGCGCTGCTGCCGAGCGGTGCTCCGCTCGGCTTCGTCGCCATCCTCGGCGTGCTCGCCCTGATCGGCATCCTCGTCCGAAATTCGGTGATCCTGATCGTGCAGATCGAGGATCTCAGGAAGGAGGGGCGGCCGGCCTGGGACGCGGTGGTGGAAGCGACCGAGCATCGTATGCGGCCAATTCTGCTGACGGCGGCCGCGGCAAGCCTCGCGCTGATTCCGATCGCGCGCGAGATTTTCTGGGGGCCGATGGCCTACGCGATGATGGGCGGCATCATCGTCGGCACGCTGCTGACGCTGCTGTTCCTGCCGGCGCTGTATGTGGCCTGGTTCCGCATTCACCCCGATCACAACGATAACTCATCCATGCACGAGCCCGCAGCGCCTGCGCACGACATTTCGCCGGAGCCGGTCTCCGCGGCCACGCCGGTGCCGGTTCTCGAACCACAGATTTAACAAGGGAAAGTACAATGCTTCGTAACACAGGTCTGATGCTGTCCATCGGTGCGGCACTTGTAACGGTGACGTTGACGTCAAATCCGGCGTCCGCGCAATTCCCGCCGCCGCCGCCCATGGCGGGGCCTCCGCCGATAGCAGCCGGAGGTCCTCCGGCCTTCGCGGCTCGTCCGCCGATCGGACCTGGCGGTGTGCCGCATGCCGGCCTCGGCGGCCCGGCGCCCCGCCTCGGTGCTGGAGCTGCACCGCGCGGGGCTCTCGCTGGAAGCGGGCGCGGCAGCCCGGCGGTGGCGAACGCCGCTCGCGCCACATCCGTCACCTACAACCGCTTCGGAGGCTACGGTCGCTACGGTGGAGCCCGGTACGGCTATCGCGCCGCGTATGCGGCCGGCGCTTACGCCGGAGCCGCTGCCGGCTACGCCTATGGCGGCTCGCGCTATTCCTCTGACAGTGACTGCTACTACGTTTACAGACGTTACCGGCGCGTGATGGTGTGCGAATAGACCGCACACCGACCGCTACGGCGAGCTCGCCATCAACGCCGCCCCGGCGAAGGCGGCGGCGGGGTAGGGCGTGTACTCCCCTAGATCAATCCCTTGTTGCACGCGTTTTTTGCCGCCGAGTTTCCGCCAGCGTAATGGCGCCGCTAGCCACCAGGACAATGACGATGACCGTGGCAAGCGCCTCCACCGAGGCTAGGGTGTCGTACCAGCTGTTCCAAAGCTCAAGCATGCGCTGGCCTCTATCTGAGCGGGCGTCCACCAGCGATAAAATGCGCTCTGTCGAGAGGACGTGCCTTCGCGCACAGGGACAATGCTACGTTTCGCCGCGCGCGCTTTGATCGCGCGGCAACATGACCTATGCCCGGCGCCCGAATATCGAGCGAACGTAGGTTCCGGTCGCCGTACACAGAGATCGCCCGCGGCTATGTCGAAGATGTTGGCCGACTGTGAAGTAGCTTACATCCCGTGTTCTTGGCCCGGGCTAACGTGGCGGAAGCTTCTTGCTTTGAAGGAGGCATCCAATGCTCGCAGCAATCAAATGGAACTCCCGATACAACGCGCGCGAATGGGGGATGATGGTTGGGGCGCTTGCCGTCCAACTCCGTGCACTGAATGCAAATCGACGGAAGGGCGAAAGCAAGCCGAGGCGGCCGCCCTGGAAACACTTCGACGATACCCATCATTGGGACACAGCCGCGGAGGAATGGGTCCCCAACAATGATCGGTGATCAGGCTTCAAGATGCCTTTCGCTGATGGACCTGGTCGAGCGGTGCGGTCACGTACAAGCAGCTGGATCGGGATGTGCGTCGGGACTTCCCGAAGAGTGACGCAGCAGCGCTCCGCCGACGGGGCGTAGCGCTACGGCGCCGGGCCGGGACCCGGAGGCGGCATGGTAACGGCCAGCTTCCGGCATGCCGCCCTTGCTGATATTCTCCGCCAAAAGACGTTTGGCGGAGGATAACGATGCGGCCCCACGGGATGGCCTCGAATATAGCGGCTGGCGATGTCACGCCCGCGGTGCTCGCCATCGGACGGCCGGATTTTCCGAGCGTGCTGATCGATACGCTGCGCCGGCAGGCCGATGTCGGCCATTGCATGGTGTTTGCGCTGAGCCGGGCCGGCGCGACGCACTGCTTGCTCGATGCCGGCAACATCCCGATCGGCGGCGATCTCGGCGCGGCCTATGCCGGGCAGTTCCACGAGTCCGATCCCAATCGCGATGCGCTGTTCGAAGGCGAGGGCGGCGCGTCGATCGTGCTTCCGACTTTCGCCCCGCGCATGTACGGCGCGCGCTACCGGAAAATCTTCTTCAACGATTCCGGCATCGTCGACAAATGCGCGACCGCGATCTGGGTCGAGGACACCTGCTTCTACGTCAATTTCTATCGCATCGCCGCGCAGGGCCGCTTCAGCGACGCCCAGCGCGAACGCCTCCAGGCGATCGCACCTGCGATCGGGGCGAGCGTCGCGCGCCATTTTCAGCGGAGCGCAACGCCCGATCAGTCTCTCGCCGCGCTGTTCGCCACGCACGCGCCGCTCGCCGATCTCACGCCGCGCGAGCGGGAGGTTTGCCGGCGCATCCTCGAAGGCTTCAGCTCCGAGGCGATCTCGCAGGCGCTCGGCATCAGCCTGCATTCGACGCTGACCTACCGCAAGCGCGCCTATGGGCGGCTGGGTATCTCCTCGCAGAATGAATTGTTTTCGATCGTGCTGCGCCTGCTCGCGGGGCCGAGCGGCCTGAACTAAGGGGTACTCTCAGGTCCGCTAACTCGAAATGGGTAGTTTCCTCAATGAACCCGATTTGCGATGATGCAGGGCAATTGCGGTGGCCGCCGCGGTTGTAGGGGGGCGGCCTTGGTTTCTATCAGAGTCAGCGACGGGCCGCTTAGCTCCGATAGGTTTGTGCGACTTTAGATCCTCGAGCTGTAGCTCCAATTCGCAGTTCTAGGAGGCCGCAATGGCAAATGTCTATTCAGTTCTGTCAATGTCCTTAGTTGCTACCGTTCTCATGGCTGGCAATGTCCAGGCCCAAAGCATTCCTCCGGAAGGCTCCGTCTTCGTTATATTCACCGCCACGCCCATTCCAGCCCCCAGGCCGATGCCGATCGGCATCGGCAGAGAGTTTGCCCTCGTGAACCAAACGCGCGCCATCTCTTCGTCCGTCGGCACTGCAGTGATCAATCCGATCTGAGCGCATCTGCATTGTCGCACCGATCGGACGTAGGGGTGTCGATCAACCGCTTGGTGAACGGGAAAGTAGCGATCTTCGATCTTTATCAGGGAGATCAAAAGGTCAGCCATGATGGACAATCCAACTGCCTGGTCCAGGCGTCGACGATGTCCGATCCACGATCGCTAACGCCGGAGATGAATTTCCGCCAAGGCACCAGATATGCCGGCGTCCTGGTCGCGATTGGAGTGATCTATTTCGTCCTGGCAAAGGGCGGCCTCGCTCTCGCCTCTGTTCATCCCAGTGCAACGCCAATTTGGCCGCCGACGGGTCTCGCGCTGGCGGCGGTGCTATTGTGGGGATATCGGACCTGGCCCGCAATTTTCATCGCAGCGGTGATCGCCAATGCGACCACCGCCGGCTCTGTTGCCACCGCAATTGCGATTGCTTCCGGCAACACTCTTGAGGCCGTCGTTGGCGCTTATCTGGTCAATCGATGGTCGCGCGGACGTCATACGTTCTCGAGACCAAACTCCGTCGCGAAGTTTGCTCTGATCTGCATCGTGATCGCGACGCCGATCAGCGCCAGCATTGGACTGACCAGCCTGGCGACCGCCGGGTACATCGATCGGACCAATTTCGCGAACGCCTGGGTCACATGGTGGCTGGGAGATGTGACCGGCGCGCTGGTCATTGCCCCCGTTGTCGTGCTTTGGGCATCAAGCTACGACCATGCTTTCAACCGCAATGATTGTTTGGAGACGGTCGGCGTCCTCGCAACAGCGGCGGCTGTTGGACTTATTGCTTTCAGTCCCCTGATCGAGCAAACGCCGAGCAGAGATCCACTGGGCTTTCTTGCGATTCTGCCAATGTTGTGGGCGGCACTGCGCCGCGGTCCACGTGACACCGCAACGGTTGCGCTGGTGCTTGCCGGCATCACGGTTTGGGGGACGCTCACGGGCGGCGGCCCCTTCACGACCACGGACCTCAACGTTTCATTCCTGCTGGTGTTGATGTTCCTGATCAGCATTACGGTTCCGAGCTTGTTACTGAGCGCCGACGTCGAGGTCCGCAAGAGGGGGGAGAAACGTCTGCGCCGCGCGCAGGTCGAACTCGAACGGAAGGTCGCAGAGCGTACGCAGGAGCTTGAGCTCGCCAATGCAGCAAAATCGCGCTTCCTTGCCATGGCAAGCCACGATTTGCGGCAGCCATTGCATGCACTGGGCTTGTTCATTGCCCAGCTGCGCATGCCGCTCAGATCGGGGGAACGGACAAGGACGATCGAGCTGATCGATGCAACGCGCAAGGAAATGGATGAAATGCTCAATTCGCTGCTGGATATGTCCAAGCTGGATGCCGGAATCCTTATACCCACAATTACTGAATTCCCGATCGCGCGCCTGTTGCAAAAAATTGAGACGACGTTTGATCAGGCAACGCGAGAAACAGGCTTGCGTCTACGCGTCAGGCGAAGTGACGCCTGGGTGCGGAGCGACGCCATGCTCCTCGAACGCATACTGCTCAATTTGGTATCCAACGCTGTGCGCTATACGTTGCGGGGTGGGATCATTGTCGGCTGTCGCCGGCGCGGTCAAATGTTGCGCATCGAAGTATGGGATAGTGGTCCCGGCATTCCCGAGGATCAGAAGCAGAATATCTTTGGCGAGTTCTTTCAACTGGCCGCCCGAGACCGGAACCGGTACGGCAGCATGGGGCTCGGCTTGGCTATTGTCGACAGGCTTCGCCTGCTTCTCAACCATCCAATCGACTTAGCTTCGACCGTGGGCCGAGGTTCGCGATTCGCGATCCTGGTTCCGATGGCCGATGAATGCGATACATCCGCCGAGCCCGTCGACTCTCCCCACCCCGCGGCCTTTGCAGTCGAAGGCAAGCTCGTTCTTGTTATTGCCGATGCTCCAATTGTCCAGCAGGGAACGGGCGGATTGCTTGGCAGATGGGGATACACCGTCCTTACCACCGGATCCGACGAAGCGGCACTTATCCGACTTGCGGAGCGCCAGCAACGCCCCGATCTCATCATCTCGGATTATCATCTTGCTAATGGTAAGACCGGGATCCGAGCCATTGAAAAAATCAATGCGGCGTTCGGTTCATCCATTCCAGCTATTCTCATCAGCGGCGATACGGCACCTGAACCAGCACGTGAGGTCAAGGATAGGGGATACATTTTGCTGCACAAGCCTGTCGACCCGATGCGGCTCCGCGCTGTCATGCACGAGCTCTTGATGGATCACGGCGATGGGAGGGATACCCGGGCGGCTTCATGACTCGGATTTCGGCGGCGATTCCCAGCCCATTTTCCCCACTTTGATGACTGCCTCGGTGCGGCTCGTTACGCTGAGCGCCTTGAGAACGACCGTGATGTGATTTTTCACTGTCGGCACTGCCATGTTGAGCGTCTTGGCAATGATCTTGTTGCTTTTTCCCTTCATCAGAAGCGCAAGCACTTCGATCTGCCGATCGGTCAATCCGAGACCCCTGAGAAAGTCGGGCGTCGTCGATTTATTTGCAAGCCGCCGAGACGGTGCGTCCTCCAGAATTTCAGAGGGAATGTAAATGCCGCCAGAGAACACCAACTCAATTGCGTTGAGCATGACCTCTCGTTCGGTTGTTTTAGGGATGAAACCCAGCGCGCCAAGTTTGAAAGCGCGCTTGACTGTGTCTTGATCATTCGAGGACGAAAGAATGATGATAGCAATGGTCGGATAGCTGTCTCGCAGTTCGCGGAGGACAGAGAATCCATCTCTGTCAGGCAAATTGATATCAAGCAGGATGAGGCTGATGTCGGGATGTTCCTCGACTATGTCCACTGCCTGACGGCTGCTCGAAGCTTCAAATATGACGGCTTCTCGCTTCAGCTGTCTCAGGACCGCGCACAACGCCTCGCGTATCAATGCATGATCGTCAACAATAAGGACTTTCATGAAAAGCTCTCCGTCATCCCATGGCACGGAGATCCAATTTGAGAAATCATACACCCGCCCTTGGGTCTTTGGCGAGGAAGAGGCTGGCGGGGAGACCGGCCTCGAGACCGTCCACTCTTCATCGCTGGTCCAGCCAGCGGCTCACGGTTAGACACTCAAGATAGAAGTTTAATGCCGTTGTATGCTGTAATTGTAATCAGCTCACGGGACGCCCAAAAAAGCGAGTGCGGATCACCAGAGTCGCGGATTCAGACTGCGGATATCTGTAAGTACCTTGATCATAGGACCTAGGAACCCCTCCGTGAGGACCTCCGGCTGATTTACGCGCGGTGCCGTTGAACGATAATCGTCACCCGACAGCTCCCGCGCCAGGAGGTTCTACCAGGCGTCGCCGTAATTCGCGGCCGGGTTCGGCGCGGCTGATGCTTTTCGTCAGTTTCGGTCCCTCTTGAAACGTGTTCGGACGCCGGACGGGGAACCAGATGCTTGATCGAACTGCCACCCTGAAGCCATTCGCAGGCGCGGTGCCGGAGCTGAACGGCTACGGCCGCGATCTGCGCATTGATGCCTGCCGCGGCATCGCGCTCTGGTGGATCTTTCTTGACCATGTCCCGAACAACATCGGGAGTTGGCTGACGCTGCGCAACTACGGCTTCAGCGATGCGGCGGAAGTATTCATGTTTCTTTCGGGTTTGACCTGCGCGCTGTCCTACGGCAAGGCACGGCAGAGCGGGGGCTGGACCGGCGTGATCGGCCGGACGCTGTGGCGAAGCTGGGATATTTATGTCGCATTTCTACTGCTTACCCTCGCCTGCGCCATCGTGGTTCACCTCGCAGGCGGCGGCCCTCTTGCCGATAAGAGCAATACGCGCATTCTGTTGGATCAGCCGGGCGTGACGCTCGCGCACGCGGCGATCCTGCAATACCGCCCGGTGAATACCGACATCTTGCCGCTCTTTGTGCTTTATCACCTTTTGTTTGCGCCGCTGCTGTGGCTGCTGCTGCGAGCTCCGAACGCAACGCTGGGCGCGTCGCTGCTGCTTTACGCACTGGTGCACGTCTTCGGCTGGACCATCCCGGCATGGCCGAACGGCCACTGGTTCTTTAATCCGCTGGCCTGGCAGCTGCCGCTTGTGCTTGGCGCGTGGTGGATCATCGAGGGCAAGAGAGTTCGACCGTGGGTGACCTCACGCACCGTGCTTGTTCCTGCGGTTCTTTATCTGCTGATCAGCCTCATCATCGCATTGAGCTGGAGCGTCAAACCGTTGGAAGCGTTGGTCCCTCGGGCACTCCTGACGCTGTTTTACCCGATGGACAAATCGAATCTCGCTCCATTGCGACTGCTGCATTTTCTGGCCCTTGCAGTTTTGACCGTATGGCTCATGCCTCGCGATTGGCGAGGGCTGACGACGCCGGTGATGCGTGGCGCCATTCTCTGTGGCCGGAATTCGCTGCCAATCTACTGCCTTGGCGTTCTGCTGACGCTGGCCAGCCACATGGCGCTGCTCGACATTTCGGAGGGGCTGACGATGCAGATCGCGCTCAGTGTTGGCGGCGTCCTGGTGATGATCGTGGTGGCGGCGCTGCTGCATTTGGTCATGATCAAACCCAGGCAGCAGCTGCATGCGAAGGCCGTCGAGCAGCCAACCAGGTCTGAGCTGGTCATCAATCCCATGACAGCCAGGGCACTCGGCGTTGACATTCCGCCCGCGGTACTCGCCTGTGCCGACAAGGTTGATCGACTAAAGATGCTGTTTGCTCCGGTGCGCGAGTCCGGCTGCGGCGCGGATCCAGTGCCAGCAATCGCGCACGCCTTCGGGCCACCAGCGAAAAGTGCGGGTCAGGATGTGGATTAGATCACAAGGACCGACAAGGGACTGTGGAGCCTGCCCCTTGATCGTCCGGCCATCGTACAGGAGCCAAGGCCATGATTTCTCAACCAAGGACCCACAAGAGAGCGATGTTGATCGCGGCGTACGTGACGTTGGCCTGCGTAGCGGCATTTCTGTCGGTCAACCTGACATCACCCACCAGCGCCGCGCTCGGCGCGGACTGGCAGTGCAGCCGGTTTGCCCTCGTATTTACGACCTGCACCCCGGTGGGTTCACACGAGACCCTTTCCACTGGCATGCGCAGGCTGACCTAGGGTTAAGACCCAATTATCCATGTTGAGATTCAACGGGTTGGTCAACCGAATCGGGGGCCAACAGATGCGGGCGAACTTGGTTTGGTTTAGCGACGGGCAGTACGCGGGGAATTTGGCAGAGTATCTTCGAGGCGGCGGGCCGAACCTGCTGAACCGCCGGAACGAATGGCTCTCGACGGCACGCATGTCAAAGCGCATCGCTGCGCTGGCGGCGGAAAAGGGGGGCGTCGGAACAGGCGATTGGCATCACCAGGGGCGGGCGCAACAGCAAGATTCACGGCCTTGTCGATAAGCTGTGCCGCCCGTGGGTCTTGATCCTCACGCCTGGCAATACCGCCGACTGCACAGTCGGGGCGGCATGTGTCAGTCTGCTCGACGGCATCGCCGAGTTGCTCGGTGACAAGGCTTATGACAGCAACTCGTTCCGCGAGTCTCTGCGCAAGGACGGCATCAAACCGGTAATCCCAGGCCGGTCAAATCGGAAGAAACGCATACGTCACGACAAGCAAGCCTATAAGGATCGCAACGTCATCGAGCGCTGCTACTGCAGGCTCAAGGACTTCAGGCGCATCGCAACGCGCTACGACAAACTCGCTCGGAACTACTTCTCAGCCCTGTGCCTCGTTGCCGCCGTGGCATTCTGGCTTTAGTCGTGCGCGGTTTCCGCTTTTGGGATAACATGGCGAGCGTGTCGGCACCCGGATGACGATGGGAAACCATGACGGGGAGCTTGGAATGAGCTCGCAGCGAGTGTCGGGAACCGCCGTGCAACGAACCATTGCCGTCCTGGGCTCGGCGGTTTTCTTCGTGGTCGCCCCATGTACGCTGGCGGGGCTCGTTCCATGGTCGATCACGGGTTGGCAATTCCGGCCGCCGTTCCTTGGTCTGGAGCTGACGCGCGGCATCGGCGCGATAATGATTCTCGCAGGCGTGCCTGGGCTCGTTGACGCATTTGCGCGTTTCGCGCTGCAGGGTCTCGGCACCCCCGCGCCCATCGCGCCGACCCGGAATCTCGTGGTGACCGGTCTCTACCGTTATGTACGTAATCCAATATACGTCGCGGTCGTTGCCATCATCCTGGGTCAAGCGGTGCTGATGGGCGATTGGCGCCTCATCGTCTACGGCGCGCTGCTCTGGCTCTTCTTCCACGTCTTCGTCGTGGCGTACGAAGAACCCACGCTCGAGCGGACGTTTGGGAGTGAGTACGAGGCGTTCCGCGCCGCCGTCCCGCGCTGGATACCGCGGATGACCCCATGGCGGTTGAAATGATCGGTGGCCCGCGGTTGTGCGAGCCGCTGCTCGCGACCGGTCTCGGACGCTTCACCGGCGCCGCGAGCAGGCACGCTGTCTGGCGCTCGGTTGGAATGTCGCCTCTGTCGCTTCATGGCCCTTGACGAACGTTGTTTGTGCGTTTGTCGATGTCCGCTGTTGTGGGTCATGCGGACCCGCTACCGTGCGCGCACCCCCTGTCCCAATCGCTGGGGACAGACGGCAGCTCCTGAACGCGCTAGTCTGGCGGGACACAGCAGGGAGACCGCCTTGAGCACCGCGCCGCGCATCGACATCGACCCGGCCGCGTTCTGGGCCGACCCCTATCCGATGCTCGCGAACATGCGCAAGGAGGCGCCGATCGCCTTCGTGCCGCAGCTCGGCTCGACGCTGCTGACGAGCCGCGACGACATCTCGATCTCCGAGAAGCAGATCGACGTGTTCTCCTCGCACCAGCCCGCCGGCCTGATGAACCGGCTGATGGGCCACAACATGATGCGCAAGGACGGCGAGGCGCACCAGGTCGAACGCCGGGCGATGTTTCCGACGGTGTCGCCGAAGACGGTGAAAGGCTACTGGACCGCGCTGTTCCAGGCCCATGCCGACCGCATCATTGATGCGATCGAGCCGGGGCGGATCGACTTCATGCGCGATTTCGCGCTGCCGTTCTCCGGCGAATGCCTGAAGTCGATCACCGGCCTCACCAATATCGGCTTTGCCGAGATGGACGCCTGGTCGCAAGGCATGATCGAGGGCATCGCCAACTATGTCGGCGATCCCGCCGTTGAGGCGCGCTGCCATGCCGCGACGTCGGGCATCGATGCGGCGATCGACGACATGCTGCCGGTCATGCGCAAAAATCCCGATCAAAGCATCCTCGGTGTGCTCCTCGCGTCGGGCATGCCGATGGAAAGCGTGCGCGCAAATGTAAAGCTCGCGATATCGGGCGGCCAGAACGAGCCGCGCAAGGCGATCGCCGGCACGGTGTGGGCGCTGATGACCCATCCCGAGCAGCTCGACCTCGTCCGGCGTGGTGAAGTCACCTGGCTCCAGGCCTTCGAGGAATATGCCCGCTGGATCTCGCCGATCGGCATGTCGCCGCGGCGCATCGCAAAGCCATGGTCGATCCGCGACGTCGCGTTCGAGCTCGATGAGCGCGTGTTCCTGATGTTCGGTTCCGCCAACCGCGACGAGAAGCATTTCGAGCGCGCCGACCAGTTCGACGTGCGGCGCGACACCAGCAAGAGCGTGGCGTTCGGCGCCGGCCCGCACTTCTGCGCCGGTGCCTGGGCCTCGCGCGCCATGATCGCCGACGTCGCGCTGCCGACATTGTTCGCGCGTGCCGGCCGGATCGAGATTGCCGATGACGAGCCGGTGCGGATCGGCGGCTGGGCGTTCCGCGGCTTGCAGAATTTGCCGGCGAGATGGCTACACTAGGCCGGCTGGAAGGGAGCTTCGCGCCACAACAGCTCCCATTCGCCGATCATGCCATCATGCTCCTGTCTTGCCCGACGGGTCAAACGACTCGGCCTGCCGCGTAAGCTATTGATCCGACTATGGTCGGCTACTGTGCATGGGGTTGTTTTCGACGTTTTATGTTCCGGCCCTGCATCGTCGCACCAAATCCCCGCGGCTCTCACATTCGCGTGCGGAAAAATTCTCCCTGCATCATCGCGGCCGCTTGAAAGATTAATCATGCGCCCTGCCACGCGCGCAGTGCTCGCATCGCTATTTTTCCGCGTGTCTCGACACCTCCGGCAAGCCGCACCATCATTCCCAACGTGAATGAATGACGGCCGCATGCGGCCGGGAGTGTTGAATGCAGCGTCGGGACTTTCTGAGACTTTCCGTTGGAACGGCAGCCGCGGCTGCGGTCGCCTCGCGCGTCCGCGCGCAAGGCGCGGTGAAGGAAATTCGTATCGGCTATCAGAAGAACGGTGTGCTGGTCATCACGCGCCAGCAGGCCGCCCTGGAAAAACATTTCACGCCGCAAGGCATCGAGGTGAAATGGGTTGAGTTCTCCTCCGGCCCGCCAATGATGGAGGCCATGAATGTCGGCAGCGTCGATTACGGCGCGGTCGGCGATTCCCCGCCGGTGTTCGCGCAGGCCGCGGGCGCCGCGATCGTCTATGCCGCCGGCCAGCCCATCACCAACGGCCAGGGCATTCTGGTGCCGAAGGATTCGCCGATCCGCTCCATCGCCGAGCTGAAGGGCAAGCGCGTCGGTTTCACCAAGGGCTCCAGCGCCCACAACATCGTGGTGCAGACGCTGGAGAAGGCGGGCCTCACCTATGCCGACATCACCCCGGTCTATCTGACGCCGCCTGACGCCGGCCCTGCCTTCGCCAACGGCAGCATCGAGGCCTGGGCGATCTGGGATCCGTACTTTGCGATCGGCGAGACGAGGCAGAACGGCCGCATCCTGATCAACGCGCGCGAGGTCACCAAGACCAATTCCTTCTACATCGCCAACCGCGACTTCGCGAAGAACCACGGCGCCATCCTGCAACAGATCGTCGACGTGACGACCGCGACGGCCAAATGGGCCGAGCAGCACCGCGACGAGGTCGCCAAATCGCTGGCGGCGGTGACAGGCATTCCCCTGGAGATCCAGACCATCGCGGCGAACCGCTCGGCCTTCGTGGTCGGTCCCGTCACCGACGACATCGTCGCGACCCAGCAGGGCGTCGCCGACCGCTTCCATAAGCTCGGCCTGATCCCCAAGCCGATCGTGATCCGCGACATCGTCTGGCGCAACCCGGCAGCCTGATCGTGCCGACCAATCTCCCCGTTTCAAAAGGTCTAGACATGAGGCGCATCGTTCAACGCGTGATCGCAGCCATCGTCATGTCGGTCGGCATCGTCGCGGCCGCCGTCGGCACGACCTACGGCTAGTCATCGGAGCCCATCCATGAGCCAATCCAAAAGCAACATCCTCTGGTTCCTGCCGACCCATGGTGACGGCCGCTATTTGGGCACCGCGACCGGCGGCCGCGAGGTCAACTTCAACTATCTGCGCCAGATCGCGCAGGCGGCCGACCAGCTCGGCTATTTCGGCGTGCTGCTGCCGACCGGGCGGTCTTGCGAGGATTCCTGGATCGTCGCCTCCTCGGTCGCGCCGTTCACCGAGCGGCTGCGCTATCTCGTGGCTGTCCGGCCCGGCCTGCAATCGCCGAGCGTGGCCGCGCGCATGACCGCGACGCTCGATCGCATCACCAACGGCAGGCTCCTGATCAACGTCGTCACCGGCGGCGATCCCGTCGAGAACAAGGGCGACGGCATCTTCCTTGGCCATGACGAGCGCTACGAGGTCACGCGCGAGTTCCTCAACGTCTATAGCGACCTGCTGGGCGGCAAGGCCGTCAATGTCGAGGGCAAGCACATCCGCATCGAGGACGGCAAGCTGCTGTTCCCCCCGGTGCAGTCGCCGCGGCCGCCGCTCTATTTTGGCGGTTCGTCGGACGCCGGCATCGATGTCGCGGTCGATACCGTCGACAAATACCTCACCTGGGGTGAGCCGCCGGCCCAGGTTGCCGAGAAGATCGCGAGGGTGAGGGAGGTCGCGAACGCGCGGGGCCGAAAGCTGTCCTTCGGCATTCGCCTGCACGTGATCGTTCGTGAGACCAATGAAGAGGCCTGGAGTGCGGCCAACGAGCTGATCAAGCATGTCAGCGACGACACCATCGCGCGGGCGCAGAGGAACTTTGCCCGGATGGACTCCGTCGGCCAGCAGCGCATGGCGCAGCTCCATGGCGGCAAGCGCGACAAGCTCGAGATTAGCCCGAACCTGTGGGCCGGCGTCGGCCTGGTGCGCGGCGGCGCCGGCACGGCGCTGGTCGGCGACGCCCAGACCGTCGCGGCGCGCATCAAGGAGTATCAGGATATCGGCATCGATACGTTCATCATGTCGGGCTATCCGCATCTGGAGGAAGCCTATCGCTTTGCCGAGCTGGTGTTCCCGCTGCTCTCGCTCGATCACGGCAGCAACGTGACGCGGCTGCACCACAACAGCGGTCCGTTCGGCGAGACCGTCGGCAACGACTACCGTCCCTCCAGGCTGGCATCGCAATCATGAGCCTCATCGACAGTATTTCTCTTCCGCGCCGGGTCCGCCTGCCGCGCGCGGGCGGCCTGGTGCGGTGGATCGTGCCGCTCGCCATCGTCGCGATCTGGCAGCTCGCCTGCGTCACCGGCTTCGTGCCGACGCGCGTGCTGCCGGCGCCGAGCGACGTCGCGTTCGCCGGCTGGAAGCTGCTGCTCTCCGGCGAGCTCGCGCGCAACATCTGGGTCTCGTTCTGGCGCGCCTCGATCGGCTTCCTGATCGGCGGCAGCATCGGCTTCGCCTTCGGGCTTGCCAACGGCCTGTCGCAGCTCTCGGCAAAGCTCACCGACACCACGCTCCAGATGGTCCGCAACGTGCCGCACCTGGCGCTGATCCCGCTGGTCATCCTGTGGTTCGGCATCGACGAGAGCGCAAAGCTGTTCCTGGTGGCGCTCGGGGTGTTCTTTCCGATCTACCTCAACACGCTGCACGGCATCCGCACCGTCGATCCCCAGCTGATCGAGATGGGCCGTATCTACGGCATGAGCGACGGCGAATTGTTCCGCCGCGTGATCTTTCCGGGCGCGCTGCCCTCGATCTTCGTCGGCATCCGCTTTGCGCTCGGCATCATGTGGCTGACCCTGATCGTGGCCGAGACCATCGCGGCATCCTCGGGCCTCGGCTACATGGCGATGCAGGCGCGCGAGTTCATGCTGATCGACGTCGTCGTGCTCTCGATCCTGATCTACGCCCTGCTCGGCAAGCTCGCCGACAGCGCCTCCCGCGTGCTGGAGCGGGCGACGCTCTCCTGGCACCCCGCCTTCCAGAAACGTTGAGCAGAAATACTGGGAATCACATGCAGACAGCCCTTCGGACCTCGCTTCCCGAAACCGAGCTCGCCAGCCGCGCCAGTTTCGCGCCTCACGCCCGCGTGGTGCGCGAGGAGCGGGTGGTGCAGGCCAGCGGCCTGCCGCTCAGCATCCGGGGGCTGCGAAAGTCCTTCGGCGACAATGAGGTGCTGCGCGGCATCGACCTGCACATCCCGGCCGGCCAGTTCGTCGCCATCGTCGGAAAGAGCGGCTGCGGCAAGAGCACGCTGCTGCGCCTGATCGCCGGCCTGGACAAGATCGATGCCGGCACCATCAGCCTTGGCAGTGACGTCCAGCCCGAGGATATCCGCGTGATGTTCCAGGAGCCGCGGCTATTACCCTGGGCGCGCGTGCTCGCCAATGTCGAGGTCGGTCTCGGCCGCGATCGCGCATCGAAGGATGCGCATGCTCGCGCCGAGAAGGCGCTGACCGAGGTCGGCCTCGCCGACAAGCGCGACCAGTGGCCCTCGGTGTTGTCGGGCGGCCAGAAGCAGCGCGTCGCGCTCGGCCGCGCGCTGGTCTCCCGTCCGCGCGTGCTGGCCTTCGACGAGCCGCTCGGTGCGCTGGATGCGCTGACCCGCATCTCGATGCAGCGGCTTCTGGAGCGGGTCTGGCGCGACCAGGGCTTTACCGCGATCCTGGTGACCCACGACGTGTCCGAGGCGGTCGCGCTGGCGGACCGGGTGCTGGTGATCGAGGAGGGCCGGATCGCCCATGACGTCGTGGTTAACGCAGCCCGGCCCCGGGAGCGCGGCTCGGTCGAGCTTGCGGGCCTCGAAGGCTCGATCCTGAGCCACCTTTTGTCGGCGGACGATCGTACCTAAATAGAGGGAACCCCGCTTCGGGGACCACGCCATGAATGTAGTGCCTCGCGATCTCATGACTGAAATCCCCGTCTCGCCCGCCGATTTCCGCGGCGCCATGCGCCACCTCACCGGCGGCGTCAGCGTCATCACCGCCGGGCGGGGCAAGGACATCAGCGGCATGACGGTGACCTCGGTCACCTCGCTGTCGGTCGAACCGCCGACGCTGCTGGTCAGCATCAATCGCGATGCCTCGTCCTTCCCGCTGATCCGGCGTCACGGCGCCTTCGGCGTGAACATCCTCAACGCCGACCAGCTCGACGTCGCCGAACGCTTCGCCGGCAAGGGCGGGCTCAAGGGCGCAGACCGCTTCGCCGGCGCCCGGTGGGTGACGGCGGTTTCGGGAGTCCCGCTGCTGGTCGGCGCATTGTCGGCCTTCGATTGCGAGGTCGAGGAGATCGTCGAGCGGCACTCGCACGGCATCGTCATCGGCCGTGTCAGGGACGTCAGGAGTTCGACGCGGACCGCGGCGCTTGCCTATTGGCACGGCCAGTACGTCGCGGTCGACCAGGATGAAGACGCGGCAAGGCTCGCCGAGGTCAGCCTTCCCGCGCGCACCCGGCGCGGCGTTTGATCGCCGCAAAGAGGCAGCACGCAGGCTGGCCTTTTCCCTGTCATCGCTCTAGAAGCGCCCTGAGCCTCCCGTCCGGGACGGCAACGGAGCGGAACGATGAAACGCGTCGCGACCTGGGCCTTCTACGCCATCGGCGCGCTGGCGATCGCTTATCTCGCGCTCTACGCCTATGCCATGTTCAGCGGCCAGCCGATCATTCCCGGCGACCCCATCCACATCTTCCGCAAGCCCGACGCGCCGAGTTATTCGTGACGCCCGAGATCTCGTAGGGTGGGCAAAGGCGCACTTGCGCCGTGCCCACCATCTTCGCTGCGAACGAAATGGTGGGCACGCTTCGTTTTGCCCACCCTACGGAAGTTACGAATTCACCCTCTCAGAATCGCCAGCGCCAGCGCCTGCGCGCGCGGCACGATGCTGTCGATCTCGAGATATTCCTCCGGCGTGTGCGCGAGCCCGCCGACCGGGCCGAGGCCGCAGATGGTCGGCGTGCCGACCGCGGCGGTGAAACCGGAATCGGCGCAGCCGCCGGAGAACTCGCCCTGGAGCGTGGTGAGGCCGACCTGCCTTGCCGCAGCTTGATAACCTTCGAACAGCGTCTTCGAGGCCTCGCTCTGCACCACCGGCACGAACTCGCCCTTGATCGTCAGCGTTGCGCTCGTGCCCGGCACATAGGAGGTCGCGACGATTGTCTCGATCGCGGCCATCACCGTGGCGCGGTCTGCGGGATCGACATAGCGCAGATCGATCTGGCCCTCGGCATAGGGCGCCGTCGTATTGACGGACTGGCCGCCGGAGACGAGGCCGACATTGAGCGTGATGCCCTTGTCGAGATTGGTCAACGCGTGGACCTGGACGATCTTGTGCGCGAGCTCGCCGATCGCGCTGACGCCGGCGGCGAAATTGGCGCCGGAATGCGCAGCTTTGCCGGTGATGGCCAGATGCATGAAGATGCCACCCTTGCGGCCGGTGACGACGTTGCCTGTGGGGCGGCCCGGCTCGGAGTTGAACACCGCACGCGCGGCACGACCTTCGCGCTCGATCACGGGTCGCGACGAGGGCGATCCGATCTCCTCGTCGGAGGTGATCAGCACCTTGATCGGGTGCGGGCTGCCGCCGAACTTGTGGAAGGCGGTCGCCACGAAGATGTTCATCACGACGCCGGATTTCATGTCGGCGACGCCGGGGCCATAGGCGCGGTTGTCGCGGATCGTGAAGGGACGCCGTCCGGCCTCGCCCTTGCCGAACACGGTGTCGCGATGGCCCATCAGCAGCACCGGCTTCTCGTTGCTGCCGGGCTTTGTCACCTCGGCATGAATCGCATCGCCGAAGGTGGAGTTGCTCTCGCGCCGGAACGGGATGCCGTGCTCGGCGAAGTGCCGCTCGAACCGCGCCCCGACCGCATCGACGCCCTCCTTGTCATAGGACCCGGAATCGATGTTCACGACGTCGCGCAACAGATCGATCATCGCCTGCCGCTGCGACGCCAGCCAGTCCGTGATTTGAGCTTCAGACATGTTTACCCTCGTGTGGTTCTCACGCGGGGTTATACGGCCTTGCGCAGGCGCGACCTAGTCGGAGAACGCGGTGCGGCCATGCCGCCGTCTGCGGGTTTGGACGCACACTGTCTCCTCATCGTCGTCCTGGCGAAAGCCAGGACCCATACCGCGGAATCTACCGATGGAGGGCGGTAGGAGTACCGGACGACGAATCTTCGTCAAACTCCTCTCTGGGGTAATGGGTCCTGGCCTTCGCCAGGACGACACTGCGGATGTGGGCACCAGCCTTAACGCTTCGGCTCCGCCATCGCTTCCACACCGCGAAGCTGGGTCGCGACGGTCAGTGCGCCGATCTTCCGACCCATGTCCTTGCCGACCTCGGTCGAGAACCGGTAGTGAAAGCCGGCCCAGATGCGGGCGTTGGAGACTTCGTCGCTGTAGTCCTGGAGCCGCGACCATTTGCGCGTGACACCTGGTGCCGTGGAGCTGGTCAGCGAAAACTCGCCGAAATCTCCAACGACGCTCTGGAGCACGGTCGAAATCGCCGCCGACGTGATGCAGTGAGCACAGGGATATTCTGGATGCATCGGCGTTTCGCCGAGTGGCAGCCAGGACGGGTCGCGTGGCGTCGCCGGATTCGACGTCAGGTCGGCGTTGCGTATGGCGGTGATCGGTCGCCAGAGATTGTAATGGTATTTTGCATCGAACACCGCAACGAGGGCGTCGTTGCCGGCAATTGACGTCAGCGCGAACAGCCGGGCGCAGTCGACGAGATCCATGCCCTTGGCCATTGCAGCTTGCCTCACGATCGGATTGTAGGTGCGGGCACCGACAAAGAACCAGAATCGGCCGATCGTCGTTTGCTCCGGCGTCCGGGTTGTACTGCTTCGGCTGCCGACCTCGCGGATTTCGTTGACATCCCGGGTCCACACCTCTGAACCAAGCGCCGGCGGCGGGCCGGGGCGAAACTGCGATCCGGAAACCATGACCCAGGGCGTCGTCGCGCCCGTGGTTGAGAACAGCGGAACGGTGGTCGGAACGTACGCGCCCGGTGTCGTCAGGGGGCGGTAAGTTTCCGGAGCGGCGCTGCCATCGTTCGCACGAAGCTCGATGATCTGCATCGCGGCCTCTTTCCCGAGGCTGATGCCGGCGATCTTGGACTCGCCGTCGGCAATCGGCGCCAGAGAATTCGACAGCGTCGCATCCAGGTCCGGCTTGAGGTCCGGATAGACCGAAAGCAGCACCTCGTGAGCGGCAGCTGCCGCCGCAGCTTCCCGCGACGTCGAACGATCCGCGGGCAAGGAGAGCTTGTAGGGCGCGTACCGGCGGTCGATCGCGTTGACCGCCTCGAACATCGCGACGTGCATCATGGACAAGACGCGGCTGTGGGGCGCTGGAAGAATTTGCTTCTCGGCAGCGATCGCGTCGGCCTTTGCATTCCAGTCCATGATCACGTCGGCGCGTGCCAGCGACGCCGAGGCCGCGATCAGCGTTACAATCAGCGAAAGGCGGGAGATGGTCCACGAGGAGCATTTCATGGCGTGCCCTTTCGATTTGAAGGACGTATCGCGCGGCCGATGCGGCTCTGGCCGACGTCGCGTCGCGCTGCCCGAGGACTCTAGCGATCTTGATGTGGTTTGATTGTGAACTGCTTCACGCGCCGCATGCGGTTCAACCGAGAGCAGATTTTTCTCGGCGGGCAGAACAGTTGCGTCCCGAATGGGTAGGCTTGGCTTACCGTTCGCGCCGCATTGTGCAGTCGGCTATAGTCGGCGCAAGCTGCCAGTTGGACGTGCCGAAGTCCGTAGCTCAATTTTTAAGGCAGCTCGCATGCCGTCGGCAGGCCGTGCCTTGCTCTCGTTTCAGAGCGTCTTTTCTAGGACGACATTGTCACGGTGTAACCTCAACGGAGAGAAACATGCCGTTGTTCATCTCGTACGTCTCATACTCAAATGCCGGTATCAAGGGAATGGTCGACAAGCCGGCCGATCGCACGTCGGCCATCGGCGCGCTGGTCGAGAAGGCCGGTGGGAAGCTTCAGGGAGCTTTCATGACCACTGGTCAACACGATGCAGTGCTCGTCACGGAGTTTCCTGACGGCTCCGATGCCATTGCGATTGGAATGGTGGCCGCTGCGGCTGGCGCCGTCTCCAAGATCGAAACCGTACGCGCTTGGAAGATGAGCGAGTTCAAGAGCATCGCGGAGAAGGCTTCCAAACTCGTGAGCACCTACGTTCCGCCGGGCAAGTAGACTCGCGCGGGCGCGCTATATCTCCCAACGTCGTCCCAGCCTAGTGCGCAATTCGCACTAGGCCGGGACGACACTTATTGTGTGGCGACTGGTTGCGTTCTCCTCAAAAAGAAAATGCCCGGGCCTAGCCCGGGCATTCGCATCCTCTCGATATTCGCAGAAGCCTTACGCCCCCACCATCGGCATCCGCGGGTACTCACCCGGCGTCCCGGCTGGCGTAATCGGGATGCCGCCGTCGGCGTATTCGTTGAGCTTGTTGCGCAGCGTCCGGATCGAAATCCCCAGGATGTTGGCGGCGTGGGTGCGGTTGCCGAGGCAGTGCTTCAGCGTCTCCAGGATCAGGTCGCGTTCAACATCGGCCACGGTACGGCCGACGAGCGCGCGCGTCACCTGCTCGGCGGCCATCGTGGCATGCGCCACGGCCGGTACCGTCTTGGCGAGGTCGAGGCGGTCGCCGTCCGGGGTGAGGATCGCGTCGGGTCCGATCTCGTCGCCCTGCGCCATCAGCACGGAGCGGTGCATGGTGTTTTCGAGCTCGCGGACGTTGCCCTGCCAGCGGTTGGTCGAGAGCACGCGGCGCGCTTCCGCCGAGATCGGGCGCATCGGCACGCCGTTGGCTTCGGCGTACTTCTTCACGAAGTGCTGGGCGAGCTCGAGGATGTCGAGGGGACGCTCGCGCAGCGGTGGGATCTTCAGGTTGACCACATTGAGGCGGAACAGCAGGTCCTCGCGGAACGTGCCTTCGCGCACGGCCTCGGCCAAATTGCGGTTCGAGGTCGCGATGATGCGGATGTCCACCGGCACCGGCTTGGTGCCGCCGACGCGGTCGATCACGCGCTCCTGGATGGCGCGCAGCAGCTTCGATTGCAGGCGGACGTCCATCTCCGAGATTTCGTCGAGCAGCAGCGTGCCGCCGGTCGCTTCCTCGAACTTGCCGATGCGGCGGGCGATCGCGCCGGTGAAGGCGCCCTTCTCGTGGCCGAACAGCTCGGACTCCAAGAGATGCTCGGGGATCGCGGCGCAGTTGATCGAGATGAACGGGCGCTTGGCGCGGGCCGAGCGGGTGTGGACGTAGCGGGCCAGCACTTCCTTGCCGGTGCCGGATTCGCCGGTGATCATCACCGAGGCATCCGAGCCTGCGATCTGCTGCGCGAGCTTGATCACCTTGGCCATCGCCTCGTCGCGATAGACCAGCTCGCGGGAATCGTTGGCGACGGCGGCCAGCACCGCCGCGATCAGCTCCGGATCCGGCGGCAGCGGAATGTATTCCTTGGCGCCGGCGCGGATCGCGGCGACCGCGGCGCGGGCGTCGTTGGTGATGCCGCAGGCGACGATCGGGGCGTGGATGTGCTCGGCCTCCAGCCGCATCACGAGGTCGCGGATGTCGAGGGCGACGTCGACCAGCAGGAGGTCGGCGCCCTTGCCGCCGCGCAGCACGCGCATCGCCTGCTCGTGATCCTCGGCGTGGGTCACGGTGGCGCCGTTCTCCATCGCGATCTTGGTGGCGGTGGTGAGCTGGCCCTTCAATGTGCCAACGATGAGAAGCCGCATGTCAGTCTCCTGTCCGTCTGGTCGCGCTGCCGCGCGTCATTCCCTGCGTTCGCGCAATAATTACGTGCGTTCGGTCTTGATGATTTCGGTCATGGTCACGCCGAGCTTGTCCTCGACCAGGACGACCTCGCCGCGGGCGACCAGCTTGTTGTTGACGTAGATGTCGATGGCCTCGCCGACGCGCCGGTCGAGCTCGAGCACGGTGCCGGGCCCGAGCTTCAGGAGCTCGCCGACGTCCATCTTGGAGCGGCCGAGCACGGCCGAGACCTGCACCGGCACGTCGAACACGGCCTCGAGGTCGGCGGCGGCGCGCGCCGCATATTCGTCCTCGTTGTAGCCGACATCGGTGCCGGTTGGCGGCATCGGGCCGTTGAGATCGGGCAGCGGGACCTGTCCGTCGGTGTCGCTCATGGCTTAGCTCCCCCTGCGGGACGCGATATAGCGTCCGACCATTTCGTCGATCTTGGCCGCGATGGCGCCGCGCTCCAGCACGACGCCGCCATCGGCCCATTCGATCCGGCAGTCGCCGGTCGCAATCTCCGGCTCGGCCAGGATCACCAGCCGGCCCTCGAAGCCGCTCTGCTTGGCGAGCCGCTCGATCTTCTCGCGGGCGCTGTCGTAGAGCGCGTCGTTGATGCGGACGACGAGATGCGGCGTCGCGACCAGATGCGAGAAGCAGTCCTTGACCAGCGCCACGATCTCGCCGAGCGGCTCGGCGGCGACCAGGTCGGCGCACAGCTTGCGCGCCACCGCGACCGCGACCTCGACCGCCTCGGTCTCCATCTTGATCTCGATGTTGCCCATGCCCGAGGCGACGCCCCGGATTGCGATGTTGATCTCTTCCATGGCGAGCGCGACGCGGCGGTCGCTCTCGGCCTTGGCCTCGCGCTGGCCGGCGGCAAAGCCGTCCTGATAGGCGCGCGCCTCCGCTTCCGCGACCTTCTGGGCGATCTCGGCCGCGGTCGCGGCCTTCTCGCGCGTCCGGTCCGGCGCGGCGAAGTCGGTGTCGAACAGGAATTTTGCCGGAGCGGCCATCAATACACCAGTTCGTCGTCGGCGCGGTTCTTGGTCAGCATGATCTCGCCCTTGGCGGCGAGATCCTTGGCGAGGTTGACCAGCAGCGCCTGCGCCTCGTCGACGTCGCGCAGACGGACCGGGCCCATCGCCGCCATGTCGTCCTGGAGCATCTTGGCCGCGCGCGAGGACATGTTGCCGAAGAAGAAGTTGCGGACGTCCTCGTTGGCGCTCTTGAGCGCGACGCCGAGCTTGTCCTTGTCGACGTTGCGCATCAGGGTCTGGGCCGAGCCGGAATCCAGCTTCACGAGGTCGTCGAAGGTGAACATCAGAGCCTTGATGCGCTCGGCCGATTCCCGGTTGTCCTCTTCCAGCGAGGTGATGAAGCGGGTTTCGGTCTGGCGGTCGAAATTGTTGAAGATTTCGGCCATCACCTCGTGGGCGTCGCGGCGGCGGGTCTGCGACAGGTTGGACATGAATTCGGTGCGCAGCGTCTTCTCCACGCTCTCGATCACCTCCTTCTGCACCGCTTCCATCTTCAGCATGCGGTTGACGACGTCGAGCGCGAGGTCCTCGGGGAAGATGCCGAGCACGCGCGCGGCGTGCTCCGGCTTCAGCTTCGACAGCACCACCGCGATGGTCTGCGGATATTCGTTCTTGAGATAGTTGGCGAGAACCTCTTCCTGCACGTTGGAAAGCTTCTCCCACATGTTGCGCCCGGCGGGGCCGCGGATCTCGTCCATGATGCCGTTGACGCGCTCCGGCGGCAGGTATTGCTGGAGCAGCCGTTCGGTGGCGTCGAAATTGCCCATCAGCGCGCCCGAGGCCGACATGCGCGAGACGAACTCGAGCAGCATGTCCTCGACCGTGTCGACCTCGACGGTGCCGAGCGTCGACATTTCCAGCGAAAGCTGGCGCACCTCGTCGTCGTCGAGCATCGACCAGATCTTGCCGCCGTATTGCTCGCCCAGCGCCAGCATCAGGATCGCGGCGCGCTTGGGTCCCGCCACCGCCTCGGTCTTGGCGCCCGCACGGCTGCCCTGGCGGGCGCCGAGCGTCGAGATCACGCTGGTGATGTCGTTGGAGTTGGCGTTTTGCAGGTTGGCGGCCATGTCAGTTCACTTCTCGATCATTTCGCGGGTTCGGTCAGCCATTGGCGAATGATGGCGACGGTTTCGTTGGGGTTGCGTTCGGCGAGCTCGCCGACACGATGAACTGACTGGGCATGGACCTGGCCCTGGATGGTTGCGACGTCGATCGCGCTGGCGGCGCCGCCGGGCAGCAGCGCCTGGCCGGCGGCCGGCGCGGCCTCGTCCGAGGCGGCCGGGCCGGAGAGCACGCCACTGATGGCGGCGGCGACCTCGTCGGAAGCCAGGATGCGCTTGACCAGCGGGCGGATCACCATGAACAGCACGACCAGGCCGAGCAGCATCATCACGCCGAGCTCGACGAAGTACATGACGTCGTCCTTGGTGAACTGGAGCATGCCGAGGAAGCCCGACGGCTCGGCGATCGGGGCGGTGGAGGGGGCATCGGCAAAGCGCAGATTGACGACCTCGACCTGGTCGCCGCGCTTCTGGTCGAAGCCGATGGCCGAGCGCACCAGGGTCGCGATGCGGTCGAGCTGCTCCTTGGTGCGGTCCTGATAGGCCAGCTCGCCCTTGTCGTTCTTGCTGTAGATGCCGTCGACCAGCACCGCGACGGAGATGCGGTTGACCCGGCCGGCTTCGGTCACCTCGGTCTTGGTGGTGCGGGAGATCTCGTAATTGTTGGTCTCCTCGGTCTTCTTGCTCTGGTCCTTGGCCGCGACGCCGTTGTTCTGCTGGTTGCCCGGCAGCTCGTTGTTGACGGTGACCTGGCCGTTGTTGTCGGCGGTCATGCTGCTTTCTTCGCGGGTCTGGGTAGAGCGCAGCACGCGGCCCTCGGGGTCGAACTTGTCCGAGGTCTGGGTGATCTTGTTGAAGTCGAAATCGGCGGAGAGCTGGACGCGGGCGCGGCCCGACCCGACCACCGAGGAGACGATGTCCTCGACCTGCTTGCGCATCCGCTTCTCGAAGGTGGTGCGGCGCTCGTCGCCGAGCGCCTGCTCCGGATCGGTCGCGGCGCCGTCGGCGAGCAGCTGGCCGGCCTCGTCGACGATCGAGACCCGCTGCGGCTTCAGTCCGTTGACGGCGGAGGCGACGAGATGGCGGATGGCCCTGATCTGCTGCGCCTCCAGCGCGCCGCGGACCCGCACCACGATCGAGGCGGACGGCTCCGGCGCCTCGCGCGAGAACAGCGGGCGCTCGGGCAGCACCAGATGGACGCGGGCGGCCTGGATGCGGTCGATGGCACGGATGGTGCGGGCGAGCTCGCCTTCCAGCGCGCGCAGATGATTGATGTTCTGGACGAAAGAGGTGGTGCCGAGCGCGTCCGACTTGTCGAACACCTCGTAGCCGACGCCGCCGCCCTTGGGCAGGCCGCCCTCGGCGAGCTTCATCCGCAGCCGCGTCACCTTGTCCTTGGGCACCATGATGATGGTGCCCTCATTGCGCAGCTCGAACTGGATGGCCTGGCGTTCCAGGTCCTTGATAATGCTGGAAGAATCTTCCACCGAGAGGTCGGTGAACAGCGTCGTCATCTGCGGCGTGGTGACCCGCATGATGACGAACGCGAAGAAGCCGACGAGCGCGGCGGTGACCGCGATCATCGCCCCGAAGCGGGCGGCGCCGATACCTTTTAAGAAGTCCGCAAGACCTTGCAAGCAACCGCCCCGAAGCTTCGATCCGCATTCCAGAGCGGTCGACTGGGCAATTATTGCCTAGGTGATGGTTTCGATATGGTTAACGAAGATTAAGAGCTGGGACAAAAGTCGCGTCATGAAAAAAATCGGCCTCGCAGGGCGAGGCCGATTTTCGTCAAAAGCCGCAGATTTCCGGATCGCTTACTGGCGATATTGCTGGATGCGGGTGGTGCGAAGACCCGCCAGACCGTGCTGGTCGATGGAAAACTGCCAAGAGAGGAATTCGTCGACCGTCAGCGTATAACGGCTGCAGGCCTCCTCAAGGGAGAGAAGTCCGCCACGGACGGCGGCGACGACTTCAGCCTTGCGGCGGATGACCCAGCGTTTGGTGCCGGGTGCTGGCAGATCTGCGATCGTCAGCGGACTGCCGTCCGGCCCGATGACGTATTTTACCCTCGGGCGATGGGGTTCTGTCATGGCGTACTCACAAACTCTCAACCACTGAACTCACGCCGTAACCCTACGCGCGGCGGCTTAAAAATCCGCTAAGCCTAAGGCTTCAATACAATTCTCGTTGAAACTTGCGGGAACACGGCCGGCCCGGAGGGCTGAAAGCGCGTTTCAGCCGGCCGGGCGGGGCAGAAAGTAAATACTTTACTAACAAACCGGGGCCGAGCGCGACGCTGCAAAGCTCTCAACCGTCGTCCCGGGGCGCGCGGAGCGCGAGGCCGGGACCCATAACCCCAGGGAGCAGTTTGACGACGACTCGGGGTTACGGTCTCACGCGAAAACGACGTTCTGTGGTTATGGATCCCCGCCTTCGCGGGGATGACATCTCGTGTGTGGCGGCCGCGCAGGCCTTTAATTGCTGCTGGTCGCGATGATGCTCTTCACCTGGCTCAGGGTGTAGCTGGCGCCGTCGATGGTGAGCAGCGGCGGCGACTGGGTCAGGTCGACCGACGACACCACGCCCTGCACCTGCGCGGCGATGCCGACATTGTTGTTCGCGACATCCTTGCCCGTGGCCGAGATCGTGTACTTGCCGTCGGGCCATTGCGTGCCGTCATTGCCCTGGCCGTTCCAGGTGAAGGGAATGTCGGTGCCGGCGGCGGCGGTGTATTTGCCAGTGAACACGGTCTGGCCGCTGGAATTGGCGACGGTGATATCCACGGTCGAGTCGCTGGGCACGTTGAGATGCCAGGTCGCCGACGAGTTCTTCATGGTCGCGGTCGAGCCGTCGACCAGCGCGGTCTTGCCGACGAAGCCCAGCGCCTGGGTCGCCTGCGTGGTCTGTTGCAGCGTGACGAGCTGGGACAGCGCATCGTTGGTCTTGAGCTGCTGCTCGACGCCGGCGAACTGCACCAGCTGCTGGGTGAACTGGTTGGTGTCGAGCGGATCGAGCGGGTTCTGGTTCTGCAGCTGCGTCGTCAGCAGCGTCAGGAAGGTCTGGAAGTTGCCGGCGAGCGTCGATCCCGTGCTCGAGCTCAGCGAGTTCGACGAGGACGATTTCGGGACGTCGGTCGTGCCGGAGACAACGGAAGGGGCGGTGGCGGCATTCGTGGTGGTCATTTGCGAATACTCCTCACACTCTGATGTCGACGCCGCTGCTCGATCCGAGCATGCGGCCGTAGCCGCGTCCCACGGGCGCTGCGGGAACGGTGTCGTCCTCGCTGATGATCAGGCGGCGGGCATTGCCGCCATTGTCGTTGTTCCGGCCGGAGTTCTGGCCCGACGAATTCTGGTCGCGCAGGCTGAAGGAGAGTCCGTTGCTGCCGGTCTTGAAGCCGGCATCGTCGAGCGCGCGCTGCAATTGCGGCGCGTCCTGCCGCAGCATCTGCAGCGTCTCCGGCTTCTCGACGGTGAGATGCGAGGTGACCTGGCCGTTGCGGTCGACATTGATGCGGACGTCGATGCGGCCGAGATCGATCGGATCGAGGCTGATGTCGAAGCGCGTCTTGCCGGCGCGCGCGGCGGCCGCGATCTCGATCGGCACGGCGTTGATCGGCACGGCAGTCGAAGTTGCCGCGGTCGCGGTGAGCGTTGCGGTCGATGCCGTCGCGGCCGACGTCGTCGTAGTCAGGGGCGCCTGCACGGCGGAGGCCGCCTGCGCGCTGGTGTCGGTCGCGGCGACGGGGCTTTGCGCATTCGCATGGGCGTGCGTGGCCGGTGCGCCAGGCGCTGCATCGGCGGCTCGGTCGGCGGGAGCAGCCTTCGCGTCGGTCGCGCCGGCATCGTCTTGCGGCTTGGCCGCTTGCGGATGCGCGGCGGCGCCCGTCGCGGTCGCCGGCGTTTGCGCGGTCGCGGCATTCGCCTTGCCCGCGTCCTGGCCGATATTGGAGACGTCGCTCGCGCCTGGCGCGGTGGCGGCGGCCTTGAACGAGGTCTTCGGCGTGCCCTGGTCAACGGCGGCGGCGATCAGTCCGCCATTGGTCTTGGCGTCGGTCGCGGTGCCGTCGGTGGTGCCGGTCGCGGCGTCCGCGAGCGTCGCCGAGGTCTCGGCATCGACCTTGGCGCCCGCGGCCTTGGCGCTCTTGTCGCCCGCCGTCGCGGTATCGGTCTTGGCGCCGGCGATCTGCGCCGCGGTGGAGGCGCTGGCGGCGAGGCCGGCGGCGGCGATCGTCAGCGGCGAGGCGACGGCATCGCCGGCCTGGTTCGCCGCAGCGTTCGGATCGAGAGGCACGACCGGCGCGGCCACCACGATCGCGTTCGGATCGGGCACGGCGGCCTGGGTCGCGTCCACTTGCGCGGCTGCGGCGGCATCGGTTGCGACGGCGGCGGCGAGCCCGTCGGTGCCGTCGGCCTTGTCGCCCTTGGTCTCGTCGGACTTGTCCGCCGATTTGGCGTCGGACGCCTCCGGCTTGTCCTTGGTCTTGTCCTTGCTCTTGGCCGACGCCGTGTCCGTGGCTTTGGCCGGATCGTCCGTCGTCTCGCTCCCGGCGGGCGCGGAATTGTCAGTGTCGTCGCTCGCCTTGCTCTGCGAGGACTGGTCGGTCGAGGAGGTGTCGCGCGGGCTCTTGTCTGCGGCGGACGACGCCGAATCGGTCCGCCGCGGCGCGCTGTCCTGCGCCTGCGAGGCCGCGTTGTTGCTGATCGCCTGGGTATTACTGTCGACCAGCGAGCCGAAGGCGTCGTTCGTCGACGTGTCCTTCGGCCCTTGCGAGCGTGCAGTCTTTTGCTGCGCGCTAGGAACCGGCACGCTGGCAGCTACATCTGACGTCCGACCGACCACAGGCGACCTCTTGAAAACATCTTCGGTACAGGGGTAGCAAGGAGCGGGCCAGCGCCGAGCGTGGAAAATTTAGAAGTAAAATCAATATCTTGATGCGTCGAGCTTGCCGCCGCAGGGCCCTCCGCGACCCCGCCATTTCTGCCGCCCCGGCAAGAATTGCCCTAAGCCGGCCTCCCCTGTGATTGCTTCACCGGAATGCCCCCTATATTAAAGAGATCGCTCTCAGCCGCTTTCGACCGGGCCAGTCGCGCCCTGCGGGAACCGAAGTTCCCCGGGACCACCGATGTCCCGGCCAAAGGCACATCGCGGATCGCCGAACGCCGCCGTCACACCTTAAGAACCCATGCTCAACAGTCTGGATCTCGAAGGCCGTCCGCAGGACACCAGGGTCGTCGTCGCCATGTCGGGCGGCGTCGATTCCTCGACGACGGCTGCGCTGCTCAAGGCTGAGGGCTACGACGTCGTCGGCATCACGCTCCAGCTCTACGACCATGGCGCGGCGACCCATCGCAAGGGCGCCTGCTGCGCCGGCCAGGACATCCACGACGCCCGCGACGTTGCCGCCAAGCTCGGCATTCCCCATTACGTGCTCGACTACGAGGACCGTTTTCGCGAGTCCGTCATCGACAATTTCGCCGACTCTTATGCTCTTGGTGAAACGCCGGTGCCGTGCATCGAGTGCAACCGCTCGATCAAGTTTCGCGACCTACTCAAGACCGCGCGCGAGTTAGGGGCCCAGGCGCTCGCCACCGGCCATTACGTCGCCTCGCGCCGTCTCGACGACGGCTCGCGCGTGCTGGTCTGCGCCGCCGATGCCGATCGCGACCAGAGCTACTTCCTGTTCGCGACCACGCAGGAACAGCTCGACTATCTGCGCTTTCCGCTCGGCGACATGACCAAGCCGGAGACGCGCGAGCTCGCGCGCCGCTTCGGTCTTGCGGTCGCTGACAAGCACGACAGCCAGGACATCTGCTTCGTGCCCACGGGGCGCTACACCGACATCATCACCCGCCTGCGGCCGAACGCGATGGACCCCGGCGACATCGTCGATCTCGACGGCCGCGTGCTCGGCCGGCACAACGGCATCGCCAATTTCACCGTCGGCCAGCGCCGCGGTCTCGGCATCGCCGCTCACGCGCCGCTGTTCGTGGTGCGGCTCGAGGCCGCCAATCGCCGCGTCGTCGTCGGCCCGCGCGAGGCGCTGAAGATGCACCGCATCAGCTTGCGCGACGTCAACTGGCTCGGCGGCGGTGATATCGATAGCGCCATCGGCAATGGCCTCGAGATGTTCGTGCGCGTGCGCTCGACGCGCAGCCCCCAGCCGGCGTGGCTGCGCGGCGCTGGCGGCCATTACGAGATCGAGCTCGTCGCCGGCGAGGAGGGCGTCTCGCCGGGCCAGGCCTGCGTGTTCTACGATGCGCCCTCGGGGCAGGCGCGCGTGCTCGGCGGCGGCTTCATCCAGAGCGCCGCGGCGAAGGTTGCGAGCAACCCTGCGAGGCCGCTGGTGGAAGCGGTGCGCGGCTAGAAAATTTCCGGGGCAGGGGGCATGGCAGCAGACATCTCGCGGGCCGGGGTCGAGAAGGCCTATGGCCGCTGGGCGCCGGTCTACGATCTCGTGTTCGGCAAGGTGTTCGACGCCGGGCGGCAGTCGACCATCGCGGAGGCCGACCGCATCGGCGGCCGCATCCTCGACGTCGGCGTCGGCACCGGGCTTTCGCTGTCCGACTATTCGCGCACCACAAAGATCTGCGGCGTGGACATCTCCGAGCCGATGCTGCGCAAGGCGCAGGCGCGCGTGCGCGCGCTGCGGCTCAGCAATGTCGAGGTGCTCTCGGTGATGGACGCGAAAAACCTCGCCTTCCCCGAAAACTTCTTCGACGCGGTGGTCGCGCAATATGTCATCACCGCCGTGCCCGATCCCGAAGGCACGCTCGACGAGTTCGTGCGCGTGCTGAAGCCCGGCGGCGAGCTGATCCTCGTCAACCACATCGGTGCCGAGAGCGGTCCGCGCAAGCTGTTCGAGCTCGCCTTCGCGCCCGTCGCCCGCCGCCTCGGCTGGCGCCCGGAATTCCCGTGGCAGCGCCTGGTCGACTGGGCCGCAAAGCACGGCGGCATCACGCTGGCCGAGCGCCGCCCGATGCCGCCGATGGGCCACTTTTCGCTGATCCGCTACCGCAAATCGTGATCGCGTTGGGGGAACACCGGGCCTTACCCCGGCGTTTCCCTCCCATGCGCACGACATCAAAACTCATCTTTGCGGGCCTCGTCATCGCCGCCTCAGGCGCCGCGATGGCGCAGGCCCCGCCGCTACCTGCGACGCCGCCGCAAGCGACCGCGCCGCCATCGGCGCAGCACGCCGCCAATTGCCTGCCCCAGGACCGCCCGAACCGCGCTACCGCGCCCGACGGCACCACCACCGGCCAGTCCCGGGAACCGCTCGGCGACAGGCTGGCCAAATCCGACGGCGTGCTCTGCCCGCCCTCGGGCGTAGACCCCGACATGCATGCCCCGGCCCCCGAAAGCGGCGGCAACACCCCCGTCATCCCGCCCCCCGGCAGCCCCGGCGGCGACCCGACGGTCCGGCCGAAATAGGCTCGCTCTTCCTTCGCCTTTCCCCGCCTGCGGGGAGAGGCCGGAGCGCATCGAAGATGCGATCCGGGTGAGGGGACTCTCCGCGAGTCTGGTGCCCGAAATCGCGACTCCAGCGCTAAAAGGGGTCGGTTTTCCCCTCTCAAGCGCCATATCCGTCAAAGCTTTCGCAAACCCGGATTGACAGCCCGCCGCCCCCTTCCTTATATGCCGCGCGTTCGCGAGATCGGCCGTTTCGGCCCTCGCGACCCTGTGGCGGGGTAGCTCAGCTGGTTAGAGCACGGGAATCATAATCCTGGGGTCGGGGGTTCGAGTCCCTCTCCCGCTACCATGTTTCCCAAACCCCTTTGACTTGGTTTGGGAAAGCTTTTTCCCCCAACAGGGCGTTTAACCGGCCTGATATCTCCACCGTTACGCCACCGAGGCGTGATGGATCTCGGAAGACAGTGACCCTCTCGATCAGGTCTCTGATGGCTTCGGCCGCCTCTCCGTCGCCCGAACGGATACCCTTCGTTAGCGCCTCCTCGAGCCGACCTAGCTGTTCTTCATATCGCTTGAGAATAGCTGGATGCAGGGCGACCTCTTTTGCGGCCGGCGGTTCACTCCGCAACTCTTCAGATATTCGCTCGCGTTCGGCACCGAGGGCGGTCGATCGCGGACCGAGAATGGATGGATCGCCGTGCCCTTTTGCGATCGCATCCACCAGTCGTTCGATTTCTCGATTCAGCTGCGCGAGCTGCTGTTCGAGACGCTGCCTCTTTGCATTCGATGTGATCGCGAGGCGTTTTCGCTCTTCGAGGTAAGTACGCACGTACTCCGCAATGACTTTCGGCGCACGCAACTCGGCCTGCAGCCCTGTGAGAACAGCGCTCTCAACCGTGTCAAGATAGAAGGTCTTTGCGTCCGGGCACGTGCCGTTCTCCGTCGCTGCTGAGCAGCGAATGCGAACACGCCCCGATTTGTCTCGCCCATTGGTTGACATGCCCGCACCGCACCAACCGCAACGGAGCAGACCAGACAGCATCCGTCGCGGCCGGCGTTGATGGCTAGGGTGGGTATGACCGCGCTCTTCTTTGCGCTTTTGAGCCGCCGCGAACAATTCGGGTTTGATAATTGCAAGATGCGGAACGTCAGCAACCTGCCGCTCACTCCGCGGGTTGGGGCGTGACAGTCGTTTTCCCGTGTCAGGATCTTTCACCATCCTGACCTTGTTCCAAACGAGACGTCCTACATAAAGCTCGTTCTGCAGGATGCCGGCTCCCCTCTCAAGGTTGCCGTTGATCGTTGAGGCATTCCATGCTCGACCTCGCGGAGGTGATACTCCGTCCTTGTTGAGATCGTGCGCGATTTCGCGAGGGGTTCGACCCTCGATGTATTCCTGGAAGATGCGCTGAATAATTTGTGCCTCGGCCTCGACGATAACGCGCTCACCCGTTCTTCCGGCGATCGCGGCATATCCGTATGTCAGGCCGCCTCCAGCCAAGCCTTGTTTGATCCGCCCGGCCAGACCGCGACGCACCTTATGTGCGTTATCTTCGCGATAGAGTTGTCCGACCAAGCCGCGAAGGCCGACCAGCACAGTGTTGACGACGCCTTCATGGACTGCCCGGATCTCGATCCCGAGAAAGGATAGCCGCTTATGGATGCCCGCAAGGTCTTCCATGTCGCGGGAGAGACGATCAAGGGCTTCAACGATGACAATATCAAAGGATTTCTCCCTGGCATCGTCCAACAGCTGCAGCAGGCCGTTGCGTCCCATCAATGAGCCACCGGAGCGAGCCCGATCATCATACGTGCGGACGGACATCGGTCATGATGACCTCCTCAGTTGATGAGGATGGTCATTCTCAGGCGGGAAACCTCCTAAACCTACACGTCGGCTTCCGGACAATTGGAGGCGAACTTAGCGCCGTTTCGATCGATGGGACGGGCGCGAGCCTGCACCGCTTGCCGATGATACCCATCCACCTCGTTCAGCAATCGATCAGAGGTGTTGCATGACTGGCGGTTATTGTCCGCGTAGTTGAGCGTCGCCTCCGTGGCCACAGAAACTTGGGCCAAGGCTCCGCAGCGCTGCGATGCCGGTGCACTCATCGCATGCTTCCAAGCCTCACTAGCAGCGTTACGCAATCGCAACACTTCGGCGCACGGCCCCTGCGCTTTGGCCTGAACTCCAAGCCCGAGCAGCACGATTATCGTGACGGCCGGCACTCCTCTCAACGTCATCGGACTTCCTCCAAGCGTTCGCCCCAAGAGTTTCACTAACTCGGCGGGTTGCAGGCATCAGCGCTGACGATGGCGATCGGTCACAGTGTCTTCGTTCCATTAAATGGAACCATCGGCATTCTTCGAAGGTGCGCGAAACATTTTCGCATCCCTGAAACTTAAGTTAATCGTGGGGCCTAATCGAAAGGTCGCGATATGGAACCGACCAATCGAATATCGGACCACATCGATCATAAGACTGCCCGCTCGATCTGTGACGAGGTGGGTGACAGATTGCAACAGAACTTATCTCGCGAAGCCTCGCCTCTGCCGCCCTACCTTGAACGTCTAGTCGATGAATTGCGCAAACAGGAGCGTCATCCAATTGATGGCGTCGCAGCGCCCGCTAACCGTTTCCTTCATGCGACGCGGCGGGTAGTCGCGGCCGTCTGAGCGCGTAAAGAAGAAGCCGTCGCCGCTCTCAACCCGGCGGCGGCTTTTCCGCTAGTCTTGTCGCTGAGGCATTCCAGGCTTGGCCGCCGCCGGACGCCATGAGGACGTGCTTGTTCAGTGAACGGTCAAGCCGCGCTGTTTCCCCTGTTGGCCCGTCTCGACAAATGTAGGAGGTCTTGCTGAGGTCCCCTATCGAAGGCAGAGCCGACTTGATTTGCTCACCGCACGGCTCGTGACCCGCAACGGACATTAGGTGGGAGGTCCCGGTCAAGGCATGGGGCGGCGGCCTGATGGGCCCGAAGAATCCGCTATCCAGCCCCGTCTTCGCCGACTTCACCGGCCGCGCCGAAGCGGCTACATCGCCCGTTTCAATTACTGCGTCGGCAGAACCAAAACGCGAGATTGGGTTGCATTCATAGAGAAGATCCCCTCGATTTCGAGACGCATGGTGTCGCGGCATTCGCACGCCACCGCTGCGAGCCGCGAAGGGTCGATCTCGATTTCGCCTCGCCGTTCAGATATGATCGCTCCGGAAGCGCGCAGATTCCGCATCAGGAGCGTCACCGTCGTTCGTCGCACACCTAGTATTTGCGAAAGCGCCTCCTGGGTGAGCGGGAGGACGTCGTGGTCGACGCGGTCGCGAAGATGGAGCAGCCAGCGCGCCATGCGGGCTTGGACCGAATGCAGCGCATTGCAGGCCCCGCCGATTTGTAGCTGTATCAGCATCGCCTTGAAGTGAATCTGGACTGCGTGACGGATCGCGGGGCTCCGGCTGAAAGCGGCGTGGAATCGCGATGCGGGGATCCGCGAGGCGGTGCCCGCGGCACGAACGATGGCGGTAACGGCCGCAGGAGACGGCCCGAGCACGGAAAGAGTGCCTACTGCTCCCTCGCGCCCTATTGCGGCGCTGGCGACCGTCTGCCCGTTCGCCATGTCGATCATCACAGAAATGGCGCCACTATGGGGGAAGAGGACGTGCTCGGTCTGGTCACCCGCCCGCGAGACGACCGAGTCCCGATCGAGCGCGACCATCTCTAGGTCGGGTGCCAGCAGATCGAGATCCGCCGCCGGTAGTCCTGCCAAAAGTCGGTTACCGATCCCGCTGGAAAGCGTCACTGTAGCCCGCCGCGAACCATCCGCCGCATCGCATTTCGAGCGGCATAGGGCGGCAACCTCGAACTTTGTTTGAATCCGCCTACGCTTCGCCCCCCGAAATCCAATTCAGCTGCGGAAGCTCTCAATGTCAAAAATTGAACTCCAAACACACGCGATCGCGAGGCGAATTTTTGTCTCGCCGGATCATTGAGGACTTAGATTCCAGCGCTACGCGGCACAATTGCAAAATGCGTATGGGTAACATCATAGGGAGTTCCAATTTCCGGGGCGCGGCAAACGCCGCGGCGATGTCGGAAGAGTGTGCGCGAACTATGCCCCGGACCGCGATCGTCGCGTTCTGCACGATGATGCGCACAAGCTACTGGAAGCTGGCGTCTTGGAATTCCGCCAGCACGCCCCGCCGAGACAGACGATGCGCGGCATTCCCCCGCGCATGCCGACGAGGCGGTCGTTTGGTCCGAAAGTGGCACCGAATGCGAAGTGCCGAGCGCATCGAGCAACGTCTGAGTTTAGAGGCGAAGCGGAAAACATCTGCTCGCGTAGAGTATTTCGCATTCTTGACCCACTGCGGACATTGGTCGCATTCAAACGCCCGTAACGTGCTAGCCTTCCCATGGCGGGGTTAACGGGCTCGAAGGGTAGATTTCGATGACTTCCGACGTCGGGCGGGAACAATTGCTTTCCGCAACACCGCCAAGTCGAGACGAACTTTCATATCGATTGGAGCAACAATCCTTACTTGGGGATTTCGGCCGCATAGCGATGCTGACCCGCGACTTCACGCTAATACTGCAACGCGCAACGGAATTATGCGCACAGGGTCTGAGAGTTCGCTTCGCTAAGGTCTTAGAATTTCTTCCAGATGAAAAACGCCTTATGGTTCGCGCCGGCGTCGGTTGGGCGCCCGGGACCATCAATATCGTTTCGCTTAGCACGGATACCGGGTCGCCAGCAGGGTATGCATACCAGACTGGAAAGAGCGTCATATCAAACCATCTAGAAGCGGAGACGCGTTTCCGTACGCCTCAGCTCCTAGCGGATCATGGTATCAGGCGGGCAATCAACGTGCTGATAGAACGGGGGGCAGAGGGCAATCAGTCCTTCGGCGTGCTGGAAGTCGATAGTACCGACCCTGGCGAGTTCGACGAGGCGGACGCACACTTCCTTGCGGGCTTCGCCAGCCTGCTTGGCATCGCCATCGAACGCCAGCAGGCCGACGCCAAGCTTCAGAAGGCCCTCGAGCATCAGGAATTGCTGACACGGGAAATGAGCCATCGTGTCAAGAACAGCCTGACTTCGGTTGTCGGCCTCCTTCGCGTGCAAGCACGGAGTGCACAATCCGAAGAAGTCAGGAATGCGTTAGACGATGCGAGTGCGCGCGTGGAAACCATCGCCCAAGTGCATGATCACCTATGGCGTGGTTCGCAAATCGGCTTTGTCGACCTGGAAGATTTTATGACCGAGCTTTGCAAAAAATTGAAGGGGGCAACCGAGGGGCTTTCCTTGCACTGCCATGCAGATTCAATGTTGCTTTCTGCGGATCACGCAATTCCGCTAGGATTGTTGGTCAACGAGCTCGTTACCAACGCGGTGAAGTATGCTTACCCGGAAGGCAAAGGCGCGATCGAAATCTCTGCCCGCGAGATAGAGGGACAACTTCGCCTCGAAGTTTCCGACCAAGGCATCGGCCTGCCGGATGGCTTTGACATCGATCAACCGCGCACCAGTTTGGGGTTTAAGGTCGTCAAAGGCCTGGTTGGCCAGCTTCAGGGACATATAGCCGTTGTTACTGGCGCGACGAAAGGAGCGCGGTTTTTGGTAAACTTACCTATTCTTCGTAAGAAGGTGATCTGAAGGGGGCCATAACGATTCCGCCGACCTTGCTCGCTCGTGCCGACGAGGTGATCGAATAACGCCAGTCATTGCTGCCGTGCGTGAGTCTCCTGTTGGCCCGAATGCGAAGTCTAAGCAGCGTCCCCGGCCGTCGGCTCATGGGGGTAAACCGGAAGCAACAGGCCGCCCCTCCGAAGGGCGCTTATGACCCGAAGGCGACATCCGATGATAGTGGCCGGCCGTCCGCAACAACAGGTCAGAAAATCTGTTCCTGCAGAGTAGCCTGATTTGATATGCTCTCATTCCCCCATTGTCCATTTGCAGGGAGTAGCAGCATGAAAAAGCAGCTCTTTGCCGCCGCCGCTTTGATCGCGTTTGCAAGCTCTGGGATAGCGCAAGACAAGCACATCCAGGTTACGCCTGACGCACTGATCTGGAAGGATAACCCAGCATTTCCGAAGGGCGTTCAACTCGCCGCTCTGGTAGGCGACCAGACAAAGGCCGGAGACACCGTCGTCTTACGCATCAAGTTTCCCGCCAACTTCCAAATGCCCCCGCACACTCATCCTTATTCCGAGGTCGTAACGATAATCAGTGGTACTATCGGAACGAGCCAAGGTGAAAAGTTCGAGAAGAAAGGCGAACTGTTGAAACCGGGCGCATTGTGGGTGTATCCGGCAAAACACGCGCATTACGCATGGACCGGCAACGAAGAGGCGGTTCTCCAAGTTCAGTTCACCGGCCCGGGAGGTATTGACTACGTCAACCCGGCTGACGATCCGCGCAAGAAATAGCTGTCGGCGCCCAGCCTAAAGCTGGCAGATTTGTTATAGCCCGACGAGGTGATCGCTACGAGTTGGTGCCGCGCACGAGGCCGTTGCTGGCCCATGAGCGAAGTGGCGACACGTTTCATTGAGGTCCGCTTGGTGGGGTAGAGCGGACTGACTTTGCTCACTCTGAGTTCTTCGCATTTTGACCCATCTCGGACTCGTGCTGTGACGAGAGCGGACGGAGCTGATATCCGACACACGGCGAGCGCGAGAATCAACGCGGCTCTTTGCTAGGCTCTCTCCAACCTCTCACTCCGGCAGACCCGCTTTGCGCAAACCATCGGCAATGCGCTGAAACTCGGCAAGGAAGACGGCGTTGTCGGACCATCCCTTGCCATCCTGCAACCACTCGGTGACGGTGTAGCTCGGCCTGAGCCGACGAAGCTCGGCAACTGCAGCGTAAGCTTCACGCTCATGTCCCGTTAGTGCGTGGGCGGCGGCGAGATCTGCGTAGGCAATCCAAAGAGGCTGCACCGCGATGGAGCGGCCGCACCAATCAATCGCCCCCTCATACTGCCCGAGATGGGAGTGTGCATGGCCGATGTAGAAGTACCACGTGCTTAGCAGCGGATCACGGGGGCTGAGCTGGATGGCCATTTGGAGCGGCGCAAATGCCTCCGCGGAACGGCCGACGCGGATCTTGGCGGCGCCGAGCGCGCCATGGGCCGGGGCCAGGCTGGGGTTGATCGCGATTGCCGCTTCGTACTCGCCGACCGCGGCCTCAACATTCCTACCGCTGGCCCGCTGGATCTCTCCCCTCACAAAATGTGCCATCGCATCACTGGGAAACTTTGACAAGACCTGGCCTACGGCGCTCTCAGCACGCCGTAGCTGATCTGCCGGCGCATCTGTCCAACGATAGTTGACCTCCATTGCCAGAGTCTCAGCCAGGCCCACCAACGCCTTCGGGAAGCCTGGATCGATTTGGAGCGCACGTTCGAAAAGGGCTCGCGACTGCGACAACTGCTCGCGCGAATAGGGTTGGTTGAGCACAGCCCACCCCCGCATCGTGAGATCGACCGCGTCAGGGTTGTTTGGCCGCATAACCTCCGCGTCGCGGCTTTCCTGGTTTGTCAGTTCAAGATCAAGCCGCCGCGCCAGTCGACCGGTGATGATATCCTGAAGCTGCATCGATTTGGACCAGTCACCGTCGACGCGCTCCGACCAGATCTCGGCGCCAGTCCGGGCATCAATCAGCCTGGCATTGATCCGGACCAGTGAGTCCGTTCTGCGCAGGCTGCCGTCAAGGATGTAGCGTACGCCGAGTTCGCGGCCAACGCGCTTCGGGTCAACATTCTTGTAGGCGCGGGCTGTGCTGGGCGCGATCACAAAGCTATCCTCGATCCGTGAAAGATCGGCACTCAGGTCGTCAGTAATACCTTCAGCAAAGTATTCCTGCTCGGATGCATTGCTTAGATTCGTGAATGGCAGCACGACAATCGACAGGCGATGGTTCAACGGCTGCGGCTCGCCTTGATGCATATACCAATAAGCTACGCCGCCGCTCAGAACAAACAGCAAGGCAATCACTAGAGCCATCCGAGCGCGCCGCGCACGAAGCGCCGGCCACAGGCGGATCGGAAAGCCACCAAACATGTTTGGAAACCAACCAATCTGCGGCGTGTCACGGTGCAGCAACGAGGCCTGTGGGCGTGTTGCTGCATTGCATGGCCGCATTCGATAGACCCGGACCGGACGGGCAATGTTTTTGAGGTTCTGCTCGCCCAGATCGCCGAACTCAACCCCGACCTTGCCTTGGACTTGATCGTAGGCAGAAGACGAGATGCAGATGCCGCCGGGCTCTGCGACGCCCTCAAGCCGCGCCGCAATATTGACGCCGTCCCCAAAAATGTCATGAGGTTCAACAATTACGTCGCCGATATTGATGCCCACACGGAAAGCAATGCGCCTGTCTTCCACATCACCGATTGTAAGTTCATGAATGCTGGTCTGGAACTGCATCGCGGCTCGAACCGCCTCGACCGCGCTCGGAAACTCGGCCAAGAACCCGTCCCCGGTGTTCTTCACGATGTGGCCACCGTGTTCAGCGATTGCCGGCTGGACAGCTTCCGTTAGCAGCGCGCTTAGCTTGGCGTGGGTAGCCTCTTCGTCATTGTGCATGAGCCGCGAATAGCCAGCCACGTCGGCGGCCAAAATCGCCGATAACCTGCGCTCGACCCGGACTGGTCGCTCTTGCACCATGGCCCGCAATCCAACCCGGCACATTTGTACGACGGATCACACGGCTGTGCCAAACGCGGGATGCCTACCTAGAAGTGGATATCGGTCATCGCCATCTAGTCGACACGTCAGCCGCGTTGACCGATGTCCGCTCCGGCTTATCCGAACATTCTCGAAGACGCGACGCTATGTCGTCGAATGGCCCGAACGCGAAGCCCGGGCTGGCTTTGAAATCGTCCGGTTGTCGCGGCAGACCGGACGTGACCGGTGGCGGTCAGGACGGCGCCTGTTGACCTGAATTGGACTTCCTCTGTTCATGGAAAATTGAGTATTTGCTGCGGCATGGGTTGACGCAGTAATGCGGTACTACCAAAACGTGTGATGTTGACGTCGCCGGTCAGAAACCGAGTTTAGCATGATCCCTCGCTGCAAAGCCTTCTTAGCTCTACTTGCTGCTACCAGCTTATCTGTCGTGGCTTGTTCTCCCAAGGAGACCGAGTGTGGCCGCCGTTGATAAAGTCCATCGCGTCGTTCTTTTCTTCGCGGGTGCTGGGATCTTTTTTTTCGTGAACAGGCAGTCGTTGTTCCCGCTATTGTCGTGGGGCCTGAACTGAGCTTCGGCGGCATACCTGTCATCGATTTTTATCTACGGCTGTCTGTTTTTCCTTTGTGATTGGATGAGTTCGCGAGAGAGGCTTAGGAAGCCGGTCTATTTCTTCCTTCGCGGTGCAAGCCTCGCTGCTCTGTACTTGGCTCCCTAACTGGTTCCTGCCGTGGCTCCAATTGGCTCTTCCACGTATATTTCGCAGCTCATTATCGTGAGCGCGATCATCATTTTCGCCGGTCAGTTGCTAATGCGCATCGTGTTCTCCGTGACCGAAGAGCGAAGCTTCTACGGCTAGCTGTCCTAGCATCCCCCACGTTGTCTGCTTAAGGGGGCAAACATGAAACGGCCGGCCCAATTGCCAAACGATGCTCGTGACCCTTTTCGGAAGTAATGTGGTCGATGCGCGCAACTCCCATTATTTTTCTGGCGCAAAATTCTGGTTGGTCAGTGGAGACGCGATTGGACGCTGAATGCGTATAAACGGCTTGCTGGCTCCCGCGTGGCAGCTATTGCAGCCGCTGGTAAGCTCGTCGAAGGCGGCCGTAAATTTGGTGCTGCTCTTTGCTCTAACGGCCTTTTCAAGCTTCTCTATCCGTGGATCGATGATGGTCTTGATCATCTCAGCGACAGGGATGCCTTCATATGTTGGAAAAAGCCTTGCGGCGTCCTCTAAGCCTTCCTTGATCTCGTCGATCTCATAAGCAGCGAGGTCCCAGTTATTTTGTTCGCCAGCAAACCATAGCTTGGCGTGGCGAAGCTGCGTAGCTGTCATGAATTCGCCAAGGCCCGGTTGGTAGGGCTCTTTTGCTGGCTGCGCGGCTGCGAACACTACCGAAGCAGTAAGCGCAATGGTGGCAGTGACTATCCACTTCATTCGTGGTCTCCCGAGAGATGGCAATTGGCCAATTTCCCAGGCATAGCTCAGGCTATCCAATTCGGGAAGAAAGCACATTCATCTTTGGCTGCCTGACACTGCGAGCCCTCACTTTGATTGATGTGCGATGATGACCGCTTCTGGCCCGAATGCGAAGTTTAGGCAGCGTCCCGGGTGGTCGGCTCATGGAGGTAGACCGGAAACAACCGGCCGCCCCTTCGAACGGCGCTCATGACCCAAACGCGACATTCCGGGCTTCAAAGGCATTTGATCGGCAATAATCCGTAATTCCTGTCTCGACAGGAACGTCGGAACGTCACCAGGATGGCCGAAATTTTCCTGCCCGCCGATCTATCAGTCGCGCGAGTTTCCTGCCTCAGGCGGCTTAGCGAGCTGCGGCTCCAACCTCGCGGACATATATCGAAAGTCGGGAGTCTATGTTGGCCGCTCCGAATGGCGCGAGGCCGGCGGATATACCGGTGCTGCGACATACGGCGTTCGAACTCGTATTCAACCTGAACACAGCAAGGGTGCTTGGTCTTACGGTGCCATACCTTTGCGGCCGCCGATGAAGTGATCGAACGGCATAGTCGACGGTAACGGCGCGCGAAGCCGTAAGCTTCTTCGCACGGTACCTGAGATGCGTCCCAGAAATCGGGCGCTTCAACGATCGCAATGCCGGGAGTGACGACACTGGACGCCACTCCCGATCAAGAGCTGTCAGGCTTATTCGGCCGCGATCGGGTGCGCGGTCCAACCCTGACCGTGGCTCGAGAACGCGAAGCCCTCGTAGTCCTTTTCGGCGACCTCGGCGCACTTCCTGCGATAGCCGCCGACGCCTTCCGGGCCGAGATACGGCAAGAAGCGGTGCGCCTTGCCGTCAATGTTGGCCCCCATGTACCAGGAATTGGCGCTAGTCATCAGAGTTGCGTTCACGACCTCTGCGACGTGAGCACCCCACGCGTCCTGCGCCTCCGGCGTCGCTTCGATCGTCGTAAGCTTGTTCCTACGCATGTGGGCGATGCATTCCGTAATCCACTCGACGTGCTGCTCAATTGACACCGGCATATTCGACAGCACCGAGGGGCTTTGCGGGCCGGTGATCGTGAACAGGTTCGGATAGCCCGCTATGGCCACGCCAAGATAAGTCTGCGGGCCAGCCTCCCATTCCTGCGCCAGCATCCTGCCGCCGCGGCCCTTGATGCCAAGTGCCTTCAGCGGGCCGGTCAACGCGTCGAAGCCGGTGGCGATGACGATGATATCGAGCGGATACTCCTTGCCGCCCGCGCGAACGCCATTCGGCGTGATTTCCTCGATCGAGCCATCGGTGGCCGCATCCACCAGCAGCACGTTCTTCTTGTTAAAGGTTTCGAAGTAATTGGTGTCCAGGGGCTGCCGTTTGGTGCCGTAGGGATAGGTCTTGGGCGTCAGCTTTTCAGCAGCCACCGGATCATTGACGATCGAGCGGATCTTGCGCTTGAGGTAGTCGGCGATGATATCGTTCGCTTCCTTGGAGAAGAACATATCCTGGTAGTTGGCCAGCCAGAATGCGAAGCCGCCGGCGTCCCACATCCTGTCGAACTCCTGCTCACGCTCCTCGGGAGTGGTATCGAGGACCCCCTTTGGCAGGAAGTTGAGTTCGAACCCAAAGAACGAACCTTTGATGCGCTGGCGGATCCCATCGTAATCGGCCTTGCGCGCCCTGGTGACCTCGGGGTCGACGCGGCCGTTGCGCGCTGGCACGCAGAAGGCGGGCGTACGTTGGAACACCGTGAGGTGCTTGGCCTGCTGCGCAATCTCCGGGATTGCCTGCACCGCGGTCGCGCCGGTGCCAATGACTCCGACCCGCTTGGCGGTGAAGTCGACGCCGTCATGCGGCCATTGGCTGGTGTGGTAGCATTTGCCCTTGAACGACCCCAAACCTTTGAACGGCGGCATATTGGCGGTCGACAAAGCGCCGACTGCGGTGATGACAAAGCGGGTTGTGACTGAGTCGCCCTTGTCGGTGCGCACTGTCCAAAGCTCGCTGTTGTCGTCAAAGATGACCTCGACAACGCGTTTGCCGAATTGGATGTCAGGCTTCAAGTCAAAGCGCTCGGCGCAATGCTCGAGATAGCGCAGAATCTCATCCTGCTCCGGATAGCGCTCGGACCAGTTCCACTCCTGCAGCAGGTTCTTGTCGAACGTGTAGCAATAGATGTAGCTGTCGGAATCGCAGCGCGCGCCGGGATAGCGATTCCAGTACCAGGTGCCGCCAACCCCGTCGCCGGCCTCAAACACGGTGACGTTGAGGTCGAGCTTGTCGCGCAGCGAATGCAGCATGTACATGCCGGAGAAGCCTGCACCAATGATGACGGCATCGAAGTGGGTCTTCGCGCTTGCTCCTGGCGAACTACCTTGCGCAGTCATGATGTTCCTCCCGTTGTGAGCGCTCGTTGTCGGCACAGAGCAGCCTCTCTGTGCGCCGTCGTTTCGGTTGGGTCGTTGCGACGCCGGTCCGGCAAAAGGTCAGACTGGCATCGTCCGTGATCGAAGGCTAGGTCGGCCGCCCTTACGCGGCCACGCGCACCTCGCCGCTCTGATAGGCCGCCGTCTCGAAGTTCATGTAGCCGACAAACGAAGTCGGATCTCCGAAGGGAAGGATCTGCGTCGCCCAATAGCCACCGAACCCGTTCTTGCGGTCGATCCAGTAGAAGGTGTTAGCGAGGCCGGCCCAACCGAGCGACCCGGCCGGCCTTCCAGTCGGCGCGTCCTCGTCGTTGAGCATGAAGGTGTAGCACCAGGACTTCTTCAGACCCGGGAAGAACTCGGCATTGTTCGACAGTGTCGCAATCACGCCAGGCAGCATGACCACGGTCTGGCCCTCCCTGAGGCCGTTGCGGACGGCGGCGGCGACCGTCTCCTGCTTGAGCACGCGGCCATTTGGCCCCGCCCCATCGTTCAGCCACATGCGGATGAACTTCATGTACTCGCCGATCGAGGCGTAGAGCCCGTGGCCACCCATGTGGACTTCCGGGTCAGGCGGCAGCTGCATATCGGGAAGCGGGGTCAGCGACCCGTCGGCTCCGCGCTGGTGGATGACGGCAAGGCGCGACCGCATCGAAGGGGTCAGCGAGAAGACGATGTCCTCCATCCCAAGCGGCGCAAAAATCCGCTCCTTCATGACTTCGCCGAGGCGCTTGCCGCGGATGCTCTCGACGATCTGGCCACACCAGTCAAGGTTGCTGCCGTATTCCCATTTGTCACCGGGATCGAACAGCAGTGGTGTCATCAGCGACGCCTTCGAGCAGGTGACGACGCTCGGCTGGCCCTGCTCCTGGGCCAGGCGGAAATAGCTGGCGTTAAAGAAGTCGTAGCCGAGGCCAGCCGTATGCAGCATCAGCATTCGGGTGGTGATGTCGCGTTTCGGCGTCCGCAGCTTCGGCTTTCCGCCGGCATCGAATCCTTCGAGCACTTCGAGCTTACCGATCTCGGGAACATAGCTCTTCGCCGGGGCATCCAGGTCGAGCTTGCCTTCCTCGACGCATTGCAAGATGGCTGTGCCTGTGATGGCTTTCGTGGTCGAGAAGATGGCAAAGACGGTATCGGCCGTCATTGGCTGACCGCTGCCAAGCATACGCTCGCCGGCGACGCCCTCGTAGATGTTGGCCGACCGATCAGTGATCATCGCGACCACGCCGGGAACACGGTCTTTGCCCGTGACGACGCTTTGCAAAACTCCGTCACATGCGCTTTTCAAGTTGCTACCCATCGCGGCTCCTCCGTTGAAGTTTGCCAAATTGATCCTGTTTCTCCTCGACAGGCTGCGGGTGGTCCCAGCGGACAATCTCGACTGTTGTACGTGTGGAAGTCGCGCTCCAGTCTGATTGCCCCAACACCGCCTGCGCGGACCAAAGTCGCGCCGTAGCCGTAGCAGCAATAGTGATGAGCGTGTCGGTCATGATCTGGCTCGAGGTCAGGGATTTCGACCGAGCGTTGGCAAGATTAGAGCGAATTCTTGCACGCGGCTACGCATTTCCGTTTGGCATAGAAAGCGCAGACCTTTTTTACCGAGCATGTCAACGATGCTGACTCTTGACACTTTCATCCCGGCACATCAGGCCAACATGAGATTTTAATCGAGCTGCGCGGCGACGTTACGCTCGTGGCCCATCAGCGAAGTAGCGGCGCACCTCGTTAAGGTCCGCTCAGTGAGGCACGGCGGACTAGATTTTCTTAGGTTGAGTTCTTCGCATTCTGACCCATCTCAGACAACTCTCAAAAGGATCAGTCGCGTTGGTGCGGTGCCGGCTGAGCCTCGCTGATTCAACGTCAGGTGAGAACGGTATGCCGCGCTCTATGGTAGGCGACTTGAAGGCAAGACTGCAAAGACCGGCATGGCGAGCAACCGCACTGTCACTGCAATTGCCGTGTCTTACTTAAGGGGGTGCAGTCCGGCACTGTCACCGCAATTTCGAAGGATCGTCCACTCATCTCGACGATTCTGACGTCCTTGTCAGAAACTAACTCATTCGTCATCGGACACTGAGCGCTATTCCGCGAGATATAGGAACCGCAGGAGATCCACTGCATTCAAACTTGGCTAACAGCGCAGGTGACGAGCTCGCCGCGCGTTGGCGCAGCTCACCTCAGAAGAGGAGTTGATGATGAGGAAACTCACGATCCTAGCAGCAGGCGTATCCCTGCTTGCAGGCGCCTGCCCAAGCTATGCAGCAGACCACCTGTTCACCGCCGTGGCTGCGGGCGGACTGTCGACTACGACGAGCCAACCATTCCTGAACGGAATCAACAATCCAGGTCGGCCGGGTGACGAAGTCCCAGGTCAAGGCAGCGTATTTCAGGGCGAGGACCATACCGTCCCGGCAACGGATACGACGACCGGGGTGAAGATTCTTAAGACACCTCCGCCCGCACTGACCGGGACGAAGACTGTGCCCACCGGCAGCCCTTCGGTGCCCTAATCCAGCCGACTGCGATCGTTTCGGATCGCGCCAAAAGCGGCGCGTTCACCATCAGGTCTTCTGGTCTGAACGCGCCGCGCCTGCGGCGTTGCCAAGAAGGGGGGCCACGTTCAGCATGGAGCACCGCAAGAGCTAATGCGGCGAGGCTATCATTCGCACGGATAATCAACTGAGTTTACATCGAAAACTTCTGATGCGCGCAACACTGGGAGGCGTTGCGATTGCTGTTGCGTATCCGTTGTGGGCACCGGATAGCCCGGTCACCGCAATTGGGGATAATCATGACAATCTGCGCTACGTCAGCATCACGCGCGATAACGTTGTTCAGAACGTCACTGCTGCCGGAACGCTCGAAGCCGTCGACACCGTCGAGGTCAGCTCACAGCTGTCGGGTCAGGTCGCCAAACTCATGGCTGACCACAATTCCCGCGTACGCGCCGGCGAGCCGCTTGCGGCGCTTGACAGCGCGACCTTTGAAGTCTTGCTCAAGGAAACGGAGGCTGCGCTCGCGGTCGCGTTGGCACAACAGGAAGAGGCCAAGGCAGCCATCGAGGGCGCACAGGCACGCCACGATGACGCTTTGCGGGAGCTTCAGATCAAGGCTGCGCTCAGCAAGAACGGCAGTGTTTCCCAGCGCGACGCCGAGCGAGCACAGATGACGGCTCGGGCGTTCGCCGCGGAATTGTCCGCGGCCAAGGCGCGCGAGCAGATACGCGCGGCCGGGGTAATGGCTGCGCGCGCTTCTCTGGAACGGGCTCGACTTGACCTCGAAAGAAGCACCATCAAGTCACCGATCGACGGGGTCGTGATTCGGCGCAGCGTCGAGCTTGGCCAGACGCTGGCTGCGAGCCTGCAGGCGCCGACGATCTTCACCATCGCGCGTGATCTTTCGGACATGCGCGTAAATGCATTCGTCAGCGAGGCTGATATCGGCGCGGTGCGAACCGGGCAGCGCGTTTTCTTCGGCGTGGATTCGTATCCGGGCCGCGTATTCGAGGGGCGCGTGCGCGAGATTCGGAAGGCTGCGCGGATGGTGCAAAACGTCGTGACCTACACCGTGATGATTTCGGCGCCCAATCCAGACGCCTTTCTGCTTCCGGGAATGACGGCCGACGTCCGCATCCTGGTTCAGGAGCATCAAGACGCGATGGTGGTTCCCAACGCCGCGCTGAGCTTTCGTCCGACCCGAGACGGCGGAAACAACCCTGCACCCGGTCAGGGCGTGATCTGGGTCCGCACGAAATCGGGTCATTTGGCTGCCGCCACCGTGTCACTGGGCGCTACCGGAGATTCGCTCACTGAGATCCGGTCGCCAGATCTCAAAATGGGCGAACAGGTTGCCGTCGGTTATCGGAGCAAACGTTAGATTGGAGCCGCTTGGCCGGTTAGCGCATGCGATCGCTCGTCACCCTCGACCATATCCACAAGCAACACCGGTTCGGTGACCAAAAGGTTCGCGCATTGTCCGACGTAAGCCTGAAAATTGATCGCGGAGAGTTCGTTGCGGTCATGGGCCCATCGGGATCTGGAAAATCGACGTTGCTTTCGATCCTCGGCTGCCTTGATCATCCCTCACGCGGCCGCTATTTTTTCGATGGCGAAGATATATTCGTGCAGTCGAAGGGACGCTTGAGCGAACTGCGAAACCGGCGCATCGGGTTCATCTTTCAAAACTTCAACTTGCTACCCCGGCTGACCGCGCTCGAGAATGTCGGCTTGCCGCTATTCTATCGGCGCGAGCCGCTGCGGAATCCGATCGCGAGGGCACGCGCTGCGCTCGAGCAGGTGGGGCTGGGCGGGCGAATGCACCATGTGCCTGCCCAGCTTTCTGGAGGTGAGCAGCAACGTGTTGCCGTCGCGCGGGCGATCGTCAACGGTCCCGACCTTCTCCTGGCCGACGAACCGACTGGCGCACTGGACACCAGCACGCGCTCGTCCATTCTAGCGCTTCTTGGCGAATTGCAGCGCGCCGGCCTCACGGTCGTGCTTGTAACCCATGATCCTGAGGTCGCGGCGTATGCGTGGCGAAGGATCAAGCTACGGGACGGCGCAATTGTCGGCGACCAGGGATGTGATGCTACCTCATGAGCGTTTGACCGGCGTGAGAGTTCAATGCGATCATTCAGTTATATCTATCTCGCGTTTCGGTCTGTGCGTGTGCACATACTGCGCTCCATTCTCGCAGTGACCGGCATTGTCATCGGCATTGCGGCCGTCCTGATCGTGGTCGCGGTGGCGGAGGGAGCCCGTGCCGAGGTTTCGAGACAGATCACCTCGCTTGGATCGAATCTGCTGCTCGTGCAACCTGGCGCGCAAGTCGCGCAGGGCGTACGACAGCAGGCGGGCACCATCCTTTCGCTCACGACGGGCGATGCAATCGCTGTCGCCCGCGAAGTGCCCGATGTTGTTATCGCGGCACCGTTCGTCGGCGAGCAGAAGACGACGATATCAGGAGACCTGAACTGGTCGACACTTGTTGCCGGTGTGACGCCCGTTTTTTTTGAAGCGCGCGGGTGGAGGCTTGCGGAAGGTCAGCTTTTCAACGATGACCAAGTCGCATCGGCCGCAAAAATAGCCGTCATTGGTCGTACCGTGGCGCGTGAGCTGTTCCGGGACAGTGATCCACTTGGCCGTTTTGTCCGTATTGAACGCTCGTCCTATCTCGTGATCGGAACGCTTGCTGAGAAGGGGCAGGATTTCACGGGGCGAGATCAGGATGACGTCATGTTCATTCCGCTGTCGTCGGCGAGAATCTTCGCCATTGGACGCAGTCAGGCCAATCCCGATGCCGTGCATTCGATTTTGGTGAAAACCGAATCCGCTCAGTCAATGCCCGCGGCAGAAATCGCGATTGCGCGCGTCCTGCGGCAACGTCACAAGATCGTCGGGCGCAAGGCCGACGATTTTCGAATTCAGAACCTCATTCAGGTCGCCCAGATGCGTGACCGAGCCTATCGCCAGTTCACGTTGCTGGTGTCCACGCTTGCAGGAATCTCATTGCTAGTCGGCGGCATTGGGGTGATGAACATCATGCTCGTGTCGGTGACCGAACGGATTAATGAAATAGGCATTCGACTGGCATTCGGCGCCCGACCGCAGGACATCCGTCGACAGTTTCTGTTCGAAGCGGTGCTCCTATGCACGATCGGCGGCCTGTTGGGACTGGCCGTTGGCTACGCATGCGCGCGCGTTGTTCCCGCCGCGCTAGGTTGGCCAACTGAATTCAACGAACGGATGGCGCTGATCGCGATCGCCTGCTCCAGTCTCATCGGCATTATCTTCGGTCTGCTACCCGCTCAGCGGGCGGCGCGTTTGGATCCGGCGGCGCTACTAAGGTCCGTGTAAGCGGTAACGCTCGACGCAGCTAAACGTCCGTGGCGCACCACTCTCGGCTCGCGCACAATACATGGCGATGATCAGGTCTGCGCCATGCCAATGACGTCTGGAGTGGCTCTTCGCGTCCGTACTGGGCCGTCTGTACCTGGTCTGCTTCTAGGGGCTAAGCAGACTGATCATCTCGGATGCGGCCGAACGCGGCTGCCGTCGTCGTGAACGGTGTAGTCGTTCGGAGCGATAAGGCGCAGGGTCAGCAAGTGGTCGACGAAGGCTCAGTGCTGTGTTTGATCGAGCGCTTTGAGCAACGCGTGCAGAAATGCGCTGGCATGGTCGTAGCTCGAACTGCCGTCAGCCACCGCGTGAGCGCGCAGGCAGAGTTGTTCGCCTATAGTTTCAGGACCAGTTGCCTCGGCGCACTCTGACCATAGATCGAGAAGGTCATCAGGAATATATCGGCTGGACATGAACAGGTGGAGCAGCCGAGACGCACCGTGGTGGTTTTCGTTGTGTTGCGCCGCGAATGCAAAGAGCGCGAACAAGCCTTTAAAATCATCACGGGATACTGCTCGCCTAGCCATGGAAATACTCCGACTGGAAACGGCATTCAGCAAATCAATTGAAGAATACTAGCTGGCTTTGTGTGTCCCAACAACGCAAGGAATCCTGTCGCATCGGACCGGGAAAATATCGTAACCTAAATGCGAAAATACCCCGTGGCCTTCAACCCTAAAGGGCTGCCGGGGCGCGCCGCTTGGCAATCGCCAGATATGAAACATCGTTAGTTTGAGACGGACCCGTTGAGGCAGTCTGTCCAAGAGCGAACTTACGGCGACGTGGTTGGGAAAAGATGGCGGATCGGGGCCGGTCGCACCGGTTCACAGAGCTGAGAAGCTGCCCGTGCACGATCGCCGCGATTGGACTCTTCGCGAGGCGCATCGTCCTGGTATGATTGGCAATCTCTTTATTTTGGGCGGCGAGCGTCGGTCGCTGTTTTCGGGAATGGAGGCTCCTCAGGATGATTCCGGGCGGTTTCCCCCTCGAACTCGTCGGCGGCGCAGGCTTCGACGCGCTCGCGCAATACGGTGCGCAAGTGTTGGACCGCGGCTGACCGCTAGGAAATCAGCAAAGGCTCGGCGTCGCTGCCGAGCCTTATTGTTGAGCTCTGAATGTCGGATTTAGAAGTCCATACCCCCCATGCCACCCATGCCGCCGCCGCCCGGAGGCATGCCGCCCGCACCGGTGTTCTTCTTCGGCACTTCCGCCACCATAGCTTCGGTGGTGATCAGGAGCGCTGCGACGGACGCCGCGTTCTGGATCGCCACTCGAACCACCTTAGTCGGATCGATGATACCCTTGGAGACCAGGTTGCCGTATTCGCCGGTCTGCGAGTCGTAGCCGTACGAGTACTGATCCTTTTCGAGGATCTTGCCGACGATGACCGAGCCGTCCTCGCCCGCGTTGATTGCGATCTGGCGGGCCGGGTAGGACAACGCCTTGCGCACGATCTCGACCCCGGTCTTCTGGTCGTCATTTTTGGTGCGAATGCCCTTGAGGTGCTCGGAGGCACGCAGTAGCGCAACGCCGCCGCCTGGCAGGATGCCTTCTTCAACCGCCGCGCGGGTCGCATGCATCGCATCGTCCACGCGATCCTTGCGCTCCTTCACCTCGACCTCAGTCGCGCCGCCGACGCGGATCACCGCGACGCCGCCCGCGAGCTTGGCAAGACGCTCCTGCAGCTTCTCACGGTCGTAGTCCGAGGTGGTCTCCTCGATCTGCGCCTTGATTTGCGCCACGCGCGCTTCGATGTCGGCCTTCTTGCCGGCGCCGCTGACGATCGTGGTGTTCTCCTTGTCGATCATCACCTTCTTGGCGCGACCGAGCATATTGAGCGTGACGTTCTCGAGCTTGATGCCGAGGTCTTCCGAGATCGCCTGGCCGCCGGTTAGGATCGCGATGTCCTGGAGCATGGCCTTGCGGCGATCGCCGAAGCCCGGAGCCTTGACGGCCGCGACCTTCAGGCCGCCGCGGAGACGGTTGACGACGAGGGTGGCGAGCGCTTCGCCTTCGACGTCTTCGGCGATAATCACAAGCGGCTTGCCGCTCTGCACCACGGCTTCCAACAAGGGAAGTAGTTCATTCAACTGAGATAGCTTTTTCTCATTAATCAGGACGTAGGCATCATCCATTTCAACGCGCATCTTATCGGCGTTGGTGACGAAGTAGGGCGAGATATAGCCGCGGTCGAACTGCATGCCCTCGACAACTTCGAGTTCGGTCTCGAGCGACTTGGCTTCCTCAACGGTGATGACACCCTCGTTGCCGACCTTCTTCATGGCGTCGGAGATGAACTTGCCGATCTCCGCATCGCCATTGGCTGAAATCGTGCCGACCTGGGCGATTTCCTCGTTCGAGGTGACCTTCTTGGAGTTTTTGACGAGGTCGGCGACCACGGCTTCCACAGCCATGTCGATGCCGCGCTTCAGATCCATCGGGTTCATGCCGGCGGCAACCGACTTGGCGCCTTCACGGACGATCGCAGCGGCGAGCACGGTCGCGGTGGTGGTGCCGTCGCCAGCCGCGTCTGCGGACTTGGAGGCGACTTCGCGCACCATCTGGGCGCCCATGTTCTCGAACTTGTCCTCGAGCTCGATCTCCTTGGCGACGGTGACGCCATCCTTGGTAATACGGGGAGCGCCGAACGACTTGTCGAGGACGACGTTGCGGCCCTTCGGTCCGAGCGTCACTTTTACCGCATTGTGGAGGATGTCGACACCGCGCAGCATGCGGTCGCGGGCATCGACTCCGAATTTGACTTCTTTTGCTGACATAGTGGGTTTCCCTGAGTTTTTGACTTGGTTTCACCCTTGATGAGGCGCTCGACAGGCGCTTGAGCGGTGGACTAGGCGGCCTTCTTCTTGGAAGACACGTCGGCGAGAACGCCCATGATGTCGCTCTCCTTCATGATCAACAGCTCCTGGGTGTCGATCTTGACTTCGGTGCCGGACCACTTGCCGAACAATACGCGGTCACCGACCCGGACGTCGATCGGGATCAGCTTGCCGCTTTCGTCACGACCGCCGGGGCCAACGGCGATGACTTCACCTTGGGAGGGTTTCTCCTTGACCGTGTCGGGAATGATGATGCCGCCAGCGGTCTTCTCTTCCGCGTCGATGCGCTTGACCACGACCCGGTCGTGAAGCGGACGGAATTTCATGCTCTCCTCCTATCTTCTAGTCGCTTTTTGAAATAGCAGTCGAAGCTAGCGAGTGCTGACCGCTCCGAAAATAAGCCGGCTTGGTCGGCAAACAAGACAAAGCCGCGAAGGATTTCGAAAATCCGTCGTCCTCACCGGTCCGCGGAGGGCCCATTCAGAGCCACCTAAAGGAGCCCCTGGAATCAAGTCTGGGCTGGTCGGAGGAAGCCGCTGAGGAAACTTTAGGCGGGCTTGTACCGTCTGCCCAGGTTGTTGTTTGGCTTTGCCATCCAAATGGCTAGCCGGGCAGGGTTGCGCGCGTCTGGATTAGCCTGTTCGGGTACAATGATGCCGCGTCCAACGGCAGTCTAGACCCGCGGCGGTACGCGGAGAGGCCGGCAAATCTTGTCCCTCTCGCCTACCCAGAGCACCTGGGATGCAGCGGAAGAGGAACTTTCTTTCTAGATTCTCTCCCTTCGCCAGTCCTGCTGCCAAACCCTGCTTGACTCTTCCAGCAAGGCCACGACGTACCTTATGAGCGTTGTCCTCGCGAGCGCCCTGCCTCTGCGTTCGTCACATAAGACGATCGATGATCCCAAGGAGGCGGTCGCAAGACGCCGCGAGACGCTTGTTAGGAGCTGTCGCGATGCCTAGCAGCAAACCGGATCGTGCGGAAGCTGCCTCTGCATACCAGGGCGATAGTGGAGCAGGCGCCAATCCGAACGACAGCATTTCCCTGGCGATGGAGAGGTCTGGTGTCCCGTCCGGCAATTGCATTAGCACCGCCAATCCAGCGATCGTTATGTCCTTGGCGCGTGGGCGAAGGGTCTTTAGCAACGCGTCGCCTCGCGCTGCATAGACACGCTTCGTACGTCGAAGATGCCGCATATAGTGGCCGTCACGCATGAATTTCGCAGTCGCGAGTTGCACAGACGGCCCAGGCGCCGGCGCGAGACACGCCGCGACCTCGGCGAACTGAGACGTCAGCGACGGAGGAGCGACCAGAAAGCCCAGCCGCAGGGTGGGGGTCAGAGTCTTGCTGAAAGATCCGATGTGAATGACGCGCCCGGCGCGATCGAGCGAGGCAAGTGCCGGTGTGGCCCGACCCTTCAGTTGAAGCTCGCTCAGATAGTCATCCTCGATCACCCACGCCCCTTTCTGAGCGGCCCAGTCGAGAAGGCGCAAGCGCCTCTCCAGCGACAACGTGCACCCGAGCGGCGCCTGCTGCCCTGGGGTTACAACAACCAGCGCCGCATCGGGCTCATGGTTCAGGCCATAACTGACATCAATGCCGTCCGCATCAACCGGGATTGGGGCGAGCGACAATCCTGCGAGCTCCAGGCCATGCCGGGTGATTGGGAAGCCTGGATCCTCCATCCAGACTCTTCTCCGTTCGAGGCCGAGCACACGGAGCGCCAGTCCCAAGCCGCTGCAGTAGCCGCCGGTGATGATGATCTGGGAAGCTGTACACTCGATACCACGCGCGATAGCAAGATACGCCGCGATCTCCCGCCGTAGTTCCAGCTCACCACGAGCGTCCGGATATATCGCCGGCCCACTCATTTCCACGCGAATAGCGGACGAACGAATCCGGGCGACGAGCTTGGCGGGGAAAGTTTCATGCGCGGGCACGCCCATCTGGAAAATCGCCGGCCCCGCAGTGAGCTCCCGATACATCTCCATGAACGAGCCGGGATCGGCTGTTTCTTCCTGTCGAGCAGCAATGGAAGGACGATCCGCGACATGCGTTCCGGCCGCGCGGGAAGCGACGATGAGTTGAGCAGCGGACAGCTTTTCGTACGCCGATCGCACCGTGCCTCGAGCGACACCGAGTTGGGCTGCCAGGTCCTGCCAGGAGGGCAGACGCGCTCCCGGAGCGAGCACGCCGTTCTCGATGGCGGCCCTGATGCCTTTGCGGATCTGCTCGGCCAGGGGCGTCTTCGCAGATCGATCAAGCTCCAACCGCAGCGGCTTGGTCATGCCCCCTTGGTACACGATTTTTGTGCGTTCTTGGTGCTTTTTTCCGGACCAGAGCAGCCGCACCTATGCGGGACAAAGGAGAACGCCACCATGAAAATACGATTCATCTTTGGCGCGGCTTTCGCTGCCGTTGCCATCACCACTGCAACGCCTGCCGTCGCCCATGGCGGCGGCGAAACGGTCACGCCGCGCTTTCAACAGATGATCCCCAACATTCCCGGCAAGTCACTGAAGGCCCTGATCGTCGACTATACGCCGGGCGGGGCGTCAGCTCCGCACATCCACGCCAAGTCGGCTTTCATCTTCGGCTACGTTCTGTCGGGAGAAATCGAGTCCCAGGTGAATGACGGACCCAGGCGGGTCTACCGCGCCGGCGAAAGTTTTTACGAGACGCCAGGCTCGCGCCATTCCATCAGCCGCAATGCCAGCAAGACCAGGCCAGCAAGGCTGCTCGCCGTGTTCGTCGTTGATACCGACGACAAGGAACTGACTACACCGATCAAATAACACTTGTCATCAAGGAGCAAAAAATGAGCAAGCGTCTCGACTACAATCAGATTGCACCGACAGGCGTGAAAGCGCTCGGCGGCGTCTACGGTTACATAATGCAGAGCAACCTTCCACCCGCGCTGGTCGACCTGGTCTACCTGCGAATTTCACAGATCAACAACTGCGCGTATTGTCTCGACTCGCACACGCGCGACCTGCTCAAGAAGGGAGTGAAGATCGAAAAGCTGGCGCTGGTACAGGCGTGGAGGGAAGCCGGTAACCTCTTCGACGAGCGCGAGCGCGCCGCCCTTGCGTGGGCCGAAACGGTGACGCGTGTCGCAGAGACCAATGTACCGGATGAAGCCTATCAGGCTGCCCGCGCTGTGTTCGGCGAGCGAGAACTTGTGGATCTGACGATCGCAGTTGGCTTGATGAACGCCTACAATCGTATTGCAATCAGCTTTCGGAACACGCCGCAGGCCGTACTCGGACAGTAAGCCTTGGAGGTGCCGGAACTCTTCTCCGCCGAGCTTCGTTCAGCCTCCAGATCACTTCTGCCTGCACGCTGATCAGGTAACAGGACGAAAGGACACACATCATGTCACACCGGATCAACGACAGCGCGATCGACTTTTTCCAGATCAACGAAGATATCGCGCTCAGAAGGATGGTTTTGCGTAACCCGGGGCGGAAGGGGACTGTTCTCTTCCTGCACGGGTTTCCGGAGACCCTGTACGCCTGGAAGGATATTGCCGCGGCTCTCGCCGATGACTACGACGTCCACGCTTTCGACTGGCCGGGCTACGGTCTTTCATCGAGGCCAGCGGTCGACAGGTTCTCCTATTCGCCGAAGGACTACGCGCATATTCTGGATCAGTACATCGTGAAAACAGGCATCGACACCTCGAGGCTCACGATCTACGCGACCGACATCGGAGCGCTACCGGCACTCCTGCTGGCGGTGGAAAAACCTGATATCGCAAGGACAATTATCGTTGGCGACTTCGCCCCGTTTGACAGGCCCCAGTTCATGTATGAGAGCCTGCAAGGCCTGAAGGCGGGGCCTGCAATGGATCAGATCCGCGCCAACATGAACAGGAATCGCGACGAGATCCTCGCAAACACCTTCACAAGAGGCTTGCCCAAGGAAGCGCAATTCGAAGTTACGGAGGAATTCAGGGACGACATGTCCCGCGGATGGAGCCAGGGCGCCATGACGACGGTAGACGCTTTCTCCCACTATTACTCGTACTTTACGCGGGACCAGGACCGTTTCGAATCGCAACTCGCCCGGCTTAAAACGCCGGTGAAGGTAGTTTGGGGCGAGAAAGACCTCTACATCAAGAAGGAGATGGGCGCAGAATTCGCCGAAAGAGTCCACGCCGAACTCGCGATTCTTCCCGGTATTGGGCACTTTCCTCACCTCCAGGATCCGAAGCAAACCGTCGATGAGGTTCGTGCCTCATTTCGATGACTGCGCAGGGGTCTATCTCCGCGCCCTGCGCCGATGAGCTTCGATCACCAAATGTAGAGACCGCTTCCGTCGGCCGTAAAGGCAGGGTTCGTGAATGCATGTCGCATCACTCATCAGCAATCGAGCTTGCCTGACATGCTCACGAGCTGCGCGCGAACGAAAAGTGGATGTATCTGGTGCGGTTTCTGGTACGGCGGTGTCACTGCAGGCACCGAGAACGAGGTAAGCTATTGATCACGGTGGTGGGCCCGGCAGGACTCGAACCTGCAACCAGATCGTTATGAGCGGCTGAAGATTGGTCAGATCCGTTGATCTCCTGCGGTTTTGTTCGGGTCCAAGTGCTTTCGTTGCGTTTCGTTGACGCCGGTTCTGGTACGAAGCTGGTGCGTGCTCCGAAACTTGCCTGAAGGCCCTAAGTCGGCGATTGGCAGCGTTTGGTGGTGCAAACCTTCGGACGAACTCGCAAGTTGCAGAATGGTCCGAGAGCGGACCAAATCGGCCATGATTGCTTTCACGATTGGCCTTTTGCGATCATCGCGGCACGGGTCTGGAGTCCGATCTAATCCGTCCATCCAGGCATGGGCCGGACAACGGCGCGCGCTTAATGGGCGCTTAATGCTTTTGCGCAACAGATAGATCACCAGCGCGGAATTAGTCCTAGTTACGAGTGCGAGCCGAGCTCCCGAGGAGGGGAATCGGATGGGACTGCTATTTGTCGGAGTGCTGGCAGGAGTCCTGATCGGCTTTGGCTGGTTCGCGCCGTCCCGGGGGTATTTCCTCGGGTGCGCGTCACGACCCTGTTTCGACAGGGGCGCTGTCGCCCAACCCGCGCAGCCAATGCCGACTGCGTTGGCGCCAGAGCCTGCGGTTGTCAGATCGAATTCCGCAACGCAGGCAAGGCCCGGCAAGACATCAACTCCGAAGAAACGCGGATCGACCGATCTTGCCAAAGCGGCGTCCCCGCGGACGAGGATCAGCGTCCCGGCACCCGAACGGACCGCGGAAATGTCGGATCGTGCTCTGGACAAGGCGAAGGTTGCGATCGCGACGCAGATGGGGGATCCGGAGACGGTCGAACTCAGCGACGTGAAGCGCGCAATGCGAAAGAACATGCTTGGACGCCGCGTGGATACGATTTGCGGGCGCGTGAAAGGAAGAAGCGCGTCAGGCGGCGAGACTGGAGAGCGGCCGTTTCTGTATCTCGTGAAGGAGGATGAAGCATACGTCGTCGACGGTAGGTCAGGGTCGGCGGCCTCAACGGCGTATCGAAATATCTGCAATTAGGGATGCGTCGACTGCGCCACCGCGCGGTACACGCCAAAATGATTTGAGCGGAAAGAATTTCCACCCAGGTGTCAAGTGATCCCGCAGTGGATGCGGCACTAACGGCGGCACTGCGCCGCTCTCGTGATGATGCATTCAGGATGAACGCAGCAGCACGGGAGACGCAATACGGAATGGGAATATAGCGGAAATTCGTTTCATCTCGAGGGCATCATGCACGACATAATCAACACGTCAAAGCGGCTCAATGAATCGCTTCACTTGCCGGTTCTGGTGATCATCGAGCCGCTCGTGTTGCCTCGTACATGCATTCTGCACGTCCTCAGGAGGGAGTTGGACGAACTTGAGATCCTTGACATGGCAACGGTCCAAGGCCTGGACTGCACGTCAGCCCGCGATGTTCGTCTGGTGATGCTGAGTATCGCGGACAAGCCCATCGGCGATCCCTCGGTTGAGGACGATCTCGCCTTCGTTGCGGAGTGTTGTCCCAACGCCGCCACTGTTGTCCTCTCAAACCATGACGACGAACCGACCGTGCAGGCCGCGATGCAGCGGGGCGTGCGCGGCTTTCTTTCCACCTCGCTACCGATCGAGATCGCCATAGCAGGCCTGCGCCTTGTTCTTGTCGGCGGCGCCTACAGGCCGTTGCCCGTGGCCAGGATGAACAGGATAACGGATTTCGAGCCACCGGATGCGCGCGGGCTTGTGCCCGCATATCTGATTAACGAGGGAGCCAGAGTGGCTATCGACAGGAGGAGCGTGACCGATCTCACGCCTCGTGAGCAACAGGTTCTGGCGGAACTGGAGCTCGGCCTGCCCAACAAGCTGATCGCCGCCAAATTGGGCCTCTCGGAAAGCACAGTCAAAATGCACATTCAGCATATCATGAGGAAATGTGCTGCGCACAATCGCACGGAAGCCGTCCTCCGCTGGCGCGGCCGGTTGCCCGCGCAGAGTCGCGATCACGACCCCGGTGCGGCTCTAATGCCGGAGACCTAAAGCATGATCCGGACCCGGAGGGCCGCGTTAACGCAAGGTGCGCAGCGGTTCTCCCTCGCGACAAACGCGGAACGCGTTTGCGTGGAGATCATGCTCCAACAACAACCTAAAGCGCGATGACGATTCATCCCAATCTCATCGCGCTTTAGTCCTCTCTGAATGCACCACGGAAGCTGTCGAGCAGGGGCCTGAGCGCGTAGAGAGCCACGGTGCCTCGCCCGGTCGTGATGAACACTTGAACCGGCATGCCGGGGACGATCTGGATGTCGTTTGCCGCGATCTGCCCATCGTCGATCCGGATCTTTGTCGCGTAGTATGGCTGGTCGGTACGCTTGTCGAGGAGCCGGTCTGCGGATATGTGCACGACGGTTCCCTTCAGGCGAGGCACGCGACGCTGATTGTACGGTACGAGGTGAACCTCGGCACTGAGGCCGGGATGAACCACATCGATGTCCTCGGGCCTCAGGCGCGCGGTTACGATGAGACGGTCTTGCCGGGGCACTAGGTCCATGAGCGGAGCACCTGCTCCGATGACACCGCCGGCTGTATGAACCCGCAGATCGGTTATCACGCCGTCCTCGGGCGCCTTGACCTCCGTTCGCGATAGCTGATCCCTGGCCGCAAGCAACCGCTCGCGGAGCTGGAATATCTGGTTCTGTGCTTCACGAAGCGACTGTGCGATCTCGTTCTGCCTCTCGCTCTCGAGCTTGAACAATGTGGCCTGCTGTTCGCTGATGACCTGCCCGGCGCGGGCAATCTGCGCGGCGATCTCGCCGCGGCGGCCCTCGACGTCGGCCAGCTCCCGCTGCAGGTTCAGAAGCCGCGGCCGCCGTTCGAGCCCCTTGTTGACGAGGGTCGCGACCATATCCAGTTCCTCCCGAACGATGTCGACCCGCTGCCCGGTGGCGGTTTCCTGAGCCTTGAGACCTTCGATCTCCTTCTCGACTTGATGCCTTCGTTCGCGAATGACCGCAAGCTGCGACTCGTGAACTTGCATGCGTGCCTGAAAAATGAACTGCTGCGCCGACACCGCAGCGGCGGCCACTCCGTTCTGCCTGCTGTCCTGTTCCAGCGCGTCCGGGATTGCGATCCTCTCGAATCTCTGCTGCTCGGCTTGAAGCCGTGCGGCACGAGCAGCTGCATCCCAAAATTGACCTTGGAGGCTTTGCATCTCCGAGCCGGCCCGGGTGTCGTCCAGCGCGATCAGCGTTTGGCCGCTGCGCACGATATCGCCATCCGAAACCAGGATCTTCCTGATGATACCGCCTTCCAGATGCTGGATCGTCTTGCGGCTCGATTCCGATTCCAGGACGCCAGACGCGATCGCGGCGCTTTCGAGAGGCGCGAGGCTCGCCCATGTACCAAGCCCCAGCATGAAGCAGAGCACCAGCAGATTGCCCGCGACGGTGATGCCGCGGAGCCTTCCGCGCGGAGAGGTCGGCGTGGGCGTCGAGCACCATGGAAATTCCAGAGGCTCGAAATCGTCGATTGCGGTCACCACGACGCCAAATCGCCGAGCGGGTGGGTGGGGCGCCGGCGCTCGCACGAGCTGGTCCCAGATCATGGGAAGTCTCGAGACGGCGGGAAGTTTCCAGATGGTGAGAGAGTTCCAAATCATGGCGCTATCTGTGAAGTAACCTGGGGTCGGCTCAGGTGCCGTTCAAAGATGTCCTCGCTGTCGCCGAACGCGGCGACCGCACCGTCCTCCATGATGGCAATCTTGTCCGTGGCGGCGAGAAGACCCATCCGGTGAGTGATGACGACAAGGATGACGCCTGCGAGCTTCATGCGCTCGATGGCATCCAGGAGCATTCGCTCGCCCCCGTAGTCGAGGCTGGCGTTGGGTTCGTCGAGAACGATGAGGCGTGGACTGCCGAAAAAGGCGCGGGCAAGACCGAGGCGCTGCCGATACCCGCGCGAGAAGGTTGCTTCACTCTGAACCACCGTGTCGTAACCCAGCGGCAAGCGCATGATCGCCCCATGGATACCGACGAGCTTGGCCGCTTCGATGACCTTCCGCCGATCGGCATCGTCAAGGCGTGCGATGATGTCGTTGATCGTGTCGCCGAGGAGGTTGATGTCCTGGGGGAGATATCCGAGGCGGTCGCCTTTTAGGCCCTCGCGAAACAGCGAGACGTCGGTATTGTCGAGGACGACACGGCCATGCGTTGGCATCGACAGCCCGGCGATCACCTGGCCGAGCAAGGACTTGCCTGACCCGGACGGACCGATGATGCCAAGGCATTCTCCGGGCATGAGGCTGAACGAGACGCCGTTCAGGAGCAGATGGTTGGTCCCCGCAAGCCTCACGTCAACATTGTCGACGACGAGGCCGCTTCGCGCCTGCAGCGGAGAAACCTCTGGGCTCTGCTGCCGGGCGACGGGGAATGCGGCGAGAAGTGCGCCGAGCCGCTGACAAGCGCTCACGGCCGTCACGAGCGATTTCCAGCCTGCGACCGCACTTTCGACCGGCGCGAGCGCCCGGCTGAACATCAGCGTGGAAGCAAAGATGATTGCCGGACTCTTCCCGTGATCGAGGACGAGCCATGCGGCAGCCCCCATGATCAGGACCTGCGACAGCGCGCGAACCGGCTTGGCGGCCAGTGAGACGATCTCGCCTCGCCGGAGTGCCACATCGTGCTCTCTGCGGGCGTGCTGCGCGTCACGGTGGATCATGCGCGCAGCGCTATCGAGCATTCCCATGGCGCGGATCATGTGGATGTTGCTCGCTGCAGTCTGGAGGCGGCCGCAGCTTCTGGATAGCGCGGCGCCGGATCTGAGCAGAACGTCTTCCGTGACCAGCTCTCCGGCAACCGTGAGCGCGAACAGGAAGGCGACGCAGCAGGCGCCCACCACGCCGAGCAGGGGATGGATCAGAACGAGGACAAGGAGGAACAAGGGCGCCCAGAGCGCGTCGAACAGCATCGGAGATGCGCCGGATTCGACGAACTGGCGCAGCACGGTGAGATCCCGATATGCGCCCGATGCTTGCGTCCAATCGCTGCGAAGCGCCGATTCGAGGCCGGCCGAAATCACGCAGGGACGAAGGCGATCGTCGAGCCAGGCGCCGAGGCGTCCCAGGACGGCGCGCCGCAATGCATCAAAGACGCCGCCGACGACCACCGTGATCGCGACAATGAGCGTGAGCAGGAGCAACGTCTCGCCGCTCCGGCTCGACAACACCCGGTCGTAGATCTGAAGAAGATAGATGGAGGGCGCAAACAGAAGCAGGTTGTAGCTGCAACTATATGCGAATACGAGACCCAGTGGTCCCACACAGGACCGGAGGGCTGCGTGCAGTGGCGTCCGGACCTGCGGCAGGATGGGCAACCGAATGGGCGGCATCAGCATGATCGTCACCGCCTGAAATCGAGGTCCGGTGCACTTGACCGATGGCCAACGTCGTCTGCCAACGGTATCGTATCGGCGGGGTATTGGCTCGAACTTCAGACCGGTGGCGGCGGCCACCGGTCCCTGCCAGTCGGACGAGCCGGTGGTCAGAAAGAAGTATCGAGATGGAAGCTCACTTCTCCGCCCAGCGCGGCGTTACCGTCTCCGCCATTGCCGCCGATGCCGGCCACGACCTCTTGGTGCTGGTCCACCGCGAGCTTGTTGATCTGGGTCGCATCCGTATTGGCGTATACCTTGGAGGTATCGTAACCGCTGTAGGATTTCTGGCTTCCGTTCGACTGGGCGTCTCCGCCATGGGCCTTCGAAAACAACGAGGCCTGCGCGTTGGCGCCGCCGGCATCCCAGTCTGCCGTCTGATTGACGTGATCGCCGGTGCTCACGTGCACGTCGGCACCTTCCGCCTTGTTGGTTGGATCGAAGTTGAGCGTCGGCTTGCTGATGATGGCTCCCTTGAAGGTGCCGTCGCCGCCATTTCCGACGTTCTGACCACCGGTGCTGATCGATTTGAATCCGATCGAGTCCGAGATGTTGATCGCTTTGGGCAACATTTGAGCCTCCTGCTTTCTGTTGGCTTTCGTGCATCATCCATCCCGATCAGGCGGACGCGCGCGGCAAGTCTGATCCGCCCAAGCGCGATGGCGATAGATGTCAAATCGGACACCATCCGGTCTGGTCGACCTACGTACGAAAGTATGACATTCGTCGCACAACATCGGAGCTCGAAACATCCGGGAGGGTCCGCAGGGCGAGCTTGCATGCGCAGAGTATCGACGCAACTCGCGATCGGGCTTGTGCGAGCGGCGCGATGTTTCGCTATCCCATCAGGTGAAGATCCGACAGAAGATGGGCGGAAAGATCGCCACCCAGCGCGAGATTGCCGTTGCCGCCGTCCCCGCCAAGCCCGGCGATCTGGACCGCACTCTGGTCGATGTGCACGTTGTTGACCTGATCGGCTAGGGCTGTCGAATGGGGACCCGCGATTGCGATATTGATGGGTGCATAGATCGCGACGCTGACATCGATCAGGCTGCCGACAAAATAGCCGTTGCCGCCATTGCCTGCGCCGTTCGAACCGGTCGCGATCGTGTCGGAGCCGCCCCACAAGCCATGGGAAAGAAGGCTTGCATGGCCGCCCGCCGCGGCGTTGCCGTTGCCGCCGTGTCCGCCAATGCCGGCGATCTGAACTATGGATTGATCCACGTAGGCGTCATTTGTCTGGACCGAATGAACGTTGGAGCCATAGCCCGCGACTGCGATGTTGATCGGGTCGTACAGTACGAAGGAAGTATGGACGAGCCCGCCGTAGAACGCGCCGTCGCCGCCATTGCCGGCCTGGCTTCCGCCCGTTTGAACGTCCCAGATGCTCCCTCCGTTGCTTGATCCCCAACTGGGGTCTAGCGTGATAACGCTGCCGCCGGCGGCCACATTGGCATTTCCGCCACTTCCGCCGACGCCCGCGATCTGAGTGGCCGATTGATCGATGTCGACCGTGTTCGATTGACTTGCATGCGCAGTGCCGCCCGAACCCGCCATCGCAATATTGATCGGATGATAGATCACCACGGGAGCGTCCACTATCGCACCCGAAAAATAACCGCTGCCCCCATTTCCGGCGCCGTTGTCGCCGCTCGCGATCACGCCGGCGCCCAACGACGTACTGACGCTCCCACCCGCTGCAATGTTGTCGTTGCCGCCATGGCCGCCGACGCCGGCCATCTGAAAAGCGGATTGATCGACATTCAAATTGTTGGATTGGTTGGCTAGAGCGACCGAGCCGTATCCCAGGCTCACGGAGATGTTGATCGGTTCGTAGACCAACAGGGACGCGTGAATGATCCCTCCGTAAAAGTGGCCATCCCCGCCGTTCCCGGCCGTGTTCGCCCCACTCTCGACCGAAGCAATGCTCATCCCGGGATAGGATGCGCCGGCAGCAGGCTTCGTGGACGGAGCATCCAGACCCGCCGCAGCGTGGTCGCCGGCGTGGCCGCCCGTGTCGACCCCCGATGTGGGATGTTTGGATTGAACCGGGTCGGAGTCATTATGCTGGGTATTCGCGCTCGCGGGGTGCGCTCCAGGACCTGCAAACGGGCCGGGACGATGGACTAGGGCGCCACCGCCGACCGCGTCTGCCACGAACGGGGCACTCGGCGCAGGGCTCTGTTCGTCCTCGCCATCGTACCCATCGTGGTGAAGAGAGGCGTGATGCAGCCGGATTCCATCCGACATCCGCGAAAAATCCATCGTAGCCTCCCTCATCGCAATCGCTCCGCGCGATCAGACGGGTTCTGCACTCCGGACAGAATGTCATCCTGGGAAGGTCGAATGCCCAGTCGTCAGTTCGGATATGGCGCTTCGTCTGGCACCCGTAACATCGGCTACATCCGTTCGGGTGCGGTTACAGCCTTTGCTGGCGCGGAATTCGTAACTGCGCCAGGGAGGTGGAGAAAAACTAAAGAAGTGTTCTCCCATGCTCCAGATCAGGATCTATGACGCGCAGAAGAATGCGCGCGAGGAAATCTACCGGGGTTCCGGGTACTCGACCAAGCTATGCACGAGGTGGGGCGGCAAATTGAGACGAGCGGACCGATCTAACCTTAGGAAAAGTCCTAACTGTCGGGGGTAGTCGGTGTCGTGTGCACGACGTGTGCACTGGGAGATCAAGACAAATCAACGCAGAGTCAGTTTTGGGATGGTCGCGCTCGGCCGTTACGGCGTGCTCTTCAAGTTGGCGACTTGCCCGAGCTTGGGACGCAAGGATAGGCGGACGATAGCGGTCACCCGCTACCAAGGCTCAGATTTTGCGCTCCAAACTACGATTTTGTACGATTTCTAACGCTAGGTGGTAGCGCCCCAACGTCGGCAGATCAGCATCTACGGCAACGACTGTTTGCTGGGCGTGCCTAAGCCGGTTTGCCGAAAATTGGCGGCGATGAGATGGGCGACCTTGGGCTCGGCCGCGGCGCCGAATTTGCGGATGGCGTCCTGAACGGCCCTGTCGGTATTGGTCACGCGCTGGTGTTGCCGCAAGTGCTCAAGCCAAGACGCGACCATAAACGTCTCCAGAAAGCGTCCGCTCTCGGCGGCGTCTTCGAAGACGTCCCAGGAATATGCGCCATCACGCCTTCGTTGTTGCTCCAAGTCTCTGATGGAGACGAGGAAGGCTTCGCGGCGCTCCGCGGAGATGCGGTACTCGACCGTAATCAGGACTGGCCCGCGGTCCGCGTCTGCCTCGATTGCCAAGACAGGTGAGGGCCAGTGCATCGAGGGCGCAAGATCGATGCCTGCACCGGTTTGAAGCTTCCAGCGCCAGGTCAACGCGATTCCTGCGACTGCGCCCGCAGCGGCTAGGAAGTGCGCCGTAGGCAAGCCGAGTCCAGAGGCAATTTGACCCCAGAGCGCGCTGCCAGCGGTCATCGCGCCGAAGAACACGGTGACGAAGATCGCCAACCCCCGGCCGCGCACCCAGTCCGGCAGTGAGACCTGAACTGAGACATTGACCGTCGCAAGGACGCCGATCCATGAGATACCGGCGATCAGGCACGCCGCAAGTCCGATCTCCGCGTGACGCGCGATGCCCAGGAGGATCAGACTAAGCGCCGTGCCGGCGGTGCCGGCCGCAACGAGCCCGTTGGGCCCGAAGGTTGTCCTCATCCAGGGCAGTATGAACGCACCGATGACGGCACCCACGCCGATCGCTCCGAGCAAGATGCCGTAGAGTGCTGGACCGCCCGCGATCTGATTGCGCGCCACGAGGGGGAGCAGTGCCCAATAGGCGCTCGCGAAGAAGAAGAACGCCGCCGCCCTGACGAGTGTCGCACGAAGCTTCGGATTGAATCGCGCATGGCGGAAGCCGATCACCATGGCGCCAGCGAGACGTTCCGGTGGAAGCGCGCTGCCTTGCGAAGACGCCGGGCGCCACCACAGGAGCGCTCCGATCACGGCGAAATTGCTCAGAGCATTGATCCAGAAGGGGGCCGCGATGCCGAACCCGCCGATGACGGCGCCACCCAGCGCCGGCCCGATGGCTCTGCTGATGTTGACGCCTACGCCGTTGCCGGCCACGGCCGCGGCCAGGTCTTGCCTCGGGACAAGCTGAGGGACAACCGACTGCCATGCGGGCGCGGTGAACGCAGCGCCGGCGCCGAGCAGAAACGTGAACAGCAGAAGGATGGGCGGAGTGACGAGGTTAAGCCCGACGAGCACCGCACTTGCTGCCGCGATGATTGTAAGGACGATTTCACAACCAATCAGAAAACGGCGTTTGTCGACAGTATCCGCCAGCGCGCCAGCCGGCAGCGCGAACAGGAACATCGGAAGGCTGCTCGCGACCTGAACCAGGGAGACGGTGAGGGGATTGGCATCGAGGCTGGTCATCAGCCATCCGGACGCAGCGTTGTACATCCAGGTGCCGACGTTGGCGACGACGGTTGCGATCCAGACAACCGTGAACGTGGTGTGCCGAAACGCGATCCACGGGGAAGTGTCGGGCACCGTCGACGATGGATCCGGCTTTTCGTTGGATAGGGGCATTGATTCACTCAAACCATCGAACCCGCGCAAGGCTGGCGGTGTCGGATCAAAATGCTCGAGAATCCGAGCGTCGCGTCAGTCGTTCGTCGGTTTCAACACGGTGGTGTAGTTCGCCGGTAGCCACTCGAACCGGCCATCGACCGAGCGGATATGTCCGATTCCAGGAAAGGCGATGTGAGCCGCCGCGATCCACGTCGACGTCCGCGCGGGCCGAGCGAAGGCTGCCGTGCGTTCCAGTTCCGCCGACAGCGGATTGCTGTCGTAAGTCACGGTCACGGCGGGATCGGGAAACTGGATCGGCGCAACATGGACGAGATCGCCCCAGACAAGCAATGTTTGCCCTCCGCTCGAGACCTCGTACGAGGTGTGTCCTGGGGTGTGCCCGGGAGTAGGAATTGCACGAATCCCCGGCGAAAGCTCCTGACCTTCCGAGAAGGGCTTCAGCCGGCCGGATTCCCTGTAGGGCTTCAACGAGGCGCGATCGCCTTCGAACATCGGCTTGAGGAATTTGGGAGCTTCACTCTCGTTCTTGGCGTCGAGCCAGTAGTCGAGGTCCTTCTGGTTGACCCTTATGGTTGCATTGGCAAACGCAGGCTTTCCTTCTGGAGCGATGCCGCCGACGTGATCGGCATGCAAGTGCGTGAGATAGATCTCGTCGATCTGCTCCGGTCTGTATCCGGACGCGCGCAGATTTTCGAGAAGGTGCCCGCAACATGCGCCATAGAGGCTGCCGGCGCCGCTGTCGATCAGAATGAGCCTGTCTCCCGTGTTGACCAAGAAGGCATTGATCGAACCTTCCACGGGAGCTGCGAGATCGGAGGCGGCGAGCACGGCATCCCCTCTACCGGGATGGCTTTCCGCGAGCTTCACGGCTTTCCGGTCTCCGCCCGGCATCGTCTCGTTCCTGGTCATCACGTCGTGGACTGGAAACGGATGGGTCCCGTCGAGCAAGGCCGTTATCTCCATGCGCCCGAGCATGATGCGATAGAAGCCCGGCGCCTGGGTGCGTACCTGGGGAGCGCCGGCATGCACCTGGCCGTGAGACAGCAGGGATACGAATGTCAACATCGCGACGGTGCGGATCGGCTTCATCCTTGTCTCCTCATCGCCAGGTGTCCCGGTTCAGTCGACGGCATGACATGGTGCGGTTGAGGATTTCATCCGTTCCAGCCCTTCAGAAAATCGAGAAGAAGCTTGTTGACCGCTTCCGGTTGTTCTTCCTGCGGAAGATGGCCGCAACGTTCGATCGGGGCGACCGAGAGGGTTTCCGCCATCTCGCTCCAGACCGCCTTCATGTCGAAGAGACGGCCGACGGCGCCGAAGTCTTCACCCCAAAGGGACAGCACGGGACACCGGATCTTCTGCTCCGCGTCCTCGAGATCCTGCGCGATGTCTTCTGCGCTGGCGCGATAGTCGGACATCGCGCCCCGTACGGCGCCAGGCGCGCTGTAGGACTTCACGTAGGTCTCGAACGCCTCGCCGGAGATCGTCATCGGGTCGTGGCACCAGTCGGAAAAGAAGTGACGAAGCCAGATGTCCTCGCGTCCCGCGATCAGTGCCTCCGGCAGGTCGGGGATCTGGTGGAACATGAAGAACCAGTATTCGCGGGCGACTTTCGCAGTCATCTCGCGCGCGACGATGCGGGTTGGAACGTTATCCATGACGACGAGGCGATCGACCAGATCCGGGTGGTCCTTGACCAGGCGGGTCGCGACCCGCGCGCCGCGATCGTGTCCGATCAGTGCCACGCGCCCCACGCCGAGTGTCTTCAAGAGCTCGACGATGTCGTTGGCCATCGTCCTCTTGTCGTAGCCGTTCGGCGGTTTGTCGGTCTCGCCGTATCCGCGCAGGTCCGGCGCGATTACCCGGTAGTGGGGGGCAAGCGCCGGTATCTGGAAACGCCAGGCGAAGCTGGTCTCCGGGAAGCCGTGCAACAGCACGATCGGAGGACCGGCCCCAGCCTCCAGATAGAACTGGCGGATGCCGTTTGCTCGGCAGGTTGCGCGACGAATGGTGGTCACGGATGTCATGCCCGGAGTAAGAGGTTTCCGGGCACGATCCTTGGTCAAGTCGGAGGGGACTGATTGCAGGTTGTCACGGCGTTTTGCACGATTGCGTCGCTGTAGTTGCGGAAACGGTCGGTTGGGGCACCGAATTTTACCCTGGCGGCGGTTCCAAGATCGGGAAAAAGTCCAAGACGCGCGGCGATGTTCGGGATTGCATGTTCGTAACGACCAGCAACGCAAGGGAGAACGAGGATCCGCGAGGTGGACATGGTACCCCGAACGGACGGCTTCGGGATCGAGGATCAGGCAGCAACTGCGTGAACGCACGGGGACTTCATCACGTCACAGCAATCATCGGCGACGTGCGGCGCGCCGGCGGCTTCTACGCGGGTGTGCTGTCGCTCAATCGGGTCAAGAAGACCGTCTGCTATGACGACCCCGGCAGTTACCACGTCTACTACGGCGACGACGTCGGAAATCCGGGCACCGTAATGAGCACGCTGGCCTGGAATTGCGTGACGCCGGGGCTGACCGGCGCCGGCGAGGTGGTGCAGACCGCCTTCCGCGTCGCAGGGGATTCACTCGACGGGTGGGCCGATCGGCTCGCTTCTGCGGGTGTGCCCTATCGATCGGAGGTGTCGCCCTTCGGCGAGCGTACGCTCTGTTTCTCGGATCCCGATGGTACGGCCCTCTCGCTGATCGAGACATGGGAGGGACGATCGGGGCAGGCGGACCCAAACTCCAAGGCCGATCTCGCGCTGCGCGGCCTTCATGGCGTCACGCTGAATGTCCGCGAGGAGGATGAGACCATCGACATCCTCCAGAAGGTTTTCGATTTCCAGCTGGTCTCTCAGAGAAACGGCGCCATGCGCTTCGTGGCTCATGACGGTCCGGGCGGGACGATCACCTTGCGCATGATCGGAAAGTCATCGCGGGGGCGCCTCGGCGGCGGCACCATCCGGCACGTCGCCTTCCGCGCGAGCAATCTCGACGATCGATCGGAGATGGTCGAGAAACTCCAGTCGGTGTACGGCATCGTGGTGAGCGATCCCATCGAGCGGACCTACCTGAACGCGGTCGGCTTCCGCGCACCCTGCGGCGTGCTTTTCGAGATCGCGACCGACGGCCCGGGTTTTGCGGTCGACGAGGCGCCGGAGCAGCTCGGCCAGCAACTTCAGCTTCCCGCCTTTCTCGAAGAGCGTCGCGCCGAACTGGCGGCGATCCTGCCTCCGCTCGCTTGAACTGCCTGTCGACCATCGCGAGCCCGACCTTCCATGAAATCGGTCAGTCGCGGGCACATGAAGTCAAGGAATGCTCTCACGCGAAAGGGCAGCCGCGGTCCACCGTGATAAAGCGCATGAATTTGTTCCTCGTCACCTGCCGTGCCCTTGAGAACCTCGACCAGGCGGCCAGCCGATATGTCGTCGCGGACGTGATAGTCGGCGAGCCTTGCAAGGCCGATGCCCGCGATTGCCATTCGCCGCAGGCTTTGAGCGTTGTTTGCGAGCAGCGAGCCGCTGATTGCCCGGTCGGCAATTCGCCCGCTCTCCTTCAGAGGCCAGACCGGGGCAGAGCGCCGGAAATTGAATCCCAGGCAGTTGTGACGTGAAAGGTCCTGAACCCTTTTTGGCTCACCTAGCCGATTTATGTAGTCTGGAGATGCGACGATCCTTCTTTTGACGACCCCGATGCGTCGGGCAACCATCGCGGAGGCTTGCAACGGCCCGACCCGGAAGGCGACATCGGTCCGGTCGAGGTACATGTCGACGATTTCGTCGGAGAGCGAGATGTCGACCACGATCTCAGGGTGTGCTTGCCAAAAGGCGGGGAGCAGAGGCTCGAGGCCGAAAATGCCGAAGGACACCGTGGTGTTGACCCGGATCGTCCCGCCGGCCGCCGCTGCACCCCGAGAAATGCCGCGTTCGATGCCATCGAGTTCGGCCAGCAGTGCAACACTCTTGTCGTGGTACATCCGACCCTCTGACGTCAGCGACAGCCGCCGCGTCGAACGCTCGAACAGTCTGACGCCGAGCCGCGCCTCGATCCTTCCGATGAGCTTGCTGACGGTTGACGGTGTCATCAACAGTCGACGGGCTGCCTCGGAATAGCTCTGGGCTTCCACCACACGGAGGAAGACCTGCATTTCCCCGATGCGATTATCCATCGTGTATCCATCTATGAAACCGTTTCACAGATAAAGTGGAATTGGAGCGGATTATCAAGTCCGCCAAATGTCACCTATGCTGGGTCATCGTTTCGTTTTGCGATCGATTTTCCTGCTGACACGCCACTGTCGGATCGGTGACTTGAACGAGGACGACTATCGCTCTAAGAGGAAAATCGGTGCGGCGGACGTGATCTGCAGGTGGTCCTTCGGACTCATGATGGCGGCATATCCAATGATGGATAGCTTTGAATACCCCGATGATGGAAGAGTCTGATAGTACGACCGGCGGCTTCTACGGTCGTCGCCTCAGCCAGCACCTGGGAATGGAGGGTGACTGCCTGCTGCGCATCAAGCGCGAAGGGCAGTTGGCACTGGCGATGACCCGGCTGACCTGCTCTCAATTCGTTCGGGAGCGGACCGCGGTCATTCCTTCCGAACCGGCCTTCAGCATCCTGCAACAGCTCGGTGACCTCGATCGGCATTCCTGTTGGCTCGCTGGACGACCGAGATATTCGGGAGCTTTCGGTGCGGGGACCGTGAGCGTCATCAATCTGATGGACAACCCTCAATGTGAGTTCAAAGGCCCGTTCGATGCCGTTCAATACTACGTGCCCCAGACGGCCCTCGACGAGTTTGCCCGTGAGCACGGGGCCAAACCGATCTCGACGCTCAAATGGAGCAGGGATCAGCGTGACCCCTTCCTGTCGACCCTGTCCAGCGTTCTGCTCAGTGCGGTGGAGCAGGATCCGACGAGCAATCAGCTCTTCGTCGATCAGATCGGGTTGAGTGTTCTGGCCCATTTCGCCCAAACCTATGGCGGAATGCGCCCACAAGGAAAAGCTGCGGGTGGAGGCCTTGCCCCCTGGCAGGAGCGTCGCGCCAAGGAAATCATGCGAGCGCGTCTCGCCAGCAATCTGACGATTGCCGACGTCGCCGCCGAATGCAAGTTGACGCCAAGCCACTTCGCCAGATCGTTCCGGCGCAGCACGGGCGTTGCCCCGCACGAATTCCTGTCCCAGCTTCGCATCGACGAGGCGAAGCGCCTCATGCTGAGCACCAAGCTTCCGCTCGCCGACATTGCACTGATCTGCGGCTTTGGCGACCAGAGCTACTTCACCCGGGTGTTTTCCCGCAACGTGGGGGCCAGCCCCGGAGCATGGCGAAGGGCCCGCTCCGAGGGCTGACGCAAGCAGGATCCTGTCTCAAGCGGGTCGGATCATGTCGCGGGCGTAGGCCAGGCCGATCCCGTATCCTCCGGCATGAGATTCGACGATGGCGCGTGCGCCATCGTAGGTTTCGTGCCTCGTCCAATCGCGCTGCATCTCGAGCAGAACCTGGATCCAGGATGTGAGGCGGGCGCCTGCGGCCTGCATCCGGCCGAGAGCCAGTTCGTGACTCGCAGTCGTCAATCCTCCGCAGGCGTCGCCGACGACGTAGACTTCCAAGCCGGCTGACAGTGCAGAAAGCACCGCGAACGTCACGCATGCCTCGGTCAGCAGACCCGAAACGATCAGGCGGCTTCGACCGGTGGCCAGAACGGCCGCGCGCGCCTTGTCGTCTTCCCACATGCTCATGCTGCGCCGGTCGATCGGCTCGACGCCTGGAAGCGCCGCCTTGACCGCCGGCATCAGCGGCCCGCTGTACACTTTCGTCGCCGAGGTGGAGGCGACGACCGGCAGGCCGAACACGGTCGCGGTCTTCGCGAGCGCGACCACGCTGTTCATGAGAACCTGCCGGTCGATCGACCCCACTCCGAAAGCCAGGCCGGCCTGTTGGTCGATCAAGAGCAGGGCGCAGTCCCTGGGCTCGAGCAGATGAAGCGGATTCGGGGCCATCGACTTTCTCCGGTTAGGCCTTCAGGAACGCGAGGAGGTCTGCGTTGACCTGGTCGGCATGCGTCGTCGCCGTTGCGTGCGGAGCGCCCGGATAAATCTTCAGCTTGGCGCCCTTGATCATCTCGGCGGCCAGCTTGCCCGTGTAGGGGAACGGCACGACCTGATCGTCCTCGCCGTGAATCACCAGGGTGGGCACGTCGATTTTGGCCATGTCTGGCCGGAAGTCGGTTTCCGAGAACGCGGTCACGCAATCGATGGTCGCCTTGACCGACGCCTGAAGCGCGATCTGAAGGGTCTGCTTGAAGACGCCTTGCGACACCTTCGTGCCGTGGTTGGTGCCGTAGAAGAGGGGGCTGAAGTCGTCGAGGAATTGCGCACGGTCCTTCACCAGGCCGGCCTTGATGCCGTCGAACACCGACTTGTCGACACCGTCATGGTCCGCGGTCTTGACGAAGAGGGGCGTCACGGCGCTGAGCAGGACGAATTTGGCGACCCGCGACGTGCCGTGCCGCGCCACGTAGCGCGCGATGTCTCCGCCGCCCATGGAGAATCCGACCAGCGTCACATCCTTCAGGTTGAGATGATTAACGATGTCAGCGATGTCGTCGGCGAAGGTGTCGTAGTCGTAGCCCGTCCAGGGCTGGCTCGACCGGCCGAAGCCCCTGCGGTCGAACGCCACCGTTCGATAACCGCGCTCGGCGAAGAAAAGCATCTGCGCGTCCCACATGTCCGCGCTGAGCGGCCAGCCATGGCTGAACAGGATCGGCTTTCCGCTTCCCCAGTCCTTGTAATAAAGCTCGGTGCCGTCCCGCAATTCAAGCAAGGCCATCGTTCGCTCCTGTGACGAATTGATGAAAACCGAACGGCATTCTGCAAGGCGGTTCGGTCCTCCTGCCCGCAAGTTTGCGGATAGGGCGCGGATTGGCTTGCACGATCTGCGCGTCGTTTGGACATGCTGGCGATCTCCGACCGGCGCTGCGGACATGCGCCCGGCAATTCGCCGCACGTGAATGATCATCGCGCCGAAATCCAAGCCGCGACGAAATCGTCCAAGCGTTGGCCGGCGTTCAGGGTTCACGATACAGCCGCCCATCCATCCCCTTTCGCTCGATCGCTCATGCCGATCGCAAGGAGAACTTCTCGATGTCGAAACTCGATATGCTCACCCCCGACAACAGCGCGATCGCTCTGATCGACTACCAGCCGGCCATGTTCCAGGGCGTTCAATCGCATGACCGCCTCGTCACGGTTAACAACGTCCAGATCCTGGCAAAGGCCGCGAAGCTCTTCAAAATTCCGACCGTGCTGACCACGGTGGCGCGGGATTCCTTCTCCGGCCCCTTCATGCCGGAAGTCGCCTCGCTGTTTCCGGAGCACGACATCATCGACCGCACGTCGATGAATTCCTGGCTCGACGCGAACTTCCGCAAGGCGGTGGCTGCCACCGGTCGCAAGAAATTCGTGCTGGCCGGTCTCTGGACCGAGGCCTGCGTGATCTTTCCGACCCTGGACATGCTCAAGGAAGGTTACGAGATCTACATTGCCGCCGACGCTTGCGGCGATCTCTCGCTCGAAGCCCACAACCGCGCCATGGAGCGCGCCATCCAGGCAGGAGCGGTTCCCATCACCTCGTCGCAATACGCCTACGAGCTTCAGCAGGACTGGGCGCGCAGCGAGACCTACGAAGGAATGATGGACATCCAGCGCGCGCATTCGCCCTACGGAATCCAGATCCGCTTCTCGAAATGGGCACTCGGCGAACATGCCTCCGAAGGGGGCGCGAAAGCCGGCTGAACCTCCTCCAATTGCGGATCGCCGTGATGAAGATCTATCTGTTGTCCCTTGGCGCCGGCCTGTTGGTCGGCGTCATCTACAGCCTTCTCAACGTGCGCTCGCCCGCGCCGCCGCTGGTCGCGCTGGTCGGGCTTCTTGGCATCCTCGCCGGTGAGCAGATCGTTCCCGTGGCCCGGCAGCTGTTGTCCGGGCACGGGCTGGCGTCGGCGTGGCAGCAAGCCAAGTGCGCCCCACACATGTTCGGCATGCTGCCCGGTCGTCAAAACGACCAATCGAAAAATGCCGCCTCGGTGGACGGCCAGGAGAAACATTCATGAGCTCCGCACCCGATATCATCCTGCATCGTGGTCTGTTCACGACGCTCGATCGCTCGAACCCGGCGGCTTCGGCGGTCGCGATCGCCGATGGCCGCTTCGTCGCGGTCGGGCACGATCATGACGTGATGAAGCTGGCGGGGCCGTCCACGAAGATCGTCGATCTCAGGGGACGGCGCGTGTTGCCGGGCCTGATCGACAACCACCTTCACATCATCCGCGGCGGTCTGAACTTCAACATGGAGCTGCGCTGGGACGGGGTACGCTCGCTCGCCACTGCGATGGATATGCTGAAGCGGCAGGTCGCCGTCACGCCACCGCCGCAGTGGGTCAGAGTGGTCGGCGGATTCACCGAACACCAATTCGCGGAGAAGCGGCTTCCGACGATCGACGAGCTCAACGCCGTCGCGCCCGACACGCCGGTCTTCCTGCTGCATCTCTACGATCGGGCCATCCTGAACGGCGCGGCGCTGCGGGCCGTCGGTTATGCGAAGGACACGCCCGAACCGCCGGGCGGCGAGATCATGCGCGATACCAAGGGCAATCCGACGGGTTTGCTGCTGGCCAAGCCCAACGCCAACATCCTCTACGCGACCCTTGCCAAGGGCCCGAAACTTCCGTTCGATTATCAGGTCAATTCGACGCGTCATTTCATGCGCGAATTGAACCGGCTTGGCGTCACCGGTGCGATCGACGCCGGCGGAGGATTCCAGAACTATCCCGACGACTACGCCGTCATCCAGAAGCTGAGCGACGAAGGCCTCCTGACGATACGACTCGCCTACAACCTTTTCACCCAGAAGCCCAAGGGCGAGAAGGCAGACTTCCTGAACTGGACGAAAACCTCGAAGTACAAGCAGGGTGACGACTATTTCCGGCACAACGGTGCCGGCGAGATGCTGGTGTTCTCGGCGGCCGACTTCGAGGATTTTCGGGTCGCGCGTCCGGACATGCCTGCGGAGATGGAAGGCGAGCTCGAGGAGGTCGTTCGGGTCCTCGTTCAGAACAAATGGCCGTGGCGTCTCCATGCCACCTACGACGAGACGATCTCACGGGCGCTGGACGTTTTCGAGCGGGTCAATCAGGACATTCCCCTGGAAGGGCTGCACTGGTTCTTCGATCACGCCGAGACGATCTCGGACCAGTCGATCGATCGCATCGCGGCGCTCGGCGGCGGCATCGCCGTGCAGCACCGGATGGCCTATCAGGGCGAATACTTTGTCGAACGCTACGGGGCGGGAGCCGCCGAGGCGACGCCGCCGGTCAAGAAGATCATCGACAAGGGCGTCAAGGTGTCGGCCGGTACGGACGCGACCCGCGTTGCGTCCTACAACCCGTGGGTCTCTCTGTCCTGGCTCGTCACCGGCCGGACCGTCGGCGGGTTGCGCATCACGCCCCAGCGCAATTGTCTGGATCGCGAGACGGCGCTGCGGATGTGGACCGAAAACGTGACGTGGTTCTCGAACGAAGAGGGTAACAAGGGTCGGATCCAGGTCGGCCAGCTCGCCGACCTCGTCGTCCCGGACCGCGACTACTTCTCGTGCAGCGAGGCCGAGATCGCCGATACGACTTCGCTGCTGACCATGGTCGGAGGCAGGATCGTCTATGGCGCGGGAGACTTCTCCAAGCTGGAGAGCGTCACACCGCCGCCCGCCATGCCGGACTGGTCGCCGGTCCGCCGCTTTGGCGGGTACGCGGCCTGGGCCGACGACACGGCAAAGACGAAGGATACCAGCCTCGCGATGAAGGCCATGCAGATGTGCGGCTGCGCCAATTCCTGCGGCGTCCACGGACACGACCATGCGGCGGCCTGGTCGAGCCGGTTGCCGGTCTCCGACCTCCGAAGCTTCTGGGGCGCGCTGGGGTGCGCCTGCTGGGCGGTCTGACATGCCTGCCGCAGCCACACCGAACCGGATCTCCGTGATCCTGCGCTGGCCGCTTCTGTGGCATGCGGCCAGGCTGGCCCTGGTATCGGCCTATCTGCTCGGCGGCTTCATCAAACTGCTCGATTTCGCGGGCGCGGTGGCCGAGCAGGAACATTTCGGCCTGTATCCGGGCTGGCTGTGGGCGACCGCCGCTATCGTGGTCGAACTCGGCGGGTCTCTGCTTGTCGTCGTGAATCGTTTCGTGTGGCTGGGGGCCGGCGGGCTCGGCATCCTGACGTTCGTCGCGATGCTCACCGCAAACGCGTTCTGGACCATGGGCGGCCATGAGAGATTCATGGCCACGAATGCCTTCTTCGAGCATCTCGGCTTGATTGCGGGCCTTGTCATCGTATCGATTCTGTCCAATGAGACTTCGCATCACCCGGACCGGGCGCCGCGATCTCAATCCGTCCAAGGAGTTTCCTGATGAAATCAACACGGATGTTCGCTGTCGTGGCGTTGGCGGCGGCTGTCGCGGTGAGCTCGCCGGTCGTCGCCAGGGAAGCAACGAAGTCGAAGGAGCAGGCTGTTGCCGTTGCCCCGCAATACGACACAACGCACGTCTACGTCGCGCCTGAGGACGTGGACAAGTTCGTATCCAGTTTTCTGGCCACGTTTGGCGGCAAGAGCACCAAGCAGGTGGTGGCAACCGTAACGCCCACGCCGAGCAGCACCACGTCGCAACTGTTGCAGACGCCTGTCGGCACCGTCTCGCTGTTCGGCTTCAAGACGCCCATCCCTTATCCTTTCGGGGCCGAACGTAACGGCTACCTCGTCGGCGACATGGACGAGGCGATCAAGGCGGCCCGCGCTGCGGGGGCTGACGTGATCGTCTCCACCTTCCCGGATCCCATCGGGCGCGATGCCGTGGTCCAGTGGCCCGGCGGCGTCAACCTCCAGCTCTACTGGCATACGACGAAACCCGACTACGCTCCCTTCGAGCGGATTCCGGAGAATCGCGTATACGTCTCGCCCGACAGGGCCGCCGCCTTCACCCGGAGTTTTCTTGCCTTCTCCCGCGGCAAGGTCGTCTCGGACGACGCGAAGGCGCCCGGCGTCGAGATCGGAAGACCCGATTTGACCTACCGGCGCATCCGGATCGAGTCCCCATTCGGGAAGATGGTCGTGTTGGTCACCGACGGTCATCTGCCCTATCCCTACGGTCGGGAGACGACGGGTTATGAAGTCGCTGACCTCGCAGCCACCCTCGGCAAGGCGAAGGACGCCGGCGCCACGGTGCTGGTCGAATCCTACACGTCGAGCAGCCGGTCTGCTGCGTTCGTCATGTTCCCCGGCGGGTACGTCGCCGAGATCCACTCCCTTGGCCCGAAGAGTGCATCGCGGGCGGACGCCAAATGAGGTGACGTCCGCCGATGCTGGCACGGGGCGATATGCGCAACTTCTGGATCGTTCTGACGCTTGCGACCCTTGGCGCCGGCGTCGGGTTCGCGCGGGCCGAGGACGCTGCGGTCTCCAAGCGGCCGGCGATCCAGGCGAACCGCTGGGCAGAGGACTGGTCGGTCCTTGCCGATCCCAGGTTGCGTACCGAACCGTTTGACGGGCTCAAATACATCCCGCTTTGGGCCACCGATCCGAAAAGCTACGTCTCGCTGGGGGCGACGCTGCGCGAACGCTTCGAGACCAATAGCGCAGCGGCGTTCGGCACCGGCAACACGTCCTCGGACAGCTATCTCATACAGCGTTTGCAGGTCCACGCCGACATTCATTTCAACGAGAACTGGCGCGCCTTCGTGCAGCTCGAGGACGATCGGGCCTTCGACAAGCTCAGCATCTCCCCTGTCGACCAGGACCGTGCCGACCTTCGTCTTGCCTTCCTTGAATACGTCAACACGTTCTCCGGCGGAACGCTGAAGGCACGCGTCGGGCGACAGGACTTCGCGTTCGACCTGCAGCGCTTCGTGTCGTCGCGGGACGGGCCCAATGTCCGGCAGTCGTTCGATGCGCTCTGGGCCGACTGGGAAACCGGCGTCTGGCGCTTCATCGGCTTCGTCAGCCGCCCCGTCCAATACTTCGACGTTCGTCCTTTCGACGACACCTCGAACGACAACTTCCGCTTCAGCACGCTCCGGGTCGAGCGGAAGGTCATGGGTGACAACGAGCTGTCGGGCTACTACTCGCTGTACGAGCGGAAGAGCGCCAGATATCTCGATGCATTGGGCGACGACCGCGTCATGATCTTCGCGCATGCGTTTCATGCGCGAAGAGGTGTCGCGCCACCATGCTTCGATGACCTGACGTTCGCAGAGCAGCGTCGTGCCGATCCCGCCGGTGAAGCTGATCCAGGCCTCGAAGCATTTTTCGGGTACGGCGGTCAGCACAGGAATACCGGCGGCGATGGCGCCGGCTAGCTCATCGCGCAGGCCCCGTCCGGCGGCTTCCTGCTTGGAGAATTTGTTGATCACGATGAGGTCGACATCCTGCGCGATCGCGCTTGCGACCGCGACGGATGCGTCGGCAAGACCGGCGGCATCCAGTTTGCACGCCATGGCGCCGCTGCCGAGCGGCTGGCAGATCGAGATCTCGCGGCCGGTCATGAGGTCGATAGCCTGCATGCCGACCTGGCAGCCGCTTCCGTCCTTGATGTTGCGTTGGACGATACCGCCAATGCGTTCACCCGCCCGCACCAGGTCTTGCGCGAAATCGGCGAGCAACGTGTCGAGGTCGTCTTGCGGCCGGTAGAGAATGGCGGCAACGCGGTTCGGGTCTATCTCGGCGAAATCAATAGGCATGGCTGTGGTCCCTGCTTCGCTTCGTACGCCGGTATCCTGAGTTGAGCAATGGTCGAGCTGCCCTGGCGCCGTCGGCCCCATATTACCGATCGCGCAACCGGATGCCCGGACCAGTGAAACGCCCTTGACCTGGGCGAAGACGGCCATGCCGTCCGATAGTCCAAGCAAATCCCGCGACCGGCTGCTGATGCGCGAAAGGATCGGGGCGCCCGATCCATCAGAGTCGAGCCCGAGCACGATCGTGACCTCGCCTGCGCCAGGCGGCGATTGTGTGACAATGCGCGCGGGCAGAATGTTGAGGATCGAGCTCTCCGAGGGCCGCGCCCTGACGATGCTGACGTCGCTTGCCGCGATGCGGAGCCGTTGCCGTGCGCCGACGGCGATGCGATGTGACGGCACATGCAGCAGGCCGCCGTTGACGGCGAGCGTGAGCAGACCGTAACGCTCGTCATAAGCCTCCACCAGGCCATCGATGCTGACCGCCGCGTCGCGGCTGTACGCCAGTGGCAGTGCAGGGTCGCTTTGCAGGATATGGAGCGGCCCTGCGCCAACGACGCGCCCGCGCTCCATCAGAACCAGGTAGTCGGCAAACCGCTCGATTTCAGCCATGTCGTGACTGATGTAGAGAACGGGCAGCGAAAGCCGTTCATGCAGGCGCTCGAGAAACGGCAGGATCTCGTTCTTGGTGGTACGGTCGAGCGCGGCCAACGGCTCGTCCATCAGCAGCAGCCGCGGCTGCGACAGCAGGGCGCGGCCGATCGCGACCCGCTGACGCTCGCCACCGGAAAGGCGGTGCGGCGAGCGGCCGAGCAGCGCGGTGAGGCCGAGCAACTCCACCACCTCGTCGAAGCCGATCGACGTAGCGGCAGCCTTCGGCGCGCCGTAGAGCAGGTTGCCTCGCACCGAGAGATGCGGAAACAGGCTCGGCTCCTGAAACACGTAGCCGACCGGCCGCCGATGTGCCGGCCGGAACGCCATGCCGTCCTGCCAGATCTCGCCGTCGATCGCGCAAAAGCCGTCGGACAGGCGCTGCAGCCCGGCAATGCAGCGCGCGATCGTGGTCTTGCCGCAGCCGGACGGGCCGAAGATCGCGGTGACGCCGGTGGCGGGCACGCTCAGGCTGGCATCGAGCACGAAGCGTCCCAGCCGACCGCGAAAGGCGGCGTCGATACGACCGCGCCCGTCGGCCGTCACGAGGCGGTCCTGGCGCTGTGCCTGTCGATCAGCGTCATCGTCAGGATCACCGCAAAGGCAAAGATCACCATGCCGCCGGCGAGCAGGCTCGCTTCCCGCCAGCGCGAGGCCTCGACATAGTCGAAGATCGCGACCGACAGCACCTTGGTGCGGCCGGGAATGTTGCCGCCGATCATCAGCACCAGACCGAATTCGCCGACGGTATGCGCGAAGCCGAGCACGGCGCCGGTGAGAAAACCCGGCCGCGCCAGCGGCACCGCGATCGTCCAGAACGCGTGCCAGGGCGAGGCACGCAAGGTCGCCGCGACCTCCAGCGGCCGCTCGCCCATTGCGGTGAAGGCGTTGCGGATCGGCTGCACCACGAACGGCATGGAATAGACCACCGAACCGATGATGAGGCCCTCGAAGGTGAAGGCGAGCGTGCGTCCGCCCCACAATTGCGCGATCCATCCGCCTGGCCCTTCCGGGCCAAGCAGGACCAGCAGATAGAAGCCGAGCACGGTCGGCGGCAGCACCAGCGGCAGTGCGACGATGCTCGCGATGATCTCGGTCCACCAGCCCTTGGCGCGCGCCAGCCACCAGGCCAGTGGCGTGGCCAGCACCAGCAGGATCGCGGTCGAGATCGCGGCGAGCTCGACCGTCAGCAAAACCGACTGGCGGATCTCGGTCGACCATATCTCCATGCGCTTCAGCTCTGCCCGTCCAGCACGTAGCCGTATCTCTCGATGATGGAGCGTGCCTCGGGGCTCCTGAGGAAGGCGATGAACGCGCTGGCGGCTTCGTTCCCGGCGCCGCTCTTCAGCAGTACCGCGTCCTGGCGGATCGGATCATAGAGCGCCTCCGGCACCACCCAGCGCGACCCGGCATCGCGGCCGGTCAATTGCGACAGCGCGACGAAGCCGACCTCGGCGTTGCCGGTCTCGACGAACTGATAGGCCTGGGTGATGGTCGCGCCCTCCACCAGCTTCGGCTTGAGGCTTTCGTACAGGTTGAGCGACTTCATGGTTTCCACGGCGGCGAGCCCGTAGGGCGCCGCGGCCGGATTGCAGATCGAGAGTTTTGCGAAGGCCGCAGCCTTCAACGTCTCTTCGCCCGTCACGATGCCGGGTGACTTGCTCCACAGCACGAGCTTGCCAATCGCGTAGGTGAAGCGACTGTCCGGGACCGCAAGGCCGTCCTCGACAAGCTTCTTCGGGCGCGAATCGTCGGCGGACAGGAATACCTGGAATGGCGCGCCCTGTGTGATCTGCGTGTAGAACTGTCCGCTCGCACCGAAGCTCAGCACCGCCTCGTGTCCCGTCTTTTGCTTGAAGACGGCTGCGATCTCCTTCGCGGCTTCGGTGAAGTTGGCAGCCACGGCGACGTTAGTCTGCGCGGCTTGCGCCGGCGCGGATGCGAGCAGCAGGCCCGCAAAGAAGGCGATCGAGCGAAACAGTCTCATGATGAACTCCAACGGACGGCAACCGCTTCCGCAAAGCCCGATTGCTGCGAGGCGCCGGCCATTGCAGGCTCAGCAATCGGCGTGCCGGATGCGCGGACGAAGCTTGGTGTGCGCCTTGCAGGAACGGGCGTTGAAAGAGCGGGGTTTCCGCCCAGTGCCGCGGCGGGACTGACTATCTGTGTCGGATTTCCGACAATGTGGTCGGCAAGCTGACACGATCGAAGGGAAGCACAATATGGCTACCGTTGCATCGCGCGCCGAGCTCGAACGTTTACTGGAAGACGACGTTCCATACGGTGATCTTACCACCGAGGCACTGGGGATCGGCGCAGTTGACGGCGTCATGCGTCTTTCCGCGCGCGCGCCGATGGTGCTCGCGCTCGCCGAGGATGCCGCCAAAATCATCGAGCTGTCTGGCTGCAGCGTCGACCTTTGTGCCGCATCCGGCTCGGCGCTGCAGCAGGGCGCGCCGATCCTTGAAGCGTGCGGTCCGGCCGCGGCGCTGCTCAAGAGCTGGAAGGTGGCGCAGACCTTGATCGAGATCTGGTCAGGCGTGGCCAGCGAGACCCGCGCCATCGTCGACGCGGCAAGGGCGGTCGCACCAAATATTCCGGTTGCCTGCACGCGCAAGAACGTGCCGGGTACCAAGCGCTTTGCTGTGGCGGCCGTGAAGGCCGGCGGGGCCGTGATGCACCGGCTCGGCCTCTCGGAGACGGTGCTGGTCTTTCCCGAGCACCGGGCCTTTCTTGGCCAACAGCCGCTGTTTCAGACGGTTGAGCGGTTGCGCCGGGCGGCGCCAGAGAAGAAGCTCGTGATCGAGGTGAATACCGCTGATGCCGCACTTGCCGCAGCGGTCGCCGGCTTCGACGTGATCCAGGCCGAGAAGTTTTCGCCGGCCGAGGTCGCTGCGTTAGTCAAGCGCGTAGCCGTGATGGCGTATACGCGCGAACGTCCCATCATCGCCGCCGCCGGCGGAGTCAATGCGGCTAATGCCGCGGCCTACGCAGAGGCTGGGGCCGATATCCTGGTGACTTCATCGCCCTATCTTGCGAAACCGAAGGATGTGCTGGTGCGGATCGCGACTACCGATGACAAGGTGTCCTCTCTTCATGCGCACTGTCAGGTAAATTCAACGCCTGGTGACACAAACCGCCTGCGAGCGTGAGCATACTCTCCTCGTTCAATGGTTCTTCAGGCTGGAAGGCCTCGATCTCCTTCCTCTGACGCACTCTCGTTGCGCGATGCTGCATGGGCAAGGACCGCCTTGGCGGGTGCTGCCAATCGTTCGCTATGAGTGTCAAACTATGTTTGCGCTATTGGCTACTTGGTTTCCGGATCGCGCATTGCAGTCTTAAAACCTCAAGAATACGGCTGAGACCGTTTCTTCTTTGAAGACATTAGCTTGCGTCCAATTGCGAAGCGCGTCCGCGGAGGACCGCTGTCTGGCCCGAATGTTGCCCTTCAGTATGACGGGTTTAGAAAAAGATCATACGAGGGGAGTGCTGATCTTGGCCAATGCGCATCGACGGAGCGAACGGTCTCGGACTGCTTCCTGTGCCGGTCCCGCTGTTCTCTTCGGTGGGCTTATCACCGCCAACATCGTCGCATGGGCCTGGGCTTTCGCGCTGTTCGCCGACCGGCCTGTGGTGATGGCGACCGCGCTGCTCGCCTGGGTGTTCGGCCTGCGCCACGCTGTGGATGCCGATCACATCGCGGCCATCGACAACGTCGTGCGCAGCCTGATGCAGACGGGCGGTACGCCGCGATCGGCCGGCCTCTATTTCGCGCTCGGCCATTCCAGCGTGGTCGTGGTCGCGACCATGCTCCTCGCGCTCGGCGTGGTGAGCCTTGGCGGTGATGGCCTGCTCAAGGAGATCGGCAGCTTCATCGGCGCATCGGTGTCGGCGCTGTTCCTGCTGGTGATTGCGGCCATCAACCTCGCCATCTTCGCCAGCCTGTGGCGGACCTTTCGCAAGGCGCGCGAGCAGGGCATTCGTGACGCCGCCGGGCTCGATGCATTGCTGGCTCATCGCGGTATCCTGGTGCGCTTGCTCGGCCCCATGTTCCGCCTGGTGACAAAACCCTGGCACATGTATCCGCTCGGCTTCCTGTTCGGGCTCGGTTTCGACACTGCAACTGAGATCGGCCTGCTCAGCATCTCCGCCTCTGAGGCCGCGCGCGGCGCTTCGCTCGCCGACGTCATGGTCTTTCCCGCGCTGTTCGCCGCCGGCATGGCACTGGTCGACACCGCGGACTCGACGCTGATGGTCAGCGCTTATCGCTGGGCCTTCGTCGATCCCATGCGAAAGCTCTGGTACAACCTCACCATTACGGGCGCTTCCGTCGCGGTCGCGCTGTTCATCGGCGGCATTGAGGCACTGGGCTTGATCGGCAACCGGCTCGATCTCTCCGGCGGTGTGTGGACGCTGATCGACGCCCTCAACGAGTCGCTCGCCAATGTCGGCCTCGCCGTGATCGCGTTGTTCGCGATCGCCTGGCTGCTCTCGATCGTGCTCTACCGCCGCCTAATTGCGGGCAGCTCGGGCCTTGCCGACACGGAAGTCCTGGAATGCGCTGATGCGACCGAGGCGGTCTGAGTCTTGCCGACGCTGCGGTCCGCCGACGGTACTCTCAGCCCTCTGGCTCCTCGTGGTTGACGGCAACGCCTTCGCACAGAGCGATGGCGGCCTGCGCGAACTGCCGCCGGTCCAGATTTTTGCCGGCCAGACACCGCGTCACAAGAGGCCGCCCGCGTCGCGGCACGCCGGCACATCGACACGGGCCGGTCATCGGATCTTTGTGTATCCGGCAGCAGCGCCAGCGTCGGGCACCCGCAGTGTCGCCTCCGGCCCAGAGGGGCCGCCGGGCATGGCCAGCGCGCTCACCGTCTCCGGCGAAGAGCTCAATGCGCGCCCCTTCACGCGGCCGGGCGAGGTGCTCGAAGCCGTGCCGGGGCTGATCGTGACCCAGCATTCCGGCGAGGGCAAAGCCAACCAGTATTTTGTGCGCGGCTATAATCTCGACCACGGCACCGATCTCGCAATCTATGTCGACGACGTCCCCGTCAACATGCGCACCCACGCGCACGGCCAGGGCTATGCCGATCTCAACTGGCTGATCCCGGAGACCATCAGCGCGATGGACGTGCGCAAGGGCCCGTACTTCGCCGACGAGAGCGATTTCGCCTCCGTCGGCAGCGTGCGCATCGGCCTGATCGACCGCACCGAGAAGGGCCTCGCACAGGTGACTGCCGGCAGCTTTGGCTATCGGCGTCTGCTCGGCATGGACTCCGCGAAGCTCGGTGAGGGCGCGGTGCTCGTCGCCGGCGAGATCGGCACCTACAACGGCCCCTGGGACAATCCGGACAATGCGCGCAAGCTCAACGGTCTCGTGCGTTTTAGCCAGGGCACCGCGACGGATGGCCTGACCGTCACCGGCATGGCCTATGCTAACAAATGGAATTCCACCGACCAGGTGCCGCAGCGCGCGATAACGAGCAGCTTTCTCGACCGGTTCGGCTCGGAAGACTCGACCGACGGCGGAAACACCAACCGCTTCGCGCTCTCGGGCCGCGTCGCGCAGAGCGACGAGCTCGGCTCATGGAAGGCCAATGCCTATGTCGTGAAGAGCCAGCTCGATCTTTTCAACAACTTCACCTATTACCTCAGCGATCCCGTGCTCGGCGACCAGTTTCACCAGCACGACGACCGCCTGATGGCCGGCGCCAATATCTCCCGTACACTGAACGGCTCGTTTGCGGGCCTGCCGATGCAGACCACGGTCGGCCTGCAATCGCGCTATGACGCGATTGATCTGGCGCTGACCAACACGGTCCACCGCAGCTACCTCTCCAGCGTCCGCAGCGACAAGGTCGGCGAAGGCAGCGTCGGCGTCTACGCCGAAAATACCCTGCGCTGGACCGATTGGCTTCGGACCACCGTCGGCTGGCGCGGTGACTATTATGCCGCCAACGTCATCTCGCTGTTCAATTCCAACAACTCCGGCCACGCTGATGCCTCGCTCGGCAGCCCGAAATTCCGGATGGTGCTCGGTCCCTTCAACCAGACCGAATTCTTCCTCGGCGCAGGCTACGGCATGCACTCGAACGACGCCCGCGGCGCCACCACGACGGAAGACCCCAGCGATCCCGCCACAAAGCTCTCGCCGTCGCCGCTACTGGTGCGCACCAGGGGCGCTGAGGTCGGCGTTCGCAGCAGGATCATTCCCGGCCTCGACACCTCGTTCAGCGTCTTCATCCTCGACCAGGATTCCGAGATCCTGTTCTCCGGCGATGCCGGTAACACCGAGGCGACCCGCGCCAGCCGCCGCTATGGCTTCGAGTGGACCAACCATTGCCGGCCGCGATCCTGGATCGATATCGACGCCGATCTGGCGATGACCCGTGCGCGCTTCCGCGGCTATGACAGCGACCAGGCGGAGGTCTACGCCGCGCTCGCCGGCTATCCGGAGGCGCAGATCGGCAACGCGCCCGGCAATTACATTCCGAACGCGCCGCCGATGGTGGCGTCCGCCGGCATCACGCTCGGCGAAAAGACCGGCTGGTTCGGATCATTGCGCTGGCGCTATCTGGCGGCGAGCCCGCTGACGGAAGACAATGCGTTCCGCTCGTCAGCGACCGGCATCTTCAATGGCCGCCTCGGCTACCGCGCTGACAATGGCTGGCGCATCCAGCTCGACGTGCTCAATCTGTTCGACGCAAGAGCGAACCAGATTACCTATGCCTACGGTTCGTTGCTCAAGACCGACGCGCTGTACAATCTCTGCACCGGCGGCGTTGCGCCCGCCGCGGTCTGCCGGAACGGAGTGATGGATTACGTGCTGCATCCGGTCGAGCCGCTGTCGTTCCGCTTGACGGTCGCGGGGACGTTCTAGCTAGTCAGGTCGGGAGTCGCGAAAGGTGCGCTCGCCGGTGATGATGGCGGACAGCATGCTCTGGCGCGACATGATTTCTTCGCGCAGCGCGGCGTAGATGTGCAGGATGACGAACACCACGATGAACCACATGCCGAGATGATGGATGGTGTGGACGTCCTGGCTGTTCGGAAAGATCTTGAACACCCAGCCGAAGAAACGATACCACAGGCTGTCGATGCCAGCGCCCTCGGCATAAAGGGCAAATCCGGTCATGATCATCCCGACCATCGCGAGGATGAACAGGAACATCGCGGTATTGGCGAGTGGGTTATGGCCGACATATTTCTTCGGGTAGCGCACCAGGAAGAGATACCAGCGCAGCTCGTATAGAAAACCCCAGCGCCAGATCCGGTTGTAGAACGGCAGCGCGAAGAGTTGCCGTGCATAAGCGTTGCCGACGATCGCCCAGTAGATGCGATAGAGGAAGGCAACGGCAAGCGCCTGTCCCGACGCGAAATGGATGAAGCGGATATAGCCCATTGTGTACCAGTTGGAAGCCTCTCCCGGCATCGACGGCAGCGGCGAGGCGATCAGATAGCCGGTGATCACGAGCATGGTGATGAGCGCGGCATTAAGCCAATGCCAGATCCGCACCGGCGCTTCGTACACATAGATCGATTGGCGGCTCGTCCCCGCGGCGCCGATCGCATCGAGCGTGCCGGGAATCTCGGAAATCTCAGTCATCGATTGCTCCTGCCCAAAAGCGATCCGACGCAGGAACAAACGAATCAGCTCACTCTTTCCGACAATATCGCGCGCGCTCTCTTGCAAAATCCCCGCCGCGAAAAAAATTCGTACAGCGCTTATGCGCCGCATGATGCGTCGAAATGGAAACATGTTTTATCTCATGCTGGAAATTCGCCTTTCAGGCCTTGCTTGAAACTGCTTGCGGTTTCTTCATCGCAAGCGGCGCAGTCGTTCAATTTGCACGCGGCGCAACGCTGAGCGTCGCCGCGTTGGAGGCTTCGTTCGCTGCGGAGCAGCAGTTTTCGATTTACCGATGATTAGGGGAGTGGCCGCATCGTCGCATCATTGCGAGCTTTCCGAGAACGGGTATTGCGAAATGAATCTGAGCTTCGTTGCACGCGTTTTTGCCCGGGATGGGCAGTCGATGTCAGGCCTATTTCACGGCCATGGGCGGATGAACGCCGCCGCCATGAGTCTTCCCAAGAGCGAGCCGGTCTTCGCCAACGTGTCGATCCGGGCAAAGATCATGATCGGCTTTGCGGTCGTGCTGCTGCTGTCGGCCGTCACCATGGCCGGCGCCTGGTTCGGCTATGAGAAGATCCTCGACGGCTTCGGTGTCTACCGGGTTAGCATGTCAGAGTCCGACTACGCGCGCGAGATCGACAGTTCCCTGTCCGCCTATCAGAGCAACGCGCGTTATTTCGCCATGGCTGGCACCAAGGAGGCGGAATCTGCGGCCGAGGAGGCGAGGCGAAGGCTGGAAGGAGCCATTACCGCGGCCAAGACCGAGACCTCCACCTTGAGCTGGCAGCAGTCCATCAAGGAGCTGTTCGAGGCCTATCGCGCCTATACCGACGCCTTCAACAAGGTGCTGGCCTTGCAGTCGGAGATCAGCCGGTCGGGTACCGTGATGGAAGATCAGTCGCGTGCGATCAAATCCATCCTTGCGGATGCGAAGGTATCGCCCGGCGATGCTGATGAAATCGGAGGCGCGCTCAACCGCTTTGAGGTCGTTGATCTGCTCGCAACCGCCGAGCTGAAGCGCCATGATGACGCGCTGGCGCAGGCCGCCGCGCAACGCCTCGAGACGATCAAGCGCCTGGTCGATCGCGGCGCGTTGCGCTCGATGGACGCCATCGGCGAGAAGGCGCTTGCCGATCGTCTCGCCTTCTATGGCGAAAGCGTCGCACGCGTCGTGGCGTCCGCGCAGGAAATCGACCGCCTCGTGGAAAGCATGTGGAAGCTGCGCCATAGCCTGTCGGGGGCGGCGAGCTCGCTCAAGCGCGTGGCACTGGCCGAGCAGGCCGAGGCTGAAAAGAAGACGTCGGAGCAGATCGCCAGCGGCCAGTCGGTCGTAGTGGCGCTGGCGCTGGCATCGATCGCCATCGGCCTCGTGCTGTCCTTCGCTGTCGGACGCGGCATTGCGCGTCCCGTGATCGCCATGTGCGCTGCCATGACGGAACTCGCCCGCGGCAGGCACGAGATCGTGCTGCCGGGCCTCGGCCGCCGCGACGAGGTGGGCAAAATGGCCGGCGCCGTCGAGATGTTCAAGCGCCAGGCGATCGAGCGCACCGAGCGGGAGGCGGCCGAGATCGAGGAGCGCAACAGGTCGGCAGCGGAGCTTCGCCGTTCGGAGCTGACGCGATTTGCCGGCACGTTCGAGACCGCGGTCGGCGACATCGTCAACGACATATCGAGCTCGGCCCGGCAACTGGAAGCCGCCGCCTCGACGCTGTCGCGCAATGCGGAAGCGACCGGCGACTTGACGACAGCGGTGGCTGGCGCTTCCCGGGAAGCGGTCGGCAGCATCCGTTCGGTCGCCGCCGCCGCCGAGGAACTGTCGCTTTCGATCAACGAGATTCGCTCACAGGTGCGCAACTCCAACGACATCTCGGAAAGTGCGGTGCAACAGGCGCGGGACACGGACGTGCGCATTGCCGCATTGTCCGAGGCCTCGCACCGGATCGGCGACGTCGTAAAACTGATCACGGCGGTCGCGGAGCAGACCAATCTGCTGGCGCTCAACGCCACGATCGAAGCGGCGCGTGCAGGCGATGCCGGCCGCGGTTTTGCGGTGGTGGCCTCTGAGGTGAAATCGCTCGCCAGTCAGACGGCGCGCGCCACGGAGGAGATCGGCGCGCACATCCAGGGCATGCAGCAGGCGACGGGTGAATCGATCGCGGCGATCAAGACGATCGCCGGCACGATCGGGGAGATCTCGTCGATATCAGGCTCGATCGCGACCGCCGTCGATCAGCAGACGACGACGACGCAGGAGATCGCGCGCAGCGCCCAGCATGCGGCCTCCGGTACCGGTCAGGTCTCGACCAATCTCGAACAGGTCAATCGCGAGGCAACCGAGACCGGCGCGGCCGCCTCCGCCGTGCTGCAATCGGCCCGCGGCCTGACCGAGGCCAGCCAGCGCCTGCGCGTCGAGCTCGACGGTTTCATGGCCAATGTTGCCGCAGCCTGAGGTCGGCCTATCCTGCCAACAGGTGATTGCAAGAGCATGGGTGTGTTGTGGTAGTGAATGGCGAGGTTCGCGGTACACCGCGGCCTGAGAGCGCCTACCCAAGGGACCACCGATGAACCGTGACCTCGATCTCGCCGGTTTTGAGCTGCACCCGCAGCGTGGTGCGGTGCTGGGCGAGGTGCATGCCCGCCCGTTCACCCGGCTGACGGCGCCGCTCACCGTGCTGCGCTTTGCCTTTCTCAGCCAGGGCGAGGTTGCCGCCGCCAATCGGCAGAAGTTTGTCGCGTTCTGCACGTCGCACGGGCAGGAGCCGCCGGATGAAGGAACGAAACATCATCAGGTCGCTATCGGCGCGATCCAGCTGCGCTGGGAGCAGCACTCGGAGTTCACCACCTTTACCTGGATCCTCGGCAACGCGGATACGTCCGCTCGGAGTTTCGGCGAGATCGGCGATGGGCCCGCCGCATTGATACGCTCCCTGTCGCAGTCCGGCCAATTGCTGGTCGCGGTCAAGCTCGGGGTCGAGCAAACCTCGGCGGCGCTGGAGCGTGCCCAGGAGGTTTTCGAACGAGGCAGCCTCGCGATGGCGGCGGTCCGCAGCGGATCTGCCGTGGTCGCCTCCGACTTTCGCGCGGACGACCATGGTTTTGTTCGCATCCTCATCTGCAACGACGGCCTGTCGCCGGGCCGCTTGGGCGCTCTGGTGCAGCGCGTGCTGGAGATCGAGACCTATCGCACGCTGGCGCTGCTCGGCTTGCCGGCTGCGCTCGAACTCGCACCATCGGTCGATCACATCGGGCGCCGACTGGTCGAGGTGCTCGAGGAGATGCAGGGTGCGGAGGGCCTCAAGCTCAACAATCACCTTCTGACCGAGCTGACTGCGCTCGCCGCCTCGCTCGAGCGCGGCGCCGCCGGCAGCCTGTTCAGGTTCGGGGCCAGCCGGGCCTATTACGACATCGTGCAGGCTCGACTTGGGGTGATCGAAGGCGGCGAGATCGCAGGCTATCCGACCTGGTCGTCGTTTCTCGCCCGCCGGATGGCGCCGGCGATGCGGACCTGCGCCGCCCTGGAGGAGCGTCAGGCCAATTTGTCGATCAAGCTTGCGCGCGCCGCCGACCTCCTGCGCACCCGCGTCGACGTCGAATTGGAGGAGCAAAATCGTGACCTCTTGCGTTCGATGAACGAGCGCACCAAGCTGCAATTGCGCCTGCAAAGTACGGTCGAGGGCCTGTCGGTGGCAGCGATCGGCTATTACGTCGTCAGCCTGTTCGGGTATCTTGCCAAGGGCGCGCATGACGGCGGCGTACATGTCGAGCCGTCGCTGGCGACCGCGCTGTTCGTGCCGGTCGCTATCGGCGTCACCTGGATTGTCACGCACCGGATTCGCCAGCGGCACTTGAAGCATGACGGCGCGACGTCGGGTGGGCATGATTGAGTTCCCTCAAGCCAGAGCCTTGCTCTTGTGCTACGAGCGACGGATGCTTGCGGGCTAAGGAGGAGCCATGAGCCGATCGGATGGGACGACCAACGTGCTTTGGCTGCAGGGAGCCAGTTGCGGCGGCTGCACCATGTCGATCCTCGAAAGCGGCGCCTCCGGCTGGTTCGACGAATTGAGGCAGTTCGGCATCAACCTGCTGTGGCATCCGTCAGTGAGCGAAGAGACGGGCGAGGAAGCGGTCGAGGTGCTCCAGTCCGTTCTGGACGGCAAGGTGCAGCTGGATCTGCTCTTGCTGGAAGGCTCCGTCGCCCGCGGCCCGAACGACAGCGGCCGCTTCAACATGCTCGCGGGCACCAACCGCTCGGTCTATCGCTGGATGCTCGATCTCGCGCCGCTCGCCGACTACGTGATCGCGGTCGGAAGCTGCGCTGCCTATGGCGGCGTGCCGGCCGCGGGATCGAACCCGACCGATGCCGTGGGGTTGCAGTTCGAAGGTTCCGACAGCGGCGGCGCGCTGGGCGCGGGCTTCCGTTCGCGACTCGGTCTGCCCGTCATCAATGTCGCGGGTTGCGCGCCGCATCCTGGCTGGATGATGGAAACCATCCTAGCACTGACCAGCAAGGATCTTGCCGCGACCGATCTCGACGGTTACGGACGGCCGAAATTCATCGCCAATCATCTTGCCCATCACGGCTGTTCGCGCAACGAGTTCTACGAGTTCAAGGCGAGCGCCGAGACGATGTCGGAGCGCGGCTGCCTGATGGAGCATCTCGGCTGCAAGGCGACGCAGGCGGTCGGCGACTGCAACCAGCGCTCCTGGAACGGCGGCGGCTCCTGCACCAAGGGCGGCTATGCCTGTATCGCCTGCACCTCGCCGGGATTCGAAGGGGCGCAGAACTTCCTGGAGACCGCCAAGCTCGCCGGCATTCCGGTTGGTTTGCCGACTGACATGCCAAAGGCCTGGTTCGTCGCGCTCGCGGCATTGTCGAAGTCGGCGACGCCGCGGCGCGTGCGGCTGAATGCGACCGCCGACCACGTCGTCGTGCCGCCGGGCCGTTCGACGGCCAAGGGCAAGCCATGACGCGGATCACGATCGGCCCGTTCAACCGTGTTGAGGGCGATCTCGAAGTCCGCCTCGACGTCGAGAGCGGCCGCGTCATGCGCGCCGAGGTGACGGCGCCGCTCTACCGTGGTTTTGAGCAGATCCTGGAGGGACGGCCACCGCTCGATGCGCTGGCGCTGGCGCCGCGGATCTGCGGCATCTGCTCGGTCTCGCAATCGGTCGCGGCGGCTGCCGCCCTGCGCGACGCCATGTCGATCGAGGCTGCGCCCAACGGGCTGCTCGCCACCAACATCGCCCATGCGGCGGAGAATGCGGCCGACCATCTGACCCACTTCTATATCTTTTTCATGCCCGACTTTGCCCGCGAGGCCTATGCGGCGCACAGCTGGCACTCGGAGACGCGCGAGCGCTTTGCAGCAACCCGCGGCAGCGCAGCGCGCGATGCCCTGCCGGCGCGGGCGCGGCTGCTCGAGACCATGGGCATCATCGCCGGGAAATGGCCGCATAGCCTCGCGTTCCAGCCAGGCGGCTCGACGCGCGCCATCGACCTTGGCGAGCGCGTCCGGCTGCTGTCGATCACGACGGCCTTTCGAAGCTTTCTCGAGCGTGTCGTCTTCGCGGACTCGCTCGAGAATGTGCTGGCGATTGCCTCCGCGGACGAGCTGGATAGCTGGCGCGACGGCCGCGGCGGCGATTTCGCCCATTTCCTGCGGCTTGCGGACAGTCTTGCGTTGACCGGGCTCGGCAGGGGCACTGGCTTGATGATGAGCTACGGCGCCTATCATGGCGTCGACGGCGAGTTGTTTCCACGCGGCCTGTTCGGTCCGTGCGCCACGATCGAACCGCTGCCGCTGACGCAGATCACCGAGGACGTCTCGCACGCCTGGATGCGGGATTCCTCCGCGGATCCCGCCCATAGCAGCACGGTTCCGGATCCCGACAAGCCGGCGGCCTATAGCTGGTGCAAGGCGCCGCGGCTGTCGGGCCAGCCGATCGAAGTCGGCGCGATCGCGCGCCAGACGGTGGCCGGTCAGGCGCTGATCACTGATCTGGTCGCGCGCGACGGCACCAACGTGCGCAGCCGCGTGATCGCCCGGCTGATCGAGACCGCGCGCATCGCGCTGGCCATGGAGCAGTGGACGCGCGCGCTGCGATTGTCGGAGCCATTCTGCAACAATGCGCGCGAGATCCCCGACGGAAGCTATGTCGGGCTCGTCGAAGCCGCCCGCGGCAGTCTCGGGCACTGGATGGCGGTAAGCCAGGGTAGGATCGAGCGCTACCAGATCATCGCGCCGACCACCTGGAATTTCTCGCCGCGCGATTCCTTCGACGTCGGCGGCCCGCTGGAGCAGGCGCTGGTCGGCACCGATGTCGGCGATGCCGGCCCACGTGCGGTCGCGATCCAGCACATCGTGCGCTCGTTCGATCCCTGCATGGTGTGCACCGCGCACTGACCGGAAACTTCGTTGCCGGCTGCAAATCGAATTGTTTCCGCTTCTCGTATCTCCAGCGTCCTCGTGTACCGCTCCTGCGAGCAATTCAAACACCCAACGTTCTGGAATCTCTCCACTTTTGAATCGCTCCAGGCTGTTGGCCTGCTTCTTGCTGTCCTTGGCGTCATCGAAAAGTCAAAGCGAAGGCGGGAGGATACATGGGCGCGGCGACGGAAACGTTTTACAGCGTGATCAGGCGGCAAGGCATCACGCGTCGGAGCTTTCACAAATTTTGCAGCCTGACGGCGACGAGCCTCGGGCTCGGGCCGCTGGCGGCGAGCCGCATCGCGAACGCGCTCGAGACCAAGCCGCGCGTGCCCGTGATCTGGATGCACGGCCTCGAATGCACCTGCTGCTCCGAGAGCTTCATCCGGTCCGCGCACCCGCTGGTCAAGGATGCCGTGCTGTCGATGATCTCGCTCGACTACGACGACACCATCATGGCGGCCGCGGGTCACCAGGCGGAGGCCATCCTCGAGGAGACCCGCGCCAAGCACAAAGGCCAGTACATCCTCGCGGTGGAAGGCAATCCGCCGCTGAACGAAGGCGGCATGTTCTGCATCGACGGCGGCAAGCCGTTCGTCGAGAAGCTCAAGATGATGGCCGAGGACGCGATGGCGATCATCGCCTGGGGCGCCTGCGCGTCCTGGGGCTGCGTGCAGGCGGCAAAGCCCAATCCGACACAGGCGACGCCGATCGACAAGGTCATCACCAACAAGCCCATCATCAAGGTGCCGGGATGCCCCCCGATCGCCGAAGTGATGACCGGCGTCGTCACCTTCATCACCACCTTCGGCAAATTGCCCGAGCTCGACCGCCAGGGCCGGCCGAAGATGTTCTACTCGCAGCGCATTCACGACAAATGCTACCGCCGTCCGCATTTCGACGCCGGCCAGTTCGTCGAGGAGTGGGACGACGAGGCCGCCCGCAAGGGCTACTGCCTCTACAAGATGGGCTGCAAGGGCCCGACCACTTACAACGCCTGTTCGACCGTGCGCTGGAACGGCGGCGTGTCCTTCCCAATCCAGTCGGGCCACGGCTGCATCGGCTGCTCCGAGGACGGCTTCTGGGACAAGGGCTCGTTCTACGACCGTCTCACCAACATCAAGCAGTTCGGCATCGAGAAGAACGCCGATCAGATCGGCATGGTGGCGGCGGGCGCCGTCGGCGCCGCGGTGGCCGCGCATGCGGCCGTGACCGCAGTGAAGCGGCTCGCGACCAAGCGCGAAGACGCCGACCACAACAGCTGAGCGAAGAGAAACACTAGGGTAGGAACACCATGGGTATCCAGACTCCCAACGGCTTCAATCTCGACAATTCCGGCAAGCGCATCGTCGTCGATCCGGTGACCCGTATCGAAGGTCACATGCGGGTCGAGGTCAATGTCGACGCCGACAATGTCATCCGCAATGCGGTCTCGACCGGCACGATGTGGCGCGGGATCGAAGTGATCCTGAAGAACCGCGATCCCCGCGATGCCTGGGCGTTCACCGAGCGGATCTGCGGCGTCTGCACCGGCACCCACGCACTGACGTCGGTGCGCGCGGTCGAGAACGCGCTCGGGATCACCATTCCGGAGAACGCCAATTCGATCCGCAACCTGATGCAGCTTGCATTGCAGGTGCACGACCACGTCGTGCATTTCTATCACCTTCACGCGCTGGACTGGGTCGACGTCGTCTCCGCGCTCTCGGCCGATCCGCGGGCGACCTCGACGTTGGCGCAGTCGATCTCGAACTGGCCGCTGTCGTCGCCCGGCTATTTCAAGGATCTGCAGACAAGGCTGAAGAAGTTCGTCGAGTCCGGGCAGCTCGGTCCGTTCAAGAACGGTTATTGGGGCAGCAAGGCCTACAAGCTGCCGCCCGAGGCCAATCTGATGGCCGTGGCGCATTATCTGGAGGCGCTCGACTTCCAGAAGGAGATCGTCAAGATCCACACCATCTTCGGCGGAAAGAACCCGCATCCGAACTGGCTGGTCGGCGGCGTGCCCTGTCCGATCAACGTCGACGGCACGGGTGCCGTCGGCGCCATCAACATGGAGCGGTTGAACCTGATCTCCTCGATCATCGACCGGCTGATCGAGTTCAACGAAATGGTCTATCTGCCCGACGTGGCGGCGATCGGGTCGTTCTACAAGGACTGGCTCTATGGCGGCGGCCTCTCGGGCCAGAGCGTGCTCGCCTATGGCGACGTGCCCGAACATGCCAACGACTATTCCGCCAAGAGCCTGAAGCTGCCGCGCGGCGCCATCATCAACGGCAATCTGTCCGAGGTGTTTCCGGTCGATCACGCCAACCCCGACGAGATCCAGGAGTTCGTGGTCCACTCCTGGTACAAATACCCCGACGAGACCAAGGGTCTGCATCCCTGGGACGGCGTCACCGAGCCGAACTACGTGCTGGGGCCCAATGCGAAGGGCACCAAGACCGCGATCGAGCAGCTCGACGAGGGCGGCAAGTATTCGTGGATCAAGGCACCTCGCTGGAAGGGCCACGCCATGGAGGTTGGCCCGCTGGCGCGCTGGGTGGTCGGCTACGCGCAGAACAAATCCGAGTTCAAGGATCCCGTCGACAAGTTCCTGAGGGATTTGAACCTGCCGACGTCGGCGCTGTTCTCGACGCTCGGTCGCACCGCCGCGCGCGCGCTCGAATCCGTCTGGGCCGGACGGCAGATGCGCTACTTCCAGGACAAGCTCGTCGCCAACATCAAGGCCGGCGACAGCTCGACCGCCAATGTCGACAAGTGGAAGCCGGAGAGCTGGCCGAAGGAGGCCAAGGGCGTCGGCTTCACCGAGGCGCCGCGCGGCGCGCTCGCGCACTGGATCAAGATCAAGGACACCAAGATCGACAACTACCAGTGCGTCGTGCCGACCACCTGGAACGGCTCGCCGCGCGATCCCAAGGGCAACATCGGCGCCTTCGAGGCGTCGCTGATGAACACGCCGATGGTCAATCCCGAGCAGCCGCTCGAGATTCTGCGCACGATCCATTCCTTCGATCCGTGCCTGGCCTGTTCGACGCACGTCATGAGCCCGGATGGCCAGGAGCTCGCCAAGGTCAAGGTCAGGTAGGAGGTCGCCATGATGGATGCAGTTGCTCCCGCCTCCGACGCCGGGCCCGACCTCGCGGCGATCGCCGCCGACGCTTCCGGAGAACGTGCGGTGGGGCGTCCCACCGTCTATGTCTACGAAGCGCCGGTGCGGATCTGCCACTGGGTGAACGCGTTCTCGATCATTGTGCTGATGGTGACCGGCTATCTGATCGGAACGCCGCTGCCGACGGTCGCGGGCGAGGCGTCCGACAACTTCGTGATGGGCTACATTCGCTTCGCCCATTTCGCAGCGGGACAGGTGCTCGCGGTGTTCTTCCTCACGCGTATCCTGTGGGCCTTCGTCGGCAACCATCACTCCCGGCAGATCTTCTACATCCCGGTTCACCGCAAGCAGTTCTGGAAGGAAGTGCTGCACGAGATCCGCTGGTACGCGTTCCTGGAACGCGAGCCGAAGATGTATGTCGGGCACAACCCGCTGGCGCAAACCGCGATGTTCACGGGCTTCACCCTGTTCGTGGCCTTCATGATCGTCACCGGCTTTGCGCTCTATTCGGAAGGTCAGGGCATCGACAGCTGGCAGCACAAGCTGTTCGGCTGGGTGTTTGCGATCTGGCCGAACAGCCAGGACGTCCACACCTGGCACCATCTCGGCATGTGGGCGCTGGTCGTGTTCGTGATGGTGCACATCTACGCCGCGGTCCGTGAAGACATCATGTCGCGCCAGAGCATCATCTCCTCGATGATCTCGGGCGAGCGGCAATTCCGCGACTGAAACGGGAAGACTGACGATGCCGACATCCTCGCAAGACAATCGCATCCTGGTGCTCGGCATCGGCAACATCCTGTGGGCCGACGAAGGCTTTGGCGTGCGCGCGGTGGAGGAGTTCCACCGCCGCTACGCCGTGCCTGACAACGTCACCATCCTCGACGGCGGCACGCAGGGGCTGTACCTCGTGAACTATCTGGAGGAGGCCGACCGCCTTATCGTGTTCGACGCCATCGACTATGGGCTCGAGCCCGGCCGGTTGAAGCTCGTGCGCGACGACGAGGTGCCTCGCTTCACCGGCGCCAAGAAGATGAGCCTGCACCAGACCGGCTTCCAGGAGGTCATCAGCGCCGCCGACCTGCTCGGCCGGTGCCCGAAGCATCTCGTGCTGATCGGCTGCCAGCCGCTCGATCTCGAAGACTGGGGCGGGCCGCTGACGCCGCCGGTGCGCGACCAGATCGCGCCCTCGATCGATCTCGCCTGCCAGGTCTTGGCCGAGTGGGGCGTCACGGTCAGCCGCCGCAGCGCGCCATTGGCGGAGTCCGAGCGGCTGCTCGCCAATGACATCGATCACGCCAATTACGAGATGCGGCCGGCCTGAGAGGCGCGATCTCCGGAGAAAGCACGATGTGCCTCGGCTTGCCGATGACGATTGTCGAGACGGATGGCGTCTCGGCGCTGTGCGCATTTCGCGGCGAACAGCGCCGCGTCTCCATGCTGCTGCTCTCCAACCCGCCGGTCGGCACCCACGTGCTGGTCTATATCGACACCGCGATCCGGCTTCTCGATGAGGAAGAGGCGCGCCTGATTGGCGCCGCGATCGACGGTCTTGGTGCTGCGCTCGACGGTGAGGATTGCGACCGCTTCTTCGCCGACCTGATCGACCGCGAGCCGCAACTGCCAGCGCACCTGCGGTCCGAATAAGCCAACGTCCAGGAATCAAGTGGGATCACCGCCTCCGCGGCCGGATCGGCGTGCGGGCGCCACAAGCTACCTGGAATGCGTCTTTCTATCTGCAAAGATGGCTTTCACTGAATATGGAAAGTATCTTATCATCGGGGGGCTGCGTCATCGGCGCGCAATAAAATATCTGATGTAGGTCAATGAGATAAACCCGGAAAGTCGCTAACATATCGTGGCACATGCCTTGCTAACCCCTATCCCGAGCAATTCATAAGCTTGTCAGGGGAGGTCCAATGGAATTCCAGGTGGGGAAGCATGATCTGACGCGGCACGGCCTGAATGAGGTCGATGCCGCGACGGTTGATCATTTTCTTGGCGCAGCAGACGAGGCTGGTGCGATCGCCGTGCTGCTGTCGGCGGGCGATCCCAACCGCTTTCCGGAGGCGACCGACGTCGCCGTGGTGCTGCCAGAGCTGATCGCCGCATTCGGCGGCCGGCTGCGCGGTGCGGTCATCGCGCGCGGCGACGAGAGCGCGCTCGGCCAGCGTTTTGGCGTCCGCGTGCAGCCGACGCTGATCTTCGTCGCCAAGGGCGAGACACTGGGGCTGATCGCCAAGATCCAGGACTGGTCAGTCTATGTCGACCGCATCACCAAGCTGATCGACCGGCCGCGCGGGCAAAGCGCCGCGGTGGCCGTCACCATCGTGCCCCAGCACCGCACACAAGGTGTCGAGTTATGAAAGTCGGATTCTGGGATGCGCCCGAAGGCGCCGAGCAACCGGTCAGCGTGTTTCCGATCGGCGAAGAGAGTCTCAATGCATCGAAAGGAAGCCTCACGGCGGCCGGTGCGCTCGCCAAGCTTGCAACGCTCGACAGCGCGGAGCTTGCCAGGAGCTGCCCAAACGCGGTCGCGCTGCTCTCGCGGATCGCAGATGCGATCGCGGGCCAGAAAGCCGACGCGCCGTCGCAATTGTTCCGGCTCGCCAATCTCAACGATCTCGAGAGCAAGCTCATTGCCGATGTGCTCGGCGAAGGCGAGGTCGCCGGCGTCGTCGCGCTGCCGGATGGATCGCTGGCGCAGATCCAGGAATCGGTACTGGCAGGGATCTGGCGCGTGCGGCTCGAGACCGACGCCAACCACGAATACCTCGAGATCGGCGCCGTACCGGAGATCGTCAAGCGCGCGGCCGCCGACCTGACATCCGCCGATTTCGAGATCGGACAGGTGCCTGAGGGTGCCATGAACGTGCTGCCGGTGCTCGCCGAGATCCGCGAGCGCGCGCTCGCGTGGCGGCCCGGCATCCGCTCGCAGATCATCAATTTCACGCTGTTGCCGATGAGCCCGGTCGACATGAGCTTTTTGCAGGACACGATCCGGAACGGACCGATTCAACTGGTGTCGCGCGGCTACGGCACCTGCCGCGTGCTGTCCACCGGCATCCGCAATGTCTGGTCCGTGCAGTTCTTCAACGCCATGGACACCATCATTCTCGATACGCTCGAAGTCGGCGGCGTGCCGACTGTTGCGCTGGCCGCGGACGAGGATTTCGAGGATTCCGCCGAGCGGCTCAAGGAAATCATCGAGGCCTATTTCAAATGAGCGCCTTCGAGAATTTTGGCGTGCGCCAGGACGTCACCGACGTCACGCGGCTGGAATGCGGCATCTGCTGGACCGTCTATGATCCGGCTGACGGTGACGATGTGGCGCAGATCGCGCCCGGCACGCCGTTCGCGGCGTTGCCGGAGGAGTGGCACTGCCCGAATTGCGACGCCCCGAAGTCCAAGTTCATGGCGATCGAATCATGACCGGGAGCGCGCCAAATCCGGACGCCGACGCCGTGGCATGGGGCGATCTCCTGGCCGGAAGCTATCGGGAGATCGGCGAGCGCGCCATGCGCGATCTGCCGATCTACAACGATGCGCTCGGCGTCGAAGCGGTCGGCTTCCGCGCCTTCAACGGCACGATCGTCGGCATCATGGTCACGCCCTGGTTCATGAACGTGGTGCTGCCGGCGAGCGCGGTGGCACAGGCCACCTCGGGCGCGACCGCGCGTATTCGTTTTCCCGCGGGCGATATCGAGTTCACCATCAGCGAGGTCGGGCAAATCGGCCGGATCGCGAGCTGCTCGCTGTTCTCGCCGATGTTCCAGTTCGCCGACATGGACGCCGCGCGGGCGACGGCTGAAGCCGCGCTTGCCGAGCTGATGCTGCCGGCCGACAGCGAGGAGGCGGTTCGCCGCCGCGAGCCCGCGACAACCCCGATCGATCGGCGTAACTTCCTGCGGGGTACTCTGACGGAGCGGCGGGGATGAGCCTCTCGTTCCGCAACGAGATCGACATTACGGTGTGGCTCTCCGGCGCCACGATCGCCGACGTCGCGATCCAGCCGCGCAGCCGGCCGCCGCTGACGCGCCTGTTTGCGGGAAAGCCGGCGGCCTCGCTGCTCCCGGTGCTGCCGCGGCTGTTCTCGCTCTGCTCGGTTGCCCATCAGGTCGCATTCCTGTCGGCAGTGGAAGCTGCGCAAGGGCAGGAGGCGGCGCCCGCGACGGTGCGGCATCGCCTCACCGTGGTCGTCGCCGAACGGCTGACCGAATTGCTGCGCGGCCTCTTCGTCGGACGGCGCGCGCTCGACGGCACAAGCGCTGCGGCGATGCGCGCCGTGATGCAGGCGAGTGCGCTCCTCGGCGGTCCGAGCGAGGCCGTGCCGCAGGCCCTGCGTCGCGATGCGGTCGCGCAGATCAGGACCGCGGTCGGCACGCTGGGGATCTCCGAAGACCATGCGCTTGCGTCGGGCAGCGCGCTCGCAGCTTCCGTCGAGGGATGCGATGGCAGGCTGGTGTCGCGGCCGCTGGCCGAGCCGTCGTTCCTGACCGCGGCTAACGATCTCGATATCGTCGCGCGTCTGCTGGCGGACGGGGCGGCCTATTCCGATGCGCCGGACCTCTGCGGCCAGATTCCGGAAACCGGCGTCTGGGCACGCAGGGCGCACCGCGAAGAGATTTCATCGACGGCGGCGGGCCCCGCCGCGCGCCTGAGGGCGCGCATTGCCGAGGTCGCGCAGCTCTGCACCTGGCTCGATCACGGCGACGCGGATCTCGAACGCGGTATCGTGGCGAGCTATCGGCTCGGCGCCGGCAAGGGCGCGGCCGCGGTCGAATGCGCGCGCGGCCGGCTCTATCACGCCGTCGTACTCGACGACGAGGATCGCATCGTCAACTTCGAATTCCTGGCGCCGACCGAGTGGAACTTTCACGCCCGCGGTCCACTGGTCCAAAGCCTCAAGGGCGCGACGCTCGCCGCCGGCCGACCGGGCCAGGATGCGGTTCGCGCGCTGGTCGGTTCCTTCGATCCCTGCGTCGGCTTCAGCCTGGATTTTCGCGAGGCCGGCCATGCATGAGATGGCGCTGTGCGAAGGCATCATTGGCATCGTCGAGGAGGAAGCGCGCAAGCGCGCTTTCGCCAAGGTGAACGTCGTCTGCCTCGAGATCGGTGCGCTCAGCCATGTCGCGCCGGAGGCCCTGCAATTCTGCTTCGAGGCCGTCGCCGCGCGGACCATCGCGCAAGGCGCCAAACTCGAGATCGTCGAGACGCCGGGCACGGCGTGGTGCATGGCCTGTTCCAAAAGCGTCGAGATCAAGCAGCGATACGAACCGTGTCCGTCCTGCGGCGGCTATCAATTGCAGGTGACGGGCGGCGAAGAGATGCGCGTGAGGGAATTGGAGGTCGACTGATGTGTACGGTCTGCGGCTGCAGCGACGGCAAGGCGTCCATCGAACATGCCCATGATCATCATCATGATCACGGGCATGACCACGATCATGGTCACGACGGGCACCATCACCACCACCACGGTCATGACCAAGATCACCATCATCACCACGATCACGCCCACGGCGATGCCGGGCTGCTCGACTGCGGCGCTAATCCGGCCGGCCAGAAGATCGCCGGCATGAGCAGCGACCGCATCATCCAGGTCGAGCGCGACATCCTCGGCAAGAACGATAGGCTCGCCGCCGACAATCGCGCCCGCTTCCGCGCCGACGAGGTGCTTGCCTTCAACCTTGTCTCGAGCCCCGGCGCCGGCAAGACCTCGCTCTTGGTCCGTGCCGTCTCCGAGCTGAAGGACAGTTTTGCGATCGGCGTGATCGAAGGCGACCAGCAGACCTCCAACGATGCCGAGCGCATTCGCGCGACCGGCGTGCCGGCGATCCAGGTCAACACCGGCAAGGGCTGCCATCTCGATGCCGCCATGGTCGGCGAGGCCTATGACCGGCTGCCTTGGCTGAACGGCGGGCTGCTTTTCATCGAGAATGTCGGCAACCTCGTTTGCCCGGCAGCGTTCGATCTTGGCGAAGCCTGCAAGATCGTGGTGTTCTCGACCACCGAGGGCGAGGACAAGCCGTTGAAATATCCTGACATGTTCGCCGCCTCGTCCCTGATGCTGATCAACAAGATCGATCTCGCCTCGGTGCTCGATTTCGATCTCGCCAGGACCATCGAATATGCGCGGCGGGTCAACCCGAAGATCGAGGTGCTGACGCTGTCGGCGCGCACCGGCGAAGGCTTTGCGGCGTTCTATGCCTGGATCCGCAAGCGGATGGCGGCGACGACGCCGGCCGCGATGACGGCGGCGGAATGACAATGGGCGGCGAGGCTACAGCACTGGACGGACGGCGGCTGCGCCTGCATGTGCGCGGCGCGGTGCAGGGTGTCGGCTTTCGTCCCTATGTCTACGGCCTCGCCACGCGCTATCGCCTCGGCGGTTTCGTCGCCAACGATCCCCACGGCGTCATCATCGAGGTGGAAGGAGAGCGCGCGTCGGACTTCGTCGCGGCGCTGCCGCTCGAAAAGCCGCCGCTCGCCCGCATCGACGAGATCTCGGTGCACCCGGTCGGCGCCATGGCGAGCGAGGAGTTTTGCATCCGCGCCAGCAAGCAGGGCAGGGTATCGACGCGCATCGTCGCCGATGCCGCGACCTGTCCGGAATGCCTGAGCGAGCTGTTCGATCCCGCCAGCCGGTTTCATCGCTACCCCTTCGTCAACTGCACCCATTGCGGTCCGCGCTACACCATCGCCGAGCGGCTGCCCTACGATCGCCCCACCACCGCGATGAAGCGCTTCGCGATGTGCAAGGTCTGTGCGGACGACTATGCCGACGCCAGGAGCCGCCGCTTCCACGCCGAGGCGATCGCCTGCCCGCAATGCGGCCCAAGGCTCAGCCACGAGATCCAAGACATCGCCGCCGCGATTGCCGCAGGCAAAATCGTCGCGATCAAGGGGCTCGGCGGCTATCAGCTCATCTGCGATGCCCGTGACGAAGCGGCCGTGCAGCGGCTGCGGCAGCGCAAGGAGCGCGATCAAAAGCCGTTTGCCGTGATGGTCGGCTCGGTGGACGCGGTCGCCGGCATCGCCGATGCCGACGCTGCCGAGCTTGCGTTGCTCGAAATGGCGCCGCGGCCGATCGTGCTGATGACGTCCCGCCATAGGCTCGCGCCTGCGATTGCGCCGGGGCTGTCGCGGATCGGCATCATGCTGCCGGTCACCCCGCTTCATCACCTGATCTTCGAGGCGCTGAATTCGGTGCATAAGCGGGCCGGCGAAAGTTGGGCGACCGTCGCCACCAGCGCCAACCCCGGCGGCGAGCCGCTTCTGCTCGACAATCGCGAGGCGGAGCTGCGCCTTGCCGGCATCGCCGATCTCATCGTCACCCATGACCGCGACATCGTCACGCGCGCCGACGATTCCGTGGCGGCGGTCGTCGCCGGGCGGACGCGGTTCATCCGCCGCGCCCGTGGTTACGTGCCCGAGCCGGTTCGTCTCGCGCAGACCGTGCCGCCGATCCTGGCCGTCGGCGGCGCGCTGAAGTCGACCGTGACGGTCACGCGCGGCAACGAGGCCTTCGTCTCCCAGCATATCGGCGATCTCGACACCGCGGAAGGCGTCCGCTTCTTCGAGGAAACCGTCGGCCATCTGCTGTCGACGCTGGACGTCGAGCCGGTAGTTATCGCCCATGATTTGCACCCGAACATGGCTTCGACCCGCTTCGCCGAAGCGAGCGGAAAGCGGCTGATCGCGGTCCAGCACCATCATGCCCATGCCGCTTCCGTCATGGCGGAGCATGGCCTCACGGGACCTGCGTTGGCGCTGGTGCTCGACGGCTTCGGCCAGGGTAGCGACGGCGGCAATTGGGGCGGCGAGCTCCTGCTGTGCCAGAGCGCGCAGTTCCGGCGGCTCGGACATCTGGCGCCGATGATGTTGCCGGGTGGCGATCGTGCCGCGCGCGAGCCGTGGCGCATGGCCGCAAGCGTGCTGCATGGCCTTCGCCGCAGCGATGCGATCGCAACCCGTTTCGCGGCGCAGCCGCAGGCCGCACGTCTCTGCGCCATGCTCGAACAGCCCGGCGTGCCGGTGACGACCAGCGCCGGCCGGCTGTTCGACGCAGCGGCGGGATTGCTCGGTCTCTGCCCGGTGCAGAGCTATGAGGGCGAAGCCGCGATGAAGCTGGAGGCGCATGTTCGCACGCCACGCATCGCGAAGAGCGGCTGGACGATCGAGGATGGCGTGCTGTCCCTGTTTCCATTGCTTGCGCGGCTTGCGGCCGAGGGCATCGATCCGGTCGACGGGGCCGGGCTGTTCCATGGCACGCTTGCGGCCGCCTGCGTCGACTGGATCGGCCGCGCGGCGCGCGAGACCGGCATCACGACCGTCGCCTTGAGCGGCGGCTGCTTTCTCAACGCGATCCTCAGTTCCGAGATCGAGCGCGGCTGTATCGCTGCCGGCCTCTCGCCGCTGTTGCCGCGGCAAATGCCGCCCAATGACGGCGGTCTCAGCCTCGGGCAGGCCTGGATCGCCGCACTCAAACTCCTCGAACCGCAAGGCCAGGAAGGAACCGCCTGATGTGTCTCGCGATACCCGCTGAGGTCACAAAACTCCTGCCCGACGAGATGGCGATCGTCTCCATCGACGGCGTCAGCAAGGAAATTTCGGTCGCCCTGATCGAGGACCTCGCCGTCGGCGACTACGTGATCATCCATGTCGGTTACGCCCTGACCAAGATCGATCCGGAGGAGGCGAGGCGGACGCTCGAATTGTTGCGCGAGCTCAGCACCGAGGGACAGGGAGCCGCGTCATGAAATATGCCGATGAGTTTCGCGACAAGGAGATCGCGCTCGGGCTCGCGAAAGCGATCCGCGCGGAAGCCGATCCGCGAAAGCCCTATCGCTTCATGGAATTCTGCGGCGGCCATACCCACGCGATCTCGCGTTACGGCCTCGAGGACATGCTGCCGAAGAACGTGCGGATGATCCACGGGCCCGGCTGTCCGGTCTGTGTGCTGCCGGCCGGGCGCATCGACATGGCGATCCGGCTCGCCGAGCGGCCAGACATCATCCTGTGCGTCTATGGCGACCTGATGCGCGTCCCGGGCTCGCAGGGCGCATCGCTCCTGAAGGCGAAGGCCCGTGGTGCCGACATCCGCATGGTCTATTCCACGATCGACGCGATCCGGATCGCCGAGGACAATCCCGGGCGCGAGGTGGTGTTCTTCGCCATCGGCTTCGAGACCACGACGCCGCCGACCGCGGTCATGATCCGATTGGCCGGGAAGAAGCAACTCGAAAACTTCAGCGTGTTCTGCAACCACGTGCTGACGCCGCCGGCGATGCAGAACATCCTGGAGAGCCCGGACATCCGCAACATCGGCCGCGTCGAGATCGACGGTTTTGTCGGACCCGCCCACGTCTCGACCATCATCGGTACTGCGCCTTACGAGTTCTTCGCCGAGGAGTTCGGCAAGCCGGTGGTGATCGCGGGCTTCGAGCCGCTCGACATGATGCAGGCGATCCTGATGCTGGTGCGGCAGGTCAACGAGCACAGGCATGAGGTCGAGAACCAGTACAGCCGCGCCGTGAGCCGCGACGGCAATCTGCGCGCCAAGGAAGAAGTGTCCGACATCTTCGAGCTGCGCGATCAGTTCGAGTGGCGCGGGCTCGGGCAGGTGCCTTATAGCGGGTTGAAGCTGAAGCGCGCTTACGCGAAATACGACGCGGAGGTCCGCTTCGACATGAACGAGCTGCGCGTCGACGACAATCCGGCCTGCGAATGCGGCGCGATCCTGCGCGGTGTGAAGAAGCCGGTGGATTGCAAGCTGTTCGGCACCGTCTGCACGCCGGAGACGCCGATGGGATCCTGCATGGTCTCCTCCGAAGGCGCCTGCGCCGCGCACTGGACCTATGGCCGCTTCCGCGATCATCAGCAGAGGCGGGCGTCATGAAGGCCTATCAGCGCAAGCTCGACATCAGGAACGGCTGCGTCGACCTGTCCCACGGCTCGGGCGGCCGCGCCATGGCGCAGTTGATCTCCGGCCTGTTCCACGAAGCCTTCGGCAATGAATGGCTGGCGCGCGGCAACGACCAGTCGGCGTTCGACGTCCGCGCCGGGCGCATGGTGATGACGACCGACGGCTATGTGGTCTCGCCGCTGTTCTTTCCTGGCGGCAATATCGGCTCGCTCGCGGTGCACGGCACCGTCAACGACATCGCCATGGCCGGCGCGAAGCCGCTCTATCTCTCGGCGAGCTTCATCATCGAGGAGGGCTTTCGCTTCGCCGACCTCAAGCTGATCGCGGAGTCCATGGGGGCGGCGGCGCGCGAGGCCGACGTCCACATCATCACCGGTGACACCAAGGTGGTCGAGCGCGGCAAGGCCGACGGCCTGTTCATTTCGACCGCGGGCGTCGGCGTCGTGCCTGACGGGCTCGATCTGTCGGCCGAGAAGGCCCGCGTCGGCGATCGCGTCCTGATCTCCGGCACGCTCGGCGACCACGGCGTCGCCATCATGTCCAAGCGGCAGAATCTCGCTTTTGAGACCGAGATCGTCTCGGACTCGGCGTCGCTGCACGATCTCGTTGCCAGGATGGTGCAGGCCGGCGGTCGTGGCATCCGCCTGATGCGCGATCCCACGCGCGGCGGGCTTGCCGCGACGCTGAACGAGATCGCCCAGCAGTCCAACCTCGGCTTCCATCTCCTCGAGGAGGCGATCCCGGTGAAGCCGGGCGTGGCGGCGGCTTGCGAGCTGCTTGGACTTGATCCGCTTCACGTCGCCAATGAGGGCAAGCTGGTCGCGATCGTCGCGCCGGAGGCCGCCGGAGCGGTGCTGGCCGCGATGCGGGCGCATCCGCTCGGCCGCGACGCCGCCGACATTGGCGAGGCCGTTGCCGACGATCATCATTTCGTGCAGATGGCGACGAGCTTCGGCGGCGGTCGAATCGTCGATTGGCTGTCGGGCGAGCAACTGCCGAGAATCTGTTGAGGCTTCGAGATGCGCATCCTGCTGCTATCGCACTCCTTCAACAGCCTGACGCAGCGGCTCCATGTCGAGTTGCGCGAGCGCGGCCACGAGGTTTCGGTCGAGCTGGACATCCACGCCGACGTCACGCGCGAGAGCGTGGCGCTGCATCGGCCGGACCTGGTGATCGCGCCGTTCCTGAAGCGCGCGATCCCCGACGACGTCTGGCGGAGCGTGCGCTGCCTGGTCGTCCATCCCGGGCCGCCCGGCGACCGCGGTCCGGCCGCGCTCGACTGGGCGGTTCTGGAAGGCGTCGCCGAGTGGGGCGTCACGGTGCTACAGGCGGATGGCGAGTTCGATGCCGGTCCAATCTGGTCGTTCCGCAGCTTCCCGATGCGGTGCGCGGCCAAGTCCAGCATCTACCGCAACGAGCTAACCTCCTGCGCGGTCGCAGCCGTGCTCGAAGCGGTCGCTGCGATCGAAGCCGGACAGGCTGCCCCGCAGCCGATGCAGGCGGGTGACCCGCGCATTCGCGTGCGCGGACCTTGCCGTCAGGCGGACCGGACGATCGACTGGCAGCACGACAGCACCATGACCGTGCTGCGCAAGATCAACAGCGCCGATGGCATGCCGGGCCTCGTCGATAGCCTGTTCTTCCAGGAGGTCAGGCTGTTCGATGCGCACGAAGCGCACGATATCTCCGGCGTGCCCGGCACAGTCATCGCGCAATGCGAAGGCGCGCTGGCGCGTGCCACGGTCGATGGCGCGGTCTGGATCGGCCATGTCAAGCGACTCGCGCCGAAGAGCCTGAAGCTGCCCGCGGCGAAAGTCTTCGCCGCGGAGGCGGCGTATTTGCCGCACCGGCCTGGCTGCGGCTACGCCCCGATCCGATATCGCGAGCATGGCGAGGTCGGCGAGCTCGCGTTCTCCTTCTACAACGGCGCCATGGCGACCGGTGACTGCGAAGCCTTGCTCGGCGCCTATCGCGCTGCGCTGGAACGCCCGACCAGGGTGTTGCTGCTGACCGGCGGCCCCGACTATTGGTCGAACGGCATCCATCTTGCCGAGATCGAGGCAGCCGAAAGCGCCGCGGACGAGTCCTGGCGCAACATCAATGCGATCGACGATCTCGCCCGCGCGATCATCGAGACCACCGATCGCCTGGTCGTCTCGGTCATTCGCGGCAATGCGGGTGCCGGCGGCGTGTTCCTGAGTCTTGCCGCCGACGAGGTTTGGGCGAGCGACCAGATCATCCTCAATCCGCATTACAAGGACATGGGCAATCTCTACGGCTCGGAATACTGGACCTATCTGCTGCCGCGCCGTGCGGGGGCCGCGAACGCAACCCGGATCACGCAATGCCGGCTCCCGATGGGCGTGGCGGAAGCCCGGCGCCTCGCCATCGTCGACCGCGTGCTGTCGGGCGAGGCGCTCGCCGACGCAAGCCTCGTGCAGAGCGGCGCAGCCATGGCGTCGGATGCCGGCTTTGCCGCGCGCCTTGCCGCCAAGCAGCAGCGGCGGGCCGCCGATGAGGCCGAAAAGCCCCTGCAATCCTACCGCGACGAGGAGCTGCGGCGGATGAAGCTGAATTTCTACGGCTTCGATCCGAGCTATCATGTCGCGCGCTACAATTTCATCCATAAGGTACCGAAGTCGCGCACGCCGCTGACCATCGCAGGTCACCGTATCAGGCGTGCGCCAGGTCGGCCTGTCGGCATGGCGGTGTCATCGTGAGCATTCAGGGAACCATTCTCGTCGTCGACGACGAGGTCCGCTCGCAGGAAGCGTTGCGGCGCGTGCTCAGGGAGGATTTCGAGGTGCTCTGCGTCGGCAACGCGACCGATGCGGAGAAGCTGCTGGAGGGCGAGATCGTCCACGCGATCCTCTGCGACCAGCGGATGCCGCACGAATCCGGCGTGAGCTTCCTGAAGCGCGTCCGCGAGCTCTGGCCGGACCCGGTGCGGATGATCATTTCCGGCTATTCGGAGTCCGAGGACATCATCGCGGGACTGAACGAGGCCGGCATCTATCAATACATCACCAAACCCTGGCAGCCGGACCAGCTGGTCGAAACCGTCAAGGAGGCGGTTCAGCTCTATCGGCTGCAGAAGGAGACCGAGACCGCCGGCGTCGACGTCAAGGCGACCTCCGGGCACATCAAGAAGGTCGTCTCGGTCAAGCGCGGGGTGGCCAAGCAGCTCTACGATTTCGACCGCATCGTGCATTCGACGGAAAGCCCGATGCACGCCGTGATCGAGCTCGGCAGGCGCGCAGCCGACTACGATATCTCGGTTCTGATCACCGGAGAATCCGGCACCGGCAAGGAGCTTCTGGCTCGCGCGATCCATTACGGCTCGGCGCGGGCCAACAGGGCGTTCGTGGTCGAGAACTGCGGCGCGCTGCCGGACGAGCTCCTGGAAAGCGAGCTGTTCGGTTGCAAGAAGGGCGCCTTCACCGGCGCCTACCAGGATCGCATCGGCCTGTTCGAGGTCGCCGATGGCGGCACGATCTTCCTCGACGAGATCGGCGAGACCTCGCCGGCGTTCCAGGTCAAGCTGCTGCGTGTGCTGCAGGAGAGCGAGATCCGGCCGCTCGGCGCGCAGCGCGTGCGCAAGGTCGACGTTCGCGTGGTGGCGGCGACCAATCGCGACCTGGAGGCGGAGGTCGAGGCCGGCCGCTTCCGGCGCGACCTGTACTACCGCCTCGCCGCATTCCCGGTGCACATGCCGGCGCTGCGCGAGCGCCCGATGGACATCCCGCTGATTGCGGAGGGCGTGCTGTCGGCGGTCAAGAGTTCCTTCAACCGGCCGAATCTGCGCTTCGCGCGTTCGGCGCTGGAGGAATTCGGCAAATATCACTGGCCGGGCAACGTACGCGAGCTCCAGAACGAGATCCAGCGCATGGCCGTGCTCGCCGACCGGGACGAGCTGGCCGCGCCACCGCTGCTCGGCCGCCGCAACGGGAAGCGATCCGCGCCGCTGCCGGCCCACGGCAGGCTGAACGGATCGGCCTCGCTGAAAGACAAGGTGGAGGATCTCGAGAAGTCGGTTATCATGAACTGCCTGGAGAGGAACGACGGAAACATCAGTCGTGTCGCCAGCGAGCTGGGTCTCTCACGGGTAGGGCTCAGGAACAAGCTGTCCAGGTATGATCTGAGAAAAAATGCCAAAGGCGACGCATTCTCCTGAAGCGAGCGAGGCGGATTCGCTGCTCAAGCTGGTCACCAGCGGCGGCGCGATCGAGTTCGACCGCGAGCGCGAAGGCGCCTGGATCGAAGTCATCCGCAAGATGGACGAGGTCTATTCGGACCTGTTGCGCTACGAGGTCGACCTCGAGCACAAGAACGCGGAGCTCGAGGAGGCGCAGGCCTTCGTCACCAACGTCATCGAATCCGTCTCGGACATCCTGATCGTCTGCGACGCCAGGGGGATGGTGCAGCAGGTCAATTCCGCGTTCCAGCATGCGCTCGGCCGCAGCGTCGGGGACGTGGTCGGCAGGAACATCGCCGACGTCATCGATGCCGCCGACGGCGCCAAGCTGGTGCCGCTATTGAAGCCGCGCGGCACGCCCGACGTCGTCGACGGTGAATTGAGGTTCGCGACGGACGGCGGCAGCACCGATCTGTTCGCGATCAACAGTTCGCCGCGGCATGACCATCGCGGCCGCTTTATCGGCGTGGTGCTGACAGGGCGGCCGATCGGCGAGCTGCGCCGCGCCTATGAGGCGCTGCACAAGGCCCATCAGGAATTGCAGCGCGCCCAGCGGCAGCTGGTCGAGCAGGAGAAGATGGCGAGCCTCGGCCGTCTCGTCGCTGGCGTCGCGCACGAATTGAACAATCCGATCAGCTTCGTTTACGGCAACATTCACACCTTGATCCGCTACCGCGCGGCCATCGTCGCCTATCTCGACGCGATCCACGGCAAGGGCCGGGCGAGCGACCTCGCCGCACTGAAGAAGAGCCTGCGCATCGACGAGGTCATGGAGGATTTCGGCCCGCTGATCGAGGGCACCATGGAGGGGGCGGTCCGGATCAGCGAGATCGTGAAGAATCTGCGCCGGCTCTCCTTCAGCAAGCTCGGCGAGGTCGAGCGCGTCAATATCGAGCGTTTGATCAACACCGCTGTGCTGTGGGCCGTCCGCACCAAGCAGGTGCGCATCGACCTGCAGATGGAGCTCGAGCCGGAACTCTGGATCTCCGGCAACGAGGGACAGTTGCACCAGGTCATCGTCAATCTTGTCGAGAACGCGATCGACGCAATGCGCGACACCGAATTGCCGCGGCTGGTCGTCTCGGCGGCGCGCAAGGGCAACGAGATCCTGTTCCGGATTTCGGACAACGGTCCGGGAATCGACAAGGATCACATCAGCCACATCTTCGAGCCGTTCTTCACGACCAAGCGGGTCGGCGAGGGCACGGGACTCGGCCTCTGGATCAGTTACGGCATTGTGCGCGAGCACGGCGGCGAGCTTCTGGCTGCGAACGAGCCGGACGGCGGCGCGACGTTCTCTTTTGCTTTGCCGGCTGCGTAAACACTGGCGCGCAGCTCTTTGACGAAGGCTATCGATACGTCCTCAGGACGTGAGTTCGCCTGTGTCGGCGCGGCGCCTTGCAGCAAGCAAGACTTCTCTCATCTGCTTGACCACCGGCGGCTCACTGCTTGACCGCCGGCGGCTCAATTGCCCCTGGCGATTCAAGGCCGGGAGCTTGACGATGTCCACCGCCCATCCGAGGCTAACCACCAGCCTTCTCCGCGCCTCCTGGAAATTCGCTGTCCTGAGGCTGACACGGAGCAAGGGGCGGCCATGGATTTCCTGGGCGCGTTTCCCCAGTCTAATCTGAATGCAGTACCGGCCGTCCGGACGGCGGTGGAGATAGGCCGGGCGGGCCATGTCATTGCCTTTCCAGGGACGATGCATCCCGGCGAGATGAATCGCCCCTGGCTCGAACTCAAAATCTCAGGCAAAGCATTGTTTTTTCGATAGAATTACTGTCGCAGGGGATGTGGTAGCGTGCCCCTCTCCCGCTACCAATTGTTCCGTACAAATCACTCGAGCGTTGCGATCCGCTCATTCTTCAACATGCGAAGCTGCGTGGCGAGAACGCTTGTGGCTGCCGGTGCCATCGGCCTTAGGTTGTCTAGAGACTGGATTGCTCTTAGATGGCAGAATGTTCGAAGTTGCTCCCTTTCGGATATGCCCCCGCTGCGAAGGCGAATCGTTCGGCACTCTGTCTGTCGGGGGCACCCGCGTTGTCAAACGCTGTAAAGCATGCGCGTACTCACATGACGAGGTACTTCCTGACGTCGATAAGCGCGTCGTTTATCTTGATCAATTTGCGGTAAGCGAACTCTACAAGACCAAAACGAAGACGCGGAAACCGGGTGCGCCTCGCGAACAATTTTGGCAGGATTGCTACGCGCTCGCCAATCGTGCCTACCTGAGACAGCAGGTAATATTTCCGGCCTCGAATCTCCATTCGGATGAGACGATTGTTTGGCATTCTCCGGCCGAGTTGCGCCTTGCACATGAAATGTTCAGTGGGGAAACCTCGTTCGAGAGGACGGATGCAATCGCCACACAGCAAGAATGGGAATTTGCGAAAGCCTATTTAAAGGGCGAGCCGCCGCCGTCCCTCGGCACAAGTGTTGACGAGATCATTTTTGGAACTCGCAATGTTTGGCTGCCCATCTACCATATCAGTGTGAACTCAGATTATTCAGTCTTCGCGCCTGGATTGCGACAGGACAAGGCGGTTGCCGAAGCGAGCCACAAGCAGTTGGCTGATGTTTGGGTCAAGAAGAGGCCGACTTTCAATGACATTTTGCAAAACGAGTTATCGAGCTACGGCTCAGCGATGCGGGAAGCTCTGAGCGTGCAAATAAGTAGAACGCAGGCGGCGATTGTGTCCGACGACCCCACCAGTGTTTTGGATATCCGTTTCGGATTGATCGGCCGCTATGCACGATTATCCGCACTGTTTGAGCGTAATGGTGTGCCTGCGAAAGACGCGTTTAAGGAGGTGCTGAATTTTCTGGAATGGCCGGGAAATCAGCAGCAGCCGGCACACAAGATTTTTGCTTATCTGTTCGCTGCGCTGGGTTGGAGAATCTCGTCGGGCCAGCGCCCGGTAATGAACGCAAGCATCCTGAACGACTTCTCCGCGATATCGACATATGCCCCATACGTCGACGCGATGTTCGTGGATAGGCAGTGCGCATCCTTATTGAAGCAAGGGCGTCTCCGCTCCGAACTCAGTTACAAAGCTCGCATCTTCTCGATGAGCGATCCGCAAGAGTTTTTGGATTACCTGAAAAGCTTAGGAGATGCCGCAACCGTGGATGTAGGCGAGTTCGCTTGTGATCTCTATGGCTCGGAAGCATAGGCGGAGTCGAAATCAAGAATTGCGCTGACCGTACGTAGGATGGGTAGAGCACTTGCGAAACCCATCATGCTTCTTCGTTGCCAGAGCTTGATGGGTTTCGCTTCGCTCTACCCATCCTACGAGCTAAGGGCTTAGGATCACTTTATCTCGCGCCCTTTTGTATTCCAGTAACTGGGAAACGGCGTCGTAGGAATGATATCTGGCGTAGACACTCTTCGCATGCCGCTCGCGAAGATCGGCTAGAGCGTCAGCCCAGTAAGCAACCATTGCGCGGCGAACTCCTTCGCGCGCAAAGAAGCGTTCGGCCCTTGCAAAATCTTCATCAAAGCTCACGCTTACCGCTCTTTCGGCCGCCTTGTATTCGGCCCGTCGAACGTCCCCGCCGTGTTGGCCGAGCCACATGATCGTGTTTGGGTACTCCAAAATCAGGCGGTCCAGCACGAGGTGATGCGAAAACTTGCCGTCGGTTGACGTGCGGGTGCTAAATGCAACTTCATGCGATCCAATATTCAATGTGAACCAGCGGCCTCCATTCGTCTGTGGGAGCACGCTCAAAGTCCAGGAGCCCTGCATGTCGAGGTTTCCGTACAACCCCGAGAGCTGAAATAAATTGAAAAGAAACAAGATCACATCGGGGTTATGGAAGAGTTGATCCGTCCTTTCACTATCAACCCGGAGAGGTGCGCTTATCCGGCGCAATTCCTTCCTCGCCTCGTGAGGAGCGACGCTGAACAACTCATTCGTACCCTCTACATTGACCTTTCGGTCAATAAAATGGCGGTGCGTTGCGCTCTCGACGACCGTGCTGTCCGTGACATGAACGAAGTCTGATAGCTCCCACGGTCCGTGAGCTGCGTACGCTTCACCCCCATTTATTCCGCGCAAGCGTTCGCTGATGGGCCGCTCAGTACGGCCGATTTTTATGTGATCACTGTTCGGCGAAACGAGAATATAGACGAAGCCATGCGGCATACGAACGCCCCTCATACCCAGGCGACACGTTTATCGAGATGACGCGGAGAAGGGAAATAGACAAATGGTCTGAGCCGGCCCTGCTTTGTGGCGTCCGTTGGCGCGAGCGCCTTCGACGGGAAAAGCATAAAGGATTGCCCGCTTCAGGACGCGTCGGTCAAAATCCGCCCTGTGTCGCCACCCCGTCAACCCCTCCCCACAAAAATATTCCACTTTACCGAAATTCGGAAACGGCGTATGTCTCGCCCATCCCGGCTCATCCTTGAGGGGCGATCTTGTGTCGTCACGTTTCGCGAGCCGGGCTTGCGGTGGACGCGGCAGCGTCGGCACGAGACGGTGCGGGCAGGGCGGGTAGTCCCTGTGAGCTCGAAACCGCGTGCGGACGAACGGCGCTGCTAGGCTTCGTCTCGGCTGTAAGTTTCCGGCTCCGTCGACAGGGTCGGGAAAACTGCGGCGAAATGGCGGGCCGGGCGTACGGCAAAACCGTGTGGTCCTGGCCGTCGTTGCTACGGTCAAGCTTTCGCGGAGGTGTGTGCGAGCCCAACCGGGCGGACAGCATCGTCAATTCGCGAAGTGAGGGAGGCCAGAGGGAAAGTTCGGCTCCCGGGAGAGCACGGCATAAGCCGTCCAACCACTGCGCAGGGAAGGCCGAGTGATTGGCTACACCTGTATGCTGCTGTGCGGTTCTTTTGCGCTACATCTTCGCGCAGCGGACCGCGGGTGCCGGCTGGCACCCGGCCTTCCCTGCGCCCTCTTGGCTAACGAGGGTCGAGCGACGAAGCAAAGCTCGGGCGACATGCGCCGCGAGGACGGGAAGGCGTGTCCGCTGTTTGACAGGTCACGCATCTTGCGGCGCGGCTGCGCCGGCGATGCGTCGCCGTGCCGGCAGGAACAACCCCGCGATCGCGCCGGCCAACGACAGCGTTGCGGCGAGGCTCATCGCCGCGGCAAATCCGCTCTCGAAATGCGCGGCCGAGTAGGCCCCGCCGTTGGCCGAGAAGGTCGCCACCAGCGCGGCGATGCCGAACATGCCGCCGAGGAAGCGCCCCATGTTGAAGACGCCGGACGCCTTGCCCATTTCGGCCACCGTGACCGAGCTCAGGATGGCGTTCTGCGCCGCCGGCATCGCCATCGAGACGCCAACGCCGGCCAGCACCAGCGGCGCGACCAGGGCGGAGTAGGGAACCGCGGGATTCACGATCTCGGCGATCCAGCCAAGGCCGATCGCCTGCATCAGCAATCCCGTCACCACCAGCGGCCGCTCGCCGAACCTGTTGACGACCGCGCCGGCCACAGGGGCGGTGACGAACAGCGTCGCTGTCCAGGGCAGCAGGCGAAGTCCGGCGCCGAAGGCATCGAAGCCCAGCGTGGTCTGCAGGAACTGCGGCAGCAGGAACACCACGCCATACATCGCGGCGTAGAACAGGACGCTTGCCGACATGCCGGAGGCGAGGGCACGCGATGCAAACAGCCGCATCGGCACCATAGGCGCGGCCGCGCGCAATTCCCAGAACACGAAGCCGGCCGCGAGCACCAGGCCCGACATCAGCGTGCCCATGACCTCGGCGCTCGCCCACCCCACGGCGTTGCCGCGCAACAGGCTCCAGACCAGTGCGAGCGCCGCAAGCGCCACGAGCGACAGTCCGGGGATGTCCAATGCGGCGGCCGGTCCGAAGCTTTCGCGCAACCGCGCCAGCACCAGGGCGATCGCGATCAGGCCGATCGGCAGGTTGATCCAGAACACCCAGCGCCAGCCGAGATGTTCGGTGATGAAGCCGCCGATGGCGGGGCCTATGATCAGCGCGCAGCCGGTGATGCTGCTGAAAATGCCGAGTGCGCGGGCGCGCTCCTCGCGGCCGAACGTGCCGCTCAGGATCGCCATTGCGAGCGGCATCACCAGCGCGGCGCCGGCGCCTTGCAGCGCGCGGGCGGCGATCAGCGCAGTGGCGTTGCCGGCGAGCGCGCAGGCCGCCGATGCAACGACGAACAGGGCGATCCCGGCCGCGAACATGCGGCGGCGCCCGAAGCGGTCGCCGAGTGCGGCGCCCGTCAGGAGCAGCACGGCGAAGGTCAGGTTGAAGGCGTTGACGGTCCATTGCAGCGTCTCGACCCGGCTGCCGAATTCGGCGCGGATGGCCGCGAATGCCGTCGTGATGATCATGGCGTCCAGCGCCATCATGAAGGATGCCAGCGCGGTGACGCCAAGCACCCAGTTCTGCTCGGCGCGATTGGTCGGGGTCTGCATCGCCCTCTCTCCGTGTCTCGCGCCACCCTGTCGCGGCGCGTTCTGCGGGCTAGACGAGGCCGGAGGGGCAAAGGATGCGCCCAAAAATAATCTTTCCCGGGCCGCATCCTTCGGCTGCCGGCAAACGTCCTAGGGGTGAGGCGGCCGCGAGCCAGGTCGCGACATGAAAAAAGGAGCGCGCGATGAGAAGGACGTTGATCAGGTACAAGACCAAGCCGGAACTGGCCGACCGGAACGCCGAGCTGGTTGCGGCGGTGTTTGCGGAATTGAAGGCGGAGAGCCCAGACGGCGTGCGCTATCTGACGCTGCGGCTGGAGGACGACACCTTCATCCATTTTGTCGAAGCCGCGGCCGAGGACGGCTCGAGCCCGATCCCGAAGCTCAGGGCGTTTCAGGCGTTCCAGGACGGCATCCGCGACCGCTGCGCGGAGCCGCCGCTGGTTCGTGACGTGAGGATCGTCGGCAACTATCGTATGCTGGACGAGTCCTGAGCAGGCGAGGCGGAGGAACAATGGCGCCAGACCCCCTGGCCACCATCGATATCGAGTCCCTGCTGGCGGGGATGCGGCCGAAGCTGCATCGCTACTGCGCACGCATGGTCGGCTCGGTCATCGACGGTGAGGACGTGCTGCAGGATGCGCTGATCAAGGCGATGGAGGCGCTGCAAACGGTCACGCCCGCCGTCAATCCGGAGGGCTGGCTGTTTCGCATCGCGCACAACACCGCGCTGGATTTCCTGCGCCGCCGCAACCGGCAGGAGGCGCTGCATTCGGCTGAGGAGGTGGAGATGATTGCCGACCAGCTCGATGATTTGGAAAGCCGCCAGATCGCTGCGACCAGCCTGCGCACCTTCATGCGGCTGCCGGTGGCGCAGCGCTCCAGCGTGATCCTGATGGACGTGCTCGGCTGCTCGCTTGCCGAGGTCTGCGACATCATGGATTTCAGCCTGCCGGCGGTGAAGGCCGCGTTGCATCGCGGGCGCACGCAGCTGCATGAGTTCGCCGAGCAGCCCGACGATGCGCCACGAGCGGAGCTGTCGGAAGCCGACCGCACGCGGCTCAACGCCTATGTCGGCCATTTCAATGCCCGCGACTTCGACGCCATCCGCGAAATGATCGCCGATGACGTCAGGCTCGAGCTCGTGAACCGCACCAGGTTGAAAGGCAAGGCCGAGGTGTCGCGCTATTTCGGCAATTATTCGAAGGTCAGCGACTGGCACCTGGTGACGGGGCAGGTCGACGGACGTCCCGCGATCCTGGTGTTCGATCCCAATGAGCCGAACGGGCGGCCGAAATATTTCATGCTGCTGAACTGGTCCGCCGACAAGCTCGCCATCATCAGGGATTTTCGCCACGCGGCGTACGTTATCGATGCCGCCGAGTGCGTGGTGGATAGAGGGTGAGCGTATGAGCGAACGCAGCGCCCCTTCGCCGTACTTGAACGGAAAGAAAGTCGCATTCACCCTCGTCCGGAGGGCAATGATGCGGTTGAGACAGCGCTCGTCGCGCTCCTATGTCCCCCTCAACTCCGATACCAACTCCCCAGATTCCACGTCGTGACGTCCCAGCCCGAGATGTCGGTCATGAGGCTGTTGACGGCGCCGCCGACGATGTTGCGCGACAGCAGCGGCACGAGCACGTTGGCTTCGCAGAAGATCTCGTTGACCTTGATCAGCAGCGCGGCGCGCTTGACCGGATCGAGCTCGCTTTGCGCGGCCTTGTAGGCCTTGTCGGCCTCGGGATCGGACCAGCGCGAGACGTTGCGGCCGAGCCATTTGTTCTCCTTGGACGAAATCTCCCAGGAGACGCACTGGTTCAGGAAGCGCTCGGGATCGGGCTGCGGCTGCGTCGTGTTGTACATCTCCATGTCGCAATAGAGCTTCGAATAGGTGTCGGGGTTGCCGACATCGGACGAGAAGAACACCGATGCCGTGACCGACTTGATCTCGATGTCGATCCCGGCCTTCTGGCAGGCCTGCTTGATGATGGCCTGCGTCTTCTGCCGCGGGGCGTTGATCGAGGTCTGGAAGACGTATTTGAGCTTCTTGCCGTCCTTCTCGCGAATGCCGTCAGCGTCCATCTTCCAGCCGGCCTCGTCGAGGATCTTGTTCGCCTTGTCGACGTTGAACTCGTATTTCAGTCTGCTCGACTTGAACTGGCTGGGCTGGTTGACGAAGCTCGCCGTCGCGACGGCGGCGCGGCCGTAGATGAATTTCTGGATTGCCTCGCGATCGACCAGCAGGTTGAACGCCCGGCGAACGGCCGGATCGGACAGCGTTGGGTGCCTGGTCTTGGCGTTCGAACGCTCGCCGTCGACCTCGGTCCACGGGTCCGTCGTGTTGAGGACGATGAACTCGACGCCGCCGGAGAGCGTGAACTCCACCTTGCCTTTGCCGCTGGCCTCCATGCGCTTGAGGACTTCGTCCTCCACCAGCAGGTTCCAGGCATAGTCGTATTCGCCGGTCTGCAGCACGGCGCGCGCGGCGGAGACCGCATCGCCGCCGCCCTTGACCTCGAGCGTGTCGAAGTATGGCTGGTTCTTGACGTGATAGTCGGGGTTGCGCTCGGCCAGGATCAAATCGCCCGGCTTGAACTCGACGAATTTGTACGGGCCGGTGCCGACCGGCTTCAGATTGCCCGGTGCGTCGCGCGACTTCGCGCCGGCATAGTCGCCGAAATGATGTTTCGGCAGGATCTGGCCGACCGCGCCGACGAAGGGGTCGGCCCAGAACGGGGTCGGGGCCTTGAAGATGACCTTGACGGTGTGGTCGTCGATCTTCTCGACCTTGATGTTCTGGTAGGAGCCCGTGGTGTACGCCGCCGTCGCCAGATCTGCGGCATATTGCCAGGTGAAGACGACGTCGTCGGCGGTGAAGGGCTTGCCGTCATGCCACCTGACGCCCTGCTTCAGCTTCCAGGTCACGCTGGTGCCATCCGGCGAGAGGCCGCCGTTCGCCTTGGTCGGAACCTCCGCAGCGAGGCAGGGGATGAGGTTGCCCTCCCTGTCCCAGCCGGCGAGCGGCTCGAAGAAGATGCGCGAGGCGACCTGGTCCTTGGTGCCGAGCGCGAAATGCGGATTGAGCAGGGTGGGGGCCTGCCAGATCAGGATCTTCAGCGGGCCGCCGCCGCCGGCCTTGGTCGGCTTGTATGGCAAGGTGGCATCCGCCATCGCCACGTCGTTCCAGAGCAGAATCTGGCTTGCAACGGGCGCCGCGATCCCGACCGCGGCCATTGTCCGGATGAATGAGCGCCGCGACAGCGTGCCGTCCTTCACCTCCGCGATGGCCTCGCGGATTTCGTTCTCGTTCATCGGATGAGCTCCACCTTCGCGCAGAAAAGTCGTCACCGGCGGCCCATCATGTTGCATCGCGGGCAAGGCGGCAATGCCGACAAGGCGGGGAACCCCTGCGGCGAAATGGCGAAGGTGTGTATGGCGCGGTCGTGCCGTCGCGACGATGCATCGCGCCCAGCCGGGCGGGGCATCGTCAATTCGCCTTCGCTAGTCGCTCCGCACATAGCGCCAGAGCAGGTCGGCGATTTCGAGCCGCCGCTGTGCCTTGGCCTTCTGCGAGGACATGTCGGTTGCGAATTGCGCCTCGAACGTATGCCGGTTCGCGACCGAGAAGAAGCAGAGCGCGTTCAGCGACATGTGCAGTTCGATCGGATCGATGCCGGGTCTGATCGCGCCGGCGCGAACGCCCCGGTCCAGCACCGCGGCGATCTGGCTGACAATCGGCCGCGTCATCTCCTTGAGCTTCTTGCTGCCCCGGATGTGCCGTCCGCGATGGATGTTCTCGATCGTGACCAGCCGGACATATTCCGGGTTGGCCTGGTCGAAATCGAAGGTGAACTCGGCCAGCCTGCGAATCGCGGCCTCCGGCGCGAGCGCTTCGAGGTGAAGATCCTGCTCGGCGACGCGCATCTTGGCGTAGGCCATCTCGAGCACGGCCGTGAACAGCTCTTCCTTGGATTTGAAGTAGTAGAAAATCAGCCGCTTGGTGATGTTGGCGCGTGCGGCGATGGCATCGGTATTGCCGCCGGCGAGGCCGTTCTCGGCGAATTCCGCGAACGCGATCTCCAGGATCTCGCGCTTGGTGCGCTCCCGGTCGCGCCGCCGCACCGGCGGCTGCTTCGCGTCCTCCGCGACGGGCTTTTCCTTGGGTCTCATCCGGCGGTTCGGTCCTTTGCATCCGGCCAGGCCTGCTTGCCCCACCCTCCATAGCGCAATCGGCGGTCCTTGACATCAATTATCCCATAGGTTAATTCTAATTAACCTATGGATTAATTATCTATGACGGATCTCGGCCTTGCTCATCTGACGGCCCTGGACCTTGCGCCTGTCGCGCTTGTGGCCGAGGCCGCGCGTGCCGGCTTCAGCTTCATCGGCCTGCGCGCGATCCCTGCGACTGCCGGCGGACCTGCCTATCCGACGCGGATGGGAACGGACGCGCACCGCGAGCTCAAACGGTCTCTCGCCGGCGAGGGAGTGCGACTGAACGAGATCGAGTTCGTTCAGCTCACGCCTCGCATCGACATTCCGGCGCTCGCGGGCCTGTTCGAAGCCGCAGCCGATCTCGGCGCGGTGGCGGTCACGGCATCGGGGGATGACGACGATCCGGTCCGCCTCACCGCGCATTTCGCTGATCTCTGCGACCTCGCGCAGCAATTCGGCCTGCGTGTCGACCTGGAGTTCATGCGCTGGCGCGCGATTGGCTCGCTGCCGCAGGCCGCGGCGATCGTGCGTGGCGCGGGCAAGGCCAACGGCACCATTCTCGTCGATGCGCTGCATCTCCATCGTTGCGGCGGCAAGCCGGGCGACTTGATCTCGATTCCCGCGCACTATTTGCGCGCCGCGCAGATCTGCGACGTCGTCGCGGATATGCCTGCGAGCGATGCCGCCATCATCGCTGAAGCGCGCGAAGGCCGGTTGCCGCCGGGCGAAGGCGCCTTGCCGCTCGGCGAGCTCCTCGAAGCGCTTCCGGTGGACGCGAGCCTCAGCGTCGAGATGCCGTTGCCGGCCTTGGCGGTGCGGCCCCGGCTCGCCACCGCGTTCGACGCCACGAGGCGCCTGCTCGAGCATCGGCCACGGGGAGCGTGGCGGCCAGACCATCGCCGCGAAGCCGGCGGCCCAATCCAGATACGGACGACGTGAGATGAAGAACATCACCATAGGCGTCATCGGCGCGGGGCTGATCGGGCGGAAGCACCTCGCCAAGCTGGCCGGACGTGGGGACTATGACCTCGTCGGCATCGCGGACGTGAACTCCGATCGGATCGCAGCCGATTATCCCGGGACCCCTGTCTTCGCCGACTACCGGAAACTGCTCGACGAGGCGCGGCCGGAGGCCGTGATCATCGCCTCACCCAACCAGCTTCATGCCGAGCAGGGCATCGCATGCGCCAGGCGCGGGATTCACATCCTGATCGAGAAGCCGGTCACGGACACGGTGGAGACCGCGGCAAGCCTGATTGCCGAGGTGCGCAAGGCCGGCATCCAGTCGCTGGTCGGGCATCACCGCCGCCACCATCAGCAGGTCAGGACGCTGAAGGCGACTTTGGGAGACAAGCGCATCGGCGATGTCGTCGGGGTGTCGGCGATCTGGGCCACCCACAAGCCGGCGGCCTATTTCGAGATCGCGCCATGGCGCTCGCAGGCTGGCGGCGGACCAATCCTGATCAACCTCATCCACGAAATCGACTTCCTGCGCTTCACCGTGGGCGAGATCGTCGCCGTGGAAGCGATTGCGTCGAACCGCCAGCGCAGCTTTGCGGTCGAGGATACCGCCGCGGCGCTGATCGAATTCGACAGCGGCGCGCTCGGCACGTTTTTCATCAGCGACAGCGCCGTCTCGCCCTGGACCTCCGAGCAGGGGCTCGGCGAGGCCCCCGAATTCCCGTTCAGCGGCGAGAGCAGCTATCGCTTCCTCGGCCGAACCGGGTCGATCGAATTTCCGGCGCTCGTGCAATGGTCGCAGGCCGGCGGCGCGCAGGACTGGAACAAGCCGATCCAGGCCCAGCGCATCCATGCCTCCTCGGTTGACCCCTACGTCGCCCAGCTCGACCATTTCCGCGACATCATTCGCGGCAACGCGCGGTCATTGCAGCCGGTCGAGGACGGCGCGCGCAGCCTGATCGCGACCCTGGCGGTCGCCGAGGCCGCCGCCGGTGGACGACGCGTCGACCTGCGCCATCGCTACGAAACGCTCGCAAGTCCGGTCGTGCCGGCAACGTCAGACCAGCAAAGGGCTTCCTGAGCGCAAACACATTCACCGCCGCTCGGCGGACCAGGATGGGCAGAGCCGCGGCGCGATCTCAACGACGCCGGCAAAAGGGCCGGCCCGGAGGGAGGGAACGAGGTGAACTACACGTTCGACTTTAGCCCCGTGCTGGACGGACTTCCGGACCTGCTGTGGGGCTGTGCGGGAACGCTGGAGCTCGCGTTGTCCGCCATGGTGCTGGCGCTTGCGATCGGGATTGGCGGCGTCGTGCTGCGCGAATCCCGCGTCTTGGCGCTGCGCTGGCTCGTCATCGCCTTTGTCGAGGCGATCCGCAACACGCCGTTCCTCGGGCAGATCTATTTCATCTTCTTCGCGCTGCCGCTGGTCGGCGTTCGCCTCGATCCGACTCTGACCGCGATCATCGCGCTCGGTGTCAACGGCGGGGCCTATGCGATCGAAATCATCCGCGGTGGCGTGCAGTCGATCAACAAGGGGCAGGTGGAAGCCGGTCTCGCGCTCAGCCTGAGCCGGGCGCAGGTGTTCCGCCTGATCGTGCTGAAGCCGGCGCTGCGCGCGATCTATCCGTCGCTGACCAGCCAGTTCATCATGCTGACGCTGACGACCAGCATCGCGTCTGCGATCTCGGCCTATGAACTGACCTCGGTCGGGCAGACGATCGAGACCAATACCTTCCGCAGTTTCGAGGTCTATGGCGTCGTCACGCTGCTCTATTTCGCCATGTCGTGGATGCTGATGCAGATGTTCGCGCTGATCAACGCGCGTTACTTCAGCTATCCCGTGAAGTGAGGGGCGATGGACCGGAATCAGTTCCTGTTTCTGCTCGGTGGCCTCAAATGGACACTTGCGCTGTCCGCGATCGGCTTCGTGGTCGGCTCGATCGCCGGCCTCGGCGTGGCGCTCGCGCGCACGTCGGGCCACCGCGCGCTGGAGCGCGTCGCGGCCGGCTACATCGCCTTGTTCCAGGGCACGCCGCTTCTGATGCAATTGTTCGTGGTCTATTACGGGCTGGCGCTGGCGGGCCTCAAGCTCGATGCCTGGGTTTCGGTCTCCATCGGCTTCACACTGCATTCCGGCGCGTTCCTCGGCGAGATCTGGCGCGGCGCGATCGAGGCGGTGCCGAAAGGCCAGGTCGAGGCCGCCAAGGCGCTGAGCCTCAACTACGGCTCGCAGATGCAGGATGTCGTCCTGCCGCAGGCGATCCGCATTTCGCTGCCGGCGACGATCGGATTTCTGGTCCAGCTGATCAAGGGAACGTCGCTCGCAGCGATCATCGGCTTCACCGAATTGATGCGGGCAGGGACCATCGTGTCCAACCAGAACTTCAAGCCGCTGCTCGTCCTCGGCTTGGTGTGCGTCCTCTATTTCGCCATCTGCTGGCCGCTGTCGCTCGTTGGCGCGCAGCTCGAACGCCGGATGGCCGTCGCCGCGCGATGACGAGGGCAACGACAGACAACAGGACGAGGACAGAGGAGGGAATGATGACCAACGCAAGGACCACAGGACTCAATCGGCGTCGTCTGCTGGCGCTCGGAGCCGCGACGATCGCCGCGCCATTCGTGCTGACGCGCGCCGCTTATGCGGTGACGCCGTCGGAGATCAAGGCGAGGGGCAAGGTTCTGATCGGCATCCAGGGCGATAATCCGCCCTGGGGATTTGTCGATGCGACGGGAAAGCAGGATGGGTACGATGCGGAGATTTCGGCGCTGTTCGCCAGGGAGCTCGGTGTGCCCGCCGAGTTCACGCAACTGGCGGTCGCCAATCGTATCCCGGCCCTGACCTCCGGTCGTGTCGATATCCTGTTCGCGACCATGGCCATGCTGCCGGAGCGGGCCAAGGCCGTGCAGTTCTCAAAACCCTACGGCGCGAACATCATCACCTTCATCGCGCCGAAGGAGTTCGAGATCAAATCTCCGGCCGACATGGGCAAATACGTCATCGGCGTCGCGCGCGGCAGCGTGCAGGACAGCGACGTAACCAAGGCCGCGCCGTCGGGCACCACCATTCGCCGCTTCGACGGCGACGCGCCGACCATGCAGGCCCTGCTGTCCGGTCAGGTCCAGGCGGTCGGTGGCAACATCTTCTACGTTCCGCGCCTCGATGAATCGAAGCCCGGCTATTACGAGAACAAGCTCGAATTCACGAAACTCTACAACGGCGCCTGCACCCGGCTCGGAGAGAAGGAGATCAACGCCTTCGCCAACGACTTCATTGAGAAGATCAGGGCCAATGGCGAGCTGGCGAAGATCTATCAGAAGTGGATGAATAATCCGCTGCCGGCTTTCCCCGACACCATTCCCGGTATTCCCTTCAACGTCAGCTAGGCACGGAGAGAGCGCCATGCCGGGTGTAGCCGCGATCGAAACTGCCCCAGAACCGATGATCGCCATGCGCGACGTCTGCAAATGGTACGGCACCTACCAGGTCCTGACCGAGATCAGCCTGACGGTCCGCCCGGGCGAGAAAATCGTTCTGTGCGGGCCGTCCGGTTCGGGCAAGTCCACCCTCATCCGCTGCATCAATGCGCTGGAAGCGTACCAGCGCGGCGAAGTCGTCGTCGCCGGCACGCGGCTGAACGACGCTGCCGGCTCGGTCGATGCCGTGCGTCGTGAGGTCGGGATGGTGTTCCAGCAATTCAACCTGTTTCCGCACATGACCGTGCTGGAGAACTGCATGCTGGCGCCAATGCGCTCCCGGGGTGTGCCGCGGGTGAAAGCCGAAGAGACCGCGCGCCGTCTGCTCGATCGGGTCAGAATAGGGAACCAGGCCGAGAAATATCCGGCCCAGTTGTCGGGCGGCCAGCAACAGCGCGTTGCGATTGCGCGCGCGCTCTGCATGGAGCCGAAGGTGATGCTGTTCGACGAGCCGACCTCCGCGCTCGACCCCGAAATGGTCAAGGAGGTCCTCGACACCATGATCGGGCTCGCGACGGATGGTATGACCATGATCTGCGTCACCCATGAAATGGGGTTTGCGCGGCAGGTCGCCGATCGCGTGATCTTCATGGCCGATGGCAGGATCGTGGAGGAGGCCGAGCCCGAAAGCTTCTTCAGGAATCCGCAGCACGATCGCACCAGGAAGTTTCTGGGAGAGATCTTGGCGGCGCATTGAGTCGGGGATGGTCCGATGGTCGCCTGCACGCCGCCCAGGCGCTCGACGCGAACTGCCGTCGCTATGTCGCGATCGCCGATCGTGGAGACGCGCGTTCCCGGGTGACCGGCTGTGTCCCCCGAACATGGCCCCGCTCTTGCCGGCGAGTATGATGGATTGGTATAAACATCATACTCGGAGGGGTGACGTGATTCAGTCAGGTGGTGTCGCGAGGCAGGCGTTCGAGCCCGGCGTGCTGTTCGGCGGGCTGATCGCCGCCAACATCGCCGCATGGGTCTTCGCCTTCGCGATGTTCGGCGACCGGCCCGCGGTGATGGCGACCGCGCTGCTCGCCTGGGTGTTCGGCCTGCGTCACGCCGTCGATGCCGACCACATCGCCGCGATCGACAATGTCGTGCGCAAGCTGATGCAGGCGGGCGACACGCCGCGAAGCGTCGGCCTGTATTTCGCGCTCGGCCATTCCACGGTCGTCCTGGCCGCGACCACGCTGCTCGCGCTCGGCGTCGTGAGTCTCGGCGGCGACAGCCTGCTGAAGGAGATCGGCGCCCTGATCGGCACCTCGGTGTCGGCGCTGTTCCTGCTGGTGATCGCGGCGATCAATCTCGCCATCTTCGTCGGCCTGTGGCGGATCCTGCGCGAGGTGCGCGAGCAAGGCATTCATGACGCCGCGCAGCTCGAGGCGCTGCTCGCGACCCGCGGATTCCTGGCGCGCTTGCTCGGCCCGATGTTCCGCCTCGTTACCAAACCCTGGCACATGTATCCGCTCGGCCTGCTGTTCGGGCTCGGCTTCGACACCGCGACCGAAATCGGCCTGCTCGGCATCTCCGCCACCGAAGCCGCGCGCGGCGCCTCGCTCGCGCATGTGCTGGTGTTCCCCGCCCTGTTCGCCGCCGGCATGGCGCTGGTCGACACCGCCGATTCCGCGCTGATGGTGAGCGCCTATCGCTGGGCCTTCGTCGATCCCTATCGCAAGCTCTGGTACAACCTCACGATCACCGGCGCCTCGGTCGCGGTCGCGCTGTTCATCGGCGGCATCGAGGCGCTGGGGCTCATCGGCGACCGGCTCGGCCTGTCCGGCGGGCTGTGGTCGCTGGTCGAGGCCGTCAACGACTCGCTCGCCAATTTCGGCTTCGCCGTGATCGCGCTGTTCGCGCTCGCCTGGCTCGTCTCGGTCGTGCTCTATCGCCGTATGGCTCCGAGCGCCCGGCGGCGCATGGTCGATCCTGACGAGCTGAGCAGGGGCGCCGCGCCGGGGTGATCGCACCTGAGTGTGTCGCAACGGCAACAATCGGCGATTTTCCGCGATCCGCGATCAGATCCAAATTCCTCGCGCTCTTGCGAACGACCAACTCGCTCCAACATAGCGTCCGGTAAAGTTCACACGCCAGTGGGCGGGTGAAAGAGACGGCTGTCGACAGCGAGTGAGCATCATGCGCGCGTTGTTCCGAATCGCGTTCGTTCTATCCGCCCTGTGGTTTCCTGCTCATCCGAACGCGTCCCAGGCCCACGCCATCATCGTCTCGTCCTCGCCGGCGACCGGCGCGACAATATCCGGCGACAACGTCGCGATCCGCCTGCACTTCAACAGCCGGATCGATCACGCGCGCTCGAAATTGACGCTGCTGGCACCGGATGGTGCGTCGCGCGCGCTGAGGCCGGCTTCCGATGCGCCCGCCGACGAGCTCAATGCCGATGCGACGCTACTACCGGCGGGGACATGGCACCTGCGCTGGCAGGTTTTGAGCGTCGACGGGCACATCACCCGCGGCGACATTCCGTTCACCGTCCGCTGAAACCACGGCCGTGTACCTGCTCCTCGACATCTTCGGCTATCTGTCGGTGGTCCTGCGGGGCCTGATCCTGATCGCCCAGTCGTTCACCCTCGGCGGTCTCGCGTTTCAGCTGTTGCTGTGGGGGCCGCTGCAGCCGCAGCTCTCCGTCTTTGGCCTCTCGATCGAGGAGCGATGCCGCACGTTCCTGCAGTTCAGCGCCGTCGCATGGGCGCTCCTCACCGTCGCCTCGCTGGCGCTCAACGCGGCCGCGCTGGTCGGGACGCTCCAGGTGCCCTGGAGCGAAGCGGTCACTGCTGATTTTGGCCGTGCTGACCTCGTGATCGCGGCTTGCGCAGTCGGCATCGCCGTCCTGACGAAAGGCCCCGCGCACCGGGTGCGGTCGGCCGCGCTTCTCGCCCTGTCGGTGCTGGCGCTCGCGATGCAGACCCGGCTCACGCATGCGGCCAGCCGGCCGGATGTGCGCTGGCCGCTGCTGCTGTCCGATGCGGGTCACATGGCGGGGGCGGCCGTCTGGATCGGCGGTCTGCCCTATTTCCTGATCGCGCTGAACGGCTGCAAGGACGCCGGCGACTGGCGCCTCATTGCGCGCCGCTATTCGTTGATGTCGATGGCGGCGGTCGCGGCGATCGTCTGCGGTGGTCTGGTCATGGCGGCGAACTATATCGGCTCCGTCGCGGCGATCTACGGCACCGCCTATGGCGTCATGACCCTGGCGAAGGTCGGGCTGCTCTTGATGCTGCTGATGCTTGGCGCGGGCAATTACTTCCTCGTCGAACGTCTGCGCCGCGACCCCACGACGCCGATCTTTCGCCTGAAGCGTTTCGCCGAGGTCGAGATCGGCATCGGCATCACCGTGCTGCTTGCTGCGGCGTCCCTGACGTCATTGCCGCCGGGCGCGGATCTCCCTCATGATCGCCTGGACTGGCATGAGATCGTCGAGCGCGCTGCGCTGCAATGGCCGCCGCGCCTGACCAGCCCGGATTACGACAGACTGACCGTCGCGCAGCTCCAGGCGAAGATCACGCTGGCGGACGCCGGGCGCGCGAGCGCGCAATCGGCCTACGTTCCCGGTGAGGGCACGATCCTGCCGCGAAATGCGGAAGATATCGCCTGGTCGGAGTACAACCATCACTGGGCCGGCGTCTTCGTGGTGCTGATCGGGCTCCTGGCGCTGGTCGAGCATTTCCGCTGGGGGCGCTGGGCGCGGCACTGGCCGCTGCTCTTCCTCGCGATGGCGGCCTTCCTGTTCTTCCGCGCCGACGAGCAGGCCTGGCCGCTCGGCCCGGCGGGCTTCTTCGAGTCGCTGCGTGATCCGGAGGTGGCGCAGCATCGCATCTTCGTGTTGCTCATCGCCGTGTTCGGCCTGTTCGAATGGCGTGTGCGGCTGCGCGGCACCAAGGCCGGTCCGTCGGCCTTGGTGTTTCCCCTGACCACGGCGCTCGGCGGCGCCCTGCTGCTCACGCATTCTCATGCGATCGCCAACATCAAGGACCAGCTGCTCATCGAGATGAGCCACACCCCGCTTGCGCTCTGCGGCGTCGCCGCCGGCTGGGCCCGCTGGCTCGAACTGCGTCTCGACGGCCGGGTCAGGCGAGCGGCGGCCTGGATCTGGCCGGTCGCCTTCATCCTGGTCGGGCTGATCCTGCTGGATTACCGCGAAGCCTGAACGCGCTATCCGTCGTACTGATCCGGGCCCATCGCCCATGACGTCTGATCATGGCCGAACGCGTAGTTCCGGTTTGTGACGACAGGATTGCGATTGACCATCGGCCGCATGAACATCGGGTGGGTCGCGCTGCGCACCTCGTGCTCGACCGTGAACAGCTTCTTGCCGCTGTCGAGATCGACGATGTCGCAGAACCGGTACTGATATTGATTGTCCTCGCGCGAGATCAGGTTGCGCGCCAGCAGCTTGCGATAGGGGCCGGAGAAGTCGGTGATGTACATCTGCACATGGTGCCCGTCATACTCGCCCTGCGGCCGATCGCTCTCGCGGAACAGCAGGTGCTGGTCGCGGCCCGTCTTCACCGCCGCAACCGTGCCGTCGCCATTCCGCATGCCTGAGGGCATGCCCATGATGTCAGGATAGAAGGCGCAAATCGCCGATGCCGTTCCGATCGGCACGTCGAACTCGACATAGGGAATGCCGAGCGAGATGCGGCCGAACCGCGCCGCGTCAGGTTCATAGACACGCATCCGGTTGCCCCATGGGTAGACGGCCTCGACATGGTCATTGTGCTCGGCGAACGTGAATGCCGTCCCCTCGAGCTTCTTCGCGACCGATGCCAATCGCGCCAGCAACGCCTCGCGGCCCTCGATGACGAGGCCGGTATGGCCGCGCAGCACCTGCGGCCTGCCGCTCGGCAGGTGAAACTGGCTCCGCCCGGCGTTGATCCACATGTTGGTGTCCGACACCATCAGATAGGGATCGCGGGTGAGCCCAAGTCCCGTGACGTAGAATAACGTCGCCAGGCGCTGATCCGGGACCTGGATGTTGACGTGCTCGAAATGGATCGCGTTGCCGAGGTCTTCAGCGGATCGATCGAACTGTTGCGGCATGGCTGTGGCTCTGGGTGTGGGACGGACGGGTCATATTAGAGCAGAACGTCGGCCAGTCGAACCGTCGGCCGATCACATCTGCTGATCGGGGCATGCCGTCGGCCACCTTGCCGCGGCAACCATTCCCTGTAATCTGGGCGGAAGACATCAAGGAAAGGGTCAATGGGGGGAGTTCTGGAAGGCGTGCGCGTCCTCGATTTCGGGCGCTATATCGCGGGTCCCTATTGCGCGACCTTGCTGGCCGAATTCGGCGCCGAGGTCATTCGCGTTGAAAAGCGCGACGGCAGCGAGGATCGCTTCGTGGCGCCGGTCGGCGCGGGCGGCGAGGGCGCGCTGTTCCTCCAGGTCAACCGCAACAAGAAGTGCATCACGCTCGATCCGATGAAGCCGGAGGGGCAGGAGGTGATGCGCCGCCTGGTTGCGACCGCGGACGTGGTCGTCGCCAACCTGCCGCCGCAGACCCTGCGCGCGATGAAGCTCGATTACGACTCGCTTCGCGCGATCAAGCCCGACATCATCCTGACGACGGCAACCGCATTCGGCGGGCCGGGGCCCTGGTCCGACCGCGTCGGCTTCGACGGTGTCGGCCAGGTCATGTCAGGCTCGGTGTACATGACCGGCGCCGGCGATCCGCCCTACCGCGCCGCGGTCAATTGGGTCGATTTCGGAACCGCGCTGCACTGCGCGTTCGGCACGCTCGCGGCGCTGATCGAGCGCGGCAAGTCCGGCCGTGGGCAGATCGTCGAGGGCGCGCTGCTGGCCACCGCGTTGTCCTTCACCAATGCCACGCTGATCCAGCAGGCCGTCATCAACGTCAACCGCGTCCCGACAGGCAATCTCGGCCAGACCGCAGCGCCCGCCGACATCTACCGCACCAGGGACGGCTGGGTGCTGTGCCAGGTCACCGGTCATCCGCTGTTCAAGCGCTGGGCCAAGCTGATGGGCGAGGAGGACCAGTGGCTGAACGATCCGCGCTTTGCCGACGACATCAGCCGCGGCAACAACGGCCCCGTCATCAGCGAGCGGATGGCGCGCTGGTGCGCCGAGCGCACCACGCAGGAGGCCGTCGACACGCTGGGCAAGGCCATGATTCCGACAGGGCCGGTGCTCAGCCCGCAACAGGCGCTGGATCATCCGCACATTCGTGCCGCCGGCTTCATGCAGGACGTCGATTATCCGGGCTTGCCGAAGCCCGCGCCGGTGGCGCGGGCCGCCGTGCGGCTGTCGGAAACGCCGGGTGACATCGCGAGCCGCCCGCCGACGCTCGGCGAGCATACCGATCGTGTCCTCGCGGAGCTCGGCTATGACGCGGCCGCGATCGCCGCGCTCCGGCAAAGCGGCATCGTCTAGCTGGGTCGGAGAGCGGCCGCAGTTGGGTCGCCGAAGATTTCGAACGCGTCACCGCCCATTCGCAAGCGCCAACGCGGCCTTCACCGCGTTCTCCAGAATTTCCTCCGACAACTGCTTGTCGCTCACGGCCCGCGACAATTGCAGCGCGCCGACCATGGTCGCATAGACCGACATCGCGCGCCGCCGGCGCTCCGCAGCCGTGCCATCCGGCATCTGCGCCGCCATCAGCGCAATGATGTCGGACATCTTTGCGGTGAAGGCATCGCGCGTCGTCTTCGGATGCCGCGCGATCTCGGACGCCAGCGCCGCGGTCGGGCAGCCGGTCCCGGCGTGGTCGCGATGGCGCGGCGAGAGGTAGTCGCGGATCGTAGTCTCCAGGGCGATGCCGTTTTCGAGATTGTCCTTGTGCCGCTGCTCGCGCCGCTCAAGCGCATCCAGCAGCACCGCGCGCACCAGATCCTCCTTGGATTCGAAATGTGTGTAGAAGGCGCCGTTGGTCAGGCCGGCCGCGGACATGATGCCGGCGAGACCCACGGCGGCGATGCCCCTCTCGCGGAACTGCGCCGAGGCGACGTCGATGATGTGCGGCCGCGTCGCGTCCCGGTGTCCCTTGTCGTACCGCGCCAATCGCGCCTCCTTGGGATGCCCACCCCGGCCAACGAAATCGTGAGGAGGGGGCTATTGCATTACGATCATAATATTACATTATGAGCATAATGCAATGGGCGGCCGATCGGCGGCGGTCCGGCAGGCACGCAAGGACCGTGGCCATGTCAGTCGAGGATGCCGCCGCCCCGGCCTTGCCCGCCGCACAAGTCGCGGCCCATGCCGCGGCTCCGCTTCGCCAGGCGGCTTCGCCAGGCGCCGCCGTCACCCCAGGCGCCGCCGGCACCCTAAGCGCGGCGGAGCAGCGGCGAGCGGCACTGCTGACCGCGCCGATCCTGCCCACGCTGCTCAAGCTGGCCGCGCCGACCGTGACCGTGCTGGTGGCTCAGACCGCGGTGAATATTGCCGAGGCCTATTATGTCGGGTTCCTCGGTACCGACGCGCTGGCGGGCGCCGCGCTGGTGTTCCCCATCTTCATGCTGATGACCATGATGTCGAACGGCGGGTTCGGCTCTGGCGTTGCGTCCTCGGTCGCGCGCGCGGTCGGGGCGGGGCGCCGTGATGACGCCGAGGCGGCGCTGTTTCATGCCGTCGTGCTCGCCATCCTCGCCGGCGGTGTGTTCACGCTCGGCGTGACTCTCGGCGGCCCGTGGCTCTACCGGACCCTCGGCGGCCAGGGCGATGCGCTCGCTGCGGCCACCACCTATTCCAACTATCTGTTCGCCGGCGCCATTCCGGTGTGGATCGTCAACCTCCAGGCGGCGGCGCTGCGTGGCTCGGGCAACGTCAAGGTGCCCGCGCTGGTGACGCTGGTCGGCGCAATCGTGACCATCCCGGTCTCGCCGGCGCTGATCTTCGGCCTCGGGCCGATCCCGCGGCTCGGCATCGGCGGCGCCGGCGTCGCCTTCGGCCTCTATTATGGCGCGGCCATGCTGTTCCTGCTGCGCTACATGGCATCGGGTGCGACAGGCCTGAAGCTGCACATCGTGCCGCTGCGCCCAAAAATCTTCGGCGACATGCTGACGGTCGGCATCCCAACCGCCTTCAACGCGGTGTTGACCAACCTCACCGTCATCCTCGTCACCGGCGCGGTCGGCCTGTTCGGCACCTCCGCGCTCGCCGGCTACGGCATCGCCTCGCGGCTCGACTACATCATGATCCCGCTGCTGTTCGGCATTAGCACGGCGACCCTGACCATGGTCGGCGTCAACATGGGCGCGGGCCAGACCGCGCGGGCGCGCCGGATCGGCTGGATCAGCGGCATCGTCGGCATGGTCATGACCGGGACGATTGGCCTACTGGTCGCGATCTTCCCGACCGCCTGGCTCAATCTCTTCAGCCGCGATGCCGAAGTGGTGAGCGAAGGCATGACCTATTTGCGCATCGTGGCGCCGGCCTATGCCGCGCTCGGCTTCGGCTTCGTCACGTCCTTCGCCGCCCAAGGCACCGGGCGCGCCATGGGGCCGCTCGCCTCCTCGATCGCGCGGATCCTGATCGCCGCCGGCGGCGGCTGGATCGCGGTGGCAAGCTTTGGCGCGGGCATGGCGGGGCTCGCCACCATGGTCGCGGTGGCGCTCGTAGCCTATGCCGCGATCTGCGCCCTGGTCATGCTGTCGCCGTCGACCTGGCGGTCCGAATAGGCGCGGCTCACCTGATGCTGGCAACGCCAACGGCCGGCACCGGCAGCAGTAGCGCGTTGGTCAGCAACTGTAGCGCCGTCGGGCGCCGTGAATTCGTTTTCTGTTTGGCGTCGAATGGAGAAGGTGTGGCCCGCCCAGGCCGCCAATATGGATTTCCATTTTATTGATTTCATCCTGCGGAGAAGCGAATACGGTTCCAATCATTGTCGCAGACCTACGGAGACCAAGATGTCGTTTCGCCTCCCTCTGATCCTCTCGACCGTGCTCGCCGCCTGGTTGGCCACAGCAACAGCCGAGACCATCAAGATCGGCGTGACGCCGGGGCCGCATGCGCAGATCCTCGAGGCGGTGAAGCCGATCGCCGCCAGGCAGGGGCTCGATATCCAGTTGCTCGAGTTCTCCGATTATGCGGTGCCGAACGCCGCGCTCGACGCCGGCGAGATCCAGGCCAATTCGTTCCAGAACCAGCCGTATCTGGACAACCAGAAAGCCGATCGCGGCTACAAGATCGAGGCCGTCGGCCTGACCGTGAACTTCCCGATCGGCGTCTATTCGAAGAAGCACAAGGCCTTCGCCGACATCCCGGAGGGCGGCAAGGTCTCGATCCCGAACGATCCGACCAATGGCGGCCGCGTGCTGCTGCTGCTGCGCGACAAGGGCGTGATCAAGCTGAAGGATGGCACGGGGTTCAAGCCCACGGTGCTCGACATCACCGAGAATCCCAAGAAGCTGAAGTTCATCGAGGTCGACGCCGCGCAGGCGCCGCGCGCGCTCGACGACGTCGACGCAGCCGCGATCAACACCAACTATGCAACCCAGGCGGGCCTCGATCCGGTCAAGGATCCGATCCTGCGCGAGGACCCGAAGGGACCCTATGTCAACCTGATCGCGGTTCGCACCGCCGACAAGGACAAGCCCTGGGTCAAGGTGCTCGTGGACAGCTACCATACGCCTGAGGTGAAGGAGTTCGTCCTGACCAAGTTCAAGGGGGCGGTGCTGCCCAGCTGGTAGGCAGCCGGCGTCGTATCTTCGGCAGGAATGGACGGCTCCGGGGTGGCAGCCCTGCGCGGCGGCTGCTTGCCTCGCGCTGCGGCAGCGGACATCATGCGGGCTGTTGCAACGTTGGGCGCGGTTGGCATGAAACGGTTCGCAAATCTGAAAAGACTGGGCTTCTTCACGCGGCTTCTCGACGAGGCGCCGCCGGCGGACCGCTATCGCTTCGCGGCCGAGCAGATCGTGCGCGCCGAGAAGGCCGGCCTCGATTCCGCGTGGATCGCGCAGCACCATTTTCACGAGCGTGAGGGCGGCCTGCCGTCGCCCTTCACCTTCCTGGGTTATGTCGCCGCGCAGACCTCGCGCATCCGCCTCGGCACCGGCATCGTCACGCTGCCGCTGGAGAATGCGGTGAGGGTGGCGGAGGACGCCGCGGTGCTCGACCTTCTCTGCGACGGCCGGTTCGAACTCGGCGTCGGCACCGGCGGCAATCCGTCGGCTTTTGCCGCCTTCGGTCTCGATGGTGCCCAGCGCAACGAGATCTTTGCGCGCAATCTCGAGGTCGTCCGCACTGCGCTCGCCGGCAAGCCGCTCACCGGCGGCGACACGCTCTATCCGCAGCGGCCGCAACTGGACGGCCGGATCTGGCAGGCGACATTCTCGGTCGCCGGCGGCGCCCGCGCCGGCAAGGCGGGCGATGGCCTCCTGCTCTCGCGCACGCAGCCGCGGGCCAAGGATGCGCCGCGCGCAACGCTGGCCGAGATCCAGAACCCGATCATCGACGCCTATCTCGAAGCGCTGCCGCCGGGACGCGAGCCGCGCATCATGGCCTCGCGCAGCGTCTTCGTCGCCGACGACCATCGTGAGGCGATGCGCCTTGCCGACATTGGATTGCGGCGCGCGCTGCCGCAATTCATGAAGGGCGGTCACCTTCCGCCGGGCGAGACGCTGGCGGAGATGATCACCGCGTTCGACACGCATGTCGGCGCCGCCGACGAGGTCATCGCCTCGCTGCGTGGCGACGCGACGCTGGAGCGGGTGACCGACCTGGTCTTCCAGGCGCATTCGGTCGATGCACCGCACCCCTATATCCTGCGCTCGATCGAGCTGGTCGCGGACAAGGTGGCGCCGGCGCTGGGCTGGACCCGGACGGCGGCGCAAGACGTGGCGCTGGCGGGCTAAAGCATGATCCGGAGCCGAAGGGCCGCGTTAGTGCAAAGTCCGCAGCGGTCTTCCGAAAAATCACGCTCAAACAATAGTCGGAATGAACATGATCGCGTTGCACGAGGCTGAATGATGGCGACGAAGGATATCATCGACACGCTCGCCGGGATCGAACCGGGGTCCGCCCTGGACGGCATCCGCGCGAAGCGCGTGCAGGCGCGCGAGAACGCGCAGAAGAGCTATCTGTCGCTGTTCGAGCCGATCGACGCCGGCGATTTTTCGCTTTCCGAGCGCGCCGCGGTCGCGTTCTTCGTGATCGGTCTTCACCGCGAGCCCGTTGTCGCCGCGTTCTACCGGGCAAAGCTCGCGGCGACCGCCGAAGGAGCGCGCCTGGTCGAAGCGATCGAGGTCGAAATCGCGCGCGGCGCGACCTCGGGCCCGTACGGCGCTTTCCCGGCTGGACCGCTGTCGGTCGAGAACACGGCCGGTTTGATCTATCGCGTCAGCGCAGAGCGCAAACCCGACCTCGGTCCTCGGCTCGTTGCGGCGCTTGAGCATGCGCATCTGCTGGTGTTCCGGCCGCGCGATGCCGCGTCCGCCGACATGAAGGCGCTGCTGGCCGCCGGCTGGTCGAATACCGGCATCGTCACCTTCTCCCAGCTCGTTGCGTTCCTGTCGTTCCAGGTGCGCGTCGTCACGGGCCTGCGCGTGCTCGGCGCCTCGCTTGGGCGCACTGCAAACGCCGCGGCTGGCGCGTAAGGAGGCTGCATCATGAGCGCTGCAAACACAGTCAATCCGCCCGTCGTCTTCACCCAGGACGAGCTCGGCTGGGTGTCGTGGATCGACCCGCTGCCCGAGGCCGAGCTGACCGAGCGGCACTTCGCCGGCCTGGTCGATCGCGCCCGCGCCAAGTCGGAATATTTCCGCCTCTTGGTGCGCGATCCCGAGGTGCTGGAAGCCCGCACCAAGACCGACAAGGACATCTTCTACAACGTCGCCGATGGCCTGCCGCGCGCCGAGCGCGAGCTCGCAGCCGCCGCGACCTCGCGCTACAACGGCTGCATCTATTGCGCCTCCGTGCATGCGCGATTTGCCAGCACCTATTCCAAGCGCCGCGACGACGTGCAGCGGCTGCTCGACGAAGGCGTCGAGGCCGATCTCGGCGAGCGCTGGAATGCCGTGGTCAAGGCCTCGGTGGCGCTGGCCGCGACGCCGATCGCGTTCGGGCCCGACAATGTCGAGGAGCTGCGCCGCGCCGGTCTCGACGATGCCGAGATCGTCGACGTCATCAACGGCGCCTCGTTCTTCAACTGGGCGAACCGGCTGATGCTGTCGCTCGGTGAGCCCTCGAAATAGGCAATCTCACCGGCATGGAAATTGCTGCTTGTTTCAACATTGAGTGGATGGAGCCGTAGATGAGCAACATCGATCGCCGTACCCTGGTCAAGGGCTCGCTCGCCGCCATGATGGCGGGAGCGGCCTTCTCGCGCAGCGCGTTTGCGCAGTCGTCCGAGCCGATCCTGCTCGGCGTCAGCGGCCCCCTGACCGGGCCGAACGCGCAATATGGCACGCAGTGGAAGCAGGGCTTCGATCTCGCACTCGACGAGATCCAGGCCGCCGGCGGCATCAACGGCCACAAGCTCGCCTACAGCTTCGAGGACAGCCAGAGCGACCCGCGCCAGTCGGTGGCGATCGCCCAGAAGTTCGTGTCCGATCCCCGGATCGTCATGGAGCTCGGCGATTTCTCCAGCCCGGCCTCGATGGCGGCATCCCCGATCTATCAGCGCGGCGGCCTCGTGCAGTTCGGTTTCACCAATTCGCACCCCGATTTCACCAAGGGTGGCGACTTCATGTGGAGCACGTCGGTGAGCCAGGCCGACGAGCAGCCGCTGCTGGCGGCCTATGCCGTCAAGCGCCTCGGTCTCAAGAAGCTCGCGATACTCCACCTCAACACCGATTGGGGCCGCACCAGCCGCGACTATTTCGTCAAGGCGGCGAAGGAATACGGCGCCGAGATCGCGGTGACCGAGGGCTACATCGCGGAGGAGCGCGACTTCCGCTCCACCCTGGTGCGCGTGCGCGACGCCAGTCCGGACGGGCTGATCCTGATCTCCTACTATTCCGACGGTGCGCTGATCGCGCGCCAGGCCCGCCAGGTCGGGCTGAAGCAGACCATCTGCGCGGCAAGCTCGGTATACTCGCCGAAATTTCTGGAGCTCGGCGGCGAGGCGGTCGAGGACGTCCATCTCGGCACGCGTTATTTCCCCGAGGATCCCAGGCCCGAGGTGAAGAAATTCATCACGGGCTTCAAGGCCAAGTACAACGGGCAGGAGCCCGACGCCTTCAACGCCTATGCCTACGACGCGATGAACATGGCGGCCGCGGTCGTGAGGATCGGCGGCACCGATCGCCGCGCCATCCGCGACGCCTTCGCCAAGGTGAAGGATGTGTCGAGCGTCATTTTCGGCTCCGCGACGTTCGACGTCGAGAGCCGCCGGGTCAAGGGCGCCATGAACGCAGAACTGGTCGTGCGCAAGGGCCAGTTCGCGCTCTGGGACGGCAAGCCAACCTGACCTATTGGCTGGAGCATTCGCTCCGGCTGCCTTCCTTCCTACGCGGGGACCAACGTTTGTCTTCCTGGCTCGACTACACGATCAACGGGCTGATCGTCGGCAATGTCTACGCCCTTGTTGCAGTCGGGCTCGCGCTGATCTTCGGCGTCAGCCGGCTGATCAACTTTGCGCAAGGCTCGATCTATCTGGTCGGTGCCTATATCGGCTGGGTCGCGGTGGTGCAGCTGCATACGCCGCTGCCGCTCACCATCATCGTGGTCGCGGTGGCCGCAGCGCTGGTCGGGCTGATCATCGAGCGGTTCGGCCTGCGGCCGCTCCAGAACTCGGTGCGCATCGCGCCGCTGCTCGCGACCATCGGCATCAGCTTCGTGCTCGACCAGCTGGTGATGCTGACGTTCTCGCCGAACCCGCGTGCGCTGCCGAGCCAGTTGCCGGACGTCCGCTTCCAGATCGGCGGCGGCACGATCGGGCCGCTCGATCTGCTCATCGCCGGCGTCGGCATCACCAGCGCGCTGCTGCTGTTCGTGTTCCTGCGCTACAGCAAGCTCGGCTGGGCGGTGCGCGCCACGGCGCAGGACCGCGATGCCGCGATGCAGATGGGCGTCGATGTCAACCGCGTCAATCAGGCGGTGTTCGGCATCGCCGCGGCGCTCGGCGGCGTCTCCGGCATGCTGGTCGGCATGTACTACAACCAGATCGACACCGCGATGAGCCTTCAGGCGACACTCAAGGGCGTCGTCGCCGAAGTCGTCGGCGGCGCCGGCAACGTGCCGGGCGCGGTGATCGGGAGCCTGTTGCTGGGACTGGTCGAAAGCTACGGCGTAGCCGTGTTCGGCACCAGCTACCGCAATCTGTTCGCGTTCCTGCTGCTGGTCGTCGTGCTGGTGTTGCGGCCGAACGGCCTGTTCGCCAGCGCGCGGCAGGCGCCGCCCGAGCCGCTCACCGGGACTTTCATCGCGCCGAGCCGGCCGGTGCGCATTCCGCGCTGGGCGCTGCTGGTGGCGGCCGCTGCCTTTGCGATCCTGCCGCTGTTCCCGGTGTCCTTCTACGTGCTCCAGACCCTGATCAACGCCTGGCTGCTCGGCATGCTCGCGCTCAGCCTCACGCTCGTTGCAGGCACGATCGGGCAGGTCTCGCTTGGACATGCGGCGCTGCTCGCGATCGGCGCCTACACGTCCGCGCTGCTGTCGCTGAGCTTCGCCGTTCCCGTCGGCCTCGCCATCATCGGCGGCGGCCTGATGAGCGCTGCGCTCGGCACCGCTCTGATCTCGCCGTCGTTCCGCCTGCGCGGGCACTACGTCTCGATCGCGACGCTCGCCATCGGCGAGATCGTGTCGCTGGTGATCTTGAACTGGGAGAGCGTCACGCGCGGGCCGATCGGCATCTCCGGCATTCCGCCGCTGTCGCTGTTCGGCTACGACCTCGTCAGCCCGTCGTCGGTCTACTGGTTCAGCCTTGCGGTCATGGTCGTTCTGGCGCTGCTCCAGGCGCGCCTGCTCGGCTCGCATCTCGGCCGCAGCTTTCGCGCCATCCGCGACGACGACATCGCCGCGCGCGCCTACGGCCTCAGCCTGAACCGCTACAAATCGCTGGCCTTCATCTTCGGCGGGTTTGCGGCGGGTGTCAGCGGCGGCATCGCCGCGCATCTCTATTCCTACATCAACCACGAGACCTTCAACACGCAGCAGTCCATCCTGGCGCTGACGGTCGTGATCCTCGGCGGACTCGGCAATGTCGTCGGCGCCATCGTCGGATCGGTGGCGCTGGTCGGCCTGCCCGAATTGTTCCGGATCGCGGCGGAGTACCGCATCCTGATCTACGGCATCGTGCTGCTGCTGCTGGTGCGGTTCAGGCCGCAGGGCCTGTTGGGGACGATGTGATGGCAGAGCAGCACATTTCCATGCTGTCGCTGCGCGGGCTGACGCGGCGCTTCGGCGGCCTCACCGCGGTCGACGCCATCGATCTCGACCTTGCCAGGGGCGGGCTCGTCAGCATCATCGGCCCGAACGGCGCCGGCAAGACGACGCTGTTCAATCTCGTGACCGGGCTCGACCGGCCCGACGCAGGTCAAGTCCGCTTCGAAGGCCAGGACATCACCGGCCTTTCGCCGGAACGCCTCGCGGCCGAGGGCATTGCCCGCACCTTCCAGCTCGGCCGCGTCTTCGGCAATCTCAGCGTCATGGACAACGTCCTGATCGGCGCGCATACGCGGCTGCGCGCGGTCAAGCCGGCGGTGCCGGTGATCGGCCCGCTGCTGGAATTGGGGCTGGCGCTGCTGCGTCCCGCCAGTGTCAAGGCCGAGGAAGAGCGGCTGCGCGAGGAGGTGAAAGCCATCCTCGCCCGCTTTGGCGAGCGGCTGCTGCCGCGGATCGACCAGCCGGCCTACAGCCTCTCCTACGCCAACCGCCGCCGCGTCGAGATCGCTCGTGCGCTCGCTCTTAAGCCGCGCCTGCTGCTGCTCGACGAGCCGACCGCCGGCATGAACCCGACCGAGACTGCCGAAATGCAGGGCCTCGTCGCCGAGTTGAAGGCGGAGGGGCTGACCATCCTGTTGATCGAGCACAAGCTCGAGATGGTGATGCGCCTCTCCGACCGCGTCATCGTCATGGACGAGGGCAAGAAGATCGCGGAGGGACCGGGCGAACAGGTGCGTGGCGATCCCAAGGTGATCGAGGCCTATCTCGGTCACGGCCTGTCGGGGGCGGCGGAGCAGGAGAGCGCGGCATGACGAATTCCTCTTCCGGGCCGCTGCTCGCGCTGTCTGATGTCAACACCTTCTACGGCCAGGCCCAGGTGCATTTCGACCTGTCGATCACGGTCGCGCGCGGCCACATCGTCTGCCTGCTCGGCGGCAATGCCAGCGGCAAGTCTACGACGATGAAGATCATCCTCGGCCTCGTCAAGCCGCGGTCCGGCGACGTGACGTTCGACGGCGCCTCGCTGATTGGCCTCTCCACGCCGCAGATCGTCCGCCGCGGCATCGCCTCGGTGCCGGAGGCGCGGCGGTTGTTCGCGGACATGACCGTCCGCGAGAACATCCTGATGGGCGCCTTCGTGCGCAACGACCGCGATGCGGTGGCGCAGGATCTCGACAAGATGCTGACGCTGTTTCCGAAGCTCGGCCAGCGGCTGTCGCAGCGCGCAGGCTCCCTGTCCGGCGGCGAGCAGCAGATGGTGGCGATGGCGCGCGCGCTGATGAGCCGTCCCAGGATGATCGTGATGGACGAGCCGACCATGGGCCTGTCGCCGCTCTATGTCGACCGCGTGCTGGAGCTGATCCGCACCATCAACCAGGAGGGCGTGTCCGTGTTCATGGTCGAGCAGAACGCCAGCCTCGCGCTCGAGATCGCGCACGAGGCCTATGTGCTCCAGACCGGCAAGATCGTGCTCTCCGGCCCCGCGCGGGCGCTGAAGGACGATCCTCGCGTCCGCGACGCCTATCTCGGCGGGGCCGAGGCCGCGTAACGATCAGGCCGAAGCTGCGCTCTGTGCCGGCTCCGCCGGCAGATCGTCGCCATTGGGATCACCGGGCGCGGTCGCCCAGGCCAGCTCCACCAGCGTCACGATCCTGCGTCCGCCGCCGTCGAGCTGGCAGACGATGAGACCCTGCTCCTCCATGTAGCTGAGCAGGCGCTGCGCGCGGCGCAGCGAATGCGAGCCATAGGCGCGGGCGATCGCGGCATCGCCCGGGCAGGGCCAGCCTTCCTTCGCCGCGCGCGCGATCATCATGAAGACGCCCTGCATGTCGTCGGGCAGGATCGAGGCGCGCAGCGACACGTCCTGCCAGTCGTCGTCCTCGGCATGCTCGGCGCCAAGCCCGGCGCGCGCGCGCGTCAGCATGCGGCGGAATTCGTTGAGGTCAGGCACGGCCGCGCCGAGGCCCTCGATGCGGCAGCGGACCACGAACTCCTGATAGAGCACGCCGACGGCGCGGAAGCCGGCATCGGGCTCGGCGAGCACGGCACGCAGGGTCCGGTCGACGCGTTCGCGCCGCTCCGCGAGCTCCTCCGCGCTGACCTGAACCTCGACCACCTCAGGCCGGATCTCCGGCGTGGCGGCCGCTTTCGCGGCGCGCAGCTGTTCGAGCAGATCCGGCGCGGGCCGGCGCTGCGGCCGGCTGGCATCGGGCGGCGGTGCGGCCAGGATCACGTCGCGCATATCCTCGCGTGCGGAGTCCGGCATCGGCATCAGCCGCGGCGTGGAGTTGCGCGCGTGGGTATCGGTCGGGCCGATGTTCAGGCGCAGCGGACGCCGCGACAGCGCAGGTCCCAGGGCCATGAACTGGCCGCGCTCGAGATCGCGAAAGGCTTCCGCCTGGCGCCGCTCCATGCCGAGCAGGTCGGCGGCGCGCGCCATGTCGATGTCGAGGAAGGTCCGGCCCATCAGGAAGTTGGAGGCTTCCGCCGCGACGTTCTTGGCGAGCTTTGCCAAACGTTGCGTCGCGATGATGCCGGCGAGCCCGCGCTTGCGGCCGCGGCACATCAGATTGGTCATGGCACCGAGCGACAGTTTTCGCGCCTCGTCCGACACCTCGCCGGCGACTGCCGGCGCGAACAGCTGCGCCTCGTCCACCACCACCAGCATCGGGTACCAATGGTCGCGATCGACGTCGAACAGGCCGCCGAGAAACGCGGCGGCACGGCGCATCTGGTTCTCGGCATCGAGGCCCTCGAGATTGAGCACGGTTGAGACGCGATGCAGCCGCGCGCGCTCGCCCGCGACCTGAAGGCCGCGCTCGGTGTGATCCTCGGCCTCGATCACGAGATGGCCGAAGCGCTCGGCCAGCGTGACGAAATCGCCCTCGGGGTCGATGATGGCCTGCTGCACCCAGGGTGCGCTCTGCTCCAGCAGCCGCCGCAACAGATGCGACTTGCCGGAGCCCGAATTGCCCTGCACCAGGAGGCGGGTCGCCAGCAGTTCCTCGAGGTCCATGGCCGCCGCGGCGCCCGCCGTGGTCTGCCCCATCTCGATCGCAACCGTCATGTCCCGACTCAAGTCCCCATCATTCGCGGACAGGGGCTTATCAACCCGGCCGGGGCGCGTCGAGCACCACAGCGCGAATCATGCTCTGTTGCCCACGACGGCGTTCAGGCGTGATTCGACAACCGTAGAAGCGCGGGGCGATAGGGCGGGACGGGATCGTCGTCCTCGTTCGGGGGAATCGCGCAGGAGCCGAATTCCTGCCTGATCCGCTCGATCTCGGCGATGCGCTCGTGCAGCCGCTGCAGATGTTCCGGTGATGTTGCCCGCCAGAACCGGAACGTGTCGGGGGTGAGCGGCAGGAACGCGGTGCCTGATGGCGTCGGATCGGGAACGACGGTGCGTCCGAGCAGCAGGAATCGGTTCTCGCTGGAGACCACGAGGGTCGCGTAGCCGCGGTTTCCGATTCGCCTGATGCCGTTCATCGACCATTCGGCGAGCTTGCTGAAATACGGCTCCTCGCGCCAGCGATCGGGGCAGTCGTCGTCGACCGTGACGTTGACGGCGTCCTGGCTGAAATGCACCACGATGCCCGATTTCGCTGGAAACCATGCATCGTCGAGATGGCCTTGCAGCCAGGCGCAGGCGAACGACCGGCACATCTGCGGGCGGCTCGCGTAGATGGTGCATCCGGTGCCCGCCTGCCAATGCCTGCAGAGCTGGTTCACCGGCTTGTCGACCGCAGCGACTTCGAGGATATCGCAGCAGGCGTTGCACGATCCGCATTGACGCGGGTTGGGCGCTGTTCTCGGCAGACCCGTTGCCCTGAAGCCTTGGCCGTCGCGTACCAGGAGCTTTTGTTTCTCCAGCGCAGCCAACGCACGTTCGATCTTGAGACGGGATAGTCCGGTCGCGTCGATGACGCCCTTCATGGTCGTCGCGCCTGCCTCGACCGCACGGACGACGCTCAGCATCGCCTGATCCATTGCTTCTTCTCGTGTTCTTGTCTGGATCCCAAACGCAGGCATCGCAAATCAATGCCGGGCAAGATGACTTACAAAGCTATCTTGCTCACGCCTAAGCGCGAGGCAAGACGACGAGACGTGGGCAGCGACACGATCGCGTGATCAGGACGGCGCGATCGCTCTCATCGAGTTCGGGCAACACCGGGAACCGTTCCGTGCGAACGCGGCCAAAGTCGAGCATGGCGGTGCCGCCGCATGACGCAGATCAAGATTTGCCGGCGCGATGCTGTTAGCCTGGGCTATGAACTTCCTGACCTTCTTCACGGCGACCTGTTTTCTCCTCGCCCTGCCGGGACCGACCAACACCTTGCTCGCGACATCGGGGGCAGGGATCGGGATATCGCGGTCGCTCCGTCTGCTCGTGGCGGAGCTGTTCGGCTATCTCGCGGCGATTGCGCTGCTGCGGCTGGCGCTCGGTCCCGTCGTGAGCGGCATTCCGCTCGCGGCCGTCGTGCTTCGCGTGGCGGTCAGTGTCTACATCCTGGGCCTTGCCGTCATGCTCTGGCGCGTCAACGCGCGCGAGCTGCGCGGCGGCGCTGTGGTGACGTTCCGTCAGGTGCTGATCACCACGCTGCTGAATCCGAAGGCGATGGTGTTCGCCTTCCTGCTCCTGCCGCTCCAGGCCGGACTGTTCGAGCTCCTGCCGTGGCTCGGAATGATCGCGCTTCAGATCGTCACCGCGGGCGCCGCGTGGATTGCGTTGGGCGCAACGCTTGGCGGCGGCGCCCGTCGTCTCGGCTACCCTGAGATCATCACGCGCACCGGCGCGGTCACGCTCGTCGCCGTGACCGGCCTGATCTGGCTTCAATCATTCCTGAGCGCGTGAGCGCCTGCGTAGCGCGATAGCGACAGACGTGGCGCGCGGCTACTGCGCGCCCGATCCGCCCTGCACGATCTTCTCGTTCAGCTTCTGGTCCACGGTCTCGACCGTGCGGTCGATCTCGGGGTTGGGCACGCCGAGCTGATGCGAGATCAGCTTCACCAGCAGGTCGACGCGCTCGATGAAGGGCGCGCCGCTGGCCACCGCGCGCGCGGCCGACGACGGCTTGAGCAGGCTTTCGGCCGCCTTGGCGTATTTCGCGAACGGCACCTGGTCTTGCGGATCGGCGCCGAGGCGGCGGGCGATCGCGTCGACATGATCGTAGATCGTCTGCGAGCGCTTGAGATCGCCGTGCACGGCGTCGCGGATCGACTGCGGCTCGTGCGGCGTGATGCAGCGGTAGTTGCCGGTCAGCAGCATCGACCACTTCGCAAGCGGCACGAACAGGGAATCGAACACTTTCAGCTTCACCGGCACGTCGTGGCCGTCGAGCGTCACCGCGTCGATGTCGGCTTCGAGCTCGCGCAGCACCTTGTTGTGCTTCTCGTCGGCGAAGACCGATGCCTTGAAGTTGGTGGGCAGGCCGACGTGAAGCACGTTCGCGGCTTCCTCCGGCGGACGGAAGGCCTGCGGGTCGGGCGAGCACAGCGTCACCAGGCCCGGCTCGAACCGCTCCCACACCTGCGCGTTGGTATAGGCCTCCTCGAGATCCATGCCTGCGAGCGCCGGAATCCGCTTCAGATAGGGCAGCGGCGGCATGTTCATGATCGACAGGCACGGCAGCTTCGCCGCGGCGATCTTAACCATGAGCACGCGCACCGTGTGGTTGGTGTATTGCGGCTCCTGCATCGCAAGGCCGACCATGTCGTAACGGGAGACGTCGACATCGGCCGGCGTCACCGCATCGAGCTTGCCGGGCAGGTCGCGCGAGAAGATCGCCCGGTGCACCGCCTCGTCGCGCAACTTGATGCGGACCTCGGTACCGTCACGGTTGATCAGCTCCGCGGTCTTGGCGCGGCAGACGAGGGTGACGTTGTGTCCCGCCATCAGCAGCTTCGTGCCCAGCAGGGAGCCGTAGGAAGCCCCGAGAATCAATATGTTGCGCGCCATGTTTCGTCCCTTGGAAATGTCATGTGATTTTTGTGCCCCGGCTGCAATCCGAGGGCAGGTTGCCGGCATGTAAAGCGAAGTGCCCGATAATGGCAACTGGGATAATGCATACAAGGGGGCCGGCAGGCGGCGCAGCCGTGTTGCTGACGCCAGGAGTGTGACGATTCCTGGCCGGCTATGGGTCTGCAGATCCTCGCACTGCTCACAGCAAGCTGCTTATCCGAATTTCGGAATGTCGGATATCTCGATCATCCGGCTCACCTAGAAGGCGATCGTATATCGTCACGTTTCGCGCACCGTGTGCGGATGAGCGGCGTTGATGGTTCGTCTCGCGAGTTTTCCTGCGACATCGACAGTCAAAAAAACCGCGGCGAAGACGGCCGCCATCGATGAAAGCGGCAATCCGCCGCATCTTTCTTCGCTATCTTGATTGGCGGCGCGCCGGTTCGGGTCATAACAGGTTCACGATGAAAGCCGACACAGGCCCTGCCTCCTCTGTCATCAAATGGCAGCCAATATTTAGTCGTCGATCGCAACAAAAAACTACAAACCTAGGACCGCAAAAATGGCAAAGTGGCGCGGGGCCATGACTGTACATCAGCAACGGAGCTGAGACGTGACGATTGAGTTGGAGCCGGCGTGCAACTTGTGTTGAGACCGGCTGATGGGGGCTACACACGGTTTGGCCAAGTGCCCTCGCCCGCGCGAAGCGAAGACGAAACGAACATCGGATGGGGTCTCGCTGCAACAACGCTCCGATCCTGCGCGGGGCACGATGTGCTGTCCCTGCGTGGAGTCGAGACGGCAGCGAGACAGATCGGCGAGGCGGACGGCATCAGCAGACGCAAGCGCGATGGACGCGACCAGGTACGCCTGGGATCGCATCGAGCAGGCGTGCACGGCTCTGCGCTGAATGCGCAGCCGGCAAGCCCGGCCAATCGCTGACGGCGCCGTTCGGAGAAAAAAATGGAAGGTGATCATTGGCCTCACGGCCGCTGTGACGGCGCCGGTGGAAGCCTCGTACGCTTGCGAAAGCGCGCGTCCGAATTTTTCGAAAGTCTGTCTGTCGCGGAGCTTGCGCGCGAGGCGCACAGGCATCTTTGGTTTTCAGACTGGTTGAGGGTTGCGGAAGACTACCGGAGCTCCGCCGAATCCGCGCGCGCGGACGGTGCCGGCCGGATCGTCGCGTGCGAAGCGTGGATATGCGCGCTGATGGCGTTCGAGGTCGCGCGAAGCCTGTCTTCTCCGGACGATCTCGCGAGTACCGACTTCGCCGATAGGGTCGGTCTCAGCCTGAGAAGCTTCGCGGACGATGCGGCTCACGCGATCGAGCACGTCGAGATCGACGACTTCGAGCAGGGAGCGTTGACCGGCTTCTTCCTGCCGGCGCTCTGTCACGGGCCTTCCGCGCCTGCGGTCATCTGCATCGCCGACGAGGACGTCACCCTGGCCTCGATGATGAGCAGGCTCTTGCCCGCCTCGCTTCGCCGGAACATGTCACTTCTGCTCATCGATCCCGGCAGTTCGCCTGTTCGTCGTCCGCTCAAACAGGAGCATATCCTCCAATGCTGGCTGGACTATCTGGAGGCCCGCCCGGATGTCGACGCGCAGCGGATAGCGATCTACGGCGAAGGAACGGGCGCCAGTCATGCCTCCCGCCTTGTCCTCTCGGATCGCAGGGTAGCCGCCGCCGTGTGCGACGGCGGTCTTTTGCGGTCGGTCGCGCACCGGGCATCGGTTCACTGGATGACAGGCGTCGAGCAGGTCGTCGAGGGCGGAGCCTCGATGCGTCCGTTGTCGTCGCCGCGCCGAATGGCCTGTCCGCTTCTCATGGTGGTCGGGAGCCGCTCGATGGTGCGCGAACAGGAGGCACTCGAGCTGCAAGCCGGCTATCGCCAGGCCGGAGCCGACTGCTCGATCGTCGTGCCGAATCGCATCCCGTATCCTCTGGGCGAGGTCGAGAATTTCATCACGGTGGACGACTTCATTTTTGAATGGCTCGACGCCAAGCTTGGAGCTGCCCGTCGCCTCGATCCCGTCACCTATCTTTAGCCCGTGATCCGCATGACTGAGCCGCGGTCTTCTCGCGACGAACGCGGCGCAGTCATCCGGAGACAACGACCCGAAGCGCGCCGAGGATTCTTTCCCATGCCGTCGCGCCTTGGCTGCGTCGTGAAGAACCGCGTATCACGACACGTCGATAGCCAGTAGCCGTGCAGCGAGCCGGGCATTCTTGGCAATGGTCGCGAGCGCGGCATTCAAATCGGCGAGGGTCTTCTCGTCGAGCTCGTTGAACATGGTCGAATTCAGGGCGAGCTTCCGCTTGGACAGTTTTTCAATTTCCGTCGTCGCCTTTTCCGTCAGCGACATCAGAACGAAGCGGGCGTCGTCGGCCGCTGGCCGTCGCGACAGGAACCCGTGCTTCTCGAGGCTCTTGGTCTGGTTGGTCACGAAGGCGGGGTGGACGCGCAGCTTGTTCGCGACGTCGATTCCGGCGACGCCTCGTCCCTCGTCCAGCTCGGTGATGGCCATCAGGATCAGCCATTGCGGCTCGGTGATGCCCAGCAGTCCGGCCCAGCTGCTGTGGATGTCCTCGAGCTGAGAGTGGATTTCAACGACGTTCCAGATGAAGTCTGTAATCGCCCGGTCGAGCTTCTTCTCGATCATATGGCTTCCCCCTTGGTCATTTTTCTTTTTGTCTTTGATCAGCCTTTTAGCGGGATATTGGGAAACCGTCTCGCATATCGTGCGCGGAACTCTTCATTGGGGAAATCGTGTCGGCACTTAATGCTTGCAAAAAACAATTGATTAAGTTATGTCACGTTCACTCAGAATTTGCTGCTCTTGACCGCTGTCAACGACCAGCGATGTGAGACCTCCAAGAAAGCCCTCGGGATGCCCCCTGAGGGCTTTTTCTTTTATTTCAGCTACTTGTGCCGCGTCTTTCGCCTCCTGTTGCTCGCAGGCAACATCCCCTTTCCAACTTGCGATTCACTAAATCAATGAATTGAGACGATTGTTTTTATAAACTATACGTGAAGCACGACGGAGGGGGGGCACCTCGCTGTCGTTTCAGTCCGGACCTTCAGTGCGGATCTGAATTGAACGGAAATTGATGTGGGTAACGCGGCCTCCAGCGAGGAGCCGAGCCCCCGAACCGACCTGGAGGTTTACTAATGAAGTTGACGAAGACGCTCTTTCTCGGCTCGGCTGCCGGCCTGATGGCCGCCTCCGGGGCGTTCGCAGCCGATCTCCCCGTAAAGGCCAAAGCGGTCGAATACGTGAAGATCTGCTCGCTGTACGGCGCCGGATTCTACTACATCCCGGGCACCGACACCTGCATCAAGCTGGGCGGCTATTTGCGTGCCGACGCGAACCTCAATACCAACTCGGACTTCAATCCGAACCAGGGCGGCGTTGCCGGTGCTCGCAACCGCCTGATGAACTACTACACCTTCCGCGCTCGTGAAGACCTGAACATCGACACCCGCACCGCGACCGAGTACGGCGTGGTCCGCACCTTCTTCGACGGCGTGTTCACCTGGACGACCGGCAACTATACGCCCACCGGTTCGGCAACGGGTGGAACCCAGTACAGCGGTACGCTCGGTCTCAACGCTGCGGGCACCGGCCTCGTCGGCTCGAACGGCTCCGGCTCGGTGAACGGCACCGACGGCAACACCTCGGCCGGTGCGCTCGGCGTGTACTACGCCTTCATCCAGTTCGCTGGCTTCACGATGGGTAAGGCCGTGTCGCAGTTCGACGCGCCCTGGACCAACTATCCCGGCAACATCACCGACAACCTCGTCGGCGGCAGCGGCACCGTGACCGGCGTCACCCAGTTCACGTACACGGCCGACTTCGGCCAGGGGATCACTGCGTCGTTCTCGGCTGAAGATGCGACCCAGTACTATCAGGCTGGCAACCTCAACATGACCGGCGCGACCGCGGCTGGCATGATCGGCGGTTCGTACGGCACCAACGCCATCGGCGGCTCGCGTTCGCCGAACCTCGTCGGTCAGGTGCGTGTCGACCAGGCCTGGGGCCTCTTCCAGGCGTCGGTGGCTGCGCATGACAACCACGTTGGCTATTACGGTGCGAACGAGACCACCGGCCACCCCGACGACAAGTGGGGTTGGGCGGTTCAGCTCGCTCTCTCGATCAAGAACATCCCGACCGGCGCGGGTGACACGATCAACATCCAGGCCGTCTACACCGACGGTGCGACCCGCTACAACTTCCAGAATCTGTCGGGCAGCTCCTACGCGCTGTACGGTAATTCGGGCGTTGCTGGCGCCTACGGCAGCATCGGCTTCGCCAACGCTCCCGACACGGTGTTCGTGACCGGCAGCTCGCAGGAAACCGTCAAGACCTGGGGCTTCCGTGGCGCTTACACCCACAACTGGGATGCGGCCTGGAACACCGCGATCTACGGTGCCTACGCTCAGGCCCAGTTCGGTACGCTGGCCAAGACCACCCTCTGCGGCGCCGGCGGTGCTGGCGGCGTGTTCGGTGGCCTGGCGGGTGTGACCAGCTGTAACCCGGACTTCGCGATCGGCCAGCTGGGTCTCGTCACCCGCTGGACCCCGGTCAAGAACCTGACGTTCTCGGCCGACCTCTCCTGGACCCATCTCGACCAGAAGTACTCCGGTACGGTTGGCGTCACCCCGAACGTCGTGACCGCCAAGCCGGCCGCGACCTACGAGCTGAAGGATCAGGACTCGATCGCCATGATCCTCCGCGCTCAGCGCAACTGGTAAGATCTATCGAACCACGCGAACGAACACCCGGCGGGAAACCGCCGGGTGTTTTTTTGCGCCTGGATTGCTTCCGCCTTCGCTAAAGCTTCGGCGGACAAGTCGCTGCGCTCGCAATGACGAGGTGGAGACAGCCTCGTTTGCCCGACGGGCAAAACACCCGCAAAGCTGTCAATCCGCCTCGACAAAAATATTCCACTTTACCGAAATTCGGATTTGTCGTATGTGTCGCCCATCCCGGTTTGACCTTGAGGGGCGATCTTGTGTCGTCACGTTTCGCGAGCCGGGCTGCGGTGGACGCGGCAGCGTCGGCACGACATGGTGCGGGCAGGGCGGGTAGTCCCTGTGAGCCCGAAACCGCGTGCGGATGAGCGGCGCTGAAAGCTCGTCTCGCCAACATCTTTCCCGCGACGTCGACAGCGCGGGAGAACCCTGTGGCGGTCGGCGAATGCGCGTACGGCAAAACCGTGTGGTCCTGGCCGTCGTTGCTACGGTCAAGCCTTTCGCGGAGGTGCACGCGAGCCCGACCGGGCGGACGGCATCGTCAATTCGCGGGGTGAGGGAGGCCAGAAGGAACTCGGCTCCCGGGAGATCACGGCATAAGCCGTCAGACCACTGCGCAGGGAAGGCCGAGTGTTTTGGCTGCACCTGTATGCCGCTGTGCATCTTTTCATGCGCTACACGCGCACAGCGGACCGTGGGTGCCAGCCGGCACCCGGCCTTCCCTGCGCCCTCTTGGCTGAAAGAGGGTGGAGCGATGAAGCAAAGCTCGGGCGAAATGCGCCGCGGGGACGTGAAGGCGTGTCTGCGAGTCGAGAAGCGAGCCAGAAGATGACGACGATTCGTCTTGTTCCGTCCTTGCGAGCGCAGCGACTTGTCCGCCGAAGCCTTAGCGAAGGCGGAAGCAATCCAGAGTCTTTCCGCGGAGGGATTCTGGATTGCTTCGCTGCGCTCGCAATGACGATGTGGAAACTACGGGCGCTTATCTCTCGCCGTTGTGCGGGGATGACGGAGCTGATACTGCCGTCATTGCGAGCGCCGCGAAATCTTACACAAGCTTTGGCCGCGCCATCGGTGCGGAAGTTGCGCTCAGGCTGCGGGCCTTCGCCTCATCCCTGGCTCGCCACGCGCGCACGGTCGAGATGCGCCTTGATCTTCGGGCGGTCGCGGGTGCGCTCGAAGCTGGTGCAGAGCAGTTCGGTTTCCTCGAGCGAGACGGGGGCGCGATACAGCCGGCACATGAATTCGGCGGTTGCGCGTCCCTTCGCGGCGGCCGGGCCGATGCCAGGGCTGCGTTCGGCGAGAAACATGCAGTCCCGGCAGATGCTGGCATCGAGCCGCTGGTGAGCTGCGTCGAGGTGATTGAGGATCTCCCGCAGCGAGTCGCGCAGCCTGATGCACTCCTCGGTTCCGAGCGCCGTGACCGCATTCACCACGTGGTTGATCGGGTCGTGCTGGCTCAGGCACTTCTCGCCCTGCGCGGTGACGTGGAGCACCACGGAACGCTTGTCCTCGTGCGAGGGCTTTCGCACCAGGAAGGACCTGCTCTCGAGCGTCTTCACGATCTGCGATGCAGTCGCCCTGGTGGAGCCGATGAAGCCGGCGAGCGCGGACGGTGTGCGCGAAAACCTGTTGGCGCGGCCGAGAAAGCGCAGCGCCATCCATTCCCGATCGCGCAATCCATGCTGATTGCCTTCGAAATACCAAGCCCTCGCCGCCTGGACCAGCAGCTCGACGGCTTCTCGTGCCAATGGCATGGATTTACCTCGTCCCCGGAACTTCGTCTGCGGCGTCCCGAAGCCGCCTTGCGCCCTGGTTCGCGATTAATTCGAAAGAGGTCAGACCTCCGGAGATGCCCGATGAGTACGTCGTGCCCGATTCCTGCTCGAAGGCACGGACCGCAACGCGCCCGAGCCGAACCAGCGTGCGTCGCGTCGTCCGGAGCGAGAGGCCGCGTCGCCGATGACATGCCAATCGCGTCGTCGTCGCACGGGAGCCCAAGTTGCCGTCACGAACGGACGATGGACGGGAATTGTTCAACCGAAGCCCCTGAGTTCAAGTCACAAGCAGACGTTTCTTGATATTCCACCGAAACGATGAATGAGCTTCTCAACAAAATCAAGTAGAGACGCTCTCGGAGACTGGATGTCGTTGCAGGCGAATGTAACGTTCAAGACAATCTCGCTCTTAGGGACACATGGTAGTGAACGCAATACGTTGTCCTACGGGCAGCATGCCCGCAAGTATACGACGGTTTAATTGCAGGGCACGTCGTTGTCCGCCGTTGATGCAAGTTGATGGAAGCTTGTGCATGACAAAAGCTGATGCGCGTTGATGAGTCATCCACAACTTGTGCAATGCGTCCGGAGAATCGCCGAGAGAACTTGTAGGGATTACACGCGGCGGTTGTTCCACTCGCGGAGCCGTCTCCGCTTCCGTCGCGGCCGCCCGATGAGTCATCCGAACGGTTGATGCGCTCACGACGGGTCGCGGTGGCGGTGACGGGAGGCATGCGCCGGCCGCGTGACTGGATGCGCGACCGACTGTAGAAACAATGAGAAGGGCGAGATCGCGGGCGCGTCGTGCGCCGTCTCACCTGCTACTCGCCCTTGAGCATGTCCCTCAGCTCGCGGAACGGATCTGCGCTCGGCTGAGCCGATGCGTCTTGCCGCATTGCGCTGTAGATTCTCGGAACCAGGTCGATCGCCTGGTCGAGGCCCGAATCACGTCCCGACTGGTATCCGCCCATCAGGCGAAGATCGCGCGTGTCCTCGTATTTGGCGATCATGGTGCGCAGCTTGCTCACCAATTCGCGCTCTTCGGGGTCCCAGACGTTATGGGCGAGGCGGGAGACCGAGGCCAGAACGTCCACGGCCGGATAGCGCGCCTGGTCGGCGATGTGCCTGGAGAGCACGATGTGCCCGTCGAGCGTGCTGCGAATGGTGTCGGCGATCGGCTCGTTGTGATCGTCGCCGTCGACCAGCACGGAGAAAATCCCGGTGATCGTTCCGGATCCCTCCTCGCCGGGGCCGGCGCGCTCCAGAAGGCGCGGCAGGTCCGTGAAGACCGTCGGCGCGTAGCCGCGCGCGACCGCGGGCTCGCCGGCGGCGAGCGCGACCTCGCGGGCGGCGTGGGCGAAACGGGTGATCGAATCGACCACAAGCAGAACCGATTCGCCCCGATCGCGGAAATATTCGGCTACCGCCATGGCCGTCTTCGGCGCCAGCCGCCGCATCATCGGGCTCTCGTCGCCCGTCGATACGATGGTGACCGCACGATTGCGATTGGCGCCCAGCACGTCCTCGATGAATTCGCGCACTTCGCGGCCGCGCTCGCCGACGAGCGCCAGCACGACGGTGTCGAAGCCCTGGCTGCGGGCAAGCATCGCGAGCAACGTCGATTTGCCGACGCCGGAGCCGGCAAAGATGCCGACGCGCTGGCCGGCGCAGATCGGGGCGAACAGGTCGATGACGCGCACGCCGGTGCGCAGCGGCTTGTGGACGCGCGCGCGCTTCATGGCCGAGGGCGCCTCGGCCTCCGCCGAGACGGCGCGCGATCCCGGCGTCAGCGGGCCTTGTCCGTCCAGCGGGGCGCCGAGCGCGTTGATGACCCGGCCCTTCCAGCTCGGATCGGGCGCGAAAGACAATGGCGGCATGCGGTAGGCGACGGAACCGAGACCGCCGGCAAATTGCCGGTCGAACGGCTTGGCGATGATGCCCTCGCTGTCGATCCGCACCACCTCGCCGATCTGGGGCTTGCCGCCGGAGTTGACGCCGATGAGTTCACCGAGCCTGACGAAGCGCGACAGGCCGGAGACACGGAAATGCGTCGGCGCGATCTCGGAGATCGCGCCGCTGACGCTTGCCAGGGGAGTGCTCTGCTGAAGCTCCAGCAGCGCCCACTCGAGTTGCCGAAGAGCGTTCAAAGAAACCGTCCACCCTCATTGCGCACGGGGCGCACTCTACTTGCCGGGCTCGCCCAGCGTCCGGATTGCGTTCTGGAGCGAGCTCTCGGTGCCCTCGATCATCGAATTGGTGCCGTCGAAGGCGCGCGAGGCCGCCATCAGCTTCGTCAATTCCATCATCGGATTGGCGCCGGAGCCCTCGACATAGCCTTGCTTGAAGCCGTCGCGGGAGAAATCGGCGATGGCGGTCGCAGGCCGGTCGGGCGTCACGCCCGAATTGCCGTAGCGCTCGAGATTGGCATCAGTGGGAATGTTGAACAGGCCGATGGTGCCGATCTCGTTGTTGTCCTGGGTGATCGCGCCGCTGCGTGCGATCGAGACCGGCCCGCCGTTCGGGTCGAGCGTGATCTGCGCGCCGCCGGCATCGATGACGGGGAAGCCGGCCACCGTCTGAAGGTCGCCGTTGGCGGCGATCTGGAGCCGGCCGTCACGCGTATAGACCGTGCCGTTCGGGCCGGCGAAGGCGAGCCAGCCCTGACCGACCACGGCGACGTCGAGCGGATTGCCGCTCTCGGTGATGTTGCCGGTCTCGCGCGAAATGATGTTGTCGCCGGGCGAGGAGAACGCGACCGGGTTCGCGCCGGCCTTGGACAGCACGGTCTCGAACTTCACCACGTCGGTGCGGAACGCCGCCGTGTTGACGTTGGCGACGTTGTTGGCGATCGTCTGGAGGCGCTTTTCGAGGGCGACCTGCGCCGACAATCCCACATAGAGAGCCGATTGCATGACTTACTTCCCGAACCGGATGGATTGAAGCTTCGTGAGCATGTCGGTATCCAGGCTGGCCGACGTCGCCGCGCCGCCGATCAGGACCAGCGCGGGGTTGGTCGAGTTGTCGCTCTGGGCCTGGGTCGCGTCCCACATCGCCGCGAAGCGCTGCACGAACTTGGTGACCTTGGTCGGGTCCTGAAAATCGGTGAGGTCGATCTTGTCCGTGATCATCTTGGCCTGGGCATCGATGTCGGACGAGCTGATCGTCGACGACCAGCCCATGGCGGTCTGGACGACCTGGGTCAGCGCCTTGTCGGCGAGGATCTGGTAGGCATTCGTGATCGTGGACGCCTTGCGGGTGAAATAGAGCGCCAGCCGCAGGCCCTCGTTCTGGTCGCCGGCCTTCTGCTCCATCGTCTGCGTGACGTACTGGGTGGCCGTGCCGGTCGTGGCTGCGGTGGTCTGGGTCGCCTTGTCGCCGAGGGCGGCGAAATTGAAGGCGGTGGCGAATTCCCGGTAACGGGCGTCGGTGAGCTTGTTGGCGAAGGCGTCCTTGTTCGAGACCCCCTCGGTCAGCACCTTGCGCATGAACGCCTTGGCGTAGGTCATGTCGCTGAGGCCATAGGCCTTCATGGCATAGGTGTAGAGGCGGTAGTCCTTCAGGAAGTCGTCGATCGTCTTCACGTTGCCGATATGGCTGAGGAAGTAATCGGTCTCGCGGCTGACATCCGGCTGGGTCGCGACCTGCGTCATCGACTTGCCCAGGTCCTTGGTCAATCTGGTGTAGTCCGCGATCGTGGATAGCATGACCCGCGCCCCTCTGGTCGCCATTGCGACATCGTCCCAAGCTGCCGTGAATTGCTTGCGCGGGGCTGGCGAGCGGGAAGCCAGCTTCGCGCAAGCGTCGCCGACTAGACATTCCCGGTGGGATCGGCGATGGAGTGGCGCGTTGCTCAGTTTCGTGGGGATTTTCATCACGGTGGCGGCGCTGCTCGGCGGATTTGCCGCCATGGGCGGGCATCTGGCCGTGCTGATGCAGCCGTGGGAGTTCGTGATCATCATGGGCACCGCGGTCGGCACCTTCATCGTGGCCAACCCTTGGAAGACGGTCGTGGATACCGGGGTTGCCTGCATGCAGGCCATCACCGGCGCGGTGCCGGGCCAGCGCTACTATCTCGACCTGCTCGGGGCGCTGCATGCCCTGATGCGCGAGCTGCGGGGCAAGGGCCGCAACGAGGTCGAGGCGCATATCGACGATCCCGCGTCCTCCGAGATCTTCAAGGCGTTCCCGAGCGTGCTCGGTGACCCGTCGCTGCTCCAGTTCATCTGCGACTATGTCCGTCTCATCATCATGGGCAATGCGCGCACGCACGAGATCGAAGCGCTGATGGACGAGGAGATCCACACAATCGTGAAGGGCAAGCTGGCGCCCTACCATTCGCTGGTGACGGTCTCCGAGGCGTTGCCGGCGCTCGGCATCGTCGCCGCGGTGCTCGGCGTCATCAAGGCGATGGGCGCGCTCGACCAGTCGCCGAAGCTGCTGGGCGGCTTCATCGGCGCCGCCCTGGTCGGCACCTTCGCCGGCATCTTCCTGTCCTACGGCATCATTTCGCCCTTCGCGATCAAGATCAAGATGACGCGCGAGAAGAAGTGCCGGCCCTACATCATCGTCAAGCAGACGCTGCTGGCATTCATGAACGGCGCCATGCCGCAGATCGCGGTCGAGCACGGCCGCAAGATGATCTCGAGCAGCGAGCGTCCGTCGATCGATGTCGTCGAGAACGAGACGATCGCGGGTCCGAAGGCTGTCGTGGCTGACGCTGAACCGAAGGCGGCGCGCGCATGACGATGGAAGACGTCGAGGTCGATCAGCGGAAGCAGTTGCCGAACTACCTGCTGGACGCGGCCGGCATATCGATCGAACGCATGCCGATGCTCAATGTGATCTTCGATCGCATGGCGGCATCCTGCACCGATAGCCTCCAGCCGATGGCGGGAACGCCCTGCTATTTCTCGGTCAACGGCATCACCAATGATCGGGTCGGCGACATCATCAAGGACTATGAGGCCAACGCGGTCGCCGCCGTGCTCTATGCCGAGCAGTGGGACTCCCGCATCATCATCATGCTCGACCGCGATTTCGTGTTCACGATGGTCGAGGCGATGTTCGGTTCCGATGGTGCCGAACCGCCGCTCGACGTCGAGCGCTCGTTCTCGAACATCGAGATCCGCCTGGTCCAGGCGCTGTTCGAGCGCTTCGCCAAGGCGCTGCAATCCGCCTTCGCCGGCACGTCCAACGTCACCTTCCGTGTCGAGCGGGTCGAGACCGCGATGGCCTCGCTGGCGATCGGGCGGAGCGGCAACATGTCGATCTGCGCGAACATCATGTTGCAGGCGCTCTACCGCGGCGGCCAGATGTTCCTCATCATTCCGCACTCCGCGCTCAACCCGCTGCGCCAGAAGCTCGCCCATGTCGTCGTCAGCGACGGCCGCGCGTCCGATCCGCGCTGGCGCGAGCAGATGGAGAGCGAGGTCCACCGCACCGAAGTGACGTTGAGCGCGGTGCTCGATGAGAAGATGGTGACCCTCGGCGACGTCGTGAAGTTCCAGGTCGGGCAGGTGCTCGAGCTCGAAGCCACGCCGCGCACGCTGGCTCGTCTCGAAAGCAACAACCAGGTGCTGTTCTGGTGTCAGATCGGCCAGCTCGATGGCTATTACGCCATGCAGGTGGCAGATCCCGTGGATCAGAAACGGGAGTTCGTCGATGATATCCTATCTCGTTGATGCGGTGCTGCTGATTGCGCTTGCCTTCACCAGCATGCGGGTGACGCGGATGCACCGCGAGCTGGCGCGGCTGCGCAGTTACCAGGGCGAATTCTCGACCATCGTCCACGAGACGGCGGGCGCCTTCGACACGGTTATCACCGCGGCGCATGATTCGACCGCAAATCTCGGACGGCTCGCCAACGTGCTGAGCACGAAGATCGACCAGGCCCACGAGGCGATCGCGGCGCTCGACGCCAGGAGCGGGCTCGCGTCCGCAGCGACCGGGAGCGGCGCCGACGTGAACAAGCACTGAAGCCGGGGCCGGCGAACCAGATACGACCGGAACGCCGTGGCGCTCCGGGAGCGGAAATACCAAGAGGCGATACCAAATGGCGCAATCCTTCGACTATGAGTCTGCATCTGCATCGGAAGAGACCGAGACGTCTCCGCTGGAGCGGCTGGCCGAGATCGCCGCGCGCACGGCGGAGGAGAGCGGCAAGTTCGCCAATGTCGATGCCATCCTGCGCATTCCCGTCACCATGCAGGTGGTGCTGGGTTCGGCTACCATCCCGGTGGCGAACCTGATGAAGCTCGGGCGCGGCGCGGTGGTTCCGCTCGACCACCGGGTCGGTGAGCCCGTCGACGTCGTCGTCAACGGCCGTATCGTCGCCCGCGGCGAAGTGGTCGTCGTCGAAGAGGACAATTCCCGCTTCGGTGTCTCGCTCACGGAGATCGTTGGACCGCTGGGGCAGGGTGATACCTGACCATGGCGGCACAGGTCGGCATCGCTCCCATCAAGCAGCGAGGCGTTGCCACGCTGGGCGGAACGGAGAAGGTCGCGGCACTCCTGCTGGCCATGGGCCGGCAGGCGGCCGCGAGCGTGCTCGCGCAGTTCGAGCCGCAGGATATCCGCATCGTGACCAAGGCCGCGGCCGAGCTGCGGCCGATCACCGCGCAGGAGCTGGAGGGGATCGTCGAGGAGTTCGCCCAGCAGTTCTCGATGGGTGCCAACATTCTCGGCACGCTCGGCGGCCTCGAGGCCGTGCTTGGCGACGTGCTACCGGCCGACCAGGTCTCGGCGATCATGACGGACCTGCTCGGCAATTCGAGCCGGTCGGTGTGGGATCGTGTCTCGTCGGTGTCGGAAAATTCGCTGGCCACCTACCTGTCCAAGGAGCATCCGCAGACCGCGGCCCTCATCCTGTCCAAGGTCAAGCCGGCCTGTGCCGCCAAGGTGATGAGCCAGTTGCCGTCCAGCCTGCGCAACGAATTGATGCGGCGCGTGCTCAGCCTCAAGCCGATCGCCGACGACGCGATGAAGGTTCTCGAGAAGACGCTGCACGAGGACCTGACGCTGAACTTCGCCCGCAACCTCGGCGCGGACACCTATGCCCGCGTCGCCGACATCATCAACAAGATGGAGCGCGGCCACATCGAGGACATGCTGAAGAGCCTGTCGGAGAAGCGGCCGAAATCGGCCGAAGTGCTGAAGGAGCTGCTGTTCACCTTCGACGACGTGATCCACCTGACGCCGAAGGCGCGCACCATGATCTTCGATCAGGTGCCGACCGATCGCATCGTCATCGCGCTGAAGGGGACCGACAAGAACTTCCGCGAGCTGATCCTGTCGTCGGTCGCATCGCGCGTCCGCCGCGTCGTCGAGCACGAGCTCGCGATCGGCGAACCGTCGAACCAGCGCGACGTGCTGGAGGCCCGGCGCGTGATCACCGATCTCGCGCTCGACCTCGCGGAGAAGGGCGAAATCGAGCTCAACCCCGAGCAGGAGGATGAGCTGGTCTTCCGCTGACCGCTGAACGGGCATGGCAGAAACAACCGATCAGGAGAGCAAGACAGAAGAGCCGACCGAGAAGAAAGTCCGCGATTCGCTCGAACAGGGCAAAATTCCGGTCTCTCGGGAGGCTTCCATCTTCGCGTCGATGGCGGCGCTGATGGTCATCCAGATGTTCCTGATCGGCCAGGGCGTGCAGCAATTGACGCCGACCCTGAAGAGCCTCCTCGACGATCCCGAGGGCTTCCCCCTCGCCACCGGGGCGGACGCGCAGAACCTCCTCACCGTGGTGGGACTCGAGGCGCTGCGATTCCTGGTGCCGCTGCTGGTCGTTTTGCTCGTGTTCGGGCTGGCATCGTCGCTGCTGCAAAACGCGCCCAACCTGGTGCTTCAGCGCATCATGCCGGACCTTTCGCGAATCTCCCCGGTGAGCGGCTGGAACCGGCTGTTCGGAACGCAGGGCCTCGTCGAGTTCGCCAAGTCGCTGTTCAAGCTCGCCTCGGTGACCGTCGTCGTCGCCTTCGTGCTGCGCTCGTCCGAAGCGAAGGCGTTCGAGGCGATGTACACCGACCCCGTCGCGCTGCCGGAGATGATCCTCAACATCGCGATGCGGATCGTCTCGGCGATCTGCATCGCGACCATCGTCCTGGTCGCGATCGACCTCGCCTGGGCGCGCTTCCACTGGCGGCGCGAGCTGCGCATGACCCGGCAGGAGATCAAGGACGAGCACAAGCAGGCCGAAGGCGACCCGCTGGTCAAGGCGCGCCTGCGTTCGCTGGCGCGCGACCGCTCGCGACAGCGGATGATCGCCTCCGCATCGCGCGCGACGCTGGTGATCGCGAACCCGACGCACTTTGCGATCGCACTGCGCTACAACCGCGAGGAAAACCCGGCGCCGCTCGTGGTGGCCAAGGGCATGGACGTGATCGCGCTGAAGATCCGCGAAGTCGCGGAGAAGAATAGAATCCCCGTGATCGAGAACAAGGTTCTGGCGCGTGCGCTCTACGAGGCCGTTCAGGTCGATCAGGTGATTCCGGCCGAATTCTTCCGGCCCGTCGCCGAGATCATCTACTTCCTGCAGTCGAAGCAGACGACCCGGCCCGAGAAGGTCCAGTAGATTTCCGAGGATGGTGCTTCGCCCAACAGCTTGACGAAAGCTTAACGCCCTAGGCTTCTCCTCGAATGGACCAGAATGGGACTGTCGTGGGACCGCTTTATCTCTTCGAACTCGCATCGTCGCAAGCGCGGTACCTCGAACTCCGCCAGTCGACCATCGCCACCAACGTCGCCAACGCGAATACGCCGGGCTTCAAGGCGCGCGACGTCGAGCCGTTCAACAAGGTGCTCGACGGAATGCCGGTCAGGCTCGCGACGACGTCACCGACGCACATGCAGCTTTCCGCGACCGAGACCGACACGCGCGCGACCTCCAAGAAGGACAGCTGGGACGTGGTTCACTCCGGAAATTCCGTCAGTCTCGAGCAGGAGATGATCAAGGGCAACGACGTCAATCGCGACTACTCGATGAACTCGGCGGTCGTGCGGTCGTTCCACCGCATGCTGCTGTCGAGCGTGAAGACCTGAGGTGAATTGACATGCTGGACTCACTGAGCGCCTCCCTGACGGTTGCGAGCTCCGGGCTCGAAGCGCAGTCGACGCGCATGCGCATCGTCTCGGAAAACCTCGCCAACGCGACGTCGACGGGACGGACCGCCGGCGCCGATCCGTATCAGCGCAAGACGATCACCTTCGATGCCGCGATGGACCGTGCCTCGGGCGCGCAGCTCGCGAAGGTCAAGGAGGTCGGCGTCGACACCACGCCGTACCGCGTGGAGTACGATCCTGGGCATCCCGCCGCCGACAAGTCGGGCTACGTCAAGCTGCCGAACGTCAACATGATGATCGAGATGGCCGACATGCGGGAAGTCAACCGGTCCTATGAAGCCAATCTCCAGGTCGTGAAACAGGTGAGGTCGATGCTGGGCATGACCATCGACCTTCTGAGGAGCTGACAATGCTTGAGGCAATTTCGTCCACGGCGATCTCCGCGGGCCAGGCGGCGAGCCGCGCAACCGAGACGCAGGCGATCGCGCCGGCGGCGCCGACCGCGATCCAGTCCGGCGGCGACGTCGGCTTCGATTCGGTGATGAAGCAGGTGACGACGGACGCGATCGGCACGCTGAAGGCGGGCGAGGCGGCGTCGATCTCGGCGATGCAGGGCAAGGAATCGACGCGGCGCGTCGTCGAGGCGCTGATGTCGGCCGAGCAAGCCTTGCAGACGGCGGTCGCGGTTCGCGACAAGGTCGTGCAGGCCTACCAAGAAGTCGTTCGTATGTCGATTTGATCTGAAGGAGTCACATTGTGAAATCGCTTGCCATTGCGGCCACGGGCATGAATGCCCAGCAGACCAATATCGAAGTCATCGCCAACAACATCGCCAACATCAACTCGACGTCGTACAAGCGGGCGCGCGCGGAGTTCACCGATCTGTTCTACCAGATGGACCGGATGCAGGGCGTCGCGAACGTCAACGGCTCGTCGCCGATTCCGGAAGGCGCCAATCTCGGCCTCGGCGTCAAGTCGGCGGCGATCCGCAAGCTGCACATCCAGGGCGCGCTCACCCAGACCGGCAATCCCTACGACCTCGCGATCAACGGCCGCGGCTGGTTCCAGGTGCTGGGCCCGAACAACGAGGTGCAATACACCCGGGCGGGTTCGTTCAACACCAATGCCAACAGCCAACTCGTCACCACCGACGGCTACCTGCTGGATCCCGCAATCACGATCCCGCAGGGGACGGTCGAGGTCACGGTCAACCAGACCGGACAGGTGTTCGCCAAGCTGGACACGGAAGTGAACCCGCGGCAGATCGGCCAGCTCAACCTCGCCAACTTCGCCAACGAGGCGGGCCTCGAGCCGCTCGGCAGCAATCTCTATCGCGAGACCACGGCGTCCGGCACGCCGGTCGTCGGACTGCCGGGCGATGCCGGCTACGGCAAGATCAACCAGAAATATCTCGAGGCCTCGAACGTCGATCCGGTCAAGGAAATCACCGAGCTGATCTCGGCGCAGCGCGCCTACGAAATGAATGCCAAGGTCATCCAGGCCTCGGATGAAATGGCCTCGACCGTATCGAAGGGCCTTCGCTAGTTCCGGTGTGTCCATGTTGAACAGGGTGGGCCTGATCGTGCGCGGGTTGGCCGCCGTGCTGCTGGTTCTCGTCTCGGCGCGCGTCGCTGCAGCCGAGGAGAAGCGGCTTCCCGTGCCGGCCGTGTCGATCCGCGCCGGCGAGCTGATCCGGGACGACATGATCACGGAGCGCGCCTTCGCGCCGAACCTGCTCGGCGTCGCCCAGTTCATCGAAGGGCGCCAGATCCTGGTCGGTCGCATGGCCCGGCGCGCGCTGCTGCCGGGCCAGCCCATCCCGACCAACTCGGTGGAAGATCCCTGGACCGTCGCCCGCGGCGCCATGGTCAAGGTCGTCGTCGAGGACAGCGGCCTGTCGATCGTCACCTACGGCTCGGCGATGCAATCGGGCGCCGCCGGCGCACTGATTCCAGTGCGAAACACCGACACCGGCGTGATCATCAGGGGCGTCGTCCAGCCGGACGGCACCGTCAAGGTCGTGGACGGATCATGACCAGGCTCCTGCTTGCGCTCATCCTTGTCGTTTCCGCGGCCAGCGCCCAGGCCGCCGTCCGCATCAAGGACATCGCGGACATCAAGGGATTGCGTGAAAACCAGATCGTCGGCTACGGCCTCGTCATCGGCCTGAACGGCACCGGCGACACGCTTCGCAATGCTCCGTTCACGGAGCAGTCCCTGCAATCGATGCTCGAGAACATGGGCATCAATGTCAGGAACGAGACCACGAGCACCACCAACCCCGCGCGCCCGACCACCCTGCGCACGCGCAACGTCGCCGCCGTGATGGTGACCGCGGACCTGCAACCTTCGATCGGGGCAGGCGAGCGGATGGACGTGACCGTGTCGTCGCTCGGCGATGCGACCTCGCTGCTCGGCGGCACGCTGGTGATGACGTCGCTGCGCGCGGCGGACGGCGCGGTCTATGCGGTGGCACAGGGCGCGGTCACGGTCGCCGGCTACAGCGTGGGAGGTCAGGCGCAGAACGTCAGCCAGGGCACCCCGACCGCGGGCCGCATTCTGAACGGCGCGCTGGTCGAGCGAGAGGTGCAGGGAAGCCTCCATGAGATGGAATTCCTGGTGCTTGAGCTCAAGAACCCGGACTTCGTCACCGCAACGCGCATCCTCGATGCAATCAACCGCTACGCCGGCGGCCGCTATCGCGCGCAGATCGCCTTCGAGCGCGACTACCGCACCATCGTCTTGTCGAAGCCGCGCCATATCGGCCCGGTCCGCTTCCTCGCCGAAATCGGCGAGCTGACGGTCGAGCCGGACACGCCGGCGCGGGTGGTGATCAACGAGCGCACCGGCACGGTGGTGATCGGACGGGACGTGCGGATATCGACGGTTGCGGTGACGCACGGCAATCTGACCGTCCGCGTCACGGAGATGCCCGTGGTGTCGCAGCCGGCGCCGTTTTCGCGCGGGCAGACGGTGGTCGTTCCCCAGACCGTGGTCGAGGCCAACGAGGCCGGATCGCAGGTGGCGATCCTGAGCGGCGTCGATCTCCAGCGCCTGGTGCGTGGATTGAACCAGATCGGCCTCAAACCATCGGGCATCATCGCGATCCTCCAGGCGATCAAGACGGCCGGCGCGCTCCAGGCCGATGTCATCGTCCAATGACGCATAAGCGTCGTGCAAGCTTGGTCGCTCAATGCTCAGGTCTCGACCGAGAATCGCACGCGGCCCGATGTTGAAGCTGGATCACAAAGCCAAACTCCTCCTCCTGGCCGCGGCCGCGGCGCTTGCGAGCGCTTCGCCCGTGCTGGCGCTGGATGAGGCCAGATCGTCGAAGCCGCTCAACCTGCTTTCCTTCGCGCGCGCCCGCGCGCCCGGACCGCAGAAGCCGCGCGCGCCGATCCAGGTTGACAATGCGGCCACCCGGGCGACGGCGTGGGCGGCCGAAGATACCGGACCGGCGATCACCGGTGCGGTGCCGGCTTCCGAGACGCCTGCACCGGCGCCAGTGCCCGCACCCGCGCCGCTACGTCCGGCCAAGCCCGGCAGTGTCACGGCGCCGCCAAAGCCCGCACCGCCGCAGGCCGCTGCGACCGCGGACAACGAGGTCGCGCTGTTCTGCAGCAACGTGGCCGATCCCGCCGTCGATGCGAGATTGGCCTGGCAGCTCAAGGAGCTGGAGAAGGCCGAGACCCAGCTCCGCGAGCGGATCGCCGAGGTCGAGGCCAAGCGCGCCGAATACGAGAAGTGGATGGCGCTGCGCGACGACTTCCTGAAGAAGGCCGAGGCCCAGGTCGTCGAGATCTACTCGCGCATGAAGCCGGACGCCGCGGCCACCCAGATCGCCGGCATGGCGGACGAGACCGCCGCCGCCGTGCTCGCCAAGCTCAGCCCGAGGAGCTCGAGCGCGATCTTCAACGAGATGGATACGGCGCGCGCCGCGCACCTCGCCGATTTGCTCGGCGGAATGCGTCGCGTGGATGACGGAAAGACCAAATAGATGAAGAATCTGATCCTCATCCTGCCGCTCTTGATGCTTACCGGATGCGTCGGTGATCCGGCGGACGCCCTGACCGGCCCGCGCTTGTCGCCAGTCGGAAGCGGCCTGAGGACGCAGGCCGACCCGATCCCGGTGACGCCGCGCATGCGCACGCCGGTCAGCTATCGCTCGACCTGGGACGACGGCACCGATCTCTACCGCGATCCCCGCGCCCGGCGCACCGGCGACGTCGTGACGGTGATCATCTCGATGCAGGACAAGGCCAAGCTCGACAACAAGACCGGCCGCTCGCGCGATTCGCAGATCAAGTTCGGGCTCGACTGGCTGATGGACGTCGCAGGATGGGCCGACAAGGGGCAAACCACCGCCAACCTCAGCACCAACACCCAGATCAAGGGCAACGGCCAGATCGATCGCACGGAGGACATCAAGCTGTCCATCGCCGCCATCGTCACCGACGTGTTGCCGAACGGCAATATGATGATCAGCGGCTCGCAGGAGTTCCGCGTCAACACCGAGATGCGCGTGCTCAATGTCGGCGGCATCGTGCGTCCGCGCGATATCTCGCGAACCAACACGATTTCCTACGAAAAGATCGCGGAGGCGCGCGTGTCCTATGGTGGTCAGGGAAATCTGTCGGATGTGCAGCAGCCTGGATGGGGACATCGGATCTATGACGCCGTGGCACCGTTCTGAGGTTCGCGCCGGCCGGGCCGCGTCGCGAGGGCAGGGGACGTGATGCGCCTGATTGCCGCCATCGTGGCGCTGACCCTGGTCGCGATCGGTGCCGGCGCCCTTGCCGGCCTGCATCTGTTTGCAGCCGCCGAGCGCGTCGCCGACGCGAAGAAGAGCCCTACGCCGCCGCCGCTTGCGTCGAGCTACGCCGGCAGCGCGCGGCTTCGAAAACTGTCCCCGATCGTGACCAATCTCGCCGCGCCGGCCAACAACTGGGCCCGTGTCGAGGCCTCCATGGTGACCGACAGCATGAGCGACGAGGACGCCGGCATCCTGGCCGCCCATATCAGCGAAGACATCGTCACCTATCTGCGATCGGCCTCGGCTGCGCAGTTCGAGGGATCGCGCGGGCTCCAGCATCTGCGCGATGACCTCGCCGAGCGCGCCAATGTCCGCTCGTCGGGCAAGGTCCGCGAATTGATCATTGAGACGTTGGTGATTCAGTGAAATTGAGAGTCCTGCTGCTCGCGTTGATTCTGGCGGTGCTGCCCGAAATGGCGTTCGCCCAGATTCCGGACCTCAACTCCCTGCTGCCGCCCGGCAACGGCTCGACCAGCGGCCGCATCATCCAGCTGATGGCGCTGATCACGGTGCTGTCGGTGGCGCCGGGACTGCTCATCATGGTGACGAGCTTCACGCGGTTTGCGGTGGCGCTGTCGTTCCTGCGCTCCGGTCTCGGCCTCCAGACCACGCCGGCCAATCTGGTGCTGGTCAGCCTCGCGCTGTTCATGACGTTCTACGTGATGGCGCCGACCTTCGACCGCGCCTGGGAGACCGGCGTCCAGCCTCTCATGAAGAACGAGATCTCGGAGGAAGAGGCTTATCTGAAGATCACCGATCCGTTCCGCGAGTTCATGCTGGCGCACGTTCGCGACAAGGATCTCCAGACCTTCGAGGCGCTCGCCGCGGAGAGCTTTCGCAAGAAGTTCGACGACAAACGCATCGATTTGCGCGTCATCATTCCGGCCTTCATGATCTCCGAGCTCAGGCGTTCGTTCGAGATCGGATTTCTCATCATGCTGCCGTTCCTCGTGATCGACATGATCGTGGCGACGCTGACCATGTCGATGGGCATGATGATGATGCCGCCGACGATCCTCGCGCTGCCGTTCAAGATGCTGTTCTTCGTGCTGATCGACGGCTGGAACCTCCTGGCCTCCGGACTGGTGCGGTCGTTCTCGTAGCGGCGGCGACCGCCGGCCGGCCGGGTCATGGTTAGCAAGAAGTACCGGCTTATGGTTACCGGAGGGTAATGGTAACCATATGATATTACTACGAAATTCAAGCCGATCTTAATCTCGGCGCAAGATTCGGCGTGCTAGCAATGCGGCACGGCGGGTTGGACCCCACCCACATCAGTCCAAAGGCATGATGCCGCCCCTCCGTACCGGTGAAAGCCCGGTATGTCCCCTCGTGAAAATGTAACGCGTACATAAAGGGACATTCGCAATGTCAAGCCTGCTTACGAACTCGACCGCCATGACCGCGCTCCAGACCCTGCGGTCTGTCAGCTCGCAGCTCTCCACCACGCAGACCCGCATCTCCACCGGCCAGCGCGTGTCGACCGCTTCGGACAACGCTGCCTACTGGTCGATCGCAACCTCGATGCGCTCCGACAACGCCGCGCTCTCCGCGGTCTCCGACTCGCTCGGTCTGTCGGCTGCGACCGTCGACACCGAATACACCGCTCTGAACACGGTCATCGGTGACAAGGACTCCGGCCTGACCAAGCTCCAGGCGCTGCTGGTCGAAGCCAAGACCGCCGGTATCGATCGCTCCAAGATCCAGGCCGACGTCACCCAGATCCAGAATCAGCTGAAGTCGACGGCCGACTCGGCGACGATCAACGGCATCAACTGGCTGAGCATCGACACCACGCCCTCCTCGTCCACGGCCACGCCGACGAGCTTCAACCTCGTGTCGTCGTACTCGCGTGTCGGCAATACGCCCACCATCGGCTCCATCACGGTGACGACCGCCACCTACGCGCTCTACACCACCGGCGGCTCATCCACCACCGGCATCCTGGATGCGGTGGTTGGCGGCTCCACCGGCGCGTCGGTCTCCTCGATCAACATCGGCGCGCTGACCGACTCGGCGACTGACCAGACCAAGCTCGATGGTTACATCGCGCAGGTCACCGCTGCGATCGGCTCGGTCGCCTCGGCCGCCGCCAATCTCGGTGCCGTCAAGAACCGCATCTCGACCAACACGGAATTCGTCAAGAACCTGATGGACTCCGTGGATCGCGGTGTCGGCCAGCTCGTCGACGCCGACATGAACCAGGAGTCCACCCGCCTTGCGGCCCTCCAGGTCCAGCAGCAGCTCGGCGTTCAGGCGCTCTCGATCGCCAACAACAGCAGCCAGAGCATCCTGTCGCTGTTCCGCTAAACCTCAACTCATCTTGGGGGAGGGCCGCGCTTCTCGCGAAGCGCGGCCCTTTCTTTGTCAGGCGTGACGCCGCGTCGACGCCATGATCCGGCTCGGTGTTGCAACCGAGTCACAGAGCCACAAGCCTCGCACAAGCTTCGGCGGGTAGCCTCACCGCTACGACAGGTTGGGTCCTTCACACGCATTTCCGCGGCCCAAAGGCATGATGCCGCCCTGTCGTACCGGTGCAAGTCCGGTATGTCCCCAAACTCAATTCAATCGTCAAAGGGACATCAAAATGGGTTCTAGCCTCCTCACCAACTCGTCTGCAATGACCGCGCTGCAGACCCTCCGCAATGTCAGCACGCAGCTCGCGACCACGCAGAACCGGATCTCGACCGGTCAGCGCGTCTCGACCGCTTCGGACAATTCGGCCTATTGGTCGATCGCAACCTCGATGCGCTCCGACAACGCCGCGCTGTCCGCAGTCTCCGATTCGCTCGGTCTGTCGGCTGCGATGGTCGACACCGAATACACCGCTCTGAACACGGTCATCGGCGACAAGAACTCCGGCCTGACCAAGCTCCAGGCGCTGCTGGTCGAAGCCAAGACCGCCGGTATCGACCGGACCAAGATCCAGGCCGAGGTCACCCAGATCCAGCAGGATATGAAGCTCAAGTCCGACTCGGCAACGATCAACGGTATCAACTGGCTGAGCATCGACATCACGCCCTCGTCGTCCACGGCCACGCCGACGACCTTCAACCTCGTGTCGTCGTACTCGCGCGTCGGCGGTACGCCCACCATCGGCTCCATCACGGTGACGACCGCCACCTACGCGCTCTACACCACCGGCGGCTCATCCACCACCGGCATCCTGGATACGGTGGTCGGCGGCTCGACCGGCGCGTCGGTCGCCTCGATCAACATCGGCGCGCTGACCGACTCGGCGACTGACCAGACCAAGCTCGACGGCTACATCAACCAGGTCACCGCTGCGATCAACTCGGTCGCCTCGGCCGCCGCCAATCTCGGTGCCGTCAAGAACCGCATCGCGACCAACACGGAATTCGTCAAGAACCTGATGGACTCCGTGGATCGCGGTATCGGCCAGCTCGTCGACGCCGACATGAACGCGGAATCGACGCGCCTGCAGGCGCTTCAGACCCAGCAGCAGCTCGGCGTTCAGGCGCTCTCGATCGCCAACCAGAACAGCCAGAGCATCCTGTCGCTGTTCCGCTAAGCCGCGGCTTCGAAAACGACCGTGCTCCCTCGGGAGCACGGTCTCCGCCATGAACGGCGGATATGACGGCACAAGATGTGCCCGCAATCGATCTCCTGACGCCAGATTTCAAGCAACACGCCGCAGCCGATCGCGCCGCGATGCGTCGGCCGTGCACCTGTTGCCGATCCTCGCGATAGCGTCCCCCGACTTCTTGTAAAATTACAACGCCTCGCCCGCGAACCGACACATTCGTGTTCCTGCGCAACCTTCAGACAAGGTTGGCAGCGGAATGTCCCATATGTTCGCATTGGTACGAGGTCATATGCTGTTCAGTCGTGCGCAGATACAGCAACTGCTCAACAATCTGCTGGAGCTTGGGCCGCGACGCCTGATGGCCCTGGGATTGATCGGCTTTGCCGTTCTCGTCACCGTCGTCGGCGGCGCCTATTATCTGAGCCGGCCTGAATTCGAAACGCTCTATACCGGCCTCTCCCGCGAAGATGTGACGCGCATGGGCGCTGCTTTGCGCGAGCAAAATATTGCCTTCGATGTCAATACGGCCGGAGACGCGGTCTCGGTGCGTCCGAGCCAGACCATGCAGGCGCGGATGCTGCTCGCCGAGAAGGGGCTGCCGACCAGCGCCAATTCCGGTTACGAGCTGTTCGACAAGATCGGCTCGCTCGGCCTGACATCGTTCATGCAGGAAGTCACGAAACTGCGCGCGCTCGAAGGCGAGATCGCGCGCACGGTGCAGTTGATGAAGGGCGTGAAGGCGGCGCGGGTGCATATCGTGATGCCGGTGCGCGGCTCGTTCCGCGCGACGCAACAGCCGCCCTCGGCGTCGGTCGTGCTCCGCACTGACGGCGCGATCGAGGCGCGCACGGCGCAGTCGATCCGCCATCTCGTCGCGGCCGCCATCCCCGGCATGAGCCGCGACAAGGTGACGGTGCTGGATGCCGACGGTTCGATGCTGCTAGCCGAAGAGGACGAAGCCACCGCTGCCCCGACCAAGATGGCAAGCCTCCAGAAGACGGTCGGCGGGATGGTTCAGGAGAACATCCGCAAGGCGCTGACGCCGTATCTGGGTCTCGACAATTTCGAGGTGAGCGTCGCGCCGCAGCTCTCCACCGACAAGCGGCAGACCAACGAGACCGTCTACGATCCGGAGGGCCGCGCCGAGCGTTCCGTGCGGAACGTGCGCGAGAAGGAGTCGTCGCAGAACGCGGACCGCTCGACGCCGACCACGGTGCAACAGAACCTTCCCGACCAGCAGGTCAACGCCGGCGGCAGCAAGAACTCCAGCGAGGACAAGACCCGTCGCGAGGACGTCACCAATTTCGAGGTGTCGTCCAAGACCACGACGACGGTGAGCGACGGCTATCTGGTCAAGAAGCTCTTCATCGCGGTGCTGGTCAACCGCGCGCGCCTCGTTGCCGATCTCGGCGACAAGAGCAACCAGGCCATCGTCGACAGCAAGCTCGCCGAGATCAGCCAGCTCGCGGCGACGGCCGGCGGACTGGACAAGCAGCGAGGCGACCAGATCCAGGTCACGGCCGTCGACTTCATCGAGGGCTCGCGCGAACTGGCGCCGGTGCCGCCGATCAGCTTCGTCGAGATGATCAACAAGCAGCTCGGCAGCGTCATCAACGCGGTGACGATCCTGGCCGTGGCTTCGATGCTGGTCTGGTTCGGCCTTCGCCCCGCGGTCAACGGCATTCTGACCCACCGCGCGGCGCAGGAGCAGACCGAGGCGGCGGAGGCCGCTGAGCTTGAAGCTGCCACAGCCCTTGCATTGGCCGAGAGCCAGGACCCCGAGCTCAACCTCGTCGAGGACCTCGAAGGCAAGATGCAGCGCACGCCGCAGAAGCGACTGGAGCAGATCGTCCGGCTCGATCAGGCGCAGGCAGCAGCGATCCTTAAAGACTGGATGCGACGCGAGGAGGCGGCATGAACGCGGCAATCGGAAAACTCCTGACGCAGTTCGACGCGAACGGCCGGGTCAAGTCGTCGCCGCCGCCTCCGCCGCCCAAGATTCAGGACGTGCTGACCAGGCCGAAGGAAGTCCGGCGCGAGCCTCAATCTCAACCGCAGCCTCAGGCCCAGTCGCAGCCTCAGTCGCCGCCTCCGGCGCCCGCGACGGAAGCCCCGCCGGTCAATCTCCTGGACGATGCCTATCGGCGCGGCCATGCCGCCGGCGTCGCGGAAGGCGATGCCAGGGTTGCCGAGGAACGGGTGCGCAGCGCGATCCGGCTCGGCGAGGAGCGGGCCAAATGGTCCGATCAGCAGGCGGTCGCGATCGTGAGCGGCTTCGAGGCGGCTTGCCGCGAGATCGAGACCAACATTGCGAGCTCCGTTGCCCGAATATTGCTGCCGTTCCTCGCCGATGCGGTCCGCGACAAGGCGATCGGGTCGCTGGTCGAGCAAATCGCGGCGCTGACCGGCAATTCGCCGGTGCCGGTATTCAAGATCACCGGGCCGAGCGAACTGCTTGACCTGGTGAAGACGCAGCTTGAGACGGCCCGGCGAACGGGCATCGAGTACGAGGCCGCCGAGACTTTCGAGGTCCGTGTCGTGGCCGACCAGACCGTGATCGAGACGAAGATCGCGGCCTGGAGCGACCGCCTCAATGAGGCGCGCCGGTAGCCCGCCATGGAGGAGGTCAAGCAAGAGCTCGTGATCGTCCGCCGGCGCAGTGCCTTCGCCGAGGAGGCGCATCATGGTGGCGTATGGAAGATCGCCTATGCGGACTTCATGACCGCGATGATGGCGTTCTTCCTGGTCATGTGGCTGCTCAACGCGCTCAACCAGGACCAGAAGCAGGTGGTCGCGAGCTATTTCAACCCGATCAAGCTCGCGGAGAACGCACCCGCCCCGAAGGGCCTCAAGGATCTCTCCAAGAAGGAGCCGACGACGTTCGAGGGTCAGGACGGCAGGCGTCAGCCGGCTGGGCCGAGCGAGGAGCGGCGCGGTGACTCCCCGACGGCCGAGAAACCGCCCTTCTACGAAGAGAAGGTTCTGTTCCGCGATCCCTATGCGACGCTTGCCGAGATCGCCAATAGCGCGAACCAGGCCTCGGGCCAGCGCCGCGCCGGCGCCCTGACGTCCGCGGAAGAGGACGGCCTCAAGGGCGGCGACGCCTACCGCGATCCCTTCGATCCCGGCTATTGGAAGCTGGCGCCGCAGGCGTCCAAGGATTCGGATCGCATCATCGAGAGCGAGCCCAAGCCGAATGCACCCGTGCGCGACAACGCGACCGGGACGGGCCAGGGCGAGCCGCAGGCGCGCCGTTCCAAGACGGACGATGCCGGCGGAAGCGTGGCGCCGAACGCCGATGCCTCGTCCGCAAGCCTGTCGCCGCTGCTGCCGCCGGGGCCGGCGCCGGCGCCGTCGCCGTCGCAGTCTTCGCGCGAAGGAAGCGCGCAGGCGAACGCGCAATCGGGTGCTCAGGCCAGTGCCGCTGCGCAAGGGCGTCCCGGCGATACGCCGAAGGATTCCGAACCGCGCGACGCCGCGCAAACGCAGCAGCCGACCGTCAAGCAGCTCCAGTCCGCGATCGCGGAAGCGCTGTCGGACATCAAGGCGGGCGCCGGACCGGCGGCCGAGGTGCGTCAGGTCGAGGAAGGTCTGCTGGTCAGCCTGACCGACGATACGAGCTTCGGCATGTTCGCGGTCGGCTCGGCCGAGCCGAGGCCCGAGCTCATCCGCGTGATCGACAAGATCGGGCCGCTGCTGATGAAACGACAGGGCATGATCATCGTCCGCGGCCACACCGACAATCGGCCGTACAAGTCGGAGACCTACGACAATTGGCGGCTGTCGACCGCCCGTGCGCAGATGGCCTATTACATGCTGGTCCGCTCCGGAGTCGACGCGCAGCGGATCGAGCATGTCGAGGGCTACGCCGACCGGCGGCCGAAACTTCAGAACGACCCGGCGGCCGCGCAAAATCGCCGGATCGAGATCTTGATCCGGGAGAAGCGCCCTTGATCAGGCCGCTCCTCCGTGCCGCCCTGCTGGTGCTGCTGCCGTTCGCGGCGGCACGCGCGTTGGCCGATCCGGCGCCGGCTCCGGCGTCGACATCGGGCGAGCCCTATGAGCTCGTGCGCGCATTGCAGGCCGTGCAGGACGGTATCGCCAACGGCGACACCGCGGCGCATGGCAGCCACATCGCGCTGATCCGGCAGATCGGCGAGAAATTTCTCGCCGCCGATGCGAGCGTGTGGAGCAACGCGCAGAACGGCCAGGCCGTCGTTATCTACCTGCTCAGCGGCGGCGCCCCGCAACTGGTCCGCAAGCTGCCGCGCGACAAGATGAACGTCGACGCACGGCTGTTCGATGGCGCGCTCGCCTATGTCGAGGGCCGACAGGACGAAGCGCGCGAGCTGCTCAAGGACGTCAAGCCCAGGACGATTCCGTCGGGCCTGGGCGGACAGGTCGCGCTGGTCCAGGGCGCGCTGTTCGCTCGCACCGAGGCCTCGCTCGCGATCGAGCGTCTGGACGATGCGCGCCTGCTCCTGCCCGGCACGCTGGTGGAGGAGGCGGCGCTGCGGCGCGAGATCCTGCTGGTCGGGCAGGCCGAGGATTTCGACAAGTTCGAGTTCCTGACGCTGGCCTATATCCGCCATTACCGCAACTCGATCTATGCCGGCGATTTCTGGCAGCGCTTCTCCACCGGCCTGACGCAATCGAGCCTCGCTCTCGACGAGCGCCGCTTTGCGCGGATCGTCACCATGCTGGAGCAGATCGATCGCGGAAGCCGCCTCAAGCTCTATCTCGTGATCGCGCGCTCCGCGATGGTGCGTGGACGGATGGCCGTGACCCGGCTTGCCGGCGAGCGGGCGCTGACGCTCAGCGCCGATGCCTCGGCAGAGCGCGAGCGTGCGCATTTTTTCCGTGGCGCCTCGCGGGTACTCACGGACGAATATGACGGCGGCCTCGCCGAGCTGAAGGCGCTCGACCGGTCGAAGCTGCCCGAGCGCGATCTTCCTCTCTTGAATGCAACGGTCCAGCTTGCGCTCGATGTGCGCAAACCGTTCGCGAGCGGATCTGCCGCCACCGCCGACAAGCCTCCGGCCACGCCGGCGCGTCTCGATCTCGCATCGTCGACCGCGACCCTCGCGCGTGCGCGGAAGGAGCTCGGCGAACTCGAACTTCTCACCAGGGATCGCCGCCCATGACCAAGCTCAGCGGAACCGCCGGACAGGCTTTTTCGGGGCTCGCCGAGAGTCTCAATATGCGCGGGACGTCGCGCTCGGCGAAGAGCGCCGGGACGAAATCGCAGGCTGATTCGTCGTTCAACGATCTGCTCCACACCGTCTCGAACCTGGCCAAACGGGCGCTCAAAGACGAGGGCAGCGATACGGCCGTGAAGGCGGGAACGCTGCGCACGCGCCTTTCGCATCCGGCCGAGAAGGACGAGACGGTGCATGATCGCACCGAGGCGGCCGACGAGACCAAGTCCAGTCACAAATCGTCCGACCAGTCGGAGACGCAAAATCCGCTCGACCAGGCCGCGAAGGCTGACGTTTCGAGCCGGCCGGGCATTGCCGCGATCGTCGGACAGGAGCTCGCCGCCGTGCCGGCCGTGAAGCTGCAATCGCCCGCGGGAGACAGGAAGGATGCGTCGGCGCGCGACGGGCGTTCCTCCACGAAGGGCGAGGTTCAGGCGACGGGCATGGCGAAGGCCGCCGCCGCCGATCCCACGCCACTCTCGGCAGGTCCGACAGGCGCGCGCTCACAGGCCGCGGCCTCGCAGGCGGCAGCCGCGCAGCAGGGCAACGAGAGTTCGTCAAAGGCAATGCCCGCGACGTCGGGCTTCGAGGCCCTCACGGCCAATGTCGAACGCGCCGTCAAGGCCTCGGCCCGGGACGCATTGCCGGAGGCGACCAAGGTCACCGTGGTCCAGCAGGAGACCCATCTGCCCCCGGCGCAGTTCAACGCTCCGCAACAGGTCGCCAATGCGGTGGTCGCCGAGCTGAAGGAATCCTCGGCGCCGACGGCGTCCGCAGCCCCCGATCTCGCCGGGTCCCAGACCAATGCGCCGGACCAGCCGCTCAAGATCCTGACCGTCAACCTCGAGCCGCCGTCGCTCGGCAATGTCACCGTGCGCCTCCGCCTCGTCGGCTCGGAGGTCTCCGTCCACCTCGCGGCCGAGCGCAAGGACACGAGCCAGATGCTGGACCAGCAGCGCGACTCGATCCGCGAGCTGATGCAGTCGGCCGGCTACGTCGCCGACGTCGCCCCCGTCCAGCATGGCTCGCTGGACGGATTCCAGAGCGGCTCGGGCCAGTCGCAGCCGCAGCTCTCGGGCCAGCAACAGCCCTCGTCACAGTCGCAAGGCACGTTCGACGGCGCCGGCACGTCGTCGGGACAATCGGACGGCGATGCGAGACAGGCCCGGCAGGAGCGCCAGTCCAACCAGGAGACGCGTCATGACCAGGACGTGGCGCCGCAGATTCGTCGCGGCCCTGTTTATCTGTAACGCCGGCGCCGCCGAGGCGGCCGCCGACAGCGCGCGCCCCTGCGAGCGCGAGATGGCGCGTGCGGCCCAGCAGCACGGCATCCCGCTCGGCATTCTCTACGCCGTCGGCCTCACCGAGACCGGACGGCGCGGGGCGCTCTATCCTTATGCGCTCGGCGCCGACGGTCAGACCGTGTTCGCCAAGGACATGGAGGACGCGATCGCGAATTTCGAGGCGATGCGAGCCAAGGGCATCAAGCTGATCGACCTCGGCTGCATGCAGATCAACCACTACTACCACGGCGACAAGTTCACTTCGGTGCGGGCGATGTTCGATCCCGCCCGGAATGTCGACTACGCCGCGCGCTTCCTGAAGGAGCTGAAACAGCGCGAGGGAAGCTGGACCATGGCGGTCGCCCGCTACAATGCGGGCCCCAACAACCAGCCGGCGCAGAAGCGCTATGTCTGTCACATCGTCGCTCATCTCGTCTCGAGCGGTTTCGGCGCGTGGACAGACAAGGCGCGCTCGTTCTGTCAGCCGAAAACGACCTGACAACATGAAGTTGTGCACGGTTCCCAATCATCAGCCCCGCGCAAGCAAGAACCCTCATTGTAGCTGCAACCTACCAAAGGAGCCCAATCCATGAGCCTGTATGGTGTTATGCGCACCGGCGTTTCCGGCATGTCCGCGCAATCCAACAAGCTGTCGACGGTCTCGGACAACATCGCGAACGTCAACACCACCGGTTACAAGCGGGCTTCGACGGAATTCTCGTCACTGATCCTGAAGAGCGGTTCGGGCAATTACGATTCCGGCGCCGTCGAGACGACTGTCCGCTACGCCATCAGCGACGCAGGACACACGCAGTTCACCACGTCGACCACGGACCTCGCGGTCCAGGGCAACGGCTTCTTCGTGGTGTCGAACGCCAACAACACGCAGCAATATCTGACGCGTGCCGGCTCGTTCGTGCCTGACGCCCAGGGTAATCTGGTCAACGCGGCTGGCTATTACCTTCTGGGGCAGCCCGGTAAAGTGACCAATTTCTCGCAGAACAGCCTGTCCGGCATGCAGATCGTCAACATTGCCCAGGTTTCGCAAGTGCCCGTGCCGTCGACGGCGGGGACGCTCACGACCGGCAATCTGGATCCGAAAGCGGCTGTGATCGCCGGTCCGCCCGGCCCGGCGTCGTACTCATCGAAGAGCTCGATCGTGGCCTACAACAATATCGGCCAGGCCGTTACGCTCGACGTCTACATGTCCCACACTGCGACGGCCGCCGGCTCGGACACCTGGCAGATCCAGGCTTATAACTCCGCGACGGGTACGTCGGTCGGCGCCGCCACCACCTTCACCTTCGATACCACGGCAACCGGCAAAGGCGCGCTGGCCGCGGCGAGCCCGACGACTCTTTCCTTCACCGTTCCCGGCGGTGCGGCGGTGACCATGGACCTGTCGAACATGACGCAGACCGGAACCGACTTCAGCTTCAAGGCAACCGTCAACGGCAGCGCCCCCGCCGCGATCGACAAGGTCGACGTCGACGACGCCGGCCACGTCACGGCGATCCTCAAGAATGGCCAGCAGATGACGCTCTACACGATCATGCTCGCCGATGTCCCGAGCCCCGACAATCTGACGCCGGAGCCTGGTAACGTCTATTCGACCAATATGAACTCCGGCAACGCGCAGGCCGGGAATGCCGGCACCGGCGGACTCGGGACGATCCAGTCCGGCGCCCTGGAAGACTCCAACGTCGATCTCGCGGATGAGCTCACCGGGATGATCGAGGCCCAGCGCGGCTTCACCGCGAACTCGAAATCGTTCCAGACCGGCGCGGATCTGCTCGACGTCGTCGTCAACCTGAAGCGCTGAATTCCTCAGCGCCCATTCCGGGCAAGCGCAAATCATGTCCCTTACCGCTGCTCTCGACTCCGCTCGCGCTTCGCTCATGGCGTCGGGCATCCAGTCCTCGACGATCTCGCGCAATATCGCCGGTGCCAGCGCCGCCGGCTATTCGCGCAAGATCGCCGTGCTGGACAATCTGCCCGGGGCCGGCGTCTATGTGGCGTCGATCCAGCGCGCCGCCAGCTCAGGTCTCTACAACAACGTCCTGACCGCGACCTCGTCGTCGGCCAAGCAGGGCGCGATCTATGACGGTCTCCAGAAGATCGCATCTGCCACGGTGGACGATACGGAGCTCGACCAGTCGCCGACGGCGCAGCTCAATGCGCTGAAGAAGGCGCTGCAGCAATATGCCAACGCCCCCGACAACACCACGCTGGCGCAGGCGGCGATCACGTCCGCCAAGGACATGGCGACGGCGCTCAACCAGGCGACCAATACCGTGCAATCGGTCCGTGAGGGCGCGGACGCCGACATGGCGACCTCGGTCGCCAACATCAACCAGCTCCTTACGCAGTTCGACAAGGTCAACAACGCGGTCGTGAGGGGGACGATTGCCGGTGACGACGTCACCGACTACCTCGACCAGCGGGACAGCATCGTTTCGAAACTGTCGCAGGAGGTCGGCGTCTCGATGTCGATCCGCGCTAACGGCGACGCTGCGCTTTACACCGATAGCGGTGTCGTGCTGTTCGACAAGACGGCGCGAACGGTCAGCTTCACGGCGACCAACATCTATACGGCGGGCACCACCGGCAATGCGGTCTATATCGACGGTGTGCCGGTAACCGGCGCCAATTCGGTGATGCCGCTGAAGTCGGGTAAGCTCGCCGGCCTCGCTCAGCTGCGTGACCAGGACTCCGTCACCTATCAGAGTCAGCTCGACGAAATCGCGCGCGGCCTGATCAACACATTCAGGGAGAGCGATCAGACCGCGGCGGCGCTGCCCGACGTTCCCGGTCTCTTCACCTATCCCGGCGCGCCGGCGATACCGGCGAGCGCCACCGTCTCGGTCGGCCTTGCCGGCCTGATCAGTGTCGCGGCGTCGGTCGATCCGGCGCAGGGCGGCAATCCAAATCTGCTGCGCGACGGTGCGATCAGCGGTAACGTTGCTTACCGATACAACACCGCCGGCAACGCCGGCTACTCGGCCCGGCTACAGCAGCTCATCGGGGGCATGGATGCGTCGCAGCCGTTCGATGTGACCACGCAAGGCAAGCCGAGTGGCAGCTTGATCGACTTCGCGTCGTCGTCGACGAGCTGGATCGAAAACCAGCGCAAGACCGCGGACTCCAACGTAACCTACCAGAAGACGCTGCTCGACCGCAGCACCGCGGCGCTGTCCAACGTCAGCGGCGTCAACATGGACGACGAGATGTCCTTGATGCTTCAGGTCGAACGCACCTATTCGGCCTCGTCGAAGATCATCTCGACCGTCGACCAAATGTTGCAGAGCCTGCTGGCCGCCGTGGGGAATTAAGCCATGATGAGCGCGAACTACATCTCGACCTTGATGCTGTCTTCGTCGTTGAGGACCTCGATCACGAACAACCAGGCTGCGCTGAGCAAGGCGTCGAAGGAGGCGACCACCGGCCGTTTCGCCGATGTTGGCCTCGAGCTTGGTGCCACGACGGGAGGCGACCTCACCCTGCGGGCGGACTGGAGCTTCGCCGATCAGCTCGTCGATACCAACGAGCTCGTCTCGGGACGCCTCGACGTGACGCAAACCCGGATCACCCAGCTCGGCACGACCGCAACGTCCTTTCTCAAGGACCTGATCGCGGCCCGCAGTACCGACAATGGCGGGCGGATCGTCCTGCCGCCTGCGTCCGCCAACCTCCAGGATCTGATCGGCGCGCTCAACGTCTCGTATAACGGCTCGTATCTCTTCTCGGGCATCAACACGCAGAACATGCCGATCACCGCCTACGCCACGGGCTCCGCCAGCAAGAACCAGGTCGACGCGGATTTCGCCGCAGCGCCGCCCACGGGCTTCGGATTTCCGCAATCCTCGGCGAGCGTGAGCAGCATCACCCCGGCCCAGATGCAGACCTTTCTCAACACCACCTTTGATGCCGAGTTCGCGAGCCCGGCCTGGAATACCAACTGGTCATCGGCCACTGACCAGGTCATGCAAAGCCGTATCTCCACGACCGAGGTCGCCGATACGTCCGTCAGCGCCAACCAGACCGGCTTCCGCAAGCTCGCCGAGGCCTACACCATGATGGCGGATCTCGGGAATGCAAAACTCAGCCAGGAGACGTTCCAGGTCGTCGTGGACAAGGCCATCGGCCTCATTGGTGGTGCGATCACGGACCTCGCCACGCTCGGCGGCGGCGTCGGCACGGTCCAGCAGCGGATCACCTCAGCAACGAACAAGCTCAAGACGCAGCAGGACATTCTGAACAATCAGATCGTCGGTATGGAGAAGGTCGACCCAACCGAGGCATCGGTCCGGGTCAACACCTTGCAGACCCAGATCCAGACGGCGCTGGCGCTGACCTCGCAGCTCCAGAAGATCAGCCTCATCAACTATCTCTGAGCCAAGGCTCATTGCAAGGTTCGCTCCTTTTGTCTTGCTATTCGGTTTCCCCGCAGAGTGGTCCTGATGACGTTTGAAGCCTATGAAGCTGTCGTTGAAGAGAGCGGCTATCAGGAGAGAGGCCGCGAGCGACAGGCGCTCAGCCTCGGCATCGACCGGCTCGAGCGGATCGAGAAGGGGCCCTTTAGTTTCGAGGATCTGGTCCAGAGCCTGCTCTATGTGCGCCGGCTGTGGACGATCTTCATCGAGGATCTCTCGCACCCGGAGAACGGCCTCCCGGACAAGCTGCGCGCCGACATCATCTCGATCGGCTTGTGGGTCATCAAGGAGGCGGATCGCCTTCGCGAAGAGAAGTCGGGCGACGTGATGCAGCTCATCGAAATCAACCGCCTGATCCGAGACGCACTTTAATGAAGATCTCCTTGCGGGCGGGCGAACGGATCTACATCAACGGTGCGGTGCTGCGCGTGGACCGCAAGGTCTCCGTCGAGCTCGTCAACGACGTGATGTTTCTGCTCGAGGGGCAGATCATGCAGGCCTCCGACGCCACCACGGCGATGCGGCAGCTGTATTTCATCGTCCAGCTCATGCTGATGAACCCCACCGATGTCCGCGATGCCTCGGCGCTCTACGGCCAGCATCACGCGGCCCTGGTTGCGGTGTGCGAAAGCCGCGAGATGCTGGACGGGCTTGTCGCGATCGACGAGCTGGTCGGGGCAACCCGTTACTTCGAGGCGCTGAAGCGGATCCGGGCGCTGTTCCCGGTGGAGCAGGCTATCCTGGCCGGCGTCGCCACCGACATCCCATTCGAGGCTGCCTGACAGCGGAGAGGCTACATGAACGTCACCAGCGCGACCGACAGCACCAGCAAGTCGTCCAGTTCGACCAGCTCCACGACGTCCACGTCGAGCAACAGCGTCGACTACAATACCTTTCTTCAACTTCTCGTCGCCGAGATGAAGAACCAGGATCCGACCAATCCGATGGATACCTCGCAATATATGAGCCAGTTCGCCCAACTCTCGACGGTCGAGCAGGCCATGCAGACCAACACCAAGCTGGATGCGCTGCTGTCTTCGCAGTCGTTGTCGCAGGCCGACGGGCTGATCGGAAAAACCGTCAGCTTCACCGACGCGACCGGAGCGACCTTCTCCGGCAAGGTCAAGTCGATCTCCATCAACAGCGACGGCTCCGTCGCGACCCTCGAGAACGGCACGAAAGTCGCGGTCGGGCCTGGCCTCACGATCAGCCAGTCATGAACGAGAGAGACGCCCTCGACATCGTCCAGGCGGCGATCTGGACCATCATCGTCGCCTCGGGGCCTGCCGTCGGCGCGGCGATGCTGGTCGGCACCATCATTGCACTGATCCAGGCCCTGACCCAGATCCAGGAGGTCACGCTGACCTTCGTTCCGAAGATCATCGTCATCCTGGTGGTCGTCGCGATCTCCGGCTCCTTCATCGGCGCGCATCTCTCCACCTTTACCGAGATGGTCTATTCGCATATCGAGCGCGGCTTCTGATCCCGCGGGCCGACCGGCCACCACCCTCGCGTAAGCTTTGCACGGCAGATTACCGGGCGGACCCTCTGCCGGTGACCCATGGCCGATACGTTAGCTGCTAGCCTGCCAAACCCGCGACGACTCGGGGCGGATGCCTTTTTTGCGGGCGGCATCGTGGCCATGCTCACGATCCTGTTCCTGCCGATACCGCCGATCCTGATCGATCTCGGCCTGGCGTTCTCGATCGCGCTGTCGGCGCTGATCCTGATGGTCGCGCTGTGGATCCAGCGGCCGCTCGACTTCTCCGCATTTCCGACCGTGCTGCTGATCGCAACGATCCTGCGGCTGGCGCTCAACGTCGCGACCACCCGCCTGATCCTGTCGCGCGGCGGGGAGGGCGAACAGGCCGCGGGCCATGTCGTCGCCGGCTTCTCGAAATTCGTCATGGGCGGCGACTTCGTCATCGGCCTGATCATCTTCGCGATCCTGGTCACGGTGAATTTCGTCGTGATCACCAAGGGTGCTACGCGTATCGCGGAGGTCGGCGCCCGTTTCACCCTGGACGCCATCCCCGGTAAGCAGATGGCGATCGACGCTGACCTGTCCGCGGGCCTGATCGACGACAAGGAGGCCCAGCGCCGGCGCCGCGAGCTCGAAGAGGAGAGCGCGTTCTTCGGCGCCATGGACGGTGCTTCGAAATTCGTCCGCGGCGATGCCATCGCCGGCCTGATCATCACCGCGATCAACATCTTCGGCGGCATCATCATCGGCGTCACCCATCACGGCCTGACGCTGTCGCGCGCCGCCGACGTCTATACGAAGCTCTCTGTCGGCGATGGCCTGGTGTCGCAGATGCCGGCGCTGATCGTGTCGCTGTCGGCGGGCCTGCTTGTTTCCAAGGGCGGCACCAGGGGCTCGGCGGAGCAGGCCGTGCTGCGGCAGCTCAGCGGCTATCCGCGCGCGGTGTCGGCCGCCGCATTGATGATGTTCGTGCTCGCCATCATGCCGGGGCTGCCGATGGCGCCGTTCGTGCTGCTCGGCGGCGTCATGGCCTTCGTCGGCTACACGCTGCCCAGGCGTCAGGCGGCGCGGGATCGGAAAGAGGATGCGCGCAAGGCCGACGAGCGCGCCCAGACCGCGGCCAAGGAATCGGTCAAGGAATCGCTAAAGACCGCCGAGATCGAGCTGGCGCTCGGCGGTCATCTTTCGGTCCATCTGCTGGGATCGCGCACCGAGCTCGGCCATCGCGTGGCCAAGATTCGCAAGAAGTTCGCCAAGCAGTACGGCTTCGTCATTCCCGAGATCAAGCTCACCGACAATCTGTCGATCGATCCCAAGGGATACCAGATCCGGATCCACGACACCCGCGTCGCGCATGGCGAGCTCAGGCTCGGCGAGGTGCTGGTGCTGGTCGACAAGGACGGCAAGCCCGACGTGCCCGGCGAGGAGGTGATCGAACCCGCCTTCGGCATGAAGGCGCTGTGGGTGACGGAGGCTTTCACCGACGAAGTCAAGCGACAGGGCTGCAAACCGGTCGACAATCTGTCGGTTCTGCTCACGCATCTGAGCGAGGTGATCAGGGCGAATCTCGCCCAGCTCCTGTCCTACAAGGACATGCGCGGGCTGCTCGACCGGCTCGATCCCGAATACAAGCGCCTGATCGAGGATCTCTGCCCGTCACAGATTTCCTATTCGGGCCTGCTGGCGATCCTGAAGATCCTGCTGGCCGAGCGCGTGTCGATCCGCAATCTCCATCTGATCCTCGAGGCGATCGCGGAGATCGCGCCCCATGTGCGGCGCTCCGAACAGGTGGCGGAGCATGTCCGCACGCGGCTTGCCCAGCAGATCTGCGGCGACCTCTCCGACAACGGCGTGCTCAACGTGGTCCGCCTCGGCAATCGCTGGGATCTCGCCTTCCACCAGAGCCTGAAGCGCGACCCCAAGGGGGACGTCGTCGAATTCGACGCCGATCCGCGCCTGATCGAGCAGTTCGCGACGGAAGCCAGCGCGGCGATCCGCAAGTTCACCGAGAACGGCACCAGCGTGGTGCTGGCGGTGACCCCGGAGGCCCGTCCCTATGTCCGGATGATCCTGGAACGGGTGTTCCCGACACTGCCGGTCCTGTCGCATGTGGAGGTCGCGCGCAGCGCCGAGATCAGAGCGCTCGGAGCCATATCGTGATCAGCAGCCTCGCCGACAGCGTGCTGGTGACCTTCATCGTGTTCTGCAGGATCGGCGCCTGCCTGATGTTCGTGCCCGGCTATTCCAGCGTCAACGTTCCGGCCCAGGTCCGCCTGTTCATCGCGCTCGTCACGACGTTTGCACTGACGCCAATCCTGATCGCGGTCCTGAAACCTCTGACGGACCAAGCGGCGCCGCTGACGCTGGCACTCCTGATCGGCTCCGAGGTCCTGGTCGGAAGCGTCATCGGCCTCGGCGGGCGCGTGTTCTTCCTGGCGCTTCAGACCATGGCGACCGTGATGGCAAGCGCGATCGGGCTCAGCAATATCCCGGGCACGCCGATCGGCGACACCGATCCGGCGCCGGCCCTGGTGCCGCTGATCATGGCGTCCGTCACCACGCTGTTCTTCATGACCGACCAGCACTGGCAGGTGCTGCGCGGGCTGATGAACTCCTACGACGTCTGGCATCCCGGTGCGAGGCTCGGCGGCAGCATGGCGCTCGACCAGCTGGTCAGCCGCCTGTCGGAGGCGTTCGTGCTGACGCTGCGGATCGCCAGCCCGTTCATCGTCTATTCGGTCATCGTCAACCTCGCAGTCGGCCTGATCAACAAGCTGACGCCGGCGATTCCCGTCTACTTCATCTCCGTGCCGTTCGTGCTGTTCGGCGGCTTCCTGCTGCTCTATCTCACCAGCGACGAGCTCCTGACGCAATTCATGCTGGGCGTCTCGTCCTGGCTGTCGGAATGACCGTCATGAGGTCGCGCGCAGACAAGCTCGGTCGGATGGTCTCGCTCGTGAAGCTCCAGCTCCGGCTGTCCGAATGGCAGCTCGCGCACTTGCGGCAGCAGGAGCGCAGCCTGCAGGACGAACAGGAATGGCTGGTCGGGGCGCTGAACGAGGGCAAGCCGCCGGCGGGGTCGTCGAGCGCGTCGATCGCGCGGCGCCTCAACAGGACGAGCGTCGGCGCGCGCGCCGTGAATGAGCAGGCTTCGCGGCAGCTCGACCAGGTTCGTGCGGAGAGCCGGCGCGTGAAACAGCTCGAGGAAGTCGCCAAGGCGGCGCTCGCGGACAAGCTTCGCGAGGCGGAGAAGCGCTCGCTCGAGGAGATGACGGGAACAAGCCTCACCGTGCGCGAGTGGACGCCACGGCCAGCCAGCCGGAACAAGACATGATCGTGACAGCGACACCCGACCTCGTTCTCGACGTTATCGAGGCCGCCGATCCCGTGACGCAACGCGCGGCGACCGCGAAGCTCGATGCGCTGAAATCATCCGCCGCCGATTTCGCCGCGACGATGGACGCGGAGGCCGGCAAGGCCGCGGCGGCTGGTGCCGATCAATCCGCGGCGAAGGTTTCCGAAGCGCAGTCGGGTGCGGTGAACGGGGCGCCGGTGCAGGTGATCAAGGCGCCAGCGTCCGGCGAGGTCTATCGGAAGTTCGAGGCGTTCATCCTCCAGACCTTCGTCGAGACGATGCTGCCGAAGGAATCCGAGGAACTCTTCGGCAAGGGGACCGCCGGCAGCGTCTGGAAGTCGATGCTGGCGGAGCAACTCGGCAACCAGCTCGCGAAGGGCAAGGGCATCGGCATTGCGAGGCAGCTTGCCGGCGCGCATCCGGCGGGGCCGGACGTGACGGGGAAGGCCGGATGATGATCCGAGGAATGGGTGACAGAAGTTGAGGGGTGAATTTCCAATGCAGGCACAAGAAGGCGCGGCGGTCCTGGTGATGGAGCAGCCGGTCGTGGACGCCGAGGCGATGACGGTTGAAGCGGCATCGAGCAATGCGCTGTTGCCCGTGCTGCTGCCGAATGTCGGCGGCGAGGCGGTGGTCGACAGGGCCGAGGCGGCGAGAGCGGACGAAGTGCGCGGCCTGCTGGCGGCGATCCGCAGGCTCGAGAGTATCGTCGAGGAGGAGACGGTTGCGCTCGCGACGGGCAAGAAGATCGATTTCGACGATTTCAGCGCCCGCAAGAGCCGGAGCATGCTCGAGTTCGTCCGCCTGATGCGGGCGCGGATGCATCTCGGCAGCGAGGTCGAGATCACCGAGGAGGTCCAGCGGCTGCGCGAGAAGCTGGAGCGGAATCGTTCCATCCTCGAAATGCATTACGACGCGGTGCGCGAGGTCGCGACCATCATCGTCAAGGCAATCAAGGATGCCGATTCGGACGGCACCTATACCGGTCGCGCAACGCAGGACGGAAAATGATCAGACTCGTGCTTGCCGGGCTCTGGGTCTGCATCCTCACGGCAGGCACGAGCTACGCCGTGGCCTATTGGAAGGAAAACGGCAGCCTGCTGCCGGCAAAGGACGCATATCTCGACGGGCTCCAATACCAGAAGACGCGGGCGCTGAGCGTGCCCATGGTCGAGAACGGCAATGTGCAGGGCTACATCGTCGCGCGCTTCGTCTACACCGTGGAGGCGCGGACCATGCACCAGCTCAACGTTCCGCCGGAGCCGTTCGTCGTCGACGAGGCCTTCCGCAGGATCTATGCCGACGACCGCCTCGATTTCAGGAAGCTCGCGCGCTACGACCTCTCCATCCTCACGACGGGCATCAAGCAGCGCGTCAACGAGCGGATGCAGGCCGACGTCGTCCAGGACGTCCTGGTCGAGGACTTCAACTACGTCTCGAAGGAAGAATTCCAGCAGAAACCCTAGCGCATGGCCCGGACAGGCGCGAAGCGGCTTTCCGGAAGGATCGTGCTCGACCTGGAAACCAAAGCGCGCCCCTGATTTCGCAGCGCTTTGGTATGGCGGCGCCTCGCGCCTCGGGGCCTTGCCTTCTGCCGTCTCAGCCGCCGAAAGTACAACGGCCTCTGCGAAGGTGCTCCGCAGAGGCCGTTGTCGTTTTTCGCGGCAGCGCTCAGCCGCGTCAGTTACCGGCCGGATAGGCCGCCGGGGCGATGTGCGCCCGGTTGAGGAGGATGCCGACCTCGTCGAGCTCCTGCATCGGCACGTCGACGGTCTCGCCGGCGGGGATGTTGAGGCGGTATCCGACATAACGCCGGGCCACGATCGCGTCGAAGCCGAGGCGGTCGCGGAGCTTCTTGCGCAGTTTGCTGACGTGGCTCTCGATCACGCTCTCGTCGAAGGTCGACTCGAAGATGCCGTAGACCGCGTTGAAGATCTGCGTCTTGGTGATCCACTTGCCGTGGTTGCTGACCATATATTCGAGAATACGCAATTCACGGCGGGGCAGGGTGAGGGCGTGGCCCGCGATCTCGGGGTCGCGCCCGTTGAAGAAGACCTGGATCCTGGTCTCGCAGGGTCTCGGCAACTCGCCCACCCGGCGGCGCGCGATCGCGGCCGTTCGGGCGAGGATCTCGCGCAGGTGAATCGGCACGTACACGACGTCGTCAACGCCCGATTCGAACAGCTCCAGCGTGTTCTTGAGCATCTTCTGGCCGCTCATGGCGATGATGGGAGCCGAGGAGCGCTTGCGCATCGCCCGCGGCAGGCTTCCGCGGGCGTCGCAATCCCCGAGGAGGAAGGCGTCGACCGCTGCCAGGTCCGATTCACTCGCAGATTGCAGCCAGTCCCAGAATTCTCCGGAGGAGAAGCCGATCGACGATACGCCTTCGCGAACGAGCCCTCCAACGTAGCTGTTCGTGACGCTCTCACGATCATCAACGATAATATACATCAGTCTTTCGCCCCTGTTTCGCACTTATCGCGGCCGGTTGGTTGTTGTGATGCCCGGCTCGGCGACCATGCTGTTTGACGATATTTCCATCCCGCGAACCGTTGTTATGGTTTCGATATTCGCGGGCAGCCCTACGCATTCAGTGCCTGCGTTTTCCGCGGGCCTGTTACTTCGACTCGATACTGAACGCTTACTGCGTGAGGCTCGGCGGGTGTCTTACGGATCACCTCGCGGAGCGGATTGAGACAGCGACCTAGAACAGTTGCGCCAAGTTGCTTATCGCGTCCGAACGCTACTGAACCTTGCCGATCTCCTCGCCAACTGGCGAGAATCACTTGGATAGGACCGTAACAATTGCCGATTTCCGATCAAGCGCGCGCATCAAAGCGATTGCTATGTGTGTTTGATGCTGTTGGTTTGTTTCGAGTTGTTTCTTGATATATTCAATCGCATCAGTTGATTTGGATTTTGAACTAGTTTTGCACCGTGACGGATCTATAGTTCCGCATCCCCGTATAATCACAGCTATTTCGGGTGGTGCTGCGGGGTAGGCGTATGGAGGGGTTTTCAACCCCGGATTGACTCTCTCCACCGGTTTTCCACATGCGACAATTCGACTCATGTGTGGCGAGGCGACTCCAGCTTGGCGAAATCTTGGCGAGGGTGTGTCTTTCGAGTCGCACTCTCGCCACGTGCGTGACGCGTTTGACTCATGCGACGTCGCATCGTGCGTGATGAAAAGTTTTCGATGCGCACGTTTCGGGCAAGCTTCGACAAATAAATTCGTCGTTCGATAGATCTAACCGAACGGAGCATTCTCGCATGTTGTCCGATGGAAAAGCTCGTCCCAACGAGACCGCTGACGTTTCCTCGGCGGCGAAGCCGGCTCCGGAGCCACGCAATACAAGGGACAGCGCGACGCAAACGGCCAAGCCTGCCGCGAGCGCAAAGCGTGCGTCGGCTGCGGCGAGCGACGAAGCGCTGGCGAAAGAGGCGCTCGAGGGGCTGAAGCGCATTCGCGCCAAGGCGCGCCTCGACAAGATGGCGATACCCAAGCCCGCGCCGGTCGTGATGAAGCCGGCAGTGATCGTGGCCAAGCCGCCGCCGCCCCGTCCGACCTGGGTCGCGCCGCTCGCAACGTTGGCGGTCGCCGCCATCCTGGTGGTCTGCGCCTGCACCGGTGTGATTGCCTATCTCACCACGCAGCCCGCCCAGAACAATGTCGCGGCCAATACGGAGATCAGGAATCTGCGCGAGACGGTCGCCCAGCTGCGCAAGCAGGTGTCGGGCGTGTCCGAAAATCTCGACGGCCTGCGCACCGCGGTCGATCAATCGAGCAAGGCGACCAACGATCGCTTCGGCAGGTTTGCCGAGAATCTGGACCGCATCGAGCGGGTGAGCTCGTCCTCGACGGTCAAGCTCGACAAGCTCGCCCAGGCGCAAGCCCAGGCTCCGGCGCCGACAGTGGCGCAATCGCAGCCGTCGTCGCAGGCCGCGCCGATGATGGCTTCGCTCGCAGCGCCCGAGGTCACGGGCTCGGTGTCTCCCTCCGAGCGCGCATCAGTGCCGCGGAAGGTGGTCAAGGGCTGGTCGGTGCGCCAGGCCTATGAGGGGATTGCGATCCTGCAAAGCCCGAACGGCGTCATCGAGGCCGTGCTGGGGCAGCAGGTGCCCGGCCTTGGCCGCATCGAGGAGATCCGGAACGAGAACGGGCGCCTTGTGGTCGAATCCAGCGGGGGCGTGATCTACTCGTCGCGCAAGGCAACGCCGTGATCGAGCGCCGCCTCTATTGGCGGTGATGCTCGAAGCTGGTGCATAGCAGATCGACCTCCGGCTCCGCGATTGGCGCGCGAAACAGGCGGCAGCTGAACTCGACCGTCGTCTTGCCGTCCGCCGCGGTGCGATCTTCCCGGAGGAAGATGCAGCGCTTGCAGACGTCGGTATGGTGCCGCTGCTCGGCCGCGTCCGACTGGTCCAGCACGTGGCGGAGCGCGTCGCGGAAGCGGATCTTGGCCTCGTCGTCGAGCACAGCAATCGCCTCGACGAGGACGTTGACGGGATCGCGCGCCAGGAACTTCTTGCCCGGCTGCGTAACGCTCAGCATCACCGACCGCTTGTCCTTGGCCGAGCGCTTTCGCTCGAGATAGCCGAGCCGTTCCAGCTCGCCGATGATGAACGAGGCGGTGCCGCGCGTGGTGCCGACGTAACTCGCGAGCGCCGAGGGCGTGCGGGAAAACCGGTTGGCGCGGGAGAGGAAGCGCAGCGCCATCCACTCGCGATCGCGCAAGCCGTGCTTGGTGCCTTCGAACCAGAGGATTCGTGCGACCTGCTCCAACAGTTCAATCGATTCGCGAGCCAAATTCATTTCACTTCCAAGTCGGATAAAGCTTTATTCAACTGAGCCTTCGGGGGAGCGCAATCTGGGTGGACGAGAATGAAACCCGCGGGCGATCCTTGGTCGGACGGCGCGCCCACTGGGAAGACGTCCTCCGTTTCCGGAGATGGAACTTCCGGCCGTGGAACTAGAGCGTCACAAAGAAAGTTCGAGTAAACCGCGCGGCTCAACTCTTCTGAAAATTTCAGTCAAATGACGGCGGCTCGCGTGCGGGATTCCGATAGCGCGCAACATCCCGGCAACATGATGTGTCGTTGCGGCCACCATGCAGCCCGTTTGTTGCGGCGAAGCGTTTCGAATTGCGCGAGGGGGCGGAGTGTCTGCAGCTTCTGACCGCGTGAGGCGCGGCGGAAGAACCCCTATTTTCGGTTAATGGATGTTGCGCCGCAGCGCAGCCACGCGGTTAAATCGGGCACACGATCAAATCCGGAAAGCTTGCGCGTGGCCTTGCGCGGACGATCGCCGGCCAGCGGCATCATCTCGATTCAGCTCAGGCAGGACATGGGGGAGCGGCGTCAGGGACATGCCTGCAGACCGCATGCTCGCAGGCTGGTGATTTGCGTTTCCTCGGCAACTATTGGCGAATGCGTCGCCCCCGGGGGTACCAGGCAGCAGGAAGGAATAGACTGATGAGTTTCGAAACGATCATGACATCCGACGTCGTCGGGCTGACGAAAGTTGCCCCGGTCTCGCGCCGCGGATTCATGAGCGCGACCGCAGCCGTCGCCGCTGGCTACACGCTTGCGGCAGGTCCCGTCCGTGCCGAGGTGATCGCGACGGATACCAAGGGCCTCCAGGCCGGCGACGCCAGGATCAAGGTCGGCTCCGAGGAGATGCCTGCCTATTTCGCCCGCCCCGCCGGCAACACCAAGGCGCCGGTGATCATCGTGGCGATGGAGATTTTCGGCCTGCACGAATACATCAAGGACGTGACGCGGCGCCTGGCCAAGCTCGGCGCATTCGCAATCGCGCCCGACTATTACTTCCGCAAGGGCGTCGACCTGACCAAGGTGACCGACATCAAGGACCTGTTGGCGGTCGTGAATGCCAAGCCGGACGCCGAGCTGCTGTCCGATCTCGACGTGACGGTGGCGTGGGCGGGATCGCAGGGCGGCGATACCGCCAAGCTCGGTATCATCGGCTTCTGCCGCGGCGGGCGCTCCGTCTGGGAATATGCCGCTCACGGCGGTACTCTCAAGGCGGGTGTCGCATTCTATGGGACGGTGGTCGACCCCGCCAATCCACTGTGGCCGAAGAGCCCGCTCCAGCTCGCACCCGAGATGAAGACGCCGGTGCTCGGCCTCTATGGCGGCGCCGATACCGGCATTCCCGTTGCGCAGGTCGAGCAGCTCAAGGCGGCGCTCGAGCAGAACAAGAAGACGGCCGAATTCAAGATCTACCCCGAAGCGCCGCACGGCTTCCATGCCGACTACCGCGGCAGCTACCGCAAGGACGCCGCGGAAGATGCCTGGAAGCAGGCCGAGGCCTGGTTCAAGAAATATGGCGTCCTGAGCTGACGCCGGAGCATGATCCGGAAAAGTGTGCAGCGGTTTTCCGACAAGATCATGCTCAAGCAATTCAAGAGGGCGGCCCGCACGGCCGCCCTTTCTGTTTCAGCGTGCCGATCTCACTTCACCATCGCGCCATAGACGATGTCCTGGACCTGCTCGCGATAGTATTTCCTGAGCTCACCGGGCGCCGCCGTTCCCACCACGACGACGAGACGCTCCCTGGGATCGCAGAAGAACTGCGTTCCGAACGCGCCGTTCCAGGTGAACTCGCCGGGGTTGCCGGGGACCGACGACACCCCTTCGCCGGTGCGGACCGCAACCGCGAGGCCAAAGCCGAAACCGGCGCGATGCGGCTCGATGACCGCCACGTTGTTCTTGATCTCGGGGCCGAGATGGTTGGTCGTCATATGATGCACGGTCTTCGGGCCGAGGATGCGCTGGCCGTCGAGCTCGCCGCCGTTGAGCAGCATCTGCCCGAAGCGGATGTAGTCGCCGACCGTCGCGAACGAACAGGCGCCGCCGCAGTCGAACCTGGTCGGCGTGTCCAGCAGCTTGATGGCTTGCGGCTTCCCCGTCAGCGGATCGTTGGCAAACGGGCGGGCGAGGCGAGGGCGCTGCGCGTCGGTCGGGTGGAAGGTCGCGTCCTTCATGCCGAGCGGCTGCCACACATTGGCGGCGAGATAGTCGCCGAGCCGCTGTTCGCTCACCTTCTCGACGACGGCGCCGAGCACATCGATCGAAAAGCCGTATTCGAACTCGGTCGAGGGCTGATGCGCCAGCGGCAGCTTTGTGATGCGGTCGACGAAGGCCTGCGTGTCGCCTTCGATCGCCGGCGCGACGCCATCAGGGTATTGCCGCGCCACCGGGCTCGAACTGTCCGAGCGACCGCCATACATCAATCCGGACGTATGCCGGTAGAGATCGTGGATGAAGATCGGCGAGGCCTGCGGCTCGAGCTTGAGCGAGCCGTCGGCCTGCTGAACGCCGACCTTCATGTCGGCAAAGCCGGGATAGTAGTCGGACAGCCTGGCCTGGAGCGGCAACTGGCCCTTCTCCATCAGCGTCAGGCCTGCGACTGCGGCCATCGGCTTGGTCATCGAGGCCAGCGCGAAGATCGCGTCGACCGGCATCGGCGTGCCCTTGTCCGGATCGAGCAGGCCATAGGCCTTGTAGTGCACGAGCTTGCCGTCACGCGCCACTGCGACGACGGCGCCGGGCACGCGCTTTGCGGCGATTTCGCGGGCGAAGAAACTGTCGAGCCGTGCAAGACCCTGCTTCGAGAAACCGGCGTCGTCAGGATTGGCTTCGGGCAGCGGTGCGGCGCGCGCTGCACCGAATGCGATGACGGCAGCCGCCGCCGCGATCATGGCGATCGTCTTCTTCATTGTATCCTCCCAAGGCGAGCTCGTTTCGTTGTGGCTCGCGCGGCACCTAGATCACGATCGCACTGGGGCGAAGTCAAGCGCAGGCAGGGCATGTCTGGGAGGCGTCGGAGGTGGATCCTATCGTCCTTCGCCCGCGCGCCACAGTGCATCCAGGGCGTGGCGGTAGGTCGGATAGGCCAGCGTGACGCCGAGCTCGCGCTTCAATTTCGCGTTGGAGACGCGAGCGCTGCTGGCATAGAAGCTACGCGCCATCGCCGACATCTCGGCGGTCTCGAACGCCTCTTCGGGCGGCGGCGCGACGCCCATGAGCTGGGCCGCATAGGCGATCACGTCCTGCGGCGGCGCGGGCTCGTCGTCGCAGACGTTCCAGGTGCCGCTGCCCTGGTGACGAACCGCGGCCATGATCGCGCTTGCGATGTCGTCGGTGTGGATGCGGTTGAAGACCTGTCCGGGCTTGATGATGCGCCGGGCCGTTCCGGCGCGCAGCGTCACCAGCGCGTTGCGGCCGGGACCGTAGATGCCTGCAAGCCGCAGGATCGCGACATCGCCGCGCCCGATATCCGTCCAGGCCTGCTCCGCTGCGAGCCGCATGCGTGTGCGGTCGAGGGCGGCCTGCGGCGGCGTGCTTTCGTCCACCCAGCTGCCTGCGTGATCGCCATAGACGCCGATCGTGGACAGGTAGATGATCTTGCGCTGACGGCCCCCGGCCAGCACGTCCGCGCAGGCCGCGATTGCGGGATCGCCGGCGCTGCCGGGCGGGATCGAGATGAGAAGGACATCGGCGTCGCTGATACGTTCGGCCGTCTCGCGAGCCGGGCGGCTGCCGGAAAACGGGTGCACCTCGATGCCTGCAAGGTCATCCCGTTTCGCGGGATCGCGCACCGTGCCGGCGATGTGCGAGAACGTTCCGCCGAATCTGCGGACGAAATGCCTGGCGCTGTAGCCGAAGCCTAGAATGAAGAGCCGCATGCCTCTCCCGTGCAGGTCGGAGTTCCCGTCGCGCCAGCTGCGCGCCCCCGCTCATAAGGGATTTTTGGGTCCGGCAAAAGATATTGCAATTTTACGCGCCCGCCAGTGCGGGCGATGATCGCTCGTCGCGGAGATGTCATCAGGGAAGCGTCGATCATGCAGGCAGAAGCGGCCACTATGCCGCCATTGGACGCCGCGGAGCTGATCCGGCGCGCGGCCGCGCTGATCTTCGATGTCGACGGCACCCTGGCCGAGACGGAGGAACTGCATCGGCAGGCCTTCAACCATGCCTTTGTCCGCCACGGTCTCGACTGGCATTGGGACCGCGCCGTCTACAAGGACCTGCTGCGGGTGACAGGCGGCAAGGAGCGAATTCGCGCTCACCACGCTCGGCTGCGGATTGCCCGGCCATTGTCAGACGAAGACATCGCCGAACTCCACCGCGTCAAGACCGCGCACTACGCCGCGCTGATCGAGACCGGCTGTTGCCCGCTGCGGCCGGGCGTGACGGACCTTCTGACCGCGGCGAAGGCCCGCGGCCAGCGGCTTGCGATCGCGACCACCACCTCGCACGGCAACATCGATGCGCTGCTGTCGCGGGCGCTGGGGATGCGCTGGGCCGCGGACTTCGATGCGATCGTTGCCGGCGACGACGTGCGGCACAAGAAGCCTGCGCCGGATGTCTATCTCGAAGTCCTGGCGCGGCTGAAGATGGAGCCTTTCGACTGCGTCGCAATCGAGGATTCCGCCAACGGCCTGATTGCGGCGTCGCGGGCGAACATCCCGGTTCTGATCACCCGCAGCATGTTCTTCCGGGACGATGATCTCGGCGCGGCACGGTTGGTGCTGGACGATCTGTCGGGGCTTCGATGAGGTCGCCAACTAAAAAACTGAAAAACAACCCCATGCACAGTAGAACGGGCCGGCGGGCCTGCCGCCTTCAGTGGACGCGGTGACTCGTTCTATCGTCTTCAGCCTGCTCGACAATCTGCGCAATCGGGCTCGACTGATGGTGAACCAGGCGCCAGTCGTCGCCGACGCGGCGAAAATGGTTGGCAGCGGCCAAGGCGGTGCCGTCGAGGATCTCGATGCAGAGCACGCGCGCGCAGTCGCCGTCGACGATGGCCTGCGGCTCGGCGCAGACGATCTGCGGTCGCTCCGGATTTTGCAGGATGTCGCGCCAGCTCCCGATCACGGTGGCCCGCCCGATGATCGCAGGCCAGCCGGGATGGATGCAGGAGATGGCGTCGTCATCCGCCCACATCTGTTCCATTCCGGCGAAGTCGCCCGTTGAAAAGGCGGCGTAGAAGGCCGCGTTCGCGGCGATGACCTTGCTGTCCTTTGCCATTGCTCTCGGGTGAGGCAATGACAGGCAAAAATCAAGCGCGACTTCCGTCGACTTTGCGTTCGATTTGGACCGCAGTGCAGCATTACTGCCCAGTTTGTGGTCACGCAGAAACGTGCGTCTCCACCGCCCGCCGCGCGCCGTCCGTATAGAGACGGCCGAGCGCCGCGATCACGGCCTCGCGCAGGCGCGGCTCGGCACCCAGCGGCCCGAACACTTGTCCGACCCCGAGCAGTGCGGGCGCGAGCCGTTCGGCGACAGGGCCCGCCTCGCGCGCCAAGCCTGCGAACTCGCCGGCGAGGGGATCGCGCACGTCGATGGCGCGGCCGTGCTCGTCGCGCGCGGTGACGTAGCGCATCCAGCCGGCCACCGCGAGCGCATGCGTCGCGATCGGCAGGTTCTTGGCGAGGCGATCCCGCATCGCGCCGAGCAGGCGTTGCGGCAGCTTTTGCGAGCCGTCCATCGCGATCTGCCAGGTGCGATGATGCAGCGCCGGATTGGCGAAGCGCTTGAGCAGCGAGGCGCGATAGGCGGCAAGGTCGGTGCTCGCCGGCATCTTCAGCGTCACCGCGGCCTCTTCCATCACCTGCGCGGCGAGACGCGCGAAGTGCGGATCCTGCATGGTGTCGGCGATGGTCTCGTAGCCGGCGAGATAGCCGAGATAGGCGAGCGCGGAATGGCTGGCGTTGAGCAGCCGAAGCTTCATCAGCTCGAACGGCTTGACGTCGGTGACGAGCTCGACGCCCGCGGCGGCAAGATCGGGCCGGCCCGCCGCGAAGCGGTCCTCGACCACCCATTGCGTGAAGGGCTCGGTCATCACCGGCCAGGCGTCGCGGAAGCCCAGCGCGGATGACACCGCATCGCGGTCGGCATCCGTCGTCTCCGGCACGATGCGGTCGACCATGGTCGAGGGAAAGGCTGCGGTATCCGCGATCCACTTGCCGAGATCCTTCGAGCGCAGCGCCGCGAACTGCGTCACGATCCGTTGCACGGTGTGGCCGTTGGCGGCGAGGTTGTCGCAGCACAGCACGGTGAAGGGCGCAAGCCCCTGCGCCCGGCGGCGCGCCAGCGCGGCCACGATGAAGCCGGGGGCCGAGCGCGGCGCGTCAAAATTGTTGAGATCGTGCACGACGTCCGGATGCCGCTCGTCGAGATCGCCGGTCTGCGGCGTATGACAATAGCCTTTCTCGGTGACGGTGAGCGAGACGATGCGAATGGCGGGATCGGCCATCCGCTCGATCAACCGCACCGGGTTCTCGCGTGCGACGACGCTGTCGAGCAAAGCGCCGATGACGCGGTGCTCGGTGCCCTCAGTGGCACGAACGGCAACGGTGTAGAGATGATCCTGCGGGGCGAGGGCGTCGCGCGTATCCGGGCTGCGCAGGCTCGCGCCGACGATGCCCCAGGATGCGCTGCCTGTGGCAAGGCAATCGTCGATGACGACGGCCTGATGCGCGCGATGAAAGGCCCCGAGGCCCAGATGCACGATGCCGGGCGTGACGCGCGATCGGTCATAGGCCGGGCGGCGGATGGCCGGCGGCAGCCGGTCGAGATTGGCGCGGCCAAGACGCGTTGAATTATGGCGCATGGTCGTCTCTCCCTGTCTTTGGCCGCTGCTTGACATGGCGCCCGTCCTCGGTCAATGCTCCGGTCAATTGGTAAGGCCAATTATCCAAAATTGGCGGGCGGCGGGTTTGGACGACCCCGCGCGACCCTTTCGGGGAGGACCAGCGTGCCGCTGGAAGCTGTGGAGGCGAGACGGCTCTATCGCCAGGTCGCCGATCAATTGCGAAGCCTGATCGACAGCGGCGAGTACGCGGTCGGCAGCCGCTTGCCGACCGAGCGCGAGCTCGCCGAGCAGCTCAAGGTGTCGCGGCCGACGGTGCGCGAAGCCCTGATCGCGCTCGAGGTCGAAGGCCGCCTGCGCATCCGCGTCGGGTCCGGCATCTATGTGATCGAGCCCGCGGCCGTTGCGGCGCCTGCGACCGCTTCCGTCATCGAGGGGCCGTTCGAGCTGTTGCGCGCCCGCGAATTCCTGGAGAGTGCCATCGCCGAGCAGGCCGCGCGCGTCGCGACCAAGGACGACGTCGCGCGCATCGACGCGTCGCTTCTCGCGATGGAGAATGTCGAGCACCCCGGCGAAGCCTCGATGGTCCACGACCGCGCCTTCCATGTCGCGATCGCCGGAAGTCTCGGCAATGCCGTCCTGGTGCGCGTGGTCGGCGAGCTGTTCGACCAGCGCCTCAATCCCTATTTCGCGCAGCTTGCGCATTATTTCGAGAACCCGGGCACCTGGCGCACCGCGCTCGACGAGCATCGCGCCGTGCGCGACGCGATCGCCGCGCATGATCCGGACGCCGCGCGCGAGGCGATGCGCAAACACCTGGCGCGCTCGCAGGAGCGCTTTGCGCAGAATTTCGGCGCCGTGGCTGCGTCAGGATCGTCCCCGGCACGATCTCCGGCAACGCCGGCAAAACCAGAGCGGGCGCCGAAGAAGCAGGCCGAAAAACAGGCCAAGAAGCAAGCCAAGAGCGGCAGCGCGCGGCGGCGATGAGATTGGGCGGCCCGCATTCCTTGCAGGCGGGCGAACAAGAAGCAGACTTGAACGATGGAGGAAAAGTCAGTGTTGAAGAAGATGACGATGATGCTCGCGGTCTCGGCCGCGGCGATGTTTGCAACGACCCAGGCCGGCATGGCGCAGACCAAGCTGAAATGGGCCCATGTCTACGAGACCTCTGAGCCGTTCCATACCGCTTCGGTCTGGGCCGCGCAGGAGATCGGCAAGCGCACCAAGGGGCGCTATGCGGTCGATGTCTATCCGGCGTCCCAGCTCGGCAAGGAAGCCGACATCAACCAGGGCCTTTCGCTCGGCTCGGTCGACATCATCATCTCCGGCTCGAGCTTCGCGGCCAAGAGCTTCCCGCCGATCGGCGTGACCTACTATCCCTACACCTTCCGCGACGCCGATCATCTCCTGGCCTACACCAAGAGCGACATCTTCAAGGAACTCGCCAAGGGCTATGAGGACAAGAGCGGCCACCACATCGTCGCCGTGACCTATTACGGCGTGCGCCAGACCTCGTCGAACAAGCCGATCAAGAGCTGCGCCGACCTCAAGGGCCTGAAGATGCGCGTGCCCGACGTTCCGGCCTATCTCGCAATGCCGCGCGCCTGCGGCGCCAACACCGCGCCGATCGCGTTCGCCGAAGTCTATCTCGCGCTCCAGAACGGCACCGTCGAGGCACAGGAGAATCCGCTGACCACGATCGAGGCCAAGAAGTTCTACGAGGTGCAGAAGCACATCGTGCTGACCGGTCACATCGTCGACCACCTCAACACGGTGGTGGCGGGCGCGCTCTGGAAGAAGCTCTCGGACGAGGACAAGAAGATCTTCACCGACGTCGCGCAGGAGGCCGCCGCCAAGGCGACCGCGGAGATCAAGCAGAACGAAGCCAAGCTGGTCGCCTTCTTCAAGGAGAAGGGCCTGACCGTGACCGAGGTCGACAAGAACGAGTTCCGCGACACCGTGCTGAAGAACGTCGCGTTCGAGACGTTTGGCTATCGCAAGGCGGATTGGGAACGGATTCAGGAAGTTAAATAGCAGTGACTGTCATTCCGGGGCTCGCGAAGCGAGAACCCGGAATCTCGAGGTTCCGGGTTCGACGCTGACGCGTCGCCCCGGAACGACGATTTGGAGAGAGGTAACCCCATGTCGACCGCCGAAATACACCGGCAGATCACCGCGGACGAGATCGCCCACACCTTCGAGGAGGAGGCGACGCCGAAGGTCGATCTCGGCATCTACGCTTTCGAGGACTGGGTGGCGCTGGCGATCTTCTGGGTGATGGCGCTCGCCGTCTTCCTCCAGTTCTTCACCCGCTACGTCCTCAACGACAGCTATGCCTGGACCGAGGAGATCGCGACCTACTGCCTAATCGGCGTGGTCTTCATCGGCGCCTCGATGTGCGTGCGGCTGTCGCGGCACATCCAGGTCGATCTGATCTACCGTTATCTGCCGCATCTCGTCGCGCGCACGCTGTCGACGGTCATCGACCTGATCCGGATCGCCTTCTTCGGCTACGCCATCAAGCTGGTCTGGGTCTACATCCAGATCATCGGCGACGAGTCGATGACCACGATCAATCTTCCCAAGGACTACGTCTATTACGCCGTGCTGGCCGGCTTCGTGCTGATGTTCGCGCGCTCGGTGCAGGTGGCGCTGCAACATCTGCGACAGGGCTACTCGATCCTCGAACGTCCCGGCGCCTACGACGGTTTTGAAGGGTAAGGTCATGCTGCTGTTGCTTGGTGGTTTTCTCCTCCTGATGCTGCTCGGCGTTCCCGTGGCGATCGCCATGGCCGCGTCGTCGCTGCTCTACATCCTGGTCAGCGGCGTGACGCCCGACGTCACGCTGGCGCAGCGCATGATCGCCGGCGTCGAGAGCTTCCCGCTGCTCGCCGTGCCGTTCTTCATCCTGGCCGGCAACCTCATGAACATCGCCGGCGTCACCGGCCGCATCTACAAGTTCGCGGTCGCGCTGGTCGGCTGGATGCGCGGCGGCCTCGGCCACGTCAACATCATCGGCTCGGTGATCTTCTCCGGCATGTCGGGCACCGCCATCGCGGACGCTGCCGGCCTCGGCACCATCGAGATCAAGGCGATGAAGGACCACGGCTATTCGACCGAGTTCTCGGTCGGCGTCACTGCGGCGTCCGCGACGCTCGGCCCGATCATCCCGCCGTCGCTGCCCTTCGTGATCTACGGCATGATGGCGAACGTCTCGATCGGCGCACTGTTCCTGGGCGGCGTCATTCCCGGCATCGTCATGACGCTTCTGATGATGGCCACCGTCACCTACTTCGCGCACAAGAACAAATGGGGCAGCGACACGCCGTTCTCCTGGCCGCAGCTCGGCTCGGCCGGCCTCGAGATCGCCATCGTGCTCGCTTTCCCGCTCGCGATCTGGCTGATGGTGGTCGCCGGCATGTCGACCAACATGGCGGTCGTCATCGGGCTCGGCGTGCTGCTCGCGATCGACTGGTATTTCGACTTCTCCGCGGTGATGGCGCTGATGGCGCCGGTGATCCTGATCGGCGGCATGACGCTGGGCTGGTTCACGCCGACCGAGGCCGCGGTTGCCGCCGTGATCTGGTCGCTGTTCCTCGGGCTCGTGCGCTACCGCACCATGACGCTGAAGACGGTGGCGAAGGCGACTTTCGACACCATCGAGACCACGGCCTCGGTGCTGTTCATCGTGACAGCTGCGTCGATCTTCGCCTGGCTGCTGACGGTGTCGCAGGCCGCCCAGATGCTCTCGGACTGGATGCTCAGCATCACCCACAACAAATGGGTGTTCCTTGCGTTGGCCAACGTCCTGATCCTGTTCGTCGGCTGCTTCATCGACACCACGGCGGCGATCACCATTCTGGTGCCGATCCTGTTGCCGATCGTGCTCAAGCTCGGCATCGATCCGATCCATTTCGGCCTGATCATGACGCTGAACCTGATGATCGGCCTGCTGCATCCGCCGCTCGGCATGGTGCTGTTCGTGCTCGCCCGCGTGGCAAAACTCTCGGTCGAACGCACGACGGTGGCGATCCTGCCCTGGCTGGTGCCGCTGATGCTCGCGCTGATCGCGATCACCTACATCCCCGAACTGACCCTCTGGCTGCCTAAATACATGGGACTCTCCAAATGACCTCCACTGCTCTCGCCGCAACCCTGTTCGGCCCCGAAGATCTGCGCATGATCGAGCATCCGCTCGACAAGCTCGCATCAGGCATGGTGCGCATCCGCTTCGGCGCCGGCGGCATCTGCGGCTCGGACATGCATTATTTCCGTCATGCGCGGACCGGTGATTTCGTGGTGAAGTCGCCTTTGGTGCTGGGACATGAGATCTCCGGCGAGGTCGTGGAGATATCGGGTTCCGCAGCCAATCTGAAGGTCGGCGACCGCGTCGCCGTCAATCCGTCGCGCTGGTGCGGCCATTGCGTCGCCTGCCGCGAGGGCCGGCCGAACCTCTGCGAAAACATCTATTTCATGGGCTCGGCCTCGAAGACCCCGCACATGCAGGGCGGCTTTGCCAATTACTTCGACGCGATCCCCGCGCAATGCGTCAAGATTCCCGATCACGTCTCCTATCAGGCGGCAGCGCTCGCCGAGCCGCTCGCAGTCTGCCTGCACGCGGTCGCGCGCGCCGGCAATATCGAGGGCAAGCGCGGCATCATCTTCGGCGCCGGTCCGATCGGGCTTCTGACCATGCTCGCCGCGCACCGTGCCGGCATGGCCGACATCACGGTGGCCGACATCGCACCGGCACCGCTCGCCTTTGCGAGCCGGCTTGGCGCCTCTCATGTCGAGAACGTATCGGGTGGCGAAGAGGGCCTGAAGGCGCAGGCCGCTGCACGTCCCTACGACGTCGCGTTCGAAGTCTCGGGCACGGCCGCGGGCCTTGCCAGTGCGATCGGCATCGTCCGGCGTGGCGGCGTCGTGGTGCAGATCGGCAATCTGCCCGGTGGCCAGATCCCGACGCCGTCGAACGCCGTGATGGCGAAGGAGATCGACCTGCGCGGCTCGTTCCGCTTCGGCTTCGAGTTCATGACGGCGGTGGAACTGATTTCCGCTGGCAGCGTCGACGTGCTGTCGCTGGTCACGGCCGAGCGGCCGCTCTCGACCGCACCCGATGCGCTGCGGCTGGCGCTCGACCGCTCGCAGAGCGTCAAGGTCGTGCTGACTGCGAACTGATCCGGGAGAATCTCGATGATGTTGCAAGGATGGCGCTGGTACGGACCGGACGATCCGGTCTCGCTCGATGACGTCAGGCAGGCCGGGGCGACGGATATCGTCTCGGCGCTGCATCAGGTGCCGATCGGGGAGGCCTGGACGCGCAAGGCGGTCGAGGAGCGCAAGAACTTCATCGAGCGCGGCCAGCCCGGCCGCTCGCAACTGACGTGGTCGGTGGTGGAGTCGATTCCGATCCCTGACGACGTCAAGCGGCTCGGCGGTAAGGCGACGAAGTCGATTGAGGCGTGGATCGCGAGCCTTGAGGCCGTGGCCGCTTCCGGCATCAAGATCATCTGCTACAATTTCATGCCCGTGGTGGACTGGTGCCGTACCGATCTGGAATGGGAGCTGCCGAACGGCGCTCGTGCCATGCGGTTCGACCAGGATCGCTTTGCCGCGTTCGAGCTGCACATCCTTAAGCGTCCGGCCGCCGCGCAGGAGTATTCACCGGAGCAGCAAGCGCGCGCGAAAACGCTGTTCGACCAGTTGAGCCAGGCCGACATCGACTATCTCGTCATGGTCATCGCCAGCGCGCTGCCCGGCTCGACAACCGAGCCGATGACGATCCCGCAATTCCGCGACCGGCTCGAAACGTACCGCGATATCACGCCAAGAATCCTGCGACAGCATCTCGCCGAGTTTTTGGAGCGCGTCACCCCCGTTGCGGAACAGCTCGGCGTCTCGCTGACCCTGCATCCCGACGATCCGCCGCGTCCGCTGTTTGGACTGCCGCGCATTGCCTCCTCGGCCGACGACTATCAGGCGCTGTTCGACGCCGTGCCGTCGAAGGCCAACGGCATCTGCCTGTGCACGGGCTCGCTCGGCGTGCGGCCCGAGAACAACCTGCCTGAAATGGCCGAGCGCTTCGGCCCGCGCATTGCGTTTGCGCATCTGCGCGCGACCAAGCGCGAGGCGGACGGCCTGTCATTCTACGAATCCGATCATCTCGACGGCGACGTCGACATGGTCGCCGTGCTCAAGGCGCTGCTGAAGGAGAACGCGCGGCGCTCGCCCGACAAAAGAATCGTGTTCCGCCCCGATCACGGCCACCGCATGCTCGACGATCTCGCCGCCACCAAGCGCACCAATCCCGGCTACACCGCGATCGGCCGCCTGCGCGGCCTCGCCGAGCTCCGCGGCGCCGTCAGGGCGATCGAGCATCGGTGACGGCGTGGTGCGCTTCGCCTCTCCCCGCTTGCGGGGAGAGGCCGGATTGCATCGAAGATGCAATCCGGGTGAGGGGGACTCTCCGCGAGTCCAACTCTCACCGTCCTTGCGGAGACTCCCCCTCACCCCGACCCTCTCTCCGCAGGCGGGGAGAGGGAGCAACTAATAGCACGCGGCCATCGCGCCGAGTTTCGGATAGAGCTTGTCGATCGCGGTGATCTCGCTTTTCATCTGCGCGATGATCCAGTCGCGGATCTCGGTGGCGATGGGGCGCATCGGCCGGTTGCGCGGCGGCAGGAATTCGCAGATGCGGCGCGTGGTGGTGAGCGTGTCGGACGCCGGCACCAGCGCGCCGGTCAGGAGCCAGTGCGAAGCGACCGTCAGCCAGCCGAGCGCAATGCCTTGGCCGAGCAGGGCAGCCTGCATCACAACGGCATAGTCGGTGAAGCTCAGCGCCTTGGCCGCACCGCGGCGCCCGGTGAGAAGCGAGGCGTAATCCGCGGCCCAGTCGCCCGGCGTCTCGGCGAGGCGGATGATGGTGTTGCCCTCGGCAGGGTCGGTCTCGCCGAGATAGCCGGGGCTGCACATCGGCAGCATCACTTCCTTCATCACCAGCGTGCCGCCGGACGACGGCTCGTCGCGGTCGCGAAAGCGCATGCCGAGATCGACATTCTCCACCGGCCCGCGCAGCGCGCCGGAGATCAGCTGGAAGCGCAAATCGACCTCAGGAAACTGCCGCTGCAGCTTGTCGATGCGCGGCATCAGCCAATGCGTGGTGAAGGCGGAGGAGACCGACAGCGTCACCGTCTCGGTGCCCTTGCGCCGCCGTTCGATTTCCACGAGTCCGCTCTCGATGCTGCGAAAGCCTTCGAGCACACGGCGATAGAGCAACTCGCCTTCCTCGGTGAGCACCGCGCGGCCGGCCTTGCGGTCGAACAGGCGGACGCCGAGATGCTGCTCGAACTGGCCGAGCATCCGGCTCACCGCGGGCTGCGTGACGTTCAATTCGGCGGCCGCCGCGGTGAAACTGCCATTGCGCGCTGCTGCGTCGAAGACGAACAGGGCGTTACTGGACGGCAGCATCCGGCGGAGCTCGGGCATAAGGTCATGTTATGAGCCGGGTGAGAATTTGGCAATTGCCGAGTTTTGCCAAGTCTGGTGTCATTCGCATGACAGCCTAAAGACAGGGGCTTCGAGCAAAGGATTGGTTGCAGTGCACGCTGCAACCAGGAGTGCTCCAAATCCCTGTCTATAAAGCAGGCTTATGGCGCGCAGTGAGGCACGCCGGCTCAGGACATGGCGAGGTCGATCGTTGGACAAACGAGCGGAAAGCGTCGAGATCAGGTCCGCAAGCAAGGCTTACGGCGCGGTTCGCGCCCTCGACGACGTGTCCCTCAATGTCGGCGCCGGTGAGTTCGTCTCCCTGCTCGGCCCGTCCGGTTCCGGCAAGACCACGCTGCTCGGCATCCTGGGCGGCTTCATCCTGCCATCCAGCGGCACCATCCTGTTTGGCGGCCGCGACGTCACTTACATGCCGCCGCACAAGCGCGACATCGGCGTCGTATTCCAGAACTACGCGCTGTTCCCGCATATGAGCGTCGGCGAGAACGTCGCCTTCCCCTTGCGCGCGCGCCACCTGCCGAAAGCGAGCTGGCCGAACAAGGTGCGCGCGGCGCTCGCGATGGTCGGCCTTGCCGGCTACGAGGAACGCGGCATCGCGCAGCTCTCCGGCGGCCAGCGCCAGCGCGTGGCGCTGGCACGCGCCATGATCTTCGAGCCGCGTCTGATCCTGATGGACGAGCCGCTATCCGCGCTCGACAAGCAGCTGCGCGAATCCATGCAGATCGAGCTGCGCGCGCTGCACCGGCGCATCGGCGCCACCATCATCTACGTCACCCATGATCAGCGCGAGGCGCTGACCATGAGCGACCGCGTCGCCGTGATGAAGGACGGCCGGCTGATCCAGATCGACGAGCCGGCACGTCTGCACGACCATCCCGCCGATTCCTTCGTCGCAAGCTTCATCGGCGAGGCGACGATGTTGCCCGTCCGCCGCGTCGATGCCTCCAGCGTGGCGCTCGGCAGCGCCCTGTTGCGCAGTGCCCGCGCCATTCCCGACGGCGACGCCCTGATGCTGGCCGTGCACAGCGAGAAGCTGCTGATCGACGACGGCGCGCAGGATGCCGCCTGCAACCGGCTCAGCGGCACCGTCACCGACATCGTCTACCAGGGCGAGAGCCTGCGCATCTTCCTGGCGCTCGAAGGCGGCGTCGCGCTCAGCCTGCGCCAGCCGAGCTACCACCAGGCCTACAGCCGCATCCCGCCGCTCGGCGGCAGCCTCACCGTCACCCTCCACCCCGAGGACACCATCGTCGTGCCCAGGGTGGGGGACTGAATCCAGCCTAGTCCAACCCGAGAGAAGAGACCAAAATGTCGTCCCAAGCCGCGTTCAGCAATTTCAAGGTCCTCACCTTCGACGTCGTCGGCACCTTGATCGATTTCGAGACCGGCGTGCTCTCCGCGGTGCGCAAGATCTCGGGCAAGTCGCCGGCCGAGCTCAGCGACGAGCAGATCTTCGAGCCGTACAAGCGCGGCCGCGACAAACACTACGAGCGCTCCAGCGAGGCGATGTTCCACGTCTATCGCCATCTCGCCAAGGAGCTCGGATTGCCTTCCGACGATGCATCCTGCGACGTCTTCCAGCTCTCGGTGCTGCGCTGGGGGCCGTTCGCGGACTCGGTCGAGGCCCTGAAGCGCCTGCGCACGAAATTCCGCCTCGTGGCGATGACCAATGCGGATCGCGTCGCGCTGTCTTGTTACGCACACGCGCTCGGCAATCCCTTCGACGACACCGTTTGCGCCGACGACACCGGCGTCGCCAAGCCGAACCCGGAATTCTTCGCCTACAACAAGGGTCGCCAATCGGCCTTCGGCTACAAGCAGTCCGACATCCTCCACGTCGCGCAGAGCCAGTACCACGACATCGGGATCGCGCGGAAGCTCGGCTACAAGGTGTGCTGGATCGAGCGCCGCCAGGGCATCGCGGGTTTTGGCGGAACGCCGGCGGTGGAGACGCTGACCAAGCCGGACTTCCATTTCCCGACGCTGAAGGCGCTCGCCGACGCCGCGATCGGCCCGGCGGCGTAGACGGGTGAGCACGGGCATGACACGGGACTGGAGCGCGCTGCCATCGGCCAATTCGCTGTGGGAAGCCACGGCGGAACCGGCGCGCGCGTTTCCGGTGCTGTCGGGCGAGAGCCAGGCGGACGTGGTGGTCATCGGTGCGGGCTATACCGGCCTCTCCGCCGCGCACCACATCGCCAAGAGCGGCCTATCGCCGATCGTGCTCGAGGCCAACCGCCCCGGCTGGGGCGCGAGCGGGCGCAATGGCGGGGTGATCACCGCAAAGTTCCGCCTCTCGTTTCGCGAGATCGACGCCGTGCACGGCCGCGCCATGGCGCGGCGCATGTACGAGATCGCGCATGAATCCACCGACATCGTCGAGGAGCTGGTGTCCGAGTTCGGCATCAGCAGCGCCGCGTTGACGCGCGCCGGCCAGGTCAAGGCCGCGCACAACGAGACGACCTTGCGGGCCGCGATCGACGAAGCCAACTGGATGACGCGCGAGATGGGCGATGTGGAGGTCCGCATCCTCGACAAGCGCGGGGTGCGCGAGGAGACCGGTTCCGACATCTTCGTCGGCGGCGTGCTCAACCCCGGCTCCGGCGGCATTCATCCACTGAACTATCTGCGCGGTCTTGCCGATGGCGTGGCGCGCCGCGGTGTTCCCATCTTCCAGGAATCGCCGGTGCTCAGGCTGATGCGAGAGCAGGGCGGCATCGTCGCGGAGACGCCGCGGGGCGCGGTGCGGGCGAAGCAGGCCATCATCGCCACCAACAGCTACTCGGACCTCACCACCGCCACCGCGCAGATGCAGCGCACGCTGATCCCGTTCCGCAGCGCCATCATTGCGACCGACAAGCTGCCGCGCAATCTCGCCGGAAAATTGATGCCGACGGGGCGCACCTACACCGAGACCAAGCGCATGATGCGCTGGTTCCGCATGGTCGACAATCGCGTGATCTTTGGTGGCCGCGGCGCTTTCGGCAAGCAGGACTCCGAAGCCGCGTTCGACGCCTTGCGCAAGGCGATGGTCGGCATCTTCCCCGATCTCACTGAGGTGCCGCTCGCCTACAAATGGTCGGGCCTCGTCGCCATGACGCTGGACTCGGTGCCGCATATCGGCCGGCTCGACGACCGCACGCTGTTCTCGATGGGCTACAACGGCGCGGGCGTTGCGATGTCGAGCCTGATGGGGCGCTATCTCGCCGCCTTCGTGCGCGGCGAGACGCCGGATGTCGGCCTGCTCGACGCGCGGCGCATGAAGGCGATTCCATTCTATCCGCTGCGCGAGCCCGCCGTGCGCATGGTCGCCGGCTGGTACCAGTTTCTCGATGCGATCGGTCAGTGAGATCACTTTGGCGATGGAGGAGGCGAGGATGACGACGAAACAGAACTCTGCATTGGGCTACGCCCTGTTGGGCGCGATCGCGTTTGGCGGCACGGCGGCGAACGCGGCCGAGCAGATCACCTTCGTCTCGCAGGGCGGTGCCTATCAGGCGGCGCAGACGGTGGCGATCCTCGATCCCTCCGCCAAGAAGCTCGGCATCACCATCAACCAGGATTCCATCCCCGACGCCTGGCCCGCGATCAAGACCCAGGTCGGCAGCGGCAAGCCGATCTGGGATGTCGTGGACACGCCCACCGGCTATTGCCTGCGCGGCGGCGAGCAGGGGCTGATCGAGAAGCTCGACTTCTCGAAGATCCCGAACGCCGCGGCGATGCCGGAGGCCTATCGCAGCCCTTATTCGGTGTCCTACGAGTTCTATTCCAGCGTGCTGGCCTACAGCCAGAAGACCTTCCCGAAGGACGCGCCGAACAGCTGGGTCGATTTCTGGGACGTCAAGAAATTCCCCGGCCGCCGCGCGCTGCGCAACCATCCGATCGCCACGCTCGAAGCGGCGCTGATGGCCGACGGTGTCGCGCCCGACAAGCTCTACCCGCTCGACGTCGATCGCGCCTTCAAGAAGCTGGAGGAGATCAAGCCGCACATCACGGTGTGGTGGACGTCAGGCGCGCAGTCGGCGCAGCTGCTCAACGACGGCGAGGTCGACATGGAGATGGCCTGGAACGGCCGCGTCAGCGCGGTGGCCAAGGAGGGCGCCAAGGTGTCCTTCACCTACAACCAGGGCATCCTTCAGAGCACCTCGCTCTGCATCCTCAAGGGCGCGCCGAATCTCGAGACCGCGGTGAAATTCCTCAACGAGGCCGTCGATCCCGTGCACCAGGCCAATCTGCCGCTGCATATCGACTACGGTCCGGGCAATCCCAAGGCGTTCGAGACCAATGTGATCAAGCCCGAGCGCGCGGCGCAGTTGCCGAGCGAGCCGGCCAACGCGGCCAAGCAGGCGCTGATGTCCTACGCCTGGTGGTCCTCGCCGGCCGGCGAGGCGGCCGAGAAGCGCTGGGCCTCGTTCATGCAGAAGTAGACGAAGAGCGAAGCGAGGCAGCGTTGACGATATCAGTGCCAGATCCCTCCCAAAAGCATCAGCGCCGCGAGCACGGCCTGATGCTGGCATTGGTGTCGCCGGCGCTGCTGGTGATCCTGGCTCTGATCGTGCTGCCGGTCGGCTGGCTCGTCTGGCAGTCGATCTACCATGACGGCTTCACGCTGGAGAACTATCGCCGCGTCTTCACCGAGGACATCTACTGGCGCAGCTTCGCGCTGACCTTCGAGATCAGCCTCGCGGTCACGGGAATCGCGCTGCTGCTCGGCTATCCCGTGGCCTATCTTGCCAACTCTGTCCCGAAAGGGTGGAGCATCCTCATCCTCTCGCTGGTCGTGCTGCCGTTCTGGACCAGCGTGCTGGTCCGCGCCTATGCGTGGCTCGCGCTGCTCCAGCGCACCGGCGTGATCAACCAGTTCCTGCGCTATCTCGATGTGATCTCCGAGCCGCTCGCGCTGGTGCACAACACCTTCGGCACGGTGGTGGCCACCGTGCACATCCTTCTCCCGTTCATGGTGCTGCCGCTCTATGCCACCATGCAGAAGATCCCCGGCGACCTGATGCAGGCCGGCGCCAGCCTGGGGGCGAGCCCGTCGCTCACTTTCGTCCGCGTCTTCCTGCCGCTGTCGCTGCCGGGCGTGCTCGCCGGCTGCACCATGGTGTTCGTGCTCTGCCTCGGCTTCTACATTACGCCGGAGTTGCTCGGCGGCGGCCGCACCGTGATGGTGTCGATGCTGGTGAGTCGCAATGTCGAGCTCTACAACCAGTTCGGCGCGGCGAGCGCCGTCGCGGTGGTGCTGCTCGTCAGCGTGCTCCTGATCTTCCTCATCGTCAGCCGCTTCATTTCGCTCGATCGCATATTGGGGCAGAAATGACGCGATTGTCCCCCGCACGGATGGCCCTCTACGTGATCAGCGCGCTGGTGCTGGTCTACCTGATCCTGCCCGTGCTCATCATCGCGCCGATCTCCTTCTCCAGCGCGCGCTTTCTGACCTTCCCGCCGCCGTCGTTCTCGCTGCGCTGGTACCAGCAATATTTCGCCAATCCCGCCTGGATGCAGGCGACGCGGGTGACGCTGACGGTCGCGCTGCTGACCGTTCTGATCGCGACGCCGCTCGGGGTTGCCGCCGCCTACGCCATCAGCCAGTCCAAGCTGCGCGTCATGCGTCTCATCCACATGATGCTGCTGCTGCCGCTGGTGGTGCCGATCATCATCACCGCGGTCGGCATCTTCTTCGTCTATGCCAAGGTCGGCCTGGTCGCGACCCTGCCGGGCCTCGTGCTCGCCAATGTGATGCTGGGCCTGCCATACGTCATCATTTCGGTGCTCGCGGGCTTGCAGAGCTTCGATCCGGCGCAGGAGATGGTGGCGCGCAGCCTCGGCATGAACCGCCTGCGCAGCTTCTTCGCGGTGACGCTGCCGCAGATCAAGTCCAGCGTGGTGGCCGGCGGCATCTTCGCCTTCATCTCGGCGATGGACGAGACCATCGTTGCGCTGTTCATTTCCGGCGGGCAGTACCAGCCGCTGACCAAGCGCATGTTCACCGCGCTCCGCGACGAGATCGACCCGACCATTGCCGCGATCTCGACGTTGATGACGGCGGCCTCCTTCATGCTGGTGCTGCTGGCGAGCACGCGGGGGAAGCGGAGCGGGTGATTCTTGTTCGTCGTCCTGGCGAAAGCCAGGACCCATTATCCCAGGGAGATGTTGCCGCACGAGCTGGTAACCCCGAGTTTTCGCCAAACTGCGTTCGGTGGTTATGGGTCCTGGCCTTCGCCAGGACGACACGGAATATTTGGCGCTATTCTCGCCGCTTTACCCCTTCGCCCCCAGCCACGCCAAAATCATCTCCACGATCTGCGTCCGACTCCTCGCCAGCATCCTGGGTTCGCTCAGGTCGCGGTCGAACAGGGCGCCGAAGGTGTGGCGGTTGGCGACGCGGAAGAAGCAGTAGGAACTGATGGCCAGGTGCAGGTCGATGGCGTCGACGTCGTCGCGGAAGACGCCCTCGGTGCGGCCGCGCTCGAGGATGCCGTCGAGCGTCGCGATCACGCTGGCGTTGAGCTGGCGCAGTTGCAGGTTCTGCTTCAGGTGCTTGCCGTGGTGGATGTTCTCGATTGAGACGAGGCGGATGAAGTTCGGATTGCGCTCGTCGTGGTCGAAGGTCGCCTCGATCAGCCGGCGCAATCCCTCGCGCGCGTCGCAGCTTTCGATGTCGAGCTGATCCTCCAGCGCGCGGATGCTGCGATAGGCCTCCTCCAGCACCGCGAGGTAGAGCTGCTCCTTGCCGCCGAAATAATAGTAGATCATCCGCTTCGACGTGCGCGTGCGGGCCGCGATCGCATCGACGCGGGCGCCGGAATAGCCCTCCGAGGCGAATTCGGCCATCGCCACTTCGAGGATGTCGCGCTTGGTGCGCTCGGGGTCGTTGGTGCGCTTCGATGGGGGCGGCATGCGCTCGAGCATCACTGTTTCTCTCGCCAGTTTCCACGGATCACCTTGAAGGTGAAGGCAAATTTCACCCGTCCGGGCCTGGATCCAACGCGTATTGCATAAACGTACTAGTTCGTACATTATTCCTCCAAACCAAGGTTGCGGCAACCAGAACCACAAAACGCGCGCGCGGCGGACCGCCTGACGCGAGCCGCACCGGACACATGGGGAGGACTTGCAATGACGTTGACGTCAACCGCATCGCTGCACGCGTCATCCGCAGCGGAGGCAACACCGGGCAAGCTGCCGAAGCGCGCCGCGCTGGTCAGCTTCGTCGGCAGCATGCTCGAATACTACGACTTCTTCATCTACGGCACCGCGGCCGCGCTGATCTTTCCAAAAGTGTTCTTCGCCAATGTCGATCCCTCGACCGGGACGCTGCTCGCGCTCCTCAGCTTCGGCATCGGCTACATCGCGCGCCCCGTCGGCGCCGTCATCCTCGGCCATTTCGGCGACCGCATTGGTCGCAAGACGGTGCTGCTGTTCACACTGGTACTGATGGGTGGCTCGACGCTTGCGATCGGCCTGTTGCCGGATGCCAAGGCGATCGGCAATGCCGCGCCCGTCATCCTGACGCTGCTTCGCCTGTTACAGGGCCTCTCGGCCGCCGGCGAGCAGAGCGGGGCGAACTCGCTGACGCTGGAGCATTCGGCCAACTCCAACCGCGCCTTCTTCACGAGCTGGACCCTGAGCGGCACCCAGGCCGGTGCGATCCTGGCGACGCTGGTATTCATTCCGGTATCGAGCCTGCCGGAGGACCAGCTTCTGAGCTGGGGCTGGCGCGTTCCGTTCCTGCTTTCCGCTCTGGTGCTGCTGGTCGCCTACCTGGTGCGGCGGACCATGCCGGAAACGCCCGTGTTCGAAGACATCAAGGGCAAGGCGCAAGTTGCGCGCTTCCCCGTCGTCGCCCTGCTGCGCGACTACTGGCCCGACGTGCTGCGCGTCATCGTCTGCGCGCTGATCGCGACCGTGAGCACGATGACCGCCGTGTTCCAACTCGGCTATGCCACCAGCAAGTTCGGCGTCGCGCGCCCGACCATGCTGTGGGCCGGCGTGCTCGGCAACGTCACGGCGCTGCTCACCCAGCCGCTCTGGGCCCTGCTCGCCGACAAGATCGGCCGCAAGCCGGTGTTCATCGGCGGCGTGCTCGGCTGCGCGGTGCTGCTGTTCCCGTACTTCATGCTGGTGACGTCAGGCAACACGATCGCGATCTTCGCCGCCGCGATGATCCTGTCCGGCATCGTCTACGCCGCGCCGAACGCGATCTGGCCGTCGTTCTACGCCGAGATGTTCGAGGCGCGCGTGCGCTATTCCGGCACCGCGATCGGCACGCAGCTCGGCTTTCTCGTCGCCGGCTTCACGCCGCTGGTGAGCGCGAGCCTGGTCGGGGAGGGGCAGAACGGCTGGGTCCCCGTCGCGATCTTCGTCGCCTGCTGCTGCGTGATCTCGGCAGCCGCTGCGGCGACGGCGCGCGAAACCCACACCGTCGACATCGCCGATCTCGGCAAGCGGCGCGCTTGAGTGAAGACGAGGCACGCATGCTGACCAGCGCAGTTCAGACCACGAGTGGCCCCGTCGTCGGCACCACGCAGGCCGGTATGCGTGCCTTCAAGGGCGTGCCGTTCGCAACCGCGCCGCGCTTTGCCAAGGCAATGCCGCCGAAAGCGTGGACGGAGCCGCTCCGCTGCACGGGCTACGGTGCTTACGCGCCGCAGCCGGGCCATCTCGATCATGCGGACGAGGCTGCCTGTCTCAGCCTGAACATCTGGACGCGTGCAGAGGCCGATCGGCCGCTGCCGGTGCTGGTCTTCATCCATGGCGGCGCCTTCGTCACCGGCGGCGGCGCCGACTATGACGGCGCATTCCTCGCCGCGCACGGTCCGGCGGTGATCGTCACCATCAACTACCGGCTCGGCCCGCTCGGATTCCTGCAATTGCATCGCCTTGGGCTCGGCGAGGCCAACAACCTCGCGATCTCGGATTCGCTCGCCGCCCTCGACTGGGTGCGCGCCAATATCGCGGATTTCGGCGGCGATCCTGACGCGATCACGCTGTCCGGCCAGTCGGCCGGCGCCTCGATGGTGATCGCGCTCGCAACCCTGCCGCAGGCCAGAGGCAAGTTCATTCGCGCCCTCGCGCTCAGCGCGCCCGGGCGGAACATCATGAGCGCCGATCATGCCGACGACGTTGCACGCCGCGTGCTTGCCGAGCTCGAATTAGCGCACGACCCAACCGCGATTGCCTCTTTGCCACTGCCAAAGCTCTTCGCGGCGGTGGAGCGCGTCAGTCGCAGGCTTGCGGACGAGACCGAACAAGGCACCGTGTTCGGCCCGGTGCTCGATGGAATCGTGATTCCGCGCGAGCCGCGGGACGTCTTCGCCGAAGGAACCTTGCGCGACATTCCGCTCTGGCTCGGCTCCTGCCGCGACGAGATGGTGATGTTCCTGAAGAGCACGCCGCCGGCCGCGATGATCCGCACCACCGAACGACAAGTGCGCGCCGCAGTCGGCGATGCCGGCTGGCAACGTCTGCTGGCGTATTACCGCGCCACAGCGCGCGTCGACGAGGATCCGTACGAGGCGCTGCTGTCCGACGCGTTCTGGCATCGCCCCATGGCAGATCTTGCGCGGCTTCATGCCGCGGCTGGCGGCGCGGTGTGGCTGAGCCGGTTCGACCATCGCCCGGCGCTGGAGCCGTTCCTGTCGCAGGGGCCGACCCACGGTGCCGACAATGCCTGCCTCTGGGCGCACCCGCCGGATTTCATCGACCGCCCGATCCTGAAGCGCAAGGGCGGGCCGATGACGCCCGAGGATATCGAGGTCGCCGCGCGGTTTCAGGCAAGCGTGCTGCGCTTCGTCACATCCGGCGCGCCCGACATCGCGGAAGCCTGGCCGCGGTTCGAGCCGGCCAAGGAGCCGCTCGCAATCTTCGGCCAGCCGTTCCACATTGTGCCTCTCAATGAAGGCGTGCGCTCCCGCCTGTGGGCGGAGCTGTCGGCCCAACGCGGCGCGCCGCAGGCTCCGGCCGCGCGAGCGAAGATCGGTTGATCGCAGCACCTTGGTCATGTAAGCGTTCGTCCAGCGCCGATTTGATCCTCAGCTTGCGGGCGCTTCTAAAAATGCAGCTAAAGAGACCCGCTATCCCTGCATCGTCCCGCATTGGGTGAATCGTCGGCCATCTCGAATGGAGAGGCCAAGTGAAATTTGCTGCCATCGCGGATGTGCACGGAAATCGTCCGGCGCTCGAAGCCGTCCTTGCGGACATTGCTGCGCTCGGCATCAACGAGGTCGTGAACCTGGGCGACCATGTTAGCGGTCCGCTCGAAGCGGCCCGAACGGCTGACCTGCTGATGGAGCGAGGCTTTCCGTCCATCAAGGGCGATCAGGACCGCATTCTCGTGGAGCTGTGGCAGGCCGGCACATCGGCGCGCAGCGATTTCCGAGAGCTCGAACGCAAGCATTTCGAGTGGATGGCAAGCATGCCGTCCACGCTCATGTATAGGGGGCGGGCGTTCCTGTGCCATGGATCGCCAGGGAATGATGCTGCGTTCTGGCTCGACCACATCGCGGGCGACGGCTGCCCGCGTCCGAGCCGGATTGATTCTATTGAGGCCGGCGCCGAGGGGATCGACGCCGAGATCATCCTGTGCGCACACACGCACATTCCGCGCGTGGTGCGTCTGAAGGATGGCCGGCTGGTCGTCAATCCCGGCAGCGTTGGATTGCCCGGTTACGACGGGAAGATGCCCGTTCCCTACGTGGTCGAGGTCGGCACCCCTCATGCGTGTTACGCAATTCTGGAGCATGCCAACAGAGGCTGGTCCGCGACGCTCCGCTACGTGGCCTACGACACCACGGCCATGGCAGCATTGGCGCGGGCCAGGGGAATGCTCACCTGGGCGAGCGCGATTGCAACGGGCTGGGTGCAGCGGGATCACCTGTAATCTGCTTCACACGCGAATGCGCCGAGTAACGCTAGATGAAGTGAGGCTTCGCTTCCGCGCGGCCCGCTTCGGAGCTGGCGATGATTGCTGCACTGGCAAGAGCAATATCCCGCGCGACGGGAACCAATGTCGATGTCGAGACTCTGAAAGTCGTCGTCATATTCTCGGGAGCGGGCCTGCTGCTCTCACTCGTTGCTGCAATGATCTACGGACAGGCTGTCAACGCCGCCTTATTTTAGGCTCCTGCGCGTTCATCGCGCGCCTCGCCGCCTGTCCCGGCTGGTTCAGCGCAGGAACGGCACGGGATGGGCCGCGCGATGGAAGAAGTTGATCAGGGTATTGATGTCGAACACCGGCAGACCCGACACCTCGGCGACGTCCCGCGAGAATGGGCACATGTTGGTGCACTCGAACAGGATCGCGCCGGGATTTTTGCAGGACGCCATGAAGGCTTCCGTCATCTCGATCATCTCGGCGCGCAGCACGTCAGTGTCCAGCTCTTCGCGGCCGAGAATGTAGGTTGCGGGAAACTGCGCATCGGGCTTCATGCCCTGGATTTGAACGAGAATGTCGTCCGGCGACCAGCCGACGCCGCGGAAGTGCCCTTCGTTCATGTGGTGGCCGCGTTCGGTGAAGATGCCGATGACCTTGCCGGGCGGCAGCATGGCGTGGATCAGCGGCGCCTGGATCAGGCTCGAGGTGAAGACCGGGATGTTCACGGCAGCCGCGAGCTGCTTCTGGAACGGCGCGAGGAAGCCGCAACTCGTCGTTATCGCTTTGACGCCGTCGGCTTCCAATTCGCGGGCCGCGGCGATGAACGGCTCGAGCAGGGTCGGATCGGGCTGGTCGCCCATGATCCTTGTGGCGTGCGCGCCGCGCACGATCTTGTAGCGCACCGGGAAGTCGTAGGAGAGCGCGTTGCCGATGTCGCCGCGCGGGCGCGGGAAGCGGGTATCGAGCATCAGAATGCCGATCGTCTCGCCGTAATTCGTGAAGCCGCCGCGGAGTTTCATGGTTCGTCCCACCGATTCGGGATGGTCGTGGCCGGCAGTCTAATGCGTTTCGTGAAACCGGCTGAGGAGGGACTTCCGCCGTTCGCTGCGCGGCTGGCGGATCATCTCCTCTGGCGTACCGATCCCGGCCATGACGCCATCATTCATGAAGCCGACGCGGGCTCCGGTACGGCTTGAGCACCGCGAATCCCCAGACATACATCGCGGATTGGCGCTCAGAACTGCACTTCGCCGGGAATGTCGTCCGCGCCGAGACCTACGGCTTCGAAACCCTTCAACATCCATTCGCGGGTCTGGCCCAGCGAGCGGTTGTAGTCGGCCCAGGCGCTGAGGAAGTCCTTGTAGCGCCGGTCGCTTTCGGCGCGGATGCCCATATTGGTCGGCAGCGTAAGCAGCGGACGTGGCACCGCGAGCTCACCGAGCGTCGGGTTCTTCTTCAAGGTCGCGACCGAAAGCACCGCCAGCGAAATGTTGCAGTCCGCGCGTCCGGTTGCGACGGCGAGGATCGCCTCGTTGCGCTCCTTGAAGCCGAGGATCGTCGCCTTCGGGCAATAGCGGCGCGCGATCGTCTCGTGGGTCGAGCCGATGTCGACGGCGATCTTGACCTCGGGCTTGTTCAGCTCGGCCCAGGTTTGCGGCTTGGCAAAACCCTTCTTGGTGATGACGGTGAAGGAGTGCACCAGGATGGGCGTGGAAAAGTCGATGACCAGCGAGCGCTCCGGTGTCGGGTTCACGGCGAAGGCAAGGTCGATCTTCTCGGCCTGGAGATCCAGGATCTGGTTGCCCCAGGTCGATTCCAACGTCTCGACCTTGGCACCGAGCTTGCCGGCGATGTCGTTCGCCATGTCGATGCAGGCGCCCGACCATTGATTGGTGGTGAGGTCCTTGTGGAAGTAAGGATCCTGGCCGGCGATGACGGCGATCCGCAGCACGCCGCTCTTCTTGATCCGTTCGAGCGTCGAGCCCGGCGCGGTGTCGGCCTTGGCCGAACCGGTTGCGGCGATCGCGGCTCCGGCGAGGGCGACAGTGGTGAGTGCATCCCTGCGATTCATGGCAGTTCTCCTGGGCAGTCGCTTCTGGACATTCGAACCCGGCGTCTGGACTATTTCTGTATTCAGATTAAAATGCAATACGGTATTTTAAACTGGACAGGAAAGACAGGCCCGTGCGCGCTCTCTTCGTCGATGCCAATGACACCCTTGCCGCGGTGACCGAGAAACTGCTGCGCGGGGACAGCCTTCCGGTCGGCATCAACCGCAACCCCGCGATCACTCCCGACGACCTGCCACGCCTTCTTGACGGTGTTGAGATCATGATCGTCGACCATACCGCGGTGCCGACGGCGATTGCCGCGAAATGTCCTGCCCTGAAGCACGTCGTCTTCCTCGGCACCGGCGCGCGCAGCTACATGAATCCGGAGGAGCTGGGCCAGCGCGGCATCTCGGTTCACACCATCAAGGGCTATGGCGACACCGCCGTCGCCGAATGCGCGATCGCCCTGATGTGGGCCTCTGCAAAGAGCTTCGGAGAGATGGATCGCGGCATGCGCGAGGGCAATTGGCTGCGTCGCGATGCGCTGCAGCTCACCGGCAAGACGCTCGGCCTGATCGGCTTCGGCGGCATCGCGGCGGAAGCCGCGCGCATGGCGCTTGGCTGCGGCATGAAGGTGATCGCCTGGAACAGATCGCCGAAGACGCATCCGGGCGTCGAATTCGTCCCGCTGGAGAAGCTCCTTGCGGACAGCCACGTCGTATCGCTGCATCTGCTCCTCAACGACGAGACCAAGGGTTTCCTGTCGCGCGAGCGCATCGGGATGATGCGCCCAGGCAGCATCCTGATCAACACCGCGCGCGGCGCCGTGGTCGACGAGGACGCGATGTGCGATGCGCTGCGCTCGGGCCACATCGCCCATGCCGGCCTCGACGTCTTCACCGTCGAGCCGCTGCCTCCAGGCCATCCGCTGACCAAACTGCCGAACGTGACGCTATCGGCGCATTCGGCGTTCCGCACGCCGGAGGCGAGCGACAACCTGATCGGCGCGGCGCTCGATCATTGCCGCCGCATCATCGCGAATGGGCGGTAGTGCAAACAGCAGGGGCGGGCATGACGCCTGCGCAGGGAGCGGGAAGCCTTTCGATCTTGCGCCTCCTGTTGGCCTGTCCTACGCCACCCGCGAACGACATTTTCGCGAGGCGCCCGAGCGCGTCGCCAAAGCCTGCAGGGAGCTGTCATGACCATTCGTAACACCCGCACCGGGGGCCAGATCCTGATCGATCAGCTCGTCGCCCAAGGCGTCGAGCGCGTCACCTGCGTGCCGGGCGAGAGCTATCTTGCGGCGCTGGACGCGCTGCACGACAGCCCGATCGACGTGATGATCTGCCGCGCGGAGGGCGGCGCCGCGATGATGGCGGAGGCCTATGGCAAGCTCACGGGGCGTCCGGGAGTCTGCTTCGTCACCCGCGGCCCCGGCGCGACCAATGCCAGCCACGGCGTCCACATCGCGATGCAGGATTCGACACCGATGATCCTGTTCGTCGGCCAAGTCGATACCGGCATGCGCGAACGCGAGGCGTTCCAGGAGCTCGACTACAAGGCCGTGTTCGGCACCATGGCGAAATGGGCGGTCGAGATCGATCGCCCCGACCGCATTCCGGAACTGGTCGCGCGCGCCTTCCGCGTCGCGATGCAGGGCCGTCCGGGCCCCGTGGTGATCTCGCTGCCGGAGAACATGCTGACCGAGACCGCCGCCGTCGCCGATGCCATGCGCATCGAGCCGGCGGTGAGCTGGCCCGCGCCCGCGGACATTGAGCGTGTCGGCGCCATGCTCGCGAGCGCCAAGGCGCCGCTCGTCATTCTCGGCGGCTCGCGCTGGACGGATGAGGCGACCAAGAGCATCGCGCGTTTTGCCGAGCGGTTCGACCTGCCGGTGGCGACCTCGTTCCGCCGGGCCTCGCTGATCGACGCCGACCATTCGCATTATGCCGGCGATCTCGGCATCGGGCCGAGCGCGGGCCTGAAGGCGCGCATCGACGGCGCCGATGTCGTTCTGCTCATCGGCGGCCGCATGTCGGAGATGCCGTCCTCGTCCTACACGCTGCTCGACATTCCGACCCCGCAGCAGAAGCTGATCCACGTTCATCCGGGCTCCGAGGAGCTTGGCCGCGTCTATCAGCCGGCGCTCGCGATCCAGGCGACGCCCGCCGCGTTCGCCGCGGCCGTCGAGACGCTGAAGCCCTCCGGGGCGGTTGCCTGGAAGGGCGAGGCGGCCAAGGCGCATGCCGATTACCTCGCCTGGACCGAGAAGGCGCGCGAGCTGCCGGGCACGTTCCAGTACGGCCAGGTCATGACCTGGCTGCGCGACCGGCTGCCGAAGGACGCGATCGTCTGCAACGGCGCCGGCAACTATGCCGGCTGGATCCATCGCCATCACCGCTTCCACAGTTTTGCGTCCCAGCTCGCCCCGACCTCGGGCTCGATGGGGTACGGCGTGCCAGCGGCGGTGCTGGCGAAACGGCAATATCCGGATCGCACTGTCGTCGCCTTTGCCGGCGACGGCTGCTTCCTGATGAACGGGCAGGAGTTTGCGACCGCCGTGCAGTACGACGCGCCGCTGGTCGTCATCGTCGTCGACAATTCGCAATACGGCACCATCCGCATGCACCAGGAGCGCGACTATCCCGGCCGCGTCGTCGGCACCCAGCTCAAGAACCCGGACTTTGCGATGTACGCCAAGGCGTTCGGCGGCCACGGCGAGCGCGTCGAGCGCACCGAGGAGTTCGCGCCGGCGTTCGAGCGCGCGCTGGCTTCGGGCAAGCCGTCGATCCTCCACTGCATCATCGATCCGCGCGCGATCTCGGTCGGCAAGGATTTTGTGCCGTCGGTGAAGGCGTAAGCGATGCCCGAAGGCCGCCACGTCGCCATCATCGGAGCCGGCGCGGTCGGTGTGATCAGCGCCATCGAGGCGCTGCGCGAGGGCCATCGCGTCACGCTGATCGATCCCGGCGAGCCCGGTGGCGAACAGGCGGCGAGCTACGGCAACGCCGGCTGGCTCTCCTCGCATTCGGTGATTCCGCCGGCCGAACCTGGCATCTGGAAGAAGGTGCCGGGCTATCTGATGGACCCCCTCGGCCCGCTCGCGATCCGCTGGTCGTATTTGCCGAAGGCGCTGCCCTGGCTGATCAAGTACCTGCTCTCGGGCTGGACCGAGGCGCGCGTGGAAAAGACCGCGTTTGCGCTCCGCGACCTGCTGAAGGACGCGCCGCTGCTGCATCGAAAGCTCGCGGAAGAGGCCGGCGTCCCGGAGCTGATCGAACGCAACGGCGTGATGCATGCCTTTCCCTCGCGCGGCAATTTCGACAACGATCTCGGCTGGCGCCTGCGCAAGAAGGTCGGGGTCGCGTGGCTGGAGCTCAATGCCGACGAGATGCGTCAGCGCGAGCCGGACCTGCATCCGCGCTACAGCTTTGGCGTGGTGGTGGAAGAAGCCGGCCGCTGCCGCGATCCCGGCGCTTACGTTGCGGCACTGGCCAATCACGCGCTGGCCAGCGGCGCCAAGCTCGTGCGCGCCAAGGCGACAGGGCTGAAGCTTTCCGGCAACAAGCTCGTCGCTGTCGTCACCGAGACCGGCGAGATCGCTTGCGATGCCGCGGTGGTCGCCGCGGGGGCACGGTCCAAGCAGCTCACCGCATCGGTTGGCGATCCCCTGCCGCTCGAGACCGAGCGCGGCTATCACGTCATGATCGAGAACCCGGAAACGGGTCCGCGCAGCTCGATCATGGCGTCCGACGCCAAGATGGTCGTGAACTGGACCAACAAGGGCCTGCGCGCCGCCGGCACCGTCGAGATCGCCGGTCTCGAGGCCGCGCCGAACTGGAAGCGCGCCGAGATCTTGCGCGACCATCTCTTCAGCATGTTCCCGAAACTTCCGAGGGACATTCCGGCCTCGCGCATCAAGACCTGGTTCGGTCATCGTCCCAGCATGCCGGACGGACTACCCTGCATCGGCCACGCGCGCGCCTCGCGCGACATCGTCTATGCCTTCGGCCATGGCCATGTCGGCCTGGTCGGCTCGGCCCGCACCGGGCGTCTCGTCGCCCAGCTTCTGAGCGGCAAGCAGCCCGAGATTCCGCTCGCGCCGTTTTCGCCCACTCGCTTCCTCTGAGGTCGCGCCATGACCACTCCTGCCAACTCATCCTCCCGCATCGCCCGTGGCGGCAAGGCCATCTATGGCGCGCCGCTCGGTATCCTGATGCTGGAAGCGCGCTTTCCGCGCATTCCCGGCGACATGGGCAACGGCACGACCTGGCCGTTCCCCGTGCTCTATCGCGTGGTGAACGGCGCCTCGCCGGAGAAGGTGGTGCTGAAGGGTGCGGCCGGCCTGCTGCCTGATTTCATCGACGCGGCCAAGGACCTGGTGCGGCTTGGTGCGGAGGCCATCACCACCAATTGCGGCTTCCTCTCGCTGTTCCAGAAGGAGATCGCGGCGGCCGTCGGCGTGCCGGTTGCGACCTCGTCGCTGATGCAGGTGCCGTGGGTGCAGGCGACCTTGCCGCCCGGCAAGCGCGTCGGCCTCGTCACGGTGTCGGGCTCGACGTTGACGCCGGCGCATCTCGAAGGTGCCGGCGTGCCGCTCGACACGCCGCTGGTCGGCACCGAGAACGGCAAGGAATTTTTCCGCGTCCTGATCAAGGCCGAGAAGGACGACATGGACGTCGGCTTGGCCGAGCGCGACGTGGTCGAGGCGGGCAAGCTGCTGGTCGCAAAGAACCCCGACGTCGGCGCAATCGTGCTCGAATGCACCAACATGCCGCCTTATGCGGCGGCGTTGCAGGCCGAGGTCGGGCTGCCGGTCTATGATATCTATTCCATGATCACCTGGTTTCATGCTGGACTGCGCCCGCGCGTCTTCGCCTGATTCCGGGTGTCGTAAAGCTCTGAACAAACGCTGCTACGCTGTCCTTTGCATTGCAATCGTCTTCACAGCCCCGGTATATTGGGCTGTGTTCGGGCATGAATGCAGCTTATGAAAAGCAACGTGGAACTGGCTTCCGATAGCATCGTCGATCGCGTCTATGAGCAGCTCAAGGCGATGGCCGTGAGCTACGAGTTCAAGCCGGGCGAACGGCTCAACGAAGGCGAGCTGGCAAAACGCCTCGGCGTCAGCCGCACGCCGCTGCGCGAGGCGCTCAACCGTCTCAACACCGAAGGTTTCCTGCGCTTCACGCCGGGCAAGGGCTTCTTCTGCCGCGAGCTCGACGCACACGAGATCTTCGATCTCTACGAGCTGCGCAAGTCGATCGAGGTCGCTTCGGTGCGTCTCGCCATCAAGCGCGCCAAGGACGAGGATATCGACGCGCTCTTGAAATTTCTCGAGGCAACCGGTCCCGATCCCGGCGAGCGCTCCTCCGTGGAGTTGGTCGAGCTGGATGAGACCTTTCACGAACGGCTGATGGCGATGTCGAACAACGCCGAGATGCTGCGCGTGCTGCGCAACGTCAACGCCCGCATCCGCTTCGTGCGCTGGATCGACATGGACCGCGTCAACCGCTCCAACACGCAAGCCGAGCACCGCGCCGTCGTCGAAGGGTTGAAGGCGCGCAATGAGGAGGCCTGCGTCTCCGTGCTGGAGAAGCACATCGACCGCCGCCTCGACCGCATCACGTCCGCGATCAAGGAAGGCTACGCGCAGATTTACATGCCGGCCGCGAGGTCGGCGGCGAATTGAGCAGCAAGCCTCGATGATGGTGCCCTCCCTTCTCCCCTTGTGGGAGAAGGTGGCGCGAAGCGCCGGATGAGGGGTATCTCTCCGGGAATTACAAACGCGCATGAGTGCGCGGAGACAAACCCCTCACCCAAGTGAGCTCGCGTCAACCTGCGGTGATGCCCTCTCCCACAGGGGGAGAGGGCGCAGCAATGCGCATCGCGCTCGTATTAGATTCATCCGAAAGAGCGTCAGCTATACAATCCGTCGATACCAGGTCGTGCCAGACGGTCAGAGCTTTCGCGCGCGAACATCGCTAGCGTTCATCCGAGACTCACGGAGACAAGCGGTGCACAGCCCTCAACCTCATCTCGAAACGCGGACCAGTGACGATTGGCCGTCCGAGCTCTATCGCGTCCTGAAGGCCGCCAACGTCAGGCAGATGTCATACGTCCCGGATGCCGGCCACAGCCAGCTCATCCGCATGTTCTCGGCCGACCGCGATGTCACCACCAACGTGCTGACGACGGAAGAGGAGGGCGTCGCGATTGCCGCCGGCGCCTGGCTCGGCGGCCAGCGCAGCGTGCTGCTGATGCAGTCGAGCGGGGTCGGCAATTGCATCAACATGCTGTCGCTGTCGGCGATCGGCCGCTTTCCACTGCTGATGCTGGTGACGATGCGCGGCGAATGGGCCGAGTTCAATCCCTGGCAGGTGCCGATGAGCCGGGCCACGCAGCCCTCGCTGGAGGCGATCGGGCTGAAGGTGATGCGCGCGGAGACGCCGGAGGATCTGGTCGAGACGGTCGAATCGGCGGCATCGCTTGCCTACGATTGCGATCAGCAAATCGCAGTGCTGATCGGGCAGCGCCTGATCGGCAAGAAGAAGTGGTGATGTCAATGCAAGCTCAACTCGATCGCCGTGCCGCTGTCGCTGCGCTTCTCAGGAATCGCAAGGACACGCTGGTCGTCGCCGGCCTTGGCTCCCCGACCTATGATCTTCATTCCGTCGGCGACCACGATGGCAATTTTTATCTCTGGGGGGCGATGGGCGGCGCCGCGCTGATCGGGCTTGGACTGGCGCAGGCGCAGCCCGGAAAGCGCGTTCTCGCTTTGACCGGCGACGGCGAGCAATTGATGGGCCTCGGCGGTCTCGCCACCATTGGCGTCGCGCGCCCGCGCAATCTCGACATCGTCGTGATCGACAACCAGCATTTCGGCGAGACTGGGATGCAGGCGAGCCACACCGGGCGCGGCGTCGATCTCACGTCCATCGCCATGGCCTGCGGCTTTGCCGCGACCGGAACCGCGGACGATTGCCGAGGTGGAACGTCTCGCGGCGCAGATCGCCTCCCCGGGCGAGGGGCCGCGACTCTTCGTCATCAAGGTTCTGGCGGAAAATCCGCCGCGCTCGCTGCCCTCGCGCGATGCCGTCTTTATCAAGAACCGGTTCCGTGCTCATCTTGGATTTGCGGCGGCCTGAGCCGGGTATCTCACCCGGCGATAGCCTGCTGCCTAAGCAGCTACTCTGGAGTGAGACCATGAAACTATCCGGCAAGGTCGCCGCCATCACCGGCGCGGCACGCGGCATCGGCAAGGCCTGCGCGAAGAGATTCCTCGACGACGGCGTCAAGGTCGTCATCTCGGACGTCGATGCCGAGGGACTTGCCGCGACGGCGGTTGAATTGGGACGGCCGGATGCCTTGCGCACAGTCGTCGGCAACGTCGGCAAGCGCGCCGACGTCGACCAGCTCGTTGCGACCGCCGTGAAGGAGTTCGGCCGGCTCGACATCATGGTCAACAATGCCGGCGTCGCCCGCAACCGGGACATCCTCGAGATCTCCGAGGAGGAATTCGACGAAATCATCGGCATCAATCTGAAAGGCGCCTTCTTCGGCGTGCAGGCGGCTGCAAGGCAGATGATCGCGCAGGGCGGCGGCGGGGTCATCATCAACATGTCCTCGGTGAACGCGCTGCTGGCGATCCCTGCGCTTGCGACCTACGCGATGTCGAAGGGCGGCATGAAGCAGCTGACCTCGGTCGCGGCCGTCGCGCTCGCCCCGCACAACATTCGTGTCGTCGCGGTCGGGCCGGGCACGATCCTGACCGACATGGTGGCATCCGCGATCTACACGTCCGAGGATGCGCGCAAGACCGTGCTGTCGCGTACACCGATCGGCCGCGGCGGCGAGCCGAGCGAAGTGGCCTCTGTTGTTGCGTTCCTGGCGAGCGACGATGCGTCCTACATCACGGGGCAGACGATCTATCCCGATGGCGGCCGGTTGATCCTGAACTACACGGTGCCGGTGAAGGAGAAGTAGGGCTCTGAAGGTCGTCCCACACTCGCTGTCATCGCCCGGCTTGTCCGGGCGATCCAGTACGCCGTGACAGTAGTGATGGAGCCGATGGGCTGCGGCGTACTGGATGCCCCGCCTTCGCGGGGCATGACAGCCGTTGTAAGGCGGGCAGTTTGCCTCTCACTCCGCCGCAACCGTCATCCCGTGGCCGAGCCGCTTCGAAATCCCGCCGGCGCAGTCGCGCAAGGCATGCGCGATCGGGCTGTCCCAGCGGGCATCGAACGTGCCTTCCGGCCCCATCGCGGTGATGACCAGCGCGACATGGCCGGCGTGATCGAACACTGGTGCCGAGAACGCATTGACGCCGGGCAGGGGATCGCCCAGCGCGCGGGCGAGGCCGTGCTTGCGGACCTCAGTGAGCATGTCGGCGACCTTCGCGCCTTTCACCGCCCGCTTCGGATTGTAACCGACGCCGTGACGGTCGAGGCCGCTTTCGAGCGCGGCATTGACGGTCTTCTCCGGCAGGAAGGCCGCAAAGGCGCGGCCGGTTGCGGTCTCCAGCAGCGCCATCACCGAGCCGGCCCGCATCACGATGTGCACGGGCTGACCCGGCTCTTCGAGCTGCACCACGGTCGGACCATGCGTGCCCCAGACGGCCAGCGAGACCGCATGGCCGATCTGGCTCGCAAGCGCCGCGATCTTTGGTCCGGCGATCCGCACGCCGGACAGGCGGCGCAGGCTGATGAGGCCGAGCTCCAGCGCCAGCGCGCCGATCTCGTAGCGGCCGGTGGTCTCGTCCTGCTCGATCAGCCCGATGCGCGAGAAACTGGCGAGATAGGGATGCGCCTTGGCCGGCGTCATGCCGGCCTCGCGTGCGAGATCGCGCAGCATCATCGGCTCGCCGCTGCGGGCGAGGGCGCGGAGCAGTTCTCCGCCGACCTCGATCGACTGGATGCCGCGGCTTTCTCTCTTCATGCGCCTCCTGGCGTTCCGCTTACGCCGCGTTGCGCTTGGCGGCGCTGTCGGCAAGATGACGGCCGGCAATGTAGCCGAAGGTCAGCGCCGGCCCAAGCGTGATGCCGGCGCCGGGATAATTGCCCCCCATGATGCTCGCCATGTCGTTGCCGGCGGCATAGAGGCCGGGGATGACCCGGCCTTCGGCGTCCAGCGCCCGCGCGTTCTCATCGGTGATGATGCCGGCATAGGTGCCGAGGTCGCCGATCACCATCTTGATGGCGTAGAACGGACCGTTCTCGATCGGCGCGACGCACGGATTGGGGCCGTGCAGCGCATCGCCCTGGTAGCGGTTGTAGGCCTTCGAGCCCTTGCCGAAGGCGGCGTCATGTCCCAGCGGCGCGGTCGTATTGAACTGCCTGACCGTCTCGGCGAAGGCCGTGGCGTCGATGCCAGCTTTCGCCGCAAGCGCCTCGAGCGTGTCGCCGCGCATGAGATAGCCGGTACTGAGGTGATGACCCAGCGGCATCGGGAAGGGCGGCACGCAGCCGAGGCCGTATTTCCGCAACGTCTTGTGATCGCAGACGAGGTACGCCGCGATCTCCTCGCCGGGCTTGGCCGCCTTGACCATGGCCTGGACGAAGTCGTGGTAGGAATTGCCTTCATTGGCAAACCGCCTGCCGTCGCGCATCACCGCGATCACGCCGGGCTTGGCGCGGTCGATGAAATGCGGCATCACGCCCTTCGAGCCGTCCTTGCGCGTGGTGAGCGACACCGGCACCCAGGCCGCGGCATTCGGCAGACGGTCCTCGACATGTCCGCCGGCGCTTTCCGCAAGGCGCAAGCCGTCGCCGGTGTTGCCGATGGGACCCGGCGAAAAATGCTCGTTGCCGGTCGGCGCATGCGGAAACATCTTCTTGCGCCGCTCGACATCGTGCGGGAAGCCGCCGCAGGCGAGCACGACGCCCTGCCTTGCGCGAACACGCACCTTGCGTCCCTCGCGCGACACGATCGCGCCGGTGACAGCTCCGTTCTCGACCGTCAGCTCGCGCACCGGAGAAGACAGCCACATCGGAATCTTGAGATCGAGCGCGGATTTCGCCAGCCGTCCCGCCAGCGCATTGCCGTTGGTCAGCGTCATGCCGCGGCCGTAGTGCAGCACGTCCATCAGATGCCGCGACAGTCGCTTTGCGACATACACCGCCGAGGTCAGCGATTTCGTCACCCGCATGAAATGGATGATCTCCTTGCCGGAGCCCAGCATCATGCCGAATACGGTCAGCTCCGGCAGCGGCATGCCGAGCGTCCTGATCTGCTCGCCGAGCTCGCGGCCGTCGAACGGGCGCGTCACCATGGAGCGGCCGCCTTGCGCGCCGCCCGGTGCTTCGGCGTGATAGTCCGGGAACACCAGCGGCATGTCGAAGCGCAGGGCTGTCCTGGTGGTGAAGAAATCCACCGCCTCGGGACCGGCGCTCAGGAACGCATCGATGCGCGCGCCATCGAAATTGTTGCCGGCCTCGTGCCGCAGGTATGTGCGGGCCTGCTCCGGCGTCTCCTCGATGCCGTAGGCCTTCGCCAGCGAGGTGCCGGGGATCCAGAGCCAGCCTCCGGAGCGGGCCGTGGTGCCACCGAAACGCGGCTCCTTCTCGACGATCAGCACGTCGAGGCCGCGATAGCGCGCGGTGATCGCGGCCGACATGCCGGAGGCGCCCGATCCGGCCACGAGCACATCGCACTCGTAAGTCTCAATTGCGCTATGCTCGTTGCCGGTCATGCGTGCCTCATTTCTTCAGCAGCGGACATTTGGACTCGGAGACCGGACGGAAGGCGTCCTCGCCCTTCACCGTCTTGATGATCTCGAGGTAATCCCAGGGCTCCTTGGACTGCTCGGGCGACTTCACCTTGGCCAGATACATGTCGCGGATGACGCGGCCGTCCTCGCGCAACTTGCCGCCATGGACGAAGATATCCTCGATCGGCAGCTCGCGCATCTTGGCCATCACCTTGGCGGGATCGTCGGTGCCGGCCGCCTTGATGCCTTTCAGGTAATGCAACACCGAGCCGTAGACGCCGGTGTGGATCATGGTCGGCATCACCTTGGTGCGCTCGTAGAACTTCTTCGACCAGGCGCGGGTTGCCTCGTCCATGTTCCAGTACGCGGCCGTCGTCATGTAGGTGCCCTGCGCGGCCTTGAGGCCGATCGCATGCACGTCGGTGTCGAACATCAGGAGGCCGACGAGCTTCTGGCCGCCCTGGACCAGGCCGAACTCGCCGGACTGCTTGATGGCGTTGTCGGTGTCCTGGCCGGCGTTGGCGAAGGCGACGACGTCGGATTTCGAGCTCTGTGCCTGGAGGGCGAAGGAGGAGAAGTCCGCGGTGTTGGTCGGGTGCTTCACGCCACCAAGCACCTTGCCGCCCATCTCGTTGATGAAGCGCGTGGCGTCCTTCTCGAGCTGCTGGCCGAAGGCGTAGTCCGCGGTGATGAAGTACCAGGATTTTCCGCCCTCCTTGATCACGGCGGAGGCGGTCACCTTCGACAGGGCGTAGGTGTCGTAGGTGAAATGCACGGTGTTCGGGCTGCACAGCTCGTCGGTCAGCGAGCTCGCGCCGGGGCCGGAGAGCAGGGCGATCTTGTTGCGCTCGCGCACCATGTTGTGCACGGCGATCGCGATGCCGGAATTGGGGATGTCGACGACGGCGTCGACCTTGCCGTTGTCGAACCAGCCGCGCACGATCTGGACGCCGACGTCGGTCTTCATCTGATGGTCGGCGCTGATGATCTCGATCGGCTTGCCGAGCACGGTGGGACCGAATTCCTCGACCGCCATTTTCGCGGCTTCGACCGAGCCCGGCCCGCTGTTGTCGCGGCCCCAGCTTGACAGGTCCGTCAGCACGCCGATTCGCACCGCATCGTCGGAGACCTGCGCGGTCGCGGTTGACGTCATGGCAGCCGAAGTCATGGCCGCGAGCATGGCGCAGGCCAAAAACCCTCTCATCGTCGTTCCCTCTCTTTGTGGGCCGCTTGGCGCGGCCGATTATCATGGCGGCAAGTTAGATATTAGCGAATGAATTTGTCAATGGCGAATAGGCGGGCTTGGGCGGGTTCCGTGACCGCCCGGACGACGCCTCCAAAATATGTGCGCAGCCCCCTCAGCTCCGTCATTGCGAGCGGAGCGAAGCAATCCAGACTCATTCCGTGGAGGCAGTCTGGATTGCTTCGTCGCATCAGCGCAAAATTGCCACGCAATTTTGTCGCGAGCTCCTCGCAATGACGGCGTTGATGCAGTTGTGCGCCACCATTCCCGCTGTGGTCATCGCCAGCAGCAACACCCCCGCAGGTTGCAATCGCCACCGCGATTGGCCATGATGCCGTCGGGAATCTTTGGGGCATGGAATGACGGCAGCAACGGGGGTCTCCGGCGCGACGGAGCGATCGACGACGGCGCATGTGGTGTGGGCGAGCGCGCTCGGCACCGCGATCGAGTGGTACGACTTCCTGATCTACGGCACGGCGGCGGCGCTGGTGCTGAACAAGCTGTTCTTTCCGAGCTTCGATCCCTTTGTCGGCACGCTGGCGGCATTCTCGACCTATGCGGTCGGCTTCGTGGCGCGGCCGATCGGCGGCGCGATCATCGGGCATTATGGCGATCGGCTCGGCCGCAAGACAATGCTGGTCGCGACCATGATCGCGATGGGGCTCGGCACCTTCCTGATCGGCTGCCTGCCGACCTACAGCCAGATCGGCGTGTGGGCGCCGATCCTGCTCATCGTCCTGCGCTTCGTCCAGGGCATCGGGCTCGGCGGCGAATGGAGCGGCGCGGTCGTCATGGTGATCGAGCATGCAGGCAATCGCCGCGGCTTCTACGGCAGCCTGGTGCAGATCGGCTTTCCTGTCGGCGTTGCCGCATCCACCGGCATCTTCGCCCTGATGACGAAGCTGCCTGAGGCCGACTTCCTGAGCTGGGGCTGGCGCGTGCCGTTCCTGATCAGCATTGTGCTCGTCGGTGTCGGCTTCATCGTGCGGCTGAAGCTTGCGGAGACACCGCACTTCAAGGAGGTGGTCGAGCGCAAGGAGGTGCTGGCGCAGCCGGTCTGGGAAGTGCTGCGCCGCGACTGGCGCAGCTTCCTGCTGGCGATCGGCATCACGGTCTCGGAAGTCGGGCTCGCCTACCTCCTCACCGTCTTCACCGTGGTCTACGCCACGACAAAGCTCGGCCTGCCGCGCCAGGTTATCCTGGATGCGGTGGTCTATGCGGCGATCGTCGAATTCGCCACATTGCCGCTTGCAGGCTGGTTGTCCGATATCTTCGGCCGCAAGGCGCTGTATCTCGCCGGCGGCGTGTTCTCGGTGGCGCTGGCGTTTCCGCTGTTCTGGTTCCTCGACACCAGGGACCCGGCGCTGATCACGCTCGCGCTCGTGGTCACGATGACGCTGACGCATGCGCTGCTGTTCGGGCCGAAGGCCGCGTTCATGCCGGAACTGTTCCGCACCCAGGTGCGCTACAGCGGCGCGTCGCTTGGTGCCAACGTCGCGGCCGCGCTCAGCGGCGGCTTCTCGCCGTTGATCGCAACCGCGCTGCTCGCATGGGCCGGCTCTTATTGGGCGGTGTCGGTCTACATCATCGCGCTGTCGATCATCACGATCGTCGCTACGCTGATGGCGCCGGAGACGGCGCGCGACGCGCTCAAATAGTGAGCGCCGTCATCGGCAGGCGGAGTTCGCGGCGCCCGGAATGGCGAGGAAGGTGATGGTCTCGGATGCAAGCTGCACTGCGCCGGCCTCGATCGCGCGCCCGGCGAGGGGCGGCAGCCCATCTTCGTCGGTCAGCGCCAGCGTCTTGCCGTTCAGTTGCACGGTTGCGCCTTGCAGCCTTGCGGCCTGCAAGGTGTAGCGCTCGGCGGGTAGCGGCAACACGATCGTGCGCGCTGTGCTGCGCGAGATATTGATCGCGAGCACGGTCACGGCGCCGCGCTTCGACGGATGACAGTGCGCGTAGACATGGAGGCCGGGTGCCATCGCGGCGCCTGCGTCGAGCACCGTCGTACCCATCAACCGACGCCAGAGCAGCGCGCCCCAATAATTCGGCCGCGGGCGGAACGTCTTCTCGTCCAGCAATCCGTAGTCGCTCGCGGCCAGCGTGTTGTGCATCACCACTTGAACGCCGGCCCTGGCCAAGCGTCCGAGTTGGTCGAGATAGCGGAACGTATCGAGGAAAGTCTTGTCCCAGCGGTTACCGCCGCAGGCGGCGTCCGCGGTTTCGGTCAGCCAGATCGGCTTGTCCGGCGCGAATTCGTCGCGCAGCGATTTGTAGGTCGATAGCGCGGCATCGGTGCGGGCGAGCCACGCTTCGGACAGCGCACCTGCCGGCTCGTCGCGGCCGCCGCAGCGCGGCGAGATCGTGTTGTAGTGATGATAGGAGAAGCGATCGACACCGGCGCCCGAGGCGGCGAGCAGGTCGCGCGTGCGGAGGCCGGACGCGCCGGTGGAAGCTGAGTCGCCGACCGAGCCTGGTCCGACGATCAGCGTCTGCGGCGCGGCGCGCAGCATCCACTCGTGAAAGATCCCGACATCGCGAACATAAGCCTTCGCATCGTACCCAGGCGGCGCACCGTTGGTCGCCGCGAGCGTCGGCTCGTTCATGAATTCGGCGGCGGCGATGTGGCCGCCCAGCGAGCGCGTATAGTCGATCAGGCGTTGCGCCTGATCCGGCCTCCAAAGGCCATCCGCATCGCGGCTGCCCGGGCTGACGGCAAGGGAGGTGACGATCTCCGCACCAGTCGCACGCGCAAAGTCGACGACGCCGCGCCACTGCGCGCGGCCCAGCACCGCGTTGAATCCCGGTGGCGGCGCGGCCGGCGCGCTCTCGGTGTCGGCGAAGAACGTCGCATTGGCCCAGGTGCCGCTCACGCGCAGATAAGCGGGCGACAACGCCACCGCGAGCCCGCGCAGACGCGTGTTGCCGAGATCGATTGGAGGTCTGTAACTGTAGCGATCCTTGTCGGCCCACGCGCGCATCGCTTGCGGATAAGGCTTCCAGAACCGCCCGCCGGTCACCTCCACCATCTCGATGTTGTAGGACTGAAAGCGGGGATCGATCGTACCGATCGCTCGCAGCCCCGCAGGCGCGATCGACACCGTGCCGGCGTGCGCGGCGCACGATGTCCCGGCTGCGAGCAGCGCAAGCCCTGTCACCCGTGCTGCGTCAAGAAGCCCGCCGCGTGGCATTCGCCGTCTTGTATGCACGTCCTGACGCCTTCTTATGCGTGCTGCCAAAAGCAAAATGCAGCCGCCCGAACCATTAGCCCCGCCGCGTTCGAAGCGGCGCAGCCCTGGGCAAAGTTCTGGCCATAGCTGGCGTTGCGCGAGCAGAGCCTGGCGCATGTCAAGGCGTGAGTAGCCATGCGGGCATCTACGCGGCAGATTCTATATTCACCAGGACTTCTCCGGCGATGATTTCGGGATCCCCGAGATCAAGGTCATGCATGCTTGCTTGAACGAACTCCATCACCTTGTCGTTCGCCGCATTGGCGCATTCGCGGTCCTCAAATATCATCACGGCGACACCAACGCCTTCGCCCCCATCCAGCACATAGTAAGACTTGAAGCCGCGCGACTCCCTCAGGATCTGACCGACGCCGCTTTTGGCGCGGCGGGCAGCATCCGCGACCGAACGAACCTTGGTGTATTTTCGAATGAGTATGTACATCAGGCCACCCTTGCGTCTCGGTTCCTCCCCCACGCATCAAAGCATACCGGGCCGCTGCCGGACTAGGGCCTACTTATGGAATGGCCCAAAAGTGGAGGTCAACGCAGGCGCTGACAATGTCCGTCCTGCCGCATGACGGGTTGGATGCGGTTGAAGTTGGCTCATCAAGAAGACGATGTCTCGTCGCGCCCGTCCAGCGTTGCTGGCATATTGAATATCGTCTAAGCAGACGGATCGGCGCGCATGAACGCCGACCTGCGAAGCAACAAGGGAGCACAAAAGATGAAAAAGACCACGCGCCGGGATCTGCTCGCAACAGCCGCCGCAGCCACCGCAGCTTCCATCGCGGAGGTTGCGCCCGCCGCAGCGCAGGCCGGACCGAAGCCGATCTTCCCGGTGCCGATGGTCGCGATCCCGATCGTCGGCGAGACCCAGGTGTTCCAGGTCCGCCGCATCTACTGCATCGGGCGCAACTATGCGGCGCATGCGATCGAGCGCGGCTCGGATCCGAACCGCGAGCCGCCGTTCTTCTTCCAGAAGCCGACGGACGCGATCCAGAACGTCGCGGTCGGCGAGGTCGCCGACCATCCCTATCCGTCGCTGACCAAGAATTATCATCACGAGATCGAGCTGGTTGCCGCGCTGAAATCCGGCGGCACCAATATCCCGGCCGAGAAGGCGCTCGACCACGTCTATGGCTACGCGCTCGGTCTCGACATGACCCGGCGCGATCTCCAGAACGGCATGGCCGCGGAGAAGAAGCCGTGGGAAATCGGCAAGAGCTTTGACCACGCCGCGGTGCTCGGTCCGATCCACCCCGCGAGCAAGACCGGCCATTTCGAGAAGGGCGCGATCTCGCTCGCAATCAACGGCACCGTGAAGCAGAGCTCGGATCTCAGCAAGATGATCTGGAGCGTCGCCGAGCAGATCGCAAAGCTCTCGGAAGCGTTCGAGCTGAAGGCCGGCGACATCATCTATTCCGGCACGCCGGAGAATGTCGGCCCGGTGGTGAAGGGCGACGTGCTGCTGTGCAAGCTCGAGGGACTGCCGGACATGTCGATCAAGATCGTCTGATCGTCCTCGCCTCTCCCCGCGTGCGGGGGGAGGCCGGATTGCACCTTCAGATGCAATCCGCGTCGCGCGCTCGACGCTAACGGGTTTACCAGCGACAAGGTCGCGCCGTAGTTGCGCCGCGCGACCTCCGCTGGAATCGCGGTTTGAAGGCGAGGCCTCTGAATTGCCGGAGTTCCATCGGCGATTGCCCCGTGTTTGGCAACGAACAAACGTTCTGCAGCCATATTTCAGTAAGAAGTGATCTCCCGTGAGGGAGACGCTCCGATGAACAAAGCTTTGATCACTGCCGTCGTGCTGCTGGCTGGCGTGCCTGCAAGCGCCGCCGCGCAAGAGCGCGCCGGTGCTGCAGCAATCGGAGCCGTATCAGGCGCTGTGGTGCTGGGGCCGATCGGTGCCGTCGCGGGCGCGGTGGTGGGCTATACCGCCGGACCTGCAATCGCCCGGTCCTGGGGCGCGAGAGATTCACGTTCGGCGAGACATCGGCAGCCGCCGCGCCGCGAGACGTATCGCGCAGCTGCAACCGGAGCTCCGCCGCGCGCACGTGAGGCGATGAATGCCAACGGCCAAATCAGGGCTGCCGGCAATCCGCCGGCCCAAGCCGCGCCTGCGGAGCAGCCTGTTGAAGCTGCACCGGCTGCGCCGGTACAGACTTTGGCGCCGCCGATTCAGGGATTCGAATGAAGCTTCGGCGTTAGGCCGCGGTGGTCTTCGGCCGCAGCCGGTCGACCGTGCGCGCGATCAGCGCCGCCACCTCGGCCACCTTCGGTCCAATCCGGAACTCCGGCCCCGCGACGACGACGGAGAGCCTGCGGTCGCCGATCGGCAGTGGAATCGCAGCGCCCGCGAGGTCGCGGCTGTAGTCGCCAAAGCTCTGGCAATAGCCGCGCTCGATCGAGTTGCGCAGTTCGGCTTCCACCGCCTCGATGCTGATCGGCGTCGACGGACCGTACTGCTTGAACTCGATCTTGCGATAGACGGAGTCGCGCTCCTCCTGCGAATATTGCAGCAGCAGCGCGCGGCCGCTCGCGGTCGCGTGGATCGGCACGCGGTGGCCGATGGTCGCGAAATAGCGGATCGCCGCCTTGGACTCGACGACGTCGATGAACACGGCCATCACGCCCGCGGGCGCCACGATCGACGCAGTCTCGCCGGTCTCGGCCGAGAGATCGGCAACCAGCGTATGCGTCCATGGCGGCAGCGGCTCGACCTCCGAGATCATCCGCGCCATGGCGAGCCAGCGCGGTGTCGGATAGAAGCCGGCGCGCGGCCGCGGCTCGTAGAGATAGCCCTTCTCCGAGAGCGTCGCGAGCAGGTTGAAGGTCGACGAGCGCGGCCAGCCGAAATGATCGGCGATCTCCGCAAGCGTCGCCGGCTTCCTCGTATGGGCGAAGAATTCCATGATCTCCAGGACGTTTGCGGCTTGGCGAACGATCATGATCCGGTCCCGTCTGTCGCAGCGCGATGCCCTTGATCTAGGACTGGCCGAGGATCTTCTTCGCCGCGCGAAGATGCGGCTTGTCGATCATCTGGCCGTCGAGCCGCAGCGTTCCGGAGTTCGGATTGCCCGCGAACGCCGCGATCACCTTCTCCGCCCAACTGCGCTCGGCTTCCGTCGGCTCGAATGCCGCGTTGACGACATCGACATGCTTGGGATGGATCAGCGCCTTCGCCGAAAACCCGTCGCGCCGCGCCGCCCGGGTTTCCTGCTCGAGGCCGGCCAGATTGTCGATGTCGGTATAGACAGTGTCGATCGGCGCGACCTCGGCCGCGGCGGCTGCCATCAGGCAGAGATCGCGCGCGAGGCGATAGGGACTGTGGAACACGCCGCCCGAGGACTTCTCTGTGGCACCCAAAGAGGCGGAGAGATCCTCCGCGCCCCACATCAGGCCGGCGAGGCGAGGGGAGCAGCCCTTGTAGCTGCCGAGCCCGAAGATCGAGCCGGCGGTCTCCGTCGCGACGCAGACGATGCGGGTTGCGCCGACCGTGATGCCGGCCGCCGCCTCGAGTGCTTCGAGCCAGGTCGCGACCTGCCGCACATCGTCGCCGCCTTGCGATTTCGGCAGCACGATGCCGTCGGGCCTGCCCGGCATCACCGCGGCGAGATCGGCCAGCGTCATGCCGGTGTCGAGCGCGTTGACGCGGACATAGAGCTGGTGTGGGCCGGGACGGCTCTTCAGCATCGCCAGCGTCAACCCGCGTGCTTCCGCCTTCTTCTCGGTGACGACGGAATCCTCGAGATCGATGATCAGCGCGTCGGCCTTGCCTTCGCTCGCCTTCTCGAATTTGCGCGGGGAATCCCCCGGCACGAACAGCATCGAACGCATCAGACCGGCCTCTTGTGCATCATCGCCATGCGGCGGCATTTTCCGACGATCTCGTCGTTCTGGTTCAGGGCGTGGTGCTCGAACTCGACGATGCCCGCCTTGGGGCGCGATTTGGATTCCCGCAACGAAAGCACCTTCGTCGTCGCCCGCAAGGTGTCGCCATGGAAGACCGGCTTCGGAAAGGTGACGTCGGTCATGCCGAGATTGGCGACGGTGGTGCCCATGGTCGTATCATAGACCGTCATGCCGATCATGATGCCGAGAGTGTAAAGGCTGTTGAAAATGCGCTGGCCGAACTCGGTCTTTTCGGCGAAATGCGCGTCGATATGCAGCGGCTGCGGGTTGAGCGTCAGCAGGCTGAACATGGTGTTGTCCATCTCCGTGACGGTCCGGGTTAGCGGATGCCTGAACTCCTGGCCCACGGAAAAGTCCTCGAAATAAAGTCCGGCCATCGCGATTTCCTCCCTGTATCGTGCGGTTTGGCTGGCGCTGCCGTTAAGGCGGCGCCGCCAGATGAACTGCTTTCTGCTGCGCGAGCGCTTCGATCTCGTCTGCCGAGAAGCCGGCCTCGTGCAGGATGTCGCGGCCATGCTGGCCGAGCGTCGGCGCCGGGCCGGCCGGCTCCGGCTGGGTCACGCTCCAGGTCGAAGGCACCCGCATCTGGCGGATGCGGCCTTCCACGGGGTGATCGACCGTCCTGAAGAAGCCGACCGCGTTGAGATGCGGATCGTCCAGAATCGTCTCCAGGGTGTGCATCGGCATCACCGGAATGTCGGCGTGCTCCAGCAGCTCGCGCCACTCCGCGGTGGTGCGGGTGAGGAAGATGTGGCCGATCTCCTCATAGATCTCGTCGATATGTTTCGTGCGTGACGCGTGGTTGGCGAAGCGCGGCTGCTGCAGGAATTCCGGCCGGCCGATCGCCTCGAAGAAGCTGCGCCAGTGCTTGTCGTTGTAGATCAGGACGCAAAGATAGCCGTCGCTGGTCTTGTAGGGCTTTCGGTAGCGCGAGAGCAGGCGGACATAGCCGCCATGGTCGAGCGGCGGATCGTAGGTGAGGCCGCCGAGATGATCGACCAGCACGAACTCGGTCATCGATTCGAACATCGGCACGTCGATGCGCTGGCCCTGGCCGGTGCGCTGCTGGTGCATCAGCCCGCCCATGATGGCGTTGACCATCATCAGACCGACGACGCGGTCGGCGATGGTCACAGGGACGTAGCGCGGCGTGCCGTCACCGGCGGCCGCGAGCAGCGTCGGAATGGTCGCTGCGCCCTGGATCAGATCGTCGTAGGCGGGCTTTGCGGCGTAGGGGCCGGATTGGCCGTAGCCGAAGGCGCCGACATAGACGAGGGCGGGATTGACCGCGGCCAGCGTCTCGTAGTCGAGGCCGAGCCGCGCCATCGCCTGCGGGCGCACATTATAGACGAGCGCGTTGGCGCGCCTCGCCAGCCGCAGCAGCGTGTCGCGGCCTTCCGTCTTCTTGAGGTCGAGGACGATGCTGCGCTTGCCGCGATTGGCGTTGTGAAACATCCCGCCCATGCCGGGCGTGCGGCCGGGACCGATCTGGCGGACGATGTCGCCCTCGGGGCTTTCGACCTTGATGACGTCGGCGCCCATGTCCGCCAGCACCTGGGTGCCGTACGGGCCCATCAGGACGGAGGTCAGGTCGAGAACGGTGAAGCCGGCGAGCGGTCCCATGGGGCCTCGTGGGTGCATTCATATTCGTGGAGTTAGAATTCATAAAACTCAGGTGTCAATTCGACGGTCCCGATGTTCCGTGCATGGGCCCATGCATAGTTCATATACTTGACTTATAAATTCACGTATATGTACATTTTCCTCAAGCAAGAAGTGGAGTGAGGGCCGGACGGATGGCAGCCGAAGGCTGCCGCCTTCGGCATGGGACGCGTCAGGGAGAACGAAATGAAGAAGAACAAGGTCTGGGCCGCAGCAGTGTTCGCGCTCGCGCTGCCGGTCTCGACGTTTCAGGCGCAGGCGCTGGAGCTGAAGGTCGCCGATAGCTTCCCCGCCGGCCACTATCTGGTTCGCCTGCTGCTCAAGCCCTGGATGGACGACGTCACCAAGCGCACCAATGGCGCGGTAACCTTCACCTATTATCCGAACCAGCAGATCGGCAAGGCCGCCGACATGTTGCGGTTGACGCAGTCCGGTGTGGTCGACATCGGCTACATCGGGCCGTCCTACGTCTCCGACAAGATGCCGCTGTCGGAAGTCGCGCAGTTGCCGGGGGCCTTTGAGACGAGCTGCCAGGGCACGCTCGCCTATTGGAAGACCGCGCGCGAAGGCGTTTTGGCCAAGCAGGAATACGCGCCGAACAAGATCAAGCTGCTGTTCGAGGTGGTGCTGCCGCCCTATCAGGTGTGGACCGCAAAAACCAAGGTCGACACGACCAAGGACATGCAGGGCCTGAAGCTGCGCACCACCGGCGGCGCGCAGGATCTGACATTGCGTGCGCTCGGCGCCGTGCCGGTGCGCATGGCGGCGCCCGATGCGTATGAATCGCTGTCGCGCGGTACCATGGACGGCCTGCTGTTCCCGATGGAAAGCGTCGTGGCCTATGGGCTGGACAAGCTGGTCAAGCACGCCACCGAAGGCGTCAGCTTCGGCAGCTTCATCGTCGCTTATTCCATCAACCAGTCGGTTTGGGACAAGCTGCCCGACGACGTGAAGAAGGCGATGAACGAGGCGTCCGAGGCGATCGAGCCGACTGCCTGTGCCCAGGTCGACAAGGAGACGGAGACCACCAGGAAGCACCTTCAGGACCAGGGCGTCAGCTTCGAGCCGCTGCCGGAGGCGACGCGTGCCGAGATGAAGGACAAGCTGAAGGGCGTCGGCAAGGAGTGGGCGAGCGGGCTCGACAGCCGCGGCAAGCAGGCGTCCGCCGCGCTGAAGGAGTTTGAAGATCTGCTCGCCGCCGGTGGCGCCAAGTAACCGTCCATGAAATACGGCAAAGGGAGGCGCTGGAGGTGATCAAGCGGGCGGGAGATGTGCTCGGCGCGCTGGAGCGCGCGCTGACGGTGATCGCGGTGGTGTTCCTGTTCGTGATCATGCTGCTTGTGGTGACCGACGTGTTCATGCGCTACGCGCTGAACCGTCCGTTTGCCTTCACCTATGATCTGATCGGCCTCTATCTTCTGGCCGGCGTGTTCTTCTTCACGCTGTCGGACGGCTTGCGCGAGCATGCGCATGTCGGCGTCGATATCCTCCTGTCGCGCTTCTCGCCGGCGGGACGGCGACTGTCCGAGATCATCACCGCGCTCGCCGGCCTGTTCGTGTTCGTCCTGATCTGCAAGGTCGGGTTCGAGCGTGCGCTGGAGAATTACGAGCAGCACGACGTGCTGGCCGGTGCGATCGCCTGGCCGACCTGGATATCGGCGGCGCTGGTGCCGTTCGGCTGCGGCGTGCTGGTGCTGCGGCTGGCGCTCCAGCTCGTCGGCAATGTGCTGAGCCTCGTCAGCGGGCGCGACCTCTATCCGCTGCCGCCGGTGACCGGCGTCGGCGAAACGCGAAGCTTTGAGTAACGGCAGGCATCCATGACACCTTTCATCGTTCTCGCCCTGCTGTTCGGCCTGCTGGCACTCGGCACGCCCGTCGGCTTCGCAATGGCCTTCTCCGGTTCGGTCGGCCTCGTGATGGTCGGCGGATGGGGCACATTGTTCGGCATCCTGCAAACCGCGCCGCTGTCGACTGTCTCGTCCTACGAGCTGATCACCATCCCGATGTTCCTACTGATGGCGGACCTCGTGCTGCTGTCGGGTGTCGCGGACGACCTGTTCAAGACGGCGTCGGCCTGGGTCGGGCGCATTCCCGGCGGGCTCGGCATGGCGACGGCACTGGCCGGCGCAGGTTTTGGCGCGATCTGCGGCACCTCGACGGCCTCCGCCGCGACGCTGTCCTCGACCAGCCTTCCCGCGATGATCCGCCAGGGCTATGAGCCCAAGATGGCCGCCGGCGTGGTCGCGATATCAGGCACGCTGTCGATGCTGCTGCCGACCAGCGTCGCGCTCGTCATCTTCGGCCTGCTCGCCGAGGTGAACATCGGCAAGCTCCTGATCAGCGGCATCATCCCCGCGATCCTCGTCACCATCACCATCATGGCCACGATCTACTTCCTGGTCTGGCAGGATCCTTCGCGCGCCCCCGCTGCGAAATCGGTGCCGTGGCGCGAAAAATTCGCGCTGTTGTGGCAAGTCTCGCCGATGGTGGTGCTGTTCTCGATCGTGACGGGCACGATCTATCTCGGCGTCGCCACGCCGACGGAGGCTTCCGCCTTCGGCGCGTTCGGCGCCTTCCTGCTCGCTATCGTCAAGGGCAAGATCACGCCGTCATCGCTCTACCGGACGCTGCTGCGGGCCTGCCACGGCACCTGCATGATCATCATGATCCTCGTCGGCGCCTCGATCTTCGGCTACTTCTTTACGCTCACCCACGTCACGCAGGACCTCGTCGCCTGGATCGGCAGTCTGCCGACTTCGCGCTGGGTGATCATCACGCTGATCCTGTGCGGCTACATCGTGCTCGGCTCCTTCATGGACCAGATCGCCATCCTGGTGCTGACCGTGCCGATCGTGCTGCCGCTGATCAAGACGCTCGGCTTCGATCCGATCTGGTTCGGCGTCATCAAGATCGTCACCGCCGAGGTCGGCATGATCACGCCGCCGGTCGGGCTGAACTGCTTCATCGTCGCCCGCTATGCCAAGCGGCCGGTGGCGGAAGTGTTCCACGGCACTTTCCCGCATTTCATCGCCCATCTGATCGCGATCGCGATCCTGGTGGCGTTTCCGAGCATCATTCTCTGGCTGCCCTCGCAGATGGGGCGCTAGGATCGGAGCCTCTGCTGCTCCCAATCAGGAGATCAAGAACATGGATTTCGCGCTCACCGATCAGCAGGAAGCCATTCGCGATGCCATCGCCAAGATCTGTGAAGGTTTTCCCGATGCCTACTGGCTGAAGAAGGACCACGACGGCGGCTTCCCGCACGATTTCCACAAGGCGCTGGCCGACGCCGGCTGGCTCGGCATCTGCGTGCCGGAGGCCTATGGCGGCTCGGGGCTCGGCATCACCGAAGCCGCGATCATGATGCGCACCATCGCCGAATCCGGCGCCGGCATGTCCGGCGCCTCGGCCGTGCACATCAACGTGTTCGGGCTCAATCCCGTCGTCGTGTTCGGCACCGAGGAGCAGCGCAAGCGCATGCTGCCGCCGATGGTCGAGGGCCGCGAGAAGGCGTGCTTCGCCGTCACCGAGCCCAATACCGGCCTCAACACCACCCAGCTCAAGACCCGTGCGGTCGCCAAGAACGACCGCTACATCGTCAACGGCCAGAAGGTGTGGATCTCGACCGCGCAGGTCGCGCACAAGATCCTGCTGCTGGCGCGCACCACGCCGCTGGAAGAGGTGCGCTCGCCCACCCACGGCCTCAGCCTGTTCTACACCGACTTCGACCGCAAGAAGATCAAGGTCCACGAGATCGAGAAGATGGGCCGCAAGGTCGTCGATTCCAACGAGCTGTTCTTCGAGGATTTCGAGATCCCGATGGAGGACCGCATCGGCGAAGAGGGCAAGGGCTTCCAGTACATCCTCGAAGGCATGAACCCCGAGCGCATCCTGATCGCGGCGGAAGCCGTCGGCCTCGGCAAGCTCGCGCTGGCGCGCGCGACCGAATACGCCAAGACCCGCGTCGTCTTCAACCGCCCGATCGGCAAGAACCAGGGCATCCAGCATCCGCTCGCGGTGAACTGGGTCGAGCTCGAGGCGGCCTGGCTGATGGTGATGCAGGCGGCCTGGCAATACGACAAGGGCTTGCCCTGCGGGGCCGGCGCGAATGCCGCGAAATATTTCGCAGGCGAAGCCGGCTACCATGCCTGCGAGCAGGCCGTGATGACCCATGGCGGCTTCGGCTATGCCAAGGAGTTCCACGTCGAGCGTTATCTGCGTGAAGTGCTGATCCCGCGCATCGCGCCGGTCAGCCCGCAGCTCGCGCTCAGCTTCATCGCGGAAAAGGTGCTGGGGCTGGCGAAGTCGTACTAGGTTGCCCGCGGATCGGTCGGGAGGATTGCCGATGCCCGAGGACAGCTCGCCGATCGATTTTGCCGGCTTGGTCCGGAAGGATGATCTCGTCGTGTGCGGGCAGGCGACGGCGGAGCCTGTCACGCTGACGGAAGCGCTGATGGCGCAGGCAGCACAGCTTCCGCCCTTCCGCATGATGATCGGGCCAGTGTTCTCGGAGACGTTTTCGGCGTCGTGCGCGGGAAATGTCTCGTTCCAGAGCTATGGCGTGATCGGCAATTCGCGGCGGCTCGCGAAAGCGGGGCGGCTCGACGTGATCCCGAGCAATTACAGCGCCTTCTGTGCCGACTTCGCGGCGCGCCGCTACAAGGCCGATGTCGTTCTGGTGCAGCTTGCGGAGCTCGAAGGGCGGCTCAGCGCCAGCCTCTCCAACGACTACGTCATCGATGCCGCGCGCGGCGCACGCCTCGTCATCGCCGAGATCAATCCGGATACGCCCTTTACGTTCGGCGCCGAATGGCCGGAGGACGTGCCGATCCATGTTCGCGTGGCAGCCCGCAGGCCGCCGGTTGAATTGGCCTCGACGCCGCTCGATGACGTTTCGCGGCGCATCGCCGCGCATGCGGCAGGCCTGATCGCCGACGGCAGCACGCTCCAGTTCGGCGTCGGCCGAATTCCGGATGCGATCCTGTCCTCGCTGTCGCATGCGCGCCGTCTCGGCATCCATTCCGGCCTGATCAACGATGCCGTCGTCGACCTGATCGAGCGCGGCGCGGTGACGAATGCGGAGAAGGGCATCGATGCCGGCATCACGGTCACCAACCAGGTGATCGGGACCCGGCGGCTCTATCGCTTCGCGCACGAGAACAAGGCGGTGGCGGTGCGGCCGACGTCCTATACGCACAGCCAGAACGTGTTGGCGCGGATCAACCGGCTGGTCGCGATCAATTCGGCGCTTCAGGTCGGCCTCGACGGCAGCGTCAATTCCGAGACGCTGAATGGCGTCGCGATCGGCGCCATCGGCGGGCAGCTCGATTTCGTGCGCGGCGCCAACGCCTCTTGCGGCGGAAGGGCGATCATCGCGCTGCCGGCGACGGCCTCCGACGGGACCAGCCGGATCGTCGCTGACGTCGAGACGGTGACGACACCGCGCGCCGATGTCGATGCCGTCGTCACCGAATGGGGCGTTGCGGAGCTGCGTGGCTGCGGCCTTGCCGAGCGCGCGCGCCGCATGATCGCGATCGCGGCGCCTGAGCATCGCGACGCGCTTTCGGCGCGGCTTCGCGGGCCCGCGAGCTAGCTCAGTTCATCATCGCGAGCGTCCATGACGAGATCGTCGAGGAGGTGGCCGGCCTATTCGGCGGCAATCCGCTCCATCGCCATGGCACGAAGCCGGGCGCGCTGGATTTTCACACCGTTGGCGCTGTCGGTGACGGGGAAAGCATCGACGATATAGATTCGTGCCGGCACCTTGTATCCGGCGAGCCGTTCGCGCAGGTGCGCGACCAGCATCTCCTGTTGAGGCGGCTCCCCTGCTGGAATCACAAAAGCGACGCAGCGTGCGTTTCCCTTCAGGTCGACCGCGACGACCTGGGCGTCGGCAACACCTGCGCAGGACTTGAGCTCGTCCTCGATCTCGCCGGGCGCGACAAGGAAGCCGCCGAGCCGCATCGCATCGCCCGCGCGGGTCTCGTAGACGAAGGAGCCATCGCCGCGCAGCCGGCCGATGTCGCCGGTGCGGAAGAAGCCGTCCGCGGTAATCGCGTCGCGCGTGGCGTCGGGATTGTTGAAGTAGCCGAGGAAGCGTGACGGCGCGCTGATCTCGATCTCGCCGGAGACGCCGGGAGCTGCGAGTTCGCCGGTCTCGGTGTCGCGCACGCGGACCCTGGCCTCCGGCGACATCGGCCAGCCGCCGCCCTCGATCCGGTCGGCGAACGCGTCGCTGGCGCGGCCGATCGAGAACAGGGCCTGCACCTCGCTCGAACCGTAGAGGCCGTACAGCGGCATGCCGCGCGCCTCGGCCTCCGCGGCAAGCTCGCGCCAGCCGGGCTGGAACGCGGCGAAGCCGAACACCTCGGCACGGGGGAAGGGCTGGGCCACGTCGGTGAGGGCGAGGATGCGGCGAAACATCTCGTCGGAGCCGAAGGCGTGGGTGATCTCATGCTCGCCGAGGATCTTCAGCGCCGGCGCCGCTTCGAAGGCGTCGAGCACATGGATGGTCGCGCCCGCCGCGATGAAGCCGAGCAGGCTCGTCATGCCGAAGGTGCCGCAGAACGGCAGCATGGCGAGGAGCGAATGGTTTTGCGGCGCGAGGCTTAGCGCCCTGGCGACGGCGGCGGCGTGCGCGGCCAGCGTCCGCTGCGAATGCGCGACGAGCTTCGGTCCCTTGGTCGTGCCCGACGTGGTGTAGAGCAGCACGGGGAGGTCGACGTCATCCTGGGCGGGCGGGGCCGGCGGATAGGGTTGGTCGAACGCATCGAACCGTACACACGGCCAGTGCGCCGGGATCGTATCCGCGCCGACCACTGCAAGCTGTCGCAGCGCGGGCACCTCGTCCTTGGCGATATCGGCGAGGATGGCGGCAAAGTCGATCGAGCGGAACGCGGCCTCGACCACCATCAGCCTGGCGCCGGACAAGCGAAGCAGATGGGCGACTTCCGCGCTGCGGTAGCGGGTATTGACGGCGGAGACGATCGCACCGAGGCGGGCGGCGGCGAACAGCAGCGCGACCCATTCGATCCGGTTGACCAGCCAGACCGCGACGACGTCGCCCTTGCCGACACCCTGCGCAGCAAGCCAGGCCGCGGTCTTTTCGATATTTGCCGAGAATTCCGCGCGCGAGACCGGCGTGCCGTCGAACACGAAGGCGGGATCCGCGAAGGCCTCGGTGCAGATCAGCGATTGCAGCGAAAATTCGTTGGAGCTCATGGCGCCCGGAGTAACCCGATCGCGCAAAACTGTCTACTTGGTGCCGAACATCCGGTCGCCGGCATCGCCCAGGCCCGGCACGATGTAGCCGTGGTCGTTGAGCCGCTCGTCGATTGCGGCGGTCCAGATCGGCACGTCGGGATGTTCGCTCTGGAACTGCGCGATGCCTTCCGGCGCGGCCAGAAGGCACACGAAGCGGATGTCGCGGGCGCCGCGGTTCTTGAGCAGGGACGCGCCGGCGCAGGCCGAGTTGCCGGTCGCCAGCATCGGGTCCATCAGGATCACGGTGCGGTCGGACAGGTCCTGCGGCGCCTTGAAGTAATATTCCACGGCCTGCAATGTTTCGGGGTCGCGGTAGAGCCCGATATGGGCAATGCGCGCCGAGGGCATCAGCGCCAGCATGCCGTCGAGGAAGCCGACGCCGGCGCGCAGGATCGGCGCCAGCGTGAGCTTCTTGCCGGCGATCTTCGGCGCCCGCATCGATGCGATCGGCGTCTCGATCTCGACCAGCTTCCAGCGGCAGGTCGCGCGTCACCTCGTAGCCGAGCAGCATCCCGATCTCGTTCAGGATCTCGCGAAAGCTCTTGGTCGAGCGGTCCTTCTCCCGCATCAGCGAGAGCTTGTGCTGGACCAGAGGGTGGGCGACGACGTTGACGCTGCTTGTGCTCATGAAACCGCTCTACACGGTTCCGTGAAATTGCGCCAGATCGGCCGGGTATTTTCCGCGGGATACGTGGCCTCAAGCCGGCATCGCGACCTCCTTGCGGGCACGGCTGCTCGCCTCGTAGGCAGCCATGGTCACGGCGGCGGAACTGGCGCGTGAAGAGGTAAAGGCTAGACCCCGAGCCCCCGCGCGACGAGCGTGATCACGATCGTCAGGACCGCGCCCCAGACCAGGCTCAGCGTCATGGTCAGGATCGTCGTGGTGACTGCGTGCTCGAGATTTCCCTTGAGGAGCTGCACGCTACTTGTCCGGGGCGGGCGCCGCGCCGATGCGCATGCCGAGCAGCAATGCTCCCATCAACACAACCAGGATCGCGATCTTGAGCTCGATCATGTCCGCCGTCTCGCGGTCACGCGTGCAAGAAGCTGCCTCGCTCCCTCCGCGAGCACAATCAGCGGATTGCCGCGGTTCTCGATGTCGAGCTCGAAGGTCTCGGCGGGAAACACCAGCGCGCACCGCGCCGGCGCGCTCTGACGGTTGGCGAAATCCACCGCCGAGCTCTTGAACAGGAACAGGCCGCCGACACGTCCGTTCGCTTCGCGCACCACCCAGAGGCCGGCGCTGTTGCGTCCAATGAAGAACGCGGGAATGGCGGCGCTGACGACATCCGGATCGAGTGGCTTGAGCGCCGCCGCCTGCCTGGTATCGGGGCGGCGACGGGAAGCCTGAAGCGCAATTGCGGCCATGGCGGCTTCCTCACACATCTGCAAGGTCATAGGGGCCTCCCTGCGGGTCAGCCGTGCATGTGCCAGACATAGATTGCGGTCCTCAGCGCGATCAACGCGGTGAGCACGCTACCCATCGAGAGCAGCGTCAGTGTGCCGAGAGCGAAACCTTTGAGCTGCGCCTTGCGTGCCTCGGAGATGCGCGCCGAACGCCCAGGCACGAAGGGGCGGTCAAGGCCATGTGTCAGGATCGACATTTTTTCAGTCCTTATCCGGAGTGGCGAGACGGCCGCTCCGAGCTGTCCCGTATGATGGCCACCGCTGCGTATGATTGCGAGGTGACCGCCGCAGTTGCCGTATAGGAAAGTCATAAAGGCGCCGGCGGTCGCGCCAGCAGTCCTCTGAAGAGGTTTTGGTCGCGTTTCGGTTGCGGTTTGGATCGCGCAGGCTTCGAACGCGCCAGCCCGACGGCGGCGGCGAAGGCGAGCCGCAGCCGCGGCTCCTCGATCTGCTTGCAGAAGCAGTCCAGGGTCGCCTTCGCGTCTTGTTGCCGGCCGTCGATGGCCGCGCAGAGACGGGAGCTGGTGCGCCGGAAGAAGTGCAGCGAGTCCTCGCCGCTGCGCCGGCCGCCGAGACGATCGAGTTCAACCGCGAGTGCGGCGACATTGTGCCTGTCGGAGTCGCTCAGCGTCACGGCAAAGCGCAGGATCGCCAACTGCCAGGCGCCGAGCAGCCTCTGATGGTCTTCAACTGATGGCGGCATGCGAGATCCGAACGACTGCGCGAGGCGTCAGGCGCCGACGCGGTCGATCAGCTCCTCGTCGGCGATCGCGGCGAAGGCGCGTATCACCTCCCGCTGCGCGGCCGCGTCCAGCGGCACGATCGGCAGCCTCGTCGCCGGTGACATCAGGCCGAGCACGCTCAGCGCGCTCTTGAGCGCCGCCGGGCTGTCCTTGGAGAGGCATGTGATGAGCGGGATGAGGCGCCTGTGCAGGTAGCGTGCCGATTGCAAGCGGCCTTGCCTGACCTGCGAGAAGATCATGCGGCACAGATCGGGGGCGATGTTGGAGACTTCCGAGATGGCGCCGTCGCCGCCGCTTGCGATGTAGCCGAACGCGGTGACGTCGTCGCCGGAGAGCAGGCGAAAGCCGGCCGGGAGCAACCGGGCGAGGCGCATCGGTCGGGCGATGTCGCAGCTTCCATCGCGCAGGCCGACGAACTGGCGGGATTCGACGAGACGCACCAGCGTCTCGTCGGCGAGCGGGCGCAGCGTGCGGGAGGGAATATCGTGCAGGATCACGGGCAAGCCGGTTGCACCGGCGATGGCCCGGAAATGCGCGAGCATCCCCTCCTGCATCGGCTTGTTGTAGGCCGGCACCACCGCCATCACGGCATCGGCGCCGGCGGCCTCCGCGCACCGCGCGAGCGCGATGGCCTGGCTGGTCGCGTTCGACATCGCGCCGGCGATGATCCGCACCCGGCCGCGGGCGACGTCCACCGCGGCGCGAATGACGAGCTCCTGCTCGGCCGGGGAGAGCGTCGGCGCCTCGCCGGCCGTCTCGCAGACCACGATCGCGGGGACGCCAGCCGCGATCTGGCGCTCGCAGAGCGCGGTGAACGCCTTGAGATCGATTGTGTCAGCCGCGTCGAACGGCGTCGGCAGGTCTGGAATGAAGCCCGTGAACCAGGCAGCAGGAGGAGTGAACATGGCTTTTCCGCCGGATGGCGCCGGCTCAGGCGGCGCGCTGCGAGACGATGGCGTTGGGGCTCTTGCCCATGTCGAGCTCGATCTCGCGCGGCAGCTCGACGATGGTCTCCGGATGCTGTCCGTTCTCGAACAGCGCATATTTGACGGCCTGGGCGCGGCTGACGAACAAGCCGCCATAGAGGCCGTTCTGCTCCTGCGCGACCCATTGTCCCCGGTGGTTGCGGCCGATAAGGACGATGGTTGAGGTGGAGGTGCACGAGGGAGGGTCGACGAGTTTCACGGATGTATTCCTTCTGAACGACGCCGGCGCGGGATGCATGTCCCTGCCTGCGCGCTCAATATCCCGTCTCGCGAATATGATTTCGAGGGCGGGTGCGCGGCGATCTCATAGGAAGGTCATAAAGCCGACCGCTCAGGTCACATCATTGGCAATGTGGACCAGCGCGAACAGCGCACCGAATGCAGCAGCTTCGTCCCAATGATTGAGGGCAGGGCCGAACAGCGGTTCGCGCCTGACGAGGCCGGCGAGAGCGCACAGGATGATCGACATCCAGAGCAGAACGGCAAGGCTTCGACCGAAGCCGACGCTACCGAATGCGGCAAAGGCGGCGAGCAGCGCGATGCGGACGGCGAAGCGTGCGATCACGCGCGCCGGGCTCAGCTTGTGCGGCATGTCCGGAGCTTGCGACAAGGTGTGAACCCGTCAGGCTGCTCTAGCCGAAATTGTCGCAGGCGACCGGCTCGTAAAGCGGATCCGGCACAGGACGAACGGAGGGAACGCTCGGCCGCGACACGTCCGCGGCCAATGCCCGGACCTCGACGAAGGCCGACAGCAAGGCCAGTGCGAGGTCGGCGTGGCGTGCCTCGACCGCAGCGTCGAGCCAGTCCGGCAGCTCACGCTCGCGCGAGAGCGCGCAGTGCCACTCGCCCTCGTCATAGGCGATGCGGCGGACCTGCCATAGCGGCAGCTCGAGCTCGATCAGCGCCAGCGCCGCATCGGCCCAGGCCTCGGCGTCGATCAGGCGCATGACGCGCGTGGTGCGTTCGTTCTGGCCGAGCGAAGGGATGCGCCGGCAAGCGTGATCGATGACGTCGTGCATCAGCGGTCGCGTCATCGCCGGCGCCGCGTGAAGCCGCTGGCTGAGGGATGGTGGGTCGAGACGTCGGAGAGCGGCGGTCATGTCAGGCCTCCCGGAGTTGGCGTCGGTCAGTCGGCCGGCATTGCCAAGATGGCCGGGAGGGCATTTGAAAACGAGATGGGGATCGGGCGAGAGATATAGGGATTTCATAAGTGCCCGGATTCTTCCGTGTAAGACCGACAGATCCTCGCCTGCCGTCTCGGTCGTAGGTGGAGGCTTATAGAAGCAGGGCTTTTTGAAAAGACCTCGGCGCCGGCCCGCCGTAACAACGGGAGGCGAAAGCGTTGGTGGATCGCGTCGCTGCGCGGCCTGCCTGGAACGATCGCCTGGAATGCGTCGTCCGTGTCGTACGGCCGGCGGCTACGACGGGCCGGCCTTTATGAGATTCCTATAACGTCGCCATAGGCCTCATCTCGAAAACCTATGTGCGCGGTGGCACTTCGGCGCGGTGACGTTTCCCGGCCGGGAGAGACACGTGTTGCATTCGCTCGCAGCAAGCGGCCCGCCGGCGGGCAATGCCGGAGATCGTCTCGCATTGAGGAGTATCGCCATGATGGACATTCTGATGCTGGCGCTGGGCTTCGTCTTCTTTGCCCTCGCGATCGGCTACACCTACGCCTGCGAACGGCTGTGATGGAGCACACCATGATCTTCGATTATGCGCTCGCCGGTGCCGTCTCGTTCGGCCTCCTGTTCTACCTCACTTATGCACTGCTGCGGCCCGAGCGGTTCTGAACCGTGCTGCTGCTTGCCGAATTGCTGCTGGCGGACGTCGCACTCGTCGCGGGCCTGCTTGCGCTGCTCCTGCCGCTCTTGCGCCGGACACAAAGCCTGAAGGGTTAATGCCATGACCATGATCGGTTGGCTCCAGATCATTCTTTTCTGCGTCATTATCGTCGCGCTGACCAAGCCGCTCGGCTGGTACATGACGCGCGTGTTCAACGGCGAGCGGACCTTCCTGTCGCCGGTGCTGCGTCCGATCGAAGCCGGGATCTACTGGATCTCTGGCGTCGATGAGAGGCGCGAGCAGCATTGGCTGACCTACACGGTCGCCATGCTGCTGTTCCATGTCGGCGGCTTCCTGGTCATCTACGGCGTGATGCGGCTCCAGGCCGTGCTGCCCTTCAATCCGGCCGGGCAGTCGGCGGTGGCGCAGGATCTCTCCTTCAATACCGCGATCTCCTTCATCACCAACACCAACTGGCAGAACTACGGCGGCGAGAGCACGCTGTCCTATCTCGTGCAGATGCTCGGCCTGACGCACCAGAACTTCCTGTCGGCGGCCACCGGCATCGCGCTGGCGATGGCCCTGATTCGCGGCTTCTCGCGCGCCTCGGTGCGCACGGTCGGCAATTTCTGGGTCGACGTGACGCGCTGTACCCTCTACGTGTTGCTGCCGATCTGCGTCGTCTACACGCTGTTCCTGGTCTGGCAGGGCATTCCGCAGACGCTCGGCGACTATGTCGAGGCCACCACGCTCGAAGGCGCCAAGCAGACCATCGCGGTCGGCCCGGTCGCCTCGCAGGTCGCGATCAAGATGCTTGGCACCAATGGCGGCGGCTTCTTCAACGCCAACGCCGCGCATCCCTTCGAGAACCCGACCGCGCTGTCGAACTTCGTGCAGATGCTGTCGATCTTCGCGCTCGGGGCTGCGCTCACCAACGTGTTTGGCCGCATGGTCGGCAACCAGCGCCAGGGCTGGGCGATCCTCGCCGTGATGGGCGTGCTTTTCGTCGCCGGTGTCGCGGTCACCTACTGGGCGGAAGCCAACGGCACCTCTACCATGCATGCGCTGGGCCTGACCGGCGGCAACATGGAAGGCAAGGAGGTTCGCTTCGGCCTCGTCGCGTCCTCGCTGTTCGCCGTGATCACGACGGCCGCCTCGTGCGGCGCCGTCAACGCCATGCATGACAGCTTTACCGCGCTCGGCGGCATGATTCCGCTGATTAACATGCAGCTCGGCGAGATCATCGTCGGCGGCGTCGGCGCAGGCCTCTACGGCATGCTGCTGTTCGTCGTGCTCGCGATCTTCGTGGCCGGCCTGATGGTCGGCCGCACGCCGGAATATGTCGGCAAGAAGATCGAGGCGCGCGAGGTCAAGATGGCGATGCTCGCGATCCTGGTGCTGCCACTGATGTATCTCGGCTGGACCGCGGTCGGTGTGGTCTATCCGGCGGCGGTTGCCTCCATGGCGAATGCCGGCCCGCACGGTTTCACCGAGGTGCTCTATGCCTTCACGTCGGCGACCGGCAACAACGGCTCGGCCTTCGCGGGCCTGACCGGTAACACCCTGTTCTACAACCTCACGCTGGCAAGCGCGATGTTCGTCGGCCGCTTCTTCATGATCGTTCCGGCGATGGCGATCGCGGGCTCGCTCGCCGCCAAGAAATCGATCCCTCCGTCGGCGGGCACCTTCCCGACCACGGGCGGGCTGTTCGTCGGCCTTGTCGTCGGCGTCATCCTGATCATCGGCGGCTTGACGTTCTTCCCGGCCCTCGCACTCGGCCCCATCGTCGAGCACCTCGCGATGAATGCCGGCCAAGTCTTCTGATCGACAAGTCTTCTGATCGACAATCTTCCGATTGGTTTGGAGTGACCTCCATGGATACGATGAAACTGCAAAAACGTGCTGCCGTATCGGCGATGCTCGATCCCAGGATCGTAGTGCCCGCGATCCGCGCCTCCTTCACCAAGCTCGACCCGCGACTGATGGTGAAGAATCCCGTGATGTTCGTGGTCGAGATCGTGGCCGCGCTCACCACCGTGATCTTCCTGCGCGATCTCGTCACCAGCGGCGCGAATCTCGGCTTCACGTTCCAGATCATCCTCTGGCTCTGGTTCACCGTGCTGTTTGCGAACTTCGCCGAGGCGGTCGCCGAAGGCCGCGGCAAGGCGCAGGCTGAATCGCTGCGCAAGACCCGCACCGAGAGCCAGGCCAAGCTGCTCACCGGCACCGGCCAGGCAAAGCTGGTTCCGGGCACGAGCCTGAAGGTCGGCGACATCGTGCTGGTCGAAGCGGGGGACACCATTCCCTCCGACGGCGAGGTGATCGAGGGCGTCGCCTCCGTCAACGAGGCCGCCATCACCGGCGAATCCGCGCCCGTCATCCGCGAGTCAGGTGGCGACCGCTCGGCGGTGACGGGCGGCACGCAGGTGCTGTCGGACTGGATCCGCGTCCGCATCACCGCCGCGCAGGGCTCGACCTTCATCGATCGCATGATCAAGCTGGTCGAGGGCGCCGAGCGTCAGAAGACGCCGAACGAGATCGCGCTCAACATCCTGCTCGCCGGCCTCACCATCATCTTCGTGTTCGCCACCGTCACGATTCCGAGCTATGCGGCCTATGCCGGCGGCTCGATCTCGGTAGTCGTGCTGGTCGCGCTGTTCGTGACGCTGATCCCGACTACGATCGGTGCGCTGCTGTCGGCGATCGGCATTGCCGGCATGGACCGCCTGGTGCGCTTCAACGTGCTGGCGATGTCGGGCCGCGCCGTCGAGGCGGCCGGCGACGTCGACACGCTGCTGCTCGACAAGACCGGAACGATCACGCTCGGCAATCGTCAGGCGACCGCGTTCCGCCCCGTTCGCGGCGTCACCGAGCAGGAGCTGGCGGACGCGGCTCAGCTCGCCTCGCTCGCCGACGAGACGCCGGAAGGCCGCTCCATCGTCGTGCTGGCGAAGGAGAAGTATGGCATCCGCGGCCGCGACATGGCCGAGCTCGGGGCAACCTTCATCCCGTTCACGGCGCAGACCCGCATGAGCGGCGTCGATGCCGGCGGCTCGTCGGTGCGCAAGGGCGCGGTCGATGCCATGCTCAACTATGTCGGCGGCGGCGCGCCTCTGGCCGTTGCCTCCGGCAACACCGCCCGCGCGATCCAGCCTGCGGAGCTCTCGGAGGTCGGCCGCGAGATCCAGATCATCGCCGACGAGATCTCGAAAGCCGGCGGCACGCCGCTGGCCGTCGCGAAGGACGGCAAGCTGCTCGGCGTCATCCAGCTCAAGGATATCGTCAAGGGCGGCATCCGCGAGCGCTTTGCCGAGCTGCGCCGCATGGGCATCCGCACCATCATGATCACCGGCGACAACCCGATGACGGCCGCCGCGATCGCGGCGGAAGCCGGCGTCGACGATTTCCTGGCGCAGGCAACCCCCGAGGACAAGCTCAAGCTGATCCGCGACGAGCAGGCCAAGGGCAAGCTGGTGGCGATGTGCGGCGACGGCACCAATGACGCGCCGGCGCTCGCCCAGGCCGATGTCGGCGTCGCCATGAACACCGGCACGCAGGCGGCCCGCGAGGCCGGCAACATGGTCGATCTCGATTCCAACCCGACCAAGCTGATCGAAGTGGTCGAGATCGGCAAACAGCTGCTGATGACGCGCGGCGCGCTGACGACCTTCTCGATCGCCAACGACGTCGCAAAATACTTTGCGATCATCCCGGCGATGTTCTTGGCGTTCTACCCGCAGCTCAACGTGCTCAACGTCATGAACCTGTCGAGCCCGCAGAGCGCCATCCTGTCGGCGATCATCTTCAACGCGCTTGTCATCATCGCGCTGATTCCGCTCGCGCTGAAGGGCGTCGCCTACCGCGCCGTCGGGGCCGGCGCACTGTTGCGACGTAACCTGCTGATCTACGGGCTTGGCGGCATCGTCATTCCCTTCATCGGAATCAAGGCGATCGACCTCGTCGTCGTCGCCTTGCACCTGGCCTGATCGTTGTCATGCGAGGAGCAAATTCTCTCTGTCATTCCGGGGCGCCTCGAAGAGGCGAACTATGGTGCGCAATTGCGCACCTGAGAATCTCGAGGTTCCGGGTTCGATGCCTTGCATCGCCCCGGAACGACGACAGAGATGCTTCGCCCGCAATGACGAAATAACCGGAGACCTAACATGCTCAGAGAAATCCGCCCCGCCATCGTCCTCCTGCTGGTGCTCACCGCCATCACGGGCCTGGCCTATCCGCTCGCCATGACCGGCATCGCGGGCATGCTCTTTCCCGCCCAGGCGCAAGGCAGCCTGATCGAGAAGGATGGCAAGGTGATCGGCTCCGCCCTGATCGGGCAGGAGTTCAAGGACGACAAATATTTCCACGGCCGCCCCTCGGCGACCCTGGCGCCGGACCCGAATGATTCGACCAAGACCGTCTCGGCGCCCTACAACGCCGCCAACTCGGGCGGCTCCAATCTCGGCCCGACCAGCAAGGCGCTGGCCGACCGGTTGAAGGAAGACGTGGACAAGCTGAAAGCGGAGAATCCGAACGCGGCCGTGCCGGTCGACCTCGTCACCACCTCTGCCAGCGGCCTCGATCCGGATATCTCGCCGGAAGCCGCGCAATTCCAGGTGCCGCGCGTTGCCAAGGCCCGGAATATGCCGGAAGAGGCGGTGAAGCAGCTTGTGGCTTCCAACGTCCAGGGCCGTCTGCTCGGCCTGCTTGGCGAACCGCGCGTTAACGTATTGGCGTTGAATCTCGCGCTCGATCGCGCCGCCGCCAAGTAGCGGTCTAGGCTCCCGGTGCGCAGATGATTATATTGGCAAAATGGTCCGAGAGCGCCGCGATTCCGAACAACGTCCGTCTCCCGAGGCACTGCTGGAAGCCGCGCGCCGGGAGGAAAGCGCGAGCGGCAAGCTGAAGATTTTCGTCGGCGCGGCCCCGGGCGTCGGCAAGACCTACGAGATGCTGCAAAGCGCCCATGCCAAGCGCAAGGCCGGCATCGACGTCGTGGTCGGCTTCGTCGAGACCCATGGCCGCGCCGAGACCGAGGCGCTGGTGCGGGGGCTCGAAGTCGTCCCGCGCAAGAGGCTCGACTACCGCGGCCAGACGATCGAGGAGATGGACCTCGACGCCGTGATCGCGCGCCGGCCGCAAATCGCGCTGGTCGACGAGCTCGCCCACACCAACGCGGCCGGCAGCCGCCATCCCAAGCGCTATCTCGACGTCGAGGAGCTGCTCTCCCACGGCATCGACGTCTACACCGCCGTCAACATCCAGCACACCGAGAGCCTGAACGACGTCGTCGCCCAGATCACCCATGTCCGGGTGCGCGAGACGGTGCCGGACTCGGTGTTCGACCGCGCGGATGCGATCGAGCTGATCGACCTCACGCCCGACGACCTGATCCAGCGGCTCAGAGAAGGCAAGGTTTACGTCCCCAGGCAGGCCGAGCGGGCGCTGGAGCATTATTTCTCGCCGGGCAATCTGACCGCGCTGCGCGAGCTCGCTTTGCGGCGGACAGCCGAACGGGTCGACGAGCAGCTCCTCACCCACATGCAGGCGAACGCCATCGCCGGCCCCTGGGCCGCGGGCGAGCGTATTCTCGTCTGCGTCAGCGAGGATCCGCGCGCCGCCGGCCTCGTGCGCTACACCAAGCGGCTGGCCGACCGGCTGCATGCGCCGTTTACCGCGATTTCGATCGAGACGCGGCGCTCCCTCCAGCTTTCCGATGACGAGCGCGACCGGCTCGCCGACACGCTGCGGCTCGCCGAAGCCTTGGGCGGCGAGGCACTGACGATTCCCGCGGTCGGCCGCCGCATCGCCGACGACGTCGTCAATTTCGCGCAGGGCAACAACGTCACCCAGATCGTGATCGGAAAGTCGACGCGCTCGCGCTGGTTCGAGATCACGCGCGGCTCGGTCGTGCATGACCTGGTGCGCCGTGCCGGCAATATCACGGTTCATGTCATCGCCGGCGACGATGTGCCGGGCGAGGCGGCGCCCAAGACCGCGGTGCAGACCGCGGCGCGGACGGAGCCGTTCGATCCGCTGCCCTATCTGAAGGCGCTCGGCATCGTGCTGATCGGCCTCGGCGCTGCCGAGCTGATTCAGCCGAGGTTCGGCATCGAGAACGTGGACCTCGTGCTGCTCACGGCCGTGGTGGCGGTCGCGGTCCGCTATGGCCTGTGGCCGTCGCTGCTCGCCACCGTCGCGGCCTCGCTGTCCTATAATTTCTTCTTCCTGCCGCCGATCTACACCTTCACGATCACCGATCCGACCAACGTCGCCGCCTTTGTCCTGTTCATGGTGGTGGCGATGATCGTCTCCAATGTCGCCGCGCGCGTGCGCACGCAGGCCGACACCGCGATCGGCCGGATCAGGACCACCGAGCAGCTCTATGCTTTCAGCCGCAAGCTTGCCGGCACCGCCACGCTCGACGACGTCTTGTGGGCGACGGCCTATCAGATCGCGCTGATGCTGAAGGTGCGCGTGGTGCTGTTGCTGCCGGAGGATGGGCTGCTCACGGTGAAGTCCGGCTATCCGCCGGAGGACCAGCTCGACCAGGCGGACCTTGCCGCCGCCAACTGGGCCTGGAGCAATGATCGCCCAGCCGGTCGCGGCTCGGACACGCTGCCGGGTGCGAAACGGCTGTTCCTGCCGATGCGCACCGGCCGCGGCCCGATCGGGGTGATCGGCATCGACAACGACCGTACCGGCCCGTTGCTGACGCCGGACCAGCGCCGGCTGCTGGACGCGCTGGTCGACCAGGGCGCGCTCGCGATCGAGCGCGTGCTGCTGGTCGAGGACATGGACCGCGTCAAGCGCACCGTCGAATCCGAGCGGCTGCGCTCGGCACTGCTGACGTCGATTTCGCATGACCTCAAGACGCCGCTCGCCTCCGTGTTGGGGGCCGCCTCCACGATGCGCGATCTGGCAGGTGCCTTGTCCGACACCGAGAAGCGCGACCTGCTGGCCACCGTGATCGACGAGTCCGAGCGACTCAACCGTTTCATCGCCAATCTGCTCGACATGACGAAGCTCGAATCCGGCGCCATCGTGCCCAACACGGCGCTGCATGATCTTAGTGAGATCGTCGGCAGCGCACTCCGGCGGGCAGCCAAGATCCTCACGGCGCACAAGGTGGAGCTGGTGCTGGCCGCCGATCTGCCGATGCTCCAGCTGGATGCCGTGTTGTTCGAGCAGGTGCTGTTCAACCTGCTCGACAACGCCGCGAAGTATTCGCCGGCGGAGACGACGATCTCGATCAAGAGCCAGCGCGAGCGAGATCAAGTGGTGCTCCAGATCGCCGACGAGGGGAGCGGTATTCCGCCGGACGAGGTCGAGAGCGTGTTCGACAAGTTCTATCGCGTGCAGAAGGGCGATCACGTTCGTCCCGGCACCGGGCTCGGGCTCGCCATTTCCCGCGGCTTCGTCGAGGCAATGCATGGCACGATCTCGGCCGCCAACCGCAGCGACCGGAGCGGCGCGGTCCTCACCATCCGTTTGCCCGTTCCGGCACAGACCCACGCATTGGATACCGCCGCATGAGTGCCGCCCCGATCAAGGTTCTGGTCATCGACGACGAGCCACCGATCCGCAAATTGCTGCGGATGGGGCTGACGACGCAGGGCTATGAGATCCTGGAAGCGTCAAACGGCAAGATTGCGCTGGAGAAGCTCACCGAGGAGCCTGCGCTGATCATCCTCGATCTCGGCCTGCCCGACATCCAGGGCCACGAGCTGCTCCGTACCATCCGGGCCCGCAACGAAGCCGTGCCGATCGTGGTGCTGTCGAGCCGGGGCGACGAGGCCGGCAAGGTGCAGGCGCTCGATCTCGGCGCCGACGACTATTTGACCAAGCCGTTCGGCATGGACGAGCTGCTGGCGCGTCTGCGCGCCGCGCTGCGGCACCAGCTCCAGGTCCAGGGCGAGCGACCGATATTCCGCACCGGCGATCTCTCCGTCGATCTCGTCCGCCGCATCGTCAAGGTCGGCGAGCGCGAGGTCAAGCTGTCGCCGAAGGAGTACGACCTCCTGCGCGTGCTGGTGCAGCATGCCGGCAAGGTGCTGACCCACCGCTTCCTGCTCAAGGAGCTCTGGGACGAACTGACCGACGCGCAATATCTCCGCGTCTACGTCCGCCAGCTCCGCCAGAAAATCGAAGCCGATCCGGAACGGCCGCAATATGTGCTGACGGAGACGGGGATCGGGTACCGCCTGAAGGCGGGGGATTGATTAAGCCGTCGTTCCGGGGCGATGCGAAGCATCGAACCCGGAACCTCGAGATTCTTAGGTGCGCAATTGCGCACCATAGTTCGCCTCTTCGAGGCGCCCCGGAATGACAAGCTAACCCGCCTTCCTCTGTCGCGCCGTCGACCGGTGCACCTTCTTCGCGGCTCGTCCCCGTCCTGTCGTCCGTCGTCCATGCGACTTGGCCGACGGCCGTCCCCCGCCGCGCCCCCTCAGGCTCTGCTTCAGCGCATCCATCAGGCTGACGACATTGCTCGGCCGCTCCTCCGGCTCCGGCAGCTCGATCGTCTTGCCGCTCGCCTTCCGCTTCACCAGCGCCTTCAGCGCGGTCTCGTACTGGTCCTTGAACTTGCTCGGATCGAAATGCGCAGCCTTGGTGTGCAGGATGTGACCGGCGAGCTCGACCATGTCCCTGGTGATCTTCGGGCTCTTGATGTCGTCGAAGAACTGGTCCTCGTCGCGGAGCTCATAAGGATAGCGCAGCGTGGTGCCGAGCAGGCCCTTGCCGAGCGGCTCGATCGCCATGACATGCTCGCGGTTGGTAAGCACGATTTTTGCGAGCGCGACGCGCTCCTGGTCCTTCATGGCGTCGCGGATCACAGCAAAGGCGTCGATTGCGGCCTTGCCGTCTGGTGCGATGTAATAGGGATGGTCCAGGTAGCGCTGGTCGATCTCGTCGCTCGGCACGAAGCTCTCAATGTCGATGGTGTGGTTGCTCTCGATCTGGACCGCCTCGAGCTCCTCCGGTTCGATCTCGACATATTTGCCCTTGCGCAGCTCGTAGCCGCGTCCCTTCTGGTCGCTCTCGACGACGTCGCCGGTTTCCGAATCGACCATTTGCTGCTTGAGGCGATTGCCGGTTTCGCGGTTGATCATGTGAAACCGGGTCTTCTCCGCGGCGGTCGTTGCGGGATAGAGCACGACCGGGCAGCTGACCAGCGACAGCTTCAACGTTCCCTTCCAATAGGCGCGGGGGGCCATTCCATTCTCCAGCGTTTTCAAGGCGTTTTGGAACTCCAACCGGCGCGTCGGGTTTTGGTTCCGGATGGGACTTTTGCCGTGATAGGCTTGAAGCCGAAAGAGATGCGGGACCGGTCGTGCTGCGAAAACTCTCCACCTATCGACAGAAGCGGGACTTCGAGAAGACCCCTGAGCCCTCCGGCGAGGCCGCGGTAGCCTCTTCGAAACAGCGACGCTTCGTGATCCAGAAGCATGACGCCAGCCGGCTGCACTACGATTTCCGCCTCGAGTTCGACGGCGTGTTCAAGTCCTGGGCGGTGACGAAGGGCCCCTCGCTCGATCCGCACGACAAGCGGCTGGCGGTCGAGGTCGAGGACCATCCGCTCGACTATGGCGATTTCGAAGGAACGATTCCGGAAGGGCAGTATGGCGGCGGCACGGTTATGCTGTGGGACCGCGGCACCTGGGAGGCCGATGATCCCGAGCGTGGTTTCAAGAAGGGCGACCTGAAGTTCACGCTGCACGGCGAAAAGCTGCACGGAAGCTGGGTGCTGGTCCGCATGCGCAACGATCGCGATGGCGGCAAGCGGACCAACTGGCTGCTGATCAAGCATCGCGACGAATATGCCCGCGAGGGCGAGGACATCCTTGCCGAGGACAAGTCAGTCGCCTCCGGCCGCGCGATGGCGCAGATCGCCGAAGGCAAGGGCCGCGCGCCAAAGCCGTTCATGCTGGCGAAGGGTGCCAGGGGCAAGGCCGATGCAGTGTGGCAATCCAACCGCGTCGAGGAGACGAAGGGGCGGACCGTCGCGCCGGCGCCACGCGCCGCGTTGAAGGCCGGCAAGACCGTAAACAAGGCCGCAAAGAAGAGTGCCACGGCGGCTACGAACGCCAAGACGGTCGCGGACATGCCGGATTTCGTCGCGCCGCAGCTCTGCACGCCGGTCGAGCGTCCGCCGGCCGGCGACGGCTGGTGCCACGAGATCAAGTTCGACGGCTATCGCGTGCAGCTTCGCATCGAGGATGGCAAGGCGACGCTGAAGACCCGCAAGGGTCTCGACTGGACCGACAAGTTCGCCTCCATCGCGAAGGAGGCGAATTCGCTGCCGGAGGCCATGATCGACGGCGAGATTGTCGCGCTCGACCACAACGGCGCGCCGAACTTCTCCTCGCTCCAGGCCGCGCTGTCGGATGGCAAGACCGAGGACCTCATCTTCTTTGCCTTCGATCTCCTGTTCGCCGAAGGCCGCGACTATCGCCGCCTTCCGCTCAGGGAGCGTAAGTCGCGGCTCAAGGAGCTGCTGGAGGCACAAAAGCGGAAATCGAACCAGATCCGCTATGTCGAGCATTTCGAGAGCGGCGGCGACGCCGTGCTGCAATCGGCCTGCAAGCTCGAGCTTGAAGGCGTGGTGTCGAAGAAGCTGGACGCACCGTACCGGTCGGGACGGACGGAGAGCTGGACCAAGGCCAAATGCCGCGCCGGCCATGAGGTCGTGATCGGCGGCTGGAAGACCACCAACGGCAAATTCCGCTCGCTGATGGCCGGTGTGCATCGCGGCGATCACCTCGTCTTCGTCGGCATGGTCGGTACCGGCTTCGGCGCCGACACGGTCAAGCGCATCATGCCGTCCCTTAAAGCCATGGAGGCCAAGGACAGCCCGTTCAGCGGCAAGAACGCGCCGAAGAAGACGCGGGACGTGCACTGGCTGAAGCCGGAGCTCGTCGCCGAAATCGAGTTCGCCGGCTTCACCGCCGACGGCAACATTCGCCAGGCCGCCTTCAAGGGGCTGCGGCAGGACAAGCCGGCCGAGGAGGTCGAGGCGGAGACGCCCGCCGATACCGAGCTCGCCAGGCCGTCTGCTGGAAAGCGCGTTCCTGCGAAGTCCGGAAAGAAGAAAGATGCCGGCGCTGCCGAGGTCATGGGCGTCGTGATCTCGAAGCCGGACAAGGAGCTGTGGCCGGATGGCGGCGACGGCGAGGGCGTTACCAAGCTCGATCTCGCGCGCTATTTCGAGGCGGTCGGCGGCTGGATGATCGAGCACCTGAAGGGGCGACCTTGCTCGATCCTGCGCGCGCCCGACGGCATCGGCGGCGAGACATTCTTCCAGCGCCATGCCATGCAGGGCACCTCGAACCTGCTCGAGCTCGCCAAGGTGTCCGGCGATCGCAAGCCGTATTTGCAGATCGATCGCGTCGAGGGACTTGCCGCGGTCGCGCAGATCGGCGGCCTCGAGCTGCATCCCTGGAACTGTGCGCCGGATGCCTATGACACGCCGGGCCGGCTGGTGTTCGATCTCGACCCCGCGCCTGATGTCGGTTTCGCCGATGTCGTCGAGGCGGCCAAGCAGATGCGGCAGCGGCTCACTGACGTTGGCATGGAGAGCTTCTGCAAGACCACCGGCGGCAAGGGCCTGCATGTGGTGGTGCCGCTGCTCCACGGCGCGCGCGACAAGGTGAGCTGGAAGGAGGCCAAGGCGTTCGCGCAAGGAATCTGCCGATGGATGGCGGATGACGAGCCCGAGCGCTATCTGCTCAACATGTCCAAGAAGCTGCGCAACGGAAAGATCTTTCTGGACTATCTGCGCAACGATCGCCTGGCGACGGCGGTGGCGCCGCTATCGCCCCGCGCCCGCGACGGCGCGACCGTGTCGATGCCTGTCACCTGGGCGCAGGTGAAGGGCGATCTCGATCCGAAGCGATATACGGTGCGGACGGTGCCGGGCCTGCTGGCGCGTTCCAAGGCGTGGGAGGGCTATGACGATGCGGCCGCGTCGATCAAGGCCGCGATGAAGAAGCTTGCGGGGAAGATGAGGTAGTCGCTCTTTTAAACGTCATTCCGGGCTGCGCGAAGCGCAGACCCGGAATCCAGAGGTTTGCGGCGCGAGATTCCGGGTTCGCGCTTGCGCGCGCCCCGGAATGACCGACTTGGCTAGATCCGTCCGAGCAGCAGCAGGATCAGCAGGATGACGATGACGAGCCCGAGGCCGCCGCCGCCGTAATAGCCGGTGCCGTAGAACGGCCCGCCGCCGATGCCGCTGAAGCCGCCGAGCAGGGCGATGACCAAAATGATCAGAATGATCGTACCGATAGACATGCTAGTCTCCTCCAGCCCTCTGTTGAAAGGGTCGTTTGCACCTGTCCCTTTGGTGCGGGGGCAACTTGCCGCAGGTTTTAAAGTTCCGGTTTTGAAACGGGGCGACAGGTGCAAGTTGCATGGAACCTTTGCCGCTCGGGCCGGCATGATGAATGAGATTCAATCAGCGTAGGGCACGGCCATGTCAGCACCGCTTGTCGTTTCAATTCCCCATCGTCTCGGCCGCGAGGAAGCGGTGCGCCGGCTGAAGTCCGGGCTTGGCCGCGCGGCGGCGAGCATTCCCGTGATGCAGGTGGAGGAGGAGCGCTGGAGCGGCGACAGCATGACCTTTCGCATCCGCGCACTCGGGCAGATTGCCACCGGCCAGGTCGACGTCGCCGACGACCAGGTCAAGGTGCAAGTCGTGCTGCCCTGGCTGTTGCAGCGCTTTGCCGAGATGGCGCAGGCGACGATCCGCAAGCGCGGGCAGTTGCTGCTGACCAAGGACGGGGGAAAGTGAGTTTCAGGCGCGCACGCGCTGCCGCGCAGGCCTGATGGCGCCCGCTGTACGGGCCTCGATGACGGCCGCGGGAAAATCACGAAAAGCCTGCGCGACCGGCAGTTCGTTGCCTGCAAGTCCCGGCGCAGCGTAGCCGGTGATGTCGATGGTGGCGTCAAAACCTTCGAGCGCGGGCCATTCCCGGCCGCCTTGCGAAAACGGCGCGAACAATCGCCCGACCACGACAATCGCCGCAGCGCGGTCGTGGCGACGGGCGAAAGCGATGACATGATCGGCGTGCGCGCCATGGACGTCCAGCGACTGGTAGTCGCCTTGCGTAAAAACGCCGGCGAGCTCGTTGCGCAGCTTGAGGAGGTGCCGCGTCCAGGCCAGCTTGAGCTGGCCATCCGGCCAAGTCTTGATAAGGCTGCTCCAATCCGGACCGGACAGCGAACCAAGCGCCGTATTCCGCGCGGAAAAATCCACCGGACGGCGGTTGTCGGGATCGACCAGCGACAGATCCCAGAATTCGGTGCCCTGGTAGAAGTCAGGAACGCCCGGCAGCGTTGCCTTGAGGGTGAGCTGGCTCAGCGAGTTCAACGCGCCGAGCAGCGCGACGCGGCGCGCCAGGGTTTGCAGCGCCTCCAGGAATTCGCGCGACTGCGCGGGATCGAGGATCTTCGCGACGAAGTCTCGTAGTCCGGTCTCGTAGGTCTCGTGCGGGTTGAGCCAGCTCGTCTCTTCCTTGCCCTCGCGGGCGGCCTTCAGCGCATAGGCCTGGATGCGCTCGACGAAGCCGGCGTCCGCGGGTGTCTGAAGCGGCCAGGCGCCGAGCAGGGTCTGGTAGAGCATGTATTCGAACGTCGCCGACGGCGCGCGCAGATGGCCATGGAGCGCGAGATGCGGCGCGTTCAGCACCTTCCAGCGCGAAACTGCGCTGGTCCATTCGCCGGGAATTTCGCTGAGCGCTGCGATCCGGGCGCGGGCGTCCTCGCCGCGCTTGGTGTCGTGGGTGGCGGTTGCCGTCATCCCTTGCGGCCATTCCTTGGCGCGCGCGCGCATGGCCTCGTGGAAGGCGGGAATGGCAAGGCCGGTGCTCGCGGGATCGCCGCCGACCTCGTTCAGCGCGAGCAGCCGGTGGAATTGGTAGAACGCGGTGTCCTCCAGCGACTTCGCCATCACCGGCCCGGTGAACTGCTGCACCTTTAGCGCGAAGCGGCGCACGCGTGGGGCACTGTGCGGGGGCCGGCCGGGCTTGAGCAGGTCCATGGTGAGGGCATCGCGCAGGAAATCGAAAATGCCCTCGTCCGCGGCGAACCACTCTGCCCGGGCGCGCGCGATGGTATCGTCGATCAGCTTGCGATCGTGCGCGGCAGGCGCGCCGGACGTGAGATAGGTGCGATAGACCGGGAAATGCAGCACGTAGAGCTCGAGCGCCTGCCGCAGGCTGTCGGCCGAGAAGTCGCGGGTCGAGTAATGCCCGTTGGCAATGCGTGCGAGCAGGCGCGTCAGCACGATGAATTCGCTGGTGAGCAGCGTCTCCAGCACCCGCCGCTTGGCCTCCTTGACGTAAGGCGCAAGCCGCGGTGGGCGATTGCTGACTTGCCGCCAGGTCTCGTCCAGCGCCTCCAGCCCCTTGGCGTCGACCAGCACTTGCGTGATGACGTTCATCCACTCATAGCCGGTGGTGCCCTGGATGCCGGCGAAATGCGGCAGGTGCTCGTGCTCGCACAGGATCTTTTCGATCACGGTGTAGAACGGCTTGGTGTTGCCTTGCGCGTCGCGCACCAGCCGGCGCAGCCGCTGGCAGTACTGGGCGGGATCGCGCAGGCCGTCGATGTGATCGAGCCGGATGCCGTGCAGCCTGCCGTCGGCCACGAGCTGCTTCACCAGCCGGTGCGTGGCAGCGAATGTGCCGGGGTCCTCGACGCGCAGGCCGGCGAGCCCGTTGACGTCGAAGAAGCGGCGGTAGTTGATGTCGCTGGAGGCGAGCCGCCAATGACCGAGCTTGTAGTGCTGGCGCTCCAGCAGATGATGCAGCGCCAGCGTCTGCGCCGGACGATCCTTGGCCGCACGATAGGCGGAAAGGCCGCTCGCGATGATGTCGGCCGCGCCCGCGATCTCCTTCAGCTCCGTCTTGAAGCCAGGGGCTTCCTTGCGGTTGGGACGGCGAAGGCCGGTGTAGCGGGCCGCGAGCGCGAGCAGGCGCTTGCCGGCCTCCGTCTCGGCGGCATCGGCTTCCTTCACGAGCATCCGCAGCATTTCGCCATAGCGCTCCGGGGCGATCGGCAGGCGATGCTCGAAATACCAGGCAGAAAGGCTGCCTTCGCTGGCATCGTAGCGCAGCTCGATGTCGCCGCGCTCCAGCGCCTCGCCATAGGACGAACCGAGGATCGGCAGCAGCACGCCGCCGCGGGCGCGGTGGGGCAGCAGATCCCAGTCGATATCGAAGGCGGCCGCGTGCGGCGAAGTCGGTCCCCATTCCAGCACGTCAAGCCACCAGGGATTGTCGGCAAAGTGCACGCCGACATGGTTCGGCACGAAGTCGATGATGAGGCCGAGGTCGTTCCTGCCGAGTGCCTCGCTCAGCCGCGCAAAGCCGGCCTCGCCGCCGAGCTCCGGATTGAACTGGCTGTGATCGACGGTGTCGTAGCCGTGCGTCGAGCCCTTGCGCGCCTTCATCACCGGCGAGGCATACAGATGCGTGATTCCGAGCGATTTGAGATAAGGCACCACTGCGGCAGCCTTGTCGAAGTCGAAATCCGCGGTGAGCTGAAGCCGGTAGGTCGCGAGAGGAATGGCCGGAGGCATGTCAACCTCCGAGGCGCCAGACCACCGACCAGGGCGGAAGGCGATCGCCGGCCGCGCCGCCCCAGATCGGCGTGCCCGCATTGTCAGTGGAAATGATCTCGTGATCCGAGAGATTGGCGACGAGGCGCAGCGTCGTGCCGTCGCCCATGCGCCAATGCGCGCGGAGCAAGCCGCTATCGGTCGCCTCGGCGTCGCCGAAGCGCGCGCCTTTCAGCCGCGGCATGATCTCCTTGCGGCGGAGCGCGAGCAGGTCACGCACCAGAGCCAGCCGCGCATCCTGCTCCGGCGTGCGGCCGCCCCAATCGAGCACGGCCGATTGCAGTGTTGCCGGATCGAGCGGGTCGGGCACCTCGTCGCCGTATTTCTCATAGGCCCAGGCATATTCCTGCCTGCGTCCCTTGCGCACGGCGTCGGCCAGCCCGCCCTGGAAGTCGCAAAAGAACGGGAAGGGGACCTTCGAGCCCCATTCCTCGCCCTGAAACAGCATCGGCACCATCGGCGCCAGCAGCGTGACTGCGAGCGCGGCTTCGATCTGCCGCGGCGATGCCAGGCTTTCGAGCCGCTCGCCGAGCGGACGGTTGCCGATCTGGTCGTGGTTTTGCAGGAAGTTGACGAAGGTCGCCGGCGGCAGCTCGCGGCTCGGCTCGCCGCGCGGCTTCTTGCCCCAGAACTCCGAGATCTCGCCCTGGTAGACGAAGCCCGAGGCGAGCGCGCGTGCGAGATCCATGCGCGGTGTCTGGTAGTCGGCATAGTAGCCGGCGAGCTCGCCGGTCAGCATCACATGCCAGACGTGGTGATAGTCGTCGTTCCACTGCGCGCGATATTTGCCGTTCGGCGGCTCCTGCGCGGCGTCAAGCAGGCTGGCGCGATTGTCGCCGTTCTCCAGCACCAGATGGATGTGCCGCCCCGTGGCCTTGGCAAGCTCGCCGGCGGCGACGCTGAGGTCTTGCAGCATCGACTGCTCGCCGGGCAGCGCCATGATGTGGTTGGCGGCATCGAGTCGCAGTCCGTCGAAGCGATAATCGCTGAGCCAGGACAGTGCGTTCTCGACCGCAAAGGCCCGCACCTGCGACAGGCGATAGTCGATGGCGCTGCCCCAGGGCGTATGCGCGTCGGTGAAGAAGCTCGGCGCATAGCGTCCGAGGTAATTCCCTTCGGGGCCGAAATGATTGTAGACGACGTCGAGAAACACCATCAACCCGCGCAGATGCGCCTCGTCGATCAGCGTCTTCAGGTCCTCGGGCCGACCGTAAGCGCTGTCGGGCGCATACCACAGCACGCCGTCATAGCCCCAGCCGCGGTAGCCGGCGAAATCGGCCAGCGGCATCAGCTCAAGCGCGGTGATGCCGGTCGCTGTGAGATGATCGAGCCTGTCGATCATGGCGCGGTAAGTACCTTCCGCTGTGAAGGTGCCGACATGGCTCTCGATCAGCACCGTCTCTTCCCAGGGACGGCCGCGCCAGTCGCGCGCGCGCCAGGCGAAGGCGTCGTGATCGATCACCTCGCTCGGGCCGAACACGTCCTCGGGCTGGAAGGCGGAGGCCGGATCGGGCACGTCGATCTCGTCATCGATCCTGAACTTGTAGGGACTGCCGGTGGTCAGGCTGGCGATCTCGGCCACATACCAGCCGTCCTGCCGGCGCTGCATCGCGTGCCTTCGGTCGAGCAGGAGATCGACTCGTCGCGCGCCGGGCGCCCACAGGCGAAACGACACGCCCTCCTTCGTCGGCCTCGCGCCGAAGGACGGCCTCATAGCGCCCCCGCGAAGGCGAGCACGGAGCGCGGCGGCGCCTTGCTGTCGCTTCCAGGCTGGAAGTCGATCGTGTTCAGCTTGGCATCGGTCGTGTTGAGGATCTGCTGCCAGCTCTTATATTCGGTCATCTTGGGCAATTTGAATGCGATCTCTTCGGGAGCGGCGTTCAGGACGATAAAGATCGCGGCCCCGCCCGGTTCCATCGGCCCCATCACATAGGAGAGGAACCGCCCTTCCGGGAATTTCCAGTCGTTCTCCGTCATCTCCTCTCCGGCAGGCGTCAGCCACAGCGCGCCGTAGGAGAGGCCGTCTTTGGGGCGCCCGTCGAGCCAGCGATGGCTGCGAAGCTGCGAGAAGCGGCGGCGGATGTCGGCGAGACCGGCGACGAAATCGACCATGTCGTCGCCGTCCTTGCCGAGATTGCCCCAGCCGACCCAGCCGACCTCGTTGTCCTGGCAATAGGCGTTGTTGTTGCCGGATTGCGAATTGCCGACCTCGTCGCCGGCGAGAAGCAGGGGAACGCCCTGCGCCAGCATCAGGCAGGCCAGCACGTTCTTGCGAAGCTGGCGGCGCAGACCGAGAATCCCGGGATCGTCGGTCGGCCCTTCGACACCGCAATTGTTGCTGTGGTTGTCGTTGGAGCCGTCGCGATTGTCCTCGCCATTGGCCTCGTTGTGCTTCTCGTTGTAGCTGAACAGGTCGGCCAGCGTGAAGCCATCATGCACGGTGATGTGGTTGATGCTGGCGCGCGGCCGACGTCCGTCGTGGTTGAACAGGTCGGACGATGCCGTCATGCGGCTGGAGATGTCGCCGATCAGGCTGCCTTCGCCGCTCCAGTAGCGGCGCATGGCGCTGCGATAGCGGTCATTCCACTCCGACCATTGCGAGGGGAACGCCCCGACCTGGTAGCCGCCAAGCCCGAGGTCCCACGGCTCGGCGACGAGCTTGACGGCGGCCAGCACCGGATCCTGCCGGATCGCGGTCAGGAGCGAGCTGCCGCGATCAAAACCGTTGGGCCCGCGCGCGAGGGTCGTGGCGAGGTCGAAGCGGAAGCCGTCGACATGGCATACCTCGACCCAGTAGCGCAGGGAATCCATCACCATCTGCAGCACGCGCGGATGGGTGAGGTTCACCGACGAGCCGCAGCCGGTGAAATCGTCGTAATAGCGCGGGTTCTCGCGGTTCAGCCAGTAATAGGAGGCGTTGTCGATGCCGCGGTAGCACAGCGTCGGGCCGAGGTGGTTGCCTTCGGCGGTGTGGTTGTAGACGACGTCGAGCATCACCTCGATGCCGGCATCGTGCAGGCGCGCGACCGTGGTGCGGAAGGAATCGAGCGCGTTGTCCTGGGCGTAGCGGGGCTCGGGCGCGAAGAAGGACAGCGTGTTGTAGCCCCAGTAATTGGCGAGCTTCTTCTCGACCAATATGCGGTCGTCGACGAAACTGTGGATCGGCAGCAGCTCGATCGTGGTGACGCCAAGCTTCTTCAGATGCTCGATCATCGCCGGCGACGACAGGCCGCCATAGGTGCCGCGCAAGTTCGGCGGGACGTCGTCGCGCTTCTGCGTCAGGCCCTTGACGTGGGCCTCGTAGATGATCGTGTCTTCCCAGGCGATGTTGGGGCGGATCTCGCGCCGGCCCCAGTTGAAGGTCTCGTCGACCACGACGGCTTTGGGCATGCCGCGCGCATTGTCGCGCCGGTCGAAGGACAGGTCCTCGCGCGGGCTGCCGGTGCGGTAGGCGAAATGCGCATCGCTCCAGACCAGTCGTCCGGAGAGCCGCTTGGCATAGGGATCGAGCAGCAGCTTGTTGGCGTTGAAGCGGTGGCCGTGCTCGGGCTCGTAGGGGCCGTGTACGCGATAGCCATAGAGCTGGCCCGGCGAGACGTCGTTGAGATAGCCGTGCCAGACGTCCTCGGTCCGTTCCGGCAATTCGACGCGCTCGAGCTCGCGGCGGCCTTGCGTGTCGAACAGGCAGAGCTCGACCTTCTGCGCGTTGGCCGAGAACAGCGCGAAGTTGGTGCCGCGTCCGTCCCAGCTTGCGCCGAGGCGTGCGGGCGATCCGGCAGTCAGGCGCATCGGTCAGCTTTCCGGAACGAGGAAGATCGCGGCGAGCGGCGGAATGGTGAGGCGGAGCTCGGGCGTCTTGCCGTCGACGGCATGAACCTCGCCGATGTTCCCGACATTGCTGCCGCCATAATGGGCGGAGTCCGAGTTGAGCACCTCTTTCCACTTGCCGGCAAAGGGCACGCGAACGCGATAGTTGCGATAGACGTTGGGGGAGAAGTTGACGATCACGAGGCAGCGCGCGTGCTCGTCGAGCCCCTTGCGCAGCCAGGCGAACACGTTGCGATTGGCGTCGTCGGTAATGAGCCATTCGAAACCGGCCTGGTCGCAGTCCATCTGGTGCAGCGCCGGCACCGCGCGATAGAGCCGGTTGAGGTCGCGGATCAGCGCCTGGATGCCCGAGTGATATTTGTATTCGAGCAGGTGCCAGTCGAGCGACTGGTCGTGATTCCATTCGCGGCTTTGCGCGATCTCGGCGCCCATGAACAAGAGCTTCTTGCCGGGATGGCCGAACATGAAGCTGTAATAGGCACGCAGGTTCGCGAAGCGCTGCCATTCGTCGCCGGGCATGCGGCCCAGGATCGAGCGCTTGCCGTGCACGACCTCGTCATGCGACAGCGGCAGGATGAAATTTTCCGAGAAGGCATAGTGCAGGCCGAACAGGATCTCGCCGTGATGATGCTTGCGGTGAATCGGATCCTTGCTGATGTAGTTCAGCGTGTCGTGCATCCAGCCCATGTTCCACTTGTAGCCGAAGCCGAGCCCGCCGAATTCGACCGGGCGCGAGACTTGCGGCCACGCCGTGGATTCTTCCGCCGCCGTGGTTGCCTGCGGAAAGCGGGCGAACAGTTCGGTGTTGAAGCGGCGCAGGAACGCGATCGCCTCGATGTTCTCCCGTCCGCCATACTGGTTCGGAATCCAGGCGCCGGGCGGGCGGCTGTAGTCGAGATAGAGCATCGATGCGACGGCATCGACGCGCAGGCCGTCGATCGCGTAGCGCTCCAGCCAGAACAGCGCGTTCGACACCAGGAAGTTCGTCACTTCGGTGCGGCCGTAATTGTAGATCAGCGTGCCCCAGTCGAGATGCCGGCCCTGCAGCGGGTTGGCGTGCTCGTACAGCGAGGTGCCGTCGAAGCTGCCGAGCCCGTGCGGATCGTCCGGGAAATGGCCGGGCACCCAGTCGAGCAGCACGCCGACGCCTTCGCGGTGGCAGGCGTCGACCAGTGCGGCAAAATCCTCCGGCGTGCCGAACCGGCTGGTCGGTGCATAGAGGCCGGTCGGCTGATAGCCCCAGGAGCCGTCGAACGGGTGCTCGCTGACGGGGAGGAATTCGAGATGCGTAAACCCCATGTCGCGGGCATAGGCCGGCAGCTGCTCGGCCAGCTCGCGGTAGGTGAGCCATTCATTGTCGCCCTTGCGCCGCCACGAGCCGAGATGGACCTCGTAGATCGACATCGGCGCCGACAGCGCATTGATGCCGTCAGGCGCCGGGCGCGGCCGCGGCAGGTGCGCCTCGTCGAACACGATGGAGGCCGTCTTCGGACGCACCTCGCTCGCGAACGCCATCGGATCGGATTTCAGCGGCAGCTGATGGCCGTGTGGCCCGACGATGTCGAACTTGTAGTGATCGCCCCGCTTGGCGTGCGGGATGAACAATTCCCAATAGCCGCTGCCGCGCACCCGCATCGGATGGCGCCGCGAATCCCAGAAATTGAAATCGCCGACCACGGACACGCGCCGCGCATTCGGCGCCAGCACCACGAAGCCGATGCCGTCGACGCCGTCGAGCGTCATCGGATGCGCGCCGAGCTTGTCATAGAGGCGCTGATGGGTGCCTTCGCCGAGCAGATAGAGGTCGAAATCGGTCAGGATCGGCGGAAAGCGGTAGGCGTCCTCGAACTCGACGATGCTGTCGCCGAATTTGGCGCGTAGCTGGTAATGCTTCGAGCCGTTCGGCAAGGCGCCGACGAACAGGCCTGCGTCGTGGACGCGGTCGAGCCGGGCGACCTCGCCGTGCTCGCCAACCGCCTCGACATTGGAGGCCTCGGGCAGAAAGGCGCGCACCACGCTCTTGCCGCCCTCGGGATGCAGCCCGAGATAGTGGAAGGGGTCGGCGTGGCGGCCCTCGATGATCGCGTAGGCCTCGGCAGGTAGTTTAGGCATGGGCTTCGCTCTCGGCATTGGACAGAATGCGAAGCAGTCCGGTCAGCGGCGCATGGAGCCCCTCAGGCCGGTGGGACAGCTCGTACTCTACTTCGTCGAACGCTTGATCAAGCAGGAAAAACCTTAACAGGCCTTCCGCGGATTGCGGATCTTCCGGCCACAGCCGCCGATCGGTCATGGCCTCGCGATAGGCGGACAGGAAGGTCGTGGTGGCGCGCTCGCGCCATTCACTGAGCGCGGCTACAAGCCGGCTCTGCTCGTCAGTGCCTCCTGACAGGGCCCGGCCAAGCGCCACGTTCACCGAAAGATCGATCGAGCGGATCAGACCGGCGACGTCGCGTGCGGCAGGCAGCTTGCGCCGCTTGTCGGCCAGCGGCAGACGCGGATCGCCGTCGAAGTCGATGATGCAGATATCGTCCTTCACGATCAGAATTTGCCCGAGGCGGAAGTCGCCATGATGACGGATGTTCAACCCGTCGATGTCGGATGGCAAGAGCGCATTCAGGCGGTCGGGCAGGCTCGTGCGCAGCGCCGTGAGCTGGTCGATCAGCGGCCGGTCCGCTTCCCGCAGGCCGTCGCGGCTGTCGGCCAGTCGCTCGAAAACCCGCCCGGCGCGTGCCTTGAGGTCGGAGACCCAGTGCCTGATGTGGGCGGAGCCGATCGGCTCCGGAGCGAGATCGTCAGGCCTTGCCGCGGCCAGAGCGACATGCAGCTCGGCGAGGCGCCGGCCGATCTGCATGACGAAGTGCAGGTAGGGCGACTGCTCCTGGGTCTCGCGCGGCGCTTCGCCCGCCGACAAGACGCGCTGCTCGTCGATATAGCGGTCGAGATAGCCCGTGGTCACCGCCCAGCCGTCGCCCTGGTTCTCGACATAGGCATGCAGCACGCCGAGTGTGCTGCGCTGATCGCCCTCGACCAGCTCGACGCTGCCGAGCAGCGCCGGCGTATTGGCAAAGCGGGCGACTTCCGTGAGGTAGTGGCCGATCTCGATCTCGGGATTGGTGCCTCCTTCGAGCTGGCGATAGATCTTGGCGACGTACTGGTTGTCGACCAGCGCGGTGCTGTTCGACTGCTCGATCGCGCGGATGCGTCCGGGCTCCTTGATGGTGTAGTCGGCAAACCGGCTGGTCGCCTTGAACTCCAGCCGCAGATTGTTCTCTTCCACCACCAGGTTCTGCGACAGGTTGCGCAGGAACAAGCCGATGAAGATCTGGTCGGTCGCGACGTCGAGCAGCGTACCTTCGCGCGCGCCCTGGCGCACGGCGGCGAGCGCCTTCGGGTTGAAGCGCTCGCGGTCGAAGCGCACCCATTCGATCTGCATCGGCAGCACGTAGCGGGTCGCAACGGCGTCCTGTTGCGCCGCCTCGAAGAACGCGATCCAGGGCCGGTTGTCGCCGATGTCGCAGAACGGCACCGCCGAGGTCAGCGTCGGCTTGATGTGCTTGGGATCGTGCTCGGGATACCAGCGTGTCCGCGACAGGAATCCCGGCAGCACATCGTGCTCGAACACGCCGCGCTCGCGCGCCAGCGACACCCAGGTCGAGTTGACCGGCACCACCAGCGTTTCGAATTCCGGCACCGCGCGCGGCGTCACCGGCTCGGACTTGTCGCGCTCCATGAGATGGAACCAGTAGAAGCCGTACGGCCCCAGCGTGATCATGTAGGGCAGCTCGCCGATCGGCGGGAAGCGGGTGCGGCCGAGCATCTCCTGCGGGATGCGGTCCTTCCACGGCGACAGGTCGAGCTCGGTCGCCTGCGCCGCCCGCGAGAGGTTGGCAACGCAGAGGATCACCTCGTCGTGGTACTGCCGGACATAGGCCAGCACGGCGCGGTTGGCCGGGCGGATGAAGGTCATGGTGCCGCGGCCGAAGGCGAGCGTCGACTTGCGCACCGAGATCAGCCGCTTGGTGGCGCTGAGCAGCGAGGACAGGCTGCGCGATTGCGCCTCCACGTTCACCGATTCATAGCCGTAGACCGGATCCATGATCAGCGGCGCGTAGAGACGGGCCGGGTCGCAGCGCGAGAAGCCGCCGTTGCGGTCCGGGCTCCACTGCATCGGCGTGCGCACGCCGTTGCGGTCGCCGAGATAGATGTTGTCGCCCATCCCGATCTCGTCGCCGTAATAGATGATCGGCGTACCGGGGAACGACAGCAAGAGCGAGTTCATCAGCTCGATCTTGCGGCGGTCGTTGTCCATCAGCGGCGCGAGGCGCCGGCGGATGCCGACATTGATGCGGGCGCGCGGGTCGTTGGCGTAGGTGGTCCAGAGATAGTCGCGCTCGACGTCGGTGACCATTTCCAGCGTCAGCTCGTCGTGGTTGCGCAGGAACAGCGCCCATTGGCAGCTTGCCGGAATGTCCGGCGTCTGGCGCAGGATGTCGGTGATCGGGAAGCGGTCCTCCTGCGCGATCGCCATGTAGATGCGCGGCATCAGCGGGAAGTGGTAGGCCATGTGGCACTCGTCGCCACGGCCGAAATATTCCTGCACGTCCTCCGGCCATTGATTGGCCTCGGCCAGCAGCAGCTTGCCCTTGGAGTAGGAATCCAGCTCCTGGCGCAGACGCTTGATGATCGCATGCGTCTCGGGGAGGTTCTCGTTCGAAGTGCCCTCGCGCTCGCAGAGATAGGGAATGGCATCCAGCCGGAAGCCGTCGACGCCGGCGTCCAGCCAGCGCTTCATCACCTGGATGAGCGCGCTGACCACGCGCGGATTGTCGAAATTGAGGTCCGGCTGGTGCGAGAAGAAGCGGTGCCAGTAGAAGGCGCCGGCCTCGTGATCCCAGGTCCAGTTCGACTTTTCCGTGTCGGTGAAGATGATGCGCGTGCCCTGGTATTTCTGGTCGGTGTCACTCCAGACGTACCAGTTGCGGGCGCTCGAGCCCGGATGGCTGCGGCGCGCACGCTTGAACCATTTGTGCTGGTCCGAGGTGTGGTTGACGACAAGCTCGGTGATGACGCGCAAGCCGCGCTTCTGCGCCTCCTGGATGAAGCGCTTGAAGTCCTTCATCGTCCCGAAATCGGGATTGACCGAGCCGTAGTCCGCGATGTCGTAGCCGTCGTCGCGCCCGGGCGAGGGATAGAACGGCAGCAGCCACAGCGCGGTGACGCCGAGCTCCTGGAGATAGGGCAGCTTCTCGGTCAGGCCGGCGAAGTCCCCGATGCCGTCATTGTTGCTGTCCGCAAACGCCTTGACGTGCAGCTGGTAGATGATGGCGTCCTTGTACCAGAGCTCATCCACGACCTCGGCAGCCTCAATCTTCTTGGTATCGACGGAAGACAGAACATTCATGGCGTTAAGCCTTTACGCCAGGCAGCGGAACAGCAGCGCCGGATCGCGGTCGGGATCGATACGCAACCTGATCCCGCCCCATTCGATGCGGGACTGTTCGCCGGTGAGGAGATTTTCGAGTGCGGTGACGTGGCGGCGCTGGCCGCCGGCGTCGATGGTGAGGTCGCCGAGCGGCAACCAGAATTCGCGCGCATCGCGCGTGAGGGCGATGGCGGCGACGACGGCGTTGGCCGGATCGGTCGCCTCTTTCACGAAGCTGATCGTCTCGCCGTCCTCGATGCCGAGAAACCGCAAATTCGCCGTCTGCTGGAGTGCCGCATTGTCGTTGCGGATGCGGTTGAGAGCGGCGATGTAGGGCTTGATGTTGCCCGGCTTGTCCCAGTCGCGCTGCTTGATCTGGTACTTCTCGGAATCGAGATATTCCTCGCGGCCGGGGATGGCTTCGTGTTCGAGCAATTCGAAGCCGCTATAGATCCCGTAATTGCCCGACAGCGTCGCGGCCAGCGCGAGCCGCGACTTGAAGGCCCAGGCTTCGCCACTCTGGAGATGAAAGGGCAGCAGGTCCGGCGTGTTCACGAACAGGTTCGGGCGATAGAAGTCGCGCTCGGGATAACGCGTCAGCTCGCCGAGATATTGCTCCACCTCCCACTTCGACGTGCGCCAGGGAAAATAGGTGAAGGACTGCGCGAAGCCGAGCTTGGCGAGGCCATTCATCAGCTTCGGCCGTGCATACGTCTTCGAGAACAGGATCACCTCGGGATGCCGGCGGCGGATGTCGCGGATCAGCCACTCCCAGAACGGAAGCGGCGCGGTATCGTGATTGTCGATGGCGAAGATGGTGACACCATGGTCGATCCAGAACAGCATCGCGTCGCGGAACGCATTCCACAGCCCGGCCCGGTCGACGGAGGCGAAATCGGGGATGACGATGTCCGAATAGGGGCCATCAGCCGTCCGCACCGAGCGGTCCGGCCGCCATTTGAACCATTCCGGATGCTGCGTCAGCCAGGGATGGTCCGGCGAGCATTGCACGGCGAAATCGAGCGCGAGCTCGAGGCCGTATTCCAGGCAGGTCGCAACCAGCGCGCGGAAATCCTCGATGGTGCCGAGCTCGGGATGCAGTGCATCGTGTCCGCCCTCGGCGGTGCCGATCGCATAGGGCGAGCCGGGTTCGCCTGCGGTCGCCACCGGCGCATTGTTGCGGCCCTTGCGCCTGTTATGCCCGATCGGGTGGACCGGCGTGAAGTAGAGCACGTCGAAGCCCATCGCGGCGATATCGGGCACGCGCGCGATGCAGTCGCGCAGCGTGCCGTGCCGGCCGGGGATCCGGCCCTGGCTGCGCGGCATCATCTGATACCAGGCGCCAAAGCGCGCCTTGTCGCGGTCGGCGATCAGCGGGAAGAGCGGCGAGCGCGTGAGGTCGGGCCGCGACTGGCTCTCGGCCATGGCGCTGCCGAGCTCGGTTGAGAGCAGCGGGGTGACATCGCCGGTCTGAAGATAGTCCTCGCATTGTCTGACGATCACCGCCGCGGCGTCCTGCCGCGCGCCATGCGCCTTGGTCAGGAGCCCGGCGCCCTCGATGGCGTCGAGGCTGACATCGGCGCCGGACAGCCGCTTGCGCGCGACCGCGTGAGACCAAGTCGCGAACTCGTCGGTCCAGGCCTCGATCGCGTAGAGATATTGGCCGGGCTCGACGGGCGTGAACGCGCCGGACCAACGGTCATTGCCGTGATGGATCATCGGCTCGCTCCGCCATTCCCGGTCCTGCTCGCGTCGCCAGATCAGCGCGGCGCCGACCACGGCCTCGCCGTCGCGGTAGATGTCGGCCCACACCTCGACGCACTCGCCCGCGATCCGCTTCACGGCGAAACGGCCGCCGTCGATCAAGGGATAGACGTCTTCGATGAGGAAAGCGCTGCCGGCTGCGGCACTTTCGACAGTTTGAATTGTCTTGTTCACGGTGATGCCATTGACAAGAAAGCAGGGCCCGTTTCCCTTGTCGGGAACCTACGCTTGATACCTATATAGAAAGCCGCTTGTGTGTCATTAGTTCCGCCTGGGAACGGCAGGCCCGTTTTTGAGTTACCCCTGACTAACGTCTTCCGCCACCTCGTTAAAATCCCTGCCCCCGGCCACACAATGGCCTGCAAGCTGCGTGCCGAATGGATCTTTTAGCTCAAGCCCAGATCAAGGGTGTTCAGTCCGAATTCGTGGACGCCCTCGGAAAGCTGCGGGTCACCGATCCCGTGGCGCTCAAATCCATCCTCGACGCCCTGCCGGAGAAGCGGGTTTATCGCTTCGTCAGCGGGCCCGTGGTGGTTCGCGCCCTGGGACATCCGCGGACGGAATTGGCGGCCACCGGCGCTCCGCCGCTGCAATGGAAAATCGCCGGCAACGGCAACGTGATCGCACAAGGCGAGACGCGCGAGCCCGTCATCGCCTGGCCCGCCGGCCTGCCGCTCGGCTACCACCGCTTGACGCTGACCGATGCCGAGGGCGTGACCGAAGAGGTGCCGATGATCGTGGCGCCAGAGCGCGCCTTCGGCGGCGATTTCGACCGCGGCTGGCTGCTCGCCGTGCAGCTCTACGGCGTCCGCTCGGAGCGCAACTGGGGCATCGGCGATTTCACCGACCTTGCCGATCTCGTCCGGCTCGCAAAACAGCTCGGGGCCGACGGCGTCGGCCTCAATCCGCTGCACGTGTTGTTCGACGACCACCCGGCCGATTGCAGCCCCTATTCGCCGAACAGCCGGCTGTTTCTCAATCCGCTCTACATCGACGTCGAGGCGATCCCGGAATTTTCCGCGGACCTCGTCCCCGATGCGGCCGCGACCGCCGCGCGGCTGCGCGAAGGCGATCGCGTCCCCTATGCCGACATGGCGGCGCTGAAATGGCTCGCCCTGCGCGCTGCCTTTAACAGCTTCGTGCGGAGCGCGAGCGGCGTCCGCCGCAATCAGTTCGACGCCTTCCGCGCGGACCGCGCGCCGCTGTTGTCCCGCTTTGCCTGCTTCGAGGTGCTGCGGCATCGCTTCACCGGGCCGTGGTGGGAATGGCCGCCCGAGTGGCGGCAGCCCGACGAGACAAAATGCGCCCGGCTGCGCAACGGTCCTGACAAGCGCGAGGTCGAGTTCGTCGAATTCGTGCAATGGACCGCCGATAGCCAATTGCACGCGGCCAAGGAGCTGGCCGGCCAGCTCGGCATGCGGGTCGGGCTTTATCTCGACGTTGCCGTCGGCGTGCAGTCCAACGGCTTCGATGCCTGGAACGAGCAGACGGCGATTTCGCGCCATCTCGCCGTCGGCGCGCCGCCCGACGTGCTCAACACGGTCGGCCAGGACTGGGGTCTTGCCGGCTTCAATGCCGGCGGCCTGGAGGCGCAATCCTTCGTGCCGTTCGCCGACATGCTGGCCGCCTCGATGCGCCATGCCGGCGCCATCCGGATCGATCACGTGCTCGGGCTGAAGCGGCTCTATCTCGTGCCGCGCGGCTTCAAGCCCGACAACGGCGCCTATGTGCAGATGCCGTTCGAGGCGCTGCTGGGCGCCGTGGCGCGCGAGAGCGCGGCCCATAAGTGCATCGTGATCGGCGAAGACCTCGGCACGGTGCCGGAAGGTTTTCGCGAGACCATGCAGGATTTCGGCATCTGGTCCTACCTCGTCATGATGTTCGAGCGCGACGATGCCGGCCACTTCCGCAACATCGACTATTACCGGCCGAACGCGCTGGTGACGCTGAACACGCACGACCTCTGCACCTATGCGGGTTGGCGCTCCTTCAGCGATCTCAAGATGAAGCTGTCGCTCGGGCTCGATCCCGGCGAGGACGACAAGGCCCGCTGGCATGCGCTCGGCATGCTCGATGAGATCCTGCGCCAGAACGGCATCAACGCCAACGATCTCTATTCGGTGCTCGCCTTCCTGTCGCGCACGCCCTCGCGGCTGCTCGCGGTGTCGCTGGAGGATCTGCTCGGCGTGATCGACCAGCCCAACATTCCCGGCACGATCGACGAGCATCCGAACTGGCGGCAGCGCCTGCCTGTCACGCTCGACAAGATCGCCTCGAAGGTCGATCTCACGGCCTTGAGAGCGGCGACGCGGGAACGTTCGTTGCTCGGCGGGAGTTAGTCCGCCGGGGTTTTTAGGCTCGCACGACAGTGTCTCAGAGGATCGAGGACTATGCGCTGATCGGCGACTGCGAGACCGCGGCGCTGGTCGGGCGCGACGGCTCGATCGACTGGCTGTGCTGGCCCGCCTTCGATTCCGACGCCTGCTTTGCCGCAATCCTCGGCACGCGCAAGAACGGCCGCTGGCAGATCGCACCGGCCGGGGACGTCACCACGACGTCACGCCGCTATCTCGGCGATACCCTCATCCTCGAAACGCGGTTTGAGACCAGGAGCGGCATTGTCGCCTTGATCGACTTCATGCCGCCGCGCGGCAAGGCGTCCGACGTCGTGCGGCTGGTCCGCGGCGTCAGCGGTACGGTGAAGCTGCGGATGGAGCTCGTGATCCGCTTCGGCTTTGGCATCGACATTCCCTGGGTGCGCCGTTGCAAGGACGGTTCGCTGCTGGCGGTCGCCGGCCAGGACATGACCGTGCTGCGCACGCCGGTCGGGACCCGCGGCGAGGACCTGACGACGGTTGCCGAATTCGAGGTGAAGGCCGGCGAGACCGTGCCGTTCGTGCTGACCTATGGCCCCTCGCACCTCGACCCGCCCGAGCCGATCGATCCGGAGATCGCGCTCCAGGAGACCGAAAAATTCTGGAAGGACTGGTGCAGCCGCTGCACGCGGGACGGCGAGTATCACGATCTCATCATGCGTTCGCTGATCACGCTGAAGGCGCTGACCTTCGGCCCGACCGGCGGCATCGTCGCGGCGCCCACGACCTCGCTGCCCGAGAAGCTCGGCGGCAGCAGGAACTGGGACTACCGCTTCTGCTGGCTGCGCGATGCCACCTTCACGCTGCTGGCGCTGATGAACTCGGGTTATACCGAGGAGGCCTTGGCCTGGCACAATTGGCTCTTGCGCGCCGCCGCCGGCTCGCCGGCGAACATGCAGATCATGTACGGCATCTGGGGCCAGCGGCGCCTGTTGGAATGGGAGGCGCGCTGGCTCGACGGCTATGAGGGCGCCCAGCCGGTCCGCGTCGGCAATGCCGCGCATGCACAGCTGCAGCTCGACGTCTATGGCGAGCTGATCGACGCCTTCCACCAGTCGCGCATGGCCAGGCTCAAGCTCAATGACGAAGCGACCTGGGCGCTGGAATGCGCGGTGCTCAATCATCTCGCCGAGGTCTGGGACCAGCCCGACCACGGCATCTGGGAGCGGCGCGGCGAGCCGAAGCACTACGTCTTCTCCAAGGTGATGACCTGGGTCGCCTTCGACCGCGGCATCAAGAGCGCCGAGACCTTTGGCTTCAAGGCGCCGCTGCTGCACTGGCGCGCGCTGCGCGAGGCCATTCACCGCGACGTCTGCAACAATGGCTTCGACGCGGAGGAAAATGCCTTCGTCGAGTCCTACGGCTCAAAGCTGCTCGACGCCAGCGTGCTGCTGGTGCCGGCGGTCGGCTTCCTGCCGGCGGAGGACCCGCGCATCCGCGGTACCATCGCGGCCGTCGAAAAGCACCTGATGCGCGACGGCTTCGTGCTGCGGCACGATCCGCGCGAGGTGTCCGAGGAAAAGCAGCCGATCGAGGGCGCGTTCCTGGCTTGCACCCTCTGGCTCGCCGATGCCTATGTGCTGTCGGGCGATCTCGACACGGCGCAGGTGCTGTTCGACCGCGTGGCCGCCCTTGCCAACGACGTCGGGCTATTGGCCGAGGAATACGATTCCGTGGCGGGCCGCCAGACCGGCAACTTCCCGCAGGCGCTGACCCACATCGCGCTGGTCAACACCGCGCATAATCTATCGGCGGCAAGGCAGGAGAGCGAGAAGCCCGCGATGCAGCGGTCGAAGTAGATCGGCGCGGCAGGTTCTTCACCTCTCCCCGCTGGGGAGAGGTGGGCACCCAGCGGCAGGCGATAGTTGAGGCCATCAAGCCCTAGCCGACCCCGTTCCGCTTCAAGATCATCTCCATTGCCTCCGCAAAACCGTCCTGTTCGTTGGTTGCGGTGACGTGGGTGGCCCGGTCCTTGACGTCGTCGGTGGCATTGCCCATGGCGATCGAGGTGCCGCTGACGCGGAACATCGCAAGGTCGTTCTGCATGTCGCCGATGGTGGCGACCGTGTCGGTCGCGATGCCGAGGCGCTTGGCCATCGCCTCGACGAAGGTGCCCTTGTTGAAGCCGGGCGGGGTGATGTCGAGATAATAGGTCTGCGAGCGCACCGCGGTCGCCTCGCTGCCGAGCGCCTCCTGCATCGCCTTCTCGCAACGCTCGAGCCCGGCGGCGTCGGTGCTGGCACCGACGATCTTGCAGGCGCTGGCAAGGTACGGCGAGAAATCCGTCACGATGGTCGGATCGGAGCGGATGGTGTGCTGCTCATGGGCGACGTATTTACCGCCAGGGTTGTCGATCAGCCATTTGTCGGTGGTGAACAGCCAGATGTCGGCGCGGAACTCCCGGAGGATCTGCAAGGACCGCTCGACCGCGCCTGCGGGGATGAGGTGCTGCTCGACCGGCTTCATCTCGGGATCGACGATCGAGGAGCCGTTGAACGGGCCGACCGGCAGCCACAGCGCCAGCGGCTCGATCAGGAAGCGCATCCCGATGGCGGGGCGGCTGGAGGTGATGGTGAAGCCGATGCCAGCCTGGTGCAGCCGCTGCACCGCGGACCTCGCACGTTCCGTCAGCGTCTTGTCCTTGGTCAGCAGCGTGCCGTCGACGTCGGAGACCACGAGTGAGATTGGCGTCATGGCAGAACCTTGGGTATTGCGCCGCCCAGTTTCAATTGCCGCACGACGCCGTCCACGATCGCCTCGACGGTTTCGTCGATCGAGACGGTGACGACGTGCTCGCTCGCCTCCGGGGCTTCCAGCGTGTTGAACTGGCTCGTCAGCAGCCCTGGCGGCATGAAGTGGCCCTTGCGGTGCGCGAGGCGTTCGGCGATCAGCTCCTTCGTGCCCTTCAGGAAGACGAAGCGGACGTCGTCGCGCCCCCGCAGCAGTACGTCACGATAGGTGTGCTTCAGCGCCGAGCAGGCGATGATGACGTGCTTGCCGCTCTTGCAGACCCGTTCGATCTCGTCGGCGATGGCGTTGAGCCAGGGCCAGCGGTCCTCGTCGGTGAGGGGATGGCCGGCCTTCATCTTCTCGACATTGCTGGCGGGATGAAAGCTGTCGCCGTCCTCGAAGCGCCAGCCGAGCCGCTCGCCCAGCGCCTCCGCAACCGTGCTCTTGCCCGAACCCGACACGCCCATCACGATCAACGCACAAGGTGCTTCAACGCGGCCCACGAATTTCCTCCGGAAGCGCGGCCTGGTCGACCAGCCAGACGGTCTCACCATTCGAGCGCGCGCGTACAGCCGGCAGAGTCTCGCCATTGAGGAGGCGCGTCAAGATCGGCTGCTTGTCATGTCCCGCAATCTCGAACAGCATTTCGCGGCAGGACGCAAGGACGGGCAGGGTGAGGGAGACCCGCGGCACGAAGGGGGCCACATTGGCCTTGGGCACCCCGACGACCCAACGCTTGCTCTCCTCGATCTCGGGATAGCCGGGAAACAGCGAGGCGGTGTGGCCGTCCGGGCCGGCGCCCATCAAGACCAGGTCGAACAGTGGCCGGGCCGGATCGAGGCTTTCCGAACCGTAGAAGGCCTGCAGCTCGCGCGCATAGGCGGCGGCGCCTTGATCCGGGTTCTCAGTCGCGGTCGGGATCGGGTGGACATGGCCGGAGGGCGCATTGCGGTCGAGAAAGGTCGCGCGCGCGACCGCCATGTTGTTGAGGGGATCGTTCTCAGCCACGAAGCGCTCGTCGCCGATGAACCAGTGCACGCGATCCCACGGGATTTTTCCACGCCAGGAATCGCCGCCGAGCAGTTGATAGAGCTTTTTCGGGCTCGAGCCGCCGGTCAGGCAGATCGCGATACGCCCCGGATTGGCGCCAATCCGCGCCATCACCCGTTCCGCCGCGGCCTGCGCAAGGGCCTCGGCGTCGGCCGCGACAATCAGCTTCGGCTTGCCGGCCGCCGCCATCACGAAAACTTCCGCCAGCTTCGTCCGTCGCGCCGGAGCAGCTCGTCCGCGCAGGCGGGGCCGTCGCTGCCGGCTTCATAGGTCTCGATGCCGTTGGTGCCCTCGCTCTTCCAGGCGTCCAGGAACGGCTGCACCGCCTGCCATCCGGCCTCGATGCCGTCGGCGCGCTGGAACAGTATGTTGTCGCCGATCATGCAGTCGTAGATCAGCGTCTCGTAGCCGGTCGAGGGATCGACGCGGAAATAGTCGCCATAGCGGAACTTCATCTCGACGCCGTCGATGGTGATGCTCGGGCCCGGAATCTTGGCGTTGAACTGAAGCTCGATGGTCTCGGTCGGCGCGATGCCGATGGTAAGGAAGTTCTGCGACAGGCGGTCGACGTCCGTGCCCGAAAACATCGACAGCGGCGCCTGCTTGAACTTGATCGCGACTTCGGTGCGCTTGTGACCCAGCGCCTTGCCGGTGCGCAAGTAGAAGGGGACGCCGGCCCAGCGCCAATTGTCGATCATCAGCTTGAGCGCGACAAAGGTCTCGGTGGTGCTGCCGGGCTTGACGTCCTCGGTCTTGCGATAGTCCGTGATCTCCTCGTCGCCGATGCGGCCGGCGAGATATTGCGCGCGCACTGAATTCTTCAGCGCCTCTTCCCGGCTGGGCTGCTGGATCGAGGTGAGCACGTCGGCCTTCTCGGAGCGCACGGAATGCGCGTCGAAGCGGGCGGGGGGCTCCATCGCGACCAGCGACATCAGCTGGAACAGATGGTTCGGTACCATGTCGCGCAGCGCGCCGGTGGCGTCGTAGAAGCCGCCGCGATGGCCGACGCCGAGCTTCTCTTCCACCGTGATCTGGATGTGGTCGATGTGGTTGCGATTCCAGATCGGCTCGAACATGCCGTTGGCAAAGCGCAGCACCAAAATGTTCTGCACCGTCTCCTTGCCGAGATAGTGATCGATCCGGTAGATCTGGTGCTCGTCCATGATCTTCAGGAGCTCGGCGTTCAGCGCGCGTGCCGAGGCGAGATCGGTGCCGAACGGCTTTTCGATCACGAGGCGTCGCCAGGCGCCGTTCTCCTCCATCATGCCGGTGCGGCCGAGCTCGCGCGCGGTCGGCGCGAACGCGGCGGGCGGCGTTGCCAGATAGAACAGCCGGTTGCCGCCGGTGTCCTGCGCGCATTCCAGCGAATCCAGATGCTCGCGCAAGCGGTCGAAGGACGGCGAGTCCTTCGGGTCGGCCTCGACGAAGGTCAGGCATTGCAGCAGCTTCTGGGCGATATCGTCGTCCACGGGTCGCGTCGCGAACTGGCGCAGGCCCTTCAACAGGCTGCTGCGCAGCTCGTCATCCGATTGGCCCTTGCGGGCCACGCCGACGACACAGAACTTTTCCGGTAACAGGTGCTCGGCCGCGAGATTGTAGAGCGAGGGCATCACAAGGCGATGAGTAAGGTCTCCGGTCACGCCAAAGATGACGAAGGCGCAATTTTCCGGCTTGCGCTTGGCTTGCGGGTCTTTTGTCACGAATGATCGGCCTTCGCTCTGTTACTTGATACTTCGCCTTTTATTTGGGCTTCGAAGCGCCCGGCTGCTTCGGCTCCTTGTGGCCGCCGAAACCCGCGCGCATCGCGGAGAGAATTTTTTCGGCGAAGGTGTGTTCCTTGCGGGAACGGAAACGTGTGTAGAGCGCCGCGGTCAGAACTTCGGCCGGCACCGCTTCGTCGATCGCCGCATTCACGGTCCAGCGGCCTTCGCCGGAATCTTCGACGAAGCCGGAATATTCCGCCAATGCCGGGCTGTCGGCGAGCGCCGTCGAGGTGAGATCGAGCAGCCAGGACGGGATCACGCTGCCGCGCCGCCAGACTTCTGCGATGTCGGCGAGATCGAAATCGTAGCGATGGTCCGCCGGCAAGGCATCGATGTTGGCGTTCTTGAGGATGTCGAACCCTTCGGCATAGGCCTGCATCAGGCCGTATTCGATGCCGTTGTGGATCATCTTGACGAAGTGGCCGGCGCCGACGGGGCCGGCGTGGATATAGCCCTGCTCGATGCGGGGATCGCGCCCCTCACGTCCTTCCGTGCGCGGAATGTCGCCGGCGCCGGGCGCGAGCGCGGCGAAGATCGGATCGAGCCGGTCGACCACCTGTTTCTCGCCGCCGATCATCATGCAATAGCCGCGGTCGAGACCCCAGACGCCGCCGGAGGTGCCAACGTCGACATAGTGGATGCCGCGTGCCTTCAGCGCCTTGCCGCGGCGGACGTCGTCCTGCCAGAAGGTGTTGCCGCCGTCGATGATGACGTCGCCTTCCTGCATCACGCCCGCGATCGTGTCGATCGTCGTCTCGGTGATGCGTCCCGCAGGCAGCATCACCCAGGCCGTGCGCGGCCGCTCCAGCTTTGCGACGAACTCCTCCAGCGTCGCCGAGCCTACCGCGCCGTCTGCGGCAAGGCCGGCGACGGCCTTGGCGTCCTTGTCATAGACCACGGTCGAATGGCCGTGGCGCATCAGCCGGCGAACGATGTTGCCGCCCATCCGGCCGAGGCCGATCATGCCGAGTTGCATCTGAGAGATTCCCTTAATTCAGCGCGTCGTTAAGCGCCGCGTTGAGCGCCGCGAGACCCTTCTTGAGTCCGCCCTTCAGGTGGACGCGCAATGCGCGCCGCCCGCGCTCGGTGAGCACATCGAAATCGCCGCGCGCCTGCGCCGCCTTGATCACGCCGAAGCTGGCCTTCTGGCCCGGCACGGCCAGGTCCTTGGCGTCGTCAGCGGTGATCTGGAGGAACACGCCGCTGTCGGGCCCGCCCTTGTAGGCCTGTCCCGTCGAGTGCAGGAAGCGCGGTCCGAACTCGGCGCAGGTCGCGACATGGCGCTTCTCGCGCACCTCGAGCCGCATCGCCTGAAGCGCGTCGATGGTGGCCTTGTCGCGCGCGATGTAGCCGAGCAGGGCGACATAATCGCCATGGCCCGAGCGCGAGAGATGCGCCTTCAGCCAGGAAGTGAGGTCGCCGTTGGCGCCGGCGGCGCGCAGTGCCGTGGCGTTGGCCTCGTCGGTATAGAGATCGGCCTCGTCGGTGCTGACCACCGGCTGCTCCGCCGGCAGCGCGCCGGTCTTCTCGAACGACGCGGTGAGCTCGCGGGTCTTGATCTTGGCCGCTTCCACGTCCGGCTGGTCGAACGGGTTGATGCCGAGGATGCTGCCTGCCACCGCCGTCGCCATCTCGAAGCGGAAGAACTCCTGACCGAGATGGTCGATCGACTTCATCACGATGCGCACGACGGGATGGCCGGCCGCTTCGATCGCGGCAAGCTTCGAGTCATGGGCGGCGTCCGCCTCGCCCTCGGTACGGATGTCGATGAAGAAGCGGTCGTTGCCGTAAGCTGCGGCTTCGCCCAGCGGCTCGCCGTCGATCGGGATCAGGCCCTTGCCCTCCTTGCCGGTCGATTCCGCGATCAGCTGCTCGGCCCAGGCGCCGAAATCGGTGATCTTCTTCGACGACAGGATCGTCACCTTGTCACGGCCTTCGAGGCCGGCGAGGCCCATGGCAAGGCCGAGCTGCACGCCGGGATTCTCGCTTGGCGGCACGTCCGGTCCGCAGGAGCGGGCCATCGCGAGCGCATGCTTGACGAAGGTCTTGACGTCGATGCCCGCGGTCGCCGCCGGTACGAGGCCGAACGGCGAGAGCACCGAATAGCGGCCGCCGATCGAGGGCTCGCCGTGGAAGATGCGGGCGTAGTTCAGCGTCTTGGCCGATTTCTCCAGCGACGAGCCGGGATCGGTCACCGCGATGAAGCGGTGGCCGGTCTTCACCTTGGGGCCGACCGCCTGCGCGACGCGGTCGTGGAAATAGTCCTTCATCGCGTTCGGCTCGGTGGTGCCGCCGGACTTGCTGGACACGATGAACACGGTGTTGGCGATGTCGATCTTCGCTTCCATCGCCCGCACCTGGGCGGGATCCGTGGAATCGAGCACATGCAGCTTCGGAAAGCCTGACTTTCGCGCAAAGGTCTCGGCCAGCACCTCGGGCCCGAGGCTCGATCCGCCCATGCCGAGCACGACCGCATCGGAGAATTTCTGGCCCTTCACGCGGCTCGCATAGTCCTCGTAGTCGGCGACGTCGGCCTTGGCGGCGCTGTCGAGCCAGCCGAGCCATTTGTCCTCGTCGGCCCCGGTCCAGACCGATTTGTCACGCTGCCACAGCCTGCGGATCTTGGCCGACGCGCGCCATTCCTCGGTGCTCTTCGCCACCGCCTTACCGAGCCCGTCGCCGAGCGACAACTGCTGGCGGTCGAGCGCGGGCCCGAGCACGGTGGCGCGCTTGTGCGCAACGGCGCCGTAGAGCTTGTCGGCGGCGTCGGCGAACAGCTTGACGCCATCCTTGACCAGCTCTTCGGTGATCGCGTCGAGCGAGACGCCGGAGCGCTCCAGCTCCTCCAGCACGCGCCTTGCGTCGTCGATGTTCTCTTCCAGGCTGTCGCGCGGCTTGCCGTGGTCGCGGAACGCATCCAGCGTCGCCGGCGGCACGGTATTGATGGTGTCGGGGCCGATCAGCTCCTCGACATAGAGGACGTCGCTGTAATCCTTGTTCTTGGTGCCGGTCGAGGCCCACAGCATGCGCTGCGGCTTGGCGCCCCTGGCGGCGAGCTTGTCCCAGCGGGAACCGGAGAACAGGCGCTTGTAATCCTGGTAGGCGACCTTGGCGTTGGCGATGGCGACCTTGCCCTTCAGCGCGGCAAGCCGTTCCTTCTCGCTGGGGTCGTTGGCGCGCGCGATCTTCTCGTCGAGCTGCTTGTCGACCACCGAGTCGATCCGGCTGACGAAGAAGCTCGCGACGCTCGCGACATGCGACGGATCGCCGCCGCCCGCGACGTATTTCTCGAGGCCGGCGAGATAGGCCTCCGCGACCTGGAGGTAGACGTCCCTGGAGAACAGCAGCGTGATGTTGATGCTGATGCCCTCGCCGATGAGCGTCTCGATCGCTGGCAGGCCTTCCGGCGTCGCCGGCACCTTAACCATCAGGTTCTTGCGGTTGACGTCCTTCCAGAGCCGCCGTGCCTCGGCGACCGTCCCGGTGGTGTCCATCGCAAGATAGGGCGAGACCTCCAGGCTGACATAGCCGTCGCCCCCCTTGAGGCGGTCATAGACCGGGCGGAGCACGTCGGCGGCGTTCTGGATGTCCTCGACCGCGACGGCTTCGAACAGGTCGGCCACGCTCCGGTCGCCGCGCTTCAGCGCCTTGCCGATCGGGGCGTCGTACTCGTCCGAACTGCCGATCGCCTTCTCGAAGATCGACGGATTGGAGGTGACGCCCTTGACGCCGTCGGTGTCGATCAGCCGCTTGAGGTCGCCCTTGGCGATGAAGCCACGGGCCAGGAAGTCCAGCCAGACGGCTTGTCCGTGCTTTTCCAGTTCTTTGACGGGATTCATGATACTTATTTATCTCCAAGCCTGCGGGCGAGGGGTTTCCGCGCCGGTCCTGACGCGCTATCCTCTAGCTTAGATGCTCCCGGGAGGGAACCAATCAAGGGAATAGGCGTCATACCCTCCAGTGTAACTCCGTCGCGATCATGGCGATCCAGGCGGGTGCGGCCGTGTTGCGTAAAAAGTCGCTGGCCGGGGAGGTTCGGTCGAGGTCTCGTTGCGTAACGTCTGCCGGCCGCTGCACAGAGTGCATCGGCGGATTCCGATCCGCCTGATGCTTCATCGCCCGGTCGCGAATGGCCATGCTGGGGGAAGGCATGCACGCACATCCTGACGGCCCACCGCTCGCCGTCACCGACGGATCGCAATCAGTCGTGCCGGCCGTAGGTATCGACGCGGCCCACGATCTCGAAATCAACCCATGCACGACGTATCTGCGGCTGCTGGTCGCGGCGGGCTTTGCGATGACCCTGCTCAGCGCCGGCCTTGCCGTCGACTGGTGGGACGGCCTCGGCGACTACGACACGACGGTCGGCTATGCCGGCGTCGCGGTGTTCGGCCTGGTCACCAGCCGGCTGATCTGGATGCTCCCCGCCGAACGCGGGCCGGTGGTGATCGTCACCCCCTATGGCATCCGCGATCTCCGCATCGGCAATGAATTTCTGCTGTGGGAGTCGATTGCGGAGGTTTCGACCGAGGAGCGGCGCGGCCGCAAGACGATCGTGCTGACGCCGACGCCGGGCTTGCAGCGGCAGCTCTCCTGTATCCGCGCCAACATCCGGTCGACGTCGCGCGGCGTGCAGGACGATCGCATCATCATACGCCCCGACGGACTGGCGACCGATTTTGACACATTGCTGCGCGCCTGCCGCGACTGTCATGCCGCCAGCGATTCACGCACCGCATTGCGGCGGGACTGCGATCAAGGCGCGGAAGGCTCGGGTTCGGTCTCACAAGGCTTGGCCGCACAAGCGTCATAAAGCTGCCGCCGGCTGACGGCTATGCTGCACCGCCGGATAGGCTGATCCCCGGTAACGCCCGGATGTTGCGGCCGAGTGACATTTGCTGGAAATGAGCGAAGATATACATAGATTCGCATAAATAACAGGCAGGTGCCTGTTCGTAACTCACCTGGTTGCCTACGTTGTGCGTTGCGTCGAGTCGGCCCCCGGGTGTCCAATGATCGTCATGTGCTCACGCTGATTCGAAACGGCCTGAGGAACGGTCCGGTAACTGCTTTCGTTTCAGCTTGTAGCGGAACTCACGCGGAGAGGGATCATGTACAACGATTCTCTATTCAACGCTTTCGCTCGGTCGTTCGAGGCGAGAAGCCAGCACGACATGTCGATGGCGGAATATCTGGAATCGTGTCGAAGCGATCCCATGAAATACGCGAACGCGGCCGAACGACTGCTAGCAGCGATCGGTGAACCCCAGACGATTGACACGGCCAAGGACCCACGCCTTGGCCGTATTTTTTTGAACCGCACCATCCGTACCTATCCGGCCTTCGCCGGCTTCTACGGCATGGAAGAAACCATCGAGCGCATCGTTGGTTTCTTCCGGCACGCGGCGCAGGGCCTGGAGGAGCGCAAGCAGATCCTCTATCTGCTCGGCCCCGTCGGCGGCGGCAAATCCTCGCTCGCCGAGCGGCTGAAGTCGCTGATGGAAGTGCATCCGATCTACGTGCTCAAGGCCGGCGACGAACTCTCGCCCGTGTTCGAGAGCCCGCTCAGCCTGTTCGATCCCGATCAGCTCGGGCCGATGCTGGAGGAGAAATACGGCATTCCGCGCCGGCGCCTCACCGGATTGATGAGCCCGTGGTGCTACAAGCGGCTTGAGGCCTTCGGCGGCGACATTTCCCAGTTCCGGGTTGCAAAAATCCAGCCGTCGCGGCTGCGCCAGATCGCGATTGCCAAGACCGAGCCCGGTGACGAGAACAACCAGGACATCTCCTCGCTGGTCGGCAAGGTCGACATCCGCAAGCTCGAGACCTACGCGCAGAACGACCCCGACGCCTACAGCTATTCCGGCGGTCTCAACCGCGCCAATCAGGGTATCCTCGAATTTGTCGAGATGTTCAAGGCGCCGATCAAGATGCTGCACCCGCTGCTCACGGCGACGCAGGAAGGCAACTACATCGGCACCGAGAACATCGGTGCGATCCCGTTCACCGGCATCATCCTCGCGCACTCCAACGAGGCGGAGTGGGCGAGCTTCAAGGCCAACAAGAACAACGAAGCCTTCATCGACCGCATCTGCGTGATCAAGGTGCCCTATGTCCTGCGGGTCACGGAAGAGCAGAAGATCTACGAGAAGCTGATCCAGGGCTCCGAGCTGGCGTCGGCGCCGTGTGCGCCGTCGACGCTGGAGACGATGGCGCGTTTCTCGGTGATGTCGCGCCTGCGCAAGCACGAGAATTCCACCGTGTTTGGCAAGATGCGGGTCTACGACGGTGAGAGCCTGAAGGAATCCGATCCGAAGGCGCGCAGCGTCCAGGAATATCGCGATGCCGCCGGCGTCGACGAGGGCATGGACGGCGTCTCCACGCGCTTTGCCTTCAAGATCCTGGCTGCAACCTTCAACCACGATCCGCAGGAGGTCGCCGCCGACGCCGTGCATCTGATGTACGCGCTGGAGCAGTCGATCAAGCGCGAGCAGCTGCCCGAGGAAGTCGAGAAACGGTACCTCGAATTCATCAAGGCGGACCTCGCGCCGCGCTATGCCGAGTTCATCGGAAACGAGATCCAGAAAGCCTATCTCGAATCCTACTCGGATTACGGCCAGAACCTGTTCGATCGCTACGTCGACTATGCCGATGCCTGGATCGAGGACCAGGACTTCAAGGATCCCGATACGGGACAGCTCCTGGATCGCGAATTGTTGAACCAGGAACTGACCAAAATCGAGAAGCCGGCGGGCATCGCCAACCCCAAGGATTTCCGCAACGAGGTGGTCAAATTCTCGTTACGGTCGCGGGCCCAGAACGGCGGCAAGAATCCGACCTGGACCTCCTACGAGAAGATTCGCGACGTGATCGAAAAGCGGATATTCTCCCAGGTCGAGGACCTGCTTCCGGTCATCTCCTTCGGGTCGAAGAAGGACGGCGAGACGGAGAAGAAGCACGGCGAGTTCGTCGCACGCATGGTGGAGCGCGGCTACACCGAGCGTCAGGTTCGCCGGCTCGTCGAATGGTATATGCGTGTGAAGCAGGCCGGTTGAGGCGGATGGAAAAGTGCCCATTCACATTATTGACAGGCGCCTGAATCCAGGCGGCAAGAGTCTTGAGAACCGCCAGCGGTTCTTGCGTCGGGCCAAATCCCTGGTGCAGGGCGCCGTCAAGAAGACCTCGCAGGAACGCGACATCAAGGACGTCCTGGAGGGTGGTGAGGTCACGATCCCGCTCGACGGGATGCATGAGCCGCGTTTCCGCCGCGAAGGCGGAACGCGCGACATGGTGTTGCCCGGAAACAAGAAGTTCGTCGAGGGCGACTATCTGCAGCGTTCCGGCCAGGGCAGCGCCAAGGATTCCGGTCCCGGCGAAGGCGACAGCGAGGACGCCTTCCGCTTCGTGCTGAGCCGCGACGAATTCGTCGATCTCTTCCTCGACGACCTCGAGCTGCCGGATCTTGCCAAGCGCAAGATCGCGCAGACCGAGAGCGAGGGCATCCAGCGCGCCGGCTACACCACGTCGGGCTCGCCCGCCAACATCTCGGTGAGCCGGACGGTGAAGCTCGCGCTCGCCCGCCGCATCGCGCTCAAGCGTCCCCGCAAGGACGAGATCGAAGAGCTCGAAGCCGCAATCGCGGCATGCACCGACGAGGACGAGCGTGTGGTGCTTCTCGCCGAGCTGGAAAAGCTGATGGCGAAGACGAAGCGGATTCCGTTCATCGATCCGCTCGACATCCGCTACCGCCGCTTCGAGACGGTGCCGAAGCCGGTCGCGCAGGCCGTGATGTTCTGCCTGATGGACGTCTCCGGCTCGATGTCCGAGCACATGAAGGATCTCGCCAAACGCTTCTACATGCTGCTCTACGTGTTCCTGAAGCGCCGCTACAAGCACGTCGAGATCGTCTTCATCCGCCACACCGACCGCGCCGAGGAGGTGGACGAGCAGACCTTCTTCTACGGCCCGGCCTCCGGCGGCACGCTGGTCTCCAGCGCGCTCCAGGCGATGCACGACATCGTGCGCGAGCGCTTCAATCCATCGGACTGGAATATCTACGCAGCGCAGGCCTCCGACGGCGACAACTCCTATTCCGACGGCGAGCTCACTGGGCTTCTGCTGACCGACAAGATCCTGCCGGTCTGCCAGTTCTTTGCCTATCTCGAGGTCGGCGAGTCCGGCGGCAGCGCCTTCGATCTCTCCGACTCCTCGCTCTGGACCCTCTATGAGCGCCTGCGCAACAGCGGCGCACCGCTCTCGATGCGCAAGGTCAGCGAGCGCAGCGAGATCTTCCCGGTGTTCCACGACCTGTTCCAGCGCCGCGAAACCTCTCAGGAGAAAGCCGCTCCATGACGGAAAGATTGTTCGAAGGCGCGGATTGGGACTTCCACACCTTGCAGCGCATCACCGATGCCTGTGAGGAGGTGGCGAAGAACGATCTCGGGCTCGACGTCTATCCGAACCAGATCGAGGTCATCACCGCCGAGCAGATGCTGGATGCCTACTCGTCGGTCGGCATGCCCCTGTTCTACAAGCACTGGTCCTTCGGCAAGCACTTCGCGTACCACGAGGCCTCCTACCGCAAGGGCCTGATGGGCCTCGCCTATGAGATCGTGATCAACTCCTCGCCCTGCATCTCCTATCTGATGGAGGAGAATACGGCGACGATGCAGACGCTGGTGATCGCGCACGCCGCCTTCGGCCACAATCACTTCTTCAAGAACAACTATCTGTTCAAGCAGTGGACCGACGCCGACGGCATTCTGGACTATCTCGATTTCGCCAAGAACTACGTCATGCAGTGCGAGGAGCGCTACGGCCGCGCCGAGGTCGAGCGTACGCTCGATGCCGCGCACGCGCTGATGTCGCACGGCATCGACCGCTACCCGGGCAAGAAGAAGCTCGACCTGCGCGCCGAGGAGAAGCGGGCAGGGCGTCGCCGCCAGCACGAGGAGGAGGTCTTCAACGACCTCTGGCGCACCGTGCCGGCGGGGAAGAGCAAGAGCCGTTCCGCGCTCAGCGTCGAGCGGCGCCGCAAGCTGCTCGGCCTGCCGCAGGAAAACCTGCTCTACTTCCTGGAAAAGAGCGCGCCGCGGCTGGCGCCCTGGCAGCGCGAATTGCTGCGCATCGTCCGCCACATCGCGCAATATTTCTATCCGCAGAGCCAGACCAAGGTGATGAACGAGGGGACGGCGACCTACGTCCACTATCGCATCATGACCAAGCTGCACCAGCAGGGCCGCATCACCGACGGCAACTTCCTCGAATTCCTGGGATCGCACACCAACGTGGTGTTCCAGCCCGAATTCGACGATCCGCGCTTCTCCGGCTTCAATCCCTACGCGCTCGGCTTCGCCATGATGCAGGACATCGAGCGCATCGTCACCAGCCCGTCGGACGAGGACCGCGAGTGGTTCCCTGACATCGCCGGCAAGAACGACGTGATGGGCGTGCTGCGCGACGTCTGGGCCAACTACCGCGACGAGAGCTTCATCGGCCAGTTCCTGAGCCCGAAGCTGATGCGGCAGCTGCGCATGTTCCATCTGCACGACGACCCCGAGGAGCGTGCCGGCATCCGCGTCGATGCCATTCACGACGAGCGCGGCTTCCGCCGCGTCCGGCGCGAGCTGGCGCGGCAGCACGATGTCGGCTACATCGACGCCAATATCGAGGTGGTCGACGTCGATCTCTCCGGCGACCGCCGGCTGATCCTGCATCACCACGTCATCAAGGGCGCACAGCTCAACGAGACCGACGCCAAGCGCGTGCTCCAGCATCTGGCGGACCTCTGGACCTACGACGTCGCGCTGATCGAGGTCGATGCCAACGACAAGGTCCTGCGTGAATATGTCGTGAGCCCGCGCCCGATCCCGGCGGCGGTGGCCTGAGGCGCCGGCAACTTCTGGCGCTTGACGATGAGTCCCTACTAGTGCGCCGACGAAGGTGCGTTCCCTCCCCCACAAGGGGGGAGGGAACGGAGAGAGCGTTGCCTTGCCCTGGCCAGACTCGATTTGACCTCAGCTCATCACGCTTTCGTCTTCGCTGGCTTCTTCTTCACCTTGGACGCGTTCAGGGCCACGGCTGCGCGGATCAGCGCCTTCAGCGCTTTCTCGTTGATTTTCTCGCCTTCGCGAATATCGATCGCGCGCCGCACATTGCCGTCGAGGCTGGAATTGAACAGGCCGGCCGGGTCATCGAGCGCCGCACCCTTTGCAAAGGTCAGCTTCACGACGGCCTTGTAGGTTTCGCCGGTGCAGATGATGCCGTCGTGCTCCCACACGGGAACGCCGCGCCACTTCCATTCCTCGACCACGTCAGGGTCGGCGTCCTTGATCAGGGCGCGAATCCGCCCGAGCATCTCGCCGCGCCAGTCGCCGAGCTCCTTGATCCTGCCGTCGATCAACTTGGACGCCGACGCTCCGTCCGCGTCCTTCGGGCTGCTTGTCTTCATCGCGGCGGCCTTCTTCATGACCTCGCCTCGCGCTGCATGCCGCTGCGCCGGTCAAGATAGGGCAGCGCGAACAGATACAGCCCGGTCGCGAGCAGCGGGATCAGCGGGACGAGCGCCAGGAAACCGATCCACACGGCCTGGATCTGCATGGTCATCGCGACGATGTTCGCGATGACGGCGAGCGTGAAGGCGATGGACAGCCAGCGATGGATTTGTCGAATGTTCAACGAGACCTCCTTTGCAATGGTCGGAATGGATGTACGCCGCCGGCTCAATCCGGTCGCGCCAGCAGCTCGTCCAGCTTGGTGAGAAACTGCTTCCAGCCGGCATGCGCGCCGCCATAGGCCTGCTTCTGCGTCGGGCTGAAGCCCGCCTGCTCGACGCGCAGATGCGTGCCCGCATTCGTCGGTGTCAGCGTGAAGGTGACGACGCTTCGCAAGTCGAACGCCGCATCCTCATGCGCGAAATTCCAGGTGTAGGCGAGCGTCTTCTGCGGCTCGATGGTGAGCACCTCGCAGTCCAGCACGCCGCCCCATTCGCCGCGAAGATTGAAGCGATGGCCGACTGACGGCTTGAAGTCGTTCTTCATCAGCCATTCCTCGATCAGGTGCGGCTGTGTCAGCGCGCGCCAGATCCGCTCGGCCGGAAAGGCAAATTCGCGCTCGATGACGACGGCGCGGGTCTCGCTCGAGGTTTCGGTCATTGGTCCATCCTCTTCAGGAGATCGTCGAGTGCGTCGAGCCGGTTCTGCCAGAACCCGGCCATCTGGCTGGTCCAGTCGAGCAGCGGATTGAGCGCACCGGGCTGGGCGCTGTAATGGGTCTGGCGTCCTTCATGGCGGTCGCGCACGAGGCCGGCCTGCTTCAGCGCGCCGAGATGTTTCGAGACCGCCGGCTGGGAAACGCCCGACCGTGCCGTCAGTGCCCCGACCGTCTGCTCGCCCTCGCGGCACAACCGCTCGAAGATCGCCCGCCGGGTCGGATCGGCGAGCGTCCTGAACAGGAGGTCGGGAGCGGTGGACATGCAAATTCCATAACCATTCAGTTATGGATCAATTCATAACCGCAGGGTTATGGGTAAGTCAAGCGTGTTTGGGGCTATTGGATTTCGGTACCGGCCGCAGGCTCCGCTGCACCTCTCCCGCTTGCGGGAGAGGTCGGCGCAAAGCGCCGGGTGAGTGTTCTCTCCTCTTGGGGGGTCTCGATCGCGGAGACACCCTCTCCCCAGCTCTCCCCCCGCGAGCGGGGGAGGGAGCGCACCTTTTTCGTGGCAACAGCAGTGCTCTAAGGCCGCAGATAGAGATATCCCTGCGACTGGAGCTCGGCCAGGCGGACCACGCCGCCTTTCTCCGCGCTGACGAAGCCCGGCAGCAGATCCGTCAGCGTGACGTTCTGCGCCTTCATCGTGTTGCCGCAGGCCGCGAGCTCGACGCCGTCCTTGGAGAACTCGCCGACGCGCTTGCTGACATCGGGGTTGGCCTGCGCCGAGTGAAACGCCTTCAGCGCCGGCCCGTGGATCACCAGCGCGATCGTGACGTGCTCGGGGCCGCCGACGCCGTCGATGTGGTTCTGGATGTTGCCGAGCACGAAATTGACCTTCTCGGCGTCGCTGAGGTGATAGACGACCTTGAGCCTGTTCGACGGCGGAGCCTCGGTCGCGGCCTGTGCGCGGGAGGCGCCGAGCGCCGCACCTAGCGCTGAAACGGCGCTCCACAGGATGTTCCGGCGGTTCATGGCGATCTCCCTCGGCTGCGCCCGAATTTGCCGGACACATATCACTTGTGGCGGAGCGCGGCGAGTTCCTTGCGGTCGGTCACCAGCGAGGCGCACTCGCCGTTGTCGGTGCGGTCGAGGCGGAAAATCTTGTCGTCGGCGCCGGCGACCAGCGATTGCTCGGCCTCGTCATCCGGCTTGTTGTTCTGCCAGACCCTGACCTGTTCGAGCCGAATGATGGCGGACCTGTTGTCCTTGGACAGCGCCACTTCGATGCCGCCGCCTTCGCAGTCGACCCCGCAGCCCATGCGGACTTCGTCGCCCTCCTTGAGAAGCACCGCGTGGCTGCCGCATGACCCGCTGGAGTCGAAATCGCCGCTGCGATGGCGATAGCGGAAGCCCAGGCGGAAGGAATTGTGGAGTTGCTTGTCCTCCTTGTCGGTTTCCGCGGAGATCAGCAGCTTCATCGACGCGACCTTCTGCTTGGGATGCCGCGCCAGGTGCTCGGCATCGTAGCGGCGGACGAAGCAGGCATAGGCCTTGTCACCCGGCGCCCCCGCATAGATTCGGGCCGTGAAGGCGTCGGCTTCGGCTTTTGTGGTTTCCCGGACTTTATCGGCCTCGTCGGCGTGGGCGAGGCCGGTGAATGCGGCAAGGACAAGCGGCAGGAGGAGGGCAAGCTTCATGGTCGCACCGAACGCGTGAGCCGTTGACGGCCCGCGGCGGGACGGTCAGGGCCGATTGGCCGTTAGTCGCGGGCGGAAAGCGTTGCGTTCAAGCGTTCCTGGCCGCACGCCTCGCGGGCAGCCTCGCGCAAGGTTCCCGCTGTAACAATTTGGAAGGAGGGGGTTGGTAAGCCCCTGGTTGTTGCAGATGACTGGTGGCGGTCAAAATGTCCATAAGTCAGAACTTGCCCAACCTTGCGATCGGCTATTCCCTTGCGCGGCTGTTCAAGTTGCTGGGAGCCAGCCTGCTGGCGACGCTGCTGTGCGGCGCGCTCGCATTCAGCTGGCACTATGGCAAGGACATCGCCACGATCCAGATCGCGCTCAGCTATTTCGGCATCGTGTTTTTCGGCCTGACCACCTGCAAGACGCTCTCGACATTGATCTCCGCCAGGGAGCCGGTCCTCTTCATCACCCGTATCGGCATTCGCGACACCAGGATCGCCGATGACACCATCTCGTGGAGATCGGTGAGGGACATATCGATCTTTCGGTATCGCAGCCAGAAGATCGTCGTTCTTCAGGTCGATCCTCTTCTTGCCGGGCGGTTCGAAGGCGGCTTTCTGAAGCGCGTCTTGTCGCTGCTGAACAAGCCCATTGGCGCGGACGGCGTGCTCGTCACGGGCGGCCTGACCATGGACGGCGAAACGCTGTTCGAGACCTGCAAGCAATACTGGACGGCCGGCCGGTTGGCATATTCGGGTCGCGCCGCAGCTGAGCCCGAGCCTGTCCATTAAAGCCCGATGTGTCTTGGCTGAACCAGTGGCGGACTTCGTCGCCCTGAGTGAGAAGCACCGCGTGGCTGCCGCACGACCCGCTGGAGTCGAAATCGCCGCTGCGATGGCGATAGCGGAAGCCCAGGCGGGCCGTTAGTCGCAGGGTAAGCGCGGCGCGTTCACGTTCGCTCCTCCCAGACATCGTCATCATTGGACCGACATGAGATGGATGTTCCGAGCGGTGCTTTAGTCGCTGGTTGGGCCAGAAGGGTTCAAGGTCCTCGCTCCCTGGAACTCGATGTCGCGAGTCCTTCGACATTGTCCCAGTTTGTCAATGTGATAGCCTTCACAGACGATTGCTTCTCGAAATCGTAGGGTGGGGCGGCCTTTGTAAGTTTGTGGAGTCCCCGCGCAATGGGCGAAATTCGCAACTTCAGATCCGGGAATCAGAACGAGCCGCCTTCGCACGGCGCCATGCCTCGTCGTCTCGCAGCAATCATTGTCGGTGACATCGCTTCCTACAGCCGCTTGATGCAGGCCGACGAGGAAGGCACGCATGTCCGCGTCAAGCGGATTGAGCGGGACCTCATCGAGCCCAGTATCGTCGAGCACCATGGAAGCCTGGTGAAGACGACGGGCGACGGCTTCATCGCTATCTTCGATAGCCCTGTTGAGGCCGTTCGCTGCAGCATCGTCATCCAGCAGAATCTCATCGGCCGCAATGCCTCGCTTCCGAAGCACTCCCGGATCGAGTACCGAATTGGCGTCAATCTCGGCGATGTCATCATCGAGCCGGACGACGTTTACGGCGATGGCGTCAACATCGCCACGCGTATCGAGGGCATTGCCGAGCCCGGTCAGGTCTACATCTCGGGCGCGATCTACGAGCAGATCAAGCACAAGGTGGTGTGCGGCTACGAGGCCCTTGGCGACCGCAAGGTGAAGAACATCACCGACCCCGTACGCATCTATCGCGTCCTGCCCGACGCAGATGCCGTCGGCGGGACGCGAGGCCGGCGCGAGAATACCTTGATCTTTCTCCTCAGCTTGACGTTGCTGGTCAGCGCAGCCGGCGTGCTCTGGTATCTTCTGGCGCAGCCGCCCGGCAAGGGAAGCGAGCAGGCCGCCACGCCGACTGCCTCTCCGGTCGCATCTCCTGTCCAGCAGCCTCCGGCGCGCGAATCGGCCGTGCCGACGCCGCAACCGTCGCCCTCGTTGGCTTCACCTGCGCCGCCGGCACCGACGCCGACGCCCAGCCAATCGCCGACGCCCGCCAGCGAGCCGGACATGACCGCCATTCGCGGCGGTAGCTTCACGATGGGAAGCAACGACGATCCGACCGAACGCCCTGTTCACCAGGTCGCGATCAAGCCATTCTCGATCGGCAAATACCCTGTAACGGTGCGGGAGTGGAATGAATGCGCCGCCGCAAAGGCGTGTGGCTTTACGGCGATCGGGAAGGACGACGCCCCCGTCACGAATGTAAGCTGGACCGATGCCCAGCAATATGCGGCCTGGCTGGCGCAGGCGACGAAGAAGCCGTACCGGCTTCCGAGCGAAGCGGAATGGGAATATGCGGCGCGCGGCGGAACGCAGAGCAAATATTGGTGGGGCGACAAGCTCCAGCCGGGCATGGCCGGGTGCAAGGATTGCGGTGACGCAGCCGCCGAGCAGCCGTCGAAGGTCGGCAGCTTCAAACCCAATCCATTTGGACTCTACGATATGGGCGGCGGCGTCGATCAGTGGGTCGCCGATTGCTGGCACAGGACTTATCAAGGCGCGCCCAATGACGGTTCGGCATGGAGCGGTGGGGACTGCAGTTCGCACGTCCTGCGCTCGGGCTCCTGGAAGAACGATTCGAGATACGTGCGGCCGTCCAACCGCGACGGCTACGATACCAATGTTCGTTACCCGACGCATGGATTCCGCGTCGCGCTCGGTCCTTGAGTGCAGGAGTAGATCCGATGCAAATCCTTCGCTGCGTTGCGCTGTCGGCGGTGCTCACATTGCTCCCGGGCGTGGCCTTCTCGCAGGGTAAGGCTGCTCCAAAGGACGCAAAGGTTTATTTCATCACCCCGTATGACGGGCAAAGGGTGCGCGCCGGTTTCCTGGTCCGGTTCGGCTTGCGCAACATGGGCGTGACGCATGCCGGCGACGACTACCAGAACGCCGGCCATCATCATTTGCTGGTCGACGTCAGCGACCCCATCGATCCGAAGGAGCCGATCCCGCAGGACAAGTCGCATCTGCATTTCGGGGCAGGGCAGACCGAAACATTTCTCGAGCTTCCGCCCGGGACCCATACCCTTCAACTGGTGCTGGGCGACGCGAAGCACTATCCGTTCGAGCCGCCTGTCGTGTCGGACAAGATCACCGTGCGCGTCAGGCCGCTGCCTCAGCGCGGCAGATGATCACCGCAGGCTGGCGTTGAACTTGTCCAGGGCCGCCGAGCCCGGGCACAGCGTGTCCGCTTCCAGCGTATTGAGCGGCGTCTCGACCGTGTTGAGATGCGCGTGCAGGTCTTCCGCGTCGGGATCGACATAGAGCAGGCCGGTCACGATCTGGCCCTTGGCGGCGTGCTTCGCGAGGAAGGTCTGGGCGCCGAGCCGGTCATGCGGATCGTAGTCCGCGTCGATCTTGCGCAGCGCGATCTTGCTGCCGTCATGCTGCTCGACCAATTGCACCGTGCCCGGCGCATAGTCCACGGCGATCGGATCGCGACCGACCAGCACGTCGAGCCGGTTCACCGCGTCGTTGTGCTCGCGGACATAGTCAAAGCTCTTGGTCGAGCCGGCATGGTTGTTGAAGGCGATGCAGGGGCTGATGACGTCGATGAAGGACGCGCCCTTGTGGCGGATCGCGGCCGCGATCAGCGGCACGAGCTGGGTCTTGTCGCCGGAGAACGAGCGCGCCACGAAGGTTGCGCCCAGTTGCAGCGCGATCGCCACGAGGTCGATGGCGTTGTCGGTGTTGGTCACGCCCTTCTTGGACTTCGAGCCGCGGTCGGCGGTCGCCGAGAACTGGCCCTTGGTGAGGCCGTAGACGCCGTTGTTCTCGACGATATAGGTCATGTTGACGGCGCGCCGGATCGAATGCGCGAACTGGCCGAAGCCGATCGAGGCGGAATCGCCGTCGCCGGACACGCCGAGATAGATCAGGTCGCGATTGGCGAGGTTGGCGCCGGTCAGCACGCTGGGCATGCGGCCGTGCACAGAGTTGAAGCCGTGCGAATTGCCGAGGAAATAGTCCGGCGTCTTCGACGAGCAGCCGATGCCGGAGATCTTCGCCACCCGGTGCGGCTCGATCGACAGCTCATAGCAGGCCTCGATGATCGAGGCCGTGATCGAATCGTGGCCGCAGCCGGCGCACAGCGTCGAGATCTTGCCCTCGTAGTCGCGATGGGTGTAGCCGAGCTCGTTCTTCTTGAGGCCCGGATGATGGAATTTCGGCTTGGCAATATAGGTCATGATACGGCCTTGCGGAGCGGGGTCACCTTGAGTTGATCCTGGTGATCGCCAATGGCTTTTGCGATGAAACGGGCGGTGATTGGTGAGCCGTCGTAATGCACGATCGGCACGAGGCGGACGGGATCGATGCCGTTCTCGTTGACGATGAGCTGGCGGAGCTGGCTGTCGCGGTTCTGCTCGACCACGTAGACGAAATCGTGCTCGGCGAGGAAGCTCGCCACGCTCGAGTGGAACGGGAAGGCACGGATGCGCAGGCGATCAAGCTGATGCCCGCGTGCCTCGAGCAATCCGATCGCCTCGTCCATCGCGGGGGAGGTGGACCCGAAATAGATCACGCCATATTTGGTCGGCCGTTCCGCATTGGCCTGCAGCGGCCGCGGCACGAGGTCCTGCGCGGTCTCGAACTTGCGCACCAGGCGCTGCATGTTGTCGGCGTAGACCGGGCCTTCCTCGGAGTAGCGCGCATAGCGATCCCGGGACGTACCGCGGGTAAAATAGGAGCCCTTGGTCGGATGCGTGCCGGGATAGGTGCGGTAGGGGATGCCGTCGCCGTCGACGTCGAGATAGCGGCCGAAGTCGCGGCCTTCCTCCAGCATCTCCGCGGTCATGATCTTGCCGCGGTCATACTGCCGCGCATCGTCCCACTTCAGCGGACGGCAGAGGCGGTGGTTCATGCCGATGTCGAGGTCGAGCATCAGGAAGATCGTGGTTTGCAGCCGCTCGGCGAGATCGAAGGCTGCGGCCGCGAACTCGAACGCCTCCGCCGGATCTTCCGGGAACAGCAGCACATGCTTGGTGTCGCCGTGCGAAGCATAGGCGCAGGCGATGATGTCGCATTGCTGGGTGCGGGTCGGCATGCCCGTCGAAGGCCCGGCGCGCTGGATGTTCATGATCACGGCCGGGATCTCGGCAAAATATGAAAGGCCGATGAACTCGGTCATCAGCGAGATGCCGGGGCCGGAGGTCGCGGTGAAGGCGCGGGCGCCGTTCCAGGAGGCGCCGATCACGATGCCGATCGAGGCAAGCTCGTCCTCGCCCTGCACGATGGCGTATTTCGCCTTCCCGGTCTCGGGATCGTGCCGGTACTTCTTGCAATGGGCGGTGAAGGCTTCCGCCACCGACGAGGACGGTGTGATCGGATACCACGCGCACACCGTGGCGCCGCCATAGACGGCGCCGAGCGCGGCGGCGCTGTTGCCCTCGATGAAGATGCGGTCGCCCACCTTGTCGGACTTCTTCACCCGCAGCCCGATCGGGCATTTCAGGTTCTGCAAGGCCCAGTCGCGGCCGAGATGCAGCGCGTGGACGTTGGAGGAGAGCAGCTTCTCCTTGCCCTTGTACTGCTCGCCGATCAGCTGCTCGATCAGCTTCGCGTCCATGTCGAGCAGCGCCGAGAGCGCGCCGAGATAGATGATGTTCTTGAATAGCTGGCGCTGGCGCGGATCGGTGTAGGTCGAGTTGGTGATCGCGGTGAGCGGCACGCCGATCACGGTGATGTCGTCGCGGAATTTCGTCGACGGCATCGGCTTGGTGGAATCGTAGAACAGATAGCCGCCGGGCTCGATACCGGCGACGTCCTTGTCCCAGGTCTGCGGGTTCATCGCCACCATCATGTCGACGCCGCCGCGGGCGCCGAGATGGCCGTCCTCCGTCACCCGCACCTCGTACCAGGTCGGCAGGCCCTGGATGTTGGAGGGGAAGATGTTGCGCGGAGAGACCGGCACGCCATGGCGCAGGATCGCGCGCGCGAACATCTCGTTGGCGCTGGCCGAGCCCGAGCCGTTGACGTTGGCGAAGCGGACGACGAAGTCGTTTACGCTGCTGATCGGCTTTTTGTCGGACATGCTGAACCTGCGTGAGTCATTTCGATCAAATATTTCTGCATGTCCCAGGCTCCGGTGGGACAACGCTCGGCACACAGCCCGCAATGCAGGCAGACATCCTCGTCCTTCACCATCACGCGTCCGGTCTTGAGATCGGAGGACACGTAAAGATCCTGGTCGGGGTGCAGCGACGGCGCCTTCAGTCGCTGGCGCAGATCGGGTTCCTCGCCATTCTCGGTGAAGGTGATGCAGTCCATCGGGCAGATGTCGACGCAGGCGTCGCACTCGATGCAGAGCGAGGTCGAGAACACCGTCTGCACGTCGCAGTTCAGGCAGCGATGGGCTTCGCCGAGCGCGAGCTTGACATCGTAGCCGAGCTCGACCTCGGTGCGGATGTCCTTCAGCGCGATCACCTTGTCGCGGTGCGGCACCTTGAAGCGCTTGTCGACGGAGATGTCGTTGTCATAGCTCCATTCGTGGATGCCCATCTTCTGCGAGGAGACGTGCACCTCCGGCAGCGGCCGCTCGGTGATGTCCTCGCCCGACAGCAGTCTGTGGATCGACAGCGCGGCGTCATGGCCCTGCGCCACCGCCCAGATGATGTTCTTCGGGCCGAAAGCGGCATCGCCGCCGAAGAACACCTTTGGGTTGGTCGAGACGAAGGTCTTGGGGTCGACCTGCGGCATATTCCACTTGTCGAACGCGATGCCGCAGTCGCGCTCGATCCAGGGGAAGGCGTTCTCCTGGCCGACCGCGACCAGCACGTCGTCGCAGGGAATGGTCTGCTCGGGGTCGCCCGAAGGCACCAGGTTGCGGCGGCCTTTGGCGTCGTATTCGGCTTTGACGTGCTGGAAGGTGACGCCGATGAGCTTGCCGGCGACATGCTTGAATGCCACCGGCACCATGTAGTTGAGGATCGGAATATCCTCGTGGATCGCGTCCTCCTTCTCCCACGGCGAGGCCTTCATCTCCTCAAAGCCGGAGCGCACGATCACCGTGACTTTCTCGCCGCCGAGGCGGCGCGCGGTGCGGCAGCAATCCATCGCGGTGTTGCCGCCGCCGAGCACGATCACGCGCTTGCCGATCTTGTCGGTGTGACCGAACGAAACGGAGGACAGCCAGTCGATGCCGATATGGATGTTGGCGGCGGCCTCCTTGCGGCCGGGAATGTCGAGCTCGCGGCCGCGCGGCGCGCCGGAGCCGACGAAGATCGCGTCGTACTTCTCCGTGAGCAGCGCCTTCATGCTCTCGATGCGGTGACCGCCTTTGAACTCGACGCCGAGATTGAGGATATAGCCGGTCTCCTCGTCGATCACGGAATTGGGCAACCGGAACTTCGGGATCTGCGAGCGCATCATGCCGCCGGCTTCCGGATCGGCATCGAACACGGTGCAGTGATAGCCGAGCGGCGCCAGATCGCGCGCCACCGTCAGCGAGGCCGGACCGCCGCCGACCAGCGCGACGCGCTTGCCGTTCTTCGGCGAAGGGCGCGGCAGGCGCTGCGTGATGTCGTCCTTGAAGTCGGCTGCGACGCGCTTGAGGCGGCAGATCGCGACCGGTGTTTCCTCGACGCGTCCGCGGCGGCACGCCGGCTCGCATGGACGATCGCAGGTGCGTCCCAGAATGCCGGGAAACACGTTCGATTTCCAATTGATCATGTAGGCGTCGCTGTAGCGGCCTTGGGCGATCAGTCGGATGTATTCGGGAACCGGGGTGTGTGCAGGACAGGCCCACTGACAGTCGACCACTTTGTGAAAGTAGTCGGGGGCCGCGATATCGGTCGGTTTCATTCCTACCCTGTCCGCGCAGGCCCAAAGACCCGGCGGCCTCTTCTGAGCTTGGCGAACGCTTAACGCGCGTCGATCTGGTTTCTGAATGACGTCATTGGGTTAGCTTATTAGAACTCTTCCGAAGTACAACGGCAAATTTGGGGGATCACCCGCTTTCATGGGAGCTGCGCGTGCACAGCATTAACGGCTGCGCGCAGCAATGCGGCGGTGCAATATGTTGCGGTGCATGGAGGCGCGTCAGCGGTGCGCGATGTCGCTCTTCGCGAGGTCCCACATCAGCGCGTAGGTGCCGACGGAGACGGGAAGCGGGAAGGGCGATGCGGCGGGGCCGGTGAAGCGTTCGGCAATGACAGCCGAGACCGCGCCGACATGCGTGCCGTCGATCAGCACGAACCAGTCGCGTGCACCTTCGTTGCGCACTGCCGGAATCCCGGGCGCTGCGCCCGACAGTTCCGGCTCGCTCTCGAGCAGATGCATCGAGATGATGCCGTCGCGCTTTTCCGGCGCCAGCCTTTCTTGCAGCGCGTCACGCCATGGCGCGGCGTTGCCGGGCGTCGGCCGCAGCCGCACCACGCCGAGCGCAGCTCCGCGTCCGCTGCCGTTGCTGATGGTGACGCGCGCGACGACGCGCAGCATGTCCTTGAAACGCGCCATGGTCTGCCGCGACCAGTCGGTCGGGCTCGCGAGCCGCGCCCGGTAGGCGGGGCTGTCGAGCACGTCGAGCGTCGCGGTCGAATAGAGGCAGAGATATCTGGGATTGGCGGCGTGGGCGACATAGCGCCGTGCTTCCAGGAATCCCTCGATCGCGACACGCTCTTCCAGATGCTCGCGATCGTACCAGCGGTTGAAATCGGCCTCATCGGCCGCGTCGATATTCATCGACGTCAGCAGCATGCCTTTCCCGGCGAGCGGCATTTTTCTTGTCCTCTCATCGCGCGGACTTCGAGGCAAGGTCCGCGATCGACTTCATGACCGCGTCCCTCACGCCGGTATCATAGAGCGAATGCCCGGCTTCTTCCACGATGCGAAGCTCGGAACCCGGCCAGACTTTCGCGAGCGCATGCGCTGTCTCGGGCGGGCACAGCAGGTCGTAGCGGCCCTGGATGAGGGTGCCGGGAATGCCGGCGAGCCTCCCTGCATTCTGCAGCAGCTGGTTTGCGGTCATGAAGCTGTCGTTGACGAAGTAGTGCGCTTCCATGAACGGCGTCGCCGGTAATGTGCGCCAGACGTTCAGCGAGGCGAGGTCGAGCCGCGTCCGTGCGGGCTTGTGCTCGGACAAGATGCGCTCGGTATCGTGCCAGGCCCGCGCCGCCGGTCCATGCACGGCCGGATCGGCATCGAGGATGCGGCGCCAATAGGCGTCCACCGGCCGGTCCCGCTCCTCGGGCGGCAGCACGCTGAGAAAATCCTCGTGCAGCCCGGGATAGAAATGCGGCAGGCGCACGGTGAAGCCGGTGACGACTTCCGCCCGCGTGCCCAGGAAGGTCGCGCGCAGCGCGATGCCGGAGACGCGCTCGGGATGCGCCTGCGCATACGCCAGCGCCAGCGTCGCGCCCCAGGAGCCGCCGACCACGATCCAGCGTTCGAAGCCGAATTTCTCGCGGATCTTCTCCATGTCCGCGATCAGATGCGCCGTGGTGTTGTGCTCGCGCGAGCCCTTCGGCCGGCTGCGGCCGCAGCCGCGCTGGTCGAACAGCACGGCATGGAGGCGCTCAGGATCAAAAAGCCGGCGATGATCGGGCTGGCAGCCGCTGCCGGGCCCGCCATGCAGGTAGATCGCAGGGATTCCGCCGGCGCGGCCGACGCTCTCGACATAGAGCTCAAAGCCGTCGCCGACGTCGAGCATGTCGGAGGTCAGCGGCGCAAAGGGATCGGCACGCCTGAGTGAGCTGGCCGCGTCGGCGTCAGGCGTCATTCTCGGGTTCCAGGGTACCGCCGGCGAAGTTGCGGTAGAGGAAGCGGTTGGTCTCGCCCTCGGCCTCGCGCTCGGCCTGCTTGAAGATGGTCTCGTGCAGCGGCGACAGCGCACAGGCCGGATCGGTGTTGGCGGCATCGCCCGTCAGCGCGAAGGCCTGGCAGCGGCAGCCGCCGAAATCGATCTCGCGGAATTCGCAGGATTTGCACGGCTCCTTCATCCAGCCGGTGCCGCGATAGCGGTTGAAGGCCTCGGAGTTCTGCCAGATCCAGGCGATCGAGTGGTTGGAGCGCACGGATTCGAAGTCGAGCCCGGTGATGCTCTCGGCGGCATGGCAGGGCAGCACCTTGCCGGCCGGCGAGATGTTGAAGAACTGCCGGCCCCAGCCGCCCATGCACTTCTTCGGCCGCAGCGCGTAATAGTCCGGCACGACGTAGTCGATCGAAAGCCGGCCCTTCAGCCGTTCCCGCGCTTCCTCGACGAGGCGGGTGCATTCGTCGAGCTGCGCCACCGTCGGCATCAAGGCGGCGCGGTTCTTCAGCGCCCAGCCGTAATACTGCACGTTGGCGACCTCCAGCCGGTCGGCGTCGAGATCGATCGACATCTGGATGATGTCGGGGAGCTGGTGCAGGTTCTGCCGGTGCATCACCGCATTCACGGTGAGCGGCAGGTCGAGCTCGCGCGTCCACTTCGCGACTTCGAGCTTCTTGCGGTGCGCGTTCCGGTAGCCGGCGACGCGATCGGCAAGGCCCTCCTCGACGCCCTGGAAGCTGATCTGCACATGGCAGAGCCCGGCATCCGCCAGTTCGCTCAGCCGCTCGCGCGTCAGCAGCACGGCCGAGGTGATGAGGTTGGTGTAGAGGCCGACGTCGCTGGCATGCTTGACCAGCTCGACGAGATCCTTCCGCGCCGTCGGCTCGCCGCCTGAGAAATGCACCTGGAGCACGCCGATCTCGGCGAGCTCGCTCAACACCTTCTTCCACTCGTCGGTCGTCAGTTCCTTGCCCGAGCGATCGAGCTCGACCGGGTTGGAGCAATAGGGACATTGCAGCGGACAGCGATGCGTGATCTCGAGCAGCACGGCGAGCGGAATGCCGAACGTCTCCGCCGTCGAGCGTTGCTTCTCCAGCACCGCGAGACTGTCGCTTGTCTCGGGCGGGATTTTGGGATTGCCGAGCACATCGCTCATGACGTTTTCTCCCGGGCCTCGGTGAGGAAGCCCTTGTCGGCGAGATCCTGGAGCATGGCGATGACGTCGGTGAGGATCGCCTCGCGCGGCGCGGCGTATTTCGCCGCCAGCTGGTCGGAAACGTCGCCGACGCTGCGCTCGCCGTTGCAGAGCTGCAGGACCTCGACCGCGATCTCGTCCGGGGCCAGCACGCGTTCCGGCGCCAGGATCACCCACACTTCGCGCGTCTCGTCGTATTTCAGCTTGGCATGCCGCGGCAGCACGGGGCGGCTCGCCTCGCTGACGCTGATATGACGCGGCCCGGCCATGACAGTTCCTCTTCAGCTCGCCTTTTTAGTTTTCTTTGGGCACGAACGCGCCCGGCGGAATGTGGCCCTCGACATAGGCGTGCTGGAGCGCGTCGAGCTGCACCCACAGCACGTTGGTCTTGAAGATCAGCGCATTGCACACGGAGGCTCGCTCCTCCGGCGTCCTCGCGTGCGTCCTGACATATTCGAGCGCGAAATTGGCATCGCGCGGCGCCTGCGTGAGGCGGCGCTTGAAGTAGCTCATGATATCAGGATTGACGAAATCATAATGCTGCAACATGCCGGCGATGCGCTCTTCGTGGATGCTTGGCGCGAACAGTTCCGTGAGCGAGGAGGCGATCGCCTCCAGCGGGCTCTTCTCGCGGCAGTAGTGGACATAGGCCTCGACCGCGAAGCGCGTAGCGGGGAGAATGCCTTCGGTGGATTCCACATAGGCGGTGTCGAGGCCGAGGCCTTCGGTCAGCTTCAGCCAGCGCTCGATGCCGCCTTCGGAGCCGACATCGCCGTCATGGTCCTCGATGCGGTGGCGCCATTCCAGGCGCGTGGCGCGGTCGCGGAAGCGCGAGATCACCACCGCGTCCTTGATCGGGATCGTGCTCTGGTAATAGTAGCGGTTCAGCGCCCAGGCCTGCACCTGGCCCTTGTTCAGCTTGCCGCCGTGCAGCAGCTTATGGAACGGATGCAGGCTGTGATAGCGGGTCGCGCCGATATGGCGCAGCGCCGCTTCCAGCTCCTCGGCCGAGTTGAGCTTGATGTCCTTGCCGATCGAGAGCGCGGTTATTCCAGTCAGTGATGCGGCATTCACAGCACGATCTCCGTTCCATCCGCGGGTATCTGCCAGCCCGCCTGCTCGGCCGCTTTCCGCTCGGGTGAAGCGGGCAGCAGCGCCGGGTTCGAGTTATTGATATGCAGAAACAGCTTCCTGTCGATATCGAGGTCGGCGAGCCGCGCGATCGCGCCGTCCTCGCCGGACATGGCGACATGCCCCATGCTCTTGCCGGTCTTGTGGCCGAGCCCGGCTTTGATCATCTCGTCGTCCTGCCAGACCGTGCCGTCGAAGAACACCAGCGCGGCGCCGTCGATCTCGGCCTTGAGCGCGTCGGTCACTTCGGCGCAGGCGGCGATGAAGTAGAAGCACTTGCCGGTCGTCTTGTCGGTGATCTTGAGCCCCAGCGTATCGCCGTCGCCGGTCTCGCCGCCCGGATGCGCCTTGCCTTCCAGGTACCAGGCCGATTTGCCGGGGACCGCGAACGGCAACACCTCGATTCCAGACCGCGCACCGTCAACCAGCCGCGGCTCGAACGGCTCGCTGATGGCGATCGGCTGGCGCCGCACGTTCTTCTCGTTCAGCACGTTGAAGATGCTGTTGGCGCTGAGGATCGCCAGCACCTTCTCATGCGCATAGACCGTGAAGGGCGAGCCCTCGCGCATCGACAGCAGGCCTGCCACGGCATCGACCTCGCCATTGGTCAGGATCACGCCCGCGACCGGCGTATGACGCAGCGCGCCCGGCTTGGGGTGCAGTTGCGGCGTGGCATTCAATTGCTGGCGCAGATCGGGGGAGGCGTTGATCAGGAACCAATGCTCACCGTCGCCGCTGAAGGCGACCGAGGCCTGGGTTCGCAAGAGCTCATCGCCGATGGCACGGGCCGTGCGGCAACCTTCGCAGCCACAATTCCATTGCGGCACTCCGCCGCCGGCCCCGGCGCCCAGGACGACGACGCGAAGCATGATCCGTCTCCTGGAGGCAACGTCGCGAGGTGGATCTCAGGCCGACACGAAATCTATCTTCCGGAAATGCATCGTGACCGGAAGACATCGTAGCCGAGAGTGCCCGACCGAAAGAACCACCTGCGCAGAACGCAAACTCACCAACCGCTTACTTGCGGGTGGCGCTCACATACATGTTGATTTCCATGCCGCAGGGCACTTCGACGATCTTCGGGGCTTTCCAGGCCATTTGGCTCTCCATTTTCGTGAATTCGGACGCATCCGCCCACGGGTTAAATTACTGCGGGTGGAAAAGTTCGCCAGTGAAATTTTCCCGACCTAAGTAGTAGGCTGGCGGAATTGTTGCACTGCAAAGAGAGCGTATTGCGGCCGTAAAGTTGAGCGAATGACATAAGAAAAATTACCGATAGGTCGTGATCCCTGTCGGGATAAACCAGTTGTGAGTATGGAACGGCTTCCAATCGGCTACAGGCGACCCAATCTGGACCTCGGTGATGCCCAAATATTTCTTCAACACCCGCATCGGCGATGAATTGATCGTGGATCCCGAGGGCGAGGATCTGCGGAATCCCGATCGCGCCTGGGAGGTCGCCCGCCAGATGATCCTGGAGGTCCTGAGATCGGAAGGGACCCAGCCGGCGCTGCTGGAGGCGGTGATCGAGGTCACCGATGTCGACGGCGAAGTCGTGCTGGAGTTTCCGTTCACCGAAGCGCTGCTGGACATGCCGGATCAGTCCGCGACGAGGCATTAGAGAGGTCCGCCGCTCTCTCCACGTCATTGCGAGGAGCGCGCGACAAAATTGCGAAGCAATTTTGCGCTGATGCGACGAAGCAATCCAGACCGGTTCCGCGGAGACAGTCTGGATTGCTTCGCTGCGCTCGCAATGCCGAAAGATGCCGCAATCCGAGCCCTTCGCCCCTGCGAAATCCGCATGGCTTTACCGCGTTCCCGGCGCTAAAAGACGCCGGTTACACGGAGCAAGCCATGCAAGATCTCTGGCGCCTGTCGGCTGCCGACCTCGCCACCCTCGTCAAGACCAAAAAGGTGTCCGCCAGGGAGGCGGCCAAGGCGGGCCTCGCCCGTCTGGACGCCGTCAATCCCCAGCTCAACGCCGTGATCGACCACCGGCCGGAGGACGTGCTCAAGCAGGCTGACGCCGTCGATGCCGCAATTAGCCGGGGCGAGGACCCCGGCGTGCTGGCCGGCGTGCCCGTCACCATCAAGGCCAATGTCGACCAGGAGGGCTTTGCCACCACCAACGGCTTAAAACTCCAGCGCGACCTGATCGCGCGCGAGGACAATCCGGTGGTCGCCAACTTTCGGAAGGCGGGCGCCATCCTGCTCGGCCGCACCAATTGCCCGGCCTTCTCCTATCGCTGGTTCACCACCAACCTGGTCCACGGCGACACCAAGAACCCCCGCGATGCCTCGCTGACGCCGGGCGGCTCGTCTGGCGGCGCCGGCTCGGCGGTCGCGGCCGGCATCGGCCATATCGCCCATGGCACCGACATCGCCGGCTCGATCCGCTATCCCGCCTATGCCTGCGGCGTGCATGGCCTGCGGCCGACCCTGGGCCGCATCCCCGCCTTCAATCCGGCGCTGCCGGAACGCCCGATCGGCCCGCAGATCATGGCGGTGTCGGGACCCCTGGCGCGCACCGTCAACGACATCAGGATTTCGCTCGCGGCCATGTCGGCGCGCGACATCCGCGACCCCTGGTATGTGCCGGCGCCGCTGGAAGGTCCCGCGCGGCCGAAGCGCGCCGCGCTCTGCCTCAACCCGGACGGCCTTGCGACCACGCCGGAGGTGAAGGCGGCGGTGACCGATGCCGGCAAGCGCCTCGAGCGTGCCGGGTGGACCGTTGACGTGATCGAGAACACGCCGCCGATGCGCGAGGCGGTCGAGTGGCAGATCAAGCTTTGGCTCGGCGACGGCTATGAGGCGCAGCTCGAGATGGCAGAGCGCGAAGGCGATCCCGGTGCGCTGGCGTGCCTGCGCGGCAACCGCAGCAGGGTGACGCCGATGGACCAGGCGAATTACGCGAAGGCATTGACCCGCCGCGCCACGCTGACCCGCGACTGGATGCTGTTCTTCGAAAAATATGCGGTGCTGCTGACGCCGGTCTCCGGCGAATTGCCGTTCCCGGATCATCTCGACCGCAAAGACGACGAATCCTTCAAGCGGGTCTGGGAGGCGCAGCTGCCCCAGATCGCGATTCCCTTCATGGGTCTGCCGGGCCTCGTGGTCTCCACCGGCCTCGTCGGCAAGGCGCCGGTCGGCGTGCATATCGTGTCCGGCCGCTACCGCGAGGATCTGTGCCTGCTTGCCGGCGAAGCGATCGAGGCGGGCGGCGTGCCGCCGTCGCCGATCGATCCCGTGGGTTAGCGATGTCGGCGATTTACGACTTCAAGGCCAACTCGCTGCTCGGCGAGGAAGTGCCCATGCGCCGGTTCGAAGGGCAGGTGCTCCTGATCGTCAACACCGCGAGCAAATGCGGCTTCACGCCGCAATATCGCGGCCTTGAGGATCTCTACCGCGATCTCTCGCCGCGCGGCTTCGCGGTGCTCGGCTTTCCCTGCAACCAGTTCGGCGCGCAGGAGCCGGGGCAGGCGAGCGAGATCCAGGAATTCTGCTCGACCAATTACGACGTCACCTTTCCCCTGTTCGAGAAGATCGACGTCAACGGCGCCAACGCGCATCCCTTGTATGAGTATCTGAAACGCCAGCAATCCGGGCTCCTCGGCGCCTCCATCAAATGGAATTTCACCAAATTCCTGGTGGACCGTGCCGGCCGGGTGATCGCGCGCTACGCGCCGACCGCGCGGCCCGAAGGATTGCGGCAGCAAATCGAGACCCTGTTATGAGCGAGACAATCATGAGTGACGAATTTCCGGACCGCCTGTCGGTCGATCCGAACAGCCCCTATTACAACGCGGACATCCTGGCGCGCGACGTCGGCATCCGCTTCAAGGGCATCGAGAAGACCAATGTCGAGGAGTACTGCATCAGCGAAGGCTGGGTCCGCGTCACCGCCGGCAACGCCAAGGACCGCCACGGCAACCCGCTGACCATCAAGGTGCACGGGCCGGTCGAGCCGTATTTCAGGGATAAGAAGTAGCATGCTGTCATTCCGGGGCTCGCGAAGCGAGAACCCGGAATCTCGAGATTCCGGGTTCGATGCTGCGCATCGCCCCGGAATGACGAAAAGGGAAAGTTGAGACCCCATGTCCGTCCGCATCGTCGACGTCCGCGAGATCACCAAGCCGATCTCATCGCCGATCCGCAACGCCTATATCGATTTCACCAAGATGACGACGAGCCTCGTCGCCGTCGTCACTGACGTTGTGCGCGAAGGCAAGCGCGTCGTCGGCTACGGCTTCAATTCCAACGGCCGCTACGGGCAGGGCGGCCTGATCCGCGAACGCTTCGCCTCGCGCATCCTGGAGGCCGATCCGAAGAAGCTTCTGAACGAGGCCGGCGACAATCTCGATCCCGACAAGGTCTGGGCCGCGATGATGATCAACGAGAAGCCGGGCGGCCATGGCGAGCGCTCGGTCGCGGTCGGCACCATCGACATGGCGGTGTGGGACGCGGTGGCGAAGATCGCGGGCAAGCCGCTGTTTCGCCTGCTCGCCGAACGTCACGGCGTCAAAGCCAACCCGCGCGTGTTCGTCTATGCCGCCGGCGGCTACTACTATCCCGGCAAGGGGCTATCGATGCTGCGCGGCGAGATGCGTGGCTATCTCGACCGCGGCTACAACGTCGTGAAGATGAAGATCGGCGGCGCGCCGATCGAGGAGGATCGCATGCGCATCGAGGCGGTGCTGGAGGAGATCGGCAAGGACGCGCAGCTCGCCGTCGACGCCAACGGCCGCTTCAACCTCGAGACCGGCATCGCCTATGCCAAGATGCTGCGCGATTATCCGCTGTTCTGGTACGAGGAGGTCGGCGATCCCCTCGACTACGCGCTGCAGGCCGCGCTCGCCGAATTCTATCCCGGCCCGATGGCGACAGGCGAAAACCTGTTCAGCCACCAGGACGCGCGCAACCTGCTCCGCTATGGCGGCATGCGCCCGGACCGCGACTGGCTGCAATTCGACTGCGCGCTGTCCTATGGCCTCTGCGAATACCAGCGCACGCTCGAAGTGCTGAAGACCCATGGCTGGTCGCCAAGCCGCTGCATCCCGCATGGCGGCCACCAGATGTCGCTCAACATCGCCGCTGGCCTCGGCCTCGGCGGCAACGAAAGCTACCCGGACCTGTTCCAGCCCTACGGCGGCTTCCCCGACGGCGTGCGCGTCGAGAACGGCCACATCACCATGCCGGACCTTCCGGGCATCGGCTTCGAAGGCAAGTCGGATCTCTACAAGGAGATGAAGGCGCTGGCGGAGTAATTCACTCCACGCCGCGCATGTATCGTTGCGATAGTCCGAGAACTCTCCCCAACGTCGTCCTGGCTTTCGCCAGGACGACAGAACCTTACGACAGCCGCATGTCCAGCAGCCGCCGTCCTTCGCCCTTCAGCAGCTTCTTCACCGCGCTTGAGGCAACGATCTCGCCGTCATTGGCGTAGGCTTCGTGGTTCTTCTCGATGTCGTCGAGGCGGTAGAGGTAGTTGACCATCACGCCGGCCGACTCGCGCACGCCCTTGGGCGAGAGGTCGCCGAGCCAGTTGATGCGCTCGAGCCGCGCGCCGTTGCCGAGATGGAAGCGGGCGACGGAGTCGATCAGCCGGCCCTTCGCCGTGCGGGCCTTCAGGAAGTAGTGCGCCGCGAGCGGCTCCAGTATGCCGCGCAGCAGTGCCGTCGTCTCGGGGTTCTCGAACCATTTGGGATCGTCGAGGCGCTTCAGCACCTCGCGATCCTCGTCCGACAGCGGCAGCTCCTTGTCCTGCTTGACCCATTGCATGAAGCCCGGCACCGGCGACAGCGTCACGAAGCTGTCGAGCTTCGGCAATTCGCGGCGCAGCTCTTCCACCACCTGCTTGATCAGGAAGCTGCCGAACGAGATGCCGCCGAGGCCACGCTGGGTGTTGGAGATCGAATAGAACACGGCGGTGCGCGCGCGCTCGATCGGCAGATGCTGGCGGTCGACCGCCAGTAGCGGCGCGATCGCGCCGGGGATCGTCTCGGTCAGCGCCACCTCGACGAAGATCAGGGGCTCGTCCACCATCGCCGGATGGAAGAAGGCGTAGCAGCGGCGGTCGACCGGATCGATGCGACGGCGCAGATCGTCCCAGTCGCTGATCTCGTGGACGGCTTCATAGCGAATGATCTTTTCGAGGATGTTGGCCGGGGTTGACCAGTCAATCCTGCGCAGCACGAGAAACCCCCTGTTGAACCACGAAGAAAGCAGATGCGAGACGTCGCGATCGAGCGCGGCGAGATCGGTGTGTCCGTTCATCATGCCGAGCAGGTCGGCACGCATGTTGACGAGGTCGCCGGTGCCGCCGGGCGCGCGGTTGAGGCGGCGGATCAGCTCCTGCCGGCGCGGCTCGGAGGCGAAATGCAGCGAGCTCGCGTCCTCGTCGCTGGGCTTGGCGCGCCATTTCTCTATCGCCTTGGACAGGCGTTCCCGGTCGGGGCCGAAATCGCGCACCAGTGCCTCGAAGAAGGCGCGGCGTCCTGCCGCATCCAGGTCCTGGTAGAGATCGAGCACCTCGCGCGCCATGGCTGTGCCGGAGGCTTCGCCCCGGCCCGACAGCAGCGCACCGCAGAGCGCGATCAGCCCGTCGGCGTCCTGTTTGGTATCCGCGGAATCGCGACGAAGCAGCGTACGGCCGCGCTCGGAGATGGTGGCGAGGAGATCGGAGAAGAAGGCGTTAGCCATCTGGGCCTTTCGAAACCGGTTTGTGCGGTGCGGAAGCTTACACGGGATTTAGGCAGAAGCCGATCACAATCAAGCAGGCGAATTTGGCAACTTTAGTCAGGGCAGGCGACTCAGGAACGTTGTCATGCCCCGCGAAGACCGTCGCGCTTCACAACCGCTGTCATGCCCCGCGCAGGCGGGGCATCCAGTACGCCGCGGCGTCTCGGTTCTAGCCGCGCCGTCTCGGAGTACTGGATTGCCCGCCTTCGCGGGCAATGACACCGGGAGTGGAGCGGCGAGCAACGACACCGAGGTTGCCGCTACCCCTTCCCCGCAAACGCCGTCGGCGTCCGCCCCGTCACCTGGCGGAACGCCGCCGAGAACGCCGGCACGCTGGCATAGCCGAGCTGGGTCGCGAGCTGCTTCACCGAAACGTTCGCATCCGTGGACAGCCGCTGGATCGCCGCGGCGATCCGGGCGCGCTGGCACCAGCTCTTGAAGCTCAGCTGCGTCTCCGTGGAGAACAGCCGCGACAGCGTGCGCGCGGAGGTTCCGACCTCGCGCGCCAGCGTATCGATGTCGTGCAGGCCGGTTGGGTCGTCGAGCACGATCATCGCGGCGCGCCGGCAGCGCGGCTCGCGCGGCAGCGGCACGAAGGTCGCGGAATCCTCGGCCTGGTGCAATTCCAGCATGACGAGGCGGACCAGCAGCTCGGTGCGCTCTTCCGTGTTGCGCGCGTCGAACAGCGCGAGGATCGCCTGGTTGAGCAGCGGCGAGACCCGCACCACGAATTCCTTGGTCAGGCCTTCATAGCGTTGCTCGCGCTTCAGCCAGGGCAGGTCGAAATACAGCGTGCGCAACTCGATGTCGGCAAGCAGGTCGATGGCATGCTCGAGCCCGGCCGGGACCCAGACGGCGCGGTCCGGCGGCACCAGCCAGCGGCCCTTCGGTGTGGTCACCTGCATCGTGCCCTTGGCGGCATAGACGAGCTGCGCCTCGCGGTGCATGTGCGGATCGAGCCGCAGGCCCCTGGGGTAGTCACGCGCGACCAGATGCACGCCCGCAGGCGAGCGATGGTTGCTCCGGACCTCCCGGAGGATTGGCGTTTCCAAGACAGTCATTGGCTGCATCCCGTCATTTGCCCGAAATATAACTCATTTCGGAGCAGGAGAGGATTCGTATGAACAGCCCCAGCCGGGTCATCAGTTTCGTCAACGCAGGCCATTTCATCGACCATTATTCGATGCTGATCTTCGCCGCCGCCGTGATCATCATGGGGCCGGCGCTCGGCATGGCCTATTCGGAACTTTTGCCTTACGCGACGCCGGGCTTCATCGCGTTCGGCGCGGGCTCGCTGCTGACAGGCTGGCTCGGGGACCGCTGGAGCCGCCGCCACATGATGCTGATCTTCTTCGTCGGCATTGGCCTCTCCATGATCTCGGTCGGCTTCGTTCAGACCCCGGTTCAACTCGGCGCGGCGCTGCTGGCGATCGGCATCTTCGCCTCGATCTACCATCCCGTCGGCACCGCCATGATCGTGTCCTATGCCGACAGGCTCGGCCGCGAGATGGGCATCAACGGCGTCTGGGGCAATCTCGGCGTGGCCTCGTCCGCGCTGGTGACCGGCGTGATCGGCCAGTATCTCGGCTGGCGTTTTGCCTTCATCGTCCCCGGCGTCGTCACCATCCTGATCGGCATCGCCTTTGCGATGATGGTCGTGCACGAGGACCGCAAGGGCTCGAAGCAGGCGGCGGCGCAGGCGCGCGTCGCCAAGCAGGACATGTGGCGCGTGATCCTGGCGCTGCTGATCGTGGTGATCGCGATCTCCACCACCTTCAACGCCGTCACCGTCGCGCTGCCGAAACTGTTCGCGGAGCGGCTCGCCGATCTCACCAGGAGCCCGGCGCTGCTCGGCGTCATCGCCGCCTGTGTCTACGTGTTCGGCGCGATGACCCAGTACACGATCGGCCGGCTGCTCGACCGCTATTCGCTGAAGACGGTGGCGCTGCCGCTGTCCTTCATGCTGGCGCCGTTCCTGTATCTGGCTGCGAGCCTGTCCAATCTGCCGCTGATCCTGGTCTCGATCGGCATCGTCATGGGTGCGTTCGGGCAGGTCACGGTCAACGATGCCATGGTCGGCAAATACACCACGGAAGAGTGGCGCTCGCGCGCCTATGCCGTGCGCTATTTCGTCGGCTTCACCGCCGCCGGCGCCTCCGTCGGCCTGGTCGCCTGGCTCTACGAGCAGGGCGGGTTCGTCACCATGCTGCACGCCTTCGCCGCGCTCTGCCTGCTCGCGATCGCAGCCGCGTTGATCCTGCCGCGCGAGATCCGGACGCCGCAAGCGGCGTGAGGGGCAGTGAGGCGGGCGGCTCGCGCCACCCCGTCATTCCGGGGCGTCGCGCAGCGACGAGCCCGGAATCCATCTACTCGCAGCCTCTGCCGCCCGATGGATTCCGGGCTCGCGCCTGTCGGCGCGCCCCGGAATGACAGAAGAGATGCGCGCAGCTGCTTCAACCTCGTCATTGCGAGCGTAGCGAAGCAATCCAGAATCGTTCCGCGGCGGGACTCTGGATTGCTTCGCTGCGCTCGCAATGACGGGGGAGATGGCGGCACATCGTGCATGCCACCCATCATGCCATTCTGCCAGTGTCTTGCCCGACGGGTCAAACGCTGGCGTCGCTGAAAAAACCTCAACGCCATCAACGCCGTTCTACTGTGCAAGGGGTTGTTTTCAACTTTTTTTATCGGAGCGGGCCTCCGCAGAAGAAGCCTACGGCTTCACCTCCACGGCCGGCTGCACCTTCGGCGCCTTCTTCGACGCCCGCCAGTTCTCGAACCGCTGCACCACCACGAAGAACGCGGGCACGAACAGCACCGCGAGGCAGGTCGAGGCCAGCATGCCCGAGAACACGGTGATGCCGATCGACTTGCGGGCGCTGGCACCGGCGCCGGTCGCGATCACCAGCGGCACCACGCCGAGGATGAAGGCGAACGAGGTCATCAGGATCGGGCGGAAGCGGGCGCGGGCCGCCTCGATCGCCGACTCCAGGATCGGCTTGCCGTCGCGGCCGTGCAGCTCCAGCCCGACCTCGACGATCAGGATGGCGTTCTTGGCCGACAGCGCGATCAGCAGGATCAGGCCGATCTGGCAATAGAGGTTGTTGTCGATCTTGAGGCCGTTGAGGATCAGCATCGGCCCGATCAGCGACAGCGGCACGGCGAGGATCACCGAGATCGGCGCGTACCAGCTCTCGTACTGGCCGGCGAGCACGAGATAGACCAGCAGCATGGCGAGGCCGAACACCCAGTAGATCTGGTTCGAGACCGCCTTCTCCTGGTACGACATCGCGGTCCATTCATAGCCGGTGCCGGGCGGCAGCGTCTTGTCCGCGATCTCCTCCATCAGCTTCAGCGACTGGCCGGAGGAATAGCCCTGCGCCGGCAGGCCGATGATTGTCGAGGAGGGATAGAGATTGTAGAGGCTGATCAGCGACGGGCCGGTGGCCGGCGTGATCGTGGCCACCGTGCCGATCGGGATCATGTCGCCGTTCGAGTTGCGCACCATCATGTTGGCGATGTCGCGCTCGGTGACGCGGAAGGCCGGATCGGCTTGCGTGTAGACCTGGAACACGCGGCCGAACTTGTTGAACTGGTTGACGAAGGACGAGCCGAGATAGGTCGACAGCGCCGAGAACACCTGATCGGTGGTGACATGCAAAGTCTGGGTCTTGACGCGGTCGATCTCGACGTTGAATTGCGGCACCGACGAGCGGAACGAGGACTGGACGCGCTGCAGCGCGCTCTGGCTCTGGCCGTTGCTGACCACCGCGCCGGTGATGGCCTGCAGCTTGGCGAAATCGCTGTTGCCGTCGCGCAGCTCGACCTGCATCGAGAAGCCGGCGGCGTTGCCGATGCCCTGGATCGGCGGCGGCGGCAGCACGATGGTGCGCGCCTCCATGATCACAGCGAGCTTGTCGTTCAGCCCGTAGACCAGCGAGCGCAGATCCTCGCCGGGACCTTTGCGCGCGTCCCAATCCTTCAGGATGATGTAGGCGACGCCGGCATTGGCAAGGCTCGCGCTGCTGTCGAGCGCGGAGATGCCGGCGATGGTGATGACCTGCTGGACGCCCGGCGTCTCCTTGATGATCTCGCTGGCCCGGTCGAGCACCTTCTGGGTCCGCTCCAGCGAGGCGCCGTCGGGCAGTTGGATGGCGGCGATCAGATAGCCCTGGTCCTCGATCGGCAGGAAGCCGGTCGGCACCCGCGACAGGCCGTAGCCGCCGATCCCGATCAGCACCAGCGCCACCGCGACCGACACCGTGGCGTGCCTGACCAGGAAGGTGATCAGCCGCGTGTAGCCGCGCTCGACCCGGTCATAGACGTTGTTGAAGCCGCGATAGAAGAAGTTGCGCTGCTCCGGCGGCACCGCCGGCCGCAGCCACAGTGCGCATTGCGTCGGCTTCAGGGTCGCCGCGTTGATGGCGGACAAGAGCGCGGTCGCCGCGATCACCAGCGCGAATTGCGAGTAGATGCGGCCCGTGAGGCCCGCCAGGAACGAGGCCGGCAGGAACACCGAGATCAGCACCAGCGTGATGCCGACGATCGGCGCGAATAGCTGGTCCATCGCCTTGATCGCGGCGTCGTGGCCGTTCATGCCCTGCTCGATATTGTGGGCGGCGCCTTCGACCACCACGATGGCGTCGTCGACGACGATTCCGATCGCCAGCACGATCGCGAACAGCGTGGACATGTTGATGGTGAAGCCGAGCGCCGCCATCGCGGCGAAGGCGCCGATGATGGTCACCGGCACGGTCGTTGCCGGCACCAGCATGGCGCGCCAGTCCTGCAGGAACACCAGCATCACGACCAGCACGAGCAGGCCGGCCTCGATCAGCGTCATGTAGACCTCGTGCACCGAGGCCTCGACGAATTTGGTTGTGTCGAACGGCGTGTCGTATTTGATGCCTTCCGGGAAGCGCTTGGCGAGCTCCGCCATCTTCTTCTCGACGGCCTGCTCGACCTGGAGCGCGTTGGCGCCCGGCGACTGGAACACGCCGATGCCGACGGCGGGCTGCTTGTTCAGCGAAAAGATCTGGCTGTAGGTCTGCGCGCCGAGTTCGACCCAGCCGACGTCGCGCACCCGCGTGACGTCGCCGCTGGTGCCTGACTTGACGATGATGTTCTCGAACTGGCTGGTGTCGTCGAGCCGGCCGTTGACGTTGAGCGTGTATTGGAACGCCTGGCCCGGCGGCGTCGGCGGCGCGCCGACCTGGCCGGCGGAGACCTGCTGGCTCTGCTGCTGGATCGCCTGGATCACGTCCTGCGGCACGAGGCCACGGACTTGCAGCTTGTTCGGGTCGAGCCACACCCGCATCGAATACTGGCCTGCGCCGAACACCGTGACGTTGCCGACGCCGGGCAGGCGCGAGAGCTCGTCGCGGATGTTGATGGTGGCGTAGTTGCTCAAATAGAGACTGTCGAACCGGGAGTCCGGCGAGGTCAGCGTCACGAACAGCAGGATCGAGGTCGATTTCTTCTGGACGGTGACGCCCTGGTTCTGCACGGACGTCGGCAGTTGCGACAGCGCGCTGGAGACGCGGTTCTGCACCAGCACCTGCGCGAAGTTGAGGTCGGTGCCGATCTTGAAGGTCACGGTCAGCGTATAGGTGCCGTCGGAGCCGCTGTAGGACTGCATGTAGAGCATGTCCTCGACGCCATTGACCTGTTGTTCGATCGGCAGGGCTACCGTGTCGATCACGGTCTTGGCGCTGGCGCCGGGATAGCGCGTGGTGACCTGCACGGTCGGCGGCACCACGTCGGGGTATTGCGCGATCGCGAGGTTGAACAGCGCGACGCCGCCGATCAGGATCATCAGCAGTGCGATGACGTTCGAGAGGACCGGCCGCTCGATGAAGAATTTTGAGATCATGGCAGGCAGCTCCTACTTGGCAGACGCCTGCGGCTGCTCGATCTTCGTCACTTGCGGGTCGATCTTCTGGCCCGGGATCACCCGCAGCAGCCCCGCGATCACGACGCGGTCGTCTGGCTTCAGCCCGCTCTCGATCACGCGCAGGCCGTTATCGGTGGGGCCGATCTGCACCTTGCGCTGCTCGACGACGTTGTCGCCATTGACCACCAGCAGATAGCGGCCGCCCTGGTCGCTGCCGAGCGCGGTGTCGGGAACGAGGAGCGCGCCCTTCTCCTGGTCGAAGGGCACGCGGACGCGGACGAAATAGCCGGGCAGCAGCACCCGCTTGTCGTTGGGGACGAGGCCGCGCACGGCAAGCGTACCGGTCGACTGGTTGAGGGTCGGCGAGACGTAGTCGAGCTTGCCTTCATGCGGATAGCCGGTCTCGTTCTGGAGCCCGACTTGAATCGGAAATTGCTTGAGGTCGGTGGGCGTCAGTCCCCGGCGGGCCGCTTCGGCGCGGATGCGTAGCACGTCCTGCTCGTTGACGGTGAAGTTCACCCAGATCGGGTCCATCGCGACGATGGTCGCGAGCTGGGTCGGGGAGGAGACGCCGACGAGCTCGCCGATCGAGACCATGTGGGCGCTGACGACGCCGTCGAACGGCGCGGTGACCTTGGTGTAGCCGTAGTTGACCTCGGCGATCCTGGTGTTGGCCTGCGCCTGCAGGAGATTGGCCTGCGCGTTTTCGTGCGTTGACGTCGAGGTGTCGAGGGTGGCCTGCGAGACCGCCTGCCGCTGCACCAGATCGCTTTGCCGCTTGAAGTCGGCCTCCGCCTGCCGGAGCGAGGCCTGGGCGCCGGCCTCGGCCGCCTGGGCCTGCTCGAGCTTCAGCTTGTAGGTCTCGGGCTCGATGGTAAAGAGCTGGGTGCCCTGCTTGACGAAGGTGCCGTCCTGGTAGTCGATCGACTGCAGGAAACCCTGCACGCGCGCCACCAAGTCGACATTCTTGATCGGCGCGGTGTTGCCGGTGGCCTCGACATAGCGCGTCACCGGCCGCTGCACGGGCGTCGCCACGTCCACCTTGGGCGGGGGCGGAGCCACGTAGGCGTTCTTGTCCTCGCAGCCGGCGAGCGCGATCACGGCGGCCGTGGCGGCTAGCGCCCGTCCAACATGTCTCCACGCTCCATTGCGATGTGCGGGAGATGCGGGATTCGCGCGCGTCATTCGGTGGCCCCCGATTGCTGTCTGTCGGTGCGGCAGGCTACCAACAAATGTCCGGCCGTGGAACACCATAGCCATGGCGGTCGTCGGCCTTGCACGGCGAACGGCGGTGTGGCCTTTGACAGGTTTGTCATGACAAACCGCTTTTCACCGCGCGCACGATCGACCAGAATTGTGTCAAAGGTCGTGTGGCGGAAGCGAAGCGGTCGGGACGACGAGAACAAGAAAACGCGAGGAGAACATGACATGTCCGCGTCCGTCCAATCGGCCCTCTCCGGTCTCGTTCTCGCGGCGGCGGTTGCCATGCCCGCGCTAGCCGATGGGCTGAAGGACGAGATCGCGCCGACCGGCAAGCTGCGGGTCGCGATCGCAATCAGCCCCGCAGGCGGCGCATTCTGGTCGACCAGGACGGAAACCGGCTATGCCGGCGTGCCGGTGGACCTCGGCAAGGAGATGGCGGCCCAGCTCGGCGTTGGTGTCGAATATGTCGTGCACCAAAATTCCGGACAGATCACCGACGCGGCCAGCAAAGGCACCTGGGATGTCACCTGGCTGCCAAAGGACCCCGAGCGCGAGAGCAAGATGATGTTCGGGCCGATCTACGAGGTCGCGGACGCCACCTACATCGTCAAGGCCGGTTCGAACGTGACCAGTTTTGCCTCGCTCGACCAGCCCGGCATCAAGGTCGCGGCCGTCAACGCCACCACCACCATGCGTGGCGCTGTCGCACATCTCAGGAACGCTGAGGTCACCGGCTATCAGACCTATGACGAGATCTTCGGCCTCCTGAAGAGCGGCGAGATCGACGCCTTCGCGCTGTCGCGCGACCAGCTCAACAAAATGGCGCAGAAGATTCCCGGTACAAAGGTGCTGGACGAGACGTTCAAGAAGACGGTGACAGCCGTCGCGGTGCCGCTCGGCCACAGCCTGGCGCTGACCTTCGTCACCAAATTCATGAACGAGGCGACGATCAACGGCACCTTGCGCAAGGCCTATGACAACAATGGCCTGAAGGATTCTCCGATCCGCACCGAGTAGACGCCCGCTGTGGCGGACTCCTCACCATGAGGGTCGAGGAAGGCAGCTTCGGGCAAATCGCCCGTGTAGAAAATCTTGTCTGAACAACTGCGCAAAGTGTCTCTTGCGTCAAACTGACACAGCTCTGTCATCGCGCGCCATTAACGTTCCCGGGGTCGGCGTCAATCCTTCGGGGCAACACAACAATGAAATCCAGATTTCTGACGACGGCCGCGATTTTCGCGGCCGCGACGGCACTCGCATGCGCCATGCCTGTTCTCGCGGACGATTTCGGTCGGGAACGCGATCATGATCACGATCGTCACCGTCATCCGCATGACATCCACACCGAGACGCCGATCAAGCATCTCGTGATCATCTTCAACGAGAACCGCTCGTTCGACCATTATTTCGCGACATATCCGAACGCGGCCAATCCGTCGGGCTCCATACCCTTCGTGCCGAAGCCGCACACGCCGAAGGTCAACAACCTCGTCACGGCGAACCTGCTGGTCAACAACCCGAACAACAGCCCGGCCAACGGCACCGGCGCGACGGATCCGTTCCGTCTCGACCGCACCCAGGCCAACACGCGCTCGCAGAACCATGCCTACACGCCCGAGCAGCAGGCGGTGGACAACGGCAAGGAAGACCTGTTCCCGAAATTCACCGGCCGCGGCACGGCCGGCGGCGCCGGCGCGTTCGGCACCAACGGCCAGGTGATGGGCTATTTCGACGGCAACACCGTCACGGCCTTCTGGAACTACGCCCAGCACTTCGCCATGAGCGACAATCACTGGACCGACACGTTCGGTCCGTCCACGCCCGGCATGCTGGAAGTGGTCTCCGGCCAGACCAACGGCGCGCAGAACGTCGTCGGCACCTCGTCCTCGATCGCCGACGGCCAGGGCGGCCTGACGCTGATCGGCGACACCGATCCTGCCTACGATTCCTGCTCGAGCACGACCAGCACCGTGCTGATGACCAGCAAGAACATCGGCGATCTGCTCAACGACGAGCGCATCAGCTGGGGCAGCTTCATGGGCGGCTTCGACCTGACGCTCAAGAACGCCAACGGCACCACCGGTTGCGGCCGCAGCACCTTCTCGAGCAACGTCAACGGCACCATTGTGGACTACAGTCCGCACCACGCCTTCTTCCAGTACTACAAGTCGACCGCCAACCCGACCCATGCGCGGCCGAGCTCGGTCCAGGCGATTGGCCATACCCACGACTTCAACGGCAAGGTTGATCCGGCCAACCACAACTACGATCTCGAGGACTTCTACGCCGCGGTGAAGGCCGGCAACTTCCCGGCCGTCTCCTACATCAAGATGCCGGCCTTCCAGGACGGTCACGCCGGCAATTCCGATCCGCTCGACGAGCAGGTGGGCAATGTCGAGCTGATCAACTTCCTCCAGAAGCAGCCGGAGTGGCGCGAGACCGCGGTCATCATCACCTATGACGACTCCGACGGCTGGTACGATCACCAATACGTCGCGCCGAAGAGCGCCTCCTACGATCCGACCGCCGACCAGGTCAACGGTCCGGGCCTGTGCGGTCTCGGCCCGCAGAAGCAGCCGGCGCCGAAGGGGCTTAGCGGCAAGCCGGTGAGCGGCCGCTGCGGTCCGGGCACCCGCGTTCCCTTCATCGTGGTTTCGCCCTATGCGAGGACGAACTTCGTCAGCCACACCTACATCTCGCAGGCCTCGGTGGTGCGGTTCATCGAGGACAATTGGCTGCGCGGCCAGCGTCTCGGCGGCGGCTCGTTCGACGCCAGCGCCGGGTCGATCATGGACCTGTTCGACTTCGATCATGATCATCGCCACGATCTCCGGGTGGACGCGCTGTTCCTTGACCCGACCTCCGGCACTGTCATGACCAGCCCGCCGGACGAGCATCACCATCACTAGGACGCTAGGTCATATGAACAGCCGCACCATGTGGCTTTTCGGCGCCGGCCTGCTTTGTCTGGCCGGCGCCGTCCTTGCCGTCGCGACGCAGGGATTTGCGGAAGCAAATCCCGCGGGTGCGAATCCGAACCCGGTTCGTCTCATGCGTCCGCCGGCCGCTCCGCTCTCGGCGATGGCGCAGCTCGGCAGGGAGATTTTTTACGACGCCTCGCTATCGTCCTCGGGCGCGCTGTCATGCGCGTCCTGTCACAGCCCGGATCACGCCTACGGTCCGCCCAATGACGGGCCGGTCATGCTCGGCGGCGCGACGTTGTCGCGCCCGGGCGCACGCGCGGTGCCGTCGCTGACATATCTCGATCGCCATCCGAATTTCAGCATCGGCCCCGACAAGGGTGACGACGACAACGTCGTCGACCTCGCGCAGATGGCCGCGCTCGGCCAGCTGGCGGCGCGCACCACCAAGACCGCGGGCGGTAGCGGCGCGTCGGCGAACATCGTTCCGCAAGGCGGCCTGTTCTGGGACGGCCGCGCCGATACGTTGCAGGACCAGGCGCTGTTTCCGCTGCTCGATCCCAACGAGATGGACGGCGGCCGCGCCGAGATCGTTGCAGGCAAGCTGCGGCGTGCGCCCTACGCCACCCGCTTCGTCGAGCTGTTCGGCGCTGGTGTGCTGAAGAATCAACGGCTGCTGATCGCGGAGGCGATGTTCGCGGTGGCGCGCTATCAGGTCGAGGAGCCGAGCTTCCATCCCTACACCAGCAAGTACGACTACTGGCTCGAGGGCAAGGCGCGGCTGTCCGAGAGCGAGCTGCGCGGGCTGCAAGCGTTCAACGATCCCGACAAGGCCAATTGCGCCGGCTGCCACACCTCGGCGCCGACCCGCGACGGGCTGCCGCCGCTGTTCACCGATCACCAATACGAGGCGCTCGGCGCCCCGCGCAACGCCGAGCTTGCCAACAATCGCGACCCCAATTATTTCGACCTTGGCGTTTGCGGCCCGAATCGCACCGACATGCCCGAGCAGACCCAATATTGCGGCATGTTCCTGACGCCGACGCTGCGCAACACCGCGGTGCGTCACGCCTTCTTCCACAACGGCGTCTTCCGCAGCCTCGAGCAGGTGCTCGACTTCTACAATTTTCGCGACACCAATCCGGAGAAGGTCTTTCCGCGCGCCGCCGACGGCGCGGTGCGGAAATACGACGACCTGCCGCAAAAATATCACGCCAATGTCGACGTCACCGATCCGCCGTTCGACCGCCACCCCGGCGACAGACCGGCGATGACGGACCAGGAAGAGGCCGACATCATCGCGTTCCTGAAGACCCTGACGGACGGATACAAGCCGGAAAATTAGGGCGTGTGTGTATAAAAGCGGTCTGGGCGTGCGGGGGGCGCCGGCGCCACCAAGGCCTCGGCCGTGGTCGCCGCGGTTGAGCCAAAAGAGTCGGTTGTCGCCTGCATGAACACGCTGGCCGTTGCCACGGCGTGTCGCGGCTATATTCAAAAGAACTCGAGCGAAGGAAAGTGATTGACCAGTCTGTCCCAGAGCGAGAACGGTGGCCGTGGCTGCCTTTTGGCATCCCTGAGGGATAGACACCGCGGTGCCAGTCTCATCCCGTAATAAAGGTTCGCTCCGGAGACGCTCTGACCGCCCTGTATGCTGACAGTCGGATCGAAATTATTCTTTATCAGGTCTGTCGTTTGTTCCACGGAGCCCGCCGCTGAATTGTCGTAGGCCGCCACGTATTTCGTCGACGCCTTGAGGACCCGCTGTCCCTGGCAAACGTACTCGCCGTTTTCCAGATACCGTTTCACTTCCCGATCACAGGACTCGCGACGGAACAGCTCCTCAGCGATGATTGATAGGTCTTCAAGTGAGATCTCCAGCACTTGAACGTCATCGAGCTCCAGCTTTACAGCTTCCGCCAATTTTGCATCGGTATGTGACTGAATCGAACGCACGACTTTTGAGTCGAGCGAATATTGCGTCTTTCGTAGTTCGGAGGTGACTTGGGTTGCAGAAGATGACGTGCGGGTGACGCCAACCAGTCGCTCAGGCGAGACTTCGCACAGCATGTCGTAATCCTGGCCGTTCGGAGAGACATGATAGATGGAGCCTGGAGCGCGCAGGAGCACCGGCGGCGTTATCGGGTGAAAGCCGATAGCGGTGATTGCTTCGTTGAGTTTATTTGGGGGCGTGTGGTGACGTATCGCAGCCACGGATGCCAGTGGTGCGATGCTCACGATCGTCACTAATGTCCCCCACTTGATCAATGGGCGCATTGGAATTCTCCGCCGATTATCCGCAACAATAGTTTCCGCAGGGGCGCGCGCATGCGTTGGCCGAATCTGCCGGAATAGCCGTCGCGAATGCGGCGAGAGCAAAGATCAAAAGCAGTGCTGCGAACTTCATGACCTGTCCTCCTATGGGTTGACAGATGTTCGCTCGACTTGACGTCCGGAAACCCATGACGCCTTGGCGCCGGGAAGCGAGACATCTTCTCGCCAAGCTACGCGCGGCATGGGGCCGCCGATATGAACCAGCTCACACTCTATCTAGAATTGTGGCGGGTGATCTCGCCCTTCTGCATGTCGTCGTTACCAAGGAACGACCGCTGTCGGTCACAAGACGATATCAAGATTATGAGTCTGCCCTAGCTCGTCATGCCCGCGTGCCACGCGGCGAGCACGTCCTTCTCGTCGTCTCTGGTGAGACCGATGACCGGCCCGTTGCCGGCGCGGAGCCAGTCGAACGTATCGCGCACGGTGGCGGCCACCGGGCGCGAGGTCAATCCGGCCTCGCGTGCCGGCGAGGTGTCGCGTGTCAGGAAGCCGGCGAAGTCGGGCAGGGGCAGCCACATCGGCAGTGATCGCGGACCTGCCCAGCGCCGTACGTCATGCGCTTCCAGGAAGGCGCGATCGACCCAGGTGAAGGTGCAGGCGGAGTTCAGCGCGGATGCACATTCGGTCAGGAATTCGCCGCGCGTGCGCACCGGTCCAATCCCGTCATAGATGCCGGTCAGGCCAACCTCGGCCGCATGCACGATCCATTGTGCGAGATCGCGCACGTCGATGAACTGGACGGCATCGTCAGGCGCTCCCGGCGCCAGCACCTCGCCGCCGCGCGCAAGCCGGGCCGGCCAGTACGCGAACCGTCCCGTCGGATCCTCCGGCCCGGCGATGAGGCCGGCCCGGCAGATGAAGGCATCAGTGCCGACGGCCTGCTCGCACGCGACCTTGGCGGCGCCATAAATGGCGTCGGCGCTGTGCTCGACGTCTTCGATCATGGGCTCGCGCAGCGGCGCCGTGTCGGCGCGTTGTCCCGGTATGCGGTTGTCTGCGTAGACGCTGATCGTGGAGACGAAGGTCCAGTGCATGCCCGGCCGCTTCAGCGCCGCGACGGCGCGGCGAACCTGGCCGGGATGACGCGAGACGTCGACGACGGCATCGAATGTCTCACCCGCGAGCGGCGCGAGACCGTCCGCGACGTCGCGATCGATCCGGATCAGTCGGCTGCCTGCCGCGATCGGCCCGGCGAGACCGCGGGCGGCGCAGGTCACGTCGTGACCGTTGGCGCAGGCATGGGCCGCAATCGCGCGTCCGAGAAACTGGCTGCCGCCAAGGATGAGGATGCGCATGATACTGCCCGTGCTGCTGATGAGATCACGAGCCTACTACGTCCGGTAGCGGTTACAACCGATGCCTCAGTGCGCCCTGATCTCCGCGTATTTCGCCATCGCCTTCTCGAACTTCCGGTTGTACAACCACATCGCAGCGAGAATCTCGCGGAAGCTTGCCGAGCTGCGCGATCTGTCGGCCTGGCCGAACGCGAAGATGCTGTTGTTGCGCAAGTGCCTCATGATCGTGGGGCTCGACACCCGGTAGTTCAGGAGATCGCCCGATTTGAGCGCGGACCGCGTCGGGGTGGGAACGATCTGGATCAGCTCGAACAGCTTCATCTGGTCGATCGGGTCGGGCAGCGTCTTCACGATTCCCGGGATCTCCCGGAACAGATCCGCATGCGCGTTCATCAGACCGTTGCGGACATTGGTCCAGTGATTGAAACGATGATCGGTGCCGCGGGCGCGTGCCTCTTCCCTGTCGTCACGCGCGGCCAGCGCGGGATCGGCCGCCGCGATCTCGCTCTTGATAGACTCCCATTTCCTGCGGCCGTTGCGGTCCTCGGACGGGCCGGTCTGGAAGCTGCCCATATAGGTGTTCGAGCGCGCATTGCGGACGTTCTGCTTGCCGTTGGTCTCGGCAAAGAACAGCCCGAGGCTGATACGTCCCGCAGCTTCGGCGTGGCCAGACGCAAGTCCCTTGGCGCGCGCGATAGCGACTGCGAGATCGACGACGTCCTTGAACGGCGTCGGCGAGTTCTGCGCGCCGGCGGGCGGCGCCTCCATGATCTCGAAGAGTCCAGCATATTCGTCGACCAGCGGCTCGATGTCGGCGTCGAAATAGGCCGGCGGAATCTCGAACTTGTTGGGCTTGCCGATCCGCGACGGCATGGCGTCGGTGAGATCCTTGTAAGCACTGATGACCGCGACGCGTGCCAGATAGAGCGCCTGTCCCGGCAGGTTCGGCAGCGGCTCCTTCGCCGCGATCTGTCGGCGCCGCTCGGCAAGGATGGATTTGAAATCGCCGAGCGCGCGATCGTAGGTGGCGAGCGCCTCCGATTGCCTCGCCGTGAGCGTTTGTGCCTGGCTCGCCGTGAACGTCGTGAGGATCAGCCCAAGCACCGCCAGGGCTGCGGCGGCGTGACATCGTCGTCCCATGGCGGGTTCCCGTGTGCCGGAGATTCGTCGATCATGGGATCGTAAACATCAAACGCGCGGACTGGCGAGTTGCAAATCCCGCTCAGCCCGGGTTCTCCGACCTTACGCTGTGGCCCGGTAGTCCGGCGCCGTCGCCAGGAACTTCGCATAGGCATCCGCATCCGGCGGCTGGAAGTGTCCGGCGAGCCCGCCGCGCTTCTGGTTCCTGGCGCCGATATCGGCCATCAGCTCGTCGAAATGGCGATAGTGATAGGGCGCGACGCACAAGCCGCCATAGACGCCGGCGGCCGGCCGCTCGACGCGCTTGAAGTGCAGCATCATCTCGATGTTGTCGCGCATCGCCTGCGCCGTCGGCTGGTTGGCGAGCTGGCCGTCGGCGTAGCGCACCAGCCAGTTGGCGGCGAGATCGGCGCAGAGCACGGTGCAGAAAGAGGAGTTGAAGCCGACGAAGCCAAGCTCCGGCAGATCGGGGTTGGCGATCAGCCGGTAGAGCCGGTACTGACCGTCCGCGTCGACCAGTTTCTGCTGATAGGCCGCGGGCAGGAACGGCACGCCGAGCTTGTAGCCGATCGCGAGCACCGCGACGTCGGCGCCGACGCGCTCGCCGCCGCTCATCACGATGCTGTCGCCCTCGTAATAATCGAACGTGCCGAACACCGCCTTGATGCGACCGTCCGCGACCATCGGATAGAAGCCGGGCGTTGCGATCGGCACCGAGCAGTTGACGCCGTCCTCGATCCGCTCGTTCGGCACCATCTTGCACGGGCCAAGCTTGAGCTGCGCCTTCAACAGGCTCTCCAGCCCGCGCCAGTTCGCCCAGATCAGGGGCGCTGCGATGCGGTGTGCGAGCCGCGCCATCGCGCTGGCGCCCCAGCCCGGAAACATCTCCTCCTGCGCACGGATGTAGAGGATGCGCTTGAAGTTCACGAGGCCGCCGATGAAATAGGGGATGCGCCAGACCGGCTCGCGCATCACGATGGTGACTTCGCGTGCGCCTGATTTCACCGCGTTCACCGCGATGTCGGTCGCCGATTTCGAGCCGCCGAGCACGACGACGCGGCGTCCTTTCGCCAGCGCGGGATCGCTGTATTTCGACGAATGCAGGATCTGGCCGCCCTGCGCCAGAAATCCGTCCTCGCCCGGGCAATGCAGCTCACGCGGCTCGTTGAACTGCCCGATGCAGACCGCGACGAAATCGAAATCCTCGTTCGTCGCCTTGCCGTCCTTGGTGGTCAGCGCGAGCGTCCAGCCCGGCTTCCCGTCGGCGCGGCGCGCCATGCCGGCGACCTCGGTGTTGAGGCGCAGCATGCGGTCGAGGCCGAAGCTTTTGGCGTAGTCGGCGAGATAGGCGTGGACCTGCGGCCCGGTCGGCCATTCCGGATAGACGTCCGGCATGGCGCGATCGGTGTAGCGGTAGAGATCCTTCGGGCTCTGGGTCTGTACGTCAGGGTAGGAGCGCGCAGGCTCCCAGACGCCGCCGAGATCGCCACTGCGCTCGAGAATGGTGACGCGGTGGCCGCGGCTGGAGAATGCCTTTGCGGCGGCGAGACCGGAGACTCCGGCGCCGATCACGCAAACATGCTTGGGACTGACCATGGGATTGCTCGCAATCAGGGTGTTTCGCGCGCAAGCGGCCACGTTCGGCCGCAAGGTGCGGCCGGCGGGGCTGCAAGCTGATGAAAGGCGACGGGGAGGCGGCTGCCTGAGCATGATCCGGAAAAGTGTGAAGCGGTTTTCCGAAAAGATCATGCTCAAACAACAGCTAAAGCGCGGCGATCGCGCTTTAGTCGTTGGCCTCGGGTGGCAGGAAGTCGACCTCGTGCAGTGCCGAGATGCGCACGACCTCGGCTGGGTCGGTCAGATTGTGGAGCTGGTTGAACAGCGCCTCCAGCTTCTGCATCGGCGAGACCCAGAACAGCGCGCGGCAGGGCTTGTCGGATTTGTTGAAATAGCCGTGCGGGATGCCGCGCGGCATGCGCACGAGGTCGCCGGCATGGGCCTTGACCCAGACGCCGTCGAGCTTGAGGTCGAGCGTGCCCTCCTGCACCAGGATGAACTCGTCCTGGGTCGGATGGATGTGCACCGGCACGAACTGGCCGGGATCGCTGTTGGTCTCGAACGCGAAGGTGGAGTCGGTGACGGCCTTGGGGAAATAGACCTGACCAAGGATGTTCCAGCTCTTGCCGCCATAGCCCGTGCCAACAGCGGTTATGCCCTTTTCGAGTGCAGTCATGGCTCGCTCCTCATGGATTCCGGCGAGGATGGAGCTTCGGCCAGCGACCGGCTGCCTGTCTATCCGCTAAACGAATCCGGATGGAGCTTTTGCCATGCAGCACGACGATTTTGCGACGCGGCCCTTTCCGCGTCCAGGGAACTATTATAGGCTTAAAGCAATTCCGTGACGCGAAGCGTGGTCGACGATGTCCGCAGCCGTGCTGGAAATGAGCGCAAGTGCGTCCGCAGCAGAACGGCTTGCGGACTTTGCCCGCGTCGCCACCGATGATGTCGATGAGGCGGCCGAGCAGATTGGACGCATCTTCTGTCCGCACGATCTCAAGCCGGCGCAGGCGCGGGCGGCCGGCTTCTCCGCCCGGCACAATTGCGCGGCGTTCGACGGCTTTTCCATCAACTACGTTACCTATGGCGGATCGGTCAGCATCGATCCCGGCTGCCTCGAGCGCTTCTTCCTGCTGCAGGTTCCGCTCACGGGCACCGCCCGCATTCGTGCCGGCGCCGGCGATTTCGATGCCGTACCGGACCGGACGGCGTCGCTGCTGTCGCCGACGATCCCGACCCGGATGATGTGGAGCGACTGTGCCCAAGTGATCCTGCTGCTTGACCGCCGCATGGTCGAGCAGCGCGCCGCGGCCTTGTCGGGGAGGGTCGCGGGCACGGTCGAGTTCGATCCTGTGATCGACCTGGACGCGCCGTCGGGGCGGGCCTTGCGGACCAGCCTTGGCGGGCTGATGACGCTCGCCGAACGTCTTGGCCCCTCCGGCAGGCTTTCACCGGTCGCGACCGCAGATTGGCGGGAGGCGCTGCTCGATCACCTGCTCAATGGCCAGCGTCACGGCCTGTCGGATGCGATCAGGACGTTCTCGGGGCAAGCCGAGCGTCTGCCGCGTGCGCTTCGCGTGGCGCGGGACCGTCTTGCGGACAATGCCGGCGAGCCGCTCGACCTTGCGCAGCTTGCCTGCGCCGCCGGGATCGGCATCCGCGCGCTCCAGCTCGGCTTCCGCCGTCATTTCGGGGTTTCGATCTCGGAGATGCTGCTCGACATGCGCCTCGCTGGTCTGCACGCCCGGCTCGCGCAGGCCCGGCCCGATGCCTCCATCACCGAGATCGCCTTCGATCTCGGCTTCACTCATCTCGGCCGCATGGCCGGCGCCTATCGTGAAAAATTTGGCGAGACGCCGTCGGCAACGCTGCGGCGAAGGATGAGCTAGCGCAGAGAGCTACTTTCGCGACCGCGTCGTGCCGCTGTCTTCAGCTGCTTGCCTGCGCAAAAAGCCCTCGACATCGGCCTGCACCGAGTAGGGCGTCGGGATCGGGTCGCCCACGGAATCGACGGCGGTGTCGAGAGAGCGGCGCAGCATGCGCGCGAGCTCGGCCTTACGATAGGGTTTTGTCAGAAGCGGGGCGCCCTTCGTGGCGCGGCCCTGCGCGTGCATCGAGTCGTAGGCGTATCCGGAGGTGAACAGCACCCGCAGGGACGGCCGCGCGGCCACCATCTGCTCGGCGAGTTCGCGTCCGTTGATGCCGCCGGCCATCACGATGTCGGTGAACAGCAGGTCGAACGCCTTGCCCTCAGCGGCGATGGCGAGCGCTTCGGTCGCGTTGGCGGCGGGGATGACCTTGTAGCCGAGGCTCTCGAGCTGGACCGTGACGTATTGGCGGACGTCGCGATCGTCCTCGACGCAGAGGATAGTCTCCTGTCCGCCCACGACCTTGCGATCGTCATAGCCGGCGGGGCGCAGAGTGCTGGTCTCGGCCTTCGGCAGATAGATCGTGAATGTCGTGCCGCGGCCTTCCTCGGACGCGACCTTGATGCCGCCGCCGGATTGCTTGACGAAGCCGAACACCATGCTGAGCCCGAGCCCCGTGCCCTTGCCGACCTCCTTGGTCGAGAAGAACGGATCGAAGATCCGCTCCAGGATCGCCCGCCGGATGCCCGTGCCGGTGTCGGCGATCTCGATCTCGACATAGTCGCCGGCATAGCCGGCGCCGACCGCCACGGCCTCGCGCACGCCGAACACGACGTTGCGTGTGGTCAGGGTCAGCCTGCCGCCGTCCAGCATGGCGTCGCGGGCGTTGATCGCGAGGTTGAGCAGCGCCGAGCTCAGCTGGCCGCGGTCGACGAAGGCGAGCCAGACCTTGCTGTCGAGCTTTGTCACGATCTCGATCTTCTTGTCGAAGGTCGCCAGCAGCAGTTTGGCGAGCTCCTCGAGCAGTTCGTTGACGTCGATCTCCGTCGGCTGCAGCGCCTGCTTCCTTGCAAAGGACAGCAGGCTCGAGGTCAGCGCGGCGCCGCGATCGGCGGCCTCGCTGATCAGCTTGGTGATGGTTGCAAGCGGCGGATTGTCCTTTACGGCGTCGGCAAGGATCTCGATCGTGCCGGTGATCACGGTGAGCATGTTGTTGAATTCGTGCGCGATGCCGCCGGTGAGCTGCCCGACCGCCTCCATCTTCTGGGCCTGTATCAGCTGCTCCTCGGCGGCGCGCTTCTGGGTGATGTCCTTGACGAAACTGTTGATGATGGTGCGCCCGCCAAGCCGGAGGGCCGTGCCCGACGCCTCGACCAGGATCGCATCGCCGTTCCTGTGCAGCAGGCTCACCTCGAAGCGAATGCCGATTGGCGTATCCGACAGTTCCGGCAGCAGCCGCATCATGCGCTGCCTGAAGCCGGCGCGGAGCGGCTCGGCGACGAGGAGGTCGACGACGTCGGCGCCGATGGCCTCCTGCCGCGACCATCCGGTCAGGGCTTCGGCCTGAAAGCTCCATTCCACGACGATGCCGCGTTCGTCGGTCTGAATGAAGGCGTCGAGCGCGGTCTTGATGACGGCTTGCGTCATCTGTGCGCTCTCGGCGACGGCCTTCGCCCGATCGGCCAGTTGCGCGGCAGCCCGCTCGGCTTGCGACGTCTCGATCGCGCTCGTGCAGAGACGCGCGAGCAGCACCGCAACGACACCGCTCGCCATCAGGGCGATGAGCTGGGCCATGCCGAACCCGCGCGGGCCGGCGGTGCCGGTCATGGCATAGGAAGCGAGAAGGAGTGCGGCGGTCACGACGACCTGGGTGGCCATCGCAAATGTCACAACCCCCCTGAGTTTCATGGCCTCACACCCAAGACGCCAGCCGCGGACCGTACCGGCCCCGTCCTGTCGAGGAGTCCGGCATTATGTGAGCTACAGATTCCGTGCGTTTCCGTCGAGGGGCAATTTCAGGTGGCGCAGGACGGCCGGCCGGCCCGGAAACGAGGCCCGGCCTGCCTCGGGCTTCAACCCGCCGGCGAATCGGTCTGGCGCAATGTCGTCACCCAGATCACGCGCGCCGCCTGCTGGGTCGGGTTGTCGAACATGTGCGGCACGATGCTCGGGAAACGAAAACTGTCGCCGGCCTCGAGCACGTGGGCCTGGTTGTCGAGCCACAGCCGCAGGCTGCCGGACAGGATGTAGCCGGCCTTCTCGCCGGTGTGCTGCAGGAAGTCGGTGCCGGACGAGGCGCCGGGATTGAGCGTGAGCTCGTAGAGTTCGAGCTGGCCCTTGCCATCGGGGGTGAGCGCTTCCTTGACGACGCCGCTCGCGGTGAGGCGCAGCAGCCGACGGCTGTTCTTGCGCACGATGTAGCGCTGCACGTCGCCGGGATCGGTGGTCTCGAAGAAATAGGAGATCGGCACGTCGAGCGCGATGCTGAGCAGGCGCAGCGTACGGATCGACGGCATGGCGCGCGCGCGTTCGAGCTGGCTGATCATGCCGTTCGAGAGGCCGGTCTTGTTGGCGACGTCCTGGATCGAGAGGCCGGCGCGCTGACGCAGCAGCCGCACGGTTTCGCCGAGGCGCTGGTCGACCGCATCGTCGGTCTCGATCGTCGGAGCGTCCTTCGGACCGTTGGTATCGCCGCGACCATCCATGTCGCTCTCCCATGCATCATCTCAGCCTTGGACCGCATCGGTCCGAGGCTTCAGTCGGAGTGAAAAGGTCGCGCATACTAGCAATGCGATTGACAGCTGTATTTAGTCATGATGAACTTTTGATCGAAAAATTTAGAAGCACTAAAGCCCACTCCTGTCCCCTGCCGGGGTCTCGGGGCGCGGGAGACGGTGCCGTGTGCGACAACGGAGAGTGGGTCATGGCAAACGACACCGGCAGGTTCGGCGTTGGGGCAGTGCATCTCGGTAGTCCGAATCGCCGTCAATTCTTCCAGCTCGGGGCCGGCGCCGCGGCGGGATGGAGCCTCGCAGGCAATGCCTTCGCCCAGACCGAGCGCCCGACCAATCCGCCGGACAAGCCGCGCGGGCAGGTGATTGCGGCGCTGTCGCAGGAGCCGACCGTCTTCCATCCGCTGATGCCCGGCATCGAGGTCGATCAGGGCGTCTGGTGGCAGGTGTTCTCGCTGCTCTGGTACATCGATCCCGAGGGCAATTTCGTTCCCGATCTGGCGCGCGAGGTCCCGACCATCGAGAATGGCGGCCTGTCGGCCGACGGCCTGACCTGGAAGATCAAGCTGCGCAGCGACGTGAAGTGGCATGACGGCACGCCGTTCACGGCGGACGACGTGAAGTTCTCGCTCGAGCTGATCAACAATCCCGATTTCCGCGCGCGCAGCCGCGTCGGCCACAGCCTCGTGAAGGACATCAAGGTCGTCGCGGCGGACGAGATCCACTGGCGAATGGAAGCTCCCTATTCGCCCTATATGTCGATCCTGGGATCGCTGACCTTCATCGTGCCCAAGCACATCCTGGAGAAGGTGTCCGATCCGAACGCCTCGCCGTTCCACAATGCGCCTGTCGGCACCGGACCGTTCCGCTGGGGTGAGCGCGTGCCCGGCGACCACATTCTCCTGAATGCCCACACCGGCTATCACGGCAAGGGGCCGTACGTGGAGCGCGTGGTGTTCAAATACATCCCCGACCTCACCGTGCTCTACACCCAGTTCCGCACCGGCCAGGTCGACTACACCGGCCTGCAAGGCATCCTGCCGAACTTCGTGCAGGAGGCGAAGACGCTGAAGGGCCGCAAGATCTTCGTCTCGGCGACGTCCTCGGTGGAGCATATCGCGCCCAACCTGGATTTCGGTCCCTTCGCCGACCGCGCGGTGCGCGAGGCGCTCTACCTCGCCATCAACAAGCAGGCGATCATCGACGCGCTCTATTACGGCCTGCCGACGCAGACCGAGAGCTTCGTGCCGCAGCAGGCGTGGTCGTTCCAGAAGGGCCTGCCGCAGCACAAATACGATCCCGCCAAGGCCAATGCGCTGCTCGATGCGGCGGGATGGGTTCGCAGCTCCAGCGGCGTTCGCGAGAAGGGCGGCATCAAGCTCGAATTCACCAACTCGACGACGTCAGGCAATGCGGTGCGCGAGCAGACCCAGCAGCTCCTGGTCCAGGACTGGCGCGCGATTGGTGCTGCGATGCGCGTCAACAACATGCCGGCGGCGGTGATCTGGGGCGACTTCTGGCAGCAGTCGAAGTTCAACTCGGTGCTGGTGTCGGTGAACTTCATGCTGGGCAGCGACCCCGACGTGACGCCGCGCTTCGGCTCCGGCGCCATTCCCGCCAAGGGCGGCCGCGGCTACAACACCTATCAGTACCAGAGCCCGGAGGCCGATCGTCTTCTCGCCGAAGGCGCCAAGCAGTTCGATCTGTCGCAGCGCAAGACCACCTATGGCGATCTGCAAAAGCTGATCCGCAACGACCTCGCGATCCTGCCCATGTTCCAGGGCTTCATCGCCGAAGGCGTGAAGGAAGGGCTGCAGGGTTTCCGTCCCAACATCAACACCTCCATCAATTGCTGGAACATCCGCGAATGGTACTGGGCCTGATGGCTCCGGCTCGCTGGATCGGCTGAGATGGCCCGTTATGTCGTCAATCGCCTGGCGCAGGCGATCATGCTGCTTGTGATCGTCTCGGCGATCGGATTCGCCCTGCTGCATCTGGCGCCGGGCGGTCCGCTCTCGCAATTTGCTGCCTCCGCGCAGATGACGCAGGAGGATCTCGACCGCGTCACCAGGCAGCTCGGCCTCGATCGGCCGCTGCCGATCCAGTATCTCGACTGGTTCGGCCGCATGCTCAAAGGCGATTGGGGCAAGTCCTACCGCGACGGCGAGGCGGTGCTGTCGGTGATCTCCTCGCATCTCGGCGCAACGCTGGAGCTGATGGCGACCGCGACGATCATTGCGGTGCTGCTCGGCTGCTGGATCGGTATCCTTGGCGCGCTGCGCCGCTATTCGCTGTTCGACACGCTCGCAACCGTCGGCGCCATGATCGCGCTGTCGATCCCGACCTTCTGGTTCGGCCTCGTCACCATCTACGTGTTCTCGGTGAAGCTCGGCTGGCTGCCGGCCGGCAACCGCGAGACCGTCGGCGACGGCTCCTTCCTCGACCTGCTGCATCATCTGATCGCGCCCGCCCTGGTGCTGGCGCTGGTCGAGACCGCGATGTGGGGCCGCTTCATGCGCTCCTCGATGCTCGAGGTCATCAACCAGGATTACATCCGTACCGCGCGCGCCAAGGGCATGCCGGAATGGCGGATCCTCACCGTGCACGCGCTTCGCAATGCGCTGCTGCCGATGATCACGGTGGCCGGCCTCCAGTTTCCGACGCTGCTCGGCGGCGCGCTGGTCGCCGAGACCGTGTTCACCTGGCCCGGCATGGGGCGTCTGTTCCTCGATTCCATCGGCTACCGCGACTATCCCGTGGTGATGGGCATCCTGATGTTTTCGGCGACCATGGTGCTGATCGGCTCGCTGCTCGCCGACATCTTCTATGCCGTCGTCGATCCGCGCATCCGGGTGGGTTAGCGATGACGAGCGCGGTTCTCTCCACCGACCAGCTCGCGCCCGGCCAGGCCGCATGGCGGCGCTTCCGCCGGCACCGGCTCGCGCTTGCGGGCGCCGTGATCATCCTCGTTCTCGTCCTCGGCTCTGCGTTGGGTCCTTACCTGCTGCCGTTCGACGACACCTATATCGACATCATGAAGCGGTTCGCGCCGCCGCTCTCGGGCGCACACATCCTCGGCACCGACGAGCTCGGCCGCGACGTGCTGGCGCGGCTGATGATGGGCGGACGGGTGTCGCTCTCGATCGGCATCGTCGCGATGGTGATCGCGATGGCGGTCGGCATCGCCGTCGGCGCCTTCGCCGGCTTCTATGGCGGCGTGGTCGGTGCGGTCCTGATGCGGCTCGTCGACGCCGTGCTGTGCTTTCCGACCATCTTCCTGCTGCTTGCGCTCGCCGCGCTGACCGAGCCCGGCCTCGTCACCACCACCGTGCTGATCGCGGCGACCGCCTGGATGAGCGTTGCCCGCGTCGTCGAGGCCCAGGTTCGTTCGCTCAGGGAGCGCGAGTTCGCGGTCGCCGCCGTCGCGTTCGGCTCGTCGAACCTGCGCATCATGTTCCACGAGCTCGTGCCCAACGCGATCGCGCCGATCGTGGTCGCGGCGACGCTGAACGTCGCCAAGGCGATCCTGCTCGAATCCTATGTCAGCTATCTCGGCTACGGCATCCAGCCGCCGGCCGCGAGCTGGGGCAACATGCTCAACAACGCGCAGATCTATCTCACCAGCGCGCCGTGGCTCGCCATTGCGCCGGGCCTCGCCATCACGCTCGCGGTCACGAGCTTCAACTTCCTCGGCGACGGCCTGCGTGACGCGCTCGATCCCAGGATGAATATCCCATGACGAGCAAGAGCTCGATCGAACTGAAGTCCAGGAGTGTCCGATGTCCCCGCCGCTCAACCGTATAAATAGCGACGAACGCCTGCCGGCGCAGGCCGACGTCGTCGTCATCGGCGGCGGCGTCATCGGCGTCTCGGCGGCCTATCATCTGGCGAAGAAGGGGCTTTCCGTCGCGCTCGTCGAGAAGGGGCATGTCGGCGGCGAACAGTCGAGCCGCAATTGGGGCTGGTGCCGCCAGCAGGGCCGCGCGCGTGAGGAGATTCCGCTGGCGCGCGAGGCGCTGCGGCTGTGGGAGGACATGCAGAACGACGCCGGCGTCGATGCCGGCTTCCGCCGCACCGGCGTCTTGTTCCTGACCAAGAGCAAGGACGAGCTCGCCGGCTGGGAACGCTGGGCCGCGATCGCGCGCGAGCAGCAGGTACACTCCACCGTCCTGACGCCGGCGGAGGTCGCCGAGCGCATGCCAGGCAATGCCGACAAATGGGTCGGCGGCCTGCACACGCCGAGCGACGGCCGCGCCGAGCCGTCGATGGCCGTGCCCGCGCTTGCGACTGCCGCGCGAAAGCACGGCGTTACGATCCACCAGGGCTGCGCCGCGCGCGGGCTGGAGACGACCGGCGGGCGGGTCAGCGCCGTCGTCACCGAGAAGGGCACCATCCGCGCGCAATCCGTGCTGCTCTCGGGCGGCGCGTGGTCGTCGCTGTTCTGCCGCCGTCACGGCATCGAGCTGCCGATCGGTCTCGTCAACGCCACTGCATGCCGGACCACACCCGCGCCGGAGATTACCTCAGGGGCGCTCGGCACCGACTTCTACTGCATCCGCCGCCGCCTCGACGGCGGCTTCACGCTGGCGCTGCGCAACCGCGGCACGGTGGAGCTGTCGCCCGATCTGTTCCGTTACGCCCGCACCTTCTGGCCGACCTATCTGCATCGCCGCAACGGACTGAAGATGTCGTTCGGCAAGTCGTTCTTCGACCAGCTCATGCGCGGCACCAGCTGGAGCCTCGACAAGCCGTCGCCGTTCGAGACCGAACGGGTGCGCGACCCCGCGCCCGACATGTCGCTGGTCAATGCGGCGCTATCAGCGCTGATCAAGTCGAACCCCGAGCTCAAGGACATCGAGATCGCGGAAGCCTGGGGCGGCACGATCGACTGCACGCCCGATACGATCCCGGTGATCTCGCCGGTCGATGCGCTGCCGGGCTTCTTCCTCGCCACCGGCTTTTCCGGCCACGGCTTCGGCATCGGCCCTGCGGCCGGCAAGCTCGCCGCCGACATCGTGACCGGTTCGACGCCGCTGGTCGATCCCGCGGCCTACAGCCACAAGCGCATGATCGACGGCCGCCGGCTCGCGCCGGTCAGCCCGTTCTGAGGGCCTTGGCCGCATGACGGTTCTCTACAAGGCCAACATGGTGCGCGGCGCGGAGTGGGCGCGCTTCTTCGCGGAGCGCGCGCCGCATCTGCCGTTCCGGCTCTGGCCCGACATCGGCGATCCCGCCGAGGTGCGCTATCTCGTGGCGTGGGTGCCGCCTGACAACATCGCGGCGACCTTTCCAAACCTCGAGCTGGTGTTCTCGGTCGGCGCCGGCGTCGACCAGTTCGACGCCAGCAAACTTCCACCGCACATCCCGCTGGTGCGCATGCTGGAGCCCGGCATTGCCGAGACAATGGTCGAATACGTCACCATGGCCGTGCTCGCCCTGCATCGCGATCTCCTGCACTTCATCGCCCAGCAGAAAGAACAGGTCTGGCGCGAGATCCGGATCACGCCGGCGAAGCGGCGGCGTGTCGGCGTGATGGGGCTCGGCCAGCTCGGCCAGGCCGTGCTCGAACGCCTCAAGGCGTTCGGCTTCCCGCGTCTCGGCTGGAATCGCTCGCCGCGCGAGATCGAGGGCGTTATCTGCCATGCGGGCATGGACGCCTTGCCCGACTTCCTTGCGCAGACCGACATTCTCGTCTGCCTGCTGCCTCTGACCGATGAGACAAGCGGGATACTGAACGCGGACCTGTTCGCGCGCCTGCCGCGCGGCGCCTCCCTGGTCAATGTCGGGCGCGGCCCGCATCTCGTCGAGGCCGATGTCCTCGCGGCTCTCGACAGCGGCGCACTCTCGGGGGCTGTCCTCGACGTCACCGATCCCGAGCCGCTGCCGGCGGGCCATCCATTCTGGAGCCATCCGCGCATCCTGCTGACGCCGCACAACGCCAGCATGACCACGCCGGATACGGCCGTCGACTACGTGCTCGACGTCATCGCACGTCACCGTCGCGGCGAGGATCTGCCGGGGCGGGTTGATCGCAGCCGTGGTTACTGAGGGGGATGGTGATTTTGACATCGGTGCGGCCACGGGCTCAGTTCACCTCTCCCGCTTGCGGGAGAGGTCGGCGCGTAGCGCCGGGTGAGGGTTCTCGCCTCTTGGGGGTTCTCGATTGTAGAGACACCCTCTCCCCAACCCTCCCCCGCAAGCGGGGGAGGGAGCGCACCGTCTGCGCGGCATGTGCAGGGGGCTTTGCATGAGTATCGGTGCGAGCGGAGCTCACAAAGTGATCGCCGACGCGCAGGCACCTGTGCTGTCGGTTGCCGGCCTCGTCACCTCCTTCATGATCGAGCGGCGATGGATTCCCGTCGTGCGCAATGTGTCATTCGACGTCGCGCCCGGGGAGACCGTGGCAATCGTCGGAGAGTCGGGCTCTGGCAAGAGTGTCACTGCGCTATCGATCATGCGGCTCATTCCGAGAGACATCGGCCGCGTCGAAGGGCGCGTCACGCTCGCCGGCCGCGATCTCCTCGCGCTGCCCGAAGCGAGCATGAAGGACATCCGCGGCAACGACGTTGCCATGATTTTCCAGGAGCCGATGACGAGCCTCAATCCGGTGCTCACCATCGGCTTCCAGATTGCGGAAGCGCTGATCCAGCATCGCGGCATGTCGCGGGCGGCGGCCGAGGCCGAGACCGTCCGGCTGCTCGATCGCGTCCGCATCCCCGCCGCGAAATCTCGCTTCCACGAGCATCCGCACCGCTTCTCCGGCGGCATGCGCCAGCGCGTGATGATCGCGATGGCGCTGGCCTGCAAGCCGAGACTCCTGATCGCCGACGAGCCGACCACCGCGCTCGACGTCACCATCCAGGCCCAGATCCTGGAGCTCCTGAAGGAGCTCCAGCAGGAAGAGGGGATGTCGATCCTCTTCATCACCCACGACATGGGCGTGGTCGCCGAGATCGCGGACCGCACGGTCGTGATGTATGGCGGGCAGGCGGTGGAGACCGATGCGACGTCGCGCATCTTCGCCGCGCCCTCGCATCCCTACACCCGCGCGCTGCTCGCGGCGGTGCCTCGCCTCGGCTCGATGGACGGGCGTCCGCGGCCGATGCGGTTTCCGATTGTCGACAAGGTCACCGGCACCTCGGATGAGCCGACCGAGACACCGGATACGGTCTCGACTGCCGAGCGCCCGCTGCTCGAAGTCTCGAACCTCACCACGCGCTTTCCGATCCGCTCGGGCCTGTTCGGCAAGGTCTCCGGCCGCGTCCACGCGGTCGAGAACGTCTCCTTCACCTTGCACGCCGGCGAGACGCTGGCGCTGGTCGGCGAATCCGGCTGCGGCAAGTCGACGACCGGCCGCTCGATCCTCAAGCTGCTCGAGCCGGACAGCGGGACGGTTCTGCTCGACGGCCACGATGTGCTGGCGATGAACGGCCGCACCTTGCGCGACTTCCGCAAGCAGATGCAGATCGTGTTTCAGGATCCGTTCGCGAGCCTCAATCCGCGCATGTCGGTGGGCACGGCGATCGCAGCGCCGCTGCTGGCCAACGGCCTCGCCACCGCTGCGCAGGGGCGCGACAAGGTCGCCGACCTGCTCGTGCGCGTCGGCCTGACCGCCGACATGGCCGCGCGCTTCCCGCATGAATTCTCCGGCGGCCAGCGCCAGCGCATCTGCATTGCGCGGGCGCTCGCGCTCGGGCCGAAGCTGATCGTCGCGGACGAGGCGGTTTCGGCGCTCGACGTCTCGGTGAAGGCGCAGGTCGTCAACCTGATGCTCGACCTTCAGGCCAGCATGGGCCTTGCCTACCTCTTCATTTCCCACGACATCGCGGTGGTCGAGCGCATGAGCCACCGCGTCGCGGTGATGTATCTCGGCGAGATCGTCGAGATCGGCCCGCGCGCAGCTTTGTTCGGCAATCCGCAGCATCCCTATACGAAGAAGCTGATGGCCGCCGTGCCGGTCCCCGATCCCGCGCGCCGCGGCACCAAGCGCGAGGCCTCCAACGACGAAATCAGGAGCCCGGTGCGCGCGCCGGACTACCAGCCGCCGGTGCGGCAATATCGCGAGGTCTCGCCTGGTCACGTCGTCCAGGTGTGGGGCGAGGAGTGGTCGGCCTGAGGCGCGCAGGATGCGGTACGTTTCCGATGACGTGACCAAACGCATGAGTTGACGTGTACGAAGCAGGCAAGTGTAGATAGGTTTGATGTCGGCGAAAACGCCGGGCAGATGCAGACTCGTCCTCCGGAAATCGTGACCGGATCGAGCGACAGGGAGCTGCGGAATGTGAACGATCTCATATTCCATCACACTCTCCTCGAGCTACCAATTCCGCAAGAAATTGCCGCACCCGAAGCTAACTGACAGACACGGGTGAGATGCAATGCCTGCGAAGCCGCGTGCTCGCAGCTTTGGATTGGCTCTCGTCTTGCTCGCGAGCAAGCCAGCCCCATCACTCAGCACAGATTTTTCAGAAATTGGAATCAGGGGAATCGCAAGACGCGTCCACGAGGCTGCCTCTATTCGGGGTCGGCCGGTAGGCTGCTACTTACCCAAGAAGGAGCTCACCAATGAAGCTAGGCGATGCAGTTTCCAGTGCAGTGTCCGAAACGAGGCAAGTCGGCAATCTTCGGATCGCTCGTTCCAGCCTGATCAAATCGGCCCATCTTCTTGAAAGAATTGGGCTCGCAGCCGTTGGGGCCTCTTGCGGCCTCTATGTGGGCGCGACCCTGTTGCGTCAGAGAGACGGACTGTTTGAAAGCGGCTGGATTGTGCTGATGACCACGCTCTACGGAGCTCTCAGCTATTATGTTGGAATCGATTTGTCTCGCAGTGTCGCTCGGAAGTCGATCTCGAGCCTCTCGGAAGAATACACCGGTTCCGAGGCGGTTGAGATCATGAGTGCGGCCGGAACGTTCGTCGCCGCCATTGCCGCAACCCTGTCAGTCAGCATCCTTGTCCTTGATCAAAATCTCCCCAACGGCCTGATAGGCTTTGTTGCCGGCTGTTGGGTGGTTGGCTCTTCGCTTCAAGTTGCGGCGGGCACGATGGCTCGCAGCTACGAAGCGTCGATGGACAAGGAATGAAGGACTGCGCTCACGGAAAGCGTCTGCCAGGCGTGGTGAGGCGGGCACGAGCCGCAGTGTTGGAGGGGGCCTCAGGTACGGGGTGAGTAGCCACGACTCATTGCAACCTCCGTCGTTCAACGCTGCGTGCTGACGATTCTTGGTAGCGCTGCCGTTCGCATCGGGCAATGCCGCTGCTTGGAAGCCCTATCAGTACTGAGCAACCTGAGTTTATCGCGCAACAAACAAGACGTGCCATCATGACGATGTTGGGATATCGTCCCCGCGCCGTGGTCCAAAATTCTGCTAACCGCCAACCACAGGATCGGTGGAGCCAATGCAGATTGCGGAGTGGCTCGAGAAGCTGGGACTTGGGCAGTACGCAGAGCGTTTTGTCCAAAATGGCGTCGACATGGGCGTCCTTCCCGAGCTGATGGACGAGGACTTCGATAAGCTCGGAGTCCTGCTCGGCCATCGCCGTAAAATGCTGCGTGCTATTGCCGACCTCGATCCCGCCGCGTTGATCGCATCGCCGGCTCCTCCTCACGACGCCGAGCGGCGCCACCTCACCGTCATGTTTTGCGATCTGGTCGGCTCGACTGCACTCTCGGCGCGTCTCGATCCCGAGGATATGTGGGAAGTGATCCGGGCCTATCGCGCTGCCTGCGCGAGGGTCATTTCCGCCTATGACGGCAGCATAGCGAGGTTCGTCGGCGACGGAATACTCGTCTATTTCGGCTATCCGCGCGCCCACGAGGATGACGCGGAGCGCGCAGTGCGCGCGGGCCTCGACGCCATCTCTGCGATGCGACAGCTCAAGACGAGCGGCGACGAACGGGTTGAGTTGCGGATCGCAATCGCGACCGGGCTTGTGGTGGTCGGCGACCTCATCAGCGGAGATGCGTCAGAGGAGAGCGCAACGGTCGGCGATACACCAAACCTCGCTGCCCGGCTCCAGAGCCTGGCGGAGCCGGGAGCGGTCGTCGTTGCCTCGTCGACGCGCCGGCTGCTCGGTGATCTCTTCACTTTTCGTAACCTCGGCCGCCGCGAGGTCAAGGGGATATCCGAACCCATCGCGGTCTGGGCGGTCGAGGGAGCGCCCGCATCGGAAAGTCGCTTCGAGGCGGTCCACGCGGCGCGCTCGATCGGCTTTGTCGGCCGCAAGGAGGAGATCGAACTCACGCTCTCGCGCCAGCGGTTGGCATGGCAGGGGCAAGGGCAGATGGTGCTGATTTCCGGCGAAGCCGGCATCGGCAAGTCGCGCATGGTCGCAATGCTGTCCGAAAGCCCCGTGTTGGGGGCGCACCGCCGCGTGCGATATCAGTGCTCGCCGTACCACACCAACAGTGCGCTTCATCCCTTTGTCGCGCAACTCGAGCGCGCTGCCGGCATTTGCTCGCACGACACGCCCGGGCAAAAGCTCGACAAGCTCGAGGCGATGCTGGCGCTTGGAACGCAGCAGGTTGCCCGGGCGACGGCGCTCATTGCGGCACTGCTTTCGATCCCAACCGGCGACCGTTATCCGCCGCTCGGTCTGAGCCCGGCGCAGCTGCGGCGACAGACCTTTGCCACCCTTCTCGATCAGCTTGAGGGATTGGCGCGAGAGCAGCCCCTGCTGATCATCTGCGAGGATATGCATTGGGCCGATGCCACGACACTTGAACTGTTCGATCTCACGGTCGACCGGATCAGGCGACTGCCGATACTCGTGCTCATGACGTCGCGGCCGGAGTTCGAGCCCTCCTGGTCGGGCCTTGCCAACGTCACTCTGTTGCGGCTCGACCGGCTCGATCGGCAGGACACGCGGGCGCTGGTCGAGCAGGTGACTGTCGGTCGCCAGCTGCCACGCGAGATGATGAAGCAGATCATCGACAGGACGGATGGCGTCCCGCTATTCGTCGAGGAATTGACCAAGATGGTGCTGGAGTCCGGATGGCTCGTCGAAGGTGCCGGGCGCTATCGCCTCGAAAGTCCGCTCCCGCCGCTCGCTATTCCCGCGACGTTGCAGGATTCGCTGATGGCGCGGCTCGACCGGCTGGCTCCGGTGAAGGAGGTGGCGCAGATAGGCGCCGCCATCGGCCGCGACTTCTCGTACGCGCTGCTGAGATATGTGGCGGGACGCGATGATCTGACGCTGAGCGCTGCGCTGGGGCAACTCGAGGAGGCCGAACTGCTGGTGTGTCGCGGGGCTCCGCCCGAGGCAAACTACAGTTTCAAGCACGCTCTCGTTCAGGAGGCGGCCTACGAGAGCCTGCTCAAGAGCAAACGGCAGGTGCTTCACACGCGCATCGGCGATGTCCTGCGCGAAAAGTTTCCAGTCGTCGCCGAGACCGAGCCGGAAGTTCTGGCACACCACTTCACCGAGGCTGGGCTGAACGAGGTCGCCCTCGAGTGGTGGCGCAAGGCGGGCCAGCAGGCGCTGAAACGCTCGGCCTATTCCGAGGCAATTGCGCATCTCGGCAAGGCGATTGCCATCGCCGATGAGTTGCCTGACGAGCCTCGCCGGATGATGAGCAGGCTGCATCTTCAAATCGCATATGGCCGCGCGTTAAGGGGCGGCCTCGGGCACAGCGCCCCCGAAACGGTAGCCGCATGGACGCGCGCCCGGCAGTTCGCTGCCGACATCAATGATCCGGTGGAACTTGCGCCGATACATTCGGGCCTCTTCAATGCCTGTCTGACACACGGCGAACTTGCTCCAATGCGGGAACTGGCCGACGCCATCATGAGTGCCGCGGAGCGACGACCGGACGCGCCGGTGGCCGCCGTCGTTGCGCATTGGACAGGCGGCGTCACCTGCTGGTTCGGGGGCGACTATTTGAACGCGAGAACGCATCTCGAGCGGGCACTGGCGATCTATGGTGCCGAGCCGGATCCCGCGACGTTCAGGCCCTCGGCGCTGGATCTGCCGTTCGTGATCATGAGGTTTCTTGCTCTGGTGCTTTGGCCGCTTGGCAGCATCGCTCGCGCGCGCCGGCTCGCAGCCGAAGCGGTGAGCGCTTCGGGAGAACAACGGGCGCTGTCCCGGGCCAATGCGCTTGTTCATCGGGCCGTGTTCGACGGACTGTGCGGGGGCATGTTGCAGCAGACGGATACTATCCTGGCGCTCGGTCTCGCGCGCGACCACACGATGCCGCTGTACGTGGCCGCCGGTACCTACCTGAATGGCCTCGCAAAGTGGCGTGCCGGCGACCGGATGGCCGGACTGACGGACATGCGCCGCGGATGGACCATGCTGCGCGAGAATGACTGCTACCTCTGTGAACCGTTTTGGGGGATGCAGGTCGCGATGGCGGATGCAGAGGTGGGCCAACTCGAAACCGGGCTGGAGATCCTGAGCGAATTGATCGCATCGGCGGCACAATCCGGTCAGCACTGGCTTGATGCCGAGCTGCATCGCGTCCAGGGCGAGCTTTTGTCGCGACATGACCCTCCGGACGGTTCCGGGGCCGAAAATGCCTTCAGCCGGGCGCTGGAAATCGCACGACACCAACGGGCGAAGAGTTTCGAGCTGCGCAGCGCCCTTGGACTTGCGCGCCTGCACAAGACAAATGGCCGAGCCGGCGCGGTTTTCGAACTGCTCGCTCCCGTCCTCGCCGAATTCGAGGCGGAACGAAATCTTCCCGAAGTCGAAGAAGCGAAAGAGCTGCTTAGGAATGGGCGTTAGCCGCGCCGCCATTCGATCGGCGCAACCGGCGCGCCGACTTCAAGCCGGAATAGGTCGGCATCCTGGTCTTCGATTCGGGGAGCCGTAGTCTTCCGGTTTTGACACAGCTTAACCTAATGTGGTGAAAGCTAGATACGCTTCTCTTGGTTGTGAACGCGAGTCTGCTGCGGCGGCGAATCCCGATCTCGGCTAGCACCAATGTTGTCGGATTGCTCAGTGCCTCAAGGCGCAGACTCCATCCCAGGGCCGGGCCATGCGGCGATTGGCTTGCCTTCGCTGGGGCAGGCGCAGCGACCAAAGCCCATTGGAGATCCAGTCGTGGTTCGCTTGCATGTCGAACGTTTCATTCGCAGCCGGATTGTTCGCCGATCCTTGGCGCTCGGGATCATCGCTCTGAGCGGATGGACCCTGTTGCCGTATGTGACCTACCGAATCGCTCCCTCCGCCTATGTCAATGCCGAGCTCATGCGGGTGACTGCACCGATGGCGGGTCAGCTCTCGTCAGATCTTCCACGCAAGGGTGAATATTTCCAGCGCACCCGGGTGGTGCCGCTGGTCGAGGCGCGTTCGCCGGATCGCCGGCACCTCATGGACCTTGATCAGCAGCTTGCCATGTCCACCAAACGCGCCGAGCTCGCACGTCGGCAACTGGAGGAAATCGCCGAGCTCGATCGCAAGCTCGGCGAGCGCAGCGAGGACTATCGTTTGGGGATGGTGGCACGCCTGAGCCACGAGATCGGCGAAACGGAAGCTGAAAAAGGCGGCTGTCTCGCCGAGGCGCGGCAGCGGAACGATGTCGCGGGCCGGATGGAGAGGCTCGTGAAGCTCGGCATCAGTTCGCAGATCCGCTCCGGTGAGGCCCAGGCCTCGCAGGAGGCAACCGCAACGCGGTGCCAGATGGCCGATGAACGCCTGCAGCGCCTCAAGACCGAGATGGGGGCGGTCGAGAAGGGCATCTATCTTCGTGGCGATGCCAATGACGTGCCCTATTCTCAGCAGCAGCGCGAGCGGCTTGTCCTCCGCCGCCAGGAGCTCGAGACGGACCTGTTGCAGAACAGCTCACGCGCCGCGCAGCTGGCCGCGGAAATCGCAGAGGAACGCACTCGACTTGATCGTCTCGATCACTACGATCTGTCCTTGCCCGCAGCCCATGTGGTCTGGTCGGTAGCGGCCAGCCCGGGCTCGATGGTCACGGAAGGGCAATCGGTCTTCGATTTTGCAGATTGCGAGCGCCGGTTCATCGTTGTTGAACTCCCCGAGCGTGATTTCGAGAAGATCAAGGCCGGAGATGCGGCTACCGTCCGCCTGATTGGGAGCCGCGAATGGAAGACCGGCCAGATCCGGCAAGTCCGCGGATCGGCAGCCTACGGCGATGATCGGCTGCTTGCGGCTCGGGTGCCGCGGCCTGATCCGGGCAACATCACCGTAGAGATATCGCTTCCGCCCAATGAGACGTCGGCCGATCGCAACGGCTCCTGCGATATCGGACGGTTGGCTGAGGTGCGCTTCGAGCGCAGCGCCGACGGCCTGCTACGATTGGTCAGCTCGAAGTTGAAATGGCTGACCGCTCGCCTGGAGCTCGACCAGTCGTCCCTGTAAGCGAGATGTTCCATGCAGGTCATGACTCTGCCTCTCTCTCAGCTGTTCGCGCCGATGCTGGGCATCTTTGCGGCGATGTATCTGTTGGCGCCGACCTTTCCAGTCGCGCGCCCTTGGGCGCGAGTCTCGGTCTTTGTCGTGGTTTGGCTCGTGGTCGCCCGCTATCTCGAATGGCGTATTTGCACCACCGTGCTGCCGGCAAGCGGGAGCTGGTATCAGGTCGGCTGGATCTGGTTCTGTCTGTTCGTCGAGCTTCTGACCTTCACAGATCAGTTCATTCTCTATCTGACTTTCCTTCGCAGGACCGATCGCCGCAGCGAAGCAGATCAGCACGAGCGTCGGCTTCGCAGCCTGCCGGATGACGAGCTGCCCTCGGTCGACGTCTTTATTCCGACCTATGACGAGCCATTCGAGGTGCTGGAAAAGACGATCACGGGCGCGCTGTGCCTGGGCTATCCAAATTTCCAGGTCTGGGTCTTGGATGATGGTCGCAGGCCTTGGCTCAGGGAACTCTGCAAGCAAAAGGGCGCCGGCTATCTCACGCGCGCCGACAACTTGAATGCCAAGGCCGGCAATATCAATCATGCCCTGACGAAGACGAGCGGCGAATTCTTCGCGATCTTTGATGCGGACTTCGTGCCGCAGCGCAATTTCCTGATGCGCACGATGGGCTTCTTCGCCGATCCAAAGATCGGAATCGTTCAGATCCCGCACACCTTCTACAATGAGGACCCGATGCAGGCGAATCTCGGCCTGCACAGGGGACTGCCGGACGAGCAACGGTTCTTCTTCGATTCCATCATGCCGGCGCGCGACGGCTGGGATGGTGCCTTTTGTTGTGGTTCCAACTCCGTCACGCGTCGCGCAGCACTCCGCGCGGTGGGCGATGCCTTGCCGACCCAGTCCATTACGGAAGACATGTTGCTGACGCTGGTCCTGCTGCGCAAGGGGTACGTCACTCGCTATCTACGCGAGCCGCTGGCGATTGGACTGGCGCCGGAAAGCCTTGACGCCTTTTTCGTGCAGCGGCAACGCTGGGCGCGTGGCGCGATCCAGACGCTGTATCTCGCCGACGGCCCGCTCGGCCCCGGACTGGGCTTGATGCATCGGCTCCTCTTCTTTCCGACGCATTGGCTCTCAATGGGCCTGCGGGCGCTCGCGGTCGTGTTGGTTCCGATCGTGTTCATGTGGACTGGGCTAGCGCCTGTCGTCGACGTCACTCCTGAGTCGGTCTTCTATTACTTGTTTCCCGCGATCCTGGCGCTTAACGGCGGCATCTCCTGGTTCGCGCCGCACGAGCACTTTCCGCTCGCCGCTCAGGTATCGGCGACTATCCAGAGCTTCAAGATCTTGCCAACGGTGCTCGGGACTCTCGTCAAGCCGACGGGGCATGCGTTCAGGGTGACGCCCAAGGGCGCTGCCGCGCGACGCGCAAGCTACGCCGCGGAGATATTCTGGCCATCGGCGGGTCTGATGGCGTTGACGGTCGTCGGCGTGGTTCTCAACACCATCCCGGAATGGCGGATCATCGATCATCCGGGCGCTTTACCGATGGTCGCCTTCTGGTCGGTCGTGAACATCGTCGTGCTCTTCTTCGTCTGCATGACCTCGCTGCAGGCGCGGATGGGACGTGCCGAGGAGCGTTTCGATGTCGATGAATCAGTCTTGATCCTGACTGGGACCGGCGAGGTGCTTTCTGGGCGCGTGAGCAACGTCTCCCTCTCTGGCGCCGGCGTTCTGCTCGGCGCCGGCATTGACTGTCCTCGCGCTGGAGAACCGCTGCGCGTGCACATCGCGCAGGTGGGGTGGATCGACGCGATGGTCATGCAGCAAAGAGGCCATCTCGTCGGGCTGCAGTTCCATTTGCCGCAGTCGCTTGAACGAGACCTGCTGATCCGGAAGCTCTTTACCGTCGCCCGCCTGAGGGGCAACGGCGTCATCGCGTGCTCGGTGAACAGGGCGATGCTCAAGAACATCTGGTCAATGGCCGCGCCGTTGCCCCACATTGTTGCAGGCGGCGCGAAGCCCGCGTCGTTTTCGCCGACCGAACGTCTGCCGGCAGAGAGCCTGGTCATTCGGCCTCAACCGCGGATCGACGACTTGGCACATTTTGCCGGAGTTCGAAGCCTGCATCCGGCGAGTTTTACTGAACCTCACTTTGGTCGAGTGGCCGGCACAGTGCTCGAGGCCGTCAAGCTGAGCTGATTGCTGTGTTATCCTTCTCGTCCGATCAGTCCATGGGCTATCGATCGACGGTCAGGCCGCTCATCGATGCCGTCAGTCTCCTTCCGGTGCTCTGCCAAAAACCTCAACCGGAACGAGCAACCATTCCTTAGCCCAAGGCGTTTACGGGGTTGAGGGTGGAGGGAGCGTCTCTTGATCGATCACCGTAGTGATGTTCGCCCGGGGCGTCTGACGCTCTGGGCCTCCGCATTTGTGGCGGTCGCTTGCTTGGCGATGGTCGCGCTCAGCGGCTGGCGGGAGTGGTCCTCGCGACAGACGCTGCTGAAGGGCTCCGAAACGGACATGGCCAATCTGGCCCGGTCGGTGACGCAACACGCGGACGATACGTTCGAACTCGCGGACACCGTTCTCAATGTGTTGGTTGGCCAACTCGAACTCGAGGGAACCAGCCCGGCGGCAATCGCCAAGATTCAGACCTTTCTTTCCCGGCGCAAAGCCGCGAACCGGATCCGCGCCGTGTTCGTCTATGACGAGACCGGCCGCTGGCTCGCGACCAGCGAGCCTGTGGATTTCGCCAGTCTCAACAACAGCGACCGAGAGTATTTCCAGCATCATCGCGCCATGGCTGATCGGGGAACCTTCATCGGGCCTCCAGTGAGGAGCAGGTCGGGCGGGCAATGGATCATCACCGCGTCAAGGCGCTTCAATCATCCTGACGGCAGTTTTGCCGGAGTGGCTCTTACCACGATCGATGTCGACTACTTTCTGCAATTCTATCGCGGGTTCGACGTTGGCCAGAACGGCTCAATTTCACTGGCGACAGCGAAAGGCATTGTCCTCGCGCGTAGCCCGGACAACGGATACACGGGCCGCGATCTGTCGAAGGCACCGCTCTTTAGGAATTTCCGCGAGCGGCCGGCTGCGGGCGTCTACTACTTCACGTCGCCTCTCGACGGCGTTCGGCGACTGAGCTTTTATCAACTGAGCAGTCGCTACCCCGTTCTCGTGGTTGCGACGGAATCGGAAGACGACGTCTTGGCGCCATGGCGCAGGGCCGCGCTGATGCGCATGGCTGCGGTGCTGGGACTGATAGGAGGGCTCGCTGTTGCAGGGCTTTTGCTGGTGCGCCAGTTGCACCTGCGGCAAAAGATGGCCGCCGCCCTGATCGCCAAGGAGGCGGATTTCCGCCTCCTTGCGGAGCAGTCGGGAGACATGGTCATGCGCATCGCGCTCGATGGACGCATCCTCTATACGTCGCCGTCCAGCGCGCGGGTTCTCGGCTGGGCTCCGAACGAATTGGTAGATACGTCGGCCCTTGCCGGCATAAATCCCGCGGACCTGGCCCGGGTTGAGCAAACGATCTCCGCGCTGATGAACGGCGAAGCCGAGGAGGCTAGAATCACTTATCGCACTCGGCATCGCGAGAAGGGCGAGGTCTGGATCGAAACCGCGCTGCGCGTCGCAAGGAGTGCGCAGAGTGGAGACATCAACGGCGTGGTGGCGATCTCGCGCGACATGACCGAACGTAAGGACCTGGAGGATAAGCTGTCGGCTCTCGCCAGTTCGGATGGCCTGACGGCCCTGGCAAACCGCAGACACTTCGACGAGCGGCTAGAGGCGGAATGGGACCGGGCGAAGCGCGAAGGAACGCCTCTGTCGCTGTTGCTGATGGACGTCGATCATTTCAAGCGTTTCAACGATCAGTACGGGCATCAGGCGGGCGATGCATGTCTTCGCTCGGTCGCCGGGGTCCTGGCGGAGCAGGCCAGACGGCCTGCAGACGTAGCCGCTCGGTATGGTGGTGAGGAATTCGCCTTGCTGCTGCCAAACACCGACATGGGAGGGTGCGAGCAGGTCGGCGAGCGAATCCGGCAAGCGATTCAGGACCTCGGCATCCTCCACGCGCTCAACCCGCCATCCAAGCAGGTCACCCTCAGTATTGGTGGCGCCACACATATGTCGTTCGCCGACAAGGCGGATTGCACGTCGTTGATTGTGGCTGCGGATAAAGCGCTCTACGCCGCCAAGGAGAGCGGACGCAACCGCCTTGTGATGTCAGGGCAAGTCGTCGCGTGGCCCGGCTCGATACGGGCTTGAAGAGCAGCCCTCGCGCGGCGCGGCGTGCGCCTCACGAATTCACGTGCACGAAATCCCGCAGCAGCGGATAGATCTCGTTGTTCCAGCGCTTGCCGGAGAACACGCCGTAATGGCCGACGCCGGCCTGCATGTGGTGCACGCGGCGATAGGCGCGCACGCCGGTGCAGAGGTCTTGCGCGGCGAGCGTCTGGCCGATCGAGCAGATGTCGTCCTTTTCGCCCTCGACCGTCATCAGCCCCATGCGGCTGACGGCCTTGGTGTTCACCGGCCGTCCCCGATGCATCAGCTTGCCCTGCGGCAGCAGATGCTCCTGGAATACGTCGCGCACGGTCTCGATGTAGAATTCCGCGGGCAGATCCATCACCGCGAAATATTCGTCGTAGAAGGTCTTGATGGTTGCCGCCTTTTCCTTCTCGCCCTTGGCGATGTGGTTGGCGAGGTCCATGTGCTGCTTGATGTGCCGCTCGAGATTCATCGAGACGAAGGCGGTGAGCTGCACGAAGCCCGGATACACCTTGCGCAGCGCGCCGCGGCACTGCACCGGCACGTAGTTGATCAGGTTCTGCTCGAACCAGTCGATCGGCCTGCTCTTGGCGAACTCGTTCACCCTGGTCGGCTGGATCCGCGTGTCGATCGGCCCTGCCATCAGCGTCAGCGTGGCCGGCCGCGAGGGATGGTTGCCTTCGCACATGACGGCGGCGGCCGCGAGCGCCGAGACCGACGGCTGGCAGATCGCCACCATATGCGGGCGCGGGCCGAGCTGGCCGAGGAAGTCGATGAGATGATCAGTGTAGTCGTCGAGCCCGAAGCGGCCCTCGCTGCGCGGAATGTCGCGCGGATTGTGCCAGTCGGTGATGTAGACGTCGTGGTCCTGGAGCAGCGTCTTCACGGTGCCGCGCAGCAGCGTCGCGAAATGGCCGGACATCGGCGCCACCAGCAGCATGCGCGGCTGCTCGGGCACGCCCTGCTTCTTGAAGTGCAGCAGCGAGCCGAACGGGGTCGCGTAGGCGATTTCCTCGGTGACGGCGACCTCACGGTTGCCTACCATGACGCTGTCGATGCCGTAGGCCGGGCGATGGTAGGTGAGGGTGGAGCGCGAGATCAGCTCCAGCGCCGCCGACAGCCGGCCGACGACCTGGTGCGACACGCCCTGCGGCACCAGGTTGAGGAATTTGAGCGCAGACGAGGCGCCCGCGCGCCACGGCGCCGTCAGGTCCATCTGGTTCTGAAAGGCTTGATAATACATCGACATCATACTGAAGCGCCCACCTGTCCCATGGTGCCATGCAATATCGAAGCCAAAACTGAGTCAAATCGCCCGTAAAACTGGCACATCGCTTGCTCTTCAAGCGGGGTGTACACATTGGAAGCACAGGTAGTGGGCATGCCGCGGGCCGGGCGGGGTGCCCATCTCAGGCGTGAGGGAAGAGGCCATATGGCGAAGGCGACACTGACCATCAGCAGCAAGAACTACTCGTCCTGGTCGCTGCGTGGCTGGCTGCTGACGAAGTTTTCCGGGCTCGATTTCGAGGAGATCGTGACCGCGCCCGACGATGCCTCCGCGCGTGCCGAAATCCTGTTGCTGTCGTCGTCGATCCTGGTGCCATGTCTGCGCCACGACGGCGCGACTGTCTGGGATACGCTGGCGATCGCCGAATACCTCAACGAGGTGATGCCGGACGCCGGCCTGTTGCCGGATGACCGCGTCCAGCGCGCTCATTGCCGCTCGATCTGCGGCGAAATCCATTCCGGCTTCACCACGCTGCGCGCCTCGCTGCCGGTCAATCTGAAGGGACACTTCCCCGGCTTCAAGATCTGGTCGCGCGCGCAGGCCGACATCGACCGCGTCTGGTCCATCTGGCGCGACTGCCTGGAGAAATCGGGCGGCCCGTTCCTGTTCGGTGAGAGGCGCACCATGGCGGATGCGATGTACGCGCCCGTGGTGACGCGCTTCGTGACCTATGACGTCAAGCTCGAGCCGCTTCTGAAGGCCTACGCCGATACCATCATGGCCATGCCCGAGATGCAGGAATGGATCGCGGCGGCCAAGGAAGAGCCGGCCGAGATCGAGGAGCTCGAGGTCGAATATTAGGCAGGCGTTGCGGTGGCCTGCCTGTTTCGGGGGCGGGGACCGGCTGGGGCGGCGGTGCGAGCCATGCCTTGTCCACCGTTAGTCGTCCGTGAAGAAGGACTAAGCCACTGATCGGGAATCTCGATTTGGGCTAAGGGGCATTTCCAGATTGCAAGGTTTTGATGCTTTGGGCGTCAGAACCTTGCGATTTGGTTTTCGTGGATTCCCTCGAAGCGGGAAGCATGATTCCTTGTCTGCATCGGAGGGAACGATGCGGCCGAAGAAGCACAAGACGACGGGATCGAACGATCTGTTCCGGGCTCGGCTCGACCAGATCATCAATATGAAGCACGAGCTGGTTCTGCTCGCCGGCAAGGTCGATTGGGACTGGATCGACGGCGAGATCGCGCCGCTCTACAGCGAGAACGGCAGGCCCGGGATCGAGACGCGCTTCATGATCGGTCTGCTGTTGCTCAAGCACATTTACGGGCTGTCCGATGAGGAGGTGTGCGAGCGCTGGGTCCATGACCCATACTTCCAGTTCTTCACCGGGGAAGAGTTCTTTCAGCACACGTTCCCGCACGAGCGCTCGGACCTGAGCCATTGGCGCAAGCGGCTTGGCGACAAGCTGGAGTTGCTGCTGGCCGAGAGCTTGCGGGTAGCGCACGAGGCCGGTGCATTACGCAGCCAGGACCTCAAGCGGGTTACGGTCGACACCACGGTGCAGCCGAAGGCCATCACCTTTCCGACCGATGCCAAGCTGCTGCATGCGGCCATCAAGGGGCTCAACCGCCTGGCGATCAGGCACGGCGTCAGGCTGCGGCAATCCTATGCTCGCATCGCCAAGGCCGCCGCGATGATGGCCGGCCGCTACGCCCATGCCAAACAGTTCAGGCGGCATCAGCGGCAGTTGCGTATCCTGCGTAGCCGGCTGGGCCGGATCATCCGCGACATCCGCCGCAAGATCGAAGGCCAGCCAGCACTGGAGCAGGCGTTCGCCCTCCCGCTCGGCCGGGCCACGCAGATCCGCTCGCAGCAGCAGCGCCAGCGCGGCTGGAAGCTCTATTCCTTCCATGCCCCGGAAGTGGAGTGCATCGGCAAGGGCAAGGCCAGCGCGCCTTACGAGTTCGGCGTGAAGGCCTCCATCGTCACCAACAACCGCCGGGCTCCCGGTGGCCTGTTCGTGCTGCACGCCAGCGCACTGCCCGACAACCCCTACGACGGTCACACCTTGCGGGACGTCATTGACCGCACCGAGACACTCACCGGCTGTCCGATCGAGCGGGCCTATGTCGACAAGGGATACCGCGGCCACGACGCACAAAATCCCCGTCGCGTCTTCATCTCCGGCCAGAAGCGCGGCGTTTTCGGTGTCATCAAGCGCGAGCTGCGCCGCCGCTCCGCCATCGAGCCCATCATCGGACACCTGAAGGCGGAAGGCCACCTCGGGCGCTGCTACCTCAAAGGCCGCGCCGGCGATGCCGCCAACGTCGTCCTCTCAGCCGTCGGACACAACTTCCGCCGCATCCTCGCCTGGCTGAGATATCTCTTGTGCCTGTTCCTGGCCCAGCTATGGCGCACGCTCGCCCGGCCAGCCTCGATCAATCCGGCTTCTTAACGGACGACCCGTTAACCTTTGGCGCCGGCTCCAGGCTCGAGCCCACCCGGCCGTCGCGCAGATATTGTGCGCGAAAACAGACCCGCGTCGACATCTAGCCGTGAACAGGCGTGGACGAGGCGATTCGGCTGATTCGGACGCGATTCGTTCGAACCGCGTTCCGAAGGTTAAGGCGGAGCGCGGCCCCGTTGCATTTTGGAACAGAAGCCGCTGTCAGGCGACGCCGGAGTGCTTCACACGCGGCAAGCGCCAGCCGATCACGGTCGCTTCGACCGCGATGCCGGCCTCGTGGTTCTGCCAGCGTCCCTCGACATAGCGGCAGGCGAACGGCAGTTGATACGTTCCGCTGTGATCCTCGCACAGCACTTCGACCGGCAAGCCAGGAGGCGGTTCACCGGCTCCGTCGAATTCCGCCAGACGTCTATCGCGCGTTGCCATTCCAAAAATCTCCCCTAATCAAAGCCGCGGAAAGAGCGCCCATTTCTTCCGCGCGCGGTTCACTGCTCCCTGTCCCAAGGGAACAAGCCAAGCTCAACGCGAGAATGCGGTACGAGTGTGGTAGCGTCCGGCGGCTGTGCGCAAACAGCGCACATTGCCGTGATCAATTTGACGAGGAACCTGCATGCCGTTTCGAAGCGCCGGCGTCTGTGTCGTGATGTTGCTGCTCGCCACGCTGGCGATCGCGCCGCTCCGCGCGCAGGACGTGCCCGGCATCGAGATCTGCACCGTCGAGAAGACCATGGAGCGGCGCACCAGCTGCCTCCAGAGCAACGTCGATTTCCTCCAGAAGACGATCACCAAGCTCAACCTCGATCACCAGCAGAAGCTGGATGCCGCCAATCGCCAGATCGACGCGTTGAAGACGAGCCTTGCCGGCTTGCAGAAGACGCTCGGCGATCTCCAGGCCGCGCAAACGAAGATCGCGGAGGACGTGAAGAAGAAGCAGGACGCACCGCCGGCCAAGGACGCGGCGAAATAGGCGCCGCGCTCACGCGACGCGATATCGCTCCATCACGCCGCGGTCGGGCTCATAGCCGAGCCCAAGCCCAGTCGGCACCGCGACATGGCCGGTGGCATCGACGTCGGCGCGGCCGCCCCAGAGGCAGGCCTCGCGCTTCAGGTAAAACATCTCGACGAACCCGTCGTCGCGCCCCGCCAGCAGATGCAAGGTCGCAAGCAGGCCGGGGCCGAAATACGGGGAGTGCGGGACGATCTTGACGCCGAGCCGATCGGCGAGCGCCGCGACCTTCAGGAACTCCGTGATGCCGCCGACCTTGATTACCGACGGCTGGGCGTGGCTCACCGCGCCCGCATTCATCATCTGGCGGAATTGATGTTCCGTACAGGCGTTCTCGCCGGCGGCGACGCCGAGCCCGCCCTTGCTGCGGACCTCGGCGAGCGCGGCAAAATCCTCCGGTGGCCAGACCGGCTCCTCCAGGAACATCGGCTGCGCGTCCCGGCATGTCCCGGCGAACGCGATCGCCTGCTCGCCCGACAGCGGGCAGTTCATGTCCACCATCAGCGGTACGCCCGGCCCGATCGCCTCGCGCGCGGCATAGACCGCCGGCGCCGTGGTCTCGTGCAGCTTGATGGCGCCATAGCCGAGCGCGAGCGCTTTCTTGCATTCGGCCGCGATGTTGTCGGGCGAGCCGATCCGCAACAGGCTCGCATAGGCCGGAATGGCCGGGCGCCTGGTCTCGCCGAGCAGGCGGTGCACCGGCACGCCCTTGATCTTCGCGGCGAGGTCCCACAGCGCGATGTCGAGCCCGGAGATCGCGAACATGGTGATGCCGTAGCGGCCGAACAGATGCAGATTGCGCTGGATCTGCTCCATCACCGCGGCAATGCCGGCGGCATCGGGAACCTCAAGCCCACGGGCCTGCGGTGCGATCATCTCCTCGACGGCGCTGCGCGTGGTGCGGGGGCAGACATAGGCGAAGGCATCGCCCCAGCCGGTCAGTCCGGCATCGGTCGTGACCTCGACGATCACCATGTCGAGCGCCGTGATGGCGGAGGCGCCCTGGCGGAAGCTCGCGACACCGGCGTCATAGGGGATGCGGATCTGGTGCGCCCGCACATCGGTGATCTTCATGACGCGGTTCCTCCTGCTTTCTTGTGAGCGGTTTCAAGGACGTCCCGAGCGTAGCCATGAACGCCGGGACGTTGCCAGTGGCTGTGCCGGCGTTATTCTCTTGCGGGACCGCAACGCCGATCAAGCGAAGCCCGCGGCGTTCCGTGCATCATGGTCGCGCTTCGAACGAGGGCCCGAACCAGCATGAATCCAGCCCAGCGCGCGCTCTGGTATATCGAGAGCCATCTGGCCGAGCCGATGACGCTCGACGAGATCGCTGCGATATCGGGCGTGTCGCGGTTCCACATCGTGCGCGCGTTTGCCGCAGCCACCGGCCTGCCGGTGATGCGTTACGTGCGCGCGCGGCGGCTGACCGAGGCGGCGCGCAGTCTTGCGAACGGCGCGCCGGACATTCTGTCGCTGGCGCTGGAGGCGGATTACGGCTCGCACGAAGCATTCACCCGCGCGTTCCGCGACCAGTTTGGCACCACACCCGAAGCGGTGCGGGCCGCGACGTGTACCGGCCATCTCAAGCTTCAGGAGCCGATCCTCATGGACTCCACCATCTCAGACACTCTCGCCCCGCCGCGTTTCGAGACCGCAACGGCCTTCCTCGTCGCCGGCATCAGTGAACGCATCTCCTGCGACAACGGCGCGATCATCCCGGGGATGTGGCAGCGCTTCCACCAGGAGGTCGCCGACATTCCGGCGCGTGTCGGCAACGTCGCCTATGGCGTCTGCTGCAACGGCGACGATGCCGGCAATTTCGACTACATCGCCGGTGTCGAGGTCAGCGATTATTCCGACCTGCCGCGCCGCTTCGGCCGCATCCGCATCCCCGAGCAGCGCTATGCGGTGTTCGCCCACACCGACCACGTCGCCTCGATCAGGCGCACCGTCAACACGATCTGGAATCAGTGGCTGCCCGCCTCCGGCCTGAAGGCCGCGGACGCGCCGAGCTTCGAGCGCTACGACGAAAAATTCGATCCCGCGACCGGCAATGGCGGCTTCGAGATCTGGGTGCCGGTGCGCGGGTAGCACGATCCGCGATGACCCTTAATCGCGCCTTGCGGCGCAACGCTGGCATACCGTCCCGCTTGCTTGGCAAGCCCCGGTGACTTTGTCATAACCGCAGGCAAATCTTGCGTGTGGGGCCCGTGCCGGACATCCCGTGCAAGCCATAACAAGCAGCCGGGAGGGTCTCAATGTCTGACGTCCGCGTTCTCGCCACCGACCTCGAATTTCCCGAAGGGCCGGTCGTGATGCCGGACGGTTCGGTGGTGCTGGTGGAAATCCGCGGCCAGCGCCTGACCCGCGTCTATCCCGACGGCCGCAAGGAGATCGTGGCGAAGGTGCCGGGCGGACCGAATGGCGCCGCCCTCGGCCCCGACGGCAAGATCTACATCTGCAACAATGGCGGCTTCTCCTGGATTCCGACCGGCCAGATGATCATGCCGGGCCCGCAGCCGGACAACTATCTCGGCGGCTCGATCCAGCGAGTCGACCTGCAATCCGGCAAGGTCGAGACCGTCGTGACCAAATGCGGCGAGCACGAGCTGCGCGGGCCGAACGATCTGGTGTTCGACAGGCACGGCGGCCTCTGGTTCTCCGATCTCGGCAAGCGCCGCGCGCGCGAGATGGACGTCGGCGGCATATATTATCTCAAGCCCGGCATGAAAGAGGTCGTGGAGGTCGTGCACGGCGTGCTGCCGGCCAACGGCATCGGGCTCTCGCCGGACGAGAACACCGTCTACATCGCGGAGACGCCGACGGCGCGGCTCTGGGCCTATGAGCTCTCCGCGCCCGGTACGCTGAGGCCGCGCGAGGTGATCTATCGCGGCGAGCGGGGCAAGCCGATCTGCGGCCTCGGCGGCTACCAGATGTTCGACTCGCTCGCGGTGGAAGCTGGCGGCAATGTCTGCGTCGCCACCCTCGTCTCCGGCTGCATCTCGGTGATCGCGCCTGACGGCACCCTGGTCGAGCAGGTGCCGACCGGCGACCGCGTCACCACCAACATCGCCTTCGGCGGCCCCGGGCTGAAGACCGCCTACATCACGCTGTCAGGCAAGGGCGAGCTGATCGCCATGGACTGGCCGCGCGGTGGTTTGCCGTTGAACTTCTTGAACAAGTGACAATCGCGTAAAACGCGATTGTCATCCCGGGGCTATGCGGAGCATAGAACCCGGGATCTCGAGATTCTCAGGTGCGCAATTGCGCACCATAGTCTGGTCCTTCGGACCATCCCGGAATGACATTCATGAGGAACGATATATGCCCTGGCCCGATCCCATCACCCTGCGTGGACAGCACGCCCGTCTCGAGCCGCTGTCGCGTCAGCATATCGAGGGGCTGACCGAGGCCGTGAAGGACGGCGAGCTCTCGAAGCTCTGGTACACTGCGATTCCCCTGCCTGAGAACATGGGCAAGGAGATCGACCGCCGCCTGGCCTTGCAAGCCGCAGGCTCGATGCTGCCGTTCACCGTGTTCGACGCCGGCGGCAACATCGTCGGCATGACGACCTACATGAATATCGATGCCGCCAACCGCCGCGTCGAGATCGGCTCGACCTGGTATGGCAAGAGCGCGCAGCGCGGCCCGCTCAATACGCAGTGCAAGCTGCTGCTGCTCCGGCACGCCTTCGAGACGCTGAACTGCATCGCGGTCGAATTCCGTACGCACTACTTCAACCACCAGAGCCGCCGCGCCATCGAGCGCCTGGGCGCCAAGCAGGACGGCATTCTGCGCAGCCACCAGGTCGCGCCGAACGGCACGCTGCGCGACACCGTGGTCTACAGCATCACCGCCGCCGAATGGCCGACCGTGCAGGCGCATCTCGAATTTCAACTCAACGACAAGCCGCGCTGAGCGGCCGAGGCACCATGGACAGATTTGATTATGTGATCGTCGGCGCGGGCTCCGCCGGCTGCGTGCTTGCCAACCGGCTCAGCGAAGATCCGAACGTTAGCGTCTGCGTGCTGGAGGCGGGCCCGAGCGACTGGCACCCGTACATCCATCTGCCGGCGGGCTTCATCAAGACCTTCCACATGAAGAGCATCAACTGGGCCTACCAGCAGGAGCCGGGGCCCTACACCGGCGGGCGCAGCATCTACGCGCCGCGCGGCAAGACGCTCGGCGGCTCGTCCTCGATCAACGGCCACATCTACAATCGCGGCCAGCGCATGGATTTCGACACCTGGGCGCAGATGGGCAATCGCGGCTGGGGCTATGCCGACGTGCTGCCCTACTTCAAGCGGCTGGAGAAGCGGGTCGGCGAGGGTGAGGACACCTATCGCGGACGCGACGGCAACCTCATCGTCACCACCATGGACTGGCGCGATCCGCTCTGCGAGGCCTTCATGGAGGGCGCGGTCTCGCTCGGCATCCCGCGTAACCCCGACTACAACGGCGCGAAGCAGGAAGGCGTCTCCTACTGCCAGCGCACCATCAACAACGGCCTGCGCGTCTCCGGCTCGACCGCGTTCCTGAAGCCCGCGATGAAACGGCCGAACGTGCATGTGCACACTCACGCGCACGCAACCGAGATCATCTTCGAGGGCAAGCGCGCGGTCGGCGTGCGCTACACCAAGGGCGGCCGCGGCGGCACGCCGGTCGAGGTGCGCGCCAACAAGGAAGTGATCCTGTCCGGCGGCACCTATAATTCGCCGCAGCTGCTCCAGCTCTCCGGAATTGGCTCGCCCGATTTGCTCGGTGCTCACGGCATCCAGGTGCGTCACGCGCTGCCGGTCGGCGAAGGTCTGCAGGATCACTACGCCCCGCGCACGGTGGCGCGCGTAAAAGACATCAAGACCATCAACGAGCTCCGCCGCGGCTTCTCGCTGTGGATCGAGGCGCTGAAATGGGCGACCGCGCGCCGCGGCCTGCTCTCGCTGTCGCCGACCATGGTCTATTGCTTCTGGCATTCCGGCGAGAGCGCCGAGAGCTCCGACCTGCAGCTCACCTTTACGCCGGCAAGCTACAAGGAAGGCGTGCAGGGCCAGCTCGAGGACGAGCCCGGCATGACGGTGGCGTCCTGGCAGCAGCGCCCCGAGAGCCGCGGCTATGTCCGCATCCGCTCGGCGGATCCGTTCGCGCCGCCGATCATCCAGACCAATTATCTCGACGCCGAGCTCGACCGCCGCGTCATCGTCGGCGGCATGAAGCTCGCACGGCGCCTTTTGAAGAGTTCGCCGCTGTCGCCCTACTATGCCTACGAGGATTTCCCCGGCCCCAACATCAACACCGACGACGAGTTTCTGGCCGCCGCAACGGAGCGCGGCACCACCACCTTCCACCCCGGCTGCACCTGCCGCATGGGCCCGGCGGATTCCACCTGGGCGGTGGTCGACGACCAGCTCCGCGTCCACGGGTTGGAGGGCCTGCGCGTGATCGACGCCTCGGTGATGCCGCGCATGATCTCGGCGAACCTGAACGCGTCAACGATGATGATCGCCGACCGCGCCTCGGACCTGATCCGCGGCAAGGTGCCGATGGAAGCCGCGCGGATTCCGGATGCGGCGGTGGCGTGAGATCTTCGAGGGTGGGTTAGCTAGCGGCTGCGCGAAGAGCAGTCCGCGCGGCGTAACCCACCACTTCTCTGGACGCGGAGACAAAAGAGGTGGGTTACGCTGTTGCTAACCCACCCTACTAGATTTGCTGTGTCGCTCACCCGTCAACCCCTCCCCGCAAAAATATTCCACTTTACCGAAATTCGGAATTGCGGCATACATCGAGCCAGCCCGGCTCGACGAAGAGGGGCGGTTCGCGAGTCGTTCGAAACGCGAGCCGGGTTGCGGTGGACGCGGCAGCGTCGTGTGCGAGAGGCTGAGGGCCGGGCGGATTGCTCTCCGTGAGCCCAAAACTTCGTGCGGACGAGCGGCGTTGCGTGCGTACGGCAAAACCGTGTGGTCCTGGCCGTCGTTGCTACGGTCAAGCTCTTGCGGATGCGGCAGTCGCGTCAACCGGCGCGGTGTCGGTGAATTCCGCGAGGACGAGGGAGGCCAGAACGAACTCGGCTCCCGGGAGAGCACGGCATAAGCCGTCCGACCACTGCGCAGGGAAGGCCGTGTGTTGGGCTTCACCTGTATGCCGCTGTGCAGTTTTTCTGCGTGTGCCTTCGCACGGCGGACCGTGGGTGCCAGCCGGCACCCGGCCTTCCCTGCGCCCTCTTTCCTGGAGGGTGTGATGGAGAGAGCAAAGCTCGGGCGAAATGCGCCGCGAGGATGCGAAGTCGTGTCTGTGACCACACACTCGCTGTCATCGCCCGCGAAGGCGGGCGATCCAGTATTCCAGAGGCGGTTGTGATGGAGCCGAGAGGCTGCGGCGTACTGGATTCCCCGCCTTCGCGGGGAATGACAGCGTCATCTGGAGAACCAGCCCATACCTCATCCTCCGTCATTGCGAGCGCAGCGAAGCAATCCAGACTGTTTCCGCGGAGGGATTCTGGATTGTTTCGCTGCGCTCGCAATGACGAGGTTGAGGCAGCGCGCAAATGCCTCCCCAACGTCGTCCTGGCGAACGCCAGGACCCATTACCCTAGGGAGTGGTTTGGTGGGCGGTACTGGCCTCGGAGTCTTATCGATAAATCACGCGGTATGGGTCCCGGCCCCCGTGCGCAATTGCGCACTAGGCCGGGACGACACCGCGCGTGTGGTTGGCGGCGCGCCGACCTACACTTCCCTTCGGCTCAAGAACGCCAGCCGCTCGAACAAATGCACGTCCTGCTCGTTCTTCAGCAGCGCACCGTGCAGCGGCGGGATCAGCTTGCGCGGGTCCGGTTCGCGCAGTTGCTCCACGCTCATGTCCTCGTTGAGCAGCAGCTTGAGCCAGTCCAAAAGCTCCGAGGTCGACGGCTTCTTCTTCAACCCGGGCACCTCGCGCACCTCGAAGAAGATGCGCAGCGCTTCCTCGACCAGGCGCTTCTTGATGCCGGGGAAGTGGACGTCGACGATCCGGCCCATGGTGTCGGCGTCGGGGAACTTGATGTAGTGGAAGAAGCAGCGGCGGAGGAAAGCGTCCGGCAGCTCCTTCTCGTTGTTGGAGGTGATCATCATGATCGGGCGCTGCTTCGCCTTGATCGTCTCGCCGGTCTCGTAGACATGGAATTCCATGCGGTCGAGCTCGAGCAGCAAATCGTTCGGGAACTCGATGTCGGCCTTGTCGATCTCGTCGATCAGCAGCACCGGGCGCTGTTCGGCGGTGAACGCCTCCCACAGCTTGCCGCGCTTGATGTAGTTCCTGATGTCGGAGACGCGGGCATCGCCGAGCTGGCTGTCGCGCAGGCGCGACACCGCGTCGTATTCGTAGAGGCCCTGCTGCGCCTTGGTGGTGGACTTGATGTGCCAGGTCAGAAGCGGCGCGTTCAGCGCCTTGGCCACTTCCTCCGCCAGCACCGTCTTGCCGGTGCCGGGCTCGCCCTTGATGAGGAGCGGGCGCTCCAGCACGATCGAGGCATTGACGGCGACCTTGAGATCGTCGGTCGCAACATAGTCCTTGGTGCCGGTAAATTTCATCGCGCGTCCTTGTTGGTCGTCGTCCCAGATCTTGCCTGCAGGCATCGCCCTGGTCCAACAAACGGAACGGCCGCTCATGGCGGCCGTTCCTGGTTCGGTCAGGCTTTCAGACCCGTTTTATCAGCGAAAGGATGACGAGCACAATCACCGCGCCGATGGTGGCATCCACGATGGCGCCGACCGTGCCGGTGGCGAGCTGGATGTGCAGCTGAGGCAGCACCCAGCCCGCAACCAGCGCGCCGATGATGCCGACGACCATGTTGCCGATCAGCCCAAATCCCGCCCCGTGGACAATCTTGCCGGCGAGCCAGCCGGCGATCGCGCCGATGATGAGTGCTGCGAGAATTCCCATTGCAAACGTCCCCAAAACAACCCCGTGAGGCGGCCAATTCTAGAGCAAAAAGCCTCCCGGTCCAGCAGCGTTCGCGATCTCGCTTCACCTCTCCCAATGGGAGAGGTGAAGCGCCCCTTGACGTCCGCCCCCCGACGGGCAATCTGTCACCCATGTTCCTGCAATTCTTCACTTCTCTGCGCGATGCGCAGGTCCCCGTGACGCTGCGCGAATACCTCACGCTGATGGAGGCGCTCGACGCTGACCTCGCGGACTACACCGTCGAGAATTTCTACTATCTGTCGCGCGCCTCGCTGGTGAAGGACGAGCGCAATCTCGACAAGTTCGACCGCGTCTTCGGCACCGTGTTCAAGGGGCTGGAGAGCCTGCTCGAGGCCATGGACAAGGCCGAGATCCCCGAGGAGTGGCTGAAGAAGCTCGCGGAGAAGTATCTCACCGAGGAAGAGAAGAAGCAGATCGAGGCCATGGGCTGGGACAAGCTCATGGAGACCCTGAAGAAACGCCTCGAGGAGCAAAAGGGGCGGCATCAGGGCGGCTCGAAGTGGATCGGCACCGCCGGCACCTCGCCGTTCGGGGCCCACGGCTATAATCCCGAGGGCGTCCGCATCGGTCAGGAGAAGAACCGCAACAACCGCGCCGTGAAGGTGTGGGACAAGCGCGAGTTCAAGGATCTCGACGGCAATGTCGAGCTCGGCATCCGCAACATCAAGGTGGCGCTGCGGCGCCTGCGCAAGTTCGCGCGCACCGGCGCGCCTGATGAGCTCGATCTCGACACCACCATCCGCGAGACCGCCAATCACGGTTATCTCGACGTGCACATGCGGCCCGAGCGGCGCAACGCGGTGAAGCTCTTGGTGTTCTTCGACATCGGCGGCTCGATGGATTCGCATATCGAGCAGGTCGAGGAGCTGTTCTCGGCGGCGAAGAGCGAGTTCAAGCACATGGAGTACTTCTACTTCCACAACTGCCTCTATGAAGGCGTGTGGAAGCAGAACAAGCGCCGTTTCACCGACCGCACGCCGACCTGGGACGTGCTGCACAAATACCCGCACGACTACAAGGTCGTGTTCGTCGGCGACGCCTCGATGTCGCCTTACGAGATCATGGTGCCGGGCGGCTCGGTCGAGCATGTCAACGAGGAGCCGGGTTCGGTCTGGCTCGACCGCATCATCCGCACCTATCCGCATACGGTGTGGCTCAATCCGGTCGCGCAGAAGCACTGGGACTATTCGGAATCGACCACCATCATCAAGCGCATCTTCACCAATCGCATGTTCCCGATCACGATCGAGGGGCTGGAGGGTGCGATGAAGGAATTGACGCACTAGCTTCCCGTCATTCCGGGGCGCGCGTAGCGCGAACCCGGAATCCATCGGGCCGTAATGTTCGTCGATAAATGGATTCCTGGTTCGATGCTGCGCATCGCCCCGGAATGACGAAATAACAGAAGGGAAGACCCATGCCCCAGACCATCACCCGCGGCATCAAGGCGCTGATCTACGAGGCCAATGCCGAGATCGAGACGCTCACCGCCAAGGACGCCATCGAGATCTCCAAGAACGGTGACGTCGTCATCGTCGACATCCGCGATCCCCGCGAGATCGAGCGCGACGGCCGCATCCCCGGCGCGTTCGCCTGCACCCGCGGCATGCTGGAATTCTGGATCGATCCGCAGAGCCCGTACGCCAAGCCGATCTTCCAGGAAGACAAGAAGTTCGTCTTCCACTGCGCCGGCGGCCTGCGCTCCGCGCTCGCTGCCAAGACCGCGCAGGACATGGGCCTCAAGCCCGTCGCCCACATCGCCGGCGGCTACGCCGCCTGGCGCGACGCCGGCGGCCCGACGGAGCAGTGGGAGCCGAAGAAGAAGGGCTAGATCTCTCCCTTCGTCATTCCGGGGCGCGCGTAGCGCGAACCCGGAATCCATTCATCCACCATCTCTGCCGCGCGATAGATTCCGGGCTCGCGCTACGCGCGCCCCGGAATGACAAGGAAAGACCGATGACCCCCGACCCCCTCGTGTCCACCGAATGGCTCGCCGCCCATATCAACGACGCCAACCTTAAAGTGCTCGACGCCAGCTTCAAGCTGCCGGGCGTGCTGCCGCTGCCGAAGGACGACTATCTCGCCGCGCATCTGCCCGGCGCGGTGTTCTTCGACGTCGACGCGGTGTCGGATCATTCCAACCCGCTGCCGCATATGTATCCGAGCGCCGAGCAGTTCGGCCGCGACGTCGGCAATCTCGGCATCGGTAATGCCGACACGGTCGTGATCTACGATGCCGGCGGCTGGGTCGCCGCGCCGCGCGCGTGGTGGATGTTCCTGGCTTTCGGCCACGGCAATGTGCGCATCCTCAATGGTGGCCTGAAGAAGTGGCGCGCGGAGGGGCGTCCCGTCGAGAGCGGCGAGGTGAAGCCGAAGCCTGCGACGTTCAAGGCGAGCTATGACGCCAAGCGCGTGCGCAGCATGCAGCAGCTCGTCGCCAACGTCGAAAGTAACAAAGAGCAGGTGATCGACGCACGCGCCGCCGACCGCTTCGAGGGCCGCGCGCCCGAGCCGCGCGCGGGCATCCGCTCCGGCCACATCCCCGGCGCCCGCAACGTGCCCTACAATCTCCTGTTCGATGCCGCGACCGGAACGATGAAGCCGCTCGACGATCTGCGTGCCGCCTTCACCGGTGCCGGCGTCAAGCTCGATGCGCCGATCGTGACGAGCTGCGGCTCGGGTGTGTCGGCCGGCGTGCTGACGCTCGCGCTCTATCGCCTCGGCATCACCGATACCGCGCTCTATGACGGCTCATGGTCGGAATGGGGCCAGGCCGGCGGCCCGCCGGTCGCGACCGGGCCGGCGTAAGCTTACTGGCGCGCGCGCGTGGTCGTCGTAGCGAAGGTCTGCTGCGGCTGTCCAAACGGGTCAAGCGACTGCTGCAGCTGTTGAGGCGGCGGGCGCCGCACCACGCGGTGCCGCTTCTTCGCCTTCGCCCGCGGCTTCGTCGCCTTGCTGTCCGGTGCGCTGCTGTCCGCCTTGGCCTTGGCCGGCGGATCCTTCCAGGCCGTGGTCGCGGGATCGTTCAGTGCAGCCATCCTGGCCGAGGCGGCATCGAGCGCCGAGGATTCCAGGGCGAGGCTAGGGTCAGCCGGGGCCGGCGCGCCGGCGGTCGGGACAGGGGTGGCCTCGGGGATCGATGCCGTGGTGTCGGCAGGGGTGAGCGTGTCGGTGGGAGCTGGTGCCGTGGCTTCCGTCGTCGTCTCGGCCTTGGCCGGTTCGACGGCCGAGGTGTCAGCCGGCGGTGTAACGACCTGGGGCTGAGCGTCAGCCTCACTCGTCACCGCTGCGACCTGCTCGGGCTCGCTCACCGGCAGAGCGATGGTCGGCACCTGGTCGCGCAGCGACGGCGCGGTGGGCTCGGCCGGCTCCGGCTCCGCGCGCAAGGCCGCGAGCACCGGCTGGGCCGGCTCGGACGCCTGCGCAAACATCTGCTCCTGCGGGCCGTTCCGCCAGGAGGGGTTGCTGACATACTGCTCGTGGCTCGCCCGCAGCAGCGCGGCGGCGCCCAAGCCGAACACCAGGATGGAGGTTGACAGCAGGATCGCGGCAAGCAGGAAGCGAAAGCCGGGAAGCATCGAGGGATTGCGAATTTCCGCCCCGGCGGCGAGGTGGCCAGGGCCAATGAGCCATCTGAACGCGGTGACGGTACTGGTTGCCGCGTTCGCCACGCGGAATCGGAGCTCAAAGCGGCGGCGAATCAGGCTGATTCGAACATATCGCAACCCCTCCGCGCCGTTCCCTTAAAATCGGGGTCGATGACTCCGGCAATCCACGGCGGAATGCGATTTCCGCCCCCGTGATGCAACGGAGCAACGGTAGTCTTGCGGATCACAAATCGGCAAATCCGGCGCAAATCGGCCTGTAATGTCTTGAATGTGCCGCTATCTTCGGTCATCTGGCCGTTAGCGGTCCGATAGGGCCTGGGGACTATACAAGAGCGATGATGATCAAACATTTTCTGACGATATGCGCTGCCGCAACAGTCGCTGCGGCGGGAACCTCGCTCGCACAGGCCCAGAGCTATCCGGTCCAGCAGGCGCCGAGCTACGGCGCTCCGGCTGAATACCGCCCCGGCGACCGCACGCCGAGTTTCGACGCGCTGGAAGATGACGACGACGCGCTGCCGCAGGCATCGCTGCCGCCGCCCGGCCCGGGCGGTCCGATCTCGCCCAACGATCCCCGCTACGGCCGCCCCGCTGGTCCTCCGGTCTATTCGGCTGCCCCGCCGCAGGGGCCGGTGATGTCGCCGGATGATCCCCGTTATGGCCGTCCCGCCGGCGCTCCCGTCTACTCGGCTGCGCCGCCGCAGGGGCCGGTGATGTCGCCCGACGATCCCCGCTACGGCCGCCCCGCCGGCCCGCCCGCGGTGATCTATGCCGACCGTCCCGCTCAGCAGGCCCCCGGCAGCGACGGCCTGCGTCCGCCGGAAGCCGTCGGTGGTCCCGCCGCGACCGGAGCGGTCCAGGCCGGGCAGCCGCCGGTTGGCGCCGATGGCCGGCCGATGGCAATCGCCTCGCTTCCGCCCGAGGAGCAGCCCGACGCCGCGCCGGCACAGTTGCCGCCGAATCTGCGCCGCCAGGAGGTCTCGCTCGCGACCAAGGAGCCGGCCGGAACGATCATCGTCGATACCCCGAACACCTATCTGTACTATGTCCTCGGCAATGGCCGCGCGGTCCGTTACGGCGTCCGCGTCGGCCGCGACGGTTTCACCTGGACCGGGGTGCAGAAGATCACCCGCAAGGCCGAGTGGCCGGATTGGCATCCGCCGACGGAGATGATCGAGCGCCAGCCCTATCTGCCGCGCTTCATGGCCGGCGGCCCCGGCAATCCCCTCGGCGCCCGCGCGATGTATCTCGGCTCGACCGTCTACCGCATCCACGGCACCAACCAGCCCTCGACGATCGGCAAGTTCGTCTCCTCCGGCTGCATCGGCATGCTGAACGAGGACGTCTCCGACCTGTTCGACCGGGTCAAGGTCGGCACGCGCGTGGTGGTGATGCCGGGTGGTCCGGCGCCGGGAACGGCGACTGCGTCCGTCGCACCCACCCCCGGTGCGCCGGCCCCGATGGCGGCCCAGGCCGGCCCCGTCCCGGGTACGCAGCCGACCGTGGTGCCGCCGCTGCCCGCACCGGTCACCGTGCGCTAGGCGCTGCGAGACAATTCAGATTGCGAAGGGCGTGCCGTCGGCACGCCCTTTTCGTTTCAGGCCAGCTTGCGCGGCAGCTCGCCGCCGCGGGTCCAGGCGTCGATCGCCTCGACCATCTGGCCGTAATGGATGCGCAAGCCGTCCTCGGTGGCGTAGCCGAGATGCGGCGTCAGCACGAGATTGTCGAGCTTGCGGAAGGGATGGTCGACCGGCAGCGGCTCGACCGAGAACACATCCAAGCCGGCGCCCGCGATCTTCCGCTGCTGCAAGGCCTCCAGCAGGGCCTGCTCGTCCACGATCGGCCCGCGCGCGGTGTTGACGAGGAAGGCCGTCGGCTTCATCCGCGCGAGGTCCGCAGCGCCGACCAGTCCCCGCGAACGCTCGCTCAGCACCACATGGATGGTGACGATGTCGGCCTTGGCGAACAGCTCCTCCTTGGTGGCGTAGCCGACGCCGGCCGCCTTGCACTTCTCCGGCGTGAGGTTCGGGCTCCAGGCGATCACGTTCATGCCGAATGCTTTCGCAATGCCCGCCATCTTGCTGCCGAGCTTGCCGAGCCCGACGATGCCGAGCGTCAGCCCCTCGATCTCGACACCGGCAAAGGTCTGCCAGGGCTCGCCGGCATGCATGCGCGCATTCTCGCGGCCGATGCCGCGGGTCAGCTCCAGGATCAGGCCCATGGTCAGCGGTGCCGTGGGATCGCGGGAATATTGCGTGCCGCCGATCGCAACGCCCTTCGCCTTCGCGGCCTCCATGTCGATCGAGGCGTTGCGCATGCCTGACGTCAGCAGCAGCTTCAGCTTCGGCAAGCTATCGAACAGGCTCTTGGGGAACGCGGTGCGCTCGCGCATCGCGCAGACGATCTCGAAATCGGCGAGCGCGCTGGCCGCGGCCTGCTCCGAGGTAAAGGGATGGCTGAACACGGTGACATCGATGCGGTCGGACAGTTTCGGCCAGTCGGCGACGTCGAGGGCGATGTTGAAATAGTCGTCGAGAATTGCACAGCGCAGCCGCGTCATCAGCGTTCATCCATGGCGAGAGGTGACGGCGCCAGGCGGGCGCCATCGTCGGAACCGGGCCATGGTTGCGCGCAATCACACCTGCGCGCAAGCAGCTCGCGTCTTCAAAAATCCGATAGCGGGAAAGGGCTCAGAGGTCGCGGGGCTTCAGCCGGATGGGTGCATCCATGCCGTGCTTGGCGCGCCAGGCGGGGCCGGGGCCGCGCATGTAGTGCAGCTCGGGCCGGTAGGGGTTGAAGGCGGTGGCGAAGAAGCCCTTCCAGAAGCCCTTGATCTCCGCGACGAGCGCGGAGGTGCTGCCGGCTTCTGCCGGAACGGGAAAGGAATTGGTCTCGGTCAGAGCCATGGTGCGGCCTCGCTGTTCTCCCCGCCGCTTCTGCCGCGGGTGGCGTCTTTTTCGGCGCCGTGACGAGCTTTGGCCTGCTTTATTAAAAAATGGTTTCAATTGTCCGGATTGGCGTCAGCATGGTGTCCATCCCGTATTCATCCGTGGTGAACGGAGGGAAAACGTTGCCCTTTGGGGGCGGGATCGCTACATCGGCGGCAAGCAAATTTCCTCAAATCGAAGGTTTCACGGGACCGATGGCGCGCCAGTTCATCTATTTCATGCAGGGCCTGACCAAGAGCTACCCGACCCGGAAGGTGCTCGATAACATCCATCTGAGCTTCTACCCGGACGCCAAGATCGGCGTGCTCGGCGTCAACGGCTCGGGCAAGTCGACGCTGCTCAAGATCATGGCCGGCCTCGACAAGGAGTATAATGGCGAGGCTTGGGTCGCCCAGGGCGCCCGCGTTGGCTATCTCGAGCAGGAACCGCAGCTCGATGCCAAGCTTTCCGTGCGCGAGAACGTCATGCTGGGCGTCGCCAAGCAGAAGGCCATCCTCGATCGCTACAATGAGCTGGCGATGAACTACTCCGAGGAGACCGCCGACGAGATGACCAAGCTGCAGGACGAGATCGAGGCCCAGGGCCTCTGGGATCTCGACAGCAAGGTCGACCAGGCCATGGACGCGCTGCGCTGCCCGCCCGACGATGCCGACGTCACAAAACTCTCCGGCGGTGAGCGCCGCCGCGTCGCGCTGTGCCGGCTGCTGCTCGACCAGCCCGAGCTTCTGCTGCTGGACGAGCCGACCAACCATCTCGACGCCGAGTCGGTGTCGTGGCTGGAAGGCCATCTGCGCAACTATCCCGGCGCGATCCTGATCGTCACCCATGATCGCTACTTTCTCGACAACGTCACCAGCTGGATCCTCGAGCTCGATCGCGGCAAGGGCATTCCCTACGAGGGCAACTACTCGTCCTGGTTGGTTCAGAAGCAGAAGCGGCTGGAGCAGGAAGGCCGCGAGGACGCCGCGCACCAGAAGACGATTGCGCGCGAGCAGGAATGGGTCGCGTCCTCGCCGAAGGCACGCCAGGCCAAGTCCAAGGCGCGCTACCAGCGCTACGAGGAACTGCTGAAGCAGGCGAGCGAGAAGCAGACCCAGACCGCGCAGATCATCATCCCCGTGGCCGAGCGGCTCGGCGCCAACGTGGTCGATTTCGAAGGCCTCAGCAAAGGCTACGGCGATCGTCTGCTGATCGACGATCTTACCTTCAAGCTGCCGCCTGGTGGCATCGTCGGCGTGATCGGCGCCAACGGCGCCGGCAAGACCACGCTGTTCAAGATGATCACCAAGCAGGAAACGCCGGACAAGGGCACCATCACGGTCGGCGAGACCGTGCATCTCGGCTATGTCGACCAGTCGCGCGACGCGCTCGACGGCAACAAGAACGTGTGGGAGGAGATCTCCGGCGGCAACGAGCTGATCCTGCTCGGCAAGAAGGAAGTCAATTCGCGCGGCTATTGCTCGTCGTTCAACTTCAAGGGCGCCGACCAGCAGAAGAAGGTCGGCGCGCTCTCCGGCGGTGAGCGCAACCGCGTGCATCTCGCCAAGATGCTCAAGTCCGGTGCCAACGTCCTGCTGCTCGACGAACCGACCAACGACCTCGACGTCGACACGCTGCGCGCGCTCGAAGAGGCGCTGGAGGATTTCGCCGGCTGCGCCGTCATCATCAGCCATGATCGCTGGTTCCTCGACCGCATCGCGACCCACATCCTGGCCTTCGAGGGCGACAGCCATGTCGAATGGTTCGAAGGCAACTTCCAGGACTACGAGAAGGACAAGATGCGCCGGCTCGGCCAGGACAGCATCATCCCGCACCGCGTGAAGTACAAGAAGCTGACGCGGTGATGGCGGCATGATGCGGCGGGCGCTCATCGCTGCGGTGATCGTTGTCACCTGCGGCTGGTCGTCCGCCCGCGCCGCCGACGCCGCCTTCACGCAGTTCATCGCCTCGCTCTGGCCGGAGGCGCAGGCGGCCGGCGTGTCGCGCGCGACGTTCGAGCAAGAGACGCGCGGGCTCGAGCCGGACTACAAGCTGCCGGATCTGATCCTGCCGGGCCGGCCGGCGACCGGCGCGCCGTCGCAGGCCGAGTTCGTGCAGGTGCCGGCCGACTACGTCAGGGACGCCTCGATCGCGCGCCTTGCCGCCGAGGGGCAGCGGCTCTTGCAAAGATATCGTCCCGCGCTGACCGAGATCGAGAAGAGCTCCGGCGTGCCGGCGACCGTCATGCTCGCGATCTGGGGCCGCGAGACCGACTACGGCCGCTACACGCTGCCGTATGATTTGGTCCGCGTGCTGGCGACGCAGGCCTATGTCGGGCGCCGCAAGGACACCTATCGCAACGAGTTCATCCTCTCGCTGAAGATCCTGGGCGAGGGCGTGGTGACACGCAAGGACATGCGCTCGTCCTGGGCCGGCGCCACCGGGCTCACGCAATTCCTGCCGTCCGAATATTACAAGCACGGCGTCGACTTCGACCGCGACGGCCGCATCGACATCTGGCACTCGGTGCCGGATGCGCTCGCCTCCGCCGCCCAGCAACTCGTCAACAAGGGGTGGCAGAGCGGCGTGCGCTGGGCCTACGAGGTGCAGGCGCCGGCGAAGGTCGATTGCACCACCGGGGTGCCGGAGGTGACGAAGCCGATCAGCCAATGGCTGCGCGAAGGCTTCGTGCCGGTGCGTGGACAAAAGCTCAGCGCCGCGGAGCAGGCGCAGCCGGCCTCGCTGCTACAGCCGGAAGGAATCTACGGCCCGTCGTTCCTGACCACGAAGAACTACTTCGTCATCAAGGAATACAATTTCTCCGACCTCTACGTGCTGTTCGTCGGTCATCTCAGCGACCGCATGACGAGCCCGTTGCCCTTCGCAATGCCGTGGTCGGCCTCGAAGCAATTGCGCACCAAGGATGTCGAGACCATGCAGCGCGGGCTCACGCGCGCCGGGCTCTACAAGGACAAGATCGACGGCAAGGCCGGCATGCAGACGCGCGCAGCGCTCGGTGCTTATCAAAAGTCGGCGGGCCTGAAGGTCGATTGCTGGCCGAGCGAAGAGGTGCTGCGCTCGATCGAGGCGGCGCGATAGCGTGCGGGACCAAAAGAAAAAGCCCGGCCGATGGTCTCGGCCGGGCTTCGATCGCGGCGCTCACGAGCGCCATGGCGATCAGATCAGTAGCAGACGCGAACCGGGCGGATGACCCAGCCGTAACCGTCCCAGTAACGCTGGCGCTGCCAGTAGCAGGGCGCGGGCGGCGGGGGCTCGGCGACGTAGACGGGGCCGCCATAGGCCGGACGGCTCGAGGCGATCGCGCCGCCGACGATGGCGCCGCCGATCAGGCCGGCCGCGATGCCCGCGCCGACGCCGTCATGGGCCTTTGCGGACGGAGCAGCGGTCACCAGCGAACCGGCGACCGTCGCAACCGTGAGGGCGGCAACTAAAGTCTTCTTCATGCTCTTGGCTCTCCTGGGAGATGGGTTCCCCTTGTTAGAGGCGCCCGGGGTTCAAAGGTTCACGCACACTCTGATGGAATTAGCCTTGCAGCTAGGAAGCGCGCAAATGGTCAATCCACGGTAAACGCACACAGAGCTGTGACGAGAAAAAGCGGTCTTTTTCGGGCTCCGAGATGAACGGCGCATCCGTCGTGAACCGGCTTTTGGCGCCTCAGCCACAGACCCTGACGCGGCGGACGCGCCAGCCATAGCCGTCCCAGAAGCGCTGCCTCTGCCAGACGCAACCGCCGTAATAGTCGTCGGCGGCATAACCCGGGCCCGGCGCGTAGTAGCGGGGCGGGTAGTAACCAGGGCCATAACCCGGACCATACGCGTAGCCCGGCCCGGGTCCGTAATAATACGGGGAAGCGAGCGCCCCGCCGACAATGGCGCCGCCGATGATCCCAGCCGCCACGCCGGCAGCGACGCCGCGCTGCGCATGGGCCGGCGTCCCGGCCGTCAGGGCCACAGCGGTGAGGGCAGCGACTGCCAGGAGCGACTTCTTCATTGGCTTGACCTTTCGCACAAACACGCGGGAACTCTTTGGGGGGTAAAGTTCCATACTTCGTTTGAATGATCAATGAACGGCACCTTGGCCGGGTGCGACGAATTGGTGTGGACCGCAGCTCCGCCAGGGAGGCGATGATGGGCAACGCGATGATCAATGCATTGATTGCTGCCGGGATCGTCTTCGCCATCGGCTACGGCTGGATCACCCACCTCCAGAATCGCGGCCAACGCCGCTCCCGCGCAGGGGCCGGCAGCGATGGCGGCGGCGACAGCTATTCGGGGACCAGCGACGGCTTCTCGCTGGGAAGCTGGTTCTCCAGCGACAGCTCGGGGAACTCGACCGACACCGGCAGCTGTTCCAGCAGCGATAGCGGCAGCAGCGGCGGGGATTGCGGAGGCGGCGGCGACGGTGGGGGAGGCGGTGGCGGCGACTAGATCCGGCCGCCATCTTGATCCAGCGCAACACCCTATTTTAGAGCCGTTCTAGGCTGTTTCCGGGTCAGTTTGGAATAGCTTCAAATACCGGTTTTTCCCTTTGCATCCGGCTGGCCCGTTAAATATCGATGATGGCGCATCACCGAAGGGCCTGCCGCTTCCATGATCGTTTGTTCTTGTAACGTGCTGAGCGATGACGACATCCGCGCCGCTGTGGCCGAGTCCGACGACGCCGTGCGCCATGCCAAGCAGGTCTATGGCTGCCTCGGCTGTAGCGCCGAATGCGGCCGCTGCGCGCGGACGATCAAGACCATCATCGATGAAGCGCTTGGCCCGTGCGCCAAGTCCTGCTGCTCCGGCTGCCCGCACAGCCACACCGTGGCCGCCAATGACGAGACGGCCGAGTCCGCCCAGTTCGCGCTCGCGGCCTGCTGAAATCTTCCGCGCTGTCGGCTGAGCTTTTCCCCCGCTGCGTCCCCGTAGCCGGTTGCCCCCTTCCGTAAACTCATTTAGAAGCGTTCTAAATTCGGTTTAGGATCGAGTTGGACTGCAAGAGCTGGAGTGAACCATGCAGGGCGACGCAAAAGTCATCGACTACCTCAACAAGGCACTGCGTCACGAGCTGACTGCGATCAACCAGTACTGGCTGCACTACCGCTTCCTCGACAATTGGGGCCTGCTGGACATGGCCAAGGTCTGGCGCAAGGAATCCATCGAGGAGATGGAGCACGCCGACAAGCTCACCGCGCGCATCCTGTTCTTCGACGGCTTCCCGAACATGCAGGTGCTCGATCCCCTGCGCATCGGCCAGAACGTCAAGGAGATCATCGAGTGCGATCTCGCCGCCGAGATGAGCGCGCGGGCGCTCTACCAGGAAGCGGCGACCTACTGCCACGGCGTCAAGGACTACGTCACGCGCGACCTGTTCGAGAAGCTGATGAGCGACGAGGAGCACCACATCGACTTCCTCGAAACCCAGCTCGACCTGATCGGCCGCATCGGCCTCGAGCTCTACACCCAGAAGCACGTCGGCGGGCTCGAGGGCGAGGGGCATTAAGCTCCGACCGCGCGCTCTCCATTCGTCATGGCCGGGCTTGACCCGGCCATCCACATGCTGCGCGCAATGAAGACATGAATGCCCGGGACAAGCCCGGGCATGACGATCTGTTTGCGGAACGAAAGCGCGCCTACAGCTGCTGCTTGTAGCGCTCTTCCACGATCTCCTGACTCTCCGGTTCGCCCAGGCCCGTCTGGTCGTGAATGACCTCGACGATGCTCGGCATCACCGAGCGCTGCACCTTCTCCGGCGACCACAGCTTCGAGCGCATCAGCGCCTTGCCGCAGTGGAAATAGACTTCGCTGACCGCGACGTTCAGCACCGCGCGCGGTGGCTTGCCGAATTCCACCATCGAGGCAAGCAGATCCGGATCGGCGGACAGCGTGCCGCGCCCGCCGACGCGCAGCGTCTCGTCGATGCCGGGGACGAAGAACAGCAGATGCACGAAGCCCGAGCCTTCGACGACGTTGCGAAAACTGTCGATCCGGTTGTTGCCGGAGCGGTCGGGCATCAGCAGCTGGTTGGGGCCGGCGACGTGGACGAAGCCGATGCCGCCGCCGCGCGGCGAGGCGTCGACGCTGCCGTCCGCGCCTGACGTCGCGAGCACGCAGAACGGCGACATCTCGATGAACTTCTTTGCATGCGCATCGATCGCGGGACGTGCCTTTGCTATCACGCGCGGGCTCGGCTTGGCATAGATGGTGGCGAGGTCTTCGGCGCAAAGATCGGTCAACGGCGTGTCTCCGCATCAGCTTGGGGGCAAGCTACCCGATCGGGCCGCCCCAGCCAATGAAATCCATCACGACGCGCTACACTGCATCGGCGGGCACGAAGCAGCTGATGATGATGGTGCCGCGATGGTGGACGTACCACACCACGGCCTGGCCGAGCGGGTTGCCGCGGTCGCGGATGATGGCGCGTTCGGGCACTGCCATCCACTGTCCCTCGATCGGTACCCAATAGGCGCCGTTGCGCACGTCATAGTCCGTGCGATGACCGTCGGAGATGTCGCAGCAGGGCACGCCGTTCGGCGCGATCACGCTCTTGAACCAAGCGCGGATGTCGGGCGGGACGTGATCATATTGCCCGTTGTCGAACGCAAACGCCGCGCTCGTCAGCGCCGTCATCGCAGCCAGCCAAACGCACAGTGCGAGCCTGCGCATGCGATCCTCCTCATCGCGTGTCGTGCCAATGGCGCGCGATCGCTCCGCGCCTCGATTCGTGTCGCTGACGCGATTAAGCCCGAGCTGTCAGCGCATTGCATGCTCAAATAATATGCGGCGCGAGAGGCGCCGCACATGATGCATTGCGATATGAGGACGTGCAGCCCGCCGATTCTACATCGTCCGTTGCGGCGCGGTTTGCAGCAATTGCCTGACCTGCTCGCTGTAGAACTTTGCATTGCCGGTGGTGCCGTGACCGCGCGTTTCGGTGCTGGCGGGGATCAGATACAGGCGGCCGTTCTTGACCTGCTTCATCGCCGCGTCCGTGAGGCCGGTCTCCGGCGGGTTACGCTCGTCGTCGGCGGAGTTGATCAGCAGCAACGAGGCTTCGATCTGCTCCAGCTTCTCCCCGGCATTGTAGTCGTGCGAGGACTCCCACTGGTAGACGAAGTCGTTGGCATCGGCCGTGATCGGCGTCGCGAGCCGCTCGTCGACGATCTTGTCGGCCTTGGCCGCCGTCGGCGCCTGCGATTGATAGGCCAGCGTTCCGCCGATGCTCGCGATGCCGTAGGCGGTGACGGCGTATTTCATCATGCGCGGCTGGCTGGAGTAGTTGCCGCCATTGTAGTCGGGGTCGTTGCGGATGGTGTCGAGCATGATCCGCCGCAGCATCCAGTTGCGCGATGCCATCTCGGTCGGTTGCGAGGCCATCGGGATCAGCGCGTCCATCGCCTTCGGATATTTCTCGCCCCACAGCCAGGTGTGCATGCCGCCCATCGAATTGCCGATGACGAGCCGCAGATGCTTGACGCCGAGTCCTTCCGTCACGAGGCGGTACTGCGCCTCGACCATGTCGTCGTAGTCGTATTTCGGAAAGCCGGTCTTCATGCCGTCGGACGGTTTTGACGATTTGCCATGGCCGATGCCGTCGGGAATGATGATGTAGTATTTGGCGGCGTCGAGCGGCTGGCCTGCGCCGAACAGCTCGCCGGCAAAGCTTGGCGTCAGCATGCTTGCGCCCGAGCCGCCGGTGCCATGCAGCACCAGCACCGGTTGCCCGCTCGGCTCGCCGACGGTGGTGTAATGCAGCCGCAACTCCGGCATGACATCGCCGGTGTGGAACTTGAAATCCCTGGCGATCCAGTCGGCCTGTTTTGGTGCAGGATAATCGGCAGCCATCGCCGCCGCCGAGATAGACAGCAGGATGGCCGACAGCGCCGCGCAAGATGCCTTCATGTTTCTCTCCCCATGCGGCTCGTATCCGGCGGCCGCGTTGCGGCGGATCTTAGCAAAACTCTCCAGAAGGATGTAGGATTTTGGCTCCGCCGATCGTCCTCGAGGTAAACATCGGGAGTGACTGCATGTGCCGCAACATCAAGACGCTGTTCAACTTCGAGCCGCCGGCGACGGAGGACGAGATCCATGCCTCGGCCTTGCAGTTCGTGCGCAAATTGTCGGGCTTCAACAAGCCGTCCCAGGCCAACGAGGCGGCGTTCGACCGCGCCGTGGCCGAGGTCTCGGAGGCGGCGCGAAAGCTCCTCACCTCGCTGCACACCCATGCGCCGGCGCGCGACCGCGAGGTCGAGGCGGAAAGGGCCAAGGAGCGCTCGCGGCTACGCTTTGGCTAGCGGATCTACTGTCCCGTTCCGTGATCTGGCTCACGGTTTGGAGCGTCGCGACTTGCGATGATGTCTGCCGGGGTTTTGCCAACCCGGAGCACGCCATGACCCGCCCCCTTCTTCCGCTCAAAGCAGGTGCCATCATCTTCACGCTGCTGTGGACCGCGTGGATGATGTGGTGGGGCGGTTCGTTCTCGAGCGCGAGCGTCGTCATCCTGGCGCTGTGCGGCGCGGCGGTCGGCTATCTCTGGTATCGCGCCATGCGCTGGCAGTTCGAGCGCATGGGCATGCTGCCACGTAAGGATGATTCCTCAAGGGCTTCCTGATCCGGGCTCGTGTCCCGGACGCAGCGCTTCTTCAGCGGTGCGCCGCAGAGCCGGGACCCGGAATCGTGAGCGGATCTCTTGCTGAGCCGGGGCTGCTAATCCCTGTTGCCGTGCTTCTTCTTTTTCTTCTTTTTCTTGTGGTCGTCGTCTTCGCCGTCGTCGCTCTCGTCACCGGCGATCGGCTCGTCGGTTTCCTGCACGGCGGCCTCCAGCGCCTCGCGCTCGGCGGCTTCACGCTCGCGCTGGCGGCGGCGCTCGTCCCAGGCGTCGAAGAGCTGTTCGAGCCAGGGCAATACCTGCTCGATCGACGGCAACTGGCCGGGCGGGCCGGCCTCGCCGCGCGGGCCCTGCGGCCCCACTGGGCCTTGCGGTCCGACAGGTCCCTGCGCCCCGGCAGCGCCACGCGGACCGGCCTCGCCCTGCTTGCCTTGCGGGCCGGGCTTGCCTGCGGGGCCAGCCTTTCCGATCGGTCCCGGCTTGCCTTGCGGTCCCGGCTTGCCGCGCGCGCCGTCCGGGCCGCGCCGGCCCGGATGACCCTGCGGTCCCGGCCGTCCCGGCTCGCCTTGCCGCCCGCGCGGACCCTGGGGTCCCTGCCGTTTCTGTTCGTCTGCCACGCCACTGCTCCCTTGACCGGAAGCAAGCTACTTAGCGTCGTTTGACGACAGCAGCAATTCTGTCCGCGCATCGCACCCCGCTTGATCAACATCAACCGGTGGCACGCAACGGCGTGTCACTGAAGGGCGCGCGGCCACAACCTCACGAGGAGCGACCGATGCGCGAAGCGTGGAAAATGTTCTGCTTGTCTGCAGTCACTTTTGCCGCTGCGCTCGGCCTTGCCCAGCTGTTGGTGCCCGATATCGTGCCGGTTGCTTTCGCCGAAGAGCCGCAGGGGTCATGGGCTGTCATGACGGCCTTCGTTCTCCGCGCGATCGAGCTGATCGCGGCCGCGGTCGCGATCATCGCGCTCGCGGTTCTCGCCGGCGCGTACCTGCAGCAGGAGCTGCGCCGGCTGTTTCGCAGCACATCGTCGCGCCGCGCGCCGCCGACGGACTGATCGACCTCCGCGCAGCCACGCGCTGGTTAGTCCTGATAGGCCGGCACGACGATGCCGGAGGCGGCATAGAGCCTGATCTTGTTGCGCAGCGTGCGTACCGACAGGCCGAGCACGCGCGCGGCGCGTGTGCGATTGCCGTCACAGCGGGCGAGCGTCTGGAGCACGAGCTCGCGCTCGACCTCGTCGACGGTCGCACCGATCAGCAGCGGAACGATCTGGTTTGGAGCAAGGAATTCTGCGCCCTGCGGCGCGGCGACATGAACAGTGGTCATCAATATACCTCCCGACCAACGCCCGCTTCCATCGTTGGAAGCGGATCGAGAACAAACGACCCCCAAGCCGTAAATCCACGGTGGGCGGGTTTGGTTAATGAAAGGTTAACCGCGGGCGATCGCACCAATTGACCTTGGGATTGCCGCGAAGCCGCCGCGATTGGCGCGAGATGCATGGTGATGCGGACGTATCTTGCGCCGCACTCGGCGTCATCGTCCGTCTTGTGCGCAATGGCGCACTGGGGGTGGACAATCCAGTACGCCGCGGCACCTCGTGGGACCTCTGGCGTCTCTGGAATACTGGATGCCCCGCCTGCGCGGGGCATGACACCGTGTGTGTCGATAGATCGTCGCGTCCCCCTCACACCGTCCGATATCCGCCGTCCACCATCACGATCGTTCCCGTGACGTAGGCCGACATGTCCGACGCAAGGAAGATCGCGGGACCCACGATGTCCTCGGGCTTGCCGGTGCGCGCCAGCGGGGTGTGATCGACGAAGGCCTGCACCAGCGCCGGATTGGTGGCGCGCACATTGGCGTTGATGTTGGTCTCGATGAAGCCCGGCCCGATCGCGTTGACGCGCACGCCTTCCTTGCCGAGCTCGGCCGCGAGCGCCTTGGTGAAGCCGAGCACGCCGTGCTTGGAGGTGGTGTAGGCCGCCGAGCTCGGCGTGCGCAGATGCACGAAGGACTGGATCGAGCCGATATTGACGATGCGGCCCTTGGCTGCGCGCAAGGGAGCGAGGAAGGCCTGCGTCATGTTGAAGACGCCGTTGAGGTTGAGCGAGATGATGTCGTTCCAGTCCTTCGCCACCGTCTCCGTCTCCGCGGTGAAGGCGTTGCGGCGGGTGATGCCGGCATTGTTGACGAGGATCGAGACCTGCCCGACCTTGTCGGCGACCTGCTTGGCCAGCGCAAAGCAGTCGTCGCGCCGGGTCACGTCGAGCGCGAAACTCTCGGCCCTGCCGCCGGCCTTGCGGATCTCCTGCGCCCCTTCCGCCACCGTGTCGGCGTTGACGTCGAGCAGCACCACTTGTGCGCCCTCGCGCGCGTAGCCGGCCGCGATCGCCCGGCCGATGCCGGAACCGGCGCCGGTGACGACGGCGATGTGGTTTGCAAGCAATGCCATGACATTTTCCTCCCGGATTCGTTTCTAAGTTTCATGAAAGGCTAACCCGAAATTAAGGGGTCGGAAACGGCGGCCTTGGCATACTGATTCTCATTGCTAAACGTTGCGCGCATGATGGAACGGCTTGAATCCTGGAAATTGGCGATCGAGCGCCTGCGGTCGGCGGAGCCGGTCGATTGGGCCGAGGCGGGCCGGCTCATAGCCGAGATCGCGCGGATGAGCACCGATGTCACGCTGCGACAGGCCGCCGAGCAGGCGCTTCCGGTGCTGCGCCAGACTGTGGACAATGACGATCGCAGCGTCATGCTGGCGGCCCAGCGCCGCCTCGGCGTAGTCCTCGATGTCGTTCATGGTCTGACCGCGCCGCGCTTCGGCCGCCGCAACGCGACGCCGAAGAAACTCTCGAGCGAGGATCGCGCCCGCAAGGTGCTCGGCCTGCCGCTCGCGGTGCAGCTCACCTGCGATGACATCAACCAGGCCTATCGCCGCGCCGCCAAGGGCATGCATCCCGACCGCGGTGGCAGCGCGGAAGCCTTCATCGACCTCGCCGCCGCGCGCGACCTCCTGATCCATCCCGGCGCGCACAAGGACGCGTGGGAGCGCTCAGACGAGATCTCGTAGGGTGGGCAAAGGCGCATTTGCGCCGTGCCCACCATCTTCGCGATGGATGGAATGGTGGGCACGCTTCGCTTTGCCCACCCTACGGCGTCTGCGCTGTTTCTAATCTCAGCTCTTGCTCACGCAACTCGGATAGGGCGCAGCTTCCCCCGGTACGATCGGGCAGAGCTCGATCGGGCTGAGCTCGCGCAGGCGGGTTTGCCAGCGTTCGTCATTGACCGGCGGCTCGTCGCTCTCGGGGCCGCGCTCGGCCCATTGGATGGTGTAGTAGTCGGTCGTGCCCTTCAGCGTGACCAGCAGGGCGGTCTCGCTGTGGCGGGTCGGGCCGCTGTCGACGCGGCCACAGCCGATCACCGCGACAAAACCCTCGAAGCGGCCGAAATTCGTGGCGCCGAGCGGCTGTGCCGCAAAGCTGTCGGGGCAGGCCGATTTGAAGCCGCCGGCGATGGAGCCTGCGAGTGCCTCGGGCGAGGCACCTTGAGTCAGCGTCATGCCCTTCTCGCCGGTGACCGTGATCATCTGCGTCCAGCGTTCCGGCGTCTCGCCCTTCAGCACGGCTTCGCGGATGTAGTGGCCGCCCTTGGTGTTCTCGAACACCGCGACGAAGTTCGACGGCATCGCGAAGCTGACGAGCTGGCCGAAGATCGGCGAGATCACGCGGAAGGATTGCGGCGCCTGCGCCGGCGATGTGGAGACGAGTGCGAGCGATGCAGCGAGGATCGCTGCCGTCGTGATGAGCGTGCGCATCGATTGATCCCGCGGGAGCTGAGTAGAAACGCTGGATAGAAACGCGAACGGGCAAGGATGCTAGCAGCGCATCCTTGCCCGACCCTTGTCGTCCGCCGATCGAATCCTACCAGGTGCAGTGGCCGTTTCTCAACGCGTGGTCCTTCAGCGCGAGTGCGTCGACGAAGGTCGGCACGGTGGCGCTGACGCGGGCGTAGTCGGAGGGCCACGGCGCGGTCGGGATGCTCTCGTCCCAGATCTGGCAGAAGCCGGTGTCCTGCCAGCGGATCAGGTGATAGCTGGCCTCCGCGGGGCTCGCGGCGACGAAGGCGGTGACGGCAAGACCGGCGGCAGCGCACAGCACGGAAATACGACGCATGATCAGCTCCTCAAATGAAAGATGTGATGCGCCTCCCGACAATGACGGGAGGCGGGTGCGGGGCGCTTTTGGGGGGCGCGCCCCGGACAAGATGTGAGTAGTTCCGCCTGTTGATCAGGTTCAAAGCGCGTGCGCCGGAAATGCGGGATTCAGCCCGAAAAATGGGAGGCCGCGCGCCAAAAGAAGAGGGCGGATCGCTCGCGCGATCCGCCCTTTCAAATCCCGTCTGTCGCGTCAGGCTCAGAGCGTGCAGCGGCGCTCCCCGCGCAGCTTGATCTGGAGGTCGGAGGCGGCCGTGAAGGTCGGGAGCGGCTTGCTGACGACCTTGTAGGTCGAGGCGCCCCACTGGAACGGCTTGTACTTCAGGTCCTCGTTCCAGACCTGGCAGATGCCGGTGTTGTCCCAGCGGATCACGTAATAGCTGGGGGCTGCCAAGGCCGGTACGGCAAAGACGGAGGTGGCGATGCCGGCAACGGCACAGAGGGCGAGAACGCGACGCATGAAAAATCTCCTTGTGGGGAAGTGTGACCCGAAAATTCGTGCGGTAAAAGCCGGTCCTTTGCAAGCCGGGGAGCCGCCGTTCACGGACATGTCAGGCGATGCGGGGCACTTGGTTTGGCCGCGTGCCCGGCAAGTCACACTGCTCACTTCGAAAGCGACGCCACCGCCTCGATCTCGATCAGCATCCGCGGATCGGGCAGCGCGTGCACCACGCAGGTGGTGCGTGCCGGATAGGGCGGCGGACCGAAGGCGCCGGCATAGAGCGCGTTCATGGCGGCAACGTCGGAGGCACGCGTCAGAAGCACGTTGACCTTGACGAGATCGCGGACGGTTGCGCCGGCCTCGGCCAGCACGCGCTTGATGTTGATGGCGACGTTGGCGAACTGCGCCTCGAAGCCGTCGGGCAGCGCGCCATTGCCGTCGAAGCCGGGAATGCCGGAGACGAACAGGAGATCGCCGACGCGCGTCGCAAAGGACAGCGGCGGTGCCTTCACATGCGGCGGGGGCGCGAAATGCTGGATCGGCATGGGATCACCTCGGGGGTCGTGCAGGGCCCGTCAGCGTAGCGACATGCGGGGGACTTGCAATCGCCATGAGGGGGCGGCGCAGGGGGGCAAAAACGAAAACCGCGAAAACAACCCCATGCACAGTAGGATCACGCCGAAATCATTGGGCTTTTTTGAATTCGGTAACGCCGAAGCAATCGCTTGCTCCGTCGGGCAAAACAGGGGCAGAATGGCATCATGAAGTTGCCCGTCCTGCGGCACCAAGCTCCGCCGTCATGCCCCGGCTTGACCGGGGCATCCAGTACGCCGCGGCTTCCCCGTTCAGCCACCGCCGTCTCTGGAATACTGGATCGCCCGCCTGCGCGGGCGATGACAGTTGAATGCGATGCTGCACCTTGCGCCTCACGTCCACCCCATCATGTTCCCGCCGCGATCCATCGGATAGATTCGCTGCGTCTGATTCGATCCCTCCCTTGAAAAATAGCCCCCGGAGACGCCCCATGAAGATCGCTTCCACCCTTCGCGCCGCGCTGGTCGCCATCGCGGCGCTTGCCGGGCTCTCGACCTCGGCGCTGGCCGACGGCGGCACCGTGGTGCTGACGATCTACAAGGCGGGCTGGATCATCGGCGGCTCCGGCGGCTCGGGCGTCCTGAACTTCCGCGGCCGCTCCTATGGGCTCTCCACCGGCGGGCTCGACTACGGCCTCGTCTTCGGCGGCTCCAAGACCGTGCTGCGCGGCCGCGTCTCCAACATCAACCGTCCCTCTGACGTCGCCGGCGTCTACGGTGCCGCCGGCGCCGGCCTTGCCGTCGGCCGCGGCGCCCGCGCCATCGTGCTCACCAACCAGAAGGGCGCGGTGCTGGAGCTGTCGGGCTACCAGACCGGCCTGATGGCGAACGCGGATCTCAGCGGGCTCGCGATCACGATGCGGTAGGTGCGTAGGGTGGGCAAAGGCGCGTAAGCGCCGTGCCCACCATCGGTGTCAGCTCGGACGAAAGAGTTGGTGGGCACGCTTCGCTTTGCCCACCCTACGGCTCCCTACGCTCCCGTCACCGCCGCATGGATCCGCTCGCAATGCGCGACGAGATTGGCGTGCGCATCGACGAACGCCTTCAGCGGCGTCGGGATCGAAAAGTAGTAAATGTTGGCGATGAAGCCGTAGATACCGGCATCACAGCTGGTCGGCGCTTTGCCGTGCACGAAGCCCGTGGCGGGCACGATCTCGGCCAGCACCTCGAGGTCCGCGAGGCCCCGCGCATAGGCCTGCTCGGGCGTGTAGCGGCCGATACCCTGGTAATGATAGCGCTGCGCGTTGTACGCCTTCGCCTTCTCGAACCCTTCCGCATCGATCTGCGGATGCTGCGCGATGAAGGCGTCGCGGAAGGCCGGATAGTAGCGCTCGTCCTTCCAGCGCGAGTACGACATCACCCAGTAGAGATCGTCCAGCATGCGGGTGACGAAGTGATTGGTCCTCCGTGCGTCCTGCGAAAGCCCGGCATCGATGCTCAGGTGATATTTTGCGATGGCGTGCGCGATGATCGTCTCGCTGTCGCCGATGGTCTCGCCGTCGTCGACGATGTAGGGCAGCTGCCCGCGCGGCGCGGCGGAGGCATCGAAGATATGCTCGTGCACGAACGGCACGCCGGCGAGCTTCAGGAAGGCGTAGACCTTGAGGCCGTAGCCGTTGTTGTCGGCGACGCCGAACAGTTTTGGGTAGGAGTAGAGCGTCAGCATGAGCGGGCTCCTCCGTGTTGGCGGAGGCAGCATGCAGGGGCGGGGAGACGGACGCAATGGGCCGGCGGAATTCGTCAAACCCACGCTGTCGTCCTGGCGAAAGCCAGGATGACGGTTGAGCGTGGGGCGCCGCTCCTACGAACGCGATGCGGCGGTGAACACCGCCAACTGCGCCTCGAACGCACGCCTGAACGCCGGCCGGGCTTCGCCGCGGGCGACGTACGCGGCGATGTCAGGGTATTCGTCCAGCAGGCCGGAGGTGTCGAGCCGGCGCAGCACCGTCACCATCATGAGATCGCCGGCGCTGAACGCGCCGTCGAGCCAGTCGGCATCGCCGAGGCGAGCCGACAATTCGCCGAGCCTGGTACGGACGCGATCCTGCAACATGGGCAGGCGCGCCTCGTACCAGCTCTTGTCGCGCTCGAACAGCAGCGCCATTCCGAGCTCGACGATCGGCGGCTCCAGCGTATTGAGCGCGGCAAACATCCACGCAATCGCGCGGCCCCTCGCATTTACCTCGAGCGGCAGCAGGCCGGCATAACGCTCGGCGAGATGGAGCACGATCGCGCCCGATTCAAACAGCGCGAGATCGCCGTCCTCGAAGGTCGGGATCTGCCCGAACGGATGCAGCGCAAGATGCGCGGGTTGCTTCATCGCCGCGAACGAGACGAGGCGGACGTCGTAGGGCTGGCCGACTTCCTCCAGCGCCCAGCGAACCCGCATGTCGCGCGCCTGTCCCCTGCCGCGGTCGGGCGAGCTTTCGAAGGCGGTGATGGTGGGCATGGGGGGCTCCGGGGTCATCGGGGTAGCATCCAAAGGACGAATGGGCGGGGCGGATTCCGACAACCTATTTGGCTTTCATCGCGCGTGCCGCCCAAACCTACGGTGTCGTCCCGGCGAAGGCCGGGACCCATACCGCGAGGTCTATCGATTGCCGGTGGTACTAATCCCGAACGACCGATCTTCGCCAAACTGCTCCCTGGGGGTATGGGTCCCGGCCTTCGCCGGGACGACGGCTGAGAATATTACGCGTTCCCTCTGTCGGAATGACGTTCCGTGCCTCGTCCTTGGGACAGTGGCGCGCGCTCGCGCGTCCGGTCCAAGACGAAAGGATACAGTTTCATGACCTCAATCACGCCGTTCCTCTGGTTCGACAACAACGTCCCGGAAGCCGTCGCGTTCTACAAATCGGTGTTCCCCAACGCTGAGGTCGAGACCGTCAGCGACTTCATGGCGGTGTTCGAACTCGAAGGCCAGCGCTTCCACGCGCTCAACGGCGGGCCGCAATACAGATTCAACGAGGCGGTGTCGTTCTTCATCAGCGTGGAGACGCAAGGTGAGGTGGATTATTTTTGGGACAGGCTCACCGCCGACGGCGGCGAGGAATCCCGCTGCGGCTGGCTCAAGGACAAGTTCGGCCTGTCCTGGCAGGTGATCCCATCAGCGCTCGGCCGCTACCTTGGCGACCCCGACCGCACCAAGGCCAACCGCGTCATGCAGGCGATGATGGGGATGCGGAAGATCGTGATTGCAGACCTCGACAAGGCGTATGCGGGGTGAACCTCGTACGGTGGGTCAGGCCTGTAGCCTGTAGCCCGCATAAGCGAAGCGACATGCGGGTCAACCGCCGACCCCGGATATCGCTTCGCTCATCCGGGCTACGAGCTATCGCGCTTTCTGGCGCGTAGGATGGGTAGAGCAACGCGAAACCCATCGCCTCAGCATCCACGATGGCAGACCTCGCCCCTCATGACGAGGAGGCGCGCCAGCGCCGTCGCCGGACGATGCTTTGCATCGCTCGGAGAACATGGAGGCCCACACACCGCCGCCGGCCATCCTTCGAGACGACCGCGGAGCCTGTCATCGGGCCGCGCTTTGCGCGGACCCGGTGGCGGTCTCCTCAGGATGAGGTTTGGTGCTTATTGCGACGTGATCCACTTCGCCAGGTCGCCTTGGATCGCTATACTGCCAATCTCAGCAGGATGGTGATCCCATGGCGAGAGAATTGGAAGGCAAGGTTGCTGCCGTCACCGGAGCCGCGTCCGGCATCGGATTGGCGAGTGCCGAGGCGATGCTGGCTGCGGGCGCGCGCGTGGTGATGGTCGATCGCGACGAGGCTGCGCTGAAGGCGCTCTGCAACAAGCACGGCGACACCGTGATCCCGCTGGTCGTCGACCTGCTCGATCCAGAAGACTGCGCAACGCTGTTGCCGCGCGTCTTGGAGAAGGCCTGCCAGCTCGACATCCTGCATGCAAACGCAGGCACGTATGTCGGCGGCGATCTGGTCGATGCCGACACCATGGCGATCGACCGGATGCTGAACCTGAATGTCAACGTCGTGATGAAAAACGTGCACGACGTGCTACCGCACATGATCGAACGCCGAACCGGCGACATCATCGTCACGAGTTCGCTGGCGGCGCATTTTCCGACGCCGTGGGAGCCGGTCTATGCGTCGTCCAAATGGGCGATCAACTGCTTCGTCCAGACGGTGCGGCGCCAGGTCTTCAAGCATGGCATTCGCGTGGGCTCGATCTCGCCCGGCCCGGTCGTCAGCGCGCTGCTCGCGGACTGGCCGCCCGAGAAGCTGAAGGAAGCCAGGGACTCGGGAAGCCTGCTGGAAGCCAGCGACGTGGCCGAGGTCGTGATGTTCATGCTGACGCGGCCGCGCGGCATGACCATTCGAGACGTGCTGATGCTGCCGACCAATTTCGATCTTTAGGGCGCATGCGCGGGTGACGGTGTCCATTCCTCATGGTGAGGAGGCGCGAAGCGCCGTCTCGAACCATGCAGGCCCCACCATCTCGCCCGCGGCCATCCTTCGAGACGACTGCGGAGCCTGTCATCGGGCCGCGCATTGCGCGGACCCGGTGGCGGTCTCCTCAGGATGAGGTCTATGGGTGTTGAACGTCCAGCGCAGCAATCCACGCCGCCAGTTCTCGCCACGGCTCCAGCGTCCAATGCCCGGACGCAGCACCGGACGGCGAGGGCAGCACGAACACCTCGGGCCAGCTTCCATCCCGCGGCTGCCGCCCCAGCGAAATCCCGCTCGACGGCCTGCCGTAAAACAAGCTCGCCGCTTTCTTGCTCGTGAACGCAATCGTCCTCGGCCGATACTTCTCGATCTTGGCCCTGAAGCCGGGCACGTCGATCGTGTCAGTCGCGATCTTGTGATCCATCCCGGCGCCGGTCTTGGAGAGATCGGTGAAGCCGATCCCAAGCTCGATCAGCGCTGCGAACTCGCCCGGCTGATAACGCCGCGGCGTGATCCCGGCCTCATGGATCGCGCGCCAGAAGCGGTTGCCGGGATGGGCGTAGTAGTGCCCGACCTCCGCCGAGCGCGTAGAGGCGGCGGTGCCGACGAAGACGAGGCGGAGGTTGGGCCGGAGCTGGTCGGGGAGGCGGTGGGGGGTAGCGTCGGGCAAATTAAGTAACCTTAGCGTCGTAGCCCGCATGAGCGTCAGCGACATGCGGGTCAACTGTCAATCCCGGATGTCGCTTCGCTCATCCGGGCTACGGCGCTCAATGAGCCGTCCAGTCCTCATCGAAGTAGGACGCGCGCATGACCGGCCCAATGAGGTATGTCCAGGTATAGCCTTGGTCGCTCTTGGTGAGATATCCGATGGAGGCAAGCGCGTCGAACGTCGGTGTGAGTCGAGCGTTCAGGCCAAAAGGAACGTTTGGGTTGGTTGAGAAGCCCCAATACTGGGTTCCGAAATCCGCGAAAAGGTTGATGAACGTGATCAGGAGCTCAGCGAGCGTAGGGCCGGCCGCTGCGTTCCGTTCGGCCACAAGATTTGCCTCGTCGATCGTGCAATTGAACACGAAATGGTAGGCCCACGCTCCGGTCTGATCCAATGGCCTGAAAATGCCGAGACGCCATAGATCATGTGCGACCGCTTCGAATGTCGACGTTGACCAATGATAATAGATCGGTCCCGGAGCGTTCGGAAATGCCTGACGATAATCCTTGTCTTCGGATTCGGCCATCGCATAAGCGTGGCGCGCAAGTGCTTGCGCTACGCGCCCGTACGCTTGCAGCTCCAATTCGTTCATGAAGCTCATTCGGGAGTCTGGGATATTCTCGTGCGCTTGCGTTCACGAACGGAACAGCAGGGGTAACCCAACGATTACCCCCGCTGCAATCTAGTCAGGCACTGCGCCCCCTCACAACACCCGATTACTCTCCTTCACCTTCTCCGCATCCAGATACACGCTGCTGCCCATCTCCTTGAACTTCGCGCTCATCTGCTTCATGCCGTCCTCGGCGGTCCCGCTCAGCGACATGCCGATCGAGTTCGGATCGTTCAGCGTCGCCGCATAGTCGCGCACGTCCTGCGTGATCTTCATCGAGCAGAATTTTGGGCCGCACATCGAGCAGAAATGGGCGACCTTGTGGGCTTCCTTCGGCAGGGTCTCGTCGTGGAAGTTTTTCGCGGTGTCGGGGTCGAGGCCGAGGTTGAACTGGTCGCTCCAGCGGAAGTCGAAACGGGCGCGGGACAGCGCGTCGTCGCGCAGCTGGGCGGCCGGGTGGCCCTTGGCGAGATCGCTGGCGTGGGCGGCGATCTTGTAGGTGATGACGCCGACCTTGACGTCGTTGCGGTCGGGTAGCCCAAGATGCTCCTTCGGGGTGACGTAGCAGAGCATGGCGCAGCCGAACCAGCCGATCATGGCGGCGCCAATCCCCGAGGTGATGTGGTCGTAGCCCGGCGCGATGTCGGTGGTCAGGGGCCCGAGGGTGTAGAACGGCGCTTCGCCGCACTCCCTAAGCTGCTTGTCCATGTTGATCTTGATCTTGTGCATCGGCACGTGGCCGGGGCCTTCGATCATGACCTGGCAGCCCTTGTCCCACGCGATCTTGGTCAGCTCGCCGAGCGTTTCCAGTTCGGCAAACTGCGCACGGTCGTTGGCGTCCGCGATCGAGCCGGGACGCAGGCCGTCGCCGAGCGAGAACGAGACATCATACTTGCGCATGAGGTCGCAGATCTCGTCGAAATGGGTGTAGAGGAAGCTCTCCTTGTGATGCGCCAGGCACCACTTCGCCATGATCGAGCCGCCTCTAGAGACGATGCCGGTGACGCGGTTGGCGGTGAGGTGGATGTAGGACAGGCGCACGCCGGCGTGGATGGTGAAATAGTCGACGCCCTGCTCGCACTGCTCGATCAGCGTGTCCTTGTAGAGCTCCCAGGTCAGCTTGACCGGATCGCCGTTGCACTTCTCCAGCGCCTGGTAAATGGGAACGGTGCCGATCGGCACCGGCGCGTTGCGCAAGATCCATTCGCGGGTGGTGTGGATGTTGCGGCCCGTCGAGAGGTCCATCACGGTGTCGGCGCCCCAGCGGATCGCCCACACCATCTTCTCGACCTCTTCCTCGACGGATGAGGTCACCGCCGAGTTGCCGATATTGGCGTTGATCTTGGTGAGGAAGTTGCGGCCGATGATCATCGGCTCGAGCTCTGAGTGGTTGATGTTGCAGGGGATGATGGCGCGGCCGCGCGCGATCTCGGAGCGCACGAACTCCGGGGTGATGAAGGCGGGGACTTCCGCGCCGAAGCTTTCGCCGTCGGCGAGCGCTGCTTCCGCGCGCTCGAGCTGCTCCTTGCGGCCAAGGTTTTCGCGGGCGGCGACGTAGATCATCTCCTTGGTGATGATGCCGGCGCGGGCGAATTCGAGCTGCGTGATCTTGTGGCCGTCGAGGCCGCGCAGCGGCTTGTGATAGGCCGAGAACGCGCGCGCGGCCTTGTCGGTGGAGAGGTTGCCATTGTCCTCCGGCTTGACCTGGCGGCCCTCATATTCCTCGACGCCGCCGCGCTCCAGCACCCATTGCTTGCGGCTCCGGGCAAGGCCGGCGTTGACGTCGATGGTCACGGACGGATCGGTGTAGGGGCCGGAGGTGTCGTACACCGGCAGGTTCGGCTCGCCAGCGCCTTCGGACAGGATGATCTCGCGCAGGGGCACGCGCAGGTCGGGCGCGGCGTCCGGGGACGCGAAGATCTTTCGTGAAGACGACAGCGGGCCGGTGGTGACGGCGGGAACGGTCTGTTGCGGGTTGGAGCGGATGTTCATGGGATCCTCCTTAATTCAGTTCGTTGGCATCGCTGCACGAGAGACAATTACCGCTGTCATCCCCGCCTAGTGCGCAATTGCGCACGGGAACGGGGATCCAGTATTCCAGAGGCCGTAGTGGGATACGGAGAGGCCGCGGCGTACTGGATCGCCCGGTCAAGCCGGGCGATGACGGCGGAGTGTGTAGAGAGAGCGAGGCGCATCACGCCGCCTCCGCAGGTAGGCCGAGCCATTGCCGCACCCGCGCGTCGGGGTCGGTATTCTGCGTGACGTCGCTGACGACGGCGATGGAATCGGCGCCCGCCGCGAAGATCTCGGCGGCGTGCTCGAACTTGATGCCGCCGATCGCGACCAGCGGGATGGTGCCGATGCGCTTCTTCCATTCCGTGATCTTCGGAATGCCCTGCGGCTCGAAGCGCATCGACTTCAAGGTGGTGAAGAAGATCGGGCCCAGCGCGACATAGTCGGGTTTTGCGGCGAGCGCGGTCGCAAGCTCGGCGTCGTCATGGGTGGAGACGCCGAGCGACAGACCGGCCTCGCGGATGGCCTTGAGATCGGCGTCGGCGAGGTCTTCCTGGCCGAGATGCAGATACTTCGCGCCGGCGACGATCGCCGCGCGCCAGTAATCGTTCACCACGAGCTTCGCCTGCGTGCCCTCGGTGATGGCGAGCGCGTCGGTGACGATCTGCAGCGCTTCGGCGTCGTTCAGATCTTTCGCGCGCAGTTGAATCGTGCCGACGCCGAGTTTTGTCAGGCGCTCGACCCAGGCGAGGCTGTCGACGACGGGATAGAAGCGATCAGGATACGCGTTGCGATCAGGATACGGCATGCCAGAACGGGGTCCCAACGACAGGGGTGGAAGGGGAGGCGAAGTCGCGGGCGTTCATCAGCCCGGCCTCAAAGGCGGTGCGGCCGGCCTCGACACCGAGGCGGAAGGCGTTGGCCATGGCGACGGGATCGGCGGCTTTGGCGATCGCGGTGTTGAGCAGCACGGCGTCATAGCCGAGCTCCAGCGCCTGCGCCGCGTGGCTCGGCGCGCCGATGCCGGCGTCGACCACCAGCGTGATGTCCGGAAGGCGGTCGCGCAAGAGCTTCAGCGCATCGCGGTTGGTGATGCCCCGGGCCGAGCCGATCGGAGCTGCCCACGGCATCACCACCTTGCAGCCGGCATCGACCAGGCGGCTCGCCACCGAGAGATCCTCGGTGCAATAGGGGAACACTTCAAAACCGTCCTTGATCAGGATGGCGGCGGCTTCGACCAGGCCAACGACATCGGGCTGCAGCGTGTCGTTGTCGGCGATCACTTCCAGCTTGATCCAGCTTGTGCCGAACAGTTCGCGCGCGAGCTTTGCGGTCGTCACCGCCTCGCGCACGCTGCGGCAGCCGGCGGTGTTCGGCAGCACGGCGACGTCGAGCTCGCGGATCAGGTTCCAGAACGCATCGCCGGTCTTGCCGCCGGCGGATTCGCGACGCAGCGACACCGTGACGATGTTGGAGCCGGCGGCGCGGATCGCTCCTTGCATGATCGCCGGCGAGGGATAGAGCGCGCTGCCGATCAACAGGCGCGAGGCGAAGGTTTTGCCGTAGAAGGTCACCATGTCGAATTCCCCGTCATTCCGGACGGGCCGCGGAACGCGGACCGATCCGGAATCTCGAAGTTGTGGCGCGAGATTCCGGGTTCACGCTTCGCGTGCCCCGGAATGACGGGCCAATGCAGCCGTCCTCGCGAAGTGAGCGTGTGGTCATCTCCCTCACCCTCCCTGCCGCGGCGTGATGATCTCGATCTCGTCGCCGGCCTTCAAGCTAGTCTCGGCCCAGCGGCTTTTCGGCACGACGTCGTAGTTCAGCGCGATCGCGAAATGGGTGCCTTCGTAGTCGAGCTCGGAGAGCAGCGCGTCCACGCTGACTGAAGCCACCTCGCGCTGCTCACCGTTGATGATCACAAGCATTGCACGATCACCCGCATTGCATCACCTCGTTGTCGATCTGGCCGCGCTGGACGTATTGCAGCGTCAGCTCGGCGAGCGCCGGCGCGATCAGGAAGCCGTGGCGGTAGAGACCGTTGACGGTGATCCTGCCGCCGCGAATGCCGATGCGCGGCAGATTGTCGGGGAAAGCGGGGCGAAGGCCCGAGCCGAACTCGACGATGCGCGCCTCGCCGAACGCCGGGTGCACGGTATAGGCCGCACCCAGCAGCTCCAGCGCCGAGCGAACGCTGACGCCGGTGTCCTCGGCCTCGATCGAGGTCGCCCCCAGCATGAACAGATTGTCCTCGCGCGGGATCACGTAGAGCGGCCAGCGCGGATGGATCAGCCGCACCGGGCGCGCCAGCTGCACCTCGCTCGTCTCGATCAGGATCATCTCGCCCTTGACGCCGCGCAGGTCAGGCTGCTCGTCGCGCGCGGACAGGCCGCGGCAGTCGATCACGATGCCGTCGAGATCGGCGGCGCTGACGTCGCTGGAGAACTTGATGGTGCCGCCGGCGGCACGGATGCGCTCGTGCAGCTTCGGCAGCACGCGGCGCGGCTCGACATGGCCCTCGGTCGGGAAGAACAGGGCGTCGCGGAAGCGGCCCTCCAGCGACGGCTCGAGCTCGGCAAGGCTAGCTGCATCGAGCCGGCGGTGCTCTTCGGTCATCCGGGCAAAGCGTTCGAAATCGTTGCGCTCGCGCGGATGGGCGACGACCAGGGAACCGTTGAAGGGCGTGTCGGGCAGCTCGCGCCGCCAGATGTCGAGGGAGCGCTGGCCCAGCCGGCTGATGATGGGTTCGGCGACCTCGGCCTCGCACCAGGGCGCCAGCATGCCGCCGGCCCAGTGGCTGGTGGAGTCCGTCATCGCAGCGTCGCCGCGCTCGTGCAAGGTCACGGCGTGGCCGGCCTGCGCGAACAGCAGTGCCTGCCAGGCGCCCGCAATGCCTGCGCCGATGATGGATACCGCGGAATCCGCTCGCTTGATCGTCTGTAACATCCCTGTCCCTTCGCCGGCATGACCCGGATCAGGTTCAAAGGGTCACCGCGGTCCTGGGCGGATTTGCCCATTTAGCGGTATCTCAGCTCCTCCTCGGAGCACCCCTCGGAACGGTGCCAATGTATGCCAGCGGGGCGGGGTGGTCAACGCGTTAGCCACAGGGCAGTCATTCCGGGGCGATGCGAAGCATCGAGCCCGGAATCTCGAGATTCCGGGTTCAGTCCTGCGGACTGCCCCGGAATGACAGCGGTTAGTGTGGAACCTGGGCCCGCGCGTTGCGGACGCGCTGGGCGAGCTTTTTGTGCGGCGTGGTGCCGAACATCGGCTGCGGGTTGCCGTTCGGCTCCAGCCAGGCCTCGTTGCTGGCCTCTCGCACCATCTGCTGCGCCGTTTCCTGGCGCTGCCGCTTTGCAACGTAGTAATAGCCGCCAGCGAAATAACGCACGGCTCGGGCATGGTCGCCATTGGCGGCGCGATAGGCGCCGGCGAGGTATTTGACCGCGTAAGTGAGATTGGTGTTGGGATCGCGCAGGCCGGCGGCATCGCCGGTGTAGCCGAGCCCGCGGGCGGTCGCGAGCTTGATCTGCATCAGGCCGATGGTGCCGCCATGGCCGACGAGGCCGGGCTGATAGCGGCTTTCGCGCATGATGACGCGATGCACCAGCGCTTCAGGCACGCCGTTGGCGCGGGCATGGGCCGCGACCATCTCGGCGTACGCGGCTTCACCCGCGAATGCGGCCTGCGGCGACACCAGTCCGGCCGCGATGAGCGCGGCGACACGTAAAATTTTCATCAGATATCCCTGACGTCCCTGAGCGACCTGCGCCCGGCTGTCGTTATTGTTTGAGCATGATCTGTTCGGAAAACCGCGGTGCACTTTTCCGGATCATGCTTTAGGACTCCGGAACACGGCGATGATGTGACCAAACGCCGCCGCTGAAGATGTTGCGGCGCCGAGCCGCTGTTACGACGCAATGCTGGCGTAGCTGAGCTTCGGGGCGGACGACCCCCGCTCGCGACAGCACGTCTGTCTATTCGCGCGCAGACGCGAAAGCGAGGATGAAAACGCTGCAAATCGGGAGAGGTGCCATGACAAAAACCAACATGGCCAACGCGGACTTTGTCAGCGCGGACTTTGTCAGCGCGGACTTGGCCAAGGCACATTTCGGCGACATCCCCCGGCAAAATCCCTGTGCTCAATGCGGCGCGCCGATTCCGAAGCCCGACTGGATCGAGCCGGGCGAGGGGCGCATCTCCTATCTCTGGACGTGCCGCGCCTGCAATTATCAGTTCGAGGCGGTGGCGATCTTCGACGAGGTCGCCGTCACGCACACCCCGCTCGCGGCTTAAGCGGCGCTCTACGCGGCGAGCCGCGGCTCCTGCCAGACCGGCAGCTCCATCCGCACGATCAGCCCGTGCGGCGTGCGGTCGTGCAGCGACAGCGTTCCGCCATGGGCGATCGCGATCGCGTGCGCGATCGACAGGCCGAGGCCGAAGCCGGTGGACTCGTCCATCGTGCGCGCATCGTCGCCGCGCGCGAACGGCTCCAGCATCTCCTGCTTGCGTGCATCCGAAATGCCGGGGCCGTCGTCCTCGACGTCGATGACGAGCCTGGTGCCGGATATGTCGAGGCGGATCGTGACCTCGGCGCCGTAGCGCACGGCGTTCTCGACGAGGTTGGTGACGCCGCGATGCAGGTCGTCGGGACGCGCCGCCGCGGTGGCCGAAGCGGGGCCGTCATAGTGCACGACATGGCCCATGTCGCCGAATTGGTCGGCAATGAGCTGGAGCGTGCTGGCGATGTCGACCAGCGTCACCGCCTCGACGTTGCGGTCGTTGCGCAGGAGCGACAGCACGGATTCCAGCATCGAGCGCATCTGGTCGAGATCGATCAGCATGCGCTTGCGGTTGACCTCGTCCTCGATGAACTCGGCGCGCAGGCGCAGCCGCGTGATCGGCGTGCGCAGATCGTGGCTGATCGCCGCCAGCATTCTGGTGCGATCCGACATCAGCCGCGCGATCCGCTCATGCATGCGGTTGAGCGCGCGCGCCACCGAGCGGATCTCCTCCGGGCCGCGCTCGGGCAGCGGATCGGCTTCGCCGTCCAGGCTGAAATTCTCGGCGGCTTCGGCAAAGGACGACAGCGGCGCGGCCAGCGCGCGCGCCGCCCACAGGCCGAGCACGGTGACGCAGATGAAGGTGGTCATCAGCGCCGTCAGCCACGGTGCGCCCCAGAACCACGGCCGCGGGCCGCCATCGACACGGCCGGCGATCACGCTGCCGTCTGGCAATTCGACGCCGACGCGGTGCGCGGTGTCGTCGGCGGCGAGCTGCACCACCTTGTAGCCGCGTCCGAGGTGACGGCGCATTCCGCGCAGGTGCTGGCTGTCGCTCGTCTCGACAATGGCCGCCGTGCCGGGCGCGTGCATCTCGATGCCGAGCTTGGGGAAGGCGCGCGAAAGGTCGGCGACGAGGCGCGGCCGCTCGCTGGCCTCGGTCGAGCCGAGCAGCAGCGCGGCATCGGTCAATTGATGGGCGCCGTCCGGCGGCGTGTCCGGGCGGTCCGGCCGGCTGATCAGGAAGGCGGCGGTGACGACGAGATGGAGCGCGACGGTGGAAGCCAGCACCAGCGCGGCGATCTGCCCGCCGATACCCTTGAGGTGGAAGAACCCGAACGGCTTCATCGTCGGCGCCCCCTCAGTTGCCCAGGGGGGCCGCGACCGCTTCGGTGCTTGCTGCTTCAGTTCTCGCTGCTTCAGTTCTTGGCGTGAACAGATAGCCGCCGGAGCGCACCGTCTTGATGATGGTCGGATCGTGCGGATTGGGCTCGATCTTGCGGCGGATGCGGCTGACCAGCACGTCGATGGAGCGCTCGAACGAGCCGGTGTTGCGGCCCTGCGTGAGGTCGAGCAGGCTGTCGCGCGACAGCACGCGGCCCGGCCGTTCGCAGAACGTCCTGAGCAGATCGAACTCGGCGCTGGTCACCGCGACGCGCGCGCCTTCCGGATTGCGCAGCTCGCGCAGCCGCAGGTCGATGCGCCAGCCCTCGAAGGCGAGCGTGCTCGCGCCTTCGATCGAGCTCGCCGCCTGGGCTGCGGCCTGGCGGCGCAACACCGCGTTGATGCGGGCGAGCAGCTCGCGCGGGTTGAAGGGCTTTGTCAGATAGTCGTCCGCGCCCATCTCGAGGCCGACGATGCGGTCGACGTCCTCGCCGCGCGCGGTCAGCATGATGATCGGCGTCTGCGCCTCCGAGCGCACCTTGCGGCAGAGGCTCAGGCCGTCCTCGCCCGGCAGCATGACGTCGAGGATGATGAGGTCCACGCGATGATCGGCCATGGCGCGCGACATCTCGCGGCCATCGCTCACGGCGGTGACGTTACAGGCGTTGTTGCGCAGGTACTTCGCAATCAACGTCCGCGTTTCGCGGTCGTCCTCGACGACCAGGATGTTGGGATTGAGAATGGCCATGCGCTTTGTTTGTCCAAGATTCGGGCCAAAAGGCGAAGATTTTTGTTTCGGATTGTTTCTGCAGGCCCCGTCGCAATGCCGGGACACACCCGGGCACTGGCGCGGCAAGGTCTCGTTAAGGCCGTTAACCATACCGTGGCGCGGCTATCCAATAAACCCCGCAAGATCCACGGAGCCATCATGACCTCGATTTCGGCGGCCTCCGCCGGTACCTACCAGTCGCCGCTACAGCGGCTGCAGCAGGAATTGCAATCGGAAGTTTCCGCCGGCACGATCTCGTCCTCGGACCAGTCCGCGCTCTCGACCGCGCTGACCGACATCGACACGGCGCTCCAGCAGAGCCGCTCGAGCGACCAGTCGAGCGGCACGCGTCCCTCCAAGGACGACATGAAGTCGAAGATCGACGACCTCATCTCCAACGAGGTGTCGAACGGGACGCTGACCTCGGACCAGGCCGAAGAGCTCAAGGGCGTGTTTCAGTCCGCCTTCGCGAGCGGTCCCGGTGGTGCGGGCGGAGCCGGTGGCGCAGGTGGACCGCCGCCCGGCCCGCCGCCGGACGACAGTTCTTCGGATTCGTCCTCCACAGACTCCACCAGCAGCGCGACGAGCTATTCGACGACGGCGGAGATTCTCCAGCAATTCCTCCAGGCGCTTCAGCAGTCGCAATCGTCGGCGTCGTCGTATGGTGCCAACGGCAACTCGTCCAGCAACTCGGATTTCTCCGCACTCCTGATCGACTACAAGAGCTGATCTGAGCGACGCAGGTCGGCGCGTTCCCCGCCGCGCTCGTGCTTCACCCAGGGCGCACGATCGTCGGCGGGGAACTGTGCATTGGAACGTTCCTGCGTGAGTTAAGGAACTTTCACTGCAACGCAGCGCCACCGTTGTGCGACGAAATCGCCGCAGCTTAGGAACTGCGCGTGATCGGCGCTGTTCTCTCCATACGAGTTTTTGCTGAAGGAGAGGACAACAATGCTGATGAAATCAATCGCCGCCGGCCTTGCCGGCACCGCGCTGCTTGCGACCGCTGCGTTTGCGCAATCGCCGACCGCCACCACCGACAAGGCGCCGACCGCGGCCACCACCACGACGACCACGTCGGCCTCGGGTGAATGGCGCACGTCGAAGATGCCGGGCCTGAAGATCTACAACGACGCCAACGAGAACATCGGCTCGATCAACGATCTGCTGATGGACAAGAGCGGCGCCATCAAGATCGCCGTGATCGGCGTCGGCGGCTTCCTCGGCATGGGCGAGCATCTGGTTGCCGTGCCCTATGACAAGCTGAAGTTCGTCAATGAGGCCGTCGCCTATACCGGCGCGGCCGGCACAAATCCGAACGCCAAGCCGGCGACGACCACAACCACGGGTGCCGCGACCGGCACCGACAAGACCGCGACGACCGTGACGGCTTCGTCGAAGTGGTATCCGGACCACGCCGTGTTCAACGCGAGCAAGGACGAGCTGAAGAACATGCCCGAGTTCAAGTACTCGGAGTAATGCGGTTCGCGTGACGATTTGAACGACGCGCGCCCGGTTTTCGCCGGGCGCGCTGTCGTGCTCTTCCCCACCTCTCCCCGCTTGCGGGGAGAGGTCACTTCGCATCGAAGATGCGAAGTGGGTGAGGGGGACTCTCCGCGAGTCTAACTGTCACCGTCGTTGTGGAGACTCCCTCACCCCAACCCTCTCCCCGCAAGCGGGGAGAGGGAGAGCACTTTTAGTGCGTCACCAGCGGGCAGCCGCCCTTGTCGAGCGGACGGAATGCCTCGTCGCCGGGCACGGTGGCGATCAGCTTGTAGAGATCCCACTCGCCCTTGGACTCCTCGGGCTTCTTGACCTCGAACAGATACATGTCGTGGACCATGCGGCCGTCGATGCGGATCTTTCCGTTCTTTGCAAAGAAGTCGTTGACCGGCGTCGAGCGCATCTGCTCCATCACCTTCGGCGCCTCGTCGGTCTTGATGGCCTCGATCGCCTTCAGATAGTGCATGGTTGCCGAATAGAGGCCGGCCTGGATCATGGTCGGCATGTGCCCGACCTTCTCGTTGAAGCGTTTCGAGAAGGCGCGCGTCTCCTCGTTCATGTCCCAGTAGAACGCGTCGGTGACGATCAGGCCCTGCGTCGCCTTGATGCCGAGCGAATGCGTGTCGGTGATCTCCTGCAGGAGCGCGATCATCTTCTGGCCGCCCTGAGTGAGGCCGAACTCGGCGGCCTGCTTCAGCGCATTGGTGGTGTCGCCGCCGGCATTGGCCAGCGCGACCACCTTGGCCTTGGAGGCCTGGGCCTGGAGCAGGAAGGAGGAGAAGTCCGACGAGTTGAGCGGATGGCGGACTTCGCCGAGCACCTTGCCGCCGCTCTCCTTGACCACGTTGGCGGCATCGCGCTGCAGCGCCATGCCGAAGGCGTAGTCGGCGGTGACGAAGTACCAGGTGTCCTCGCCGCGCTTCACCATCGCCTTGCCGGCGACGTTCGACAGCGCATAGGTGTCGTAGGTCCAGTGCACCGTGTTGGGCGAGCAGGCGACGCCGGTGATATCGGAGGAGCCGCCGCCGGAATTGATGTTGATCTTGTTCTTTTCCCGCGTCAGCGCCGAGATCGGCAGGGCGACCGATGAGGTCGGCACGTCGAAGATCGCGTCGACCTTGTCGTTGTCGTACCAGTTGCGGGCGATGTTGACGCCGACATCGGGCTTGTTCTGGTGATCGGCGGCAACCACCTGGACCGGCTTGCCCGCGACCTTGGCGCCGTAATCGGCCACCGCCATCTCGACGGCGGCGAGCGAGCCCTTGCCGGTCGCGTCCGCATAGAGGCTCGACATGTCAGTGAGCACGCCGATCTTGACGACATCGTCGGAAATCTGCGCCTGCGCGGTGCCGCATGTCGCAGCGAGCGCGAGACCGACTGCTGTGGCGGCGATGAGTTTTTGCATGTTGTTTCTCCCTGTGTGTTGTTGTTTGGGCGTTGTTGCGGGGACTGTTCTAGCGACAAACGGTCGCGGCAGCTAAGCCAAAGATGCGTGAGGGGGATGAGAAAATAAGCAGGGGGATCTGTCGTCATTCCGGGGCGCGCCCTCTGGGGCGCGAGCTTTGATGCGCAGTTGCGCATCAGAGAATCCATTCATCCACCGTCGCTGCGGCCCGATGTGATTCCGGGCTCGCGCTGCGCGCCCCGGAATGACAGCGGGGGCCTTTCAGGCGCTGCTGCCCTTGAGCCGTTCGTTGCGTCGGCGCAAGCCTTCCAGAGTGGCGAGGAGGATGACCGATACCGTGGTCAGAATCACCGCCGCTGCCGTGATGGTTGGGCTGATGTTCTCGCGGATGCCGCTGAACATCTCGCGCGGCAGGGTGCGCTGCTCCGGACCTGCCATGAACAGCACGATCACCACCTCATCGAAGCTGGTCGCGAAGGCGAACAGCGCACCTGAGGCGAGGCCCGGCAGGATCAGCGGCAGGATCACGCGGCGGAACGCGTCAAGCGGCGAGGCGCCGAGCGAGGCGGCGGCGCGCGCCAGATTGGTGTCGAAGCTTTGCAGCGTCGCGCCGACCGTGATCACCACAAAGGGCGTTGCCAGCGCGGTGTGGGCCAGGATCAAGCCGAGGTAACTGCCGGTCAGCCCGATCGGCGCGAAGAAGAAATACAGGCCGACCGCGGTGATGACGCCGGGCACGACGACCGGCGACAGCACGAACGCGAGCACGAGCGGCTTGAACCGGCTCTTCCACTGCGCCAGCCCCAGCGCGGCCAGCGTACCAAGCACCATCGACAGCAGGGTCGAGGCGACGCCGATGATCATGCTGTTCTTCAGCGAATTCATCCAGCGCGGCGAATTGATGAAATCGTCGTACCAGCGCAAGGAGAGGCCCGGCAGCGGATAGGTGAGGTACGAGCCCGAGCTGAACGACAGCGGCATGATCGCAAGGATCGGCGCGATCAGGAAGATGAACACCAGCGTGGAGATGATGATGGTCGCGGTCCACGCGATGCGCTGGCTGGGCGTGCGGAGGGTGGAATTGTCGCTCAATTCTTCATTCCTCCCGTGACCTGCTGGCCCTGCACCAGCTTGCCGTAGACGAGAGCGAGCAGGACAGTGGCGAGCAGCAGCACCGCACCCAGCGCCGAAGCAAGGCCCCAATTGGCCGTCTCGGTCGTGTAGAGCGCGATGAAGTAGCTGATCATCTGGTCGGCGGCGCCCCCGACGAGTGCCGGCGTGATGTAGTAGCCGAGCGCCAGGATGAAGACGAGCAGGCTTCCCGCGCCGATGCCGGGCAGCGTCTGGGGCAGGTAGATCCGCAGGAAGGCGGTGAGTGGTGGCGCACCGAGCGAGGCGGCGGCGCGCATGTAAGCAGGCGAGATCGCCTTCATGCTGCTGTACAGCGGCAGGATCATGAACGGCAGGAGAACGTGGGTCATGGCCACGCAGACGCCGAAGCGATTGTAGATCAGGCGCAACGGCTGGTCGATGATGCCAAGCCACTGCAGGCTGTCGTTCACGACGCCCTTGCTCTGCAACAGCACGATCCAGGCACAGGTGCGGACCAGAAGCGATGTCCAGAACGGCAGCAGGACGAAGATCATCAGCAGGTTCGACCGGCCCGGCGGCAGCGTCGCCAGCAGGTACGCGACCGGGAAGCCGAGGATCAGGCAGAGTGCCGTGACGCTGAGGCTGATGAGGAAGGTGCGGGCGAACACGTCGCGGTAGATCGCCTGATCCGGCGGAGCTGCGACGATCGCGCCGTCCGCGTTCCGCGTCAGGTCGAGCGCCGCCAGAAGGTAGAAGCCGGTCGTTGGGCCGCTGGCGTCCTTGATCGTCGTCCAGGTGGCGCGTTCGCGCCAGGCCGGATTGATCTTGCCAAGTGTCTCCTTGGCGGTGCCGGGCTCCGGCAGCGCCTTCAGATTGCGCGTCGTGCTGGTCAGGATCGTGCGGAAGCCGTTCAGCGCGTAGTTGAGCCGCTTGGCCGCGATCGCCATGGTGCCGGACGCGCGCGCCGCCAGGATGTCGCTTGCCAGCGCTGCAAAGGCCTTTTCGTCCGGCAGGTCCTTGCCGTTCCAGTCGGCGAGAGCCGCGACGGTCTGAGGTAGGACCTGGCGCACCTCCCGGTCATCGACGGCGCGCCACAGCATGCCGGCGATCGGGCCTGCGAAGGTGAAGAGCAGGAAGACGAGAAGCGGTGCTACCAGCGCCAATGCCTTGACCTGGCGTGCCCGCTCCGCACGCCTCAATCGGCGCTTGAGCGGCACCTCGGTCGACGCATCGGCGCCGGTCAAAAGCGCATTCGCCATTGGTCGAGCCTTGCGGGGCGCGCTATTTCGCGGCCCATTTGTTGAAGCGCTCGGTCAAGCGGTCGATGTTCTCGAGCCAGAAGGCAACGTTGATCTCGACCGCGTTCTTGATGTTGTCAGGCGCTGTCGGCAGGTCCTTCAGAACGGCGGGCGCGAGCAGAGCGGCTGCGTCCTTGTTCGAGGTGCCATAGGCAATGTTCTCCGACAGTTTTGACTGGTTCTCCGCCTTGCCTGCAAAGTCCAGGAATTTGTAGGCCGCGTCCTTGTTCGGGCTACCCTTCAGGATGACCCAGCTGTCGAGGGTGAAGAGCGCGCCGTCCCACACCATGCCGAAATTCTTCTTCTCGTTCTTGTTCGCGGTGTCGATGCGGCCATTGTAGACCGAGGTCATGGCCACCTCGCCGGAGGCGAGCAGTTGCGGCGGCTGCGCGCCGGCCTTCCACCAGACGATGTCGCCCTTGATGGTGTCCAGCTTCTTGAACGCGCGCTCGACGCCTTCGTCGGTCGCCAGCACCTTGTAGACGTCCTTCGGCGCGACGCCGTCGGCCATGAGGGCGATCTCCAGCGTGGTCTTCGGGCCCTGACGCAAGGCGCGCTTGCCCGGAATCTTCTTGGTGTCGAAGAAGTCGGCCCAGCCGCTCGGGGCCTGCTTCAGCTTGTCCTTGTCGTAGCCGAGAACGAAATCGTAGAGGATGGCGCCGACGCCGCAAGCGTTGACCGACGGCGGGATATAGGCGGCTTCGCCCCCGATCCTGGAATAGTCAAGCTTCTCGAACAGGCCTTCCTCGCAGCCGACCGCAAGTTCGTCGCTCTCCACCTGCACGACGTCCCAGGTGGCGGCACCACCCTGCACCTTGGCGCGCAGCACGCCGACACCGCCGTCCCAGGACTCGTCGTTCATCGGAGCCCCGGCCGCCTTCTTGAACGGCTCGAAATAGACCTTCTTCTGCGCATCCTGATACGCGCCGCCCCACGACACGACGGTGAGATCACGCGCCTGTGCGACCGTGGCCAGCGCAGCGCTGGCGCTGAATGCCGCGACGAAACCCAGAGCAATCCTGCCAGTTTTGCGCTTCAGCATGGTCCTTGTTCCTTCTTCATGTGCGTTACGTTGACGTTGATCGTTGCAGGTTCGGATCAAACAGGATCGAGGGCGAGGCAATCTTCGGGCCGGAAGGTGATGAACACGCTTTCGCCAGGAATGAGACTGTGATGCGCCCCCGGCTGAAGCTTGACCATGAACTCCCCGTTGCCGGCGACATCGAGCACGGCCAGCGCGTGGTCGCCGAGATAGATGGTGTTCTGCACCCTGGCCGGCAGCCGGTTCGGTCCTTCGCTGGAGGTGCCGTCCGGGACAATGGCGACGCGCTCCGGCCGCACCGACAGGGAGGTCGATGCGCCCGCGCCTGATACATTGACCGCCCGTGCGGTGACGGCGCCGCCGCCCGCCAGCGCGACGCGGCAATAGTCCTTGTCGACCGTCTCGACGGTGCCGGCCAGCACATTGTTCTCGCCGATGAAGTGAGCGACGAAGCTGTTCACCGGATGCTCATACAGCGCGTCGGGCCTGTCGATCTGCTGCACGATGCCGTCGTTGAACACGGCAATGCGGTCCGACATGGTGAGCGCTTCACTCTGATCGTGGGTGACGTAGACGACGGTGATGCCCATCGTCTCGTGCAGTTGCTTGATTTCGAGTTGCATCTGCTCCCGCAGGCGCTTGTCGAGGGCGCCAAGGGGCTCGTCCATCAACACGAGTTGCGGATTGAAAACCAGCGCGCGGGCGAGCGCCACGCGCTGCTGCTGACCGCCGGACAGCTGCCCGGGCCGCCGGTGCGCCAGGGTTTCCATCTTGATCATGCGGAGCGCCGCCCTGACGCGCTCCTGCGCTTCCGCCTTGTTGATTTTGCGGACGGAGAGCGGGAAGGCGATATTCTCCGCGATCGTCAGGTGCGGAAACAAGGCATAGTTCTGGAACACCATGCCGATGTCGCGCTTGTGCGGCGGCATGTTCTTGATCGGCCGGTCTGCGAGATAGATCTCGCCATGGGTCGGAACCTCGAAGCCAGCCAGCATCATCAGCGTGGTCGTCTTGCCCGAGCCCGACGGGCCGAGCAGGGTGATGAACTCGCCCTTCCTGATGTCGAGGTCGAGGTTCTTCACCACGAGGTGCTCGCCATCATAGGTCTTCTGTATGCCGGAAAATCGCACCAGTGCCGGCGCAAGCGTGACCATGCCGGCTTCCATGTTGTCCTCGCGTCATCGGCTACAGTGCTGTCAGGACCTCGTTCGAGGTTGCGAAGAACAGCTTAGCATCCTCCGATGAGAATGCTAGCGGCGCAAGCGACGAAGACACGCGCGGGCTTGGTGAGTGAAGACGCGCTACATCCCCGACAGCTTCGTCACGTACACGTTGAGCGAGCCGCCGGCTTCCGCGACCACGCGCAGCGTCTTGGAATCGAAGGCGATGTCGGCGAGCGTCAGGCTGTCGATCTTCGCGTCGACCTTGAGGCCGTCCTCGCTCTTCTGGTAGTCGGCGATCGCGGCCGCGATCTTCTCGCGGGCGTTGGCGGCGATCGGCTTCAGATCGAGCGTCGCCTTCTGCACCAGCGCCTGCTGCATCTGCGGCACCACCGCGCGCGCCGCCGCGCCGAGCAGCCCGAAGGCCGCCTCGGATTCCACCGCGAGCTGGATGTCGGCGAGCCGCAGCGTCTGCTGCGCCTGGTCGAGCATCGGCCGGCCCCAGATATGCACGGTCGCCTCGGCGCCGAGGCCGAGCCAGCTCTTCTTTTCTTTCGCGCGCACCAGAAGGGAGATCAGCAACCGGTCGCCGGACGGAACCACGTTGACGCTCTTCACGGTGACGTCGACCGGGCCCGAGCCGTCCTCGGGATAGGTGTGGCCGACCATCTGCGCCGCAATCAGCTTGTTGATCTCGGTGAAGGGCACGTCGATCGGCACGCCGATGCTCACGCCGGTGCCGGTCGGCGGCACGATCGAGATCTTGTCGGGGAACGGGCAGTCCGGCTTGGACGGCGTCGAGGTCACCCGCGTCTCCAGCTCGAGGCCAAGCAGCAGCGTTACGTTCTGGGCGTCGACGCGCGGCTGCGCGGCGATGGCGCGGGTCGGCTTCATCTCGAGCCAGAGCGGCGGCAGCGCTGCCGACGAGCCCGAGCCTTGCAGCGGGATCGTACGGCAGGCCTTGGCCCATTGCAGCTCGGCATTCTCCCGCAGCGACGGATCGTTGCGGATGCGCTCGGAGACGATGTTGATCTGCTCGCCGACGTTCTTGTCGATCAGCGGCTTGACCTGCGCCGGCACGTTGACCTTGGCGCCGGAGACGTTGAGGTTGGTGTCGCCGAGATTGACCTGCGCCCCGAGATTGGGCTCGAGATGCCAGTTGGCCGCGAGCTTCGGACGCGAGGTGACGATGACGTTGCCCTTGATCTCGGCGCTGGCGTTCAAGTTCTTGATGTTGACCGCGCCGATCCGTTTCGCCGCGTCACCGCCGAGCACGCTGCCGAGCGCGTCGCCGAGTGCGCCCGTGGCTTTGGCGGACAGCGAGCCCGTCACGTTCAGCTTGCCGCTGAGCGGCGTCGAGATGGTCAGCACGTCCTTGTCGCCGGCAGCCGCCATCGGTCCGCGCACGGCGGACCAACCGATGTCGGCGTTCTCCAGGATCTGCGAGATCGGATTGTCGGCCTTGCCGGCGAAATTGCGCGGCGCGGCCTTCTCGGCCTGCTCGCGGATCGCCGAGATCGCGATGGCGACCGGCGCGACCACGATCGAGCTCTTCGAGGCCGGCGGCAGCGGCGGCAGCTGTGCGACCGGGGGCGCGGAATTGGTCGCGCGCGGCGACAGCCAGTCCATCGCCTTCAGGCTGATGAAGAACGACGCCGCGAGCACCGCCACGGCAATCAGGATAGTCTTGAAATTCAACGCCAGACGCATCTCACCCCCAGGCCGCCCGCGAGGGATTCTACAGGGCGGGAGAGGAGGGCGCTAGAGCGCATCGATGGGGTGGAATTGGGGCGAATGTGTTAACGGCCGCGTGCGCACCGTTGCCGCACATTCAGGCCGTCATCGCGGGGCTAGCCGCGCCGCGGACGGCGGACCGCTCTCACATTGCCGCGATCTCCGCCACCGCAGTAGAAACGGTCACCGCCGTCAGACTCCAGGCCCGAGACCATCGTGCCCGCCGGCAGGTCGAGCTGCTCCAGCACCTTGCCGCTCTCCGGGTCGATCCGCCTGATGTCACTGTCATCGCCCTCCCAGGTGCCGTGCCAGAGCTCGCCGTCGACCCACGTCACCCCGGTCACGAAGCGCTTGCTCTCGATGGTGCGGAGCACCGCCCCGGTCTCCGGATCGATCTGATGGATCTTGCGCTCCCGATATTGACCGACCCACAGCGAACCCTCCGCCCAGGCAAGTCCGGAATCGCCACCACCGCCGGGCGCCGGGATGGTGTTCACCACCTTGCCGGTCGCGGCGTCGATCTTCTGGATGCGGTCCTCGGCGATCTGGAACAGGTGCCGGCCGTCGAACGCCGTCCCGGCGTGCGCGGCGACATCGATCGAGCGTGTGAGCTTGCCGCTGGCCGGATCGACCGCGTTCAGCTTGTCGCCGGATGCGAACCAGACATGCGTGCCGTCATAGGTCACGCCGTGCACGGCCTCGACACCCGGAAAGGGCCCGTACTCCCTGACGATCTCGGCGGCTGAACGTTTCATGTGCTTGATCCCTGTGAACTGATCCACCTTACGTCTTCAGCAGCGGTCCCGGGAGTAACAAGCCTGTCGGGAAGCCCGGGACGGGCGGGGTCATCCAGCGGCGCGCCCGTCCGTGTCCGAACGACTGCACCTTGTTCGATCGCGCGAGCTCCTCGAGCGCGCGCTGCACCGTGCGCGCGCTGGTTCCCAGCGCCAGCGCGAGCGCCGAGCTCGACCACGGCTCGCCATCGGAGAGGAAGGCGAGGACGGCTGCGTGCTTCTCCTCGACCGGCCGGGCCAGCACCAGGACGTCGCGCGTCTTGCGCGGCGCCAGCACGAAACCCGGCTTCGTCGCGCTGATTTCGGCCAGCGGCTTGAGCTGGGTGCGCAGCCGCCCGATCTCGACGCGCAATCGCGCGCGATGCGATTCATCGGCGTGCTTCGCCCGGAACGCACCTGATATCAGCGTCTCTCGCGAGACATCCGCGGGCCAGGCCTGCGCCAGAAGACGGGCGAGCGCGAACAGCACCGGCCGCGTTCCGAGCGACACGGCAACGCCTTGCCTGCGCACCACATGATGGAAGGTGTCGACGACGAGCGCCGTCGAGGTCGCCAGTCTTTCGACCTCTCCGAGCAGTAACGGGTGTTCGCTGCCGCGCGCGATCAGGCGCGCGGCCGGCGTGTCGAGGATGCGGTTCGCGCTGTCGACCTCGGCCGACAGTGCCGGGATCCCTGCCAGCCGCGCTGCTTCTGCCGCGCGGCTGAGTGCCGTGCGCGCGGTTTCCGTCCTGAGCCGTCGGATCGCGATGCCCGCGACCACCAGCTCGCGCGCCACCTGGGACGCAGGCGGGAGCGATGCGCTGCCGACCTCGGCCAGCGTGCGCTCGGCCTCGTCGATGCGCCCGAGGAGGAGGAGACGGCGCGCCTCGATGTGGCCGGCATGGGCGGCATTGGCGAGATCGCCATGCTTTTCGAGCGTCGCCCGCGCGGCCGCGAGTGTCTTCGCCGGCCAGCTCAGGTCGCGCGAGACGAGCGCGATCTCGGCTTCCGCCACGACGCATCTTGCGCGTGCGACCGCCTCTCTCGGACCGAAGGCACGCGCGGCGCTCCGCAGCAGCGTCTTCGCCTTGGCGAGATCGCCGAGCTGCGCCATCGCGATGCCGCGCAGCGCCAGCGACGGGGCATCGTTGCGCAAGGCGACACGGTTCAGCGCGCCGAGCGGATCGCCGGCTTCGAGCGCGCGCGCCGCGGCCGTGATCAGCGACTCCATTTCAATCCCGCCACACTTGTTACTCCCACCACGCAACCGCTTGGTGCCAGAAATCGTTGACGGCCGACAATGTGCGGTGAGGGGCGAGCGGTTCCACGTCTGTCATAGCGCGACGCGGAATGAGCACCCAGGAGAGAGGTTTTGAGAGCCATGATGACGTCAGCAGAAAAAGCAGGAAGTAACGGACAGGCCGCCATGCAAACACCGCCGGTGGTGTCGCCGCAGGACTGGGAGGCAGCCCGTCAGCAACTGCTCGTGAAGGAAAAGGCGCATACCCGCGCCCGCGACGCGCTGGCCGCCGAGCGCCGGCGCATGCCGTGGATGGTCGTGGACAAAACCTATGCGTTCGAGGGGCCCGGCGGCAAGGTCACTCTGCCCGACCTGTTCCAGGGCCGGCGGCAGCTGATCGTCTACCGGGCCTTCTTCGAGCCCGGCGTGTTTGGCTGGCCGGATCATGCCTGCCGCGGCTGCTCGATGGTCGCCGACCAGGTCGCCCATGTCTCGCACCTGAACGCCCGCGACACCACGCTGGTGTTCGCCTCGCGCGCGCCGCAGGCCGATATCGCCAGGCTGAAGAAGCGGATGGGCTGGACCATGCCGTGGGTCACCATCACCGACAGCTTCGATGCCGATTTCGGCGTGGACGAGTGGCACGGCACCAACGTGTTCTACCGCGACGGGACGCGCATCTTCCGCACCTATTTCGTCAAGAGCCGCGGCGACGAGCAGATGGGCGGTACCTGGAACTATCTCGACATCACGCCGCTCGGCCGGCAGGAGGTGTGGGAGGATTCACCCAAGGGCTATCCGCAGACGCCGACCTACAAATGGTGGAACTGGCACGACAGCTATGTCGAGGGCGCTGCGCCCGACAAGAAATGGGTCGAGGTCACGGACGCCGGCGAGAAGGCGTTTCGCGAGGAGGCCGCGGAAGGTCGTGACTAGTCCCGTCAGCGCAACTGCGCCCGCCAGCTGCGATGGCGTGACTGCCGCGCGCCGCCTCGCCAGATGGCTGGCCTTGGCGGCGACGCCGACCTTCGCGGTCATGGCCATGCTGACCGCCGCGCTCGGCGGCGGCCCGGCGGACATGCTGTGCGGCGCTGGGCAGGGCTCTCTGCTCGGCGGCATGGTGCCGATGTATCTCTTGATGAGCGCGTTTCATGCGGCGGCGTGGCTGAGGCTGATCGCGGAGTGGCGAGGGGCGGGCGGCGGGTGAGAGGCGGGTGAGAGGCTATCCCGTGCACGCCTTGGCCTTCGAGACGCCGCTGACGCGGCTCCTCAGGATGAGGATCAACTGGCATCCGTGCTTCAGCAAAGTGTCGCCGCACACTTAGCCCTCATCCTGAAGGCCCGCCGCAGGCGGGCGTCTCGAAGGATGATGTGATCCGCGCTTCGCCAATTCATGCAGCTCGGCAAAATCGCCGCGCATGAAGGCTTCCTTCTTGGCGCGGCTCCATTTCTTGAGTTTGCGTTCGCATTCGATCGCGTCCGTGACCCTGTCGAACCATTGCGAGAATACGAGCGTCACTGGCCTGCGTGACTTTGTATAGCCCGCGAACGCGCCGGTGTTGTGCTGCGCGATCCTGATTTCGAGTTCGGTTCGTGTTGTACCGATGTAGTAGCTGCCATCGGTGCATCTGAGAATGTAGAGCCACACGCCTTCAGTCATCGTGCACGCCTCGTCCTTCGAGACGACCGCTTCGCGGTCTCCTCAGGATGAGGCTAACTGGCATCTGCGGCTTGGTGCAAGAGATGAGTCGTGGTTGTTCGAGCTAACGGACGCCTCGGGAATTATTTGAAGCCAAACACTCAGTCCTCATCCCGAGGGCCCGCCGAAGGTGGGCGTCGCGAAGGATGCGCTGCGATTTCCGATGCGGGCCTCAACACGTGGCACCGGCGCCGCTATTGCGCGCCCGCCGCCTGCAGATACGCAAGCACCTTGGCCGCTTCTTCCGCGGAGACGCCGCCATAGGGCTGCATCTTGTTGCCGGAGACAACTTCATCTGGCTTGACCATGAAGCGGGTGAGCTTGTCCTGGTCCCAGACGAAGCCGGCTTCCTTCATCGACGGAGAGTAGTTGTAGTCGGGCAGCGAGCCTGCCTTCCGTCCCACAATCTTGCTGAGATTGGGGCCCAGACGATTGTCGCCCTCCTTCACCGAGTGGCAGGTGCGGCAGGAATTGTTGAACGCCTGCTGAGCTACCTCGTCGTTCGCCGGCTGCTGGGCGAGCGAAGACGGCGCGGACAGGAGCAGCGTCAATGCGCCGGCGATCGGGTGCAGCCATCGGCTCGGCGAGGTTTGCAGGCGGGATTGCATCTGCGCCTCCATCGGGGATCGCGCCGCAACAGGCGCGCATCGGGATTGCGAGGGCCAACGAAAACGGCCCCGGTGGGTTCCGGGGCCGTTTGCGTCACAATGTCCTGTCGCTTTAGCGGGTCGCGGCGCCGAGCTCCGCGCGGCGCTCGGTCATCGGCAGCACGATCACCTTGGTGCCGACGTTGACTCGGGAGTAGAGGTCGGTGACGTCATCGTTGGTCAGGCGGATGCAGCCTGAGGAGACGTGCTTGCCGATCGTGTCCGGCGCGTTGGTGCCGTGGATGCGGTAGATGGTGCCGCCGAGATACATGGCGCGGGCGCCGAGCGGGTTGCCGGGGCCGCCGGCCATGTGGCGCGGCAGATAGGGCTGGCGGGCGATCATCTCCGGCGGCGGGGTCCAATCCGGCCACTCGGCCTTCTTGGTCACCGACTGGACGCCGGACCAGGTGAAGCCGTCGCGGCCGACGCCGATGCCGTAGCGAACGGCCTGGCCGTTGCCCAGCACGTAATAGAGATAGGTGTTGGGCGTATCGATGATGATGGTGCCCGGCGCTTCGCGCGTCGCGTAGGAGACGGTCTGGCGGCGGAAGCGGGCCGGCATCTCGACCGCGTCCTGATCCTCGGAGGGCGCGCTCTGATAGGTCGGCGCCTGGTAGGGCTGATAGGGCTGCATCGGCTGCGGCGCGGCCATCGGGGGCAGCGGCTGGAAGAAGGGGAAGAGCTGCACCGGCGCGGCCTTGGCCGGGCCTGCGAATGCGATTGCGGAGATCGCCACTGCACTGAAAGCAACGGCGCGCGAGTACGTCTTGAACGTGTCCAGATTGAACATGTGATCGCCCCTGTTTGCGCGGGTGTTCGTGGTCACCCCGGCACCGTTGCGGTGCTCTGTTGCCTGGATCACTAACGGAAAGAAGTTTCGGGACGTTTGCGCGGAAAACCGAAAACGGTTTCATCGCGGCAAGGATTGTTTCATGACAGTTTCGTGGCCGCGTGGGTCCGTTAACGAACAAAACACCGGGCCGACACTTCTGTGACGTCACACGCCTGAAATATCCGTGGTTGATGGTCCAAAGCCGAGAATCATCAAACTCTCGGGATTTCCCCATGCGGGTATTAATCGCGACTGACGCCTGGCATCCGCAGGTTAACGGGGTGGTCCGGACGCTCACCTCGCTGGCGGGCGCCGCCAAGGCGCTCGACGTCGAGATCGACTTCCTCACGCCGGAAGGCTTTCCGTCGTGGCCGCTGCCGACCTATCCGGGCCTGCGTATTGCGCTGCCGAGCGCTAAGGAGATCGCGCGGCGGATCGAGAAGGCCGCACCGGAAGCGCTGCACATCGCGACCGAAGGGCCGATCGGCTGGGCCGCGCGGGCCTATTGCCGCCGCAACCGGCTCGCCTTCACCACCTCCTACACCACGCGCTTTCCGGAATATGTCTCGGTGCGGACCGGCATCCCTGCGAGCGTCGGCTATGCCGTGCTGCGCCACTTCCACGATGCCGCCGCCATGACCATGGTGGCGACGCCGTCGCTGCGGCAGGAGCTCTCCGAGCGCGGCTTCAAGCGGCTCGGCTTCTGGACGCGCGGCGTCAACACCGAGCTGTTCCACCCGGACGCTCCGGCCAAGCTCGATCTGCCGCGCCCGATCTTCATGACCATGGGCCGTGTTGCGGTGGAGAAAAATCTCGAAGCGTTCCTCGCGCTGGACCTGCCCGGCACCAAGGTCGTCGTCGGCGACGGCCCGCAGAAGGCGGCGCTCGAAAAGAAATATCCGGACGCGGTCTTCCTCGGTGAGAAGAAGGGCGCGGATCTGACCGCGCATCTTGCCGCGGCCGACGTCTTCGTGTTTCCGAGCCTCACCGACACCTTTGGCGTGGTGCAGCTCGAGGCGCTCGCCTGCGGCACGCCGGTTGCGGCGTTCCCGGTGACGGGCCCGAAGGACGTCATCGCCGATCATCCGATCGGTGCGATCGACCACGATCTGCGCACCGCGTGCCTCCGCGCACTCACCATGTCGCGCAAGACCTGCCGCAATTTTGCGCTGGAGCGCTCCTGGGAGAACAGCGCGCGCCAGTTCGTCGGAAATCTCACCTCACTTCAGCCCAGCCGCGCCTTGCGCGCCTCGCCGGTGATGGCGCGGCGGCCGGTGCGCGGTTGATCCACCCTTTGAACCCCAGCGAGAACCTCACCGATGGCTAAGATCATGAACCTTGACGGCACCCAGCAGCTCGACCTCACCCGCGGCACGGTCGAGCAGGCCTACGATCGCTGGGCGCCCGTCTACGATCTCGTGTTCGGCGGCGTGTTCGCCAAGGGCCGGCAGGCCGCGATCGCAGCCACCAACAAGATCGGCGGCCGCGTGCTCGAGGTCGGCGTCGGCACCGGCATCTCGCTGCCGCTCTACGCCCCGAACCTGCGCATCTTCGGCACCGACATTTCGGAAGCGATGCTCGACAAGGCGCGCCAGCGCGTCGCCGAAGGCAAGCTGAAGAACGTCGAAGGGCTTGCGGTGATGGATGCCGAGAAGCTCGAATTTCCCGACAATTCCTTCGACGTCGTAATGGCGCAATATGTCGTCACCGCCGTGCCGAACCCGGAGAAGGCGCTGGACGAATTCGCCCGCGTGCTGCGTCCGGGCGGCGAGCTGATCATCCTGACCCGCGTCAGCGCCGATGCCGGCATGCGCCGTTTCATCGAGCAGAAGCTGCAGCCGGTGGTGCGTCCGCTCGGCTTCCGCACCGCCGAGTTCGCCTGGTCGCGCTATGCCAAGTGGCTGGCCGGCGCCCCCGGCATCGAGCTCGCCGAGCGCCGCCTGATTCCGCCGCTCGGCCATTTCTCGCTGGTGCGCTTCCGCAAGGTCGACGTCGCCAAGGCCGCGTGACTGCTGCTCCTCATGGTGAGGAGGCGCGTAGCGCCGTCTCCCGGACGATGCTTCCCATCGCTCGGAGAACCATGAAGGCCCGTGCTGCTGCACCTCGGCCTTCATCCTTCGAGACGCGCGTTCCGCGCTCCTCAGGATGAGGGGAGAGAGTAACACGTGCGTCATCGCGCCGCTGCACATCGTCACATGACAAAATGATGATGTCACACGGCGTACATCGAATCCCTGTAATCCCGTACCCGAAAGCATTTTGGGGGAGAGCATGATCAAGAATTATCTCGAGCAGCTGCGGATTCAGCGCTGGGACGACCATCGCTACTATCACCACAGCCGCATCAATCAGAGCCTGCACTTCATCAGCGCGCTGAGCTTCCTCTTCGCCTATGTCTGGCTGTTCGTCGATCCCGTGATCTCGGCGCTGGTCGGCTGGCTGGTCTCGATGACCTCGCGCCAGGCCGGTCACTTCTTCTTCGAGCCGCACACTTACGACCACATCAACCAGGCGACGCACGAGTACAAGGAAGAGATCAAGGTCGGCTACAACCTTCAGCGCAAGGTGGTGCTGATGGCGATCTGGGCGGCCTCGCCGCTGGTGTTGCTTGCCGATCCGACGCTGTTCGGCCTGTTCACGCCCTGGGCGAGCGCGACCGACTTCATGCGGCAGGTCGCCAAGATCTGGCTCGTGGTCGGCGGCGGCGGTCTTCTGTTCCGTACCGTGCACCTGTTCTTCATCCGCGACGTCGAGACCGGCCTTGTCTGGATGACCAAAATCCTGACCGACCCCTTCCACGATCTGATGCTCTATCGCAGCGCGCCGCTCGCCCTGATGCGCGGCGAGCTGATGGACCCCGGCCTGCACCTCAACCCCGAGCACACGCTGGGCCTGATCTCCGAGCCCGCGCTCGAAGAGCAGCACGCCTGAGCGCGCTGCGTACACACAACGCTCCGATGTCTGATGGTTGCGTCATGCCCGGGCTCGTCCCGGGCATCCACGTCTTGGGGGCCTTTTCGCCTCTCCCCGCGCGCGGGGAGAGGCCGACGCGCGTAGCGCGGCGGGTGAGGGGGGCTCTCCGCGGGGGCGTGGCTAGCCGATCGCTCGCCAACTCTCACCGCGCTCGCGGTGAGTCCCCCTCACCCCAACCCTCTCCCCGCAAGCGGGGAGAGGGGGAGGATAGGGCGGTGTTCGGGGCGCAGCGAAAAGCCTCAGCGCCCAAAACGCTTGGCCAGCATCTCTTTCAAAATCTGCCGCTTGATGTTCTTGTTGGTGAGCGCGCCGTCGTGCCACCAGAAGCCGTCGGCCTTCATCTTCCCGGCCGCACGGATGAAGCGTTCGGCGACCTCGGTGAAGTCGGCGTCGGTGTAGTTCAGGCTGAAGATCAGCCGGCCGGTGCCGACCCAGCTCAGCGCCAGGCCTTCGGCGCGCAAATAGTATTGCAGCATCCAGTTGTAGCGGGACGGCGTGGTGTATTTCACCGTCCAGATCGACGAGAAGTTGGCGAACCGCACCGGCAGGCCGGCGCCCTCCATCATCTGGTTGAGCTTTTCCGCGCGGCCGTTCCAGGTCGCGTCCAGGCCGTCGTAGATGGCGCGGAAGTTCGGGCTGGCGAGCCGGCTCAAAAACTCGTCCATCGCCGTCATGACGTAGGGATGCGAGTTGAAGGTGCCGCGCGCGAAGCAGATGTCGGCGGGACGATCGTCGCGGAAGCGGCGCATCAGCTCGCGTTTGCCGCAGACGACGCCGACCGGCAGGCCGCCGGCGAGGCTCTTGCCGTAGGTCACCATGTCGGCGCGCACGCCAAAGTATTCCTGGGCGCCGCCCGCGGCGAGGCGGAAGCCGACGAAGACCTCGTCGAAGATCAGCACGATGCCGCGCTCGGTGCAGACTTCGCGCAACTTCTTCAGCCATTCCGTGTAGGCCGCGCGATCGAAATTGCCGCCGCGGGAGCTGTCGACCAGCGAGGAATCGCCGGGCGCGTTGGCGTTCGGATGCAGGCCCTGGAGCGGATTGACCAGCACGCAGGCGATGTCCTTGCGCGTGCGCAGGACATGCAGCGTCTTCTCCGACATCTCGGCGAGGGTATAGGTCTCGTGCGCGGGAAGCGGATTGCCGACGCCGGGCTGCACATCGCCCCACCAGCCGTGATAAGCGCCGGCGAAGCGGACGAGATGCGTGCGCCTGGTGTGGTAGCGCGCCAGCCGCACCGCCTGCATCACGGCTTCGGTGCCGGACATATGGAAGGAGACCTCGTCGAGGCCGGAGATCTGGCACAGCCGCGCCACGTTCTCGAGGATGACGGGGTGGTAGGGGCCGAGCACGGGACCCAGCGCGTGCGCCCGCTTCTCGGAGCCCTCGATGCACTCCTTGTAGAAGTCGTTGCCGAAGATGTTGACGCCGTAGGACCCCGTGAGGTCGTAGGAGGTATTGCCGTCGACATCGGTGACGGTGACGCCGCGCGAAGACTCCATGAAGGTCGAGGTGCCCAGGTGCTCGCGGACGAGGCGCGAGAACTGGAACGGCACGCGGTAGCTTTCGGTGAAGTTCAGGTCGGAGATCTTTTCCGCGGCTTCCTTCGTCATCGCGCGCCCCTTCGGATAGCGCTCGGCGTAGAGGCTTGCGAGGCGGAAGAAGCCGTCCTTGCGCTGGGCCGCGATGTTCGCCGGTGCGCCGTCGCAGGAGAAATAGTCGTTCTCTCCGAACTCGTAGAACGGGAGCAGCCGCGCCACCCGGCGCGACATCTTGGAGTGCCCGGCGAGCGAGCGGTGCTTGGCGCGGGAGAGTTCGATCCGCGCCTTGAGCTTCGGGAAGGCGGCGGCAGCGGACGCTGCGGCGGCCACGGACATCGAGAGAATCGGGAGTGTCGTTTCCATGACAACAAGCGCTAATACTGCGAGCTGACAGATTCATGACAGTCAAAGCCCTCATCGCCTCTTTCACCCAGCAGGAAGACCTCAACTTCCTGTTGACCAACCGCATCCCCCGCGCCGCGTTGACCCGCTTCATGGGCTGGTTCTCCAAGATCGAGAATCCGTTGGTGCGGGATTTCTCGATCGCGCTGTGGAAGCTGTTCTCCGATCTCGACCTGTCCGAGGCGCGGAAAACGCATTTCAAGAGCCTGCACGACTGCTTCACCCGGGAGCTGAAGCCGGGCCTGCGTCCGTTTGATCCCGACCCATCCATTGTCGCCAGCCCCTCCGACGGCATCGTCGGCGCGCATGGCCGGATCGCGGATACCGAGCTGTTCCAGGTCAAGGGCGCGCCCTATTCGCTGCTCGATCTGCTGGGCGATTCCGCGCTGGTCGACCAGCACCGCAACGGATCATTCGTCACGCTGCGGCTGACCTCGAGCATGTATCACCGCTTCCATGCGCCCTATGACGCCCGTATCGAGCGCGTCACGCTGATCCATGGCGATGTCTGGAACGTCAACCCGATCGCGCTGAAGCGGGTCGAGCGCCTGTTCTGCAAGAACGAGCGCGCGGTGATCCGCACGCATCTGTCCACCGGCGAGGCGGTGACGCTGGTGCCGGTCGCAGCGATTCTCGTCGCGAGCATCCGCCTGCACTTCCTCGACATGGTGCTGAACGCGCAGACAAGGGGCCCGGTCAACTTCCCCTGCGACGTCAACGTGAGCAAGGGCGAGGAGCTCGGCTGGTTCGAGCACGGCTCGACCATCATCATCCTCGCGCCCGGCGATTTTGCGTTTTGCGACGGCATCGCTGAGGGCACTCGCATTCGCGCCGGTCAAGCGCTGCTCAGGAGAAAGTAGCCTTCAATCCGCCGTCCCCGCCGCCTATATGGTCGGCGGGGACGAATAGATCGATACGGATTGGGCGATGGCGCGGGCGCCGGTGATGGCGGCGGGGGGTATTGTGCTACGGCGTGGTGCGCCGCCGCTGGTCGCGGTCGTGCGCCAGCGCAAGCGCAACGAATGGGTTTTGCCGAAGGGCAAGCTCGACGACGGCGAGACGCCGAAACAGGCCGCGCACCGCGAGGTGCTGGAAGAGACCGGTCACGAGGTCGCCATCCACGAATTCCTGGGCACGCTCGTCTATCAGTCGGGCGGCCGCTCCAAGGTCGTGCATTTCTGGCGTATGGAGGCCGAGGGCGGTCCGGTCCGCAAGCTGATGAACGACATCAAGGCGGTCGACTGGCTGACGCTGGACGATGCGATCGCGCGCCTGTCGCGCGAATACGAGCGCGCCTTCCTGATCCAGATCGGCCCGATCGCGATCGCCGCCGCCGGCCTTGCATCTTCGGCCGCACCCGAGCCGCGGCCGGCGAGCGACGACGTCGACGCAGCCTTGCAGACGCTGACGCCCGCCGAGGCTGCGTCGGTCGAAGAGCTGCGCCACGGCCTGTTGCAAAAGGTGAAGGCCTGGCTGCGCGGCGAGGCGTGAGTCGTCGTTTCTTACCTCTCCCCGCCCTTCAGCGGGGAGAGGTCGGATCGCGCAAGCGATCCGGGTGAGGGGCAGGGTACACCGTTGCAAAAATGGAAGTCCATCCGACACGCACGACAATTATCGAGCTGGGTGCTCCGCCGACAATTGAAATCGAGCTCGCGGAAGCAGCCCCTCACCTCAACCCTCTCAGCGCGAGCGAAGCTCGTCGCGCCCCCGTAAGAACGGGGCGAGGGAGCGCACCGGCGATGTGGCGCACTCGATGCCTACCGCCGCTCTTTCTTCTCCTTCGGAGCGGGCGCCGGCTTGCGCGGCGCTGCGGGGCGTTGTGCGGCGGGCGGGCGCTGCTGGAATCCGCCCTGGCGCTGGATGCCGCCGGGCTGCTGGACTGCGGGCGGCTGGCCCGGCTGCAATCCGGTGCGCGGCGCTTGCGGCTGCGGTGTCGTACCCGGCTGCGGCGGCACGGCTCCTCCCGGCTGTGCGGGAGTCTGGCCGGCGCGCGGCGGCTGGGTTTGCGGCGTGCCGCCGGGTTGGACGCTGGGTCCGGTGCGAGGTGCGCCGGCGGGCCGGCCCGCACCTTGCCGCTGACCCTGCTGCTGCTGGCCCGCGCGCGGCGTACCCGGCTGCACCGCGCCGCCTTGTCCTTGTTGTCCCTGGCCCTGCCGCTGCGGCGGCTGAGCGCCTTGCCGGTTTGGCGTGCCCGGCTGCTGCTGACCCGGACGGTTGTTCTGGCCAGGCTGACCGTTCGGCCGCTGCGGCTGTTGGCCCGGCACCGTCGTCGGCCGCAATTGCTGCTGCTGCGGCGGCTGCGCCGGTCGCGGAATGCGGCTGATCGCGGTCGGATTGGCGCGGCGGAAGTCGCGCTGCTCGGTGACGATCTGGCGGCCCGTGGTCTGCGCCAGATGCACCTGGCTGACGAAGCTGCGGTCGCGCGCGATCTGCTGCGGGGCAATGGTGATCGGCACGGCCGCAAAGCGCATGCCGCTTGTGCCGCCGGCGCCCGGCCGGATCGCAAAGCCGCTTGCAGCTTGCGTCAGCGCGCCGAGGCGAGTGCCGCTGGTGCGGTCGTTGACCTCGATGTGCCCGACCCGGCCGTCGGCGTCGGGATAAAGCTTGATGTTGACGTTGCTGGCGCTGCTCGCGGCCGCGCCCTCGGGCACGTCGACGACGCCGGTGGTGCCGCGGATGCCGAGCGTCGCGGTCGGCGTCGCGATCTTCATGTCGCCGGTTTTCGCCACCGCCGCCGCAACGAAGGCAACCGTGCCCTTGCCGATGTCGAAGATCGCCGAATTCTGCTTGCCGCCGTCCTCATAGACGTAATTGTCGATGGTGATCCTGGCGCTGGCGGAGAGGTTGAACGTGGTCGCATCGTTGAAGGTGATGCCGAGCGAGGAGTTCGACGAGGTCTGCACGACGTCGTTGAGATAGATGTCGTCGCGCACGCGCAGCGGATAGGAATTCTTGTCGCGGATCACGGTCGCGATCCCCGTGACGGTCGCAACGTTGCCGATCGGCTCGACGGCGGCGGATTGCGCGTCCGCGGCCGGTGTCGGCGAAGCTGCGGGCGTCGGGGAGGGGGCGGGCGCCGGTTGTGCCTGCGGCTGCGCCTGTGCGAGCTCGATTGCATCGGATGCACAAGCCACGCTCGCGCCGGCCAGCGGCAAGGCCAGCAGCGGAAGCGCGAACACGAAGCGGCGCCAGGCCACCATTGAAATCACGAGGGAGTCCCGGTGAGAAACGCGAGGCGAGATCGGCCGATTTCAGCCTGATTGAGCTGAATGGCGGATGAACATCTGTCGCATGGACGGGGCGAACGTTCAAACGCCACGTCCCCGTGTTAGGGACGTGGCGCTCTATTCTTGCTCATCATTCCGGGGCGCGACAAAGTCGCGAACCCGGAATCTCGAAATTGTGGTGCGAGATCCCCAGGTGCGCAATTGCGCACCATAGTTCGATGCTTCGCATCGCCCCGGGATGACGCGCTCCGCGCGTCAGCTCACGCGCTTCCAGGTCTGGCCGCCGCAGAACATGCCGCCGAAGGCACAGCCCTGCACGCGCATCGCGTTCGGGCCCTTCATCGCGATCGTCGAGTCGTAGTTGCGGCCTGAGTCGGGGTCGTGGATGCGGCCGCTCCACTTCGCGCCTTCGGGCTTCATGTTGATCAGGATGCGCTCGTTGGTCTTCTCGGCGTAGCCGCACAGACTAGCGCCGCACTGCTCGACGCGGACATTGCCCTTGTTCTCTTCGGTCGCCCAGACGCCGATCGGCGTGTTGGCGGCCGGCGCCGGCGCGGCGGCCACCGGAGCCGGAGCGGGCGCGGGAGCAACGGCGACCGGCGCGGGCGCAGCAACGGGAGCCGCGGCGGGTGCGGGCTGCACCGTGTTGTCGAAGCCGACGGACGGAGCGGCGGCAACCGTCGTGGCGGGAGCTGCGGGGGCGGCAACCGCAGGCGCGGCCGGCGCGGTCGCCTGGACCGGCGCCTGCTGCACGGGCTGCGGCTGCACCGGAGCCGGCGTGGTGTCGACGTCATCGTCCTTGGAGCCAAGGCCCTTGAGGTTGATGTTGTTCAGCTTGATCGGTTTGTCCGACAGGCCCGGCGCGACGATGGTCACGCAGTTGAGCGAGGCGCAGTTGCGCGGCGTCTCGATGCGGATGTGCTGACCCTCGATCTGGAACGAGATCGAATTGCCGGCATGCGCGGCCGCGGTCGACGCGAGGAGGAGTGCGGTGGCGGCGACGGTGAGCTTGTTCATGACAACCTCCGGAAAATGCGTGGTCCCGATCTGGACTGAAGTCGCTGGTGGATGAAGCGTGGTTCGACCCTACGCCCGTCCCGTCCCGTCCTCCGTGATGGACATCACAAGGACCCGTGGCGCCTGGGTAAGCCAGCGCACACTCAGCCGCATTTCATCCCGCGTAACCTCGTCGCGACAGAGAGAGGGAGGCGCCGATGACGCGGCTTGCGATTTCGCTTGGCATATTGATCGCGCTGCTGGCGGTTGCGCCTTCAGCCCGGGCCGGTTCCTACTCCTTCTCGATCGGCGGCCACCGGTTCCATGTCGAGGCGCCCAGGAATTGCCGGTCCGCGTCCTGCGTCTCGATTTCCTCCAATCGCAGCTTTCGGCCGGCGGAGGACGTCGCCACGACGCCTGCTGCGCCTGTCCCACCGCCGGTCGTCCAGGCGCCGCTGCCGGTCTATCCGGCAACCCCGGCCCGGCCGCCACAGGCGATTGCGGTCGCGCCGCTACCTGCGCCGCCGCCCGTGCTCGCCGCGACGACGTCGCAGCCCGTTGTGCTGCCGCCGGCGCCAAGATCCGAGGCACCAAGGATCGAGGCCCTCAGCTCCAATCCGCCACGGGTCGAGCTGTCGCGCGTCGATCCGCCAAAGCCGATCGCGCTCGATCCGCCGCGCATGGAGCCGCCGGTCGTCGCGCCGAAGCTCGAGATCAAGCCGACTACCACGATCGCACAGCGCAGTGACGACGAGTCGCCCGGCATGCCACTCGGGCAGTGGGAAAGCGACGGCGCCAAGGGCACGGTCCGCATCGAACGCTGCGGCTCTGCGCTATGCGGCTATGCGTTGACCGAGGCGTCGAGCAGGGGCGAGAGCGTGCTCGTCAACATGAAGCAGAAATCACACGACGTCTGGACCGGCAGCATCTACAGCCGCTCCACCGGCAACACCTATTATGCGAGGATGACGCTGAAGAGTCCCGGCAAGCTCTACGTCGAGGCCTGCGCACTCGGCCGCTTCTGGTGCTCCGGCAACGACTGGACGCGCATTGAGGAGCCGCAGGAGCAGTTGGCCACGACATCGCGGCAGTGGGGTGCGCGGTCGTAGCAATGCACTCGGCTTACGCTCGCCCTCCCGGGGAAGGTAAGCGGTCTCCGGTGTGGTTGATCGATGGCCGCTAGATCATGCCGAGCACGATGGCGCCGACGAAGGCCATGGCGAGGTACGCGGTGATCACGCTCAGTCTCCCGGCGAACGTCATGCCGTTGCTCCCAAGAATACTGGCTCCCAAGAATCCTGGCTCCCAAGAATCCTGCGCTGGAGGATGCTCCGCTGGAGCAGGCTCCCGCCGCTCGCGCGCCCAACCAACATGGTTAACAGAAAGTCACGTTGTGAAAAAGTCAGCCTTGCTGTCGCTCATCCCCAGGAGCCGGCGCACGGCCGGGGGCCGGCATGGTTAAGGAAGGCTGAAATCAACACGTTGAAGAGTCTTTAAGTAAATTCACCGAACGTGCGTGCATGACGCGCGGAGTTCGTTTGTATCTCGTCGGCTCCATCGTCCTTGTTTCGCTAGCGGGTTGCGGACGCGGCTTCTTCCAGGCCGAACGTGAACCGTGGCGGGCCGAGGCGGAAGCCGCATGCCTGAAATCCGGCGCGGTGAAAGAGAGTGCGGACATCGTCCGCATCGACCCGATCTCCGGGCCCGGCAGCTGTGGCGCGGAGTTTCCGCTCAAGGTCGCCGCCATCGGCGAAGCCTCGAGCAGCTACGGGTTTGCCGACGAGGAGCTGCGCCCGCCGGGCAATGTCGGCAGCCAGCCGCGCTGGCCGGTGACGCAGCCGCGATCGAATGTTCCGCAGAACCAGGCATATCCGGCATCCTCCTATCCGCAGCGGTCGAACTATCCCGAGAGCGCGGTGCGCCAGCCGTCCGGCTATGGCGCCTCGGCCGGGCCGATGTCGCTGAACGCGCCCGGCGTGGCGCCGCAGGAAGACGAGATCGACCTGCCGCCCGAGGGCACCGATGCCGCGGGCGCGGCGCGCTACATGAATGCGCCGAGCTATCCGGCGCGGCAGCCCGGTCCCGCACCTTATTCGCAGGCGCCTGCGCAGCAGCCGCTGCCGCGGCTCGGTCCCGCGCAGGGCAATCCCGTCACCGCCGTCGGCCCCGTCGCGGTGAAGCCGACCGCGACGCTGGCCTGTCCGATCGTGTCCGAGCTCGACCGCTGGCTCGCCGACACCGTGCAGCCGTCGGCGATGCGCTGGTTCGGCGCCCGCGTCGTCGAGCTCAAGCAGATCTCGGCCTATTCCTGCCGCGGCATGAACGGCAATCCGCACGCCCACATTTCCGAGCATGCCTTCGGCAACGCGCTCGACATCGCCGCCTTCGTGCTCGCCGACGGCCGCCGCGTCACGGTGAAGGACGGTTGGCGCGGCATGCCGGAAGAGCAGGGCTTTCTGCGCGACGTGCAGTCAGGGGCGTGCGCGCATTTCACCACGGTGCTCGCGCCGGGCTCGAACGTCTATCACTACGATCACATCCACGTCGATCTGATGCGCCGGGCCAGCCGCCGGCTGATCTGCCAGCCGGCCGCCGTCTCCGGCGAAGAGGTCGCCGGGCGCGCGCAACAGCGCAACCCTTACGCCGGCAGGCGCGATCCCTATGTCACCGGCTCGCTCGGAGCGCGCAGGGCAACGACGCGCAAGCAGGAGGAAGACGAGTACGCCGACGATTAGGCGTGTTCGCCAGTAGCTCTACGCAGTCAGAAAGTCATTTCGAGGCCGGCTTCGACGGTGCGGGGACCACCCCCATGCACAGCTGCACCTCGCCGGGGACGTTGTAGGTGCGCATCATTTGGCGGCTGTCGCGCAAGCCGGACGCCTCACGTTGCACCACGAACATCCAGAGCGCCTGGCCGGCTTCCATCACCAGCTTGCGCCTCGCCGCCTGCATCGAGGCCGGCGTCCCCGAGGCTGCGTGGGCGGCGTCGAACTCGCGCAAGCGCGCAAGGCTCTGCTCGAGTGTGCGGCCCATCCGTCCAAGCGCTGAGGCCTGTTCCTGGACGATCTCATAATGGAGGATATCGACAGGCGGGCGAAGATCACGGGACATGGCCGCAAATATAATGCCGCGAGACCGGCATGCGCAACGCGTGGCGTGCTTGCCGTTACTTCGCCCGGTACGCCGCCAGGAACATCCGCGTCGCGCTTTCGACCACCTCGGTCATGCGCTCTTCCGACGGTGCGGGCGCGGCCTGGAAGACGAAGGGCAGGAAGAGCGAGGCCTTGCACAGTTCCATGAACTGCGAGGCGGCAAGGTCGCAATCGTCGATCGTGAGATCGCCGGCGGCGGCGTGGGCTTTGAGATAATCGGAGAGGCGGTTGATGGTCTTGTCCAGCACCCGCGCGTAGTAGCGGCGGCCGACATCGGGCATGCGCTCGGCGATCGCCATCACGGTGCGGATCGCCGATCCGCCGCCCGGCCGGCAGAGCAGATGGATGTAGGCCCGGCCGAACTCGTTCAGCGTGGTCTCGGCATCGCGGGCGGGATCGAAATTGAATACGACCTGGCCGTGCTGTAGCGCCTCCTGCTCGAGGATGGCTTCGAACAGCGCGCATTTGTCGGCGAAGTAGACATAGAGCGTGCCCTTGGAGACCTGCGCCGCGCGCGCGATCTCGCCCATGCTGGCGCCGTCGAAGCCGAGATCCATGAACACCTTGCGGGCCCCGTCCAGGATCTGGCGGCGCTTGGAGCTGTCCTCCTCCTGGATGAGGTGCAGATGTTCGCTGGCAGCTACAACCATTGGTTCAGGGTCTCGGAAGGTTTCTGGACGAGGTGCCGAACTATGAAACGCAAATAAAGGATTCGGGCCAGTAGGGTCCGACGCTGGATATTATGTATATTGACCGAACGGTTCGGTCAATGATATTTGAGGTAAGTTAAGCGAGGGGAACACGCCGCGAGCGGCCGTCCTTCATCGCGCTTTTTTTGAGGAGGCCTTTATGGCCGTATCGAGAGACCAGGCTGCGCGCGTCCTTCGCCAGGATACGGTGGAGACGAATTCGGCGAACGGTGAACCTGTGACCGAGACGTCCGCCGTTCTCGCCGAGCAGTTGCGCTCCCATGTGGCCGAGGAAGCGAAGCGCCGCAGCGACGCGCCGGGGAAGCCCGTGACCGACAAGCCGGCCACACCCGGGTCAGACGCGCCCGCTGCCAGCGGCACGCCGAAATCCGGCAAGCGCAAATTCGTCCTGGTGGGCGTCGGTCTCGTGCTGGCGCTCGCGGCAGCCGGCTATGCCGGCTATTACACGCTGGTCGGCCGCTTCTACATCGCCACCGACGACGCCTATGTCCGCGCCAACAACACCATGCTCGGCGCGCGCGTTGCCGGCCACATTTCCTCGATCCTTGCTGGCGACAACACGACGGTGCGCGCCGGCGACGTCATCTTCCGCATCGACGACGGCGACTACAAGATCGCGGTCGATGCCGCCGCGACCAGGATCGCGACCCAGCAGGCCACCATCGATCGCATCGGTCGCCAGATCGCGGCGCTCGAGAGCCAGGTTGCCCAGGCCAAGGCGCAGCTCGTCTCGGCCGAAGCGGGCCTCAAGCGCGCGGACCTCGATTATGAGCGCCAGCAGGCGCTGAGCAGCAAGGGCTTTGCCTCGCGCGCCACCTTCGAGAGCTCGGAAGCCGGGCGCGACCAGGGCGCCGCCGCGGTCAAGGCCGCGCAGGCCGCCTATGACGTCGCCGTCAGCAACGTCGACGTCACCAAGGCGCAGCAGGCCGAAGCCCAGGCCCAGCTTGCGGAGCTCAAGACCTCGCTCGCCAAGGCCGAGCGCGATCTCGCCTTCACCGCGGTGCGCGCGCCGGTCAACGGCACGTTCTCGAATCGCCTCGTCAGCGCCGGCGACTTCGTCGCGGTCGGCCAGCGGCTCGGCAACGTCGTGCCGCTCGACGACGTCTATATCGACGCCAACTTCAAGGAAACGCAGCTCAAGCGCATCCGCCCCGGCCAGCCGGTGACGATCAAGGTCGATGCCTATGGCATGCGCAAGTTCTCCGGCGTCGTCGACAGCATCGCGGCGGGCGCGGGCTCGGTGTTCACGCTGCTGCCGCCGGATAACGCCACCGGCAATTTCACCAAGATCGTGCAGCGCGTGCCGGTCCGCATCCGCGTGCCGAAGTCGGTGGCGAAACAGAACCTGCTCCGCGCCGGCATGTCGGTCTACGCGACCGTCGACACCAACAAGGGCGCGGCCGACGCCGACAGCGAGGTCGATCTCGACGATCCCACAATGATCCATCCGCAGTAAGAGCACCTTAAACGCTGCGAGGTCGGACCATGGCCAATGCCACGACTGCTTCACCTGAGATGATGGCGGCCCCCGCTTCGGAGCGCATCGCGCCGAAGCGGCTGTTCGCCTTCATCATCATGGTGTTCGGGATGTTCATGTCGATCCTGGACATCCAGATCGTCTCGGCGTCCCTCAGTGAAATCCAGGCCGGCCTGTCGGCGAGCTCGAGCGAAGTCTCCTGGGTCCAGACCGCCTATCTGATCGCCGAAGTCATCGCGATCCCGCTGTCGGGTTTCCTGTCGCGCGCCTTCGGCACGCGGCTCTTGTTCGCGATCTCGGCCGCGGGCTTCACCGCCTCGAGCCTGCTCTGCGGCTTCGCCACCACCATCGAGGAGATGATCCTCTGGCGCGCGCTCCAGGGCTTCCTCGGCGCCGGCATGATCCCGACCGTGTTCGCCTCGGCCTACACCGTGTTCCCGCGCTCGAAATTCCACATCGTCGGTCCCATCATCGGGCTGGTCGCGACCCTGGCTCCCACGATCGGGCCGACCGTCGGCGGCTACATCACCGACCTGATGTCGTGGAACTGGCTGTTCTTCATCAACGTCGTGCCCGGCATCGCCATTACCTTGGGCGTGCTGGCGCTGGTCGATTTCGACGAGCCGCATTTCGAATTGCTCGACCGCTTCGACTGGTGGGGCCTGCTGTTCATGGCCGGCTTCCTCGGCACGCTGGAATACGTGCTGGAGGAAGGCCCGCAATATGAATGGCTGCAGGACACGACAGTGGCGATCTGCGCCTGGATCTGCGCCACCTCGGCGATCGCGTTCTTCTGGCGCGTCTTCACGGCGGCCGAGCCGATCGTCAATCTGCGCACCTTCTCCAACCGCAACTTTGCGGTCGGCTGCGTGCTCCAATTCTGCATCGGCATCGGCCTCTACGGCCTGACCTACATCTATCCGCGCTATCTCGCCGAGGTGCGCGGCTACAGCGCGCTGATGATCGGCGAGACCATGTTCGTGTCGGGCATCACCATGTTCCTGGTCGCGCCGCTGGTCGGTCGTCTCATGGTGAAGATCGACATGCGCTACATGATCGCCTTCGGCCTCGTCGTGTTCGCGATCGGCTCCTACCAGATGACCTGGATCACCCGCGACTACGATTTCTACGAGTTGCTGGTGCCGCAGATCCTGCGCGGCGTCGGCATGATGTTCGCGATGGTGCCGACCAACAACATCGCGCTCGGCACGCTGGCCCCTGACCGGGTGAAGAACGCAAGCGGCCTGTTCAACCTGATGCGCAATCTCGGCGGTGCGGTCGGGCTCGCCGTCATCAACACCGTGCTCAACGACCGCACCGACCTGCACATCACGCGCCTCCAGGAGCGCGTGACCTGGGGCAACGCGACCGCGACCGAAACCCTGACCATGTTCATGCAGAAGTTCCAGGGACTCGGCGATTCCACGCTGATGGCGATGAAGCAGCTCTCGCAGCTGGTGCACCGCCAGGCCGTGGTGATGAGCTTCGGCGATGCCTTCTTCATGCTGACGCTGTTCTATCTCGGCCTCAGCCTGCTGGTCACGCTGCTGAACAAGCCGGCCTCGATGACCGGCGGCGGCGACGCGCACTGACGCCACGCACGCTGTCGTCGCCCGGGACGGTAGTGGTTGAGCCGAGAGGCTGCGGCGTACTGGATGCCCCGCCTTCGCGGGGCATGACAGTGGAAGATGAGATCGACGGCGGCCGCGAACCAAATTGCAACACTCGTTCGTGATCTCGCGCGGGCCCCGTTGCAAACCGCGAACGGCACATCTATAAAGCGCACCTCATTCAATCGAACCGGGAGGGATTTGCATGATTTCGTCGCATTCGCAGATCGTTCGCCCGCGTTCGTTGTTCTGGTTCGGTATGTCGGCGGCCTGTTAGAGGCCTCTTCCGCCAGATTCGATCGGGTCACGAGTCCCGATCGCCCCACTTCCCCAAGTCAAAATCACCTGTGAGTGACGCCGTCTGCCCTTCGTGGCCGACTTGCGTCCGTTGATGGAGCCGGCCCGCGCCAAAAGCGGCTGGATGATGTCATGACCTCTCTCTCAAAAAGGCCCGCGGCGATACGCGTGGTGTTGCCCTTCGTGTTCCGGCACTGGCTGAACCAGCCCGGTCGCGGCCTGATCGTGGCCGGTGGCCTGCTGGGCGCGACCGTCGCCGACCTGTTCATGCCGGTCTTCTCCGGACATCTGGTCGATGCGCTGACACGCGGTTCGTCCGATCCTGACGCGCGCCACGGGGCGCTGGTTGCGTTCGGCGCCATCGTGGCGCTCGGTGCGGCCTCCGTGGTGCTGAGGTTGATCGGTCTCCAGGCGATCGTCCCGTTCACGCTCAAGATCATGTCGGATGTCGCCCAGGGCGCCTTCACGCGCGTGCAGCGCTTCTCGACCGACTGGCACGCCAACTCCTTTGCCGGCTCCACGGTGCGCAAGATCACCCGCGGCATGTGGGCGCTCGACCTGCTCAACGACACCATCCTGATGGCGTTGGCGCCGTCTCTGCTGGTGTTGATCGGCTCCATGGTCCTGATCGGCCTGCACTGGGCCTCGCTCGGCGCGGTGATCGCGGTGGGAGCGCTCTTCTACGTCGCCATCACCGTGCTGTTCTCGACGCGCTACATCGCGCCGGCCGCGCGAATCTCCAACGCCTGGGACACCAAGGTCGGCGGCACGCTGGCGGACGCGCTGACCTGCAACGCCGTGGTGAAATCCTTCGGCGCCGAGCTGCGCGAGGATACGCGGCTCGCCCGCGTCATCAACCGCTGGCGCGTTCGGGTGCGGCGGACCTGGTTTCGCTACAACTACACGGCCATGGCGCAGCTCTCGCTGCTGCTGGCCTTGCGTGCGTCCGTGATCGGCGGCTCGGTGCTGCTGTGGATGAGCGGGCATGCCTCGCCCGGCGACGTCACCTATGTGCTGACGAGCTACTACGTCATCCACGCATATCTGCGCGACGTCGGCATGCACATCAACAACCTGCAGCGCTCGGTCAACGACATGGACGAACTGGTGGCGATCCATGACGAGCCGATCGGGATTGTCGATGCGCCGGACGCGCGGCCGATCGCGATCGAGAGCGGAGAGATCGCGTTCGACGACGTCACGTTCCACTATGGCGGCCACCGCGCGCCGCTGTACGACGGCCTGTCGGTCACGATCCGCGCCGGCGAACGGGTCGGCCTGGTCGGCCGCTCCGGCTCCGGCAAGACCACCTTCGTCAAGCTGGTGCAGCGGCTCTACGACGTCAGCGATGGCCGTGTGCTGATCGACGGCCAGGATATCGCAAAGGCCACGCAGCAATCGCTGCGCAGCCAGATCGCGATCGTGCAGCAGGAGCCGATCCTGTTCCACCGCACGCTCGCCGAGAACATCGCCTATGGCCGGCCCGGCGCCAGCCTGGAGGCGATCGAGCAGGCGGCGCGGCTGGCCAATGCGCACGACTTCATCCTGCGCCTGCCCAAGGGCTACGGCACGCTCGTCGGCGAGCGCGGCGTGAAGCTGTCGGGCGGCGAGCGGCAGCGCGTGGCGCTGGCGCGCGCCTTCCTGGCGGATGCGCCGGTGCTGATCCTGGACGAGGCGACCTCGAGCCTCGATTCGGAATCCGAAGCGCTGATCCAGCAGGCGATGGAGCGTCTGATGAAGGGGCGCACCTCGATCGTGATCGCGCACCGGCTGTCGACGGTGCGCAGCCTCGATCGGATCCTGGTGTTCGACCGCGGCGAGATCGTCGAGCAGGGCACCCACGCCGTGCTCGCAGGCAAGCCCGGCGGCATCTATCGCGGCCTGTTCGAGCGCCAGGTGGTGGACCTCGGGCACCTCGCAGCAGCGGAATGAGAGGCGCGCGGCGGCGGGACGAAAGTCCCGCCGTCACGCCGCCCACGGAATGCGCCAAGGATGGAATGAGATGAAAGACCTGACGAACGGCTCCATCGTGAGACACATCCTGGCCATGGCGCCTCCGATCATGGTCGGCATGGTCACGATCATGATCTGCCAGCTGGTCGATTTGTACTTCGTGTCGGGACTGGGCGATGCCGCCGTTGCGGGCGTCGCCGCGGCCGGCAATGCCGGCTTTCTCATCAACGCGCTGATGCAGGTGCTCGGCGTCGGCACGGTGGCGCTGATCGCGCATGCCGTGGGCCGCAAGGATCGGCCGGATGCCAATCTGATCTTCAACCAGGCGATCGCGCTGTCGCTGCTGTTCGGCGTGCTGACCCTGGTCATGGGCGCGGCGCTGTCGCGCCCCTACATGCGTGCGATCGCCGCGGACCAAGCCACGATCGAGGCGGGGACCACCTATCTGTTGTGGTTCATGCCGGCGCTCGCTCTGGAATTCGCGATGCAAGTGCTGGCATCGGCGCTGCGGGCGACCGGCATCGTGCGCCCCGCAATGCTGGTGCGGGTGCTCGCAGTCGCCATCAACATCGCACTGGCGCCGGTGCTGATCTCGGGCTGGGGCACCGGCCATGCGCTTGGTGTCGCTGGAGCAGGCTTGGCGAGCTCGATCGCGGTGGCCATCGGCGTCGTGATTCTGCTGGCGCATTTCCGCAAGGCCGAGCGCTATGTCGCCTTCGACCCGGTGCAGTGGCGTCCGCAGCCGCATCACTTGAAGCGCATCCTCAATGTCGGCCTGCCGGCCGGCGGCGAGTTCGCGATGATGTTCATCTTCATGGCGGTGGTTTACTACGTGCTGGGCGATTTCGGCGCCGCGGCGCAGGCGGGATTCGGCATCGGCCAGCGCGTGCTGGCCCTGATCCAGATGCCGGCGCTTGCCGTTGCGCTGGCCGCGGGGCCGATCGCCGGCCAGAACGTCGGCGCTGCCAACGGGGCGCGCGTGCGGGAGACCTTCGTCAAGTCGGCGTTGATCACCTCCGCCGTGATGATCGGCTTCATGATCCTGGCGCAAACGAAGCCGGAGCTGCTGCTCGCCGGGTTCTCGAACGACCGGGAGACGATGGCGATCGCCTATCTGTTCCTGCGGATCATCTCGCTCAACATGGTGGCGCAGGGCCTGATCTTCACCTGCTCGAGCATGTTCCAGGGCCTCGGCAACACCAAGCCGGTACTGCTGAGTTCGGCGACGCGCGTGTTCACCTATTCGCTGCCGGCGATCTGGCTCTCGACGCGTCCGGGCTTCCGCATGGAGTACGTCTGGTACCTGTCGATCGCGGCGACCACGCTCCAGGCGGGCTTAAGCCTGTGGCTGCTGCGCCGCGAGTTCGACAAACGCCTGGCGCCGCTCCGGCAGGACGAGGCTTCGAAGCAGGTCGAGCCCGAGCCCGTCACGCCTCCTGCGCGCGTCCCTGCGTAGCGACAGCTTGTGACCTGCCGACGCAAGGAAGGCTAATGCGCACCAAGGCTGTTCCAGACGAGGCCGAGCCCCGACAGGAACAGCAGACCGAGCACGACATCGCCAAAGTGCTTGTCGCTCAGCGCGTGATAGACGCGTGCGCCGGCCCATGCGCCGATCAACGTGCCGGGAAACGCGACCAGCGCGAGCCAGACCACCTTGAAGGCGACGAGGCCAGATGCCGTCTGCAACACCAGCGCGGTGGCGAGCACGGTGAAATTGAAGAGCTGGAAGATGCCGCGCCGCTCGTGCTTGTTCCAGCCGCGGATGTTGGCCCACAGGATCGGCAGCGGCCCCGACAATCCGGCAAGGCCGCCCAGAATGCCGCCGGCAAAACCGATCGCGCCGTCGGCGATGCGGCCGCCGAACGTGATGGCGAGGGGCCTCTTGTTCAGATAGAGCGCGCTCGAGAAGATCAGCAGCAGCACGCCGATGCTCAGCTTGAACACCTTGGGATCGGCGGAGGCGACCATCATGGTCCCCAGCGGCACCCCGATCAGCCCGCCGATCAGGAACGGCCAGACCAGCGAGAGGTCAAAACTCTTCCACATCGACGGCAGCGTCGAGGTCTGGGCGATCACCGAGCAGATCAGCACCAGGGGCACCGCGAGCGAGGGCGGCAGCACGTAGAGCCAGATGCCGAGCGCCATCAGCGCCGTGCCGAACCCGGCCAGGCCCGAGACGAAGCCGCCGGCCAATGCGCCGAGCGGCAGTAGCGCGTAACCGTAGGTTTCCAACGGATTGTCCTTGTCGCCACCGGCGATCCCGAACTGTTGATCGCCACCGCCCGCATAGCACGGCTGCGGCCGTGCAGGTCAATCCATGCTGCACGCAGGCGTGATCTGCGGCGTCGGGCTTTCGCGAAAGACATGCCTACATGATGGTCGTACTTCAATCTAAAGGCCCGCCCGACGCCATCGTGCGCTCCGATCGGACAGCCCAGAATAAGAAGGTGGAGAATGACCATGACCCGCACCAACATTGCCGTTGCGGCCGCGCTGCTGTCGACGGCGGCGTTGATGCCCACATTGGCACAGGCGCAGTTTTCGGAGCCCGCGGCCTATCAGGCCGCCCATCCCGACCGCGACGTGCTCAATGGCGGCCAGCTCACGCCCGCGGCGCGCGCGGCCCGTGGCGAGACGGTGGCACCGAGCGAGGCCTATGCGGCCTATCCGTCGGGCATGACGCCGGTCGTCCGCCCGCGCCATCGCCGCCAGCATCAATAGGTTTCTGCTAGACGATTTGCCTGGTGTCGGCGGGCTTGTGTAGCGCGCCGACCAGGATGCGCAACGCCTCAGTCAATTCCGCCCTGTTGCGCGCTGCGCCCAGCGAGATGCGTGCCGCACGCGGCGGTGTCCCGTCGACGGTGAAGGCATCGCCGGCCACGACCGCGAGTCCATTCCGTAGCAGATGCGCCGCGACATCGGGGCGGCCCTCCGGCAGCCGCAGCCACAGATGATGGGCCGCGGGCTTGGCCAGAAACTGAAGGCCTTTCAGTGCGCGCTGCGCGAGTTGCTGGCGGCCCACCGCCTCGCTGCGAATGGCGGTGATGATGCGATCGGCGATGCCGGTTTCGAGCCAATGCGTCACTAGCGCGACCATCAGCGGCGCCGGCATCTGCACGGTGGCCTGCAAATAAGAACGCATCTCCTGCTGCGCGGCGTTGTCGGGCGTCACGAGGTAAGCAACTCGCAGCGCCGGCGCGATGCATTTTGACAGCGTGGTTGCGAGATACGTCCGCTCCGGAATGAGGTTCGCGATCGGTGAAGCCGAGCGATCGAGCAGCCCGTAGGCATCGTCCTCGATCAGGATCGTATCGGCATCGCGGATGATCCTGGCGATGGCGCTGCGCCGCTCGGGAAGAAGCGTCGCGGTGGTCGGATTGTGCAGCGTCGGGATGAGATAGACGGCCTTCGGCTTGTGCGTGCGGCAGGCCTTTGCAAGCGCATCGGGCTGGATGCCGCCGTCATCCATGGCGACGCCGACGAGCTTGATGCCGAGCCGCGCCGCGGCGGCCTTGATGCCGGGGAAGGTGAGCGCTTCCGTGAGCACGATGTCACCGGGCCGCGCGAGATGGGCGAGCAGATTGAACAGGATGGTCTGCGTGCCGGGAAAGATCACGAGCCTGTCGGCATGCGCGTGCGGGACGCGTGCGCGCATCCAGCGCGCTGCGACCTCGCGCTCATGCACGCTGCCGCCGGGTGGCTGGTAGTTCAGGAACGCGGTCAGGCCCGATTGGGCGCGGAGAGCTTCCAGCCCTGCGACGATGCGCTCGTCGAGCTGTGCCTCGAGCGGATGCGGCGGCACGTTCATCGAGAGGTCGATCGCGACGGGATGCGGCAGATCGACCGCGCGGCGCGCGCTGGTCTCCGATACGAACGAGCCCTGGCCGACCCGGGCCTCCAGGATGCCGCGGCGCCGCGCCTCGGTGTAGGCGCGCGTCACCGTGGTGAGGTCGATGTCGAGCGCCTTGGCCAGCGCGCGCTGCGTCGGCAGCTGCTGGCCGCGCACCAGCCGGCCGGCTGCGATGTCGGCCTCCATGGCCTCGACGATGCGCTGGTAGCGCGGCCCGCTCAGCTCCGAGATTGTAGGGGTCCAATCCATGCAATTTAGGCCCATATCCTTTGAATGTATGGATGCAGGATATTATTGTATGGATCATCAGAACGGAAGAGGTGTCGTCATGACGACCGGTTCGGTTTCCCTGGCAAAGGCGATGTGGCGCGGTTTTCGCGGCAAGTGCCCGAACTGCGGCGAAGGACACATGTTCGGACGCTTCCTGAAAGTGGCAGACAGCTGCGATCATTGCGGCGAAGAGCTGTTCCATCAGCGCGCCGATGACTTTCCGGCCTATCTCGTCATGGTCGTGGTCGGCCATCTCGTGGTCCCGGCGATCCTCGCGGTCGAGACCGCCTATGCCCCGCCGGTCTGGTTGCAATTGGCCGTGTGGCTGCCGGTGACGCTGTTCGCTTCGCTTGCGTTGCTGCAACCGACCAAAGGCGCCATCGTCGGCCTGCAATGGCAGATCGGCATGCATGGCTTTGAGGCTGGCAAGTTGCGGCGCGAAGCCGGTGCGCTCGTCCTCGCAAAAGTGAATACGCGCGCGGTCTGAGCGGGTAGCGTTTACATCGCGCGCGCGGCCGCTACACTCCATCGTACAAACAAGAACGATGGAAACGCCGATGGCCGCACGCGCGAAGACCTTCCTGCTCTGTCACGGCGCGTGGTCCGGCGGATGGGCCTGGAAGAAGATGCATCCGCTGATGGCGCAGGCGGGCCACCGCCTGGTCGCGCCGACCTACACCGGGCTCGGCGAGCGTTCGCATCTGGCCAATCCTTCGATTGACCTCGAGACGCACATCCAGGACATCCTCAACGTCATCAAATTCGAGGACCTCAGCGATCTCGTGCTGCTCGGCCACAGCTATGGCGGCATGGTCGCGACCGGCGTTGCTGACCGCGCACGCGAGCGCGTGACGCAACTGATCTATCTCGATGCCTTCGTGCCGCGCGACGGCCAGTCGCTGTTCGATCTCAACGAGAGCGGGCGCGAGCCGATGCGCAAGGCGGCGGCCGCCGGCGATGGCTACCGCATCCCGCCAAACCCGCCGCCGCCGGATACGCCGCAGGCCGATCTCGACTGGCTCAACGCGCGCCGCATCAACATGCCGATCAAATGCTTCGAGACGAAGTTGAAGCTGGAGCATGGCGATCCGCCCATGCCGCGCAGCTACATCTATTGCACGCGCATTCCGCCGGGCGACGTGTTCGGGCAGTTCGCGAAGCACACGAAGAACGAGGATGGCTGGCGCTATTTCGAGCTCGACGCGAGTCATGCGCCGAACGTGACGGCGCCGGCGGCGTTGATGGCGGTGTTGAACGAGATCGCCGCCTGACCCACAGCCGTCATTCCGGGGCGTGCGCAGCGAGAACCCGGAATCCATTCCTCCACCAACTCTGCGGCTCGATAGATTCCGGGCTCGTGCTGCGCACGCCCCGGAATGACGGGGGCTGAATTGGTGAGGGGTTCGGCGCGTTGGCGCCGAACCCCCCGTCGCAAGACATCAGCCGGCCTGTAAGCCGGGTTCTGTAGGGCACCGTTCGCTTGCGCGCACGATACGTGACGGCCATTCCTCTGGGGCCATGTTTGCACATGGCCTCGAGCAACCTACCCGGACGGCGGGCCTGACATCGCCCCGCGGCGTTATCGCTTGCGCGAACAGCCCGCTACGCCGTCCCTATTCGGTTTTGCTCCCGGTGGGGTTTACCATGCCGGCTCCGTTGCCGCAGCCGCGGTGCGCTCTTACCGCACCTTTTCACCCTTACCCAGCGAAGCCCGAAGGCGAAGCAGGGCGGTTCGTTCTCTGTGGCACTTTCCCTGGGGTTGCCCCCGCCGGACGTTATCCGGCACCGTATGTCAAGGGAGCCCGGACTTTCCTCCCCGGCGGCCTTTCGACCGTTGCCGGAGCGGCCGTCCGGCCGACTGACGGGGTTAGGCATGGGCATTTGTGACGGTTTCGTCAAGCCGAGATCGTCGCGCACGCGATCTGCAAATAATTTATCCTGAAGATGTCGTTCGATGTGCGCCCCGTTCGACTGGATGTCGGTGATCCCCCGAACAACAGGAGTTAAGCGATGCAGTATCTGCTGCTGATCTACCGGAGCGAAGCGGAATTGAGCAAGATGACCCCCGCAGACCGTCAGGCGATGTCGGCGGAGTACGGCACTTATACGCAGTCCATCGTCCAGAGCGGCCATTTCAAGGCCGGCGACGGGCTTCAGCCGACCACGACCGCGACCACCGTGCGCGTTCGCGATGGCAAGACCCTGACCACCGACGGTCCGTTCGCCGAGACCCGCGAGCAACTCGGCGGCTACTATCTGGTCGAGGCCAAGGATCTCGACACCGCCATTGGGCTGGCCGCGCGGATTCCCGGGGCCAAGGAGGGATCCATCGAGGTCAGGCCGGTCATGATCTACAAGTGATCTCTCCTGCCGACATCGCTCGGATCTTTCGCGACGAGGCGGGGCGGGTGCTTGCCACGCTGATCCGCCTCGTCGGCGATTTCGATCTCGCCGAGGACGCACTCCAGGATGCCTTCGCGGTCGCGCTCGAACGCTGGTCGGCGGGCGAGGTGCCCGATAATCCGCGCGCCTGGCTCGTCAATGTCGGCCGCAACAAGGCGATTGATCGCATCCGGCGGCAGGCCGTGTTCCGCGGCAAGCAGCAGGCGTTCGTGCATGAGCTCGAGCTCAACGCGCAGGCGCCCGACGAGCCTCCGGCGACGCTCGACGACGACATGCTGCGGCTGATCTTCACCTGCTGCCATCCCGCGTTCGCGCAGGAGGTCCAGGTCGCGCTGACGCTGCGCACCGTTTGCGGCCTCTCGACCGCGCAGGTCGCGCGCGCGTTCCTCGTCGGTGAGGAGGCGATGGCGCAGCGCCTCGTCCGCGCCAAGCAGAAGATCAGGCTCGCCGGCATTCCCTATGAGGTGCCCGAACGCGACGCGCTGGCGCAGCGGCTCGACGGCGTGCTCGCCGTCATCTATCTCGTCTTCACCGAAGGCTATGTCGCAACCTCGGGCGCAGACCTGATGCGGCCGGATCTCGCGGTCGAAGCCATCAGGCTCGGTCGTTTGCTCGACCGGCTGATGCCTGACCGGGCCGGGATCAAGGGCCTGCTGGCCTTGATGCTGCTGCACGACGCGCGCCGCGCCGGACGCGCGACGTCGGTCGGCGACATCGTGCTGCTGGAAGAGCAGGACCGCACGCTCTGGGATCGCGCGCAGATCGAGGCGGGTCTGCGTCTCGTGGACGACGCACTGCGCATATCCGGCCGGCCGCAACCCTATGCGGTGCAGGCCGCGATCGCCGCGCTGCATGCGCGCGCGCCGAGCTTTGAGGCGACCGACTGGCCGCAGATCGGCGGGCTCTACGAGGTGCTGCTGCGGATCAATCCTTCGCCGGTGATCGAGCTCAACCACGCCGCCGCAATCTCGATGGTCGACGGCCCGGCGCGCGCGCTCGATCTCGTCGACGCGATCACCGCACGCGGCGGGCTTGGCGGCTACGAGCTGCTGCCCGCGGTGCGCGCGGACCTGTTGCGACGGCTCGGCCGCAAGGACGAGGCGCGCGAGGCGTATGTCGCGGCGACGGCGGCGACGCAGCTCGAGCCGCTGCGGCGGCTCTATGCGCGAAGGATGAGGGAGATGGGCAACTAGCACCGTCATTCCGGGGCGATGCGAAGCATCGAACCCGGAATCTCGAGATTCTCAGGTGCGCAATTGCGCACCATAGTTCGCACTTCGTGCGCCCCGGAATGACGGCTACGCCGTCACTTCGACGCGACCGCCGTCCCGTCCGGCAGGCTCGCCAGCAACGCTTGCAAGGTCGACAGTGTCGAATGATCCGCAACACCGTCCAGCCGTGCCGGGCGGAAATGGCGCTGGAAGGCGGTGACGACTTCCATGGTTGCGGCGTCGTATTTGCCGGTCAGCGGCACGCCATAACCGTATCGCGCGAGCGCCTGCTGCAGGCTCAGCACCTCGTCGCTGATGGTGCCGAGCATCAGGCTCTCGCCGCGCACGACGGGCGTGGGCGTGACCCAGTGCCCGACGCCGGAATTGGCCAGCGAATGCCACGGAAATTTCTCGCCGGGATCCTTCTTGCGCGCGGGCGCAACGTCGGAATGGCCGAGCACGCGGTGCGCCGGCACTTTTCGGCGCAGCATGATGCCGCGGCACAGCGCGATCACGGCGGCGATCTGGCGCAGCGGAAACTCCGGATAGCCCCAGTCGTGGCCGCGATTGACGATCTCGATGCCGATCGAGCAGGAGTTGACATCGTCCTCGCCGGCCCAGGACGAGACGCCGGCGTGCCAGGCGCGCCTCGCCTCGGGCACGCATTGCACGATGCGGCCGTCCTCGAGCACGACGTAATGCGCCGACACTTCCGTCCCCGCCGTGCACAGCCGCGCCAGCGCGCCCTCGACGTCGGGCATGCCGGTGTAATGCAGCACGATCATGTCCGGCTGGCGTCCCTTGCTGCGCTCGCCATGGTTCGGCGAAGGAATGATGTCGGAGACGATCGACGAATCCGGCTCGAACGTCCGCATGTTCGCCGCGGCCTTGGGAACCGGGAGAACGCGTTGACGCTTCGAATCAGAACCAGATGGCGTGGACGAACCGGACGACATAAACAGCTCAAGTCGGAATAGGAGGGGGCCAAGCCCTTCTCTTTACTATTCCTTTACCCTCCGCCGTGCGCAATCGCGCGTCGCGGTTAACGGATGCATTTTGGGCGGGTGTGTGGATGAGGCATCACTGCCGCTTCACCTTTTCGACTTGTAACGGGCCGATCAACGCTTTCTTAACGCTAAGGGCCGTTACTGAGGGATGAAGAGCCGACCCGCGTCCGGAGGCGGCCAAAGCGTATTTTGGCTCGAAATCCCATGGCTGCCCGACAAATTCCACTGGGAACACTGGGTTGGCGGCCCGGGACGACCGGGCTCGGTAACCATGCTGGACAAGGGTTGGGTCGTGGAACCGCCGCGACGCGGAATCATTCGAGGCGTTATGGGCTGGCTCGCCCCGGATCTGGCTTGGTTGTTCGGCAGGCGTGGCGCATGAGCTCCGCTCCTCACATTCCCGTGCTCGGTCGCGAGGCCATCGATCATCTCGCACCGCGCGAGGGCGGGATCTATGTCGATGCCACCTTCGGCGCCGGCGGCTACAGCCGTGCCATCCTCGACGTGCCTGGAACCCGACTCATCGCCATCGACCGCGACCGAACCGCAATCGCAGGCGGCGCCGAGCTGGTCGAGCGCTCTGCCGGTAGGCTGACACTGGTCGAGGACCGTTTCTCCCATCTCGCCGACGTCTGCGCCGCACAAGGCGTCGATGCCGTGGACGGCGTCGTGATGGACGTCGGGGTGTCCTCGATGCAGCTCGACCAGGCCGGGCGCGGCTTCTCGTTTCGCCTCGACGGTCCGCTCGACATGCGGATGGGGCAGGCGGGCCCGACCGCGGCCGACGTCGTCGCGCGCGCCTCGGAAGCCGATCTCGCCGACATCATCTATCTCCTCGGCGAGGAGCGGCATTCGCGCCGCGTCGCCCGCGCCATCGTCGCGGACCGGCAGGAGACGCCGTTCACGACCACGCGCGCGCTCGCCGACCTCGTCGGCAGGGTGGTTCGCTCCAAGCCCGGCGACATTCACCCCGCGACGCGGACGTTCCAGGCCCTGCGCATCTTCGTCAACGAGGAGCTCGAGGAACTCCAGACCGCGCTCACTGCGGCCGAGCGCGTGCTCAAGCCTGGCGGACGCCTCGTGGTGGTCTCGTTCCATTCACTGGAAGACCGCATCGTCAAGAATTTCCTCGCCGAGCGGTCGAAGACCGGCGGCGGCTCGCGGCACCTGCCGGAAGTCGCGCAAACCGCGCCGAGCTTCCAGCTGCTGACGCGACGGCCTGTCGTCGCCGGTGAGGACGAAGTTGCGCATAACCCGCGCGCGCGTTCGGCAAAACTGCGCGCCGCGGAGCGCACCTCCGCGCCGGCGCACAAGGACGATCAGTCTTCGTCCTGGCCAAGACTCTCCGACGTGATGAGGGGAGGTTAGCGCATGCGCTTCATCCACCTCCTCGTCATCGGCGCGCTGATCTTCGCGGCAGCCTATGTCTACCGGATCAAGATGGACTCCACCGCGCGCACGGAGAAGGTGTTGCGGCTGCATGCGGAGATCCGCGAGCAGCGCGATGCGATCGCCTCGCTCCGCTCCGAATGGGCCAAGCTTGATGCGCCCTTGCGCCTGCAGGGCCTGTCCGAGCGGCACCTGCCGCTCAAGCCGGTCAACGGCACGCAATATGACTCGCTGAAGAACCTGCCCGAGCGCCCGCCGCGGATGTTCAGGCCCGGCGAGCCCGACCCGATCGGGGCCATGCTCAACACCATCGAAGCCGCGAGCGATCCCGATACCGTGACGGGCTCCGTGCCTCAGCCCGAGGACAAGCAATGAGCCCGGCGACGCCTGCAAAACCCACCGAGCCCTGGCGGCAGCGGCTGATCCGCAGCCTGCTCTACGGGCGCAACGTCGACCGCGCCGCGAAGGCGCGCGCGCGCGTCGGACTTGCGATGCTCGCCTTCGCCTCGGTCTACGCCCTGATCGGTGGCCGGCTCGTGATGTTCGCGATCGGTGCCGACGCCCACAGTGCGCGCCGAGCGGCGGCGCAGGAGGTGGTTGCGACGGCGCGGCCCGACATCGTCGACCGCAACGGCGCCATCCTTGCGACCGACGTCAAGGCGGCGAGCCTGTTCGGCGAGCCGCGCCGCATCATCGACAAGGACGAGGCGATCGAGCTTCTGACCGCCACCGTGCCCGACCTCGACGAGGCCGAGGTGCGCGAGCGCCTGAAGACACGCAAGGGCTTCGTCTGGCTCAAGCGCGAGATCACGCCGAAGCAGCAGCAGGACATCCACAAGCTCGGCATTCCCGGCATCGGCTTCCTGCGCGAGAACAAGCGCGTCTATCCGACCGGCAACGAGGTCGCCCACCTCATCGGTCTCGTCAATATTGACAACCAGGGCATCGCCGGCATGGAGAAGTGGCTCGACAATCAAGGGCTCGCCGATCTCCATCGCGCGGGCTTTGCCACCGACCGCCTGCAAAAGCCGATCGAGCTCTCGGTCGACCTCCGCGTCGAGCACGCGCTGCGCGACGAGCTCTTGAAGGCCAAGGAGAAGTACCACACCAAGGCCGCCTCCGGCATCGTCTCCAACGTCAAGACCGGCGAGATCGTGGCGATGGTCTCGCTTCCGGACTTCGATCCGAACAATCCGAAGGAAGCGCACGACCCCGACCGCATCAACCGCCTCACCACCGGCGTCTATGAGATGGGCTCGACCTTCAAGGCGTTCACGCTGGCGATGGCGCTCGATTCCGGAAAGATCAATCTGAACTCGTCGTGGGATGCGCGCGGAAACCTGCACTACGGCAAGTTCACCATCCACGACAGCCATCCGCTCGGACGGTTCATCAACACCAAGGAAGTGTTCACCTTCTCGTCCAACATCGGCGCCGCGCGGATCGCGCTCGGCCAGGGCGTGGAGGCGCACAAGGCGTTCCTCGCCAAGATGGGCCAGCTGACGCGGCTGCGCACCGAGCTGCCGGAGAGCGCAGCCCCGCTGATTCCGCGCCGCTGGAGCGAGTTGAACACGGTCACCGCCGCGTTCGGCCAGGGCCTCTCGGTCGCGCCGCTCCAGGCGGTGATGGGCATCAACGCGCTGGTGAACGGCGGCTATTTGATTCCGCCGACCTTCATGAAGCGCAGCGAAGCGGAAGCGGCAGCGCTGGCCAAGCGCGTGGTCAAGCAAGACACCAGCGACAAGATGCGGTTCCTGATGCGGCTCAACGCCGAAATCGGCACCGCCAAGACCGCCGACGTCAAGGGCTACTATGTCGGCGGCAAGACCGGCACGTCCGAGAAGGTCATCAACGGCCGCTATGCCAAGAAGCGCGTGCTCAACTCGTTCACCGCGATCATGCCCTGCGACGATCCGAAATATCAGATCCTGATCATGCTGGACGAGCCGCAGGCGATCCCTGAAACGAAGGGTTTCATCACCTCGGGCTGGAACGCGGTGCCGACCGGCGGCCGGGTGATCGAGCGGATCGCGCCGCTTCTGGGCGTCGAGCCGCGGTTCGACCTGCCGCCGTCCGAGCGCCTTATTCTTGCAGCATCCAGGACAACCCAGTAATCAACCGGGTAGGCCATCGCCGGTGCTGAGTCGGAGGTTTTCGGCTTTCCGGCATGTCGACTGGACGACCATGAAACTGCGCGATCTCATAGGCAATGACGCCGCAATCGAGCCCGCCGTCGCGGCGCTCGAGGTGACGGGGGTTGCGCTCGACAGCCGCGTGGTCAGGCCGGGCGATCTCTTCTTCGCGCTCGCGGGCAGCAAGACCGACGGCGCGCGCTTCATCGATGCTGCGGTCGCCGCAGGTGCGGTTGCGATCGTCGGCGATCACGCACCTGATGGCTGCAAGGTGCCGTTCATTGCCGTTGCCAATCCGCGCCGTGCGCTGGCGCTGGCTGCGGCAAGATTCTTCCCGGCGCAGCCCGCGACGATCGCGGCCGTAACCGGAACCAGCGGCAAGACCTCGGTTGCCGCGTTCACGCGCCAGATCTGGGAGCGGCTCGGTCATGCCTCGGCCAGCATCGGCACAATCGGCCTCGTTTCGCCGAAACGCACCGTCTACGGCTCGCTGACGACGCCGGATCCGATCGCGCTGCACCGGCAGATGGATGAGATCGCGCGCGAGGGCGTGACGCACCTTGCGTTCGAAGCATCGTCGCATGGCCTCGATCAATACCGCCTCGATGGCGTGCGGGTTTCCGCTGGCGGCTTCACCAACCTTTCGCGCGACCACATGGATTATCATCCGACGGTCGCGCATTATCTCGCAGCCAAACTCAGGCTGTTCCGGGAGCTCGTGCCGCCCGGTGGCGCCGCGGTGATTTCGGCCGATCATGACTGCTCGGCTGAGGCGATCGATGCTGCCAAGGCGCGTGGCCTGCGCGTGATGGCGGTCGGCCGCAACGGCGACGGGGCGGGCGAGGGCATTCGCCTCACCGAGGTCGGGGTCGACGGCTTTTCGCAAAAGCTCACGGTCGAGCATCGCGGCAAGCGTTATGTGGTCCTGCTGCCGCTGGCCGGCGAATTCCAGGTCGAGAACGCACTAGTCTCGGCCGGCCTCGCGATCGGCACCGGCAGCGATGCCGCCAACGTATTCGCGAGCCTCGAACATCTCGAAGGTGCCAAGGGCCGGCTCGAGCGCGTCGGCGAGCGCAACGGCGCGCCGATCTTCGTCGACTATGCGCACAAGCCCGACGCGCTGGCGAAGGCGTTGCAGGCGCTGCGGCCTTACGCCAAGCGCAGGCTGGTCGTCGTGTTCGGCGCCGGCGGCGACCGCGATGCCGGCAAGCGTCCGATCATGGGCGAGATCGCCGCGGAGAATGCCGACGGCGTCATCATCACCGACGACAATCCGCGCAGTGAGCAGCCCGAAGCGATCCGCGCGGCGATCCTCGCCACCGCAAAAGGCGCCCGCGAGATCGGCGACCGCGCCGCGGCGATCCGCGCCGCGATCGAGGAACTGGAACAGGGCGATGCGCTGCTCATCGCCGGCAAGGGCCACGAGACCGGGCAGATCGTCGGCAGCGAGGTGCTGCCCTTCAGTGATCACGAGGCGGTTGCCGCCGCATTAGCGTCGAGGGTTGCATGAGCGGGCCGATTTGGACGGTGGCCGAAGTGGCGCGCGCGCTGGGCGCTGCGGGATCGTTTCCGGACACGCCGATCGACTTCGTCACCCAGGACAGCCGCCTGGTGAAGCCGGGTAGCCTGTTCGTCGCGCTGAGCGGTACGCCGAGCGGCGGCTTCATCTCGGCCTTCGCCAGCGCGCGCGACGGCTGGGAATTCGCCGACAAGGCGGAAGCCGCGGGCGCGGCCGCGATGATCGTGCCGCACGAGATCGCGGGCATCCGCGTCCCCCAGATCGTCGTGAAGGACACGCTGATCGACGGCCTCTGGGGCCTCGCGCGCGCCGCACGCGCGCGCTTCAACGGGCCGGTGATCGGGCTCACCGGCAGCGCGGGCAAGACCAGCACCAAGGAATTTCTGGCGGCCTATCCGAACGCCTATGCCAGCCCGTCGAGCTTCAACAATTTCTGGGGCGTGCCGCTGACACTGTGCAATGCGCGGCCCGATGCCAGCCTCTGGGTCGTCGAGATGGGCATGAACCAGACGGGCGAGATCGCGCGGCTCAGCGAGCTGACGCGGCCGACGGTCGCGCTCGTCGTCAACGTCCAGCCCGTGCATCTGGAAAAGCTCGGCTCGCTGGAGGCGATCCGGCGCGAGAAGGTGTCGATCGCGCTCGGCCTGCCCGAGGACGGCGTGCTGGTGCTGCCCGCCGGGCTCAAGGCGTCCGAATGGAAGGGCAAGGTGGTACGCTTCGGCGAGCATGCCGAGGTGCACGAGGTCACGCACGCGCCGCATGGCGAGAGCTGGCAGGTCGTGGCGATGATCGGCAAGAAGCAGATCGCCTTCAGCCTGACGCCGGGCGCGCCGCACCGCGTGCAGAATGCGCTCGCCGCGCTCGCTTCGATCCGCGCGGCGAACCTCGATGCCGCGACGCTCGCGATCAAGCTCGATCGGGTCGGCATCATGACCGGCCGCGGCGTCGAGCAGGCGGTCGGCGGTGTCACCGTGATCGACGACAGCTTCAACGGCAACCCGGCCAGCGTGGCTGCTGCGCTGCATAGCCTGCAGGCGCGCAACGTAACCGGCGGCCGCCGCATTGCCGTGCTTGGTGACATGCTGGAACTGGGCGATGACGCACCAAGCTACCACACCGGCCTCACCAAGCATTTGGACGGCATCGACGGTGTCTACTGTGTCGGCCCCCTCATGCGTCACCTCTTCGAGGTGCTTCCATCGGGCAAGGCGCTTGGCTGGCACGACGATCCCGCCACGCTGAAGCCGGGCGAGGTCGCAAGCCTGCTGAAGGCAGGCGATGTGGTGGTTGTCAAGGGCAGCAAGAAGATGTTCTGGGTCAACAAGTTTGTGCCGGGCCTAGTGGCCGCCTTGCAGGCAAAGGCGTAAACTGCTTGGAAGGCGCTGTTTCCGAATCCTCCCTTTTCGGCGCGAAGCCGTCCGTTTTCCCACAGGTCGCCCGACCCATGATGAAGACCAGCGAATGCGCGTGAGGCACGTCGATAAGGCCAAGGCCGATAACAAGGCCGCGTGCGAAAGGCGCCATAGGACCGTCTGAATGTTTTACTGGTTGATCGAGCTCTCCAACACATTTCCGGGCTTCGGTGCCTTTCGCACCTTCCTGAACGTCTTCCGCTACATCACCTTCCGCACCGGCGGCGCGGTGGTCACCGGCGCGCTGTTCGTGTTCCTGTTCGGGCCCTGGATCATCGATCACTTACGCATCCGCCAGGGCAAGGGCCAGCCGATCCGGACCGATGGTCCGCAATCGCATCTCGCCAAGAAGGGCACGCCCACCATGGGCGGGCTGATGATCCTGTCCGGCCTCACGGTCGGCACGGTGCTGTGGGCCAACCCGCTCAATCCCTATGTCTGGATCGTGCTGGCGGTGACGCTCGGTTTCGGCTTCGTCGGCTTCTATGACGACTACCTCAAGGTGACGAAGCAGACGACGACCGGCTTCGGCAGCAAGCTGCGCCTGCTGATCGAGGCGGCGATCGCGCTGGTGGCCTGCTACGCGCTGGTGCGGCTGAACCGCGATCCCGCGTCCACCGCGCTGACGATCCCGTTCCTGAAGGACACCGTGCTGCATTTCGGATGGTTCTTCGTCGTGTTCGGCGCCTTCGTCATCGTCGGCGCCGGCAATGCGGTGAATCTCACCGACGGTCTCGACGGCCTCGCCATCGTGCCCGTGATGATCGCGACCGCGAGCTTTGCGATGATCGCCTATCTCGCCGGCAACGCGGTGTTCGCCGACTACCTCCAGATCAAATATGTCGCCGGTACCGGCGAGCTCGCGGTGCTCTGCGGCGCGCTGCTGGGCGCCGGCCTCGGCTTCCTCTGGTTCAACGCGCCGCCGGCTTCGATCTTCATGGGCGACACCGGCTCGCTGGCGCTCGGCGGCATGCTGGGCGCGATCGCGGTCGCGGTGAAGCACGAGATCGTGCTCGCGGTGATCGGCGGCCTGTTTGTGCTGGAGGCGGTCTCCGTCATCGTGCAGGTGGTGTCGTTCAAGCTCACCGGAAAACGCATCTTCCGCATGGCGCCGATCCACCACCATTTCGAGCAGCTCGGCTGGACCGAGCCGCAGATCGTGATCCGCTTCTGGATCATCTCGGTGATGCTGGCGCTGGCCGGCCTGTCGACGCTGAAGCTGCGGTGACTTCTATGGTGGTTGATTTTCGCTGTCATTCCGGACGACGCGAAGCGGCGATCCGGAATCTCGAGATTCCGGGTTCTCGCTTCGCGAGCCCCGGAATGACGAGGGCGAGGTCATGATCCCGGTTACGTCCTTCGCCGGCAAGACAGTCGCGGTGTTCGGCCTCGGCGGTTCGGGGCTCGCGTCCTGTCACGCGTTGAAAGCGGGCGGCGCCGAGGTGATCGCCGCCGACGACAATGCCGAGAACGTCGCCAAGGCCGCGCAGGCCGGCTTCATCACCGCTGATTTGCGCGACGTCTCCTGGGCCGGTTTCGCAGCGCTGGTGCTCGCACCCGGCGTGCCGCTGACCCATCCCGTGCCGCACTGGAGCGTGCTGAAGGCGCGCGAGGCCGGTGTCGAAGTCATCGGCGACATCGAGCTGTTCTGCCGCGAGCGGCGGCGGCACGCGCCGGATGCACCGTTCGTCGCCATCACCGGCACCAACGGCAAGTCGACCACGACGGCGCTGATCGCGCACCTGACCAAGGTCGCCGGCTACGATACCCAGATGGGCGGCAATATCGGCACCGCGATCCTGTCGCTGGAGCCGCCGCGCACGGGCCGCGTCCACGTCATCGAGATGTCGTCCTACCAGATCGACCTCACGCCCTCGCTCGATCCCTCCGTCGGCATCCTGCTCAATGTCAGCGAAGACCACATCGACCGCCACGGCACCATCGCGCACTACGCCGCGGTGAAGGAGCGCCTTGTTGCGGGCGTGCAGGCTGGCGGCACCTCGATCGTCGGCGTCGACGACGGTTATTGCCGCGACATCGCCGACCGGCTCGACCGCGCCGGCAAGAACGTGGTGCGCATTTCCGTCAAGAACCCGCTGGCGAGCGGAATCCATGTCGAGCACGGTACCATCGTGCGCACCGCGGGCGGCGCCCGCAGCGAAGTCGCCAAGCTCGGCGGCATCGGTTCGCTGCGCGGCCTGCACAACGCCCAAAACGCGGCCTGCGCCGCCGCCGCCGCGCTCGCGATGGGCATCAGCCAGGATGTGCTTCAGGACGGCCTGCGCAGCTTTCCGGGCCTCGCGCATCGCATGGAGCAGGTCGGTCGCCGCGGCAATGTGCTGTTCGTCAACGACTCCAAGGGGACCAACGCGGATGCCACCGCGCATGCGCTGTCGTCCTTTGCCGATATCTTCTGGATCGCCGGCGGCAAGCCGAAGGCGGGCGGTATCACCAGCCTCACGGGCTTCTTCCCGCGTATCCGCAAGGCCTATCTGATCGGCGAGGCCGCGCAGGAGTTTTCCGGCACGCTGGGGACACAGGTCGCGCACGAGATCAGCCAGACGCTTGACGTTGCCGTCGAGCACGCCGCGCGCGATGCGGAAGCCTCGGGTCTCACCGATGCGGTCGTGCTGCTGTCGCCGGCCTGCGCGTCCTTCGACCAGTACCGCAACTTCGAGATCCGCGGCACCAAGTTCCGCGAGCTGGTGCAGGCGCTGCCGGGTGTGAAGCCGGTGGTGTGAGGGCGCACTGGCTCCACATCTCCGCTGTCGTCGTCCGGCTTGACCGGGCGACCCAGTATCCCAGAGACGGTGCTTGAGCCGAGCGGCCGCGGCGTACTGGATGCCCCGCCTGCGCGGGGCATGACGAGCATGTGAGGTGAGCGCTCCCCCTATCTCGAAACATCCGCTTTTCCTTAACCCCCCGGTAACCAACCTCGGCGACCAATGGACCGACCTCTGTCCGAAAGCGGCCGCCCATGCTCTCCCGTGAAGAACGCACCCCCTTTTCCGAGTGGTGGTGGACCGTCGACAAGCCGCTGATGGGCGCCATCCTGGCGCTGATGCTGACCGGCGTGATCCTGTCGCTGGCGGCGAGCCCGCCGGTTGCGACCCGCATCGGGCTCGACCCCTTCCATTTCTTCAGCCGGCACGTGATGTTCCTGGCGCCGTCCTGCCTGGTGCTGCTCGGGGTGTCCTTCCTGTCGCCGCGCGCGATCCGGCGAAGCGCGCTGCTCATCTTCGCGGTCAGCATCATCCTGATCGCGGTGACGCTCGCGATCGGCCCCGAAGTGAAGGGCTCGCGGCGCTGGATCACGCTGCTCGGCGTCAACATCCAGGCTTCCGAGATCGCAAAGCCATCGTTCGTCGTCATCGCCGCGTGGCTGTTCGCGGAATCGACCAGGCGGCCGGAGATGCCGGCGACCTCGATGGCGCTGGTGCTGCTCCTCATGCTGGTCTCGCTGCTGGTGATGGAGCCCGACTTCGGCCAGACCATGCTGATCCTGATGGTGTGGGGTTCGCTGTTCTTCATCGCGGGCATGCGCATGATCTGGGTGTTCGGGCTCGCCGGCCTCGGCGCCGCCGGACTGTTCAGCGCCTACCTGTTTGTTCCGCACGTCGCGGGCCGCATCAAGCGCTTCATGAATCCGGCCTCGGGCGACACCTTCCAGGTCGATACCGCCATGGAGGCCTTCTACAACGGCGGCTGGTTCGGGCTCGGACCGGGCGAGGGCATCGCCAAGCGCAGCCTACCGGACAGTCATACCGACTTCGTGTTCGCGGTTGCCGCCGAAGAGTTCGGCATCATCCTGTGCCTTGCCATGCTGGCGCTGTTCGCCTTCGTCGTCATCCGCACGCTGTCGCGGGCCTACGCCAATGAGGACATGTTCTCGCGTTTTGCGGCCTCCGGCCTTGCGATCCTGTTCGGCGTTCAGGCGGAGATCAACATGTCGGTCAATCTCCAGCTCATCCCCGCCAAGGGCATGACGCTGCCCTTCATCTCCTACGGCGGCTCCTCGATCGTGTCGCTCGCCTATGGCGTCGGCATGATGCTGGCGCTGACGCGGCTGCGCCCGCGCACCGAGGTCGAGGCAAGCGGCCACGCCGAGGCGATGCGCAGCTACGCGTGACCGTTGCCCGGCTCGCAATGACGGCGGAGGCCCTGTAAAAGGGCGTTTATGGAAACCTCCCCCTTGATTCTTCTCGCCGCGGGCGGCACCGGCGGCCATCTGTTTCCGGCCGAGGCGCTCGGCGTAGAGCTGATCCGGCGCGGCTTTCGCGTCCGCCTCGTCACGGATGAGCGGGCGCTGCGCTATAGCGGGCTGTTCAGCAAGGATATGATCGACGTCGTCTCGAGCGAGACCGCGCGCGGCCGCAATCCGTTCCAAGTCGCCTATGCCGGCCTCACGCTCGCCGCCGGCACGCTATCGGCCTACAGCCTGATCAAGCGATTGAAGCCCGTCGCCGTCGTCGGCTTCGGTGGCTATCCGACGCTGCCGCCGCTGGTCGCCGCAAAATTCGCCGGCGTGCCCGGCATCATCCATGACGCCAATGCGGTGCTCGGCCGCGCCAATCGGTTTCTGTCGAGCCGCGTCCGCGCCATCGCGACGTCCTTGCCGGGCGTGCTCGACCGCGACCCCGCGCTATCGGGCAAGACCACGACCGTCGGCACGCCGATGCGGCCGGCGGTCCTTGCCGCTGCCGCCGTGCCCTATGCCGCGCCCGAGGCGAACGGTCCGCTGCGCCTGCTCGTCGTCGGTGGCAGCCAGGGCGCGCGCATCATGGCCGACATCGTGCCGGGCGCGATCGAGCGGCTCGAGCCAGCGCTGTGGGGCCGGCTCATCCTCACCCAGCAGGTGCGCGACGAGGACATGAATCGGGTGCGCGCCGTCTACGACAAGCTCAAGATCAAGGCCGAGCTCGCGCCGTTCTTCACCGATCTGCCGGCGCGGCTCGCTTCCAACCATCTGGTGGTGTCGCGCTCCGGCGCCGGCACGGTCGCCGAGCTCGCCGCCATCGGCCGGCCCTCGATCCTGGTGCCGCTGCCGGGCTCGATCGACCAGGACCAGTTCGCCAATGCCGGCGTGCTGGCCAAGGTCGATGGCGCGATCCGCATCCCGCAGACCGAGTTCACCTCGGATCGGTTGGCTTCCGAAATCTCCGCCCTGGCCGCCGAGCCGGCGCGCCTTACCGCCATGGCCGCGGCCGCGAAGGGGGCAGGGCGGCTCGATGCCGCCGAGCGGCTGGCCGATCTGGTGGTCAAGGTCGCGGGCCTTTAGCACTCGTCATTCCGGACGGGCCGCAAGGCGGACCGATCCGGAATCTCGAGATTCCGGGTCCGCGCGCGCTGCGAGCGCCCCGGAATGACGAAAAAGGGCCGACTTTTGAATGTTACTCGTCATGGCCGGGCTTGTCCGACCAAGTCGGATTTATCCGACTTGGTTCTTTTAAAAATGACGGCACTCGGTATACCGAGTGCCTATGCATCCACGTCTTGCAAGAAAGACGCTGGGATTCGTGGATGCCCGGGACAAGCCCGGGCATGACGACGGAACGACGGGATAGAGCATGAGACTGCCGCGCGAGATCGGACCTATCCACTTCGTCGGGATCGGCGGGATCGGCATGAGCGGGATCGCCGAGGTGCTGGTCAATCTCGGCTATGCCGTGCAGGGCTCGGACGCCTCCGACAACTACAATCTCGACCGTCTGCGCAAGAAGGGCGCGAAGGTTTCGGTCGGCCACAAGGCCGAAAATGTTGACGGCGCCGAGGTCGTCGTGGTCTCCACCGCGATCAAGCGCGATAATCCGGAATTGATGGCGGCGCGCGAACGGCGCATTCCCGTGGTGCGCCGCGCCGAGATGCTGGCCGAGCTGATGCGGCTGAAGAGCTGCGTCGCGATCGCCGGAACGCACGGCAAGACCACCACGACGACGATGGTTGCGACGCTGCTCGATGCCGGCGGGCTCGATCCCACCGTGATCAACGGCGGCATCATCAACGCCTACGGCTCCAACGCGCGCCTCGGCGCCGGCGACTGGATGGTGGTGGAAGCGGACGAGAGTGACGGCACGTTCCTGAAGCTGCCGACCGATGTCGCGATCGTCACCAATGTCGACCCCGAGCATCTCGATCACTTCAAGACCTTCGAGGCGGTGCAGGACGCCTTTCGTCATTTCGTCGAGAACCTGCCGTTCTACGGCTTTGCGGTGATGTGCATCGACCATCCCGTGGTGCAGAGTCTCGTCGGCAAGATCGAGGATCGCCGCATCATCACCTATGGCGAGAATCCGCAGGCCGATGTGCGGCTGGTCGACCTCACCCCGATGGGCGGCGGATCGAAGTTCAAGGTCGCGTTCCGCGATCGCAAGACCGGCGCCGTGCACGAGATTCCCGATCTGATGCTGCCGATGCCGGGACGCCACAACGCCTCCAACGCCACGGCCGCGATCGCGGTCGCGCGCGAGCTCGGCGTGTCGGACGAAGCGATCCGCAGCGCGATCGCCGGCTTCGGCGGCGTCAAGCGGCGCTTCACCAAGACCGGCGAATGGAACGGCGTCACCGTGATCGACGATTACGGCCACCACCCCGTCGAGATCGCGGCGGTGCTGAAGGCGGCGCGGGAATCCACCAACGGCAAGATCGTCGCCGTGGTGCAGCCGCATCGCTACACCCGCCTGCAATCGCTGTTCGAAGAATTCTGCACCTGCTTCAACGATGCGGACGCGGTGATCGTCGCCGACGTCTATGCCGCGGGCGAGGCGCCGATCGACGGCATCGACCGCGATCATTTCGTCGCGGGCCTGCGTGCCCACGGGCATCGCGAGGTGGTCCCGCTGCCGGCGGCGCCGGAGCTCGCGGGCATCGTCAAGGGGCTCGCGAAGTCGGGCGATCTCGTCGTGTGCCTTGGCGCCGGCAACATCACGCAATGGGCGTATGCACTGCCCGGCGAATTGAATGCGCTGGGGTAGGGCGGCGATGCTGCACTCGTTGCTTGCCACACGGAATGGTGCGCTCCCTCCCCCCTTGTGGGGGAGGGTGGGGGAGAGGGGTAGCCACGAACTCCGATCTCGCTTGGGGCTACCCCCCTCCCTTACCCTCCCCCACAAGGGGGGAGGGTACGGAAGCAGTCTGCGTCCCTCACTTTTGGGGAGCGTTCGCGCATGAGCTTCCCCGACATCACACCCTCACTCAAAGCGACGATGCCTGATCTGCGCGGCCGGCTGCTGGCCAACCAGTCGCTGGCCGAGCTGACCTGGTTTCGCGTCGGCGGCCCCGCGCAGGTGCTGTTCACGCCGGCGGACGAGGACGATCTCGCTTACTTCCTCGCGCATCTCGCGTCCGACATTCCGGTCTACGTCGTCGGCGTCGGCTCCAACCTGATCGTGCGCGACGGCGGCATCGCGGGCGTGGTGATACGCCTCGCGCCGCGCGCCTTTGGCGAAGCGAGCGCGAGCGGTGATATCGTCACCGCAGGCGCTGCCGCGCTCGACAAGCGCGTGGCGGAGGTGGCGGCATCCGCCAACATCGGCGGACTCGAATTCTATTTCGGCATTCCCGGCACGATCGGCGGCGCGCTGCGCATGAACGCGGGCGCGAATGGCGGCGAGACCAAGGACGTGCTGATCGAGGCGCGAGGCGTCGGGCGCGACGGCACGAAGCACGTCTTCTCCAATGCCGACATGAAGTTCGTCTATCGCAACAGCGGCGTCGATCCCTCCATCATCTTCACGTCTGCGCGCTTTCGCGGTGAGGTCAAGGATGCGGATGCGATCCGCGCGCGCATGGCGGAGGTGCAGAGCCATCGCGAGACCGCGCAGCCGATCCGCGAAAAGACCGGCGGCTCGACCTTCAAGAATCCGCCCGGCCATTCCGCCTGGAAGCTGGTCGACGCTGCCGGCTGCCGGGGCTTGCGCGTCGGCGGCGCGCAGGTCTCCGAGATGCACTGCAATTTCCTGATCAACACGGGCGATGCCACCGCGCACGATATCGAGACGCTGGGCGAGACCGTGCGTGCGCGCGTGAAGGCGAATTCCGGAATTGAGCTACATTGGGAAATCAAGCGGATCGGGGTTTCATGATCACCGTCATTCCGGGGCTCGCGAAGCGAGAGCCCGGAATCCATCGGGCGGCAGAGACGGTGGAGAGATGGATTCTCAGATGCGCAATTGCGCATCGTAGTTCGCGACTTCGTCGCGCCCCGGAATGACGAACTAGAGAGATTGCGGACTATGAACATGCGCATCACCATCCTCTTCGGCGGCTCCAACCGGGAGCGTCTGGTTTCGGTTGCCTCGGCCCAGGCGCTGCATCAGGCGCTGCCCGAGGCCGATCTGTGGTGGTGGGACGTCGAGGACAGGGTGCATGTCGTGCAGTCGAAGCAGCTGCTCGAACATGCCCGTCCGTTCGAGGACGAGTTCAAGCCCGGCACATCAGGCATTCCGCTGGTGCAGGCGCTCGACCAGGCCAAGGCGGAAGATCGCGTGCTGGTGCTCGGCCTGCATGGCGGATGTGCCGAGAACGGCGAATTGCAGGTGATGTGCGAGGCGCGCGGCGTGCCGTTCACCGGTTCGGGCTCGGCCTCCTCGCATCTCGCCTTCGACAAGATCGCGGCCAAGCATTTCGCCGCGCTCGGCGGCGTGACGCCGCCCGCAAACATCGCGCTGGACGATATCGACGCGGCCTTCGCCGAATACGGCCGGCTGATCGCAAAGCCGGCGCGGGACGGGTCGAGCTATGGCCTGATCTTCGTCAACGCCAGGCAGGACCTCGTCGCCGTCCGCAATGCCGCGAAGCACGAGGAGTATGTGATCGAGCCCTATATCGCCGGCGTCGAGGCGACCTGCGGCGTGCTGGAGCGCACCGACGGCTCGATCGTCTCGCTGCCGCCGATCGAGATCATTCCGGGCGAGGGCAATTTCGACTACGCCGCAAAGTACCTTCTGTCGACGACGCAGGAGATCTGCCCCGGCCGTTTCACGCCCGAGATCACCGCCGCGCTGAAGCAGCAGGCGATGCTGGCGCACCGGGCGATGTCCTGCACCGGCTATTCCCGCTCGGACTTCATCGTCTCGGCCAAGGGGCTCGTCTATCTCGAAACCAACACGCTCCCCGGGTTGACCAAGTCCTCGCTCTACCCCAAGGCGCTGAAGGCCGAGGGCATCGCGTTCGTCGACTTCCTGCGCGGCCTGGTCGAGCTCGCCGGGCGGGGTGTACGGAAATAATTAGGACTGGTTAACGGCCAAACGGGCGAAACGGCCCGTTTTGGGCCCCAAATCCGGTAAAATGCCGGACATCGCGGCATAAATGCCTCACAGGGCTGGGCAAAAAGCGTCCCGCGTTAACGAACTTTACCTTTTGTTTACCAGGACATCCGAAGGTTAACGCTGGCGGCGCATATGGCGCTTTGGCTGCCGGCGCGTGAGCTGTTGCGGTGATGTCACCTCCAGCGAACGCTTTGATGGGAGAGGCTTCGTCTGCTGATCCGGCCCGGCAAGTCCGAGACGTCATGTTCGCCAGGACCCGCGCGATGTCGCGGGCAAACTGTTGACGAGCTCGTGCAATGGATGGTGCAGGAAGCCTCACCCGGTCGTTTTTCAGATCGCTGAGGCCCCAAGCTGATCTGAAGGCGGCCGCTATCGGAGCGGTCGTGCTTCTGCGCGAGTGGGTGCAGGACAAGCGCCGGGAAAGACTTCACGCCGCACGCGCTGCCGCCAAGGACAAGATCAAAGCGAAGGCCGTGGTCGAGCGCGAGCCGCCGCCGCGCGTGGTCGCGCTGGTCGAGCGCTATCTGCCGCGCCGGGTCGGGATCAGCATGACCGTGCTGCTGCTGATCGGCAGCTGCGGCTTCGGCATCGTCAAAGGCGGCCATCTCCAGGACTTCGTCACGGCGATCAGCGACGCCCGCAACGCGATGGCCAATTCCGCCGGCTTCCGCATCACCTCCGTCGTGATCAACGGCCGCAAGCAGCTCACCCAGGACGAGATCCTCGCGATCGGCGGCGTCAGCGGCCGTTCCTCGCTGCTGTTCCTCGACGCCGACGCCGTGCGCGACAAGCTCAAGGCCAATCCCTGGATCGCGGATGCGACCGTGCTCAAGCTCTATCCGGGCCAGCTCATGATCGAGCTGACCGAGCGCAAGGCGTTCGCGCTGTGGCAGGAGGCCGGCCGCCTCTCCGTCATCGCCGATGACGGCGCCGTGCTCGAGCCCTATGTCTCGCGCCGGTTCCTGTCGCTGCCGCTCGTGGTCGGCAAGGGCGCCGACACGCAGGCCCGCGATTTTCTCGCGCTGCTGGCGCGCTATCCGCAGGTCAACTCGATCACCAAGGCCGCGATCTTCGTCGGCGAGCGGCGCTGGAACCTGAGGCTCAAGGACGGCCTCGACATCCGCCTGCCCGAGCAGGACGTCGGCAACGCGCTTGCGATGCTGTCCAGGCTCGACAAGGAAGACAAGCTGTTCTCCCGCGACATCGTCGCCGTCGACATGCGCCTGCCCGATCGCCTGGTGGTGCAGCTGTCCGAGGACGCCGCCAAGGCGCGCGAAGAGCAGTTCAAGGACAAGAAGAAAAAGAAGGCCGGGGACGCTGCATGACCGGTCTCGATCGCACCCAGACGCCGAAGACGCGCCAGATGCCGCACAAGCGCGGCGGGCTCGTCGCCTGTCTCGACATCGGCACCAGCAAGATCGCCTGCATGATCGCGCGGCTGAAGCCGTCGGCGCCGAGCGAGGCGTTGCGCGGCCGCACCCACGCGGTGGAGCTGATCGGTTACAGCCAGATCCAGTCGCGCGGCATGAAGGCCGGCGCGGTGGTCGATCTCGGCGAATGCGAGCAGGCGGTGCGCCAGGCCGTCGGGCTTGCGGAGAAGATGGCCAAGGTGCGGGTCGAGTCCGTGCTGCTCTCGGTCTCCGGCGGCCGGCTCTCCGGCCAGCTGGTCGAAGCCGCCGCCGACATCCGCGGCGGCGCCGTGACGCCGGCCGACGTCAGCCGCGTCACTTCCACCGGCATGCGCCACGCCACCGGCGAGGGCCGCACCGTGCTGCACGCGCTGCCGGTCGGCTACACGCTCGACGGCGTCAAGGGCATCCGCGATCCCCGCGGCATGGTCGCGCATCAGTTCGGTGTCGACATGAACGTCGTCACCTGTGACGCCACCGTGGCGCGGAACCTGATGCTCGCGGTGGAGCGCTGCCACATCAATGTCGAAGCCATGGCGGCGAGCCCCTATGTCGCCGGCCTGTCGGTGCTGACCGACGACGAGGCCGATCTCGGCGCGGCCGTCGTCGAGATGGGCGCGGGCACCACCACGATGGCGGTCTATGCCGGCGGCCGCTTCGTGCACGCGGCCGGTTTTGCGGTCGGCGGGCAACACATCACGATGGATCTAGCGCGCGGACTGTCCGCGACCATTGCCGATGCCGAGCGAATCAAGACGTTATACGGGACCGTCATCACCGGCGGATCGGACTCGCGTGAGCTGATGTCTGTGCCGACAGCCGGTGACGAGCAGGATCTGCCACAGATCGTCTCCCGCGCTACCATCGCCAACATCGTCAAGCACCGTGCCGAGGAAATCTTCGAAATGGTCCGGGACCGGTTGAAGGATTCGCCCTTCGCATCAGAGCCCAACGGCCGCGTCGTGCTCTCGGGCGGCGCCTCGCAACTGACCGGTCTCGTCGAACTCGGAACACAGATTCTCGGCCGGCCCGTGCGGGTCGGACGTCCGCTCGGCTTCGGCCGGCTGCCCAACGAGGCGAAGAACGCCGCGTTCGCGGTGCCCGCCGGACTCCTCGTCTACCCGCAATATGTTCACCAGGAACATGTCGAACCGCGGCATACGCGGCAGCAGGTCAGGACAGGGACCGGCGGTTATTTCGGAAAGGTTGGACGATGGCTACGCGAGGGCTTCTGATGACTCCTTTCCGCAATTGTAATTGTCGATTTTCACCAACTCCCGCGGCCGCCGGCCGGGGCGAACCCACGCGCGCGTGATCGAGAGGCAAACATGACCATCAGCATCAATGTTCCTGACATTCACGAACTGAAGCCCCGGATCACCGTGTTCGGCGTCGGCGGCGCCGGCGGCAACGCCGTCAACAATATGATCACGGCGGGTCTGCAGGGCGTCGACTTCGTCGTCGCCAACACCGACGCGCAGGCGCTGACGATGTCGAAGGCGCAGCGCATCGTGCAGATGGGCACGGCGGTCACGCAAGGCCTCGGCGCCGGCTCGCAGCCGAACGTCGGCGCCGCGGCGGCGGAAGAGGTGATCGACGAGCTGCGCGACCATCTCTCGGGCGCCAACATGGTGTTCGTCACCGCCGGCATGGGCGGCGGCACCGGCACCGGCGCTGCTCCCGTCATCGCCAAGACTGCGCGCGACATGGGCATCCTCACCGTCGGCGTCGTCACCAAGCCGTTCCACTTCGAAGGCGGCCGCCGCATGCGCACCGCCGAAGCCGGCATCAACGAGCTGCACAAGGTTGTCGACACGCTCCTGATCATCCCGAACCAGAACCTGTTCCGGGTTGCCAACGAGAAGACCACCTTCGCCGACGCCTTCGCGATGGCCGACCAGGTGCTCTATTCGGGCGTCGCATGCATCACCGACCTGATGGTCAAGGAAGGCCTGATCAATCTCGACTTCGCCGACGTGAGAGCGGTGATGAGGGAGATGGGCAAGGCGATGATGGGCACCGGCGAGGCCTCCGGCGACAAGCGCGCGCTGACCGCCGCGGAAGCCGCGATCGCCAACCCGCTGATCGACGATAGCTCGATGAAGGGCGCCAAGGGCCTCCTCATCTCCATCACCGGCGGCAAGGACCTCACGCTGTTCGAGGTCGACGAGGCCGCAACCCGCATCCGCGAGGAAGTCGACCAGGACGCCAACATCATCGTCGGCGCCACCTTCGACGAAGCGCTCGATGGCCTGATCCGCGTCTCGGTCGTCGCCACCGGCATCGAGCAGGCCGCGATCGCCCGCAACAGCCAGGCTACCTCCGCTCCGGTCGCGAACGCAGCGCCGCAGGTGCAGCAGGCTCCCGCAGCTCCGGCCGCCGCCGCCGAGAGCCGTCTCGCCGACCTGACCGCGCGTCTGCGTGCCGACAACCAGCGCCTGGCCGAACGTGCCCAGAAGCTGGATGCGCAGGCCCCAGTGTCTGGATTCGCGCCGGCCGCTGCCGCGCCGGTGGCGCCGCGTCCGAACGTCGAGCGTGCTGCGCTCGCCGCAATCGCGGCTGCCGTTGCCGACGTTCCGCAGGCGCCCGCGCCGATGCAGACCTATGGCGACGTCACCGTGCGCCCGATCGCGCAGAAGCCGACCTTGTTCCCGGAGCCTGAGCAGGCCCCGGTCGCGATGCAGGAGCCGATGACGCCGGAAACCTTCATCCCGCCGCAGGCCGAGCGTGCGCCGATGCGTGCGCCGCGGATGCCGCGCCTCGAGGAGCTGCCGATGCCGGCCCAGGCCGAGATTCGTCAGGCCCGCGGCGAAGTCGAAGAAGAGACCCCGCAGAAGACCCGCCTGTCGCTGCTCCAGCGCCTCGCCAATGTCGGCCTTGGCCGCCGCGACGAGGAGAGTGAGCCGCCGGTCGCCGCCCGCACCGCTGGTCCGGCGATACCGCCGCTGCCGGAGCGTCGTCCGCAGAAGAGCGTGGCACAGCAGATCGCGGCCACCGAACCGGTATCGGAGTATGCGCGGCGTCCCGCGCCGCAGGGCCTCGACGTGCATGGCCGTTCCGCGCCTGTTGCGCCGGCGCCACAGGGTGACGACCATCTTGATATCCCGGCCTTCCTGCGGCGTCAGGCGACCTGAGGATTGTTACAATAAGGCAGACGCAAAGAGGCCCCGGCAGCAAGCTTGCCGGGGCCTTTCCATTTTCACCGGGCATGCCCGGATTGCATGGCCAAGCAACTGATTTTAAATCATTAATTATGCATTGGGTGGTTCAGTAAAACCGCCGGCAGCAGCCCAAAACCTCGGTGCAATTTGGTTAAGCCTTGGCGCGAATACGGCAGGTTTGGGGTAACAATCGGTAAAAAAGCGTGAGTTGGCGCTGTTTGAGGCAGTGACTATGGTTTGCCGTGACTTGGGGATACGGATTCGGACGGCGGCCTTGGCCAGTCTGTCAGGTTTGTATAAGTCGCAGTGGTCGTAGTGGGGCGGTTCCTGATGAAATTTAGCCGGCAAACAACGCTTCGTGCGCAAGCCACCGTGGTTGGCGTCGGCGTTCATTCCGGTCTTCCCGTCACCCTCACGCTTGGACCTGCGCCTGTTGACGCAGGTTTTGTTTTTGTCCGTACCGGCCTTGAGGGAAGTGACCGCGAGGTTCAGGCGACCGCCGAGCAGGTGATCGCGACCGATCTCGCCACCGTCCTCGGCGATCGCGACGGTCCGCTGGTCTCCACCGCCGAGCACGTGCTTGCTGCGCTGCGGGGTATGGGCGTTGACAACGCAGCTATCGAGATCGACGGGCCGGAAGTGCCGATCATGGACGGCAGCGCCGCGGCCTTCATTGCGGCGATCGAGCAGGCCGGCATCGTCACCCAGCCGGCGCAGCGCCGCTTCATTCAGGTTTTGAAGCCGATCTCGGTCAAGATCGGCGACTCTTTCGGCGAGATACGGCCCCACGCCAACGGGTTCCGCGCCGAGGTCGAGATCGATTTCGCCAACCCCGTCATCGGCCGGCAGAGCTACGCCTTCGACCTCAACCCGGAACGTTTCCGCCGCGAAGTCGGCCGCGCCCGGACGTTCGGCCTGATGTGCGACGTCGCCCGGCTCTGGAGCGCGGGCTACGCGCTCGGCGCCTCCTTCGACAACACCGTCGTGTTCGACGATGAGCGGCTGCTCAACACCGAGGGCCTGCGCTACGCCGACGAATGCGTCCGCCACAAGGTGCTGGACGTGATCGGCGACCTCGCGCTGGCCGGCCTGCCGCTGCTTGGCGCCTACCGCTCGGTGCGCGGCGGCCACAAGCTCAACCACGCCGTTCTGACCGCGCTGCTTGCCGACCGTACCGCCTGGCGGGTGGTCGAGGGCGAGGCGGTCCGCCGCACCACGCGTCCCGTGGCCGAAACCGGTCGCGGTATCGTCGGCGGCCGGATTGCCGCGGCCTACGGGCCGGACGTGTCCTGAAGACACCTGTGGCCGCGGGCGTCTGGCGGCGGCTGTCCCCGGGAAACTCCTGGTAACCATGATCGACTAGCATTGCGGCACGTTCGCCTTAATCCGGGCGAAATGCCTGCCCATACGGTTGGTTAACGATCGTTTTTCGGATACATCGGCGTGGTCGCATGGCAGGCACCACGGCACCATTTCGCGCCCGTGACGGGGTTCGTGGGCTGGCGGGCACCGCATCACAGGGCGTCAGGGCTTAAAACTCATGTCGGCACAGCGTATGACGCGCGGATATCTCTCGATCTCGCCTCTCGCGCGCGGGGGGCTTCAGGCCGTCACCTTCATCATGCTCGCGCTGCCGCTGGCCGGCTGCGGCACCGGCGCGCTCTGGGACAAGTTCACCGCCAAGGACGACACCTTCGTCGAGGAGCCCGCCGACAAGATCTACAATGAGGGCCTGTACCTCATGAACGAGAAGAAGGACATGAAGGCGGCGAACAAGAAGTTCGAAGAGGTCGACCGCCAGCATCCTTATTCCGACTGGGCCCGCAAATCGCTGCTGATGTCCGCCTATGCGTCCTACCAGGGCGGCGACTATGACGGCTGCATCGGTGCCGCCACTCGCTATGTCACGCTGCATCCCGGCAGCCCGGACGCGGCCTATGCGCAATACCTGATCGCCGCCTCGCATTACGACCAGATCCCGGACATCAGCCGCGACCAGAGCCGCACCGAGAAAGCGATCGCCTCGCTGGAAGAGGTGATCCGCAAATATCCGACGTCCGAATACGCGACCTCGGCCAAGGCCAAGATCGAGGGCGCGCGCGACCAGCTCGCCGGCAAGGAAATGAACGTCGGCCGCTATTACATGCAGAAGCGCGACTACACGGCGGCGATCAACCGCTACAAGGCTGTGGTCACGCAGTACCAGACCACGCGCCATGTCGAGGAGGCGCTCTACCGGCTGACCGAAGCCTATATGGCGATCGGCATCGTCGGCGAGGCGCAGACCGCGGCCGCTGTGCTTGGCCACAATTTTCCTGACAGCCGTTGGTACAAGGACGCCTATAATCTTGTAAAATCGGGTGGTCTCGAGCCGAGCGAGAATCAGGGGTCCTGGATCAGCAAGACCTTCAAGAAAATGGGCCTCGGCTAGGAAATTTGGTTCCATGCTAGCGCGTCTGTCGATCCGTGACATCGTCCTGATCGAACGGCTCGATATCGAATTCGCGACGGGCCTCGCGGTTTTGACCGGCGAGACCGGTGCGGGCAAATCCATCCTCCTCGATGCCTTTGCGCTGGCGCTCGGCGGCCGCGGCGACGCCGGCCTCGTGCGCCACGGCGCGGAGCAGGGGCAGGTCACGGCCGTCTTCGATATCCCCAAAAATCACCCCGCGGCGGCGATCCTCGCCGAGAACGGTCTCGACGACACCGGCGAGATGATTCTCCGCCGCGTCCAGCTCGCCGACGGCCGCACTCGCGCCTTCATCAACGACCAGTCGATCAGCGTGCAGACGCTGAAGGCGGTCGGCGCCGCTCTGGTCGAGATTCACGGCCAGCATGACGAGCGCGCGCTGGTCGATGCCGCCACGCACCGCCGCCTGCTCGATGCCTTTGCCGGCCTCGAGAAGGACGTTGCGGTCGTCGAGTCGCTTTGGGATGCGCGCCGCACCGCCAACACCGAGCTGGAGGAGCATCGCGCCGGCATGGAGCGGGCCGCGCGCGAGGCCGACTATCTGCGCCACGCCTCCGACGAGCTGAAGCAGCTCGCCCCCAAGGACGGCGAGGAGACCTCGCTGGCGTCCCGCCGGACCACGATGATGCAGGGCGAGAAGATCGCCTCCGACCTGCGCGAGGCGCAGGAGGCGGTGGGCGGCAACCACTCTCCGGTCGCGGCGCTGTCGGCCGCGGTGCGCCGGCTGGAGCGCCGCGGCGTCAATTCGCCGGCGCTGGTCGAGCCCGCAGTCAAGGCGATCGACGCCGCGATCAACGCGCTGGAGGAAGCCGACCAGCATCTTCAGGCCGCGCTCGCCGCAACCGATTTCGATCCGGCCGAGCTCGAACGCATCGAGGAGCGGCTGTTCGCCCTGCGCGCCGCCTCGCGCAAATATTCTACGCCGGTCGACGGGCTCGCCGCGCTCGCCGCCAAATACGCCGCCGACGTCGTGCTGATCGATGCCGGTGCCTCGCGCCTGAAGAAGCTGGAGCAGGCTGCGATCGAGGCAGATAGCCGCTATGCCGCTGCCGCCAAGAAACTGTCGATGGCGCGGCAGAAATCGGCCGAGAAGCTCAACAAGGCCGTCAATGCCGAGCTCGCCCCGCTCAAGCTCGAGCGCGCGAAATTCATGACCCAGGTCGAGACCGACGAGGCCGCGCCGGGGCCGCAAGGTTTTGATCGCGTCGAGTTCTGGGTGCAGACCAATCCGGGCACCAAGCCGGGCCCGCTGATGAAGGTCGCCTCCGGCGGCGAGCTGTCGCGCTTTCTCCTGGCCCTCAAGGTCGTGCTGTCCGACCGCGGCTCGGCGCCGACGCTCGTGTTCGACGAAATCGACACCGGTGTCGGCGGTGCGGTCGCGGACGCCATCGGCGGGCGCCTGGCGCGGCTTGCCGGCAAGGTCCAGGTGATGGCCGTGACCCACGCCCCGCAGGTCGCCGCGCGGGCCGACCAGCATCTGCTCATCTCCAAGGACGCCCTCGACAAGGGCAAGCGCGTCGCCACCCGCGTCAACGCGCTGGCCGCCGACCACCGCCGCGAGGAGATCGCCCGCATGCTCGCCGGCGCCGAGATCACCGCCGAGGCGAGGGCTGCCGCGGACCGGCTGCTCAAGGCGGCGACGGCTTAGTTACACACTGTCATTCCGGGGCGATGCGAAGCATCGAACCCGGAATCTCGAGATTCCGGGTTCGGCTCTTCGCCGCCCCGGAATGACGGGCTTAGCTGCAGATCGATTCGTACAGATCATCCCAAGTCGGGTTCGTTTTCTCGATCAACTGAACCTTCCAGGCTCGCTTCCACTTCTTCAACTCCTTCTCACGCGATATCGCTGAAATCGGATCATCATAAATCTCGAACCAGACCAGCCGAGTAATATTGTATTTCGTTGTGAATCCGGGAACAGCCTTGATTCGATGCTCGTAGGTGCGGCGTACGAGGTCGTTGGTGATGCCGACATAGATTGCTCCATCGCGGCGGCTTGCTAGGATATAGACGTAATACGCCATGAGCCCTCCCCACCGTCATTCCGGGGTGCACGAAGTGCGAACCCGGAATCTCGAGGTTCCGGGTCTGGTCCTTCGGACCATCCCGGAACGACGAGCTAGAACCTTAAGTATGATGGCAAGAGCAGCAAAATCCAAACCGCTCCGTGACGTCGCCGAGCTCACCAAGGCGCAGGCCAAGGTCGAGCTCATGCGGCTCGCGCTGGAGCTCGAAGGGCATGACAAGCGCTACTATCAGGATGACGCGCCCACCGTCACCGACGCCGAATACGACGCGTTGCGCCAGCGCTTCAATGCGATCGAAAAACGCTTTCCGGAATTCGTCAGCGCGGAATCGCCCTCGCAGAAGGTCGGCGCGGCGCCGTCAGGCCGCTTCAGGAAGGTCCGGCATGCCGTCCCCATGCTGTCGCTCGACAACGCCTTTGCCGAAGAGGACGTGCGCGACTTCGTCGGCCGCATCGTGCGCTTCCTGAAGCTCGACGACGACAAGATCGACTTCTCCGCCGAGCCGAAGATCGACGGTCTCTCGATGTCACTGCGCTATGAGGGCGGCGAGCTCGTCACTGCCGCGACGCGCGGTGACGGTGCGGAGGGCGAGGACGTCACCGCCAATATCCGCACCCTCGAAGACGTGCCGCAGAAGCTGAAGGGCCGCAATGTCCCCGACATCTGCGAGGTGCGCGGCGAGGTCTACATGACCAAGAAGGCGTTCCTCGCGCTCAACGAGCGGCAGAAGGCCGCCGGCGATACGATCTTCGCCAATCCGCGCAACTCGGCGGCCGGCTCGCTCCGCCAGAAGGATCCGACCATCACCGCCTCGCGCCCCCTCGGCTTCTTCGCCTATGCCTGGGGCGAGATGAGCGCGATGCCGGAGGAGACGCAGACCGGCATGATCCACTGGTTCGAGCGCTGCGGCTTCAAGACCAATCCGCTGACCAGGCTGTGCCACTCGGTCGAGGAGCTGATCGCGTTCCACCAGAGGATCGAGGAAGAGCGCGCCGAGCTCGACTACGACATCGACGGCGTCGTCTACAAGGTCGACCGCATCGACTGGCAGGAACGGCTCGGCTTCGTCTCGCGCACGCCGCGCTGGGGCATCGCGCACAAATTCCCCGCCGAGCAGGCCATGACGGTCCTGCGCGACATCGAGATACAGGTCGGCCGTACCGGCTCGTTCACGCCGGTCGGCAAGCTCGAGCCGGTCGGCGTCGGCGGCGTGATCGTGCAGAACGTCACGTTGCACAATGAGGACTACATCAAGGGCATCGGCAACAAGGGCGAGGTGCTGCGCGAGGGGCGCGACATCAGGATCGGCGACACCGTCGTGATCCAGCGCGCCGGCGACGTCATCCCGCAGGTGGTCGACGTCGTCCTCGACAAGCGGCCGAAGACTGCCAAGGAATTCCACTTCCCCAAGACGTGCCCGTGCCCGCTGCACACCGACGTCACGCGCGAGGAGACGGCCGCGGGCGAAGAGGGCTCGCGCGCCCGCTGCACCGGTGAGTTCGCCTGCCCCTATCAGAAGATCGAGCACCTCAAGCTGTTCGTGTCGCGGCGGGCCTTCGACATCGACGGCCTCGGCGAGAAGCAGCTCCAGTATTTCTTCGACGAAGGTTTTGTGAAAGAGCCCGCCGACATCTTCACGCTGGAGAAGCGCAACGCGAAACTCAAGCTCGAGGAGATCGAGGGTTACGGCGCCACCTCCGTGCGCAACCTCTTCGCCGCCATCGAGAGCCGGCGCAGAATCGCGCTCGAGCGCTTCGTCTATGCGCTCGGCATGCGCCATGTCGGCGAGACCACCGCGCTGGCGCTGGCGCGCGGCTACGGCTCCTGGGAGGCGTTCCACGACGCCTGCCTCAAGGTCGCCAAGGGCGACGAGGAGGCGATGGCGGACATGGATGCGCTCGACCAGATCGGCGACACCGTGATCAAGAGCATCGCCGATTATTTCGGCGAGAGCCACAACCGCGGCATCGTCGAGCGCCTGACCAAGGAGGTCGAGATCGTCGACGCCGAGAAGCCGAAGAGCAACTCGGCCGTCGCCGGCAAGACCGTGGTGTTCACGGGCTCGCTGGAGAAGATGACGCGGGATGAAGCCAAGGCCACCGCTGAGCGGCTCGGCGCCAAGGTGTCGGGCTCGGTGTCGAAGAAGACCGATCTCGTCGTCGCCGGCCCGGGCGCCGGCTCGAAGCTCGCCGAGGCCAACAAGCACGGCGTCAAGGTGCTGACCGAAGACGAGTGGCTGAAGCTGATCGGGGAGTGATCTTGATTCCGTCATTCCGGGCCGATGCGAAGCATCGAACCCGGAATCTCGAGATTCCGGGTTCGCCTCTTTGAGGCGCCCCGGAATGACGGAGAAAAATCCCTCTACATCATCCCGCTCTCTTCCTCCTCCGCCTGTTCGATCAGCGCGTCGCTCACCACGACATCGCGGCGGGGGACGACGAAGATCATCATGCAGGCGCAGAGCAGCGAGATCGCGAGCACGGCGGAGGTCAGCGGCAGTGTCGTTGAGGATTGGCCGCCGAGATAGGCGCCGAATTGCGACATCAGCGCGCCGATGCCCTGCTGGAGGAAGCCCATCGCGCCGGACGCGGTGCCGGCCGCTTCGGGGCGGATGCTGATCGCACCGGCGGCGGAATTCGCCATCACGAAGGCATTGCCGGCCATCACGATCATCTGCGTGCCGAACAGCCAGGCGGGCGCTTCATTCCAGCCGGCGAAACTCCAGAACAGGTTCAAAAGGCTGCCGCCGAGCTGAAGGCCGAGCCCGAACCAGATCAGCTTTTCCAGCGAATGGCGCGGCGCAAAGCGCACGCAGAGCAGATTGCCGACGAGATACGCAAAGCCTGACGTAGCAAACCACGCGCCGTATTCGGCGCTGCTGCGGCCCATCTGCGTCACCACGATGTAGGGGCCGCCGCCGGCGAAGGTGAAGATGATCTGCGAGGCCAGCACCTGGCACATCACGTAGCCGACGAAGGCACGGTTCCTGATCAGGGTGCCGATGTCGGCGCGAAAGCCGCTGCCGGCGGCGCGGCTGCGACGCGTTTCCGGCAGCGCCACGGCGATGCCGACGGCGACCGCAACTGCGCCGATCGTGATGGCGTAGAAGATCGCGCGCCAGCCGAACGCGGTCTCGATCAGGCCGCCGGTGAGCGGCGAGAGCATCTGTCCGATCATCAGGGCCGCGACGACGAGGCTGATCATGGAGGCGACGCGCTGGCGCTCGTAGATGTCGCGGATGATGGCGCGGCTCACCACCATGCCGGTGGCGCCGCCCAGCGCCTGGAAGAAGCGTGCGGCGATCAGTTGCGGCAGGTTCTGCGCGAAGATGCAGGCAACGCTCGCCGCCACCATCAGCGCGAGCCCTGCGAGCAGCACCGGGCGCCGCCCGAACTTGTCCGACAGCGGCCCCATGATCAGCTGCGAGCAGGCGATGCCGACCATGAAGAGCGACACCGTCATCTGCGCGATCGAGATGTCGCTGCCGAAGTTCGTCGCCAGCACCGGCAGCGCCGGAACCAGCATGTAGAGCGAGATCGGCGCAATGCCGGTCATGACGACGAGCAGCAGCAACACCACGCGCGAGGTCGCGATGGTCTTCATTGCCGCTTCCGGCGGCCTGCTGATCATGCCGTGCATGCGTGTCCGTCTCTGACAGTTCGAATCGGACTGTAGCGTGCTCGCACAAGACGGATATCGGCGTTTCGGAATGCGGCTATTCGGATTTTGGGACGGTTATAATAACAGCGCGATGGAGACCGACTGGGCGCACGTCTCGTTCCACAAATGCGGTGTCTTTCCCCGCGAAGGCGGGGAATCCAGTATTCCAGGGACGGAAGTGGGATAAGGAGACGCTGCGGCGTACTGGATGCCCCGCCGGAGCCTGTCATCGGGCTCGCCGAAGGCGAGACCCGGTGGCGGGGCATGACGGCTGTGGGTGAGGGAATAGCCTTGCACAAATCGCGTAGTGCTATGCGCTGCACTCTGAATGACGACCTTACGCCTTCAGCTCCGCCGTCGCCTGATCGAGCCACGCCTTCGTTGCCTCGTCCAGCGCCGGCCCTACCTCGGCCCGCACACGCGCGTGGTAGGCATTGAGCCAGTCGAGCTCGTCTTTGGTCAGCATGGCGACATCGATCAGCCGGCGGTCGATCGGTGCCAGGGTCAGCGTCTCGAACGCGTTCATCGGCTTCTCGGCGCCCTTGATGTCGGCGGCGACGACCAGCTCGAGGTTCTCGATGCGGATGCCGAAACCGTCGGTCTTATAGTAGCCGGGCTCGTTGGAGAGGATCATGCCGCGCTTCAGCGGCGTGGTGCCGAGCTTCGAGATCCGCGCCGGTCCTTCGTGAACACTGAGATAGCTGCCGACGCCATGGCCGGTGCCGTGCTCGAAATCGACGCCGGCGGCCCAGAGATATTGCCGCGCCAGCGTGTCGAGCTGCGCGCCATTGGTGCCGTCGGGGAAGATCGCGCGCGCGATCGCGATGTGGCCGCGCAGCACGCGGGTGAAGCGGTCGCGCATCTCGCCCGTGGGCTCGCCGACCGCCATGGTGCGCGTCACGTCGGTGGTGCCGTCTTCATATTGAGCGCCGGAATCGATCAGCAGCAGGTCGCCGGGCGCGATGCGCCGGTTGCTCTTGCGGGTGACGCGGTAGTGCACGATGGCGCCGTTCGGGCCGGTGCCCGATATTGTCGGGAACGACACGTCCTTCAGCGCGCCGGTGTCGCGGCGGAATGTCTCCAGCGCCTCCACCGCGTCGATCTCGGTGAGCTTGCCGCTGGGCGCCTCGCGATCGATGAAGGCGAGGAAGCGCGCCAGCGCCACGGCATCGCGGCGATGCGCCGTCTGCGTGCCCTTGATCTCGGTCGCGTTCTTGACCGCCTTGAGCAGCGCAATCGGATCGCTGCCGCGCACCGGCTTGCCGCCGGCGCCGGCGATCAGCCGGCTCAGCGCGTCGGCCGCGGTGGCATTGTCGAGCGCGATCGCGGCGCCGCTCTTGGCCAGCGCCATCAGCGTCGGCGCCATCGCATCGGGCTCGCGCACGTCGGCCGATTGCTCGAGATGGTCGCGCGTCAGGTTGGAGAGCTTGCGGTGGTCGATGAAGATGGTCGGCCGGCCGTCCTTCGGCACCAGCGCGTAGGACAGCGGCAGCGGGGTATGCGCGACGTCGGCGCCGCGGATGTTGAAAGTCCAGGCCACCGCATGACTGTCCGACAGCACCAGCGCATCGGCGCCGAGCTTGGTGATCTCGCTTTTGATCTGAGCCAGCTTCTCGGCCTCGCCGATGCCGGCATGTTGCACTCCGTGCACGGCGACGGGAGCAAGCGGCGGCTGCGGCCGGTCGTGCCAGACCGCGTCCACCGGGTTGCTGTCGACCGCTACCAGCTCGGCGCCGGCCCTGGTGCAGGCGGCGGCGAGGCGCTCGGCTGCCGCAAAAGTGTGCAGCCATGGATCAAATCCGAGGCGGTCGCCGGCTTTCAGATGCGCCGACACCCAGCTCTCCGGCGGCGGGTCGATCAGCGATTCCACCGCCCAGGCCTTTGCATCGACCTGCTTGGCCGCCTGGATCGTGTAGCGGCCGTCCACGAACAATGCGGCTTCGCGGGTCAGCACCACCGCCAGTCCCGCCGATCCGGTGAAGCCGGTCAGCCAGGCGAGCCGCTCTTCCGAGGGCGCCACATATTCATTCTGCTGCTGGTCGGCGCGCGGAATGACGAAGCCGGTCAGCTTGCGGCGGGCGAGTTCTTCGCGGAGCGCCGCAAGGCGCGCCGTCAATGCGACGCCGGCCTCGGGCTCTTCGAATGTCTGGAAGTGTGCTTCGAACATGGTGGACCACTTTAGGATTATGGGGATCGCTCCGCAATGTGGACGCATTCGCGGCGCATCTGGCATGGACTGTGCTTGAAAAAGTTCCGCTTGAGTCGAGTGGAGTAAAGGGATGCGGCCTTTGAGCTCCGTCCGGATAACAGGGAAATTCGAGCAAGTGTTTCTACTCAACGGCGAGGGGACACACGATGCCAGCGTTCACGTTTGAGAAGATTTCGCCGCCGGCCCGCCGGGCCCCGGCCGCAACCACACCGAAGAAGCCGCGCGGTCTCATCAGCCAGATGATCGACCGTTTCGCCGAGCGCCGCGCCCGGCGCGCCTTGCAGGGCGAGCGCGCGATGCGCCGGGACGAGAAGCCGGCGGAGTAGGCGGTGTTTGTTCACCTCGCCCCGCTTGCGGAGAGAGGTCGGATTGCGAAGCAATCCGGGTGAGGGGGACTCTCCGCGAGTCCAGTTCTCACCGCCCCCGTGGAGACTCCCCCTCACCCCAACCCTCTCAGCGCGAGCGAAGCTCGTCGCGGCCCCGCATCCGCCTTCGCCATAGCTTCGGCGGACAAGAGCGGGGCGAGGGAGCACACCGCCGTCGCGGATGCTTGATCAGCTTACCCCACCTTCCTCAGCAACAGGCTGCTCCATCCCTCGATCCGCAAATGCCGCAGCGGCACGAGGCCGCGTGCGCGATAGGCGGCGATCACGGCGGGGGCCTGGTGCGTCAGCAGGCCGGAGAGGATGACGCGCGCGCCGGGCGCCAGGTGCCGCGCCATCGGGCTCGCCAGGTGCCGCAGCGGATTGGCAAGGATGTTGGCCAGCACCAGGTCGAACGGGCCCGCCCGGGCAAAATCCGGCGCGGCGAAGCCGGTGGCGCGGATCACCCGCACATGGTGACCGACTTCGTTCAGCCGGCCGTTCTCGGCCGCCACCCGCACGGAGGGCGGGTCGATGTCGGAGGCAAGCACGGCGCGATGCAGTGCCTTCGCCGCCGCGATGGCCAGCACGCCGGTTCCGGTGCCGAGGTCGAGCACGTTGCTCGGGCGGGAACTCTTCAGGACATGGTCAAGCAGGAGTAAACAGCCGCGCGTGGTGCCGTGATGGCCGGTGCCGAAGGCGAGCGCCGCCTCGATCTCGATCTTGAGCTTGTTCGGCGCGACGCGGTCGCGGTCATGGCTGCCGTGCACGACGAAGCGTCCGGCCGGCACCGGGACGAGGTCTTCCAGGCTGGCCTTGACCCAGTCCTTGGCTTCGACGGTGTCGAAGGCAAGCGTGTCGGCGATCTCATTTCCTGCCGAATTTACAACGAGTTCGCGCAGCCAAGCCTGGTCCGGCGCATCCGCAAAATGCAGCGTGACGTCCCATTGTCCGTCCGGCCGTTCGAAGGCGGCGACCGCGGCATCGCCTTCGAAAAACACCTCGGTGAGCACGTCGACGACGCGCCGGGCCGCGGCCTCGCTGCCGATCGAAAAGCTGGCGCGATGGGTAGGGGAAGGCTGCATGCTAGGGTTCCGTCAGGTTCAATTTTTGGAACTTTTGTTCCCAATTTTCCGCATAACTTGCGGTTCCGGGATTAACCCGTCCGAAGGTTGCGCTCCGTAAATTTTCGGATGTTGGGGCGAACCAACGCAGCTTGAAATAGAAATGGAGGCGAGTCTTGACGCGCATGATTTTGAAGTTCTGGTCCAATGAATCCGGTGCGACCGCAATCGAGTACGGCCTTATCGCGGCCGGTATCGCGCTGGCGATCATCACCGTGGTGAACGGCCTGGGCACCACGATGAACGAAAAGTTCACTTCGATTAGCACCTCCTTGAAGTAATTTCCGCCTCCCATTTCCCAGCGGGGGCTAGTTTCTTCGTAGGCTATGTCTGACTAGCGCCCGCTCGGGAATTGCTCCTGGCGGGCGAAGTCATTTTCCCGCGTGCGATTCCCGGCCGGTGTCCACGGGTTGTCCGCCATTTGCCAGAGCGTTATCCACCGGCTCGTCCCGTCGTTGGCCAGCGGTTTTCCACCGCCTTTCCCCAGACTTGTCCCGATGGTCCGGTGCCGCCATCCTCTTCCCGGGCACACACCTCTCGACAGCCTGTCCACAGCCCATCCACAGACCTATCCACGGCTTCCGAACAGCGACCGGTGATCCCGCAGGATCGCTTGTGCTGCGTTGTGGCCGGGGGCGCCGGTGACGCCGCCGCCGGGATGGGCGCCGGAGCCGCAGTGATAGAGGCCTTTCAGGGGGCCGCGATAATCGGCATGGCCCAGCATCGGCCGTGCCGAGAACAGCTGGTTCAGCGTCAGCGCGCCGTGGAAGATGTCGCCGCCGAGGAGGCCGAACTGCCGTTCGAGATCCAGCGGCGAGAGAATCTGGCGGCCGAGCACGCTTGACGCAAAACCCGGCGCGTAGCTGTCCACCGTCGCGATCATGAGATCGGCGACCTCGTCGCGATGGTCGTCCCAGGATCTGCTGTCGGGAAGCTCCGGCGCGACGTGCTGGCAGAACAGGCTCGCGACATGCTTGCCTTCGGGCGCCAGCGTGTCGTCGAGCGTGGAGGGGATCAGCATCTCGACCACGGGTTCGCGGCTCCAGCCGTGCGCGCGCGCATCGAGAAAGGCCCGGTCCATGTAGCCGAGGCTCGGCGCCAGGATGATGCCCGAGGTGAGGTGATCGCCGTCATCCGGCAGCGCCGTGAAGGAGGGCAGGCGGTCCAGGGCCACGTTCATGCGGAAGGTGCCGGAGCCGTTCTTCCAGTGCCGGATGCGGGCGAGGAAGTCCTTCGGCAGGGCGTCGGCCGCGATCAGCCGCGTATAGAGCAGCTTTGGATTGACGTTGGCCGCTACGTATTTCGCCCGGATCGTCGCGCCGTTCTCCAGCACGACGCCGACGGCGCGGTCGCGTTCGACGATCACCTCGCGCACGCCGGCGTCCGTGTCGATCGCGACGCCCCGGCCCTGCGCGGCGCGCGCCATCGCCTGCGTGATCGCGCCCATGCCGCCGATGGCGTGGCCCCAGACGCCCTTCTTGCCGTTCACCTCGCCGAAGGCGTGATGCAGCATCACATAGGCCGAGCCGGCGGCGTAGGGGCTCGCATAATTGCCGACGATGGCATCGAAGCCGAACAGCGCCTTGACTAGATCGTGCTCGAAGCGCTCGTCAAGCATCTCGCCGGCCGAGCGGGTGAAGAGATCGAGCAGGCTGCGGCTTTGCTCCAGCGTGAGGCCGCGCAGGATGTTGGCGCTCTGCAATGCGTTCACGGCCTCGCGGATCGCGTTGGTGCCAAAACCGTCGAGCAGGTTCGGCGGCGCGCGCAGCACGAACTGCCGCAGCACGTCGGCGATGTCTTCCAGCTCGCGCGAGAAGCCGTCGAGTGCGTCCGCATCATGCGCGCTCAGCCGCGCGACTGACGCTTTTGTCCGTCCCTCGCCGGTGAGCAGATAGCTGCCGTCCGGCGCTGGCAGAAAATTCTGCGCCCGCCGTTCGACGATACGCAGGCCCTGCTCGGCAAGCCCGAGGTCGCGGATCACCTGCGGATTGAGCAGGCTCACGGTGTAGGCTGCGACAGAATTGCGGAAACCCGGATGAAACTCCTCCGTGACCGCCGCTCCGCCGACCACCTTGCGACGCTCGACCACGCGCACGCGCAGCCCCGCCATCGCGAGATAGGCCGCGCAGGTGAGGCCGTTATGGCCAGCGCCGATGATGACGACGTCGGTTTCGGTCATGGGAGCTTCTGAATGTTCCACAGTCATTCCGGGGCGATGCGACGGGACCGCGTAGCGCGGCCCGGAGCATCGAACCCGGAATCTCGAGATTCCCCGGTGCGCAACTGCGCACCTGTGGTCTGGTCCTTCGGACCATCCCGGAATGACATCTCTATATCAAGCATTCCTCGCTGCAACATCACGAGCCCCTTTATTGCCCGTTCAGGCGCCTTGTGCTCCATTGCGCCCCGTCCGGCGCCCGCCGGAGGAACTGTCCGACGCGTCTTCTCGCGCGAACCGGTGCCCACTTCGCCGGAAAACGCTTTTGCCGGAGCTTTCATGGATTCGATCGTGCAACCCGCCGCCACGGAGCAGCCGTCGTCGTCGCGCAACCGGCTGCTGCTGGCGGTCTACACCGCTGCGATCTTCGTCAGCGCGCTGCTGCTGTTCTCGGTGCAGCCGCTGTTCACGAAGATGGTGCTGCCGCGTCTGGGCGGCTCGCCGGCGGTGTGGTCGGTCGCCATGGTGTTCTTCCAGTCGCTGCTGCTGGCGGGCTACGCCTATGCGCATCTGTTGATGCAGGTCCGGAACCGGATCGTTCCGGTGGTGGTGCATCTGGTGTTGCTGGCCCTGGCCTTCGCCACGCTGCCGCTCGGCATCGCCACCGCCTATGGCGAGCCGCCCGCGTCGGGCTATGCGGTCTGGCTGCTCGGCCTGTTCGTGGTCTCGATCGGACTGCCGTTCTTCGCGCTCGCCGCCAACAATCCGCTGCTGCAAGCCTGGTTCGTCCGCACCGGCCATCCCGCCGGACACGATCCCTATTTCCTCTATGCCTCCTCCAACATCGGCAGCTTCCTGGCGCTGTTGTCCTATCCGTTCCTGCTGGAGCCGATGTTCACGCTGCACACGCAGAACCGGTTCTGGACCGGCGGCTATGGCCTCCTGATTCTCCTGATCGCCGCCTGTGGCGTGCTGCTGCTGCGCTCGCCAAAACTGGCGGTGGTCGATGCGCGGACCGAGGAGATCAATGCGCCGGCCCCCGGCCTCGTGACGCGGCTGCGCTGGATCTTCCTCGCCGCGGTGCCGTCGGGACTGCTCATCGCCGTCACCGCGCACATCTCCACCGACGTCGCGGCAGCGCCGCTTCTGTGGGTGCTGCCGCTGTCGCTGTATTTGCTCACCTGGGTGGTGGTGTTCCAGTCGCGACCGCTGCTGCCGCACAAATGGATGCTGATGCTCCAGCCGGTCGCGATCGCGGGCGTGGTCTTCCTGCTGGCCTTCGGGGGCGAACAGAATCTGCTGCTGACGCTCGGCGGTCATCAATTGTGCTTCTTCGTCATCGCCATGGCCTGTCACGGCGAATTGGCGCGGACCCGGCCGGCCGCCAAATATCTCACCGGCTTCTATGTCGCGCTGTCGTTCGGCGGCATGGTCGGCGGCCTCTTTGCAGGCCTCGTTGCTCCATTCACCTTCTCATGGATCGCCGAATATCCGATCCTGATCGCGCTCGCGGCGCTGTGCCGCCCGTCCGCCAACGAGCGTGTTGCCCGCATCGTCAAATGGTACTGGCTGGCGCTCGCCGCGCTCGCGGTGGCGCTCGTTGCGCCGTCCTACACCACAGGCAGCCTTTCGACCTGGTTCGAGGACCACCGCGTCTGGATCGCCGGCTCCGTCGGCGTGCTCGCCGCGCTGCTGGCATTGGCGCTCAATGCCGGCCGCTGGAAGATCTTTGCCACGGTTGCGCTCGCGCTGGCGTTGATCCGTGTCTATCCGGCGGACGAAGGCCGCGTCACCACCGTGCGCAGCTTCTTCGGCGTCCACAAGATCGTGGAGACGCCCGGCGGCTATTTCCACGTGCTGATGCACGGCACCACGATCCACGGCGCCGAGCGCTTCCGCAACAATGACGGCACGCCGGTCACCGGGCGGCCCGAGGCGATCACCTATTATCACAAGGACGGCGGCATCGGTCAGGCCATCACCGCGCTCCGCGAGCGCAAGGGCGCGCCGCTGAAGGTCGCCGCGATCGGCGTCGGATCGGGCACGCTCGCCTGCGCCGCCGAGCCCGGGGAGAGCTGGAAATTCTTCGAGATCGACCAGTCGATGGTGGATGCTGCGCGCGACCCGAAGAATTTTCGCTACATCTCGAGCTGCCTGCCGGACCTGAAGCCGGTGATCGGGGACGCACGCCTGACCTTCGCGAAGGAGCCGGACGGCGCCTATGACTTGATCATCGTCGATGCCTATTCGTCGGATGCGATCCCGATCCATCTTGCGACCGAGGAGGCGATGAAGATCTACAAGGACAAGCTCGCTCCGCACGGCGCCGTGGTGATGCACGTGTCCAACCGGCATCTCGATCTCGAAACCGTCGTGGTCGGCATCGCCGACGCCAACGATCTCAAGAGCTGGGTCTTCAACGAGGATTCCGGGCGGGATGCCGACTACATCTTCTCGACCGACGTCGTCATCTCCGCGCGCGAGGAGGCCGACGTCGGCAAGATCGCCTCGTCCAAGGTCTGGGAGCAGACCGAAGCCGACGACAGGGTGCGGGTCTGGACCGACGATTATTCCAACATTCTGGGCGCGCTGTACCGGCGCTTGAGGGATGGGGAGTAGGTTTTTGCGATGTCTCGTGCCCCGGACGCAGCGCAGCGCTTCTTCAGCGGTGCGCTGCAGAGCCGGGGCCCATCATTCCGGGTCCCGGCTCTGCGGAGCAGCGTTGCACGCTGCGCTGCGTCCGGGACACGAGACCGCTCAAGGCGCCACCGGCGTTCCCGCCGGCAGCGCAAGTCCCTTCTCGCCCGCAACCTGCCGCAACAGGTCGGGCCTATCCGAGATGATTCCGTCGACGCCGATCTCGATCATGCGCGTCATGTCCTCGGGCTTGTTGACCGTCCAGACCACGACGCGCAGCCCGAGCCCGTGAGCCTCCGAGACGAGGGCCGCAGTCACATCGCCGAAATAGGGCGACCAGATCGCGCCGCCCGCAGCCTTGATGGTTCGCGGCAGCGAGCCGCCGTGATCGGCGGGGCTGAAACCCGCGGTCCAGTTGGTGGCCTTGTCCAGCACCACGGTCTGTCCTGAACCGCGCTGGAGCGTCAGGTACACGGTCGGAATGGTCGGTGCCTGCTGCTGGACGAGCTGCAGGGTCCTCCAGTCGAACGACTGGATCATGACGCGCTCGGAAAACTTCTCGGCCTCGATCAGCCCGAGCAGTTTGGTGACAAAACCTTGCGGGTCGAGGGATTCGTCCGGATGGTTCGGATCGATCTTGGTCTCGATGTTGAAGCGCACGCGATCGTTGCCGGATTTGCGCACCAGCGCGAACAACTGCCTCAAGGTGGGAATGCGTGTCCCCGGGACGGCGCGCTGCTCGGGGAATTGCTTGGCGTAGGCACTGTCCGGACGGAGCTGGCCGACGTCATAGCTCCCGACCTCTTCGAGCCGCAGTCGTACGAAGGGCGTGCCGGGCGGAGCGACATAGGCGCCGTTCGCATCCCGTGCCAGATCGGGATTGAGCCCGCGTTCATGCGAGATGATGACCGCGCCATCGGCGGTGACGCCGACGTCGAGCTCCAGTGTGTCCACGCCCATCGACAGCGCGTTGGCGAAGGCCGGCAGGGTGTTTTCCGGTAGCAGCGCCCGCCCGCCGCGATGCGCCTCGAGATCCAAGGCCATGGCTTCTCCTGCTGTGAGAACCGAGAGCACGGTCAGGATCGTCGCGGCACGTGACGGCATCACAGTTCGCAGCCCAAGTGAAAGGACCAAGGGAAAGGAAAGCATATGAAATCTTCGCTTGTTTCGTCCAGTCCCGTGGTCGACAGGCGGTTGACGGAGGCCGTGGAAGGCCGAAACTGGCCCTCCAAAAAAAGGATCGGTCCGGGGACGATTCATATGCGGCTTATCTTCATCGCAACGATGGCGGTTCTCATGGTCGGGCAGGCGGCAGCCAAGGATGTGCTTTCGGGCGCGAGCCTCTATGCGGACGTCGCGCGCTACGAATCCTTCGGCCTGCACCGCTTCGGCTCGCCCGGCGACCGCGCGACGGCGGACTGGATTGCCGGCGAGATGAAGCAGGCCGGGTTCGAGGTCAGCTTCCAGCCCGTCGTGCTCGGCCGGCAATATGTCGTCGAGCAGGCCAGCGCCGAGGCGAGCGGCACGAGCATCGAGGCGACGCCATTCTGGTGGCCGCCGGAAGACAAGGCCAGCTTCCATCTGTCCGCGCTGCTTGCGCGCGACGGTGACGTTGCCGGCAAGATCCTCTGGCTGGAGCTGCCATTCGATCGCGGCGCCTATCTCGGCCCCGCCCATCGCGACGCGATCGCGGAAGCGGCGGCGAGGAAGCCGGCGGCCATCCTGCTGACGATCGGCAATCCCGCGGACGATCGTTTCGCCTACAACGTCACGCAGGAGGATGCGCCCTGGCCGGTGCCGGTGATGGTGGTCGGTGCCAGGTCGCGCGCGACATTCGAGCGCGCAATCGCCTCGGGCGAACCCGTCACCTTCGACGTCAAAGGGCATTATGAGCGCGATGTCGCCGGCCGCAACGTGATCGCCGAGACCGGCGCCGGCCGCGGGCCGACCATCGTCGTCTCGACGCCGATGACCGGCTGGTACTCTTGCGTCTGCGAGCGTGGCCCCGGCATCGCCAACTTCCTCGCGCTGGCGCGCACCGTCGCTGCCGAAAAATGGCCGGCGCATCTCGTCTTCATCGCCACCGCAGGCCATGAAATCGGTCACGGCGGCATGGAGCTGTTCCTGAAGCACGGCGCGCCGGCGCCGAAGGACACGCTGGCGTGGATCCATTTCGGTTCGTCGAACGCGTGCTATGGCTTTGCGGAAGGCGCCCGCACCGAGCGGCCGGAGGAAGAGCGCTATCTCGTGCTGAGCAAATCCGCCGTTGCGCTGACGGACGAGGCCTTCGCCGGGGTCGCGGCAAAACGTCTGGTGACGGAGAAGCAGGCGGTCGGCGAGCTGCGCGACGTGCACGCGGCGGGCTATCCCAATTTCCTCGGCATGGCCGGCCGCCATCGCACGTTCCACACGCCGTCGGACGATCTCGGCGCGACCGGCCCCGAGATCCTCGAGCCGGTCGCCCGCGCTTTCGTCGATGCTGCGCGAAAGATCGTCGAACGCGGCGACGCCGCGTTCAGATAGCGTCAGTTCAGGTAGCGTCAGTTCTGATAGTAGTAGCCGCGCGGCTGGTAGTACTGGCGGGGCTGTGGCTGATAGTAGCCCTGCTGGCCGTAGCCCTGATTGTAATATTGCTGCGGCTGCTGCTGATAGACCTGCGCGTCATAGAGCGGGCGGCTGGCCGGACGCGGCGCCGGATAGCGCGCACCGGTGTCGCTGCCGTCGGCAGGGTAGATGTAATTGTCGTCCTGCGGCATGTAGCGGCGGGCGGGCTGCGCCGGCGGCGTCAGATTCACGGGATCGCCTGATGTGGCGTACTGCTCTTCCGCAGGCTGCGGTGCGCGTGCCACCGCATTGTTGGTGCGGCCGCGCGGATTGCGCGCCAGCGCCACCTGCGCCGAGCCGGTCAGCGTCACCGTGGTGTTGAGCACGCCCTGCTGCTGCACCAGCGCATAGAGCGTCGATGCGTTCTGGCGCGACAGCCGCACGCAGCCATGGGATGCCGGCGTGCCGAGACGGCCGACCGAGTCGGTGCCGTGAATGGCGTGCCCGACCTTGGTGAAAAAGATCGCGTGCGGCATCGGCGCGTCGTCGAATTCCTTGGAGTAGTGGTCCTCTTCCATGCGGAAGGTGCGGAACGCTCCGTTCGGCGTCTCGCGCGAGGGAATGCCCGTCGACACCGGCCAGTGATAGCGCGCGACGCCGTCGACGGCGACGGTCATCTGCTGATTGTCCTTGTCGATGGTGATTTCGACCTTGGCCTGCGCGGTGCCCGCGCTCAAAAGCAGCAGGGAGGTGAAAGTAATGAAAAACGAACGCATCTGAAAACGCATTTGAGTTCTGGCCTCCGGCCTGTTCACGCAAGCGCCGCGGCTCTCCGTCCCCCGGCGTGCACTATGCCTGCAATCCGGCTTTCGTTCCAGCAGCCGGCCCGGCCATCGTTAACGTGATGCCTGATGTAAGCAAGGCCGCTTTGTGCCGCGCCGCCCGCGGCGATGCTGACATTTTCGCGAGCGGAGATGCGTTCACGACGTCGACAATTCGTCACAAAGGCGCAACCATTTGGCCGCTCCGGGCGTTGAACATGGCCTACCTGACAGGCGGTTTTCGCCGCCGTTGACCTCTTGTATTTCCCTTGGGATCGAAGATGAACAAAGTCCGTATCGCCGCTGCGCAATTGCCGGCCGGTTTACGTTTACCTGTCCACCTGCTTTTCGCAGCCGCCGCCATCCTGCTCGCGCTGTTATCGCTGCCGCAAGCCGGCCATGCCCAGGGCATCGTGCGCGGTGCCCAGGAAGGCGCCCATGAAGGCAACCGCATTGCCGGCCCGGTGGGCGGTGTGGTCGGAGGCGCGGTCGGTGCCGGTGTCGGCGGCGCCGTGGGCGCGGTCGAGGGCGTGCTGGGCATTCCCCACCGTCACTACCGTCACTGCCGCGGGTATTATGACGGCTATCACCGCTTCCATTGCTATCGGTGATTGTCATTCCGGGGCGCGACGAAGTCGCGAGCCCGGAATCCATTCATCCACCAACTCTGTCGCACGATGGATTCCGGGCTCGTGCTTCGCACGCCCCGGAATGACGACAGGGGTCAATTCTTCAGCCGGTACCCAGTGCGGAAAATCCACCAGATCGCGACCAGGCAGATCACCAGGAACGCCGTCGTCATGCAGATGCTGACGGCCACACTCACATCGGCGATCTCGTAGAAGCTCCAGCGGAAGCCGGAGATCAGATAGACGACCGGGTTGAGCAGCGCCACCGTGCGCCAGGTGGGCGGCAGCATGTCGATGGAATAGAAGCTGCCGCCGAGGAAGGTCAGCGGCGTCACCACCAGCATCGGGATCATCTGCAGCTTCTCGAACCCGTCGGCCCAGATGCCGATGATGAAGCCGAACAGGCTGAACGTCACCGCCGTCAGCACCAGGAAGGCCAGCATCCAGACCGGATGGTGGATATGCAATGGAACGAAGAGCCCGGCGGTGGCCAGGATGATCAGGCCGAGGATGATCGACTTGGTCGCGGCGGCGCCGACATAGCCGAGTACGATCTCGAAATAGGAGATCGGCGCCGACAGGATCTCGTAGATCGTGCCGGTGAATTTCGGGAAGTAGATGCCGAACGAGGCGTTGGCGATGCTCTGCGTCAGCACCGAGAGCATGATCAGGCCCGGCACGATGAAGGTGCCGTAGCTGACGCCCTCGACCTGGCTGATGCGCGAGCCGATCGCGGCGCCGAACACCACGAAATAGAGCGAGGTGGAGACCACCGGCGAGACGATGCTTTGCAGCAGCGTGCGCCAGGTGCGCGCCATTTCGAACAGATAGATGGCGCGGATGGCGCGGTGATTCATGACGTCCTCACGAGGTCGACGAAGATGTCCTCGAGCGACGATTGCGTCGTGTCGAGATCGTTGAAGCGGATGCCGGCGGTGCGGAGGTCGCTCAGCAGGCTGGTGATGCCGGTGCGCTCGCCCTTGGTGTCGTAGTCGTAGACCAGCGTCGCGCCGGAATCGCAGAGGTCGAGCTCGTAATGGCCAAGGCTCTCCGGCAGCGCGGAGATCTTGTTCTGCAAGTGCAGGGTCAGCCGCTTCTTGCCGAGCTTCTGCATCAAGGTCGCCTTGTCCTCGACCAGCACGATCTCGCCCTTGTTGATGACGCCGATGCGATCGGCCATCTCCTCGGCTTCCTCGATGTAGTGCGTGGTGAGGATGATGGTGACGCCGGACTGCTGGAGCGTGCGCACCACCTCCCACATGCCCTTGCGCAGCTCGACGTCGACGCCGGCGGTGGGCTCGTCCAGGAACAGGATCTGCGGCTCGTGCGACAGTGCCTTGGCGATCATCACGCGGCGCTTCATGCCGCCGGAGAGTGTGATGATCTTGCTGTCCTTCTTGTCCCACAGCGAGAGGTCCTTGAGCACCTTCTCGATATGGGCTGGGTTCTTCGGCTTGCCGAACAGGCCGCGGGAGAAGCTCACGGTCGCCCAGACGCTCTCGAAGGCGTCGGTGTGGAGTTCCTGCGGCACCAGGCCGATCAGCGAGCGCGCCTTGCGGTAGGAGGTCTGGATGTCCTCGCCGCCGACGAGAACGCGGCCCTCGCTCGGATTGGCGATGCCGCAGATGATCGAGATCAGCGTGGTCTTGCCGGCGCCGTTCGGCCCGAGCAGGGCGAAGATCTCGCCGCGCTTGATATCCAGATTGACGTTCTTGAGCGCCTTGAAGCCGGACCCATAGGTCTTCGACAAATTGGCGACGGAAATGATGGAAGACATGATGGCCGCAAGTCTGAGGGGAAAGGCTGGGGAATGGAGCTGGAACCCGCCCAGGCGGGCCGGTCAGCGGTGCCCTGAGATAGGAATGCCATTGCCCGGTCGCAATTGGCCGCAGAAAAATGGTCTCAAAACAGGCCCTTCGGTGGCAGGTTTCGGGCAAGTGTTGCGCGATGGTCACGGCTTGCTGCTAAGATTGTCGCTCACGCGGCTCTTTGTTGCGTCTGCGAGCAGGCCGTGGCTACGATTCCGGCCAATCGCAAAGCGTATTGTCCCCAGGGAAACCATCGATGAGACCGAACGGCCGTCACACCGCCGGCGCCAGCCAATTGCCCGCCATCCGTGTGTGGGCGATGTGCCTGCTCCTGCTGTCAGCTGTCGCCATGAGCCCGACCACCGCAAGGGCGGCGCCGAGCCAGGCCGCGGCGGCGACCACGCATGTCTACCTGCTCCGTGGCGTGCTCAACATCTTCTCGCTCGGGCTCGATACCATCGGCGCCCGGCTCGAGGCGCAGGGCATCCCGGTGACGGTCGCGAACTTCGTCTCCTGGTCCTCACTCGCCAATGAAGCTGCGACCGCCTACAGGGCCGGCCGCATCAAGACCATCATCCTGGTCGGCCATTCCTCGGGCGCGACTGCGCTGCCGGACATGATCGCCAAGCTCAACCAGCTCGGCGTGCCCGTGAAGCTCGCGATCGGCCTCGATTCCGTGTTCAAGACCAGGCTCTCGACCGGCGCCGAACGCTACATCAACATCTATATCGGCGATGGTCCCGGCGAGCCGGTGCGGCCCGCGGCCGGCCTGCGCGGCAAGCTCGACAATGTCGACGTGCGCGGCACCGGCGTCGGCCACATTTCGATCGACAAGAACGAGGCGATCCAGCGCCGCGTCATCGCCGAGATCGACGCCGCGATCATGCGCTCGCGCGCGCCGGCTCCGGTCGCCGAGCCCGGCGCACCCCGGCAGGCGCGCTCGGCGGCGGCGGCGGCGCCGCGGAACTGAGGAGCTTTGCGCGGCGAGCCGTGTTGTTCGACCGCGCAGCTGTCTCTCTGCATTGACCGGCAATCTCAGAGATCGCGAAGAGCGGAAGTGAGCGGACGCGCGTCATTGCGCGCTCACATCGTCATCCCAAGAACGCGCGAATGCTCTCCGCGATTTCCCTCGCGTGCGTTTCCAGCGCGAAATGTCCGGTGTCGAAGAACTGAACCACTGCGTTGGGATTGTCGCGCTTGAACGCCTCGGCGCCGGGCGGGATGAAGAACGGATCATTCTTGCCCCAGACGGCCAGGAACGGTGGTTTGTAGGTGCGGAAATAGTCCTGGAATGACGGATAGAGCGCGACGTTGCTCCTGTAGTCGCCGAACAGGTCGAGTTGCACGTCGTCCGAGCCGGGGCGAGCCAGGTAGAAATTGTCGAGGTTCTGCCCGTCCGGCGACACCAGGGACGGATTGGGGACACCGTGCGTGTACTGCCAACGCGTCGCGTCCGGCGTGAGCAAGCCGCGCAGCGCCTCACGGTTGGCGGGCGAAGGATCTTGCCAATAGGCCTTTATCGGAGTCCAGCCGTCGCTGAGTCCATCCTCGTAGGCATTCCCGTTCTGCGAGATGATCGCCGTGATCCGCTCGGGGTGATTCAGCGCGAGCCGGAAGCCGGTCGGCGCGCCATAGTCGAAGACGTAGACAGCGAAACGATCGAAGCCGATCACCTCGGTGAAGCGTTCGATCACCGTAGCGATGTTGTCGAACGTGTAGCGGAAGGTTTCGCGCGAGGGCATGTCGGATTGGCCGAAGCCGGGCAGGTCCGGTGCCACGATGTGAAAATTGTCCGCGAGCAGCGGGATCAGATCGCGGAACATGTGGCCGGCGCTCGGGAAGCCGTGCAGCAGCAGGAGCTTTGGCGCGCCGGCAGTGCCTGCCTCCCGATAGAACACCTTGAAGCCATCAACGTCTGCGGTGCGATAGGTGGTCGGGGCCATGCCAGTCTCCGTCCGTCCAAGTAACCTGTTTAATGTCTTTAATAAGGTTACTTCGTTGGCGAGTAACTTGTCAACTGGTATTTATCAGGTTACTTCTGCCCTGCCTCTTCAGACCGGCCAAGGACCGCTCATGGACCGCCCACCCGCCATGTTCATCGCCGACTCGCTTGGCCTTGATTTCCTGAATTCGGTGGCGACGCCGGTCGATACGCCCGTCGATTGGATCGACGATGGCGATGGCCTGATCGACTGGCTGGAGCAGGCGAAGCTGGTGCCGGCGGATGAACTGCACGCACTGAAGGCGCGCGCGGCGCCGGGTGAGCTGGATGAGGTCGCGGATCAGGCGCGTGCCCTGCGCGAATGGTTTCGCGGTTTCGTTCTGGAGCATGCCGGCCGGCCGCTCACGGCGGATGCATTGCGCGAACTCGGTCCGTTGAACGGCCTGCTGGAGCGCGAGGAGTCATTCCGCCAGATCGAGCCGGGACACGGTGATGTTGGCGGCGTTCTGAAGCTGCAAACGAAGCGGCGCTGGCGCTCGGCCGAATCCCTGCTGCTGCCGGTCGGCGAGGCCTTGGCCACGTTCGTCTGCGACGAGGACTTTTCCGACGTGAAGGCGTGCGAGGGCCACAACTGCACGATGCTGTTCGCCGACCACACCCGCAGGCGCGCGCGGCGATGGTGCATCATGGCGGTCTGCGGCAACCGCGCCAAGCAGGCCGCACACCGCAATCGGCTCAAGAGCAGGCAGTGACGAGGGCGGGCGGGTGGGTGGTGGCTTCGTGCTGCCTGTTGGGCGCGTCCGGCAGATCACGGGCTCCTGATGGGGGGACCGCGTGTCGCGACCGCGTTCGGTGCCCCAAATTCCACCCAATCGGTGGTCACTAAGCAACCGGGGGACGGCGTTTGCCTTCCGTGGTGGGACTGCTGGACTGATGCTTGATCCAAGGCGAATCCTCGTGCTGGCAGCGGTTGCGCTGCTCGCCTTGAGCACCGGTGCGGCCGTTGCCTCACCCGCCAAGTCAAAGCCTGCCGCGGCCGCGCCCGTTGCGCCGCCGCCTCCGCCGGCCGAGCCGCTGCCGCGGCCGAAGATCTACCTGTTCCGCGGCGCCATGGGGCCGATCTTCTCGACCGGCATGGACCGGCTCGGCGAGAAGCTGACGAAGGCCGGCTTCTCCGCCGACGTCTACGAATTCACCATCTGCCGATGGATCGGCGATCGTGCCATCTCCAGCTACAAGGAAACGCCGGCGCCGATCGTGCTGATCGGTCACTCCATGGGCGGGCTGTGCTCGGTCGTCATCTCAGAGATGGCGGCCAAGGAGAACATCCCGATCAGCCTCGTCATCGCCATCGATCCCGCCCATGCGACCGGCGACGTGCCGCTCAATGTCGAGCGCTTCATCAACATCTTCCTGTCCGACAGCGTGCTCGGCGGCGGCGATGTCGTGGCAGTGCCCGGCTATCGCGGCCATTACGCGAGCTACGATCTCAAGGAGAACAGCCGCGTCTCGCACATCAACATCGAGAAGTCCGACGACATCCATCGCCAGATCGTCGAGATGGTGACGCAGTTGCCGCGCATTCCCGCGCAGGCCCAGGGCGATGCCGTGCCGCTGCGCTATCTCGTGCCCGCGAATACGCTGGTGGAATTGTGGGACTCCGGCGTGCGGGTGCCGGTACGCCGCGGCGACACCATGGAGAGCATCGCCGCAGCCAATCGCGTGCCGCTGTGGTCGATCGCGCAGAGCAACTCTCTTGCAGAGAACGCGACCCTCACGCCCGGCCAGTCCATCGTCGTCCCGCGCCATCTGACGCCGCCCGAGCCGACGGCAGCGCTGGCGACGCCGCCGCCTCCGGCGCGGCGGTAAGCGGTTAGCAGCGGAGATCGCCGGGACGGACGTGGCCTGACGCCGAGCGCCATTCCGTGTGTTGCCTTGTCATTCACGCAACCGCTGCCGCGGCAGCCATCTTGGTGCTGGTGTCGCCAAGGACGAGCGAGCCATGGCGGAAGCCTGGCTCGCCGGTCGATAGGGCGCGGCGAGAAGCATCAGAAACAATGCCCTTTCCGCCGCATATTTCGCCGCAGGCCGGCCATTTTCGGACCCGTGCATGACGAGGTGACCTTCGGTCGTGCAGACACGCCAGCGCCATGTCCTTCGGCCGTATCTCCTCAAGAACATTTCGAAGGTCGGGAGGTTATCGGGCATTTCAATTCGCCGTGTCAGCTTGCGTCATGAGCATGGTTGCCTTCCCGATCGCCCTCTTTGGAGCTCGAAGGGTGAGGGGAAACGCAGAGGCTGCAAGCTTTTCGATCGCGGAACGCTCCTCGGACAGGCGCCTTTCAATGAACCGCCGCTCGACCTCCGTCAGTTCGGTCTTGAGCAATCGTTGGTAACGGCCGATGTTGTTGCGGTGTGCGCGCAACAAGGCCAGCTCTTCATCAATCATCATCATCGCAATCCCCCGTTGAGCGGCCGTTGCCTAGGCTGCGAGACCGGTTCGCAAGATGGACCGCGTGCGGACCGGCTTGCCGCCCGGGGGACCCTTTGGATGGTGGTCCAGCATCGCGAGCGCTTCCAGAATCTCGTCGATGGTGACGGGCTTGTCCGAGCCCGGCAGTTCTCTCAGCGCCGGGTTTGAGGCAACGCTGGCGGCGTCTGAAGCCCAGGACGCGAGGATCGCTCGCTTCTCGCCGATCGACAGAGCCGGATCCTCGACGACGTCGCGGGGATGAGCATAGACAGAGCCGGGGTGCAGTATTGCGTTCAGGTCGATGATGTTGTCAGCATGATCGATCATGAGAGGTCCTCCTTCTCCTTTCGCTAAAACCTCTGTTTGCATTGGGGTACGCGGCTGAAGGCCGCGGTCGATCCCGCCCGACGATCAGGCGGGATCACCAGGTCTCCGACAAAACGAAAATCAGGCGGCTCTGCCTTCGAGCTGATGCACGGTGCCGGACGGCGCGGCATTGATGGCAATTCGCCGCGGCTTCATCGCTTCAGGAATCTCCCGGATCAGTTCGATCTTGAGCAGACCGTTCTCGAACGCGGCGCTCTGCACCTGAACATAGTCTGCCAGGTTGAACTGCCGCTTGAAGGGCCGCGCGGAAATGCCCCGGTAGAGATACTCGCGTTCGGCCTTGTCGGCCTTGTTTCCCTCGACGATCACCGCATTCTGCTCGGCAGTCACGGAGACCTCGTCGGGCGAAAAGCCCGCGATCGCGAGCGAAATCTGGTAGCGATCCTCGCTGACGCGTTCGATGTTGTAGGGGGGATAATTATCCTCGCCGGCACGCTGTGCCGTTTCAACGAGGTCGAAAAGGCGGTCGAAGCCAATGGTCGAACGCCACAGGGGAGAGAAGTCGTAAGTGCGCATAGCCAAATCCTCCAAGGAGCAAAATGGATACGAGCGGCACCGGACACGACCGGTGCCCGTCTCAGTCGTTCCCGACCCATGAGGCGTCGGGGACGCCACCTCTCGGCGGCACCGAAAAAATAAAAAAACACAGTTTTGGTTTCAAGAGGGAGGCCAAAAATTTTGGACCCTCCCGCGCCTCGCGGAGGGAGGGGGTCGTGCCTGCGACCAAGGTCAGGCGCCGGGCGCCGCCGGCAACGCCGTCGGAGCCCACCATGGTCGCCGCGCCGGCGTGGCCAAACCCACTACACGTTCGACCCGTGGATCGCGTCGATGACGGCGTCGGTCACCTCCTTCGTCGTCGCCTTGCCGCCGACATCGGGCGTCAGCACACCGGCCGCGCAGACGCGCTCGACGGCCGTCATCAGCCGCATTGCTGCGTCCTTCTCGCCGAGATGCTCGAGCATCTGCGCGCCGGTCCAGAAGGTCGCGACGGGGTTCGCGATGCCCTTCCCGGTGATGTCGAAGGCCGAGCCGTGGATTGGCTCGAACATCGAGGGGAAGCGGCGCTGCGGATCGATGTTGCCGGTCGGCGCGACACCGAGGCTTCCCGCCAGCGCGCCGGCAAGGTCGGAGAGGATGTCGGCGTGCAGGTTGGTCGCCACGATGGTGTCGAGGCTCTTCGGATGCAGCGTCATGCGTACCGTCATGGCGTCGACCAGCATCTTGTCCCAGGTCACATCGGGGAATTCGCCGGCGACCTCGGCCGCGATCTCGTCCCACATCACCATGCCATGGCGCTGCGCGTTCGACTTGGTCACGATGGTCAGGAACTTGCGCGGACGCGACTCCGCGAGCTGGAATGCGTAGCGCATGATCCGCGTCACGCCGACGCGGGTGAAGACGGCGACTTCCGTGCCGACCTCTTCCGGCAGGCCCCTGTGCGCGCGGCCGCCCATGCCGGCATATTCGCCTTCGGAGTTCTCGCGCACGATCACCCAGTCGAGATCGCCGACGCCGACATTGCGCAGCGGCGAGGCGACGCCCGGCAGGATTTTTGTCGGCCGCACATTGGCGTATTGGTCAAAGCCCTGACAGATCGGCAGGCGCAGGCCCCACAGCGTGATGTGATCGGGCACGTCGGGGGCGCCGACCGCGCCGAAATAGATCGCGTCGAACTTCTTCAGCTCCGCGAGGCCGTCGGCCGGCATCATCACGCCGTGCTTCTTGTAATAGTCCGAGCCCCAGTCGAAGGTCTTGACGTTGAAGGCGAGGTCGCCGCTGCGCCTGGCCAGCGCCTCCAGCACGCGGACACCGGCCGAGATGACCTCGGGGCCGATGCCGTCGGCGGGGATGGCTGCGATCGAATGGGTGCGCATGAAAATGCTCCGTTTGGGATGTCAGCGGGATTGCGGGACGGGTTCGACGGGCGCGGTTTGCGCGCGCGACAATAGCAGGGTGAGGACCGCGGAGAGAACGAGCAGGCCGGCGACGAAGTAGAGCCCGCCGACGAAGCTGCCTGTCTGGTCCTTGATCCAGCCGATCATGGCGGGCCCGACGAAGCCGCCGAGATTGCCGATCGAGTTGATGGTGGCGATGCCGGCTGCGGCCGCGGGACCGGACAGGAACAGCGTCGGCATGCTCCACAGCGGCGGTTTTGCCGAGGAGATGCCGATGTTGATGAGCGCGAGCGCAACCAGCACGGCGACGACGCTGGCCGCAAGCCCGGCATAGGCGAGCCCGGCCGCGGCGAGCAGGCAGGCCCACACCACGTGCCAGGTCCGCTCGCCGGTGCGGTCCGAATGCCGCGCCCACAGGATCATGGCGACGACCGCGGCGGTTGCCGGCAGCGCATTGAGGAAGCCGACCTGGAGCGAGGACAGGCCGAACTGCTTGATGATCTGCGGCGCCCAGACGCCGAGCGTGTAGAGGCCGGCCGAGGTGCCGAAATAGATCAGCGCCAGCGCCAGCACGCGCGGATCGGCAAGCCCGCGCCAGATGCTGTGGCTCGCGGTCGCGGCCTTGCTGGTGGTCTCCGCGTTCATGGTCTCGACCAGCCAGCGGCGCTCGTCATCAGTGAGCCATTTCGCCTTCTCGGGGCGGTCGGTCAGGAAGCCCAGCACGACGAAGCCGAGCAGCACGGCCGGCAGCGCCTCCAGCACGAACAGCCATTGCCAGCCCTTGAAGCCGAGCAGGCCGTCCATCTCCAGCAGCGCACCTGATATCGGCGAGCCCAGCACGGTGGAGAGCGGCGCTGCCGCCATGAACAGCGCGGTCACCGCGGCGCGCTGGCGCGCCGGGAACCAGTAGGAGAGGTAGAGGATGATGCCGGGAAAGAAACCGGCTTCGGCGACGCCGAGCAGGAAGCGCAGGATGTAGAAGCCGGTCGGCCCCTGCACGAACGCCATCGCCGCCGACACGATGCCCCAGGTGATCATCACCCGCGCGATCCAGATCCGCGCGCCGATCTTGTGCAGGATGATGTTGGAGGGCACCTCGAACAGGAAATAACCCCAGAAGAAGATGCCGGCGCCGAAGCCGTAGACCGCGGGCGACAGGCCGATGTCCTTGTTCATCGTCAGCGAGGCGAAGCCGATATTGACGCGGTCGATGAAGGCCACGAAGTAGAGCAGCATGATGAAGGGAACGATGCGCCAGGTGATCTTGCGCAGCACGCGCGTCTGAATCTCGCTCGCCACCCTGGCCTCCTGTCCCGGTTTTCTCGTTATGTCGGCGAACCCAAAGGTCCATGCCGGCAACGAGCGTAGTCGGGAGGAAAGGGGGGACTCAATTGGCGCTGGTTTATACAAAAAAATGATATAATCCTCGCGAGGAGAGGCGAGAGGACCCTGGATGGAATTGCATCAGCTTCGATGCTTCGTGGCGGCGGCCGAGCAGTTGCATTTCGGCCATGCGGCGCAGCAGCTCCAGATGCTGCCGTCTGCGCTCGGGCGCCAGATCAGGCTGCTGGAAGAGGACCTGGGCACGCGGCTGTTCGCGCGGACCACGCGCGCGGTGTCGCTCACCGAGGACGGTGCGACGCTTTTGCGCGATGCCCGCGCCATCCTCGCCCGCGTCGAGGCGGTCGAGAATAATCTGCGCAACCGTTCGCGTGCCGGGGCCGCCCGGCGGCTGCGGGTCGGCGCCATCGACAGCGCGGCGGCGGGATTGCTGCCGCCGCTGCTGCGCGATTTTCGCGACAAGCATCCCGACATCGCGGTGCAGCTTCTGGAGGACAAGACGGTCCGGCTGCTGCCGAAGATTTTGACCGGCGCGCTCGATCTCGCTTTCGTCCGCCCGCCCGACAGCGCGGACAAGCGGCTCGAATTCCGCGATCTGCTCCAGGAGACCGCCATCGTGGCGTTCCCACAGCGCCACGCGCTCGCGGAGCGCAAGTCGATCACGCTGGCGCAGATCGCCGACGAGGCCATGCTGGTGCCGGACCGCCGCTCGCGGCCGCACAGCCACGACCTCACCATCAAATTGTTCGAGCAGGCGGGGCTGACGCCGCGCATCGTCCAGGTCGCCGACGAGAAGCAGACCATCATCCATCTGGTGGCAACGAAGCTTGGGGTGGCGATCGTGCCGCGCTGGACCACGCGCATGGCGGTGTCAGGCGTGCGCTTCGTGCCGCTCCGGCCGAAGCAGAGCGGCCCGGTCGGCCGGCTGCCGCTCGCCGCCGCCTGGCTGCGCGGCTCGCGCGATCCGGCCCGCGATGCGATGCTGGCGGTGCTCGAGGCCCGCCTGCGCAGCTATGCGCGCGAGGCCTGAGGGGCTATGACATTGGCGTGGATAGAAGGTGGAAGGTGATGACCGATCAGACAGCTTCGAGCGAATTGCGGGTGGCCATCGCAGGCCTGGGCTCGATCGGCACCAAGATCGCGGCCGCGCTCGATCAGGGCGAGGGGCTGACACTGTCCGCCGTCGCCGTGCGCGATCCCGCCAAGCATCAGGCATTTCTCAACGGCCTGCGTCGCCCGCCGCAGGTTCTGCCGATCGACCAGCTCGGTGAAGCCGCCGACATCGTGGTCGAGTGCGCACCGAGCAGCCAGCTGCGCGCGATCGTCGAGCCGGCAGTGAAGCGCGGCAAGGCCGCTGTCGTCGTCAGCGTCGGCGGGCTGCTCGACAATTTCGATCTCGTCGATCTCGCCCGTGCCAATGGCGGCCGCATCATCGTGCCGACCGGCGCGCTGATCGGGCTCGATGCCGTCAACGCCGCTGTGATCGGCACCATTCATTCGGTGAAGATGGTGACGCGCAAGCCGATCGACGGGCTGAAGGGTGCGCCCTTCATCGTTCACAACAACATCGACATCGACACGCTGCGCGAGCCGCTAAAGCTGTTCGAGGGCACGGCGCGCGAGGCCGCAAAAGGCTTCCCGGCCAATCTCAACGTCGCAGTCGCGCTGTCGCTCGCGGGTGTCGGGCCTGATCGCACCTCCGTGCAGATCTGGGCCGATCCGACCGTCACGCGCAATGTTCACCGCATCGAGGTCGAGGCGGATTCGGCGCGCTTCTCGATGTCGATCGAGAACATCCCGTCCGAAAATCCCAAGACCGGGCTGATCACGGCGCTGTCGGTGATCGCGCTGCTGCGCAAGCAGCGCGCCACGCTCTGTGTCGGGACGTAAACCTTTACGCGCCGGTGACGCGCCAGATCACGTTGCCGACGTCGTCGGCCATCAGCAGCGATTTCTTGTCGGGGCCGATCACGACGCCAACCGGGCGGCCGTAGGATTCCTTCTCGTCCGGGGACAGGAAGCCCGACAGGATGTCGCGACCGGGGCCGGAGGGCTTGCCGTTCTCGAACGGGATGAACACCAGCTTGTAGCCGGACAGCTTGCTGCGATTCCACGAGCCGTGCTGGCCGATCACCATTCCGTCGGGGAAGCCGGGCAGGGTGCCTGATGGCATCCAGCACAGGCCGAGCGAAGCGGTGTGGCCGCCCAGCGCATAGTCCGGTTGAATCGCCTTGGCGACCATTGCCGGATCCTGCGGCACGCGGTCGTCCACCGTCTTGCCCCAGTAGCAATAGGGCCAGCCATAGAAGCCGCCATCGCGCACCGAGGTGAGATAGTCCGGCGGCGTCTCGTCGCCGAGCCCGTCGCGCTCGTTGACGACGGTCCAGAGCACGCCGGTCGTCGGCTCCCAGGCAAGGCCCACTGGGTTGCGCAGGCCGGCACCAAAAATGCGATGCGTGCCGGCGGCGAGGTCGAGCTCATAGACCGCGGCGCGGCCTTCCTCGACCTCCATGCCCATCTCGGCGATGTTGCTGAGCGAGCCGACGCCGGCATAGAGCTTCCTGCCGTCGGGACTGGCGAGCAGGCTGCGCGTCCAGTGGCCGCTCGGCTTGAACGTGGTGAGCCGCTTGCCAAGCGCAGTGATGCGGTCGGCATTGGCGACATAGGGGAAGGCCATCACGCCGTCGGTGTTGCCGACATAGAAGGTGTCGCCGACCAGCGCCATGCCGAACGGCTGGCTGAGGTTTTCCATGAACGCGCCGCGTACTTCGGCGACGCCGTCGCCGTCCTTGTCGCGCAGCAGCGTGATGCGGTTGGCGGACACGCCGAGCGCCGCGGCACGCCGCATCGTCGCCTGCATCGCGTAGTGAAACACGGATCGCGGCGGCCCCGCGATCTGGGTCGCTTCCGCGATCAGCACGTCGCCATTGGGCAGCACCTCGATCCAGCGCGGATGGTCGAGGCCGGTTGCGAACGCATTGACCTTGAGCCCGGGCGCGACGGTCGGCTTCTGGCTCTCGCTCCAGCCGCGGGCGGTCGGCATCTTCAGCGTCGGGATCGCGCCTTGCGGCTTTGCTTGGGGAATGGCGGGCGTCTGGCCCCATGCGGGCGCAGGCTCTGTGCCGGACAGCTTCCGCCATTGCAGAGCGATGCCGCCGAGAAGCGCAACGAACTGCGCAAAAATGCTGGAAAAGGTCATGAGAAGCCCCTGTCGAACCTGCGGCACAGTCCAACGCCGGATTGCTCCAGGCCCCGCGCGGGCCCAGGCCTGATCGTCGACCTCTCCAGGTCAACCATGGATGTCGTCGTGCCTCATTGCGCGCGCATCCAACTGGGTGGCGGTAAAAAGGTCAACCTGTGCGGGCTCGGATCGGGCCGTTTATGGCGCGGATGGCAGCACGCCGAATTTGCATGGCAAGGATGCAGGCGCCGATGCAGTGGCGCACGCTGCCTCCTCAACGTCGTCCTGGCTTTCGCCAGGACGACATCGGAGGATATGGCGGGCTTGTTACATCACCGCGGCGACAGGAACGGGATGATCATCGGCACGCGGCGGCAATAGGCGCCGTAGGCGTCCTCGCCGAGCTCCTTCGACAGGAACACCTCTTCCATCCGCCCCTTCTGCCACATGCCGAGCGAGATCAGGATCGCGCCGAGGATCGCGGTCACCGTCCCGACCGCGATGCCGGTCGCCAGCATGCCGGCGATCAGGCCGGTGTAGATCGGATGACGCACGATGCCGTACGGGCCGGTGTCGATGACGCGGTGGTCTTCCTTGTGGGTGATGGTGTTGGACCAGAATTTTCCGAGATGCAGCCGTCCCCACCAGGTGAAGGAGATGCCGGCGAGCACGATCAGCGCGACGATGTAGACGCCGGTGTTGCTGAACACCCAGAGCGGCTTCTCACCGAGCACTTCGGCGGTCCACGGCGTGAACAGGATGCCGCCGACCAGGATCGGGATGCGATAGCGGCCGGACTCCAGGGTCATCACCTGCTTTTGCGTGCGGCCCTGCCAGAACGAGGCGCCGACCCAGCTGGCGAGCCAGGCGAGCCAGATCAGGGCGAGCAGTTGCGTCGGCCAGGTCGTGGTCCAGCCACCCCAGGCGACAGAGAGAAGCTTGCTGAAATCGAAGGACATGAAGGTTCTTTGCGTTAGGCGGCGGCTTTAGCCAGCGCGCGAGGAGAGCGCGTGTTGCTTGATGGCGCCGGAGGGCTGCACGCCGCCGCGGGCGAGCAGATGGGTGATGGTTTCGCGCAGGACCGGCTCGATCGGGCGCGGCGAGTAGCCGAGCTCGGTTCGCGCCTTGCCGATCGAGAGATCGCTCGCGGCGAGCGCAATGCGCACGCCCTCGGCGGTGCCGTTGGGCGGCCGGCGCGTGAAGTTGTCGGATAGATATTCGAGCATGATGCCGGAGAGCTCAGCGATCTTGCCAGGCACAACGATCGGGAACTGGCGGCGGCCGCTCATCGCCGACATCATCCGCAGGATGCGGCCGAGCGGGACGCAGTCGCCGCCGAGGATGTAGCGCTGGCCGATGCGGCCGCGCTCCATGGTCAGCACGAGGCCCATGGCGACGTCGCGGACATCGACGAGATTGACCAGGAAGTTGAGGTGCGGCTGCACTTTCTTCTGGAGGAAGTACCAGAGCATCGCCGTCGGCGGCGTCAGGTTGTGGTCGGCAACTCCGATCGGCATGGTCGGCGTGCCGATCACGAGCGGAAAGCCACTGGCCGCGGCCTTCGCGGCGTGATGCTCGGCGAGCGACTTCGACCGCGTATAGGCGCCGGGCATCGCGTCGGCCGGCTGGAGCGCCTCTTCGGCTGGAGCGCCGTCGAGGTCGGTATAGGGGAACAGGATCGATTCCGTCGAGCAGTGCAGGAAGCGCGACACGCCGCGCTTCATCGCAGCCGCCAGCACGACCTCGGTGCCGCGGAAATTGACGTCGTGAAAGTCCTGCTTGTTGGCAACCCACATGCCGGGCAGGCCGGCGAGGTGATAGACCTGATCGACGCCGGCCAGCGCGGCATCGACCGCGGCGCCGTCCAGCACCGAGCCGTGAACATAGTCGACGTCGGTATTGGCGGCGGCCGGCGGCCGGACATCGAGAACACGCACCCGCTGCCCACGGGCGCGGAGCGATTCTACGAGATGATGTCCGATGAAGCCGCTGCCACCGGTAACCAGTACGAGAGCCATGAAGAAGGTTTGCTGTTTCGCTTCTAGAGCTATCGGGTTGAAAGGGAATTGGTCGGAAGAGGCGCCAGAATCGCGGCAAGGTCGCGACGGAAGCCCAGTGCAATGAATAATTTTGCCATGACAAACATCGGTCCCAGCAAAAGATGCGACGGAAACGTGAATAACGAGGCTTCGCGCCCCTCAAAAACCTTGTGGCCGATGGTCTGCGCGGCGAGGCCGAGCACGACCAGCGTGGCGAAAATCGCCCACATCGTCATGGTGCTGACTTGCGTCGAAATGGTCGTCGCGATCGAAAACAGCACGACGGAGACGGCCAGAATGCCGACCCCGAGCGCCATGTCGAGCATCAGCCAATAGATCAGAACCGGCAATGCCAGGATGACCGCCAGGCTGAGTTCCGTTCCGAACAGCGGCACCTTCACCGACGTCAGCGGTAGCACGGCGCCCGTGAACAGCAAGAGGATGCCGACCACGTGCATCGCCGTATTCCGGGGATCGCGATGGTACTCGACGTAAACGGCAAGTTGGCGTTGGAACAAGCCACCCATCTTGGTCTCATGCAGCACAGGGTTGGGGAAGGACGAACCAGAGCCTATAGCACCTGATAGGGCAGTGCACAAACCGGCACTATTGTCGCGCAAAACCGTGCTGTCGCACTGTGAAACAGGTCACAAAACGGTCAGGACTTCAATGGGTTCCGTCAGGCGTCGAGGCGCGCCTCGTCAGCGCTTCTTGGCGGGCTTTTTCGCCGCAGGCGCAGGTGCCGCAGCCGGATGCGCGGGTGCCTCCTCCGGTACCTTGGCAAAGGTCAGGATTTGCAGCTGGCCGTTGGCGGCCGAGGTCGGCTTGGCGCGGTCGAGAAACTGCTCCTCGCCGAGGCCGATCGGATGCAGCCGCTTGGTCGAGATCTTGAACGTGTTCACCAGCACGTCGCGGATCGCGTCCGCCCGGCGCTGGCTCAGGATCGCGTTGGCCTCGCGCGTCTTCGCGTTGGATTCGACATGGCCGACGATCAGGAAGGTGTAGGGCAGCAGCGAGGCATGAACCAGCGCATCCGCGATGCGGCCGACGGTCTGGTAGGACGCCGGCTGGATGATCGGCGTGTCGGCGTCGAACTGGATCTGCGCGTTGAAGGCGGGCAGCTTGGCGAGATCCGGCGCGATCGGCGGCCGGTTCACCGGACCCGGATCGTTCTTGATCCTCGCCTTGGCGCGCTCCATCACCTGCTGCTTCAGCGCGGGAAGGTCGATTTCGGCGGCCTCTTCGAAATGGTTCAGCTTGCCGACGATGTCGTCACGGGTCGGCGGCGTCGTCTGGGCGCTGGCTGCGCCCGCGAGCAAAGCCATGCCGAGCGCGATGCCTAGTCCGGCGGTGGTGAGCCCCTTCGCGCGCATCATCGATACCCCGCGTCGTCCACGGCCTTCAGGCAGTTGTTGCTGATGCCCTTGGGCGTCGAGACCAGGCAGGGGATCGACTTGCTGGTCTCCTTGGTCGAGCCGCCGCAGACCTTGACGATCTCGCGCTGGCAGGCGTTCGCCACCGTGACGCGTGCGGCGACGCGCTTCTGGATGGCGTCGAAGGCGCCGAGATAGTCGCTCTGGCATTGCTGGGAGAGCACATCCCGGTTGCGGGACAGGCACTCCTTCAGCCGGGTCGAGTCCGGATTGACGCCGCGGCAATTGGCGACGATTTCCGCGCCGCAGCTCTTGGCCAGCAGCCCGATCGAATCGCCAAAGCTCATGGTCTCCGCCGCCGCGAGCGACGGCATACCCAATGCCAGCAAGATCAGTGTGATGGAGCCCCGGACCATGGGCGCATCTGATACGGGGAAGTTCGCGGTGGTCAAGGGGCGTGGTGGGAAGAAACGCGGCGGCGTAACGCCGCCGCAACACCGCAAGGCCTGCTCACGCCCGCTGCACGAAACTGTCCACGACCTTCTTCTCGCCGGCCTTGTCGAAGGCAATGGTGAGCTTGTTGCCGTCGATCTTGGTGACGCGGCCGTAGCCGAATTTCTGGTGGAAGACGCGGTCGGAGAGCGAGAATTCCGAGGTCGTGCCGGTGGATTTGGCGACCAGCTCGCCCTCGATCGTCATCGGCCCGCGCCGGCGCGAGGAGAAGCTGCCGAAATCCGGTCCGGAGGACGAGGAAGACGAGAACGTCGCGGCCTCTTCCTCGAAGCTGCCGTGGCCGCCGGCGCCGGTGCGGCCGCCGCCCCGGTTGCGGTTGGCCTGCGCCCGCTGCCAGCCCGGCGTCGTATAGCTGGAGCCGAACGCCTCCATGTCGTCGAAGCGGGAGGCGCCGTAGCCGCCGGTTCCGCCCCAGGCCGAGCCGCCCTTGGATTCCGTGATCTCGACATTGGCCGCCGGCAATTCGTCGAGGAAGCGCGACGGGATCGTGGTCGTCCAGGTGCCATGGATGCGCCGGTTGGTCGCAAAATAGATCATGGCTCGGCGGCGGGCGCGGGTGATGCCGACATGGCCGAGCCGGCGTTCTTCCTCGAGGCCGGCGCGGCCCTGTTCGTCCAGCGTACGCTGGCTCGGGAACAGGCCTTCCTCCCAGCCCGGCAGGAACACGTTGTCGAATTCGAGCCCCTTGGCCGAATGCAGCGTCATCAGCGACACCGCGTCCTCCTCGGCGCCGCCGTCGCGGTCCATCACCAGCGAGATGTGCTCGAGGAACCCTTGCAGGTTCTCGAACTCCTCCATGGAGCGCACCAGCTCCTTGAGGTTCTCGAGCCGGCCCGCGGCGTCCGCCGAGCGGTCCTTCTGCCACATCTCGGTGTAGCCGCTCTCGTCGAGCACGATCTGGGCGAGGTCGGTATGCGCGGTGACTTCGCGCTGGGCGCGCCAGCGGTCGAACTGGGCGACGAGGTCGCGCAAGGAGCCGCGCGCCTTCGGCTTCAGCTCGTCGGTCTCGACCACCGCACGCGCCGCCTCGAACAGCGGAATGCGGCGCTTGCGGGCATGGTCGTGCAGCATCTGCACGGTGGCATCGCCAAGGCCGCGCTTGGGCGTGTTGACGATGCGCTCGAAGGCAAGATCGTCGGCCGGCGAGTTGATGACGCGAAGATAGGCCAGCGCGTCGCGGATTTCGGCGCGCTCGTAGAAGCGCGGGCCGCCGATCACGCGATAGGGCAGGCCGAGCGTGACGAAACGGTCTTCGAACTCGCGCATCTGATAGGACGCGCGCACCAGGATCGCGATCTCGTTCAGCTTCTCGCCCTGGCGCTGGATCTGCTCGATCTCCTCGCCGATGCCGCGCGCTTCCTCCTCCGAATCCCAGGAGCCCGTGACCGTGACCTTCTCGCCGTCCTGGTCCTCGGTGCGCAGCGTCTTGCCGAGCCGACCTTCATTGTGCGCGATCAGGTGCGAGGCGGCGGCGAGGATGTGGCCGGTGGAGCGGTAGTTGCGCTCGAGGCGGATCACCTTGGCGCCGGGGAAGTCGTGCTCGAAGCGCAGGATGTTGTCGACCTCGGCGCCGCGCCAGCCATAGATCGACTGGTCGTCGTCGCCGACGCAGCAGATGTTTTTGACATGAGGCGTGGCTGTCGGCGTGCCGGCCGTTTGCTCCGTCATTCCGGGGCGATGCGGAGCATCGAACCCGGAATCTCGAGATTCCGGGTTCGCGTCTTCGACGCGCCCCGGAATGACGACCTTGGGGGACGGCGCCTGCGACAGCAGCCGCAGCCACAGATATTGCGCGACGTTGGTGTCCTGATATTCGTCCACCAGGATGTATTTGAAGCGCTGCTGGTACTGCCGCAGGATATCCGGGTGCTCGCGGAAGATGCGGATGTTCTCCAGCAGCAGGTCGCCGAAATCGGCGGCGTTCAGGATCTTCAGCCGCTCCTGGTAGCTCGTATAGAGCTTGCCGCCCTTGCCGTTGGCGAAGACTGCGGCTTCGCCCGAGGGCACCTGCGACGGCGTCAGGCCGCGGTTCTTCCAGCCGTCGATCAGGCCGGCCAGCATGCGCGCCGGCCAGCGCTTGTCGTCGATGTTCTCGGCCTGAAGCAGCTGCTTCAGCAGCCGGACCTGGTCGTCGACATCGAGCACGGTGAAGTTCGACTTGAGCTGCGCCAGCTCGGCATGGGTGCGCAGGATGCGGCCGCCGATCGAGTGGAAGGTGCCGAGCCACGGCATGCCTTCCACCGCGTGGCCGAGCATCTGGCCGAGCCGGTGCTTCATCTCGCGCGCGGCCTTGTTGGTGAAGGTCACCGACAGGATCTCGGCGGGGCGGGCGCGGCCCTGGCTCAGGATGTGGGCGATGCGCGTGGTCAGCACGCGCGTCTTGCCGGTGCCGGCGCCGGCCAGCACCAGGACCGGGCCGTCCAGCGTCTCCACCGCCTCGCGCTGCTCGGGATTGAGCCCGGACAGATATTTCGGGCCTACCGAGGCGCGCGCACGCGCGGCGATGCCGCCGGCTGCGGGCTGGTGGTCGGGGACGCTTGTGATCTTGCTCGGCTCGGTCATGCGAATCATTTGGCCCCACGATGGCACCGCGGGGTGACGGGAGGGAGCCTTCATAACAGGGATTGGTCCCTATATGGGGCGGCGGTGCAGGGTTTTCCACGTACGCGGGGGGCCGATTTGTTCCTCCGACCCTGCGAATTTCCGCCTAGCGTGGGCAGGAACCATCGTTCCCGCGTCGAGATTGTCTGGACAGGTGGCGCGGCCAACCGCGCCGACGCAGACAAATATCAAGACGAGGATTTGACCATGCTTGGCTGGGTTGTGACGTTTCTGGTTATCGCACTGATCGCCGGTATCCTGGGCTTTGGCGGCATCGCCGGCGCTTCGATCGAAATCGCCAAGATCATCTTCTTCATCGCGGTCGTGCTGTTCCTGGTTTCGGCCGTGGTCGGCCTCGCCCGCGGCCGCACCAGGATATAGGCGCCTAACGCTTCGAGGGCATCGCCACGCTCCGGCCGATGCCCTCGGGCCGGGCCAAGGTGCTGTGGGCCCTGGCGATGCCCGCGATGCGCTGCTGGATATCGGGCGGAAACGCCACAACGCGCCGCGCATTCATGTCCATGTGCAGCGACATGTTCTCCGAGGTGGCCGATAGCCAGCCTTCGGTGGCGTGCCTCATCTCTTCGAACGTATGCAGCCGCTTGTCGTCGGCCTCCAGCAGCCACACCAGGATCCGCACGGGATCGCCGAGATGGATCTCGCGCAGGTAGCGCACATGGCATTCGGCGGTGAAGGTCGAGCCGTGACGCTCTTTCTTGTAAGTAGGACCGATGCCGAGCTCGAGCCAGAACTCGTCGATCGCCCGGTCGAACATCACGTTGTAATAGGCCATGTTGAGATGGCCGTTATAGTCGATCCATTGCGGCTCGATCTGCATGATCGAGGCGCTGAACGGCTCGGCCTTGGGCGCAGCAGTGGCACTCTCCGGCATGTGTCCTTCCCCAGCTATGCGTCCGGTCGCTTGACTTGACCGGTTAGATGTCCTTTGCCACGGTTCTTCTGTCGGAGGAATTTCCGTGGGTACGACCATCACCAATAATCCGCCGCGGCCGGAGCCGAAAGCCCTCGCGAGCGCACTGGAGCAGCTTGCCGCACGCTTCGGCAACCGCCTCATCACCTCGCAGGCCGTCCGCGAGCAGCACGGCCATACCACCACATGGATTCCCAACCAGCCGCCCGACGGCGTGGTGATGGCGCAGGAGACCGCCGACATCCAGGACGTGGTGCGCATCTGCGCCAGGAACCGCGTGCCCGTGATCGCCTTCGGCACCGGCACCTCGCTGGAGGGCCAGGTCAATGCGCCCGCCGGCGGCATCTCGATCGACCTGCGCGACATGAACAAGGTGCTCGCGGTGCACACCGAGGATCTCGACTGCGTGATCCAGCCCGGCGTTACCCGCAAGGCGCTCAACGAACATCTGCGCGACCAGGGCCTGTTCTTCCCGATCGATCCCGGCGCGGACGCTTCGCTCGGCGGCATGGCCTCGACGCGCGCCTCCGGCACCAATGCGGTGCGCTACGGCACCATGCGCGACAGCGTGCTGGCGCTGAAGGTGGTGCGCGGCGACGGCGAGATCATCACGACAGGCACACGCGCCAAGAAATCATCCGCCGGCTACGACCTGACGCATCTGTTCGTCGGCGCCGAGGGCACGCTCGGCATCATCTCGGAACTGACCATCCGCCTGCGCGGCATTCCCGATACCATCGCGGCCGGCGCGGTGTCGTTCGAGACGGTGCATGGGGCGTGTCAGGCCGTGATCCTGGCGATCCAGACCGGCATTCCCGTGGCGCGCATCGAGCTGCTCAACGCCGCGCAGGTGAAGGCCTGCAACGCCTATTCCAAGCTGACGCTGCCGGAGACGCCGCTGCTGCTGATGGAATTCCACGGCAGCGAGATCGAGGTCGCCGAGCAGTCCAAGGCCTTCGGCGAGATCGCAAAGGAATGCGGCGGCGGCGACTTCTCCTGGACCACCAAGCCGGAGGATCGCACCAAACTGTGGCAGGCCCGGCACGATGCCTATTGGTCCGTCAAGGCGCTGCGGCCCGGCGACAGCATCGGCGTGGTCGCAACCGACGTCTGCGTGCCGATCTCGCGGCTCGCCGAATGCGTCGGCGAAACCGAGGAAGATCTCAAGCGGCTCAATTTGCTGTCGCCGATCGTCGGGCATGTCGGCGACGGCAATTTCCACTGCTCGCTGGTCTGCGACACCAACGATGCCGACGAGATGGCGCGCGGCGAGGAGTTCATGCATCGCCTGGTCGAGCGCGCGCAGGCGATGGACGGCACCTGCACCGGCGAGCATGGCATCGGCCAGGGCAAGCAGAAATATCTCAAGGCCGAGCTTGGCCCCGAGGCGCTCGACGCGATGCGGGCGCTGAAACAGGCGCTCGACCCGCTGAATATCTTCAATCCCGGCAAGATCGTGCCGGAGGCGTAGCGCGCGCCTGCTGCGTCGCGGTCGCGGAACTTTCGGCCGCCAGGCTGGTTCCAATTCCCGTCAACTTCCGATGCCTCAATGGCGCGGCTCTGCGGGGAGGATGCGATGTTGCGACCGGTCATTGGAATTGCCGTGATGGCGCTTGCCTGCATGCTGGCGGGCACGGCTCTGGGCAAGGGCGGCGGCGGCCATGGCGGTGGCGGTCATGGCGGTGGGCACGGAGGCGGTCATGGCGGCGGGCATGGCGGTGGCCACCATGGTGGCGGCGGCCATTTTGGCGGTCATGGCTTCGGGCATGCGCATGGCGGCGGACATCATGGCGGCCCGCGCTTCGCAACGGGAGCTCGGCATGGTGGTCCGAACTTCGGTCAGATACGCAATGCGGCCGTGCGCCCGGCGAATTTCCGCAACGCCCTCAACGCGCATTCCAGCGCCTTCCGCAACGGCCGTCTGATCGGTAATCCGGCGGCGCGAGCCCAGATCGCAGCGGCGGCCGCGCTCGCCGGCTGGCATGGCGCCAGCAGCGGATGGTGGCAACATCCGGGCGGCGGTTATGGCTGGGTCGGACCGCTGTTCTGGCCGTTCGCCTATAACGATCTCTACGACTACACGATCTGGGGCGACGGTCTCGGCTTCTGGGGCTACGGCTACCCGGACATCTATGCCGGCATCTTCGGGCCCTATGGCTATGACGGTCTTTCGGCCTATCTGCCGCAGCGGCCGCCGGGACGGCGGCAAGCGCGCGGCGTTGCGCTGGATCAGCTTTGCGGCAGCGACCGCCGCGAGATCGTCGGTCTGCCGATCGACCAGATCGCCGCCGCGGTGCAGCCGAGCGAGGCGCAAGGCGCAAGCCTCGACGAACTCGGCAACGCCTCGATCCTGGCGGCGGGCATGATCCGCGCGTCCTGCCCGGCGCAGGTCGCGGCGACGGCGCCCGGTCGGCTGGCGGCGATGCAGCAGCGCATCGAGGCGATGACGAAGGCGGTCGATCTCGTTCAGCCCGCCCTGGATAAATTCTACGGCTCGCTCACGGACGAGCAGAAGGCGCGCTTCAATGCGTTGGCCGAGGACCAGCGTCGTGCGACGGCTTCCAGCAACACCGAGGGATCGCTGGTCCAGAATTGCGGTGCGGCGGCTGCGCTCGATTGGCCCGGCGCCGACATCGAGGCGAGGCTGCACCCCAACGACACGCAGCGCGCGGCGCTACAGGTGCTCCAGGATACCAGCGCCAAGGTCAGCGCATCGCTCAAGGCGGCCTGCCAGCCCAACGAGGTGATGACGCCGCCGGCGCGAATGGCTGCGGTACGCAAGCGGCTCGACCTGATGCTCGACGGCGTCAAGTCGGTTCGCGCAGCGCTGGAGGATTTCTACGGCACGCTGAATGACGAACAGAAGGCGCAGTTCGAGGCCATCGGGCCACGTCGGACGTCGTGAATGCGGATCGAGCCAGGGAGCGTGGTGGAAAAATTGCCTCGCCGATCTCGATAGGCCTCTCTATGCTCAAGCGAGCCTGAGGAGCGGTAATACAGCGGCTGGAAGACCGTGGGTGGTGGGGCGATGAAGTGGTTCGCGAGGCAGAACGCGGCGGACATCTGGGACGAGACGATCGAAGGGCCGCTCGGCGACATCGAGGCCGCCGCGCGTATCCGCGCCATCTGTGAGGCCGCGGCCACGAGTGCGGCGGGTTCCGCGCGCAACGACAAGCGCGAGAGCGGGCGTTACGAGCGCGCGGCCAAGGTCGCGATGGAAATCGCGATGAAGATCTCGGACGGATTGATGCGCGATGATGCGGTCCATCGCATCGTCGATCTCTGCATGATGGCGAACGATCTCAAGACGGCGCAGATCCTGTTCCGTGCGATCCATGCCAGCTGGATCCGCGAAACGATCCAGCGGGATCACCCCACGCTGCTGCAGTGATGGCTGACTGTTGACGCATTGAAGGTGCGCTCCCTCCCCCGCTTGCGGTGGAGGGTTGGGGAGAGGGTGTTTCCACGGTGGGACTCCCCAAGAGGATAGAGCCCTCACCCGCCACGCTCTTGCGAGCGTGGCGACCTCTCCCGCAAGCGGGAGAGGTGCATCGAGCCCGCTGCTCGATCTCGCCTATTGCACTTTCGCCAGCTTGCGCACCGCCTCATCCACGCTGTGGAAGACGTGCTCGCGGGGCAGGGCGTCGAACAATCTGAAGCGTTCGAACGCGTTCTGGGCGCGGACCGATTCCAGCCGCGCCAGCGCGACCGTGACGCCCTGTTCGCTGCACGCCTTGAACACGTCGAGCAAAATCTGCGCGGCGGTGAAGTCGATCTCGACCATGCCGCTCGCTTCCAGCACCAGCAGTTGCGGCGTCGCCGCGCCGAGCACCTTGGTCACGTCGCTGCGGAAACCCGGGGCGTTGAGGAAGGACAGCGGCGCCTGCAGCCCGATCACGGCAACGCCTTCGATGCGCTCGCCGGCGATGTGCGGATGCGCGGGCCACCAGATCGTGGTGCCCGGCACGCGCTCGAACTCGACCAGCCTGGCGCGCGTGGTGCTCCAGATGCCGTGCAGCAGCGACAGCATGATGCCGAGGAACGCGCCCTGCTGGATCGGCAGCACGATGATCAGCGCGGCGGTGGCGGCGATCAGCAGGAACTCACTGAAGGACTGGCGGTAGATCGTGACGATCTGCTTCACGCGGATGATGCGTAGCGCGACGAACAGCAGGATGCCGCCGAGCGCGGCGTCAGGAACGTGCTGCAACAGTCCCGTGCCGAACGCGAGCAGCGCCAGCACGATTGCCGCGGCCGCTAGTCCGGCGAGCTGCGATTGCCCGCCGGTCTCGGCGACGATGCCCGTCCGCGGCGGGCTGGCATTGACGGGAAAGGCGCCGAACAGGCCGGACAGCACGCTGCCGGCGCCGGCGCCGAGGAAATCGCGGTCGACATCGGCGGGCTTGTCGGGATCGGACGGGAACGAGCGCGTGGTCGCGGCGGTCTGCACCATCACCACGACCGTGATCACGAAGGCGAGCGATACCAGATGCACCCAATGCTCCGGCGCAAGTTCGGGCAGGGTGAGCCGCGGCAGCGTCCCCGGCACGCTGCCGACGACGCTGACGCCCTCGCCTTCGAGGCCGAGACCGATCGTGGCCAGCGTCGCGGCGACGAGCCCGATCAGCGCCCCCGGAATCTTTGCGCTGATCTTCTCCGAGACGAAGACCGTTGCGAGCACACCGAGGCCGATGCACAGCGTGAAGGGATTGCTGCGACTGAGCTCGCCGGCGAGCACGCCGATGCGATCGAGCGTCGGCCCGCTCGGTGACTTCAGTCCCAGCACGCCGGGCAATTGCGACACGATGATATGGACGGAGATGCCGGCGAGGAAGCCGACCATGACCGGCACGGACAGGAGGTTGGCGATGCCGCCAAGTCGGAAGGCGCCGCCGGCGAGCATCATCATGCCGACCATCAGCGCCAGCGCGACCGCATACCCCTGATATTGCGGCGAGCCGACTGCGGCCAGCGCCGCAAGCCCGCCGGCGAAGATCGGCGTGATCGTGGAGTCCGCGCCGCAGGACAGGAAGCGGTTGCCGCCGAGCAGCGCAAAGCCGAGCGAGCCTGCCATGAAGGCGAAGAAGCCGATCTGCGGCGCAAAGCCGCCGAGCCGCGCGGTAGCCATCTGCTCGGGGATCGCGATCGCCGCCAAGGTCAGCCCCGCCATGAGGTCGCCGGGCAGAGAGTAAGAGGCGAGCGAGCGGAAGAGCGGCCATGCGTGCTTGGCGTGAGAATCGTGCGGCATCGAGGTCCCCGGAAAGCCTGCGTCGATCGATTAGACTACAGCATTTCCGGATTGGAAGGCGGCAGACGCAATTTCTCTACATCCGTTGTCATTGCGAGCGAAGCGAAGCAATCCAGAATCCCACCGCGGCGGCGGTCTGGATTGCTTCGCTTCGCTCGCAATGACGGAGGACATATCTGTCCTCCGTATCGCGCGAGTCCCCTTCAGTATCGGCCGCGGTCGTTGTGATAATCGCTGCCGCGGCCGCCGCCACCCATGCCCATGCCGATGCCAATCCCGATGCCGATACCTTGCATGACGGCGCCGGGCGGCGGGCCACGATCCGGCGGCGGCGCGCGCTCGTAGACCACTTCGTCAGGCGGCGGCCGGCGTGGCTTCGGCGGCGTCTCGACCACCTTGCGCTTCGGCGGGGTGTCGTCGACGCGCTTCTTGATGATGGGCGCCACTGTCGGGTTGACCGGCGTTGCCGGTGTCGATGGCGCCGAGCACGGGCAGGTCGGGGCCATTGCGACGGCGACCGGAGCGGGCGTGGCTGCGACCGTCGCGGGCAGGACGTAGTTGCGGTTCTGCACACGGAGCAGCAGCCTGCGCGCGGTTGCGGCGAGATCGCTGTTGTCCCAGTTCGCGAGGTAAGCCTCGAACGAGGCGCGGGTGTTGATCGCCACCGCGCGCTCCCAGGCCAGCATCTGGCGCCGGCGCTCCAGCACCGTGCGCAGGCGCGGCGTGCGGGCGTCCTGCGTGTACATCTCGATATAGGCCTGGTACGCCTCGGCGGTGTCGTCGGCGATCACGAGCTCATAGGCGACCTTCGGCTCCTTGCCCTGCAGATCCTTGCGCCAGTCCGCGACGCTGCGCGTGCCGCCGGCGAGCGCCATCGCGGAAGCGCCCGGAATGGCAGGCTGCTGGCTGCTGCTCTCGCCGCCGAAGAACTTGAAGTCGGTCGTCAGCGAGGAGCTTTCCCACGGGATCTGCCGCCCGTCGGTCGATTGCGCCACGGCGATGCGGATGCGTTTGAACACTTCCTCGATCGGCAGGTTCGGTTGCTTTGCGACCGAGAGCGCCGCGGTGGTGTAGGGGCTGTCGATGCCGGAGCCGTCCTCGGCTTCCGCGCCGGGCGAGGTCGAATAGGAAATGAACGAGCCGGGTGCGCCCGCCTTGGTGTCGACGATCGCAAGCCCGTGGCCCGCGCCGCTCAGCGCCGGGAACGGGTTGTTGCGGCAGGCGTCGAGCATGAAGATGCGCGCCCGCGTCGGCAGCGCGCCGAGCGTGTTGAGCAGGTCGTTCAGCCGCACGCCCTGGAGCGGAATGTCGGCTTCGCGCTTGGGATCGAGATCGACCGGCACCAGATAGTTCTCGCCGTCGATCTGAAGCCCGTGGCCGGCGTAGAACACCAGCGCGACGGTGTCGGCGCCGCTGGCGCTGACCTTGCCGGCGAAATCCGAGATCGCCGTGCGCATCTCGTTCTGCGCGAGGTTGGCCGCTGTGGTGACGGTGAAGCCGGCATTGCCGAGCAGCTCGGTCATGCCCTTGGCGTCGTTGGCGGCGTTGGGCAGCTCCGGCACCGTGCGATAGGCGGACTGGCCGATCACCAGCGCAAGCCGCGCTTCGGCCGCGGCCTTCGTCGGCATCATCAGCTGCGTGAGCGCAAGCAGGCTGCTGGCAAGGAACAAATTACGAAGCACTGGACGGCGCATGGTGTCACCTCCATCGGCAATGGGCGCGACGATGTCACCTTTTCTAGTCGTCCGCCATGACCCTGTCTGTGCACTGGATCACGCTGCGAGCGGCGGCAAAATGGGCAGCGGAGCTGTCGGAGCTGGCGCGTCAGGCCGTGCGTCGTCAGAACAGGCCGCGGTCCCAGGGCGGGTCAGGCGCAAAACGCGCGGCGAGAAAGTCGATGAAGGCGCGCACCTTGGCCGGCGGGCGGCGGTCGGGCAGGTAGACCGCGTGCACGGCCGAGGTCTGGATCTCCGGCTGGTCGAGCGGAAGCGCCAGAAGCGTCCCGGCGCGAAGGTCGTCGGCGATGATGAAGGTCGGCTGTCGGGCGAGGCCGAGGCCCGCCAATGTTGCCGCGCGCAGCGCATCGCCATTGTTGGCGCGCAAGGTACCGCTGACCTGGACACGGATCTCGCCGTCGACGCCGAACAGCCATTCCGCCGCGCTCGCCTGCTGCGAAAGCGTGTAGCCGAGGCAGTTATGCGCGGCGAGGTCGGCGACGCGGCGCGGCGTGCCGTGTTTCGCCAGATAGGACGGCGCGGCGCAGACCACGAGGCGGTTCGGCGCGAGCTTTCGCGCCACCATGCTGGAGTCGCGCAGCTTGCCGATGCGGATCGCAAGGTCCCAGCCTTCCTCGGCGAGATCGACGAGGCGGTCGTTGAGGCCGAGCTCGACGGTGACCTCGGGATGGCGTTCCGAAAACTCGGCGATCGCCGGCGCGATCTGCCGCGTGCCGAACACGACGGGCACGTTGACCCGCAGCAGCCCGCGCGGTTCGACGCGCTCGCGCGCGACCGCGGCGTCGGCGGCCTCCATGTCGGCGAGGATGCGCTCGGAGGATTCCAGATAGCTTCGTCCGGCCTCGGTGATGGACAGCCGCCTCGTGGTCCGGTGGAACAGTTTTGTGCCGAGCCGGGCCTCGAGCGCGGCAACATGCTTGGTCACCATGGTCTGCGACAAGCCCATGGCCCGGGCCGCGCCCGACAGGCTGCCGATCGCCGCCACCTTGGCGAAGACTTCCAGGCTGGTCAGCCGGTCGAGCATTGATCTCACTCTAATGGTGTGAGGTATAATTCCAATATAGCGGATTATCATTCAATTGAGAATAGATCATAGCTGTCTCCAACAAGGAGACCGCCATGATCGATTCCCGTACCGCTCCCTATGCCGCGCTCGTGCTGCGCGTGACGCTGGGCGCGCTGTTCCTCGCCCACGCCGGCCTGAAGCTGTTCGTCTTCACCCCGGCCGGGACCGCAAAGTTCTTCGGCAGCCTCGGCTTCCCGCCCGAACTCGCCTACCTCATCATGACGGTGGAAGTTCTCAGCGGCGTCGCGCTGATCCTCGGTGTCTGGACCCGCTATGCGGCACTGGCCGGCATCCCGATCCTGCTCGGCGCGATCTTCACCGTGCACGGCGCCGCCGGCTTCTTCTTCACCAATCCGAAGGGCGGCTGGGAATATCCCGCCTTCTGGGCGATCGCGCTCGCGGCGCAGGCCCTGCTCGGCGACGGCGCCTACGCGCTGCGTCCGTCCCGCGATGTCGCGGCGGCACCCGGCCAGCTCAGCGGCGCGCATTCGCGCTGAGGTCACGGCATCTGCTCAAACGCGAAGCCGCGGGATCAGGATCCCGCGGCTTTCGTTTTGTCCGCTTCACATGCGGCCAATCAATCTGCGTTCGGCATTGATCCATACCTGAATTGGATCGATCCGCGTCAATCTTGCATGGCAGGTCTTGTCGCTGCCGTGCGGCATGATCGAAAACGCCTATAAATACAGGCGTTCCGCCGCGGTTTCTGCCGACGCGCCTGCCGCTCGTGTCATTACGGCAGCCCCGGCCGCGTCCCTTGCCTGTGCCGTCGCTTTGGCCATACAGTCCAAGCAAAGGCCGCACGCAACGATCGCGGACGCGAACAAAAAATACCGGGAGAGACCGCACCATGACAATCGTGCCCGTGAACCGTCGCGCGTTCATCAAGTCATCGGCGGCGGTCACCGCCGGCCTCGTGCTCTCTCCCGCCATCATCGGCCGCGCCGAAGCCGCGACGCTGAAGCTGAAATGCTCCTCCTCGCTGCCGAACGATCCCAAATATGCCAACGGCCGCGTCTACTATGACAACCTCGTCAAGAACCTGAAGGGCAACGGGCTCGGCGAGCAGGTCGAGGTCGCGTTCTTCCCTGACAACCAGCTCGGCCAGGAGATCGACGTCATCAATTCGGTGAAGCTCGGCGTCATCGACCTCATGGTGTCGGGCTCGTCGATCTCGGCCAATCTGACGCCGCTGGTCGGCACCTTCGACCTCGGCTTTCTGTTCTCGAGCTTCCCGCAGCAGACCAAGGCGTTCGACGCCGGCGCCGCCAAGCCGATCGAGGACGCGCTGCTCAAGGGCAGCAACATCCGCATCATCGCCTGGGCCTATAATTTCGGCTCGCGCAGCGTACTGGCGAAGAAGCCGGTGAAGACGCCGGAGGATCTCGCCGGCCTCAAGATCCGCACCCTGCCAAATCCCGTCATCACCGAATGCCTGCGCCTGATGGGCGCCGCCGCGACGCCGCTGGCGTTCGGCGAAATCTACACCGCGCTCCAGGCCGGCGTGCTGGATGGGCTGGAGCACGATCCGCCGACGATCCTGGCCAGCAAGTTCTTCGAGACCGCAAAGTTCTACGCGCTGACGCAGCACAATTTCTCGCCGCTCGCGATCTATTTCAGCGACATGACCTACAACCGCATGGATCCGAAGCTGCGCGACGGCTTTCTCGATGCCGCGAAGAAGGCCGCAATCGACACCCGTGCCCATGGGCTTGCGGTCGAGAAGGAGGCGCTGGCGGCCCTGACCGAGAAGGGCGTGACGGTGGCCGAATGCGACCGCGAGGCGTTCAAGAAGCGCGTCGCGCCGCAGCACGAGAACTTCATCAAGGCGCGGCCGGAATCCAAGGCCGTCATCGACATCATTCGCGCGACGCAAGCCTGAGATGACGATGACAGCCGCCGTGCCCGTCTCGGGCGGCCGCCACGGGAGCATTACGCTGCTGCTTCGCCTCAGCGACGCGATCGCGGCCATCCTCCTGGCCGCCGATCTCGTGGTCGTCTGCGCGTCCGTGCTGCTGCGCTTCTGCTTCAATGCGCCGGTCGAATGGTCCGACGACGTCGCGCGCGGATTGATGGTCGGCTCGGCCTTCTTCGGCGCGGCGAGCGCGCTTGCGCGCGGCGAGAATGTCGGCGTGTCCTTCTTCCGCGATCTGCTGCCCCTGCGCCTGCGTACGCTGGTCGACGCCGCGAGCGCCGTGCTCGTCGTGCTGATCTCCTTCTATGTCGCCTACAACGCCATCAAGCTGGGCTCGCTGACGGCAGGCCAGACCACCGGCTCCGGCCTGCCGCTGGAGCTTACCTTCTATCCGATGGGCATCGGCGCGCTGTTCATGACGGTGTTCGCGATCGATCAGCTCTGCGCAAGGCCGCTGCCTGATATCGTCAGGGGGCTCGTTGCCGTTGCCGTCGTCACCGGCCTCTATCTCGCCTGGGATTATCTGTCGCCGTCCTCGGTGCCGTCGGCGGGCACGTTGATGCTGATCGGCTTCTTCGCAATGCTGTTCGGCGGCCTGCCGATCGGCTTTGCGCTGGCGCTGGCCGCGCTGATCTTCATCTGGGTCGAGGGCGCGCTGCCCGGCGTGATCTTCGCCCAGCAGATGGCGCGCGGCATCGACAATTTCGTGCTGCTCGCGATCCCCTTCTTCATCCTCGTCGGCTACCTCATGGAAGCCAACGGCATGTCGGTGCGCCTGATCGAGCTGTTGCAGCGCGGGGTCGGCCGCATGCGCGGTGGGCTGAACGTCGTGATGGTGGCCTCGATGGTGCTGTTCTCCGGCATCTCAGGCTCGAAGATGGCCGACGTCGCCGCGGTCGGCTCGGTGCTGATTCCGGCGGCGCGCCGCTCGAAGCAGAATCCGGGCGGCGCGGTGGCGCTGCTGGCGGCGTCCGCGGTGATGGCGGAAACCATTCCGCCCTGCATCAACCTGATCATCCTCGGCTTTGTGGCGAACCTGTCGATCGGCGGCCTGTTCGTCGCGGGGCTCCTGCCGGCGGCGCTGATGGCGCTGGTCCTGATCGCGGTGTCCATCATCTTCGGCAAGCGGCCGGCGGAGGCCGAGGACGTTGCGCCGCAGATGCCGGTGTCGGGCCTGTGGAGCGGCGCGATCGCCTCGTTCGGCCTGATCTTCATGATCTTCTTCGGCTTCAAGAGCGGCTTTGCCACGGCCACCGAAATCTCCGCGTTCGCCGTGGCCTATGCGCTGGTCGTCGGCAGCCTGGTGTTCCGCGAGCTCAGCTTCAAATCGGCCGCGCACAGTTTCGTGCAGGCCGCGACGCGCGCAGGGCTCGTGCTGTTCATCGTCGCCGCCGCGCAGTCGCTCGCCTTCACGCTGACCTTGCAGCAGGTGCCGCACGCGGTCGGCGACTTCATGCTCGGACTATCGAAGACCAGCGGCGTCTGGCTGTTCATCCTGCTCGCGATCGCCGTGCTGATCGTGATGGGCTCGGTGCTGGAAGGCGCGGCCGCGCTGATCATCTTCGGGCCGCTGCTCTTGCCGGTGGCCGTGCAGCTCGGCATCGATCCCCTGCATTTCGGCGTGGTGCTGGTGATCGCGATGGGCATCGGCCTGTTCGCTCCGCCGCTCGGGCTCGGACTCTATGGCGCCTGCCTGATCGGCAACGTGCCGATCGAGCAGACGGTGAAGCCGATCATGGGTTATCTTGGCCTCTTGTTCCTCTGCCTGCTCGTCATTGCCTTCGTGCCATGGCTCTCGACCGCGCTGCCGCGGGCATTCGGCTACTGAAGGAGTCCTGCCGTGAAAGTCCTGCTCGCGCACACGCCGGAGATGCGGCGGAATTACTACGGCGATCGCAGCCTGAACGGCCTGCGCGCGGCCGCCGAGGTGATCCTGCACGAGGGCGATCAGCCGCTCGATGCGGCCGGCCTCGTCCGCGCGGCCAGGGACGTTGACATCGTCGTCGCCGATCGCATGACGGAGGGACGCGGCGAGATATTTCCGCAACTGCCGCATTTGCGCGCCTTCGTCCGCTGCGCCGTCGACATCCGCAACGTCGACGTCGATGCGGCCTCGAAGGCGGGCGTGCTGGTGACCCGCGCCGGCCCCGGCTTCGTTCAGGCGGTGGCCGAGCTCGCGCTCGGCTTCATGGTCGATCTCTCCCGCGGCGTGTCGCGGACGACGGCGGACTACCAGGCCGGACGTAAACCCGAGGCGCGGATGGGCCGTCAGCTCGCCGATAGCAGGATCGGTATCATCGGCTATGGCAGCATCGGGCGCTATCTCGCCGAGATCGCCAAGGTGATGCGCATGGAGGTGCTGGTCGCCGATCCCTTTGCTGATGTCAGCGACAGCGCCATCAGGCAGGTCGGCCTCGACGAGCTCCTCGCCGCATCCGACTATGTCGTCTGCCTTGCGATCGCCAATGCAGAGACCGAGAACTTGATCGGCGAGGCGGCGCTGGCGCGCATGCAGAAGCATGCGGTCTTCATCAATCTCTCGCGCGGCAATCTCGTCGACGAGGCCGCGTTGGCGAAGGCGCTGCTTGAGAATCGTATCGCGGGTGCGGCAATGGATGTCGGCCGCGCGCCCGACCAGATGCCGACGCCGGAGTTGGCCAGGCTGCCCAACGTCATCGCCACACCGCATGTCGGCGGCCTGACGCCGCAGGCGATCGAGTACCAGTCGCTGGAAACCGTGCGGCAGGTGGAAGCGATCGTCAAAGGCGAGGCCCCGCCGGGCGCCGTCAATGCCGATCGCTGGACGCGGCGACCCTAAAACCGGTCCACTGCCCTGAACGTCCCGTCCTTCTGGATCACCGTCAGGAACACCTTCGGCGGGGCGTCGATCATGCGCATGCCGACGGTGACGATGCTGCCGCTGATGTCGAAGCGGCCGACGTCGTTGATGGCGCGCAGGAGGCTCGCGCGCGTCGGTTGCGGTCCGGCCTTTTCCAGCGCCGCGGCTGCGAGGCGGCCGGAGAGATAGCCTTCGAGCGACACGAAGTCCGGTGTCAGCGTCGGGTCGAACGCCGTCTGCGCCGCCTGGTAGTCGGCGACGAGCTTGAGCGAGCGATCCCAGGGAAACGGCACGACCTGCGAGACGATGACGCCTTCGCCCTCGGGGCCGAGCTCCCTGGCGAGCGCGTTGGCGCCGACGAAGGAGATGTTGACGAAGGTCGGATACGAGCCGCTGCGGTGTGCGAGCTTGATGAACTCGGCGCAGGGACCGTAGGTCCCGACCATGACGATGGCCTCGGGTTCGGCGCGCTTGATCATCCGCCAGGCCGCGGCGACGGCGCGGGTGTTGCGCTCGAAGGTGCCTTCGGCGGCGAGCTCGAGGCCGCGCCTGGCAAGCGCGCGCTTCACGCCGACAAGTCCATCGCGGCCGAAGGAATCATCCTGGTAGAAGATGCCGATGCGGGTGAACCGGCGGTCCTCGGTGAGATGCTTGATCCATGCCTCGGCCTCCGCGCCGTAGCTCGCGCGGATGTTGACGACGTTTGGAAGCTCGAGGTCGCGCAGGAACTCGGCGCCGGTGAACGGACCGATAAAGGGGACTTTCCTGGCGCTGGTGATCGGTATCGTCGCCATCGCGGTCGGCGTGCCGACCGCGCCGATCAGCGCGAACACCTTGTCGTCCTCGAGCAGCTGCAGCGTCTGCGCCACGGAACGATCGGGGTCGTAGCCGTCGTCGCGGCTGATGAGCTGGAGCTTGCGGCCATGGACGCCGCCCTTGCCGTTGATCTCGGTGAACGCCGCGACGATGCCTTGCCGCATGCGCTGCCCGAGCGCCGAGGAGGGGCCTTCGAGTGCGGCCACCTGGCCGAACAGGATCGCATCGTCGCTGACGCCGACCTCATCGCCTTTCGCAGGCAGCATGGCCGCGGTCAGCAATGCGACGGTCAAGGCGAGGTATGTCGCGGAGCGCGATCGTGTCATGTGGATGCTTGTCGGATGCTGGACGCGTTGGGGAAACGATAGTTCTGCGGGCTGAACAGGTCGCTAACCCGCGCCGCGACGACGATCCGTAAGACTCCGGGTAAAACCGGCAACTTACTACCACTCTGCCGCAACTCGCTGGGGCAATCGTTAACTAAGCCGCGCAATGCCGGACGACCAGGTTCCGAAATTTCGCAGTTCTTAACCCCGATCCCTGTCCGATAGTGGTTCCGGCGGCTCAACCAGAGGTTCGAGCGCGCCGCGCCGATGGGGACTTGCGGATCAAGATGGGCGGTCGCGATCAGAACGATCAGGATCGGAAACGGATGACCGGATGGTGGCGTGCCGCGCCGCTGCTCGGACTGTATCGCCCTGCGCTGGTCGCGGTTGCCGTCGGCCTGCTGTTCTCGATCGTGGGCGCGGCCGCCGTCGCGCGGTGGGAAAACCGCGTCACCAGGATCGAGTTCGAGAACGCGGCCGAAACCGAAGCGATCGTCATGCAGAACGGCATGAGTGAGTATATCAGCAGGCTCGTCGCGCTGCGCACGCTGTTCGAATCGACCAACGAGGAAATCACCCGCAGCGAATTCGAGACCTTCAGCACCCGCCTGTTCGAGCGCCATCCCGGCATGCTGCGCATCGCCTGGCTGCCGCGCGTCAACCGCAAGGAGCGCGCCGAATACGAGGCTGCCGCGATCACGGACGGCGTGTCCGGCTATCGCATCAAGTCGCTTCAGGGCGACGGCTTTGCGACGGCGCCGCAGAGCGACGAATATTTCCCAGTGTTCTACTCGACCCAGCCGAAGACGTCACAGGTCTACGGCATGGATTACGCGACCGTCCCGGAACGCCGTGCGGCCCTGGAGCGGGCGCGCGACAACGATCGGATCGCGGCCATCCGCACCCACCTGTTCGAACCCAAGGAGGGTGGCCGGCTGCCCGACGTCCTCGTGGCCATTCCCGTCTACGCCAAAGGGACGTCGCGCGAGACGGTCGCGGACCGGCGCCGCAATCTGGCCGGCTTCGTCGTCGGCATCTTCGACCTGCCGATGCTGATCCAGTCCATTCGCGTGACCACCGGCGCAAGCCCCGCGGTCAGCGTGAACGTCTATCCGCCCTTCACGGGGCAGATCGTCAGCCTGGAAGAAATGTTGCCGGACTATGCGTCGGCCGCCACGGCGCCGCAGTCGATGCGGGACGTGGCACGGGCCCTGCACTGGTCGGGCAGTCTCAAGATCGGCGACACCGACTGGCAGGTGCGCGCCATGCCGACGGCCGGCGGCGCGCTGGAGACGTCCTACGACCGCGCGGCCGCGGTCCTCGTCGTCGGCATGCTGCTCACGCTGTCGCTGTCGGCCTATCTGATGCTGGCAAGCCGCAATTCGCGGCGGCTGTCGCTGGCGAACCGTCGGGTGCTCGAGCTCGCCCAGACCGACATCCTGACCGGCCTGCCGAACCGCGCCTTCTTCCTCGCCCGGCTCGACGATCTCAACGGCCAGCTCAACGACGGCGGTTCGACCTTCTCGATCCTGATGCTCGATCTCGACCGCTTCAAGAACGTCAACGACTCCCTCGGTCACGGCGCCGGCGATGCGCTGCTGCGCCAGGTGGCGCAGCGGCTGAAATCGGCGCTGCGCGCCACCGACGTGCTGGCGCGGCTCGGCGGCGACGAATTCGCCATCATCCAGGAGGGGGCCGAGGATCAGCGCACCTGCTCCACCGAGCTGGCGGCGCGGATCGCGAAACTCGTTGCCGAACCGTTCCTCCTGCCCGGACATCGCGTGGAGATCGGCACCAGCATCGGCATCGCGATCGCACCGGATCACGGCAGCGACCAGGAACAGCTGCTCAAGAAAGCCGACCTTGCGCTCTATCGCTCGAAATCGGCGGGCCGCAACTGCTTCACCATCTACGACGAGGCGATGTCGGCCGAGCTCGAGGCGCGCAACACGCTGGAAGGTGACTTGCGCGACGCCATCGCGCTCTGCCAGCTCGAGGTGCACTACCAACCGTTCGTCGATGCCCACAGCAGTGAGCGGCGCGGCTTCGAGGCGCTGGTGCGCTGGCGGCATCCGAGTCGCGGCCTGATCCCGCCGGACCAGTTCATTCCGCTGGCCGAGGAGACGGGGCTGATCGTGCCGCTCGGCGAATTCGTGCTGCGGCGCGCCTGCGAGGATGCGGCCGGCTGGCCCTCCGGCCTCGCGGTCGCGGTGAACCTGTCGCCGATCCAGTTCAAGGAGGCCGAGCTGTTCGAGATGATCTGCGCGGCGCTCGCCGATTCCGGCCTGCCGCCCGAGCGGCTGGAGATCGAGATCACGGAATCCGTGCTGCTGGAACGCGGCGTCGAGAACCTCGCTTTCATGGAGCGGCTGAAGCAGCTCGGCATCGAGCTCGCGCTCGACGATTTCGGCACCGGCTATTCGTCGCTCAGCTATCTGACCACGTTCCCGTTTGACAAGATCAAGATCGACAAGTCGTTCATCCGCAACCTCACGCATCAGCCGCGCAGCTCCGCCATCATCGCCTCGATCGTGACGCTGGCGCGCGGGCTGGACATGTCGGTCACCGCCGAGGGCGTCGAGACATGTGAAGAGTTCGAGCGGCTGAAGGCGCTCGGCGTCAATTTCGCGCAAGGCTATCTGTTCGGGCGTCCGCAGCCGGTCGGCCAGATCGCATTCGACGAGTCCGTCCGGCCTTCGCAGCGCGACGCCGCCTGAGCGTTCGCCTCGAAGGATGTGCCGCAAGCAGCCGCGTTCTCTCGAATGCGATTGCGCCGGACGGGTATCCGCGAAAAGCGCTTGACCCAGGCATCGCCGGATGGTCGGTAGGATCGTCTAGGGATGAAATAAACACAACATGCGGCTTCCGTTCTTCTACGGCTGGGTCGTGGTCGCGGTGACGTTTGTCACCATGGCCATCGGCGTCAACGCGCGCACCGCGTTCTCGCTGTTCTTTCCGCCGATCATCTCCGAATTCGGCTGGGAGCGCGGCGTCACCGCCGGCGCCTTCTCGTTCGGCTTCGTGGTGTCGGGCGTGGTCAGCCCGCTGATCGGTCGCCTGATGGACCGCGCCGGTCCCCGCGCGGTGATGGAGCTCGGCGTCGCGCTGATGGGCGGCGGGCTGCTGCTCGCTCCGCTCACCAGCGAGCCCTGGCATCTCTACGTGACCATCGGCGTCATGGTCGGCGCCGGCAGCGTCTGTCTCGGCTATTCCGGCCAGTCGCTGTTCCTTCCGAACTGGTTCATCCGCAAGCGCGGTTTCGCCATCGGCATCGCCTTTGCCGGCGTCGGCATCGGCTCGGTGACGCTGCTGCCATGGGTGCAGCACATGATCGAAGAGACCGGCTGGCGCACGGCCTGCACCGCGATGGGCCTGCTCATCCTGATCGTGCTGGCGCCGATCAATCTGTTCCTGCACAAACGCCCCGAGGATATCGGCCGTCGGCCGGATGGCGACGCCGCGCCGGTCGCAGGCGCTGCAAAGCCGGTCTCCAACATCGTCGATCCCGTCTGGGTCGGCACCGAGTGGACGCTCAAACGCGCGGTCGGGACGGCGCGGTTCTGGTGGATCGCGGTCGGCTATTTCTCCGGCCTGTACATCTGGTACGCGGTGCAGGTGCACCAGACCAAGTTCCTGCTCGATATCGGCTTCAGCCCCGGTGTCGCGGTGTGGGCGCTCGGCATCGTCAGCCTGCTCGGCATTCCCGGCCAGATCGTGCTGGGCCATGTTTCCGATCGCATTGGACGGGAATGGGTCTGGGCCATCAGCTGCGCAGGCTTTGCGATCTGTTTCGCGGCACTGATGGCGCTGAAGTTCCAGCCTTCGCTCTGGCTCGTCTATCTCATGGTGTTCGCGCAAGGCGCGCTCGGCTACGGCCTCACCTCGATCATGGGCGCGGTGGTGTTCGAGATCTTCCAGGGCAAACACCAGGGCAGCATCTTCGGTACGATCATGCTGGCGGCCCTGGCCGGCGGCGCGGCCGGTCCCTGGCTCACGGGTTTTCTCCATGATCGCACGGGCGATTACACGCTCGCCTTCGCGATCGCCATGGTCGTGAGCGGCTTGTCGGCGCTGTCGGTATGGCGGGCATCGCCGGGCAAGGTGCGGGCCGTGGCCGGACGGCTGCATAAGCTCCAGGGCGGACGCGCAGAGTAGGTTCCGCACACATCGGATTGCCTTCGTCTCCTTGGCGGACCGTTAAGCATGTCGCGCCTTGGCGGGGCGCGGCGGGACCGCAAAAAACGTCTTGGACACCATCGAAGCGCTAGCCTCGACCGATTTCCGCCGGGTCCAACGATGTCTGCCTCCGATTGTCTCGTGACAGAAACTCCGCAACTGCTGCTGGCTGCGCTCGAACGTGCCGACGATGGCGTCGTCATCGTGGATGACGCGCAGCGCATCATCCACTTCAACACCGCCGCGGAGCGGATCTGGAAGCTCTCGCGCACCGAGGTGCTCGGTCGCGATGCCGCCGTTCTCACCCTCAAATGCCTCCAGGCCGACGCGGTCACGGATTTCCGCGACGAGATCAGCCTCATGCGGCGCGACGGCAGCCGCATCAAGGTAGCCATCACGCTGTCCTCCGCGACCATCGATGGCGCGGTCCATCGCATCGTGTTCGCACGCGACGTCACCGCGGAGGCCGAGCGCCGTGCGCGGATCGCGCTTCTCCACGCCGTCTCCGACCAGACCAACCGCGTGGTGATCATCACCGACACCGAGCAGAACATTGTCTACGTCAATTCGGCGTTCACTTCGCTGTTCGGCTATACCAGCGAGGAGGCCGAAGGTCGCCGCGCGGGCGAGCTCATCGCCGGTCGCCACACCGATCGCAAGACCGTCGCCAAACTCGTCAAGCGTCTGATGCATGGCGACCGCCGCGGCGAGGCCGAGGTGCTCGCCTACGACAAGGACGGCGAGGAGATCTGGGTCTGCGCCCGGATCGATGCCCTCCGCGACAAGAAGGGCCGGGTCAAGCACATCTTCGCGCTGCTCGAGGACATCACCGAGACCAAGCAGCTCCGCTCGCTCCAGCAGCTCATCATGAGTGCGCTGGCCGACGAGGTCCCGATCGCCGAGATCGCCGATCGGCTGTGTCGCCGCGTCGAGGAGATTGCGCCCGACGTCGTCTGCTCGCTGCTTCACGTCGATGCCGCGGGCCTGATCCACCCGCTCGGCGGTCCCAGCTTGCCCGAGGACTATTGTCGCGCATTGGACGGCGTTGCGATCGGCCCCAATGTCGGCTCCTGCGGAACGGCTGCCTACTATGGCGAGCCGGTTCTGGCTGAAGATCTCGACACCGATCCGCGCTGGCAGCCCTACAAGGCGATGCCGCTCGGGATTGGCCTGCGCGCCTGCTGGTCGACCCCCGTCAAGGCCAAGGACGGCCGGGTCATCGCCACCTTCGCCTTCTACTATCGGGAGCCGCGCGCGCCGAGCAACTGGCACCGGCGCATCGTCGATGCCTGCGTCAACCTCGGTGCGTTTGCGATCGAGCGCAAGGAGGCACGCGCGGAGATCGCGCGGCTCGCCTATCACGACATTCTCACCGGCCTGCCCAACCGCGCGCAGCTGCGGCACCTGATCTCAGCCGCGATCGACGCCTGTCCGACCGGCAGCCACGTCGCGCTGGCCTTCCTCGACGTCGACCATTTCAAGGACGTCAACGATACGCTCGGCCACGCCGCCGGCGACGAGCTCCTGATCCAGCTCGCGCAGCGCCTGCGCGAGCAGATCGGGCCGGAAGACATCCTGGGCCGGCTCGGCGGCGATGAATTCGTCGTGCTGCTGCCCCATCGCGACGCCGAGGGTGCGGAGCGTGTCGCGACCGGGATCACCGAGGCGCTGGCTGCGCCGTTGCGGCTCGGATCCCGGCAGATGCAGATGTCGGCCAGCATCGGCATCAGCCTCTATCCCGATCATGCGACCGACATCGACACCTTGATGCAGCAGGCGGACGCCGCCATGTACATGGCCAAGCAGGCGGGACGTTCGACCCATCGGCTGTTCAGTGCCGAGATGAACGGGTTGACCGAGCAGCGGCTGGCGCTGATCGCGGCGCTGCGCCGCGCCATCGCGGAGGGCGAGCTCACGCTCAGCTACCAGCCGCAGATCCGCAGCTGCGACGGCGCGATCCACGGCCTCGAGGCGCTGGCGCGCTGGCACGATGCCGAACTCGGCGACGTCTCGCCGGCAAAGTTCATCCCGCTCGCCGAGGAATGCGGCCTGATCGAGCAGATCGGCCTGTGGTCGGTGCGCGAGGCATGCCGGCAGATGGCGAGCTGGCGCCGCGCCGGGCTCAGCATTCCCTGCGTGTCGGTGAACCTGTCGCCGATCAATTTCCGCAACGTCACGCTGGCGGCGCGGCTGGCCGACATTCTCGCCGAATACGGGCTGCCGCCGGACGCGCTGATGCTGGAGATCACCGAGGGCGCGTTCATGCAGGACAGCGTCGCCGCGCTCGAGACGATGAACGCGATCCGCGAGCTCGGCGTCGGGCTCTCGGTGGACGATTTCGGCACCGGCTATTCGAGCCTCAGCCGTCTCGCGCACCTGCCGATCCGCGAGCTCAAGATCGACCGCAGTTTCATGCGCGACATCGAGACGGACGCCGGCGCGCTCGCGATCGCCACCGCCGTGGTGCGCGTGGGGCAGGGTCTCGGCATGACCGTCGTCGCCGAGGGCGTCGAGACCGAGGCGCAGCGCAAATTGCTGGCCGATCTCGGTTGCGACGTCGTGCAAGGCTTCCTCTACGCGCCCGCGCTTCCCCCGGTCGCGTTCGAGCGCTGGCTGATCGAGCACTGCGCCGAGCAGGCGAGGGCGATGCTGGGGCGGCTCGATGTTGCGCCGGCAGATCGCGACGTGGTGAAGCGCTCGGCGTAGAGCGTGGACTCCTCACTAATCGGCCCGCGAAGGCGTGCCATGTCCAAATGTGCGGTGCATCGTTCGCGTGGCACCAATCGACATCCGCCGGAGACGGGCCGCCGGCGTCGGCGCACAGCGCCGGGCGGCGATCGTGGTTCTCGCCACCGCGACGATCAAAACAATCCGGGGCTCAAATCCAGGCCATCAGTGAGCGAGAGCACGAACACGAAAGCGCACGCTCCGGCCAGCAGCAGGGCGTGTTTCGCCACGTCGGCGCGGGTGACCGAGACGACCGTCCGGGAAATCGCGTTTATGATTGCTGTCACGTCGGCCTCTCGATCTTTCACACTCAATGAAGCAGCTTCCGCCGCCGGCACCGTTAGTCGGCCCAGGCTGCGACGACCAAGGGAGGATCACCTTGCGCGGGTGCCGCGCGCGCGATGAGGACGCCGCCAATCACGTGAACGACGCCGAATCCCAGAAGAACGAGGACCATCAGCTGTGTTTCGCTCAATCGTCCCGCGTTCTTGCCCCTTCGCTTGCTCAGCATCTGACGAGCGAGCGTTTTCGTATCCGGCGATGGCGTCGGGTCGCAAAGGTTGGTTTCGACCCGATCGAAACCGAGATGCCGGTAGCGATGAATGACGTTGATTGCCTCTCGGCGGCGAGATTCGTGAAGTGCAGCAATGATCGTTGATGCCAGGGAGCTCCGCGGTAGCGCGGGTACGTCGGTCTTCATGGCTAGTCTCCTGATGCTGCGCGGGTGGGCGCGTGCGCCGGGCCCGCCTGAAACGATTGAAACCTGCATCGAAATCCGCCGCCGAGGCGGCTCTGGCTCTCGCAGCGGCAAAGGCCCTCAGCGCGACGCCGATTCCGGCGCGGGCAACAAAGAGAATGACGCCGATTGCTGGTCGCATCCGGCTGGGCTGCGCCTGAGCAGGACCGGCTCCCAGAAGAATCGGGTGGTTTCGGACGTCGCCTCGTGCGGGCAAATCCCGATGTCTCTGAGGTATTCGGGCTTGTGCCTGAGGTCGGCAAGCAGCTCCGCCCTGAAGCGGGCGCGCTGGTACCAGGTGACGAACAGCGTGAGGGGCGCCAGACCGCGCAGATGAAAATCCTTTGCGGGGGGAATAGTGTCGGAGATGCGCACCTGGGACTTTGTCCGGGGCGCAGTCGCGGCTTCATGAAATGACGCGCGACGACCTCTGGGCTTTGTTGCTTTACCCCAATCGTGAATTTGATCGTCCAGATGGGTCAATGCGATCTCCTGTTTGATGGCGGTTGGGAAGCCGGAGTCCATCAGTCGCCTCCGAAAAGGAGCGGTGCGACCGGAGGTGCCGAGTCCGAAGCCGCCCCGGCACTCGGAGCGGCAAGGGCCGTCAGCGCGACGTCGATCCCCGCAAGGACCACGAAAAGAACTGCGACCGCCGCTAGGAGGTGACGCGCGCGCATGACCGCTTTCCGGATGAAATTGCCGAGCGTCGGTTCACCATTCGGCATCCCGTCGCAATGCGATCAAAACCTGCGGGGGTCTTCGCCGGCGTTATTCAATCGTCATCGGCGCGTTAATAATGTTCGCAAGGGTGGCAATTGCTGTAGAGTGTATACCAAATGGGTGCGTCTGATTGAATCGGAGGCGGAGTGGCCACAACTACATCTGCGGCGTGCCCAATCTTTAGTCTCTCGCTTCTGGGACGTTTCGTACTGACAGGGCCGGATGGCGCCGTCAGCCTGCCGAACAAGAAGCTCGCGGGGTTGCTGGCCTTTCTGGCCTGCATGGCTCCTGACCCGCAGTCACGCGAAAAACTGTCGACCTTGCTGTGGGGATCTTACCTCGATGCGCAAGCGAAGCAAAATCTGCGACAAGCGCTCTTCAAGCTACGTCAAATCCTGGGTCAGGATGCGCTGAGGAGCGATGGCGAACTCGTGTCGCTGAATGCCATGGTGATCGCATGCGATGTGAGCCAATTTGAGGAGCTTGTCCAGGACGGCAGCCGTGATGCATTGAGTGCGGCGGCGGACCTCTATCGTGGGCGCCTGGCTGACGACATCAGCGTCGGCGAAGAATGCTGGAGCGAATGGGTAGCCGGCGAACGCGAGCGGTTATCGGAGCTGGCTCTGGGCGCTATGGTGACGCTCGGCGGGCATGAGCTGTCTGAGGGGCGTGCGGAGCAAGCCCTGCGAACCGGCCAGCGCGCCAATGCACTCAATAACCTGCGCGAAGATTCGCATCGCTTGATCATGCGCGCTTTGTCCGCAACGGGACGTAACGCCGAGGCGCTCAAATACTATCGGGACGTCGTTGCCTTGCTGAAGCGCGAGCTGAGCACCGAGCCCGATCTGGCAACCAGGTCGCTGGCCGCGGAACTGCGCAGCAATCACCCGCAGAACGCCGCGCCGGCTGCCGGTGAGGTCGCGCCGGAGGCCTCACCCCCGCCGGCGCTCGTCATGCACGGCGAGAGGCCGTCCTTGGTGGTTCTGCCGTTCAGCAACATGAGCGGTGACCCCGAGCAGGACTATTTCGCCGACGGCGTCACTGCGGACATCATCACGGCCTTGTCGCGCTTTCGCGCCCTTGTGGTGATTGCACGCGGGACGAGCTTTGCCCTCCGGGACAAGGGAATGACCAGCCAGCAGATTGCGCAACAACTCGGTGTCCAATACGTCTTGAGCGGCCAAATTCGCAAGGCCGGCAACCGCATTCGCGTGTCGGCCGAGCTGACCCATAGCGGCAGCGAGGCTCAGGTCTGGTCCGATCGCTATGACCGCCCACTGACCGACATCTTCGATCTGCAGGATGACGTCAGCAGCAGCGTCGCTGCGGTCGTCGATCCCGCCGTTCGCAGCGCCGAAATCGAACGAGCGCGTCGCAAGCCGCCAACCAATCTTTCTGCTTACGATCTCTACTTGCGTGCCCTTCACCACCTCTGGGGCGGCACCCGTGAGGATATCACCAAGGCGATCGACCTGCTTCGACAGTCTCTCAGCCTTGATGAGGCGCGCTCGCCGACGCTCGCGGCGCTCGCCTGGGGACTCGTCATGGCTTCGCCGCTTGGCGCACACACGTCGCCGGACGCCACGACCGAGGCGCTCAGTCTCGCGCGTCGCGCGGTCGAGCAGGACGGTACGGACGCCTTTGCCCATGCGGTGTATGGCTTCACACTGTTTGGGCCGGCCGGCGACAACGATCAGGGGCGTATTCATGCCGTCGAGGCCGTGAGGCTCAATCCCAGTTCGGCTTTCGCGTGGGGTACGCTCGGAATGATCGATAGCATGGCAGGCGATTACGAGAACGCAGTCACATGTCTTCATCGTTCTCTCGTCCTCAGTCCCTACGACAGCATGCTGCATTTGTGGATGACAGGATTGACGGCGTCTTGCTTTGCGCTCGGGCGCCACGAGGATGGCATCGCGTGGGCACGCAAGTCGGTTCAGCACAATCCGGGCAATGGCACCGGCCATCGTATGCTGGCGGCCAATCTGGTCGCCGCCGGCCGCCTGGAAGAAGCCCGCGAGATCACGCGGCGTCGCGATGCAACACAAAAAACAACGATCCGCGATCTGCGCGCCATGCGCTTTTTCAAGCAAAACGATGCTCTCGAACGCTACCTTTCGGCCCAGCAGGTTGCCGGTGTGGCCGATTGAGCGTCAAGCGCCGAGTGCAACGAGAAGCGTGCGACCGGTCATGAAGACGAGGATGAGCGAACCGACCGTCCACAGTGTCGCGCGAACTTCGTGGATTTGTCCCGTGAGATAGGCCAGAAAATGCAGCAGGCGTGAGGCAACGTAGCCGTAGAGCAGCCACTGCGCGAGCCGCAGCGACGGCTGCGTGAGGATATAGAGCAGACCCGCGACCAGGAAATACGGCAAGCTCTCGAGATCGTTCATCTGGATCCGGCGGATCCGCTCGACACGTTCGTTGGGAAGAAGCTGCGCTGGATCTGGCGCGGGATTCATCGGGGTCTTCTTGATATCCTCCGGCGAACGGTAGCCCCCCTTGGCTTGCACCATACGGATCACGGTCAGCCATGACATCGCCACGGCCTTCAAGATCATCAGGGTGGCGGCAACGACATAGGTGGCGAAAAGGGGATCGTGAAGACTCATTCGGTCCAATTTGGCCCCCTTGTGACGTTTCCACGTGAGATGCGCGACCGCGCCGCGCCACCAGGCAAAGGACGTCACCCGTCCGCGTATAGCCCGGCGCGCTCGCGAACGCCACCGCCGTGGTGTGCGCGGGGCAGGGCGACATCGGCCGCGCAGCAAGAGACCGCCCGAAGGCGGTCTCGCACTCGGGAGAGAAGGCGTTCCGTCAGATATCAACCTGGATGGCCATGTTGGAGCGTACCCAATCGGATTGCCCAGCCTTTAGCCGCTTAGCCTGGAATTCTGCGAAAGCTGGATCGGCACCTAGTGCCGCCAAGGTGCGCCCATAAGCTTCTACGCTATCGAAGCGAGCGACGAAGGCGTAGTTCCCGACCTCGCCACCGATCACCGACCAATAGCTGACATCGGCCCCGTGTCTTTTCCAAAGTGTCGCGCCGTCCTTTGCAAGCTGTAAGATAGTCGCGAGATCGCTACCGGGCCTTGGATGCGAAACGAACTGCATGACAACTGCAGGCATTTTCCCCTCCAATGAAAAATGATGGCGCCAAACGACCCGGCTGGTCATTTGGTCCGAGGAGAATTCCAAACAGCGCGGCTCTCGCGCTTGATCTGGATCAACTCAATTTCTCCAGCCTGACGGCAGGCTGCCCGCTCTTGCGCCGCGGCATTGCATGGAGATCGCCCATGATCGAGCAGCGCAATCGAGTTGTTCAGGTCAGCCGCTTCGGTGATCCCGAGACACTGGAAGTTGTCGATACCCGCCTGCCGACCGCCGGCCGGGGCGAGGTGCGCGTTCGCGTACTCGCGTCGAGCCTCAGCTACACCGAGGTATTGATCAGGCGGCATCTGTACCCGCAAACGATGCGCCTCCGGCCGCCATTCGTCATGGGCTACGACGTGGTGGGGGCAATCGATCAGCTCGGCGAAGGCGTGCACGACTTTCAGATTGGCGACCGTGTGGCCGACATGACGGTGGTCGGGTCGAACGCCGAGTATCGCACGCTTCGGGCGGACGACTTGGCCCGCGTGCCGGTTGGCGTGGACGCCGCTGAAGCGGCCGCGCTGATCTTGAGCTGGACGACCGCGTACCAGCTTCTGCACCGCGCGGCCAAGGTCCAGCGAGGCCAACGTGTGCTCGTGCACGGCGCCGCCGGCGCGGTCGGCCAGGCGCTGCTCGTGCTCGGGAGACTGGCGGGCCTCGAGCTGTGGGGCACGGTGCGCGGCGAGCATATGGCGCTCGTCCGGGAGCTCGGGGCAACGCCGATCGACTACCAGCATGAGGACTTCACGCGGGTTCTGCCGGGCGGGTTCGATGTCATCGTCGACGGGGTCGGCGAAGACGGCTATCGCCGCTCATACGCGGCGCTCAAGCCAGGCGGCCTGCTCTGCGCCATCGGCTTCTCGGCGAGCGTGCAGGCACGGCGTCGGATGCTCCCTATCTTGATGGAGATCGCGCGCCTCTATCTGTGGAGATTATTGCCCGACGGCAAGCGAGCCCGCTTTTACTCGGTAAATGCCATGCGGGCGCGACATCCCACCTGGTTCAAGGAGGACCTGGAGGAATTGTTCGAGCTTCTGGCAGAAGGGGCCATCCGACCGCGCATCGCCGAGCGGATCTCCTTCGACGAGGTCGCCGAAGCTCACCGTCGCCTCGAGGCTGGCGGTCTTGAGGGCAAGCTCGTGCTGTGCCCGGATCTCTCCTCGCGACGCAGCCAGCGCTCCGCCTGACGCCGTGCGACGCTACCCGGGCGTTTCCGCTACGGTCAGGATCGCCGCTCGGCCCAAGACGCCGAGCCGGCTGGGAGCATGGCGATCGGCAGGAACGGGCCAAAAGGAGGCCTTACGGTCCGGCTCGCCCTGAGCGAAGCCGGATCGCTCACCGACCAGGGAGTGGCTCACTTCCGGGGCTCAACGACTGTCTTTGTTGATCCGTCCGGCGCTGCCTGCATCCCCGGTGGGCTTTGACCTTGCGGACTTTCCGGCTGCGCACCACCCGACTTTGTTTCAATCGGTCCGGTCCAACCTTGCGGCTGCAATTGACCTTTTTCTTCCGGCGCCGAGCGCCCAGTCGGCGTGTTCAAGTCTTTCTTCGGATCGGCTTGCGCTGTCGCAAATCCGCACGACACGGCCCAGCAAATCGTCGTTATCAGAATAATCCTCACGGCGACCTCCGCTTGGCTGAATGTAACAAACAGGCTGGGCCACCCTTCAGTTCCGTATTGCAATGCGAGCGAACGACCGATCGAAGAAGAATGTCCGCTTCGGGGTTAGTCGCGTCGGTTCGACAGGACACCGAGGACTTCCGGTCAAGCCTGGTGAACTGACATGATCAGCGCTGGTTAGTTTGTCTCAAACGGGCCAATAGGTGACATTCGAGATGGAAGGTCGCCAATGTCGGCAAGCGAATGGCCTTCACGCTATTGCTCCCGCACGCCTCCCTTCCTTAGCCCATCGAGAATTTCATCAAATTCCCGACGAAACTGCGGGTTGCTTGAGTATCCGTAGCCAAACTCACGGAACCACTGGATCGTGAAATCTGGTCGGATCTTGTTCAATTCAGTCAAGCTCTGCCGCGCCGGCTCCAATTGCCCGCTGGCTCCGTAAGCCGAGACCAGATCTACATAGGCGTACCAGAATGCGTTGTTTATGTTGATCACTCGCCTGCAGTCCTTGGTGGCTTCTTCATATTCCTGAAGGTGCAGGTGTGCATGGCAAAGGTTGTAATACCAAGAGACGGCAATCGGATCTTTCGGGCTGAGGCGGAGTGCCAGCTGAAGCGGCGAGAACGCTTCGCGGGCCCGCCCGGAGAGGATGAGTGCAAGTCCTTTCTGAGCGTAGGCGATCGGGAAATTTGGATTGATTTCAAGCGCAGCGTCGTATTCAGGCAACGCCTCCTCAGGGCGCCCAAATACTCGAAGAGTGTCCCCCTTTACCACGTAGGCCAACGCGTTTGACGAGCTTTTCGCAAGCGCCCTGTCGATGAGATCAGTCGCTATTTCTTTATCTTCGGCCATGGAGGTCGACCACCTGAAGCCCGCAGCAATGGCTAAGCACCATGCTTTCGCGATCATTGCATCGACGTTATCCGGATCGAGATGCAACGCACGGTCGAACAGGTCCTTTGCCTGCGCGATTTCCGTCTTCGACCGGGGCTCATAGAACTTTGCCCAGCCGCGCATCGTGAAGTCCATGGCGTCTGGATTTCTGGATTGGTCCTTTTCGCTGCGGCGGCTTTCGGCTTGCATGAGTTCAATGTTTAGCGAGCGTGCGAGCCGTCCCGTGATCTGGTCCTGCAAGGCGGCGAGGTTCGTGCGATCGCCGTCGAAGCGATCGGACCAGATGTCGCGACCGCTTGCGGCATCCGTAAGCGACACGTTGACCCGGATCTGATCTCCGTTGCGTCGCACCGCGCCCTGTACCGCCCATCGGATGCCGAGCTCCTTGCCGAGCGTCTTAAAGTCGATCTGCTTGTTCTTGAATGTAAAGGCCGTTCCCCGTCCGATGACGAAAGCGCCGGGCATTTGCGCGAGATCGGTTGTCAGATCGGTCGTAATACTATCGGCGAAGTAGTCCTGCTCCGGATCGTTGTTGAGGTTTGCAAATGGCAGGACGACGAGAGACAACCGGGGAGCAACGTCAGGCCTGGCCGTAGCCTCTCTTTGCGTCTGTTGCTTGTCCGGAAACACATCGGTGCGGAGCGTCTTCCACACAGTCCAGTAGCCGACGAGACCACCCGCGATCGCGCCGATAGCGGCGATCGAGGCGAGCGCTCCGCCGATCAACTGCAATCGCGCCCGGAGGCGACTCGTTGGATTGCGAAGATCGCGATCGGATGGTGGTTTCCCCAATTGCTCCTTATCGGATGTCGCTTTGTCCGGTTGCTCGTTATCGGATGTCGGTTTGTCCGGTAGATCGGTGGAGACTTCCGAGTTCGTCATCGTTGCCTCCGCGCAGGAGCCAAACGTCCGGATTCCAAAAACTAGCAGATTTTCGCGGCTTTGGGTTGGTCAAGGTTGCTGACAAGTTCAAGCCTCTCTCAAGTTGTCGCTTGGACAATCGCCCCAGCCGCTGTCACCCCGCCGCCAGCCCCGTCCTCCGCCGCAGATCCGTAATCGCGCGCAGAAAACTGTCGGCCGGCGTCGTCTCTGGATCGATCAGCCGGTGCAGGCGAAAGCCGTCTTCCAGCGCCAGCACGACGGAGGCCATCCAGGGCGGGTTGAGCGCGTTGTTCTTGCCGTTGCTCTTCAACGTCGCCTCGACGATGTCGGCGATCAGCTTGCGCCGCGCGCGCAGGCGTTTGGCAAGCTCCGGCCGGCGCTTCTCGGCGCGCGCGACGTAGAGGATCATCTCCATGTGCAAGAGCGGCGAGCGGCCGAGCGGATCCTGCCGGCTGCGGTCCATCGTTCGCAGCGCCGCGATGAAATCGTCGAGATTGTCGTGCTGCGCGAGGATGTCCATATTGCGCCGGATCGACTGCTCGACATGGTCCTCGAGCATGGCGATGATCAATTCGTCCTTGCTGTTGAAGTTGGAATAGAACGCGCCGCGGGTAAAGCCGGCCGCGGCCGCGATCGCCTCGATGCTGGCGCCGCCGATGCCGTCTTCCTCGAACACCCGCGCGGCCGCCTCGAACAGCTTGTCGCGCGTGTCGTCCCTGGTCGGCCTGGTTCTCACCCTTGACATCGGACCAGGTTAGGGCAGAATGCAACTCGATACAACAATGTATCGAGTTGATAATTTCAGGGGATGGTTACGCCGGGCAGTGGGGCTGCGATCGGCGTATTCGTGTCATGCGGCAACCGATTTGAGGTCACCATGAACGAGCAAGCGCAACCTGCCGGCGGCGATCCGCTGTTCAATCCGCTGTCGCCGGACTTCATCCGCAACCCCTATCCGCATTACGACCGGCTGCGCGCGATCGATCCGATCCATGTGACGCCGTTCGGCCAGTTCGTCGCCAGTCGCCACGCCGATGTCAGCCTCGTGATGCGCGACAAGCGCTTCGGCAAGGATTTCGTCGAGCGGTCCAAGCGCCGCTACAGCGAAAAGATCATGGACGAGCCGGTGTTCCGCAGCATGAGCCACTGGATGCTGCAGGCCGATCCGCCCGACCACACCCGCCTGCGCGGCCTCGTGGTGAAGGCCTTCACCGCGCGGCGCGTCGAGGACATGCGGCCGCGGATCCAGGAGATCGTCGATGAGGCCATCGATGCCGTGATCGACCGCGGCCACATGGACCTGATCGAGGATTTCGCCTTCCGCCTGCCCGTCACCATCATCTGCGACATGCTGGGAATCCCCGAGGATCATCGCGAGGTCTTCTACAAGAGCTCGCGCGACGGCGGGCGGCTGCTCGACCCCGTGCCGCTCACGCCGGAGGAGATCGCGAAGGGCAACGCCGGCAACATGATGGCGCAGATGTATTTCCAGCAGCTGTTCGAGCTCCGGCGCCGCAATCCCGCCGACGACCTCACCACCCAGCTGGTGCAGGCCGAGGAAGACGGCAACAAGCTCACCAACGAGGAGCTGACCGCCAACATCATCCTGTTGTTCGGCGCCGGCCACGAGACCACCGTCAATCTGATCGGCAACGGCCTCTTGGCGCTGCATCGCAACCCGGACCAGCTCGCGCTGCTCAAGGCCCGGCCGGAGCTGATGGTCAATGCGATCGAGGAGTTCCTGCGCTACGATTCCTCGGTGCAGATGACCGGGCGCGTCACGCTCGAGGATATCGACGATCTCGGCGGCAGGAAAATCCCCAAGGGCGAGACCGTGCTGTGCCTGCTCGGCTCGGCCAACCGCGATCCGGCGGTCTATCCCGATCGCCCCGACCGGCTCGACGTCACCCGTCCCAACGTCAAGCCGCTGTCGTTCGGCGGCGGCATCCATTTCTGCCTGGGGGCCCAATTGGCGCGGATCGAGGCCGAGATCGCCATCGCCACGCTGTTGCGCCGGCTGCCGGATCTGCGCATCGACGACGTCGAGAACCCGGAATGGCGGCCGACCTTCGTGCTGCGCGGCCTGAAGAGCTTGCCGGCGAGCTGGTGAGGCGGCGCGCGTTAACCTCCGCGCGCAACAGTCGCTGTGACTTCGCCACACTTCCCCCTATATAAGGGGCTGTTCCGGCGCGCCTGAAGCCTTCCATGGGGCAAGGTTTGGCCCGGGTGCCGGTTTGGCCGAGGGGAGACCCGTGCAGACGACGCTGCTCGGATTGGCGATTGCCTTCATCATTGCGCTTCTGGCCGCGCTGATCGGGCCCTACTTCATCGACTGGAACCAGTTCAGGCCCCAGTTCGAGGCGGAGGCGGGCCGGATCATCGGCGTGCCGGTGCGGGTGGCGGGCGAGCTCGACGCGCGGCTGCTGCCGGCGCCGACGTTGCGGCTGCGCTCGGTCACCTTCGGCGGCAACAACGATCTCGGCCGCCTGCGCGCCGACAAGCTCGACGTCGAGTTCAGCCTGAGCGCGCTGATGCGCGGCGAATGGCGCGCCACCGAGCTGACGGTCAATGGCATGGCGGTCGATCTCGGCCTCGATGCGCGCGGGCGGGTCGATCTGCCGTCCACCGCGAGCGGCACCTTCAATCTGGCTTCGCTGGCGATCGAGCGCCTCAATCTCACCGGCCGCATCGCCCTGCACGATGCCGCCAGCCGCTCGACGCTGGAGCTGAGCGACATCGCCTTCTCCGGCGACGTCCGCTCGCTGGCCGGTTCGGTGCGGGGCGACGGCCGCTTCACCGCGAGCGGCACGCGCTACCCGTTCCGCATCTCCTCCGGCCCGAGCGCCGACGGCAGCGCCACGCGTCTCCACCTCAACATCGATCCCGGCGAGCGCGCCATCCTCGCCGATCTCGAAGGCGTGCTCGCCTTCGACAACCGCCTGCCGAAATTCGACGGCGCGCTGACGCTGGCCGTGCCGGCGGCGAAGAAGGCCGGCGAGGCCGGGCCGACGCCCTGGAAGCTCACCGCAAAACTCAAGGCCGATCCCGCCGGCGCCAAGTTCGACCAGATCGACGCAAGCTTTGGCGCCGAGGACAATGCGTTGAAAGTCGGCGGCGTCGGCGATCTCAGGTTCGGCGCCTCGCCGCTGCTGCGCGCGGTGCTGTCGGCGCGCCAGATCGATGCCGACAAGCTGGCCGGCAAGGACGACGCCGAGCCGCTGCGCATCCTGCCGGCACTGCGCGCCGGCCTTGCCGCGATCCCGCAGGCGCCGATCCCGGCGCAGATCGAGTTCAACTCCGACCAGATCATGCTCGGCGGCCGGCCGCTCCAGAACATCGCCGCCGAGCTCAAGACCGACGGCCGGTCCTGGACCTTCCAGCGGCTCGAGCTGCGCGCGCCCGGCATGACGCAGCTCTCGCTCAACGGCGCGGCGCCCGGCGCCGACAGCTTCAGTGGCCGGCTCAGCGTCGAATCCTCCGATCCCGATACGCTGGTGGCCTGGCTCCAGGGCCGCAGCGAGGTCAACCGCCGCAGCACCCGGCCGCTGCGGCTTGCCGGCGACGTGACGATCGCCGCCAACCATCTCGCCATCGACAAGCTGAAGGCCGACATCGAAGGCGGCGCCATCGAGGGACGAATTGCTTTCGTCCAGACCGGCGCGAGCAAGGGCTCGCGGATCGATGCCGAGCTCAAGGCCGACCGCCTCGATCTCGACGCCGCTGCGAGCTTTGTGCGCGCGCTCGGCGGGCCGCAAGGCGAATGGCCGGAGGAGGCAAGGCTCTCGCTCGATGTCGGCCGTGCGATCTCCGCCGGCCAGGAGCTGCGGCCGTTCGCGGCGAGGCTCGGCTATGGACCGGCGTCGCTGTCGCTGGAGCAGTTGCGGTTCGGCCAGACCAGCGGCGTGACCACCGAGGCGAGCGGCAGCTTCGACCGTACCAAAGCCACCGGCAAGCTCGCGCTGAAATCCTCAGCCAATTCGCTGCGCGAGCTTACCGCGCTGATCGAGCCGTTTGCCCCTTCGGTGCGTACGCGCTTCGATGCGATCGCGCCGCTGCCCGGTGCGACCCGCCTGAAGCTCGACCTCAGCCTCGACAGGAACGCCGAGCATGCCGATCGCAGCGACGCCCGCGCCGTGTTCGATCTCGACGCGCCGCAGCTCAAGGCCACCGCGACGCTGGCCGCACAGACGCCGGTAGCGGCCGTCAACGGCATCGACATCGACCGCCTGCGCAACAGCGACTTCACGCTGGACTCGAAAGTCTCGACCCCGCAGGCCGGCGCATTGCTGGCCTTGCTCGGCCTCGATCGCGTGGTGGCCGCGGGCGAGGGCGCTTCGCAGTTCGAAGGCCGGTTAAGCGGTGCCTGGCGCCGTCCGCTGCAATTGAACGCAAAACTGAGCGGCGGCGGGCTGGACGCAGACGCGCAAGGCAGCGTCGAATTGTCCGCGCCGGAGCCGAAGGCGTCCGTGAATCTGCGCGTGCGCAACGTCAACCTCGCGCCGCTGTTCGGAACCGGCCCGGCCGGCAAATCGACGCAGACCGTCAGCCTGTCCTCCCGGCTCTCTCTGTCCGGCAATCGCCTGACCTTCGACGATCTCGACGGCAGCGCGGCCGGCTCGCATCTGCGCGGTCGTCTGGCGGTCACGCTCGACCAGGAGAAGAGCATCGACGGCGAGGTAGGCCTCGACACGCTCGATCTTGCGCCGGCGCTCGCGCTTGCCGTCGGCGCGGCCGGACGCGATGCCGGCGAGCCGCTGAGCGCGGGGCTCCTCGGTGGCTGGCGCGGCCGCATCGCCTTCCAGGCGTTGCGCGGCACGTTGCCAGGCGGCGTCGAGCTGCGTCCCATCGGCGGGACGATCCGGAGCGACGGCCAGTCGCTCGCGCTCGATGCGCTCAAGGGCGGCGTCGGCGGCGGCGAGCTGTCGGCGAGCTTTGACGCGCGCAACGGCGCGAGTGGCGTTGCGCTGAACGCACGTATCGAGCTCAGCAATGTCGATGCGACCACGCTGCGCTACCGTGATCTTGCTTTGCCCAAGGGACGCGCCTCGGTGCAGATGGCACTGACCAGCCAGGGCCGCAGCGTCGCGGCGTTGACCGGCGCGCTCGCCGGCAACGGCACGGTGACGCTGGACTCTGCGGAAATCAGCGGCCTCAACCCGCGTGCGTTCGAGATCGCCATCCGCGCCAGCGACGGCGGTCAGGTCGCCGACGACAACAGGCTGCGGCAGCTGGTCGAACCCGCGCTGGCGGCGGGTCCCATTGCGGTCGCCTCGGCGCAGATCCCGTTCACGATCCGCGACGGACGGCTGCGCGTTGGTGCCACGCCGCTTGAAGCGAAGAACGCCCGCGCCATTGTCTCCGGCGGTTACGACATTCCCGCCGACCAGGCCGACATCCGCGCCAGCCTGACGCCGATCATGACCGGGCTCTCCGGCGCCCCGCCGGAGATCCAGTTGTTCGCGGCGGGCCCCCCCGACAAGCTCAACCGCACCGTCGATCTTGCGCCGCTGTCTTCGTGGCTCGCGGTGCGCACGATCGATCGCGAGACGCGCCGGCTCGATGCCATCGAGCGCGGCGAGCCGCCGCCGGCGACCGCGGCGCTACCGACGTTGGTGTCTCCGGATGCGGCGCCCGAGCAGGTGCCGGCCAACGTGCCGCTGCCGGGCCAGGATCCACGCCGCGCGCCGCCAAGGCCGAAAGCCGCGCCGACGCCGAAAGCGCCGCTGGCCGCGCCCGCAGCTCCAAGCCCGCCGCTCGCAAGTCAGCAGGTCGCGCCATTGCCGCCGCCGATCGAGGTGAGACCGGCGCCGGGCCCCGCGCCCGCAAAGCCCAAGCCGAAGCCGCCGCTGGTGCTGACGCCGTCGAACCCGTAAGGGCGAAGTTAGTTTGGAGAGATCGGGCCGCGAGCCCTCTTAACCTCTCCCGCTTGCGGGAGAGGTCGGCGCGAAGCGCCGGGTGAGGGTTCTTTTCATTAAGGGAGTCGCTCTGCGGAGACACCCTCTCCCCAGCCCTCTCCCGCAAGCGGGAGAGGGAGCGCACCTTCTCCCTTGCCCGCCGGTAAACCCATTCCCTCGCATTTGAATGAATTCTCGTCGGCAAAACTGATCTGCCGACTTTACCGGATTCTCGCGTTTGTTCCCTAGTGTCGGGTGTCAGAGGAATTCGGCGTCGCGCCAGCACAGGCGGGATGGCTCGCCAAAGAACGACCAAGAACTGGGGTGATCGACATGAACGGGGCGAAAACGCTTCTACAGGATCTGGACGACGCGATCGCGCGCGGCACCGACGAAAGCCGGGCACGCGCGCTGTGGCATGCGACCGACATCCTGATCACCGGCCGCTACAGCGACGACGAGATCAGCATGTTCGGCGAGGTCATCGGCCGGCTTGCCGACGAGATCGAGGTTGCCGCGCGGACGCAGCTCTCCGAATTGATGGCGGCCTGCGATCACGCTCCGCTCAATGTTATCGAAAAGCTCGCTCTCGACGACGAGATCGCGGTTGCCGGTCCCGTGCTGCGCGACTCCACCCGTCTCGACGAGAAGATGCTGGTCGAGAGCGCCCTTACCAAGAGCCAGTCGCATCTGCTCGCGATTGCCCAGCGTAAATCCATCGGCGAGGCCGTGACCGACGTGCTGGTCAAGCGCGGCGACCAGGAGGTCGTGACGTCGGTCGCCAGGAACGAGGGCGCGCGCTTCTCCGGCTCGGGCCTGCTGCACATGGTCCGCCGCGCCGAGGGCGATTCGATTCTTGCCGAGCAGCTTGGCCTGCGCAAGGACGTGCCGCGCCACATCTTCCAGCAGCTCATCTCGAAAGCGTCGGAAGACGTCCGCCGCCGGCTCGAGAGCGAGCGCCCCGAGATGATGGCGCAGATCCAGAGCTCGGTGACAGAGGTCACCGGCGATCTGCAATCCAAGTTCGGCCCGTCCTCGCGCAGCTACTTCGTCGCCAAGCGCGTGGTGACGACGCAGTACCGCCAGGGCAACCTCAACCAGGACTCGATCTCGAACTATGCGCGCCAGCACCGCTTCGACGAGGTGCAGATCGGCCTGTCGCTGCTGTCGGCGCTGCCGGTCGACGTGATCGAGCGCGCGCTGATGGACCGCAACCGCGAGATGATCCTGGTGCTGTGCAAGGCGCTCAACTTCTCCTGGGACACGACGATGTCGCTGCTGTTCCTCGGCGCCAAGGATCATCTGATCACCGCGCGCGAGCTCCAGGACAACGAGCGCGAGTTCAGCCGGCTCAAGATCGAGACCTCGCGCAGCATCCTGAAGTTCTACCAGTCGCGCAAGACCGGCGCGGGTGCCGATGCGGGCCGTCAGCCCGAACTCCAGGTCCACTGAGCAAGTCCACTAAGCAGGTCCACTGAGCATCACCCGGGAATTGGCAGGGGAGTATTTGCAAATGTTGCCTCAATTCGGCACCGCCGTTCGCAAGAAGAACCTCAACAATGCCTTCGGCGCCGATGTCGGCGGCGGAGCTCCGGACAAGGCCTCGGTCGACGCCGCCTGGCTCGTGCTGGAAGCCGCCAACGATCTCGGCGATCACGCCGCGATCGAAGCCTGCCGCCGCGTCATCGACGCCGAGCTGAACGGCGCGGTCGCCGGCAGCTCGGATATCGATCTGGTGCTGGGGTATTTCAGGTAGGATTCCATCCGCGTTACACAACGGCTTCCACCGTCATTGCGAGGAGCTCGCGACAAAATTGCGAAGCAATTTTGCGCCGATGCGACGAAGCAATCCCGAATCTTTCCGCGGAGACAGCCTGGATTGCTCCCGCCTTCGCCAAAGCTTCGGCGGGACAAGTCACTGCGCTCGCAATGACGGCGCAGGACGCACCTCGTTACTTTTCAGCCGCGATATTGTTCGTCGCTGACTTTCTCCAGCCAGTCGACCGTCTTGCCGTCCAGCTGCTCCTGTATGGCGGTGTGCGTCATCGCCGTCGTGGCGCTCGCGCCGTGCCAGTGCTTCTCGCCCGCGAAAACCAGACCACGTCGCCGGGCCGTAGTTCCTCGATCGGGCCGCCCCATGTCTGTGCGCGACCCGCCCCCGCTGTCACAATCAGCGTCTGGCTCAGCGGATGGGTGTGCCACGCCGTCCGGGCACCCGGTTCGAAGGTGACGCTGGCGACGTTCGCGTGCGCCGGCGCGACGGCTGTGTGCAGCGGATCGATGCGCACTTGTCCGGTGAACCACGCTTCCGGGCCTTTTTGGGACGGCTGATCTCCACTACGCTTGATCTGCATCGACTGACTCCCTTGCTTCGACACGCCGGTTTCGCTCATTGTTGCCGATCGCGACGCGGAGACGACGGCGAAGGAGCCTGCTCCCGCGATCACGCGGCGCCGCGAGATCATGCATACGACCTCAGACGGTGATCATCGTCTTGATCGCGCGTCGCTCGTCCATGGCGCGGTAGCCCTCGGCCACGTCGGCCAGCGGCAGCTTGAGATCGAAGACCTTTCCGGGCTTGATCTTGCCGGCGAGGACGCGGTCGATCAGGTCCGGCAGGAAGCGCCGGACGGGGGCCGGTCCGCCGAGCATGCGGCGTTGCGCGAAGAACATCGCCTGGCCGTCGAAGGTCACGCCGTGGGGCACGCCGACATAGCCGATCGAGCCGCCGGGCCGCGTGCACTCGATGGCCTGCGTCATCGACTCCTGCATGCCGACACACTCCAGAACGGAATCGGCGCCGACGCCGCGCGTCAGCTCCTTGATGCGGGCAATGCCCGCTTCGCCGCGCTCCGCCACGATGTCGGTCGCCCCGAACTCGATGGCGAGCCGTTGCCGGGTCTCGTGGCGGCTCATGGCGATGATCCGCTCGGCCCCCATCGCTTTGGCCGACAGCACGCCCATCAGCCCGACGGCGCCGTCGCCGACCACGACGACGGTCGATCCCTCACGGACGTTCGCGGCGTCGGCGGCGTACCATCCCGTGCCCAGCACGTCGGAGGTCGCGAGCAGATCGGGGATGAGATCGGGCGAAGGCAGCTCCGCGGTCGCAACCAGCGTGCCGTCGGCGAGCGGCACCCGCGCGTACGGCGCCTGTGCGCCGGACATGAACTCGCGCTGGACGCATGAGGAATGAAATCCAAACCGGCAATGCGGGCAGGTGTTGTCCGAGATGCAGAACGAGCCGACGACGAACTGTCCGGGCCGCACCGTCGTCACCTCGCGTCCGACCTCCACGACGACGCCGCAATATTCGTGGCCCATATGGGCGCGGCCGTCGATCGGCTGCAGACCCCGGTAGGGCCAGAGATCCGAGCCGCAGATGCAGGTGGCCGACAGCTTGATGATGGCATCGGTGGGTTTGAGGATCCTGGGGTCGTCGACCTGTTCGCACCGGACATCACCGGGACCGTACATGAGTGTTGCCAGCATTGCTGAACCTCCAAATTTGAACGTCAGGTGAGAAGCTCTATGCGAAGAGGGTATTTCCCTCTCGCGAGCAGGGGCTGAATGCCATCCTCGAGTCGGCCGAGACGGATCAGCCCTTTCGAGTAGCGATAGCTGTCATGGAAGAAGACGAGATTGCCCCAGGGCGCGTAGTAACAGAGATCGCCTGGCGCCTCGTCCGCGAACGGGCTGCCGCCGTCCTCGGTCAGCTTGCGCGGCAGATAGGCAATCTTCTCGTTGGTCGAATAGTCCTCGATCGCCAGGTCGAGCGGCAGGCGCGAGACGAATTCGCGTGCTGACGGGCCGTCGAAGAGGACCACCGTAAAGCTGTGACGATCGAAGGCGCATCGTATCCGCATGGTCGCGGCTCCCGTGTGCCAGGAAGCGTTCGTCGCGGTCAGGCCGGCCACCGGCCTGGAAACGGCGGCGATGGCCAGGAGACCTCCAAGAACGGACCGGCGCACCGGGCGATGTCTGGGCATGGTGCGTTCCTGTAGTCGGGCCAGGACGGCGCGGGGCACAGCGAAGACCACCCGCACCGCCGGAGATAGCCGATAGCGAGCAATCGGATTAGATGGAGTAATCCGCTTGCATTAATCGATGGGCGGCATAAATGGGGACGGTCGGCGGCGGAGAACGATGGCCAAGCAAGACTTCAACGACCTTCTTTGGTTCCTCACGGTCGCCAAGGAGCGCAGCTTCACCAAGGCGGCCGCGAAGCTCGGCATTGGCCAATCGACCTTGAGTCACACCATCAAGCGGCTGGAAGACCAGATGGGCATCCGGCTGCTGACGCGCACGACACGCAGCGTCGGTCTCACCGAAGCCGGCGAACGGTTGAGGCTGTCGATGGCTCCGCGCATCGCCGAGATCGAGGCCGAGATTGCCGACCTGATGGCGTTCCGCGACAAGCCCTCGGGGCGGATCCGGATGACGGTGTCGGAGCACGCGCTCCAGAGCGTGGTGTGGCCCAAGCTGCAGCCGATCCTGAAGGACTATCCCGACATCAAGCTCGAGCTCAGTCTCGACAACGGATTTCGCAACATTGTCGAGGACGGATTCGACGCCGGCGTCCGTCTCGGAGAAAGCGTCGAAAAGGACATGGTCGCCGTGCGGATCGGACCGGATTGGCGGCTGGTGGCCGTGGGCTCACCCGGCTACTTCGCCGAACACGGCGTGCCGGAGCACCCCCACGACCTCGTGCGGCACAATTGCATCAACCTGCGGCTGGAAAGGGCAGGTGGGCTTTACGCGTGGGAGTTCGCGAAGGACGGCCAGGAACTTCGCGTTCGAGTGGACGGGCAATTGACGTTCAACACCTCCTACGCCCAGGCCGATGCCGCGCTGAAAGGATACGGCATCGCCTATGTGCCGGAGAATGTCGTGCAACGGCACATCATGTCGGGGGACCTCGCGCTGGTCCTGGACAAGTGGTCGCCGGTGTTCGACGGATACCACATCTACTATCCGAGCCGCCGCCAGAACTCGCCCGCCTTCAAGGTCATCGTCGACGCGCTGCGCCATCGCGGCGAGTGAGAAAGTGGCGGGGCGGCCGACATGCAAAAGGCCTCGCCGAAGCGAGGCCTCCTTGTTCGATCGTGCTGGCTCGCACTAATCGTCCCAATGATGATAACGACGGATCACGACGCCGCGGTCGTAATCGCGGTCGTGATTGTACCAGCCACGGTGCCAGCCGCGGTCATGCTCGTAAACGCGCGCGCGGGGGCCGTCATAATAGTCCCTGTCGCCGCCGACATAGATGCCGACGCCGGCCGCATTGGCGATGGTCGGGGCACCGATTGCAAGCGTCGCTACCGCTGCAAGAGCGTAAGTCAGCTTCTTCATCTGTTCCTCCTGTTCGCGTCGTCGGGGGTCAACGACTGCCGTCACCACCTGTTGCAGGAACGGGCAAGAAACTTTCTTGAATGACTGTTCAGGTCGGTTGCATTCAGGAACATCATCGAAGCAGCCAGATGGAACTGCGTCAGGCGAGTCCCTCTGTTCCAAGTGGTCCCATGACACGAGGCTTTGAACGGGGCTGTCGCATATGAGGCAGAATGCTGTGAGAGCGGTTCAGCCTTCAACCTTGTCGCTTCAGGCATTCCATTGTCGTTCACCGCGATCTGGCGCGACGGCTGCAACTCTCGAACGAGACAGGTGCTCCATGGATGAACGTACCGACGCTCAGGCGAGCGCTCAACAAGCAGGGTTTGCCGGTGTTACGCGCAAGGTTCTCGAACGTCTGCCATTGCCGGGCAATCAACAGGAACTCATGGTCGTCGAGGTCACCTATCCGCCGGGTGGCGTCGCGCCGCTTCACCGGCATCCCGTTGCGGGCGCGATCTACATCGTCGAAGGTGTCGCCGAGTCCGCTTATGGCGGCGACGAACCGCGACAGTACCGGGCGGGCGAGACGTTGCAGGATCGGGCGGATCTTCCACACACCCTGTTTCGCAATTGTGATCCGGAACGTCCGCTCTGTTTCCTGACCATCTACGTGCTCGAACCCGGACGCTCCTACACGCTGGAGCCGTGAGGGGGCTGGCGCCGATATGCGGCATGTCGTCCGTACCGTGGTGTACGTGATCGATATGGCGGACACCGAGCATGTGGCGCGCGCCCACTCTGAAGCCTTCGATGCGGTGCGCCCGGCCAGCACGCTCGTCCAGGTCAGCGCCCTGACGCCGACATCGGCCCGCGTCGAGATTGAAGTGGTGGCAATCATCTCGGCCTGACGGGCCTCGCGCCGCTTGGGCGCTGCGATCCGTCGCGGAGCGCTGCTGGTAGCTTCTCGGAATTGCCTTCGATCATGGCGCCGACACACGCCGTTGCACGCACCTGTGATCAGTGGAACTCCGGATGCAGGTAACGGCGGAAGGATCTCTTCGTACAGCTTTCAGCGAACGTATTTTCTTCGCACGCTGATGGACGCGCATTCCGGGGAGAGATCGTCACATGATGGAATTCAACGTTGCCGAGAATGGTGGAGGTTCGTATCGTCCGCTCGCCATTCTCCGCTGGGTCATGGTGGTCATATTCGTGTCCTTCGGAATGCAGAAATTCACACTGCAATCCGCGCAGGGCATCGCGCAGTTCATCACCAACAGTCCGTTCATCTCCTGGCTGTCGATCTTCGGCCTGAGGGGAGAGGCCTATGTTCTCGGTGTTGCCGAATTCGCGATTGCGGCGCTGCTGGCGGCAGGTAGCTTCAGCCCGGTCTTGTCCGCCGTCGGCTCATTCATGGGCGTGGTGACCTTCGCGATCACATGGTCGTTCTTCTTCACGACGCCGGGCGTCGTCACATGGAGCCTGTCATCCGATCCCATGGCGTGGAATCTGACCGGCGAGTTCCTGTTCAAGGACATCGTCTTGCTGTGCGTCTGCGCCGTTCTGTTTCTGGCCTCATTGCCGCGATCGGCCATTCGGCTGCGCACCGGCTGAGCGTTGGGGCGTCGCTCACCGCCGGATCCGGTAGATCACGACGTCCTCGCCGTGATGCGTCGTGCTCTTCTCCAGAATGTAATTGGATTTCTCTAGGACGCGGCGCGACGCGCCATGTTCGACGAAGACCAGGCCGATGAGCGACGGCAGCGCGAGTTGCGACAGCCCGATATGCGTCAGCGCCGCGGCGGTCTCGCTCGCAAATCCTTGGCCCCAGAGGTCGCGTTTGAACGTATAGGCAATCTCGATCTCGTCGATACCATCAACGAGGATGTGCCTGATCCCCGCCCGTCCGGCGAATGCTCCGTCTCTCGTTCGCAGCACCCAGAGCCCGAAACCGTGCCGGTCCCAATGGGCCATGTTGACGGCGAGATAAGTCTTCGTCGCCTCCGCCGAACGGACACCGCCGAGATAGCGGGACACGTCGGGATCGAGATGGAGTGTGACGAGGTCGGCGAGATCATCGTCGCGCAGTTTCTCGGAGGTCAGTCTGTTGGTGCGGAAGTGATCCAATGAGGTTAGCGGCGTTCGAAGTGAGCATCGATTGTTGCGCCGACGATGCCGTCCTGCCGACGTCTTACTCAACCTCCCGATCGCCGGTGTGACGCGCGGGGTTTGATCTGCATCAAATACGCGGATGACGATCGCGCCACAACCCGACTTCGAGGCTCACAGGTTGACAGGTGCGATGATCCCGACTTGGTACGTCAGCTTTGAAATTCGACAACGTGGCGTTTTGCCGAGGCAGCGCAGTCCGCGCGAGACGCGGACGTTCGCGACCGAGGACGAAGCCAAGTTGTTCGCGCGCGCGAAGCTCGATGAAGGCCTTTCTGTTTTTGCAGGTACGATCAATCCTCACGTTCCGAGGCGGCTCATTCCGGCGCCAGATATCCATGCGTGGCTCAACGATGACGGCGGCTCTCTACCGTCAGAAGCGTCGGGCATCGATTAAGCACGCTACAGTGCATAGAGATGGCGCTTGGGTGTTGCCATTTTGATACGGGCTTCAGGACTCCTGCCCGCGTAAAGTTCCTCACATTCGCGAACCTTATGCACCTGGTCAGCATGGGTGCTCATTTCTGGACGAGACAGCGAATTTGAACGAAAGAGCAAAAAAGGGGACGAGACCATGAGGAAGTTTTCGACTGCTGCGATCGGCTTCGTGGCACTGAGTATGGCGGCTCCGGCCATGGCGGCCGACATGGCCGTCAAGGCGCCGCCGCCGGCACCAGTGGTGGCGGTCTACAACTGGAGCGGATTCTACATCGGGGCCAACGGTGGCTGGGGGCAAAGCCATGGTTGCGTCGACTTCGTAACGCCCGCTGGGACGGTAGCAGGTGGCTGCGCCGATCGCTCCGGTGGTCTTGCGGGTGGACAGATCGGGTACCGCTGGCAAACCAATCAGTTTGTGCTTGGTCTGGAAGCTCAGGGCGATTGGGCCGAGATCAAGAACACGCGCGTCAGCCTGATCGATCCGTTGATCTCGACCACAGGCAAGACCGACGCCATTGGGCTGTTCACAGCCCAGCTCGGTTGGGCATGGAACGCTTCGCTGTTCTACGTGAAGGGCGGCGCTGCCGTGACCCGCAATCGATTCGATATATTCAACAACGTCACCGGCGTCGGACTGGCTTCAGCAGGTCACACGCGCTGGGGCGGCGCCCTGGGTGTCGGCTGGGAATATGGTTTTGCGCCGAACTGGTCGGCCGGTATCGAGTACGACCATCTCTGGATGGGACGCGACAATTTCGGCTTCGCAGGCGTGGTCACGCCCGGCGGGTTGACGCTCACCGGCAGCGGGATCAGCCAGGATGTGGACATGGTTACGCTTCGGTTGAACTACCGCTTCGGTGGTTTCGGTGCTCCGGTCGCTGCTCGCTATTGAGTGTGTGTGTCTTCCCGGTGAACTCAGGCCCCGGCATCGACCGGGGCCTTTTCATGGGAAGCCGAAGAAAACGATGGAGGTCCGGCATCAGTTCCTGCGATGTCGCAAGGCCAGGCGCGAGTGAATTGTGCGGACTTGTCGAGGATGCGGGCCGCGATCAATCGTTGGCGGACGCTTCCCGATGGTGTCATCATGCCGGTGTTTTGCCCGACGGGTCAAGCGAATTCGGATAATTCGTAAGCCATTGATTTCACGACCCCGTCTACTGTGCATGGGGTTGTTTTCGCAGTTTTTAGTTTCGAGAGGGGACTCTATCCCGCCCCCAACGCCACCGCGACGTTGTACGTCACGAGGCTCGCGGCATAGGCCAGCACCAGCATGTAGCTGAAGGTCACCGCCATCCATCGCCAGCTTCCGGTCTCGCGCCGGATCACGGCCAGCGTCGAGGCGCATTGCGGGGCGAAGATGTACCAGGCCAGCATCGACAGCGCGGTGGCGAGCGACCATTTCGTCGCCAGCACCTGGCCGATCTGCTCGGCCGCTTCCTTGCCGCCTTCGATCGCATAGACCGTGCCGAGCGCTGCGACCGCGACCTCGCGCGCCGCCATGCCCGGGATCAGGGCGACCGCGATCTGCCAGTTGAAGCCGACGGGGGCGAGCAGCGGCTCGAGCGCCTTGCCGATGATGGCGGCGAGGCTGAAGTCGATGCCGGGCTCGGTCGCGCCCGCCGGCGGCTGCGGGAACGAGGCCAGGAACCAGATCAGCACCATCATCGAGAAGATCGTGGTGCCGGCGCGGTGGAGGAACATCTTGGCCCGCGTGTAGACGCCGATCGCGATCGATTTCAGCCGCGGCATCTTGTAGTCGGGCAGCTCCAGCATGAATGGCGCCGGCGCGTAGTCGCGCAGCATGAAGAACTTGATCAGGAACGAGACGGCAAGCGCGCTGATGATGCCAGCGGCGTAAAGGCCGAACATCACGAGGCCCTGGAGGTTGATGAAGCCCCAGACGTCCTTCGCCGGAATGAAGGCCGAGATGATCAGCGTGTAGACCGGGATGCGCGCCGAGCAGGTCATCAGTGGCGCGATCAGGATCGTGGTCAGCCGGTCGCGCTTGTTGTCGATCACGCGCGTCGCCATGATGCCGGGAATGGCGCAGGCAAAGCTCGACAGCAGCGGGATGAAGGCGCGGCCGTGCAGGCCGGCGCCGCCCATGATGCGGTCCATCAGGAACGCGGCGCGCGCCATGTAGCCGAAATCTTCCAGCAGCAGGATGAACAGAAAGATGATGATGATCTGCGGCAGGAACACGATCACGCTGCCGACGCCTGAGATCACGCCGTTCTGGAGGAAGCTCTGGAGCAGGCCGGCGGGCAGGGTGGTGTGCACGAACTCGCCGAGCGCGTCGAAGCCGGAATTGAGCAGCTCCATCAGCGGCTGCGCCCAGGCGAACACCGCCTGGAACATCACGAACAGGATCAGCGCCAGCACGATGAGGCCGCCGACGGGATGCAGCACCACCGCGTCGATCCGCGCGGTCCAGGTGTCAGGCCGGCTCGGCAGGCTGACGCAGTCGGCGATGATGCGGTCGGCCTCGCGCTGGGTGGAGCGCAATTCGCCGACGCTGAGCGCGCGCCAGGTGTTCTCCGCAGGCTCGGTGGCGAGCCTGGCCGAGATCTCGTCGGTCAGCGTCAACAGATCGGCCGTGCCGCCCTTGCGCACCGCGATCGAGGTGACCACGGGCACGCCGAGCTCCTTGGCGAGCCGCTCGACGTCGACCGTGATGCCGCGGCGCGCGGCGATGTCGAACATGTTGAGCACGAGGATCATCGGCCGGCCGGTGCGCTTGAGCTCCAGCAGCAGGCGGATGGTCAAGCGCAGATTGGTGGAATCGGCCACGCACAGCACGAGGTCGGGCACGGTCTCGCCAGAGGCCTTGCCGAGCACGAAGTCGCGGGTGATCTCCTCGTCCGGGCTGCGGCCGCGCAGCGAATAGGTGCCGGGCAGGTCGACCACCGAGACCTGGCGTCCCTGGGGCGTGACGAAGAAGCCTTCCTTGCGCTCGACGGTGACGCCCGGATAGTTCGCGACCTTCTGCCGGCTGCCGGTCAGGGCATTGAACAGCGAGGTCTTGCCGCTGTTTGGCGTGCCGACCAGGGCGAGATGCAGGAGGGGTGCTTCCATGATTTTCAACGATCTGGGATCAAAGGCCTGAGGTCAGGGGGCGGCCGCCTCAGGCGACGATGATGGCCATGGCTTCGCGCCGACGGACCGCGATCGTGATGCTGTCGACCCGCACGGCGATGGGATCGCGCCCGACCAGCCCCTCATGCAGGACCTCGACCCGGGCCCCCTCGACGAAGCCGAGTTCGATCAGCCGGCTCTCGAGCTCGATGTCCGAGAGCGCCGAACCGGTGTCCCTGGCGGACAGGTGCTGGATGACGCCGGTGTAGCCGCGCAGGGCCAAACCCAGCGGCATGTGAGGGCGCGTATCATTGGTGTCGGTCATGCCCTGTATTTTCAACGCAGGGCATTGAGGTCAAGCGCGCTTGCTCGCCGGAAGCTGCACCTTAGAGTGATTTTAAAGTGCGAACGCCCCGACGCGCCGAAAAGACGCCTTGCCGGCTATTGGGCCGGGACCTTGTCCGGCTGGACGGCCATGGCGCGGCTCTTGAAGTAGTCCAGCACGAACAGGCGGATCGCCGAGGACAGATTGCCCTGCTGGCGGTTGCCGTCGATCTCGCCGACGAGCTCGGACAGCGTCATGTTGCGCAGGCCCGAAATCTCCTTCATGCCGTTCCAGAACGCCTCTTCCAGGCTGACGCTGGTCTTGTGACCGGCGACGACGATCGATCGTTTCACGACGGGCGACTTCATGGCTGCTCCTCGCGATCGATCTGATGCTTGTCCAGGTGCTCCTTCGCCCTGTCCGCGCGCGTCTCCTCCGCCGACCGCTCCGCCTTCGTGCGGCCGAACTTCGCTCGATTGGCGTCCGCCTGCTTCGCCGAGGCTTCCCGCTCGGCGCGCTTCCGGAAACGATTCAGGTTGATGACGTTCCCCATGCCGCGTCTCCATCATCCGATCCTCTTCAGGCAGGATGAAACATTCAGAAACAGGGGGCCGCGTCGCGCCCCACAAGACTTGATTGTCATTTGCTCGTCCTCGTCAATCGGCCCCTTGGGCCATCAAACGATGAATTTCGCCCCGCCAAGGGCAGAATAGCTGCGTAGCACGCCGTCTTTCCGGAACATTGACGGTAATCAAATCCTGTCCTTTAAGCCTTACAATTATGAGCTTTTTGGCTCCGTATCATTACGGATGACTATCGGAATTAGGAATTACCCCGGTTTCGTCATCTTCTCCGGCTGCACCAAACGGTCGAACTCGTCCGCTGTGACGAAGCCGAGCCGCAGCGCTTCCTCCTTCAGCGTGGTGCCGTTGGCATGCGCCGTCTTCGCGACCTTGGCGGCGTTGTCGTAGCCGATCTTCGGTGCGAGCGCGGTCACCAGCATCAGCGAGCGCTGCATCAGCTCACTTATGCGCTTTTCGTCGGCGCGGATGCCGCTGACGCAATGTTCGGTGAAGGAGCGCGCGGCATCGGCCATCAGGCGGATCGAGTGCAGCATGTTGTAGGCCAGCACGGGCTTGTAGACGTTGAGCTCGAAATGGCCCTGGCTGCCGGCGACCGTGATCGCGGTGTGATTGCCGAACACCTGGCAGCACACCATGGTCATCGCCTCGCACTGCGTCGGATTGACCTTGCCCGGCATGATCGACGAGCCCGGTTCGTTCTCCGGCAGGATCAGCTCGCCGAGCCCTGAGCGCGGACCCGATCCGAGCAGGCGGATGTCGTTGGCGATCTTGAACAGGCCTGTCGCGACCGAACTGATGGCGCCGTGCGCCAGCACATAAGCATCGTTCGAGGCCAGCGCCTCGAATTTGTTGGCGGCGCTGGTGAAGGGCAGTTTGGTGATTCCGGCAACGTGCTTTGCGAACAGTCTTGCAAAGCGCGGCTTCGCGTTGAGGCCGGTGCCGACGGCGGTGCCGCCCTGCGCCAGCGGATAGAGCTCCTTCACCGCGACCTTCAGTCGCGCGATCCCGCTTTCGACCTGCGCGGCATAGCCGGAGAATTCCTGGCCGAGCGTCAGCGGCGTCGCGTCCTGGGTGTGGGTGCGGCCGATCTTGACGATCTTGGCGAACTCCTTCTCCTTCTTGCGCAGCGCGCGGAGCAGTTCGCCAAGGGCAGGAACGAGATCGGCGGTGATGCGGCTCGCCGCCGCGATATGCATTGCGGTGGGAAAAGAGTCGTTCGACGACTGGCTCATGTTGACGTGATCGTTCGGATGCACCGGCTTCTTGGCGCCGAGCTCGCCGCCGAGCAGCTCATTGGCGCGGTTGGCGATCACCTCGTTGAGGTTCATGTTGGTCTGCGTGCCCGAGCCGGTCTGCCACACGACGAGCGGGAAATGATCGTCGAGGCTGCCGTCGATCACCTCGCGCGCGGCGCGGATGATGGCACTGGCGCGGCGCTGGTCGAGCAGGCCGAGCTCGCGGTTGGACTGCGCCGCGGCGAGCTTGACGATGCCGAGCGCATGCACGAGCGAGATCGGCATGCGATCCGTGCCGATGCGGAAATTCTGCCGCGAACGTTCGGTCTGCGCGCCCCAATAGCGATCGGAGGGGACCTCGATGGGACCGAAACTGTCGGTCTCGGTGCGGGTCGCGGGGCGAGCGGTCTTCGTGCGTGCAGATTTGGCCATGAGCACATCCATTCCGCCGCGCGAAATGCCGCGCGGCCTCTTCATGTGCTCCTCTATATAGGCAGTTTGGCCGGACGCGACGGTCTCGCGCGGTAGCCTAGATCATTTCTTGCGGAAACGATCGAGCCGCACGACTTCGGCGCCGCCCTGGCTCGGCGGGGTCGGCTCTTCCGCGGTCTCCGCCTTGTCCGTGGCGGGCGTGGGCACCGACAGGGCCGAAGGGGCAGGGGCCGCGGGCAACGTCTCGGGCGCGACCTCGGCGACATCGGACGTGTCGAACTGGAGGCCGAACTTCACGGACGGATCGAGGAAGCTCTTGATGGCGCTGAACGGCACCACCAGCCGCTCCGGAATGCCGCCGAACGACAGGCCGACCTCGAAGCGGTCCTCGAGCACGGTCAGATCCCAGAACTGATGCTGCAGGATGATCGTCATCTCTTCCGGATATTGCGCCAGGAGCCGCGACGACAGCTTCACGCCCTCGGCCTTCGACACGAAGGTGATGAAGAAATGATGCTCGCCCGGCAGTCCATGCGACGCGGCGTCGGTCAGCACCTTCCGCAGCACGCCGCGCAGCGCGTCGCGGGCCAGCACATCGTATCGGATATGATCGGTCGCCATGGTGGTCATGTTGCATTCCAGGAGTTGGGCCCTGCCGGCCCGACTCGCCAAGCCGCAATAGTACCGCGCCTGACGGGTCAGCAGGAGTCCCCGTGGGGGAGGAAATCGAAGGTAAGTGGAGGCTTCTGTTGCCAGGTGCCTCCGAACCCCGCCTAACGGAGCTTAACCCGTTAGGACTTTAAGATGGTCTTTCAAACTGCGTTACGCAGCCTGAGCAACCGGAGCAAAGTTGTCGTTGGCAACTATTGCAGTAGCCCGATAACGGCGGAACAATACCGGGAAAAAGCACGCCCTTTACGCCCTCGTCGATCCTATTTCGCCCCCGCCAAAACCCGCTTCTAGGGCTAGCCCGCTGGTGGGCTTTGGTGGAGGCGCCGGGTACCGCCCCCGGGTCCGAATGGTTTATTACGACGACCGTTTATTTCCATAGCCGGCGAACCGGCACCCCCAATATAGGGGGCAAAGGTTTAGAAAGACAGGGGTTTGGCGCGGCATGGCGCGGTTCCCTTTGGATAGGTTCCGGATAGCCTTGGCCTCGCGGCGGCCCTCGTTCTAAGCTCCTGACATGTCCCCGGATTCAGCACCGGCCGCCCAAGAGCCGGATCGTGCCGCGACCAGCGGCCCTCCGCCCAGCCTGGCCGCGCTGTTCGTCGCCTTCGCCCGGATGTCCCTGGCCGGTTTCGGCGGGGTTCTGGTGTTCGCCCGGCGGGCGATCGTCGAGCAGCACCGCTGGATGACGGCGGACGAGTTCAACGAAACCTTCGCGCTCTGCCATTTCCTGCCCGGGCCCAACATCGTCAATCTGTCGATGGTCTTTGGCGCGCGGCTGCGCGGGATCGCGGGCGGCGTTGCCGCCTTTACCGGGCTGCTGCTGCCGCCGACGCTGATCATGACCGTGCTTGCGATCATCTACGCCCGGTTCGGCGATGTGGAGGTGCTGCGCCGCATCCTCGCAGGCATCTCCTGCGCGGCGGTCGGCCTCCTCGGCGTGCTTCGCCTGCCGCTCCAGGCGGTGCTGCTGGTCGCGATCCCCGTGAGTGTCGGCGCCACCTTCCTCCTGCGGCGGAAGGTAGCAGCGTGAACGCCGAGAACCCGATCTGGGCGTTGATCTCCACCTTTGCGCTGATGTCGCTGTTCGCGGTCGGCGGCGCCGCGGCCGCGGTGCCCGAGATGCACCGTATCGCGGTCGATGTGCATCACTGGATGACCGACAAGCAGTTCACTGATGCCTATGCGATCGCGCAGCTCTCGCCAGGTCCGAACGTGCTTATCGTGACGTTAATCGGCTATGCCGTCGCCGGCATCCCCGGCGCGCTGGCAGCGACGCTGGCCATGTGCCTGCCGACCGCGCTGGTTGCCTACTATGTCAGCCGGCTCTTGAACCGGCCGAGCCAATCGCGCTGGCCCGGCCTGATCCAGGCTGCATTGGTTCCGCTCTCGATCGGATTGATGGCGGCGAGTGCCCTGATCCTGGCCAACGCGACCGATCGCACGATTGCTGCGGTGCTTCTGACCGCGATGGTTGCGGTGCTCGCAGCGGTCTCGCGCATCAATCCACTATGGCTCCTGCTCGCCGGGGGCTTGTTGGGTTTTGCTGGCATTGTGTAATGAAAATCGCTAGGCAGTGATCCGGGCGAGGGATCCATTTCCAGCCGATTAGAACAACACTGCGCGTGACTTACGGGTCGCGGAGGAGACATGCATGGCCGATACGATGGGCCACTCAGCGACAGCCACCCGAAACACCTCGGTGGCGATCGGTTTTTGTCTGCTGGCCGTTGCGCCGCAGATATTCGAATTCATCTGGTCGATCGGGACGATCTTTGGCTGGGGCGCGGGACGCGGCCCGGCCACCGTCCTGATCAACCACGCCACCGCGCTGGTCGCGGGCGCTCCCGCGGCACTGATCGGATCGGTCGGCGGTGAGACCAAGAAGGCGTCATCCGACGTGCTGCTGGCGCTGATCTATTCCTATCCGGTCTTTGCGGTGGCGATCGTCACGCTGTTCATGACCATCCGGTCGGCCCAGGATTATGTTGGCGGCGTCATCCTGATGGCGCTCGCGCTGTTCGCGCTGTGGGCCTCGAGCGATTTGCAGGGCATGCGCGGCTTCTCCTTCGGTGCGGGCACCGCGCCGCGCATGTTCGGCGGGCTGCTGGTCGCCTTGTCCGCCGGCATTGCCTTGACCGGCCTTCTGACCGATGGGCCGGCGATGGCCCATTATTCCTGGCGCGGGCCGCTGTTCGTGATGGTCTCGATCGTGTTTTTCGCGCTCGCGATCCGGCCGCTGGGCCTCGTGGTCTCCGCCTTCGCGAGCTTCATGATCGCGGCGATGGGCTCGCATGAGACGCGCTGGCTGGAGGCTGCCGTCGTCGGCGCCTGCTTGACGCTCGGCTGCGCGCTGCTCTTCCCTTACGTGCTCGGGCTACCGATGCCGATGTTTCCGCGTTTCCTGATCCAGTGAGGGCGTGATGGATATTTTTGCCAACCTCGCCCACGGCTTCGCCGTCGCGCTCTCTCCGATCAACCTCCTGATGTGCCTGATCGGCGCCCTCGTCGGCACGCTGGTCGGCGTTCTCCCGGGCATCGGCACCATCGCCACCGTCGCGATGCTGCTGCCGATCACCTTCGGATTGCCGCCGGTCGGCGCGCTGATCATGCTCGCCGGCATCTATTACGGTGCGCAATATGGCGGCTCGACCACGTCGATCCTGGTCAACATACCCGGCGAGGCGACATCGGTCGTCACCGCCATCGACGGTCACCAGATGGCCAAGCAGGGCCGTGCCGGCCCCGCGCTGGCGATCGCCGCGATCGGCTCGTTCTTCGCCGGCTGCGTCGCGACCGTGCTCATCGCCGTGCTCGGCGCGCCGCTGACCAAGCTCGCGCTGGCGTTCGGCCCGGCCGAGTATTTCTCGCTGATGGTGCTCGGCCTGATCTTCGCGGTCGTGCTGGCCAAGGGCTCGGTGCTGAAGGCGATCGCGATGATCGTGCTTGGCCTGCTCATGTCGATGGTCGGCTCGGACATCGAGACCGGCGCTTCGCGCATGGCCTTCAACATTCCGGAGCTCGCCGACGGTCTCGGCTTTGCAACGGTCGCGATGGGCGTGTTCGGCTTTGCCGAGATCATCCGCAACCTCGACGCCGGCGCCGAGATGAACCGAGACCTCGTGCAGCAGAAGATCACCGGCCTGATGCCGACCAGGAAGGATCTGCGCGACTCCGCGCCTGCGATCCTGCGCGGCACCGTGCTCGGCTCGATCCTCGGCATCCTGCCGGGCGGCGGTGCCGTGATCGCGTCCTTTGCGGCCTATACGCTCGAGAAGAAGATCGCCAAGAACCCGTCGCGGTTCGGCCGCGGTGCGATCGAGGGCGTGGCGGCGCCGGAGAGCGCCAACAACGCGGCGGCGCAGACCTCCTTCATCCCGCTGCTCACCCTCGGCATCCCGCCGAACGCGGTGATGGCGCTGATGGTGGGCGCGATGACCATCCATGGCATCGTGCCGGGCCCGCAGGTGATGCAGAAGCAGCCGGATCTCGTCTGGGGCATGATCGCCTCGATGTGGATCGGCAACCTGATGCTGATCATCATCAATCTGCCGCTGGTCGGAATCTGGGTCCGCCTGCTGCGCGTGCCTTACCGGCTGATGTTCCCCTCGATCGTGATCTTCTGCGCGATCGGCATCTACTCGGTGAACAACGCACCGGTCGACGTCATCCTCGCCGGCGTGTTCGGTCTCGTCGGCTACTGGCTGATCAAGCACGATTTCGAGCCGGCACCGCTGCTGCTCGGCATGGTGCTCGGACCGCTGATGGAAGAGAACCTGCGCCGCGCACTGCTGATCTCGCGCGGCGACTGGAGCGTGTTCCTGACGCGTCCGTTGTCGGCGGTGTTGCTGGCGATCGCGGCGAGCCTATTGATCCTCACGGTGCTGCCCGCGCTGCGCGCCAAGCGCGACGAGGTGTTCACCGAATCCGAGAACTGATCGCGTCGGCGCGGCGCCCTGCGTCCGCGCGCCGCATTCGGAAGTCGAATCGACTTGTGTGATGTCTTCGTGAAATGAAAATGCCGGCCCTTGTGGCCGGCATTTTTGTTTGTGTCCCAAGGAGTCGACAAGGAACCGACCTGGGACCGACAAGGAGATCGACATGACCTTTATTCGCGCGCTCGCGGGCGCATGTGCCGCGGCTGCCGCATCGCTGTGCGCGTTTGTCGCACCGTCTCAGGCGCAGACCTATCCGACGCGCGGCATCACCATGATCGTGCCGTTCGCGGCCGGCGGCCCGACCGACGTGATCTCGCGCATCGTTACCGCGCACATGGCGCAGACGCTGGGGCAGAGCATCGTCATCGAGAACGTGGTCGGCGCCGGCGGCACCACCGCGACCGCGCGGGCCGCGCGCGCGGCCAATGACGGCTATACGCTGATCACGGGGCATATGGGCACGCATGCCGCATCCGTGCCGCTCTATCCGAAACTGGCCTATCATCCGGAGAAAGACTTCGAGCCGATCGCGCTGCTCGCGGGCACGCCGATCCTGATCCTGGCGCGCAAGGACTTTCCGCCGAAGGACCTGAAGGAGTTCGTCACCTACGTGAAGGCCAATGCCGAGAAGGTGAACGCGGCGCATGCCGGCGTCGGCTCGGTCTCGCACGTGTCCTGCGAGCTGTTGCACGCCATCCTCGACATCAAGCCGGTCGGCGTGCCCTTCAACGGCACCGGCCCCGCGATGAACGCGCTGGTGGCGGGGCAGGTCGACTACATGTGCGACCAGATCGTCAACGCCGTGCCACAGATCAACGCCGGCACCATCAAGGCCTATGCGATCGCAACGGCCGAGCGCAATCCGTCGCTGCCGAACGTGCCGACGACGACGGAAGCCGGCCTGCCTGCGTTCCAGGCCCAGGCCTGGAACGCGATGTTCGCACCGAAGGGAACTTCGCCGGCCATCGTGGCGAGCCTGAACGCCGCCGCCGTCAAAGCGCTCGAGGACGAGACGGTGAGGAAGCGCCTGCTCGAGCTCGGCAGCGTCATCCCGGGCCCAAAGGACCGGACGCCGGAGGCGCTCGCGACCCTCGTGAAGAACGAGATCGCGAAATGGACCCCGGTGCTCAAGCCGGCCAGTTAACCAGCACAATCAAGCCGATAGGCGGGGGCGGGACGCGAGTTCCGCCCCTTGCCGTTTGCACCGGAAACGCTCACTTTTTCCGGGTATAATCGGTGCAGGCAGCGAATCGCCGCTGTCGCAGCGCGGGGGTGGCCGCTAAGTTCGCGGCCTCCCCAAAGGCACACGACACATGCACCAGTATCAGGACCTGCTCGAGCGGATTCTTTCAGACGGCGCCGAGAAGACCGACCGGACCGGCACCGGCACGCTCTCGGTGTTCGGCCATCAGATGCGCTTTAATCTGTCGGCCGGCTTCCCGATGCTGACCACCAAGCGGCTGCCGCTGAAGGCGATCGTGCACGAGCTGTTGTGGTTCCTGAAGGGCGACACCAACATCAAATATCTGCGCGACAACGGCGTCACCATCTGGGACGAGTGGGCGGACGCCAATGGCGATCTCGGCCCGGTCTACGGTCATCAGTGGCGTTCCTGGCCCGCGCCGGACGGACGCAGCATCGACCAGATCGCCAACGTCGTCGACATGATCAAGCGCAATCCGGACTCGCGCCGCCTGATCGTCTCGGCCTGGAATCCGGCCGAGGTCGACAAGATGGCGTTGCCGCCGTGCCATTGCCTGTTCCAGTTCTATGTCGCCAACGGCAAGCTGTCGTGCCAGCTCTATCAGCGCTCGGCCGACGTATTCCTCGGCGTGCCCTTCAACATCGCCTCCTATGCGCTGCTCACCATGATGGTGGCGCAGGTCACGGGCCTCAAGCCCGGCGACTTCGTGCATTCGTTCGGCGACACCCATCTCTATTCCAACCATCTGGAGCAGGCGAAGCTCCAGCTCACGCGCGCGCCGCGTGCGCTGCCGGTGATGCGGATCAATCCTGACGTGAAGGACATCTTCTCCTTCCGCTTCGAGGATTTCGAGCTCGTCGGCTACGATCCGCACCCGCACATCAAGGCGGAAGTCGCGGTCTGACGCAGATGTCGCTCAACATCCGCCGCGTGCGTCCCGGCGAAGCCGGGCTGGTTCTTGCCTTCATCCGCGAGCTCGCCGAATACGAAAAGCTCTCGCACGAGGTCGAGGCGACCGAGGCTGACATCGCGGATGCGCTGTTCGGCGAGCGACCGCGGCTCTACTGCGCGATCGCCGAGTGGAACGGCGAGGCGGTCGGCTTTGCGGTCTGGTTCGCCAATTTCTCCACCTTCAGCGGCCGTCACGGCATCTATCTCGAGGATCTGTATGTGCGGCCGTCGCATCGGGGCAAAGGCCTCGGCAAGGCGCTGCTGGTCTATCTCGCAAAGGAATGCGTCGAGAACGGCTGGTCGCGCCTGCAATGGGCGGTGCTTGACTGGAACGCGCCGTCGATCGCGTTCTACAAGTCGCTCGGTGCCGTCATGATGGACGACTGGACGCTGTGCCGCGTCACCGGTCCTGCGCTGACGCGGCTTGCGGGGAGCTCTGTCTGATGGAGATCGTCTTCGTCGTGGCGGTCGCGGAGAATGGCGTCATCGGCGCAGGTAACGCGATTCCATGGCGGCAGAAATCCGACATGGCGCGCTTCAAGGCGCTCACGATCGGCAAGCCCGTGATCATGGGCCGCAAGACCTTCGAATCCCTGCCCCGGCCGCTTCCGGGCCGCACCAACATCGTGATCACGCGCGATCCGGCTTATCGCGCCGCCGGTGCCGTCGTCACGACATCAGCCGTGGATGCGGAGGCGATTGCGCGCGGCGATGCCCTGCGGCGTTCGGTCACCGAGATCGCGGTGATCGGCGGCGCCGAGATCTATCGGCAATGGTTCGGTCGTGCCGATCGGCTCGAAATCACCGAAGTGCATGCGCGCCCCGACGGCGACACGCATTTCGGCATCGACAAGGCAGAATGGGAGGAGACGGCGCGCATCCGTCATCCTGCCGGACCGAACGACAGCGCCGATTACTCCTATGTGACATATCGTCGGCGGCCGCGCCATTAACCGCATTCGCCAATGTTAACATTGACTTTTCTGCCCCCGGGCTTAGCTGCAAAGACAGCCCGGGCTGCGTTGTAAGGGACCTGCCTGTCCCCTATAAAGCCGGACCGGACAAAGCGGGCAGGGGCAATTCCACCCTGCCGAGGAGAGCGTCGAATGCCGTGGAAGAATCAGGGCGGTGGCCCATGGGGCTCGGGTCCAAAGGGACCATGGGGCTCAGGCCCGCAACCGGTCGGGCCGAGGCCTCCGGATCTGGAAGACCTTCTGCGGCGCGGCCAGGACCGCCTTCAGCAGATCATGCCGGGTGGCTATTTCTCCGGCGTCGGCATCACGCTGATCATCCTGATCATCATCGCGTTCTGGCTGCTGTCGGGCTTCTTCCGCGTGCAGTCCGAGGAGCGCGGCGTCGTGCTGCGCTTCGGCAAGCATGTCCGCACCGTGGATCCGGGCCTGAACTATCATCTGCCCTATCCGATCGAGACAGTGCTGCTGCCCAAGGCGCTGCGCGTCAACACCATCTCCATCGGCATGACGCTGATCGACGATCCGGCACGGCGCGGCCGCTCCATTCGCGACGTGCCCGAAGAGAGCCTGATGCTCACCGGTGACGAGAACATCGTCGACGTCGACTTCACCGTGCTGTGGCGCATCAAGCCCGACACCGGCGGCGTCGGCGACTTCCTCTTCAACATCCAGAACCCCGAAGGCACCGTGAAGGCGGTCGCCGAGAGCGCGATGCGCGAGGTGATCGGCCGCTCGCAGATCCAGCCGATCCTCACCGGCGCGCGCAACGTCACTGAACAGGGCGTGCAGGAACTGATCCAGAAGACTCTGGACAGCTACGGCGCCGGCATTCAGATCAGCCAGGTGCAGATGCAGAAGGTCGATCCGCCGGCGCAGGTGATCGACGCCTTCCGCGACGTGCAGGCGGCACGCGCCAATCTCGAGCAGCTGCAGAACGAAGCACAGACCTACGCAAACCAGGTGGTGCCGCAGGCGCGCGGACGTGCGGCGCAGATCATGCAGGCCGCCGAAGGCTACAAGGAGCAGGCGGTTGCCGAGGCCAAGGGCCAGAGCTCGCGCTTCCTGAAGGTTTACGAGGAATACAAGAAGGCGCCCGAAGTGACGCGTGAACGGATCTATCTGGAGACGATGGAGCGCGTGCTCGGCGGCGCGGACAAGCTCGTCTATGACGGCGGCCCCTCGGGCCAGGGCGTTGTGCCCTATCTGCCGCTGGGCGAATTGACGACGAAGCGGCCGCCCGCCGCCGGTCAGCAATCGAGCGGAGGCAGCCGATGAGGTCTCCGGTCACAGGTATCGTCACCCTCCTCGGGCTCCTGCTCGTCGTGATCGTCGGCTACATGTCGCTATTCACGGTGCAGCAGACCGAGCAGACCATCGTGCTTCAGTTCGGCAAGCCCGTCGACGTCGTCACCGATCCCGGTCTGCACTTCAAGGCGCCGTGGAATTCGGTGATCAACATCGACAAGCGGATCCTCGATCTGGAGAACCCGTCGCAGGAAGCGATCGCATCCGACCAGAAGCGGCTCGTGGTCGACGCCTTCGCGCGCTACCGCATCAAGGACGCGCTGCGCTTCTATCAGAGTGTCGGCTCGATCCAGGCTGCCAACATCCAGCTCACCACGCTCCTGAACGCGGCGCTGCGCCGCGTGCTCGGCGAGGTCACCTTCATCAACGTGGTGCGCGACGACCGCGAGAAGCTGATGCTGCGTATCCGCGACCAGCTCGATCGCGAGGCCGACGGTTACGGCATCCAGGTCGTTGACGTCCGGATTCGCCGCGCCGACCTGCCGGAGCAGAACAGCCAGGCGGTCTACCAGCGCATGAAGACGGAACGCGAGCGGGAAGCCGCCGAGTTCCGGGCGCAGGGCGGCCAGAAGGCGCAGGAGATCCGCTCCAAGGCCGACCGCGAGGCGACCGTGATCGAGGCGGAAGCCAGATCGCTGGCTGAGCAGACCCGCGGCGTCGGCGACGCCGAGCGCAACCGCCTGTTTGCGGAAGCCTACGGCAAGGATGCTGACTTCTTCGCCTTCTACCGGTCGATGACGGCCTATGAGAACGGGCTGAAGTCGAACGACACCCGCTTCCTGCTGCGGCCGGACTCGGATTTCTTCCGGTTCTTTGGTAACCCGTCCGGCAAGGCGGCGACCGCGACGCCGGCAAAGCCGTAAGCTAGACAAGGGCGGCGGCAGGTCTGGCCGCCCTTCGTCCAGACAAGAACAGCACCACGGGAGGTTCCAATCCGATGAGGTCCATTGCGTTCGCCGACTTCCTCATCGGCTTAGGCATCCTGTTCGTGCTGGAAGGCTTGATGTTCGCGGCGAGTCCGAACTGGATGCGCAAGGCCATGAAGAGCGCCATCGCCACGCCGGACAACGTTCTGCGGGCGGTCGGGATCGGTTCGGCCGTGGTCGGCCTGATCCTGATCTGGGTGATGCGGCGTCCGATTTAGGCCTCGCGCCAACGCCAAAGTGAAGGCGAGGGACCGGTTTTCGCCGTATTATCCGGGTCTTGAGGCCCGTGAAGCTCCGCGCTTGCGCCGTGCCCCCGTTCGAGCGCAGTCTTGACGCCGAATCCCTTTTTCTGGAGATCACAATGACCGCTGCCATCATTGCCCCGTCCCGCTTGCGCCATCGTGCGCGACTTGGCGTGAGAATTGGGCTGGCCGCGCTCGCCGTCAGTGCTTTTGGCGCGTTCGGCACGCCAGCTCAGGCGCGCGGACCGGAGGGCATCGCCGACGTCGCCGAGAAGGTGATCGACGCGGTCGTCAACATTTCGACCTCGCAGACCGTCGAAGCCAAGGGCGGCGGCAGCAACACCATGCCGCAACTGCCGCCCGGCTCGCCCTTCGAGGAGTTCTTCGACGACTTCTTCAAGAACCGCAGGGGTCCCGGCGGCCCCGGTGGCGGCAAGGGCGGCGACAACGGCCCGCCCCGCAAGACCAACTCGCTCGGCTCCGGCTTCATCATCGACACATCAGGCGTCGTCGTCACCAACAACCACGTCATTGCGGACGCCGACGAGATCAACGTCATCCTCAACGACGGCACCAAGATCAAGGCCGAGCTGGTCGGCGTCGACAAGAAGACCGACCTGGCCGTGTTGAAGTTCAAGCCGACGAAGCCGCTGGTCGCGGTGAAGTTCGGCGATTCCGACAAGCTGCGTCTCGGCGACTGGGTGGTCGCGATCGGCAACCCGTTCAGCTTGGGCGGCACGGTGACGGCCGGCATCGTCTCCGCCAAGAACCGCGACATCTCCTCGGGTCCCTATGACAGCTACATCCAGACCGACGCCGCCATCAACCGCGGCAATTCCGGCGGTCCGCTGTTCAATCTCGATGGCGACGTCATCGGCGTCAACACGCTGATCATCTCGCCATCCGGCGGCTCGATCGGCATCGGCTTCGCCGTGCCGTCGAAGACGGTCATGGGCGTCGTCGACCAGCTCCGCCAGTTCGGCGAATTGCGCCGCGGCTGGCTGGGGGTGCGCATCCAGAGCGTCACCGATGAGATTGCCGAGAGCCTCAACATCAAGCCGCCGCGCGGCGCGCTGGTTGCCGGCGTCGACGACAAGGGCCCGGCCAAGCCGGCCGGCATCGAGCCCGGCGACGTCGTCGTCAAGTTCGACGGCAAGGACGTCAAGGACCCGAAGGATCTCTCCCGCGTCGTCGCCGACACAGCGGTCGGCAAGGAGGTCGACGTCATCATCATCCGCAAGGGCCAGGAGGAGACCAAGAAGGTCACGCTCGGCCGCCTCCAGGATCCCGACAAGGTGCAGGCCGCGGTGAAGACCGACGAGCCCGCGCCGGAGAAGCCGGTGACCCAGAAGGCGCTCGGCCTCGATCTCGCCGTGCTGAACAAGGACCTGCGTACACGCTACAAGATCAAGGACAGCGTCAAGGGCGTGGTCGTCACCAATGTCGACGCCAATTCCGACGCCGCCGAGAAGCGCCTGTCCGCCGGCGACGTCATCGTCGAGGTGGCACAGGAGGTCGTCTCCAGCGGCGCCGACATCCAGAAGCGGGTCGACCAGCTCAAGAAGGACGGCAAGAAGTCGGTGCTGCTGCTGGTCTCCAACGCCGACGGCGAGCTGCGGTTCGTGGCGCTGAGCGTGCAGTAAGGGGCGATACGCCCCGCACTCAACTGTCATGCCCCCGCGAAGGCGGGGCATCCAGTACGCTGCGGCCTCTCGGTTCTAGCCGCACTGTCTCTGGAATACTGGATCGCCCGCCTTCGCGGGCGATGACAGCGGGGAGGAGGCTACCCCTCCACAAACTCCTCGCGCCGATACCCCTGCGCATAGAGCAGCGCGGTGAGATCGCCGTGGTCGATCTTTGCAGCAGCCGCAGCGGCCACCGCCGGCTTGGCATGATAGGCCACGCCCAGTCCCGCCGCCTGGATCATCGCCAGATCATTCGCGCCGTCGCCGACCACGACCGAGTCGACGTCGTCGAGATCGAACGACTCCATCAGATCCACCAGCGTCGCGAGCTTGGCGGCGCGGCCCAGGATCGGCTCCTTGACCTCGCCGGTGAACTTGCCGTCGCGCACGATCAGCTCGTTGGCGCGGTTCTCCTGGAAACCGATCCTGGCGGCGACCGCGCTCGTGAACAGCGTGAAGCCGCCGGAGACGAGGCAGGTATAGGCGCCGTGCGCCCGCATGGTCGCGACCAGTGTGCGGCCGCCCGGCGTCAGCGTGATGCGCTTTTCCAGCACCTCGTCGACGACACTGGCGGGAAGGTCCTTCAGAAGCGCAACGCGCTCGCGCAGCGCCGGCTCGAACTCGATCTCGCCGCGCATTGCGCGTTCGGTGATGGCGGCGACATGGGCCTTCATCCCGACGAGATCTGCGAGCTCGTCGATGCATTCCTGGCCGATCATGGTGGAATCCATGTCGGCGAGAAAAAGCTTCTTGCGCCGGACGCCGGCTGGCTGCACGACGATGTCGATCGGCAGGTCGCCGCGAAGCTCGCGCAACCGCTGTTCGATGGCGTGACGGTCGCCTTCGAGGTTACTGTCGGCGCCGAAGGGAATGTCGACCGCAACCCCGTCGAACAGCCAGTGCGCAGGCGTCGCTTGAGGCAGCACGGCGCGGGCGCCGTCGACGATGGTAGAGTCGAGCGCGGGACTATCGGGATTGCAGATCAGCGTGGCGACCAGGGACATTTGAGGTTTTCGTGAGCGAGGGGCAAGTCGGCAGAAGGCCTATTGGCAAGGCCGTGCTTATCGCAGGCCCGACCGCCAGCGGCAAGTCGGCGCTGGCGCTCGAGCTGGCGCTCGCCGCCGGTGGCGTCGTCATCAATGCCGATTCCATGCAGGTCTACCGCGACCTGCGCATCATCACGGCGCGCCCCACACGGGCAGACGAGGCGCTCGTGCCGCATCACCTCTACGGCCATGTCGATGCCGCCGTGAATTTCTCGGCCGGTGCCTGGGTGAGCGATGCAGCCAAGGCGCTCGAAGGGGCGCGAGCCGAAGGCCGCCTGCCGATCTTCATCGGCGGCACCGGACTTTATTTCAAGGCGCTGACCGCGGGCCTCTCTGTGGTGCCGCCGATCCCTGCCGAGGTGCGCGAAGACGTGCGCGCGCGGCTGGAGCGGAACGGCGTCGAGGCGCTGCATGCGGAACTCGCGGCCCGCGATCCGCGTGCGGCCGGGCGATTGAACCTGCGTGACCGCACGCGGATCGCGCGCGCGCTCGAAGTGATCGAGGCGACCGGGCGCTCGCTGCTGGACTGGCACCAGGAGGGCCAGCCGCCGCTGTTGCCCAGGGACAGTTTTCACGCGGTATTTCTCGCCCCCGGGCGCGACGAGCTCTATGCCCGCATCGATGCCCGCTTCGACGCCATGCTCGGCGCCGGCGCCTTGAGGGAGGTCGAGCGCCTCGCCGCCCGGCAGCTCGATCCGCTGCTGCCGGCGATGAAGGCCCATGGCGTGCCGGCCCTGATCCGGCATTTGCGCGGTGAACTCAGCCTGGACGAGGCGGCCACGATCGGCCGCGCCGACACCCGCCATTACGCCAAACGGCAATTCACCTGGTTCCGGCACCAATTGCCGGAGTTCGAATGGGTGAAGCCGGAGGAGGCGAGGGGCTGGCTCGCGGCGATCGTGAATGCGGCGCAGGACGAGGGTTGAGGCCTCCTATGCGCTGTCATTCCGGGGCTCGCAAAGCGAGAACCCGGAATCTCGGGATTCCGGGTCTGGTCCTGCGGACCATCCCGGAATGACGGCGTAGGCGACGTGCTTTTGCGCCGGGTTCCCCGAATTTACCTCTCGCCGAACCCCGGGAACACCGCTACACTGCCAAAATCGCGCGGGGACGGCCGCATCGCCTTGACATCCGGGCTTTGGCCGCTATGTTTCGCGCAACCTTTGGGAAGCCGGGCGCCTGCCATGCGTAACATTATTACCAAACTCCTTATCGCCGTCGTACCCAGGCACACCGCCGGGGATGGCTAGCTGCCATCCACATGACAGGCGGTGTGCATGGGCCCTCTTCGGGGCCTTTTTTATTTCCCGAACCCGACACGAATGAAGCCGCTGGCAACAGCGCATCCGGAGCAAGCCAATGAGCGACAAGAGCCACGATCCGAACCAGATGACCGGCGCCGCGATGATCGTTCGCGCGCTCATCGATCACGGCGTGACCGACATCTTCGGCTATCCCGGCGGCGCGGTGCTTCCGATCTATGACGAGATCTTCCAGCAGAGCGAGGTCCAGCACATCCTGGTCCGCCACGAGCAGGGCGCGGGCCACGCCGCCGAGGGCTATGCGCGCTCGACCGGCAAGCCGGGCGTTGCGCTGGTGACCTCCGGTCCCGGCGCCACCAACATGGTGACGCCGCTGACCGACGCGCTGATGGACTCGATCCCGCTGGTCTGCATCTCCGGCCAGGTGCCGACGCATCTGATCGGCAACGACGCGTTCCAGGAATGCGACACGGTCGGCATCACGCGTCCCTGCACCAAGCACAACTGGCTGGTGCGCGACGTCAACGACCTCGCAAAGGTCCTGCACGAGGCGTTCTACGTTGCGACCACGGGCCGTCCGGGCCCGGTGCTGGTCGACGTGCCCAAGGACGTGCAGTTCGCGACCGGCACCTATCATCCGCCGCGCAAGTCCGACGTGCACCGCTCCTACGCGCCGCGCGTGAAGGGCGATGCGACGCAGATACGCAAGGCCGTCTCGCTGCTCGCGAACGCCAAGCGTCCCGTGATCTACAGCGGCGGCGGCGTGATCAATTCCGGCCCGGAGGCGACCAAGCTGCTGCGCGAGCTGGTCGAGGTCACCGGTTTTCCGATCACCTCGACGCTGATGGGCCTGGGCGCGTATCCGGCGTCGGGCAAGAACTGGCTTGGCATGCTCGGCATGCACGGCACCTATGAGGCCAACATGACGATGCATGATTGCGACGTCATGCTGTGCGTCGGCGCGCGCTTCGACGACCGCATCACCGGCCGTGTCGACGCGTTCTCGCCGGGCTCGAAGAAGATCCACATCGACATCGACCCGTCCTCGATCAACAAGAACATCCGTGTCGACGTGCCGATCATCGGCGATTGCGGCAACATCCTCGGCGACATCCTCCAGGTGTTCAAGGCGGAGGCGAAGAAGCCGGACGTCAAGGCGTGGTGGCAGCAGATCGCGCAGTGGCGCGCCCGCAACTCGCTCTATTACAAGAAGAGCAACGACATCATCCTGCCGCAGCACGCGATCCAGAGCCTGTTCGAGGCGACGCGCGGCCGGGATACCTACATCACGACCGAGGTCGGCCAGCACCAGATGTGGGCGGCGCAGTTCTACGGCTTCGAGGAGCCGCATCGCTGGATGACGTCGGGTGGGCTCGGCACCATGGGCTACGGCCTGCCTGCCGCGGTCGGCGTGCAGGTGGCGCACCCGGACAGCCTCGTCATCGACATCGCAGGCGATGCCTCGGTGCAGATGACGATCCAGGAGATGTCGACGGCGGTCCAGTACGAGCTGCCGATCAAGATCTTCATCCTGAACAACCAGTACATGGGCATGGTGCGGCAGTGGCAGCAGCTGCTGCACGGCAACCGCCTGTCGCATTCCTACTCGGAGGCGCTGCCGGATTTCGTCAAGCTCGCGGAAGCCTATGGCGGCGTCGGCATCCAGGTCCACAAGCCTTCAGATCTCGACGGCGCCATCCAGGAGATGATCTCGGTCAAGCGCCCGGTGCTGTTCGACTGCCGCGTCGCTGCGCTGGAAAACTGCTTCCCGATGATCCCCTCCGGCAAGGCGCACAACGAGATGCTGTTGCCGGAGCAGGCGAACGACGAGGCCACGGCCAAGGCGTTCGCGGGCGGCAAGGCGCTGGTGTGACGTCATGTTCGACCTGAAGGAGCTCGAGCGCGCACTCGACATTGTGGGGCAGGCGGTGCCGGCTACGCCGGCGCACGCCTGGCCGCTGCTCGCCGAGCGGCTGGGCACGCGCGTCGTCGTCAAGCACGAGAACCACACGCCGATCGGGGCCTTCAAGGTGCGCGGCGGGCTGGTGTATCTCGAACGGCTGAAGCGCGAGCGGCCGAACATTCCGGGCATCATCTCGGCGACGCGCGGCAATCACGGCCAGAGCCTGGCGTTCGCGGCGAGCCGCCACGGCGTGCCTGCGGTGATCTATGTGCCGCGCGGCAACTCGGTCGAGAAGAACCGGGCGATGAAGGCCTTTGGCGCCGAACTCGTCGAGCATGGCGAGGATTTTCAAGCGGCCGCCGAGGAGGCGCAACGGCGCGCCCAATTTACCGGCCTGCACATGGTGCCGTCGTTCCATCCGGATCTCGTGCGCGGCGTCGCCACCTATGCGCTCGAACTGTTCCGGACGGCGCCAGATCTCGATGTTCTCTATGTGCCGATCGGGCAGGGCTCCGGCATCTCCGGCTGCATCATGGCACGCGACCTCCTGGGCCTGAAGACCGAGATCGTCGGCGTGCAGTCGACCGAAGCGCCGTCCTATGCGCTGTCGTTCGCGGCCGGCAAGATCGTGACGACGAAGACCAGCAACACGCTGGCCGACGGCATGGCAACGCGCATTCCCGACGCAGACGCGTTCGCGCTGATCCGGAAGGGCGCCTCGCGCATCGTGCAGGTCACCGACGACGAGGTCGCCGCCGCGATCCGCGCCTACTGGACTGATACGCACAATCTCGCCGAAGGCGCCGGTGCCGCCGCGCTCGCCGCGGCGCTTCAGGAAAAGACAAAACTGTCAGGCAAGCGCGTCGGTCTCGTGCTGTCCGGCGGCAATATCGATTTCGACCTGTTCAAGCGATGGGTGATGGCGGATGCGCCGCCCCAGAGAGTGGTCGCGTGATGACTCCAGCATTTGCCAAGAGCTCCGCTGTCATCGTCCGGCTTGACCGGACGATCCAGTACGCCGCGGCCGTCGTGGGAATCTCGGCGCCGGTGGTTACTGGATGCCCCGCCTTCGCGGGGCATGACATGGAAGAATAGAGGGGACGACAATGAACCAGCCCGCATCGGCCTATTTCATCGAGGATCGCCACGATCCCAACGAGACGCATACGCTTTCGGTGCTCGTGCAGAACGAGCCCGGCGTGCTCGCGCGCGTCATCGGCCTGTTCTCCGGGCGCGGCTACAATATCGAGAGCCTCACGGTCTCGGAGACCGAGGCGCAGAAGCATCTGTCGCGCATCACCATCGTCACCACGGGCACGCCGATGGTGATCGAGCAGATCAAGCACCAGCTCGACCGCATGATCCCGGTCTACCGCGTTGTCGACATGACCCAGACCAAGCGCTCGATCGAGCGCGAACTGGCGATGGTGAAGGTGCGCGGGCAGGGCGAGCACAGGGTCGAGGCGCTGCGCTTGGCGGATGCGTTCCGCGCCCGCGTGATCGACGCCACCACCGAGAGCTTTGTGTTCGAGATCACAGGCAATACGGACAAGATCAATCAATATATCGACCTGATGCGCCCGCTCGGCCTTGTCGAGGTGTCGCGCACGGGCGTTGCCGCGATCGGCCGCGGGCCTGAAGGGATGTGAACCATGCTGGCGCGCGACTGGTACTACAACGAGCGGAACCGGATGGGCATCGAGCCCGCGGTGGCGTCGATCTACGACAGCCACGACGATGCCGATCTGCGGGCGCGCGCCGCCCTGAAAATGCTCGGTGTCCAGCGCGGCTGGCGCATCGCCGACATCGGCTGCGGCAACGGCGTGCTCGCCACCGAAGCTGCGCTGATGGGCGCCGAGGTCGATGCCATCGACATCTCGCCGGCGATGCTGGCGCTCGCCGAGATCTATGCCCGGGACCGCAAGGCGCCCGTGCGCACGCAGTCGGCCGGCCTGCTCAGCTTCGCCTACCGGCCGGAATCCTACGATCTGATCGTCAGCGAGTTCACGCTGCATCATCTGCCGGATTTCTGGAAGGTGGTGGCGATGTCGCGGATCTTCCGCGCGCTGAAGCCGGGGGCGAGCTTCTATCTGCGCGACATCGTCTATGCCTCGATGCCCGACGCGGTCGAGCGCGACGTCGAGCAGTGGGCAGAATTCCAGATCAAGAACCACGATTTCTCGCGCGAGGGCGTGGTCACGCATATGCGCGACGAATATTCCACCTTCGGCTGGGTGATGGAGCGGATGCTGTCCGATGTCGGCTTCACGCTGGTCTCGGCCGACTATCACGCGCCGATGCACGGCACTTATCTGCTGCGGAAACCCAATCCTTCCACGTAAAGGCCGGCGAGCAAGGCTAGACCAGAACAAGAAACAGGGCTGCACGACAGGGCAGAACCGGAAACAACAATGAAGCCGGCCGACATCCTCATCGCCCTCCTGGTGGCGATCATCTGGGGGCTTGCCTTCGTGGCGAGCCGGATCGCGCTCGACGAGTTTTCGCCGGAACTGATGACGGCGATGCGCTTCATTATTGCTGCGGTGCCGTGCCTGTTCATTCCCAAGCCGAAGGTCGCATGGTCGCTGCTGATCGCGATCAGCTTCACGCTGTTTCTCGGCCAGTTCCTGAGCCAGGCCTATGGCATCGCCCATGGCGTGCCGGTCGGGCTGACCAGTGTCGTCGTGCAGAGCCAGGCGCTGTTCACGATCGGCTTCGCCGCGATCGCCTTCGGCGAGCGGCCGACACAAGTGCAGACGCTCGGCATCGTCATCGCCGCAGCGGGCCTGCTGATGATCTGCGGCACCGTCGGCTACGATTTCAGCGTTGCCGCCTTTGCGGTGCTGATGATCTCGCCGATCAGCTTTGCCATCGGCAATCTGCTGCTGCGCGGCGCTCGCGGCGTGCCGATGTTCGATCTGTTCGCCTGGCTGTGCGTCGCCTCGGCCGTGCCGCTGTTCGTGCTAGCGCTGATCGCCAACGGGCCGGCGTCGACCTGGACGTCGCTGACGCACATGTCCCTGACATCGGCGCTCTGCATGCTGATGCTCGGCGGCATTTCCACCAGCATCGCCTATTGGCTGTGGGGCCGCCTCTTGCGCGACTATCCCGCGGCCCAGGTGGTGCCATTCGCGCTGCTGGTGCCGTTCGTCGGCTCCGCCGCCTCCAGCATCGTGTTCGGCGAACGGTTCGGCCCGCTGCGCCTCGCCGGCATGCTGACCGTGATCGGCGGAATCGCCGTGATGGTGCTGGCGAGGCGTCCGCAAATCCTGCCGAAGACGGCGTGAGGTGAACATGGCCTACTCGCTCTTCTATGCCTTCCTCGCCTTCATGGTGGTGATGTACTTCACCCCCGGGCCGAATAACATCATGCTGCTGGCGTCGGGCCTGACCTATGGCTTCCGCCGCACCATCCCGCACATCGTCGGCATCGTCATCGGCTTTGCCTTCATGGTCGCCACCGTCGGCGTCGGGCTCGGCACCGTGTTCCTGGCCTATCCGATCCTCCAGACCATTCTGAAATATGCCGGGGCGGTCTACCTGATCTATCTTGCCGCCGTGATCGCCATGTCCGGCCCGACCAAGCCGGGCGAGGAAGATGGCCGCGGCCCGATGACCTTCTGGGGCGCGGCCATGTTCCAATGGATCAACGCCAAGGGCTGGGTGATCGTGATCGGCACCATCACCGCCTATGCGGCGATTGCCCGGTTTCCCATCAACATCGTGATCCAGACCCTGATCAGCCTGCTCGTCGGCACGGTCTCGACCGTGGTCTGGGCGCTGTTCGGCACTGCATTGCGGCCGATCCTGACCTCCGAGCGGCTGGTCCGCGCCTTCAATATCCTGATGGCGATCCTGCTGTTGGCCTCCCTCTACCCCGTTTTCATGGATGCATGATGTCGCGGATTTCCATGCAGAAACGGGTTTCCCTCAGGGCTGAAAATGCTCTAGACAGCCCCCGAAATCCGCAAATTTCACCCTTCGGACACTGACCATCGGCCGATTTCGGCCCTGAACGAGGAAACGACCTATGCGTGTTTATTACGATCGCGACGCCGACCTGAACCTGATCAAGGGCAAGAAGGTCGCCATCGTCGGCTACGGCAGCCAGGGCCACGCCCATGCGCTCAACCTGAAGGATTCCGGCGTCAAGGAAGTCGCCATTGCGCTGCGCAAGGACTCGAGCTCGGTTAAGAAGGCGGAAGCTGCCGGCTTCAAGGTGATGGATGTCGCCGAAGCCGCCAAATGGGCCGACCTCGTCATGATGCTGACCCCGGACGAACTCCAGGGCGATATCTATCGCGAGCACCTGCACGACAACATGAAGAAGGGCGCCGCCCTCGTGTTCGCCCACGGCCTCAACGTCCACTTCAACCTGCTCGACCCGCGCGCCGACCTCGACGTGCTGATGATCGCGCCGAAGGGCCCCGGCCACACCGTGCGCTCGGAGTATCAGCGCGGCGGCGGCGTGCCCTGCCTGATTGCGATCGCCAAGGATGTCTCGGGCAACGCCCACGACCTCGGCCTGTCCTACGCCTCTGCGGTCGGCGGTGGCCGCGCCGGCATCATCGAGACCACCTTCAAGGAAGAGTGCGAGACCGACCTGTTCGGCGAGCAGGTCGTGCTCTGCGGCGGCTTGGTCGAGCTGATCAAGGGCGGCTACGAGACCCTGGTCGAAGCCGGCTACGCCCCGGAGATGGCCTATTTCGAGTGCCTGCACGAAGTGAAGCTGATCGTCGACCTGATCTATGAAGGCGGCATCGCCAACATGAACTACTCGATCTCCAACACCGCCGAGTATGGCGAGTACGTCACGGGTCCGCGCATCGTCACTGCCGAGACCAAGGCCGAGATGAAGCGCGTTCTCGCCGACATCCAGGGCGGCAAGTTCGCCCGCGACTGGATGCTCGAGAACAAGGTCAACCAGACCTCGTTCAAGGCGACCCGCGCCAAGCTCGCCGCGCATCCGATCGAGGAAGTCGGCGCGAAACTCCGCGACATGATGCCCTGGATCAAGAAGGGCGCGCTGGTCGACAAGAGCAAGAACTAAGCACCGTCATTCCGGGGGCGTGACGAAGTCGCGCCCCCCGGAACTCGATCCATATTCACCAGCTTCCGGGGTCTGCATGGAGCAGTCCCGGTCTGAAGCGGCCAGGTGGTGTCCGCCTCGCGCCGGTGTGATCTCGCTGATCGTGCGCGCCGCTCCCCCCGCGCGGCGCGAAGCTCCGGCCGAAACCGACCTCGGTTTTGCAGCAGCATGGATGTTTTTCAGCGCTCCCCAAGTATTAGGGCACCGTTGCTGACCTGATTTCCGTACGACTACGGGATCGAATTGCGATAGGCAGATCAACCAAATCTTAGCGCGGCCGAGCGAGGGTGAGCCATTGCTCGTACTGCAGATGGACAATGCTGAACGCTTGGCGAAGGCTGGCCGGATCGCCGGGATCGTCCGTCACGATCCTGGGCTTGCTGTTTTCGCTCGTTGTCGTCGCCCTGTTTCTCGTTGATCTGGGCATCCGTTATCGAGAAGCGGTCGCATCAGCGAAAACCGACGCGCTCAATCTCTCGGCCATTCTTGCCGAGCATGCCGCGGTGACGTTCGAAGACATCGATCGAGTGCTGCTCGAGGCGCAGGCGATCCGCAAGGGCGCCTTGTCCGGAATATACGCCGATCCCGGTGCGGCCAATGCCGCGTTGCGTCAACTGGTCAAGAGCTCGTCGATTCTCGTCGCGGTCGGCTGGACCGATGCGTCCGGCGCGGTCGTTGCGCATTCCTACGAGCACGCGCCGCCGCGCAGCAACATCTCCGACATGTCGCACTTCATCGCGCAGCGCGATGGCGCCGGCACCGGATTGTTCGTTGCGCCACCCTATCGTTCGGCCGGCGGCGACAAGTGGTTCAGCGCGGCGTCGCGCCGGTTGAACAACCCGGACGGGAGCTTTGCGGGCATCGTCACTGCACCGCTCGATCAATCTTTTCTCCTCAAGATCTACCGCAAGATAGATCTGGGGCAGGACGGCTCGGTCGTCCTGCTCCATCGCGTCGGGCGGATCCTGGCGCGCGTTCCGGAACAGAGCAACGTTTTGGGCATGTCGGTTGCGGGCGGCCCGCTCTTCACCCAGTATCTGCCGGTCTCCGAGTCGGGCTCATACGAGCTCACCAGCCCCGTCGACGGCGTCACGCGCATCGCAGGGTACAAGGCCGTGTCCGGCCTGCCGCTGGTTCTGGTGGTGACTTACTCGCGTAGTTACGTGTTGCAGCCGCTGTACCGGCATCTCTACACCTTCGGCCCGCTGGCTGCCGCGATCGTCACCATTATTCTGATCGGCACGTTCCTGCTGCGGCGGCAAACGAATGCGCTTGCGGCTGCGAGTGCCCGGTTCGATGCTGCGTTGAGCAACATGCCGCATGGGCTCAGCATGTTTGACGCCGACGAGAGGCTATTGGTCGCCAACAGCCGTTACCGCGAGATGTATGATCTCACGGAGTCGCAGGTCGAACCTGGAACGCCGCTCAGCAGCATCGTCGGCCACTACAAGGCGACGGGAGCCGAACTGGACGCGGAGGAATTCCTCGAGGGCGCAAAGCACCGGGCGCCGCGGATCCTCACGCTTGCCGATGGCCGGATCATCTCGATCCTGCGAACGCCCATGGCCGATGGCGGCTGGGTCGCGACTCATCAGGACATCACCGAGAGACGGCGAGACGAGATCCTGTTGGCCGAAAATGCCGCCGAGCTGAGGCTCATCAACACGCGGTTCGATGTCGCGATCAACAACATGAATCAGGGCCTGTGCCTGTTTGACGCCGATAAGAACCTGGTCGTCTCCAACAGCCGTTACCAGCAGATGTACGATCTGCCGGACGAACTGGTACAGCCAGGCACGCCGCTGCAGCGGATATTGCAGCACTATGCGGATCGCGGTGAAACCAGCTCGCTTTCGGTCGACCAGCATGTCCAGATCATGCCGACCCAGCGACAGCAGGACTACGCGTTGAAAGACCACCGCCAGATCCTGATCCAGCGCAAGCCGCTGCCGGATGGCGGCTGGGTTGCGACGCACGAAGACGTCACCGAGCAGAAGCGCGGCGAGCAGATGCTGGCCCAGAAGGCAGCGGAGCTGGAGGCGATCAATATGCGCTTCGATGCTGCCCTCAACAACCTGTCCCAGGGGCTCTGCATGTTCGATGCGGACCAGAGGATCGTGGTCTCGAACGCGCGCTATGCCGAAATTTACCATTTGAGCGGCGATCAGATCGGGCCAGGCACTTCGCTGGCGCAGATTCTCGAATATCGGCGCGAAAAAGGGACGTATTTTGCCGACGTCGCGCCGGACGTCTATCTCAGCCAGAACGTGAAGCAGCTGAGCGAGATCCGGGAACTTGCCGACGGCAGGGTGGTCGCGATCGCCCGCCACATGATGCAGGATGGCGGCTGGCTCACGACCCACGAGGATATTACCGATCGGGCGAGAAACGAGAAGCGTATCGCCTATCTGGCGCAGCACGATCTGCTCACGGGTCTTGCGAACCGCGCCGTGTTCTCCGAAAAGCTCGACGATGCTGCAAAGCGGTCGCAGCGTCATGGCACGACGTTCAGCGTGCTGATGCTGGATCTCGACAGGTTCAAGGCCGTCAACGATACGCTCGGTCACGCCGCGGGCGACCAGTTGCTGGTCGAGGTTGCGCGGCGGCTGAGTTCGTCGTTGCGGGATACCGATGTGCTGGCGCGGCTCGGCGGTGACGAATTCGCGATCATCCAGGAGAACGAAAAAAATCAGAGCGAGGGCGCGATTGCTCTCGCTCTGAGGATCATCGGCCTGATCGAGCAACCCGTCGATCTTGACGGCCATCGCGTCAGCGTCGGCACCAGCGTCGGCATCGCCTTCGCGCCGGAGCACGGCGCCGACGCCGAGACGTTGCTGCAGAAGGCGGATGTCGCGCTCTACGCGACGAAGTCTGCGGGCCGAAACGATTTCCGCATCTTCCAGCCCGAAATGACGGAAGCTGCGGACACACAGAAGTCGATGGAAGGCGAACTGCGGGAAGCGATGGCCCGCAACGAGTTCGAGCTGCACTACCTGCCGGTGATCGACGCCAGAACGCGCGCGATGACGGGCCTGGAATGTTTCGTGCGCTGGCATCACCCTTCGAAGGGCGTGCTGGCGCCTTTCCAGTTCCTTGGTGTCGCCGAGCAGGCCGGACTGATGGTGCCGCTCGGTGAATGGATATTGCGACAGGCCTGCCTGGACGCGGCTGCCTGGCCAGCGCACGTCAGGGTCGCCGTCAACATGAGCGCCGCCCAGTTCCACAGGAGCAACGTGCTCGACGTCGTCCTGTGCGCGCTGGTCGAGTCGGGATTGTCGCCCGAGCGGCTCGAACTCGAAATACCGGACGCTGCGCTCCTGGACGGGAATCTTGCGGCCCACCTGCTGACGGTCCGGCAACTGAAAAACCTCGGTGTCGGCGTCGTCCTCGATAATTGCGGTGTAGGCTATTCCGCGGCGAGCTACCTCCAGAGCTTCCCATTCGACAAGTTCAAGATCGACCGCGCGATCGTGAAGGACTGCACGACGCGAAGGGATTGCGCCGCGGTCATTGCCTCCGCGGTCGCATTGGCGGGCGGTCTCGGTGTCGCCACGGTCGCCAAGGGCGTCGAGACCCGTGCGCAATTCGAGGCTCTTCAAGCAGCGGGCGTGGACTTCGTCGAGGGATACCTGTTCGGGCGACCCGTGCCGAACTCTGAAATCAGTTTCGATTTGCCGTTGCCGGCACAAAACGTCGCGTGATCTCATGACCTCCGTCGGAACACAGGCAACTCAACCCCAGGGTCACGAGAGATGAATTTGACGAACGGCCTGATCGATCAACTCGAGATCGCGCTGGCGAGCCCGGAACTGTCGAAGCGCGCCGAGCTTCTGCGTCAAGTCGCCGATCTCTTCGTGTTGGGCTCGGGCAAGTTCAGCGACGTGCAGATCGATCTGTTCGACGAGGTGATGAGCACGCTTCTCAAGAATATCGAATGCACCGCCCGGGCGACCTTCGGGAGCCGGCTTTCCAGATTGCCTGACGCGCCACTGCGGACGATCCGCTTGCTGGCGTTTGACGATGCGCCCGAGGTGGCCGCGCCGGTGCTGGAGCACTCACCACGGCTCGACGAGGTGACGTTGGCGGAGAACGCGCGGACCAAGAGCCAGGATCACCTGCTGGCCATCGCCGGCCGCAGCCAGTTGACGGAACCCGTCACCGACGTCCTGGTCGAACGCGGCAACAGCGACGTCGCGGTGCGGACAGCCGGTAACGGTGGGGCCAGGTTCTCGGTCCAGGGAATGTCCCGGCTCACCGGCCGGGCCCGGTACCATGGCGCGCTCGCCATCTGCATCTGGGCTCGCCCCGATATCCCGCGCGCGAGCTTGCTGAAATTGTTCGTCCATGCGTCCGAGATGGTGAGGCGCAAGCTGGAGGCGGCCGATCCGCGCCAGGCGGCGCTGATCCGGAGTGCCATTGCGGAGAGCTCCGATGAGCTTCATACGATGGCCCGGGCAGGCTCGAGCGAACATGCCCGGGCGTTGGCCGAGGTGAGGTCGCTACATTCGGGTGGGCAACTCGACGAGGCACACGTGCTCGACTTCATCGGCGAGCGGAGCTTCGACAAGACCGCCGTCGCGCTGTCGCTCATGAGCGATCTGCCGATCGGAGCGATCGAGCGTGCGCTGGTCCGCTCCGAGCCCGAGCAGATTCTCATTCTTGCGAAGGCGATCGGTCTGTCCTGGGACACGACGAAGGCGATCTTGACGTTTCAGCCCGGTTCACCCCACGAGGCGAAAGAACGATTGGAGCAGTGCTTTGCAAGCTTCCTCCGGTTGAAGCCAAATACTGCGAAGGCCGCGCTCCAATTCTACCGGCTCCGCGAGCGGGCCGGCCAGGGTCCTGTCCACTAGCGGACGCGAACCCAAACCACATTCCTGGTCTCGCGCCGTTTTTCAGATTTTTTCAGAATTTCGCGATCGCCAAAAGCTCGGCGCCTTCAGAGACAAGGATTCGGCTCTTCATCCGCCTTTTCAAGGCGCAAACAATCTCATTTCCCGACGTTCGCGCGCCGCTTCATCCTAAGAACCGACATCTGCCGCGCCTGCTTGAGAGCTGGGCGGCATTGCGCACCGGTGCCTTCCTCCTGCATGATCGCGGGAACTTTTGGGGAATGACCATGCGATCTGTCGTCGTCACCGGCGCGTCCACCGGCATCGGCTGGGCCATTGCGAAATTCATGGTCGGGCGCGGCTATCGCGTGTTCGGCAGCGTCCGCAAGCAGGCCGACGCCGACCGGCTCACGGGTGAGTTCGGCGCCAACTTCACACCGGTCCTGTTCGACGTCACCGACGAGGCGGCAGTCCTCGCTGCTGCGCGAAACGTCCGCGAGGCGCTGGGCGGCGAGACGCTGGCCGGCCTCGTCAACAATGCCGGTGTCGCGGTGGCCGGTCCCGTGCTCGAATTGTCGGTCGATGATTTCCGCCGCCAGATGGACATCAACGTCATCGGCCCTGTGATCGCGACGCAGGCTTTCGGGCCGCTGCTCGGCGCGGACCCGTCGCTGAAGGGGCCGAAGGGGCGGATCGTGATGATCAGCTCGGTCGCAGGCAAGAACGGCAATCCGCTGTCGGCGCCCTACTGCACCTCCAAGCACGCGATCGAGGGACTGTCGGAAAGCCTGCGCCGCGAGCTGATGCTGTTCGGCATCGACGTCATCATCGTCGCCCCCGGCGCGGTGAAGACGCCGATCTGGAGCAAGGCTGAAGAGATCGATCTCTCCGTCTACCAGAACTCGCCCTATCTGCCGGCGCTCAACAAGGTCATGGCGTTCATGATGGCGCTCGGCGCGAAGGGCCTGCCCGCCGAGCGCATCGCCGAGATCGTGTTCGAGGCGCTGACCGCGGCAAGCCCCAAGGTGCGCTACCAGATCACGCCCAACCCGATGCGGCATCTGATCGGGGCCGTGCTGCCGAAACGGACGCTCGATCGGATCATCGCCAAGCAGCTTGGGCTGTTGCCGCAGGGGTGACGCCCCGCTTCAGCGCGCCGCGACGGTCCGTCCGCGCGGATGGGCGGCCATTGCGATCAGCCGCAGCGCCATCACGGCGAGCAGCGGAAGGAGGAAGGCGGCATAGAGCGGCATCGCCGGCACGCGCTTGCCGAACGACACCATGAACTGGAGCCAGAGGTAATAGCCCCCTGTGAGGTGCAGCGCGCGCCAGGCGCGGGGCCCGAGCAGCGCGGCGGTGCGGTCGAACGAGGTCGCGCTCATCGCGATGATGAAGGCATAGCCGATGCCGCCGAAGATGTAGGAGGCGGCCGAGGTCGCCTCCGCAAAGCCGGCCGGATCCATGTTGGCGAACGCGACGATCGCAACCGCGTGGATTGCGTGGGAGGCGGCGAAGCTCAAGCCCAGATAGCGGCGGTTGCGGCGCTGCCAGCGCGTCCAGGCATTGGGCCAGAGCCGGGCGAGAGCCGCGGCGCCGAAGGCGAGACAGAACAGCATGAGCGAGCTGCGCGCGGTGAAGCGGATCACCATCCGCACGCCCTCGACCTCGAATTGCCGCATCGAGGCGATCCACAGGCTGAGGACGATCAGGCTGAGGGTGAGGGCGGCCAGCAGCCTCCAGCCTTCGAGCCAGCTTTGACGTTGTGACATGATGGTCTCCTCCCTTATGTAATCATCGATTACATTTATGGCCGGCATATCCGTCAATGGTGTAATCGCTGCTTACATTCACGTTCGGGTGATGCTAGAAGGCCCGATGCCCGCCCGTCAGACCTCCAGGCCGCGCGCGCGCCGCCAAACATCCCAGGCCCGGCCGTACCACCACGGCGACCTTCGCCGCGTGCTGATCGATGCTGCGCTGCAACTGGCGGCCGAAGGCGCCGAGGTCTCCGTGCGCGAGGCCGCGCGCCGGGCCGCGGTATCGCCGGGCGCGCCGTTCCGGCACTTCCCCAACCGCGACGCGCTGATGGCGGCGGTGGCCGGGGAGGCGCAGCGGCGCTTTCGTGCGGAGATCGAGAAGGCGCTGGGCGAGGCTCCGGCCGCCGATCCGCTCGGCCGCTTCCGCGCCTTCGGCCTTGCCTATCTGCGCTGGGCGATGCGCAATCCCGCACATTTCGAGATCATCTCCACGGGGCGCTATTTCGCCCATGGCAGCTCCGCGGAGCTGACGCGCGACAATGCCGAGCTAATCGCCCTGACGGAGCAGATGCTGGCCGAGGCGGCGGAGCAGGGCCTGCTGCCGTCGGCCGACCTCAAGCGCATCCAGATCGCCGGTCGCGCCCTGGTCTACGGTTTTGCCCGGATGAATCTCGATGGCCACTTTCCGCGCTGGGGCGTGGAGGAGGGGGAGGTCGAGCGGATGGCGGAAGGGGTCATCGACCTGTTCATCGCCGGGATTGCCAGGCGCTAGCGTCGCCCGCCGCCAGGAATAAGCGAAGGTCGGATCGCGGCGCGCGTTGCCTGTCCTTGACTGTTCCGTTACAGTTTTATGACACGGTGCAGGCTTCCGGCTGCGCCGGACGCCCTAGTCGCCTTCGGGCCGGCCAGACGGCTAGGATCATCGTGCCGGACCAGCTGTTGCGTGTCGTCGATGGCGTCCGCGCCCAATCCAGGTCCTTCTGCCACGACTGCCGTGCTCGCGAGCGTTGCCGCGCTCGGCATCTGGCGGCTGCTCGCGGTCGCCGCGCCGCATCTGGCGGCGCTCGCGCTGATGTACGAGACCGAGACCGATTTCGGCTCGCGCCTCTCCTTCGCGCTCGCCTGGGGCATCCTCAATTTCTTCTGGATCACGCTGCTGCGCCGGCCGGCGCTGTCGGGCGCGCTGTCGCTGACCTTGGTCGTCGTGCTGGTGCTGCTGTCGCGGCTCAAGCACGACGTCGTGCAGATGACGGTCAACTTCATCGACCTGATGATGATCGACCGCGACACCGTCGCGTTCCTGTTCACGATCTTCCCGAATTTGCGCTGGTCGGTGATCCTGGCCGGTCTCGTCACGTTGCCGCTTATGTATGCGCTGTGGTGGCTCGATCCGTTCCGCATCCGCCGCCTGCCGGCGCTCGCCTGCAAGCTCGCCTGTCTTGCCGCGCTGGTCGGCTATTCGCTCTATCATCCGGACGAGGCCTGGCGGGGCTATTACGACGACGGCTATCTCTCGAAGTTCTTCCGCTCCGGCGTCAGCGCGGTGTCCGACTTCGCGCAGTACGGCTTCATGGAATCGGCCGCCTCGACCAACGAGCGGCTCAACATGCCGCTGGTGGACGCCTGCCACCCTGCGGGCCGCCGGCCGAACATCATCATGATCCATGATGAATCGAGCTTCGACATCCGCGCCGCCCAGGGCATCAAGGTGCCGCAGGGCTATGGCAGCCACTTCAAGTCATGGGACGGCAAGCAGCGCACGTTTCTGGCCGAGAGCAATGGCGGGCCGAGCTGGTTCACCGAGTACAATGTGCTCGCCGGCCTCTCCTCGCGCTCGTTCGGCCGCTTCGCGTATTTCGTGACGCGCATCGCAACCGGCCGCGTCGAGCGCGGCCTGCCGCTGGCGCTGCGCCGCTGCGGCTACGACACCCTGTCGCTCTATCCCGCCTATGGCGGTTTCATGGGCGCACGCAGCTTCCAGATGACGACCGGCGTCGAACGCTTCCTCGATTCCAAGGACCTCGGCGCCAAGGACGTCGAACCGGACTCGTTCTTCTACGACAAGGCGCTCCGGTTGATGGGTGAGCGGACGCCGAACAAGCCGCTGTTCACCTTCATCTATCTCGGCGCCAATCATTTCCCCTGGGAGACGCGCTTCCGTCCCGATTTGCTGCCGAACTGGCGCGCGCCGGGCAATGTGGCGTCCATCGACGAATATCTGCGCCGGCAGGCGATGAGCGCCGAGCAGTACAGGGCTTTCGTCGCGGGGCTGAAGAAGACGTTTCCCGGCGAGCCCTTCCTGATCGTGCGCTATGGCGATCATCAGCCCGAGTTTGCGCCGAACATCCTCGAGCCCGGGCTCGACGAAGGCGCCATCGGCAAGAAGCTCGACGCCTACGATCCGCGTCTCTACGCGACCTACTACGCGATCGACGCCGTCAATTTCGAGCCAGTGAAGAGCGAAGCCGTGATGGACACGATCGACGGGTCCTATCTGCCGCTGGTGATCCAGGAAGCGGCCGGCATCCCGCTCGACCCGTCCTTCGCCGTGCAAAAGGACATCATGCTCCGCTGCAAGGGCATCTTCTACGGCTGCAAGGACGGCGCCGAGGCGCGGCGGCTCAACCGGCTGCTGATCAATGCGGGGATGATCCGGGGGCTGTAGCGTTCTGACGCGTTTTGCGAGGGGGCGTTTTTTGGAGCGTCCATGTCTCTCCAATGTCGTCCTGGCGAAGGCCAGGACCCGTACCGCGTGATCTATCAAATCGAACGAGCTGCTAGTACCGTCCACATAACCAAGCCTTGGGGTAATGGGTCCTGGCCTTCGCCAGGACGACACCGAATAAATAGCGCAGGCCTACCCGCCCACCTTCCCCCACAGCCACTTCGCCACCGCATCCGGCGACGAATTCGCGTCGTTGCCGCTGGCGCGCAAATTGGCCTCGCGCATGGTGGCGATGTCGATCTTGCCGAGCAGCGGTCTGAGCGCGGCCTGCAATCGCTCGTTGCCGGCGCGCTTGGGTGCGAGCAGCAGGATCGCATCGTAGGGCGGGATCGCGTGCCTGGGATCGTCGAGCACAACGAGGTCGTATTTCGCGATCAGCCCGTCGCTGGTGTAGCCGGCGATGACGTCGACCTCGCCGCTGGCGACCGCCGCATACATGAAATCCGGCTGCATCTGGCGCTGGGCGCGGAATTGAAGGCCGTAGGCCTTTTGCAGCGCCGCCCATTCGGGGCGCGAGAAGAACTCGTAGTCGCCGGCAATCGACAGCGCCGATGCGTGCGCGGCGAGATCGGCGATGGTGCGGATGCCAAGCGCCTCGGCGCGCTTTTTCGGGATCACCAGCGCATAGGCATTCTCGAAGCCGAGCTCGCCGAGCAGGGTGATGTTCTCCTTCGTGAGGGCTGTCTTCAGCTCCGCGAGCAGTTCGGCGCGCGGCTTGATGTCGGTGCGATGCAGCTGGTTGGCCCAGAGCGTGCCGGAATAATCGACATAGAGGTCGATGTCGCCCGCCTTCAACGCCCCGAAGATCACGCTGGAGCCGAGGCCGGACCGCGCGGTGGCCGGCAGGCCCGCCGCCTGGAGGCGGTCCCTCATCAACGCGGACAGCACATATTGCTCGGCAAACGTCTTGGCCCCGACGACATAGCCCTGCGACGAGCGGCCCATCGTCGGCACCAGCGTTGCGGCGACCAGTGCCGCGATCCCGACCGCGCCGAACCCGGTGCGCAGGCGGCTGCGGCGGCGCAGGCCGCTCTCGATCAGGCCGAGCAACTGATCGACGGCGAGCGCCAGCAGGGCGGAGGCAAGGCAGCCGAACAGCACGAATACCCAGTTCTGGGTCTGGAGCCCGGCAAAGATGTAGTTGCCGAGGCTGGTCTGCCCGATCGGGGTCGAGAGCGTCGCGGTGCCGATCACCCAGACCGCGGCGGTGCGGATGCCCGCCATCATCACCGGCAGCGCCAGCGGCAGCTCGACCAGGACGAGCGACTGCCGCGCGGTCATGCCGACGCCCTCAGCGGCTTCGATCAGCGCCGGGTCGATGCCGTTCAGCCCGGTGATGCCGTTGCGCAGCACCGGCAGCATCGAATACAGCGCCAGCGCCAGCATCGCCGGCAGGAAGCCGAACGCCGAGAAGGAGATTCCGAACCAGGCGAGCGTCAGGGACGCCGCCGCCAGCAACAACGGATAGAACAGCGCGAGCAGCGCCAGTCCCGGCACGGTCTGCACGATGCTGGCGAGCGCGAGCAGGATGCCGCGCGGCGCCGGGCGGTTGCGTGTCAGGATCGCCAGCGGCAGGCTGATGGCGAGGCCGAGCGCCAGCGCGGCCAGGCTCACCCGCACATGGTTGCCGAGATAGTCGGGCAGATGCGACAGCGCCTCGCCCCAGCGTGGATCGGTGAAGAGGCTCATGCCGCACCGCTCTGCGGCAGCAGCGCGTTCAGCCGCTCGACCTGGCGCCGCGGCGTGCGCAGCAGCTCCAGCACATAGGCGTCGGTGCTCGTGGAGAGCTCCCCGGGTGTGCCCTGCGCGAGCAGCTTGCCGCCGCGCATCACCGCGATGCGGTCGGCGAGCAGGATCGCCTCAGTCATGTCATGCGTGATCATGACCGTGGTCAGGCCGAGCCTGCGATGCAGCGAGCGATAGTCGTCGCCGAGCGCGTCGCGGGTGAGGGGATCGAGCGCGCCGAACGGCTCGTCCATCAGCACGATGCGGGGCTTTGCCGCGAGCGCCCGCGCCACGCCGACGCGCTGGCGCTGGCCGCCCGAGAGCGCCTCGGGCAGCCGGTCACGATGCGCGGCACGGTCGAGCTGCACGAGCTCCAGCAATTCGTCGACCCGCGCTGCGATATCCGCTGCCGGTGCGCCCAGCAGTTTCGGCGTGATCCCGATATTGTCGGCGACGCTCAAGTGCGGGAACAGCCCGCCGCTCTGGAAGACGTAGCCGATCCGGCGCCGCAGCGCGACCGGATCGATGTTTTGCACGTCCTCGGCCTCGACCGTGATGGTGCCGAGATCCGCCTCGATCAGCCGGTTGGCAAGCCGCAGCAGCGTGGTCTTGCCCGAGCCCGAGCCGCCGACGATGGCCACAAACTCGCCCTCGGCGATGTCCAGCGACACGTTGTCCACGGCCTTGAGGGAGCCGAAGCTCTTGGTGACATGGGAATAGCTGATGGCGGGCTTGGAAGGCATCAGGACGGGGCTCACTCTTCCTTACCCTCCCCCTCCAGGGGAGGGTGAAGGAGGCGACGAAGCCCATGCGTAGCACGCTTGGCGGATTGATTGAACTTGGCCGCGCGAGCGGTTAAGGCATCGGACCAAATTCGGAGGGAACACATGACAACGCCTACGGCGGTGGCGCTGGAAGATGCCAAGGTTGCGTTCCGGCTGGGGGACGGACGGGTCTATACGGCGGTGGAGAAGGCGCATCTTTCGGTCGCGCAGGGCGAGTTCGTCGCCATCGTCGGCCCGACCGGCTGCGGGAAATCGACGCTGCTCAACGTCGCGGCCGGGCTGCTGAAGCCGGCGGCCGGAAGCGTCAAGATCTTCGACCGGCCGCTCGCGGGGCTGAACCGGGATGCCGGCTATCTGTTCCAGGCCGATGCGCTGTTCCCCTGGAAGACCGCGCTCGACAACGTCGCGATCGGGCTCGAGATCAAGGGCACGCCGCGCGCCGAGGCGCTGCCGCGGGCGCAGAAATGGCTGACGTCCGTGGGCCTCGGCGCCTTCGCGGGCCGCTATCCCCACATGCTCTCGGGCGGCCAGCGCAAGCGCGTGGCGCTGGCGCAGGTTCTGATCCGCGATCCCAAGATCCTGCTGATGGACGAGCCGTTCGGGCCGCTCGATGCACAGACCCGCCAGGTGATGGGCAATCTGCTGCTCGATCTCTGGAACGCCGACCGCAAGGCGGTGCTGTTCGTGACCCATGATCTCGAAGAGGCGATCGCGCTCGCCGACCGCGTCGTGATCATGTCGGCGGGGCCGTCCTCGCGCATCATCGGCGACTGGCGCGTCGGCTTGCCGCGCCCGCGCGACATCTTCGAGGTGCGCCTGGACAAGGAATTCCATGCGCTCCACCGCGAGATCTGGAGCGTGCTCAAGGACGAGGTGATGAAGGGCTACGCGCAATCCACCCAAGCGGCGGAGGCGGTCTGATGTCGCGCCCGACGCTGCTTGCGCTGCAAGTCCTGGTCGCAGTCGTCTGCATTGTGCTGTGGCAGGTGCTGTCGACCGTCCCCGTGTTCGGCAAGATCGTGCTGCCGCCGTTCTTCTTCTCCAACCCGTTCGACGTGTTCAGCCAGATCGTGAAGTGGTTTGCCTCCGGCGTGATCTGGAAGCACCTCGGCATCACGCTCGCGGAATCGATCCTTGCCTTCGTGATCGGATCGCTCGGCGGTGTGCTGATCGGCTTCTGGTTCGCGCGCCAGCCGCTGGTCGCCGCGGTGTTCGACCCTTACGTGAAAATGGTCAACGCCCTGCCGCGCGTGGTGCTGGCGCCGATCTTCGCGCTGTGGCTCGGCCTCGGCATCTGGTCCAAGGTCGCGCTCGGCGTGACGCTGGTGTTCTTCATCGTGTTCTTCAACGTCTATCAGGGCGTCAAGGAGGTCAGTCGCACCGTGCTCGACAATGGCCGCATGCTCGGCATGAGCGAGCGGCAGCTGATGCAGCACGTCTATTGGCCGTCGGCGCTGTCCTGGATGTTCTCCTCGCTGCACACCTCGGTCGGCTTCGCCGTGGTCGGCGCCGTCGTCGGCGAGTATTTGGGATCGGCGGCCGGCCTCGGCTATCTAATCCAGCAGGCCGAAGGCGTGTTCGACGTCGCCGGCGTGTTCGCCGGCATGTTCGTGCTGTCGGCCTTCGTCATCCTGATCGACTTCGGGGTCACGCTGGTGGAGCGGCGCTTGCTGGTGTGGCGGCCGACAGCGTTGGATGGACGTGGCTAGCCGCCGCGTTGTCCTGCTGACATTTATGTGATTGACCGGCCGGAATAGAACGCGCGCCCACGCGTCATACCCCCATGCAACCACCTGCATGGGAGTTCAGGATGCACCGGTCACAGTTTCATCGCCTCGTTGCGGCGCTCGCAGGCAGATGCCGATGGCCAAGGCCCGGCCTTGGCATGGCACTCATCGGCGCACGCATTCTCGTCGCCTTCGCAATTCCTCCGCTCGTATTCGCGCATGAAGCCCATCCGGCCAACCCGCCGGCTGCGCTGAGCGCGGAGGAGCGTGCGTTCCTGGAAGAAAACGAATCCGCCATGGCCAAGATGATGAACGACATGGCTGCCAAGCCGACGGGCGACGTCGATCGCGACTTCGTCGCGATGATGAATCCGCATCATCAGGGTGCGATCGACATGGCGGTCATCGAATTGCGCTACGGCAAGAACGAGCAGTTGCGGCGCATTGCCCAGGAAATCATCGTCGACCAGATGCAGGAGATCGCGGCCATGAAGCTCGCGATCGGCGAACCGGCAACCGATACGACGCCCGCCCCGACCCAGCCGCCGTCTGGCCCCGTTGCAAGCGTCCATCATCACCCGGGCATGCAGATGGACATGTCCGCCGGAATGAAGAAGTAGGAGCGCCACATGAAGACGTCGAGAAGCAGCATCGGGAAGAGCATCTTCCTGGCGGCCACCATGCTTGCAACCGGTTCAGCCGCATGGGCAGGGCAGGCGCCGGGCGCGCTGTCCTCACCCGATATTCCGATCAGCCATCACGACCGCGTCTATGCCGCGGAGCAGTTCTCGAACACGGTCTCGGTGACCGACCCGGTCGACAACAAGCTGCTTGGGGTGATCCGGCTCGGCGACCCGCAGCCCGGCAATTTCAGCCCGCTCTACAAGGGCCAGGTTCTCGTGCATGGCATGGGCTTTTCGCCCGATCACAAGATGCTTGCCGTGGTGTCGATCGGCTCAAACTCGGTCACCTTCATCGACACCGCGACCAATGCGGTCAAGCACACGACCTATATCGGGCGGTCGCCGCACGAGGCCTTCTTCACGCCGGACGGCAAGGAGGTGTGGGTCACCGTTCGCGGCGAAAACTACATCTCCGTGATCGACCCGCAGAGCTTTGAGGAAAGACGCCGCATCACCACCCCCAGCGGGCCGGGCATGCAGATGTTTTCGCCGGACGGCAAATACGCCTACATCTGCTCGTCCTTCAATCCCGAGACCGACGTCGTCGCGGTCGCCGAGCACAAGATCATCGCCAAAGTGAAGCAGGAAAGCCCGTTCTGCCCGAACATCGCGGTGACGCCGGATGGAAACCAGGTGTGGTTCACGCTGAAGGATACGGGCAGGACTCAGGTGTTCAACGCTAGGCCGCCGTTCAACCCGATCAGGACGATCGATACCGGTCCGATCACCAACCACGTCAATTTCGCGCACACTGCCAGGGGAACATTTGCCTACGTCACCATCGGTGGCCTGAACCAGGTGAAGGTGTTCCGCACCGACGACTTCTCGCAAGTCGCGACGATCCCGGTCGGCAATCTGCCGCACGGCGTCTGGCCGTCCGGCGACGGCACGCGCATCTATGTCGGGCTTGAGAACGCCGACGCGCTCGCGGCGATCGACACCGCAACCAACAGCGTGGTGGCGAATGTCCCGATCGGCCAGGCGCCGCAGGCCATTGCCTACGTTCCAGGTGCGGCTCCCAATCCTGATGACCGCCAGAACCTGCAGGCCCTCGGCGTTGCCGGCCAGTTCGCTCATCTCGCGCTTGCATCCAGGGACGGTTCGAAGGACGGAAAGGCGCCGACCAGCGTCTCGCTGTTCGATCAGGGCCTGATCCAGATCTTGCAGGCTTCGGTGACGGGACTTGAGCCCAGGCAGAAATATGTGCTGGCGCTGGCGGAGCATGGCGATGGAAGTGGTACGTTGCAGCCGTTGGCGGCGTTCATGACCAATCCGGCCGGATCAGCTATCGTCAACGCGGCCGGTCCGATCCGGCAGATTGTCGATCAGTCTGCGGCAGCTGCAAGACGGTATCTGGTGATTGCGTCCGGCGACGTGGCCATGCCCGGCGAGGCGGTCCAGATCGAGGCGCAATGACGTCCGGCCGAGCGGCAATGGAGAGCAGGCGGAGCGCCCCATGAAGGATATGCTGGTTCAGGTCGAACCGCTGATCCCCGCGCTCCGCCGCTATGCGCGCGCCCTCGTACGCGATCGCGCGGCCGCCGACGATCTGGTTCAGGATTGCCTGGAGCGGGCCGTCGGCCGCTGGCACCAGCGGCGCGACGGCAGCGTGCGCGCCTGGCTGTTCACGATCCTCCACAATCTGGCGGTCACTCAATTTCGCCAGACAACAGCGCGGGGCAGGCATATGCCGATCGACGATGCCGGCGAGCGCGAGCTTGTCAGTGCGGCAGCGCAGGAGCACAGGCTGATCTATCAGGATGTCCTGAACAAGCTTGCGAGACTGCCGCAGGAGCAGCGGGCTGTGTTGTTGCTTGTTGCAGTCGAGGATCTTTCCTACGCCGCCGCCGCGGACGTGTTGAACGTCCCGGTCGGGACAGTGATGTCGCGCCTGTCGCGTGCGCGGGAGCGGCTGCTGCAGGAGATGGACGGCGTTGCACCGGGGAACGTCGTGGCATTGCGGAGCATGAAATGAGCCAACGGCCGATCACGGAAGACGATCTCCACGCCTTTGTGGACCACGCGCTCGAGCCTGAGCGTCGTGCGGAGGTCGCATCCTATCTGGACGATCACCCGGATGTCGCCGGGCGCGTCGCGGCCTTTGCCGCCCAGCGCGAGCAGTTGCGCAGCGCGCTGGCGTCAATCGCCGATGAACCATTGCCGGCCGAGTTGAACCTGTCGCACATGATCGAGAGCCGGAAGCGGCGCCCTCTGCACGCATGGTGGGCAATCGCGGCGCTGTTGCTCCTGAGCATCGGCGGTCTCGGCGGCTGGACCATGCGCAGCCTGTTGCAGGATGGCTCGAACGGACTGTCCGCATTGGCGCAGGAGGCGGCCTACTCTTACGGCGTCTATGCACCGGACCGCGTGCGGCCGGTCGAGATACGTGCGTCCGACAGTGCCGAGCTCACGCAATGGGTCTCCAACCGGCTGAAGCAGCCGGTCAAGGTGCCGGATCTTTCCGTGTCCGGCTATCGGCTGATGGGAGGTCGTCTCGTTGCGACCTCGCACGGTCCGGCCGCGATGTTCATGTACGACGACGATCGCGGCGATCGCCTTGTCGTGCTGACGCGCCCGATGAGCCGCGGTGGACAGGATACGCCGATGCTGCCGCAATCGACCGGTGATGTCGCGGGTTTCGCCTGGGCGGACGGCGGCATGGGCTATACGCTCGTCGGCGAGCTTCCGACGGACACGCTCAAGCCGATCGCGAACGAGATCAGGAAGCAGGCGCGCCCGATCTAGCCGGGACATTCAGTGGACGGGCCCGCGCGTCGCGCGAGCCCCGGCAGCGCGAATGCTCAATCCAGCAGCTTGGTATCGTCGGGCGCCTGCGGCGGCGTCTTGATCGCGATTGCCTTAACCTGGCCGCTGATCGGCTTAGTGCCGCCATGCGGCGTGCCCTTGGGGATGATGATGAGGTCGCCCGGCTTCACCGTGACCTCCTTGTCGCCGAGCCAGATCGTCCCGGTCCCGTCCAGGATGTACTGGATTTCGTTGGTGTTGGGATGCAGGTGCTTGGGCACATTGCCGACCTGGATCGAGATGGTGGCGCCGTCGGCGCTTGCGAACATCTTGGAGCGATAGCCGACATTGTTGGCGGGCCCGAGCGCGTCGCCTTCCATCTCGCCGGTGTGGATGATCTGTGCGGTGACGTTCTCGGCGGCCAGCGCCGGCCGGAGCAACTGGTTTGCGCCGCATCCGGCGGCAAAGGCGGCGGCGATCGACAGTCCGGCGGCAAGGCGATTCATGGATGATTCTCCCCATCAGGAATTGTTCTTGTTTGGCCATGCTATTGCGCCCAAAGGCTGATGGCGAGTCGCACTTAGGCAGTGCTTCTCAAGCCGGTCCCGCTGCTCTATGGTGCCGCCGGCCGAACGGAGGAAACCAATGAAGAACACGATTGCCAGGCTCGCCGGCGCGCTGCTTGCGCTGACGCTCACCACCGGTCTTGCCGCGGCGCAAAGCAAGGTGACCATCGCGGTCGGCGGCGGTTCCTGCCTGTGCTATCTGCCCACGGTGCTGGCCAAGCAGCTCGGCGAATACGACAAGGCCGGCCTCAATGTCGAACTCGTGGACCTCAAGGGCGGTTCGGATGCGCTCAAGGCCGTGCTCGGCGGCAGCGCCGACGTGGTCTCCGGCTATTTCGACCATTGCGTCAACCTGGCGGCCAAGAAGCAGGAGCTCCAGGCCTTCGTCGTCTATGACCGCTATCCCGGCCTCGTGCTGGTGGTTTCGCCCGCGCACACGAACGAAATCAAGTCGATCAAGGATCTCGCCGGCAAGAAGGTCGGCGTCAGCGCCCCCGGATCCTCCACCGACTTCTTCCTCAAATACATGCTCAAGAGGAATGGCCTCGATCCCGCCGGCACCGCCGTGATCGGCGTCGGCCTCGGTGCCACCGCGGTGGCCGCGATGGAGCAGGGGCAGATCGACGCAGCCGTGATGCTGGATCCCTCCGTCACGGTGCTCCAGGGCAGCCACAAGGATCTGCGCATTCTCAGCGACACCCGCACCCAGAAGGACACGCTTGAGACGTTCGGCGGCGAATATCCGGGCGGCGCGCTGTATTCGACCGCGGCCTGGGTCAACGGCCACGAGAAGGAGACGCAGGCGCTCACCAATGCGATCCTCGCCACGCTGGTCTGGATTCACTCGCACTCGCCTGAGGAGATCATGGCGAAGATGCCGGAAGAGACCGTCGGCAAGAACAAGGACCTCTATCTCGCCGCGCTGAAGAACACGATCCCGATGTTCTCCGAGACCGGCAAGATGGACCCGAAGGGCGCGGACGCCGTGCTCGCCGTGTTCAGCGTCGGCTCGCCCGAGGTCGCCAACGCCAAGATCGACGTCAGCAAGACCTTTACCAACAGGTATGTCGAGCAGGCCAAGAAGACCACGGGGAGCGCCAAATAACTGACGCGAAGGCGTGGTAACCAGGCTTCATGACGTCCCCGGTCATTCATCGCGTCACGACGCTTGATCTCGCCGTGCGGCCAATCATCTGGCCGTTCGCCGAGGAACGGCGCGCCGAGATCGCGGCGCACTTTGCCGAGAAGCAGCGCGAGCGGCCGAAAATCTGGAACGGCCGCGTCCTGCTCGGGCGCGATGCCGTGTTCACGGACGGCCATCTCGCCGCGACCTATTTCGAGACCGATTTCGCGAGCTTCCTCGCCTGGCGCGACTGGGGCTTCCCTGACACTGCCGTGTTCAACGGTTTCGGCATGGGCGCGCTGCGCGCCTCCGACGGCGCCTTCGTGATGGGCGAAATGGCGCAGCACACCGCCAATGCCGGCCGCATCTATTTCCCCTCCGGCACGCCCGATCTCGACGACGTCAGGGACGGTGTGCTCGACATTCCCGGCAGCGTCGTCCGCGAGCTCGCCGAGGAGACCGGCCTGACCGCGGCCGACTACGCGGCGGAAACCGACTGGCACTGCGTCGTCAGTGGCCATGCGATTGCAATGATTCAGATAATCAACCTGGACATGCCGGGCGAGGCGATCCGTGCCCGGATCGAAGCCAATCTCGCGCGCGAGACCGAACCTGAGTTGTCGGCCATTCATCTCGTGCGCGGGATGGATGATCTCACACCTACCATGCCGCGATTTGTCACGGCCTTCGTCGCGCAGCAGTTCGCCTCGCGCTGACGCGCGAGGCTTGACATCGCTGCGCGCAGCCCATGTGATGGGCGAAAAAGCAAAAGCAAGAAGAATGCAATGCACAATCGTCCAGGGAGGTTTAGATGCGCCTGCGCATGGCTGCCCGCTTGGTACGGGGGCTGTTGGTCGCGATTGCCGCGACGGGCTTGGCGGTCTCCGCCCAGGCCCAGGAGAAGAAGATCAAGATCGGCGTGGTGTACGACCTGACCGGCCCGCTCGCGGGCGGCGGGTCCGAACTCAACTATGTCGGCGCAAAAATCATCCTCGACCATTTCGCCAGGACCGGCGTCGAGGGCTACAAGATCGAGGCGGTCTATGCCGATGCGCAGAGCAAGCCCGACGTCGCCATCAACGAATCCGTCCGCCTGCTCGAGCAGGAGAAGGTGGACATGGTGCTCGGCTTCTTCTCCTCGGCACAATGCGTGCCGGTCGCGGCCCGTGTCGAGCAGCTCAAGAAGTTCATGTGGATGACGACCTGCATCTCGTCCGCCGTGTTCAACGAGAAGGGCTACAAATACGTCTTCCGTCCGCAGGCGAGCGGCGATCAGTTCGGCATGATGACGATGGATTTCATCGCCCAGAACGCCAAGGCGAAGTTCGACAAGGAGCCGAAGGATCTGCGCGTCGCCATCATCCATGAGGACGGCGCCTATGGCGTCGACGTCTCCAGGGGTAACGAGGCGGGCGCCAAGAAGGCCGGCTTCAACGTCGTGATGAAGGAAGGTTATTCGGCGACCGCGCCGGATCTCTCCGCGCTGGTGACCAAGCTGAAGCGCGCCAAGCCCGACGTGATCTTCCACACCGGCTACAACCCCGACATCACGCTGCTGCTGCGGCAGGCCCGCGAGCAGGGGCTGAAGTTCGGCGCGCTGATGGGGCATGGCGCCGGCTACGGCGTCTATGAGAAGCTGAAGGAGGGCATGGGCGCGGATGCCACCTACATCTTCAACACCGACCCGATCTCGATCTGGCTCGCCAACCAGAAGACCATGGATCCGAAGCTTCCCCCCGTGATCAAGATGGTCGGCGAGGAGTTCGACAAGATCAGGCCCGGCGTCGCCATCCGCTCCGCCCATGTCGGCATCGGTGCGTCCAATACCTATGTGTTCATGAGCGATGTGCTGCCGCGCGCGATCAAAAAATACGGCGGGGTCGATCCCGACGCGCTGCGCAAGGCGGCGCTCGACACTGACATTCCCGAGGGCGGCACCATGCTCGGCTTCGGCGTCAAGTTCTACGGCGAAGGCACGCCGATGGCAGGGCAGAACGAGCGCTCGTTCCCCGTCGTGATCCAGTATCTCGAGGACAAGTCCCATGTGGTGTGGCCCAAGAGCCAGGCGCAGCGCGAGGCCGTGCTGCCACTGCCGAAGGGCACCACCTACAGCAACCAGTAGCGCAACACGCGAAGAGACGGAGACCTTTGGTGTTGGAAGTCAGCGGGCTGGTGAAGCGGTTTGGCGGCTTCACCGCGGTGAACAACGTATCGTTTCGGGTCGACCAGGGCGAGATCCTCGGCCTGATCGGCCCGAACGGCTCGGGCAAGAGCACGATCTTCAACATGCTCTCCGGCACGCTGGCGCCGACCTCCGGGTCGATCCTGTTCGCCGGGCACGAGATCGCGGGCCTCGCGCCGCACCGGATCATCAACCGCGGCATCGGCCGTACCTTCCAGATTCCGCGCCCCTTCCGCCGCCTGACCATCTTCGAGAACGTCGCGCTCGCCGGCTTCTACGGCCAGGGCCGCCACAGCCGCATCAAGGCCGAGGAAGCGGCCGAGCGGTCGCTGGCCATGGTCGGCCTGCCGACCGACCGCCATGCCAGCGTCGACGGCCTCGGCGCTGCCGGGCTGAAGAAGCTCGAGCTGGCGAAAGCGCTCGCCACCGCGCCAAAACTGCTGCTCGCCGACGAAAGCCTCGGCGGCCTCGACGAGACCGAGATGGACCAGGCCGCCGACATGCTGCGCAACATCCGAGACGAGCTCGGCATCACCATCATCTGGGTCGAGCACATCATGGGCGTGCTGATGCGGGTGGTCGATCGCGTCATGGTGCTCGATCACGGCGAGAAGATCTCGGAAGGGTTGCCGAGCCAGGTCGCGGGCGATCCCCGGGTCATCGAGGTCTATCTCGGCACCGATGCCGAGACCACGCAGGCCGCGGCTGCCGAAGCGCGCCGCCGCGCGGGAGGCTAGCCGATGCTGGAGCTGCGGTCCGTCAACGCCGGCTACGGTACGTTCCAGGCGCTGTTCGACGTCGATCTCGACGTGAGGGCCGGCGAGGCGGTCGGCGTCATCGGCCCGAACGGCGCCGGCAAGACCACCCTGATGCGCGTCATCTCCGGCCTGATCCGTCCCTCGCGCGGTTCGATCAGGATGGAAGGCGTCGATGTCGTCGCGACGCCGCCGCACAAGATCGTCAGCCTTGGGATCGCACATGTGCCGGAGAACCGGCGGCTGTTTCCGCAGCTCACGGTCGACGACAATCTGAAGATGGGCGCATTCATGAAGGAGGCGCGCGGCCACTATGCCGAGCGGTTGGAGGTGGTGTTCGACCTGTTTCCGCGCCTGAAGGAGCGCCGCCACCAGATGGCCGGCACGATGTCCGGCGGCGAGCAGCAGATGTGCGCGATCGGGCGCGCGCTGATGTCCAATCCAAAACTTCTGCTGCTCGACGAGCCCTCCGCAGGACTTGCGCCGGTCGTGGTGCAGCAGGTGTTCGAGCTGGTGAAGCGAATCCGCGCCCGCGGGCTGACGGTGCTGATCGTCGAGCAGAATGTGCAGCAGGTGCTCCGGGTGGTCGACCGTGCCTATCTGATCGAGGCCGGCACGATCCGCAGCTCAGGCACTTCGGCCGAGATGCTCGCGAGCGACACGGTCAAGGAAGCGTATCTCGGGGTGTGAGGGGCGGGCAGGGGCATGCAGGCATTCCTGGACATTTTCGACATCTACCTGCTGGAGGCCGTGATCAACGGTATCCTGCTCGGCGGCGTGCTGGCGCTGCTTGCGCTCGGGCTCAATCTGATCTTCGGCGTCATCGACGTGACCTGGATCTGCTATGCCGAGCTCGTGATGATCGGCATGTACGCCATGTATTTCATGGTGCAGTATTACGGCGTCAGCTATTTCGTCGCGGCGCCGTTCACCATTCTTCTTGTCGCGCTGCTCGGCGCCGCGCTGCATTACCTCGTGATCGCGCCGCTGCTCACCGCGCCGCCGATCAACCAGTTGCTCGCAACCGGTGGCGTGCTGTTCGTGCTCCAGAGTTTTGCGACCGTTGCCTTCGGCATCGACTTCCGCAATCTCGGCATCCGCCTGCCGGTGCTCGCCTTCGGCGACATGAATTTCAGCTACGCACGACTCCTGTCGTTTCTGGCTGCGCTGGTCGGCATGGTCGCCGTCTACCTGTTCATGACGCGCACCTTCACGGGAACCGCGATCCGCGCGATCTCGCAGGACCGGCAGATCATGGCGCTGATGGGCGTCGATACGAAGAAGCTCTACCTCATCACCTCGGCGCTCGGCGGCGCGCTCGCAGGCCTCGCCGCCTGCCTGCTGGTGCTGCAATACGACGTGCACCCCTTCGTCGGCCTGTCCTTCGGGCCGATCACCTTCCTGATCTGCGTGCTCGGGGGCCTCGGCAATTTCATCGGCGGCTTCATCGCCGCCTTCGTGTTCGCCGAGATCATCTCGCTCGGCGGGCTGTTCTCCGACCTCGAATGGGGCTATGTGCTCGCCTTCGCCTTCTTCATCGTCATGATGTTCATCCGGCCCGCGGGCCTGCTTGCGAGGCGCCGATGACGGGGCAGGGGCGGCTTGCATGGGCGGTGGGACTGGCGGCGCTGGTCGCGCTGCCCTTCGTCTATCGCGATCCCTATCATCTGCACATCCTGGTGCTGATCCTGATCTGGTCGTTCGCCTACACGTCCTGGTCGATGATGGGGCGGTTCGGCCTGGTCTCGCTCGGCCATGGCGGCTTCATGGGCATCGGCGCCTATGTCACCGCGCTGCTGTGGAATCATCTGGGCTGGTCGCCCTGGATCGGCATTCCCATCAGCATGGCTGCGGCGGGTACGCTGGCGCTGATCGTCGGCTATCCCTGCTTCCGCTTCCGCATCACCGGTCACTATTTCGTGCTGGTGACGCTGGCGCTGTCGGGCATCGTGCTCCAGGTCATCACCGCCACACGTGACTATACCGGCGGCTCGCTCGGCTACACGCCGAACCGCGCCTCGGGCAACAAGCTGCTGGCGCTGCAATTCGACGACAAGACGACCTGGTATCTGATCGCGCTCGGGGTCTGGCTGTTCGGCATCGTGGTCTGGCACTGGGTCGACCGCAGCATGAGCCGCTACGCGCTGGAGGCGATCTCGGAGGACGAGGACGCCGCGGCCGCCGCCGGCGTCGACGTCACCGCGGAGAAGCTGAAGATCACGCTGCTCAGCGCGCTGATGACGGCGCTCGCCGGCGCCATCTACTGCCAGTACCAGATGTTCATTACGCCCGACACGGTCAGCGGCATCGCGGTGTCGCTCCAGATGGTGTTTGCCGCCATCGTCGGCGGCCTGTTCGTCTCGCTCGGTCCGACCTTCGGTGCCGTCATCACGATCCTGCTGGCGGAGAGCTTGCGCATCGGCTTCGGCACCAAGGCGGTCGGCTGGGACAATCTCGTCTACGGCGTGCTGCTGGTGCTTTTCATCATATTCCTTCCCAAGGGTATCCTTGGTAGCGTGCTCGACCGACTGAAGCCGCAACGCAAGGTGCCCCGCGCCCATGAACAAGAAGCCGTCCAGATCGCTCGCCCAGGAACTTGACCGTTACATCACGCCGTTCCGCTACGACGGCTCGGGCAAGTTTCACCTCAAGGCGCACAAGACCAACGAGAAGGGCGATCTCGACAAGGAGAGGGCGCAGGAGATTCTCGACGCCAACAAGAAGCGGCTGATCGAGTTCCAGGAGAAACTCTACGCCCAGGACCGCTGGTCGGTGCTGATCGTGTTCCAGGCCATGGACGCGGCGGGGAAGGATTCCGCGATCAAGGCGATTTTCGAGGGCATCAACCCGCAGGGCTGCGATGTCCATGCCTTCAAGGCGCCAAGCAGCAAGGAGCTCGACCACGACTTCCTCTGGCGCCACGTCACCGCGCTGCCGGAGCGCGGCCATATCGGCATCTTCAACCGCTCGCATTACGAGGAGTGCCTGGTGACGCGCGTGCATCCGGAGATCCTCGCCAAGGAGAAGCTGCCGCAGAAGCTCGTGACCAAGAACATCTGGAAGGAGCGGTTCGAGGACATCTCCGCCTTCGAGCGTTACCTCACGCGCAACGGCACCGTGGTGTTGAAGTTTTTTCTCAACCTGTCCAAGGACGAGCAGCGTCAGCGCTTCCTCGACCGGCTGGAGGAGCCCGCCAAGCAGTGGAAATTCTCCATGGACGACATCAAGGAGCGCGCGCTGTGGCCGCGCTATCAGGCGGTCTATCAAGACATCGTTCGCCACACGGCAACGCCGCATGCGCCGTGGTATGTCGTGCCCGCCGATCACAAATGGTTCGCGCGCGTCGTGATTGGCTCGGTGATCAACGCTGCGCTCGAAAAGCTGGACCTGCGCTTTCCCCGCGCCGACAAGGCCTCGCTGGAGGAGTTCGAAGAGGTGCGCAAGGCGCTGGAGAAAGAAGCGACGGGAAGCAAGAAGCAAGCAAAGTGACAGCCAACCGGACCGCGGACCGCAAGACCGTCAACTTCGCGCTCCAGGGCGGCGGCGCGCACGGCGCCTTCGTCTGGGGCGTGCTCGACCAGGTGCTCGAAGACGGCAGGTTGGCGATCGAGGCGGTCAGCGCGACCAGTGCCGGCGCCATGAATGCGGTGGCGATGGCCTCCGGCATGGCGCACGGCGGCGCGGAGGCCGCGCGGGAGAGCCTGCACGCATTCTGGTACGAAGTGTCGCGTATGGACATGGCGTACGATTTGATGTCGCCGCTGAACCAGTGGATACAGGCCCTGAGGCTGCCGCCGGAATATCATCCGGTCCACGCAATCATCCACACGCTGACGCACACGCTGCCGCCGGGCCTGCTCAATCCCTTTCATTTCAATCCGCTCCGCTCGCTGCTGCAGCGCGTGGTCGATTTCGACCGGCTCAATTCCTCGCCCGAGGCGCCGCAGCTGTTTCTCAACGCCACCAACGTTCGCACCGGCAAGATCAAGGTATTCCAGAGCCCGCTGCTCACGGCGGAAACCGTGCTCGCCTCGGCCTGCCTGCCGCCGTATTTCCAGGCCGTCGAGATCGACGGCGAGCATTATTGGGATGGCGGCTATCTCGGCAATCCCGCGATCTATCCGTTGATCTACCGCAAGCGCAGTCACGACGTCATCATCGTGCAGGTCACGGCGATCCGGCGCAACGAGCTGCCGACCAGTGCAGCCGATGTCCTCCACCGCATCAACGAGATCAGCTTCAATTCGTCCTTGATGCGCGAGATGCGCGCGATCGCCTTCGCCACGCGGCTGATCGACGACGGCGAGCTCGACAGCAGCAGGCATAGCCGCATGTACATACATTGGATTGGCAACGACCAGTTGATGTCGCAGCTCGGCACGGCCACGCAGTTCCACCCCGAATGGAGCCTGTTGTGTCGCCTGCGCGACGAGGGCCGCGAGGCGGCGCGAAGCTGGCTGGCGCGAAACTTCGACCAGATCGGAAAGTCCTCGACGGTCGACCTGGCAGACATGTTTCTCTAGGCCAGCCGAGCCGGTCATCGAAAAAGTACGAAAACAACCCCATGCACAGTAGCCGGTGCCAGTGGAATCAACGGCTTGGCGAACGGTCGCTGTTGTTCGGATTTAAAGATGTCCGTTTGACCCGTCGGGCAAGACAGGGGCATGATGTCATCATCGCCGCAGACCGGGCCGGGCGGGCAAAGCGACCTGTCTGCCGCAGGTCGTAGCTGCGATCTCTGATCTCGTAGGGTCGGCAAAGGCGCCCTTGCGCCGTGCCCACCGTCTCTCCACGATCGCGGCTGGCATGGTGGGCACGCGACGAGCCGCGCCTTGCGCGTCTCGTTGCTTTGCCCACCCTACGAGTTTCTCTGCAAGCGGCTTGCTAGTACCCGCGGCCCCACCAGTAGCAGAAGCGCTCGACATTGGCGGGCAGCGCGGTCTCGTAATTCGCCCACTTCTCGTATTTCGGCAGCTTCACTTCCTTCATCGCGGTATCGATGCATTTGCCGGCGTCCGCCGCCTTCTTCACCTCGGCGGAGAGATCCTCCATGTAGGCGATGTCGTCCTCGACGTCCTTCTTGGTGCCGAGCCGCCCGCCGGCATTGGGGTGGCCGGGGATCATCCGCTCCCAGTCGAGCGACGCCAGCTTCTTCAGCGAAGCGATATATTCCAGCGGCGAGACATTGTCGGGGATGTTGCGGAACTGGACGGACTCGATCGGCGCGAAATCGACCACGAAGACGATCTTCTCCTTCGGCAGCCGCATCACCAGCGAATTGTCGGAATGGTTGCGGCCGACATAGTTCAGCTCCAGCGTGGTGCCGCCGAGCGTGATGCTCTTCTTGTCGTCCACCACCTGATCCGGCATCACGACGTCGGCGAGCAGCGCATTCTGCTTCTTCAGCTCGAGCAGGCGCTCCTTGGTCCGCCGATGCGCGATGAAGGTGGCGCCGAGATCCTTGAATGGCTGGCCGCCGGCGATGTGGTCGTAGTGATGATGGCTGTAGACGACGTATTTGATCGGCTGGTCGGTGACCGCCTTGATCGCGTCGATATAGGGCTTGGCGGGTCGCAAGTAGGAGATCGGGTCGGTTGCGATCACGCCCTTCGGCGTCACCACGAACATCGACTGATGGCCGCCATAGCGGAAGATGTAGACATTGTCGGTGCCGTCGACCTTTCTGGTGGAGGTCTGCGGCGGGGTTTGCGCGAATGCCGATCCGGTCACCAGGGCAGCGAGAACGGCCATGCAAGTCAATGCTTTCATCTCTGGCTTTCTGGAAATAATGAGGACGGACAATCTCTTCGATACAAACGCTGCTGGAAGGGATTTATTCCGTCGCCTCATGCGACCAATCTGTCGCGGGAACGGCCTGGAACACGCCCTCAAATGTGATTTCAAAGCCATTGATCCTGCTTGACAGTTCTATGTCACGGGAGGAGCATGACGTTGGTCGCGAATACGCGACGCGCAACGTCCACCTCATGAGCAAGGGGAGGTCTATGACACCACCTCCGCAGATCCAGCCGCGTTAAGTGCGATGGAGCTCGTTCGGACTATCGCATAGCGGCAGAAACCGCGAACGGCACGCCGGGTCAAGGTTTAGAGGGCTCCATCAGTGAGGCAAGGCCCCTACCTGCCCGGCGGTGTGCTTCGCAGAGCGATTGGCATCACGCTTCATTTCTCCTCCTCCTCCTCACCGTCGTTCCGGAGCCATCCCGGAATGACGGGAGAGGTTTTGGCGTGAGCATCGTGCTGTATCGACGCGCGCCCGCGAGCCGGTATTTCGCCGTGTCGGAAACGGGGTTCCTGCTTCCTGCATCGCGGCAAATGCCAAGAGAATGTCGCCTCCTTGGCCAACTTCCGACACAGCGCCGGGGCGAATAACGACCATCCGACATGACGCACGTGCTTCGGCGGTGACGGCCCCGTCGCCGCCTGCGCATTCATTTTTTCAAGGAATCCTCGTGTCGCATAAGCTTGCCTCGGCGCTCCTCGCAGCGCTCTTCCTCGCCATCTCATCCCTCTCCGGCGCCCAGGCCGAGGCGCGTGCGCCGGCGACCAAGGGTGCGGCCACGCTGTCGCCGGACGAGGCCAGGCGCGCGCTGGAGACGCTGCAGGACGACCAGAAACGCGCGCAGATGATCGACACGCTGCGCGCGATCGCGAATGTATCAGGTCAGCAGCAGCCTGCGCCGTCCGCGCCCGAGCAGAAATCGCCGATCCCGCTTTCGGCCGATGGCCTCGGTGCGCAGCTCCTGCTCACGGTATCGGAGCAGATCGGCGAGATCTCGGGCGAGATCGCCGGCGTGGCGCGGACGCTCACGCACTTCCCGGCCTTCTATTACTGGATCATGCGAACCGCGAACGATCCCGCGGCCTACAACCTCCTGATCGAGATCGCCTGGAAGCTCGCGCTGGTGCTCGGCTGCGCCCTCTCCGCCGAGTGGATGATCTTTCGTCTGATCCGCCGTCCGGTCGTGTTCCTGGAAGGTCGCGTGCCGCAGGCCGCGCATCTGCCGGCGCAGGCGCTGCCCATTGCAGATCCGCCGTCATCGGTGACCGATGTCACCCCGGAGCCCGAACTGCACAAGCGCCGCCACAGTCTCGTGCGGATCTGGCAGGTCGTGCTGCGGCTGCCCTTTGTGCTGGCGCGCCTGGTGTTCGAACTGCTTCCCGTGTTCGTCTTCGTGGGCATCGCCACCGCGCTGCTCGGAACGGAGATCGGCGAGCCCACGACCGTCCGCCTCGTGATCCTCGCGGTCGTCAACGCCTATGCGTTCTCGCGCGGGCTCATCTGCGTGGTCCGTGCGCTGGCGGGGCCGTCCGGCCTGTTTCCGGTTCGGGCTGAGACCGCGGCCTATATCGAGATCTGGGCGCGCCGCATCGTCGGCGTCGGCGTCTCCGGCATCGCCTTTGCCAATGTGGCGCTGCTGCTCGGTCTGCATCGCGCCGGCTACGCCGCGCTGCTGCGCATGGTGATGCTGGTCGTGCATCTCTTCGTCGTCGTCATCATCCTGCAATGCCGCCGCCAGGTCGCCGAAGCCATTCGCGCGCCCGCCGAGCGGCCGGGGATTGCGGCGCGCCTGCGCAACCGCATCGCCGGTGGCTGGCATTATCTTGCGATCGCGCTCGATCTTGCGCTGTGGGCGGTGTGGGCGCTGAACATCCGCAACGGCTATGCGCTGCTGCTGCAATATTTCGTCGGCACCATCGCGGTGGCGCTGATCACGCGCGTTGCCATCATGCTGACGCTGGGCCTGATCGACCGCGGCTTCCGCATCAAGCCGGAGATCCTCCAGCGCTTTCCGGGGCTGGAAATCCGGGCCAACCGCTATCTGCCGCTGCTGCGCAAGATCGTGTCCAGCGTGATCGCCTTCATCGGCTTCGTGGCCGTGCTCGAAGTCTGGGGCGTGGACGCCATCGTCTGGTTCTATGGCGGCCAGATCGGCGGACGGCTGATCTCGGCCGTGGTGACGATCGGCGTTGCCGTATTCGTCGCTGCGGCTATCTGGGAGATCAGCAACGCGCTGCTGGATCGCCAGATCAATGCGCTGTCCCGCGACGGGCACTACGCCCGCGCCGCGCGCCTCCGGACCTTCCAGCCGATGCTGCGCACCGCGCTGCTCTGCGTGATCGCCGCCGTCGTCGGCCTCACGGCGCTCAGTGAGATCGGCGTCAATGTCGCCCCGCTGCTCGCAGGCGCCGGCATCGTCGGCATCGCCATCGGTTTCGGTTCGCAAAAACTGGTGCAGGATCTCATCACCGGCCTGTTCCTGCTGTTGGAGAACACGGTGCAGGTCGGCGACAATGTCAGCGTGTCGGGGCTCTCAGGCGTCGTCGAGAACGTCTCGATCCGCACCATCCGCCTGCGCGCAGGCGACGGTGCCGTGCACATCGTGCCGTTCAGCGCGGTCACGACCATCACCAATGCCAGCCGCGGCGCGGGCAATGCGTCCGTCAGCGTAAACGTGGCCTACAAGGAGGACACCGACCGCGCCGGCCAAATCCTCAAGGACATCGTCGACGAGATGCGCCGCGAGAGTGAATTCCGCGCGCTGATCCGCGGCGACCTCGAGCTCTGGGGCGTCGACAAGGTCGATGGCGCGATGGTGTCGATCGTCGGCCAGATCCGCTGCACCGAGGCCGGGCGCTGGCCGGTCCAGCGCGAGTTCAACCGCCGCATGAAGCAGCGCTTCCAGCAGAACGGCATCGAGGTCGCATCGGCGACCCAGACCATTCTGATGCACGTCGCGCCGCCGGCTGACAGTGCCGCAAACCTCACGCCGCGGCGAGCCGCAGGATAACGGCTCGACAAACTTCCCCCTTGCCTCCACTCCTCCGGCAGCGTTCACTCCGGCTCCAGCGCGCTGACAACATGCGGGCGGCAAAAAGGGTGGGAGAGAACGATGCGGGGGCTGTGGGCCGGATTGCGCGGTCACCTGATCGTCATTGGCGTGTTGATCGGATGCGCGGCAGCGGCCGCGCCGGCAGGCGCCCAGCCCTTTCCATCGCGCCCCATTACGCTCGTGGTGCCGTTTGCAGCGGGCGGGCCGACCGACACGCTGGCGCGCATCCTGTCCGAGCGGATCGCTGCCGAGCTGCACACGACGGTGGTGGTCGAGAACGTCGCCGGCGCCTCCGGCAGCATCGCGGGCGCCCGCGTCGCGCGTGCAACCCCTGACGGCACGACGATCACCATCGGCCATTGGGGCACCCATGTGCTCAATGGTGCCATCTTCAAGCTGCCCTACGACGTCATCGCCGATTTCGAGCCGGTCGCGGCGATTGCGATGGGGACGCAGCTCATCGTCGGCCGGAAGTCGCTCGAGGCCAACAATCTGAAGGACATGATCGCGTGGCTGAAGGCCAACCCCGGCAAGGCCACTGCCGGGACGGCCGGCGCCGGCACCGGCGCCCATGTGGCCGGCGTCTTCTTCAAGGAAAGGACCGGCACCGACTTCCAGTTCGTGCCCTATCGCGGCGCGGGGCCCGCAATGATCGATCTCGTGGCAGGCCAGATCGACATCATGTTCGATCAGGCCTCGAACTCGCTGCCGCAATACAAGAACGGTGCGATCAAGGCGTTCGCCGTGACCTCGCCGACAAGGCTAGCATCCGCACCTGATGTTCCGACGGTCGACGAGGCGGGCCTGCCGGGCCTCTACATCTCCTACTGGCACGGCATCTGGGCGCCGAAGAACACGCCGAAGGACATCATCACAAAGCTCAACGCGGCCATCGTCGCCGTGCTCGCTGACGCTTCCGTCAAGCAGCGCTTTGGCGAATTGGGGCAGGAAATTCCACCGCGGGACCAGCAATCGCCTGCGGCACTCGCCGCCTTCCAGAAGGCCGAGACCGAGAAATGGTGGCCGATTGTGAAGGCCGCCGACATCAAGCCGGAGTAGCGTGTCGCCTCGTAACACGCCCTCATCCTGAGGAGCCTGCGAAAGCGGGCGTCTTGAAGGATGGCCGCAGGCGAGATCGGGGCCTTCATGGTTCGCCAGGCGATGCAAGGCATCGTCCGGAGACGCGCGTGCCGCGCTCCTCACCATGAGGGACAAGAGCCTTGCGGTGTTAACCTTTGCCTCGCGCTTGATCTGCGAGCTGCACTAAAATTCTCGCTGCGGTGCGAGATCATAATCGACACATGAACTTCCTATGTCCTTGATCTCCGGGGAGCGCTGGCCGACAATGCTTGTTGTTCAATAAGAAACTCCTTGGGGGAATTCGTGAATAGACCTGCCCGGGTCGCTGCCCAGTCGCCATCGTCCGATCAATCGCACGGCATGACGCTGCTGCGCGATCCCTTGCTCAACAAGGGCACCGCCTTCACTGAGGCGGAGCGCGCCGCGCTCGGCCTGCGCGGCCTCTTGCCGCCCTGCGTGCTGACGATGGAGACGCAGGTCGATCGTGTGCTCACCAATCTGCGTATGCTGCCGACTGATCTCGAAAAATATGTCGCGCTGAATGCGCTGCATGACCGCAACGAGGCGCTGTTCTTCCGCGTCGTCGTAGACAATATCGACGAGATCCAGCCGATCATCTACACGCCGACCGTCGGGCTCGCCTGCCAGAAGTACGGCCTGATCTTCCAGCGGCCGCGCGGCATGTTCATCTCCTCGCGCGATCGCGGCCAGATCGCGGAGATCCTGAAGAACTGGCCCTATCCGGCCAGGCTGATCGTGGTCACCGATGGCGAGCGCATCCTGGGCCTCGGCGATCTCGGCGCCAACGGCATGGGTATTCCGGTCGGAAAGCTCTCGCTCTATTCGGCCTGCGCCGGCGTGCATCCCGAGCATTGCCTGCCGATCGTGCTCGACGTCGGCACCAACAATGAAGAGCTGTTGAACGATCCCTATTATCTCGGCCTGCGCGAGCGGCGGCTCACCGGCGAGGCCTATGACAGCTTCGTCGACGAGTTCATGGTCGCCGCGCGAAAGACGTTCCCGGGTGTGCTGATCCAGTTCGAGGATTTTGCCAATCACTCGGCGTTCAAGCTGCTGCACAAATATCGCGATGAAGCCTGCGTCTTCAACGACGACATCCAGGGCACCGCGGCGGTGGCGCTTGCCGGCCTGTTCTCAGGCTTGCGCATCTCCGGCGGCAAGCTGAAAGATCAGAAGATCCTGTTCCTCGGTGCGGGCGAGGCGGCGACCGGCATCGCCGATCTCGTGGTCTCCGCCATGATGGCCGAGGGCGCCACTGAGGCCGAGGCGCTCCGCCGCAACTGGCTGGTGGATTCCCGCGGCCTCGTCGTCAGCGGCCGGGATGGTCTGTCCGGCCACAAGCTCCGCTACGCGCATGCCGGCCAGGCGCCGATCTCCGACTTCCTCACCGCGATCAAGACGCTGAAGCCGACGGCGATCATCGGCGTCGCCGCGGTCGGCGGCGCCTTCACGCCCGACGTGCTCAAGGCGATGGCCGGGCTCAACGAGCATCCGATCGTGTTCGCGCTGTCCAACCCGACCTCGAAGGCGGAATGCTCGGCGGAGGATGCCTATCGCTACACCGAGGGCCGCGCGCTGTTCGCTTGCGGCAGCCCCTACGACCCCGTGAAGCTCAATGGCCGCACCTTCGTGCCGCGCCAGGGCAATAACTCCTACATCTTCCCCGGCGTCGGCCTCGGCGTCATCGCCACCCGCTCGCGTCTCGTCACCGACGAGATGTTCATGGCCGCCGCCCATTCGCTCGCCGATTGCGTCGGTAAGGAAGACCTCGCGCAGGGCAGCCTCTATCCGGCACTCCCCCGCATCCGCGAAGTCTCGGCCCGCATTGCCGCCGCAGTGGCAGACGTTGCCTATCAGCGCGGGCTCGCCGACGGCCCCGCGCCCAACGACGTAAAGGCTCTGGTCCAGTCGCAGATGTACGAGCCGAAATACTGAGGCGAACGCGCGGAGGCGGCCCCTCGCTCCCTGTAAGAACGAAAGAGAGGATGGAGGGGCGGATCAGGCAACGCGCAGCATCGTCCGGCGCGATCCGGGTGACGGACAAGTGTGAGGCCGATCCGGACGGTACTCAACCGGGGGCGCGCCCGATCGCCAAGCGCGCCGTATCAAGCTGATTTCTCGCTGATTTGTCCCGATTCAGGACATGCCAGTGTGGTGGAATCGTCACAGCCGGTTGGGAAAAAGCCCTGGCCTCAGGCCCGCTTTTGTTCCGACAAGGTTCTGCCCTCATTGCCCACCGAACTTGAGGCCGTTCGGAGGGGCGTATCATGTCTCGCTTTGCACGTGCCGAAAGTGCCCGGATTTCCCCCGCGACCTCGTGCCGGTTGCTGCTCGCCATCATTGGCGCGGCCTCGCTCGCTGCCTGCGCGCAATCTCCGGTCGGCCGCCAGAAGGCCGATCTCGCCGGCACCGGCCGGCAGGCCGCAATCGAGCGGCCGCATCGCGTGGCGGCGTTGCATCCACGGCCGATCAGCCGGGCGCGTGTCCCCAACGGTGATGACAAGCGAACCGCCTCACATGGCGTTGCCAGCTTCTATTCGGATACGGAGACCGCGAGCGGCGAGAGGTTCGACAAGAACGAATTGACCGCGGCGCATCCCAGCCTGCCGTTCGGCACGAAGCTGCGCGTCACCGATGTTTCCTCCGGCCGCTTCGTGACCGTCAGGGTCAACGATCGCGGGCCCTATGTTCGCGGACGCGTGGTCGACATCTCGCCTTCTGCGGCCGAGGCGCTCGGCATGGTGGACAAGGGCATCGCCAATGTCAGGCTCGACGTCGTGCGGTGAGGGGCGATTCATCGATGCGAGCCGCCACTTAACCGTCTGTTAGCCGCTTCTCAAGCACCATGGTTGCCCAAACAATTCGGGGCTTTTGGGGAGGCGGGCGCTTGAACACGATCCAGTATCTCGAAGATCAGGCCGCGCGTGCCGAGCGGCTCGCCAAACGGATCACGGATACGCTGACGATCGAAAAGCTCCTGGCCTTCGCCGACGAACGCCGCCGCGAGATCGAGGTCATCGCCGGCCAGTATCGGCGCGCCCAACCCTCATAAACCATGCTCTGAGCGCATTCGCCCTCACTGCAGCGCTCGGAACTTCCTCTCATTTCCCGCGTCATGTCCGTGATGCAAGAGGAGGAGAGAGCCATGGGTTTTGGACGAGGTGCTTTGCTTTGGTTGCTTGGCGTGCCGCTGCCGATCATTCTGCTGCTGGCATTGTTCTGGCATCACTGAGGTTGCCACACGAAAAGCGCCGCGGAAGCGGCGCTTTTTTTGTTGCCTGCGAATTGCGGCGTATCAACAACGATAACGCGCGATCAGGTGTGGCTTTCGACGAAATCGCTGAGATAGTCGGGCAGTGTCACGCCATCGATGTCGCATCGCGCGCGAATCTCGCCGGCGACGTCGGTCGAGATGTCCTTCATCCAGTGTTCGAGCGTGTTGAACGAGATCACCTTGATCGGGTCGTTGAAGCAGCCGGCGACGAGCTCGCCGATCGTGGTCTCGAGATCGCTTCGCTCGACGCGGATTTCGGTCGCCTCGTCGCGGCGATCGATCACCACGAACAGGGTCTGGTCTGCGCCATAAGGCACGACCGTGGATGGCACGCCAGGTCTCGGCATCTTGGACACTCACGCCTTGGCTTCCGATCTCCGTTAACGGGAAAAACCGGAAGAAGGTTCCTATGTGTGGGAAAAGCTTGTCGTGCACGTGCAGCCTTGGCACGCGCAGCCCTGGCGTCTGCACGCAATCAGAGAAATTCTCTCAGGCGCGATAGCTCGATGACGTGCTCGGGCGAGAGGATATCCGTGACCAGCGGCGGCTGCGCCGCCGTGCGGATCTCATAGAGATGCCGGGTCGCCGCCGGCTTGTCCATGAACGCCGAGATGCATTCGTCGAGCGTGCCCTCGCTTACCTGGTAGGACTCGCGGTCCGGCCGGCGCTGGTTGGCAAGTGACGGCCATTTATACAGCGCTGCACGTGCGCCGAAATCGACCTTTGAATCCGCAACCACGTCCCCCATCGCCTCGCCTCACGCAAAAAGAACCCCAGCGCGCAGACTTGCGCTCCGGGGCCCATACCTATCGCTGCATCTCGATGCCACATCTCCCAACGCGGCGGCCGGGAAAAGGTTCCCGGCTGCCTTGTCGCGACTAGCTCGCGGCCGCTGCGATTTTGTGTCCCGGGCTGGTGTGACCGTGGCTGTGCTCGTCGCCGAGGCTGACCTCCGGCGGAAGCCCGGCAAAACGCCGCAGGGCCTCGGCCATCTGCACCCGGCCTGGCACTCCGGTGATCACCACGTCGACCATCGCAAAGGACGAGTGGAATTGGCCGCGCGCCTTGAGCTGCTCGACCGGGACGCCGGCAGCGGCCATCGCTTCGGCATAGGCGATGCCTTCGTCGCGCAGCGGATCGAACTCGCAGGTGACGACGAAGGCCGGCGGCAGGCCCGAGACCTTGCCGCGGAGCGGCGAGACACGCGGATCAGTACGGTCGGCCGGCGAGCAGTAGAGGTCCCAGAACCAGTACATCAGCGAGCGCGTCAGGAAGTAGCCGGTCGCATTGTCGTTGTAGGAGGAACGATCGAAGTCGCAGTCGGTGACCGGGCACACCAGGAGCTGGCCGGCGATCTCGGGCCCGCCGCGATCGCGCGCGAGCTGGCAGGTGACGGCGGCGATGTTGCCGCCGGCGCTCCAGCCCGCGACCAGCACCGGGCCCGGCTTGCCGCCGAGCTCGGCGGCGTGCTCGGCGATCCAGCGCGTCGCCGCATAGCCGTCCTCGGCCGCGGTGGGGAAGCGATGCTCCGGCGCGTGGCGATAGCCGACGCTGACGAACATCATCCCGGTCCGTCGCACCATGTCGCGGCAGAACGGATCGTCCGACTGCTCGTCACCGAGCACCCAGCCGCCGCCGTGGAAATAGACTACGACCGGATGCGGCCCCGGGGTTGCAGGCTTGTAGACACGATAGGGGAGCGGGCCGTCGGTGCCCGGCAGCGTTCCGTCGACGACATCGCCGATCGGTCGCCCCGCCGGACGGCCCTTGTTGAACTCGTTGACGAAGGCGCGGGCGCCGAGCGCGCCCATCGACTCGATCGGTGGCAGGTTCAGCGTTGCCAGCAGGTTCAGCACCAGCCGCACATCCGGCTGCAGCCGCACCACCTCGCCGTCATTGCACTGCGCGGCGACTTTGGGGCCGGTGAGCTTGAACCCGAGCATGCCGCGGCTGACGACCTCATCGCAGATGCTGCGGTAGGGACCGACACCGCCGGTATAGGGCATCAGGCCCTGCACCTTGCCGGGTACGTTCGCGCCCGTGTACCAGGTGTTGGCGAGCCGGTGCAGCGTCAGCATCGAGCAGTCGGCCATGTGCTGGCCCCAGCCGGCCTGCGCCGTCTCGGTCGGCTCGATGGTGGTGAAGCCGGCATCGCGCAAAGCCCTGAGCCGGTCCACGACCCAGTCGACATGCTGCTCGATCGACACCGCCATGTTCGACAGGACCGACGGGCTGCCCGGACCGGTGATCATGAAGAAGTTCGGGAAGCCCTCGACCGTGAGCCCGAGATAGGTCTGTGGCCCCTGCGCCCAGACATCCGATAGCGACTTGCCGCCGCGCCCGGTGATCGGATGCACCGCGCGGATCGCGCCGGTCATGGCGTCGAAGCCGGTCGCGAACACGATGACGTCGACGTCGACGCTGCGCCTGGCCGTCGTGATGCCGGTTGCGGTGATCGCCTTGATCGGCTCCTGGCGCAGATTGACCAGCGTGACGTTCGGCCGGTTGTAGGTCGCGTAATAGTTGGTGTCGAGGCAGGGACGTTTTGCACCGAAGGGATGGTCGTGCGGCATCAGTGCCGCCGCCGTCTCGGGATCCTTCACGGTCGCCGAGATCTTTTCGCGGATGAGGTCGCAGATCAGCTTGTTGCCGTCGACGTCGACCGCCTGGTCGGCCCAGAGCTGGGTGAGGATATAGACGAGATCGCCCTTGCCCCACGCCTCCTCGAACCGTGCGCGGCGCTCGGCATCGCTGAGCTGCCAGCTGACGGCCGTCTGCTGCGGATAGGGCACGCCGGCCATCGACTGGCGCGCCTGCTCACGATAGGCCGCGCGGTCGCCTTGCAGCAGGCTCATGCGGTCGGAGGGCGCGGGGCCGTTGTGCGCCGGCAGCGCGAAATTCGGCGTGCGCTGAAACACGGTGAGATGCGCGGCCTGTTCGGCGATCAGCGGGATCGACTGGATGCCTGACGAGCCTGTGCCAATCACGGCGACGCGCTTGCCCGCAAGATTGACGCCGTCATGCGGCCAGCGGCCGGTGAAATAGACTTCGCCTTTGAAGTCCTTGACCCCGTCGATCTCCGGCGGCTTTGGTGCGGAGAGGCAGCCCGTGGCCATGATGTAATGGCGACAGGAGACCGGCGCGCCATTGTCGGTGGTGAGCTGCCAGCGCTCAGCCGCCTCGTTCCATTTGGCTTCGGTGACCTTGGTCCCGAAGCGGATGTCGCGGCGCAGCTCGTAGCGGTCGGCGACGAAGCCGAGATAGCGCAGGATCTCGGGCTGGGTCGCGTATTTCTCCGACCAGGCCCAGGCCGCCTCGAGTTCCGGATCGAAGGTGTAGCTGTAGTCGATGGTCTGGATGTCGCAGCGCGCGCCGGGGTAGCGGTTCCAGTACCAGGTGCCGCCGACATCGCCGGCCTCTTCAAGGGCGACCGTCGTGAAGCCGGCCTGGCGCAGGCGATGAAGCAGATAAAGGCCGGCAAATCCGGCGCCGACCACCGCAACGTCGACTTGCTGGGCTGTTCCACTGGCCGCTTTGGACTCGCGTGCGGCGACCATTGCGTCAGGCATGGCATTCCTCCCGTGTATTTTGTTTTGCCGGCAGGCTAACGCTGCAGGCTCGGCTTGTCATCAGGACAAGTGCAATCTTCGGTAGTCGATCGCGGCGTGATTTTGGCCGCGCGAAGGTTGCGGCGATACACGCACCGCGATGCACAATCGCCGGGATTGTCCGGTCTAATCAGACCACATCCTTCTGTGTATGCTTGCGATTACAAGCCACGCGTACCGACCGGGCGTCATGACAGAGTTGAGTGAGCGGACGAAAGCGAACATGGACGTCGTCCTGGAGGAGACGTGCCGCCAACTGCCGCATGGTGGCGATCACGACAGCCGCAAATTCATCGCCGAGCGCCTGATCGAGGCGGCGCAGGCCGGTCACTCCACGCTTGGTGAGCTTGGCATCGTCGCGCGGCGCGCGCTGGCGGAGATCATTGCCAAGGGCAGCTAGCCGGAGGCCGTAAGTGAGTTGAGCTCTGGCCGCAGCGCAGGTGCGCTCCCTCGCCCCGCTCTCGCGGGGAGAGGTAAGACCGGAGCTTGCTTCTCCGTCAGCCGTAGACGTAACCTTCCGGGGAACTTCTCCGCGCATTGAGATCCCCAAGATGCGGTCCCTGCTTGCGCTCATCGTGGTTTCCGCATTCCTTTGCCTCGCCGGTTCGGCCATGGCCCAACCGGTCGGACAGTTTCCATTCGCGTTGACGCGCGAAGGCCAGATGCTCGGCGGCGTCGAAGGCGAGGTGGCGTTTTTCAAGGGGCTCGCTTATGCAGCGCCGCCGGTCGGCCCGCTGCGCTGGCGCTCGCCGGAGGCAACGGCCGAGAGTTCTGAGATGCGCACCGCCTACGAGTACGGCGCGCCCTGCCTCCAGCCGTCGCTGCCAAAGGCGAGCGAGGATTGCCTCACGCTCAATGTGTTCCGCCCCTTCGGCGTCGACGGCCCGCTGCCGGTGATGATGTTCATTCATGGCGGCGCCTTCGTCGGCGGCACCGCGAACGATCCGATGTTCGACGGCGCGAAACTCGCGCAGGCCGGCCTCATCGTGGTGACCGTGAATTATCGCGTCGGTGTGCTCGGCTGGCTCACCCACCCGTCGCTCTCGGAAGGCGGCTCCGGAAACTACGGACTGATGGACCAGATCGCGGCGCTGCATTGGGTCCACGACAACATCGCGGCGTTCGGCGGCGATCCCGGGAACGTCACCCTGTTCGGCAATGGTGCCGGCGCGACGTCGATCGCGCTGTTGATGCTGTGCGACGAGGTGCGTGGTCTGTTTCAGAAAGCCATCCTGCAATCGGTGCCCGGCCGCGTGCGCCTGCGCTCGCGGCAGGAGGCGGAGGCCTGGGGCCTGCAATTCGTCGCGACGCTCGGACCGGATGCCAAGGAAACCAACGCGCGTGCGATCGGGCCTGCACGGCTGCTTGCCGCCGAAAAGAAGCTGCTCGCGAAAGTCCCGCTCGGCTTTGCGCCGACGATCGATGGAAGCCTCGTGAGAGAAGATATCGCCGCAGGTTTTGCGGCCGGGCATGAAGGGCGGATTCCCCTGATCATCGGCTCCAACGATGACGAGACGGATTTCGACAGCGAGCCTGACATCGCCGAGGCGCTTGCATCGTCTGGCACCGCCGTCGATGACCTGCGCAAGCTCTATCCCGACCTCGCCAAAGCGTCGGACCTCGCGGCAAGGTTTTATACCGACAAGGTCTTCTCCGAGCCGGTGAGGCTGCTGGCTCGTCTGCACGCCGCAAGCGGCGCGCCGACCTTCCGCTATCGCTTCGCCTACGTGCCGGAGGCCCGGCGCACCAACCCGGACGGCGGTCACGGGCGGGAATTGCAGTTCATCTTCGGCGTCGAAGGCGTGCCCGGTGCCGGCATCTTCTCACGGCGCGATCGCGAGCTCGCAAGCCGCATGCGCAGCTACTGGATCAACTTCGCCAGGAGCGGCGATCCCAACGGTCCCGACCTGCCACGCTGGGACGCGGCGGCAGGCGGCGATCGCCTGCTGCTGATCACGAATGATCGCACCGCGAGCGGAGACGATCCCTTCGCGGAGCGTCTCGACCGGCTCGCAAGTGAGAGCAGAAAATGAGTTGGACTTAGGCCGCGAGCTCGACGCGCGGCGCCGGGCTCAGCCGGTCTTCCTCCAGATAGTCCATCGCGCCGTCCTTCTCGACGGCATAGAACTGCTGGCCTTCCCGCGACTTGTAGGCGGCGCGGACGACGCCGCGGCGGCCCTTGTCACTGTTGACGACGTCCCCCAGCGCAAACTTCCTCATCTCACGTCCTCGTCTTCTGGCCGACTCCTTCGACCATGGCGGGGATTTTGGAAGGCAAATCGTTAACGACTTGCTAACCATAGGGGTTTGCCTATGCTCGCCGCCGGTTGCGCGGGCAGCTCGCACGCGCATGTTGCCAACGAGACGAGCTTTCGCCCATGACGCGATTTCCGACCCTGTTCCTGTCCCACGGCGGCGGCCCCTGGCCGTTCATGGAGGACCGGCGGGTGCAATATGCCAGGACCGCCGAGGAGTTCGGGCGGCTGCCACAGCTTCTCCCCGAGAGACCAAAAGCCGTGCTCGTCATCACCGGACATTGGGAGGCGGACGCCTTCACCGTGTCGACCTCGGCGCATCCGCCGATGGTGTACGACTATTACGGTTTCCCGGAGCATACTTACCGCCTCAAATATCCGGCACCTGGTAAGCCCGAGCTCGCCGCGGAGGTGAAGGCGCTGCTCGCGCACGCCGGCCTCGATTGCCGCGAAGATGCCAATCAGGGTTTTGATCACGGCACCTTCGTGCCGCTCGGCTTGATGTACCCGAACGCCGACATGCCGATCGTGCTGCTGTCGCTGAAATCGAGCTACGATGCGGCCGAGCACATCAAGGCCGGGCAGGCGATCGCCGCGCTGCGGGACGAAGGTATTCTGATCGTCGGCAGCGGGCTCACCTATCACAACATGCGCGGCTTCAACCGGCCGGAATCCAAGCCGGTCTCCTACGATTTCGAGGCCTATCTGAACGAGGCGATCAGCGCGCCGGATGCGGCGCGCCGCAACGCGATGCTGGTCGACTGGGAGAACGCGCCGAGCGCGCGCCTGGCGCATCCGCGCGAGGACCATCTGCTGCCGCTGATGGTCGCGGCCGGCGCTGCCGGCAACGACGTCGGCCATCGTGTCTTCGTGGACGAGGTCGCAAGCGTCGCGATGGCGTCGTACATGTTCGGTGGTCAGCCTTGAACCGCGCGGCTGCAAGCATCAAGGTTCACGCCGACGTCGCGTCGATCCTGCTGGCATGATCCGTTCCCAGAGCTGTTCGTAACGAGCCCTCACGGCGGGGTGACATTCGCACGCGCCCTCCCGTAGCCATCCGCCCGCCACAGTGCATATGCGGGTGCTTCTGACCGTATGCTCGATTCACATTCGCGCTATGGTTGTGTCTATTGCTCTAAGATTTTTCCGAAGAAATTGATGGTGCCGGCGCTCCGACACCATTTTGGGTACTTTTGGCGTATTGGGAGAACCCGTCGCACTGGTGCACGCTGTCGTATTGGTGCCGGGTCTGGCTTTGCAGATCGAAGCTGCTCGCCTTCGCGCTCTCGCACAGCGGAGTGTCGAGTTCCGGGATGGCCTGACGCGTCACAGCCAGGCCCTGTTCGTTCAGGCCCAGCAATCCGTGGGCTGCAATGCATCCCACTCCGTCGAGGCGAGATTGGCGCGATGGCTCTTGCGCGTTCGGGATCTATCCGGCCGCGATCGCTTCAAGCTTACGCAGGAATTGATGGCCGAGATGATCGGGGTTCGCCGGAACAGCGTCTCGTTCGTCGCCCATGCCCTTCAGGAGGCGAACGTCATTCGATTCAGCCGCGGCCACATCGAGATCGTCAACGTCGCCGAGCTCAACAAGGCCACCTGCGAATGCTACCGTGCGGTGAAGTTGCAATACCAGCGGCTTCGTTTTTTCGACTGAACAAGAATCCGAGGCATCAGGAAGCTCAGCCGTATCTCAGCTTCATCACCAGAATGCCGCCGGCGAGCAGCATGGTGACGGCGTTCGAGGCGATCAGCGGCGCGTCGCCGCTGAGCAGGCCGTAGATCAGCCAGAGCGCCAGGCCCAGCACCATGACCAGGAACATGCCGAGCGAGATGTCGCGCGCCGAGCGGGTCTTCAAGACCTTGATGAACTGCGGCGCGTAGGCGACGGTGGTGCAGGTGGCGGCAGCAAAGCCGATCAGCTTGATCAAGAACGGGTCCATGCCGATCCTATAACATGGATTCGGCGTGGGCTCAGCCGGTACGTGCTAGGCGCGGCGCGATTCGATCAGGCTCCGATACAGCGCTGCATAGTCGCCGGCGCGGCTGCGCCAGGAGACGTCGGTCGCAAGGCCGTTTCGTTGCAGCTGCCGCCAGGTCAGCTTGTCGTGGAAAGCCGTGTTGGCCTTGCGCAGCGTGCCGGCGAGGGCATCCGCCGTCACCGGGCCGAACTTGAAGCCGGTGGCCTCGCGGCCGGCCTCGCCGATATCGACGATGGTATCCTCGAGGCCGCCGACGCGCGAGACGATCGGCACGGCGCCATAGCGCAGGGCGCAGAGCTGGGTCAGGCCGCACGGCTCGAACCGCGACGGCACGATGAGCGCGTCCGAGCCGGCCTGGATCAGATGCGCCAGGATCTCGTCGTAGCCGATTACGACCCCGATCCGGCCGGGATTCGCGCGGGCGGCGGCCTGATAGCGATCCTGGAGATCGCGGTCGCCGCTGCCGAGCAGCGCGAGCTGCATGCCTTCGCCCAAAATGGTCGGAATGGCCTCGAGCAGGAGATCGAGCCCCTTCTGCCAGGACAGCCGGCTGATGACGCCGAGCAGGGGGGCTTCGTCCGAGGAATCGAGATTGAATTGTTGCTGAAGCACCGCCTTGTTCGCAGCGCGGAATGTAAGGTCCTCCGCGCCGAACCGATAGGCGATGTGCGAATCGGTCTGCGGATTCCACACCGCGATGTCGATGCCGTTGAGGATCCCGCTCAATGCGCCCGCGCGCGCGCGCAGCAGGCCGCCGAGCCCCATGCCGCCTTCGTCGCTCTGGATCTCACGCGCGTAGGTCGGGGACACCGTCGTGATGCGATCGGCGAATTGCAGGCCGGCCTTCAGGAAGCTGATGCCGCCGAAATATTCGAGGCCGTTGACGTCGAAGGAGCTCCACGGCAGGCCGATCGCACCGATCAGCTCAGGAGCGAACTTGCCCTGATAGGCCATGTTGTGGATCGTCATCACGGTGCCGGGCCGCGGACGATTGTCGTAGTGCAGATAAGCGGGCGCGAGCCCGGCCTGCCAGTCATGGGCGTGCACGATGTCGGGCACGAAGGCCGGAACGAGTCCGTGGCCGATGTCGGCCGCCACGCGCGACAGCGCCGCAAAGCGCACGCCGTTGTCCGGCCAGTCGACCCCCTCTGTCGTGACGTATGGGTTGCCCGGCCGCGCGTAGAGATGCGGCACGTCGAGCACGAACAGGTCGAGCCCGTCATGCGCGCCGGCGAGCAGCCGGCCCGGCCCGCCGAAATAATCCGGCCAGCGCCGGATCTCCTCCGCGCCCGAGAGCAGCCGCATCACGTCGGGATAGCCCGGCATCAGGGTGCGCATCTCGACGCCGTGCGCCTTCAGCGCAATCGGCAGCGCGCCGGCGACATCCGCGAGGCCGCCGGTCTTGACGATGGGATAGACTTCGGAGGCGACCGCGAGGACGCGAGCAGGCGTCATGTATTCAGCCTGTCGATCATCGGTTGGGTGATGAGGGAGATGCCCTGCTCGGTGGTGCGGAAGCGTTTTGCATCGAGCTCGGGATCCTCGCCGATGACGAGCCCCTCGGGAATCTCGACGCCGCGGTCGATCACGACGTTCTTCAGCCGCGCCCCGCGCCCGACATTCACATAGGGCATGATCACGGCGTTCTCGACATTGGCATAGGAGTTGATGCGCACGCCGGTGAACAGCAGCGAACGGCGCAGCGAGGCGCCGGAGATGATGCAGCCGCCCGAGACCAGCGAGCTCACCGCCTGGCCGCGCCGGCTCTCCTCGTCATGGACGAACTTGGCGGGCGGCGTGATCTCCGAGTAGGACCAGATCGGCCATGCGCGGTCGAACAGGTCGAGCTCCGGCACCACGTCGGTGAGGTCGATGTTAGCCGCCCAATAGGCGTCGACCGTGCCGACGTCGCGCCAATAGGCGCGGGGATCGTCGCCGGAGCGGACGCAGGAGGTCGAGAACTGGTGCGCGATCGCGCGGCCGTTCTTGACGATGTAGGGAATGATGTCCTTGCCGAAATCGTGGTTCGAGCTCGGGTCCTCGGCGTCGCGCTTGAGCTGGTCGAACAGGAATTTCGCATCGAACACGTAGATGCCCATGCTGGCGAGCGAGACGTCCGGCTTGCCCGGCATCGGCGGCGGATCGGCCGGCTTTTCCAGGAACTCCTGGATCCAGCCGTTCTCGTCGATATGCATGATGCCGAAGCCGGAGGATTCCGCGCGCGGCATTTCGAGGCAGCCGACCGTGACGTCGGCGCCGCTATCGACGTGCTGGCGCAGCATCACCTCGTAATCCATCTTGTAGATATGGTCGCCGGCGAGCACGACAATGAAGCGGGCGTTGTGCGACTCGATGATGTCGATGTTCTGGTAGATCGCGTCCGCCGTGCCGACATACCACATGTTCTCGGAGACACGCTGGCTCGCGGGCAGGATGTCAAAGCTCTCGTTGCGCTCCGGGCGGAAGAAGTTCCAGCCCATCTGAAGATGCCGGATCAGGCTGTGCGCCTTGTACTGGGTGGCGACCGCGATGCGGCGGATGCCGGAGTTCACCGCGTTCGACAGCGCGAAATCGATGATGCGGGACTTGCCGCCGAAATAGACCGCCGGCTTGGCGCGCCGGTCGGTCAGCTCCAGAAGCCGGCTACCGCGTCCGCCAGCCAGGACGAACGCCAGCGCCTGACGGGCGAGCGGCTCATTTCCGACGGCACTCATGTCATCCTCCCACTCTTCTGGCGCAAGTCGGAGCCCTCGCGAGATGCCTCTCGGCCGCGCACCATTGGAACCAATAGTAACGGTACGAATAGTAAATCGGGAAGGTGGTTGTTGGTTGCGAACGCGCGGGAAGCTTAATGCTTTGCCGTCGTGCGCGGCGCAGGTGCCGTCGCATCGGTGTCATCCCGGCGCGGCGAGCCTGACCACAATTGAGGCATGCATGGGCTCTCTTGTGCGCCGCACGCAGAATCGAGCGTTTGACTTGGCGCAAGGATGCCCGATCATATGCCTGCGATCCTTTTTCCAGGCGAAACGTCCGAGAGGGAGCAAGACGATGAGGATCTGGACAACGGCAATTGCCTGTTCGCTGGCAGGTGCGGTCATGGCCGGCCAAATCGGGCAGGCCGCAGCAGCCCCGATGCCGACCAATGTCGCGGCCATGAAGGCTGCGGCCGGCGACGACGTCACGCAGGTGCACTGGCGCGGCGGCGGCTGGGGATGGGGCCTCGGCGGCCTCGCGGTCGGCGCGATCATCGGCGGCGCCATCGCCAGCAGCGCGCCTTACGGCTACGGCTATTACGGCGGCGGCCCGTATTACGGTGGCTATGGTTATCCTGGATATGGCTATGGTTATGCGCCGGCCTATTACGGCTACGGGCCGGCCTATGCCTATCCGCGATACTATGGCTACCGCCGGGTCTATCGGCCCTATTACGGCTATTATCGGCCGTATGCGCGCCCGTACTACCGCGGATATTGGTGATCGCGGTTAAAGCGAGAGCCACACGATCAGGCTCATGCAGGCGAGATGCGCGAGCACGATCGCGGCGAGATGCAGCGGGCCGGCCTTGAGGCGAAGCCTGCGCATCCCGCCGCCTCCGCCTAGTTCGACCCGGCGGCCGCCGCGGTGAAGCTGCGGTCGACGGCTTGGTTGACGTCGAGCTTCTTCGGCAGGATGCCGTAGCGCGTCGAGCGGTCCGAAGCTGCCTGGATCTCCTTCAACACGTTCTCGTCGATCACGATCGGGCTGGTGCGTTGCGCGGTGTAGGCCGACTGCAGCACGTCCTCCGGCAGCCTGGTCAGCTCGGCCGTGCTCGTGGCGTATTCGGCAACATGATCCAGTGACCACAGCCGTGCCTTGTTCAACCGCTGCACCAGGTCTTGCACCGCCGCGCGCTTGGTGGCGATGGCATTGTCGGAGGCGACGATGAAGGTGATCGTCGGCGTCAGGCCGTCGCCGTCGGCGATCACGCGGGCCTTGTCCTTCAGCGTCGCGTAGGAGACGTAGGGCTCCCACACCGCCCAGGCGTCGATCGAGCCCGCCACCAGCGCGATCTTGGCATCCACGGGGCCGAGCGGCGCGAACGTCGCGTCCTCCAGCTTGATCTGCGCCTTCTCCAGCGTCGCGTCGATCAAGAACTGACCCCAGCCGCCGCGCGTGCCGGCGAGGCGCTTGCCCCTGAGGTCGGCGGCCGACTTGATCGGCGAATCCTGCCGCACGAGGATCGCCTGCGTCTTCGCATCCGAGCGCGTGCCGCCGATCGCCTTGATCGGCGCACCCGCCGCATAGACCGACAGGAAGGACAGATCGCCGGTGTAGCCGACGTCGAGCGCGCCCGCATTGAGCGCTTCGAGGATCGGAGCTGCCGCCGGGAATTCCGACCATTCGATCTTGTAGGGCAGGTCCTTCGCGTAGCCGGAGATCTCCAGCAGCGAGCGATTGCCGCCCTTCTGGTCGCCGACGCGCAGCACGACGGTGTCGGCCGCGAACGATGCGGCCGCCGTCGACAAGGTGATGGCGGCCGCCAGCAGCGACGCCGCAAGCCGGCGCGTCAGGGAATGATCGAGAGAGGAAGAGTTGATGCTCATGTGATCTGTCTTGTTGGTTTGCTCACGGCGCGTGAGCGAACGATGCAGCGGGACGATCAAGTCTATGAGCGCGCGATGCGCAGTCAATGAAATGGCCAACCGTATTGCGCGCGCGATCGGCAAGGACGTTTCAACGAACGATCGCTTTCGAGAAAGCGACGTGCGCCGGCTGCAAAGCACCGCTGCAACGATGCGGATGCCGCAGTCGTGATGGAGATTACAAACGGACCCGGCCGCGAAAATCCTTTCACCGTTCCTGCACGCGACGATGGAGAGAATGACTTCGCTTCGCGCAACATTCGAAATTCCATTTCATTGACGATGCGGCGAGCGCGCCGCATGATTTGCGCATCGCATCAACGCGGCGCCGGAAGCGCCGACGGAAAAACATTCTCTCAACGCAGCTCCGTACGGAACATGCGCAACGACATTCGTTGCGCAAACGGCGGAGACGTGCCAGCGCAGGAGCCAGGGCCCGATGAACAACGAGAACAAGCGCGGCGGATCGAGTCTCCACCGTCGCCATCTGCTCCAGGCGGGGTTGGCTGCGGCTTTCGCCGCACCGCTCGGTGCGCTCGGCGCACAGGCCTTCGCGCCGCAGCCGATCGGATCCGGCATCGATTTTTCCGAGTTCCCGCTGTGCCGGATGGCATCTGACGCGCCCGCGCTGACGGGTGCCCCGCGTAAGCTAAAGCTGTCGTGGAATGCCGGTGCGGTCTGCCTCGCACCGCTGCCCGTCGCCATCGAGCACGGCTTCTTCCAGAAGCACAATCTCGACGTCGAGCTCGTCAATTATTCCGGCTCGACCGACCAGCTCCTTGAAGCGATCGCGACCGGCAAGAGCGATGCCGGTCTCGGCATGGCGCTGCGCTGGCTGAAGCCGCTGGAGCAGGGCTTTGACGTCAAGATCGCCGCCGGCACCCATGGCGGCTGCATGCGCGTGCTGACGCGCACCGATTCCGGCGTCGCCAGGCTCGCCGATCTCAAGGGCAAGACCGTCGCGGTCGGCGATCTCGCCGGTCCCGACAAGAACTTCTTCTCGATCCAGTTGGCAAAGCTCGGCATCGACCCGGTCAAGGACGTCGACTGGCGCGCCTATCCCGGCAATCTGCTCAACGTCGCGGTCGAGAAGGGCGAGGTTCAGGCCTTCCTGTCGTCCGATCCGCTCGCCTATCTCTGGCTGAAGGACAGCCAGTACAAGGAAGTCGCCTCCAATCTCGACGGCGAATACCGCGACAAGAGCTGCTGCATCGTCGGCGTGCGCGGCAGCCTGGTGCGCGAGGAGCCGCAGGTCGCGCGCGCCATCACGCAGGCGCTGCTCGATGCCGCGATGTTCACCTCGCAGAACCCGACGGTGGCCGCGAAATCGTTCCAGCCCTACGCACCGAAAGCGGCGACGCTCGCCGATATCGAGGGCATGGTGCGCTACCACACCCACCACCATCATCCCGTCGGCGAAGTGCTGAAGCGCGAGCTCAAGGCCTATGCCGACGACCTGAAGAGCGTGCAGGTCTTCAAGCAGAGCACCGATACTGCCAAATTCGCGGAGCGCATCTATGTCGACGTATTCGCTGTCTGACGGCCTTGCCTCCGGCGCACCGCGCCTCGCCCGCGCGCCGCTGCTTGCGAGCTGGGTCCGTGAATCCGGCGTCGGTATTCTTGCCAGCGTCGCCTGGATCGCCTTCGGCCTGTCCTGCCTGTGGTGGGAAGATGTCGGCGACTGGTCGCGCACCCATTCGCTCGGCATCGCCGCCTTCGTCATCGCGGCCGTCGCGTTGTTCGGCACCGTCGGTGCAGACTATCTCGGCTCGGCGGGCAAGGCGTTGCATAAGCGCGCGCCCTGGCTCGTCGCGCTCGGTGCCTTCCTGACCTTGTGGGAAGTCGCCACCGCAAAATTCGCCTGGTTGCCGCTGCCGTTCTTTCCGCCGCCGCAGTCGATCATCGAGGTCTACACCGACGACCTGCCCAAGCTGCTCGACAGCGTCTTCGCCTCGGTCAAGCTCCAGCTCGGCGGCTATCTGATCGGCGCCACGATAGGATTCCTGACCGGCGTCTCGATCGGCTGGTCGCGTGCGGTTGGCTATTGGGTGCATCCGGTGCTGCGCTTCATCGGCCCGCTGCCGGCGACCGCCTGGCTGCCGATTGCCTTCTTCACCTTCCCGTCGAGCTGGAGCGCCTCGACCTTCCTGATCGCGCTGGCGACCGGCTTTCCCGTCACCGTGCTGACCTGGTCGGGCGTCGCGAGCGTCAGCAACGCCTATTACGACGTCGCGCGCACGCTGGGCGCAAAGCCGTCCTTCCTGGTGCTGAAGGTGGCGATCCCCGCCGCGCTCCCGCACGTGTTCGTCGGCCTGTTCATGGGGCTCGGCTCGTCCTTCGCCGTGCTCGTCGTTGCCGAGATGATCGGCGTCAAGGCCGGCCTCGGCTGGTATCTGCAATGGGCGCAGGGCTGGGCGGCTTACGCCAACATGTACGCGGCGCTGATCGTGATGTCGCTGCTCTGCTCCGGCGCGATCACGCTGCTGTTCGCGATCCGCGATCGCCTCCTGGTCTGGCAGAAGGGGACCGTGAAATGGTAGCCGCAGCCGCACTGGCCGAAGTCGCCACGCATCCCGCCGCCGGCGCCGCGCTCGACATCGAGCAGGTCAGCCATGCCTTCGACATCGACGGTGCCGAGCTGCCGGTGTTGAGCGACGTCAGCATCTCGGTCGAGCCGGGCGAGTTCGTCGCGCTGCTCGGCCCCTCCGGCTGCGGCAAGTCGACCCTGCTGCGGCTCGTCGCCGGTCTCGACAAGCCCAAGGCGGGGACGCTGCGTGAGGACGAGGCCCGCATCACCCGGCCGCATCCTTCGCGCGTCGTCGTGTTCCAGGATCCGACCCTGTTTCCCTGGCGGTCGGTCTGGGACAACGTCGCCCTGGGCCTCGAGGCCCAGGGCATCCTCAAGAGCCAGCGGCAGCGCGTGGATGACGCGCTCGATCTGGTCGGCCTTGCGTCATTCCGCAACGCCTATCCGCACCAGCTCTCCGGCGGCATGGCGCAGCGCGTCGCGCTGGCGCGTGCACTGGTCAACGATCCCAAAATCCTGATCCTCGACGAGCCACTCGGCAAGCTCGACTCGCTCACCCGCATCACCATGCAGGCCGAGATCGTCGCGCTCTGGCAGCGCAAGGGCTTTACCACGTTGCTGGTGACGCACGACGCCGAGGAGGCCCTGGTGCTCGCCAACCGCGTCATCGTCTTCAGCGACCGTCCCGCGCGGGTGAAGGCCGACATCCGCGTCGACCGGCCCTATCCACGCCATCGCGGCGATCCGTATCTGGCCGACCTGCGGCGCCAGATCCTCGGCCTTCTGGGACTGGATGCGACATGGTGACCTCCATAGCCAAAGGCCGCCTGGCTCATAGCGAACGCGACTACGTCGCCCGCGCCGAGGCGCTGGCCGAGGCCTTCGCCGCGCGCGCGGCCGAGCACGACCGCACCGGCAGCTTTCCGTTCAAGAACTTTCGCGAACTGTCCGAGGCGGGCCTGCTGTCGCTGACCGTGCCGGCGGCCCATGGCGGCGGCGGAGCGGGCGCGCGTTACGCCGCGCGCGTCATCGGCATCATCGGCAAGGCCGATCCGTCGACCGCGCTGGTGCTGTCGATGCACTACATCAATCATCTCGTCATGGCGCGCAGCCCGACCTGGCCGGCGCGGCTGTCGCGCAAGCTCGCGCGCGAGAGCGTCGAAGGCCTGGCGCTTGTCAACGCGCTGCGCGTCGAGCCCGAGCTCGGCTCGCCTGCGCGCGGCGGCCTGCCGGCGACGATCGCGCGGCGCACCGAGACCGGCTGGCGCCTGACCGGCCACAAGATCTATTCGACGGGATCGCCGATCCTGAAATGGTATCTGGTCTGGGCCCGGACCGACGAGGCGGAGCCGCGGGTCGGACAGTTCCTGGTGCCGGCGGGCCTGCCGGGCACGCGCATCGTCGAGACATGGGACCATCACGGCCTGCGCGCCAGCGGCAGCCATGACGTCATCTTCGATGACGTCGTGATCCCGCTCGATTCCGAGGTCGATGTCCGCAAGCCCACCGATTGGCGCGGACCTGACGTCACGCAGGCGACCGTGCACGCCATCTTCGTTGCCGCGATCTATGACGGTGTCGCCCGGGCCGCGCGCGACTGGCTGATCTCGTTCCTGAAGCAACGCGTCCCCGCCAGCCTTGGCGCGCCGCTCGCGACTCTGCCGCGTGCGCAGGAGATCCTCGGCGCCGTCGAGGCCCGGCTCGCGGTCAATGCGCGGCTGATCGCCTCTTTTGCCGACGATTTCGACGACGGTGTCGAGCTCTCGGCGGCCGAGTCCAATGTGATCAAGCTCACCGTCACCAACAATGCCGTGGCCGCCGTCGAGGACGCGCTGTCGCTCACCGGCAATCACGGCCTCTCTCGCACCAATCCATTGGAGCGGCACTATCGCGACGTGCTGTGCGGCCGCGTGCACACGCCGCAGGACGATTCCACGCGCATCGGCCTCGGCCGCGCCGCACTGGGCCTCTAGCTTTTCCGCAAAACAATCAGGGAGACGATCATGTCGATCGAGTTCATCGGCTTCATCAGCAACAACAATTCGTCCGAAACTGTCGTCCGAGAGGGGCCGGTCCTCAACCCCACCCACATCGAGACGGTGGCCAAGGCGCATGAGAATGCCGGCTTCGATCGTGCGCTGCTGGCGTTTCATTCGACGACGCCGGACGCGCTCCAGGTCGCCCAGCACGTGCTCAACACGACCAGCCGCCTCAACGTGCTGATCGCGCAGCGGCCCGGCTTCACCGCGCCGACGCTGCTGGCGCGGCAGTTCGCAGCGCTCGACCAGTTTTCCCGCGGCCGCGTCGCGCTTCACGTCATCACCGGCGGCAACGCCACCGAGCTCCGGCAGGACGGCAACACGCTCGACGACAAGGACGAGCGCTACGCCCGCACCTCCGAGTTCCTCGATGTCCTCAAGCTGGAATGGACTAGCGACAAGCCGTTCACCTACAAGGGCAGGTACTACCAGGTCGAGAATGCCTTCTCGCAGGTGAAGCCATATCGTCCCGAAGGCATCCGCATCTATTTCGGCGGCGCCTCGGACGCGGCGATCGATGTCGCCGGCAAGCATGCCGACACCTTCGCGCTGTGGGGCGAATCCTATGCGCAGGTGCGCGACGTCACGTCCCGCGTTCACAATGCCGCGGTCCGGCAGGGCCGGCCGACGCCGCGCTTCAGCCTCTCGGTGCGCCCGATCATTGCGCCCACGGAAAAGCAGGCCTGGGAGAAGGCCGAAGAAATCCTGGCGCGCGCCACTGCGCTTCAGGACAAGACCGGCTATCGTAAGCCCGCCGACGGCCACGCCACCGCCGGTGCGCGGCGCCTGCTCGCGCTCGCCGACCAGGGCAGCCGCATCGACAAGCGGCTCTGGACCGAGATCGCAAAGCTCACCGGCGCCAACAGCAACACCACGGCGCTGGTCGGCACGCCCGAGCAGGTCGCCGAAGTCTTCGGCGACTATTACGACCTCGGCATCAGCCATTTCTTGATCCGCGGCTTCGATCCGCTGATCGACGCCATCGAATATGGCCGCGAGCTGATCCCGCTGACGCGCGAGCTGGTTGCCAAGCGTCAGGTCGCCCGCGGCGAGGCGGCTGAATGATCCGCCTCATGCTGGCCGGCGCGCTGCTGCTCGGTTCGTTGGAACTGGCGGCAGCGCAAACCACGCTCCGCGTCGGCGACCAGAAGGGCAATGCGCAGGCTGTGATGGAAGCGGCAGGCCAGCTCAAGGATGTCCCCTACAAGATCGAGTGGAAGGAGGTTCCGGCCGCCGCACCGCTGCTGGAGGCGCTCAGCGCCGGCGCGATCGAGACCGGCCTCGTTGGTGACGCGCCCTTCACCTTCGCTGCCGCCTCCGGCGCGCCGGTGAAGGCGATCGCCGCGATCCGGCAGACGCGCGAGGGGCTCGCCATCCTGGTGCCCGAGAATTCGCCGATCAGGAGTTTTGCCGACCTCCGCGGCAAGAAGATCGCAACCGGCCGCGGCTCGATCGGCCATCAGCTGATCCTGGCCGCGCTGGAGAAAAGCGGCTGGAGTGAGAGCGACGTGCAAATCGCGTTCCTCGCGCCCTCGGATGCCAAGATCGCCTACACGCAGGGCTCCGTGGATGCGTGGTCGACCTGGGAGCCTTATGTGAGCCAGGAAGAGGTACTGTTCAAATCGCGCCGCATCATCACCTCGGAGGGCCTGACGCCGGGCCTGAGTTTTCAGGTGGCGCGGCCCGACGCTATCAGGAACAAGCGTGCCGAACTGACCGACTTCATCCGCCGCCTCACCGCCGCGCGGGCGTGGTCGCTGAACAACGTTGATAGCTATGCCGCGACCTGGGGCAGGCTGATGAACATCCCGACCGCCGTGCCGCTAAACTGGCTGTCGCGTGCAAAAATCCGCATCGCGCCAATCGACGACGGTGTGGTCGCGGACGAGCAGGGCACGATCGATTTGTACCTCCGCTGGGGCCTGATCAAGCAGAAGCTCGATGCGGCGGAGATCGTCGATCGTTCCTTTGCGGGCGCGATTGCGAAGGCGGGGCTGTAGCTGCTAGGCACACTCGCGTGTCCCGGACGCGCTCTGGCGTGAAGTGCTGCACCGGCGTCATTCCGGGGCGCGACGAAGTCGCGAGCCCGGAATCCATTGATCTACAAAGATTGCGGCCCGATGGATTCCGGGCTCGCCCTGCGGGCGCCCCGGAATGACGGCGGCGGGGTACGAGGGTTGACGAGGCCCTCAAGCATCCGTGAAGCGAGAAGAACGTCGCCAGAGCGACCGCCGTTCTCGACAGATTCGTTCTGCGTTCCCTCCGCTTAACGACAGCTGCATTGCTATTTGCGTCACCTCCCTTGCGGCGCGCTCTACCCCGTCAAAAATCAATCCCACGACCACATCGGGAGACCGGCCATGGGCCTGCAACAAACAAGAATCGAATCGCTTCCCTTCGTCACCGCCGAACTCAACTATCTCGCGCCGATCTCAGGCAAGCCGCGCACCTACGCGTTCGATCCGCCGCCGGGCGAGCCGAAGAGCACGTCGCTGCCGGAGCCGCATCAGGTGCCGATCTTCGACGCGCGGCTGATCGCGAACAATATCTCGCTCGACCGCGAAGGCTTTGCGCTGGTGCGCCATCCGACCCAGGTGAAGGATTTTTACAACGACGAGGAAATACGCGCGGTCTACTATCCCGCGGTCGAGGCGTTCCTGCGTGCCACGCTGAAGGCCGATCGCGTCTTGATCTTCGACCATACCGTGCGCAAGCGCGTCGAGGGCGCCTCGGATATTCGCGATGGTGGCCCGCGTCAGCCGGCGACGCGTGTCCATGTCGACCAGACCGCCGTCTCCGGCGCCAACCGCGTGCGCGAGCATCTGCCTGACGAGGCCGACGAGCTTCTGAAGGGGCGTGTGCAGGTGATCAATCTCTGGCGGCCGATCCGCGGCCCCTTGCGCGATTCACCGCTGGCGATGGCCGACGGCACCACGGTGGCGCCAGAGGATCTCATCGCCTCCGACCTGATCTATCCCAATCGCCGCGGCGAGACCTATTCGGTGAAATACAATCCGAACCACCGTTGGTTCTATTTCCCGGAGATGACGCCGGACGAGGCGCTTCTGCTCAAGTGCTACGATTCCGCAACGGACGGCCGCACCCGCTTCGGGCCGCATACCGCCTTTGTCGATCCGACCACGCCCGCCGATGCGCCGCCGCGCGAAAGCATCGAGCTGCGCATGCTGGTGTTCCACAAACAGTAACAATGTGTGATGGCACTGCCGGGGTGACCCGGCAGTGTTCCCGGAACTTAGGGGAACAAGGCGACGTTTGCAGCGCGGGGCAGGGCCAACCGGGGAGCGGTGCCGTGCGAGCGCTGACCACTTTATTGTTTTGTCTTGCCACATTTTCTCTGGCGCATGCCGAAAGCGGACTTGCCTCATATTACGGGTACGGAAAAGGCAAAGGCGCCGACCTGACCTGCGCCCACCGCACGCGCCCGTTTGGCAGCGTGCTCAAGGTGTCCTACGGCAGCCGCTCGATCCAGTGCCGCGTCAATGATCGCGGCCCCTTCATCCGCGGCCGCATCGTCGATCTCTCGGTGCCCGCTGCTCGTGCGCTCGGCATGATGAGCGCCGGCGTGGTGCGCGTCTCGGTGGAATAGGCCTCCAAGCGCGCTATAGTGCCGCCCAAACCAGGGGTGAGGGGGCGCTATGGCCAGGATCAGGGTGGGACTCGTCGGCTGCGGCTTCGTGTCGGAGCTGCACATGTATGCGTTCCGGCGCGTCTATGGCGTGGACGTCGAGGTCGCGGCGGTGGCTGCGCGCGGCGACAAGGTCGTCGCGTTCGCCCAGCATCACAATATCCCGCGTGTTTATCGGAGCTTCGCCGAGCTGATCGCGGACGGCGAGCTCGATGTCATCGACATCTGCACGCCGCCGAACCTTCATGCGGAGATGATCGTCGCCAGCATGCAGGCCGGCAAGCACGTGATCTGCGAAAAGCCGTTCGCCGGCTATTTCGGCCGCGAGGGCGACACGCAGCCGATCGGCAAGCACGTGCCGAAGGCGCTGATGTATGAGCGCGTGATCGAAGAGATGGACAGGACGCGCGCCGCGATCGAGCGCACCGGGAAACTCTTCATGTACGCCGAGGACTGGATCTACGCGCCGGCCGTGACCAAGACCGCCGGGATCATCAAGGCGACCAAGGACAAGATCCTGTTCATGAAGGGCGAGGAGAGCCATTCCGGGTCGCACGCGGCCCACGCCGCGCAATGGGCGATGACCGGCGGCGGCTCGCTGATCCGCATGGGCTGCCATCCGCTCTCCGCCGTGCTCTATCTCAAGCAGGTCGAGGCCAGGGCGCGCGGTGAAATCATCCGCGTCGCCAGCGTCACCGGCGATGTCGGCAACGTCACCGCTGGCCTGAAGCCGGAGGAGCGCACCTACATCAAGGCCAACCCCGTCGATGTCGAGGATTGGGGCACGCTGACGGCGACGTTCTCCGACGGCACCAAGGCCACCGTGTTCTCCGGCGACATGATCATGGGCGGCGTGCGCAACCTGATCGAGACCTATACGAGCGGCGGCTCGCTGTTCGCCAACATCACCCCGAACACGCATCTGGTGAGCTACCAGACCTCCGAGGAGAAGCTCGCAAACGTCTACATCACCGAAAAGGTCGACCGCAAAACCGGCTGGCAATATGTCTGCCTCGAGGAGGAGTGGACGCGCGGCTATTTGCAGGAAATCCAGGACTTCATGGAATGCGCCGCGACCGGCCGGCAGCCGCTGTCGGACCTCGCGCTGGCGTATGAGACGATCAAGGTGAACTACGCGGGGTATTGGGCGGCGGAGGAAGGGCGGCGGGTGGTGTTGTAGGGGAGATCGTTACCGCGGCGGGACCGAGCTCCCTCGCCCCGCTTGCGGGGCCGCGACGAGCTTCGCTCGCGCTGAGAGGGTTGGGGCGAGGGGGAGTCTCCGCGGGGACTGTGACAGCGGAGTTCGCGGAGACTCCCCCTCACCCGGAATCCGCGCGCATCGCGCGTATTCCGGCCTCTCCCCGCAAGCGGGGAGAGGCGAAGAACCCCCTCACGCCCCGTAAGTCGAGCCCTTCGGCAGCGGAAACACCGGGTCCTGCGTGCGGATGTTGGTCGGCCACACCACCGAGATGTGCTCGCCGGCGTTCTGCATCACGACAGGCGTCGAGCGCTCGTTCTGGCCGGCGAGCGGCGTGCCCGGCGGGAAGAACTTTACCCCATAGCCCTGGATAGTGCCGCCGGCGGGGATGTCGACGTCGAGCGCGGCCTTGCGGATCGCCTCGGGCTCGAAGCTGCCGTACTTTTCCTTGGCGACCGGCAGCACGTTGTTGAGCAGCACCCAGGTCTGGTTGAAGCCCATCGAGCAGTGCGGCGGCACGTCGGTGGCGCCGGTCTTGGCCTTGTAGCGCGTGACCATGGCGTTGGTCAGATCGCCGATACCCGGTGCGAGCTTTGCCGGATCGAGCAATTGCGCCGGCACGGGATCGATGTTGCAGAAATTGTCGATGTCGGGACCGAAGGTGGAGCGCAGCTTGTCGAGCTGGCTGTAGCCGGCGCCGGCGCCGAACAGCATCTTGAAGCGCAATCCGCTCTCGCGCGCCTGGCGCAGGAACAGGGTGATGTCGGGGTTGTAGCCGGCATGAGAGATCACGTCGGCCTTGGCGCGCTTGATCTTGGTCACCAGCACCGAGAGGTCGGGCGCGGAGGCCGAATAGCCCTCACGCAGCACCACCTGGATGCCGGCCTCCTTGGCGTAGGCCTCGTCGGCGGCGGCGACGCCAACACCGTAGGGGCCGTCCTCATGGATCAGTGCGACCTTGACCTCCTTGGGATCCATTCCGAGTTTTGCTTTCGCATGCTCGGCGAGGAAACCGGCAAAAGCCTGGCCATACTGGTCGGAATGGATCTGCGCGCGAAACACGTATTGCAGGTTCTTGTCCTTGAACACGGCGGTCGAGACCGCGGTCGTGATCCAGAGGATCTTTTTCTGCTGCTCGACCTTCGCCGCGAGTGGCACCGCATGCGAGCTCGCATAGACGCCGTTGATGATGTCGATCTTCTCCTGGCTGATCAGGCGTTCGGCCTCGTTGATCGCAACGTCGGGTTTGCTCTGGGAATCCGCGGCGACTGGAGCAATCTTGGTCTTGCCGCCGATGCCGCCTTTCTCGTTGACGAGATCGATCGCGATCTGCGCGCCGATTGACGAGGCGACCGAGCCGCCGGCGGCGAACGGGCCGGTGAGGTCGTAGATCAGGCCGATGCGCAATGTCTCGGCTTGCGCCTGGGCCCTTGTCCAATCGAGGCTGAGTGCGGCGGCGGCAGCCGCCGAGCTCTTCAGCAGCTGCCTGCGTGAAGTCGGCATCCTATCCTCCCTCAAGACCGTCTTATGATTGGTTGTTATCCTTTTGCGAAGTATGGGGAGGGGGACGGCGGAAAGTCAACATCGCCCAAGGTCGATACGCGGTGCCCCGCCGCACAACGCATCTGCGAAAGACAGCAAAAAGCCCACCGCTCCCTGCGGAGCGATGGGCCTGATGCCGGTGCGAGCTGGTTACTGCGACAGCTTCACGAAGTTCGGAAACTTCAGCTTACCTTCCGCGATCTTCTCGGGCCAGACCACGACCTGCTTGGAGTCCTGCCACTGGAAGACGAGACCGGTCACGGCGCCGGGACCGGACTTGATGCCGTGGGTGAACTCGTCGTCCTTGCCGTAGAACTGGATGCGGCCGATCGTGCCCTCGTAATCGGTCTTCTCGATCTCGGCGACCATCTTGTCGGGATCGGTCGAGCCCGCGCGCTTGATCGCCTCGGTGATGAAGTAGACCTCGTCATAGGCGGTGTAGCCGGTATAGGCCGGCGGCGAGCCGAACTTGGCCTTGAAGGCGGCCGCGAACGGCTTCGTCTTCGAGGTCACGGCGACATCCGGAGTGGCCACCGCCAGCGACGGGATGCCGTCGGCGGCGCCATTGGTGTCCTTCCAGAAGGTCGGGCTCAGCGCCTGCGCGCTGATGCCGAACATCGGGATCGGCACCTGCTGGTTCTTCCACTGCACCGTCGGCTGCACGCCGACATGCGAGATGCCGGTCACGATCACATCGGGCTTCTTGCCTTCGATGTTGTTGAAGATCGGCGTGAAGTCGGTGGTATCCGGCGAGAAGCGCACGTGCTCGACGACCTTCAGCCCGGCCTTGGGCAGGCACGCCTCGTAGCCGACGTCGAGCGGCTTGGTCCAGGCGGCGTCCTCGCTCATGATCGCGACCGTCTTGAACTTGAGCTTGTCGACGAGCAGGTCCTTGGCGGCGTCGCAGACGAGCTGGGCCTGCGCGGCCGAGGTCAGATAGCCGTGGAAGGTGTACTTGTTCTTCTCATAGTCGTTGTGGATTGCCTTGGTGATCTCGTTGGAGGCGGCGCCGGGGGTGATCAGCGGCATCTTCAGCCGCGCCGCCCAGGGCTCGAGCGCCAGCACGACCTCGCTGATATAGCTCGCGATCACGGCGGAGACCTTGTCCTCGCTCACCGCACGCTGGAACGCTCGCACCGAGTCGGCCGAGGAGCTCTTGTTGTCGTAGGTGACGATCTCGACCTTGCGGCCGAGGATGCCGCCCTTGGCGTTGATCTCGTCGGCGGCGATCTGCGCGCCGCCCGGCGTCGCCGCGCCCGCGATCGACTGCACCTCGGCGATGACGCCGATCTTGATCGGATCGTTCGACTGCGCGTAGGCGGGCGCTGCGAGGCAGAGTGCCAGCGCGGAGGCGAGGAAGCTGCCGCTCAGGATGGTCGATGGTCGCATGGTCGTTTCCCTTTCTATGCTTTTTTGTTGATGTTGACGGACTTAAAGAAAATCGGCGCCGGCCTCGCTCGCGAAGCGGCCGGGATCGCCCTCCCAGACGATCCTGGCGTGTTCGAGCACATAGACGCGATCGGCGTGCGGTAGCGCGAAAGTGACGTTCTGCTCGCCGAGCAGCACCGTGATCGACGTGGTCTGCCGCAGCTTCGTCAGCGCCTTGGACAATTGCTCGAGGATGACGGGGGCAAGGCCCAGCGTCGGCTCGTCCAGGATCAGGATCTGCGGCTGCATCATCAGGGCGCGGCCGATCGCCAGCATCTGCTGCTCGCCGCCGGATAGCGTCTGCGCCATCTGGCCCTGGCGCTCCTTCAGGATCGGGAACAGCTCGAACAGCCAGGCGAGCTGCGCCGCGCGCTTGTCGTCGGACAGATGCTGGCCGCCGAGATCGAGATTTTCGCGCACGCTCATCTCGCCGAACAGCTCGCGCGATTCCGGGCACTGCACGAGACCGCTGCGCGCGATCCTGGCCGGGCTCGTGCCGCGCAGCCTGTCGCCGCCGCGCACGATCTCGCCGCTATAGGGCAGGAAGCCGGAGATGGTGTTGAACAGCGTGGTCTTGCCGGCGCCGTTGAGGCCGACGACCGAGACGAACTCGCCTTCGTGGACGTGGATCGAGACGTTGTCCAGCGCCTGCGCCTTGCCGTAGAACACGCTGACATTCTCGACCTGGAGCAGCGGCACCTTGTCCTTGAAGCTGGTCTCGGGCCGCGCATGGGTCTCGATGGCGCCGCCGAGATAGACCCGTCGCACCGTCTCGTTCTTCATGACGTCCTCGGCCCTGCCGGTGACGATCTCCTCGCCGAGATACATCGCGAGCACGCGGTCGACCAGCGCTGCGACGCTCTTGACGTTGTGGTCAACCAGCATCACCGCGCGGCCGTCATCGCGGAAGCTGCGGATCAGGTCGGAGAAGATATCGACCTCGGCCCGCGTCAGCCCGGCAAAGGGCTCGTCCACCAGCACGACTTTTGGATCGCGGGCGATAGCCTTGGCGAGCTCGAGCCGGCGCAGATCAGCGAACGGCAGCGTCGGCGGGCGGCGGTTCATGACGTTGCCTAAGCCCACGCGGTCGGCGATCCACTTGGCGCGCTCGATCAGCGCCTTGTCCGGAAACAGCATGAACAGGCTGTCCGGCAGCAGCGCCACCATGATGTTCTCCAGCACGGTCTGCCGGTTCAGCGGCCGCGAGTGCTGGAACACCATGCCAAAGCCCTTGCGCGCGATCTTGTGCGCGGGGAGGCCCGCGACGTCCTCGCCCTCGAAGACCACTTCGCCTGATGTCGGGCGCTCGATGCCCATCACGCTCTTCATCGCGGTCGACTTGCCCGAGCCGTTCGGCCCGATCAGGCCAAAGATCTCGCCGCTGTTGACCTCGAAGCCGAGATTCTTCACCGCGGTCAGGCCGCCGAAGCGCTTGGTCAGACCGCGGACTTCGAGCACGGCCCGGTTTGAAAGCCTCATATCCATCACGAGCGAGCCTCGCGCGAGAGGGCCGCTCCGAGGAAGCCGCCGGGGAAGAACAGCACGACGAGCAGGGCGACCGCCGAGACGATGAAGGTCGCGAGCTCGCCGGTCGGCCGGAGGAACTCCCCGGCGACGATCAGGAAGATCGCGCCCAGCGCCGCGCCGAGCACGGTGCGCCGGCCGCCGAGCACGGCCGAGACGATCACGTTCACGCCGACCGCGACGTCGACGACGGTGCCGACCGAGGCGGTGCCGAAATAGAACACCAGGAGCGCACCCGACAGCCCGGAGAAGAAGGCGCTGACGATGAAGGCGGCGAGCTTGTGCTTGACGATGTTGAAGCCGAGCGCGCCGGCCTGCACCGGATCCTGACCGCTCGCCTGGAGCACGAGGCCGATCGGCGATTGCGACAGGCCATAGAGGATCGCGGCCGAGATGGTCATGAAGCCGAGCGCGATCCAGTAATTCGTGCCGGCATTGATGCTGATGACGTCGGGGATGGTGAGCCCGATCTCGCCGCCGGTGAGGTCGGCGAACACCACGATGAAATTTTGCAGCATCAAGACTGCGACCAGCGTGGTCAGGCCGAAATAGGGCCCGCGCACCCGCAGTGCCGGCAGCGCCAGCACCAGGCCGGCAATGACCGAGGCAAGCGCGCCGAGCACAATGCAGAGATAGACCGACCAGCCGAACTGGGCGTTGAGGATGCCGGCGGTGTAGGCGCCGACGCCGATCAGGAAGGTCGGACCGAAATTGACCTCGCCGGCGAAGCCGAACAGCAGGTCCCAGGCCATCGCGAACACGCCGAAATAGAAGGCGACGGTCAGCAGGCCCAGCACGTAGCCGGAGACATAAAGCGGCAGCGTCGCCGCGATCACGACCAGCGCCAGCGAGACGAAGAACAGGCGCGAAGTGAAGAAGGTGGACATCTCAGCGCCTCCCCAGAAGGCCCTGGGGCCGGATGTACATCACGAACACGAGCAGCAAGAGCGCCGGAATGGTGCGATAGGCCGGCGAGACCAGATAGGCCGTCAGCGTTTCGAGATAGCCGACCACGAAGGCCGCGATCAGAGAGCCCGAGACACTGCCGAGCCCGCCGAGCACGACGATCGAGAACGCGCTCGCCGTCAGAGGGCCGACGCTGTAGGAGCTGACGCCGAGGAACATGCCGAGCAGCACGCCGGCGATGCCGGCGAGGATGCCGTAGATCGCCCACACCACGATGTTGATGTTGGTGAGCTCCAGCCCGAGCAGCGTGACGCCGCGCGGGTTCATCGAGGCCGCCAGCACCGCCTTGCCGGTGCGGGTGCGGTTCACGAGCAGCCACAGCAGCGCGATGACGAGGCAGCAGACGATCGCGGTGAAGATCTCGTTCTTCGGCGTGCGCACGCCGAGGATCTCGACGACGCCTTCGACGATCGGCAGCACGGTCTTGGCGTTGTTGGTGAAGAAATAGGCGATCAGCTCCTGGATCATGATGCCCCATAGCAGCGTGCCGGTAAGGACGAAGATTTCCTTCTCCTCATTCGGAATGCGCCGGGAATCCTGGATCGGCTTCACCACGGCGAAATAGGTGGCGAAGGCCGTAAGGAGGGCGACCGCGACCCCGATCAGCGCGCCGGCATAGGTGCCGACGTTCAGGATGCTGGCGGCGGCCCAGGCGGCGACGGCTGCCGCCACCATGATGGCACCGTGGGAGAGGTTGAGCACGCCGGAGACGCCGAAGATCAGCGTGAAGCCGGTGGCACCGAGAGCGTAGAGAGCGCTGATGGCAAAGCCATCGATCAGGATCTGGAAAGCTCGCATTGATGATTGGCCGGGCAGACGAGCTGCCTCCTTTAGGGAAGGTGCTGTATGGAGCGCATGTGAACGCTTCCGAGCTCACGCCCGGAGAGCAGTCCCGATCAGCCTGTGATGGGTTTGATGAGGCTGGGAAGCCAGACGTCGGCCTTTGCAACGTCCTTCGGTGCGCCGGCCGTGGCCGTGTCGCGCGCCAATTGCAATGCAACAGAGAGTCGTTTCTTCATGTTGTTCTCTCCCTTTGAACAGGCCTCTTGTGAGCCATTGTGTCGCGACTATACCGGCCGAGACTTCCCCGGCAAGTGAAACTGCGTTCAGGATTATGAGAGAGGACTAAAGTCTAGCGCTGCGTAAATTGCAGGCAAAAGAGGCGTGAGACACTGATCCTGCCGCAGGCATGCAGATTCCGTCGGCGGGCATGCGTGAGTATCAAAGGCTGAGAGCAATCGGCGGTTGAGGAGCCGCGATGTCGGCGAGCGCTTCAGCGTGCTTGCAGCAGGGATGGATCGAGCGGTGTCAGCCGGGCGGGGTCGAATGGCGACAAGTCAATCTCGCGCGTTGCGCCTTCAGCGATCAGTTCTGCCAGCGCTTCCCCCGTCGCCGGCGCATTGAGGATGCCCCAGACATTGTGCCCGGTCGCAACATAGAGGCCATCGCTCCGCGGCACCTTGCCGATCAAGGGCAAGCCGTCCTGCGTCACCGGACGGAAACAGGCCTGCTGCGCGATGATCCTTTCGGGACGGAACAGCGGCGATAGCCGCTCGGACACGGTCTGCAGCCGCGCGATCGCATCGCGATCGGGCGTCACGGCGGCGGGATCGAGCGGCAGCGGTGCGATGTCGGAAAGAGCCGTGATGTGCGTGCTGCCGTCCGCGCGTGGGAAGACCTCGATCGACACCGCGCTGCCGTCTTCCTCGCTCTCCAGGAATAACGCCTCGGCCGGCGCGTCGGCGGCGGTGTCGTAGACGATGCTCGGGCTGCGCTGGCCGTAGACGGGGGGCAGGCTCATCCATTGCGCCGCGAGCAGCGACCACGGTCCCATCGCGATCACGACGGCATCCGCCTCGACGAGGTCACCATCGATCTCGACGCCCCCGGCTGTCATTCCGTCAGTGCCGCGCGTGATGCCGGTGACGCGGCCAGGGCGAAGCTCCGCGCCTTGCGCCAGCGCTGCGTTCATCACGGCCGACGTGAACTTGCGGGGATGAACGATCGCAGTCGTCTCCGCCGTGCCGATGCGCTGTGCAATGACGACGCCGTCGCTGAGCCAGCCAAGCGCGGATGGTGCATCCCGGCGCGCGTCGCCGTCGGATGCGACGAAGCCGCTATAGGCGGTCATCGGCCGGTAGCCCCAATCGCCCGAGATGTCCTCCGGCAGTTGCGCGTGAAGCGCAAAGCTGCGCCGGGCCAGCGCATCGAGCGGCGTGCCGGTGCACCAGTCCCGTGCCAGGAAGCCGCCGGCCTTGCCCGACGCTGCGGCCGCGACCTCGGTCCGTTCCACGACGGTCACGTCGATGCCGCGGCGGCGCAGGAAATATGCCGCGCAGGCCCCGATCACGCCGCCGCCGCAGACCACAACGCGCATGTTCTCTCCCTTGCCGATCCCGCGGCGCGCGACTTCATCAGGTGTGCCGTGTTTCAAAACGTTTCACGCGGGCGTCATACCCGGTGGATACGTTCACTGCGGCAATTTGAAGCCGCAGGTGGGGCTTCTTCTCATTTTCGTAGATCGGGTCTGGCGCAGGACAATTCAACGTTGCTGCCTGCGGCGAGCCTTGTTCTGTCCAAAGCTGTTCTGGGGAGCGACGATGACGAGACTTCGCGAAGGGAAGTTGGAAGACGTCTACGGCAGGCTGCGCAAGATGAGTTTTCTCGTGCTTGCAGCCTGCTTTGCGATTTGTTCGATCGTCAGCGCGCATGCTGACGATGACGACCGGGGCAGGGGAGGCGAGAGCCGGGCCTATGCCATCGGGCTGTGGGGCGATTTGCCATATTCCGACCTCCAGGCGTAGGTCGGCGTGCCGAATCTGATCGCCGACATGAACGACCAGAAGCTGGCCTTCACGGTGCATGATGGCGACCTGAAAGCCGGGAGCGGCACGCCGGGATCCGTGACTCCCACGACGTGCAGTGACGCTCTGTATCAGCAGGGGCTCGGATATTTCAATGCCTTGAAATCCGCTGCGATGGTGACCCCGGCGACAATGACTGGACCGACTGCGACCGGCCGGCGAACGGCTCGTTCAACTCGCGCGACAGGCTCGACCACGAGCGGAAGGTTTTCTTCAGCACTGACTATTCCCTTGGCCAGCGGCCGATCGAGCAGCAGGTGCAGCATGACAAGCTGTGCCTCGATCACAACAACCAGCTGACCGGGTGCGTCGAAAACCGCCGCTGGATCATGAAGGGCGTCGTCTACGCCACGCTCAACATTCAGGGATCGTGCAACAATCGTTGCGATACGTTGCCGGACGACGCCGAATGGGCCGCGCGCAACAACGCCAACATCCTCTGGATGCAGCAGACCTTCGAGATGGCGAGAACATATCGCGCCGCGGCCATCATGTTCATCTCGCAGGCGGACCCGGGCTGGGATCAGTCGGACGGAACCCGCGCGCCGTTGCGTGACCCGAAGACGCTTGCGCAAACGGACGCCAATCCGGATGGTTTCCAGGCTTTCCTGGTTGCGCTGCGCGATGAGGTGGTCGCCTTCGGCAAGCCCGTCGCCTACGTTCATGGCGACTCCCATTACTTCCGTATCGACCGGCCATTCCTCGATAGCAAGGGCCGGCGGCTCGAAAACTTCGTCCGCGTCGAGACCTTCGGCGACAATCAGGCGAACGGCAACAACGACGTGCATTGGCTGAAGGTGTTCGTGGACGACCGCAGCCGCGAGGTGTTCGCGTTCCAGCCGCAGATCGTACCCGCCAATCGGACCGCTGTGCCGGCGCCGCCGAAGCGTGGCGATGATTAGCGGGCCGTGCCGCCTCCGGTGCCTGACCTCAGCTGAGGTCAGCCTGGGGTCGGTCGGATCGGGCGCCGGCGGATCGCGCCGGCGCCTAGCTCGCGTAACCCCGTTCCAGCGATTGACGCTGCCGGTGCCGGTCCAGCGCCAGATCGACGAGGCGGCTCAGCAGCTCGCCATACGGTACGCCCGACGCTTCCATCATCTTCGGATACATGCTGATCGACGTGAAGCCGGGCAGGGTGTTGATCTCGTTGAAGCAGAACTCGCCGGTTTTCCGGTCGAGGAAGAAGTCGACGCGCGCGAAGCCGCTGCATTCGAGCGCCGCGAACACCCGGGTTGCGAGTGACCGGACGCGCTCCATCTGTGCCGCGTCGAGCCTGGCCGGAAGGTCGACCCGAGCGCCATCGGGATCGAGATATTTTGCCTCGTACGAATAGAACTCGTGATGGGCGTTGGGGTTCAGCTCGCTGGCGAGACTGGCGAACAGCGTCTCGTCCTCGAGCACCGCGACCTCGATCTCGCGCGCGTCGATGCCCTGTTGGACCAGCACCTTGACGTCATAGCGAAACGCGTCGTCGAGCGCCGCTTCGAGCGCATCCTGCGTCTTGACCTTGTGGATGCCGACGCTGGAGCCCATGTTGCACGGCTTGACGAAAACCGGGAGGCTCAGACCCTCGACCGCCTTCGCAAGCGATGAGACGCGGTCCTGGACGAAGGCCTTGCGGGTCAGCACGCGATAGGGCGCGACCGGAATGCCGGCGAATTCAGCGAGCCGCTTGGCGACATCCTTGTCCATGCTGACGGCGGAGGCGAGAACGCCCGATCCCACATAGGCGACGTCGGCCAATTCCAGCAGGCCCTGCACGGTGCCGTCCTCGCAAAGCGGCCCGTGGATGACGGGAAAGACGACGTCGATCGCGATCGGGGCGGCCGCGCCTTGCGTGATCGGCACAAGGACGCCGCGTCCGTCGGGTCCCCTCGCGAGCCGCATCTCCGGCGCATCGGGCAGGATCGGCAACGCCGCCGCGTGCGCCTGATCGAGCGAACGAAGATCGTTCCATTGCCACCGGCCCGTCTTGTCGATGGAGACCGGGATCACCTCGAAGCGGGTGCGGTCGAGATGCCTGAATACCGAAGCGGCCGATTTCAGCGAGACCTCATGCTCACCGGACCTGCCGCCATAGAGAACAACGACGCGAATTTTGTCTGCCATGGCTCAATTATCACGCGCTCGATCCGGAAGTCACCTTTGTTGCCCGATTCAAGCATCGACGGAGCGATGGAAACAATTCGGCGCCGGCGAGGCACGCCGGCGCCGTGTCGCAATTAAAGGCTTGTGCCGTTCAGCCTGGCCCCGCGCCTTGCGTCGCCGTAAACACGGCGTAGAGCGACTGGCTCGCGGCCATGAACAGGCGGTTGCGCTTGGGGCCGCCGAAGCAGATGTTGCCGCACACTTCCGGCAGGCGGATGCGGCCGAGCAGCTTGCCCTCCGGCGACCACACCGTCACGCCGCTATAACCGACGGCGCGCCCGGCATTGCTGGAGGCCCAGACATTGCCGTTGACATCGCAGCGTACGCCGTCCGGGCCGCACTTCACGCCGTCGATCGTGCAGTCGGAGAAGCGCTTCTGGTTGGAGAGCTTGTTGTCCGCCCCGACGTCGAACACGAAAATCTCGCCCTTGCCGCCGGGGCCGCTGTCGCCCGGTCCCTTGCCGGTCGAGACGACGTAGAGCTTCTTGAAATCGGGCGAGAAGCACAGGCCGTTCGGATCCGGCACCTGCTCCTCGGTGACGACGAGGTCGACGCGGCCTGAGGGATCGATGCGGTAGCAGTTGGTCGGCAGCTCGCGCTTGCCCGGTGTGAAGCCGGCCGGCTGTCCGATCCGCGGATTGAGCTTGCCACCCGAATTGCTCGGGCCGCCCGCGGCGTCGGGCTCGCCTTCGTACAACTGGCCGCCATAGGGCGGATCGGTGAACCAGTAGCTGCCGTCGGGATGCGCAACGACATCGTTCGGCGAGTTCAGCTTCTTGCCGTTGTAGTTGTCGCAGAGCACGGTGGCGGTGCCGTCGTGCTCGTAGCGCGTCACGCGTCGTGTCAGGTGCTCGCAGGAGAGCTGGCGGCCCTGGAAGTCGAATGAATTGCCGTTGGAGTTGTTGGACGGGGAGCGGAACACGCTGATGCGGCCGTCGTCCTCGCTCCAGCGCATCTGCCGGTTGTTGGGAATGTCGCTCCACAACAGATAGCGGCCCTGCGCGCTCCAGGCCGGACCTTCGGCCCATAGCACGCCGGTGTAGAGGCGCTTGATCGCTGTGTTGGGCTGCGCGAGATCGTCGAAGGACGGATCGACCGCGATGATGTCGGGGTCCCAGAAATAGGTTGTCGGCGCGCCGTTGGGGCCGAAATCGCGGGGCGGGGTCGTGATCGTCGTCGGCGGTGCGGCAGGCCCGGTCTGGGCCAGCGCGGGGCCGGCCATTGTGGCCGCGGCGCCGAGCGCCAGTCCCCGGACAAGTGTTCGTCGTGAAAGCGCAGCATCCTGGTCACGCGGCTCGTGGTCACGAGCCTCCTGGCGTGTCATCGCGTCCTCCCGGTCATGTTCGGCTGGCCGGTTGATCCGGCCGAGCGCGGCGAAGGTTAGTCTGGTCCGCGTCAGGTTGCGAGAGGCAGGTTCGCAGCCTCCGCGCGATGCCGCGAGATCGCCGCAACATCGCCGCATTGCGGGGCTGTGCGAGGTGAAAGTCGACAATTCGCCTCGCCCGCGAGCTGTTAACCGGGACCGGTTTTGAGACCTGTCAAGCCTTGACCTCGCGCGCGATGCTGGCAGAACGGTGTGCGGGGCAAATACCGGAGTTCTCTGTGTTAGCCGTTGTTGCACTGGTCATTGCGCTCGCCGTCGCATTCGCCGCCGGCTATTTCACCCGCGATCTCGCCTCCCGCAAGCGTCGGGCGGAGGCGCGGCGCTGGCGGGAATACAGCGAGCCGGGCTGGCTGCGCGCCACGACGCCCGCCAACACCAACGAAGTTGCGAATTCCAACGCGGTTGCGAAGGTAGCCACCGGCGAACTCGGCCAGATGCTGGATCGCTGGGAGAGCAGGGCCCGTGCCCGCCGCGCGGGATAGCTTGACGTTGCTCCGTCGTTCGGATGGAGCGAAGCGCAATCTACGCACCGTCAGCCAGAAGTGCGCGTCACGCGACGCGATGCCGATCAGGTCAGTCTTCCTGACCATCTTTTAGCGTTGCAGTTGCGGCCATTTCTCGTCTAGAAACAGGCGCATCGGGCCTCCCGGCAACCAACCGTCAACGGTTTTGACCGAGGATTTGAGGGCTCAAAAGGGTCTGGCAATGCTGATTCGCGGCCAAATCGATGGGATTTCGGAGGAGGTGGCTCTGGCCGCCGCCACGATCCCGGCCGCGCTGCTGCCCACCCTCCTTCTTGGCGGCCTTCTTCTTACTTGCCCCTGAGGGCCGGCTGGGCGCCACGCGCCTGGGCGCTCAGGGGTTGGTCGAGATCACCGGACACCTCAAGCGCCCAGCACTGAACGGCGCAAAAGCTCAAAAGGAATCTAGTAATGGCCCCCGTGAACAAGTCCGACAAGGACCGCGTCATCATTTTCGACACCACGCTGCGCGACGGCGAGCAGTGCCCCGGCGCCACCATGACCTTCGAGGAGAAGCTCGAGGTCGCCGAGCTCTTGGATGATATGGGCGTCGACGTCATCGAGGCCGGCTTCCCGATCACCTCCGAGGGCGACTTCCAGGCGGTCAGCGAGATCGCCCGCCGCTCCAAGAACGCCGTCATCGCCGGCCTGTCCCGCGCCCATCCCGCCGACATCGACCGCTGCGCGGAGGCTGTGAAATTCGCAAAGCGCGGCCGCGTCCACACCGTGATCGCGACCTCGCCGCTGCACATGCGGGTGAAGCTGAACAAGACCCCAGAGCAGGTGATCGAGACTTCGGTCGCGATGGTCGCGCGTGCCCGCAACCAGATCGACGATGTCGAATGGTCGGCCGAGGACGGCACCCGCAGCGAGATGGACTATCTGTGCCGCATCGTCGAGGCCGTCATCAAGGCCGGCGCGACCACGGTGAACATCCCCGACACCGTCGGCTACACGGTGCCGGAGGAATACACCCACTTCATGAAGACGCTGATCGAGCGCGTGCCGAACTCGGATAAGGCGGTGTTCTCGGTCCATTGCCATAACGATCTCGGCATGGCCGTTGCCAATTCGCTGGCCGGGGTCGTCGGCGGTGCGCGCCAGGTCGAGTGCACCATCAACGGCATCGGCGAGCGCGCCGGCAACGCCGCGCTCGAAGAGATCGTGATGGCGATCAACGTGCGCAACGACAAATTCCCCTACTGGAACAAGATCGACACCACGCAGCTCACCCGCGCCTCGAAGGTGGTGTCGGCGGCGACCTCGTTTCCGGTGCAGTACAACAAGGCCATCGTCGGCCGGAACGCCTTCGCGCATGAGAGCGGCATCCATCAGGACGGCGTGCTGAAGGACGCCTCCACCTACGAGATCATGCGGCCGGAAATGGTCGGCCTGAAGCAGTCCTCGCTGGTGCTCGGCAAGCACTCCGGCCGCCATGCCTTCGTGCACAAACTGGAGGAGATGGGCTACAAGCTCGGTCCGAACCAGCTGGAAGATGCGTTCACGCGGATGAAGGCGCTCGCCGACCGCAAGAAGGACATCTACGACGAGGACATCGAGGCGCTGGTCGACGAGGAGATGGCGGCCTCCCACGACCGCATCAAGCTGACCTCGCTGACCGTGATCGCCGGCACCCATGGCCCGCAGCGCGCGACCATGAAGCTCGACGTCGACGGCCAGATCAAGATCGAGGAGGCCGAGGGCAATGGTCCGGTGGACGCGGTGTTCAACTGCATCAAGCGCCTCGTTCCGCACGAGGCCAAGCTCGAGCTGTACCAGGTCCATGCCGTGACCGAAGGCACCGACGCCCAGGCGGAAGTCTCGGTGCGTTTGTCGCATGACGGCCGCTCGATGACGGCGCGCGCGGCCGATCCCGATACGCTGGTGGCCTCGGCCAAGGCCTATCTCGGCGCGCTCAACAAGATCGTCATGAAGCGCCAGCGCGACACGGTGACGACCGCCGCGGCGAGCTGACAAGCGAAGCTTGTCATTCCGGGGCGCCTCGAAGAGGCGAACCCGGAATCTCGAGATTCCGGGTCTGGTCCTTCGGACCATCCCGGAATGACGCCGGTTGTGGTGGCGAATAGCTGCCCTGCTAAGGGCCAATAGCGGCTCGGTCTCCCAGCCGCTATTGATGCTCGCGGCTATTGGATAAGGCGCCCCGCGTTGGGCAGCCCAAGAGAATAACAACAGGGAGAGATCATGCGCACCTTCGCGATCGCGGCGTCCGTCGCGGCACTGGCACTTGGCTTGGCCATGCCGGCATCGGCCCAATCGTCGATCATCATCAAGTTCAGCCACGTCGTCGCCACCGATACGCCGAAGGGCAAGGCGTCGGAGAAGTTCAAGGAGCTCGCCGAGAAGTACACCGGCGGCAAGGTCAAGGTCGAGGTCTACCCGAACTCGACGCTCTACAAGGACAAGGAAGAGCTCGAGGCGCTTCAGCTCGGCAGCGTGCAGATGCTGGCGCCGTCCAACTCCAAGTTCGGCCCGCTCGGCATCCGCGAGTTCGAGGTGTTCGATCTGCCCTACATCCTTCCCGACCTGAAGACGCTGCGGAAGGTGACGGAAGGCCCGCTCGGCGCGCGGCTGCTCAAGCTCCTGGACGCCAAGGGCATGACTGGCCTTGCCTATTGGGACAACGGCTTCAAGCAGATGAGCGCCAACAAGAAGCTGATCGCGCCGGCCGATTACCAGGGCGTCAAATTCCGCATCCAGTCCTCGCGCGTGCTGCAGGCCCAGTTCAAGGCGCTCGGTTCGCTGCCGCAGGTGATGGCGTTCTCGGAAGTCTACCAGGCGCTCCAGACCGGCGTGGTCGATGGCCAGGAGAACACCTGGTCGAACATCTATACCCAGAAGATGCACGAGGTGCAGAAGTACATCACCGAGACCAATCACGGCTACATCGGCTACGTCGTGATCGTGAACAAGAAGTTCTGGGACGACCTGCCGGCCGACATTCGCGACCAGCTGTCGAAGGCGATGAAGGAAGCCACCGACTTCAACAACGCGCAGTCGCAGAAGGAGAACGACGATGCGCTCGCCGAGATCAAGAAGGGCGGCAAGAGCGAGATCATCAAGCTCACGCCGGAGCAGGACGAGGCGATGCGCAAGGCGATGGAGCCGGTCTACAAGGATGCCGCGAGCCGCGTCGGCCAGCCGCTGATCGACGAATTCCTGAAGGAATCGAAGAGCACGACGAACTGATCCGGACGATGCATGAATGAAGGGGCTTCCGTGCCAGGCGCGGAAGCCCATTTTTTGTTGCGAATGATTTCCGGTTGCGGCTGGAGGTAAAAATCAGGCGTTACATCTTCGTAAGGACGCCCTCCCTGTCCAAGTTGTAATTTGCGTGTCAGATGCCCCGGGCCCATCCTCAGCGCATCCTTCCAGAGGAGGTTCGCATGAGGAAATTCACCATCGCAGCCATCGCCGTGCTCAGTATCGCCGGCTCGGGCGCGGTCTATGCCCAATTTCATCGCCCGTGGATGGAGCATTTCCGCCACGTCCGGATGAACCCGGAAGACCGCGCCGCCTTTGTCGACGCGCGGATCGCCGCCGTCCATGCCGGGCTGAAGCTCAACGCCGACCAGGAGAAGCTGTGGCCGCCGGTCGAGGCCGCCGTGCGCGAATTCGCCAAGCTGCGCATCGACCGCGCCAATGCGCGCATGAGTGCCGCCCCCGGCGCCGCCGACAAGCCGGAGGATCCGGTCGCCGGCCTGCGCCAGCGCGCCGAGGACATGGCGGCTTCCTCCGCGGCCCTGAAGAAGATCGCCGATGCCGCCGATCCCCTCTACAAGACCCTGGACGAGGGCCAGAAGCGGCGCCTCGCCGTGCTGACCCGTCACCGCGGCCCGTTCGGCGGCGGCGAGGACGGCCCGCCCCGCCACTTCATGGAACGCGGCATGGACCGCATGATGGAGCGCGGCATGGACCACTTCCATGGCGACCGTTTCGACCGTGACGGCGGCCCGGACCGGGATCGCGAGGGCCGGCTCTGAGCAAACCTGGACTTTCCAGGGATTAACCTTGGCGAAGCCGCTGGAATCCAGCGGCTTTTCGCTTTCTTGGGCCTGTGGAAGAACCTTGGAAAACATGCGCCACATCGCTTGCCAGACCCGGATCGCTTTGCTAAACGACCGGCCTCGCAAGGCATTCACCGCCTTTCGGGCGCATAGCTCAGTTGGTAGAGCAGCTGACTCTTAATCAGCGGGTCCCAGGTTCGAGCCCTGGTGCGCCCACCAAGTTCTTCAAGGACTTACCCTCGTGAACCGTTTGAGACGACCGAACTAAAACGGTTTTTCAAACGGTGTTTTTTCGATCCTTCAGGACGTCTATTCTCGACATTGTGATCGGCAGAAGCGGCGCGGGCTTGTTGTTCATTTGTCCTCCCGAGACGCTTGACGGCCTTATGGGCCGTATGAAGAGTGGCCTCAAAACATAACCTGATCCCGAGGTGCGAATGATCGGTTGGTCGCGGTGATGTTTCTGAGCTCGTCGGAGAAGAAGCTTTTAATGCCAGGTCCACTCGTGCGGCCACCGGTACAATCATAGGCCCAGAAATATTCAAAGCCGCGGTTGTCCTTCTTACGCACCTTGTATTCGAGCTTGTAGGGTTCCATCAGCCTCCGAACGCCGTGATAATCGGCCTCGATCATTGTAAGTGATCGCCCTGCCTCAATGATGATTTGCCTCGCGGCGGGAATGAAGCTCCCGCCGTAGCCGAAGGCGCGCACCAAGGGAGGTCGGGCGCCGCCGCCAATAATGCGGGGAGGTACTACCGGCTCAAGTAAGCCGAAGAGTTCTTCGATGAGAGGGCCGAAGCGCCCCTGTATCATGTCAAACGTGATACGACTGGCTTTCGGCGTCACAAGATCATCCCAAAGGCCGCGGAAGAGCTGAAGCGGGACGGCAAGCAATTGCATTCGCGCTTGTTGCGCTTCGGCGTCGTAGATGGACTTCTTGAGGAAGGTGCGCACGACCTCGGCGCGGCTGACCGGAAAGTCCCCGCTGAATACGATCGAGTAAAACAGATCGAATAGGTCCTGGGCCTTGCGTCGGAAAAGCAGTGTCGTCAGTTTCGCGGCCAGAAGCTCCTCAAGTTTCTGGCAGCGGATCGGGCCCGAGCACGCCGCTTGGTCCGAATAGGGGTTTGTAAGGCAGGCCGACCACATCACATACAAAGTCGCGCAAGGCGTGGCGCGCGGTCAGACCGCAACGATCATCACGGAACGGGCGGTATTTGAGATCACTTCGAACGGCATGGTGTTGACGGAAGTCGCTCCGGGTATAGACGTCCGCAGGGATGTGCTCGAGCAGATGGACTATCCGCCGTCGCGGATCGCTGGCGAACTGAAGACGATGGATCCTTCGTTCTTCTCTGCTGCACCGATGCCAGCGCTCGCAATTTAAGGCAACAGGAGCGTCGTGGCGCGTTGCCTTGCGAAACCGGGCTATGGTTCCTTCTTGACGTCGACCGCCGACAAACATTGAAGGGCTGGGCCAGAACCTGGATGAGCCACGATCAGGATCGCGATCAGGCTGAGCGGAACGGCGGCAATTTCATCGCCTGCTGGCAGTGTTGTCGATGACGGGCCATTGCGCGGGACAGGTTTCGTCGAAGGCGGAATTCGATTTTGGCAGTAGCTCAAACGGTGGGTTTTGGTCTAGGAAGGTCGAAAATGCTTTGTCTTTCAATGGGGATTGACTGACACTCTCTCCACCATTTTCGCGATTTCGTACCCCAAACTACGATCTCGTGCGATTTTTCGCCGCCGACGGTAGCGCCTCGGCTCTTGGCGCGAACTGTGCCGACTACTGGTAGCGGTTTGCATTCGAGCGACGACAGCTCGCGCTTCAAAAGCTGCGATCACATAGGCCTCCGGACGGACGCACACTTACAACAAACCTAAGCGGCACCAGACGGCAGTGGCCGAGTGCCTGACGCATGGTGCTGGTTCTTCCAATCGAAGCGCCCCGAACCGCATCAGAGTGAGTCAGAGCTATTTGGACGCGATTCACATGTCGCTGGATCCACCAGGCGCATCGCAGCTTCAATCATCATTCCAATAAATAGTTTGGATTTCAAAGATCAATTTTACGAATGACAGGCGCTCGCGGAATATGACGCCATTCCGACGGTCGATGGCGCGTCGGCACGAATGAATGAACTTGGGGATGACGCCCGCGACCTCGCTTGCGAGGACGATCGCGCATGGGGGGACTATGAAGCGAGTACTGAAGCTTTCCGCAATGATGCTCTTGGCCGGTGCGGTCAACGGAGCAATGGCTGCAGAGAACGGCGTGACCAACTATCCGGCCGGCGCGCCGGGAATCTTCGTTGGAGCGTTCCCGCCAATCCCGGGCCTCTTTGCAATCAGTCAGACAAGCTACACGAGCGCGAACGGTCTCTATGATGGAAGCGGCAACAAGCTGCCCATTCCATTTCAGCTTTCGGCGGTTTCGGAGACGGCCAGGTTTCTCGCCAGCTATCCCGGCGAGTTCTTTGGCGCTCATGTCTATTCGCAGCTTGTCGTTCCCTACGTACACCTCGACAATTCCAATCCCGGGGGGACGTTTCAGGCCAACGGATTTGCGAACCTGACGATTTCACCGGTGATCCTGAACTGGGCACTGTCGCCAACGCAGAGCGTTACGCTCGGGCTCGACATCATGCCGAACACAGGCACCTACTCTCCCAATAAACCCCTCAATGTGGGCACCAACTACACAACCATCTCGCCGACCGTCGCCTATCGTTATGCCGATCCGAAAGGGTTCGAATTCGCCGTTGCGCCACGACTGCTGATCAACGGAACGAACTCGGAATCGGTCAATCCATTCACGCAGATGATGCAGCAATACAAGAGCGGCGATGCGCTGGTGATCGATTTCACCGCCGGTTACAACTTTGGCAAGTGGAAGGCCGGCATCGTCGGTGGCTACACCCAGCAATATACCGACGATACCGTGAACGGGATCAAGGCATTCAATGCCGCAGGAATCCAGGACGGCAATCGGCTCCGGTCCCTGAACTTTGGGCCGTCGCTGTCCTATGACCTGGGGACGATGCAGATCAACCTGAACTACCAGCACACGTTCTACGTGGAGAACGGTACCAAGGCCGACACCGTTTGGGCCAACGTGGCATTCCCGATCTGGGTGCCGGCACCGCCGCCGGGCGCCATGCCGGGCAAGCACTGATCGGATATTGCCAAGGAACCTGATCTGCCCCGCGATGGACGTCGATAGCGAGCCGGCGCAAAATGCGCCGGCTTTTTGTGTATCGAGCTAACGCAACTCGAGAGCGGCGGCCCGCATGGTGTCGCGCAGCCAGATCAGGCCGGCGTCATTCGAGCGGTAGCGGTGCCACTGCACGCATTGCTGCATGATCGGCAATGACACCGGCAGCTCGATGATGCGAATCGGGAGGCTTCGCTGCGCAAGTTTCGCGAGCCTCCGATGCAAGGTGGCGATGCGATTGGTTCCTACAACCAGATGTGGAATTGCGGTGAAGGCGTAGGTCGAAATCGCCTCGTTGCGCGTCACTCCGCCCTGCTCCAGGTAGCGCGTCTCCAGGGATTGAGTCGCGATAGCCGGCCGCATCACAACATGTGATGCCTTGGTGTAGTCGCTGCGCGAAAGCTTTCCTCGTGCGAACTTCCCCTTGCTCCAGGCGATGGCGCAAAAGTCCTCCTCGACAATGACCTCCGAAGGGTGAAGTTTTGAGCTGAACTCTCGCGGGATAATGAGCAGGTCCACGTCGCCCCGTTCCAGGGCGCGTTCGGGAGCCTGCACCTGCTGGAGGAAGTCGAAGCGAATGCCGGGAGCAGCCGCTTCGCAGCGCGCAAGCAGCGCCGGCACCAGGGTCGCCATGGTGTAGTCGGACGCGAGGATCTTGAAGCAGCGGTCGGACTGAGCCGGATCGAATTCCGACGTTGAAGCGATCGTCCAGTCGACCCGGACCAGCAAGTCCCTGATGGAATCCTTCAGCGCCTCGGCCCGTGGCGTGAGCTCCATCTTGCGCCCGATCTTCACCAGAAGCTCGTCATCGAAGTAGTTGCGGAGGCGAAGTAGGGCGTTGCTCATCGCGGACTGCGTCACATTCATGCGTGCCGCCGCCCCGCTGACGCTGCGCAAGTGCAGCAGATGATCGAGGGCGACCAGAAGGTTGAGATCGAACTTGTTGTTGAAGCGCATCGCCGAGGTCTGATGATCCATTTATGAAATCAATATCTGGGATGTTAATAATCAATTTTTCAGAGGAGTTAAAGGGCGCTACCTGAGCATCGGGAAGAACGTCCAGGGGCGCACCGCTCGTGCGCCGTGAGTAGGTCAATGTTCAGGTATTTTCCGACGAACTACGTCTGGAACCTCTCGGTCGATCTTGCGATCGAAATGGGGGCCAGGATCGGCGAGATCGAGGAGATGTGCGCGCCTCTGCAGGAGGCGGCGCGCCAGCCCGATGCCGCAGGTACGGCAGCCTTCCGCGAGACCTGGTCGCGCATGGCCGACAAGCTCTGCGATCTCGCGGCCGAGGATGAGGCGCGCGGACGGTTGCTCTCCGCGGGCGAAAAATACGGACGCGCCGCCACCTATCTGATTACTTGCGAACGGCTGCAGGCCCATGGTGCGTCGGGCCGCCTTGAACTCTACCGCCGTTTTCTCGACGTGTTCGCCAAGGGCGTCACCCTGGCCAAGGAGAATTGCGCGCGTGTCGAGATCCCCTATGAGGGTGCCCACATCGCCGGTCTTTTCGTGCAAGCCGAAGGAGTTGAAGGTCCGGCTCCGCTCCTGGTTCAGGTCAACGGTCTCGATTCCACGAAGGAGATGAAGTACCGCGTCGGCTTGCCGGCCTGGCTTGCCAGGCGCGGGGTTTCCTCGCTCGTGATCGATCAGCCGGGATCCGGCGAGGCCCTCCGCCTGCATGGAATGACGGCGCGCTATGACAGCGAGCATTGGGCGAGCCGGGTGGTTGACTGGCTCGAGACGCGAGCTGACGTCGATCCCAAGCGGATCGGTTTGGAAGGCGTTTCGCTCGGCGGCTATTTTTGTCCGCGCGCCGTTGCCTTCGAGCCGCGCTTCGCCTGCGGCGTCGCCTGGGGCGCCAATCATGACTGGCGCGATGTGCAGAAGAAGCGGCTCCAGAAGGAAGGCAGTTTCCCTGTCCCGCATTATTGGGCACACGTGCGCTGGGTCTGGGGCGCCAAGGATCAGGACGATTTCGTGGCGATTGCCGAGAACGTTCATCTCGACGGCATCCTGGACCGCATCAGGGTGCCCTTCCTCGTGACCCATGGCGAGAAGGACTCGCAGATTCCGCTGCATTGGGCGGAGCGTACTTACGAGCATCTCGTGAACAGTCCCAAGCGCGAGCTCAAGGTCGTCACCGACCGTGAAGGCGGCGCCCAGCATGCGAGCTTCGACAACAGCATCAATGCGGGCCAGTACATCGCGGATTGGGTGGCCGAGACAATAAGCGGTCGCACCAGTTGAACGCCGGCATTTCCGGAGAGGAAGAATGAAAATCGTTGGTTTGGACAGTTTGATCTTCGGCGTGGATGACGTGCCCGGTACCGCACGCTTCCTCACCGACTATGGGCTGACGCCCGTCGACGTCTCGGAGGCCGGCGGACGGTTCGAGGCGATTGACGGCACATCGGTCGTGATCGCACGCGAGGACAATCCGAGGCTGCCCGCGCCGCCTGCGCCGGGCTGCCGCCTGCGCAAGACCATGATGGGCGTCGCCGACGGCGCGACGCTGCAGGCGATTGCCGCGGAATTGCGCCGGGATCGCGAAGTCCGGGTGCTGCCTGACGGCTCGATCGAATCGATCGATGATTCGAATTTCGTCATCGGCTTTCGCGTGACCGTGCGCCGGCCTTTCGCGCTGCCGAGCGAAATTTCCAATGCACCGGGTGGCGTGGTCTTCCGTCCCGTCAACAGCCTCGGCGTGCCGCCGCCCGGTACGGTGATCCGCCCGCGCTCGCTGTCGCACGTGGTGTATTTCGTTCCCGACGTGCTGAAGGCGGAGGCCTTCTACGTCAATCGGCTGGGCTTTCGCTGCACGGATCGCTTCACCTCAACCGGTCCGTTTCTGCAACCGGCGGGGTCGCTCGACCATCACACCCACTTCCTGATTGCGGCGCCGCCGCATATGCACGGCGTCGAGCACTTCACGTTCCATTTCGGCGGCCCGTCGGAGATGATCACCAACGGTTACCGCTTCGCGGAAAAGGGCTACCAGGCGTTCTGGGGACCTGGTCGTCACATCCTAGGCTCGAACTGGTTCTGGTACTTCAACAGTCCGTTTGCCTGCCACATCGAGATGGATGCTGACATGGATATGCACGACGCCAACTGGACGCCGCGCGAAGCCGCGCTGTCTGCAGATGCGTCCCAGACGTTCCTTTTGAAGATGCGAAAGAAATGGGCTCCTGGTCCAGGGATCCACGAAAATGGTGACTACGTCTGAGGTAAAGATTGCAGGGTTTCTCCGGATAGGCCGAGCCGACGAGATCGGCGAGGGTCAATCGCGCGGATTCGATCCGCACGACTGCGGCGAGGACACGATGTTCGTCGTTCGGTGGGGCGGCGTCCTGCAGGCCTGGCGTAACGCGTGCCCGCATGTCGATGGCGCGCCGATGGCCTGGCGCAAGGACGCTTACTTGAATGCCGATGGCTCGCGTATCGTCTGCCATGCGCATGGGGCGGAATTTCTGCCGGACAGCGGGATGTGCGTGCAGGGCCCGTGCGTGGGTAAAAGATTGACCGCTGTGCCGATCATCATCGATCTGCGCGGTGAGCTCTTGGTGAAAGAAGAATAAGACAGCCGAAAAGGCGCGAGTTTCGAGAGGAGGGACACCTTGGCGGTGGTTCGTAAGGTATTGATAATCGGCGGCGGATTTTCCGGCATGGCTGCGGCCATCCAGATGCGCAAGGCCGGTATAGACGTCGATCTCGTCGAGATTGATCCCAACTGGCGTCCTGAAGGAGCCGGCATCACCGTGAATGGTCCGACTTTGCGCGCGCTCGAGACGATCGGAGTCTTCGACGAATTCGCAAGGCGCGGGTTTACCTCCAGCGGCGTCGATCTGTTCACCCCCACCGGGCAAAAGATCGGCGAGATCCCGACGCCTAAAGTCGCAGGCTCGGACGTTCCCGGCGGTGGCGGGATCATGCGGCCGGAACTGGGACGAATTCTCGCCGATGCCACCCGTGGAAGCGACGTCTCGGTTCGTGTCGGGTGTACCTACACGGCGATCGAGCAGACGGGCGATCAGGTCACCGTCGCGTTCACCGACGGGACGACCGATACCTACGACCTCGTCGTCGCCGCCGACGGCGTCCACTCGAAAACGCGCGAACGTTTCTTTCCGGAGGTCAAGCCGCCGCAATATATCGGACAGGGCGTCTGGCGCACGGTTCTGCCGCGACCGGCAGAGATCGTGCGCCCGCGGATGTGGCTCGGAGGCACCGTCAAGGTCGGCGTCAATCCAGTCAGTCAGACGCACTTGTACATGTTCATCACCGAGGCGCGGCCGGAAAAGACAAATCTCGATCCGGCCACCTTCCCCGATCTGGTGACGTCCATGCTGAAGTCGTTTCCTGATCCGATAGTCCAGTCGCTCATTCCCCACGTTTTCGCCGCCGAGGCCGCGATCGACTATCGACCGCTCGCCAACCTTCTCGTGCCGGCACCGTGGAATCGCGGGCGCGTCATCCTGATCGGCGATACGGTCGCGGCGACAACGCCGCATCTGGCGTCCGGCGCCGGCATCGGCATCGAGAGCGGCATTATTCTTGCGGAAGAGCTGGCGAAGGCAGCAACCCTGCAAGACGCGTTCGACGGTTTCCATGCACGGCGCTGGGAGCGTTGCCGCATGGTCATCGAAAATTCCGAGAGGCTCTGTCGGATCGAGATGGAGAACGGCGACAAGGCCGAGCATGCGAGGATCATGCGGGAATCCGTCATGGCCCTGACGCAGCCGATCTGAATTGCGGAGAGGCGCTCGCAGCCTCTCGTCTCGCTGCCGTCGCGCCGAAAGACGAATCACAAATGAAGGGGGAATGGGAATGCAATCGACAACGGAAAGCTGGTCAGGCCGTCTTCCACTAATGATGGCGCACTGCGCCGGCATGGTTGACCTCGTCGCCTTGCCGGTCTGGGTCGGCGCCCTGATCGCGCAGTACAAGTTCTCGCCTCAGCAGGCGGGCGGGCTTGCTACGCTGTTCCTGATCGGCGCGGTGCTCAGCAGCCTGTTCTTTGCACCGCGCTTCAACCGGATGAACGCGCGGCTGGCAGTAATCGGCGGCTTCGCGCTCGCGGCGCTGGCCTTCTTCGCCGCGGCCTGGGTCGCGGATTTCCCGACGCTTGCCGTGCTGCATGCGCTCGCGGGCGCTGCGGCTGCCTGCGGGCTCAGCTTCACGCATGGGACGATCGCGCGTAGCGGCAATCCGCATCGCCTGTTTGCGATCGTCGGCATGGCGCTGGGCGTCTTCGCGATCGTGTTCCTCGGCGCGACGCCGAATCTGATCGCCGCGTTCGGGGGGCACGCCCTGTTCGCGGTGTTTTCGGCTGTCATGGCGGCCGCCGCGATTGTTGCCGCGATTTCGTTTCCTGCGGCTGTCGTTCGTGACGAGAGCCTGATCGCCGACGTCAGTCATCTCCCCCGAGCTGTGTGGTTTGGCGTCGCCGGGGTGAGCTGCATGGCGCTGACCCAGGCGATGATGTTCAGCTTCATCGAGCGCATCGGGATCGACAGGGGTTTCGGCACGGAGGCGATCACCGGCGTACTGATCGCGCTCGGCCTGGTCAATCTCCTGCCGGCGCCGCTCGCGGCTGTCCTGGAACGGAAAGTCTCGGCGAGAACGGTGGTACTCGCGGGGCCGGTCTGCCAGGCGGTCATCGCGGTGGCGATCACCTTCGGCAGTGGCTTTGTTGTCTATGCGATCCCAACGGCGCTGTTCGCTGCCGTGATGATCTTCACGCACACCTTCGCCTTCGGCCTGCTGTCGCGGCTCGATCCGACGGCGCGCGCGCTTGCGGGGACGCCGGCCATGCTGATGATCGGAGCCGCGGTCGGCCCGATCCTCGGCGGCACGCTGGTTCAGTCATTCGGCTATCAGGCGCTGGGGCTTGGTGCGATCGCCATCTCGTCCGTCGCGGTCCTGCTGTTCTCGAGAGTGTTTGCCACGAGCGCAGGAGTCGCAGGCCCGCAATCCCTCGAAGTCGCCTGATCCCGAAGAGAATTGAGGAATGACAATGTCGCTTGCACCAATTCGCCGTGTCGTGACAGGTCACGATGCGCATGGGGACGCCGTGATCGCAACCGATGACGCTCTGCCGACGGTGGTCGAACTCGCCGCAATTCCGGGGACGATCTTTCACGAGGTGTGGAGCACGGCTGCAACGCCTGTTTCCATCGACAATGGACCTGACCCGACGATCGGCGCCTTGCGCCTGCCGCCACCGACGCACGGCACCCGCATCCGCTTCGTCGATATCCCGCCCGACACTGAGGACTTCCTCAAGCACGGCGCAGCGCGGATGAAGGAAGCGTTCAGCCAGGTTGGCGACGTCCACGCATCGACCGTTCGGCCCGACTCGCCGCATCCGTTGATGCATCGCACCGAAACCGTCGACTATGGCATCGTCATCTCAGGGGAGATCACGCTGGTGCTCGACAAGAGCGAAGCGAACCTGAAAGCCGGCGACGTCGTGATCCAGCGGGGCACGAACCATGCGTGGGCCAACCGAAGCGGCAAGCCGTGCCGAATGCTGTTCATGCTTGTCGATGGACAATTCAGCGACGAAGTCAAGCCGTCGAGGGCTGGCTCGTGAAACTTGCAACCTATGACGACGGAACGATGGACGGCCAACTGGTCGTCGTCTCAAGGGATCTTCAGCAAGCGGCCGATGCGCGCGCGATCGCGCCGAATCTCCTGACGGCGCTCCGTCGCTGGCAATCGGTGGAGGTGCCCCTGCGCGCCCTCAACGAACGGCTGGATGACGGCCGCGCGGATGATGCCATGCCGTTCGATCCGGCGCGCTGCCTCGCTCCGCTGCCGCGCGCACCGCAATGGTGCGATGGATCGGCATTCCTCAATCACGGGCGGCTGATGGACCTTGCCTTCGACAAGCCACCGATTCCGGATTTCGAGACGATCCCGGTGATGTACCAAGGCGCGAGTGACGATCTTCTCGGGCCGCAGGCCGACGTGCCCTTTGTGACTGAGGTGGACGGAATCGATTTCGAGGGCGAGTTCGGAGTGATCGTCGACGAGGTGGTGATGGCGACGCCGGCCACGGACTGCTGCATGCGCATCCGGCTACTGGTACAGATCAACGATTGGAGCCTGCGCAACATCGGCGCGCGCGAGGTGCGAACCGGATTTGGTTTCCTCCAGGCCAAACCTTCTACGAGTTTCGCGCCAATCGCTGTGACGCCGGACGAACTCGGCGACGCCTGGCGTGATGAACGCGTCGACATGCAGCTTGGCATTTGGCGCAACGGGGAGCGGATCGGCGCGGCCTCGGGCCGCGAAATGGCGTTCAGCTTTGCCGATCTCATCGCCCATGCCGCGAAAACGCGCCGTCTCACGGCCGGAACGATCATCGGATCGGGAACCGTATCGAACGCCGATCGCTCAGTGGGCTCGAGCTGCCTTGCGGAGGTGCGGGCCATCGAAATGGTCGACCATGGCGCGGCCAGGACGCCATTCCTGAAATTCGGCGATCGCGTATCCATGCAGGCACGCTTCGCCGACGGGCGGGACGGACCGTTTGGTCGGATCGATCAGAAGGTCGTCCGCGCGGACGAGCGTCATGAGTCCGTGGCCCCGTCTCGCTCGTCTGATCGCGGCAGCATGTAGATCGATGCGGATTCTGGTGACCGGAGCCGGGGGATTCATCGGCAGCGCGTTGTTGAAGTCGCTGATGGGCAACCCCGCTGCGCCCGAGATCGTCGCAATCGACCTCGCCGAGCGGCCGACTTGGACTGCAGCAGATCGCGTACGCTGGATTTGCGGCGGGGTCGACGATTGTGCCATCATGGACGAGATCTTTCGCGACGAATTCAATCTTGTCTTTCATCTCTCGAGTGTCCCGGGAGCGCTTGCGGAAGCCGATCCGCGGCTCGGACGTCGCGTCAATCTCGACGCTTCGCTCGATCTGCTGGAGCGACTGGCGGCGACGTCTTGCTGCCCTCGCGTGGTCTATGCCAGCAGCATCGCGGTCTACGGCCCGAGCTCCGGTCCTGTCGGTTCGCGAACGCCGCCGCGTCCGGCGATCTCCTACGGCGCGCACAAGCGCATGGTCGAGATCGCCCTGGCCGACCACAGCAGGCGGGGCGAGATGTCGGGCATTTCGGTGCGGCTGCCCGGCATCGTAGCCCGACCGGGACCGGCGAGCGGTTTTGGTTCCGCCTTCATGAGCGAACTCCTGCAAGCGCTCGCAGCCGGCGAGCCCTATTGCTGTCCGGTATCGCCGAGCGCCACCATGTGGTGGCTGTCCGTCGCCCAGGCGGTGAACAACCTCATCCACGCCGGTGCGATCGCCCATTGCGGTGCAGTTCAGCTTCCGGCGCTGCATCTCACCATAGAAGAGGTCGTCAAAGGGTTTGCTGAGACCTGCGGAGCGGAACAAGCGTCGCTCGTTCAGTATCGTCCGGATGTCCGCATCGAGGCGACATTCGGCCGCTTCCCTGAACTGGACGTCGCCGACGAGCGCGAGCTTGGCTTCACCGACGACGGCTCGGTCGCGACGCTGTTCAGGAATGCGCTCACACAAACAAATTGGGCCTCCATGGAAGAGTGAGCGACATGCAAAGAGACCCCGCGGCGCAAAAGGACTTTGAGCGGGCTTTTACCGGCGGCGAAATTCCATTTCGGGCCGTAGCTCGAACGGTGGGTTTTGGCCTAGGAATGTCGAAAATGCTTTATCTTTCAAAAGGGATTGACTGACACTCTCTCTGCCATTTGCTCGATCTTGTACGCCAAGCTGCGATTTCATGCGCCTTGGTCCGTTAGTCGTGCCGAATCTCAATGCTAGATCGCGTTGTCAGATCGTCGATTGCGGGGCTTCATGCCAACGGCATGCCTACATAGTTTTCGGCGAGAGTTGTCGCGGCCGCCTTGGACGAGGTTACGAGCTCAAGCTCCGCGAGTTGGCGCTTCAAGTCGAATTCGGTGCCCTCGTGGAACCAGTGTAGCATCGACGTCATCCACCATGAGAAGTGCTGGGCGCGCCACACGCGGCGAAGTGCTGTGCTCGAATAGGCATCCAAGAGCGTAGTTGACCGTTTGGCGTAGTACGAGGCCAACGCTCGGGCAAGGACGTACACGTCGGCCGCGGCCAAGTTCAAGCCCTTGGCGCCGGTCGGGGGGACGGAGTGGGCTGCGTCGCCCGCAAGGAATAATCGCCCATGTTGCATCGGCTCGCAGACGAAGGAGCGAAGGGGGATGATCCCCTTCTGAAAGATCGGGCCTGTCTTGAGCTCGAATCCGTCTCCGCCCACTCGTGTCTGCAATTCGTTCCAGATCCGATCATCGGACCAGTTATCGACGCTGTCGGTGGGGGCGCACTGGAAGTACATGCGCTGTATGTTCGGAGATCTCGTCGAGATCAGAGCAAACCCGCGGTCGTGGTGAGCGTAGATCAGCTCTTCAGATGACGGGGGCGCCTTGGCCAGGATCCCGAACCAACCGAATGGGTAAACACGGAAATAGTCGCGGCGGACCAAATCTTCCGGTATGGCGGCGCGACTTGCACCGTAACCGCCGTCACACCCGGCGACGAAGTCGCAGGACAATTCGCGCGTCTCGCCTTGCTTGGTGATGAATCGGACGACAGGCTGATCAGAGGTGAGGCCGTCGATGCTGGTTGCTTTGGCCTCGAAATGAATCTGGCCGCCCGTACGCAAGCGAAGCGCGATCAGGTCTTTCAGAACTTCGTGCTGCGGGTAAACGGTGATCGTGCGGCCATTCGCCAAGTTCTGAAGATCGATGCGATGTCCGTGGCCGGCGAAACGCAACTCGAAGCCCCCATGCACGAAACCCTCGCGCTTCATGCGATCTCCGGCGCCAATCTCGGTCATCAGATCTACGGTCGACTGCTCGAGCACGCCGGCCCGGATCGTCTGCTCGATCTCGGCCTGCGACCGGCTTTCAATGATGATCGACTCGATGCCGCTTAGATACAACATATGAGAGAGCAGGAGCCCCGCTGGACCAGCTCCGACAATACCTACTTGTGTTCGCATTGAGTGTTCCTCTCGGAATGTTCCGAATGTGTCGAGCGGCTGCCGCCGCCTCTGGTCATGTTTTGCGCGCGGGGATGTGGCGACCAACGACAGCGAGTGAGAGGGTGAGACCGATCATGGCGACGCCCAGCATCAGGAGATAGCCGTCCTTTCCGCCGACCGTGATCACCGTTGCACCTGCAAAGGCACTGAGAATGGCTCCAAGCCGGCCAAAGGCGAGGGCGGAGGCCGTGCCCGTGGCCCGGACTGAGGTCGGGTAGACATACGCGCACACGGCATACATGGTCGACTGCACCGCATTGGCGAAGAAGCCCTGCACACCGAACCCCGCTATCAGAATGCTTGCCTCCAGAGCGATGTTCACGCGGGTCAGGTAAAGCGCGGTGGCGGCGCCGAGGAAGCTGCACAGCAGCAGCGGCCAACGGGAGCCATACCGGGTGATGGCCATGGCGCATGTCAATGCGCCGAGCACGCCTCCGAAGTTGTAGGCCGTCAAACCGGACCCCGCGATCGCGACGTCCAGCCCTTCGGACGTCAGCATCGTCGGCAGCCACGTGAAGGCGCTATATACGGCAAGCAAGTTGAGAAAGAAGGCGCACCAGAGCGCGATCGTGTCGCGGGCCCGGCCCTTCTCGAACAATGCAAGAAAGCCCTCGCGTTTGTCGATCCTTGCTCGCCCAAATCTGTGAAGACAATATCGGCTGTAACCGGTCGCGACATGCGCCCGACGAGCCGGCGCAGCTCAGCCCAACGCGCCGGCCGGCGCACCAGAAAGCGGGGCGTCTCCGGAAGAATAAACAGCATAATGAATCCGAGCAGTACGGCCAGAGCCCCGCCAAGAAAGAACAGGGCTCTCCAACCGAGATTCGGCAGGACCATGCCGGCGAACAGGCCGGCGAGCATGCCTCCAAGCGGGACGCAGACGATGGTCGCGGTAATGGCGAGCGTCCGCCGACGCTCAGGTGTGAATTCCGCCGCAACGGTGGTGGAGCTCGGCAAGGCGCCGCCAATGCCGAGTCCCGCAATAAATCGCAGTGCGCCGATATGCCAGAGGTTGGCTGCGAAGCCGATGCAGAAGGTTGCCAGCCCGAAAACCATCACGCTGACGATCACGGCACCGCGTCGTCCGAACCGGTCAGCGAGGAGGCCAGCGAAGGCGCTCCCAATTCCCATTCCGACCAGCCCGGCGGCAAGGGCGGGAGCAAAGTCGCCGCGCGTAACGCCCCATTCCTTGATCAGAACTGGCACGGCGAAGCCGATCAGCTGTCCATCGAACCCGTCCATGATGATCGACAGAGCGGCGATGAAGACGACGATTTTCTGAAGGGCGGTCCAGGGGCCATTATCAAGGAGCTGCCCGATGTCCAGGGAGGGATATGCGCCGTCGCGGCTGCCGTTCACCTCACCAGGGGGGCGAGTTGGGCTGGAGCCGGTTGCCGCGATGTGCGGAGTGGACAAGGGGCCCATGGGGTACGACTCTGTCACAACTTCCCTCCCTGTTGTTTTGCATCGATGTGTTGGATCAGAGTGGCGTCCGATCGGGTTCCGAAAGGACTACCGCCGAACAGGGGTCCCTTCGCGCCGGAGCCGAGAATGCGATTCCATGGCGCTCTAGCTGTTGGTCTGACATCCTGCGCTGCCTCTGGACGAGCTTCGCCGTGCCTCCCCAGCAATGCTGAGGGAAGCGGCGTCACTTCATTGGAGATTGAGATCGGGCTCGCGCCTGATCAGAACGGATAATGTCGTTCGCTTGTCTGAATGGTCATCCAGCGGGTGTCTGTGAACTCTGCGACTCCAGACTTGCCGCCAAATCGTCCGTACCCGCTGTCCTTGACCCCTCCGAATGGCATCTGGGCCTCGTCATGCACGGTGGGGCCATTGATGTGGCAGATCCCGGATTGAATGCGCGAGGCGACGCGCATGCCTCTCGACGTATCCCTGGTGAACACGGCAGACGACAAGCCGTAGGCATTGTCGTTTGCGCAGGCGATCGCTGCGTCCTCGCCCTTGACCCGAACGATGGGCTTGATCGGTCCGAACGACTCCTCGCTGTAGATACGCATAGCGGATGAGACGTGATCAATCAGCGTGGCCGGCATCAGCGTGGTTTCAGCTTTCCCGCCGCAGAGCAGTTTCGCACCTTTCGCGAGTGCGTCCTCGATGAGGTCGTTGCAGCGCTTGACGGTGGTCATGTCGACGACGGAGCCGAGAACGACAGGGCCCTTTCTCGGATCGCCAAGCGGCAGCTTGGACGCCTTGTCGGCGAGACGGCGCACAAACTCGTCTGCGATGGCCTCGTCAACAATGATTCGTTCGGTCGACATGCAGATCTGTCCCGAATTCGCAAAGGCACCAAATGCCGCTGCGTTCACGGCGGAGTCGATGTCGGCATCATCAAGAACGACGAGTGGCGCCTTGCCTCCGAGTTCGAGGACCGCCGGCTTGAGATACTTCGCGCATGTGGCGGCGATGATCTTTCCGACGCGGGTTGATCCCGTGAAATTGACCCGGCGCACAGTGGGATGCGCAATCATCGCTTCGACGACAGGTCCTGCGTCCGACGGAGCGTTGGTGACGTAGTTGACGACGCCCTTGGGAAAGCCGGCTTCCTTGAACGCCTCGACGATCAGCCCGTGGGTTGCGGGGCACAATTCGGACCCCTTCAGAACGACAGCGTTTCCGCAAGCCAGCGGAAGCGCGATGGCTCGTACGCCGAGGATCACCGGTGCATTCCAGGGTGCCATGCCCAGGACCACACCGGCGGGTTGCCGCACCGCCATCGCAAAGCTGCCGGGCACATCAGAGGGAATGATCTCGCCGCTGATCTGCGTCGTCATTGCCGCGGCTTCAAGCAGCATGCCGGCCGCGAGATGGACGTTGAAGCCGGCCCAGATCCCCGAACCGCCGGTTTCAGCAGCGATGGACGCGGCAAATGCAGGGGCCTTGGCTTCCAGCGCGTGCGCTGCCTTGGTCAGAAGGGCACGGCGCTCCGAGGGACCTGTGGCAGACCAGCTCGGGAAGGCTGCTGCGGCTGCTTCCACGGCTGCAACCGCATCGTCCGCTGTGGCTGCCGGTGCTCGCGTTGCAATCTGGCCATCGAGCGGATTGAGGCGCTCGAACGTGGCGTTACCGGTGGCCGCTCGTTGCTCGCCGCCGACCAACATCGAAATCGTGTTCATGTCTGCTCCCTCGTTGTGTTCTATTTCTGTAAGTCTCTGTCCTCGACCTCGACTTCGACCAGTGTTGGTCGTTTGGACGAAAATGCCTTGACCAAAGCGTCGTGGAGGCCTTTGGCAGTCTCGACATGAATTGCGGAGCAGCCCAAGCCCCTCGCAATCGAGACGAAATCGAGTCCAGGAAGATCGGTGCCTTGAACGTGCTCTTGCGAGCCGAAGCCGAACACGGGCGCGAAGTCTTGCAATGCGGCGTAACGCCCGTTCTTGAGAATGACGAAGGTGACGGGCAGACTAAGTTGTGCGGCGCTCCAGATTGCCTGGATCGAGTAGAGGCTTGAGCCATCGCCCATCAGAGCAATCACAGGGCGGCCCGGCTTTCCGAGGGCCACACCGACAGCCGCCGGCATGCCGTAACCGAGGCCGCCGCTGTCCATCGTGTAGAAGGCTTCGCTCTGCGTGATGGGCAAGTGCGCCTGCATCACAGACCTGGCGCCCGGCGCTTCCTCGACGATGATGCCATCCGCGGGCTTCATGTCCGCTATGGTTTGCATCACGAAGGCCGTTGAGAGCGGTGTCGTCGGCTCCACTCGCCGCGCGATGGTGCGAGCAGGAGGAGTGACGCGGATCGGTGGCGTCGCACGCGCCAGAAGATCCAGGAGGCCGAGCCGCACGCTGCCGACCGCAGCCATTCCCTCCGGCGTCCATGCCGCGGTCTGGGGATCGTCGGTCAGCTGGAACAGCTCGGCTCCATCTGGCAGATGCGGACCGAACCCCTCAACATGATACGAGAACGCCGGCGCGCCGATCGCGAAGACAAGATCGTGTCCGTCGAGCAGCCGGACGATCTTCTCGCGGATCGCCGGCAGGAACCCGGCGAACAATCGGTGGTCCTCGGGGAAGCTGCAGCGGCCGGACATCGGCGCAGTGAAGACTCGCGCATTGTGCGCTTCGGCGAGCTGACGGACCTCGTTGAAGGCCCCGTCGCGATCAGCGGCCGCTCCGACGACGAAGGCCGGCCGCTTGGAACGATCGAGCGCGCTTCCGATCTGGTCGAGGATGGCTGGATCGGGGCGGACTTGCTGGCTGACCGTGCGTGTTGGCAAATACTCGGCAGGTCGATCCCAATCGTCCACGGGCACCGAGACCAGGACGGGCCCGCAAGGTTGCGTCATCGCGATATAGTAGGCGCGCGCGATGGCATGCGGAACGTCCTCGGCACGTGCCGGCTCGATGCTCCATTTCACATAGGGCTTCGGAAGCTCTGTAGCTTCTCTGGAAGCGAGAAACGGATCAAAAGGCAGGATAGAGCGGGCCTGCTGGCCGGCCGTGATGACGAGGGGCGTCCGGTTCTTGAACGCGGTGAAGATGTTGCCCATCGCGTTGCCGACGCCGGCCGCCGAATGCAGGTTGACGAAGGCGGCGTTGCGCGTTGCCTGCGCAAAGCCGTCGGCCATGCCGACCACAACGGCCTCCTGGAGTCCGAGAACGTAGCGGAAATCGTCAGGGAAATTGCGGAACAACGGCAATTCCGTCGATCCCGGGTTGGCGAAGACGGATGTCATGTTGAGACGACGCAGCAGATCGACGACGGCGTCGCGCACGGTCGGCGCAGTCACGCGTCGTTGTTCGAACGTATCCGTCCCAGTGGCCATATCGTTCCCATCCCGGTTTTTTGTCGCTCGGACACTAGGGGAGGGACGCCGTTGCCAAGAATTGAAAAAAAGGGGAAAAGCCATTACACTTGGTTATGGCCCTAAGCATCGAACAGCTGATGACCTTCACCACGATCGTCAAGGCAGGGAGCCTTGGCCGGGCGGCTGCCCTGTTGAACATGACACAGCCCGCGCTGAGCCGGGCAATCAAACGGCTGGAGCAGCAACTTGGGGCCGAACTGTTCGAGCGCCACTCCAAGGGCATGCAATTGACAGATATCGGAAGGGCCTTCTTACCGCACGCGACTTCGCTGCATGTCGAGGCCAAGCAAGCGCTGGAGGAAATTCAGGCGCTGCGGGGTGCGGCGAAGGGGACCGTTCGAGTCGGGGCGGTGGCGAGCATCGCGAGTTCGATCCTACCGCCCGCGATCGAGCGTACCTTGACCAAATGGCCTGGGCTTCATTTTGAAGTCTTTGAAGGCGTCTGGGACTTGTTGGCAGCGAGTTTGTCGAAGCACGAGATCGATCTTGCCTTGGGCGCCGAAGCGCCGGACACGGACGAAATCGTTGCAATTCGTGATTGCTGCTGGGAGGACACGAGCCACGTGATCGTTGCGTCCGGGCACCCTCTCAGGCGCCGTCGAAAGTTGACGCTCGCCGATACGCTCCACGAGAAATGGACGATCCCGCCGCCCGGCACCGGACCGCATCAGCACGTCGAGCGTGTGTTCGCCGAGCAAGGCCTAGGCATGCCCGATGTGATCGTCAGAACACGCTCGATCACGGTGCTCAAGAGTCTTGTCGTCGATTCCGGGTTTCTCAGCTGGATGGCAGAGCCGATGTTCGAGCCGGAGCGGCGCGCCGGTCTCATTGCTCCCCTTTCGATCGCCGGGGTCGACGGGAGGCGAAAGCTGGTGGCGTTTCGCCGCCGGCGGGGTCTTCTGGCCGTTCCGGCGGTGAAGCTGCTGGACGAGTTGAGGCGGCTGACGTCGACAGGAAGCCGTAAACGCTGACCGAAAGTCCGGACAACAGCCCTAACGAGTTGCGACAGCAGCTAAAGAGGTTTGTGATGCAATGGTTTAGATACCTGTCCTGTTAGTAGAAAGTGGGTAGCTTCGAGCTTGGGACGCACGCCGGGTTGGGCTGTCCTGAATTAATCCCTTTATCGGTACCCCCGCCTCTGCCTATGATGGCAAGAAAATTGCTTCGGTCGCCGGGAGGAGGGAAAGATCGATGAACCGCGTCCGCGACATTGTTTCGCAAGACCTGAAGCTGTTCGGTGACATCGTCGTGCGACTTCAGCGCATGGACCCGGGCGCCGACCTGAGGCAATCAATCCTTCCGGACCTGCTGCGGCTGCTGCGCGCCGACTTCGTCGCATCGTATGTCTGGCGGTCGGAAAGCGCGAATTTCCAACACGGCGTCTCGCTCAACATGGATCCGCAGAATCTGAAGCGCTACGACGACTGGTTTCAGTTCCACGACCCGATGACTGCCAAGCTTCGCCTGCGCCGTCGCGCATCGTTCGTTGAAGAGGTGTTGTCTCGCCGCGATATGATCCGTACCGAGTTCTACAACGACTTCCTGGCACGAGATGGCCTGCATCATGGCATCAACATGTATGTCTTCGACGGCGATCGCGACCTCGGTGACTTCAGGATTTGGCGCGCGGCGGGTCGCCCGGATTTCGAAAGTCGCGAGATCGACCTTCTTACCGGTCTTGAGCCGTTCCTGCGCGGCGCGATGTTGCGGGGCATGCATAGGTACGAGGACTTGACCGCGCGCGAAAGCGACGTCGCGAACTTGGTCGCGAGGGGCTGCACGGATCGAGATATTTCGCGGTTGCTCAATATCGGCTTTGCGACCGTGCGCACGCACATCAACAACGCGATGCGGAAGCGCTGCTGCGCCAACCGTGCCGAACTTGCGGCCCTGGTGGCAGGCGAGAAGCCGATCAGCTGAACTGCAGCCGTCTCTGACTGTTTCGAATCGCGGTCGCGCTGGGCTCATGCTGCAGCGCGGCTCCACATTTGTGTTGATACCGTCTCCGGCGCAGACCTCCTATCAATCGTCTCCTGGAAGCAATTTCTGGGGGTGGCGATGAAAAATCTGCACGAATTGGGCGTGGTGGAGGCCGCTGCCGCGATCCGCTCGGGCGAGGTCACCGCGGAGGCTCTTGCTTCCGCGCTGCTGGAGCGTGCGAGGACGTTCAGCAGGCTGAATGCATTCGTCACGCTCGATGCCGACCAAGTCATGGCGGCAGCTCGGCGCGCCGATCAACAGAGACAGGCTGGCCAGGCGCTTGGATCGCTCCATGGAGTGCCGATCGCATTCAAGGACAACATCAATACTGCTGACATGCCTACGACGGCCGGTACGCCCGGATTGCGCGCACACAGGCCCAGAACGGACGCGCCGGTTGTCAAAGCGCTGAAGGCTGCCGGTGCGATTCCGTTCGGTAAAACCGGAATGCACGAGTTGGCGTTTGGAATCAGCTCAAACAACTCGGCGTTCGGAGCCATCAGGAATCCATTTGGAGATCGCCACATACCGGGAGGCTCGAGCGGAGGTTCTGGTGCGGCCGTGGGGGCGCGGCTGGTTCCGGCCAGCATCGGCTCCGACACCGGCGGATCGGTCCGCGTTCCTGCCGCTTTCTGCGGGGTGGCGGGCTTTCGGCCAACGGTGTTGCGGTGGTCGCAGGCGGGCATCGTTCCAATCTCGTCAACGCGCGACACCGCGGGGCCCCTGGCGCGACATGCGGTCGACCTCGCAGCCCTCGACGCTGCTGTGACGAGCGATGCCAATCCCGTCCCAATGAAGCAGCTTTCGGACCTTCGGATCGGTGTGCCCAGGTCATTCTTCTGGGATGACCTGGAGCGGGAGACTGCCAGTATGTGCGAAGCTGATCTCGACGTGCTCAAGCGCGCTGGCATCACCTTGATCGAGGTCGATCTGCACGAGGTTGCCGCGCTCAACAAGGCCGTTTCGTTCACGGTGGCGCTTTATGAAGTTAAGCGTGACCTCGATGCCTATCTACGGGACGAAGGCATCGCTCCGCGCTTTGCCGAGATCGTCGCGGACGTAGCCAGCCCTGATGTCAAAGCTGGTCTCGCTCCTTTGCTGAACCCTGCAACGGCAGTTCCTGTAGAGGCTTATCGGGAGGCCATAGATGTCCATCGACCGAAACTGATCTCTCTCTACCGAGCATGTTTTGCTGAGAATAAGGTCGATGCGATCGTCTTTCCAACGACACCGCTGCCGCCTCCACTCATTGGCGAAAATGATAGCGTGACGCTCAATGGCCGGGCCGTTCCGACCTTTGCAACAGTCATCCGTAATACTGACCCGGGAAGCAACGCAGGCCTTCCCGGCATTAGCCTCCCTGTCGGCCTGACCTCGGCCGGCCTGCCGGTTGGCCTTGAGTTCGACGCTCCCGCCGGCAGGGATCGAGAACTGCTCTCGCTTGCTATCGCTCTGGAGCAGGTGCTTCCGGCGTCACCAACACCCTGACCCGATCGCACATATCGTTATGCCATCATTGGAGGAAAAAGTGCCTACATCAGTCAAGATGACTCGTCGCGACCTCGTCCGCGCCGCCGGCGCAGCGGCCCTTGCGATCGGCGCGCCCGCAATCATTCGCCCGGCTCTGGCCGCGGATGCACTCAAGATCGGCGTTCTCGTCGCCGACTCCGGGCCAGCCGCCTTGTTCGGTCCTGCGCAACGCGCAGCGGCAGAGCTGGGCGCTGCGACCATCAATGCCAAGGGCGGCATTCTTGGGCGTCAAGTCGAAATCGTCTTCGCCGACGCGGGTGCTCCGCCTGCCGAGGTGGCCAAGAGCGCTGTCAAATTGATGCTGAGCGACAAGGTCGAGATGATCTTCGGGTCGCACGACAGCGCTGTCCGGCAGGGCGTGGAGAACGTCGTCAAGGGCAAAATACCCTACGTTTACACGCCCGTGTTCGAGGGCGATGACTGCTCGTCCAACGTTTACTTCCTGGGCGAGGTACCCGAACAGGAGCTGCAGAAGACGCTTCCGAAAATGGTCGAACTCGCCAAGGGGAAGACCTTCTACCTTGTCGGCAACGACTACGTCTGGGCACGCACGACCAATGACAAGGCAAAGAAATACATTGCGGATCTCGGTGGCACCGTCGTCGCGGAGGACTATTATCCGCTTGGCGCGCCGAACAAGTTCGAGAACACGGTGGCCAAGATCAAGTCTGCGAAGCCCGCTATCGTGCTGCAAACTTTGGTCGGCGGTGACAATGTCAATTTCAACCGCACCTTCGCCGACTTCAATTTGTCGGACGATATCGTTCGCCTGTCGTGCCTGCTCGAGGAGAATACGCTGATCGGAATCGGGAAGGATGCCAGCAAGAACCTCTATTCAAGCCTCGGCTATTTCGCGGATCTCGATCTTCCGGAAAACAAGGCCTTCATTGGCGAGCTGACCAAGAAGTATGGCGATAAGGCGCCGCAGCAGTGCACGATCTCCAAGGGCCTTTTTGATGCCTTTGTGTTCGCCGCTGCCGTGACGACCAAGTCGAAATCGCTCGCGGCCAAGGAGTTCGCCGCGGCTGCCGAGGGTGTGCAGTTCGAGACCCCGAGCGGGTCGATGACCATGACGCATCGTCACACCGCGAAGAACATTTTCTTGGCTCGTTGCGAGGGAACGAAGTTCACTGTGATCGACAAGTTTGCAGCTGTACCGACACAGCAGTCCTGTACCTGAAGAGGTCGCTGAGAATGGAAGCTTTGCTCTTCACGCAAGGACTCAACGTCATCTACGAAGCACTGATCCTTGCGATCTTGGTCCTCGGCCTGGCCGTCGTGATGGGCTTGTTGAACGTCCTGAACATCGCGCATGGCGAGTTCATCATGATAGGCGCGTATGCCGCCTACGTGGTGCAAAGGGCAGGCCTTCCATATTTGCTCGCAGTGCCGGCCGCGGCGCTGGTTTGTGGGGCCATCGGCTTTGTCGTGGAGCGATGCCTGATAAGGCCATTGCACTACGAACCGTTCGAGACGCTCCTGGCGACCTGGGGGCTGGGACTGCTGCTTCGCAAGTGCGTCGAGCTTGCGTTTGGCCGCGGTTATCGCAGCGTCGAGATACCAATCGGTGGTTCGTTGAGCCTCTTTGGTGAATCCTATCCAGCGTACCGATTGGTGCTGATGGCGGTCGCCGCCTTGGTACTTGCCGGCCTGTTCATCTGGTACCGCCGCGCTCCGACCGGGGCTCGGATCCGTGCCATGGTCGGCAATCCCGTGCTTGCGGAGGCGGTCGGTATCCAAACGCGTGAACTCGCGCGAAACACCTTCGTCACGGGCACCGCATTGGCAGGTGTCGCCGGCGTCATGGTCGCGCCGCTCACGCCGGTCGAACCATTCATGGGGCTCACTTTCATCGTGAACTCATTCTTCGCGCTGGTGGTCGGCGGAATGGGAACGGTATCGGGCCTGTTCGCTGGCGCGACTATCATCGGTGGTCTGCAAAGCGTTCTATCGGCCGCCGTCAGCCCGACCTCGGCCTATCTTGCGATGCTCCTCATCTCCATCCTCTTCCTCTGGCAGCGACCCCGTGGCCTATTTCCTCGTCCGTAACGTCCTGATACTGGCGTTCCTGCTCCTCATTCCGCCATTCATGGGCGAGTTCTGGGCCTATCAGCTCGGGCTCTATTTCATTTACGGCCTGGCCGCCTTGGGGGTTGGTCTCGCTTGGGGGCAGGCTGGAATCCTGCCGCTCGGGCAGGGAATGTTTGTCGCGATCGCCGCCTACGTCACGGCACATGGGCTGCTCGCTCTCGGCTCGTCGCCGATCGCTTATCTCGCGCTGCCTGCCGCTTGCGTTCTCGTCGCTGTTCTTGCCTTTGCATTCGCTGCTCTGGTGTTTCGAGGGCGGTTTGAGCAGGGCCCGTCATTCTCATTGATGACGCTCGCCTTGACGCTGGCGGCATTTCAGGTGGCGAACGGCTGGAGCAGCGTCACGGGGGGATTCAATGGGCTTCGCAATATTCCGGGCCTGCCCGGCCTGGATGGCTTTCTCGACCTCTACTATCTCATTGCCATTCTCTTGGGGTTGAGCATCGCCGCCGTGGATTACCTCGTGCATGCGCCAATTGGGGTGTTATGGCGGGCAGCCGCCGACAACGAACGGCGGCTCGCCTTTCTCGGTTATGACGTTGCAGTCATCAAGGCAGTAGCGTTTGCGGTAGCGTCCGGTCTCGCCGGACTTGCGGGAGCTCTTTATGCTCCTCAACAAAACCTCGTGACGCCCGATCTTGCAGGCTTTGCCTTCTCTGGTGATCTGGTGATTTTTGCTGCCGTCGGCGGACGTGCCACCGTGCTCGGGCCCGTGATTGGCGCCGTCGTCGTCGGTGTTCTGTCGGCCGAGTTGCGTGACCGCTTCCCTTGGTGGGAGATTGGGATTGCCTTGTTCTTCATCGTCGTCGTGCTTCGTCTTCCTGGCGGACTCATGACCATGTTGGCGCCATTGCGGAGATTCTCATCCGCGAGGACTTCCGTACGAGCCCGATCGACAGCGCCCGAAAAACCGCGCATTTCAACGTCTTTGTCTGTCGCATTTGAGGATGTACGTGTGCGCGTCGGGGATGTGACCATTCTCGATGGCCTGTCGGTGCGCACCGGCGAGGAAGCCGTGCTCTGCGTTATCGGCCCGAACGGTGCCGGCAAGACCTCGACGCTCAACGTCATGACCGGCATGCTGCCGAGGCGAGGTGGCCGTATCGTCATCGACGGAGCGGTCGTGCTGCGGCCGGAGCCGGCGATCGTTGCAAATAAGGGAGTCGCCCGCAAGTTCCAGACGCCATCAGTGTTTCCGAAGTTGACGATCGACGAAAACCTGGCGGTAGCACTCTGGGCCGGGCGTTGGTGTGGGTTCGACCTGCTTCGGCTCGGTCTGTTTGGATGGACCTCGCCGCTGCTCGAAGAGATGCGGGGGCGCTTCCAATTCCTGAATGACGGAACAAGGCCGGCATCTGCTCTCTCCCATGGCGAGCGTCAAATTCTCGAACTCACCATGGCGCTGATCACCGAGCCGCGCATGTTGCTGCTGGATGAGCCCTGCGCGGGGTTGTCGCACGAAGAGACCGCAGCAGTGATCGACGCGATCCAATGGGCGCGAGGCGAACTCAACCTGCGCATCATCATCATCGAGCACGACATGGAACTCGTACGCCGCCTCGCTAACCGCGTGGTCGTGCTGCATCAAGGCCGCTTTCTTGCGGACGGCAGTGTCGAGGAGGTGCAGCGCAATCCGGAGGTTCGCGCGGTCTACGTGGGAGGCTCCCGGTGACAGGCGGCTATTTCGAGATCCAGAACATCTCCGGCGGGTATGGGTCTGGGCGGGTCGTCCGCGATGTCAGTATTTCGATCGGTCGGGGAGAGGTGGTGTGTCTGCTTGGTCGCAACGGCGTTGGAAAATCGACCCTTGCAAAGCTTTCGTGCGGCTTCCTCCGCCCAATGAGCGGAGGAGTGCGGCTCGCAGGCGTTGAGATCACAGGGAAGCGACCGTCGGAGAACCTGACGCAGGGGCTGACCTATTGCCCGCAGGAGAGGGTGGTATTCGATGACCTCACGGTTGCAGAAAACCTGTCGCTGATGCGCACCGATCGCCGGCTCGACGAGTTCGAGCCCTATTTTCGCGCCTTTCCGCGACTCTCCGAACGCCGCGGCCAGCACGCCGGAACGCTCTCCGGCGGCGAGAAGAAGCTGCTGTCCTTTGTGCGGGGCCTCTCGGAGGGATCGGCGATGGCGATCATCGACGAGCCGACCGAGGGGGTTCAGTTCGAGAACGTCGTTCGCATGGCAGAACTCATGCTCGCGCAGAAGGAAGCCGGGGCGTCGTTTCTAGTCGTTGAACAGAACCTGACATTAGTCGATCGAGTGGCCGACCGGATCGTGATCATGGACCACGGAGAAATCGTCTTGAGCGCGGCGGCGTCCGAGCTCGATCGGCGGCAGATTCTCGCGCACCTCACGGTATGACCTGGCCCAAGCAGTTGCCTCGGCTCAAAGTGATGCCAGAGAGGCAACGCGGCGACATCAGGATTGCATCGCCAGACCGTTTCTATAGTCGCGCGGCGCCATACCGAACTTGATCCGGAACGCCTTGCTGAAATGGCTCAGATCGTTGAACCCGTTGTCCATCGCGATCTGGGACACGCCGCGCGCGCGCAGAGCCGGGTCCTTGAGCTGTTCCGCACAGCGATTGAGCCGCCTTGACCATATGTAGCGCGACAACGAGGTCCCCTCGGTTTCGAGCAACTGGTTGATGTATCGTGCCGACAGCTTGAGTTCGGCTGCGATCGTCGACGGTGTCAGGTCGGGATCGTGAACGTTGCGCTCGACCGTCTCCTTGATCCTCATCAGAGCCAGGCTCCGATATTCGGTAAGCGAGGAGGCGCAGGAGTCCGCCAATTCCGCGAGCAGGGCGAGCAGAAGGTCCTTGAAGTTCTGCGATATCTTGAGGCCGGCTGCGCGGCTCGTGAGATGGGGCGCACGATCGACGAGATGCGACAAGTAGCCAAAGACCATTGGCGCGAGCTCGGATCGTTCACCCAAATTGCACGCCGAGAGACGGTTCAGGTGCGGAATCCTGCCGATGCACTGCTCGCGGGGGACCCGAATGGAGGCGAGCTCGAACGCCTCTTGCGAGGAAAGCTTGTACGGTCGCGTTGCGTCACAGAGCGCGCCGTCGCCGGGCTTCAAGTGCGCCAAGCGCCCATCCTGCTCGGCGACCAACGAGCCCGACAGGACGAAGTTGAACACCAGCATCGAGTGGTCTGCGCGTAAGATGCCTTCGGTGCTTCGCTGAGCCACATGGGGAGAAGCCTTGATCCGGCATAGGTCGAGACCATTGATCGGTGTGGAGTGGAAGCTCGCATCGAACTGAGCTTCGCCGACCAGCCGGAAGTCCAGGTCGACGAGGTTGCGGCTCACAACGTCGTGCCAATAGTCGAAGCGCTCTCGCGGCGGAAGGCTCGCCGTCGAGGCGAAGCACGGCTGCATCGCAGCAGCCTTTGTGGCTTCCAGAAGCATCTCTTGATTCCCCTCGATCCGTTACGATGGGGTTCTTGGGTGCCCCTTCGGCGGTCGATCGCTGACAGGATCATCCGCCAGTGTGAAGTTTATTGCTCAATTTCGGGGGCGATCAAGCACGAAATATGCCAATTTCCCGGGTTGGCCCGGATTGTTTTCCCGTGGCGCGGGGACCTCGTCCAGCCGTTTCAGACAAGTTTCTGTTCCGTCCGAACCAAGCTGCCTTCGGCAGAGCTGACCAATGTGGGCCCGTCAATTCGGTCAGCATCTTTGCATCGGAGAGCATTCGTGGTTTCGAAGATCAACCCCAGTCTTGTCCCCGAGACCGGTATTGCCGACCCTGCGCGACGCGATTTTCTCAAGGCCGCCGCGGCGTTGACGGCAGGGGCGACGCTCGGCTCGACCGGTCGCGCGTGGGCTGCCGCCGACAAGAAAATTCGCATCGGCTACATCAGTCCGAAGACCGGGCCGTTCGCGCCGTTCGCCGAGGCGGACGATTTCATTCTCGATCAGGTCAGGAAGTCGCTCGCCGGCGGGTTGTCGGTGGGAGGATCGAAATATGAGGTCGAGATCATCGCGCGCGACGATCAGAGCAGCCCGGATCGGCAGTCCAATCTCGCCGCCGAGCTGATCAACAAGGAGAACATCGACCTGATGCTCGCACAGGTCTCGATTGGCCCGGCCGTATCGCAGCAATGCGAGCTCAACGGCGTTCCCTGCATTTCGACGATGGGCCCGTGGCAGGCGTGGATGTTCCCGATGAAGGGCGATCCGGCCAAGGGCTTCAAGAACGTGTTTCATTTCTTCTGGGGGATCGAGGATATTGCGGCCGTCTATCTCGACATCTGGAAGGACGCAGACACCAACAAGGTCGTCGGCTCCGTCTTCTCGAACGACGTTCCCGGCAACGCCATGGGCGATGCGAAGCTCGGCATGCCGGGCGCGTTCGCCAAGGCCGGCTACAAGATCGTCGATGTCGGCCGCTTCCCGGTCGGAGCAGACGACTTCTCGACCCACATCCAGGCCTTCAAGAAGGAAGGCGTGGAGATCGTCACCGGTCTGTTCAATCCGCCGGAGTGGGCGACCTTCCTGAATCAATCTGCCCAGATGGGATTCAAGCCGAAGGTTTGTACCGTTGCGAAAGCGTTGCTCTTCCCGGGCGGCGTGGCGGCGCTGGGTCCGCGCGCGGAGGGCATGTCGACGGAAATTTGGTGGCTCCCGAGCTACCCGTTCCGCTCGAGCCTGACCGGGCAAACTGCTGCTGAGCTTGCGGCCTCCTATCAGCAAGCGACCAAGCGGGAGTGGACGCAACCGATCGGCGTCGCGCACGCCTTGTTCGAGGCCGGCGTTCAAGCTTTGAAGGCAAGCGGCGATCCGAAATCTCCCAACAAGGTCGTCGAGAGCCTGCGCAAGCTGAAGACCGACACGGTCATCGGAAATCTCGACTTCGGTGGAAGCGGAATCGCCAATGTCTCGAAAATCCGGGTGGTCGGCGGACAGTGGCATGTCGAGGACGGCGGAAAGCCGCATCTCTACATCACGAGCAACAGCACGGCGCCCGAAATCAAGGCTGAGCGCAAACTCGAACTGCTGAAGAGCTGACGGCAATGACAGCGTTGCTCGAACTGCGGGACGTCAGCAAGCGCTATCGCGACATGGTCGTGATCCCTGGCCTGACGCTTCAGGTTCGGGCAGGCGAATTCGTCGGTGTCATCGGACCGAACGGAGCGGGCAAGACCACTCTGTTCGGTCTGATCTCCGGCAATCTGCGCTGCGATTCCGGAACGGTCTTGTTTGACGGAGAAGACGTCTCCGCACTCGGAGCCGACGCGCGTTGCCGTGCCGGCATCGGCAGGACGTTTCAGATCCCGCAGCCGTTCCAGGGTATGACCGTATTCGAGAATGCGCTGGTGGCGGCTACCTTCGGAGCCGCCCTGCACGGCAAGCAGGCAGAGCAAAAGGCGCGGGAAGCGCTTCATCGCTGCGGCATCGAGCATCTCGGCGATACAGCCGCCGGCCGTCTGACCCTGCTCCAGCGCAAGAGACTCGAACTGTCCCGAGCGCTCGCAACAGAACCCAGGTTGCTGCTGCTCGACGAAGTCGCGGGCGGGCTGACGGATGCCGAAGTCGGCGAGCTCCTCGAACTTGTCACCTCGATCCACAGAGCCGGCGTGACCGTGATCTGGATCGAGCATCTCGTCCACGCGTTGGTCTCGTCCGCTGATCGCCTGCTCGTTCTGTCGGAGGGAAGATTACTCGGTGACGGAGTGCCCAGCGCAGTCATGAGCAGCCGCGAAGTTCGCGACGTGTATCTCGGATCCGATCTCGATGAGCAGGGGTCCCATGCTACGCACTGAGCATCTCAACGCGAACTATGGCATGTTCCAGGCCCTGTTCGGCATTAACTTCTCAATCGAACGCGGCGAGGTTGTTTCACTGATCGGCGCGAATGGTGCCGGAAAATCGACGCTGCTTCGCGCCATCGTCGGCTCTGTCCCGGTTGCCGCTCCGAGCGTGCTGCTCGACGGAGAGCCGGTCGGCGGCTCCGCCGAGATAGATCAGCTGAGCCGTGGAATTGCGCTGGTGCCGGAGGGCCGCCGACTGTTTCCAAGCTTGACCGTCGAGGAGAATCTGCTCCTCGCCGCGAAAAACGGCCGTCGAGGCCCATGGACGCCAGATCGTCTCTATAGGGAACTGCCGGCTCTCCAGAAATTGCGCTCGCGTCCTGCCACGGCTCTTTCCGGCGGTCAGCAGCAGCTCGTGGCAGTTGGCCGGGCGCTGGTCACGAATCCCGACTTCCTTCTCTGCGACGAGATATCGCTCGGCCTTTCGCCGGTCGCGGTCGAGACGGTCTACGAGCTGCTCGGCACCGTCATCGAGGAGGGCATGGCCGTGATTCTTGTCGAGCAGAATGTGCGTCGCGCGCTCTCCTCGTCGTCCAGGTACTATTGCATGCTGAAGGGAAACGTCGTGCTCGAGGGCATCTCGAAGACGGCCGATTACGCGCGCGTATCGGCTGCGTATTTCGGAGATTGATCATGCAGATCGCCGCGGAAACGTTGTTGAACGGATTGATGCTAGGGGCGCTTTACGCGCTGTTCGGACTTGGTCTGAGCTTGAGCGTCGGGGTCATGCGCATGATCAACATCGCCCATGGCGATCTGATCGTCGTCGGGGCCTACCTGACCAGTGTCGTCATGAGCGGAGCGGGCGTCGGTGCCTTTACCGCGTTGCTCGTGGTCATTCCGGTGATGTTCGCGCTCGGTTGGATCCTCCAGATCATCCTGCTCAACCGTGTCGTCGGAAAAGATGCTTTGGCTCCGCTTCTTCTGACGTTCGGCCTCTCCATCGTCTTGCAGAACGTTCTTCAGGAGATCTTCACCGCGGATACGCGAAGCTTACAGGCCGGTGATCTCGCAGGTCTCGGGTTCAACGTTTTTGGCGTTTCCATTGGAGTTCTTCCCCTCGTCTCTGCGCTCGCGAGCATCGCGCTGCTCGGCGCGACGCATTGGCTCGTCGGTCACACCCATTTCGGGCGTCAGGCACGCGCCGTGTCGGATGATCCGGGCACCGCGAGGCTGGTCGGTGTGAACGATAGACGTTTGTTTGGAATTGTAACCGGCGTCATCTTTTCGATGATCGGTGTGGCAGCGGTGCTCTACGCTCTCCGGACGCCCTTTTCGCCAACGGCTGGACCCGAGCGGCTTCTCTATTCGTTCGAGGCGGTAGTGCTCGGTGGGCTCGGCAATGTCTGGGGTACGTTGTTCGGCGGACTCGTGATCGGCGTCGCACAGCTTTTCGGCGCCAAGATCGCCTCTGGTCTCGGTCCCTTCTTCGGCCATCTCGCATTTCTCGTGGCACTGCTCGCCCGTCCCCAGGGCTTGTTCGGAAAGGCGCCGTCATGACCGTGGCCACCATGTCACGTGTGAATTCCAGGACAACATTGGTGCGGATGTCCTCAGCGGCGGCGCTCCTCATTGCCGCTGTGCTCGCAGTTTCGATGCCCTGGCTGTCGACGTTCGCCGTCCAGCGGCTGCTCGTCGAAGTCTTCACGCTCTTCGCTGTCGCGCTCGCCTGGAATCTGCTCGCAGGCTACGGCGGCCTGGTCGCCATCGGTTTGCATGTCTTTGTCGGCGTCGGCTCCTATTCGCTCTTCGCGCTCTCGAACCAGTTGCATCTGAATCCGTTTTTGCTGCTGCCCGCCGCGGCCGTCTTCGCGGCTGTTTTCGCCCTCGTTTCGGCCTGGCCGATGTTCCGTTTGAGCGGTGCTTACTTCGCGGTGGGCACATGGGTTCTCGCTGAGATGATGCGGATCCTGACGTTGAATGCGCCATGGCTGGGCGCAGGAGGCGGCATGCCGCTGGAGGCGATGAGCGACATCGATCGGTGGACGCGCAACGCGGGAGTCTACTGGGCAGCGCTGTTCGTCGGTGTGGGATCGCTGGTCGCAAGCCGGCAGGTGCTGCGCGGCTCGCTGGGACTTGCATTGATGAGTGTGCGTGACTCCGAACCTGCCGCGCTTGCGAGCGGCGTTCCGGTTGCTCGTGCGAAGATCGCGCTTTGGGTGCTCTGCGCTGTCATATCGGGGCTTGCCGGCGCCGTCTCGTACATGAATACGCTTCAGGTTACGCCGGATGCCTCTTTCTCGCTGAACTGGACCGCGGCGGCAATCTTCATTGCTGTACTCGGGGGCATCGGAACGTTGGAGGGCCCGATCGTAGGTACGATCGTGTATTTCCTGCTCCGCGAGACCTTCGCGGGCTATGGCGCCTGGTACTTCATCGGGGTCGGGCTGCTTGCGATCCTGACCATGGTGGCAGCTCCGGGCGGCGCGGTTTCTCTCGTTCCGGAAAAGTGGCGCCTTGATCCGTTCCGGATACGCCGGCGCATGGTCGAGTCCGATCTGGACCGGTCCGCGTCGTTCCCCACAACCTGAAAACCTGGTTCGGAGAACTCGCATGCAGGACACGAAATTCAAAGTCGCGGTCGTTCAGGCTGCGCCGGTATTCATGGATGCGCCAGCTTCCGTGGCCAAGGCGATTGGTTTCATTGCGGAGGCGGGTGCAGCGGGGGCGAAGCTGCTGGCGTTCCCGGAGGTCTGGATTCCGGGCTATCCTTGGTGGCTTTGGCTCGGGACGCCGGCTTGGGGAATGCAGTTTGTACCCCGCTATCACGCCAATTCGCTGCGTGCTGATGGGCCCGACATCCTCGCACTGTGTGCGGCCGCCGCCGAAGCGAAAATCAATGTGGTGATGGGCTTCTCCGAAATCGACGGAGGAACGCTCTACCTAAGTCAGGTCTTTATTAGCGATGCGGGAGAGATCATCTTCAAGCGCCGAAAGCTCAAGCCGACACACGTCGAACGTACGCTCTATGGCGAAGGAGATGGGTCTGATTTCCGCGTCGTCGAAAGCAGCGTCGGACGTCTCGGAGCCTTGTGCTGCGCCGAGCACATTCAGCCGTTGTCGAAATACGCCATGTACTCGATGAACGAGCAAGTTCACGTGGCGTCGTGGCCATCTTTTACGCTGTATCGCGACAAGGCCTACGCTTTGGGCCATGAGGTGAATCTCGCCGCCAGCCAGATCTACGCGCTAGAGGGAGGTTGCTTCGTCCTGCATGCCTCGGCAATTACTGGTCAAGATATGTTCGACATGCTTTGCGATACTCCGGAAAAGGCCGATTTGCTGAACGCGGAGGGAGCGAAGCCGGGTGGAGGCTATTCGATGATCTTCGGTCCCGATGGTCAGCCGATGTGCGAGCATCTGCCGCAGGACAAGGAAGGCATCCTCTATGCTGACGTGGACCTGTCAATGATCGCAATCGCCAAAGCGGCCTACGACCCCACGGGGCATTACGCCCGCGGCGATGTCGTCCGTCTCATGGTCAATCGCAGCCCGCGTCGCACGAGCGTCAGCTTCAGCGAAGACGAGAACGCGGCGGTCACTTTCACCGAGACTTGAACGGTCTACGCGATACTGGTCGAAGGCAGGCATAGTTGGCGAGCGAATTCAGCGAGCTGATTTCGCCGGCCTATGGATCGCGAGCGGCCGCGATGTGCTTGCTGAGAACCATGTGGGGTTTCCCTTATGATAAGAACGGTGTGGCTCGAGGGCTTACAGTGACCCCGGTTTGCATAGACGACTATCGAAGCCTGGCGAAGCGACGCCTTCCACGAATGGTGTTCGACTATCTTGATGGGGGAGCCGAAAGCGAACGTAGTTTGCACCGAAATCTTGGAGCTTTTGCGGCGATCAATTTTGCTCCGCGGCGGCTTGTCGATGTCAGCCATCGCAATTCATCCGTATCTCTATTCGGACGGACGCTTCCAACGCCCTTTGTGGTCGCACCGACAGGCCTTAACGGTGCTTTGTGGCCTGACGGCGATGTTGCGTTAGCCCGGGCCGCTCGCAGTGCAGGGATCCCGTTTGTACTTTCGACCGCATCAAACGCGACAATTGAGGACGTCGCGGAACGGGCGGGCGGTGATCTTTGGTTCCAGCTTTATGTCGTGCAGCGAGATCTAGCCCGGCTGCTTGTCGGCAGGGCCAAAGAAGCGGGTTACCGTGTGCTGGTTCTCACCGTTGATGTTGCTGTGAATGGCAAAAGGGATCGTGATCTGCGAAATGGATTTGCGATTCCGTTCCGCCAAACTCCCCGATCGGTTCTGGACGCCGTAACTCATCCACGGTGGGCGCTCGGCCAGATCCGCCACGGATTGCCTCAGCTCGCAAATTTTGCCAGCCCTGACGCAACCGACGTGAATGCACAGGCCGCCTTGATGCGCCGGCAGATGGATGCCAGTTTCTGTTGGCAGGATCTTCAGGCGCTCCGCGACGCCTGGCCGGGTAGGCTTATAGTGAAGGGCATTATGACTGCGACCGACGTAAATCGATGCCGGGAACTTGGCGTTGATGCCGTCGTTCTGTCCAATCATGGCGGAAGGCAGATCGAGGACGTTCAGGCGCCCATAGATTTGTTAGCGGAAATCTCGAATCAGAATGCGATGCCGCTCCTCGTTGATGGCGGCATACGCCGCGGAGCAGATGCGGTAAAGGCGTTAGCGCTCGGTGCCAAAGCGGTGTTGTTGGGACGTGCAATCCTTTATGGGCTCGCCGCTGCAGGCGAAGAAGGGGCTGGTCACGTGCTTCAAATCCTTACTGCCGAGTTCGATACGACGCTGGCACTTGTCGGCTGTCCAGACCCCGCACGTCTCAATCGCCAGTTCATTCAATTGTGAGGAGCCACACACCATCGCGCTGGCGTCGAAGCAGGCGCGCCGCTGGCCGCGCGTCTGGAGCAACGCGGTCGACTCCGGTTGGGCACCGGTGCCGGCAATCTTTGGAACTCCGCCGCACTGCCTCTCCATCGCACGGGCCTCAAGGCGACAGCAAATCAAGGACAGTACGATGATGGTTGTTGGAGATAGTTCCGTGATGTTTCCGCTGCGGGCGTGCGCAGACATCCACGACTATTATCGTGCGACGAATGCCCATTAGCGGTCGGGTAAGCTCAGTCATGCGATCAGTAAATCATTGAGTGTTTTCAGGCTAGAGCTGTCTCTTAATCAGCGGGTCCTAGGTTCGAGCCCTGGTGCGCCCACCATAGCGAAATCAACCGGTTGGAAGGTTTTTGCCTAAGAACGGGCCTTTCTGTTGGACACTCGGGTTGATCGATCCTCTCTGTGGTCGAGACTAAGTCACACACCCACTTTGGCTCTGTCCCTCCTAGTGCGTTCGCATCGTGAGATACAGCGCGAGCGCCGCGTGGTGCAGGCGAATTACATGACCGTCGTAGATTAGGACACTCTAGCGAAAAAAACGGACGGGCTCGAGACTTGCGATATCGGCGGCGACGGGCGAGAGCTTCTTTGAACAGGACGCGAAGCCCTGATTACAAAGCGGTCATCGAAATCGGCAAAGCCGCATCACCCTCACCGGTGGCGGGCATATCCGGCAGACTTGTCCCGATCCATCGATCGAACAGCGCTGGGAGTGAGCCGTTTGCGAGGCTATTGGCCACAAACGCGCTGCATGCATCGGCCAGCGCACGCTCGCTGGGACGAAATGCAGCGGCGTTATACGCACGGGCCAGCACGAATTTCTGTTCGAATTTTCCGTCGCCGGCCACATGAGCGATGTTTCGAACCTGAGTAGAGGCTCCGCCGATCAGATCGACTTGGTTGGCGATGAGTGCTTGGACAGTATTGGCATCGTCATCGTAGCGCTGGATTGTTGCGCCCTTCGGTGCGGCCTTGGTGAGTGCGATGTCCTGCGGTGTGCCACGCGGTACGCCGACCCGCAGCCCGGTCATGTCGCTCCAGCCCTTTACGGTCTGTCCGACTTTCCCAATGAAGACAGTGTCATTGACACAATAAGGGCGCGCAAACAGAACGACTTTTTGTCGATCGGCGAAGATGCCCATGACTGCGGCAAGCATGTCCACTTGTCCTGTCAGCAGCGCGGCGACGCGGTTAGAGGACGTAACCGGAGAAATTTCGGCTTTTACGCCGAGATCGGCAGCGAATAGCCGGACGAACTCGACATCGAAGCCGGTCAATACCCCCTTGTCGTCGCTGAATCCCCAGGGGACCTGCACAACCTGGCAGCCGGCTTTCAGGACGCCCGATTTGCGAATGTCTTGCAATGTATCGGCGCGTGCTGCCCGCGCAAGAAGCGACAGCGTTGCGGCGCCGGCAGCGGCTCTCAACACCCGACGACGGGAGAATTTGGGCATCGTTTCACTCCTTGCTCTTATCTCGAAGGTTAGGATCAACTCCGAGTCGCCAGCCGGCGCTCGAGCGTGCTGCTGTAACGGGAAAGCGGGAAACACAGGGCGAAGTAACAAAGCCCCGCCATGCCGTAGGCGAGAAGAGGACGATAGGTCGTGCTCGCCACGATCTGCGCCGAACGCGAGAGCTCGACGAAACCAATGATAGACGCAAGCGACGTGCCTTTGATCAACTGCACCAGAAAGCCGACCGTCGGAGCGAGTGACAATCGGAAGGCCTGCGGCAAAACAACGTCGATCATCCGAGATGTATAACCAAGACCGAGCGCGCTCGCGGCCTCCATCTGGCCGCGTGGCACTGCCATGATGCCGCCACGCCAAATCTCGCCGAGAAAAGCACTGGCGTGCAGCGTCAACCCTATGCTGGCAGCCACCCATACGTTGACGTGAAATCCGAGGACGGGAAGTCCGTAGTAAACCAGGAACAACTGCATGAGCATCGGTGTTCCCTGAAAGAAATCTACGAACATGGCGGCCAGCGAGCGCACCCACTTCCGTTCGGCCGTGCGCAGCAGGGCGACGATGAGGCCGCCACCGCCGCCGCCGCAGAAGGCGATCAACGAGAGTAATATCGTTGCCTTGATGCCTGCTGCGATGGACAGGATTTCAGGGAAAGCGAAGTCACGAATCATCGCGGTTTTCACCTTACGGGGTAGGCGAGCGCATGGCGTTCGATTGCCTTGAACGCCTGGGAGAAAACCAGCGCCATTAGCAGGTACAGTAGCGTGGCAACGATGTAGATCTCGAAGCTGCGGAATGTCAGCGTGTCGACGGACTGGGCTGCTGCGGTGAGTTCTTCGGCCGAGATCGCCGAAACGATGCTCGAGGTCAGAAGCAACAGAACGAACTGGCTTGCGAGGGCGGGGTAGATCGCGCGCAGCGCGGGCTTGAAGACAATGAAACGCAAAACCTGAAAAGGATGCAGACCTAGCGCGGCGCCAGCCTCGAACTGGCCTCTTGGAATACCGTCGATGCCGCCGCGAATGATCTCTGCCGCGAACGCACCGGCATTCAAGCTGAGCGCGATCACGCCCGCCGGCCATGCAGCGAGGCTCAATCCCAACGCGGGCAGGCCAAAATAGATGAACAGCACTTGCACCAAGAAGGGCGTATTCCGGATGATCTCGATGTAGCCGATGGCCAGGACGTTCAGCGCCCTCAGGCTGCTGCGGCGAGCGAGCACGGTCAACAAGCCAATCGTGAAGCCCAGCAGAACCGAGATGGAGGTCATTGCGAGGGTAAGCCCGCAGCCGAACAGCAAGTCCCGCCAATAGGGAAGCAGGCTGCTGAAGTCGAAGTGATAGGTCACGATCCGCCCTCGCGAGCGAGCGCGCCGGCATTGTCAAGGGGATTAGGATCGACGAACGTAATCCACAAAGCGCGCCCAACATCAGCCAAGTCCTTTAACCGCGACGCTTGGGGACAAGAGCGAGTAACCCGCGCTGCCATATGCCGGCACTCAGGAGGCCAAGAAAGGAATGATCGTGCCACAGGGAACAGAGCTTCGATGGGTCAATGGATCCTCCATCGGCTGAGGGTCTTATCCGACGCGCGAAGTCACGCGTCGATACCGCAAATAGCGATAGGCCTCCCGCCTTCTCCAGCGGCTGCCGCGCTGGTGCTTGAGGAAGGATTAGGAGGCTTTAGCGTCGGCGTATATGTGCGAGGCGTGATAGGCTCTATTGGGAAATGCAATAATGGTTGGATTCCCCGACTATTCGTCGAGAATGGATCGAAGCTGCGTGGTGGAGCAACAGATGCTGTTGCCATGCTGCCAGTCAGGTCGCCTTGCGTCTTCGCGGTCGGGCTGAGCGATGCAGGCCGCGGACGTCCTGCTGCTGGAAAAGCTCGGCGCAAACGCCGCGCAACCACTGGCTTGCTGGATCATGATGGAAGCGGGCGTGCCAGTATTGTTTGACTGTAAAGCTGGGGATTGGTAGCGGGCACGCGAGCACGCGCAGCCCGTAATAGTGTGCCAGGGTTTCGCCGATGTGGCGCGGCAGCGTGGCGATCAGGTCGGTGGTCCCGATGATCGCGGGCAGACCGAGAAAGCCCGGTAGCTCCAGCGCGATATCCGGCGCGATCCCCTGTTCCCGAGAGGCGTCAGCGAGCAGTTGATGCCCCGTGCCGGACCGAATGAGCACGTGAGCCTCACGCCTGAAATCTCTTAATGTGATGCGGTTCTTGATGCGAGGATGATGAGCGTTCGCCAGACAGACCCAATCCTGCGGAAACAGCGCCTGTTGGAAATGGCCGGCATCAAGATCCGAGATGTAGCCGAGCGCCAGATCGCTTTCGCCGGACTGAAGCATGCGAGGAGTGTCCATGCCGATCTGTGCCGCTTCGATCCGAATGCCCGGCGCGACGCGGCGAACATGGGCAAGGATGGCTGGAAGCAACGTAATATGGCTTGCGTCAGTCATGCAGATGCTGAAACGCCGTTTGGCGGTGGCTGGATCGAAGTCCGTGCGCAGCTCGGCCAGCCGCCGCAGCATTTCCAGTGCCTGCCTCGCAGTGCTGATGAGCGCCTCGGCCCGAGGCGTCGGTAGCATTCCCTCCGGCGATCGGACGAACAGCGGATCGTCGAGTTCCTGCCGCAGGCGCGCAAGCCATATCGAAACGGTCGGCTGGCTTTGACCCAGTCTCTCGGCCGCCTTGGTGACGCTGCCCGTGGTGAACAGCGCGTCGAACAGCCGCAATAGGCGGGGGTCGAGCAGGTTGGCGTGGGGCAGGTCATGACGCGTCATTGTGATTCACAATAATCAATATAAGTCCCATAGCATATCAAAATGTTCCGTCGGCTGGTATCCGAGCTTCCAACAGCAAAGTTGCGCAGGGAGAAGCGTTCGGATGAGGATCTGCTTTGTCGGCGCGGGGGCTTTGGGCTCGACGATCGGTGGCACGCTGGCGCGGGGCGGGGCAGACGTCTGGCTGATCGACCCATTCCGTGCTCACGTCGAAGCGATCAATGCGCATGGCCTCCGCATGCTGGAGGGCGAGGTCGAGAGCGTTGCAAAGGTCACCGCGTGCACCTCCGCGGCCGAGGTCGATGGGGTGGCCGACCTCGTGATCGTGCTCGTCAAATCCTACCATACGCGCGACGCGATCCGCGCCGCCGCGCCGATCATCGGGCCGCAGACGGTCGTGATGTCGCTGCAGAACGGTCTTGGCCACGAGGAAATTCTATCGGAGGAAGTCGGCCGTGGCCGCGTCATGGCAGGCAAGACATATGTCGGTGGCGTGCTGCTGGGCCCCGGTCATGTTCGCTCTGGCGTCATCGGCAAGGAAACAATCATCGGCGAACTTGATGGGCGCTTGACGGAACGCGCACAGCGAATTTCCGACACCTTCAATCGTGCCGGAATTCTCACGCTGCTCAGCGACAACATCCTGGGCACGATGTGGGACAAGCTGTTCATCAACGTCGCCGGAGGCGGAATTACCGCCATTACCGGGCTGACTTATGGTGGTCTCTATTCGCTCCCCATCCTGGAAGATTGCGCGCTGGCCGCGATCTCAGAAGGCATCGCGGTCGCGCAGGCTGTCGGCGTCAAGATCTCGATTGCCGACCCGCGCCGTGCCTGGACGATGGCATCCGCTGGTCTACCTGCCGAGTTCAAGACGTCGATGTTGCAGAGCTTGCAATCCGGCAGTCTGACCGAGGTCGATTACATTCACGGCTCCGTCGTGCGTTGGGGTGCCAAGTTCAACGTGCCGACCCCCGTCAATGCGGCCCTCGTCGCGTTGGTCAAGGGGCTCGAATATGCCCGCAGCGACTATCCCGGAAAGGCCTGAGGCGATGACGCTCCCCCGCGCCTATATCGAGCACGTTGCCATCCGGGTGTCGGATGTCGACCGCCACGTCGATTTCTTCCGCCAGGTGCTTGGTCTCACTATCCGCGACGAGCAAGCGGCCGAAGGCGCGCGCCCGCGTCAGGTGTGGGTGCTCGGAAGCGTGCAACTCATTGAGGATCCGAACTTCGTCGGAGCGGAGGGGCGTCTCGCCCATCTCGGCATCATGGTCGACGACTACGAGGGTGTGCTCGCCCGTGCCGCCGCTTGGGGAGCCAAGGCACTGCCCGCCGGGCCGAACTGGCTCGAGCTGCCGGGCGGGCTCAACGTCGAAATCTTGCAAGCCAGCGTCGGCGCGGTGGAAGCCGCCCTGGCAATCAATCCCCGTGCCTGAAGGAAGGTCGATCAATGAGCGACGAACGCTACTGGGATGATGCCGTTGTCGGTGACGAATGTATCACCCCGTCAGTGACAGTTACCGAGGCGATGGTGAACGGCTACGCAGAACTCACCGGCGACTTCACCCCTGTTCATGTCGACGAGGAATACGCCAGGACCACGCCGTTTGGCACCCGCGTCGCGCACGGGCTGTTTGGGCTTTCGCTCGCCGACGGCCTGAAAACCCGCGCTGAATACCGCTTCCTGCCCGGCATGTCACTCGGCTGGACCTGGGATTTCAAGCTGCCGATCAAGCTCGGCGACACCGTCCACGTCAAATTCCGCGTCGGCTCGATGCGGACCACCAAGCGCGAGGGGTGGGGTATCGTGGTGCTCCCTTCCGAACTGATCAACCAGCATGGCCAGGTGGTGCAGCTGGGTGAGCATCGGCTGATGATCCCAATGCGCCCAAAGGCGAAGGTCGAGGGAGAGCCGGCATGAACACACAGCGCCTGCCGTTGAAGGGCATTCGTGTCATCGATTATAGCCACTTTCTGGCTGGCCCCTTCATGGGCCGCTGCCTCGCAGCGTTGGGGGCGGAGGTGATCAAGGTGGAGCGCCCGAAGGAGGGCGATGCCGGGCGCGCGCATCCGTATTTCAAAGACGGACAGTCCGGCTACTTCCTGCAGCAGAACGTGGGCAAACAGGGACTTTGCATCGACCTGCGTGACAAACGCGGCCTCGAGCTGATGCTGAAGCTGGTCGAAACCGCGGACGTGTTCATCGAGAACTATCGCCCTGGCGCACTTGAGCGCCTCGGCCTTGGCTACAAGGCACTGTCTGAGCGCAATCCGAGGCTGGTCTATTGCTCGGTTTCCGCCTATGGCCACACCGGCCCGTACGCTGACCGTCCGGGCTTCGGGCTAATTGCAGAGGCGATGTCCGGCGCTATGGCGCAACTCGGCAATCCCGGTGAAGCGCCGCCGCTGCTGCGTATGCCGTTGGCCGATATGTATACCGGCATTCATGGCGTGGCTGCGATCAATGCGGCGCTCGTCGGTCGTACTTCGTCCGGCCATGGCCAACACATCGATCTGGCACTCTACGACTGCATGGTGTCGATGCACGACTTCGCCGTGCAGCGCTACTTCCTCTCAGGCGGCACCGATGTTCCGAAGCAGACCGGCAGCGGCCAGCCGGATTCGACCGTCTACGGGGTCTTTCCGGCCAGGGACGGCAATCTCGTGATCGCCGCGCAGGTCGATGATGCGTGGAAAAGATTGGCGACGCTGATCGGCGGGAATGCATTGGCGTCCGACGAGCGCTTCGCCAAGCCGGCCTCCCGCAACGCGCACTATGCTGACGCGATGGAGATCGTGCGCAACTGGACGCTGTCACAGCCTTCGCGTGACGCGTGTCTTGCCGCTCTTGAAGACGCAGGTGTGCCGTCCGCCCCGGTGCAGACCATCGCGGAAGTCGTGAAGGATCCACAGATCCACGCCCGCGGTATGTTGGTCGAGCAGGAGCATCCCGTGCTCGGCAAGGTGACATTGCCTAACCTGCCTTTTCATTTCTCCGATTGCGACACGACGGTGCGCACGCCGGCGCCGTTGCTCGGTCAGGACAATCGCCGCATCGCAGCCTCGCTGGGATTCTCTACCGAACAGGTCGACGAAATGGTGCGCGACGGCGTCCTCTACAACGAAGCCGCGGTGTAGGAGTGAGCCATGAGCGATCGTTACGCGGTGATCGGCAATCCGATCGGCTTCAGCAAATCGCCCCTCATCCATGGCACTTTCGCCAAGATGACGGGACAGGACCTTGTCTATGAGGCGATCGAGGCCCCACTCGATGGCTTCAACGCACGAGTTGATCAATTCCGGAGAGAGGGCGCCAAGGGGCTGAACATCACGGCCCCGTTCAAGCTCGATGCTTTCGCCTACGCAAACGAGCTTTCAGAGAGCGCCGACCGAGCTGGCGCCGCAAACTGCTTGAAGTTCGACGGCGATAGGATCATTGCCGAGAATTTCGACGGGATCGGCCTTGTGCGCGACATCACGGTCAATCTCGGGGTCAAGATGGCCGGCCGGCGCGTCCTGATGCTCGGTGCCGGGGGCGCAGCGCGTGGCGCGCTGCTGCCGTTCCTGCGTCAGGAGCCATCCGAGCTGGTTCTCGTCAACCGAACGCTGTCAAAAGCGGTGGCACTGGCCGAAGAGTTTGCCGGTTGTGGACCCCTGATCGTCAGCGGCTATACTGAACTGGCCGATCTTGCCGAAGGCTATGACGTCGTGATCAACGCGACATCGGCCAGCCTGCGGGGTGAGATGCCGCCGCTTCCAGGCAATGTCTTCCGCGGTGCGGAGCTGGCGTACGAGCTCGCCTACGGCAAGGGGCTCACTCCCTTTTTGCAAGCGGCCCGCGCCGAAGGCGTAGCCAAGCTGGCGGACGGCGTCGGCATGCTGGTGGAGCAGGCGGCGGAAGCTTTTGCCTGGTGGCGCGGCGTTCGACCGAGCACGGCTCAGGTCATCGCCGAACTGACTGTCCCCTTGAGCTGACGGGCGATGTCGAGCATGCATCCCAAATCCAGCTTTCTCGTCGGTCTGATCGGCAGCGGCATCGCTGCGTCTCGCACCCCGCCCATGCATGAAGCGGCTGCTGACGCCGCGGGCATCCGCTATCTCTACAAGAAGATCGATCTGACCGAGTTGAAGCTTGGTGCCGAAGCGCTGCCGGACTTGCTCACGGCTGCAAGGCGGATGGGCTTCGACGGGCTGAACGTGACCCATCCCTGCAAGCAGGCGATTCTTCCGCTCCTGGACGAGCTTTCGCCCGACGCGGAGGCGCTTGGCGCCGTGAACACCGTGGTCATCAGGAACGGTCGAATGACCGGCCACAACACCGACTGGTTCGGCTTCGCCGAGAACTTTCGTCGCAACATGCAAGGTGCACCACTCGGTCGGGTCGTTCAATTCGGCGCCGGCGGAGCGGGCGCCGCGGTCGCTTTCGCGCTGATGAAGCTCGGCCTGCAGGAACTGACCATTATCGACGTCGACTTGGCCAAGGCACAGAGTTTGGTGGATAGCTTGTCCCCCCGATTTGCCGAAGGGCGCTTAAGGGCCGGCCGGGATATCGCTGCGGACGTGGCTGCCGCAGACGGGATTGTAAATGCGACGCCGATCGGCATGGACAAATATCCAGGCACGCCGCTGTCGACGGCTCTGCTGCGTCCCGATCTGTGGGTCGCCGAGATCGTCTACTTCCCGCTGGAAACCGCCCTGCTGCGCGCGGCGCGTGCCCTCGGCTGCCGCACCGTCGATGGTGGTGGCATGGCGATCTTCCAGGGCACCGAAGCATTCCGCCTATTCACGGGCATCTCACCTGATCCAGACGTCTTCTTCGCCACTTTTGCATCCCTGGGAGGGTGACGTCAGGCCGATGGGCGAGCGGCACGCACAACGCCCGAGAGGAAACGCAAGATGGGCTACACGCTCGATTTCTCGGTGGTTTGGCATGCCATGCCCGCGCTGCTGTGGGGGTGCGTGGGGACGTTGGGCCTGGCGCTGGCCGGCATGACGCTCGCGATGATGATCGGTGTCGCCGGCGTCGCGGCACGCGATGCGAAGGCGGCCTGGTTGCGTGCTCTCGTGATCAGTTTCGTCGAGATCGTGCGCAATACGCCTTTCCTGGTGCAGATCTTCTTTCTGTTCTTCGCCCTGCCGCTTATCGGGTTGAAGCTCAATCCCACCGCTACCGCCATTATCGCACTCGGTGTCAACGGCGGCGCCTACGCGATCGAGATCATCCGTGGCGGGGTGCAATCCATTCACAAGGGGCAAATAGAGGCCGGCTACGCGCTCGGCCTGCACAAAGGGCAAGTATTCCGGTTCATCGTGCTCAAGCCCGCGCTTCGCGCGAGTTACCCCTCGCTCACCGGTCAGTTCATCATGCTGACCCTGACCTCGTCGATCTGTTCGGCCGTATCGGCCTACGAATTGACATCGGTTGCCCAGCGCATTGAAAGCGACACATTCCGTAGTTTCGAGGTCTATTTCTCCGTCACCTTCCTCTATCTCGCGATCTCCTGGCTGCTGATGCTGGGCTTTGCAGTCATCTCTCACCGCTTCTTCTCATATCCGACACGCTGAGGGAGGCGATCATGACACCGCATTTTGGTCTTCCAGAATTTGGTTTTCTGTTGCGCGGGCTGCAATGGACGGTGCTGCTGACGCTGGTCGCGTTTGTCGGCGGCTGCACGGCGGGGCTCGCGGTCGCGCTGCTCCGCACCTGTGGTCACAGGAGCGTGGAATGGATCACCCGCATCTACATCGGGATATTCCAGGGCACCCCGCTGCTGCTGCAGCTTTTCGTCGTGTATTACGGATTGGCGCTGACCGGCTTGAAGCTCGACGCCTTCGTGGCGGTGGCGATCGGCTTCACCGTGAATGCCTCCGCGTTCCTTGGTGAGATTTGGCGCGGCGCGATACAGGCCGTGCCGCGCGGGCAGACCGAGGCGGCGATGGCGCTCGGATTACACTATTCGTCCCGCATGCGCGACATCGTGCTGCCCCAGGCAATCCGAATCTCGCTGCCGGCGACCATCGGCTATCTCGTGCAGCTCATCAAGGGCACGTCGCTCGCCGCGATCGTCGGTTTCATCGAACTCGCCCGCGCCGGTCAAATCGTATCGAACCAGACCTTCCAGCCGTTGCTCGTCTTCGGCGTGGTCGGCGCGATGTATTTCATCCTCTGCTGGCCCCTGTCGTGGTGGGGCAGCAGGATGGAGGCCAGGCTCGCCCTGGCCAGTCAAAGGTAGGAACGGCGCACCTGCTCAATCACAAACAGCCATCACCAGGAGGAGATACTCATGTTGTTTTCACCTATTCGTCGCCAGCTCGGCATCGCGCTGCTGGCATTGGCGGCCATCGCCATCGCAGGCAAATCGCAGGCGGGCACTCCGGAAGACGTGAAGAAGAAGGGCGTCGTCGTCATCGGCATTCAGGGCGACAATCCCCCGTGGGGCTATGTCGACAGCTCGGGAAAGCAGGATGGCATCGATGCCGACATGGGGCGCGCCTTTGCTGAATATCTCGGTGTGAAGGCCGAGTTCGTCCCGCTGGCGGTGGCCAACCGTATTCCGGCGCTGACCACAGGCCGTGTCGACATTCTGTTCGCAACCATGGCCATGCTGCCCGAGCGCGCAAAAGCGGTGCAGTATTCGAAGCCGTATGTTGCCAACGAGATCACACTGGTCGCAGCCCAGGCAACGCCAATCAACAGCAATGCCGATATGGGAAAGTACGTTATTGGCGTTCCGAGGTCCTCCACGCAGGACACCCAGGTCACCAATAGCGCTCCAGCAGGCACCGAAATCCGCAGGTTTGATGATGATGCGGCCACGATCCAGGCGCTGCTCTCCGGTCAGGTGCAGGCTGTCGGCGCAAACAGCTTCTACCCGCAGCGTCTGAACGCCGCAAAGCCCGAACTTGGGTTCGAGCCCAAGCTTCACTTCACCGCGCTGTATAACGGGGCCTGCACCCGCCTCGGAGACAAGGAGTGGAACGAAACGGCCAATAAGTTCATCGACCAGATCAAGTCGAACGGCAAGTTGGCCAGCTTCTACGCCAAATGGATGAAGGCGCCCGTGCCTATCTTCCCGGACTCGGTCCCCGGCGTTCCCTTTACAGTTCAATAGCCACTGCGAGCGGCCGACGCACGATCCGCGTTGGCCGCCGTCCGATAGCGGAGCCGAATCCATGCAGGACAATATCCTGATTGAAATGAAGGGCGTGCAGAAGTGGTACGGCGGGTACCAAGCTCTCCGCGACGTCGATCTCACCGTGCGCAAGGGCGAGAAGATCGTGCTCTGCGGTCCGTCCGGGTCGGGCAAATCGACGCTGATCCGCTGTATCAACCGCCTCGAGCCGATCCAGCAGGGCAGCATCGTGGTGAACGGTCATCGGCTTGACGACAGCATCAAAGCTATCGATGTCGTACGTCAGGACGTCGGCATGGTCTTTCAGAGCTTCAATCTCTTTCCGCATATGACAGTCTTGCAGAACTGCATGCTCGCGCCCATCCGCGCGCGCCGCATCGGAAAGACCGAGGCGGTGGCGATTGCGCGAAAATACCTCGAGCGCGTGCGCATCGGTGACCAGGCTGAGAAGTATCCGGCTCAGCTTTCGGGCGGTCAGCAACAGCGCGTCGCGATCGCGCGTGCGCTCTGCATGCAGCCCAAGGTCATGCTGTTTGACGAACCGACCTCTGCTCTCGACCCTGAGATGGTCAAGGAGGTGCTCGATACGATGATCGGCCTCGCCAACGACGGCATGACCATGATTTGCGTCACCCACGAGATGGGTTTTGCCCGCCAGGTTGCCGATCGTGTGATCTTCATGGCTGAAGGCCAGATCATCGAAGAAGGCGCGCCCGAGGCTTTCTTCCGCAATCCACAGCATGCCCGCACCAGGCAGTTCCTTGGCGAGATTCTTGCCCATCACTGAACGGAGTTCTTCATGAGTGGTCTTGTCTACGTCCTCAATGGACCAAATCTCAATTTGCTCGGCAAGCGCCAGCCCCACATCTATGGTCACGAGACGCTTGCGGATGTGGAGCGAGATTGTCGAGCGCTAGGCAAGGAACTTGGCCTGGAGATTCGCTTCCATCAATCCAACAGGGAATACGAGCTGATCGACTGGATCCACGAGGCGCGCGAGACGGCTGCCGGGATCGTGATGAATCCCGCGGCTTTCACCCATACGTCGGTCGCCATCCTGGATGCGTTGAACACGTTCGAGGGGACAGTGATCGAGGTGCATATTTCCAACGTGCACAAGCGCGAGGAATTCCGCCACCACTCGTTTGTCTCCAAGCGAGCTGATGGGGTCATCGCAGGCTTCGGCACCCAGGGCTATCTGCTCGGCTTGCGTCGTGTGGCCAAGCTGCTTGACGAGGCGAAGGGATAGCATCCTATGAGTTCACCAGTCCGCCTGGCGGTGATGGGAGCAGGTCTCATCGGCAAGCGACATATCGAGCACATTCTCGCACGGCCGGAGGCGATGCTGTCGTCGATCGTCGATCCGACGCCTGACGCGCGAGAGCTGGCGGTTTCGCTGAAGGTGGACTGGTATCCGTCCTTTCAGGACATGCTCGCCGAAAATCGGCCGGACGGGGTGGTTGTCGCCACCCCCAATCAGATGCATGTGGCCAACGGCATGGATTGTGTCGCAGCTCGCATCCCGGCGCTCATCGAGAAGCCGATAGCGGATGATGTTGCCGCAGCACAGGCCCTGGTCGAAGCTGCCGAGCGCGCGGGCGTTCCGCTGCTCACCGGCCATCATCGCCGCCACAACCCGATGATCCAGCGCGCCAGGTTAGAGATCGACAGCGGTCGGCTGGGCCAGATCGTGTCGGTGCATGGCATGTTCTGGCTGATCAAGCCGGACCACTATTTCGATGTGGCCTGGCGCCGCGAAAAAGGGGCGGGGCCTGTTTTCCTGAATCTCATCCACGATGTCGACCTGCTGCGGTATCTGTGTGGGGATATCGTCGCGGTGCAAGCCGCCCAATCCAATCGACTGCGTGGAAATGCGGTCGAAGAGACCGCAGTGATCATCCTGCACTTCGCTTCCGGCGCACTGGGAACTGTCAATGTCTCCGACGCCATCCAGTCGCCCTGGAGCTGGGAGTTCACGGCCGGTGAGAACCCGGCTTACAGTCACACGCAGGAGGCCTGTTACCAGATCGGCGGTACCAGAGCATCGCTCGCAATTCCGCAACTCGATCTATGGCGTCACCCGAGCAAGGCCAGTTGGTGGGCGCCGATTGAGCGCGAGCGGCTGAACTACGAGAAAGCAGACCCGCTTGGCCTGCAGATCGCAAACTTCTGTGGGGTGATCCGCGGTAAGGCGGCGCCCGTGGTGAGCGGGCGCGAAGGGCTGAAGACCCTCGGAGTGATCGACGCGGTCAAACGCGCTGCGGAAACCAAAGATTTCGTATCGGTCCGAAATTCGTAAGCTCCTTTTTCATTTGGAAGCAACCGCCAAGCTATTGATATTCTGCTCGAGCTGAATTTGAGAACCGCAGAAGTCCTACTTAACTCCGGGCCTATCGCAGCCGGCTGGGAATAGATGCAAGTGTTGGTGCACAGCGAAACACCGGTTCCGGCTGATTTGCGCGGTCATTTGCGCGTCGCGGCTCTCAATAGAGCTGGTTTCAAGTTCGAAGCCTTAGCGGGGCCGCTGTTTGCCTCGACTGCTTATCCGTGAAGGCGAGCGCCACGCTTCGAGGAGCATCTTGAGAAATTGGCCGGCATGAGGGGATAGCGTCGACCCGTGCCTGCGCACGATTCCGATCGTCCGCGACTCCTCCGGCTCGGTCAACCTGACCGTGTGAATGATCGGATGGCCGGCGGCCGGCGTCGCGAGCCTCGGCAGTACGGCGATGCCCAATCCCGCTTCGACGAGACCGAGCGAACCGGAGAGATGAGCAACTTCATAGGACCAGTTCAGTTGCAGGCCGTATCGCGCCAGCGCATTGTCGATCAACGCACGGTTGCCACTGTTGCGACCGACGGTAATAACCCGGTGCGACACGATATCCGACCAGCTGACCTGTTTACGCGATGCCAACGGATGGTCGTGGCGGCAGGCCAGGACGAAAGGATCTTCAACCAGTTTCTCGAATTCGATTTCGGCATGCGAAGCACCAATGAAATTGATGCCGAAATCGACTTCGCCACGCGCGACCGCCTCCAATCCCTCATTGGCCCCGATGTCCAGAATGCGGATGCGAATGCGCGGATAAGCCTCGGCAAACCGGCCGATCGCGCGCGGCAAGAAATAAAACACCGCCGTCGGCACCGCAGCCACCGAGACTAGGCCTGAACTTCGCGCGCCGATATCATGGATGGCAAGCACCGAGGTCTCGAACTCGTCGATGAGACGGCGCACCTTCGGCAGGAAGTCGCGGCCGGTCATGGTGAGATTGACGTGACGCGTCGAACGTTCGAGCAACGGCGCACCGAGGCTTTCTTCCAGCTTCTGAATGCGTCGGCTGAGCGCCGGCTGCGATAGGTTTAGCGCCTTGGCGGTGCGGACAAAGCTTCCAGTCTCCGCGACGGTGTCAAAGCTGTCGAAGGCGAAGCCCCGCCCCAGAAACCAGGTCATCGGGCAAGCGCAAAGGCCTGCCAGGAAACCGGCCAAGAGCCAGATCAGTGCTCGCAAGCCCGTCGCCACCCGAGGCGAGAAGAGCGACGAGGGCGGTTCGAGCCTGTCCCGCATGCTGGGGACCCTCCAGTTCTTCAGCCGAGCCGAGCCGGTGCTGTCTGCCGAGGCAATCGCCGAAAGGGCCGGCGTTCCCACCAGCACCGCCTATCGCTACGTCAAGCAACTCACGAATGCAGGTCTGCTCATCCGCTGGAAGGGGGGATTCGCCCTGGGGCCGCGGATCATGGAGCTGGATCTGCAGATCAGGGAGTGCGATCCCGTCATCGTCGCCGCGGCCGAGCCGATGGCCGAGCTCTCCAGGCAGACCGGCCTCGAGGTTCTCCTCAGCAAGCTCTATGGACGGACGATCATCACCGTCCACATCGAGACCGGCGGCTCTGGCCGAACGCTGAAGTTCGGCCGCGGCCGGCCGCTTCCCCTGTTTCGCGGCTCCAGCTCGAAGTCCATCGTCGCATTCCTGCCCGCCGCGCGATTGCGGAAGCTTCACGAGGAGGCGCGAGCGAACGGCGACAAGGATGCGCTGGCGCAGGATTGGCCAACGTTCTACGAGGCGATGCTGAGCACCCGCAAAGCCGGGTACAGTCTGACCAAGGGCGAGTTGAATAGCGGCATCGAAGGCATCTCGGCGCCGATCTTCGGCGGCGATCGCGACGTGATTGGCAGTCTGACGTTGATCGGTGATCTCGGACGCATGGCAATGCTGCGCGAAGAGGCGCTGATCGAGGTCGTCCAAAAGACCACGGACCTGATCAGCGAGTCCCTGAAGTAATCGGATTGACGGCGAAAACGACGTGAAGCGCGGCCCAATGCGCCTCGGCGACGCGCCGTCTGCGGTTGGTCGGAACGACCTTCTGGACCTACAATATACGTCCGGCACCACGGGCTTTCCGAAGGGCTGCATGCTTACGCATGACTACTGGATGATCATCGGAAACAACGCTGCCTTCTTCCGCAGCCATGGCGGCGAGGTACGCAATATCCTCATCTGGGCGCCATTCTTCTATATGGACCCGATGTGGCAGTTTCTGATGACCATGGCTCTTGGTGGAACGGCGTTTGTCGCGCGACGAATGAGCCTTACGCGGTTCTACGAATGGCTCGAAAACTACCAGATTCACTACTGTATCTTCCCCGAACCAGCTCTTAACAGCAACAGGCAGGCCCCGCCGATCGCAGATCGTCGCTGATGGACATCAGCATCTACGGCTGGCGCGAAGAGGCCAGGCGTGAGGTGCAGCAGCGCTTTGGCGTGGTGGCGCGCGAGGGATACGGCATGTCTGAAACATGTCTGAAATCGGAGGGGGAACCATGGTGCCGCCTGGGGCGGATCAGATGGCCTATGTTCGGACCTGCGGATTGGTCGCGCCATTTCACGCCGCTGAATGAACCCTATTGGAAATCGCTCGCCGAGGGCAGACTGACCTATCAGCGCTGCCGTAGCTGCGGCCACGCCTGGCTGCCGGCGAGGTCGCAATGTCCGCAATGTCTTTCCGACGATCCGGAGTGGGCCGCCGCCAGCGGCAAGGCGCGGCTCGTGAGCTAGATCGTCTACCACCACGCCTACCACGATAGTGTGGCGGACAAGCTGCCCTACACGGTAGCCGTCGTCGAACTCGACGAAGGGCCGCGCCTGACGAGCAACGTGGTTGACAGCGGCGATCCCGAAAGGCTGAGCATCGATCAACAATTGATCGTGAAGATCGAGTGCGAAGGGGATATCTTCGTGCCTCGCTTCGTGGCCGTTCCCCGGCAAGCGGCGGTGGAGACCACCGCGTGAACAAGGTGGGACAAAACCCGGCCCGGCCAGTGTCCGGTCCTTTGGCCGGCCTGCGCGTTCTCGATCTCAGCCAGGTCTATCTTGGCCCCTACGCGACGTTCCTGATGGCCAAAGCAGGGGCGGAGGTCATCAAGATCGAGCCGCTCCACGGGGAGCCGGCGCGGCGGCGCGGTGAGCTCGGAAGCAGCGCAACGCTGCCGTTCTGCATGCTCAATGCCAACAAGAAGAACGTCACACTCAACCTGAAGGAACAGGCCGGCCGCGAGCTTCTGATCGAGATGGTCAAGCGCGCGGGCGTTCTCGTCGAGACCTTCGCGCCCGGCGTGATGGACAAGCTTGGCGTCGGCTGGAGCGTGCTGCATGAGACCAACCCGCGCCTGATCTACGGTTCAGGCACGGGCTTCGGACTATCTGGACCTGATCGCGACACGCTCGCGATGGATCTGACCGTGCAGGCGATGTCGGGTGTCATGAGCGTGACGGGCGAGCCGGATGGGCCTCCCATGAAAGCCGGCCCGGCGTTCGTGGATTTCATCAGCGGCATCCACCTCTACGGTGGAATAGTCACGGCGCTCTTCGAGCGCGAAAGGACCGGACGTGGGCGGCTCGTCGAAATCGCGATGGAGGAGGCGGGGGTGCATACGTTGGCGTCGAATCTGGGCCTGATGCACCAAAACCAGGCTGTGCCACCTCGAACCGGCAACCGGCACGGCGGCTTGTCGTTGTCGTCTTACAACGTCTACCCCTGCCGCGATGGCCACGTCGCCATCATTTGCATGGGCGAACATCACTGGCAGGCGCTGTGCCGGTCCTTCGGTCACGACGACATCCTGACCGATCCTCGTTTTGCCACCAATGCGCGTCGCGAACATGCAGCAGACGGATGACATGGTCACCGGATGGACCATGACCAGGACGCGTCGGGAATTGCTGGCCGCGGCGAAGGCCTTCCGCTTCCTGTGCGCTCCGGTGCGGGATCTCGCGGAGGTCATGAGCGACCGGCATCTGTTCGAGCGCGGCATGCTGCAGTGGATCGAACATCCGGAGCTGGGGCGTGTCGTCCTTCCCAACAGTCCCCTGCGCTTTCACGGCGTCGATCCCGTTCGAGCCGGGCCGAGCCGCGCTTTGGGGGCAGACAACGAGCCCGTTTACGGAGCCTGGCTTGGGCTTCCGCCCGAAAGGCTTTTGGAGCTGCGTTCCGCCGCAGCCATCTGAGGTTCTCGACCCCGCTCCCGCACGCGTTGGCCTGGATTTGGACCGGGGGCGGACTGCCTCCTCGATCTGCGTCCATTGATGAACCGGTTCATAAGAATTTTCCCAGAGCCGCTCGCCGAGGCGGGTCGCCGGCCGTCTATTTCCGGCGCGATTCCCGCTTTTGCGTCGGCACGAGCGCGACGGCTGCGCACGAATCGCGCACCACGAGCTCCGGCGCGAAAGCGAGCCTGCGTGGCTCCGTGCCGGGGGCTTCGATGCGTTCGAGCAGCATTCGCGCGCAGGTAGCGCCGATTTGCGTAAAGTCCCACCGCAGGACGGAGATTGCTGGATCCGCCAGCAGGGCGAGGTCCGAATCCGCGCCGCCGATGACCGAGATATCGCTGGGAACGTGAAGATGCGTGGCACGGATTGCCTTCAGCACGCCGGGCAGCATGTCGATGCCGCCCGCGATGATCGCCGACGGCCTATTCGCCCGCTCCAGCGCGACGGCGGTCTCCCGGAAACCCGTGGCTGCGTCGAACCCGACCGTACGAACGAGCGTCGGGTCGAGATCGAGCTTCTGCGCGGCGAATGCCCGCTTGTAGCCCTCAACGCGCGCGCGGGCGGGGTAGATGTTCACCGGCCCCGTCAGCAGGAGGATGCGTCGATGCCCGAGCGAGAGAAGGTAGGTGACGGCCTGGTTTACCCCGCTCGCATGATCGACCTGCACGATGTCATGTGTGCCATCGACCTCGCGGTCGAACATCAGGACGGGAAAGTCGAGATCGTTCCGTGCCTGGGCCAGATCCGCGTCGACCTCGGACGATGTCGTGGTGATCAGCCCCTCGATCCGGCGCTGCCGGAAGCGTCGCAGCAGCTCGAGCTCGCGATCCTTCCGGTTGTCCGACGAGCAGATCAGCAGGCCGTAGCCCGCTTCCTCAAACAGATCCTGCGCCGCCCTCACGAAGCTCGCGAGGACGGGCGTGGTGATGTCGCGCACGATGATGCCGATTTCGCGTGAGCGGCCCTTGCGAACCTCTTGTGCCGCACGGTTCGGCACAAAGCCGAGCTGCTTGATCGCAGCCAGCACCCGCGTCCGATAGGCCGCCTCCACGTTCGGCGCTCCGTTGATGACCCTGGAGGCGGTTCCGATGGAGACGTCCGCCTGCTTGGCCACGTCGCGGATAGTGATCCGTTTCACGCAAAAATCTCTCACTGGGGAGTCGTTATGGCTTGTTATACAATGAAAAAACCCGCGCGCCCAGCATCGCGAGGCTGTCGGCTTGACTCGTTGGTGAAACGTTTTATTGTGCGGCGATCGCCGACCCCCGCTGCTGTCGCTTCGCCGCGCGCGGTTCTCCGAAAAATGCGCGATCGGGTACACGGGGAGGACATGGATCTTTCAGTCAGCGAAGAAATCACCGCGATCGGTGATGCTGTTGTGCGCTTCATCGATCGCGAGGTTGCCGCGATCGAACGAGATAACCACGCTTTGCTCTCTTCAGAGCGCCAGCTTTACGACGCCTCCGGTCGCTATGCCCCCGAAGTTGTGGCGCTGCGCAAGCGCGTGCGGATGCGTTCGGCCGAGCTCGGCTTCTACAATCTGTTCGGTCCCACCGAGCTCGGTGGTGAAGGAATGGGTGCCGTGGCGGCAGTGGAGATTCAGGAGCGCGTGAACGCGCATGTAGGTCCTTCCCGAGACCTCGTTCAGACGGTGGTGCTTCCTTCTCCTTTCACCAATGGACTCTCACCCGTCCTTGTCCACCTGGACCGGCAAGTGTTCGAACGGCACCGGAGCGCCCTCGCAAGCGGCGAGAAGACGATGTGCTTCGGGCTTAGCGAGCCGGATGCGGGCTCCGATGTGTTCGGAATGAAGACGCGCGCCGTGAGGGACGGCGACGGCTGGGTCATCACCGGAACGAAGCAGTGGATCACGAACGCGCCGCACGCGGATTACGCGATGATCTTCGCCGTGACGAACGAGGATCTCGTGCGGCAACGCAAGGGCGGAATCACTGGATTCTTCATCGAGACCTCCACGCGAGGCTTCAGTGTCCCGAGCGTGATCCCGACGATGGGACATCTCGGCTCAGAGACGGGCATTATCAGTCTCGATCAGGTGCGGGTACCGGATGAGCAGCGGCTCGGCGCCGTCGACAATGGCCTGTCGGTTGCGATTGGAGGCGTGAGCGTCGGACGGCTCGCAATGGCGGGCTCGTGTATCGGGCTGGCGCGTTGGGCGCTTCGGCAGGCCGTGGACTATGCCGCCATCCGCAAGACCGGCGGGCGGCCAATCGCCAGCCATCAGGCCATTCAGACGATGATCGCGCGTTGCGCAACCGACATCTACGCCGCCAAGTCCATGACCCGGGACTGTGCCTGGCGCATCGACCAGGGACTTCCGGCAACCAAGCAGGTCTCGATGGTGAAGATGTACGCCACAGAGATGCTCAATCGCGTGATGGACCAGTGCATCCAGGTCCACGGTGCGATGGGACTCTCGAACGAGCTCAGGCTGGAGGCTGGGTACCGGTGGGCGCGATTGCTGCGCATTCCGGACGGGACGACGGAGATCCAGCTGCGCACGATCGCCCGGCATGTTCTGGCGGGAGACCTCGAATGAGAGCTCCCGCAACTCTCGACGCACTGTTCGCGCCACGGTCGGTTGCCATCATCGGAGCCTCCAACGACAGCAATCGTATCGGCGGGCGTCCCCTGCGCTATCTGCGCGAAGCCGGTTTCGCCGGTGCCGTGTATCCCGTCAATCCTCGCCGTAATGAGGTGCAGGGCCTTCGCGCCTATGCCGACGTCCGCGATATTCCGGGGCCGGTGGATCTTGCCATCGTCATCGTGAGCGCTGACCTCGTGGTCGAGACGATCGAGGCCTGCGCCGAGAAGGGGATCGGCTGCGCCATCATCTTCTCCTCTGGCTTTGCCGAAGTGGGGCCGGAGGGCGCGCGGCGGCAGCAGCGCATCGAGGAGATTGCCCGGGCAGCTGGAATGCGTCTGCTCGGTCCCAACTGCCTCGGTGCATTCAATTCGCATTCGGGCTTCTTTGGCACCTTCACGCAGGCCTTCGATACCGGTGTCATGTTCCCGGGAGAGCTTGGCGTCGTCAGCCAGAGCGGTGCGGCCGGGGCACACCTCGCCTATATGTGCCGCCAGCGCTGCATCGGCATCGGGCACTGGATCACCACCGGCAACGAGGCGGACATCGAGGTGTCGGAGTGCGTCGAATGGATGGCGCACGCCCCGCACGTGAAGGTGATCGCGCTGTTTGTCGAGGCGATCCGCAATGGACCGAGATTCGTGCGTGCGCTGGAAGCTGCTCGTGAGCACGGCAAGCCGGTCATCGCGATCAAGGTTGGGCGCTCCGCGGCGGGCGCGCTCGCCGCAGCGTCCCATACGGGCGCGCTCGTTGGAGAGGACAAGATCTACGATGCGGTGTTGCGCCAGCACGGCGCCTATCGGGCCGAAAGCATCGACGAGCTCCTCGACCTGACCTATGCCAGCCTCCAGGGCCGCTTCCCATCCAACTCGCGGCTCGGCATCGTGACGACCTCGGGTGGACTCGGCATTCTCGCAGCGGATGCGGCGGTCCAGGTGGGGCTTGCCGTCGCCCCGCTGAACGAAGGCGCGCGGGGCAAGATCACCGCCATGATCCCGTTCGCGGGAACGCGCAACCCCATCGACGTCACGGCTCAAGGCGTCAACGAGCCGATCCTCATCAGCCGCTCCATCGCGTGTGCGCTCAACGAAGGAGGATACGGATCGCTCGTCTGCTTTCTCACCAGCGCGCCGGCCGTTCCGAGCATTGGCACCCCTCTGCTCCAGGCCCTCGTCTCGCTGAGGCAGGACCATCCTGACGCCGTCATTGCGCTCGAGATGGTCGTGCCGCCGGAAATTCGGCGGCAGTACGAGGAGGCCGGCTTCCTCGTCTTCGAGGACCTCCATCGCGCCATTCGGACGCTCCATGCGCTCGACGTCATCCGAAACGGGTTCGCATTACAGCCTTCCTGCGTCCCTGATGCGCCTGCGGCAACCGCGCTGCCTGATGTCGCCGACGAGTACAATGCCAAGCTTCTGCTCGGCAGGCACGGCATCCCGGTCCTTGCGGAGCGGGTCGTGTCCACGCCTGCGCAGGCGGCCGAGGCCGCGCGGGAGGTTGGGCTTCCGGTGGTGCTGAAGATCGTCTCCCCGGACATTCCGCACAAGACGGAAGTGGGCGGCGTCGTGCTCGACGTGCGCACGGTGGAGGCGGCCGAGGAGCAGGCGAGGGCGCTTCTGCACCGCGTTGCTGAAGCCAGGCCGGATGCGCGCATTAGCGGCATTCTGGTTTCGCCGATGCGAAGCGGAGGGATCGAATCGATCTGCGGCGTCGTCAACGATGCCGTTTTCGGGCCCGTCGTCGTGTTCGGCCTCGGAGGCATCCATGTCGAGCTCCTGCGAGACGTCTCGTTCAGGCTCGCACCTTTCGATGAAGCTGAAGCCCACCGCATGATCCGCGAGATTCGCGGCGCGCAGATCCTGTTGGGCGCACGCGGTGGGGCGCGGGGGGACGTGGATGCGTTGGCCCGCAGTTTGGCAGCCCTGTCGCGCTTCGCTGTCGCGCACCGAGATCAGGTGGCCGAGGTCGACATCAATCCAATGATGGTTCTTCCGGAAGGCGAGGGCGTGGTCGCACTCGACGCGCTCATCGTGCGGAGCGAAAGCGCGCGCCCGCAATCCGTGTCGAACATCCCGCATGGTGCCGAGAACCGAGAAGACCGGAGTGTACTGGCATGACGTCGAGACGTGAACTTCTCAGCGGCGCTCTGCTGGTGGGCTTGTGCGCCGCGACTGGACCCATTCTCGCCCAGCCGGCGGGCTGGCCGAGCAAGACTATTCGGCTGATCGTTCCGTTTCCCGCCGGCGGCCCCAGCGACGCGCACGCCCGCTACGTGGCGGCCGGCGTCGCCGAGGTGCTCGGAGCAACCGTTATCGTGGAGAACGTTGGCGGCGCGGCCGGCACGATCGGCATGATGCAGGTGGCGCGCGCCGTGCCCGACGGCTACACGATCGGGCTCGGCCACGTCGGCACCCAGGCGGTCAACCCGCACGTGCAGAAGAATATCCCCTACGACCCTTTCAAGGCTTTCGTTCCAGTCGCGCAACTGGCCGAGTACCATAGCGTGCTTCTGATAAATCCCAACCTCCCCTACAAGACGCTGGCGGATCTTCTCGCCGCCGCGAAAGCAAAGCCGGAGACGATCACCTACGGCTCGGCAGGGTTGGGCTCGACCAACCACCTCGCCACGGAGCAGCTTGCCCGCGCGGCCGGGGTGAAGTTCGTCCACGTGCCCTACAAGGGATATGCCCCGGCGCGAACCGACCTGCTGGCGGGCAATATCGATTTCATGTTCGACGTGTGGAGCAGCAGCGCGGCCGATTTCATCAAGTCCGGCACGTTGCGCGCGCTTGCCACCACGGCGCCCACGCCCGACAAGAGCCCCGACAACATTCCCCTGATCTCCGAAACTTTTCCCGGATTCAAGGCGACGGGCTGGACGGGCATCTTTGCGCCGGCCGGTACGCCGCCGCAGATCGTCGCGCGGCTCAGCGACGCGATCGCGCGAACGCTCAGGAAGCCCGACGCGCGATCGACCTTCGAGTCATCCGGCTATGAGGTCGCCTACGCTTCGGGTGAAGAACTCGCCGAGACGATGCGGAAGGATGATGCAGAACTCGGCGCGCTCATCAGGGCGCTCGACGTCGATTCGAATTGAGCGCGCCGCTCCAGGCGAACAGTAAGTGGAAAGCCCCGATGCGTAAGACCAAACCCATTCGCTCCGACATTGCATGGAGCACGCCCGACCGGATAACCGTCCGCGGGAAAGATATGGCCAGCGAGATTCTCGGCCATATGAATCTCGGAGATATGGCCTTTCTCCAACTGACAGGGAAGGGGCCCACCCCGGAGCAGTCGCGCGTGTTCAACGCCATGCTCATCACCCTCGTGGAGCATGGAATTACGCCGAGTGCCATCGTTGCGCGGATGACCTATGCGGGTGCCCCGGAATCGCTCCAGGCCGCCGTCGCGGCCGGGCTGTGCGGACTCGGAACGGTGTTCGTCGGCAGCACCGAGGGCGCGGCCCGCATGCTCTACGAAGCCGTTCAGGCTGCAGCGGACACGTCGGATCTCGAGAGGGTCGCCAGTGCCACGGTCGATGCCTTTCGCGCTCGGAAAGAGATTGTTCCTGGGATCGGCCATCCCTACCACAAACCCGTCGATCCGCGCGCGCCCCGCCTGTTCGAGATCGCGGCCGAGAACGGAATGGCCGGACGCTATACGACACTCATGAGCCTGATCGCCCGCCAGGCCGAGGCCAAGTCGGGCAAGCCTCTGCCGGTCAACGCCACCGGTGCCATTGGCGCCATCTGCTGCGAGTTCGGCTTTCCCTGGAAAGTAGTGCGGGGCTTCGGAGTCATGGCGCGGGCGATCGGTCTCGTGGGGCACATCCTCGAGGAATCTCAGCAGCCCATGGCCATGGAAATCCTCTGGCGAACCGAAGAGGAGGCCGCCCGGCACCTGCGGCCCACGTCCGCTTCCGCCGACGGGGTGACGTCGTGATCGACTATGGGCGCGTGAAGAATTGGAAGTTCCCTGAGGTCGAACACACATACTCGCAGCGCGATACGATGCTCTATGCGCTGGGGCTCGGACTGGGCGCCGAGCCGCTCAGTTCCGCGCACCTCGCCTTCGTGTACGAGCAGGGGGAGGAGCCGTTGCGCGCGGTGCCGAGCATGGCATGCGTGCTCGCCCTGCCCGGCCAGTGGGTGCGGGACCCCGCGACGGGAATCGACTGGATCAAGCTGGTTCACGGCGAGCAGAGGCTCGAAATCCTCAGACCCCTTCCGGCGGAAGGCACCGTCGTCGGTCGCACGCGGGTGACGAGCGTCGTCGACAAGGGGGAAGGCAGGGGCGCGCTCGTGCATACGGAGCGCGTCGTCCATGACAAGGCCTCCGGGGCACATCTCGCCACCGTCCAGGAGGTCCGCTTCTGCCGTGGCGACGGCGGCTACAGCGCCGCGGGCCAGCCGAGCGATCAGGCGCCTCCTGCGCTGAAGGCGGTGCCGGACAGCCCGCCCGACGCCGTGTGGCAAGTCGCGACGCGGCGCGACATGGCGCTGATCTATCGCCTGTCGGGTGACTACAATCCGCTGCATGCGGATCCGAAGGTCGCCCGGATCGCAGGATATGAGCGTCCGATCCTCCATGGCCTGGCGACCTACGGACTGGCCTGCCGGGCGCTGCTGGAGACGTGTTGCGAGGGGCGGGTCGAGCGCCTGCGTGGCCTCGACGCCAGGTTCACGGCGCCCGTCCTTCCGGGCGATTCCATCGCGGTTCACATGTGGCGCGTGGGGACGGATGTCGCGTTCCGCGCCATCGCCACCGAACGCGGCGTCGTGGTGCTCAACCACGGCAATGCCCGGTTGGCCTAGAGCCGCGCCTGCACATCGGGCGATTTCAGTGATCACGCCGGCTCAGTCCGATCCGGCCTGCCGGGGGAAGGCCGCCTGCCTCTCGGAGCTTTGAAATATCGGGCGGCGATCCGTCGATTGGGTGCGCACCGTCCGCAAGGCGGCGACGCCCGACGAACAACTGAGAAGGCGAAGACATGACGAGTGAGGTGCGGCTGGACGGCAAGGTCGTCATTGTGACCGGAGCCGGCGGAGGAATCGGGCACTCCATCGCCCTACTGATGGGCGCACGCGGCGCGAAGGTCGTGGTCAACGACATCGGCGCATCGGTCAGCGGCGAGGGCGCCGACGTGGGACCGGCCCAATCGGTTGCGACGGAGATCAGGGCGGCCGGTGGGGAGGCCGTGGCAAATACCGACAGCGTCGCCGAAGCCGTCTCTGCCAACCGGATCGTCGTCCAGGCTCTCGACACCTTCGGAAGGATAGACTGCGTCGTCAACAACGCGGGTATTCTAAGAGACAGATATTTCCACAAGATGAGTCGGGACGAGTGGAATGCCGTCATCAAGGTGCATCTCTACGGCGCCTTCCACGTGAGCAGGGCCGCTGCTCCCCACATGCGGGAACAGCAGGGCGGCGCCTTCGTGCACATGACGTCCACGTCCGGCCTGATCGGCAATTACGGCCAGTCGAACTATGCCGCGGCGAAGATGGGCATCGTCGGTCTGTCGAAGATCATCGCGCTCGACATGCACAAGTTCAACGTGCGGTCCAACTGCATTTCGCCGTTCGCCTGGAGCCGCATGGTCGGCGCCATTCCGACCGATACGCCAGAGCAGCAGGCGCGCGTGGAAAAGGTCAAGCAGATGACCCCCGACAAGATCGCGCCGCTCGCCGTCTATCTCGGCAGCGACAGTGCCGCCGCCGTGAACGGGCAGGTCTTTGTCGTCCGCAACAACGAGATCATGCTGATGTCCCAACCGCGGCCGCTGCGCTCGGTGCAGAGGACGGAAGGATGGACCCCCGAGACCATCGCAGATCACGCGATGCCTGCGATGCGCGCGTCGTTCTTCGATCTCGACCGTTCCAGCGACGTGTTCTGCTGGGACCCGGTCTGAGACGACCGGACGAGCAATCGGTGACCGCGCCAACCTCAAGGCCGGTAGCCGATTGGATCGGCCAGTCTCGAGTGTCTGGCCAAACGGCTTGGCCCTTCCTGCGCGCACGGTGTGACCTTTGCAGGGATGCGCCGCTCTCGCGGCGCCCCGGATGACGTCGGGGCCCGTGCAGAATTCTCAACTCCAAATGAATCGTTTCATTGACTTGAAGCTGCGTGGAGTGCATAAGCCTGTCTCAAGAAACGACCCGAGGGCACGACCGGCTGGGGTATTGGCGAAATATTCCGGGAAAAAGCTGATAAATGTTTCTCGGTGGCCTGCGTCGCGCAGCGGGGTGCGCAGTGCGTTTCGGACTTAGAACAATGAAACGATCTATACAGGAGGGAAGAAATGAAGATCACACGGCGTGATTTCGTGATGGCTGGAGCGGCGATGGCCGCACTGAGCACGTTCGCCGGCAGCGCTGGAGCCGCCGGGACCCAGGAGCTCAAGATCGGCGTTGTCGGCGTGCTGTCCGGGCCCGCGGCGCAGTGGGGATTGGCACTCAAAGGCGCGGTGGAGTTCGTGGCCGCCGAGGCAAATCGCGACGACCTGATCAAGATCGACGGCGCTCCGTGCCAGGTCAGCGTCGTGGCCATCGACAGCAAGTATACGGCGGAAGGCGGAGCGGCAGCGGCGAATGCGCTAGCGGGCCAGGGAGTAAAGTTCATCATCGGCGCAATCGGCTCGCCCGAACTGACCGGGCTCAAGCCGATTGCCAAACGCAACTCGATGCTGGTGTTGGCCAGCAGCTACGCCAAGGATGCGATCGGGGCGCAATGGCCGCTGGTCTTCCACGTGGGACCGGGGCCGTCGGGTTGGGCTGATCCGATCATCAAGATCGCCAAGCAGAAATTCGGAATGAAGAGCGTCGTGCTGGTTGCGCCGAATGATCAAGGCGGAACGGATATCGCTCCGGTCGAGGCCGAGGCCTACAAGAAGAACGGTATTGCGGCCACCGAAGAATACTATCAGCGTGGCACGACCAACTTTGCGCCGCTTGTGACGCGCATCATGAACCAGAAGCCGGAGGCGGTTGATCTTGCCTCTTCGCCGACGGGAGACGCCGGCATCCTGGTTAAGCAATTGCGCCAGGCGGGTTTCGAGGGACCCATCGGGCGGCTCGGAGGGCCGGGCTATAGCGAGATTTCGCGGGTCGCCGGTGGAGACCCCGTTCTCAAGAATTTCTATTGGTACGAGCCCATCGTCGTCGACGAAAAGGCTCAGATGATCGCCGAAGATTACAAGAAGATGATGGGCGCGGACCGGCCCGAGAACAATCTCTTCTTCCAGTGGGTGTCAGGTGTCCGGATGGTGCTCAAGGCGATCGCCAAGGCCGGGACGGTCACCGACACGGAGAAGGTGGCGGAGGCATTGCGCTCCCTGCCGGTGACGGATCCGAACATCGGGACGGGGCACTGGATCGGCAAGGAGTTCTTCGGCGTCAATCAGGAGCTCTCCTTCCCGTTCGGCGTGGGTCTCGTCACCGACGGCCAGCTGCAGCCGATCACGCGCGTCGAAGCCGCCACCGGCAAATAGCGAGCCTTATCCGTGGAAGGCATCGTCGCCACACTCCTCATCGGTGTCAGCCTGGGCGCGCAGTACGCGCTGCTCGCCCTTGGCTTCACCCTGGTCTTCGGCATCCTGGGCGTGGTCAACTTCGCTCACGGCGGCTTCTACGTCCTCGGCGGGTATCTCGCCTACTCGTCAATGGCGTTCCTGGGCGCGCCGTACCTGATCGCGGTGATCGTTGCGGCGCTGGGTACAGCCGCGCTCGGATACCTGTTCGAGCGCTTCCTGCTCGATCGACTGGTCAATGACCACCTTTCAACGCTCATGCTGACGCTCGGATTGTACCTGATGATGTCGAGCGGCCTCCTTGCCGTTTTCGGGCCGCAATCGCCCGCGTTCACCTTTCCCTTGACCGGTGTCCTGCGCTGGCACGGGTTCTTCATTCCGATCGAAAACCTCGTGGTTCTCGTCGTATGCCTGGTCGGCATATCCTCGGTGTACGCGCTGATGTATCGCAGTGACTTCGGCCGCGCGCTTCGCGCTCTCGCCGATGATCGGGCCGTGGCGACCGCTCAGGGCCTGAGGCCGAAACTCCTGTTTCCCGCGGCGTTTGCGCTGGCGACCGGACTTGCGGGACTCACGGGCGCGCTGGTCACGCCGATCCTTTCGCTTGCGCCACACGTTGGCGATCCCGTGCTGGCGACCTCATTTCTCATCGTGATCCTCGGCGGTCTCGGGAGCATCGGAGGGGCGACCGCTGCGGCGTTCCTCGTGGGGATGGTGGAGGCGTTTTCGGCCGTCTACCTCGGAGGGTCAAAGGGCGCCTTGGTGCTGTTTGTACTCGTGCTTCTCATGCTCGTGGTGAAGCCCGCGGGTCTGTTCGGTCAGCGTGTGCGTGGAGCCTGAATCATGCTGATGTCAAATCAAGAAGCCGCACGAAGTGGCAGGCTGCCGGCTGTGGCGAGCATCGCGGCAATCGCGCTCACGTTCGTCGTTCCGTGGAGCACCGAGAATCCGGCGATCTACTCGCTGGTGGATCAAATGCTCATCGCCGTCACGGCAGCGTTCAGCGTCTTCATCATGCTGCGCATGAATCTCATGACGTTCGCCGTCCCGACGTTCATGGCAATCGGGGCATATACCTCTGCTCTCCTGGGGCTTCGCCACGGGGTGACCGATGTCCTGATCCTGGGGGCGTGCAGTTTCCTCGTGCCCATGCTGTTCGCGCTTCCGCTCGGGGCGCTGGTGCTCCGTCTGACCGGTGTCTATTTCGTCCTCGTCACCTTCGTTCTGACCGAGATTACGCAACTCGTCCTGTTCGAGACCCCGGGATTGACCGGCGGATCGAACGGTCTTGTCGGCATGCCGGCGGTGACGCTCTTCGGTTTCGAACTGGGCGACAACAGGGGCGTCCTGCTCATCACGATCGGTCTCGCGCTCGCCGGAGCGCTGATAACGTCGGCCGTGACTCTCGGCCTGCGCCAGCATTTCGCGGCCATCGAGGAGAATGAGCTGCTCGCTCAAAGCCTTGGTCTCGTGGTTTGGCACTACAAGTCGTTCGGCTTTGCCGTTGCCGCAGGAGTGGCCGGACTGGCAGGCTTCGCCCTCGCAAATATGTTGCTAACGGCGCATCCGACGTCGTTCAGTCCGCTATCATCGGTAAACTACATCGCCTACGTGATCATCGGCGGCAAAGCCAACATGCTCGGTCCGATCGTCGGCGCAATCCTGCTGGTATGGGCCGGAGACGCGTTTGCATTCCGCGGCGAGTATTCACAACTCCTCTTTGGCTCGCTGATCGTCCTGGTAGTCCTCGTCGCGCGGGATGGTGTGCTTGGAACTCTGCAGCGAGTCTTGCGGTCCTTTACCTCCTCCGGCGCCAGCCGCTCGCGGCACACCGCGTCGACGATATCGACCTCGACCGTCACGGAGTCGCGGCCATGATGTTCGCGAGTCGATCGCCGGAGAGTGAGAAAGACGCCGGCGCGATAGGGCGTGGAACCTCGCTTAACGTCCTCGAGGACCTTAGCCCGGGCAACTTGCACGGTGTCATGGGCCCCCGCAACATCGAAAGGACCGCCGTGGTTTCCCCCGAGGACCGCAAGGGCGCCACGTTGATAGTCGAAGGCATCCGGAAGAGCTTTGGTGGCCTTCATGTGTTCAGCGATGTGAGCTTTACGGTCGCTCCGGGCGAAGTCTTGGGCATCATCGGGCCGAACGGCGCCGGCAAGACGACGCTCATCAACGTCGTCTGCGGAATGCTGCGACCAAGCGCCGGACGAGTTCTGCTCGGCGGTGAGGACATAACCGGAGGGCCGATACACGCGAGCAGTCGCCGCGGCGTCATCCGGAGTTTCCAGCAAACGAATACATTTCGTAACGCGACGATCCGGGAAAATATCTCTCGAGCAGTGCGATTCAGTCGAGGCGAGAGCAGTGCTTGGAAAAAGCTCTCTCCGCTGGTCGAGGCATTCGGGCTCGAGCCCTATCTCTCGGTGCAGAGCGACAAGCTGCCCTATGGGTTGCAGAAAATGCTCGGATTGGTTCTGGTCTGCGCGACGAGTCCGAAGGTGCTCCTTCTTGACGAGCCCGCGGCCGGGCTGGAGCACCGGGAACGCCCGCGGATCGACATCTTCGTCGATCACATGAGGCGTGAGTTCGGTTGCGCAGTCGTGATCGTCGAGCACGACATGGAACTGGTGCGCAGGCTCTGTCCGAGGGTCCTCGTGCTTGATTCCGGGCGGGTGCTGGCCGAAGGCGATCCGGCGGAGGTGCTTTCTCGAAAGGATGTCATCGACGCCTATCTCGGAGCGGTCGACGAGGAGGCGCGTTGATGCTGACAGTCCGGAACCTCGAGTTGCACTACGGCGGAATCGCCGCGCTGCGCGGCATATCGATCGACGTGCAGAAGGGCGAGACGGTTCTATTGGTCGGCGCCAACGGAGCCGGCAAGTCGAGCCTCATCAATGCCGTGATCGGTCTCGTCGCCTCCTCGCAAGGTGTTATGAGCTTCAACGGCAAGGACATCACTCGTGCTTCGTGCGATGCTCGCGCCCGGGCCGGGATCGGCTATTCGCCCGAGGGACGTCGCGTGTTTCCCACCATGTCGGTGCGCGACAATGTTCTGAGCGGCGCCTGCAGGCGCGGCGCGGTGCTGCAGCGCGACGCCTGGCAATGGCTCTGCGGCATCTTCCCGCTGCTGAGCGAGCGCTCCGAGCACCCGGCCGGTCAGTTGTCGGGCGGCCAGCAGCAGGTCGTCGCGATCGCCCGGGCGATGGCTTCGTCCCCGAAGCTCCTGCTGCTGGATGAGCCTTTCCTCGGGCTTGCACCGGTCTGGATCGCACGGATCAGCGAGGCCATCCGGCACATGCAGTCGCGGGGCACGACCATCCTGATGACAGAGCAGATGGCACGTCCGGCGCTGAAGCTCGCGACCCGCGGTTACGTCGTACGCGGCGGCGAGATCCGACGCAGCGGCAGTATCGAGGAAATCCGCGAGGTCGCTCTCGCGGAAGAGTACCTCTAATGACGGCGGACAATGCGATGCCGCGACTGGGAGTTTTACGGAAAATGGCGAAGATCGACAGCCCTCTCGAAGGCATCACGGTCGTCGAACTTGGGCACAGCGTGGCGGCTCCCTATGCAGGGCTGATATTGGCCGATCTGGGCGCCCGCGTCATCAAGGTCGAAAATCCCCGCAGCGGCGACTACGCGAGAGGTTGGGGGCCGCCATTCTGGCGTGATACGGCGAGCCTCTTTCACGCTCTCAACCGGGGAAAGGAAGGCGTGACCGTCGATTTCGGCGATGCGCAGGACTGCGCGAGGCTGAAATCGCTCATCGTGGAGCAGGCGGATGCGGTCATCCAAAATCTGCGGCCGGGCATCCTCGACAAATTCGGTTTGACCGCCGAAACGCTGCGCGCGGAGAAGCCCGAATTGATCTGGTGCGATATCGGAGCTTTCGGAGCCAAAGGCCCTCTTGCCAACAAGCCGGGCTATGATCCGCTGGCGCAGGCCACCACGGGAATCATGAGCGTGACGGGAGAGGGCGACCGTCCGCCGGTGCGGGTGGGCGTTTCGCTCGTTGACATGGGATCCGGCATGTGGGCCATTATCGGGCTGCTCGCGGGGTTGATCGCACGCATGAACGGCCGTGAAGGGCGAACAGTCTCGACCTCGCTCTACGAGACAGGTCTTGCCTGGATGACCGGGCCGCTCGCAGGCTTTGCCGCGTCCGGAGAGGTGCGCAAACCCCATGGCTCGGGCGCCGCCGAAATCGTGCCCTATCAGGCTTTCCAGGCCAGTGACGGTTGGCTCATGATTGCCGCAGGCAACGACAACCTCTTTCGCAAGCTGTGCGGCGCGCTCGGCCTTGAAGCTCTGAGTGTCGATCCGGCCTTCGTGACGAACGCCGCGCGTGTCGCGAACCGCGACCGGTTGATCCCGCAGATTGAAGTGGCGGCGCTTCGGTACTCTGCCGAGGCCCTTGGCAAGCTTCTGGATGAAGCCGGCGTGCCCAACGCGCCGCTTCTCAGCGTCGATCAGGTCGCGATGCATCCCCAGACCAGCGCGCTCGAGATGACCGTGCGGTGTGTCGGCGACGAGATCGACCTCGTCGGTATACCGCTCGCCTTCGATGGCGCGCGCCCGCGAGCCCGCACGCAAGCTCCGAGACTGGGTGAGCACAACGCAATCCTCCGGACACAAGCGAGCAAGGAGGCGGTCAATGCGAAGTGATTACGAGACGATAGCCACGGAGCGGCGTGACAATCACGTCCTGCTTGTCACGTTGAACCGGCCCGAGGCCTCGAATGCGATGAATACGCAGATGGGCCTCGATTTGATGGAGCTCTTCGAAGGGCTCTCCGTGGATCTGGAGCAGCTTCGCGCCGTGGTCCTGACCGGAAGCGGCACGAAGGCGTTTTGCGCAGGCGGCGATCTGAAACAGCGCAACGGAATGACCGACGAGGCATGGCAGGCCCAGCACCTTGTCTTCGAGCGCATGCTCCGCGCCATCATTGGCTGTCCAATCCCGGTGGTCGCCGCGGTGAACGGCGCGGCCTACGGCGGCGGGTGCGAAATCGCCGCGGCGGTCGACTTCGTCTACGCATCGCGAAACGCGCGGTTTGCCCTGACTGAGGTGACGCTCGGAATCATGCCGGGAGCCGGCGGCACGCAGAATTTGCCCCGCGCCGTCGGCGAGCGCCGGGCCAAGGAGCTCATCCTTTCCGGTTTGCCGTTCACGGCTGAGGAAGCGGAGCGTTGGGGCCTTGTGAACAGGGTGCTGGAGCAAGATCAGTTGCTCGATGCGACGCTCGCGATCGCCGATCGCATCGCCGGCAATGGTCCGCTCTCAGTGCGCCAGGCCAAGCAGTCCATCCATCGCGGCCTTCAGATGTCGTTGGCCGACGGCCTCGCCTTCGAGATCGAAGCATACAACCGTCTTGTGCCGACGGCGGATCGCCGCGAGGGCGTGCTTGCATTCAACGAGCGCCGCAAGCCGACCTTCCAAGGCAAGTAACGACAAGGAAGCCAGAATGCGCGAAAAAGCCCATGTCCGCGAGGTAGGGCCCAGGGATGGGCTCCAGATGGTCGGGACGATCCTGCCGACTGAGCGCAAGCTCGCTTGGTGTCGACGCGTGGTCGCAGCCGGTATCCATGAAATCGAGGTGACCTCGTTTGTTCCGCCAAAGCTCATTCCGCAGTTTGGCGACGCGGAGGAGGTCGCACGCGGCGCGATGGCCATTGCCGGATGCCGGCCGTCGGCCCTCGTGCCGAACCTCCGCGGCGCAGAACGGGCCTTCGCTCTTGGCGTCCCGCAGGTGAACTATGTGCTCTCCGCGAGCGAGCAGCACAATCTGGCGAACGTACGTCGCACCACGGAACAATCGCTTGAGGACTTTGCCCGCATCGTTGCGGCGCGCGATCAGCGCGTCGGAGCGCCTATCGCGCTGGGCGCCGGAATCGCAACGGCATTCGGCTGTACGATCTCCGGCGCCGTGTCGAACTCGCGGGTCGTGGAAATCGCGGGCCGGCTCGCCGAGATGGGAGCCGATGAGATCACCATCGCCGACACGGTCGGCTACGGCCATCCGCGCCAGGTCCAAGCCCTCATGAAGGAGGTGATCGCCGCGGTGGGGCAGGTCCCGGTCGCCTGTCATTTCCACGACACCCGCGGGTTGGGGCTGGCAAACGTTGCCGCAGCGCTCGACGCCGGGGTGCGGGCCTTCGACGCTTCTGTTGCCGGACTTGGCGGTTGCCCGTTCGCACCCGGTGCGACCGGCAACATCGATACGGAGGACACCGTCTTTCTTTTGGAGCAGCTCGGATTCGATACTGGTGCCGACGTCGAAGCACTCGTCGCCTTTCGTCGCGAAGTCGAAACCTGGCTGCCGGGTGAACGCTTTTCCGGAGCCATCGCGCGAGCGGGGCTGCCCAAGACCTATCACGCTCACACGACTGCTGCCGTTTGAAGGGATCTGCCATGAACGATCACGAGCCGGCCGTTGCGGCCGATGCCGAGGTCAGCGTCGCCCTCGGGGAGGACTTTCCGGAGCTGCGCGCCACGGTTCGGAAGATATGCGCGAAGTTTCCGGGAGAATACTGGCGTGCTCTCGAAGATCGTAGCGGCTATCCGACTGAATTTGTCGAAGCCCTGACGGAGGCGGGTTTTCTCGGCGCATTGATTCCCGAGGAATACGGCGGCTCGGGCCTGCCTTTGCGCGCGGCTGCGGTGATCCTCGAGGAGATCAACGCGAATGGTTGCGCGGCAAGTCCCGCGCATGCGCAGATGTACATCATGGGTACGCTGCTTCGTCACGGCAGCGAGAGGCAGAAGCGGGCATACTTGCCGGACATCGCGGAAGGAAAGCTCCGCCTGCAGGCCTTTGGCGTGACCGAGCCGAACACGGGCTCCGACACGACCCAGCTCAAGACCCGCGCGGAACGACGAGGCGACATCTATGTCGTCAACGGACAGAAGATCTGGACGTCGCGGGCGTTGCACTCCGATCTCATGCTGCTTCTGGCACGCACCACGCCCCTGGACCAGGTGAAGAAGCGAACGGATGGGCTCTCGGTCTTTGTCGTCGACCTGCGCGAAGCCAAGGGCCATGGACTCGAAATCCGTCCCATCAAGGCGATGATCAATCACAACACGACCGAAGTGTTCATCGAGAATCTCCGTGTGCCGGCCGAGAATCTGATCGGAGAGGAGGGCCACGGCTTCCGCTACATTCTCGACGGGATGAACGCCGAGCGCATTCTGGTCGCGTCCGAATGCGTCGGAGATGGCCGCTGGCTTCTCAACAAGGGCGTCGCCTACGCGCGCGAGAGAAGTGTCTTTGGCCGCCCCATCGGTCAGAACCAGGGAATCCAGTTTCCGTTGGCGCGGGCCTACGCGGAGCTTGAGGCCGCCGACATGATGTGTCGTCGAGCCGCGGCGCTGTTTCAGGCCGGGCGGCCCTGCGGATCGGATGCGAACATCGCGAAGCTGCTGGCCTCGGAGGCGACCTGGAAGGCGGCGGACACGGCATTCCAGACCCACGGCGGTTTTGCTTTCGCCCAGGAATACGACGTCGAGCGAAAGTGGCGGGAGGTGCGCCTTTATCAGACGGCGCCGATCTCGACCAATATGATTCTCGCCTTTGTCGCGCAGCATGTGCTGGGTCTTCCACGATCGTACTGAGGAGACGATCATGCTTGCAATCACCCGCCAAACGGCGAGCTTCGTGGCAAGCCTGAAGGCATCCGATCCGCCCCAGGCGTGCCGGGACGCTGCGCGCACCGGGATCACCGATTGCGTCGGAGTGATGATCGCCGGTGCCGCCGAGGAGGCGGTTCGAATCGTCTCCGCGATGTCGACGTCTTCCACGCAGAACGACGGAGCGCCGGAAATACCCTCCGGGCGCAATCTGACTGCTTCGGATGCGGCGCTGGTCAACGGTGTCGCTGCTCACGTGCTCGACTATGACGACGTGGCGCTTGCGGGCCACCCGAGCGCGGTGCTCGTGCCGGCTATCCTGGCTGAGGGCTGGTCGCGCGGGGCGAGCGGACCCGACATGGTGACGGCCTATGTCGGGGGCTACGAGCTATGGGCGCAACTCGCCGCGCTGGAGCCTGGGCAGTTGCACGAGCGAGGCTTCCATCCGACCGCGGTGATGGGCGCGGTCGCAACTGCCGCCGCCTGCGCCAATATCCGCCGTCTCGACTCCGAAAAGACCGCTCACGCCATTGCAATTGCCGCATCGCTCGCCTCAGGCCTCGTCGCGAATTTCGGCACCATGACGAAGTCTCTCCATGCAGGACGGACGGCGCAATCGGGTGTCATCGCCGCCCGATTGGCGGAGCAGGGCTTTACGGGCTCGCTCGACGTGCTCGAACACCGAACAGGCTTTTTGCGCGCGCACTCGCCATCGGGACAGCCGCGGATCGAGAACGGGACGATCGATATCGGTGCCAACTGGCGTTTGGCGCATCTCGGCGTCAATGTGAAACGCTATCCAACTTGCTATGCCACCCACCGTTCGATCGATGCCATGCTTGGTTTGGTCGGCAAGCATGGGCTGAAGCCGGAGCGGGTTGGGGAAATCCGGGTTCATACTGGCATCACCCAAAAGCTGATGCTGCGAAACAGCAACCCACGAACCGGCCTCGAAGCGAAGTTCAGCATGGAATTCGCGATGGCAGCAGCCCTGATCGCCGGAAGGGTGGGCCTTGCCGAGCTAAGCGATGCGTTCGTTTGCCGGGACGATGTCAAGGACATCATCGCGAAGGTCAGATGCTCGACCACGACCGAAGTGATGGAAGGTGATCAGCCGTTCGCGCCGGCCGATCAGGTCAGTATCGAACTGACGTCGGGCGAAATTCTGACTTGCGAACCCGTCGCCTATGCCAAGGGAAGTTGGCAAGAGCCCCTGACGCGAGGGGAGCTGCAGGACAAGTTTCTGGATTGCGCGACGCGCGTCTTCGACCGGAACCAGGCAACCATCCTGTTCGATCAGCTCTGGGATATCGAGCGGTTGGGCTCGATCCGCGAGTTGCGGCTGACGGCGATCGGACCGACGCATGATGAAGCGTCGCGTCGCCTGTAGCTCACAAATTCGACAGAACGAGCCTGAGATTTTCGAACTGCCTTGGAAGGAGAGTGCGAGATGAAGAATTTGCCGTCTGAGCAGGTGGCTGGCGTCTATCACCGGAAACTCGGCGACGTTCTGGTCACCGGCTTGAGTGATGGCTACGTCGACTTGGGATATGGGATCTTTCGGAACATGCAGGAACCGGAGATCAAGGACGTGCTTTTGAGGGAGCACCGGATCTCGCCGCCTCGCATTTCGGTAAACGCCTTCGCCCTGCGTTTTGGGGGCCGCACGTACCTCATCGATTGCGGCTCGGCAGACATCATGGGCCCCACCTGCGGTCGCTTGCCGGCCAATCTCGCCGCGGCGGGCATCGACCCGGCAGCGGTCGATGGCGTTCTGCTCACGCATATACATCCGGATCACTCCAACGGCTTGACCGATGCAACCAGCGGCACGCGGCTATTTCCCAATGCCGAGGTGATCGTCCATGAGAACGAGATCGATCATTGGTTCGACGACGAGGAGATGGAGAGGGCGCCGGAGCGTCAGCGCCGCCGCTACTTCGAGGCCGGCCGGATCCAATTGAAACCATACATGGCCGCCGACCGCGTTCGCACCTTCAAGAGCGGAAGTGTCCTGCCGGGAGTGACGGCCATCCCGATCTCCGGACACACGCCGGGGCACACGGCCTATGTCATCTCCTCCGGTGACCAATCGATGATTGTCTGGGGAGACACTGTGCACGTGCCTGAAATCCAGGTGGCGGCTCCGCACGTGACGATGCAGTTCGACGTCGATCCGGAAGCGGCAGCCAAGGCGCGCCAAATGATCTTCGACATGGTCGTAACCGATGACCTCTTGATCGGGGGCATGCATCTCCATTTTCCCGGCTTCGGCTACATGCGCCGAGAAGGCGGAAAATATGCCGTGGCGGCCGAACAATGGGCGTTCGAGATCTGACTGTGGGTCGATCGATTGCGACCATCCGGGCATGGCCCGACCAAGTTGGGTGAAGACCGTCATCGCGAAGGATGGCTCCTGAGAGTTCTCGTGTCAGCAGGGTTTGAGCCGTTGGCTCTGGCCGTGAGCCATGCGGGTTGAGGATAGAAAAAGAGGCTCTGGGTTGGGAACCGATGTGCCTGATCTGGAAGTGAGAGGAGTGCAAAGCTTGAGGCTTGTTCGTTTTGGTCAGCCAGGTGAGGAGAAGCCGGGAATAATCGATGCAGAGGGAAGGGTGCGGGACCTGTCCGCCGTCATTCCCGATATGGCGCCTCGGCATCTCTCGCCTGATGCTTTGCGGGATCTGGCTCGCGTGCCCGTCTCGTCGCTTCCGGTCGTCGCGGGCACTCCTCGCTTTGGGGTGCCGGTCTCAGGCGTCGGAAAATTTGTCGCGATCGGACTAAACTACGCCGATCACGCGGCCGAAGCGGGTCTTCCGCTGCCGTCGGAGCCCATTGTTTTTCAGAAAGCCATTACGTCGTTGAGCGGCCCGAACGATGCCGTGGTGCTGCCAAGGGGATCGTTGAAAGGGGATTGGGAAGTCGAGCTCGGAATCGTGATCGGGAGTCGCGCTTCGTACGTCGAGCCGGTCGAGGCGCTCCAGTACGTCGCCGGCTATTGCGTCGTGAACGACGTGAGCGAACGCGAATACCAGATGGAACGCGGAGGGACCTGGGACAAGGGAAAGGGCTGCGATACCTTCGGTCCCGTCGGGCCCTGGCTCGTCACGACGGATGAGGTCCCGGATCCGGGGAGGCTCGATATCTGGCTCGAGTTGAATGGCCGGCGAATGCAGCAGGGAAACACGCGAACAATGGTCTTCGGCTGCGCCGGGATCGTCAGCTACGTAAGTCAATTCATGACGCTGATGCCCGGCGATATCATCGCGACGGGGACGCCTCCCGGCGTGGGCATGGGCATGAAGCCGGATCCTATCTACCTCAAGGTCGGCGACATCATGACGCTCGGCATTCAGGGACTCGGAACGCAGCGTCAGGAGGTGACGGCCTGGTCGCCTTCGAAGGTGACCCCTTGATGTTCGCGGGAAGGTTCCAAGGTCGGACCGCCATCGTGACCGGCGCTGCGTCAGGGATTGGACGCGGCGTCGCGGATCGCTTGCGGGCCGAGGGCGCGGTCGTGTCGCTGTGGGACTCTAACGAAGAGGCCTTGTTGCGGAGGACCGATGAACTCGGCGGTACGGACATTCAGGTGGTTAATATTGCCAGCGAGCAGGCCGTGGACTTGGCCATGACGCGAAGCGTGGCCGCGCTCGGGGGACGCCTGGATATCTTGATCGCCGGTGCGGGTATCAGCGGGCCAAATCGTACGACCAAAGACTATTCGGGAGACGATTGGCGGCGCGTGATCGATATCAATCTCAATGGCACCTTCTACTGCAATCGCGCTGCTGTCCGGGAAATGGCGCAAACGGGCTATGGCCGGATCGTAAATATTGCCTCGGTTGCAGGGAAGGAAGGCAATCCCAACGCATCGGCTTACAGTGCGTCCAAGGCTGCCGTCATCGGACTTACCAAATCTCTCGGAAAGGAGTTGGCCAGCACCGATGTGCGCATCAATTGCGTCACGCCAGCGGCCATTCGCACCCCGATATTCGACCAGATGGCGCCCGAGCATATCGATTTTATGCTTTCGAAGATTCCAATCGGAAGATTCGGACGTGTAGAGGAGGTGACTGCACTCGTACTTTGGCTGGCGAGCGACGAATGCTCGTTCAGCACCGGGGCTGCGTTCGACTTGTCGGGAGGTCGGGCCACGTATTAGAGCATGATCAAGAGTACTTAGCCGTTTTCCAGAAAGATCATGCTCGGACGACGACCTGAAGCGCGGTGACGATTCATCCTCATCTCATCGCGCATTAGACACACACTCTCGGGTCGTGCCGATATCCATTTCAAGACCGAGATGACCGAACCCCTTGCAGACCGGCTGTCTGTTTCCTCCCGAACTTGGGCGCCGTCTAGAGGCGGCGCCCATTCTTTCGGCGAAGCTGAGGGACCGTGAATAGCTCAAGGCGCTCAGTCCAACGCGAGCTACCGGCCGGATACGACCGGCTGCAAGCCGCCTTTTTGGTGTCATCTGCATCAACTCAACGCGCCGACCGGTGCCGGGCTCTCGGCGACTAACAACCCAATTCATGCCAGTTGTAGCTGGCGGCTATTCAATGCCGCTAATCAAGCGCAATTGATATTACTACGCGTATTTTTGACCGTTTTCCAATCACGCGCTGAAATCATTGAATAATCAAGCAGGTTTTGATTCCGCCATCCTGACGTTGGTCCAAATCTAACGTTGCCAGTGAAATCTATGACCTGCGGCCGGCTTCCGTTGTTCATTTGGAATCTGGCATTTGGAAATGGCCCCTCCGTTGGCGACAAAGGACCTAACTAATCCCGGCGCGCATCCAACTCCCAAGGTCCTCAGCAGCTCTCGTTCTAGTCTATGAAAGCCGCAACGAAATCGCAACGAATTGAGTGAAACAACCGTGAACAGAACGGGACTGGCGTGACTGCCACATCCAGAAAGATCAATAACTTAGAAGATACTCACTGCGTTCGGGACGCAGGGGCGGCGTGGATTAAATCGCAGACTCTCGACGAGTTCTCACGTCGAGACCACGTCTGCAAACATCGCAGCCATGTTGTCGAGGGTGCGAATCGACTCGCGATCGGTTGTGTCCATTCCTGTCGCCTTGCAAAGTCTCTTGGCTCACGCCGCACGAACCGTGGTTCAATTGTGCGTCAGCCCCTCATCCCGCAAGAAACCCGCCATCCACGACGACAACGGTGCCGGTCGCATATTGCGAGGCTGGCATGCATAGGAAGGCGACGGCGCCCGCGATGTCTTCCGGCTGTCCCCAGCGCTTGAACGCGGTGCGGTCGGCAATGCGCTGATAATGTGCGCGATCGGCGCGGCCGCCGGCGTTGATCGCGGTCTCGACATAGCCGGGCGCCACCGAGTTGACGCGGATGCCTTGCTCGGCCCATTTCAAGGCCAGCGCCTTAGTCAGCATCACGACGCCGCCCTTGCTGGCGCAGTAGGCGGGAATCCGCGGCAGCGCCAGCGTCGCGTTCATCGAGGCGATGTTGACGATCGAGCCCTTCGTCTCCGCGAGCCGCGGCTGAAACGCCATGCAGGTCCGGAACGTGCCGGTGAGATTGACGTCGAGCACCTTCATGAAGGTCTCGATTTCGAATTCCTTGTCGCGCGCGAGGATCCCTCCGCAGTTGATCAGGGCGTCGACGCGCTGGTACTTCCCCGCGAACGACGTGACGGCAGCATCATCGGTCACGTCGAGCGTCGCGAGCGCCAGGCCCGCGCGCGGCTTGAGGAGAGTGCGGGCGAGATCCGCCTCATTGGCGCCCGTGGCCGTTACCGTCGCGCCGAGGTCGCAAAACTGGTTGCTGATTGCTGCACCAATGTCCCCGGCGCCGCCAATCACGATGGCATGGAAGCCGAGCGCGAGGGAAAAGTTCGATTTCATGGGAAATGTCTCTCACTTCAAGGACTTCGGAGGCGCAGCGGTGGATTCGCGCACCACCAGCGAGAAATCGATCTCGCGATGCATGATGGTCTGCTCGCCAGCCAGACTGCGCACCAGATATTCGCCGGCGCGCTGCCAGGTCTCGCCGGTCGGAACGTGGATCGTGGTCAGGCTCGGCCGCAGATGCCGGCTCCAGTCGAGGTCGTCGAAGCCGACCACCGACAGGTCGCGCGGCACCGAGAAGCCGTCGCGCTCCGCCTCCAGCAGCACGCCATATGCGATGACGTCGTTGCCGCACACAACGGCCGTGGGGCGGTCCTTGAGGTTGAGGAGATAGCGCGCGGCCTCGCGCGCGTCGTCCAGCGTATAGGGCACCTCGACATGCCATTGCGATGGCAGCTCGAGCCCGTTCTCGGCGAGCGCGCGCCGAAAGCCGGCGACGCGCGCGCTTGCGCGGTCGTTGTTGCGCTGGAGCGCCGAGACGATGCCGATGCGGCGATGGCCGAGCTCGATGACATGCGCGGCGGCGCGATGGGCAGCGGCCTCATTGTCGGTGCCGACGCAAGGATAAGGCCGGTCGGGCTGGTAGATGCCGACATTGATGAAGGGCACCTCATTGTCCGCCAGCAGCTTGCGCAATGCGTCGTGATGGCAGTCGCCGCGCAGCACGAGGCCATCGACGCCGCGGCTGATCAGGTTGCGCGCCTGCTGCAGCTCTATGTCGAGATCATAGCCGCTTGTCGTGAGGAACAGCATGTACCCGACCGAGGACAGATATTGCTGCAGCGAGGCGATGCCGCGGGCGAACATCGTGTTGTCGATCGTCGGAACGATTGCGCCGAGCGTACGTGAACGTCGCGACGACAGGATGCGCGCCGGCGCATGCGGGATGTAACCGAGCGCGTCGATGGCCTGCTCGATGCGGGCGCGCAAGGACGGGCTGACCGCATCGGGATTGTTGAGGGCGCGCGAGACCGACGCCGTCGAAACGCCGGCGCGGGCCGCCACGGCGCGGATGCCCTGTTTCGCAGACTTGTTCGCGGAGTTGGCGCTGGTCAGTCTCATGGATGTAACGTTACATGATGCAGTGCGAACTGCAAGGTAGCGAGAATGACGCAAATCCGCCGCGGATTGTGGGGCCTGTCCATCGCTTGACTCCACGGTCGCGAGGTCTATTTTGTAACCGTTTTCAGACTGCGCTCAAACGCGTTCAAAATGCTCCGCCAGCTTAAGGCGGCCAGCCGGGAGGAGAGTTCGATGAAGGCCAGGATGCTCGCGACGCATGTCGCGTTGCCCGTTCTCGCGATTGCCGTCAGTGCGCAGGCGCATGCGGCCGATTTCGACTGGATGAAGTTCAAGGGCAAGACCGTCATCTTTCTCGCCAACAACAATCCGGTCTCGCAGGCGCTGCTGACCTACAGGGCTGATTTCGAGAAGCTGACCGGCATGACCCTGAAGGTCGACGGTTATCAGGAACAGCAGATGCGCCAGCGTCTGGTCACGGTCATGAACGCCAATAGCGACGAAGTCGACGTCTACATGACGCTGCCGTCGCGCGAAGGCGAGCAGTTCGCCGCCGCCGGCTGGTATGCCGATCTCACCGCGATGGCCAAGAACGACGTCGCCAAGGATTACGATCCGGCCGGGCTGAGCCAGGCCCTGCTGAAGGCCGCGACGTTCAACGGCAAGCTCACCAGCATGCCGATGAACCTCGAAGGCCCGATTTTCTATTACCGCACCGACATCTTCAAGAAATGCGGCCTCGAGGCGCCGAAGACGATCAAGGACGTCGAAGCTGCGGCCGAGAAGATCAAGACCTGCGACAGCACGGTGACGCCCTTCGTCTCGCGCGGCCTCAAGCCCGCGGTCGCCTACACTTTCAGTAACATGCTGCACAATATCGGCGGCACCTATATGGCTGACGGCAAGTCGAATCTCTGCTCGGCCAAGGGCAAGGAGGCGCTCGACACCTATAGCCGGCTGCTGCGCGATTTCGGACCGCCCGGCGTCGTCAACTACAGCTTCCAGCAGATCTCCGCGTTGTATCGCGGCGGTCGCGCCGCGATGGCGTTCGAATCCTCCAACGAATTGCGCACCGTGATGGAAGGCGGCGCGCGCCTGAAGGATACTGGCCTGCTGCCGTTCCCGGCGGGCGACGCCGGCCAGGTGCCGACCACGATCGGCTGGGGCATGGCGGTGTCCTCGCACTCAAAGCAGCCGGATGTGGCCTGGTACTTCGTGCAATGGGCAACCAGCCCCGAGGTGCAGAAGAAGATGGCGCTGCAGGGCATTGCACCGCCGCGTCCGTCGGTTGCCAACGATCCCGAATATCGCAAGTGGATCGACGAGGAGCCGGTGCGGAAGGAATGGCAGGCTGCGCTCGACGTGCTCGCCACCAAGGGCTCGTCCGAAGTCGGCTATCCCATCGTCGCCAATCCGCAATCGCGCGAGTTCATCGGCCAGGCGGTGCAGGATCTGATCCTGAAGCAGAAGCCGATCGACCAGGCCTGTGCCGATGCCGACAAGGCGCTGGACGCGCTGATCTCGCTGAACTGACGGCGTCATGCCGGCTGGCTTCGTGCTGGCCGGCACCCAACCCGATCGAGGGCAGGAACACATGTCGGATACGGCTGCGACACTCACGCAGGACCGGCAGAAGCTGGAGATGGCGGCGCTTTCGGCGCCGGCAGTCGTGTTCACGGTCGCGATGATCGCGTTTCCGGTCGTCTATACGATCTGGCTCGGCTTCCAGACGTTCTCCACGACCGGCAAGCAGTCCTTCGCCGGACTCGCCAACTATTCGAAGCTGATCTCCGACGTCGAATTCTGGCACGGACTGTGGGTCACCATCGCGCTGTTCGTGCTGTCGCTGGCGCTGCAACTCGTCTTCGGCATCTGGCTCGCGCTGGTGCTGTTCCATGCCAAGCGGCTGCCGGGCATCGTGCGCTCGCTGTTCATCTCGCCCTTCATGATGCCGCCGGTTGTGGCCGGCATGATGTGGCTGGTGATCCTTGATCCCTCGCTGGGCGCGGCCAACTACATTCTCCAGTCGGTCGGCCTGCCGCCATCGGATTGGCTGGCCTCGCCCACATGGGTGATTCCGACCGTCGCGCTGATCGACAGCTGGCAGTGGACGCCTTACGTCGCCCTGATCGTGCTGGGCGGCCTGCAGTCGCTGCCGACGAGCGTCTATGAGGCAGCCCAAATCGACGGCGCATCGCCGTTCAAGACGTTTCAGCGAATCACGCTGCCGCTGCTGCTGCCGACCATTGTCACCGCGGCGATCCTGCGCAGCGTTGATCTGCTGCGCTTCTTCGACATCATCTACATCACCACCCAGGGCGGTCCGGGTAACTCCTCGAACACGCTCAACGTCTACGGCTTCCGGGTCGGCTTCGAGTTCTTCAACATCGGCTATGCCAGCGCGCTGATGCTGACGCTGACGGCGATCGTGTTCGGCGCCGTGCTCGCCTTCAACCGCCTCCGCGGCGCGGTCGCATGGTGATGTCATGAACGATGCCGCCAACACCGACCGCTGGATCCGCTGGCTCAACACGCTGCAGCTCGTGATCGCCGGCGTGCTGATCATGGCGCCGACGGTCTGGATGGTGCTGTCCTCGTTCAAGCCGTCTTTCGAGGTCACCGCGTATCCGCCGACGCTGACCTTCTCGCCGACGCTCGACAATTATGTCGAGCTGACCAAGACGACGCCGTTCCTGAGCTACGCGCTCAACAGCCTGATCGTCACCGTCGGCTCGACCGCCTTCGGGCTGCTGTTTGGCATTCCCGCAGCCTTTGCCGTCTCCTGGACGCGGATCACCTGGCCGGCGATCCTGACGCTCGCCGCGCGCATGGCGCCGGGCACGCTCTTTCTGCTGCCGTGGTACGTCATGTTCCGGCAGGTCGGCATGATCGGCTCCTACACCGCGCTGATCCTCAGCCACGCCGTGATCACGCTGCCGATCGTGATCTGGGTGCTGCTGCCGTCCTTCGATGCGATTCCGCGCAGCGTGTTCGAAGCCGCGCAAGTCGATGGATGCAGAGTCGCGCGCATCCTCTGGCGCATCGCGATGCCGCTGGTAGCGTCGGGCATCGCGGTTTCGGCGATCCTCGCCTTCGTGTTCTCGTGGAACTACTTCCTGTTTGCGCTGGTGCTCTCCAACGGCGACACCAAGACGCTGATTGCGGCGGCCTTCAACTTCATCGGCGAAGGCTCGACGCAATGGGGCGCTCTCATGGCAGCAGCAACGCTGATCGCGTTGCCGCCGCTGGTGCTGGCGGCCCTGGTTCAGCGCTGGCTGGTGTCCGGACTGACGCTCGGCGCGGTGAAAGGTTAATCCGATGAACGTATCTCCCCGTCCGAATTCGATCATGCAGGCCGCGGTCTTTCACGGCAACGATCGGATCACCATCGAGCGTGTGGCGATGCCCGACGTCGGTGCCGGCGAGGTGCTGGTGCGTGTCTCGCGCACCGCGCTGTGCGGCTCCGACTTCAAGCTCTGGCACAGGGGCGCGGAGTTCACCGCCGGTCACGAAATCTTCGGCGTGGTCGAGCAGCCCGGCCACAAGCTGCATGGCCGCCGCTGCGCCGTCTACATTCCCCTGCATTGCGGTCACTGCGCCGCCTGCAAGCGCGGCGACACCCAAATGTGCCTGGAAGTTTCCAGCCTGATCGGCTGGAACAGGCCGGGCGGCTATGCCGAATATGTGCCGGTGCCGGAGAACTGCCTGCTGCAGGTGCCCGACGATATCGAAGACAGTCTCGCGCCGTTGCTGCTCGACACCATCGGCACCTCGGGCCATGCCGTGCGTTTCGTCAGTCGCGTGGTGCCAGCGAACGAGGCCGGGTCGGTGCTTGTGATGGGCGCAGGTCCCGTCGGCCTCGGTGTCGTGCTGGCGCTCCGTGCGCTCGGTTACGACGATATCTACGTCGCCGATCCCAATGCCGCGCGTCTGAAGATCGCGCAGTCCTTCGGCGCCACGGCGCACCCCGTCGGCGATAGCTCGCAGCGCTTTGCGCTGATCATGGAGTGCTCGGGTGCGCATGCAGCGCGCAATCTCGGCATCGAGCTGGTGCTGCCGCGCGGCGCGCTCGTGCTGGTCGGCGAGAACGCCGCGCCCTGGACCATTGAGGAAGGCAAGGTCTTCCGCCGCAAGGATTTTTACATGATCCGGACCTTCTATTTTCCGGTCCCGGATTTCGAGCCGAATGTCGAGCTGCTGCGCAAGTACAAAGACGAATACCGCGTCCTCGTCGACGGCGAGTTCGGCCTGTCGGCTCTACCTGAGAATTTCGCCCGCTTCGCCAAGGGCGAGCTGATCAAGCCTGTGCTGGCGCTGGACTGAGCGATCATGGCCTCGATCTCGATCCGCAACCTCACCAAACGCTACGGCAATTTCACCGTGATCCCCGATCTCAATCTGGAGGTCGCGGACCACGAATTCGTCGTGTTCGTCGGCCCGTCCGGCTGCGGCAAGTCGACCCTGCTGCGGATCATCGCCGGCCTTGAGCCCATCTCGTCGGGCGATCTTTATATCGGCGACAAGCGCGTCAACGGTGTGCAGGCCGCGCACCGCGATATCGCCATGGTGTTTCAGGACTACGCGCTCTACCCGCATATGAGCGTCTACGACAACATGTCGTTTGCGCTGGAGCTGCGGGGAACGCCGAAGGCGGAAATCGACTCGCGCGTGAAGCGCGCGGCCGCCCTGTTGCATATCGAGCCTTATCTTAATCGCAAGCCGAAGGAGCTGTCCGGCGGTCAGCGCCAGCGTGTCGCCATGGGCCGCGCCATCGTGCGCAATCCCAAGGCGTTCCTGTTCGACGAGCCGCTCTCCAATCTCGACGCCAAGCTGCGCGGGCAGGTGCGCGCCGAGATCAAGGCGCTGTCGCAGGAGCTGAAGACCACCATGGTCTTCGTCACCCATGATCAGATCGAGGCCATGACCATGGCCGACCGCATCGTCGTGCTCCAGAGCGGCACGATCCAGCAATATGACACGCCGGAGACGGTCTACGAGCGGCCGGCTAACCAGTTCGTCGCCGGCTTCATCGGTTCGCCCGCGATGAATTTCTTCCCGGTCGAGTGGCGCCAGGAACGCGCTGTTCTCTCCGAAGGTGGAGCGGTGGTGCCGCTGGACGGCGAGCCCGCAGCCCGCCTGAGCAAGGCCGGCAGCGCCGTGCTCGGCATTCGCCCTGAACATTTCGCCGTCGCGGCCGATGGGGCCGATGGCGTCGCCGTCACCATCAAACTGGTCGAGCCGCTCGGCTCCGACACGCTGATCCATTTCGACCTCGCCGGTGGTTCCGCCATCGCGCGGGTTGATCCGGCGCTGCGGCCGAAGGTCGGCGATCGCATCAATCTGCGTCCGCAGCCCGGCAAGACACATCTATTTGATGCCGCCAATGGACAGGTTCTGCGGTGAGCACATCAGCCAACATCGGTGATCTCGCGAACGTCTCATCCGGCGCGAAGCCCGTGCACGTGATCTGCCTCGGACTGTCGGCGCTCGACCAGGTCTGGCGCGTGGATCGTCCGTTCTCGGGCGGAAGCGAGAAGATCAAGGCCGTCGCGTACGGCACGCTCGGCGGCGGCATGGCCGCTAATGCGAGTGTGGCCGTGGCGAAGCTTGGTGCGTCCGTCGCGTTCTGGGGACGGGCCGGGAACGATGCCGCCGGCCACGAGATGAAATCCGCCTTCACCGCCGAGGGCGTCGATGTCGAGAACTTCCGGCTGTTTGCCGATGGCCGCTCGTCTGTCTCCGGGATCATCGTCGATAGCTCAGGTGAACGGCAGATCGTCAACTTTCGCGGTCTCTTCCCTGAAGCAGCGAACTGGCTTCCGCTCGACGCTGTCGCGCGCGCATCCGCCGTGTTGGCGGACCCGCGCTGGGTCGAGGGCGCCGCGACGCTGTTCTGCGAAGCGCGCTCGCGCGGCATTCCAACGGTGCTCGACGGCGACATGGCCGATGCGGAGGTATTCGAGCGGCTGCTGCCGTTGACCGATCACGCCATCTTCTCCGAGCCCGCGCTTACCGCCTTTGCCGGCTCGGCCGACGACAAATCCCTCGCAGCCCTCGCGCGCTTCGGCTGCCGCGTCATCGCGGTGACGCGCGGCGAGGGCGGCGTCAGCTGGTACGAGGACAGCGAACTGCATCGGCAGGCAGCCTTCAGCGTCGACGTGGTCGACACCACGGGCGCGGGCGACGTCTTCCACGGCGCCTATACGCTCGCGATCGCCGCCGGCCTCGACGTGCGCGCCGCCATGATGTTTTCGGCGGCCACGGCCGCCATGAAATGCCGCCACGCCGGCGGCCGCAACGGAATCCCCACCATCAACGAGTGTCTTGTATTCATGAGGACGAAGCCATGAGAACGATTGGAAAGAACCGCGGCCTGGCACGGCTTGCAGACGCGGATGGCCACTTTCGGATTGTCGCGCTGGATCAGCGGCCGCCATTGTTCGATGCCATCGCAAAAGCAAAAGGCATCACCCGCGATCAGGTCGAATATTCCGACGTCACGGCGGCTAAGCGTCTTCTGGTCGAGAACCTCGCGCCGCATTGCAGCTCGATGCTGTTCGACCCGAATTTTGCCGTGCCCGCCGCGATCGATCTGCTGCCGCCGCGCTGCGGCCTGATCATGACGCTGGAGGAGCACCGCGTCGAGGAGACCGCGGGCGGCCGCAAGTCGCGCGCGATCACCAACTGGAGCGTGGACAAGATCCGCGCCATGGGCGGCGATGCCGTCAAGGTGCTGGCGTGGTACCGGCCCGACGCCGATGCCGCCGTGAACGAGCACCAGAAGAAGTTCGTGCGCGAGATCGGCGAGGGCTGCGCCCGCCACGACATTCCCTACGTGCTCGAGCTGCTGGTCTATCCGTTCCTCGGCAGCGCCAACCACACCGCGGATTACGTGGAATCGCCCGGCAAGTTGCCAGCCCTCGTCATCGACAGCGTGCGCGAATTTGCCAAGCCGGAATACAACGTCGATCTGCTCAAGCTGGAGAGCCCGCTTGCGGCCAACAGCCTGCCGGCCCGTGACGGCAGCGCCGAAGCCAAGGCCGCGCAAAAGGAGTTCGATGCGATCGGCGACATCTGCCGCGCGCGCAATATCCCCTGGGTGCTGCTCTCGGGCGGCGCTGCCCCTGAGAAATTCGAGCGCGTGCTGGACTACTCCTATGCTGCGGGTGCCAGCGGCTTCCTCGCCGGCCGCACCATCTGGCTCGATGCCGTCCTCAAAAACTTCCCGGACCGGGCCGCCGTGGCGGCCAGCCTGCGCAAGGACGGCCTCAACGTGCTTGACCGGCTCAGCGAGCTGACCACCGCCAAGGGCACCCAGTGGAAGGCGCGCTATCCCGGCTTCACCGATATCAAGCAGGAAGGTGACTTCGCGCGCGCCTACTGAGATGGTAGAGGCTGTAACATGACTGACAGCTTCACTGTCCGTTCGATCGAGGGGGTCTGCTTTCGCTACCCGCTGGCAACGCCTGTCGTGACGTCGTTCGGCAAGATGCTCAATCGTCCCGCCGTCTTCGTTCGCGTCGTCGACGAGGACGGCGTCGAGGGATGGGGTGAAGCCTGGTCTAACTTCCCGGCACCGGGCGCGGAGCATCGCGCCCGGCTGATCAACGAAGTGCTTGCGCCCGGCCTCGTCGGTCGCAAGCTCGAAAATCCCGCTCAGGCCTTCGAGGTTCTGAGTAAAGGCACCGAGGTCCTCGCACTCCAATGCGGCGAGCCCGGTCCGTTCGCACAGGCAATCTCGGGCATTGATCTCGCGCTGTGGGATCTTTTCGCGCGGCGTCGGAATCTGCCGCTGTGGCGATTGCTCGGCGGCCAGTCGAGCAAGATCAAGGTCTATGCCAGCGGCATCAATCCCGGCGGCGCCGCGCAGACGGCTGAAGCGGCGCTCAAGCGCGGCCATCGTGCGTTGAAGCTGAAGGTCGGCTTTGGCGCCGAAACCGACATTGCGAACCTCTCGGCGCTGCTAACCATCGTCGGTGCCGGCATGCTCGCGGCCGATGCAAATCAGGGCTGGTCGGTGGATCAGGCGCTGGAGATGCTGCCGCGGCTCTCCGAGTTCAATCTACGCTGGCTGGAGGAGCCGATCCGCGCCGACCGGCCGCGCGAGGAGTGGCGCAAGCTGCGCGCGAACGCAAAAATGCCGATCGCCGCGGGCGAGAACATTTCCAGTGTCGAAGATTTCGAGGCGGCTCTCGGGGACGATGTGCTCGGCGTGATTCAGCCCGACATCGCAAAATGGGGCGGGCTTACCGTTTGCGTAGAACTCGCCCGCCAGATCCTGAGGGTAGGCAAGACGTTCTGTCCGCACTATCTCGGCGGAGGCATCGGCCTGCTTGCGTCTGCACATCTCCTTGCCGCTGTCGGCCGTGATGGCTGGCTGGAGGTCGATGCCAATGATAATCCGTTGCGCGATTTGTTTTGCGGCCCGGTTGCCGATGTGAGGGAGGGCACGATTGAATTGAACCAAAATCCCGGGCTTGGAATAGTGCCTGATCTCTCCGCTATCGAGCGCTATCGCAGCATCTAGGCCAGAAGATGAGACTCCCGAGTTTCCGGCGGCCAAATCGAAGGTCATGCGGCCTGCCGAATTCTTTCTTGCTGCTCGCCCAGAGTGTTTGGCTCCAACCGGAATTGGGGTACGGCTCTTCGGCTAGCTCCGCGGCTAAGCCAATTGATCAGGGCTTCCTGTTCCGTGAGCGAATTACCGAGTGCGGAAAACACGACGGTACTGATAGCTTGTTGTTGACTGCGCAGGTGGTCTTCAACCAGCTTGTGTCGAGTGACATAACCTGCGTTCACACCAGGGATAGAATGGTTCATGAGGAGCTTGGCATCGAATTCGGATACGCCAGCAGCAGTGGCAATTGTCCGAAATGTTTGGCGCAGGTCATTACCCCATTTTGACAAGATCGCTCGATCCTCTTTTGTTTCCGACAAGTGTCCTGTGGCGCTCTCCGCTGGGAATAGCCATTGTTGCGCTTGAGACGGATGCATTTGCCTGCCAAAACGAAGTACTCGAGTGAGACTTAGGACCATCTCCCGAGAAAGTGGAATATCGAACGCTCGCTTGCTGCCTCCCTTAGGCTTAGGAATGTGCAGTGTTCGCCGTCGAAAATTGATGTGTTCGGGCTTAGCCTGCTGCAATGCGGTGGGCCTAGACCCACATAGCAATGTGAAGAGGTGGAATTCGCGCCGGATTGGATTATCCAGACTGGCCAGCTCGAGGAACCATCCTTTCAGATCGCCCGCGCCCATACCAGTATTCCGGCGCTCTTCCTGATTCCAATCGACAGCATCCGCGGGATTGTCTCGCGGTAGCGATCGATTGGTCTTCCGAGCATGATTGTAAATGGCTCGAAGCGTCCGCATGCTCCCATTCGCTATGTAGGGACCGTTCTCCTTGGTAAGCTGATCGTGCTTTTCCGCAACGCTAGCAGGATCTGTCGCGAGATCGAGCAGAGGGGTATCAAGCCATTCTGCAAAGAGACGTTCAACATGATCGCGATAGCCGCTTATCGTTTTCTCGCTACGGCCTTTTCGGATTAAGTGAGCTTCCAAATATCGTTCCCAAGCGTGCTTCAGGGTAGCGCCCGTTTTGGCACTATTCCCATCGGTCTCGGTCTGTCCGGGCTTTCCGTCTAGCCTCGCTTTGGGGTGCTGTCCCTTGCTGATCTGAGCAAGGTATTCCTTGGCAATTGCGCGAGCTGCTCGTGTCGTTAGTTCGGTGGCATCTCCAATCGACACTCTGATGGAAGAGGCTCGCTTTCCCCGTTGTCGAAGATCACCTTGAACCGTGAACGTCCTCTTCCGCTTCCCCACGACCACGAAGAAGCCTTTCAGTTCGGTGTCGCGAGCCAGATACCAGCCGTCTTCAGGAGTTGGTAGTTGAGCGATGGCCTTGTCGCTGAGAGCAATGCGAATATCAGTCATGGGGGACGTTAACTGCTAAAACGGTTTTCAAACGGTTTTGGCGAACTGAGGTGTTTGAAGGTCAGGGTTCGCTGGGCTGCGAAGCTATGCGACAAGTCTCTATAAATAAAAGTCCTTTCTCGACTTCATCGTAGTGTGGCGCAGATTCAGAAATCGCAGAGAGGCGCCGGTTTTGAACTCTTAATCAGCGGGTCCCAGGTTCGAGCCCTGGTGCGCCCACCATTTAAAAATCCTTCCTCATCAATACGTTACAAGCGGCAATGCCGAGAAAATGGGTCTCGTGCGACGTTTTTTTGGTCGAACGTCGCACGCCATGCGCGAGTTGCCGATGCTCTGAATGTTGTTGGCCCGGAATCTGGCACGCGAGAACCGTCGATAGCAGGACGGATCGTAGGGGTATCGTGGCTTCCGCGCGAAACCAAAGGTCCGTGACGATCCGGACACGCCGTGGACGATCGATCTGTTGCCGGCAAGCAGTGGCGCGAAAGGGTGGACCATCCACCGCGCTTAGTTTTCCAGATCGATGCTTACGCGGCCGCTGTGGAGAGAGTCCCAGTTCGCTTCCAACCGTTCCCCAAGGAGGAGACGAGCCCAGTGCCGGTTATCCACGTCGATCTGCCGGAAGCTGCGACATTAGCGCGATCCATTAGTGAGATCGCGATTTCGCAATCTCCCGCGGCGGATCGCCCAGCGTTCATGGCTATGGCGCATCACGCGATCGAGCGCCGCCGGTGAACCCAAGGTCTTCTCGGGGACGCATGCGATGACGGCATTGCGATCCTCGACGAATTGCTCATCGACGATCCATGTCCGCAATTCTTCACCGGCGAGTCTGGCCGCGATCCGGTCGGGTGTAGGATCAATGTCGTGTGCGACCGTTACGTTCATCACGATCCGGCCGCCCGGTGCCAGACGGGCGCGGATGGCGTCGCAGGTCTCCGCGTCAAACTCCTCCGCGTATCGGAATCCCGGTCCACCGACGTCGATCGCAATGCCGTCGTAATATGCGCGGTCATCGAATACGAATTTTCGAAAGTCGGAAACGATGCAGGGCAGATCGTCCGGTAGATCGAAATACCTATGCGCGAGCACGAAACTGATCGGGTTGATGTCGACGATGGTCAATCTCTTGCCGAGACGCCACTGCCGTGTCGCGAGATTTCCGCCGCCACAACCCAGGACGAGGATCTGTTCGGACCGAGACAGAAGTTCGTCCATGAGCTTCACATAGGTGAAGACACTTTCTCCGTCGGGCGTGGCCTGACTTTGCCTTACGCCCTCCTCGAAGTACACGCGTGTTCCATCCCATGAACACTCGACGATGTCGATCTGTCCGTTCGTTCCTTGATAACGCCCCAGCAGTTTCACGGCAGGCAAAGACCTTAAGATATGGGCATTAGAACGCATGCATTAAACATCTCTTATCATGTAATTTGCTAAGAACCAACCACTTCGGGTGCCGTTGATAGTATTTCCCGTATTCTTCGATAGAAATTCGACACAGGTTTCTGGCCGCAAGCCGGTTCAAGCCAGCGAGAACTGGCGGTGATATATTTTGTATCTAGATTGATGCTTGAAGCGGTAATTTGCATGGTGTAAATATATTCGATGAGAAATTTGCCGAAGGCCGCCATTTCATGATCACGGCCAATCAACTCAGGGCCGCTCGCGCGCTCCTGAATATAGACCAGCGGCAGACGGCCGAACTCGCCGGTCTCTCAGTCCCCACCATTCAGCGCATGGAAGCAAGTGACGGAGTTATCCGTGGGAATGTCGATTCTCTGATGAAATTGGTTTCTGCCCTGGAGAATGCCGGGATCGAATTGATCAATCCGGGGGTTACGAGTTCGGCCGGTGGTCGAGGCGTCCGTCTCAGGGAGCACGTCGCGAAGCCGAAAATGAAGAACATGAAGCAGTCCAAGCCCTCTACGCCGCGGAGTTTGGAACGGGTGCGATGACCCCTCGAGCCATTCGAATGACGGGTTTCTCGATCGAGGATGATGAAAACGCTGAAGACAAGCGTACTTGCAAGCGGTTTCTCACGCCTTGAGGCGCCTAGTGGCACTGCACATTGATTATGACCGGTTGGTCTTGGGGTCAGAGTAGCTCTGGCAGCAACTTTGGATCAACGAGGATCTCGATGCTGCGAGAGGTCCTTGGCTGCCTTCTGATGAGGCAAGCGCGCTGCAGCGTCAGCACCATCTGGTGAGCCGACGGCGGGCTGACGCGGAAATATTCCTGCATGTCGGTTTCGGCCGGGGGCCCGCGATGCAGCCGGGTATAGAGGGATAAAAGCCAGATCCTGCCCCTGCTTGGGCGTGACGGTTTTTGCCGCAGGACTCACGCCGGCCATGCGATTCAGTTGTTCGTGTGTGCCTCGAACGAGGAGGCACGCCACGAATGTACGCTATCGGGTCGAACTCAGGCGAATCGAGCGTACCGAACTCAGGGCGCTGCTCGGCGGCGGCAAGCATGCGTCGCGCAAGCTCAAGCACGCACGGATTTTGCTGGCCGCCGATGGCGGAGCCAGCGATGAGGCCGACGGCGTTGGATCGCAACTAGACGCGGTGGAAACATCATCGTGCGAAAAGGATCGGCGTCATCGCAAGGACTATCCCGGTCTGAACGCACCCTGCGATCACGCCGGCTTGGAATAGCCGAAGGCGCCGCCACAGCCTCAAATGGAACTGGTGTTCTTGGCCGCCTGATCGAGTAGGGCGAGAAGTCCTCGCAAGATCGTGGTGGGCGGCGGAGGACAGCCGGGAATATGAAGATCGACGGGAACCACCTGCGAGACCCCTCCTACCACCGCATAGCTGCCGGCAAAGCAGCCGCCATCCCGGGCGCAATCTCCGACGGCGACGACCCATTTCGGATCGGGGGTCGCATGATAGGTGCGCTCCAACGCGTCGCGCATGTTCTTCGTCACCGGTCCGGTCACCATCAACACATCGGCGTGACGCGGCGACGCAACGAACCGGAGACCGAAGCGCTCGACGTCGTAATAGGCATTGTTCAACGCGTGGATTTCAAGTTCGCATCCGTTGCAAGATCCTGCATCGACCTCGCGTATCGAGAGGCTTCGGCCGAGGCGCCGTCGTGCCGCGCGACCGACGGCAGTTGCGAGCTCGGTCACCGCGGCATCGTCCGGTGACGGTGCTTGCTCGGTGAACGGCCGGCGAAACAGGCTCTCAAAAAGCAGCTTGCGCATCTGGTGCCGTTCCTCAGAGATCGTGGCCCGAATAGGAGCAATTGAAGGATTTGTTGCAGAGCGGGAAGTCGGCGATGATGTTGCCCTCGATTGCGGCCTCTAGAAGCGGCCACTGAAACCACGACGGATCGCGCAGATGGCATCGTTCGACCTTGCCATCCCGCAAGCGGAGCCAAACCAGAACGTCGCCGCGAAATCCCTCGACGATCGCCATGCCTTCCCGCGCCTCCCGCCGATGCCCCGCATGCGTTCCCAGCGGGCCATCGGGAAGCCGGTCCAATATCTGGTCGATCAGCAAAAGACTCTGTTCAACTTCGCGCACGCGGATCCAGACGCGAGCGTTGACATCACCCTCGTTCAGGACCGGTACATCGAAGCGCAGTGCGTCATACGGCGCATACACAAGTGTCCTGCGTGCGTCGAATGAGCGGCCGGACGCGCGGCCTACGTAGCCTCCAACGGCATACTGCCTAGCCAGAGCGGCCTTGAGTACGCCCGTATCGACAGTACGATCCTGTAGCGATGCCGTATTGTCGTAGAGCTCGACCAAAGCAGGAAAGCGCAACCGGATGGTATGCAGCGTCGTCCGGATGATTTCTCTCCCTTCCTCAGTGAGGTCGCGGGTCACGCCACCGGGTACGATGATATCACGCATCAATCGATGGCCGAATGCGGTATCGGACGCGCGCAGGATGCTCTCTCGCAACACGCCGCAAAGGGCGTGCATCAGCGTAAAGGAGGCGTCGTTGCAGATTGCGCCGATGTCGCCGAGATGATTGGCGAGCCGTTCGAGCTCTGCGAGCAAGGCACGCAGCCAAGCCGCGCGATCGGGCACGACAAGCTGTAAGGCCGCTTCGGCCGCTCGCGAAAACGCAAACGCGTAGGCGACTGTGCTGTCGCCTGACACGCGTCCGGCGAGCTGGACAGCCCGTTCAAGATTGGCTCCAGTCATGAGCCCCTCGATACCCTTGTGGGTATATCCCAGCCGTTGCTCCAGCCGGGCCACAGTCTCACCGCTGGCCGTAAACCGAAAATGCCCCGGTTCGATAATTCCCGCGTGCACCGGACCGACCGCGACCTGATGCAGACCGTCGGCCTCCACCGGCAGGAAATGATAGGGGGATGCCTTCGACAACGCGTTGATGCGGTTTCCCAAGGGGAAGCGAACGGCCCAACAGTCGTGATCGAACCACGGGCGAGTGTCGGGCAAGCCTTCCGCTGACAAACCAAACAGGTCGTTGATGGCGCGCTCCAGTCGAAGCGCCGGCGGGTGGTGTTTGCCGACCGAAGGATAAGTGCGGTCGGGGCAATCCAGGCTGACGGTGGCGACTTCTGCCGTATGTCCATCCATAATCGCCATGTGCACCGTTGAGGGTTCTCCCCAAAGGCCAAGCAGGCTCCAGCGTCCATGTGCCAGCTCGCTTGCCGCAAATGTCCAAACGGAAGCATCGACTGTAGCTCGCGGCCACGGGCTGTGTTGTTGGACCGGGCGGCCCTCCAGCATGAGATCGATCAGCGATGGCATATCCTGTTGATCTCCAAACTATCCAAGAAGGCGTGCCACGTGTTGGAACCATGTGACGAGCGGCGCCGGAAGATAGAGTCCCGCAATCAGAACCAGCGAGAGATGGGCAAACATCGGCACGTAGGAAGCCTCGGCTGACTTGGTGCTGCCTCGAGGTTCGCCAAATGCGACGCTCGTCAGGCGCAACGTCAAAGCGCCGAACGCCAACAACAGCCCGAACACCAGCACGATCGCGAGCAGCGGCTGGCGTGCGAAGGTCGAGCTTACGACCAGGAATTCGCTCATGAAGATGCCGAGCGGCGGCAAGCCGGCGATCGCGACGACGCCCGTTACCAGACCCCAGCCGAGCGCCGGATGGGTCGCGGTCAAGCCCCGGATCCGGGAGATTCGCTGGGTGCCCTTGATCTGCGATATATGCCCGACGGCGTAGAAGATCGCGGACTTGGTCAGGCTGTGCATCACCATGTGCAATAGCCCTGCGAAATTGGCGAGCGGACCGCCCATGCCGAACGCGAACACGATGATGCCCATGTGCTCGATCGAGGAATAGGCGAACAGCCGTTTGATGTCGCGTCGGCGGTAGAGCATGAAAGCGGCGAAGAGGAGCGAAATCAGGCCCATCGTCACCATCAGGGGGCCGGGAGCGATTGCCGCCGGATTGGCGGCGAGCAATATCTTGAAGCGCAATAGCGCGTAGAGCGCGACATTCAGCAGCAGCCCCGACAGTACCGCCGATATGGGCGTCGGACCTTCGGCGTGGGCGTCGGGCAGCCATGCGTGCAGCGGCGCCAGACCGACCTTGGTGCCGTAGCCGAGCAGCAGGAATATGAAAGCGACGTTGAGAAGCGCAGGATCGAAATTCGCGGCATGTTGGATCAGAAGTGTCCAGACCATGCCGTCCTGCCCCTCGCCCATGACCGGACGCGCCGCCATATAGACCAGGATGGTACCAAACAGGGCGAATGCGATGCCGACACTCCCCAGAATGAAATATTTCCATGCCGCTTCCAGAGCGGCGTGGGTACGATATATGCCGACCATCAGTACCGTGGTGAGCGTCGCAATTTCCACCGCGACCCACATCAGCCCGATATTGTTCGACACGAAAGCGAGGTTCATGCCGAACATCATGGTCTGATACATGGCGTGGTAGAAACGCAGATAAACCGGTGTCAACCGCCCAGTCTCCAGTTCATGCGCGATGTAGCTGGCGCTGAAGATGCTGGTCGTGAATCCCACGAAGGTGTTGAGCACGATGAAGACGATGTTGAGATCGTCGACGAGCACGTACGGCCCCGGCGGCGGACGTTCGATGACGAACAACGAGAGGGCCGAAAGAAATGTCGCCAGGCTCGCCACGACGTTCAACCGGGCCGTCAGCCGGTAACCCGGCAGAACGGCGAGCAGCGCTGCCGAGCCGATCGGAATTACCAGGATGGCTGCGACCGAATCGAAGGAAGCTATGTTCATCGCCGTTCGCCCCGGTAGTCATCGAGCGCGGAGACGTCGACGGAATCGAAACGTTCGCGGATCCGGAACAGGAAGATGCCGATGACGATGAATGCGATCAGGATCGAGAAGGCGACGCTGATCTCAACCACCAGCGGCATGCCCTTGGCGCCGGTTGCCGCCAGCACCAGCCCATTCTCGAGCGACATGAATCCGACGACCTGGCTGACGGCGTTGCGACGGGTTACCATGACCAGAAGTCCGAGCAGCACGACCGACAAGGCAAAAGCGAGATCCTCGCGCGCCAATGGATCGGCCTCCGCGGTCACGCGCAGCATCAGCACCATTGAGAGGGCAACCAGTGCCATCCCGGCCAGCATGGTCGGGCCGATCCCCACGGCGGACTCGATGTCACGATGTATCCCAAGCTGCTTGACGATGCGATGCAGCGCCACCGGAATGACGATCGCCTTAAAGACGAGCGCGATTGCAGCCGTGATGTAAAGATGAGGCGCGTCCTGGACAAAGGCCTGCCAAGCGACGGACAGCGCGAGCACCAGGGCATGAAGCGCAAAAACGTTGAGCAGCGAATAGAGCCTGTCCTGGTACAGCATCATGAAGCTGATCAGGACGAGCCCGCCGGCCAGCGTGTGCGAGACGTCGAAGGAGAGGCTGTGCATCTGCATCAGAAGCTCTTTGACACGAACAGGAGGAGGGTGCCGAGCAGGCCCAGCATGAGGGCCGCACCGAGAAATTGCGGAACACGAAAGACCCGCATTTTCGCCGTGGCGGTCTCGAACAGCGCGAGGAAAAAGCCGGCAACCGCGAGCTTGACGAGGTAGGCGACGGCGCCGATGGCATAGGAAAACGGCCCGGTACCGAAGACTGCTATCTTCCAGGGAAGGAACACGCACGCGATCAGCGAGACATAGAGCAACAGTTTGAGGAAGGCGCCGAATTCGATCATTGCGAGATGGCGACCGGAATATTCGAGAACCATCGCTTCGTGCACCATGGTGAGCTCCAGGTGCGTTGCGGGATTGTCCACCGGTATTCGCGCGTTCTCCGCGAGCGCCACCATGATGAGCGCGATCATCGCCATTCCCAGCGATACCCGTAAGCCGACATAGGACGAGGCCATGAAATTTGCGACCGTCGAAAGTTGGGTCGAGCCGGCAATCAGCGCCGTGCAAAATACAAATAGCAGCATCGCCGGCTCCGCAAGCGCCGCTATCATGACTTCGCGGCTGGAGCCGATGCCGCCAAAACTGGTGCCGACGTCCATCCCGGCGAGCGCAAGAAAGAAGCGTGCACTTCCCAGCAGCGCCACGATGGCAATCAAGTCCGCCGTCCAGTTGAAGAGGAGGCCGGTAGCGAACGTCGGCACCAGGGCGGCGGCAACCCAGATCGCGGCGAAGGTTACATAGGGTGTCACGCGGAACAGCCAGGAGGCGTTGTCCGCCAGCACCACTTCCTTGCGGAGCAATCGCAGGAGATCAAGATACGGTTGAAAGACCGACGCTCCCTGGCGACGCACCAGGCGGGCCTTAATCTTGCGCACAAAGCCCGTCAGCAGCGGCGCCAGCAGCAGCACCAGAAGCATCTGCATGCCTTGCACAAGAATGTCCGACATCACGACCATATCGCGAGAACCAGAAGGAGTGTGACGAGGGTCGCAAAGACCAGGCTGAGATAGCGCCGGATGGTCAGGAACTGTAGGCGATTGAGTTTATCGGCAGAGAAGCCAACGGCGCCTGCTATCGGCTCATACATTCGCTCCCAGATCAGATCGTGCAATTCGATTCGCAGGCGCGCCGGCCTGATATCCCCGGGGGGCGGCATCTCGACATGATCGCGGGCGTGGAACACGAGCGTACCGAAAACGCGGCGGATAGGCTGAGCGAAGCTTCCGCTCGAATATTGGGCCGCGGGTGTCGGATCGGAAAAGCCACAGCCCCAGGCCGGCCCCCGCCTTAAGGCACGAGAGGCGAAGCGATGAATAAAGACGACGGCCGCTGAAGCGGATATCGCGATGAACACCATAACAAGCAGCCCGTTGTATGAACTGCGACTCTCCGCAATCGGCGCGATCGAAAGCCAGGGTTCGTTGGCCTGGATCGGCATGCGGCCGCCGAGGATCTGTAGCGTGATCGGCGAAAGCGCGTCGATCACCGGTCCCGGCAGAATTCCGGCCAGCAAGCAAAGTGCGGCGAGGGTGAACATTGCCGAAAGCGAGTAGCGGTCGACTTCCTCTGCGGTTTCCGCCGCCACGCCGCGCGGACGCCCTAGAAAGGTCACGCCGTAGGCCTTCACGAAACACGCCGCTGCCAACGCAGCCGCCAAGGCCAATAGAGCTCCGACCGCAGGCACGGTGATCTTCAGCGCCCATTGCGGCAACTCCGGGCTCTGCAATACAGCCTGGAACATGAGCCATTCCGAGACGAAACCGTTGAAGGGCGGAAGCGCTGAGATCGAGACACAGCCGACGAGAACGGCGAAGCTTGTGTACGGCATGCGATGAATGAGGCCACCCAGCTTGTCCATGTCCCGTTCGCCGGTCGCGGTCAGCACGGCGCCGGCGCCGAAGAAAAGCAGACTCTTGAAGAAGGAGTGATTGAGAACGTGAAACAGAGCCGCCGCAAACGCGAGCGCGGCCTGTAGTTTCAGGCCGTTGGCCTGGAAGGCCAATGCAAGGCCGAGGCTTGCGAAGATGACGCCGACATTTTCGATCGTACTGTAGGCGAGCAGGCGCTTGAGGTCCTTTTCCATCATCGCATACAAGATCCCCATTACGGCAGTGAGGCCGCCAAGAGAAAGTACGATCACACTCGCCCACCAGCTCGGCTGTCCCAGGAGATCGAATACCACGCGAATGAAGCCGTAGATCGCGACCTTGGTCATGACGCCGCTCATCAGCGCCGAGACGTGGCTCGGCGCCGCGGGATGCGCGAGCGGCAGCCAGACGTGCAGCGGCACCAGGCCGGCCTTTGAACCGGCGCCGAGCAACATCAGGATCAACACCAACGTGGCCACGTAGGGCGTATGTTGAGCCGTGCGAATGGCGGCAAATTCGTAGTCTCCCGCCGGCCCCGCCAAGAGGCCGAAGGCTAGCAGCAGGGCGAGCGTGCCGAAGCTCGCCATGACGAGGTAGACGTAACCGGCTTTCGCGTTGCCCGGTTCACGATGATGCGCCATGACGAGCGCCCAGGACGCGAGCGACATGAATTCCCAACAAAGCAGATAAGAAAACGCATCACCCGCCAGCACCACAAGATTCATTCCTGCCAGGAAGGCGGGGAAGAAGGGCAACACGCGCTGCGGCGCCTCCTCATGATGACCGTAGCCGAGACCATAGAGGCTTGCCGATGCCCCTCCGAGATTGACGACGACGAGAAAGAACGAAGCCAGTCCGTCGAGGCGGAAATGGGCGCCAAGCCACGGCAATCCGATTGGCAGAATCAGATCGGCGTTCGCGGTATCGCCCAGCAACCAGTGAATGGATCCTATCAACGCAATCGCAGACGCGGCCAATGTCACGCCGTAGATGATGGTCGTGGTGATCGTTGAGCGGCTCAGAACAATCGCCAGAACTGCCGATGCAAGCATTCCGGCAACACACAGCATTTGCAAAACGACAGCCGACATTACCTGCGCGCCTTCATTCCGCTTGATGCTTTGTTCTCTATCTGATTGTTCAAATAGATTTTTGCCGATCCGGAATTGACTTTCAGCCGCACCCCGCGCCCCTCGGCGCTACTGACAGCCCCTTCGTCGATCAACTCAATGCCGGCGGTGTCGAGAGCTGTAATCAGCTTCACCAGCGAATCGACATTGCCCCGAACCATGGCCTCACTCGCCTCCATGCGCTGGATCGTTGGCACTGAAAGCCCGGACAGTTCTGCGAGCCGTCGCTGATCGATGCCGAGGAGCACCCTGGCCGCCCGCAATTGAGCCGCTGTGATCATCGATCGCCCCACCACCCGATTCGAACGAAACACCAAACGTCATCCTTCTATCGTAACTAGTCATGTTATAATGTCAAGATATGATAGTTAAAACATCTAATCTAAACGAAATGTCGTCGCGGGCTGTCGGCATCCAATCCTGATGCGTCGGGAGCCAATATGAGTTCGGCACCCGCGTGCGAGCTCATCGACCATACGTTTGAGGTTGTCGTCGCGGGCGGTGCCGGTTTGCGCGCCACCCGGGGCGCCGTCGGGGGCGGGCCTGACGACCGCCTGCATCACAAGGTGTTTGCGACCCGCAGCGATACTGTCGTCGAACGGCTCGGGCCCGCAATGGCCCGGACGATCGATGCAAGTCGCCGCGTATCGTCGCGATTGTTCCTGACCTCGACATTCGCGTTGCAGCGCCTCCACCGCGCCGCCGGACCGATCGTATGGCCACCTCGACCTTCGTCGGGGGCGACGAACGAGGGCTTGGCTTGCCCATTGAACAACGTTAGATGTAAGCGATCGTGTTATCCGTGGTTAAGTTGTTGTCTCAATCTGTTGCGCGAGTCGCGGGACCAGGCAAATCCTGCATGGTTCCCGGTTGGGATTCAGGCTGTTCTGGCTGGGTGTGAAGTCTGGGTCATGACCATTGCGATTGCGAAAGCGCCTGACGAGACTGCAGACATAACGAGCGGCAATGATCCTGATCTTCCGGCGTCGCTGCTTTCCTTCATTCTGGTAGCCAAATTCCTTGGCGTCCCGGCCGACGCTGGTCAGATCGCTCACGACCATGGCTCGCCGGGCGAGCGATACCAGCTTGAGGACCTCGCCCGGATCGCCAAGCGGCTGAAGATCGTCGCCAAGGTGAAGCCTGCGGCCACTGAGGCGCTTCACAAGGTCCCATTGCCTGCGCTCGCCGAATTGGAGGGCGGCGAAGCCGTCGTTCTGCTCAAGATCGACCAGCAGCCGGCTGGATCGCGCTTCCTGATCCAGCCGGCAATGGCGGGCGCCCCGAGGTGTGGTCGGCGGACGATTTTGGCGGCCGGTATGCCGGACGGCTGCTGCTCATGACGACGCGCGAGCTGATGGCGGGGGCGACGCGCCCCTTCGACATCAGCTGGTTCATTCCTGCGCTCGTGAAATACCGCGGGCCGCTGCGCGACGTGCTGATCGGGTCCTTCTTCCTGCAACTGATGGGACTGATTTCACCCATCTTCTTCCAGCTCGTCATCGACAAGGTGCTCGTCCACCAGTCGCTGACGACGCTCGACGTGCTGGCGGTAGGGCTCTCCGCAGTGCTGATCTTCGAGACCGGATTGTCGGCGCTGCGCAACTGGCTGTTTGCTCACACCACCAATCGCGTCGACAGCGAGCTTTCGGCGCAGCTGTTCCGGCATCTTCTCAACCTGCCGCTGTCGTATTTCGAGGCACGCCGTGTCGGCGACAGCGTTGCCCGCGTGCGCGAGCTCGACCGCATTCGCGAGTTCCTGACCTCGAATGCCGTCACCGTGGTGATCGATCTCTTCTTCACCATCGTCTTCTTCGGCGTCATGTACGCCTATAGTCCGCTATTGACCCTGGTCGTCACGCCGTCGATCCCCCTCTATGTCGCGATCTCGGTGATCGTGACGCCGCCGCTGCGCGCCCGTCTCGACGAGAAATTCAAACGCGGCGCGGAGAACCAGTCCTTCCTCGTCGAAAGCGTCACGGGGATCGGCACGCTGAAGGCGATGGCGGCGGTCGACAATCTGACGGGCCGCGAGGGCCAGTCCACGCGCTTTGCTAGGCGCTGTGCATGGCATCGCGGAGAGTCTCTACGAGCGGTTTGTCGGGGAGGGAATGTCGAAGGACAACGCCTTCCTCAACACCGCGGAGTCGATCACCGGGCCTATCAGTAAGACGATCTCGCGCTCCGGTCTGAAGGCGGTGTACGAGCAGCTTGAGGACAAGGAGAAGGCGGCGTTCCGCGCCGCCTACAACGCCTCGTACCATCCGTGCCGTGAGATTCTCGAGGAGATCTACGACGACGTTGCCTCGGGCAACGAGGTGCGCAGCGTCATACAGGCAACCCGCCGCCACGGCATCTATCCGATGCGCAACATCGACACCACCGAAATGTGGACCGTCGGCGATAAGGTGCGCGTCGATAAGGAGCGCAACTATGCGCCAGTCAATCCGGAAACCGCCGGTGTCTATCTAGCCTGCATGATGGCGCAGGTCGATGTGCTAAAGGATCACGGCCATCCGTATTCGGAGATCGCCAATGAATCAATCATCGAGGCGGTCGACTCGCTCAATCCCTATATGAGCCATAAGGGCGTGTCATACATGGTCGACAATTGCTCGACCACGGCGCGGCTCGGCGCCCGCAAGTGGGCGTCGCGTTTTGATTATATTCTGAAGCAACAGGCCTTCCCCATAATTGGGGGGGGCCTCGGTAGGCGACAACACTCCGTTCGACAAGTTCCTCGCCAGCGATATCCACGAGGTGCTTGCGGTCTGCGCCGAACTGCGCCCGTCGGTTGATATCTCCTTAGTGCCGCGGTGAGATACTGGACCGGGCCTCGCGCATATGACGTTGCGCCGTGGGCGCGGCGTTGTGGTCGGCCGGAAGGTCGGCGAGCCGTTTTCCACCGACTCTGTCTCCCCTCATTGGCTCGACAGGAACGAATCCTTACGCGGCAAGACCGAAGCGCTCTGAGCAAGCTCGGTCAACATCACTTTGACGGCGATCCCGCGGACGTTCTTCGCTAGAGGCGCCTACGTGCTGTTCGTCTCGCGACGGCCTAGACGTGGATCGCGTGGCCGAGTGCCTTGAAGGCCGCTTCCTGAATTGCTTCGCCCAGCGTGGGATGCGCGTGGATCGTGCCGGCGATGTCCTGCAGGACCGCGCCCATCTCGATCGCCAGGCCGAATGCGGCAGAAAGCTCCGAGACGCCCTGTCCAAGCGCCTGGATACCGAGAACGCGTTGATTGTCGGCCCTGGCGACGACGCGCACAAAGCCGGGCTCGCCATGGCGCGTCATCGCGCGGCCATTGGCTGCAAAGGGAAATTGTCCAACCTTGATGTTGATGCCGGCCCGGCGAGCCTCGTCCGGTGACAAGCCCGCGGAGACGATCTCAGGATCGGTGAAGCAGATCGCCGGGATGCAGCACTTGTCCCACGCGCGTGGCATGCCGGCTGCGATTTCCGCCACCATCTCGCCCTGCGCCATGGCGCGATGGGCCAGCATCGGCTCTCCCGTGACATCGCCGATCGCGTAGATGCCGCGCATCGAGGTCTCGCAATGCTGGCCGATACGGATGAAGCGACCATCCATGTCGAGGACGAGTTGCTCCAGCCCCAATGCCTCGGTGACCGGCGTGCGCCCGACCGTGACGAGAATCTTGTCAGCCGTCAGGCTGCGCTCCTGGCCATCGGGCGTCTCGACGCGCAATCCGTCGCCCTGAGCGGTCAGGCCGAGCGCCCGGGCACCGGTCAGCACCTCGACGCCGAGCGCGGTCAAGCGTCTGGCGATCGGAGCCGTCAACTCGACGTCGTAGAGCGGCAGGATGTTGTCCTGCGCTTCCACCACGGCAACCTTGCTCCCCAGCTTGGCGAAGGCGGTCCCGAGCTCGAGCCCGATATAGCCGCCGCCGACGACAACGAGGGATTTTGGCACCTCCGCGAGCGAGAGTGCACCGGTCGAGGAGATGACCCTGCCGCCGAACGGCAGGGTCGGCAGCTCGACAGGAGCCGAGCCGGTCGCGATCACCACCGTCTCGGCCTTGATCGTCTTCGGGCCGGTCTCGGTCTCGACGACGATCGTCTTGCCGTCGCGGAAGCGTCCATGGCCCTGGACGATCTTGACCTTGGCCTTGCGGAGCAGCGCAGCGACGCCGTTGTTCAGCCGATGGACGATACCGTCCTTCCAGGCGATCGCCTGCTTGAAGTCGAGCGCAGGTTGCGCCGCCGTCAGGCCAAAGGGAGTCTTGCCATCAGCTGCCTCCACCAGCTTCTCGAATTCCTCGGCAACATGAATCATCGCCTTCGAAGGAATGCAGCCGACGTTCAGGCAGCTTCCGCCGAGCTTGCCGCGTTCGACGAGAACGGTGTCGAGGCCGAGCTGGCCGGCGCGGATCGCGCACACATAGCCGCCGGGCCCGGCACCGACCACGAGGAGTTGACAGGTGATTTCGGTCATTGCTTGCTCTGCCTTAGGGGTCGACGAAGATCGTCGCCGGGTTCTCCAGCAGCTCCTTGACCCTCTGCACGAAGACGGCGGCGTCCCATCCGTCGATGACGCGGTGATCGAAGCTGCAGGAGAGGTTCATCATCTTGCATGGCACGAACTGCGTGCCGTCCCAGACTGGACGTATCGCGATCTTGTTGACGCCGACGATGGCGACCTCGGGATGATTGATCACCGGCGTGGTCGCAAGGCCGCCGAGCGCGCCGAGCGAGGTGATGGTGATTGTCGAGCCGGTCAGCTCCTCGCGCGTCGCGGTGCCCTCGCGGGCGCGCTGCGCGAGACGGTTCAGCTCGATGCTGCAGTCCCGGAGGTCGCGCGCCTCCGCATGCTTCACCACGGGCACGACGAGGCCTGACGGAGTCTGGGTTGCGATGCCGATATGGATGCCGGCATGCTCGTGGACGATGCCGGCCTCGTCGTCATAGAGTGCGTTGAGCGCGGGCTGCTCGGTAAGCGCCTTGACCATCGCCCGCATCAGGAACGGCAGCAGCGTGAGCTTCGGGTGCTCCGGCGCAGGCTTCCTGTTCAGCGTCGCGCGCAGATCCTCCAGCGGCGAGACGTTGACCTCCTCGATGATGGTGATGTGCGGGATGCGAGACTTCGACAGCGCCATCTTCTCGGCAATGCGGCGGCGCAAGCCCACCACCTTGACGTCGGTGACGGCGGTCTTCGGAGCCATGCCGCGACCATGGGTCGGTGCCGGCCCGCGCGACAGGAAGGCGTCGATGTCCTCGTGGGTGATGCGTCCGGCGGGGCCTGTGCCGTGGACCTGGCGCAGGTCCAGGCCGGCTTCCCGCGCCTTGAGGCGTATGGCGGGCGAGGCCAGCGGCTTCTCGCCCGGCGTGCGGCGGACCGCAGACGTGGTCGCCGGCCGGGCCTCGATGGCCGCGGGGCGGATGCGGGCGGGGGGCGTTGGCACAGCATCCGGGGTTTTGGCATTCGTCACGGCCGATGGTGTGGCGACGTCTTCCGTCGGTGCCTCGTCTGCCGGCTCCGAGGTATCATCGCCTGCGACCTTGAGCTTCACGAGCGTCGAGCCGATCGCCACCGCATCGCCAATCCGGGCGCCGATCCAGCTGACCTCGCCTGCGAGCGGCGAGGGAATCTCGACCGAGGCCTTGTCGGTCATCACGGTGGCGAGCAGGTCGTCCTCGCGAACAAGATCGCCCTCCTTGACGTGCCACTCGACGAGTTCTGCTTCGGCGATGCCTTCCCCGATATCCGGAAGCTTGACGCTGCGCTCACCCATCAGCGTGTCTCCATGATGTCGCGCAGTGCTTGCCCGAGCCGGATAGGACCGGGGAAATAGTCCCATTCCTGGGCATGCGGGTAGGGCGTGTCCCAGCCGGTGACGCGCATCACCGGCGCTTCGAGATGATAGAAGCAGTGCTCCTGCACCAGCGCCGTGAGCTCCGCGCCGAAGCCGGAGGTCAGGGTTGCTTCGTGCAGCACGATGCAGCGGCCGGTCCTGGCGACGGAAGCGATGATCGTCTCGAGATCGAGCGGAAGCAGGGTGCGCAGGTCGATCACCTCGGCATCGACGCCCGTCTCCTCGACTGCCGCCAGCGCGACGTGAACCATGGTGCCGTACGTCAGGACGGTGACGGCCTCTCCGGCGCGCCGCGTCACCGCCTTGCCGAGCGGCGTGGTGTAGTGTCCCTCCGGCACTTCGGAGAGCTCATGTTTGGCCCATGCGGTGACCGGGCGATCGTGATGACCGTCGAACGGGCCGTTGTAGAGCCGCTTTGGCTCCAGAAAGATGACGGGATCCGGATCCTCGATGGCCGCGATCAGGAGGCCCTTCGCATCATGGGGATTGGACGGCACTACGGTCTTCAGTCCCGCGACATGGGTGAAGAGTGCCTCGGGGCTCTGGCTGTGGGTCTGTCCACCGAAAATGCCTCCGCCGGTCGGCATGCGGATGACGAGGGGGCAGGTGAAGTCGCCAGCCGAACGATAACGCAGGCGAGCTGCCTCCGAGACGATCTGGTCGTAGGCCGGATACATGTAATCGGCGAACTGAAGCTCGACGCAGGGGCGCAGTCCATAAGCGGCCATGCCGATCGCGGTGCCGACGATGCCGCATTCGCTGATCGGCGCATCGAAACAGCGCGAGACGCCGTACTTCTGCTGCAGGCCCTGCGTGCAGCGGAACACGCCGCCGAAAAAGCCGACGTCCTCGCCATAGACCACGACGTCGTCGTTGCGAGCCATCGAGACGTCGAGCCCCGAGCGGATTGCCTCGATCATCGTCATGCGCGGCATGGCTCAGACTCCGATCTGCTGGCGCTGCCGACGCAGATGCGGCGGTAGTTCGGCATAGACATCCTCGAAGATATCGCGCGCCGAGGGCTTACCGCCGGAATGCAGGGTGCCGAAGGCCTCGGCTTCCTTCTGCGCGGCGATGACGGTGGCAAGAATCTCGGCCTCGGTCTGCTTGTGGCGCTCTTCCGACCAGGCGCCGGCTGCGATGAGATGCTGCTTGAGCCGGATCACGGGATCGCCCAGCGGCCACTCCTCGGATTCGTGCTTCGGCCGGTAGGCGGAAGGATCATCCGACGTCGAATGCGCGCCGGCGCGGTAAGTGACGTATTCGATCAGTGTTGGCCCGAGGTTGAGCCGCGCCCGCTCGATCGCCCATTTTGCGACGGCATAGGTCGCGAGATAGTCGTTGCCGTCAACCCTGAGCGCGGGGATGCCGAAGCCGAGGCCGCGCGCCGCGAAGGTGCCCGAGCCGCCACGCGCGATGCCCTGGAAGGTCGAGATGGCCCACTGGTTGTTGACCACGTTGAGGACGACCGGCGCCTTGTAGGTCGAGGCGAAGACAAGCGCCGCATGGAAATCCGATTCCGCCGTCGAGCCGTCGCCGATCCAGGCGGCGGCAATGCGGTTGTCGCGCTTGATCGCCGACGCCATGGCCCAGCCGACCGCCTGGACGAACTGCGTGGCGAGGTTACCCGAAATCGAAAAGAAGCCGTGCCTTTTCGAGGAGTACATCACGGGCAATTGCCGGCCCTTTAGCGGATCATGCTCATTGGAATAGATCTGACACATCATGTCGACGAGCGGATAGTCATGCGCGATCAGCAGGCCGGCCTGACGGTAGGTCGGGAAGTTCATGTCGTCGGGGCCGAGCGCGATGCGGAACGCGCAGCTCACCGCTTCCTCGCCGGTGTGCTGCATGTAGAAAGACGTCTTGCCCTGACGTTGCGCCATCTGCATGCGCGCGTCGAACGTGCGCAGGGTCATCATGTGGCGCAGGCCGGCGACCAGTTCGTCCAGGGAGAGGTCCGGCACCCATGGCCCGATTGCCCGGCCCTCGTGATTGAGCACGCGGATGATCGAGTAGGCGAGGTCACGAATCTCCTCAGGGAGCACGTCGACCGGCGGGCGGCGGACCGAGCCCGCCTTCGGAATCGAGACGCCGGAGAAATCCGGCTTGCCCCCCGGACGGCTTGCAGGCTCCGGAACGTGAAAGCGAAGTGGCGTGGGGCTGTTCATGGAAGCATCCGCTCGTTTGCCGGTTCTGCAGAGACAACGCCTGGCCGACCGGATTCCCCGCGCGCGAGCCCCACGACGCGAAGGTCCGTGATCGCCGGATGGCGCGACAGCCGTTCCGCGATGTCAGCGCAATCGGCCGACGGCTGGACTTCAAGGACCATCCGTATCGTCCGGCCGCCACCGGGGCAGGTCGTCATCGCGACCTGGTCGAGGCCGAAGCCGAACCGCGCCGCGTCGAGGACGAGCCGAACGATCCCGTCAAAGGGGTCGGATGTGGCGGCGATCACGCTGACGGATCGGCGCTGTTGAGGTTGCATGTCACGTTCTCCCGCCGCACAATGATAATCTCCTGGTTCGAGAAAATTTCCCAAAATTCCGGTGTATTGGCCGGAATCGCGGAAAAGTTTCCCGCCAGAATGCAAAAAGACAGAAGGATTGACCCATGCCCTCCAAGCGCAGCCCCGTCGAGGATCTCGATCATCTGGATCGCCGGATTCTCTCTGCGCTTTGCGAGAACGGCCGCTTGACGACGAGTGCGCTGGCGGAGCAGGTCGGGCTCTCGAGTTCTCCATGCTGGACCAGAGTGAAGCGCCTGGAGGAAAACGGAGCGATCGAGAAATATGTCGCGGTGCTCAATCACGCCAATCTCGGATACAATAACATCGCCTTCGTCGAGATCACGCTGGACAAGCATGACGACAAGGTGCTCGATCGCTTCGGTACCGCCCTGTCGCGGATTCCGGAGGTGATGGAGGCCTACCTGGTGACCGGCGATTACGACTATCTCATCAAGGTCGTCGTGCGAGACACCGATCACTACGAGCGCTTCCTGCGACAGTCGTTGTACAGGATACCGGGTATTCGGCAGTCGCGAACGACATTCGGCCTGCGCACCCTGAAGCGCCAGATTTCGATCGATCCCTCCAAGGCCGGTCCGCCGTAAGCGCGGCTGTTTCGAACGGCCCCTGAGGGGCGGGCTCCCGCGAACGGGAGCCCGACGAAAGATGCTCGTGGCGCCGCGCGCCTAAGCCAGGAGCATTCGGTTCGACGCCACGCCAGCTCCCGTGTTCGAGCGGAAGCCAGCGGAGCATCAGAACGCGGTCTTCTTGCCGATGATGCCGACATAGCTCGATCGCACCAGGGCGCCCCATCGCCCATCCTTCTTGACGATCACATAGAAGGAATCGGCCGACAATATCGGCTTGTCGTTGGCGTCATAGCGCGTGAACCGCGTGATGAAGTGCAGCTTGTCGTCGGATTTTTGCACGAGCTTGCGATACGTCCATGCCGAACGCGCCCAGGTCGAGGCCTGCGCCAACTGCTTCGCGTCGTTCGATTGCGCATATTCTTCCGGCGTGTTCCAGATCTGAACCTGGCCGGCGGCGATCCGGATGTGCGGATAATGGACCGTCTTGGCCCAGGCTTCCGCGTCTCGCGAGTTGAACGCCTTCATGAACTCGTCGAGATAGGAGCATCCCTGCTTCAAGAGTTCGTCGTTTCCGGGATTCAGGCACTCATCGTCGGCCTGAGTTTGAGCGAGCGCAACGGTGCTCATGCCAAAGAACACACCCGCGAGCGCGAGCAGTCTACGAAATTTCATACTTTACCTCCCTGTCAGGTGAAATCGGCTCTGTTTCGTTGTGATTGGTCGAGGCGCCGATCGCGTTTCGATCTTCAAGTAGGCGAAGCGCCGAGGCAATGCCGGCGAAGCGCAGTATTTCTGACGGGGGTGTCAGTTTTTCTCAACGGCCGAGATCTCGACGACACTGCCGGTGTGAGCGTCAAAATGTCGGAGGATCAGAAAAACGAAACAGGGGGTCAGAAAAAGCGCCTTGCATGAGGCGGGGAGACCTCGCTCATCTTGCCCACCAAGAAGAGCCTATTGCAGGCGGGGAAACAACGATGATCGCGAGCAGTCAATCCTGCGCGAGGGCTCGGCCCGGTCGCGCCTCCGAAGCCGGAAACGGTTGACCGGAACATGAGCCGCTCGGAGCATCTGGTGCGTGGAATTCCATCGTTCAGGCTGACGCAGGAGGAGGTCATCTTCTGCATCACGCTCGTCCTGATCGCGGCTTTCTCGATCTTCCTGCCCAGGTTTCTCACCGCCGGGAACATCCTCACGCTGCTGAACAACGTCGCGACGCTCGGCATCCTTGCGGTCGGCATGGCGCTGGTCGTCGTCGGGCGCGGCATCGACCTGACCATGATCGCGGTGATGGTGATCGGCGTTGCGTTCAGCATCTGGCTGTCGACCACCGGCCTGCCGTTTGGCTGGGCACTGGTGGTTGGCGGGCTGCTCGTCATTCTTGTCGGCGTCGGCACCGGAACGCTTGTCGCGGTGGCGGACGTGCCGCCGATCTTTGCGACCCTCGGCCTCGCATCGGTGGTCTACGGCGCGGGGCGAATCGTCTTCAAGTCGGACGTGGTCTATGCTCCGACGGGGCACGGCTGGTTCACGTTCCTCGGAACAGGGACGATCGCCGGCGTTCCCGTCTCGGTCTGCGTGGCGGCGGTGCTGGCTGGACTCGTGGCCCTGTTCCTGCGGAAGACCCGCTTCGGGCGGTTCATCTACGCGACCGGCGACAATCCTTTCGCCGCGCGCACCATGGGATTGCCGGCCCGGCCGGTCATCATCTCGCAATATGCCGCCAGCGCCCTGATTGCGTTTCTGTCGGGCATCCTGATGTGCGCGGTGGTCTCCGGCATCAACACGCGCCTGTACAACTCGACGCTGATCTACGATGTGCTTCTCGTCGTCGTGCTTGGTGGCATTGGCCTCAGCGGCGGGCAGGGAGGTGTCCGCAACGTGATCGTGGGAACGATCCTCGTCGGCGTTCTCACCAACGGCATGACGATCCTCAACATCAGCTTCACGGCCCAGAACCTCATCAAGGGCGTGATCCTGCTCGGTGCTCTGGCGATCGATGCGCTGCTCAATCCGCGCGACGAACAGACCTCGCAGAGTGGCGATATCTAGGGCGAACGCCTCAAGCGATTACAAAACGGGAGGACATCATGGTTTCAGTTCTGCGAAAATTGCTGTTGACCGGCCTCGTGCTCGGGGGCCTTGCAGCGGCAGCGCCGGGCATCGGCGCCGAGGTGCAGCAGGTCGGCAGAGAGGCATATCTGAAGGCCCTCAAGGGCAAGAAGGTGATCTTCGTTCCGATCTCCCAGGGCTTCGACCTCAACCAGGCCTGGGTGACGGTATGGCAGCGGCATGCTCAACGCTATGGCTTTACGCTCGAAGTTCGCGATCCCAACATGAACACGGAGGCGGGCATTCGCGCACTGACCGGCGCGATCGCCGAGAAACCCGATCTGCTGATTGTGCAGAATCCGGACGTGCAGACTTATGCGCGCCAGTTGAAGCAGGCTCAGGAGGCTGGAATTCCGGTGCTTCAGGTCAACATGCAGTCGGCGACCCAGACGGATTCCTACGTGGGCAACGATTGGATCGAGATGGGCCGGCTCGAGATGGGCGAACTCGCCAAGGCGTGCGCCAAGGGCAAGGGCCCGTCCACCAAGGTCGTCTGGCTCGCCGGCGTGGAGACCGGCGCGGCCAACATCTACATGCGCCAGGGCATCAACGAGGTGCTGGCCGCCAATCCCGACCTTCAGCTCGTCTCCGATCAGGCCGCCAATTACGACTCCGACAAGGCGCGCCAGATCAATGCGACGGTTCTCCAGCAGCATCCCGATCTCTGCGGCGTGATGGGCATCTGGGACAACGCCGAGGTAGGCGCCGGAGCAGCCGTGGCAGCCGCAGGCAAGACCGGGCAGGTCACGATCGTCACGAATGGCGCAGGAAGCCAGACCGGTTGCGACAGCATCAAGAAGGGGCTCCTGACCGTCGTCTACAACTTCCACGCCGACATCCAGGGCGAGATCGCGGCAGGCCAGATATCCGAGTTGCTGCAAGGCAACCGCAAGGCGGCTGCCGTCAAGGACGTGTTCTTCGGGCCGGTGACGCGGGTCGACAAGAACAATGCGACCGGCCGCAACTGCTGGACGCTCGACGAGCTCAAGTAAGAGGCATGTCGCGCTACGGCCCCAGGCCGGCGAGCGCAGGGAATGAGCGAGATGAGTTTTTCGACCGATATCGTTCGCTGGCGGTACAAGCTCCTCCCCGATCACGTGATCGGGGAGGTCCTCACCAAGAAGTGGGTCGACAGCGCCATCCCGTTCCTGGCGCTGGCGCTGCTCGTGTTCGGTCTGGGGCCGTTCGTTCCGCACTTCTTCGAATGGACCACGCTCGGAAACCTCGCGCGCCAGTTTGCGGAGTTTGGGCTGATCGTTCTCGGCCTCACGATCGTGATGATGTCGGGCGGAATCGATCTGTCCGTCGGCTCGGTTTTCGCGCTGTCCGTGCTGATGTCCCTGATCGGCATGAATGTCGAGGGATGGAGCGCTGGTACTGGTCTCATTGCCACACTGGCTGTCGGAGCCTCATGCGGTGCTTTGAACGGGCTGCTTGTCGGCTATGTCAGGATGCGGGCGTTCCTCACGACACTGGTCACCCTCATCATCTTCCGATCGTTGTTCGAGATCGTCTTTCCCGAGTTCTCGACGGCGATTGTGACCAACATGTCCGACTCCGCCGCGTTTGAATATCTCGGCACCGCGAATATCGGGCTGGCGCCGGTCTCCTTCCTGATCACGGCCGCCATCGCAATCGGCGTTCACGTGGTGCTCTCGCGCACACGGTATGGCTGGCATCTACTCGCCGTCGGTGGGGCGCGCCGTTCGGCCTACAATGCCGGCATCAATGTTCGCTGGACGATCTTCAGCGCCTATGTTTGCTGCAGCACCCTCGTCGCCCTGTCCGGATTCCTGTTCGCAAGCCGGATCGGAAGCGCGGCGTCGGACGTCGGGGCGGGACTCGAGCTGCAGGCGCTCACGGCCACTGTGCTGGGCGGCATCTCGCTTGGTGGTGGGCGGGGCACGGTCTCCAAGGCGATCATGGGGGCCGTTTTCGTGCTGCTCCTGTCGAACAGCTTCCTCGCGCTCGCGATCTCCGGCCCCGGGGCCGACCTCGTGCTGGGTCTGATCCTTGTCGCCGCCGTCTTCCTTGACGTGCGCTGGGTCAAGAACCGCCACAAGCTGCTGCGGAGCGTCTACATTTCCCCGGCCTATGCCCGCATGCCCGACCCCATCCCGACGGACCTGGGCGCCGGCGCCATGGCACCGAACGACAGGCTGCGCGACGTCGGCGTCATCGGCCTTGGCATTCTGGAGGGAGCCGAGGACGTCATCTTCGATCGTCACGACAACCTCTACACAGGCAGCCGTCACGGCGACATCGCGCGCTGGCTTCCGCCCGACTATCAGCGCTGGGAGGTGCTGGCGCATATCGGCGGCTCGCCGCTGGGGATGGCGCTCGATCGCCAGGGACATCTCAACATCTGCGTCGCGGGAATGGGCCTCTATCAGGTTGAGATGAACGGCACGGTGCGCCGGCTGACCGCGGAGACGAACCGGAGCCTGCTGTCGATCATCGACGATTCCAACATGAAGCTCGCGGACGATCTCGACATCGCGCCCGATGGCACGATCTATTTCAGCGAGGCGACGACGCGATTCGAGATGCACGACTGGTATTCGGACGCGCTCGAGAGTCGCGGCAACGGCCGTATCATCCGCTACGACCCGAAGACCAGAAGGACCCGAACCGTTCTGAAGAACCTGGTGTTTCCGAACGGCATCTGCATGTCCTACGACAACGAATCCCTGCTCTTCGCGGAAAGCTGGGCTTGCCGGATCAGTCGGTACTATTTCGATGGACCGAAGAAGGGCGAGGTGGAGGTCGTCATTCCGAACCTTCCCGGTTACCCCGACAACATCAATCGCGCGTCCGACGGGTGCTCTGGCTGGCCTTGATGGGGATGCGTACACCGGCGCTCGACCTGTCGCTCGAGATGCCGGGCTTCCGCAAGAGGATGTCGCGGCGGTGCTCCGAAGATGCCTGGCTGATGCCGAATTTGAACACCGGTTGTGTTCTCAAGTTCAACGAGCGCGGCGAGATCCTCGAAAGCTATTGGGATCAGGGCGGTCAGAAGCATCCCATGATCACCTCGATGCGCGAGCACAAGGGCGTGCTTTATCTCTGCGGAATCTTCAACAACAGGATGGGGACATACCGGCTGGAGGGAGCCGACCCCGCGTTCTGCGGTGTGGACAGCTATTGGGGCCACCGCTCGTGAAATGGATCGACAAAGTGCTGGGGCGCCGCGAAGGCGCGGTCACGGTGCCAGTGCTCGACGGCCCGTTCCTGTCGAACCAGAAGCTCGAGGCCGCGCCGGTCCTCTGCCAGGTCGATCAGGTCGACAACCTCGTGGCTCTCGGTGCCAACCTCTTTGCCTCGAGCGGCTCCGGGCTGCTCCGTCTGCGGCCGACCTCATCCTCAGGTCCGGAGACAATGGCAAGGTTCGATGCCCCGATCTCGGCGATGGCTGGACTCGGGGATGCGCTGGCGATCGGGCTGGACCGCAAGGGACTCATCGTACGGGGCGGTCGCTTCGACGGCAAGGTGGTTCAGCCTTCTGGTGACGTCCTGCATTGCCCGACCGCGATCGCGTGGCTGGACGAGTCGACGCTCGCCGTGTGCAACGGGTCGAAACATGTCGGTGCACTCGACTGGCGGCGTGCGCTGATGACGAAGGATCTTTCCGGCTCAGTCGTCGTCGTCGATCTCGTCAAGGACCGGGTTACGATCGCAGCGACCGGATTGGGGTGGCCATCCGGATTGGCGGCATCAGACGGACAGGTGTTCGTCTCCGAGTGTCTGCGTCACCGCGTCCTTGCGCTGGCGCTTCCGGCTGGAAAGCCCGTTGAGCTTGTCACCGGCCTGCCTGGCTATCCCGCACGCCTGACGCGCGCGGCTGCCGGTGGCATTTGGCTTTCCTTCTATTCTGTGCGCAACCAGCTCGTGGAGTTCATCCTGCGCGAGGATGAATACAGGACCCGTATGGTCAACGAGCTGCCGGAAGAGCACTGGGTGGCCCCGTCACTCTATTCAGGACGCAGCTTCAAGGAGCCGATGCAGGGAAGCCAGCTGAAGCAGATGGGCATCCTGAAGCCCTATTCGGTCACGCGGTCTTATGGGCTGATAGCGTATTGCGACGCGAGCATGACGCCCATCGGATCCTTCCACTCCCGCGCGGACGGCACGCGGCATGGTGTCGTGGCGGCCGCCGAATGCGCAGGCGCGCTCTACCTCGCCAGCCGCGGTTCGAACTCGGTCCTGGAAATCCGCGATCCGGCGACGGCCCTCTCGGAGTAATCGCATGCAGCCCATTCTGGAAATCCGCAACGGAACGAAGCTGTTTGGAAGGATCCCCGCCTTCCAGGAAGTCGATTTCGCCGTTTCGCCGGGAGAGGTTCACGCCATTCTCGGCGAGAACGGTGCCGGCAAGTCGACGCTGACGAAGGTTCTTGCCGGCGTCTACAAGCTCACGTCCGGAGAGATGCTCCTGAACGGGACGCCGGTGCATTTGTCGACGCCTGCCGAAGGCCTGAAGCAGGGTGTTGTCATGGTCTACCAGGAGACCAATCTCGTGCCGTCGATGACGGTGGCGCAGAACATCTACCTAGGCGAGGAGAAGGTGTTCAATAGGCTGCGGGGACTCTACATCCAGGCCCGACAATTCCTGGCTGGCATGGGATTCCAGGTCGATCCCACGGCACAGGTCTCGCAGCTCGGAGCGGCGCAAAAGCAGATGGTGGAGATCGCGCGCGCCGTTCATCACAAGGCGAAGGTGATCATCTTTGACGAACCGACGGCGACGCTCACGCCGGAGGAGAAGCGGCACTTCTTCAACCTGATCCGGCGTCTTGTGGCCGACAAGGTCGCGATCATCTTCATTTCGCACGCGCTTGAAGAGGCGATGCAGTTGGCCGATCGCATTACAATTCTCCGGGACGGGCGGCTTGTCGCATCGGATGTCAAGGAGACGTTCACGCGCGATACGGTCATCCAGGCAATGGTCGGACGAAACCTGACCGAGACGTTGCATGGCGACCACGGCCGCCCGCCCAGGCCGTATGGTGAACGGGTGCTCAGCGTGGAGAATTTGTCTTCGGGCACGATGGTCCGCAACACGTCATTCTCTATCTTCGCAGGACAGGTGACGGGTGTCTTCGGGCTGATCGGCGCCGGTCGCACCGAAATGATGAAGGTGGTCGCTGGCGTGTTGAAGCGGGACATCTTCCATGGTGGCGAGATCAAGTATCGCGGCAAATCGGTCCGCTACCGGGTTCCGCGGATGGCGGTCCGCGAGGGCATCGTCTACGTCACGGAAGACCGCAAGTTCGACGGTTTTTTCGAGACAATGACGGTGGCCGAGAACCTGCATCTGGGCGAGCTCTCGCGCTTCTCGAACCCGCTGTCCGTGATCTCGATGACACAGGCGAAGGAGCTGGCGCGACAATGGGCCGGGCGGCTTCAGCTTCGGTCGATCAATGAAAAGGCCAGGGTGATCGAACTCTCCGGCGGCAACCAGCAGAAGGTCGTCATCGCGCGGTCGCTCATCCAGAAGCCCAGGCTGATCATCTTCGACGAGCCGACCCGCGGTGTCGACGTCGGCGCCATCGTCGAGATCCACCAGTTCATCAATAGCCTGGCTGACGACGGTCTCGCCGTGGTCGTGATCTCCTCCTACCTGCCCGAGGTCCTGGCACTCTCGGACCGCATCCTGGTCGCAAAGCGGGGCAAGATCGTCGAAGAGATCAAGACAGCCGAGGCAACCGAGCAGCAGATCATGTACGCCGCCGTCCACTAGACGGCCTGCCACAGCATATGCCGGCTGTCCCAACACGATCATGTGGGGCACGACACCGGCGACCGGACATGCAAGAGATGAACGAGGTCACCGTGACGAGGGTCGGAATTATCGGCGTAGGCCTGATGGGCCACGGCATCGCGAAGAACGTCCTGGCGCGGGGCCGCTTCCCCCTGGCGTTTCTCGATCACCCGGGCAACCAGCCCGTCGACGATCTCGTCGGACTCGGTGCCACAGCCTGCAAGACTCCTGCTGACGTAGCGGAAGCATCGGACATCATCATCCTCTGCGTCACCGGTTCGCCCCAGGTCGAGGCGGTTCTCACCGGTGACGCGGGCGCCTTGTCCCGGCTGCGCAAGGGAACCATCATCGTCGATTGTTCGACCGCATTGCCGGAATCGACATTGCGGATGGCCGCGGCCGTCCGCGCCGCCGGCGGGGCCTTCCTCGATGCGCCCATGACCCGCACGGCGAAGCATGCGGAAGATGGGGCGCTGAACCTTCTGGTTGGAGGCGACGAAACAGATTTTCAGAATGCCTGCGCGGTCCTCGCATCCTTCACCGAGCGGGTCGAAAGAGTTGGGCCGGTGAGCTTTGGTCATCGGCTCAAGCTGCTCCACAACTATGTGTCGATCGGGTTCATGGCGCTGCTCAGCGAAGCCGCCGCACAGGCGGCCGATGCGGGCGTCGATCCCGCGGTTTTCGTCGATGTCCTCGCCAAAGGAGGTGGGGCCGGCGCTGCGCTACAGCGTATGACGCCAGCCATCGTGACGGACGACGTCGGCACGGTCCCGTTCTTCATCGGCAATGCGTTGAAAGACATCGATTATTACCGGACCATGGCAAGCGCATCCGGCGCATCCAGGACGATCGCGGACGGCGTTGCCGGCGCGATCGCGGCAGTGGTCGAGAGCGGTCACGGCGAGGCGTACATACCGGAATTGGCGCGCTTCCTGCGGAAGCCGCACCCGGCCGCCTAGAGGCCCTGCCCGAGTCGAAGAATCACCGCTATGAAAGCGCGAAATCAGACAACGGCGAGGCATCCGTCCATCGCCTCTGTTGAGACAGGAGTACTACGATGACGAAAGCTGAGATCCGATTTCCGCTCGACGGCCGAGCCCGAAAGATGTTCGTCGATGGCGCGTGGGTGGAAGCCCGCTCGGGCAAGGTCTTCGAGACGCGCAATCCTGCGACCGGCGAAGTGATCGGTCGTGTCCCGCGCGGCGAGGCGGCCGACATCAGCGTCGCGGTCGCTGCGGCCCGACGCGCTTTCGTAGGACCGTGGAGCCGTTTCAAGCCGTTCGAGCGGCAGGCGCTGCTCCTGCGTATCGCCGACCTGTTCGAGAAGCACTGGGAGGAGATCAGCCAATCCGATACGGCCGATATGGGAATGCCGATCGCCCGGACGCGCGCAAACAAGCTTCGCGTGATCGGCATGCTGCGATACTACGCCGGCATGGCGACCGCGCTCCATGGGCAGACGGTAGATAATTCGCTTCCGGGGGACATCGTCTCGTTCACCCGGAAGGAGCCCATCGGCGTGGTTGGCGCCATCATCCCGTGGAATGCGCCGACGGCCGCATCGGTCTGGAAGATCGGGCCCGCGCTCGCGACCGGCTGCACGATCGTGCTCAAGCCGTCGGAAGAGGCGCCGCTGACGCCGCTGCTGATCGCGGATCTGATGAACGAGGCCGGCGTGCCGCCCGGCGTCGTCAACGTGGTGACCGGAACCGGGGTGGAGGCCGGCGCACCGCTGGCCGAGCATCCCGATGTCGACAAGATCGTCTTCACCGGCTCCACCGCGACCGGCCAGGCGATCATCCGGGCTTCGGCCGGAAACCTCAAGCGGGTGTCTCTCGAGCTTGGCGGAAAGTCACCGGTCATCGTCTGCGCCGACGCTGATCTCGACAAGGCCGTGCCGATCGCCGCGATGGCCGCATTCGCCAATTCGGGTCAGATCTGCATCGCCGGCTCGCGCCTGTTCGTGGAGCGTAAAATCCATGATGAATTGGTCGAGCGGCTCGGGAAGTTCGCCTCGGCCCTGAAGATCGGCGATGGCGCGGATCCGACGACGGAGATCGGACCTCTCGTTTCCCAGCGACAGCTCGACAAGGTCGAGGGCTTCCTGCAAAGCGGGCGCGAGGAGGGCGCGAAGGTGGTGGCCGGCGGCCGGCGCGTGAGGGAGGGGAATCTTGCGAAGGGTAACTTCGTCGAGCCGACCGTGTTCGCCGGCGTCTCCGATGATATGCAGATCGCCCGTGACGAAATCTTCGGGCCGGTTATTTCCGCACTGCCGTTCGACACCCTCGATGAGGCAGTGGAAAGAGCCAATGCGACGCCGTACGGGCTCGCGGCAGGTGTCTTCACGCGCGACGTGAGCAAGGCCCACGTCATCTCTCGCAGCCTCCGCGCAGGGTCGGTGTGGGTGAACACCTACCACGCGCTGGATCCCGCCATGCCATTCGGCGGCTACAAGATGAGCGGATATGGCCGCGAGGGCGGCACCGAGCATCTCGACGAATATCTGCACACGAAGGGTGTCTGGATCAAGCTGGACTGACCTTGAGACGATGCGATCGCATGCGTGCCTGCCGTGCGCAATCTGAGGCAACCACAGATGCAATTCACCGAGCGAGTATCATGAAAGACACTTACACAATTGCTGTCGTGCATGGCGACGGCATCGGCCCTGAAGTGGCGCGTGCGGCGGTCGCGGTGCTGCAGGCCGGCGTCCAGGCCGGCACGCTGCGGTTCGTGGACTATCCCGCGGGCGCCGATCATTTCCTGAAGACGGGGGACTCGTTCCCGGCAGCCTCGTTCGAGGGCTGCAGGACGGCCGACGCCATTCTGCACGGTGCGGCCGGCATTCCCGGCGTGGTCCATCCTGACGGGACCGAAGCCGGGCTCGACTTCACGTTGACGCTCCGCTTCAAGCTCGACCTTTTTGCCAATGTACGGCCGATCAAACTCTACAAGGGCGTTCCGTCGCCCCTGGGGCGGCCGGGTCCGATCGATTACGTCATCGTCAGGGAGAACAGCGAAGGACTCTATGCCGCGCGCGGCGCGGGTGCGCTACTGAGGGAAGAAGTGGCTGTCGATACCCTCGTCCAGACCCGGAAGGGCGTCGAGCGCATCGTACGGTTCGCGTTCGAGCTGGCCAGAACGCGCAACGGCTCGCCGAAGGACGGACGACGCCGCGTGACCTGCTGCGACAAGGCCAATGTGCTGCGGACCTACGCGTTCTTCCGTGCCGTGTTCGACGAGGTGGCGAAGGAATATCCCGACATCGAGGCCGAGCACGTCCTAGTTGACGCGATGACGGTTCATCTCGTCAACAAGCCCACTCATTTCGACGTCATCGTTACCGAGAACATGTTCGGCGACATCATTTCCGATCTCGGTGCGGCGACCGTCGGCGGCATGGGCATGGCTCCATCGGAAGAGGTCGGTGACGGGATCGGTTTCTTCCAGGCCTCGCACGGCTCGGCGCCCGACATCGCGGGAAAGGGACTCGCCAATCCCTATGGAACCATCCTGGCATCGATCCTGATGCTGAGGCGTCTGGATCAGCGCCATCGCGATAGCCGGCTGAAGCTTGGGGCCGACAGGATCGAAGCTGCGGTGTGCGCCGGGCTGGAGGACCCCGCATTGAGGACCCGCGACATCGGCGGCGTCGCGCCGACCAATCAGGTCGTGGATGCTCTGCTGAAACGGCTTTGATGCGCCGGGCTCAGCGGAGCTGGGCAAGGCTGGTTCGTATCAAGGTAATCAGCCGTTCGGTGTTGGGGCGGAGGATCGGCCCGCGCGCGGTGATCAGGCCGACCTGACGGAGCCCGACATGGTTGGAGATCGGCACCATGCGAAATTGCTGCACTCCGGCCTGCACCAGCGCGACCCGGGGCACGATTGCAATGCCGAGCCCGGACGCCGCAAGGGCCATTGCCGTCGTGGCCTGCTGGACCTCGAACGGGACATCGAGATGGATTCCGAGTGTCTCCAGCGTGTCATCGATCAATCCCCGGACAGCAGTCGATTTCGACAGCATGATCGTGGGCTTGTCGACGAGGTCGGCAAAGCAGACGCTCGATTGTCCCTCGTCGAAGACGGGCGGCACGCAAGCATAGAGCGGATCCTCGAGGATCGGCTCGAACTCGAAATCCTCCATGCCAGGAATCTGCGGACCAACTCCGAATTCGACATCCCGCCGTCGCAGCAGTTCAAGCATGGGCCCGGTCGGCAACTCCATGAGTTGCACCTGGGTGTTCGGATGACGGATCTTGAAAGTCGCCAGGATGTTCGGAAGCCAGCCAGTCGCAAGCGTCGGGACGCAGGCCATCTGAATGTGGCGGCTGCGCGACTGAGCTGCTTCCGTCAGCAAATCGAGCCCTGACTGGACCTCCTGCAGCGCACGCTTGGCCTGTTCGAACAGGATCCGGCCCTCGGGCGTCAGCAGGACCTTCTGCGGCGTTCTGCGAAAGAGCTGGACGCCGATCTGCTCCTCCAGCCCGCGGACCTGCATGCTCACCGCGGACGGAGACCGGTTCGATTCCTGTGCGGCTTTCCTGAAGCTTTCGTGCTCCGCCGCGAGCAGGAAGGTATGGAGAAGCTTGAGATTGATGTTCGACAACGGCTGCTACCTTGTTCGGCGTCTATGCGGTTTATCGCAGGAGGACGAGGGTTCCTCTCTTTGCCCGGAATGGGTCCACCCGCAATATCCAGTGCTGATTGGCAGGCACGCGCACGAAGAAATCTGCAGCCAAGTTGCGGTGCAGCAAGACTCCGGCCGGCCGGGCAAAAGCAGCGTTGTGATCGCGCGGCAGACGCCCATTCTCGGCCGGATAAGCTCCAGTCTGAGGCAGGCAAGCCATTGATTGCTCTCAACCCGTCGCAATCTCTTAATCAGCGGGTCCGAGGTTCGAGCCCTGGTGCGCCCACCAAATCGGCGGCTTAACGGGGGGAACCGTTTGAGCAGCTGATTTCTCGGACGGTCTTTTCCGATATCGGGCCCTGACGATGTGTAAGGCTACCCCGCGCAATAGCTTGAGGTCCTGCATCAAAGTGACTGCGCTGGCGGTGACGTGATCTTACCGCGCGGACGATTTCACCCGCCGGAGAGGGCGATCCGGACCTTGACGGATTGGAGCGAGAGTCCCCGTTTTTCAATCGGTAAGAAGGCAGGTGATCTTCAAGTCCATACCGGAGACGCCATCCATCAATCCGACCGTGGATGGTCGGTTCGCGCATCAATCGCGACCACATAGTCTGCGTGAAGAGTAAGCGGAGCCTTCGATCCGTCGAGAACCACACGGAGACTCTTCGGATAGTATCCAACGCCAATCACCCTCCCGGTCTTTCCAGCCAGGCGAGGGCCAGCCGTGGGCTTTACCTGAATACGCGACCCCGATGGAAATCTGGGGTTGGTTTGGGCCGGTCCTGACATGGTTGGCCTACGGCTTGACGTAGGTCCAGCCCATCTCCTGCAATTCCATCACGCGCACGACGCCCGACTTCACGACCTCCGCCTGCCGAACAATCGGTATGTCCTTGCTCTCGGCCTTCTGCATTTTCTCCTGGGTGTTGCCGCAGGCCTTGAACGAAACCTCGGGCGTGCTCAGGGCCATCTCCTCGATGCGCGTCTTTACCGGCGAGGTGTCTTCACGCAGCATGTGCAGGCCGGGCCCGAACGTGACGACCTCGATCTTCACCTTCTCGCCAGCGTCCTTGTAGTATTGCGCCACATTGGTCGCGTTGTTGAGCGCGAGATTCATCGCTGCGGGGTCGTTGGTATTCACCTGCAGGATCAAATGATGTTCTCTTTTCTTTGCTGCGGCCGAATCCTCCATGCGGGCAAACGCGGATTGCTTCCGCGTCGCCGTCGCCGTCGTCGGCTTCGCCACGTGTTGCCTCGCATGGCCCGCCTTGTGCGGGACGGGTTGCCCGTCCGCCGGCGTCCAGTACTTTCCGCCCTGCTCCGCGGCCGAAAACGATGCGGAAACCAGAACGGCGATCGCTGCCATCACGACCGATTTGGCGATATGTTGAAATCTGATCATTATCCGCCTCCATCGAAGAAAATCATATGCACACCATCAACGATTTGGTGTCGCGATCGCGCGCGGCCATTTGCACGCCGCGGCGATCTTCGCACGCGCCGCATCCAGCCCGGCGAGGGAGAACGTCCCGTCACGGGCAGCGCCGCCCCGTGGTGAGAGCAGGACAATAAGGTCCCCGCTGCCTGGAAGCGACTGCAGTAAGCGAACGACGTCCCCGGTGAACGCGACGCCGGGACCGAATGCCGGGACGGCTGCCGCAACCTGCACCGCCGGATTGTCATTGACGCGATAGGAAATTGCATCGTCACCGCCTCCGCGGGAGATGCCGGGTCCAGCGAGTGCCAGCTCCGTCCGGCCGCCGCGGCAGCGGATCGATAATTGCATCGCGGACTCGCCGGTCCCGCTGCGCGACGATGTCGTAGCGGTCGCGATCGGTGAATAGTCGATGGGGGAGGTTGTCTGGCTGACGATCCAGTCGTCTTCGGGCGTCGGGCGATTCTGAGGCGCGATGGTACGCGTCATTCTATTCAGACACGCCAGGCGCTCCGCGTGGTCCTTCTGAAGGCAGGAACGGAGCTGCGTCATGGGATCCTGGGCCAACGCAATGCCTCCTGTAGCCCCGAGCACAATAAGAAGAAGGACCGCGGCGCGTTTCATTGCGATGCTTGTGTTGCGCGGGGCTGGCGATCCAGCCACAGCTGCGCCGCAGGGACGCGCGTGAGACCCGGAACCGTCGCAGCAAGGTTGATGGATTTCCACTTCGGATCGAAGCCGGGCCCCTGCAATCTGTCGATCCGGGAGAACAGGTGATCGATGAAGCGCGCGACGCGCTCAGAGCGGTTCGAGTTGGCCGGCCAATTGAAGGCGACCAGAGCGGTCGGCACGGCGATCGTTGAAACCCGTTCGCCCGGCTTGATCAGATTGGGATAGTCGGTCCCATCGAGGGCGGCGGGAAGATAGTAGTCCTCGAACTTGCTCTCGTAGGGGAGGGGCAGGAACTTGAAACCTGGCTCCCAACGGCCCCGCACGAAAGCATCCACCGGCTTCGAAGTAATGAAGACGACGGCGGCCATCTCGCCCTTGCGCATCTGCTCGAGCGCGACCTGATGTGGAATGAACGTCTTCTCGACCTCGAGATTGAGGCGACTGAAGATCAGCGGCCCCGAATACGCCGCAGCGGTGCCCAGCGTATTGAAGTTGACTTTCTTGCCGGCGAGATCGTTCAAGGTTCGAATCTCGGGTCGAACGAAGATATGCAGCTCGGACGGAAACAGATTGAGGACATACGCAATTCGTCGCTGGATGTCCGGCACCTGGATCTTGTATTCCTCGAGCGCGTCGGAATTGATGATCGCCGCGTCGATGCCGCGCAAATAGAGCAGGGAATTAAGGTTTTCCGCGGCGCCACGAGTGACAACCGGCAGAACATGCAGGTTATCTCCATCGTCGACCACACGGGCGATCTCCGCCGCCAGGCGGATCGGCGCGCCCTCGAGGAGACCTCCGGCCAGGCCGATCGTCCAGGCGTTCATGGAGATCACCTGAGGCCTTGGCTGCGGCGGCTCGGGCCGTGCCAGACGAATCTTGTGAGGTCGAGTATCTTGCGGCCGCGCATCCGCCCAAGGTTGAATCGCCAGCAGCAATGGTGCGAACGACGCGATCAGGAGCAGCCGACGCAATCCTGTAAGCCTTTTCATCGACCAACTCCTCTAAACATGCTGCATCCGTGTCGGCGCTTTCGATCCTTGATTGCGCGTGGCCGGTTTGGAAAATCGCCGCACAAGACCGTGTTATCGACGCAGGGCTTCGAAGCGCGCTTTCGCCTCCTTGATTCCGCCGGCTTCGGCCCGCGCATAGAGATCTCGCGCCCTGGTCGCGTCCCCGTGAGTTCCATACGTTCCAAGACTGGGTAGGATCAGCGGATCGTAGGTTTCAGCGAGTACGAAGATTGCCTGCGCACTGCCCATCCCGGCGACGTGCTCCAGCACGATCCGCGCTGCGCCGATGTCTCCCTGTTCGAGCAGCAAGCTCGCGCGCGCGATCAGCCTCGCGACTTGCACTGCTTCGTCAGGATTGACCCGGGCGTCGCCTGGGCTGCGCGCCACTATGGCCTGATCTTGGACTTGCTTATCCTGGGCTGGCTTCTCCTGGACCGGCTGATCCTGGATTTGTCGCGCCGGCGCTGCGAACGGCTCACGCATGGCCTTTCCGGTCGTCGCCGGCTGAGACGCGGGCGAGGGATGTTTCGCCACAAAGGCGCCGTTGTCGAGACGCGCCAATGCGATCTCCGTCTCCAGTCCTTCGGCCCGCTCGCGCTCACGCTGCAACAAGCCGCGCAGCTCGGCCGAGTCTCGCTCTCCGGCCTGCTTGATCCGTAGGACTTCCTCGCTCGCCTTGGACGCTCGCTCGGTCTGCGCGTCGAGATCGCGGCCTGCTTTCGCGAGATCCCGGGCCAGCTGCTCGGCCCGCTCGCGCTCCCGTTGCAGCGATTGCCCCAAGGAGGCGACTTCGCTCGCTTCAGTCTGCTTGTGCTGTGCCGCTTCCTCGCTGGCTTTGGCCGCTTGAGCTTCGTATGCGTAGATCTTGCTGCGTGCCATCGAGAGATCCTGCGCCAGCGCATCGGCTCTCTCGTGCTCCTTCTGGATCGATCGTATCTGCTCCGCGGCGCCGGCTTTTGCGGCCTGCGTCAGCCTGACGACCTCGTCGCTCGCTTTTGCCGCCAGGGCGGTCTGCGCATCGATATCGCGTTGCGCGGCCTCAAGCGCCTGCTCCAGCCGGCCGGTCCGATCCCGCTCCTGTTGCAGGAATTTCTGCAATTCCACCGCATCGCCCCCTGCTGCCGCTTTGAGCCGGGACGGGCCCTCGCTGGGCTTCGCCAACAGCGCGGTTTGCGCCTGATATGCATAGATGGCGCTTCGCGTCAGGGAGAGATCTTGCGCAAGCGTGTCGGCCCTTTCGCGCTCCTTCTGCATCGATTGCCTCAAGTCTGCGGCGCTGGCCTCCGCCGCCCGACTTCGCTGCGACATTTCCTCTTTTGCCTCGTTTGCCTTTGCCACCAACGCAGTTTGGGACTCGACGTTTTGCCGCGCCGCTGTGAGATCCTGCTCCAACCGCGCTGTCCGCTGGCTCTCCTGTTGTAGGGCCTTCTGCAGCTCCACGGCTTGGCTCTCTTCTGCCTGTTTCAGCCGGGACGTTTCCTCACCTGCTTTCGTCGCCAGCGCAGTCTGGGTATCGGCATCGTGCCGCGCGGCTGCGAGATCCTGCTCCAACCGCGCTGTCCGCTGGCTCTCCTGTTGTAGGGCCTTCTGCAGCTCCACGGCTTGGCTCTCTCCTGCCTGTTTCAGCCGGGACGTTTCCTCATCTGCTTTCGTCGCCAGCGCAGTCTGGGTTTCGGCATCGTGCCGCGCGGCTGCGAGATCCCGCTCCAGCCGCGCTGTTCGCTCGCTCTCCTGTTGCAGGGCCTTCTGCAGCTCGACGGCTTGGCTCTCTCCCGCCTGTTTCAGCCGGGACGTTTCCTCACCCGCTTTCGTCGCCAGCGCAGTCTGCGTTTCGACATTGCGCAGCGCGGCTGCGAGATCCTGCTCCAGCCGTACCGACCGCTCGCGCTCCTCCTGCAGCGATGCCTGCAACTCAGCCGGGCCACTCTCGCCCGCTCGATTCGGCCGGGAAGCTTCCTTCAGGCGGGAAGCCTCCTCGACGGCCTTCGCCACCAACGCCTTTTGCGTTTCGACCTCGCGCCGCGCAGCGTCAAGATCCTGCGCGAGCCAGTCGGCCCGGTCGCGCTCCTGCTCGAAATGTTGCAGCAGCGCAATGTCGCGCCTTGCAAAGGCAAGTTCGCAAGACAGTGACTCTGCCCAGTCGCGTTGCTGCTCCGGAGGTTGCTGCAGGGCTCCTGTGTGGGGAGTCGTCGCTTGCGCAATCTGTATCGATTTGTCGCTTCCGCCTGAGGGCGGCGGCCAGGTCTTGAACTCGTCAGAACCGCGATCGCGGGCAGTCGTCGCCTGCTGCGTGTCTGCGAGGTGCCGCGCCTGACGCGGGGAAGCGTCCGTTTCCGAGGCCCATGTCATAGCGAGCATGACCGCTGCCATGCACAGGGGCGCACGTTCTCGCCGCGTGAGGGAGATCTTCACCACTTTCCCGTTGAACATGACCCTGCGACTCATCTGCAATCACCTGTCGCGTGGCGGTACGATTTCCCCCTGATGCATCATTATGCCCAGCATCCTTACGCGAATCATATAGCTCGGATGGAGGACCCTCCCCACCACTTTCGGGTTAGGCCACAGATTGTGCCCGATCATCGAAGCCGTGAATTGTTCAAAGGCCTCTCCCGTGTATCTGTGTTTCGCGAATGGAACTGATCGCCAACGAACGGTGGCGGGCCCGCCGTCTTCGCCAATGAGCGGCTCCAGTGAGCTCGAGCCTGGGACCGCCCATTCCGGGCCTGCCTCTATCGCGACCGGATAGGGGCGCGGGCAAGCACTGCTGGTTGCTACAGCCTTCGGCCGAAGCAAACGCGTCGACAATTCCTACGTGCAACCACAATCAACCGCGCTAGAACTCTCGTTTCTGCTGCTTGAAGAACGGGAGCAGCTTCTCGAAAATCTCATCCCGATGCCGGTCGATTTCGCGGTTGAGTGCGTCACTAAAGCCAGGCGCATGGGTATGGATTGTTTCCCGGTCTGCCGAGACTTTCGTCGGCGTTCCGCCGAGATCTACCCAACCGCTCAGGGCTTTGCCGTCCCATTCAATGGTCTGCGTGCGGCTAATCGACAAGCTGGCCTCCGAGTAGCGTCTTCCTGGGTCGCCATTGCATTGCCCTTGACCCTGAGGAAACCAGCTATTGTTGCCAAGAGGGAGCCGTCAGAACAACTACCATGGGTGGGTACTCCCTATGCATGGCAGCCTGTGCCAAGCGCTATTTGAAAATATACGTCGAGCGTCCAATGATGTTCTGCACGCGGCGTACGAAGAATATTCGCTGAATCGTTATGAGTATTGAAGTTGCCGTTTGCGGTGGGTGGAGGGATCATGCTCTTGATATCGAGTCTCGGAAATGAAGGGCCCCGGCTGGGGCTTCCAATCGGGGCGCTTTAATGGTTCGTACCGCTCTTCGGCTTGTTGCGTGGCTGCTCACGGCCATCGTCACTTTCGTAACGCTTGGACCTGAGGGCGTTCGGCCTCACCCTGTTCTCGGGCAGCAAGGCGATCACGCGCTCGCCTTTCTTCTGGTCGGGATTCTCTTTGCCCTAGCCTATCCGCAGCGGCGCTGGACTGTTTCAGCGATCGCCGTTGTCCTGATCGGCCTGCTTGAGATTATGCAACTATGGGCGCCGGGACGGCATGCGAGGCTTGAGGATTTTGTGGTCGATGCGCTCTCGGCGTGCGTCGGCTTCGCGCTGTCCGCCGCGGCCGCCCGGATGATGGCGCATGTTGACGAAGATCCCGATCCGTTGACACGCGAACGTCCTTAATGAGCAGACTGATTTGCCTCACCCAGAGCTTCTTGCGCATCACGTACCACGCGCGGAATCGTTAAAGCGCCGTGAGCCGCAACGGCGCACGTCAGCCCCCGCGACAGTGAGGCGGTGTTACCGCTGTTTCTGCCGCCTTCGCCGAGGAGATAGTTACATGGAAGCGAAGTCCTGGGACTCCGGCAGGGGGCGCGACGCGCTAAGTCGGTGATGCGCGGGCGGCCGTCGCAGGCCAAGGATGATGAAACCGCGCGTGATAGCCTTGTGACGCCGAGTCTACCGACTTCGTGGGCCTGGGTGAGTTATCTGCGGGTGAGGGATTGATCATCGGAAGCAGGGCATTCGGGCTGCTCCTGCACGATTTCTGCGGGACGTCCGCGAATTGCCTATACGGCCGCTTCGACACACGAGGTCAGCGCAATGGCGCGCAGGCAGGCCGATGCGCATCCGTGGGGGCGCCGCGTAGTTGATCTATTGCTCCACCCTCCTCGATTCTACCGCCAGCGCCGGCCCCATCGGCCGCTTCCTCATCCCGGGCAGGTCGCTCTCGACGGAAGCGCGTACCGGCGCGAAGTTCGCAGTCGAACCGCAATGGAAATTGTCGGTGGGGATGACCGAGGCGAACGTGCAACGCTCAATTCAGCTCAGTGCATTGGCGCGCGGACACTCCGCCGCCGCCTGGAACGGTGCTGCGGTTCGTCGAATTTGAGCTCGGCAACCAGTCGCCAAAGCTGAACCTCGCGACCATCCGCCAACCGCCCGGCCCGCTTGGTTGCGGACGCGTCGTCAGGGCAGTGAAGGTTGACCACGCTACCCAATTGGCCGTGTTCGTCCAGAACGTACGCACGATAGTGTGGCATCGCAAATCCCCACGCGCGACTGCATCTTACCTGCAGGCTCGTTCTGCGGTGAGGAGATTTTGGGTCATTTCGAGCTACCTCTGATGGGGCGGCGCGCACGCTGCAGCGCCTCGATCCGAGCTCCACTCATGCGGTCAGACCCTCCGGTGTACGTTCCAACACCTCGGGCGCGCACGCTCAGGCATGACGACGGAGATGCCTGGACCGCTCCCGCGCCCTCGGAAGCTCGCCGCCCTGATAGCCGTTGGGGTTCTGCAATTGCCACCGCCAATGGTCCGCACACATCTGCTCCAACGATCGCGTCGATGCCCAGCCCAACGCGTCCTTCGCAACGGTCGGGTCGGCATAGCAGGCGGCGACATCACCGGCCCGGCGCTCCCCGATTTCATAGGGGATTGATCGTCCGCTCACCGATTCAAACGTGCGGACGATGTCCAGAACGCTGCTGCCGTTGCCCGTTCCAAGATTGACCGTGATTAGACCGGGTTGCCTGAGCTGGCGCAAGGCACTCAAATGCCCGGATGCGAGATCGACCACGTGAATGAAGTCGCGGATTCCGGTGCCATCCGGCGTGTCATAGTCGTTTCCCCAGATCCGCAGCTTCTCCCGCCGTCCAATCGCCACCTGCGCCACGAACGGCACCAGGTTGCTGGGAACGCCCAGCGGGTCTTCCCCGACGAGCCCGCTTTCGTGCGCGCCAACCGGATTGAAGTAGCGAAGATTGCCGATCCGCCAACCGTCGTGGGACCTGCAGAGATCCTTCAGCATCTCTTCGATGACGAGCTTTGTGCGGCCGTACGGATTGGTCGGACCGAGGGGATGCTTCTCGTCAAGCGGCAGGTATTGAGGCATCCCGTAGACGGTCGCCGACGAGCTGAAGACGAGCGTCGTTACATTCGCCCTCTCCATGGCCGACAGCAGGCGCATCGTTCCCAGGACGTTGTTCTCGTAATACATCATGGGCCGTACATTGGAATCGCCCACCGCCTTCAGTCCTGCGAGGTGAATGACCGCAGTCACTCCGCAGGTACGAAGCATGTCGTAGATCAGCTCTTCATTCCGGATATCTGCATGCCGAAAGACGAGCGATCGCCCGCAGATGGATTGGACGCGCTCAAGCGAGGCCTTGTTGCTGTTGGAAAGATTATCGACGACGACGACGTCGAACCCGGCGTCCAGCAATGCGATACAGACGTGCGACCCGATGTAGCCGGCACCTCCGGTCACCAAGATCATTTCGGACACCTTTCGCTTTCGCTCAACCGGCCTCCGTGCACCGTGGACACTACTCTACTGGCAAGTCGCGCCGCCGGGAGCGGCGATTTTGGGCTTTAAGAACTACCTCTGATGGGCATTCAGGCATATCGCCCTGAACGACGATCGCCGGCATCGGGTTTATCCCGCTGGTATCGCGGCGGCGGCATGATCCAAATCGCTGCCAAATTGCGGGCCGTCGAAGCGCGGTCTGCATCTGCGAGGCGTCGCGCTTGACCCGCGACAGTTTCGAGGCGGTCAGTAAGGGAGCTCTTCCAATCCCGTGGCCTACCGATGCAGGCTGACTAGTTTCATTTCCGCTGGAACGAGAGCGCGTCGCCCGTGTTACGGTGCGGGGTCACGCCGCGCGTGGCCTCATCATCTGCTGCCGGTCGCAACGATTCAGCTGCTGGCACGTCGATGCGGCCCGTCGCCGCTGGGGTGTTTAAATTGCTTAGCTTCTTTCGGGGAGGGGCCTCAAGACCATCCTCGTAACGCAGGGTGACCTCTATGGCATCACCGGGCTGCAACTCGGTGTCTTCGTTCGCAGTAATCCGTTCCGGCCCTCCTTCGCCTTTCCGGATGATGGCGATGCCCGGCTTGCTGCCGCCTCCTCCAGCGAGCTGGGTTCGAACCATTGCAGTATACTGAAGCTTCTCACCGACGCTCTGTAGCCTCTCGCGAATTTGGTTGAGCTTCAAGCTCGCGTTCTGTAGCTCGCGGAATAGGTCGAGGCGCCGTTGATCATCGAGCTTTGTCAGCTTTCTGACGAGTTCGTCCTGCTGCTTCTTGACCTGCATCAGTTGCGCGGAAGTCTGCAGCTTCCTGGTTGAGGACAACAACACCGCGCGACGCGCATCTGTAACGCGAGGGCTGGTCAAGTTTCCCCTGGCGAATAAATCCTGCGCCTTTTGCAGCTCTTCCAGGTCTGACTGAAATCCCTCTTCCTCTCTCTTCTGTTGCTCAGACAGTACGCGTACCTCCTCGTCTCCTTGTCGGACTCCCCGCTCGAGATACGACCTCTCCTGCTGATGATCATTCTCCTTGATCTTAAGGTATTCCGTTTCTGCGTGTACGATTTCTGAGATCGCCGACCGAGCCACGGGAACGTCCGTCAGTGCGCCCGGGCTAAGCTGAGTGGCCTCTCCGAGTTCGCTCTTGATGCGCCACATATGCGCCTGTTCCTTGGCGAACTCGGTCCAAAGGGATCCATATTCGCTTCGCAGGTCGGCTGACTCGAGATAGGGGTTGTTCATCTTGATGCGCATGATGTCGTAGCCGCCCGCGATGGCGACAAGCTGGCGCGCAGTCATGGACGGTCGATAGGTGTATTCCCCCGGCTTCGAAATGTCTCCGTTTATGTAAACCGGCCTATACTCGGCGACCGACGTCGTGATCCCGTCTCCGTCTATGACGACGATAACCTCGCGGCCATCTGGTGTCCTCTGTCGAAAGACCTTGCTTGTCAGTGCAGCGCCGATCTTGGCTCGAATCTGCTGCACGGGGAGGCCCGCTACTTGGAGCAGCCCGACCAGCGGCAAGGAAATATTGCCATCCATCTGGACAGGAGCCCGATGTCGTAGCTCGGGGACGCCCGCGACCGTAACCTCAAGGACATCTCCAACGCTCACTCGATACTCGGCCTTCGCATGAGCCGAAAACATCAGACTGGCCGCGATCAGGCTCCATCTGATGCATTGATTGCGCCTCCTGCTAAACATTGCGTCACTGAAACGATTGCGCGGTGTGGAGCTCGGCATGGCAGCAAACTCTCCATACGGACGTGGTCATCCAACGAGGTCGTTCAAATCGATCTATGGCGACGACGCGGCACCACCACCGTCGGGGCAATCGCTTCAAAGGGCGGTCTGGAAACTGACGCTCGTTTCCTCGGTGCGCTGGGCCGCTCATTGCCTCGTCTTGGATTGATCTGTCCGCACAATTTAGTCCCGCGCCGCCCCCGCTCAATCGACCATCGTGGTTACTCCACTCTACCCACTTATTGCCAACGCCGGCCTGTAATCGAATGCTACTGTTTTTACCGGTCGGCGGACTGGGAGTTGCAGGTGAGTTACGCGTTTTTCAATTCGCCTGCTCCAGCGAAGCGCCAAGCGCATTTTGTCGCCGGAAGCAGGGCAGTTGCAGCGGGCACCGGTAAGAACCGCCTGGTTGCCTTACTCGTATTGGCGGCAAGTGCTGAACTTGTACTCGTAGCTATTGCCGCCTATTCCGCGGCTGTTCTCTATCATCGGCTGGTCCTGCTCGACCCTCCGGATGCTTCCAAGTACATCCAGCAATCAATCTTCATTTCTACGTTGCAGCTGCTCGTTTCCGTAGGGCTGCGCCAATATTCGCGGATCCAGACGCAGACCCGGCACGTGTTCCTATGGAGCGGCGCTAGCTCCGTCTTCTTCGTATTCTCCTTTTTCATTTCGACTATATTTCTTCTCAAGATCTCGGACGGCTTTTCGCGAGCCACCGTCATAGCCCAGGCGGCAAGCGTTCTTCTTGCAGTACTCTGCACGCGGACAGTGTTGTTCTCTCTTTTGCAGCCGGCCATTGCATCCGGGCTGATCGATGCCAGGCGCGTCATTCTTATCGGAGACCGGTCTCACTGTTCGGAGTTCTCTGCTCGCGTGTTCGTCAGCGGAATTAGGACAATTCGTTCGTTTGAATTCCCGACGGCTGGCCCGAGTTCTTCGGCAATGGTGTCCGCCGGCGGAGCTCTTCCTCAGGCGCACCAACTGGTCGCGGACTGCCGACCTCTCGGAGCGGACGACATTGTCATTCTAAGTTCGGAGTCCGATGTCCCGGCTGCCCTTGCGCTGGCTGGGGCTCTATCCGAGCTGCCGGTCGACGTTCACGTCGTCCCGGTCGGCGCTATCGATCTAATCGCCATGTCGCGGATCACCCAATTCGGCAACATGGTGACGATGCGGATATTCCAGTGTCCCCTCACTCAGTTCAACCGAGCAGTCAAGCGAGTGTTCGACATTGCGGCCTCTATCGCAGGACTCGTTTTGGCTATTCCCTTCTTCGTTATCATTCCTATCCTGATCAAGCTGGATTCCCGCGGGCCGGTGCTGTTTCGCCAGACGCGACATGGCTACAACAATGAGCCCATTCGCGTATTGAAATTCAGATCAATGGTCGTAATGGAAGATGGCGACAATTTCAGTCCTGCCGTCAGAAACGATCCACGTGTAACCCGAGTCGGCCGCTTCTTGCGCCGCAGCAATCTCGACGAACTTCCGCAGCTATTCAACGTGCTCATCGGCAACATGTCCCTCGTTGGACCCCGTCCGCACGCGACTTCGCAGAACGAGACGTTTGCCCGGCTCATTGCGTCGTTTTACCGTCGTCACAACGTCAAGCCCGGCATTACCGGCTGGGCTCAGGTCAATGGATATCGTGGCGACATCGACACACTTGAAAAGATGCGGCGGCGTGTTGAGCACGATCTCTTCTACATCGACAACTGGTCGCTTCTCTTCGACGTCAAGATCGTCATCCTGACCCTGTTCTCGAGAAAGGTGTATCGGAATGCATACTAGCTTTCACTAGTGGCCTTCAGCATTGTGTAGCGCACGGAGCGTGCAAATTGCCCGCCGCCATGCGTTCTTCTCGCGGATGGTGTTTCGCCTTGGGTAATGTCTAGCAGCGCAGGTACGAGAACATGGCACAGATGCGTAGAGCGGATGGTTCGACAGATTCGGAAGAATTCCGTTCGCCAGTCGAGTCCCTGGCGGCCGCCTTGGCTTTCGTACGGCGGCACCTCTCGATCATGTCGCTGGCGTTTTTGGTTACGGTTGGCGGTGCTACTCTCTACCTCGCCACCGCAACGCAGACCTACACCGCCACTTCGAAGCTCGTCATAGATGCGAAAGCGCCTCCGATCGACGCTGCGTCTGCTTCAACGATGGTCGAAAGTCAGATCGCCATCATAAAATCTGAGGGCCTCGCACGCGCAGTGATAAGGAAACTAAGTCTGGCGGAAGATGCGGAGTTTGGCGCGACATCCGGCGGCTTGCGCGGCGCAATCAAGTCGGTATTGCGACTGTTCGGGCTAATGGAGCCAGAAACGGAATTTGACGTGATGCGCCGAGCTCTGCGGTCGTTCGACCGCAAGCTCTCGGCTAAGCGTGTCGGTCTTACCTACATCGTCGAGATTGCGTTCGACTCAGCAGATCCCCAGCGAGCTGCAAAGATTCTGAACACCATCGCGGAGACGCATATTGCGGCTCAAATGGAGGCGAAATTCAAGTCGGGCCTGGGCGACGAAAAATGGGTCAAGGATAGGATCGCCGAACTAAGCAACAAAGCGTCAGCCGCCCAGAACGCCGTGGCGGAGCATCAAGCTGGTGGCGTAGGTAAGTCTTCGTCGCAGTCTTCGGTTAATGCGCAGGGTAATCTCCGCGAGCTGGAAGCTGCTGCGGAAATCTCCACAAAGGCTTATGAGAACTTTGTCCGCATGCTCCGCTACATGGAGGCACAGCAGCAATCCTCCAATACCGAAGTGCATTTGTTGATCGAGGCGTCTCGTCCCTTGGAAGCCAGCTCTCCGAAGCCGCTTATCGTTTTTGGAATATCGATCGTTGGAGGGCTGTTTCTTGGCATCGCGCTCGGAATGCTGCGCGATCTATTTGTTCGAGGCATCCTCGTCGCCGGGGACGCGACCAGGATGCCATCTGGGATCGCTGGTGAACAGGCACAACCGGCTGTGGTCAGTCAGAACTATCCGTCGGCTGTCTTGTCGCGGCTTCGACGGCAAGACGCGCGGGACGAACCTGGAGCACTAGGTGTGCAGGGCGGTTTCAGACGCGGCCCGGATGCCTAGTCGAGCAATGTTGTTTCGATCGGCCCCCTCAATCAATATCGAGGAGCGAACTCTGAGAATCCTGATTGTCTGCGGACCATTCCTCTACGGAATGAGTGCCAGAGCTGTTCAAAACCGACGGTTGGCTAGAACTCTTGCGGCCGTCAATGGGAACATTGTGTCCGTTCTTTCCTTTGATACCGAGGTGGGCGGGCGGCCGGACCATTCCCAATTCCCCGATGAGATAGAAGTGGTGCGGTTTCCTCCCTCAAGTGCGATCCAAGACATCGTCCGAAGGCTGAACCTGGTTCGATCAACGATCGTCAACAGAGTTGCCACGGAGTTCGCCAGCAACTTCATGTACCCAAAATCGAATCTGCTGATCGGCGCTCTTCGCCGTCGGGTGGCGGAATTCCAACCCGAGTTCGCGATATTCGTCGCACAGCCGTTTTTTGTACCACTGCTCGGACTGCAACTGGAATCCCTCGATGAGGTTCGAAAAATCGCATTCTTCTCGGATCCCTGGCCATATCGGGGTCTACCTTCACCTTACAACAGATATGCGTTTCCTCTGGCAGGAAACTACAACAGGAAGTTGATCTCGCAAGTCTACTCGAACTTCGATCGAGTCATATACACGAATTCGTCCGCTGTAGAGTTCATGTTTGATCATTATCCCGAGCTCAAGCGCCACTCCGGCAAGTTGGCTGTGGCGGCACATCTCGCAGATGAACTCATTGACATTCCGTCGACAGAAGTAGTTGAGCGAGCCCGATCGTCAGTGGTTCATCTTGGTGATTTGTCCAAGGAACGATTCTCGCCGCAGCTTAAAGAGGCGATGGCTCAGTGTATCCACTCGCACGGGATGTCGTTCACGTTCATCGGCAGCGTTTGCCAGAAGCTAAAGCAAAGCCTTGAGAGCGGTGAATTCGGGAACGGGGTGTGTCTTTTGGGGCCGTTACCCGACAAGTTTAGCAGGTACATCGCGAGCAGGGCATTGGCTAATCTGATCGTTGAAGCCGACATTAAGGATAGCCCGTACCTTCCCAGCAAACTTACGGATGTTTTGACGAGCTCTGATCGTTGGGTTTTCGTTTCTGGCACGCAGAGGCAGCCCGGCGTCGGCATCACGCCGGAGGGGGCCGCAAAAGGAATATGCGTTCCTCACGATAGCTCCGCGATTGTCGCTGCATTGCTCGCCGTCACGCACTCGCGTGCCGTCAACGCCGATCCGTGCGTTGGCTCGTTGCGGGCCGGGGCGATTGAACGAAATCGAAACTTGGCAACGAAATATCTCGAGTAGCAGCGCAATTCTGTACAGGACGTCCCGTGAGGGCGTCCAAATCGAAGGAAGCGGAAATCGGTTTGCCGCTCATGGTGGAAAGATGAAGACCGCGATTCTCGTTGGAACTCGCCCGGAAATTATCAAGATGGCGCCGGTCATCCGCGAATGCCGGAAGCGAAAGATCGACTACTTCATCATTCATTCGAAGCAACACTACTCTGAGAAGCTCGACGCGATCTTCTTCTCTGAACTCGATCTCCCCGCACCAAAGTACAATTTGAATGTCGGCTCCGGTGGGCATGCGAACCAAACGGGCCGCATACTGATCGAGCTGGAGCCGATCTTGGTGTCGGAGCAACCCGGTATCCTGCTCGTGCAAGGCGACACGAACACGGTGGTGGCCGGCGCACTCGCCGCACACAAGCTTCACATCAAGGTTGGGCACATCGAAGCCGGATTGCGCTCTTTTGATCAAACGATGCCCGAGGAAAGCAATCGGATCATCGCGGATCATATCTCGGACTATTTGTTCGCCGTCACCGACTTGCAAGTTGATCAACTAAAACGGGAAGGGCTGCCGGACTCGAAGATCTTCAAGGTCGGTAACACGATCGTCGACGCCCTGCTATCTCATCGAAGTCAGGCGGAAAAAACGAGCCAGATCCTCCGTGTGCTAAATCTGCAGGAAAAGGGGTATTACCTTCTCACCTCGCACCGGGCCGCAAACGTCGATGATCCGAACGCGCTGATCGAGATCATCCGGCTAGTCGCCAGGATTCCCGGCAAGGTGTACTGGCCGATACACTATCGTACACAGAAGGTCCTCAAGGAGGCCAAGATTGATCTGCCTCCGAACCTGATTTGGACTGAACCTGTCGGATATTCGGATTTTGTAAAGTTGCTGTCCAATTGCATTGCCGTCATTACGGATTCGGGCGGAGTGCAGGAAGAAGCGTGCATTCTAGGCGTCCCCTGCGTGACGATTCGTGACCGGACAGAACGTCCCGAGACCGTCGACGTGGGCGCAAACGTGCTGGTCCACCGAAACGCAGAAGCGATGCTCGAGGCGCTTAATCGGCCGATAGCGTCCTGGGAGAATCCATTCGGAGACGGCCACACCGCCGAGAGAATACTCGACATTGTCACGGAACAGGAGGTGCTGCCGGTTCTGCAAACGCTCGATACAGTGTGCGTTGTGGGCCTCGGCTATATGGGACTCCCGACTTCTCTCTTGCTTGCGAACGCAGGCGTAAAGGTCGCCGGCGTCGATCTCAACGAAAAGAAGGTAAATGAGATCAGTAGCGGCCACTGTCCGTTCGAGGAGAAGGATATTCCGGAATTATTGGCGGCGACCCTGAAGACTGGAAACTTCAAAGCACTGACGAAGCCCGTGGCGGCAGACGTTTTCGTTGTGGCGGTACCGACCCCGCATGAAAGCAAGAAGTGCGACTTGTCCTACGTTATCTCCGCTGTGAACAGTCTGCTCCCAGTCTTGAACGACGGAAACCTCCTCATCATCGAGTCGACCATCAAGCCGAATACCTGCCAGGACATTGTGCTCCCCATTTTGAAATCGAAGAATCTGAATGTCGAAGTGGCGCATTGCCCGGAGCGCGCGCTTCCTGGCAATACGCTTCACGAAATAGTGCACAATGATCGCATCATCGGCGCGACTTCGCCGGAAGCAGCACAAAGAGCGGCGAAGCTCTATTCAGTATTTGCGAAGGGGACGATACATCGGACGAACCTCGTGACCGCCGAATGTGTGAAGCTTATGGAAAACACCTTCCGCGACGTCAACATCGCTCTCGCCAACGAGTTTTCTCTGATCGCTGACAAGTTCGGGTTCAGCATCTCGGCCGCGATTCAACTTGCAAACAGGCATCCGCGCGTCAACATTTTGCAGCCCGGGATAGGGGTCGGGGGCCACTGTATCGCTATCGATCCCTGGTTCCTGACCGAAGATGTCGACGGCGATCTGACCCTCATTAGAACCGCCCGCGAACTGAACGATGCGATGCCGAGGTATACCGCCGAGCGAATTCAAAACAAGATCGCTCCGTCCGTGAGGAAAATCGGAATCCTGGGAGTTAGCTACAAACCGGACGTCGACGATGCCCGCGAGTCTCCGGCGTTGGAGATCGCAAGGCTCCTCTCGAGAAAATACGAAGTCCGCTGTCACGATCCTTTTGTGAAGGATCGGGATCTCAAGCTGTTCCCGATCGACAAAGTCGATGGTTGGGCGGACGTATTGGTCATTCTTTCAAACCATAAGGTTTACGCCTCGCAGAGGTTCGAGTCTCCGCTGCTTTCCTTTGGCAAGCTTATCGACGCGGGGGCGCCTCGCTGGCTGAGGGCGCCAGGCCTCGCCGACACAGACTATTTTCCAGCAGAATCGCGACACGCAGACCACGGTCAATATCCTGCAGCCAAAGATGTTCAAGAGAGCTCATAGGCAATCGGCGACGTGCCTCAACGTCGTGGTGGTAACGCCTCTCGGCGAAGGAGGACGCGGGGGTATCGATCGTATGATGGATGCGATTCGACAGCGGTTTCGCGAATATCCGCGAGCAGATGTTTCGCTTCAATTCGTGGTCAGTCGCGGGGCGAACATATATGCGTCGCCTATCGTATTGGTATGGGCCCTTCTCAGGATACTTTGGCTCCACGCGTGGCAGGGGATCGACCTCATTCATATAAACCTCTCTGCTAACGCGAGCACGTACCGCAAGATCGCCGTTGCGGCGGTCGCGTCCCTATTGCGAATTCCCTACATCGTCCACCTACATTCAGGTGAGTTCGGCCGGTTCTGGGAGTCGTGTAATCGATTGACCCGCCGTCACATAGACGCGCTGTTTGCGAGGGCCGACGCGGTAATCGTTCTTGGTCAGGTATGGTCTGACTTGGTCGTTGCAAAGTTGCCGGAATTGTCAGGTCGTACGGTTATCATGCCGAACTCGACCAAAGCGCGGCGTCGCACTTTCCATCCCGATGGCCCGGTCAAAATCCTGTTTCTCGGTCGTCTCTGCGAAGCCAAGGGAATCGGGAATCTTCTTGAGTCGTTCGAGATGATTCGGCATCGCAACGATTGGCAGGCAATCTTGGCGGGTGACGGAGCAGTAGCAGAGACACGTATGTTGATTGAACGCCTTGGACTTTCCCAGCGTGTGAAGGTGCCGGGATGGCTCGACGACGTATCTGTAGCCGCTGAATTGCAGGCCGCCGACATTCTCGTCTTGCCCTCGTGGGTCGAGAACCTACCGATGTGCGTGGTGGAAGCGTTCGCCCATGGCTTGGCTGTCGTCTGCACCCCGGTGGGAGCCTTGCCGGAGATTGTGGAGCAGGAAAGGACGGGACTTTTGGTGCCCGTGAACGATGCACCGGCTCTGGCCTCCGCCTTGGAGCGGCTTCTAAGCAGTCCCGCCCTTCGTACAAGCCTGGGGCTTCGCGCGCGCGCGCTGCATGCTAGCCGATTTGAGATCAACGCCTACGTCGACAGACTGGTAGGCGTGTGGCGCGGGGCTTCGCGGCCAAGATCGGGGCGGGCCGACGCTCGGAGCGCAATGACGACCGGCGCCGGGCGATCGCTGGGATGAGAGGCTTCCGGATGCCGCTGGAGCCGGCGCACGCCAGTTCCGTGGCGTCGGGCTAACCGCCGGAAAATGGGCGCCGCGGCGATGGGGGGACAAGGTCTCGTGGTAACCGCGTCCAACGCTCTACTTCGGAGGTACTCATAATTCGTAGAACGCATTCCCCTATGAACTCGGTCGATGTGTTCCTGTTCTGGATACTCTGTTTCGAATTCGGGATATCCCGGCGTGCATTTAAGGACGACTGCTATGACAGCTAACGGCTTTGATCATGGAGACTGCGGTGTGCGATCGACCGGTCGCAATGCACTGTGTTTGTGATCTCGCGCTCTGGGATAGGAATCCTGCAACCCGCAGGATGGTGTTGCGCATGAACCCGATTGTGAAGGATTGCATATATTACGGCGCGAGCCGAATCGGCGAGCTGCCGTTCTTCCGGGCACACCTTGCGGCGAGAGCGGCCATAATTCTGTTTCATGAAATACAGCGCGATGCGCGAGCAGAGTTGATGACCGGGACGCCGGTTGCGCTCTTCGAGTATTCGCTCAACTGGCTCCGGCAAGAGGGATGGGTCATCGTCAGCGTCGATGAATGTATCGAGAGGCTAGCGCGCAATGATCGATCAGAGCGTTATGCGGTTCTGACCTTTGACGACGGCTACCGAGATAACGCCTCCGTAGGGCTTCCAATATTGGAGCGGCACAATGCGCCGTTCATGATGTACGTGCCCACCGGCGCCCCGACACGATCGATGCAATCTTGGTGGCTGGGCCTGCGAAGGGTGTTTCTCTCAAGAGATAGGGTTTCAATCGATGCGCTAGGTCGCCAATTCCAATGTTCCGATCTTCGGAGCAAGACATCCGCATTGGCTGAGGTGACCCGCTGGGTCCACCAGGATTATCGGCGCGGTGCGATGCTCTCTTCGGTGTTCGAAGAGAGTGGGATTTCGCTAGCGGAATTGAACGACGAGTACTTCCTGGACGAGCGTGAGCTCTGCACTCTCGCGCGTCATCCGCTCGCGTCAATCGGCGGCCATTCGACGTCGCACCAGGCGCTTTCAACCCTCGACAGTGACTCGGCGCGAGCCGAGCTAGCCGACAATCGAAGCTATCTTGAGAATATGCTGCAGTTGCCTGTTCGACACGTCGCATATCCTTATGGCGTGTGCGGACCTCGCGAAGAGGATCTGGCAAGGCAAGCGGGCTTTCAGACTGCGACGACAACGCGACAGGGACGATTGTACGACGACAAGCTGAACCGTTTTGCGCTTCCCAGAATTGGCATTTCAAGTCCTTCTGGGCTCAGAGCGCGAATGAGCGGCATCATCGAGGGGATGCAGGCGTTCGCGAAGCGCCGTGTCGTCGCTGAGCTCAGAGATCATCAATGATGATCATCGCCGAGCGGTACCGTTTCATCGGGGGCCCGGTCGCAATCCGCGGAGAACATCACAATACGATTCGTTCTGAACGAACCCAACTGTGAGAGATTTCAGAAATGATAGTTCGAGATATGGCACGATCCGCCAAGCGCCGGCTGATTAAGAGATTTCCGCCAGTATCAGCGAAGGAGCTATTGCGAGGGGATAGACAGTTTGAAGCTCGTTCGGATTGCGGTCCGGTGCGAGCAGTCGAACTGACCCTGGATTGGTTATGCCGTGCTCAAGATATGAGCCCGGGTCGCGATGGAGGCGTTTCAGGCTTCTATACGCTTGGATCGGGATGGTCCGCATCATACCCGGAGACGACGGGATACATCGTCTGCAGTTTCATTGATCAAGGACTCAAGCGCTGTGACGATAGTCTTCTCGATCGGGCCCGCCTGATGCTTGATTGGCTGGTGAAGATACAGTTTCCTGAAGGTGGATTTCAAAGTGGACTGATCGATGCCGCACGTCCGGTGCCGGTAACCTTCAATACTGGGCAGATACTACTGGGCCTGGCGCGGGGAACGGAGGTGCTCGGCGACCGCTATCGAGATGCCATGGCTCGAGCAGCAAATTGGCTGGTCGAAACACAGGATGCGGACGGCTGTTGGCGACGCGCACCTACTCCGTTGGCTGCTCCTGGCGAAAAAGCTTACGAAACTCACGTTTCGTGGGGGCTTTTCGAAGCTGCCCGGGTGTCCGGCAGGCAATCTTGGGGGACAGCAGGATTGCGGCAGGTTCGCTGGGCGATAAGCAAACTGCAGCCCAACGGCTGGATGGCCGACTGCTGCATGACGGATGAGGCTCCGCTGACCCATACGTTAGGCTATGCGCTCAAGGGGATCATAGAAGCGTATCGCTTCTCAAACGATCGCTTCTTCCTCGATGCGGCTGTTAGCCTTGCGGACGGTTTGGCCGGCTGCATCCGGGAGGACGGTTATCTGGCTGGGCGTTTGCAGCGCGATTGGTCCCCAGCAGTGGACTGGGCATGCGTAACGGGTTCATCTCAAATCGCCTGGTCGCTCATGTTTCTTGGCCACAATGCCGATCGCGCCCGGTACCGCGGGCTTGCGCGCAAGCTCAACCAGTTCGTTCGCCGAACGATACCGACACAAGGCGATGCCAATGTGGTTGGGGGCGTAAGAGGATCCTTCCCGATCAACGGCGGCTATTTTCCATTTGGGTTTCCGAATTGGGCCGCCAAGTTCACGCTCGACGCCAACCAATTCGAACTTGAAAGCGAGCATACGAGCGCTTCTCCAGGACAGAGCGGTCCTGAACATTTCGCAACGGAAAGCCTCCGATGATATCTGCGGGTTCTCCGATACGTTGGACGTTCAGTTCGGCGGCAGCATCTGCGCTCGTCATGGGCGTGCAGCTCGTGGTCCTTAGCCGTTTCCTGTCCGCGTCTCAGCTCGGGCTTGCTGCCCTTGCGCTGATGATCTTGGGAGTTGCCGCCCTTATCTCTGATTTCGGAATAGGCAGAATCCTGATCAAGGAGCAAGGTGATCTCGGCCCCTTGAGAACCTCGCTCTACTCGCTCGAATTGGCTTTGGGGGTCGGTGTTTGGATCCTCGTTTGGATTGGTTCGCCCGCTATATCGCATTACTACGCGGCGCCCGAACTTGCGCGGCTTCTCCGGCTGGGGTCCTTTTGTCTATTGATCATTCCCATCGGGCATCAATTCTACAGCCTTCTTTCGCGAGATCTCCTCTTTAAGAAGTTGGCCATCATCGAAATTGTCAGTTCGATCGCAGGGCTGGCGATAGCAATTGTTGCCGCCGTGCGAAATGAAGGGGCCTATGCGCCCATCTGGGGGTGGGCCGCCACACTATCAATAAAATACTTGCTGATCGCATTCGTCGGATGGCGACAATATCCGCTTGCCTTGACGTGGAAAGTCCGGGGTCTGTTGCCGCATCTGAAATTTGGCCTCTACGCGACAGCGGAAACTACGATCGGCTATATTTCAACCAACATCGACTATCTTGTCATTGGATTCTACTTGGGTCCGCAGGAATTGGGTTACTATGTCTTGGCGTATCAGGTTGCAACCTCTGCGCCTCAGAAGATCGCTCCCATTCTTGGGCGGGTTGCATTTCCGATGTTTGCCAGACAGCAAGCGAACGATTCGCTTTTGCGCGCCGGCTATCTGGATTTTTCGCAGCTTGCGACTGTTCTGACGTTGCCTCTGCTGGCCGGCCTTCTGATAACGGCGCCGCTGCTCGTTCAAGTCGTATTCGGAATTGCCTGGGAACGGTCGATTTTAATAGTTCAGCTGTTGACCATCTTTGGTGTCGGTAGAATGATCGTTATTCCCGCTGTCCCGCTTCTCTTGGCGAAAGGGCGCGCTGATTTAGCCTTCGCGTCGGGCGCGCTATACACTTCGACAATTTTCGTTGTGTTTTTGTTGATCATCGAAATGGGGCTGCAGGCCGTTGCCGGCGCGTTCGCCGTTATTTCATGCTGTCATGCATTATGTATGCTCTTCCTGATGCGATGGGTAATCGGTCTCGATTTATGGAATTACCTGCTGTCGATAAAGACAACGCTGGCTGCAACATTTTGGATGAGTATGGCAGCCTATCTCGTCGTGGCGCAGACGGTCGTTTCCGTTCAACCTGCAGGTCGGCTGCTGGCGGCGGTGCTCATCGGTGGAGTTACATACGCGACTTACATGGCGATCGCGGATCGGCGTATCGCGTTGCTAGTCCAAGGCCTGTTTTACAGGCCACTTCGAGTTGAGTAGCTGTGACTGATGATTGTAGTCCGTGACAATCCGGGACGGGGCGCCGTTGATCTGAGCCGAGCTGCCCGCTCGCGCCCTGGAGATCCAGTGACGTCGCAGCAAATGGATGAATTCCGCTCGGATCGCGCCACGCCCAATTGCTTGAAGGCAGTTCCTGATCTGCGGGAATATGCAGAGTGGATTGCCTCGTTGCCGCGGGGCTTGTCGTCGGCGCGAGGTGAGGGAGAAGCGCGATGATTCAACAGGCGAAGGCAATCGGCCAAAAAATGCTCAATCTTGGTCCGGGCCTCATCACCGCGCGAGAATTTCGGCGGCAGAAATTCCAGCGCTTTAACGAGCGGCCAGTGGAGTTCGGCTTTGTGTTTCGCATGGTCGCGGAGATTTATCCGCTGCACATCCTTGACGTGGGAACTGGTACGACCGCGCTACCGCATTTGATGCGCAACTGCGGCTGCCTCGTTACCGCCGTGGACAACGTCCGCGACTATTGGTCCTTTGGAATGTCTAACCGGCATTATCACATCATCGATGATGACATCACGAACACGCGCTTGAAGGGGCCATTTGACATGGTCACGTGCATCAGTGTGCTTGAGCACATCGAGAAGCACGACGACGCCATGCGCAGTATGTTTTCGCTTCTCAAGCCGAGGGGGCATTTGATTTTGACGTGCCCCTACACCGAGAGCGGCTACGTGAGGAACGTCTATGAGCTGGCCGGTTCGAGCTACGGGCAGGGAGTGTCGTACATCACTCAGTCCTATTCGCGTAACGAATTGAATCGCTGGGCGGAGGCCAACAAAGCAACGATTGTCGAGCAAGAATTCTGGCAATACTGGGATGGCGAGCATTGGACGGTTGGAAAACAGATCATCCCGCCGAAGAAGGCTAGCGCAGCGGACAAGCACCAACTTACCTGCGTGCTGTTCCAAAAGAATTAGTCCAGGATCGTCCAAGCGGTGATGTGCGCCCCGGCATCCCGACAATTCGCTGCCAGAAATGCAGGCGAGGACAACGACGGCATCGTTGCCCCCCTTGCCAGGAGCTCTTACGGGTCGCCACGACTCGACCGGCTCCCGTAAAGTGTCGTCGCGCGGCGCTGTTTGGTCGATCGAAGTCGAATGTTTTGGCCATTCTCGGGAAGATGATGAGATGTTGTGTCTTCGAAAAAATGGTTCGATCCGAGACATCATTCTGAGCTTTGGCCTTCTCTTTCTTTTCCTCGGATCGACGTCCTCGACCTACGGCGCCGAGCTGCTCTTCAAGTCGAGCTTCGCTGGCTTGCAGTTGGGCAAGCCGTATGGTTGTGCAACATCATGCTGGCAGGATATCGAAGGCTCTGACCCAGCGACCGGCTACACCTGGGCGCCTCAGATCTGGCAGGGAGGTGGACGGTTTCAACTACTTGCCGACACGCCGGTTACGCCGGAAACGGTCGGTGCTTATGTCTTTAATGAGATTCAGAGTGTCTCGGGACCGCGAAATCAGCAAACCGCGGCTCTCTATAGCGAGATACGGGAACGCGGCGGCGGTGCCACACAAATTCCATATCTTCTCATGCCCTCTACGACGGCTGCGCAGGCGAACCTTTATGTGAGCTATTGGATCAAACTCCAGCCTGACCTTCTGGCGAGGCTTGGGCCCAACAGCTGGCGGGCGCTCTTCGAATGGAAGACCACGGAGCAACATAGGTTCATTACGTACATCTACACCGACCGTCTCAATAAGCCCTATTGGTTTCTTAAAACGGACGACCTTTCGAGTGGTGCGGCCAAAACGTTTTGGGGGGCCGCGAATCGCACTGTTCTTGTACCGATCGGAGAATGGTTCAAGTTCGAAGTGTTTTGGCACCGAAGTGCGCAAGACGACGGACGAGCATGGCAGGCCGTCAACGGGCAGGTGGTATTCGATCACTTTGGACCATTGCTTGGCGGGAACGACCCCATCGATCGGATCATGCTAACGCAAGTCTATGCGGGTGGTACGCCGCCAAAATATCAATGGGTTGACGACATCGAGATATGGGACGGATTTCCCTGCGGAGACGGCGTGCCCTGTGAGGCACGGGCAACCGTCCACTAATGACGGGAGACCGCGCGATATCCGCTAGTTCAAAGAACTCTCCCGCGCCGTCGTCTGGTCCCACTGGGGAGCAAATTGCGTGAGGAAACAGCCAAGCATTCAGGAATATTTCAGGCGACGCAATGCGGCTTCCCACCCAGATTGTCGCCGCAGTTTTTTTGCGAGAGAAGGATTTGGTCGCCGACCGGCACCACCGGACCCGGAAGAGTCTATCGGACTATCAAGATTGCCGGTGTGAGCGCTGAGTTTTGTACGACTCCGTCCGGCCCCTCTCAACGACGGGAGCTCAACCATTTGCCGGCAGACCGCGTTGCGGCATCAATTCATCGCCCAAAACGCCGCTGAGCTTCTGCTCGCGTGCCTTCCCGGCCATGAAGAGCAGAAACAACAAATTGGATTGATGGAAAACCACACCGTTTGTGATGAATAGCACCAGGAATAGTGCAACGCAGGACATTCTGTATTCTTGGTCCAAACGCGACAGGATCACATACCAGGCATAGAGTATCGCCGTCGTACCGGCGACTCCGTAGCAAACCATCAAATTCAGGAGATCGTTGTGGGCAGCTAGCGGGAAGGGGCCATACAGCCAGATCGCTCCGCGCCCAAACAGCAGCTCTACCAGCGAAGAATCTTCCAGCATTTGACCATAGTAGCGCCAGATTTCGTCGCGCCCGCTGGTCAAATTGGAGGCGTCAAGCTCCAGGAAATCGCGATCTCGATACAGAATTCGTTGCAGGAAGGCGTCGGTCAATTCGGAGCTCGACATGATGAACGTTGTGGCGACGACCGAAACGAGCAGCGCCAGGAGAAGCGCTCTCATATTGAACGAGGAAAATTTCTTGATCAGGAATCCGAGGAGGAAGCCCAGCAGCGCTGATCGGACATTGAAAGCGATCAGCAATATCAGCGAAGCGATCGGAAAGCCAATCCATTGATTGATCATCAGTATTGAAAACTTCGCTATCGTTTGGGCTACGACATGGAAGGGCTGTTCATTGAGGGCGGCCAGGAGATCTGCCTCGAGCCCACCATCACGCACAAAGAAAACGAGCAGCAGGCCGCACAACGCGGGGGTGCCAAATACCAAGGCTTGCCTTCGCAGGCGGATAAAAGTCGATGGTTCGCAGCGCGAAAGGATCAGCAGAAATACAATCGGCAAAAGGACCGATACCGAGAAATAGAACTGTGGGGTGGCCTCGGCCGGTATCCAGAGCAGGTTGACTATCAGCAGCGAAAAGACGGTCGCGCAAACAACGATGTCCCCGCGAGTGGTCCCGGATAATGCAATCTTCAGCGCCGTCAGACCCAACGTCGCAACGACGTAAAGGGCGACCACCGCCGCTCCCTTGTCTCCAGGACTAAGAATGTCGCTGCCGCACCTGAACATAAGCAACACGAAGAGCGCGTTAACAAACATCCGCAGGTCCTCCCCTAGGGGCGCATCTCTCGGGTTCTGTCATGATCTACGGCTCTCGGCGGCAGATGGCGCCGGGAGCATCTACTGCATGGAGTATGGCAGCCGACCATCGTCAGGGGAGGGAGATGCTCTTGCTGTCCTTTTGATCTGCCTCGTGCCATGGGAATGCACCAACTCCTCTAAGCGCTCGTTTCGCGTCGGCGGGGCATCGTCACGCTCTTGAGCAGGCCGATTGTAATGGTTGAAGGTCCATCGAGGTGGCCTTCGAAGAGTATCTGATCGGTAGGCAAGCGGATCCCGAAGGACGGAGAGAACCATCCGAGCTCTGTTGCTTCGTCGCCGCGAACCACCCTGGGCCTCAATGGACCTGCGCTTACGATGCGAATGATTTGAAGATCTTTGCATGTGATCGATACCCCACAACGATCAGGATCGACTGTCGACCGGCATGCGGGATCCAGCAGGAACGATACAGTGGCACGTCGATCTGTGGGGCCCTCGAGAAGTTCGTCGATGATCGTGAACCGCGATGAGCCATCAAATTCCACCGTCCGCTGGTGCTTCACGCCACATTGCGCAAGGTATCCGTCGTGCTCTGCCACGATCCGCGCAACTGGCGTGTCTTCGGACGATATGAGGCGCGTATTCGCCTTGCTCCCCCAGTTGAACGGTCCAGATGGGCGACTTGATCCAATACCATCGAGCCGCAGTGTGTTGTGGACCGCGGTATCCCGGAACAGGTCCCGCAGGTCCCTGCTCGAGTGATAAAGGTACGTTCCTGCATCTACGATAACAGGCTGGTCGCCAACGGAGAGCCAAATGGAAAGCGCGTCCGCATGACCATGCGCAGCGATCGACAGATAGCCGATCGGTCCGTGATCGAACGTGAGTACGACGGGATCTTTCTGCTTGCTTCGGATGACCGAATAGCCCCCGTTCGGAAATGAGCGTACTCCAACGAGTTGTCTTGGCGATGCCTTTGCGGACCCTAGAATGGCATCACGGATGCTCGGATCCTTGGCCGGCGGTGCAAGATGCTGGCGGCCAACGCAATGCGAGACGGCGGCTACAATGGACGCAACATATCTCGGTTCAGGCGCCTGTGTTGTCGCAATTGCCCGGCAATCATCGAAATCGCCGATCGCAGGCACTTTAGCGCCAGTGTCCATCAACCAAAGGGAGTGCTCAGCCCATGCCGAAAGCCGCTCCACGGTTGTTGCCGGCAAGCTGTGTTCGCGTCCGAGTGCTGTTGCCGCAACGAGGAGCAGCTCAATCGAAAATGCAGAGTAACCGGCAGCTTGCTCCGCACCCACACCATCCGGATAAAGTTGCTGATCAATCTCGGCAAGCAACGCGCGCCAGCTATTCTCGCGCAAAGCGACTGCACCGGGAAATCCTGGCGCCATGATAGAGCCCACAATCAGGCCCGCAAGCTCGGCGATCCGATGATTGTTGGCGGACGAGTTGAGCGATGGAAATCGTCGAATCCAATCGACATGCGCAAAGAAGAAGCGAAGCGCAGCCCGGCGTGCGACACTGTCGAGGCTATCAATCCCGACGATGGAGAGCGCCATTGCGACTGAAATGACACGGAGTGCGAGTTCGATGCCGGAGGTCCAGGTTGGCCCACGAAAGGGTGGGTTGCCCGCCATCCATGATCCGATCATGCCGGTCAAAAGCATAGACGCGTTGCTGTTCTCCAGCACTGCCTCCGCGGCGAGAGGTACCAAAAATTGCAGTCGGTTGAGTTCCCAGACGCGCTTCATCTCTCGCGTATTTATTCCATGCCGAAACGAGATATCGAAGGTATAGGCGTCCCATTGCGGAAAGGGTTCGCCGTCCTCGGGATCGATACGCCAGAAGCTTGGATTCGGTGGGATCGCCGAAGGCGTCGGCCAGCGAGCACCGAGAAGGTCAAAGTTTCCGGCGCGGACCCTGTCGGCCTCGCTGGCTATGAGAGCCAACAAATCCGAAGGCAACGTGAGAATCCGGGCGCCAACGCCAGGTATCGCCGCTAGTGGACCAAATGGTTCGATCCTATCCCAGCCGCCACTGTGCCGGCGCCCAATTTGCTTGGCGGCGGTTTCGACTACCCGGTGGACGATCTCCGACGTGCTCATTGCCGTCAGACGGTCTCGGTACCAGGCTACTCGTCCCAAAACGGATCTCAAAAGAGTCGTCTCACCTGCATGTCGTCGCTGGATTCCACCATAGCGAAAGGCCGCGATCGTGCTGGCCTAATGGCGATCGGCTCGAAACGGCGGGCCTGTGAGGTTGGCCCCCGTCGTAGTGGCGGTCGCCCCACGTTTCGTCGCTGCCTTTGAAGCGCCAGGTAGACCATTCTCATGATGCCACCCTGAACGCACGCACGAAGATCTCGAGATTCACGAACGACCAAAGAAGTCTTTCGTGGTTCTGTCGAGCGTCAAGGTGCTCCGTCACAAGCTGACGGAGCCTGTCGCCGCGTACCATTTGTGCCACGGCGGACGTTTCGCTCACCAGCATGTCCCGCAAGAACTCACGATAGGGACCCCGGAACCATTCCCCGATTGGCACCCGGAAGCCGATCTTCTTCCGCCGTATGATTTCCGACGGCAGAATCTTGTCCATCGCCGCCCGCAAGACTCTCTTTCCTCCCTTGCCTCCGGTCAGAAAGTCGTCCGGGAATCTAGCCACGACGCCCGCCAGCACCGTATCCATAAACGGCATCCGGCCCTCGATTGATCCCGCCATCATCATTCGATCGCCGCGTTCCAAAAGGTTATCCGGAAGCCAAGACGTCTGATCGAAGAACAACGTACGTCGCAGGCTGGATCCAATCTGCGACGAATACGGAAACAGGTCGGGCGGGGTTGCTGAAAGCAGTCGCCCCAGCATTGCTTCACTTTCGCCGACCGAAAGGCCGCCGAACCATACTCTCATACGGTTTGCGAGATCGCGCTCGCCTGCTGCCAGCGCAACAATTTTTGCACGCCTCATGCCATACGGCAGCGAGCGGACTAGCGGATGGATCAGCCGCTCGTGCAACAGGTGCGGGATGAGCCATTGATAGAGGCCGATCCATCGCTCGGCCCGATACTTCGGATATCCGCCCATCAGCTCATCGGCGCCTTCTCCCGTAAGTACCATCTTCACGCTACGCGAAGCCATTTCCGAAAGCATGAAAATCGGGATGTCAGACGCCTCGCTCACCGGAGCGCCGCGACGCAGGGCGGCGGTCGACCAATGGTCCATGAACGCGCTAGGCTCGACAATGAGATCATTGTGAATAGTGCCGAACTGACCTGCAATGACCCGCGCGTGATCGAGTTCCGAATATCCGGTCTCCCGAAAGCCTACCGAGAACGTCCGCACCGGCTCCGTACTGTGTTTGACCATGGTCGCCACGACCGCCGACGAGTCGATGCCGCCCGAAAGATAAGCGCCGTACGGCGCGTCGCTGCGCATGCGAATTCGGACGGCCTCGTCGAACGCACCTTCGAATAATCGAATTGCGCTGTTGAAATCCTTGACGTCCGGCACCGTCGTCGCGAACGGCGGCGTATAATAGCGTGTCGACTTCAACATGCCATTTTGCCATACCGCACAATGACCAGGCTGCAGCTTCTTCACCGACTGAAAAAACGTCGATGGCCCCGGAACATAGCGATTAAGAAGATAGTGGCCGATCGCATCGGAATCTAAGGCGCGGCTGAAGCCCGGGAACTGAACGAGCGGCTCAATCTCTGAGCCGAAGAGAACAGCCCCTTGCGCCTCGGCGAGAAACAGTGGCTTCTTGCCGAAGGCATCGCGGGCAAGTACTAACCGCTGCTCAGCGTCGTCCCACAGTGCAAAGGCGAACATGCCGCGCAATCTGCGCACCGCGTCGAGCTGCCAGGCCCGATATGCCTCGATCAGCACCTCGGTATCCGAGTCCGTACGAAAGTGATGGCCAAGAGCAACGAGCTCCTTCCGCAGCTCAAGGTAATTATAGATCTCGCCATTGAAAACTAAGTTGAAGCGGCCATCCTCCGTCGCCATCGGTTGGGCGCCGCCACCGATGTCGATGATGGAAAGCCGGCGGTGGCCAAAGCCGATTTGATATCGCTCGTCGGAAGTCTGGTGAAGCCAGTAGCCCGAAGCGTCGGGCCCGCGATGAGACATCAAATCGGTGAGGCCGATGAGGGTGTCGCGATTCTGATGCTTCGCGGCGGCTAGAACCCACCCAAATATCCCGCACATTCCGATGCCCTAACCTGGATAAGATTAGCCGGTTTCCGTCATATGCTCGTTCTAGAGCTGCTGCGAGTAAGATCAGATCGTGAGAAATTCGGCGTTAGCGCTGGCCGCGTGTTGCCCTTTTCAAGTATGGCGGCGCGCCGCTTCGTGCGAGCCTCTCAGATCGAACACCGTATCGTAGACGCTCAAGAGCTTGTTCGCCTCGTGATCCCAGGCGAGCTCGCCATCGATTCGCTTCTTGCCAAATGCACCCATGCGCGCCCGCCGCACCGGATCATCCAAGAGCTCGAGTATCATGTCGCCGAATTCTGCAGTATCGGTATTGCGGGCGTACAAAGATGCCTCACCCGCCGAAACGCGCCCTTCGGTCAGGTCAAACTGGACAATGGGCTTGCCCAACGCCATGTACTCCATGATCTTGTTCATCGTTGATTTGTCGTTCATCGCATTGGGGCGGTCAGGATTTACGCAAACGTCTGCTGTCGAGAGCACGGTGAACAGCGTGACGTCATCAACGCGACCGGTGAACGTGATCGACTCATCCAGCTCCAGGGCCGTTGCAAGTTTCTTGACGTTGTCCAATTCCGGTCCACTCCCGACAATGACGAACTGGATATCATCTCGATTTCGAGATCCGCGAATGTGTTTGATTGACTCCAGCAGCAGATCAAGACCTTCTTGCTTTCCGATGACACCCACGTATGCGACCAGAAAAGTCCTGCCCCTCTTCCAGGTCGGGTCTGATGGAAGTGATTGAACGCGCGAAAGGTTTGGACCGGAGCGCACGACAAACACCCGGTCTGGATTCATTCGCCCGCGTTCAACGGCAATGGTGCGATATGATTGGTTTGTCGCTATCGATACGTCGGCCAGTGCAAATGTAAGGCGCTCAAATAGGACCATGGCGCGCCAGAGGATGCCGCGCCGTTCGAATTTTGCTTCGTAGAGCTCGGGGTTGATATCGTGGTGATCGAAAATGAAGGACTTCCCAAATAGAAATTTGTGAACCCCACCAACGAGGAAAATAAGATCGGGCGGGTTGCAGGCGTGGATCACGTCAAAGCCGCGCGTCGCCAGTATCTTCAAGCTCAGGCCAAACTCCCAGAATAAGGCCGCGCTGTACTCGGCGAGATAGCCGACCGCGCCGCGTCCCTCTCTGGGCAGCCAATGGCGATAGACGGCAATTCCCTCGATCACTTCAAATGAGGCGGTCGCCTGCGGCCCCTTGGGACAAATTATTGAGACATCATAGCCGTGCCGGGCCAATGTGGTGGCTTCCGACCACACCCGACGATCGAAGGGCACCGGCAGATTTTCGACGATGATGAGCACGCGGCGGCGAACTGCACCACTGGTGAGAGGTGGGACCCCCGTCACGCTGTCTGTGAAACGCGACGAGTTGGCATCCAGGCCGATGAGTTCGCGGAATTCGCTCTCGATGCTAGCCGACCCGGGTGGCTTTGCTGGACCCGCTTGAGCAGGATGGCTTGCGCTGCGGTCGTTACGAAAGCGTGTTGACATTGATGACCCGCCGAGTACGTAACGCCATTGTTTTCGCCCAACCTCTGGTGTCGACGACGAGGTCGAATGACCCCGACTCGGCGATCGATCTTGAGACTAGAAGCTTGCGCAATGCGGGCAGACTAGAGAACGCATAGCCAAGATTCTGTCCCAGCAATTTGGAGGGCTCGACTTGGGGGTCGTAGATCGATAGGTCGATATGCGACTGAAGGAATTTACGAGCTAAATCGATGTTGGGGCTTTCGCGAAGATCGTCGCTGTCTTCCTTGAAAGAGAGCCCCAGCATGAGCACGTGTCCGCCTGTGGGAAGGGCTTTCAGGCAGCTCTCAAACAGGAAATTCTTATGCGCATCATTCGACCTCAGAAGCGAATCCACGAGGTAAGTATGCGCCCCGACATCGCTTGCGATATATTGCAGCGCACGGACGTCTTTCGGTAGGCATGAGCCACCGAATGCGCCGCCTGGTCTCAGATAATAGGGCGAGATGTTGAGCTTGGTATCAGAGACGAATATCTGATGGACGGTCGTCGCGCTGATGCCCAGTTTCTCGCAAACCCGGCCCACTTCGTTGGCAAAGGCAACCTTTACCGCATGGAATGTGTTGTCGACGAATTTTGTTATCTCCGCCGCACGATAGGTCGTGTAGAAAGTTGGCGCATTGATGGTTGCGTTCAACTCATCAAGCACCGCGCATCGTTCTCCATCCTTCGTCCCGATCACGATCTTCGGCGGATTGAAGAAGTCTTCGATCGCGACTGACTCGCGCAGGAATTCGGGATTGTAGACAAGCTCGACTCGATCCATGCGACCTTTAAGTGCGTTCTCGAAGATCGGAAGCACCAGTTCCTCGATCGTGCCGGGCCGCACCGTGGAGCGGAATACGACGGTCAGCTTTGTCGATCGAGCTGGGCGCACCAGTTCCGCGATCTGGTGGGAAACCTCGACTATGAAGCTCATGTTGTGTGATCCGTCCGGTGCACTGGGCGTACCCACACAAACGATGGCCAACGCGCAATTGTCGAGATGTCCGCGCGCGTTCTGCGTCGCGCTCAGCAGGCCCTTCCTGACGGCTCGCGCGACAAGCTCGTCAAGACCGGGCTCGGTGATCGGCGAGTTGCCCGCATTGACGATTGCGACTTTTTCATCGCTGACGTCGACGCCGATGACTTCGTGACCGCTCCTCGCCAGGCAGGCGGCGGTCGTCATACCGACGTAACCAAGTCCGAACACTGCAATTTTCATTCTTCTAGGATAGCCTTGGGGGTGCCCAGGCGGACATAAGCAAAGGGATTGCTAGCAAGGGCTAAGTGGCTACCCACTTGGGAGTAGCTCAGACGTCGCACCAATTTGTCGATCGCAATCGTCTGCTCAGGCGCACTATGAGCGCCTGGCTCGATCACCCCCGTATAGTGCGTAGGATCGGCGCCCCTCACCGATCGAGGCGGTCGTTGCCGAAGGGACGCCCGCGCTCAGTTGAAACTGGGAGCCGTGCCGGTTTCATCGAGGCGCCGCCGCATGCTGAGGCATGATCGAGAAACTGTAATGGGCTTCCGAAACAGCCCATGCGCAAGCAAGAGTTAGACGACGATCGCGAATTGCGAGGCCCGTCCTGGGCGTTAGACCATTGGGATGCGCGGAAGGCCCCGACACTCCGGCACTCGCGAGGATGACGACCGCGCCGTTCGAGTTCTCCCACCATTCGTCATCGTCGAACAGGGAACCAGGAGGCTCCATACATTGGTATAAATCACATTTTGAGGCTTTTTTCGCCATACTTCCTAACTAACCAGCGACCCCAGCAGTTGGGGGGGCGCTATCAATCCCGCTGCTTTGGAATCGGCTCGCAGTGTCACGCACTCCGAGCATGCGGTACGTCGCGCGCCTCGTGATGCGCGGCGATGGAATTCCCTGTCTTCAACGGTAAAAGGATAATGGAATGGCAGTTACCGGTACAATCACGTCGTTTACATCTGCGCCGCAGAGCAATTTGTATATCGACGGCAGCCCCTACAACGTCCAGACGGCGGGCAGGAGCTACAGCCTGACCGAGCCCGACAGCCAGACCCTGCGCTTCGAAATTCACCAGGGTGATCCGGCCTGGTTCGATGGCTCGACTATCGATCGCTCCGAAGTTCAGATGGACAATCTGATTGCGGCCGGCATGCCCACCAACATTTCCTATCAGTTCATGGTGGAGCCCGGCGCCACGAACACCGCGCAGTGGCTCGTGACTGCGGAAATGCACAGTAACGACGGAGATCTTGGGTCAGGCGTGCACACCTCGCCTCCGTTCGCGATCGAAATGCAGGGCGAACATCTGGCAGTTGTCGCACGATACGGGGACCCCGCGACTGGCATCACCACCAAGACGCTGTGGACTGATCCCAATCCAATTGTGCGCGGCCAGTATTACAATATCCAGATACAGACCAGCGTAGCCAACAACAGCAGCGGGTTTTTGGACGTCTACATCAATGGGAATCAGGTTGTGAACTACAATGGCCCCTTGGGCTATGGTTCTCGCACCTATTGGGAAGAAGGCCTCTATCGGCATACCTCACCCGAAGTTTTGGCCGCCGATTTCCGAAACTTGGAGATAACAACAGGATCCCTCCCACCCCCAACTGCACCGACGACGCCCACGGTGACACCGGCGGTGACGCAGGCCACGGCGTCTCCGGGAACGGGCATCGAGCATGCCGGCGATACCATCACCCTGTCGCTTGCCTTCAACGAGGCCGTGACCGTGACGGGCACGCCGACGCTGTCGCTCAACGACGGCAATACCGCTACCTATGCAGGTGGTTCGGGTACCAGCACGCTCACCTTCAAGACGACCGTTGCGTCGACCGACACGAACACCTCGGCGCTCGCCATCACCGGCGTCAATCTTCCGAGCGGTGCGGGCATCAAGGACGCATCCGGTGTTGCGGCGAACCTGTCGGGCGCGGTGAAGACGTTCTCCGGTCTCCAGATCGATCCGATCTTGCCGGCGGTGACGCAGGCCACGGCCTCTCCGGGAACCGGTACCGCACTCGTCGGGGACACGGTCACGCTGTCGCTCGGCTTCAATGAGGCCGTGACGGTGACGGGTACGCCCACGCTATCGCTCAATGACGGCGGCACGGCCACCTATGTCGGTGGCTCGGGTACGGGTACGCTCACCTTCAAGACGACCGTCGCGTCGACCGACACGACCACGCCGGCGCTCGCCATCACCGGGGTCAATCTCCCGAGCGGCGCGAGCATCAAGGATGCATCCGGCGTTGCGGCGAACCTCGCAGGCGCGGCGAAGACGTTCACCGGTCTCGCGATCGATCCCCCGACCACGCCGGCCGTAACGCCGGCGGTGACGCAGGCCACGGCCTCGCCCGGAACGGGCACCGAGCACGTGGGAGACACGATCACGCTGGCGCTCGGCTTCAACGAGGCCGTGACGGTGACGGGCACACCCACGGTGTCGCTCAATGACGGCGGCACGGCCACCTATGTCGGTGGTTCGGGCACGGGTACGCTCACCTTCAAAACGACGGTCGCGTCGACCAACACCAGCACCTCGGCGCTCGCCATCACCGGCGTGAACCTGCCGAGCGGTGCGACCATCAAGGACGCGAGCGGTGTCGCTGCGAATCTTGCTGGCGCGGTGAAGACGTTCTCCGGTCTGCAGATCGACCCGACGTCATCGACGCCAACGTCGCCAACGACGCCGCCGACCTCGTCGGCGACCAAGCCGGTCCTGACCATCGCGGATAACTCGCTCTGGGTGGCCGGGAGAGGCGGCACCGTCGACCTTGGTACCAAGGTGACAACGACCGACTCCAACGATGTCGTGACCGTGAACATTACAGGGTTACCCAGGTACGAGACGATCACCGACAAGCTCGATGGTCAGACGTTCCGGGGCAATAACATCACGTTGACGGCAGCGCAGGTCGACAGCGGATTGACGCTGACCTCGACCTACAGGGGCGGGGGGCATCCGACCGCAACGCTCACGCTGACCGCAAGCGCGAAGGATCCGACCACCGGTGCCGTTGCGACGGCCTCGCCGCAGACCATCACCGTGGTGGATCCCCGACCTGCGGCCGTCACGACCACAACGTCGTCGCACCACCACCACACCGCGACGGATCATCAGCCTGCTTCCACCGCAACGGCCGTGACCCCGACGGCGCCGCAGGCGGGCGATCTTCCGGATCATCAGCAGACGACTGCTGCAAACGCGGGGTCCTTGGCAAGCCAGGGCTTTGCGCTGCTCCAGCAGCATGTGGACCCGGGCACCAGCGCCCTGGCAACGACCGCTGCGCAGCCGATCAGTGTGGCGGATCATCCGACTGCGACCGGTACGACGATGGCGTCCCTCGCAAGCCAGAGCTTTGCGTTGCTGAACCAGTATCTGGCCGCTCACACCGGCCAGGTGGATCCCGGTCAGATCGTGTCGGCGCTGTCGCAGGCGATCGGGTGGGGGCACGACTCGTTGCTGGCCCGACCGCAACACTAAGGCCGAGCCGCACCCAGGCTCAGCGCCTGGGTGCGGCCCCGTCAATGATTGGGAATGCATGAGAAGGAACATCATACGCGGCCGGTAGCCGCGAAGGGTTGAGTATTAAATGGCGATCCAGAATGGAAATGCCCATGCCGCAGATCTCGGGCTTCGATCCCTGGCTCTGTTCCTGCGCCTTCATGGCGTGAACGCCGAGCCCGACCAGCTCCGCGACCGTTGCGGGGAAAGCGCAATCGGCATCCGTGCGATGCTTCGCTGCGCCCGCGATTTCGGACTGAAGGTCGGTTCGCGCACGACACATTGGAAACAACTCGCAGGCATCAGCCTGCCCGGAATCGCAGGGCTGCGTGATGGCGGCTTCCTGCTGCTTGGGAAGGTCGAGGACGACGCCGCGCTCGTGCTGCATCCGACCTCGCCACATCCGAAGTTGATGCCGCGTGCTGAATTTGAAGAAATCTGGGACGGCCGCTTGCTCCTGGCCGGATCTCAAAGCCTCGTCGATCGGGCGCAGCATGCTTTTGCCGGTCTGATTGCGCGCGGGCGTGGTCTGGTTGCGCTCGCCGGCGATGCCCTGGCGTCTGCGCGTTCCGCCGAACGTCGCGATATGCCCGTCCACGAGTCGGGTCCTGAGCCTGCGGATGGCGATGAGTCGGGGCTCATTGCGATGGCGATATTGCTGCGTTGCCATGGCATTGCGGCCGACCCGGAGCAAATTCGCCATCGCATGGGCACCTCGCGGGTCGGTGTGACCGAAATCCTGCGCTGCAGCAGGGAGTTCGGCCTCAAGGCCAGGGCACAGCGGTCAAGCTGGAATAGACTTGCCGTCACGCCGTTGCCGGCAATAGCCGCGCTGCGCGACGGCGGCTTCCTGATCCTGGGCAAGGTCGTCGACGACAAGCTTCTTGCTCAGCGCCCATTGTCTCCCCGGCCCGAATCCTTAACGCAGGCCGAACTCGAGGCCATCTGGGACGGTGACATCATCCTGATGACCCGGCGTGCGGCCCTGACGGATCTCTCCAGGCGATTTGACATCGGCTGGTTCATCGGTGCTGTCCACAAATATCGCCGATTGCTTGGCGAAGTGCTGGCCGCGTCGTTCTTCCTCCAGGTCTTCGCTCTCGTCTCGCCGCTGTTCTTCCAGGTCGTGATCGACAAGGTGCTCGTGCATCGAAGCATGAGCACGCTCGACGTTCTGGTTATGGGCCTCGTCGCGCTGACTGTGTTCGAGACTGTTCTCGGCACGCTGCGCGTCTATCTGTTCGCGCACACCACGAACCGCATCGACGTCGAACTCGGCGCGCGGCTGTTCCGTCACCTGATGGCATTGCCGATCGCCTATTTCCAGACGCGCCGCGTCGGCGATTCGGTTGCGCGTGTTCGCGAACTGGAGAACATCCGTCAGTTCCTGACGAGCTCCGCGCTCACGCTCGTTATCGACCTTCTGTTCACCGTCGTCTTCCTTGCGGTGATGGTCTACTACTCGACACCGCTGACGCTGATGGTCATTGCGTCGTTCCCGTTCTACATCGGCATTTCCGCCGGTGTTGCGCCACTGTTCCGTCGGCGCCTCGACGAGAAGTTCAATCGCGGCTCGGAGAACCAGGCCTTCCTGGTCGAAAGCGTCACCGGCGTCGAGACTCTCAAGGCGATGGCCGTTGAGCCCCAGATGCAACGCCGCTGGGAGGAGCAACTCGCCGGCTATGTGGGGGCGAGTTTCCGCGTCCTCAGCCTGAACAATACGGCGAGCCAGGCGGTCCAGATGGTCAACAAGCTGGTCACCGCCGCAACGCTCTACTTCGGCGCAAAGCTCGTGATCGGCGGCGACCTGTCCGTCGGTGAGCTCGTCGCGTTCAACATGCTGGCGGGGCGGGTGAGCATGCCGGTGCTTCGGCTCGCGCAGATCTGGCAGGATTTCCATCAGGCCCGTCTGTCGATCGATCGGCTCGGCGACATCCTCAACACCATGCCCGAGCCAAGTTTCAGTTCGGCCCGCGCGGCGCTGCCGGCGATCCGCGGTAAGGTCGTATTCGAGCACGCGACCTTCCGCTACCGCGCCGATGGCCCCGAGGTGCTGCACGATGTGTCCTTCGGCGTCGAGCCCGGCCAGGTCGTCGGTATCGTTGGCTCTTCGGGCTCGGGCAAGAGCACCATCGGCAAGCTGATCCAGCGTCTCTACGTGCCGGAGAGCGGACGCGTGCTGGTCGACGGCGTTGACCTCGCGACGGTCGACCTGACCTGGCTTCGACGCCAGATCGGCGTGGTTTTGCAGGAGAACGTGCTCTTCAATCGCTCGATTCGCGAGAACATTGCACTCGCCGACCCGGCCATGCCCATGGAGCGCGTCATCGAGGCGGCGTCGCTCGCTGGCGCTCATGACTTCATCCTGGAGCTGCCAGAGGGTTATGACACCATCGTGGGCGAGCGCGGCAGCAGCTTGTCCGGCGGGCAGCGCCAGCGCGTCGCGATCGCTCGCGCACTCATTACAAACCCCCGCATCCTTATCCTCGACGAGGCCACCAGCGCGCTCGATTACGAAAGCGAGCGCGCCATCCAGCAGAACATGAAAAGGATTTCAGCCGGCCGGACTGTCATCGTCATCGCTCATCGGCTCTCTACCGTCCGCAATGCGAACCGGATCATCACGCTCGAGCATGGCCGCATCGTCGAGGACGGCAGCCATGATGAACTCATTCGCTCCAATGGGCGCTATGCAAATCTCCACTATCTGCAGGCCGGTATCCATGACGTCCGCTAACCGGAATATCGTTCCGTTTCCGAGAGCCGAAGTTCGACGGCGCGAGCACGAGATTGCATTTCTGCCCGCGGCGCTCGAGATCACCGAATCGCCGCCGTCGCCGATCGGACGCGCGATCGGGGGGAGCATCATCGCGGTCTTTTGCGTCGCGCTGTTGTGGGCATCGCTCGGCAGCGTCGACATCGTCGCCACCGCGACGGGCAAGATCGTGCCGGGCGGACGTACCAAGCTGATCCAGCCGTTCGAGACTGGCGTCGTCCGCGCCATTCACGTGCGTGATGGACAGAGCGTCAAGGCCGGCGACGTTCTGATCGAACTCGACCCGACGATGACGGAAGCCGATCAGGAGCGCCAGAGAAGCGATCTCGTTGCGGCCGAACTCGACGTCGCGCGGCTGCGAGCCGCGCTCACCAGCGATCCGCTTGCCGCCTTCCGATCACCGCAGGGCGCAAGTGTCGCGGAGGTCGAGATGCATCGCCAGTTTCTGATCAGCCAGCGTGCCGAGCAAAGCGCCAAGCTCGCGGAGATCGAGCGCCAGCAAGGTCAGAAGGAAGCGGAGCGGGCGACCACATCGGCGAGCGTGGCGAAGCTCCAGGCGACGATACCGGTGCTGCAGGAGCGGGTCGACATCCGCAAGGGTCTCGTCGACAAGGCCCTGGCTTCGAAGGTTATCTATCTCTCCGAGTATCAGGAGCTGGTCGGCCTTCAGCAGGATCTGGTCCTCCAGCAGAGCCGGCTCGGCGAAGCCGACGCCGCCATCGCCTTGCTGAAGGAAACGAAAGAAAGGACTGCCGCGGAGTATCGGCGCGCCACCTATGACGCGCTCGCGAAAGCCGAGCAGAAGGCGGCGAGTGCTGCGCAGGAAGTGGTCAAGGCGGAGCGGCGCACGAAGCTTCAGCATTTGACTGCGCCGGTCGACGGCGTCGTGCAACAACTCGCCGTTCACACGGTGGGAGGCGTTGTGACGCCGGCACAGGCGCTGGCCATCGTAGTTCCAAGCGAGAGTCAGCTCGAGATCGAGGCCATGCTCTCCAACCGCGACATCGGCTTCGTCCATCCTGGACAGAAGGCGGAGATCAAGGTCGATACGTTCAACTTCACGCGCTATGGGCTCCTGAATGGGGACGTGCTCAGCGTGTCGACCGACGCCATCACACGGGACAGGCAGGGCGGACCGAACGACCGCGCGTCGGGCACGGCGCAAGGCAGCAGCGAGCCGAAAGGCCAGGAGCTGGAATATGCTGCGCGCATTTCACTCGACCGCACGCACATGCAGGTAGAGGACAAGCTCGTCAAGCTCGGTCCCGGCATGGCGGTGACGGTCGAGATCAAGACCGGTGCGCGCAGGATCATCAGCTACCTTCTCTCGCCGCTGGCGAGATACAAGCAGGAGTCGCTGCGGGAGCGTTAAGGAGCCCGCTCCCGCGGGTGTGCGCGCTTCGCGTCGTCGATCCGAGGCCGAGCGAATCCCTGCATCTACTTGTAGAATCGTGCCGCGGCGCGCGTCCCTGGGTCCACGCCCTTGCGGAGCAGGCCGTCGATACGGGAGACCACGACGTGGTTGGAGCGAGGAACCAATGGAGCCGGCTCGTTGAGCTGCTCCATTTCAGAGATCATCTCGATGGGCTTCGCGATCCCTCTGCCCGCATCGACGGTTGAGGGGGCGCGATCGTTTGCCGGTCGCACCAGCGACTCATGGTTCATGCCCCAGATCGCCGCCTGTGTCCGGTTCTGGACCCTGATCTTGCGCAGGATCGCCTTGACGTGAACCTTCACGGTCGCCTCGGCGATATTGATTTTTCTGGCAACGCACTTGTTGGAGTCGCCTTCGATAAGGCAGGATAGAATTGCCTTTTCTCGCGGAGAGAGCTGCGGCAAGATCGTGTCGTCTGCAGCGGCGAGGATGGCCTGTCGTCTGCCGGGCTCCGCCGTTTCAGGCTCGTGATCGCGACCGGCATCAAGGGCGAATGACAGGAATGCAGGCGGGAAGACGGTCTCGCCCATAATCACGAGCTCGACGGATTTGATGAATGCGTCGCACGAATTGACGTTCACGAAGTATCCGTTGGCCCCTGCTCGAAATGCGGAGGCAAGATCGACCGGCCGATAATTGTCGGACACGATCGCGATGCGCGCGTCCGGATACCGATCCTTCACAAATCCGATTTGTTCTATCGCGACATTGAAGCCATCGCCGGTATGGACGATGAGGAACATCAGTTTTTCTGTTTGAAGTGTGCTCGGCAGTTCCTCGGGGCTCGACGCCGATACCGGGATGTGAAAATTTGCCGTGTGCAGGATTCTAGCAATGCCTTCTCTAATCAAAACGTTCTTTCCAATAAGAACGGTCTCGCAAGACTGCCGCCTCCTCATTTTACCCTCCAGCCTACTACGCAATGACACAACAGCGATGGGCGGTTGAACTCAATTATTTTCTTGGTCCTCGACGTAAGAACGAGCCCTTGTTGTTCGGTTGGTCGTTCTCCGTCGGCTTGTGGTCTCTAGATATATTGAGCTACCTCGATCATGGACCTCCGTTCTTTGCCTGGTCTCGTTGGTGGATTTCGAGCCATCCATCTTGCTTAAGCTTTTATGAATGTTAGATGCGAATTTCGGATCGCCCTATATATCGTTGGTTATAGAGGTGGGTCTGCGTATACCCGTGCGGTTACGGTGCCCAAAAATACCGTCTGGCGCATCCTCTGCGTGAATTAGATCGAGATGCTCACTCAACATTGAAGACCTTTCCGATGGTCTTTGTTCGTCGATACTATCTCTGCGTGAACGCATTTTGTGAGCGAGTTAACGGCCCTGCGCATATGAACGTTGAGGAGATGTCGGAGTGTGCACTTACGCTGTTATCCGGACTGGATAACCACAGAGGCTGGTCCGCCGCAGTCTGATCACCGGATTCTTACGGGCATTCCAGCCCGAGTGAGAGTCGGGAAGCGAGCAGTGCCGCGCGCATGTTAATCCTAGCTTGCGATGCGATATCGATCCTGCTTGTATTAAGAGAAATTTATGGTGATTCTATCGATAGTGGTGGAAACAGCAACAGGTGCGCGGGGTTTATGTTTAGGGGACGATCCGCTGAGGAGCGCCCAATGCGACGTATCAGTGTAGTCATTGCAGACCGGCATCCGGTGGTCTTGGAGGGGCTGAGCAAGGTGCTCGGTGCCGTAGCCGATTTCAATATCGTTGCATCTTGTAACGACGCCGCCAGCTGCATCGAAGCGATCCGGCGCCTGGCGCCCGATATGGCGATTGTCGATCCCGCAATGCCCGGGCTCGCCGCCGCGAAAATTCTTTCGACCGTCAATTCAGAAAATCGTTCGACGCATTTGGTGTTCTTCGTCGCGAGTGAAGATTGCGAACTGGTGTTCTCGGCCACGCCCGTGACCTGTAGCATCATCCTGCGAGATACCGATTCCGAGGCTCTGGTGGAGTCGTTGCGGCACATCGCCAATGGTCACAACGTGCTGCCATCGACCCCATCCGAGTCGATCGCGTCGCGCGAGCAGGGCACGAATTCGGAGAGCGGGCTGACGACGCTGACGGAACGCGAGCGTCAGATCATGCGTCTGGTCTCCGAGGGATTGTCGAACAAGGAAATCGGCCGGCGGTTGAATACGACCGACGGCACGATCAAGGTGCACCTTCACAACATCTTTCAAAAACTTGAAATCAGCAATCGGACGGTGCTCGCGGCCCTCGCCATCTCGCAGCATGATCGCGCGACCGCCCCGCGGGAGAAGGCGCCGCATCCCGGATCGACGAGTGGGGAGCGCTGAGAGGCCCGCCACGCATCACCATTCCCGGCCGACGCTCCCACTGCAAATGGGCTGGCGGCGCCCCCGGCAACGCAACCAATCGGCTGGAACAAGCAGCTTTGAGGGCTGAAGGCTGATTTCAAACGCGGCTTTGATTGGCGAGGTCGATGTCCGGGGAGCCTAATGGGGTAGTCCCTCAGGCCTGGCGCCTGATCCAGAATCGCAGCCAAGGCATCGGGCGGGAAGTGTATTTTGTTCGTCATCTGCGGCTCTGGGTTGATCGCAGTTTGCCCGATGTCAGGTAAAACGTAGTCGCGGGCTATAACGAACGGCTCCAGACATGATCGCAGAGATGTGCCGATTGGATCTCGGCACATCCGGAGCGACGGCCCTGGCCCTCCTTCCTGCCCCCCCAGTGGCCAGGGTCGTTCCCTCCTGACGGCCCGCGAAGGACCGGAGCTCTGTGGTTGAGCTGATAGCGAGTGCGCGGACGCATCTTGATGTCCCTTCTGTTTCACCGTGCCGTCGAGGACATGGAAATCTGGAGTGCGGCCAGCGACGGCTTTTCCTTTGTGATCACGCATGAGACGCCTGCTGGTGCCGGCTTTCACGGACGAGCCGGCTATGTGGCATCGTGGCGGCCGCTGTATCGGAGTAACGGCGCGATCAAGATCGGCGGTTCGGCGTTTTCAACCTTCGCGGAGGCGGAGCAGGCCTGCAACACGATGCTCGAGTATCTGAAGGGGCTATCGCCCGAATGAAGTGTCGAGCCTGCTGTCAAGCGAGGTCGACTTCGAGTGCTTTTGAGGCGGGAGGAGAGGTCGCCCTCGACGGCGGATGCCCGATTCCCGGCGCTCAGGCAGTGTTACCGGCGTCGACCGTCACCACGGTGCCGGTGATGTTCCGGCCGCCTTCGCCGAGAAGATACTCGACCACGGAAGCGACGTCGTCGGCTTCTGGCAGGTGGCGCAATGCGCTGCGGCGAGCGATGCGTCGACGGCCTTCGTCGTCCAGGGACCTGGTCAATTCGGTATCGATGAAGCCGGGCGCGATAGCGTTCACTGTGATGCTGACCCTGCCTACTTCTCGGGCCAGCGAGCGGGTGAAGCCGACAACCGCGGCCTTGGACGCGGCATACACGGACAAGCCGCTGTGGCCGGTCGAGGCCACGATGGAGGAAATGTTGACGATTCGCCCCGCGCCGTCTGCCATCATATGGCGCGCTACGTATTTGGTCAGGATCATGGGCGACAACACGTTCAAGCGGATCAGGGCCTCGATATCGGAATTGTGCATGGTCGCCAGCAGCCCGTCGGGACCGACCCCGGCATTGTTGACGAGGCCGTAAATCGCGCCGAATTCGTCGCGCATCGATTTTGCGAAGACCGGGATCGCATTGGTCACCGCAAGGTCGCAGGCGCGGAAATGCAGGCGGCGCTGGGCTTCGCGGACCGCAGCCGCAAGCTCCTCGCTCTCGCGGCGCGCGACGGCGATCACGTTATACTCGCCGGACGCGGCGAGCCTGCGCGCAATGGCAAGGCCGATACCGCGGCTGCCACCGGTGACGATAACGTTACGCATCGGTGCGCGCCAGTTTCCCCGCTGCCGTGACGTCGAGCCGCTCGACGAAGCGGATCACCGCGGGCACCTTCCATACTGCCAGGCAGTTCTTGCACTGGCTGAGAATCTCCGCGCGGATCGTCTCATGGCGCTCCCCATCGGTGCCGTTGGTGAGGATGACGTCGGCGACCACGATGGCGCCGGTGATCGGGCTCCTGCGCGACCGCGCGCGCGACATCTGGACCGACGCGTGCCGGTTGATCACCGCTTCCACCTCCTCCGGATGCACCTTCAGCCCGCCGATGTTGATGATGCCGCCTCGACGGCCCACGAAGTGGTATCGTTCGCCGCGCAGCTCGACCATATCGCCGGTATCGACGAAGCCCTCGGTGTCGGCGAGCGGCGGAGCATCGGCGCCGACATAGGCGCGCGCCGTACGCCGGGAACGGATCCGCAGTGAGCCGTCGACCACCTTCATCTCGACGCCGGCGCGATTCTGCCCGATCAGGTGGGCAGGAAAACCCTCGCGCCCATCGTCCACGCTGAAACCGACGCCTGCCTCGGTCGAGGCATAGGCGTGCCCGATTGACGCATGCGGAAATGCTCTGGCCAGGCCGTCCAGCACCGCCTGGTCGGCGATTTCGCCCGACAAGCGGACATAGTGCGGCGAGAAATCGGCGGACGCGCCGCTCATCAGGAGCTTGCGCCAGTGCGACGGCGTCCCGGAGATGTGGGTGACGCCGCCCGCGCGCAGCCGCGCCACATGGGCAGCAATGGCTTCCCCGGGCTCCGAAAGCACCATCGATCCGCCGCCGATCACGGCCCGCAGGAAAATTTGCAGGCCGCCATAGCGGCGAATGTCGTAGAACGTCGCCCAGGTTGCGTTCCGGTAGCGCGCGGGCCCGTCGGCGATAATCGCGCCGGCGAGTCCATCGAGCGTATGTCGAACGATCTTCGGCAGCCCCGAAGTCCCCGAGGTCAGCATCAACCATTCGGTCGCATGGTCGACCTTCCGTCCCACGGCCTTCCGTTCGGGCAGGTCGACGCCGATAATAGCGCGCTTGCCAGCACTGCATCGGTGTAGCGGCTGATCGGTGACGATGGTGTCGATCCCGGCCTGATCGAGCAGGACCTGCAGGCGATCCCAATCGAGGTCGGGCGGGCCTAGAAGGATGCGGCGGGCGACGCCGTCGAGCTCGATCATTGCAAGCGCGGACAGCAGCTGTCTCGACGTCGCAAGCAGCACCGAGCGGCCGGATAATTCGAAGGACCCGCCGGTCAGGCAGCTGTGCTCGATCATGTCGGTCAGCGATACACTGTGCCGGGCATCGGAAATCGTGCGGTCCTTCGGCCCCGCGCCAAGATATTGGCGCAACGCAATGATGTCAGGCGGGGACATTCTCGTAGGCCCTGACGAACTCACCGAGGGTAGACGGGAAGGCTGCGTCCTCGGCGACAGTGAACGGATCGATACCGAGCTCGTCCTCCAGCCGCGCAACCAGGATGGCGAATGCCAGCGAATCGAACCCGGTTTCGTTCAGTGACAGATCGTCCTCGAGCGGCGGAAGCGTGACCTTCTGTTCTTCGGCGATCTGCTCCATCGCGGAGAAAATCTTCGATTTGACCGACATGGTACACCTCACATTTCGGCTTCCGAGCCGATGTCAGAGCCTGATTTCGCCCTCAACGACGCGCGCGTAGACGGCCCGGTCGATCGAACGATAGCCGCCGGTCGCCGGATCACGCAGGAACAGCGGATCGTCCACCAGCGAAGGATCGAATCCCTCGCGGATCAGCCGCTGCTTTTGCTGCTTGAAGGTGTCGGTCGTCTCGAGCGCCGGGCACAGCCTGACGAAGGCTGGAACTGCATAAGGCGGCAGCCGATGCGAAAGGTGTTCGTTGAATATCTCGAGATCGAAATCTCGGTCCACCACCAAGGCCGCCATGCCGGCGCGGCCATCGGCCCCGGACACCGCAACTCCATAGGTCGAGGCGTCGAGAACGCCGGGGCAGTCCCTGATTGCGTCGTTCACTTCGCTGGTCGCGACGTTCTCGCCCTTCCAGCGGAAGGTGTCGCCGACGCGGTCGATGAAGTGCAAGTAGCCCTGCGCATCGCGCAACATCAGATCACCGGTGCGGAACCAGGCATCGCCCACAGCGAAGACGTCGTGCAGAACCTTTTTCTTGGTCTCCTCGGGATCCGTGTAGCCCTCGAAAGGCCGGCCGTCGCGATCGCCGCCACCGATACGTCCGACAGCCTCGCCGATCTCGCCAGGTGCGCAGGCGATGCAGAGCCCTGCAGCGCTCCGGACCGGGCTGCCGCTGTCCGCATCGATCTTGACGATCGAGGCGGGAAAGCGATGCGCCAGAACTGGCGGGACCCGGCCGATCGCGCCCGGTTTTCCATCGACGTTAAACAGCGAGAAATTGCCTTCGGTTGCGGCATAGAATTCGAGGATCTGCGGAATCGCGAACCGGTTGGCGAACGTCTCCCAGATGTCGCCGCGCAATCCGTTACCGACCGCCAGCCGCAGCCGGTGTCGCGCCTCTTGTTCAGACGCTGGCGCCTTCAGCAAATAGCGGCAAAGCTCACCAATATACTGGAAGACGGTGCAGTCGAAACGTTCGATGTCGTCCCAGAAGCTGCCAGCGGAAAACTTCTCCGCAATCGCGACCGAACCGCCCGCGCAGAGCATGCTGCAGGGAGCGGCGACGCCGCCCACGGAGTGATACAGCGGCAGGCAATCGTAGAGACGATCCTCGATGGACGCGTCCGTCAGTCCGGAGAACCATCCGCCCCAGGCGAGAATGCGGCGATGACTGACGTTCGCCGCCTTCGGTAGGCCCGTGGTGCCCGAGGTGTAGATGAGGAGCGCGCGTTCGTCGATCGTGACGTCGCCGCGTTCGGCGGAGGACAGCGGACGTGGCTCGAATGCGGCGAGCGCCGCATCCAGATCGCCGCTTGGATCGCCGGTGCCGAGGCTCCAACATTGCGGCTCGCGGTGCAGGTGCGGACGTGAGCTCTCGAACGCATCCACGCAATCGGCAGCGAGGATGAGGTGATCGGCATGAGCGACGTCGATACAGTGGGCGAGCGACTGGCCGACCAGCCTGGTGTTGATCAGTGCCACCGTCCCGCCGACGCTGCTGATGCCGAGCCAGCAGGCGAGGTAGTCCGGCCGGTTCGGCATCAGCACGCAGACGGTGCGGCCGGCTTGGAGGCCGACGTCCCGCGCCCAGCGCGCATACCGGTTGATCCGGGCAGCGAGTTCGCCATAGGTGAAGGATTGGCCATCCGAGAGCAACGCGGGCCGCCCGGGCTGACGCTGTGCCCAATCCTCCACGATGTCGGCGAACAACCGATGCGGCTGGGCTTCGAGCCGTGCGGTGAGTGCGATGGCTTGCAGCCAGGTCTTGGCGGCGGATGGTCTGCGCCGCAGAGCGTCGCGTCTGGTCGCCTGCTGGATCACGACTTTCTTCTGAACGTGATCATGCGGCTGAGCTGGCTCGGGGGGCGCGCGCACCCGTTCAATGCGGCTCGCCTGGTTGTCGAAGCAGAACCTCTGTTCAACTGGCTTCATCCCGACCCGGATCCCAGCTGGTTGAGGATCATCCGCTCCATTGCCTTTACCGATCGAAAATTCTCGGGCGTGATCTCGAACTGGGGAAGGATGAGATCGAACTCGGCTTCGACCTTGAGCATCAACTCGACCATCCCCATCGAGCTGAGTCCGATATCCACGAGTCGCGACTCCGGGTGGACATCGGCGCTGATCGCGTTCTGCTGGAGGACGCTCCTGACGACCGACAGAACACGGTTCTGAACGTTGATGGCAGTGTTGTGCATTTCAGCCGGTCTCCTGCCGTGGCCAGGCGTGATCACATTCGGGGCGACGATACCCAACTGTTCCTTCGGTCAATAGCTCTGCTTCGGAGGTACCTCGCCCGGGAGTGGAAGCTCCTTGACACCCACTTCTGCGCCAGCGACGCGGCAGGGGAAGTGAGCTACTTGTCGATTTTGAGCGGCATTCATCTCGATCTGGCTCGCATTGTCCAATCATGACAACCATGAAACGGGAGGCTCGGGCCCATGACTGTGCAGGAAGTTCAGTTCCGCAACGTCGCCACGGAAATTGGCCGAATAGCATTCTCTCCCGACGGATCCTCGTTCCAGCAGCGAACGGCAAATGTCGCGCAGGTCGCCGCGGCGGAGGCCGAGGCGGTCGATCGCGAGGCGCGATTCCCGCGGAAGGCGATCGACGCGGCGCGCAAGGAGGGACTTCTGGGCGCCCAGATTCCGGTCGAGTTCGGCGGAGACGGTGCGCCTATCTCCGAGGTGGCCGATATGTGTTACGCGCTCGGCCGCGCCTGCGCTTCGGTCGGGATGATCTTCGCGATGCATCAGACCAAGGTCGCGTGCCTGGTTCGCCACGGCGCGGGCAGTGGTTGGCATGAGAGCCTCATGCGCCGCGTGGCTGCCGAGCAGATGCTGCTGGCGTCGTCGACCACGGAAGGCCAGAACGGCGGAAACATACGCTTCAGCTCGGCCGCAGTGGAGAGCGCCGGCACCGAGATTTCGCTGGTGCGCGACGCGACCGTGATTTCGTACGGCGCCGAGGCGGACGGCATCATCACCGTCGCCCGCCGCTCGGACTCCGCCGCCGGATCCGATCAGGTGTTACTCGCCATCACCCGTGACGACTATACGCTGGAGCCCACTCTCGGGTGGGAGACGCTCGGCATGCGCGGGACCTGCAGCGCCGGCTTCAAGCTGAATTTCAGGGGCGCTGCGGACCAGATATTCCCCGTGGCATACGAAAAGATCCATGCGCAGACGATGACGCCCGTCGCCCACCTGTGCTGGTCCTCAGTCTGGGCGGGGATCGCGGCTGCGGCGGTGGACCGGGCGCAGCTCTTCATTCGCAAGGCCGCCCGCGGATCGGGCGGCAACATGCCTCCCGGCGCGGCGCACTTCACCGCCGCCAAAATGACCCTGACGAAATTACGCGCCGTCATCGCCGCAAATCTCCAGCTCTATGGAGCTTGCGAACGGGACGTGCGCGCGCTTTCGTCCGTCGACTTCCAGTCCTCGATCAATCTTCTCAAGGTGGAGGCCTCGGAGCTCGCGGTTGCGACCGTCATGCACGCGATGCGCGCCTGCGGCCTGTCCGGATACCGCAACGACACCGACGTCAGTATCGGTCGCCACCTGCGTGACGTGCTCTCCGCTCCGATCATGATCAATAACGATCGCATCCTCTCCAGCATGGGTACCGCCACGCTGATGAGCACCGTTCCGGGCTCTTTGTGCGATTGATCTCCTTCTGAAAAGGAAACGGCCTAATGAACCTGGCCATTGTCGAAGCACCGGCGGACTCCACTCCGCCTCCGGCCGATCCGCTGGACCATCTTGCGGATGCGCTGTTCCACGAGATGGGCTCTCCCGGCGTCTATGGCCGCACCGCACTCTATGAAGACGTTGTGGAGCGAATTGCGGCGGTGATCTCGCGCAATCGCGAGCCGAACACCGAGGTGATGCGCTTCCCGCCCGTCATGAACCGCGCCCAGCTTGAGAGGTCGGGCTATCTGAAGAGCTTTCCCAATCTTCTCGGCTGCGTCTGTGGCCTGCACGGCATAGAAAGCGAGATCGACGCGGCGATCAGCCGCTTCGATGCCGGCGGCGACTGGACCGAATCGCTATCGCCAGCCGATCTCGTCCTGTCGCCGGCAGCCTGCTATCCGCTCTATCCGATCGCCGCGAGCCGAGGGCCCGTGCCGGCAGCCGGCTGGAGCTTCGATGTGGCCGCCGACTGTTTCCGTCGCGAACCTTCGCGCCATCTCGACCGGCTGCAGTCCTTCAGGATGCGCGAATTCGTCTGCATCGGGAGCGCCGATCACGTCTCGGCGTTCCGGGAGCGCTGGATCATACGCGCACAGAAGATCGCCCGAGATCTCGGGCTGACCTTCAGGATCGACCATGCCAACGACCCGTTCTTCGGCCGGGTCGGGCAGATGATGGCGGTGAGCCAAAAGCAGCTGTCGCTGAAGTTCGAACTGCTGGTGCCTCTGCGCTCCGAGGAGCGACCGACCGCCTGCATGAGCTTCAACTACCACCGCGATCATTTCGGCACCACCTGGGGCATCGTCGATGCGGCCGGCGAGCCGGCCCACACTGCCTGCGTAGCCTTCGGAATGGACCGTCTCGCCGTCGCCATGTTCCATACCCACGGCAAAGACGTCGCGCTGTGGCCGATCGCAGTGCGGGACCTGCTTGGCCTGGCGCAGACCGACCGCGGGGCACCGTCAGCATTCGAGGAGTACCGATGCGCCAAGGAAGCCGGGAGCTAGCCCGGGATCGGAGAGCGGAAGGGAGCGCCTCCATGAGGAGAGAGACTCTCGCCGTTCACGGCGGCTTCGAAAGCGATCCGGCAACGAAAGCCGTTGCCGTGCCGATCTACCAGACGGCCTCGTATGCATTCGACAGTGCCGATCATGGAGCCGCGCTCTTCAACCTTGAAGTGGACGGCTTCCGCTACACCCGGATCGGCAATCCGACCAACGCCGTGCTGGAGAAGCGCGTCGCCGCCCTGGAAGGAGGCATCGAGGCACTTAGCGTGGCCTGCGGTCAGGCCGCGGTGAACTATGCGGTCGTGAACCTCGCGGAGATGGGCTCCAACGTCGTCTCGGTTCCGCAGCTCTATGGCACCACGCATACGCTGTTCGCGCACATCCTGCCGAGGCAGGGCATTGCGGTCCGTTTTTCGGACGACGACCGGCCGGAAAGCGTCGAAAGGCTGATCGACGACGATACACGGGCGGTGTTCTGCGAGAGCGTCGGGAATCCGGCCGGAAATGTCTGCGACATCCAGGCGATGGCCGATGCCGCGCACAGGCACGGCGTCCCGCTCATCGTCGACAACACGGTGCCGACACCGATCCTGCTCAGGCCGATCGAATACGGCGCAGACATCGTCGTGGAGTCGCTGACGAAATTCATGGGCGGGCATGGCACGACGCTTGGTGGAATTATCGTCGACGGCGGCAGGTTCCCGTGGGCGGAGCATCGCCGGCGCTTCCCGATGATGAACGAGCCGGAGAAATCCTACCACGGGCTGGTCTTTACCGAGCGCTACGGCGCCGCCGCCTACATTGCGCGTTGCCGCGCCGTCTCCCAGAGGACCACCGGCGCCGTCCTGGCGCCGATGAACGCTTTCCTGCTGCTCCAGGGCATCGAGACCGTCGCGCTCCGGATCGAGCGGCACGTCGAGAATGGCGCAAAGGTCGCGCAGTTCTTGCGCAATAACCGCCGTGTCGAGTGGGTGAACTATGCCGGCTTTCACGACAGCCCCTATTTCGTGCTGACGCAGAAGTATCTGGGTGGCCGGGCGTGTTCGCTGCTGACTTTTGGCGTGGCTGGAGGCTTCGAGGCGGGCAAGCGGTTCTACGACGCGCTGAAGCTCTGCAAGCGGCTGGTCAATATTGGCGACGCGAAAACGCTCGCCTGCCACCCCGCATCGACAACGCACCGGCAAATGTCGGCCGAAGAACAGGACAAAGCCGGCGTACGGCCCGAGATGATCAGGCTGAGCGTCGGAATTGAGCACATCGACGACATCGTCGCGGATCTCGATCAGGCCCTCTGCGCCGCGAATTGACGTTCGTCAACCATGAAGGCACTCGCATGACTGTCTTGATCGACGTAGACTCGGACGAGCACCACCTCTTATCGAGAGCGCCCGGCAACGGCGCCCGCGCGATGGCGTCACCGGGAAACCGGGCGGAGTGCCTCGACATCGGGCTCATCAACAACATGTCGGATGCGGCCTTGATGTCGACCGAGCGCCAGCTGTTCGACCTGCTGGCTGCGGCTGCCGGACGACTTTGCGTCAGGCTGCATTTCTATACGATGGAGGCGACCCCCCGTTCGGAATGGGGGCGCGATTACGTTCGTCGATACTACCGTGGCATCGACGATCTGCTGAACAGACGCCTGGACGGAGTGATCGTGACCGGCGCCGAACCCAGAGCCGCCAGTCTGACGGACGAGCCGTACTGGACCACCTTCGCCGAGATCGCGGACTGGGCCCGGGAGAATACGGTGTCGTCGGTGTTTTCCTGTCTGGCCGTCCATGGGGCCGTCCTGCACCTGGACGGCGTTACCCGCCACAAGCTGCCTACCAAATGCTTCGGTGTCTTCGCTCAAACAAAGACGAGACATCATCCCTTGATGCAAGATGTGCCGAGGACCTTCCGAATTCCGCACGCCCGGTGGAACGAGGTGCAGGAGGAGGATCTCTCGGACTGCGGATATTCGGTTCTCACCTGGTCGGCGGAGGCTGGCGTCGATTGCTTCGTCAAGCAACAGAAGAACAGCCTTTTCGTCCATTTCCAGGGGCACCCGGAATACGAAACCCAGAGCCTGCTGGGTGAATATCGAAGGGATATGGGTCGCTTCCTCCGGGGAGAGAACGAGGTCTGTCCGACGATACCGAGGGGCTATCTGAACAAGGGCGCGGAAGAGATACTGATCGCTTTCCGACAGAAAGCCCTTTCCGACAGACAACCAGAGCTTTTTGCCGACTTTCCAGCGGATCAGCTGACGAGGGACCTGAGCAACGTCTGGCATCTGCCGGCCCAGCACATATACCGCAACTGGTTGCAGTACATGGTGTCGCAGCCAGCCGGACGCTCAAAGCCGTTGGGATCCCGAGAAGCGGCTCCGTCTGCCGCCGGAATTCCGGCACATCGCCACGGACGCAAGTTGGTTGCTGCTCGATCCGCTCGTCTGGCGCGTTCGCCAAATCCGGCGACCAAGAGGCGGCTCGGCTACTACGAGTGAGAGTTCGGACCATGATCCGATGTCGTGAGATAGGAATAGCCGATCTCGACGCCATCGCCGATCTTCTGACACGCGGCTTTCCGACCCGTTCGCGGGACTACTGGATCGACGGACTCCGGCGCCTGTCCGTGCGCGAGACGCCCGACAGCTTCCCGCGCTTCGGCTACATGCTTGAGCATGACCGGGCGCCCGTCGGTGCTTTGCAGTTGATCCACACCGCAAGGAACGATGGTGGAAGCATTTCCATCCGCTGCAATCTCTCCAGCTGGTATGTGGAACCTGCCTTTCGCAGCTACGCACCGATGCTGACCAAGGTAGCGCAGCGCCACAAGGACGTGACCTACGTCAATATCAGTCCGGCGGAATGGACTTGGCAAGTCATCGAAGGGCAGGGATTTCGCCGCTATTGCGGTGGCCTGTTCTTCTCCTTTCCGGCGCTGTCGCGTCCGGCCAAGGCGATGCGTGTTGAGGTCGTCCGGCAGGACGCGCAGGCGATCGACGGCTTGTCCGAGGCTGACGTCGTGTTGCTGGCACGTCATGCAGCCTACGGCTGCCTCTGCCTGATATGCCGCGCCTCCGATGGCCGCGCCTTTCCATTCGTCCTGCAGCCGATGCGCGTCCGTAGGATCAGGCTCCTGGCGATGCAAATGATTTATTGCCCCGATGTGGCCGACTATGTCGTGTGTGCCGGCGCCATCGGCCGCTTCTTGCTGCGGCGCGGCCGGATATCGATTGCGCTCGACGCCAATGGCCCTGTGCGTGGCCTCGTCGGCATCTACAGGGAGCCGATCGGCCGCAAATACTTCAAGGGCCCGCATTGCCCCCGGCTTGCCGATCTGTCGGATTCCGAGTTGGTGATCTACGGACCATAACTTAGTCGACCCGGAACGGAGGTTCGTCATGGTTCCCGATACCAATTCCATCAGCCATTCGAGGACATGGACATTCTTCCGAGGCCAGTGGCACGAGGGCAATGTGCCGATCATGGGGCCACGTACTCATGGGCTCTGGCTCGCCTCGACCATCTTCGATGGTGCGCGCGCTTTCGAAGGCGTCATGCCCGACCTCGATCGTCATTGCGCCCGCGTCAATCAATCTGCGGTCAACTTCGGGCTCAAACCGGTCGTCGATCTCGACACGTGGCTCGGACTGGTGCGCGAAGGTATCGCCCGTTTCCCGGTCAATGCCGAACTCTACATCCGCCCGATGTACTGGCCGCAGAACGGCATCGGCGGCGGTGTGCTGTTCGATCCGGAAACGACGGACTGGTGCCTTTGCATCTACGAATCGCCGATCCCGGAGCCCGTCGGCAGCGCGATTACCCTGTCGCCGTTCCGCAGACCGACCGCCGAATGCGCGCCGGCCGATGTCAAGGCCTCCTGTCTTTATCCGAACAGTTCGCGTGCGCTCAGGGAAGCCGCCTCGCGCGGCTTCCAGAATTGCCTGATGCTGGACATGCTCGGTAACGTCACGGAGTTCGGCAATTCCAACGTGTTCATGGCGAAAGACGGCGTTGTCTTTACGCCTGCGCCGAATGGCACGTTCCTGAACGGAATCACGCGGCAGCGCGTGATCGAACTTTTGCGCGGTGACGGCATCACGGTGTTGGAGGCAACGCTGCGCTACTCCGATTTCGTCAGTGCGGACGAGATCTTTTCGACCGGCAATTTCGCAAAAGTCGCGCCCGTGATCCGGATCGACGACCGGCAACTCAGGCCAGGGCGCTTTTATGCGCGGGCACGAAAGCTGTATTGGGATTTTGCCCACGGAATGAAGCTTGCTGCGTGAGAGGGCATCACTGGGCAACATTGCGAGAGGATAGGGCGCGACTCTATATCAGCTGCGGTCGCTCTGGTGAGCCAAGAAGCATCGCGAAATGTGAGAGGATGCGCGTGACGGCGAGCAGGAGGACCGTCCTTGCTGGCACCTATTCAGCGGCGACCCGGCTTGTGCGGCGGGGGCGTTCCTCGTCGGATGTGACGAAGAGGTGGCCTGCGTGCTTGATCACGTTGTCGGTCGTCTCGCGGATATGGCGCTCGATCAGCTCCTCGGCCTTCGCGGCATCGCGCGCGACGACCGAATCCATGATCATCTTGTGCTCGACATCCTTGGCGCGCCATTTGGTCCGGAATTGCGAGGACATGCGGCGGTAGCGGTGCGCGCGTTCGAACAGCTTCTGGCGGATCTCCAGGAGGTTGGGCGAGCCGCACGCGGCAACAAGCGAAAAATGAAAATCGCCGTGGAGCTTGCCCCATTCTTCCGAGAGATAATAATTGGAGCCGAGCCGGTTCTGCAGGCGATCCATCCGGTGGAATGCGCCGATGATGTCCGCCTCCCAGGCGTCGTCGCCGTTCTTGATCGCGAGCGCAACGCATTCGCGCTCGATGAGCACGCGGACATAGGTGAGGTCGTTGAGATCGTCGATCGAAACCGGCGCGACGACGAAGCCGCGCTGATCCTCCGCGATGACGAGCCCTTCGGCCACGAGGCGCGACAGCGCCTCCCTCAGCGTCGAAAAGCTCACCGCGTAGATGTCCCGTAGCGCCTCGAACCGCAGCTTGGCGCCGGGCTTGAGCGTGCAACTGATGATGTCTGCGCGCATCCGGTGGAGCACGTCAGCCGCGCGTGTTTCACCTGCTGGCTTGACCCTCTCACGCATCCGACGCCGTCCTGCCATCCCTCTGCTGCCAGTCAGTATCATCGATTTTCGAAAGAATATCAAACAGTTCGGGCTGCCGTTGCCCGGTTGGCACGGCGGTATCCACGGTGTTGAACGGATCGATGCCTGCAGCAAGCGACGGGATTGCTGCGAACTCTCCGAACAGCTTCGGGTCCCATCGTCGGCGAGCAGGATCGGACGAAGTTACATAATTTCGAAATAATACGATTTCATCGAAAATATGTTTGTGCGCATTGCCCTGATGCGGTATCAGGACATCAAACATCGTCGAGCCCTGGGAGGGGAGCAATGCCGCCTATTGTTCATGCGGTCGGGCACGTGAAAATCAACACCACGGCGATCGAGGCCGTGGTCCGGGACGCGACCGAAATCCTCGGCTTGCAGATCACCTACACGGACGAGGGGCAGACTTGGTTGAGCTCCAACGGGCGCGCGGCGGAACTGGTGCTGCTCAGGTCGCACGAGAATGCGACCCATACGATCGGATTGGAGGCGCTCACCGTCGATGCCGTCCGCGAGGCGGAGTCGCGCGTCGAGAGCGCCGGGTGTCGCGTCATCTCGCGTAAACCCAGCCTCGATTGCATGGCCGCGGGCGTCACCTTCGACACGCCGGAAGGGCTGCGCTTCGAGGTGCATACGCCGACGCGCGACCAGATCTACGGCCGGCGCTATCCGACCCACGGCGTCGGACCGAACCGCATGGATCATCTCAATCTGACGTCGCCCGATCCGATTGCAACGCGCCAGCAGCTCGAGAGGATCTGCGGCCTCCGCATATCCGAACGCATGGTCGACGACAGCCTGAGCTGGATGTACGGCGGCAATCGCCAGCATCACATCGTCGGCGTCGTTCGCGGCAAGGTGGGGCTGCACCACTACTCCTTCGAGTTCAAGGAGTTCAACGACTACCTGAAGCTCGGTGACCTGCTTGACCGCTTCGACAGGCAGATGCTGTGGGGGCCGGGCCGGCATCGGCCGGGCGACAACACCTACGCCTATTACACCGATTCCAGCGGCGCGATGATCGAGTGCTCCGGATCGATGGCTCTCATCGCTGACGACGACGGCTTCGTGCCGAATGTCATCACCAATCTCGAGCGCCCGGGCAATGTGCGCTGCATGAATGTCTGGGGCACGCCCGCGCCGCTCGAATGGCGTCAGTTTCACTTTCCCTTCACCGCCATCACCTGACGGGAAGTCGGGCAGCCTTGCCCGTGTGCGCACTGCGTGAGCGCGCCGCCCCTGTCGCAGCCTACGAGAGAGATTCCAATGCAAGAGAAGCACACCTTCCGGTCTGACGGGCTCAAGCTATCGGCCGTACTGCACGTGCCGGACGCGAGAAAGCCGGGCCAGCGGCTGCCTGCCTTCATCGTCCTGCACGGCTTTGTCGGATCGAAGGACGAATCCCACGCCGAAATCCAGGCGCGCATGCTCGAGCAGATGGGATATGTGGCGCTTCGCTTCGATTTCCGCTGCTGCGGGGAGAGCGAAGGTGAACGTGCGCAGGTGCGCTGCTTCGACCAGGTCGCGGACGCCAAGAACGCGCTGACGTTCCTTGCGGAGAGGGAAGAGGTCGATCCCGGGCGGATCGGCGTGGTCGGCCATAGCTTCGGCGCGGCCGTCTCCGTCTACGCCGCCGGCGTCGACGATCGCTTTGCCTGCGTGATCTCGTCCTGCGGCTGGGGCGACGGGGAGCGGAAATTCCGCGGCCAGCATCCGACGCCCGAAGCCTGGGCAAAATTCACCTCGCTTCTGGAGAAAGGACGCAAGCAAAAGCAGGAAACCGGCCAGAGTATGTGGATCTCCCGCTTCGATGCCGTCCCGATCCCGGAGCATCTGCGCAAGAATCTCTCGCCAAAGGCGATCATGGAGATTCCCGTCGAGACCGCGTGGAGCATGTACAATTTTCGAGCGGACGAGGTCGTCGGCAACATCGCGCCTCGTCCGATCCTGTTCCTGCACACCGCCAACGACACGATCACGCCGACGGAGCAGTCGATCCGCATGTTCGAGAAGGCCGGCCAGCCGGCCGAGCTCGTGCTGATCACCGGCACGTCGCATTTCCCGCTCGCCGAAGGCGATGCGCCGCGCACCAAGGCGATCATCAAAGGCTGGCTCGACAAGTTCTTCCCGTCTCCGCTCGGTGCCTGAGCATGACGGGCGCTTCAGACACGGTCGCGATCGGCGCCGATGCGCTCCGGCCGTTCGCGGCGGATCTTCTCAGGGCGGGCGGCTTCACGGCCGACCAGGCGGATGAGACGGCCGCCATGCTCGTCTGGGCCAATCTGCGCGGCGCCGATTCGCACGGGGTGTTGCGGATCCCGCGCTACGTCGAGATGGTCGAGCTTGGTCTGATCAATCCCGCCGCCGAACCGCGCCAGGTTTCGGGCAAGGGCGCGGTGGCGGTGATCGACGCACAACGCGCGCCCGGCGCCGTCGGAATGAGCCTTGCCGCGCGAAAAGCAAGCGAGCTTGCGGACACCCACGGGATCGGCTGGTGCGCGGTTCGCTCCATCAGCCACGCCGGCGCGATCGGATACTACGCGCATCAGGTCGCTCAGGCGGGGCGGATCGGCATTGTTATGACGGCTTCGAAACCGCTGATGATCTACCACGGATCCAGCGCAGAGGGCGTCTCAACGAACCCGATCGCGATTGCCGCGCCGACCGGCAATCCCGATCGTCCCTTGCTCCTCGACATGTCGACGGCATCGGTGGCGCTCGGAAAGATCATGGCTGCGAGGGATGCCGGTCAGCCGATTCCGGTTGGCTGGGCTGTCGATGGGAATGGCCAGGCGACAACGGATCCGCGCGAAGCAAAAGCGGTCCTTCCGATGGCCGGTCCCAAGGGTTCGGGCCTCTCTCTGATGATAGAGGTTCTCGCCAGCGTCCTGACGGCCAACCCACTCATCGCCGTTGCGCTCGTCCACGGCGGCGATCCAGGCGGCAACGGTCTGGTGGCTGTGCTCGACCCGTCGGCCTTCGGCGACAACTTCACCCTTGAAGTCGATCGGCTCGGCGCGGCGATCAAGAGCCTGCCGCCCGCGGCCGGGGCGGACAGCGTATACCTGCCGGGCGAGCGCGGCTTTGAGGAAATGGAAAGACGGTCGCGCGCGGGGATTCCGCTCGCGCGGGGAACTGTTTCGCGATTGCTGGCGCTCGCCTCGAAACTGAATGTGGCGGTGCCCGAAGGCGTTGCCTAGTCGAGGACCCTCGGGCGCACCCCGGGCCGACCATCCCCACCTGCCTGCGTTGCGCGCGGGAGCCCAGCGTTTCCGTCAACCCTGATCTCGGCGACATCGGGACGTGGATCGGTATACTGCCACCATGTACCGGAACAAGGATCAGATGATGGACGATACGATTGGCTTCCCCGACCCCGGCCTCGACCTGTCCGACGGTTTCAAGCCGCACACCTCGCATTGGGGCGTGTTCTCGGCGCGCAACGGCGCAGCCGGCCTTGAGGTCAGGGCCTATGCGGGCGATCCTGATCCGAACGGCATCATCGACAATTTCCCGGGCGCGCTGCGACATCAGGCGCGCATCGCCCAGCCGGCGATCCGCCGCGGTTGGCTCGAGCGCGGGCCCGGTCCGGACGATCGCCGCGGCCGCGACGAATTCGTCTCCGTGAGCTGGGAGAAGGCGCTCGACCTCCTCGGCGACGAGCTCGGCCGCATCCGCGACACGCGCGGGCCCGGCGCCGTGTTCGGCGGCTCCTATGGCTGGTCGAGCGCGGGCCGCTTCCACCACGCGCAGAGCCAGGTGCATCGCTTCCTCAATATCGCGATGGGCGGCTATGTGCGTTCGGTGAATTCCTATTCCTCGGGCGCCTCCTCGGTGCTGCTGCCGCAAATTCTCGCGGGCTACGAGGACATCACCAAGCGCAACGTCACCTGGGAGCAGATCGCGACTGAGACGGACATCGTGCTGGCATTCGGCGGCATGGCGCTGAAGAACTCCATGGTGGCCGGCGGCTCGATCAGCAAGCATGTCGAGCGCAGCGCCATGGAAGCTGCGCGCAAGCGTGGCTGCGAGTTCATTCTCGTCAGCCCGCTCCGCGAAGACCTGCCCGTCGAGGCCGGTGCCGAATGGATGACCTGCGTGCCCAGCACCGACACCGCGCTGATGCTCGGCATCGTCCACACGCTGGTCAGCGAGAAGCTGCACGATCAGGCCTTCCTCGATCGCTACACGGAAGGCTGGCCCGTCTTCCTGCGCTATCTCACCGGCGAGAGCGATGGCCAGCCGAAGAGCGCCGAGTGGGCCGCCGCGATCTCAGGCGTTGACGCGGACACGATCCGCACGCTCGCCCGTCGCCTTGCCGGAAAGCGCGCGCTCATCACCGTCTCGCATTCGCTCCAGCGCGCCGAGCATGGCGAGCAGCCGGTGTGGATGGGCATGGTGCTGGCGGCAGCGCTCGGCCAGATCGGCTTGCCCGGCGGCGGCTACGCCTATTCGCTCGGGGCGATCGGCTATTACGGCCGCCGCGTCAACGACGTGCCGGGGCCGACGCTCGGGCAGGGCCGCAACGGCGTCCGTGATTTCATCCCGGTCGCGCGCATCGCCGACATGCTGCTCAATCCCGGAGCCACCTATCGCTACAATGGCGAGACGCGCACTTATCCGGATATCCGCCTCGTCTACTGGGCCGGCGGCAATCCCTTCCATCACCACCAGGACATCAACCGCCTGCGCAAGGCTTTTGCGCAGCTCGATACCTTCGTCGTGCACGAGCTCGCCTGGACTGCGACGGCGCGCCACGCCGATATCGTGCTGCCGTCGACCATGACGCTGGAACGCGAGGACATCGGCTATTCCAGCAACGATCCCCTCATGGTCGCGATGCACCGGATCGCCGAGCCGTTTGGCCTCGCGCGCGACGACTACGAGATTTTTGCCGATCTTGCCGAGCGTCTCGGGGCGCGCGAACCCTTTACCGAAGGACGCACGTCGCGGGAGTGGCTAAAACATCTCTACGAGCCGACCCGCGCCTCGCTCGCCATGCGCGGCCTCGAAGCGCCGAGCTTCGACGAATTCTGGCAGCGCGGCAGCCTGGTCGTGCCGCAGCAGCCCGACGACGGCGGCCGATTGCGCCGCTTCCGCGAGGACCCGGTCGCTCACGCCCTGCCGACGCCGAGCGGCCGCATCGAGATTTTCTCGACGAGGATCGCCGGCCATGGCGATGCGGATTGTCCGGGCCATCCGGTCTGGCTCGACAAGACCGACATGCCCAAGCCCGGTGCGCCATGCTTCCTCGTCGCCAACCAGCCGGTGACGCGCCTGCACAGCCAGCTCGATTTCGGCGGACATTCGCTTGGCGCCAAGCATCGCGGCCGCGAGGTCGCGCGCATGAACCCGGTTGATGCCGACGCGCGCGGCATCAAGGACGGCGACATCATCCGCCTGTTCAACGAGCGCGGCGCCTGCCTCGCCGCGGTCCATGTCACCGACGGCATCGCGCCCGGCGTGGTCCAGCTCCCGACCGGCGCCTGGTACGACCCGATGGACCCCGAGGACGACGCGCCGCTCTGCGTCCACGGCAATCCGAACGTGCTCACCCGCGACGTCGGCACCTCGTCCTTCGCGCAGGGCTGCACGGGGCAGCTGACGACGGTGGAGGTGGAGAAATTCACCGGCAATCTGCCGCCGATCCGGGCGTTCGATCCGGTGTAGCGGGGCGTTCGCCTCTTGCTCCGTCATTGCGAGCGCAGCGAAGCAATCCAGAGTCTTTCCGCGGTGGCAGTCTGGATTGCTTCGCTGCGCTTGCAATGACGATGTGGAGGCTGTGAGCGCAACTTCATCCCCGTCAATAGACAAAGAAAAGGGGCCGTCCTGTGTGGGAGCAGGGACGGCCCCGAGTGGCTCGTAGGCCCGGGAGGACGAGGGCGCGGGCCGGCGCAAGTGGCAGGGCACTTACGTTCGAAAAATTGCAGACCAAACCAGACGCGTATTCCGCAACGCCATGTCGCCTGGCGTGTCGAAAGGACGAGCTACGCGGCCGCGCTGGCCATCCAGTCCCTGTCTGCAGCAGGACGGCGCCGCGGCAGCGCTTCCGCTGCGAGAGGCTCGGCCTTGCTGGCGAGGCGCCAGCGTGCCGGAGACTGGCCGCTGATGCGCTTGAAGACGGTCGAAAAATGCGCCTGGGTGCTGAACCCGACGGCAAGCGCGATTTCGGCCAGTGGCCGCCCGGTCGTCGCGAGCAGCGTCTTCGCATGCTCGATCCGGTGATTGAGCAGATATTCGCGCGGACGGTAGCCGGTCGCGGTGCGGAATTGTGCTGCAAAGTGCATTCTGGACAGGCCGGCGACATTGGCGAGTTCGGACAGGCTGATGCAGCGGTCGAAATTGTCCGCGATATATTGCTCAACGCGCCGCAGCCGCCATTTCGGCAAGGCGTTGACCCTGGCACGCGGCGGCTCCAGCCGGGCCAGATGCATCGCAAGGGTCTGGCCGACGCAGCGTGTGAACTCCCGGTCCGCGGCATCGCCATGCTCGGTCAGCGCCCTGGCGAGCTCGGCCGCGAGCGGGTCGCGCAGCAGGACGAGGTCGCCAAGTCCTTCCGCGGCAGGCGATTGCGCCGGGAAATGATCGGCGGAGATATGGAAGTGCAGGAAAGCGCAAGGCGCCTGGAATTGTGCGGCGAGAGGCTTCGACGGTGCGCTGACATAGAGCGTCCCTGCGGGCATGGTGCCGTCGAAAATGACCTGGCGGTCACGGGTCAATTTCGCACGCGTGGCCTTCAGGGCAATGCCGACGAAGTAGCGATCCTCCGGCGTCGTCGCGTCGTGCGACGAGCTGTCTCTGAAATCCTCCCATCGCGAAATCGTGATGTCCTCGATCGCCGCCTCCGGGCCGCGGTCGATCCGGCGCCACCCGCGTTCCCTCGGGATCGCCTGTGCTGCCTGGCGGAGCTGGTGATCGCGCGGCTCGGCCTGAAGATCAATCCAGGCAGGCGCCGCCTGCAAGTCGGTAAACATCGCTCGTCCTCTCTTGGCATCGCGGCCGCTGGCGGCGACCGGCAAACCCCCAAGCCCAAAGCTTTCGACAAGGCTTTCGAGAAGGTTTTCCATGCTCAGAGGATAGGCGTGAGCCGGACAAGAAGCCCGTTAGTGATGATTAGGATGTGTTAGATTTTGTGTGCGCGAACATGGTGTGACAGCCCGTCGCAGAGAGGTCGACTTTCTCAAATGTTTCAAGTCTTTGCGCCGATTGGCGTGGCGCGAGGATGGCGCCGGACCTGATGTGGCGATCGACCCACCGGTGTGAGGTTCGCGCTCGGCGTTCACTGGACATCGCCTCGGCGCTGGATATGGCGCGCCGCGCGTCTCGACGCGGTGGAGGTGGTCGTCAGGATGAGCGAGAAGTGAATGAGCTTTCGGTAGGACATGGCCCCCGCAGCAGTGGATCATGACGTCGAGAGCCGCGCCGGCGGAAGCCGTCGGCGCCTCCTGCTTTCGTCTTCAGCCCTTGTGTCCGTCCAGTCGCGCTAGGAAGTCGCGGACGAGCGACGCGATCTCGTCGGTCGCCTCGTCCAGCGCGAAGTGACCGGCTTCGAGGATGTGAACCTCCGCCTCTGGAACATCGTCGCGATAGGTCGTGGCGCCGGCGACGGCGAAGGATGGATCGTACTTGCCCCAAACCACCAGCGTCGGTGGCCGCGTCTTGCGCAGCCAGTCCTGCCATTTGGGATAGGACGCGACGTTGGTCCGGTAATCCAGGAACAGCGCGGTCTGGATCTCGGCCTGGCCCGGGCGCGTCAGAAACGCGTATTCGTCGGTCCATGTATCCGGATCATAGCGTTCCGGGCGCGGGCTGGAACCGAGGTGCCGCTGGCGTGTCGCCTCCAGAGAGGTGAAGTTGGCCTTGAGCGCCTCGAGTTCGTGCGCCGGATCCGCCCAGTATCTGCGACGCGCTTCCCAGAGCGGGCTCAGCCCCTGCTCATGCGAAACGGCGTTCTGGATGATGATGGCGCTGGTACGTTCGGGATGCGCCAGCGCCATGCGGAAGCCGACGGGGCCGCCGTAATCCTGCATGAACAGCACGTAGCGGCTCAGGCCGAGCTTCGCCGTGAACTCGCCGATCACGCCGGCGATATTGTCGAACGTGTAGGCGAAGCCGGACGGCGGCGGCGCGCTGCTGTTGCCGAAGCCGGGATAGTCCGGTGCGATCAGGTGATATTTGTCGGCCAGCAGCGGCAGCAGGGGCTCCCACATCCGCGAGGAGGAGGGGAAGCCGTGCAACAGCAGCACGGTCGGCGCGTCGGCCGGCCCGGCCTCGCGGTAGAAGATCTTGAGGCCCCGGATCTCGACGGCGTGATAGCTGATCGAGCGCCGGCTCGACCGCAGCTCCTGCGCCGAGGCCTGCACGGTCGCGCAGGCAGCAGAGAGGGCGAGGGTGGCTGGAATGCTCATATGTCGTCGCTCCGATGTCAGGCCGCCGCGCGATCGCCCGCTCCGGCGCTCGCGCGCGCGGCAGCTTCGGCCCGCCGCACGACGTCCGTGAGCTCGGGCGTAAAGCTTTCGTCGCCGTCCTCGATATGTCCCGTCAGCCGCGCCGTGATCTCCTGGAACACCCAGCCGTTGCCATCGGGATCGCTGAACGAGGCGTAGGAGGCGTAGCTCTTGCGCTGCGGGTTCGGGCCGGCGGCAAGGTCCTGCACGCTGGCATGATGGAATATGCCGCCGGGGTCGTGGAACGGCTCACCGACGGTGATGCCGCGACGGCGCAGGTCGTCGCATGCGGCCTCGATGTCGGACACGATGAGATGGAGCCCCTTCACAGAGCCGGGAGCAGCAATGGTGAGGTTGCTGCCGAAAATGACCGAGCAGCCCGAGCTGGGAGGCGTGAACTGGATCACGCGATAATTGCTTGGGCCCTGATAGTCGATGTCGAGCCGCCAGCCGAGGTCGGCATAGAAGCGCTTGGCGCGCTCGACGTCCGAGACCGGGAGGACGACGACCTCGATCTTCATATCGACCGTATCGGTGGCCGCGGGTTCGCGAAGCCCCGCCTCGAGGATGTCGACGTCCTGCTCGACGCTCCCGCCGCTGATGCCGACGCCGGCGACGAGCTGTCCGTCGATGTGCAGCGGCGCGCCGCCGCCCATCGAGCAGAAGCGTCCGCCCGCAACTCCCATCAGGGGAAACAGAGCCTGTCCGGGCTGGACCATCGGAGAAAGCTCCGCCGTTCGCAGCCCCACCAGCGCGGACGTATAGGCCTTCCGCTCCGACAGCTCGAGCGAGAAGGTCGGCGCGCCGCTCATACGGTGCTTGAGAATGATGTTGCCGTGAATGTCGATGATGCAAACCGCCATCGGAACTCTGGCGCGGGTAGCCTCCGCTTCGATGCGCTCTGCGATCGTCTTCGCATAGGAAAGCAGGTCCATGATCGTGTCCTCTCCGAGGAATATCGCGGCGTCGGGAGGCGCCGTCGCGGGCGCCTCCCGAGATGCGACCGCATCCAGAATTTTACGACGCCTTCGCCATCGGTTTGCTCTTGAGGGCGGCGAGCAGCGTCTGCGCGGCGGGGCCCGACGAATGCGGATTCTGTCCCGTGATCAGCTGGCCGGCGCTGACGACGTGCACGCCCCAGTTGGCCGTTTTCGAGAAGACGGCACCGAGCTTCAACATCTCGTCCTCGACGAGGAAGGGAACCACCTTGGTCAGGCCCACGTCCTCTTCCTCGCCGTTGGTGAAGCCGGTCACTTCCTTGCCCTGGACCAGCGGCTTGCCATCGGGCGTCTTGACGTGGCGCAGCGCTCCGGTCGAATGACACACGACGGCGATGGTCTTGCCGGCGGCGAGGAAGGACTCGATCAGCTTGATCGAGTTCTTGTCTTCGGCGAGGTCCCACATCGGGCCATGGCCGCCCGGATAGAACAGCGTGTCGAAGTCTTCCTGCCGGACGCTGTCGAGGCGGACGGTCTCGTCGAGCTGGGCCTCGGCCGCCGCATCGTTCTCGAAACGCACCGTCAGGTCGGTGCGGAACTCGGGCTCGTTGCTCTTGGGGTCGAGCGGCGGACGTCCGCCCTTGGGCGAGGCGAGCGTGATCTCCGCGCCGGAATCCTTGAAGACGTAGTAGGGGGCTGCAAGCTCTTCGAGCCAGAAGCCGGTCCTGCGTCCGGTGTTGCCGAGCTGGTCGTGGGAGGTGATGACCATCAATACTTTCATGACACGGATTCCCTTGATTGCGTTTGCTGAATGACGCGCTCCCTCCTGGTGGAGCACATCGGTGCAAGTCTTCGTCGAGCTGCTGCGTTCGTTCGCCGCTCGCAAGCGTAATCTGCACCCAAGTTGGGCCGTTGGCTCGTTATGTGGTGTTAGACGTTGCGAGGGCGGCGTGTCGCCGCGGCTACTCGAACACGGCGTCGAAGATCTCGACGTCCATCAGCACGGGCCTGGCAATCACGGTTCCATCAGCCTGCAGCGTCTGCACGCGCCGAAGCGTCGGCACCACGATGCCGGCGAAATTGTCATGGGCCCAGGAATAATGCGCGACCTTCATCCCGAAGAGATCGTGATCCGTCCGCCGTTGCAAAGCGCTCTGGTCGAAATAGAAGATCTGCTCGGGCGCGAGAGTGATCAGGTGCGCGGGGAATTGCGCCCGCAGCCGCCGCCAGGTTTCAGTGCCTTCAGACCAGGGTGACAGCTCCTCCAACACGACATCGGGATGAGCGAGCAGGAATGGAATCGTCAGATAGTTCCAGATCGCGACGCCGCAGAAGAAGACGAGATGCAGTTCGTCCGCAAGCGCGGGGGCACTGGCCTCGGGAAATGCAAGGCTCGGATTGCGCCAGGTCCGCAGCACCTCGCCATCCAGGCTTTCGATCGTGATCGCGTCCGGTTGAAAGGAGCCTGAGTGCTCTCCCCCGGTGATGCCGGTGAAGCGGACGGATTGCGTCCGGGTCGAGCCTTCCGCGGTCACATCCTTGAATTCTCTGGCATGTCCGGCACTGGAGAACAGCATTCCGCCGACGGAAAGGTGGAGCGTGAAACGGTTCAAGCTGCTCCAGCGGTCCAAACCGCCACTAGCATCGATTACGTCGTGAAGGAGAGCCATGTCCCGCCATATCCACCGTGAAACGTCACCACCATGGCGGGGCGGATGCGGCTTGGCGTGTTAGAAGTTGTTAGGAGTTGCGAGCAGGCAGTATGGCGGTATCTCGTTGAAGATACTCTCAATTCAGCGCGCCCAGGAGCTCCCTGGCGGCGACGAGATCACGGGTCTGGAGGCCCTCTTGGTACCGCGCGAGGAGCGGCGCGAGCAGATCGCGTGCGTCGCCGGCCTTTCCGGCATGACGCCAGACGCGGCCGAGGCTGATCGCCCCCCGCAGCTCCCAGCCGAGCGCGCATTGCCGGCGTGATAGATCGAGCGATTTCCGGAAGTAATTCTCGGCCCCCGCGGCATTTCCCGACCCGGCCAGGATGTCGCCCTTGACCCTGAGCATCTCCGGCATGTCGAAGGATTCGCCGTGCTCGGGGATCTGGGCGATGGCCTCATCGATCGTACGCAAGGCCTCATCGGGCTGGTTCTGCGCCACGAGACCCTCGGCAAGCGCGGTCGCAAACACCGTCGTCATGATCCGGTGCCGTGTGGCGTATAGCGTAGCCTGGCTGCGGCGAAGATGCTCGATCCCGCCGGCGACGTCGCCGCGGCGCAGCAGCAGCTCGCCCTTCTGGCCGATGCCGACCGCGTGGTAGGGGCCGAGGAAGTGCCGCGCCGAATGGTCGATCAGCCGCTCGATCAGGCTTTCGGCACTGGCCCAGTCGCCCACCCAGAGGAACACGTAGATGGTCCAGATCAGGGAAATGCCGAGGGTGAGCGGCTGTTCGAGCAGCTCGGCCTCGCGCACCGTGTATCTGGCCGCCTCGACGGCCCGATCGGGCCGGCCGGTGAGCCAGAGCCCGCGCGCCAGCGCCACCAGTGCAACGATGCGGTCGTCATAACCGAGATGGCCGATGTTCAGCCGCTGCGAGCCGGGATTGTGCACCATCGCGCTCTCGCAGAACTGCACGGCCTTGTCCTGGTTGCCGATCAGATGGTGGGCGACGCCGAGCATCCATTCCACGTTCAGTGTGGCGGCTGGATCATTCAGCTTCCGCGCGACGCCTTCGCCCTGCTCGCCGGTTCCGAGCGCGCCGTGAAAATCTCCGACCCTGGTCAGGTAGATGTGCAAGCCGCGCAGCAGCCAGAGCTGCCAATGCAGGTCCTCGAGCTCTCTGGCAAGCTGGAGGCTGCGCGTGAAGGCGGAGCGGACCGCCTCCGTATTGCCCTGCGTGAACATCACGGAGACGCCGAGCGCGGCCTGCAACGTCATCTCCTGGCGGCTGTCGATCACACCCTTATCGAGAGACACCAGCGCCTGCTGTGTCCAGCGGTAGCATTCCGTCAGCAATGTCAGCTCGAGGAAGAACTGGGCCGCTGAGGCCGCCAGATCCACGCCGATCGTCCGGTCGCCGACATCCGAGAAGCTCCAGGTCAGCGCGGCCCTCACATTGGGCAGGTGGTCGGCATAGGGAAGGAAGCCGCCCGCGCTCTGCATGCCCGTGGATTTGAGCGCGATGTCGTGCAGGAAATCGCGGAAATATTCGGCGTGGGCACGCGCGACGCGGGCCGCTTCGCCGCTCTCGACCAGCTTGCCGGCGACGAAGGTGCGGGTGGTGTCGAGCAGGCGATAGCGCAGCCGCCGCTCCGCGGGCGAGGTCGCGATCAGGGACTTGGAGAGCAGGTTCGAGATGGCTTCGACGGCCTCGGATTCGCCGATACCCTGGCAGGACGCGACGGCAAGCGCGGCTTCCAGGGTGAAGGGCCCGACGAATACCGATAATCCGCGCAGCGTTGCGCTTTCGGCTGCCGGCAGCAAATCGTAGCTCCAGGCGAGCGCGGCGCTCAGGGTCTGGTGCCGCGGGATTGCGCTACGCCGTCCCCGCCACAGCAGCGAGAAGCGGCTGTCCAGCAGCGAGGCGGTCCCGGCAATGCCATAGGCGTTCACACGTCCGGCCGCGAGCTCGATCGCCAGCGCAATGCCGTCCAGCCGCCGGCAGATCTCGGCGACGAGGGGGGCGTCCTCCTCGCTGAGCTCGAATTCGCTCAGGCTCTCGGCAATGCGTTCCACGAAGAGTCGGCTTGCGGGATAGGCAAGGATGTCGGCGATGCCGAGCCCGTCGCGCTCTGGCGGGCAATCCAGCGGAAACAGCCGATGGACGCGCTCACCTTCGCTGCGAAAGGATTCGCGGCTGGTGGCGAGAATATGCAGCTCCGGCGCCTCCTGGACCAGCCGCTCGGCCACCGGTGCGAGCTCGTCGAGGATGTGCTCGCAACTGTCGAAGACCAGCAGCGTCCGCCGGCTGCGCAGGAACGCCAGCAGGCCCGGCATCGGGTCGTCGGAATTGACGGTCAGGCCCAGGGTTGCCGCAATCGTTCCGGGAACGAGCCGGGCATCCGTCAGCGCTCCGAAATCGACGAAGCTCACCTGGCCGTCGAAGGCCGTGAGCTCGCCATGCGCGACGGCAAGTGCGACCGAGGTCTTGCCGATCCCGCCGGGGCCGACGATTGTGACGAAGCGATGCAGGGCAAGCTCGGCCGAAATCTTCTCGACGGCCTCGCCCCGCCCGATCATCCTCGCAAGCGGTGAGGGCAGCGCGTGGGGCGACGAGACAGGCGGGCTGGTCCGGCTCTCCGAAGGCGCAGGGTGAAGCAGCGGGGCGGTGAAACAATAGCCGCGTCCGGGGACGTTGACGACGTAGCGGGCACCTTCGCCGGCATCGCCTAAGGCCTTGCGCAGCGTCGTGATGTGGAAGCGCAGGCTGCCTTCGTCGACCGTCACGCCGGACCAGACGCGCTTGATCAACTCGCGCTTGTCAACGACCTCGCCGGCGCGCTCGGCGAGAAAAATCAGAATGTCGAGTGCGCGGCCGCCAAGGTGAAGCGGGGCGCCGTCCTTCTCCAGCAGCCGCGACTTTGCGAGCAGCCGGAATGGACCGAAGGCAATGGTCGAATCCTGGTCGTTAGTGTCCGGCACGGGCCAATGATTCCAGTGAAAGGGCTGGCGTCTGCGCTTTGACCTACCTGAGCGAGGTTATCAGTAAACGGACCGAAAGTGGCGAAATCGCGTGGGGATCGGCCGAATGCAGGCGGGATACCCGTCGCGAATTTTGCTTAAACGCGAGCGGTTTATGACGCGACTGCGACAAATCGTCAGCAGGCTTGACCGTCGCGACGACAGCCTCCGCTGCCGGTTTGTGATGCGCCGATCATAACAGAATCTTGCAACGTCTAACGGGCAAAACGCGCGCGATGCATCCAGTATGGCTTCCGAGTTAGGTCCTATTCCAATGGGAGGCTATCATGTCCGTTATCGGCTCCATGTCGGACGCCAGTGCCGTTCGATCTCAATTTGTCGCCAGCCTTGACGATCAGTCGCGTGATTGGAAACTCGTGCTGCGGGAGTCCCATCACCGCATGAAGAACACGCTGACGCTGCTGGGTGCGTCAGTCCGTCGCGACTTCACGCGGGCCGGCACCAGGGACGTGTCGCTTGCGGTGGATCGGTTCGAGCGGCGCGTCGTTGCTTTCGGCAGGCTCTATCAGCTCCTGTCCGACAACGACGATGACTCGGCCGTCCCCGTCGGGGCTTTTTTCGAAAATCTCTGCGGAGCGCTCTCCGAAGCGGTGCTGGAGCCGGCGGGCGTCCGCTGCGAGGCCGCGATCGAGAGCGGCGTGCTGCCGGCATCGCAATGTCATCGGCTCGCGCTGATGCTGACGGAGCTGGTCACGAACGCGGCAAAGCATGCCTTCCCGAACAAGAATGGGGCACTGATCCGCATCGACATGGACAACCGCGACGGCGCCTGGGTCTGCACGGTGGCCGACAACGGGATCGGCGCCACCGGGCCGCTTCAGGGCACCGGCATCCGCATTCTCGAAGGGCTCGCACGCAGCATCCACGCGCGGTTGCATGGCGAGGCGGGGGAGGGCGGCACGCGGGTGACCATCGTGATGCCGGCTGCTTGAAGTTCGACTGTGTCCGGAACCGCTAACGAGCCCAAGCATTCAAGCAGGCATTCGAGAACGAGCGACATTCGTCGTTCTGCGCAAAGTTGAGCCTGCAAAGCAAAGTTGAGCCTGCAAGAATGGGTTCGGTTGAGAGCCCGCGCCTCACATCAGGGAGTTCGACATGGCTACACTCGAAATCGATCGCGAAGCCGGGACCAGACCCTCGCCGTCGCGCAGCGTTGATCTGAAGCTCGAGGTCGTCGTGATCCCGGTGTCCGACGTCGACCGCGCCAAGGCGTTCTACATGCGCCTCGGCTGGCGACTGGACGCCGATTTTTCCTCTGGCGACGACTGGCGCGTGATCCAGTTCACGCCGCCGGGCTCGGCCTGCTCGGTGATCTTCGGCAGGAACGTCACGGCGGCAGCGCCCGGCTCGGTGCGCGGCCTGTATCTGATCGTCTCCGATCTGGAGGCGGCACGACAAGATCTGCTTGGCCGCGGCATCGCGGTCAGCGAGCCGTTCCACGGCGGCGGCGATGTTCATGCCGGGCCGGACGAGCCATACCTGTTCGGCAGTATCCGGGTCAGCGGTGTTGACCCGAAGCGCGGCAGCTACAGCTCCTTCGCCTCGTTCAGCGATCCCGACGGCAATGGCTGGCTGTTCCAGGAGATCACCACACGACTGCCCGGACGCATCGCGGCAGACGGCACGAATTTCCCCTCGCAGAGCGATCTGGCGGCGGCACTGCGCCGCGCGGCGGTGGCGCATGGCGAGCATGAGAAGCGAACCGGCGGACACGACGACAACTGGGCGGACTGGTACGCCGACTACATCGTGCGCGAGCAGGCCGGTCAGCCGCTGCCGTCCTGAAGTTGCTGCATCCTCCATTCACGGCGTGCGATGACTTGGTCATCGCACGCCGTGTTGCGTTGTATCGCGCCCATCGCAGGATCGTCGATCGCTAGCCTCTAGCGCGCAGGCTCGCAACGGCTAACGCGGTCTAACAATCCATAACGAGCAAATCGGAAGTGCCTGCGCCAATCTCCTTTCACGACGAGCCGACGTCTCGATTTCGAATTCGGTCAACGGTGCCGACCAAAGCAAGGGAGATCCAACATGACCACGCAAGCACGAGCCGACATCCTCAACCCCGACCGCCGTCAATTGCTGGGCCAGGCCGCGATGACCGCGGTCGCCGCCAGCGTTGCGAGCCTGTTGCCGCTCCGTCCGGCAAAGGCGGCGGCGAGCGGCGCGATCCGCCCCTTCCACGTCAACGTGCCCGAGGAGGATCTGCTCGATCTGCGCCGGCGCCTCGCGGCAACGCGCTGGCCCGATCGCGAGATCGTCGCCGACCAGTCGCAGGGCGTGCAGCTGACCACGGTCCAGCAGCTCGTGCGCTACTGGCAGAACGATTATGACTGGCGCAAGGTGGAAGCGCGGCTCAACGCGCTGCCGCAATTCGTCACCGAGATCGACGGCGTCGACATCCACTTCATCCACGTCCGCTCCAGGCACGAGAATGCGCTGCCGATGATCGTCACGCATGGCTGGCCGGGTTCGATCATCGAGCAGATGAAGATCGTCGGCCCGCTGACCGATCCAACCGCGCATGGAGCGAAGGCGGCGGACGCGTTCGATCTCGTGATCCCTTCGCTGCCCGGCCATGGCTTCTCCGGCAAGCCGACGACGCTCGGCTGGGATCCACAGCGCATTGCGCGTGCCTGGATCGTGCTGATGAAGCGGCTTGGCTACAATCGCTACGTCGCGCAAGGCGGTGATTGGGGCAATGCGGTGACGGAGCAGATGGCGGTGATCGCGCCGCCGGAATTGCTCGGCATTCACACCAACATGCCCGCCACGGTCCCTGATGACATCGCCAAGGCGCTGCAGCCCGGCGGAACGCGCCCGTCAAACCTCTCGGCCGAAGAGCGCATTGCCTACGACCAGCTCGACGACTTCTACAAGCACGGTCTCGGCTACGCGATCGAGATGTCGAACCGGCCGCAGACGCTCTATGGCCTCGTGGATTCGCCGTCGGGCCTTGCGTCCTGGATGCTCGATCACGATGCGCGCAGCGCCGCGATGATCGCGCGGGTGTTCGACGGCAAGGCGGAAGGGCTGTCGCGCGACGATGTGATCGACAACATCACGCTGTACTGGCTCACCAACACCGCGGTCTCGTCGGCCCGACTGTACTGGGAGAACAAGCTGGTGTTCTTCGAACCCAAGCACATCAATATCCCGGTCGCCGTCAGCGTGTTTCCGGACGAGATCTATGCCGCCCCGCGCAGCTGGACCGAAAAGGCCTACCCGAAGCTGATGCACTACAACCGGCTCGACAAGGGCGGCCACTTTGCCGCCTGGGAGCAGCCCGCGCTGTTCTCTGCGGAAATGCGCACCGCCTTCCGCCCGCTGCGCCAGTCGATCTGAACCGCATGGGGGACGCGCGCACCCGGCGCGTGTCCCAGTCCTTGAACGACACCATATCAGGAGTGCAAACAATGAACCGCCCCGAACGTACCTTCACGACCGAGGACATCCGCCTGGAGCGCCGCCTGCCGTCATATTGGCGCGTCACCTTCGATATGCCGCCGGTGAACATCTTCGGCCCGAGGCAGCTTCCGCTGCTGGGCGACATCGTCACCGCGATCGAGACCGATCCGGAAGTCAAGGTTGTCGTGTTCGACAGTGCCGTCGACGGCTTTTTCATCACGCATTACGACTTCCTCGCGCCGCTGGAGGATTCGCTGGGCATCCCGCCCGGGCCGACCGGTCTCCAGGCGCTGCCCGACATGCTGGTGCGTCTCAGCCGTGCGCCGGTGGTTTCCATTGCCTCGATCCGGGGCCGCGCCACCGGCGTCGGCAGCGAGCTCGCGCTCGCCAGCGACATGCGCTTTGCCAGCCGCGAGAAGGCGATCCTGTCGCAATGGGAAGTCGGTGCGGGCCTCGTGCCCGGTGGCGGACCGATGGCGCGGCTGCCGCGCCTGATGGGCCGCGGCCGTGCGCTCGAAGTGCTGCTCGGCGCCGACGACATCCACGGCGATCTCGCCGAGCGCTACGGCTATGTGAACCGGTCGCTGCCGGATGCCGAGCTCGATGGCTTCGTCGAGGCGCTCGCCATGCGTATCGCGTCGTTCGACAAGGAGGCTATTGCCGAGACCAAGCGCCTGGTCGATGTCGCCAGTCTTCCGCCCGATGTCGAGATCAAGCCCGAGTGGGATGCGTTCCTGGCCGCGCTTGGCCGCCCGGCAAGCCAGGCCCGTATCAAGGCGCTGATGGCGCGCGGCTTCCATCGCGCCGGCGACGTCGAGAACCGGCTCGGCTTCCACGTCGGACAGATCGGAAATTAGAGCGTTTTCGAACGAAGTGGATACCGGTTCGCGTGAAGAAAACGCGTCAAAACAAGAATCCGGAGCGCCGTTCCGATTCCATCGGAATGGGGCTCCGACGGAACCGCTGCGGCGTTCGGCCGGTTGGAATGGTGACAGGCGGTCGTGCCAATGTCGCTTTCCTCCGGTACCGAGCGCCGGCGCTAAACCCAACAAGGAGAATTGAGATGATCCGCAAGGCAACAGCAGTCTGGAAGGGCACCGGCCGCGATGGCACAGGCCATCTGTCGAGCGAATCCGGCGTGCTCGCCGAGACGCCCTATTCGTTCAAGACACGCTTCGAGAACGAGAAGGGCACCAATCCCGAGGAGTTGATCGCTGCGGCCCATGCCGGCTGCTTCACCATGGCGCTGGCCTTCGGTCTTCAGCTTGCCGGTTTCACGCCGGACGAGCTCTCGACCGAGGCCGCGGTTACGCTCGAGCCCGAAGGCAAGGGCTTCAAGATCAGCAAGTCGGCGCTCACGTTGCGCGCCAAGGTGCCGAACCTTGACGACGCAGGTTTCGCCAAGATCGCCGGCGAGGCCGAGAAGAACTGCCCGGTGTCGAAGGTGCTCAACGCGGCGATCACGCTCGACGCCAAGCTGATCTGACCGAACAGAGGGAGCAGCACCATGCCTCGCCAACATCAGCCGGATGAAGACAGGTTCCGCGCGATCCTGCCGGAGGATATCGCGTGGCAGCCGTTCCCGGCGTTTCCATCCGGCGCGCGCCTCGCCGTCATGGTCGGCCATCCCGCCGAGCCCGGACCTTACGTGGTCCGGGTGAAGGTGCCCGGCGGCACTAGGCTGATGCCGCACAAGCATCCTGAGGACCGCATCTACACGGTCATGTCGGGTGTCTTCTATATCGGGCTCGGCGAGCGTTTTGATGGCGACAAGGTCAAGGCCTATCCGCCGGGCAGCGTCATCGTGCTGCCCGGCGAGACCTGGCATTATCACTGGGCGAAATCAGGCGAATACGTCACGCAGGTTTCCGCCATCGGTCCGCTGGGCCTCGAATATCACGATGACCATGATGATCCGCGCTTGCATGCGGCTGCGGACCAGCGCTGAATATCTCGACTGAATGAATGGAGCATCAAATGACGACGGAACGCGCAGTGTTGGCCGGCGGCTGCTTCTGGGGCATGCAGGATCTGATCCGCAGGCAGCCCGGGGTGACTTCGACTCGCGTCGGCTACACCGGCGGAGAGGTCAAGAACGCGACCTATCGCAATCACGAGGGGTACGCCGAGGCGATCGAGATCATCTTCGATCCCGCCAAGACGAGCTACCGGACGATGCTGGAGTTCTTCTTCCAGATCCACGATCCCACCACGCTCAACCGTCAGGGCAATGACTGGGGCACGAGCTATCGCTCCGCGATCTTCACGACGAGCGACGAGCAGAAGCGGATCGCGGAAGACACGATCGCCGACGTCGAGGCCTCGCATCTGTGGCCCGGCAAAGTGGTGACCGAGGTCACGCCCGCCGGCGATTTCTGGGAGGCCGAGCCGGAGCACCAGGATTATCTCGAGCGCTATCCGGACGGCTACACCTGTCACTTCATCCGGCCCGGCTGGAAGCTGCCGCGGCGCGCGGCGGCTGCGGGAGGCTAGATCGCATCGTCACGTATTGCCGGGGAGAGGCTGGGTCTTGCGCGCGGACCGCTCGCGACGGCAGCCGCCTATTGACGAGGAATGCAAATGTGCCGGTTGTCGTCATTTCATTGTGCGGGAGAGTTGCTCCCGACCGTCACCGGCACGCAGGTTTTCGATCCCGAGAACGCCTCGCGGCTCAATGCGCATCTGCCCGGCATCCGCAGATCACGTCCACGGCCTTCCGGGCAAGCTCCCATAGCTCGGCGCGGCGGGCGCCGGCGCGAGCGCGAATGGCGATGGTATGCATCGTGGCAGAGGCGAGGATTGCAAGCGCTGCCGGATCGGCATCACGCTTCAGTTCGCCCTTGTCCTGGGCAAGGCGGAAGCGGGCCTCGAAATCGGCGTCAATCGCGCGCAATCCCGCCGCTACGCTGTTCCGGATCGCCGTATCTTCTGCGACTTCGGTCACCGCGGTTCCCACCACGAAGCAGCCCCGCGCGGTTCCCTTGCCGGAAAAATAGATCGACAGCGCTGCGTCATAGGCCAGCATCAGGGCTTCGTCCAAGGGATGGTCCCCCGCGAGGGCCTCACGCGTGGCGGCAAGGCTTATCTCCCAATAGCGCGCGAGCGCTTCGAGATAGAGCGTGTGCTTGTTGCCGAACACGGCGTAGAGGCTCGGTGGGCTCATGCCGGTCGCGGCGGCGACCTTGTCCAGGGACGTGCCGGAGTAGCCGGTTCTCCAGAACGTCTCCGTCGCTCGCTTGAGGGCCGTCTCTGCGTCATAGGCGGGCGGCCGTCCGCGGCGCGCCGGGCCCGCTTCGCTCTTCTTCCGTGCCATGTCGCCAAAATCCTGGTTGTACTGTTCCACACATATATTTGTATGGACCGTTATAAAAATCAATGGCCGCGCGTCTTGATAGCGGCACTGCAGTACAATATTTGTAACGTACGTTAGTAAAAAAGATAAGACGAGGGCTCACGATGCGTTTGAACTTTGCGCCAATCGCCGGCTGGTTGGGCGATCGCAGCTTCCGCGGAAGCGAGGGGGCTGTGCCATTGTTCGGAGCGGACCTCGGCCGGCGGCTGCGCCGGCCCCTGATGCTCGCGCTGCCGACCGTGGTCGCCGTGTTCGGCGCCTTCATGTATCTTGCGCAGGAACAATATGTCTCGACCGACGACGCGTTCGTGCGTGCCGCCAAGGTGACCATCAACGCGCGGGTGTCAGGCCAGGCGGTCGAGATCGCCGTGCGCGATAACGAGCGCGTGCGACGGGGGCAGGTCCTGTTTCGGATCGATCCCGAGCCCTATCAGATTGCGGTCGATCAGGCCGAGGCGCGGCTCGGCAGCGCGCGACTCCAGATCGACTCGCTCAAGGCGACCCACCGCCAGCAGCAGGCGGAGCTGCAATCGGCCAGGGAATCGGCTTCCTTCGACGAACGTGAGTTCGATCGCAAGAAGATGCTGGTCGCCTCCGACTTCACGCCGCGTGCGGTCTATGAGCGGGCCGAGACCGATCTCAAGGTCGCCCGCCACCGCATGGCATCGATCGAACAGCAGATTGCCAACACGGTCGTCGCGCTCAACGGCGATCCCGATATCGATGCCGATCGTCATCCCACGGTTCGCGCGGCAAGAGCCCAGCTCGACCGGGCGCGGCTCGATCTCTCCTACGCGACGGTGATTGCGCCCGACGACGGTATCGTGACGAAGGTCGACGACTTGCAGATCGGGGGCTTCGTCAACGCGGGAGCGCCGACGTTCTCGCTGATGTCCAGCCGGGACATCTGGATCGAGGCGAATTTTCGCGAGACCGGCCTGACCCACATGCGTCCGGGCCAGGAGGCGACGATCGACGTCGATGCCTATCCGGATCGCAAGTTCAGGGCGCATATCGTCAGCATGAGTCCCGGCACCGGGTCGGACTTCTCGGTCCTGCCGCCGGAGAATGCGACCGGGAACTGGGTCAAGGTCGTGCAGCGGCTGCCGGTGCGCCTCGAGCTCGACGATCTCGATCCGACCCGGCCGTTGTTCTCCGGCATCAGCGTGACGGCGCGGGTCGATACCGGCCACCGCCGCAGCTGGCCGCATCTGCTCCAAGGCGCGCTCGCGACGGAGGTCAAATGAGCACGACCGTCCCATCGACCGGCGCGGCCGGCGACCATCGTGCGATCTCCGCGGCGGCCCTTATCGCGATCTACATGCAGGCTGTGAACATCTCGATACCGAATGCAGCGTTGCCGCACATTCAGGCGACGCTCTCGATGGCGAATGACGAGGTCGGCTGGGTGTTCTCCTCGTATATCGCGGCAAGTGCCGTGACCATGTCGATCACGCAGTGGCTCGCGGGCCGCTATGGCCGCAAGGCGGTCTATCAGGCTGCCCTCGCCATCTTCACGTTCGGTCTTGTCCTCGACACGCTGGCAACGACGTCGATCCAGTTCGTGCTGGCGCGGATCCTCCAGGGCGCGGCGAGCGGACCGCTCGCGCCGCTCTCCTTGGCCATCCTGCTCGAGGTGACGCCGGCGCGGCATGCGCGCATGAGCCTGGCATCGACGGTATGCTCCCTGCTCGGCATCAGCACCGGCCCCGCCATTGGCGGCTGGCTCAGTGAATACTACGGCTGGGCGTCGATCTTCTATGTCAGCCTGCCGATGACGGCCTTCATCTTCATGACGATGGCCTCGCTGCTGAGCGAGAAGCGGGCCGAGCGAAGCCAGCCCTTCGACTTCTTCGGCCTGACGACCTTTTCCGTCGGCATGATCGGGCTACAGATGCTGCTGGACCGCGGCGAGCGCCTCGAATGGTTTGCCTCGACGGAGATCTGGGCCGAGGCGGTCGCCTCGGTCCTGGGTTTCTATCTCTTCAGCGTGCACGTGTTGACGACCCGGGAGCATTTTCTCCGCACGGCGCTGTTCAGGGATCGCAATCTCGTCCTCTCGACGGTCATCTCCTTCGCGCTTGGCTTCGTGCTGCTGCCGACCCTGGCGTTGACGTCTCCGATGCTGGAGGAATTGCTCAACTATCCCGTCGACACCACGGGCTACATGACCATTCCGCGCGGTGTGGCGCTGGTGGGAGCGCTGGTGCTGACGAGCCTGGTTCCGGGGCAGGTCGACTACCGGCCGTTCCTCATGGGCGGCATGGCGCTGGTGGTCTATGCCAATTGGCTGATGCTCGGCTATTCGCCGGCGATGGATTGGCGGCCGGTGGTCGAAGCCGGCATGCTCCAGGGTGCCGGTCTCGGCATGTTGTTGCCGGCGCTCGCGAGGGCCGCGTTCGGCACGCTCGATCCGAAGCTTCGCCCGGAAGGCGGCGCGCTGATCAACCTGTCGCGCCTTTATGGCAGCACCATCGGCATCGCGGTGGTCCAGCTCTTCTTCTATGCCAACACCCAGGCCGTGCACGTCGCGCTCGCCAAGCATCTCACGCCTTTCCGCGTCGCGGCGCATGGCGCGGGCCCGATCGGGAAGCCAAGCCTTGCCGCGCTCAACGGCATGGTCACGCATCAGGCGGCCACGGTCGCGGTCATCGATCAGTTCGAGATCCTGATGTTCGCCATGCTCGTCGTGATCCCGCTGGTGTTCTTTCTCCGCAAGCCACGGCCTGCCGGTTAATGCCGGGGAGCCGCCAACCTCGATCGCTTCGTCCGCTAGGGCGGCGAGCAGACAACAAGGGAGTATCACCATGACGACCTCCGATTCGCTTCGTGACACGAGGATTCCAACTCATGAGTCCGTGACGATTCCGGCAGTGGGATTTGGCACGCTCATTCCGGATCCGCTCGTGACCAGGCAGGCCATCAGGGCCGCATTGGAGGCCGGATTTCGACATCTCGATTGTGCGGAGCGCTATCGCAACGAAGCGGCGGTCGGCGATGCGATGCAGGACGCCTTCAAGGCCGGGAAGCTCCGGCGCGAGGAGCTGTTCGTGACGACGAAGCTATGGAACACCAATCATCGGCCGGAGCGGGTCAAGCCTGCCTTCGACGCCAGCCGCCGACGGCTGCAACTCGACGAGATCGACTGCTACATCATCCATACGCCCTTTGCCTTTCAGCCCGGTGACGAGCAGGATCCGCGCGACGCAAGCGGTCGGGTCATCTATGATTCCGGCGTTACATTGGTGGAGACGTGGCACGCGCTGGAGCGCCTCGTTGACGAGGGGCACTGCAAGTCGATCGGCCTGTCGGACATTACCCTGGAGAAGCTGCGCGAGATCGTTGCCGTCGCGCGGATCAGGCCTGCCATGGTGCAGGTCGAATCGCATCCGTATCTTCCCGAATGGGACCTGCTCGACTTCTGTCGCGAGCATGGCATCGTGCTCCAGGCGTTCGCGGCGTTGGGACATGCCATGGAGCCGCGCGTGCTGGAGGATCCCGTGATCACAGCCATCGCGCGGCGCGTGCAGAAGACACCGGCTCAGGTTTGCCTGGCGTGGGCCGTCCAGCGCGGCACGGCGTTCCTGACGACCTCGACCAATCCCGCGCGAATCCGGGAGAATTTTGACATCTCGGCTCTGCCCGAGGATGCGATGCGGGAGATACGAGACGGGATCACGACGAACGTCAGGTTCAACGCAGTGGTGGAGACTGGCGTGCCCGGATTTATTCCAAGGGCCCGATGAACCGGGCAGTGCGGAGCGATCGCTCGACGGCCGAGCAGCGCTGCCTCAGTTCCGGAGCTGCGCGATCAGGCCTCGGGCCTCGCGCATGTCGGCGGTGCGGGATCCCTCGGTCAGCGGCCGGCAAACGGTTTCCAGAACCTCCAGCGCCTCTGCATCGCGGCCTTGTCCCAGTCTGAACCGCGCGAGGCCGATGGCGCATCTCAGCTCCCACGATCGCGCGCCCTGGTGCGTCGCGATGTCCATGGCCTCGCGAAAAGCCGCTTCGGCGGCGGGCAGGCCCTTGGTCTGCTTGAGCATCAATTCGGCCTTGATGCGCGTCAGCTCCGGCAGATACCAGCGCTCCTGGCGGTCGTTGCAACGCGCCAATATGTCCTCGATCATCTCCAGGCCGCGATCGGTCTGGTCGGCCTCGCCGAAACACGCGGCGAGTTCACCGAGCAGAGGAAGAAAGCGCGGCAGGAAGCGCGCATCGCCGGCGCGGTTGAGCTCTTCGCGCAGCAGCGGCAGGCCGGTCGCGACGTCGCCGCGCTTGGCAACGACTGCCGCGTTGAAGGCGCGTGCCCACAGGCCCCACAGCCGGATCGCGTGTCGCTCGGTGTGTTCGAGCAGCTCGGCGCCGTGGCGTTCCGCGGCGGCGAAATCGCCGGCCCAGAAGGCGATCGGGCAGGCCGCCTGTCCCAGCACGCTGCAGAAGGTCAGCGCGTGGCCGTTGGCGAGGCCCTCCTCGATGGTTCGCGCGGCCAGCGCCTGGGCCTGGTCGGCGAGGCCTTGCAGCCACAGGATGCGGGCCCGGAAATATTGCGTCGATATCCTGAGGTCGAGCGGGAATATCTTCGGCTTCTCCGCCAGCACATGCAGCGACGCGTTCACCCTATCGATGCACAGCCGCGCGTCGTTCTGGTCACCGAGATAATGCAGCGCGACGGCCATGAGCCGGTCGCCCAGCAGGACATCGGACTTGTCGGGAGAATTGGCCGCCGCGTTCGCAAAACGGTCGGCGAGTGCGCGGGCCTTGCCGAACTGTCCGTTGTTGAACTGGTCGATGCACAGGCCCCAGAGCGCGCGCAGGCGGAAATCCTTGTCGTCGAGCCTGTCGGCGATCTCGAGGGTTGTCTCGAGGATCGGGCGCGCCTCGCGCGCACGCCCCTCGCCATACATCAGCGACCAGCCGAGTGCCGACAGGAGCTGCATGCGGACGCGGTCGTCACCGCCGCTGTCTCCGAGCGCCGCCAGTGCCGTTCTGCAGCGCTCGCGGCATTCGGCGAACAGCGAAAGCCGCACCCACAGCGTGACCGTGGCCGCCGTCAGCGCGATTCCCAGCGCGGGATCGCCGTCGGGCCCGAAGGCCCAGTCCAGCGCGGAGCGCACATTGTCCAGCTCCGCGCCATACACGTGCAGCCACTCGGGCAGCGGCGTCGACGTGTCGGCCTCGGCCCGCTCGAAGAAATCGCGAAAATGCTCCGCGTGGCGCCGCGCGAACTGCCTGGTTTCACCGAGCTCGTTGAGCTTTCCATGCGCGTAGGTGCGCGTGGTGTCGAGCAGGCGATAACGCAGCGTCCGCGAGCCCGACGGGGAGATCAGCGATTTGGTGACCAGGCTGTCGATCGCTTCGAGGGTTTCCGATGCGCTGACGCCGTCGCCGGCCGCGACCGTGGCGGCCGCCTCCGGCGCGAAGGGCCCGGCGAACACCGACAGTCGCCGCAAGGTGGCGCTCTCAGCCGCGGGCAACAGGTCGTAGCTCCAGTCGAGGGCCGCGGCGAGCGTCTGGTGCCGCGGTACGGCCGTGCGCCGTCCGCGCCATTGCAGCGAAAAACGGCTGTCGAGCAGGGAAGCCGTGCCTGCGATGCCATAGGCATTGACGCGGCCCGCCGCGAGCTCGATTGCCAGCGCAATGCCGTCGAGGCGCCGGCAGATGCTCGCGACGAGCGGGGCCTCTTCCGCGCTGAGCTGGAACGGACCCGAGCTCTGGGCAATGCGCTCGATGAAGAGTTGGGCCGCGGGGTAGGTGAGGACCTCGTCGACACCCAGGTCTTCCCGTTCCGGCGGACAATCCAGCGGGAACAGCCGGAAGATCCGCTCGCCTTCGCTCCGGAACGACTCGCGGCTGGTCGCGAGAACACGAAGCTGCGGCGCTTCGCGAACGATGCGCTCGACGAGCGGGGCCAGGTTGTCCAGCACGTGTTCGCAGCTGTCGAAGATCAGCAGGGCCGGGCCGGCCTTGAGAAATGTCAGCAGGGCCGGCGTCGGATCCTCCGCGCTGATGGTCAGCCCGAGCGCGGAGGCGATGGTGGTTGCAATGTGGCTGGCATCCCGCAGCGGGCCGAAGTCGACGAAGAAGACGCGGCCGCCGAAATCCTGGGAACGCCGATGCCCGACGGTGACGGCGACCGCGGTCTTGCCGATCCCGCCCGGGCCGACCACGGTCATGAAGCGATAGAGCGACAGTCCGTTCGAGATCTTTTCGATGACCTCCTCTCGTCCGACCATCTTCGCGAGCTGAACGGGCAGGGAGCGCGGAGGAACGATGTCGAGGGGGACCGGCGCGACCGGAGGGGCCGCTTGAGCGAGCGACGCGACGAAGCTATAGCCGCGGCCGGGCACATTGACCACATAACGGGCCGACTTGCCGGTATCGCCGAGCGCCTTGCGCAGCGCTGCGACATGGAAGCGCAGGCTGCCCTCGTCGACATTGACGTCGGCCCAGATGCGCTTGACCAGCTCTCTCTTGTCGACGACTTCACCGGGGCGCCCGGCCAGGAAGATGAGGATATCGAGCGCGCGGCCGCCGACATGAAGCGGCGAGCCCTCCTTCTCCAAGAGCCGGGACTTTGGAAACAGGCGAAATGGCCCAAATGAAATGGCCGAGTCTTCGTTATGCTCTGGCACGCGCCATTGCCCCCACGACGGGAGTCAAAAGGTATTACTTTTTGGTCTAGCAGAACGAGGCGTACAGTAAACTGTCCGAAAGCAGCATGGCTGGCAGACCTGCGCAGATCGCTTGGGTCGCCACCGGCCCGCCGGAATAAGACTTAGAACGTAAGCGGTTAGGTCGCCGTCCCATGGCGACCGCGCCGGGACTTGTCCGGGCGGAGCATTGACGGCGGTCGCGGATTGCTGCGATTGCTTGGTTCGGGAGCCGGTCCCGCCTCGACAGTGACTACCGCTTCCGGAATTGAGACATGCCCTCCTACTCGCGGCGACAGGTCGTTCATGCGTTATCGGGCGCGGCGGCGCTCGCCGCCATCCCGCGCAGCGGGCAAACCGCCGATTATCCGTCTCGTCCCATTCGCCTCGTGCTTCCGTATGGAGCCGGCGGAGCGGGCGATCAGATCGGGCGCCCCTGGGTGGACAAGATGTCGGCGCTGCTCGGGCCGACTTTCGTCGAGTACATCGGCGGCGCCGGTGGCGCGATCGGAACCGCAGCGGTCGCGCGCGAGGAGCCCGACGGCTATTCGCTGCTGCTCGGCAATGGCAGTACGCAGGTCATCATTCCCCTGACCTCGTCAAATCCCGGTTATTCCGTCGGCGATTTCCGGGCCATCTATCGCCTGATCAACAGTGCGCTGGTTTTCGCCGTCCATCCGTCGGTGCCTGCCGCAAATTTGCGCGAACTGATCGCCTACGCGAAGGCCAATCCGGGCAAGCTGTCCTACGGGACGCCCGGGATCGCCACCGGCAATCATCTCGTCGGGGAATCGTTCAAGCAGCAGGCGGGCGGACTGGACATTGTCCACGTTCCCTATCGGGGTATCGCGCAGGCGACCAACGACCTCGTCAGCGGCCAGATCTCGCTCGTCATCGGCGTCATGTCGGTTCAATTGCAGCAGCTGAGCCGGGCCGGAAAGATCCGGCTGCTTGCGGTCACGACCGAAAGGCGGCTGAGCGGCGCACCTGATATTCCGACCGCCGTCGAATCCGGCATGCCGGATCTCAGATATGAGGGCTGGTTCGGCATCTTTGCTCCCAAACTCACCGATGATGCGATCATCGATCGGATCGCGCAGACGACGCGCCTCGCCATGGCCGATCCGGCGCTTCAGGCGAGCTACCGTGCCCAGGGCATGGAGCCGGACAGCGATTCAAGTCCGGACAAATTCCAGCGCATTATCGATGCGACAACGGCAAGCCTGGCGCCCGTGATCAGATCGATTGGATTGAGCAAGTCATGAGCTCACGCGTCGGCAGGTGATACCTCGCGCTGCTCCGTCGCGACGATGCGCGCCGACAGCGTGACCAGTCCCATCAGCACAGCCAGCAGCCAGAACGCCGTCGGCAATCCGCCAAGTCGTGCGACGAAGCCGACGCCGGCGGGACCAACGAGGATGCCGGCGTAGCCCGCGGTCGTGATCGCCGCGACGGCGAGCCCCGTGGGCATCACCGTCTGCCGGGCTGCCCGGCGGAACAGCACCGGCACGAGGTTCGAGGCGCCGAGGCCGATGAGCAGGAAGCCGACTATGGCGACCGCCGCAACCGGAGCCGTGAGCAGCACCGCAAAGCCCGCGACCGCAATGATGCTCCCCCAGAACAGGGTGGTGCGATCCCCGATGCGCGCAACGACGGCGTCGCCGCCGAGTCGCCCCATCGTCATCGCGATCGAGAACACGATGTAGCCGATCCCGCCTTGCGCCTCGGAGACGAGGCCGGCGCCGATGACGAGCAGTGCGCCCCAATCGAGCATCGCGCCTTCGACCAGGAAGGTGATGGCGCCGAGCAGCGCGAGCAGAAGCACGGAGCCGTGCGGCAGCACGAACAGCGGTCCGTCCTGCACCTGCACTGAGCGAAGCAGGCGCGACCAGGTCACAAGCATCGCAATCAGCATCAGGACGGAGCAAATAAGCGTGCAGGCGAGCGCGCCGAGTTGCAGGGAGAGCAGCGCGGTCATCAGCGCTGATCCGGCGAAGCCGCCGATGCTGAACAGCGCGTGGAAGCCGGACATCAGCGGACGTTTCGCTGCGCGCTCCACCTCCACCGCATGGATGTTCATGGCGACGTCGATGGAGCCGAGCGCGGCGCCGAAGGCGAGCAGCGCCAGTGCCAGCGTTGCCGGCGAGCTTGCGATGGCCAGCAGAGGCAGGACCAGCGCCAGACCGAGTCCGCCGGCGATGATGATCGGCCTGCTGCCGTAACGCGCGCTCATGATTCCGGTCAGAAGCATTGCGACGACCGAGCCGATGCCGAGGCTGAGCAGCAGCAGTCCGAGAACGCCGTCGTCGACGCCGAGCCGTGCTTTCGCAAATGGCACCAGAGGCGCCCAGCACGCGATGCCGAAGCCCGCGACGAGGAAGGCAAGTCGCGTCGCAAGCCGTGTCGCCGGCCGGTCGGCAGAAAGCATGAGAACTCCGGAAGCAGAGGCAAGGAGGGCGCGGTCGACAAGCCCGACGATTACCGCGACTTTATGTCCTGATGTGCCCGATTTGTCGCAGCAGTTCCCAGATGTTGCGGAGCATCTCGGCGCCGGCGGATTGCCTGTCAGGCAAGACACCGCCCCTGTTTCGCCGCCTCGTCAATCCCTCCTCGCAAATATATTCCACTTTACCGAAATTCGGAAATGACGTATGTGTCGCCCATCCCGGCTTGATCTTGAGGGGCGATCTTGTGTCGTCACGTTTCGCGAGCCGGGCTTGCGGTGGACGCGGCAGCGTCGGGCGCGAGAGTTAAGGGCAGGGCGGATTGCTCTCCGTGAGCCCAAGACTTCGTGCTGGATGAGCGGCGCTGTCAGGTTCGTCTCGCCCGTAAGTTTCCGGCTTCGTCGACAGGGCTGGGAAAACTGCGGCGAAATGGCGAGCCGTGCGTACGGCAAAACCGTGTGGTCCTGGCCGTCGTTGCTACGGTCAAGCTCCTGCGAATGCGGCCGTCGCGCCAACCGGCGCGGCGCCGGCGACTTTCGCGAGAGCGAGGGAGGCCAGAACGAACTCGGCTCCCGGGAGAGCACGGCATAAGCCGTCCAACCACTGCGCAGGGAAGGCCGAGTGATTGGCTACACCTGTATGCTGCTGTGCGGTTTCCCTGCGTGTGCTTTCGCGCAGCAGACCGCGGGTGCCAGCCGGCACCCGGCCTTCCCTGCGCCCTCTTGATTGGGAGGGTGGAGAGATCAAGCAAAGCTCGGGCGAATTACGCCGCGAGAATGCGAAGGCGTGTCTGCGACCACACGCTCGCTGTCCTCGCCCGCGAAGGCGGGCGATCCAGTATTCCAGAAGCGGTTGTGATGGAGCCGAGAAGCTGCGGCGTACTGGATTCCCCGCCTTCGCGGGGAATGACAGTATCATCTGGAGAACCAGCCCATACCTCATCCTCCGTCATTGCGAGCGCAGCGAAGCGATCCAGAACTGTGTCCGCGGAAAGACTCTGGATTGCTTCGCTGCGCTCGCAATGACGACCGGCAAGTCTGATACTCCGCTGACCATGGGCAAATACGACAACGTCCAGGAGTTCAGGTTCGGTGTCGGCACCTCGTTCCAGCGCTGCGACACCTGCACGGGACGTCGTGGCATTTTGTCGTGCATTTGTGAAAACGCGTGATCAGCTTCCGGATGGATGGAACGTCAAAACCGCATTGAAGTTGCTGCCAAATCGTCCTGTTGCGCCGATGTGAAAGTGTCGGGCGAGAGCTGTTCGCCTCGCGCGCGCGTGGACAGCCTGCGGCGGATGTCCGATAATACCTTCCGCAAATTGCGGGGCGCTGTGGCCTGCACTTGGACCCGCGGAAGGACTGACCCGATGACACAGGCAGGCGCCTACGGACAGAGGCTAGGGCAGTTCCTGCGTTTGAAGGATGCGCCGCCCTCGCTGGTTACGCGCTCGCTGCGTAGCGCCGAGCTCGCGGTGACCGAAACCCGGAATGACAACCCGGTGCCCGGCCTGTCCGGATCGCTCGCCGCCGAAGATGCCTTTCTCGTCAGCCTGAAGCTGCACGACTACCCGGATTGCGAGCTCTGGGAGCGCGGCAAATGCATCATGACCGCGGACGTCCATGCGGGTACGACCTATTTGTACGACCTCAAGTGCGATCCGCGCTACGTGATCGACAAGCCGTTCCACTCCCTGTTCTTCTACATTCCACGTTCGGCGCTCGACAGCATCGCCGAACAGTGCAACGCGCCGCGGGTTGACGAGCTCGACTGTCAGATCGGCGTTGGCCATGACGACCGAATCGTCCGCCACATCGGCGCGTCGCTGCAGGAGGGCCTGCGCCGGCCGGACGAGGCCAATCAGCTTTTCATCGATCACATGATGCTCGGGCTGACCGCCCATGTCGCCCAGACCTATGGCGGGCTCCAGCGCACGTCCGGGCTTGCGCGCGGCGGTCTCGCGCCGTGGCAGGCGAAACGCGCCTGCGAGAGGCTCGAATCGGATCTCGGCGGCAAGCTCTCGTTGCAGAGGATCGCGGCCGAGCTCGACCTTTCGGTCAGCCATTTCTCCCGCGCGTTTCGAATCTCGGTCGGTGTGCCGCCGCACCAATGGCTGCTTCAGCAGCGCGTGAAGGCCGCCAAGCAGTTGATGAGCGTCCGCGACCTGCCGCTGTCGGAGATCGCGATCTCGGCCGGGTTTGCCAACCAGAGTCACTTCACGCGCGTGTTCTCCTCGATCGTCGGCGTCAGCCCGGCAGCATGGCGCCGCGAGATGCTCGGTGCATCGAACGGCGAGACTTGAATCCGGACGCCTTCCGTCCTCAGCGGCGCTTCGCGAGCGAGATCATGTAGGCGGCGCGCCGCGCTGCAAAGATCTCGTCCGGCGGGTGACCGATGCCCTCGGCGAGATTGGCCGGATTGAAGATGGTGACGTCGCAGGCCTGATCCGGCTCGAAGCCCGTGATCACGATCGTGCCCAGGCGCACCTCGTCGCGTTGATCCTCGTCGGGCCAGCGTATGGTGACATCCATGGTGGGGTCGCCGGGGCGGTCGAGCAGCGCCATGACGTTGAAGCGGACATTGCCCGCAGCGATCCGCGTGCCGAGGTCGTCGTGCAGGAAGTCGGCCGGCTTCGTCCTGGCTTCGTCCTCGCTCAGCGTGATCTCGCCGCGGGCCGGGACGACCTTGAACTTGATGAAGCGGGTCTCGCCTTGTTCGTTTGTTGCCGGAAAGGCATGGACGCCCCAATAGGTCGTGCCGGCAAAGCTTCCGGGCAACGCACGCGCGGCGATGTAATTCGCCTGGTTCAGCGTCTCGGGATTGGCCGCCGAGAACGCTTTCACTTTCGCCATGTCCGGCTTGCCATCGGGTCCCGGGATACGCGCCTTGAGAAAGGCCAGCATCTGGTCGAGCGTTCGTGCAAAATGCACCGGCGCGCTCTCCACCAGAATATCCGAGCGATGATCGTCGTCGCCAAGCTTGAAGCTGAAGCCACGCAGCACCAGATTGTTGGTATCCGCGACGTTGGGATTGCCGCCGCCGACCGAGAAGCGCGCCAGCACGCGCGATGGCCTTGTGAAGCTCTGCGACCGCGTAATCTCCTCCGCGCGGTCCGACGGGGTGTAGGTACCTCGAACGCACCAGCCCTTGGCGAAGCTGGCGCGGACCTTCGGTGGATTGCCCGCGACGGCCTTCAGGGCGTCGACGATGGAGGCGGGCGTTGCGGCATCGTTCGGGCTCTCGGCCATGGCGGATCTCTCGCGTGTGCGAGCCAGATTCTAGCCGCGATACGGACCCGCGATCTTTCCCAAAGCGGTCGGGTTTTGCCCAATCCTGCTCAAGACAGGTGCCTCGGGCCGGCCAACATAGCCGATGCTCGCAATCGCCTGACCCATCAGGGAATGTTGGGTTGCGTCTCCGCCAGCGGTATCCAGCCGCCGTCGCCACGTTGGAAGAGCGGGCACCCGAAGACTGCGCGAACCGGAAGGGCCGTGGTCGAGGCATGCCAGCGATTGGTTTGCTTCATCGCAACGACCATGCCGGCAATTTCGACGCCGATCGTCTGCAAAAGCCGCACCGCCGCGAGCGCAGTCGCGCCGGTCGAGATCGCATCGTCGACCAGCACGACCCGGCGGCCTTCGAGCAGGGGCAGCAGGTTCGGATCGAGGCGCAGCTTTTTCCCGGCGTCGGGGCTGGTGATCGAACTGACGGGCTCAGAGAACGCGTCGTCGTACCAGAATTTACGGGAATAGCCGAGCGGGACATAGCGCGTCTGTCCCAGCCGTTCGGCGACCAGCGATGCGAAGGCAAGACCAAGGGTCGGGAGCCCGACGATGATCTCGGCATCGAGCGCGCGCGCCTGCGTCGCCATATGGTCGGCCAGCGCGGCGACGACGAGGTGTGAGGCCTGATTGGCGATCAGCGATGCGACGGCGCGGTCGCCATCGGGCAGTTGGCGCAGCGGCAGAACCAGGATACGGCCGCAGGGGAGTGTCGCGGGATAGCCCAAGCGATAAGGTGGCGTAGCCGGGCAACGCAAGGGAACCTCCGGCGTCAGCTCCTGCCAGTAGCCGGTCGTCGCCTCGGTATAAGTCTCGCTTGCGCTCATGCCGGCATCAGAGGCCTAACCACCGAGGATTCGCCGGCAGGCGTCGACGAAGACCTGCGCGCCCGTGACGATGTCGGCGTCCGCGGTGTTCTCGGTCCAGTGATGGCTGATGCCGCCGATCGACGGCACGAACAGCATCCCCGCGGGCATGATGGTCGCAAGCATCTGCGCGTCGTGGCCGGCGCCGCTGGGCATGCGGATGGATCGTCCGCCGGCGACAGCCTTGCTCGCGGCATCGATCGCGTCCTGAAAGCCGGAGTCCATCAAGGCGGGAGCACCGGTGCGAATCTTCTCCACGGTGACGCTGCAGGGGCCGCTGGCGTTGACCTCGTCCGACATGGCCTTCAGCAATTCCTCCAGGCGCGCGATGACCGCCGGGTTGTCGTCGCGGATCTGGAACAGCATTTCGGCGCCACCCGGAATGATGCTCGGCGCGCCCGGATCGAGCGTGATGCGGCCCGTGGTCCAGACCGTGCGCGGACCGCACGCGGCCGGGAAGCGCTCGTCGATCGCGACGCAGAATTTGGCCAGCGCAAGGCCGGCGTCCTTGCGCGCAGCCATGCGGGTGGTACCGGCGTGGTTCTGCTCGCCGACAAAGTTGATCCGGTATTGCCAGATGCCGACGATCGAGGTCACGACGCCGACCGCGAGCTGTCCGCTCTCGAGCGTATCGCCCTGCTCGATATGCGCCTCCAGATATCCGACGTGCCGCCCCTTCTCGGCGGTGATGCGCGAGCGTCCCGCGAGCCCCATGTCGGCGAGCGCGTCGCGCATGGGCCGCCCGTTGGTGCGGTCGCGCGCGGAGTCGATGTCCGCCTCGGTCACTTGCCCCACATAGGAGCGCGAGCCGAGGAAGCTGCCAAAGTGTCCTTCCTCGTCGCACCAGGCGGCGACTTCGACCGCGCCGTTCACGGACGGATCGGCATTGAGCACCCGCGCGGCTTCGAGCGCGTAGACGACACCGAGCGGACCATCGAGCCAGCCGGCGTAGTTCTGGCTTTCCAGGTGCGAGCCCGCCAGAAGCTTTGGGCCGGGCTTGGTGCTCGTCCCGAACACATTGCCGATGCCGTCGACCGCGGCGGAGAGAGACGCGTCGGGCAGCTTCTGAACCAGCCATTCCAGCGATTGCTTGTGCGGTTCGGAGAAGGTCGGCTTGTGCACGCCGGTCTTGTAGGCGCCGATGGCGCGCAGCGCATTGAGGTCGGCGAGAACGCGTGCGCCGTCGAAGGAAGGACCATTGTCAGGCATGTTCGGCAACCTTCAACGCCTCGGTGCGGATTTCCTCGACCAGCCGTTCCTTGAGCTGGACGAATTCCGGCGTGGTCTTGATCTTGTAGGAACGCGGATGCGGCAGGTCTATGGCAATCTCGGCCTTGATGCGGCCGGGGCGTGCGCTCATGACGATGACGCGGCTGCCGAGGAAGATCGCCTCCTCGATGTCGTGGGTCACGAACAGCACGGTCTTCTGGTCGCGCTCCCAGATCCCGAGCAGCATTTCCTGCATCAAGGCGCGAGTCTGGTTGTCGAGCGCGCCGAAGGGCTCGTCGAGCAGCAGAATCTTTGGATCATTGGCAAGCGCGCGGGCGATTGCCGTGCGCTGCTGCATGCCGCCGGAGAGCTGCTTGGGCCAATGGTTCTCGAAGCCGGACAATCCGACCTGGCGGATGAAGGCGTCGGCGATCTTGTACCGTTCGTCCTGCGACACGCCGCGCTCGCGCAGGCCGAAGGCGATGTTCTCGCGCACGGTCAGCCAGGGAAACAGCGTGTAGGACTGGAACACCATGCCGCGATCCGCCCCCGGGCCCGTCACCTCGCGCCCGTCGAGCGTGACGCGCCCGCCGGTCGGGCGGTCGAGGCCGGCGACGATACGAAGCAGCGTGGACTTGCCGCAGCCGGAGGGGCCGAGGATGGTGACGAAGTCGTTGTTGCCGATGATGAGGTCGGTCGGCTCCAGCGCCCTGGTCGGCGCATTTCCGTGGCGCGCGGGGAAGGTCCGTGAGACCTGTTCGATCTTCAGCGTCGTCATGCGAGCTTCCACGGAAACAGCCAGGCGTTGAACGCCTTGAACAGGAAGTCGGAGACGAGGCCGATCAGCCCGATCACGATGATGCCGAAGATGATCTGGCCGGTGTTGAGCAGCGCCTGGCTGTCGGTGATCATATGGCCGATACCGGAGGACGAGCCGATCAGCTCGGCGACGATGACATAGGTCCAGGCCCAGCCCAGCACCAGCCGCAGGATCTCGGCGATCTCCGGCGCGGAGGAGGGCAGCAGCACACGGCGGATGATGCCGCGGTCGCTGGCCCCGAGCGTATAGGCCGCCTCGACCAGATCGCGCCGCGTCGCGCCGACGGTCACCGCCACCATCAGGATGACCTGGAACACCGAGCCGATGAAGATGACGAGCAGCTTTTGCAGCTCGCCGATGCCGGCCCACAGGATCAAGAGCGGGATGAAGGCGGAGGCGGGCAGGTAGCGTGCAAAGGAGACGAACGGTTCGAGAAAGGCCTCGACCGGCTTGTAGGCACCCATCAGCACGCCGAACGGCACCGCGATGATCGCGGCGAGCGCGAAGCCGCCGACGACGCGCCAGATCGTCATGCCGATGTCGAACATGAAGCCTTGCTTCGTCAGCAGGTCAAAACCTTCCTGCACCATGGTCAGCGGGTTGGCGAGGAAGGTCTTCGACACATGGCCGCCGAAGGTCGCCCAGGACCAGAGGGCAACGAACAGCACGAAGAAAGCGAGGCCAAAGGCCACACGCTGCCTCGATGTCACGGGATCCAGGGGACGCATCAAACTGTCTATCCGAATAATCGATCACGCGCCGGCTCCGCCTCCTGGCGGAACCGGCAGCTTGCAGAAGTCTACTTGATGAAGCTCGCGTCGTAGAGGTCCTCGACCTTCGGCGCGGCCTTGATGATGCCGATCTCGAGCAGGAGCTCGGCGGCGTCCTTGTTGAAGGTCAGGAAATCGCCCGCGAAGAACTTCTGGTTCGCGGCCTTGTCCTGCCAGCGCAGATATTTCGCCGAGTTGCCGAACTGCTCGCCGGTCTGCTTCACGTCCGCGCCCATGATCTCATAGGCCTTGGCCTGGTCCTTGGCGATCAAGTCGAGCGCCTCGAAATAGCTGTTGGCGAGCGCCTGCGCCGCCTTCGGATTCTCGCTCAGGAATTTCGGCGTGCAGCCAAACGTGTCCATCACGATCGGATAATCCAGCGTGGTGGCGATGATCTTGCCCTTGTCGGGCGCGGCGCGCACGGTCGACAGATACGGCTCGTAGGTCATGGCGGCGTCGTTCTGGCCGGAGACGAAGGCCTGCGCGGCCGCGGCGGGCTCGAGATTCACCACGGTCACGTCCTTCGTGGTGAGGCCGTTCTTCTTGAGCATCCAGGCCAGCGCAAAATACGGCGAGGTGCCCGGCGCGGAGGCCGCAACCGTCTTGCCCTTCAGATCCTTGATCGCGGCGATGTCGTTGCGCACGGCCATGCCGTCGGCGCCATAGCTCTTGTCGAGCTGGAAGATCTGCTTGGTGGCGACGCCGTTGGCGTTCCAGGAGATCCAGGTCTCGACCGTGGTTGCCGCGCACTGGATGTCGCCGGAAGCAATCGCAAGATGGCGGTCCTTCTGCGGGATCTTCTTGATCGTGACGTCGAGGCCGTTCTTCTTGAAGATGCCGGCTTCCTTCGCCAGCGTCAGCGGCGCGAAGCCGGTCCACCCGGAGATGCCGACGCCGACCTTGACGTCGTCGGCGAGCACCGGAGTGGAGGCCGCCAGGGCAATGATTGTCGCGAATACCTTTGAACTACGCATGATTGTCGTCCTCTTGCCGATCGATGGATTGACGTCCTGTTGATCTGTTCGTGTCGGTCCATGCGGACCTTTGCCCGAAGCGTTGCACGAATTGTGCCGACATTGGTCTCTCAGCCTCCCTTGAATCGGGCGACAAGGCGGTGGGAGTCACCGGGATAGAGCAGCCGCACGGCGGTGATCGTGCGCGTACTGCGCCAGGTGTAGCGGTCGATCACGAGGCAGGGCGCGCCGACGGCGATGTCGAGCGCTTGCGCCGCGCGATCGTCCGCAACGATGGCGCTGATCGTATGCTCGGCCTCCGTCCATGGGACATGGTGAAGCAGCCACGAGCCGGGCGGTTCGCGCGAGAAGTCCGCGGTCGCGGCATCCGGCACGGACGAGAGGTCGATCAGCCTGTCCTCGGCGGCAAACGGCACGTTGTCGGCGCTATGGCGGCAGGCGATCGCGACCACCTTGCCGGCCTTCTTCACGCCAAGACGGTCGCGGTCGGCGGCGGTCGCTATTCGCAGCTTGCGATGGATCAGCTCGTAGCCGTAAGCGCGGCCGAGTGCGGTGATCTCGGCGCGGATGTCGGCGATCTTGAGCACCGCGGACTGATGCTGCGGCCGGCGGACGAACGATCCGGCGCGGCGCCGCCGCTCGATCAAGTCGGCCTGCGCGAGTTCCGACAGCGCCTTGTTCACGGTCATGCGCGAGCAGCCGTAGCGCGCCACCAGTTCGTGCTCGAACGGAATGCGATGACCCGGCGGCCACTCGCCGGTCAGGATGCGATTCTCGATGTCGGCGCGGATCCGCTTGTAGAGCGTCGGCTGGTCGGCGCCATCAGTAGCGAGGCTCATGCGAGGAGCCTCCGTACCGATGCGTTGAAGCGCTCGCGCGCTGCCTGGCGCAGCCGGTGCCGTCCGCCCTCGACGACCTTGTCGCCGCCGGCCCAGACGCAATCGATCGCGCCGCCGCCTGCCGCAAAGATCCAGCCGTCGATGGCCGCATCGCCCTGACGTCCCGCGAGCGACGGATGCGCGGCATCGAGCGTGACGATGTCGGCGCGTGCCCCCGGCGTGAGGCCGGCAGTCGGCTGCGCAAGTGCCCGCGAGCCGCCGGCGAGGGCTTGATCGAACAGCGTGCGTCCGGTCGAGGCGCCAGCGCCGCCGGAGAGCACATTGCGCTGGCGATGCTTCAGCCGCTGGCCATATTCGAGCTGGCGCAGCTCGTCGGCGGCACCGACCAGCACATTCGAATCGGTGCCGACGCCGAACCGGCCGCCGGCGTCGAGGAATTCGCGGGCTGGAAAAATGCCGTCGCCGAGGCTCGCTTCGGTGATGGGGCAGAGGCCGGCAACCGCGCCTGTCCTGGCGAGCGCGGTGACCTCCTCGTTCGTCGTGTGGGTTGCGTGGATGAGGCACCAGCGTTGATCGACCGGTGCGTGCTCCAGCAGCCATTGCACAGGGCGCCGGCTCGACCAGGCCAGGCAATCCTCGACTTCCTTCACCTGCTCTGCGGCATGAATGTGCACAGGGCCGCCGTCGGCGAGCGGAATGATCGCCGCGAACTCGTCCGGTGCCACCGCGCGCAAGCTGTGCGGCGCGATGCCGATATTGGCCCCTGGCAATGTTGCGATCGCTTTGCGCGAGGCAGCCATCAGCGCCGCAAACCGATCGACCGAGCAGATGAAGCGGCGTTGGCCGGCATGTGGTGCTGCGCCCCCAAAAGAGCCATGCGCATAAAAACTCGGCAGCAGCGTCAGCGCAATACCCGACGCTTCGGCAGCCTGCGCAATGCGCGTGGCCATTTCGGCGAGGTCGGCGTAGGGCGAGCCGTCGCGATCGTGATGCAAATAGTGGAATTCGCCGACGCGGGTAAAACCCTGCTCCAGCATCTCGACATAAAGCAGCGTTGCGACGGCCGCGACATCGTCCGGCGTCATCGCCAGCGCGAAGCGGTACATCGTCTCGCGCCAGGTCCAGAACGTGTCGGTCGAGTCGCCGCGCTGTTCCGCAAGTCCCGCCATGCCGCGCTGGAAGGCGTGGCTGTGCAGGCTCGCCAGCCCCGGAAGCGCGATGTCGTGGCGCTCGTCGCCGGCGGGCGGCGACACGCCCGGCGTCACCGCCGCGATCGCGCCGGCGGTGATCACCACCTGCACGTCATTGGCCCAGCCCGAGGGCAGGAGCGCGGAGGCGAAATGCAGTCGGGTCATGATTACACGCCGGCTGGACAGAACCGCCTTACGATTATATGTCTAGACATATAAGTCAAGCATCCCAGGGCGCAGGGACATCCGCGAAGGGACAGTTGCATGGCAGAGCGCTTCGACCGGATCTGGCACAATGCCCGCCTCGCCACGATGCGGGCCGATCGCCCCGATCTCGGCGAAATCGAGCACGGCCTGATTGCCGCGCGCGGCGGCCACATCGTCTATGCGGGTGCGGCGGCGGACTTTCCGGCGGACGCAGATGCCATCAAGCGGATCGATTGCGCGGGGCGCTGGATCACGCCGGGCCTCGTCGACTGCCACACTCATCTGGTCTATGGCGGCAACCGTGCGCACGAGTTCGAGCTGCGGCTGAAGGGGGCAAGCTATGAGGAGATCGCGCGCGCCGGCGGCGGCATCGTCTCGACGGTGGCCGCGACGCGCAAGGCGAGCGAGGCCGAGCTCGTCGCAAGCGCGCTGCCGCGGCTCGACGCGCTGATCGGCGAGGGCGCCACCACGGTCGAGATCAAGTCCGGCTACGGCCTCGATGCCGAGACCGAGATGCGTCAGCTCGCAGCTGCGCGCAGCCTCGGCCGCCAGCGGCCGGTTGCGATCCGCACGTCCTTCCTCGGCGCCCATGCGCTGCCGCCCGAGGCGGATGGTGACAAGGATCGCTATATCGATCTCGTGTGCAAGGAGATGCTGCCCGCGGTTGCCAAGGCTGGTCTTGCCGATGCCGTCGACACCTTCATGGAGGGCATCGCGTTTTCCGCCGGGCAGACCGCGCGGGTGTTCGAGACGGCGAGGGGACTCGGGCTGCCGGTGAAGCTTCATGCCGACCAATTGTCGAACCTCGGCGGTGCCGCGCTCGCTGCCAAATTCTCCGCACTGTCGGCCGATCATCTCGAGCATACCGATGAAGCAGGTGCGGCCGCGATGGCGAAGGCGGGAACGGTGGCTGTGCTGTTGCCGGGCGCCTTCTATTTCATCCGCGAGACGCAGAAGCCGCCGGTCGAGTCGTTCCGCAAGCACGGCGTCCACATGGCGCTGGCGTCGGACTGCAATCCCGGTAGCTCGCCGCTGACCTCGCTGCTGCTGGCGATGAACATGGGCGCGACGCTGTTCCGGATGACAGTGGCCGAATGCCTCGCCGGCGTCACCCGCGAAGGCGCGCACGCGCTTGGCGTGCTCGATGAAACCGGGACGTTAGAGGCCGGCAAATGGTGCGATCTCGCGATCTGGGACATCGAGCGGCCCGCCGAGCTCGTTTACCGCATCGGCTTCAATCCGCTGCACCGCCGGGTTTGGAGGGGGCAATGACGGAGCAGGACGCGGCGATCGTCGTCAAACCGGGAACGGTCAGCCTCGACGATCTCGCGCGCGTGCTTGCGGGACAGCCCGTCGTGCTCGATCCGTCGTTCTGGCCGCGTGTCGAAGCAGCCGCGGCGATCGTCGCCAAGGCGGCGCAAGCGGACACCCCCGTCTACGGCATCAATACCGGCTTCGGAAAGCTCGCCTCGAAGCGCATCCCGCCTGACCAGACCGCGCTGCTCCAGCGCAACCTCATCGTCTCGCATTGCTGCGGTGTCGGTCCGGCGACGCCGGAGCCGATCGTGCGGCTGATGATGGCGCTGAAGATCATCTCGCTGGGGCGCGGCGCATCTGGCGTACGCCGCGAGGTGATCGAGCAGTTGCAGGGAATGCTGGCGCGGCGCGTCTGTCCGCTGGTTCCGCAGCAGGGCTCGGTCGGCGCCTCCGGTGACCTCGCGCCGCTCGCGCACATGACCGCCGTCATGATCGGCGAGGGACAGGCGATTGTCGACGGCAAGACCGTGTCCGGCGGCGAGGCACTCGCTGCCGCCGGGCTTGCGCCGCTGACCCTCGGGCCCAAGGAGGGGCTCGCGCTGATCAACGGCACGCAGTTTTCGACCGCCTATGCCATTTCCGGCGTGCTGCGTGGGTTTCATCTGGCCCGTGCCGCGCTCGTCACCGGCGCGCTGTCGGTCGATGCGGCGATGGCCTCCACAGCGCCGTTCCGCCCTGAAATCCAGGCGCTGCGCGGCCATGCCGGGCAGATCGCCGCGGCTGCGACGCTGACCGCGCTGCTCGACGGCAGCGACATCCGCCTGTCGCATCTCGAAGGCGACGAACGCGTGCAGGATCCCTATTGCCTGCGCTGCCAGCCGCAGGTCGCAGGGGCCGCGCTCGATCTGATCACGCAGACTGCGCGAGCCCTGATCGTCGAGGCCAATGCCGTCACCGACAACCCGCTCGTCCTGGTCGAGACCGGCGAGATCGTCTCCGGCGGCAATTTCCACGCCGAGCCCGTGGCGTTTGCGGCCGATACGATCGCGCTCGCGCTGTCGGAGATCGGCGCGATCAGCGAGCGGCGCATCGCGACGCTGGTCGATCCCGCGCTGAATTTCGGTCTGCCGCCGTTCCTCACGCCCGATCCCGGCGTCAATTCCGGCTTCATGATCGCCGAAGTGACGGCGGCCGCGCTCTATGCCGAGAACAAGCAGCGTGCGGCTGCCTGCTCGATCGATTCGACGCCGACCAGCGCCAATCAGGAAGACCATGTGTCGATGGCGGCGCATGCGGCGCGGCGCCTCGCCGATATGGCGGACAATCTCGCCGCCATCCTCGGCATCGAGCTTCTGGTCGCCGCGCAAGGCATTACGCTGCGCGCGCCGCATGCGACCAGCGCGCCGCTCGTCGCCGTCATCGCCGCGCTCCGCGAACAGGTGCCCGCGCTCGGTGCCGACCGCTACATGGCCGGCGATCTCGCCAAGGCAGCCGCGCTCGTCGAGGCCGATGCGCTGCCGGCGGCTGCGATCGGCGTGCTCCCATCTGATCCATTTCCGAGACTTGCCTGAAGAGGTGTTCCGCATGAACCGCCGACTGGACAACGACCGCACCATCCGCGCGCCCCGCGGCCGCGACATCAGCGCCAAGAGCTGGCTGACGGAGGCTCCCTTGCGCATGCTGATGAACAATCTCGATCCTGATGTCGCGGAGCGCCCGAGCGAGCTCGTCGTCTATGGCGGGATCGGCCGTGCCGCGCGCGACTGGGAGAGCTTTGACCGGATTACGGCGGCGTTGCGCAAGCTCGAAGACGACGAGACGCTGCTGATCCAGTCCGGCAAGCCGGTCGGTGTCTTCCGCACCCACGCCGATGCTCCTCGCGTGCTGATCGCGAACTCCAACATCGTGCCGCATTGGGCGACGCTCGACCATTTCAACGAGCTCGATCGCAAGGGCCTGATGATGTACGGCCAGATGACGGCCGGCTCCTGGATCTATATCGGCAGCCAGGGCATCGTGCAGGGCACCTACGAGACCTTCGTCGAGGTCGGTCGTCGCCATTATGGCGGCAGCCTTGCCGGCAAATGGATTCTCACCGCCGGCCTTGGCGGCATGGGTGGCGCGCAGCCGCTGGCCGCGACCATGGCGGGAGCCTCGATGCTCGCAGTTGAATGCCAGCCGAGCCGCATCGAGATGCGGTTGCGCACCGGCTATCTCGATCGGCAGGCCGCGACGCTCGACGAGGCGCTCGCGATCATGGAAGAGTCCGCAAAGACGAAGAAGGCAATCTCAGTCGGCCTGCTCGGCAATGCCGCGGAGATTTTTCCGGAGCTGGTGCGTCGCGGCGTCAAGCCGGACATCGTCACCGACCAGACCAGCGCCCATGACCCGATCAACGGCTATCTCCCCAAAGGCTGGACGCTCGCCGACTGGGAAGCCAAGCGCGCGTCCGATCCGAAGGCCGTCGAGCGCGCCTCGAAGACCTCGATGGTCGAGCATGTCCAGGCCATGCTGGATTTCCACGCGCAAGGGATTCCGACGCTCGACTACGGCAACAACATCCGCCAGATGGCGCAGGACATGGGCCTGAAGAACGCCTTCGATTTCCCCGGCTTCGTCCCTGCCTATATCCGCCCTCTGTTCTGCCGCGGCGTCGGGCCGTTCCGCTGGGCTGCGCTGTCGGGCGATCCCGAGGACATCTTCAAGACCGACGCCAAGGTCAAGGAGCTGATGCCTGATGACAAGCATCTGCACAATTGGCTCGACATGGCCAGGGAACGCATCAAGTTCCAGGGGCTGCCGGCGCGCATCTGCTGGGTCGGCCTCGGCGATCGTCACCGGCTCGGCCTTGCCTTCAACGAGATGGTGGCGCGCGGTGAGCTCAAGGCGCCGGTCGTGATCGGCCGCGACCATCTCGACAGCGGCTCGGTGGCAAGCCCGAACCGCGAGACCGAAGCCATGAAGGACGGATCGGACGCGGTGTCCGACTGGCCGCTGCTCAACGCGCTGCTCAATTGCGCCAGCGGCGCGACCTGGGTGTCGCTGCATCATGGCGGCGGCGTCGGCATCGGCTATTCGCAGCATGCCGGCATGGTGATCGTCGCTGATGGCACGCCGGAAGCTGCAAAGCGCATCGCGCGCGTGCTCTGGAACGATCCGGCCACCGGCGTCATGCGCCATGCCGACGCGGGCTACGACATCGCGATCGACTGCGCCCGTGACAAGGGGCTCGATCTGCCGAGCCTTTCGAAGTAGCTAGCCGCTCATCAGCAGCTTTGGCATCGTCGTCTTCGCGCCGTCCATGAAGGTCTGGACGGCGTCGCGGACGATTGCGTCGAGATCGGGCGGGATCGGCGTTTCGTAGATGAATTTGCGGATGGCGAGATAGAAGATGCGGCCGTGCAGGCCCCAGAACAGCTCGGTCTCGCGCTCACTCAGTGGGCGGGACTTCGCATCGGGCAGCTTGAGATCGTGACGCAGCTCGGCGGCCGCGGGCTCGATGATCTCGCGGCGGACAATGTCGAGATAGCGGCCGGTGATGCCGAACGACTTCATGCCGGAGAAGACGAAGATCCGCACCCAATTGTACTCGAACACGCGTTCGACATAGTCGAGATAGAAGCGCGTCAGCCGCGCCTCCAGCGACAGCGAGCGGTCTTGGATCATCGGCCCCCAGTCGGGCGACCAGCGGCTGAGATAGACCTCCTGGTACACCCGCTCGATCAGCGCTTCCTTGCTCGGGAAGTGGCGATAGATTGCCGAATGGGTGATGCCCAGGCGTTTTGCCAGTTCGCGGGTTTGTCCCTCGAAGCCGTGCTCCGCGAAGAAGCGGATCGCCTCGTCCACGATCGCGCGCTCGCGGTCGGCCGCGCGCATGTTGCGGCGCTTTGGCGCGGTCTTGCTGCCTGTCTCGGGCCGTCGTCGGACCGGTCGCTTCGCTGGTTTCTGCGCTTTTCGGGCCATTTCGTCGCTGAATCGCACGTCTTGTTGCCTTCATAGCCCAAGGTGCATTTGTGACCAAATGGTCATTTCCTGTTGACCGTTCCCCGGAGGCATGTCAGGATTTTGAGACCAGATGGTTACAAATCTGGCATCCCGGCTGATGAGCCGACGGATATCGAGGAAACGGCGGTGAAGGCGAGGGCTTTCAGCTATTTTCGTGCTGCGACGATCGACCAGGCGCTGGACGCTCATGCGCGCGCCGGCGATGAGGCACGCTTCATCGCCGGGGGCCAGAGCCTCGTGCCGGCCTTGTCGCTGCGGCTGCAGGCGCCGCGGCTCCTGATCGACATCACCCATATTGACGAGCTGCGCGGCGTCAGGCGCGAAGGCGGCTATTTGCGCATCGGCGCGCTGACGCGCCATTGCGAGATGCTGAGCGAGCCGCTGATCGCCGAGTTCGCGCCGCTGCTCGCAGCCGCGGCGCCGTTCGTCGCCCATCCCGCGATTCGCAACCGCGGCACCTTTGGCGGCAGCGTTGCGCTTGCCGACCCGGCTTCCGAATTTCCAGCGATGACGCTGGCGCTTGATGCCGAGATCGAGGTCGTGGGTCCTTCCGGCGCCCGGCGGGTGAAAGCCGACGATTTCTTCATCGACCTGTTCGAGACGACCTTGCAGCCCGGCGAGCTGATCACCGCTGTCTACGTTCCCCTGTTCAAGGCCGACCAGCGCTTTGCGTTCGACGAACTGGCGCGGCGGCGCGGCGACTATGCATTGGTCGGCTGCGGCATGCTTGCGACCTTCTCCGGCGAACGCATCGAGGACATCCGCATCTCCTTTTTCTCTGTCGGCAATAAGCCGACACGGGTGAAGGGAACGGAGGCGACCCTGATCGGCTCGTCCCTCGATGCGGAGCGTATCGCTGTCGCCCAAGCCGCGCTCGAAGGCGATCTCGCGCCGCCTGACAGCGACGAGGTGCCGCCGGCGATGCGGCTGCATCTCGCCCGTGTGCTGCTGGGACGCCTGCTCGGACGTCTGGGTGACGGCGCATGAGCGGCTTCGACGAAACCCTGCTGGGGGACGCCGACGAGACCGTGCGGGTCCGCCTCGTCGTCAACGGCCGCAAGGTTGCCTGCGAGGTCGCGCCGCGCGAGACGCTGGTCGATTGCCTGCGCAATGCGCTCGAACTGACGGGGACGCATGCCGGCTGCGAGATGGGCGCCTGCGGGGCCTGCCTCGTGCAGCTCGATGGCCGCGCCGTGCATTCCTGCCTGATGTTCGCGGTGCAGGCCGACGGTGCGAAGATCGAGACCATCGAAGGTCTCACCGAAAGCGGCGTGATCGCCGACCTCCAGGCCGAATTTCATCGCCGCAACGCACTGCAATGCGGCTTCTGCACGCCGGGCATGCTGGTCAACGCCAACGAGTTGCTCTCGCGGGTGGCGCGGCCGAATCGCGAGGAGATCCGCGACGCGCTGTCGGGTAATTATTGTCGGTGCACCGGTTACGAGGCGATCGTCGATGCCATCGATGCCGTTGCCAAGGCGCGCAGCGACAACGGAGGCGCGACATGAGCGCGCCTCTGACCTCGCTCGACCGCCCGAACTCTTATATCGGCCGTTCAGTGCCACGCCCGAACGCCAAGCGGTTGCTTGCCGGCCGCGGCCGTTATGTCAGCGATCTCCGCCTGCCGCGCATGCTGTACGCTGCGTTCCTGCGCAGCCCGCATGCGCACGCCAAGATCGTCGCCGTCAACACCGAGCAGACCCGTGCGCTCGAAGGCGTGCATCTTGTCGCCACAGGTGAGGACCTCGCAAAAATCTGCACGCCCTGGACCGGCACGCTCGATCATTTCAAGGGTATGACCTCGGCGCCGCAATTGCCGTTACCGCTGGATCGCGTGGTCTGGGCCGGGCAGGCCGTGGTCGCCGTCGTCGCCGAGAGCCGGGCGATCGCGGAAGACGCGCTGGAACTGATCGAGATCGATTACGAGGATCTTCCCCTCGTTGTCGATATCGACAGTGCGCGGGAAGCGGGCGGGCCGGTGATCAATCCCGGCAGTGCCAACAACACCTGCTTCCGCGCTCAGCTCGACAACGGCACCGTCGACGAGGCCTTCGCGCATGCGGCCCACGTGGTGGAGGAGGAATTCTCCTTCGGCCGCCACACCGCGGTGACGCTGGAGCCACGCGCGATCGTCGCCGACTATGATCCCGCTGCCGGCGCGCTCACGGTGCATCACGGGACGCAGACGCCTTACCAGTTCCAGGATCTCTATTCGCGCCACTACGGCATCCCCGAGGCCCGCGTTCGCGTCATCGCAACCGACATCGGCGGTTCCTTCGGGATGAAGCTTCATGTCTATCACGAGGACATGGCGGTGGTCGGCCTTTCGATCCTGCTCGGCCGCCCCGTCAAATATGTCGCCGACCGCATTGAATCCTTTGTCTCCGACATCCATGCCCGCGACCATCGCGTCCGGGCCCGCATGGCGGTCGATGCCAAGGGCGAAATCCTGGCGATGGACGTCCTTGACCTGACCGCGATCGGCGCGTTCTCGACCTATCCGCGCACCAGCGTGGTCGAAGGCAATCAGGTGATCCGCCTGATGGGCGCGCCCTATCGCTTCAGGAACTATCGCGCCACGCTGGAGGTGCTCTTCCAGAACAAGGTGCAGACCAGCCAGTATCGCGCTGTCGGCCATCCCATCGCTTGCGCCGTCACCGAGCGGCTGGTGGATATGGCCGCAGCCAAGGTCGGGCTCGATCCCTTTGCCATCCGCGCACAGAACGTGATCGCCGATGATGCCTATCCGCAGACCTCGCCGACCGGCTACCGCTTCGAGGCGCTGTCCCATCAGGCCTGCCTGAAGCGCCTGCATGAGATGATGGATTATGACGCGCTTCGTGCCGAGCAGGCGAATTTGCGCAAGCGCGGCATCTATCGGGGCATTGGCATCGCCACCTTTGTCGAGATCACCAACCCGAGCCCGGCCTTCTATGGCGTCGGAGGCGCGCGGATCTCCTCGCAGGACGGCGCCATTCTCAGCCTGACGCCGTCGGGCGAGGTGCGCTGCCTGATCTCGGTCACCGAGCAGGGGCAGGGCACCGAGGCGATCATCAGCCAGATCGTGGCTGACCAGCTCGGCCTCGCGCAGGAGCGCGTCAAGGTCATCACCGGCGATACCGAGGTGACGCCGCATGGCGGCGCCACCTGGGCCTGCCGCGGCGCCGGCATCGGCGGCGAAACCGCGCTCCAGGCCACGCGTGCGCTCAAGCGCAATATTCTGGAGATCGCCGCGCTGATCCTCCAGGAGCAGCCATCTGCGCTCGACATCATCGATGGCGAGGTCGTCGATGCGGTGACGCGGAACCAGCGAATGCCGATCGCGGAGATCGCGCGCATCGCCTATTTCCGCTCCGACACGCTGCCGCCGGGCACGCAGGCGCAGCTCACGGTAAGCCATCACTTCGCCCCGCAGGGTTATCCCTTCGCCTTCACCAACGGCATTCAGGGCTGTTCGCTGGAGGTCGATGTCGAGACCGGCTTCATCAAGGTGCTGAAGCATTTCATCGTCGAGGATTGCGGCCGCGTCATCAATCCGATGCTGGTGGACGAGCAGCTCCGCGGCGGCGTCGTGCAGGGGCTGGGTGCCGCGCTGTTCGAGGAATGCCGCTACAGCGAAACCGGTCAGCTCATGAATGGCTCGCTCGCCGACTACCTCGTTCCCATGCCGATGGAGATGCCCGACATCGTCATCGGCCATGTCGAGACGCCGACCGCCGACACCGTGCTCGGCGCCAAGGGCGTCGGCGAGGCCGGCACGGCGGCGGCGTCAGCTTGCGTGCTCAACGCGGTCAACGACGCGCTCGCGCCGTTCGGCGCCACGATCAACTCGATTCCGATCACGCCGACAAAAGTCCTGAAAGCCCTGAAGCGTTTCTAGAAAAAGACCCTGGAGGAAATCATGCCTAAATCCGGTTCGACCCCGAAAATAACTCGCCGCACCGCACTCGCCGGCCTCTCGGCCAGCGCGGCGCTGCTCGCGATGCCCCGGCTCGGCCGCGCCGCCGATGAGACGATCCGCATTGGCTTCCCGACGCCGCTGACGGGCCCGTTCGCAGCGGAAGCGCGCGACCAGGTCAGATGCGCCGAGCTCGCCGTCAAGCTCGTCAACGACAAGGGCGGCATCGGCGGCCGCAAGGTCGAGCTCTTGGTGCGCGACGATAAGCTCAATGCGGGCGAAGCTGCGACCCGCACACTGGAGTTGATCGAGAAAGACAAGGTTCATGCGGTGGTCGGCGCGCTCTCCAGCGCCGTGCAGCTCGCAGTCAACGAGGTCACCCGCGCCCGCGGCGTGATCTACGTCTCGATCAGTCAGTCCGACACGATCAACGAGGCCAAGGATTTCAGCAAGTACACATTCCACGAGGCGCTCAACCCGCACATGACCACCGCTGCGGTAGCGCGGCAGACCCTGAAGAAGGGCATGAAGGTCGCCCATCTCGTTGCCGACTATGCCTACGGCCATGAGATGCTGCGCGGCTTCAAGCGCGCGCAGACGACCATTGGTGCTAACACTGTCGGTGAAATTCTGCATCCGTTCGGGGCGGCCGACTATTCCACTTTCATGCCACGGCTGATGTCGATGCGACCGGACGTGCTCTGCATCTCCAATTTCGGCCGGGACCAGGCCAACGCGATCAAGCAGGCGGTCGATTTCGGCGTGAAGCAGCAGATGAAGATCGTCGTGCCCGTCATCCTGCACAACCAGCGCCTCGCGGTTGGCCCTGACGTGTTCGAGGGCGTGGTCGGCGGTGCCAACTATTATTGGGGCCTTGAGACGCAGAGCAAGACGGCAGCCAGCTTCAACGCGTCATTCAAGGCCGCCAACGGCGGCGCGATCCCGACCGATTACGGTGCCTATGGCTATTCTGGCGTCGGATCGCTGCTGGCCGCCATCGAGGCCGCCGGCGGCACCGACACCGACAAGGTCGTCGATGCCCTGGAGAAGCTGCAGTACGATCTGACCAAGGGGCCGCAGCACTACCGCAAATGCGATCATCAGTCGGTGCAGTCGGTGCTGGTGCTGGAGTCCAAGAAGAAGTCCGCGATGGCCAACGACAACGATCTGTTCGCCATTCTCGCCAATGACGCCGGCTCCGACGACATGCTGCGCAGCTGCAGCGAACTCGGCCACGCGACGTAAGTCTTGTGACGATGGACCTGTCGCTGACTATCATGCAGCTTCTCTCCGGGATCGCCCTTGGGGCGGTCCTGGTGATCACTGCGCTTGGATTGACGATCGTGTTCGGCATGCTCGGGGTGGTGAATTTCGCCCATGGCGCGCTGTTCATGATCGGGGCCTATGCTGGGCTGTATCTGGCGTCGCTCACCGGAAGCTTCTGGTGGGGACTGCTGCTCGCTCCCATCCTGATCGGCGCCTTCGGCATGCTGATCGAGTTCGTCCTGATCCGCAGGCTCTATGGACGCTCGGTCGACGATCCGTTGCTGCTCACCTTCGGCCTCAGCTACATCCTCGTCGAAGGTGTGCGCATCGTGTTCGGGAGCGACGGCATTCCGTTTCCAACCCCGCCGCAACTGGTCGGCGTGCTTGATCTCGGCATCGGCTTCTTCCCGCGCTACCGCCTGTTCGTCATCGCGCTGGTGGCCGTGGTGCTGCTGGTGCTCTGGCTGACGCTGGAAAAGTCCCGCATAGGCTTGATCGTGCGCGCCGGCGCGCGCGATCCCACCATCATGCAGGTGCTCGGCGTCGATATCGGCCGGGTCTGGCTTGCGATCTTCGGCCTCGGCGTCGGGCTCGCCGCGCTCGGCGGCGTGCTCGCCGGTCCCATGCGCAGCGTCAATCCGGAGATGGGCTCGCTCGTGCTTGCGGAGGCGTTCGTGGTGACCGTGATCGGTGGCCTTGGTTCGATCGTCGGGGCTGTCGTTGCCGGCCTCATGGTCGGCATATCCATCAGCATGGTCGCGCTGTTCGCCCCTGAGATGGCGACCATCGTCATGTTCGCGCTGATGGCGGTGGTGCTGCTGATCCGCCCGCAGGGCCTGTTCGGCGTCAGAGGGAGGACCGCGTGATGCTGCCTTCGAGCGGCGAGTCGGTAGCCCGGCCCTCGCGCAATGGGATCGCCTGGATTCTCGACCAGCGTGTGCTGCTCCCGATCGCGGTGCTTGCCGTGCTGCCCTGGCTGCTGCCGTCACAGGCGCTGGCCGTGAACGTCCTGATCTACGGGGTCGTGGTGATGGGCTACAATCTGTTGTTCGGCTACACCGGGCTGTTGTCGTTCGGCCAGGCCGCCTTCTTCGGCGCGGGCGCCTACTTCACCGGCATTGCGATCGGCCGCTACGGCGTGCCCTGGTTCGCCGCGGTGCCGATCGCCGTGCTCCTCAGCACCTGCCTCGCTGCTGCGATCGGCATCGTCTCGACACGCACCCGTGGCATTTACTTCTCCATGGTAACGTTGGCGCTGGCCCAGCTCGTCTATTACGTCGCGCTGCAGGCCTCGTCCTTCACCGGCGGCGAGAACGGCCTGCGCGGCTTCACCGTCGACCGCATCAACCTGTTCGGCCTTTCCGTCAATTTCCTCGACCCCATCAACAAATACTACGTGCTGATGGTCTTCGCGGCGCTGGCGCTGTGGTTCCAGTCGCGCATCCTGAACTCGCCGTTCGGTGCCGTGATCGAGGCGATCCGCGAGAACGAGCAGCGGGCGCGGGCCTGCGGCTATGACGTCGAGCGCAGCAAGCTGATCGTGTTCATGCTGTCGGGCGCGATCTCCTCGCTTGGCGGCTGCATGCTGGCGCTGCATCTGTCGATCGTGCCGCTGGACATCCTGCACTACCAGACCTCCGGCATGATCGTGATGATGGTGTTGCTCGGCGGCGCCCGCAGCTTCTTCGGCCCGTTCGTCGGCGCGGCGAGCTTCCTGATCCTGGAGGACGTCATCTCGCTCTGGACGCCGCATTGGCAGATCTTTGTCGGCGCGATCTTCGTCCTCTTCGTGCTGTTCCTGCCCAAGGGCATCTGGGGCACGCTGCTCGATGCGCTCGGCATCGGAAAGGCACGGCCATGAGCGGCGAGTTGCTTCGCGCCGAGGGGATCGGCAAGCGCTTTGGAGGCTTCGTCGCGCTCGAAGGCATCACCGTGTCCTTTGCGGCGGGACAGCTCACCTCGATCATCGGGCCGAACGGCGCCGGCAAGAGCACCTTTTTCAACATTCTCTCGGGTGCGTTGACGCCGACCTCGGGCAAGCTGCACTTCAGGGGACGCGAGCTGAATGGCCTGCCCCAGCATCGCTTCGTGCATCAGGGCATCTCGCGCTCCTACCAGATCACCAACATCTTCCCGGACCTGTCCGTGCACGAGAACGTGCGCGTGGCAGCACAGGCGCTGACCGTCAGCTACGACATCTGGCGCAACCGTGCCCGGCTGGCGGAGCTGAATGTGCGGGCCGATGCCGCGCTAGACGCCGTCGGGCTGCTCGGTAAGCGCAGCGAGGTGGCGAAATTCCTGTCGCATGGCCAGCAGCGCGCGCTGGAGATCGCGATTGCGCTGGTCTCCGAGCCGGAATTGCTATTGCTCGACGAGCCGACCGCCGGCATGGGACCGGAGGAGACCAAGGACATGGTCGCGCTGCTCGAACGGCTCGCCGACAAGCGCACCGTGCTGCTGGTGGAGCACAAGATGAAGATGGTGCTGGGCCTGTCCAAGCGCGTCGTGGTGCTGCATCACGGCCGCCTGCTGGCGGACGGCGCGCCCGACGAGATCAGGAGCAATCCGGAAGTCCGCCGGGTCTACCTCGGACAGAGTGAAGGCTATGGCTGAGACCGCGCTGCTCGAAATCGAGAACCTCCACGCCTGGTATGGCGCGAGCCATGTCCTTCACGGCATTTCCCTGCAGGTGAAGGAGGGCGAAGTGGTTGCGCTCGTCGGCCGCAACGGCGCGGGCAAGACCACGACCTTGCGGGCAATGATGGGCCTTATGCCGAAAGCGACGGGTCGCGTGCGCTTTGCGGGCAGGGAGCTGTTGCCGCTCCGCGCCCATCAGCGCTTTCATCTTGGCCTCGCTTATGTGCCCGAAGAGCGCCGCATCGTCCCTGGCCTGTCCGTGCGCGAGAACCTGCGGCTCGGCCTGGTTGCTGCCGGCAGCGAGATCGATGAGCGTACCGCGATCGACGAGATCGCCGAGACCTTTCCGCGCCTGAAGGAGCGCCTCGATCAGGAGGGCGTGACGCTCTCCGGCGGCGAGCAACAGATGCTGGCGATCGCGCGCGCCCTGATCGCCAGGCCCAGGATGGTCCTGCTCGATGAGCCCTCGGAGGGGATCATGCCTGTGCTGGTCGAGGAGATGGGCGTGTTGTTCCGCCGCCTGCGTGATGAAGGCAAGACGTTGCTTCTGGTGGAGCAGAATGTCGAATGGGCCCTGCGGCTTGCCGATCGTGCCGTGATCATCGACCAGGGCGAGGTCGTGCATCAAAGCAGCGCCGCGGCGCTGCTGGCGGACAAGGACATTCAGGAGCGCTACTGCGCGGTGTGACCTCAGGCCACGACCTTGGCCTCGGCGCCGTCGAGGCGTTGCCGCTCCTTCGCGAGGTACTCGCCGATTGCATCGCCCCGCATGGGCTTTGCAAAATAGTAGCCCTGGATGAAGTCGCATCCCAGGCGGCGCAGGCTGTCGAGCTGGGCGCGGGTCTCGACGCCCTCGACCACACAGGCGATTTCCATGTCGTCGCAGAGGCCCGTGAGCGACTTGATGATCTTGTGGCTGACGGGATTGTCGTTGATGTCGGCGACGAAGCTGCGGTCGACCTTGATCTTGTCGAGCGGCAGGCGGTGCACGTGGCTCAGCGAGGAATAGCCGGTGCCGAAATCGTCCAGCGAAATGCCGCAGCCCATTGCCTTCAATGCCGCGATCGACTGCTGCGCGCGCACGAAGTCGAAGGTGACGGCGGTCTCGGTGATCTCGAAATCGATCCGGTGTGGCGGCAGCCCGCTCTTCTCCACGATGGTGATCAGCGGCAGGATCCCTTCGGGTGAGCAGATGTCGTGGGCGGAGAGGTTGAACGACAGGCGGATGTGGTCGGGCCAGGTCCTGGCCGTCGCGAGTGCGCGGATCAGAAGCGCCTGCGTCAGCGGCCGGATCAGGCCGATGCGCTCGGCGGCCGGGATGAAGTCGGCCGGCGAAACCAGGCCGAGGCGGGAGCTGTGCCAGCGCGCCAGGACCTCGAAGCCGGTAGTGTGCTCGCTCATGGCGTCCACGATCGGCTGGAACACCAGGTCCATCTCGGTGCTGAAATCGGCGGTGCGCAGCAGATTCTCGATGACGCCACGGCTGCGGATCTCGGCCTCGAGCTCGCTCGAGAAGATCACGGTGCGGCCGCGCAGATGGCGCTTGGCGTGATAGAGCGAATAGTCGGCGCATTCATAGAGCGCTTCCGCCGTCGTTGCCGACTGCGGGAACAATGCGAAGCCGATCGAGCAGGATAGACCGGTATGGGCGGTGTCGAGCTGGTAGGGAAGCTTGACCTGGTCGCCGATGCGTTCGCCGAGCCGCGTCAGATCCGCCTCCTCGGGGTCGCCGCACACGACAAGACCGAACTCGTCGCCGCCGAGCCGGGCGAACTCCACCCGCTGCGGGCCGAAGCCCTCGCAGGCCTCGCGGATGCGTCGGCCCGCCTCGATCAGGACGCGGTCGCCGACCGAGTGCCCGTAATTGTCGTTGATCGGCTTGAAGCCGTCGAGATCGATGATCCCGACCGCGACGCGGACGCTCCTGCGCTCGGCATCAACGAAGGCGCTGGACAGCTCGGCAAAGAAGCGGCGGCGGTTCGGCAGCTCGGTGAGGGAATCGAGATTGGCGAGGCGGAAGTTCTCGTCCGAGAGTGCCTGGGTCGCCGCCTGCTGCGCCAGCAGCGATTTGCGGCTGGCAACGAGATCGGCGAAGTCGCGATAGTAGATGAACAGCACCGTCACCATCGCGCCGGAGACCAGCAGATTGTTGACCGCGATCGCCTTCAGCGTCGGCTCGCCGGTGGCCCAGAAGAACAGCACATAGGGCACGTCGACGACCAGCGTCACGATCAGCGCCGCGGAGCGCAGATGCATCAGCGAGAAGATGCAGCCGATCACGGTCACCGCCATGTAGAAGGCGACCTGGCTCTTGGCGAAAGGATCGCCGTAAGGGTAGAGGGCGAAGGACCAGATGGTGAAGCCTGCGCCGATCGGCAATGTCATCCAGTTGGTGGCGCGCAGATTGCGCAGGATGTCGGCGTCGCTGCGCACGAGGTGACGCTGGCGCAGCCACCAGAAGGTGCGCAGGGCCGCAAGCACGGTCAGCACGCTCGGCACGATCATCGTCAACCAGTCCGGCGCCACGTTCACATATGTGTAGGCGACCGCGATCGTGTTGCTCATGAGAATGAAGTAGAGCAGCGGGACCTGCTTGGAGAAGGCGTCGAACTGCGCGCGCGTCAGGTCCGGGTTGTCCGTCGGTACGCGAAACAGCCGCATGGCGGCGGCGAAGTGAGACTTCAAATTGGCGACAGGCATTGAAATACGCGCCCCGGATCCCTTCAAAACGAGGGCGATCTTGCACAGCGGGGGTAAAGGGCGCGTTAGACGAGTTTCGTGCGGAAAGGCTAGCGCTGGTTGCACGCTGCCGCAGCCGTTCCGCTCGCGTGCGTTGGTGAGGTCGCGTTAACGATATGAGGCCATGGAAACGAGCAGTAACGAGTGCAAAGTACTGCAAGGCTGCGGCTACACTCTGCTAACCATGTGTGTCGCCGCAACCTGTTGCCGCACCTCTCCCCGCCCGAGGAGAGGTGGAAGGCAGCATCTGATGACGCTATTTCTTCTCCAGCGCCGCGGTCTGCTTGGCGAGCTGCTTGTCGAAATCCTCCGACAGGCTGGTCGCGTAGGTCACGAGCTCGCCCGGCTTGATGAACGGGTTCGGCGCGCCATCCTTCATCTCTGCGCGCTTGGCCTGCATGCCATAGACTTCCGGATGCGGCCCGAGCAGCACGTCGATCTTCATCGCCTTGGCCTTGGCGAAAGTCGCGCGGTAGTCGTCGACGATGCCGGCATAGGTCGGCTGGCCGACCAGCCGGTTCAGCGCCACCGTGCCGCTACAGAAGAACAGCACCTCGCGGTCCTCCTTGCCGTCCTTGACGGTCATCTCCCAGCTGGTGCAGCCCGGCGAGTGGCCGGGTGTTGCGTGTGCCGTCAGCGTGGTGTCTCCGAGCGTGACCCTGTCGCCTTCCTTCACCGCGCGATCGACTTTCACCGCGGGGAAGGCGAGGTCCTCGTTTTTCTCGTCACCCGGATAGTAGCCGCCTTCGAGCAGTGGCTTGTCGCGCTCGCCGGCAACGAGCTGCGCGCCGGTCTCCTTCTTGATCTCGGCGAAGCCGCCGGTGTGGTCGAGATGCGCGTGCGTGTTGAGGATGAGCTTGATATCGGCAACCTTGAAGCCGAGCTTCGCAATATTGTCCTTGATCATGCCGGTTGACTGGGGCATCGCCGTGTCCATCAGGATCAGGCCCTGCGATGTCTTGATGACATAGACGGCAATGCCGTCGGTTCCGACATAGTAGATGTTGTCGATGAGCTGGAACGGCTCGAACGGCGCCGTCCATTTCTTCATGGCGACTGCCAGAAAATCCTTGATGGTTTGCGCCTGCGCGCCAGTCGAGAGCAGGGTCAGAGCACACAGCGCGGCCGTCAGCCTTCTCATAGTTTACCTCCCACAGTGTTCTTGGCGTTTTGGTCTGGCGCGGGCGTTGTGGCCCGAGCGGTGCGCAAGTTACGTCGTGGCTGGCGCTCAGGGCAACTGCCACGTGTCCGCAAAAATTCATGGGCCGTGCGGGAATATCGGTGCGTTTGGTGAAAGCTGAGCGCGAGCCTATCGCCCGATCGTCACGCCGGCGGTCGAGCGCATTGCGTCCCGCAGGCTCGTCGCCTTCATGTCGTCGAGGACCTGCCGCGTGAGCACGGTGGTCTGGCCGGGCGTATTGAGGATCGTCTCGCCACGCGAGGACGAGAGCCGGTCGGCTTTGTAGGGCGCCGCGGGATCGACGGCGGGTGCCGTTGCCGGAACGTGGCGCGACCGCTTACTGGACGCCGCCAATGCTCCTTGCGAGATGCAGAGGGCGACGATCACGATCAATCGCAACGATGCCGCGGGCATGCGATCTCCCATATCCGGGGCGTCAGCCTAGCATATGGCGAGTATCCCCGCAGGGAAAAGGATCAGGCGAGAGCGGCCTGGCGTTCCCGCACCGGCTCGCGGACCCGGTCTGGCTTCCCTGGCTCGGCGAGCCGGGTAAAGCTGCGATGGCTCGCCTGTGCGGGCGCCTCGACGATGACGCCCTCGCAAACGATCTGCCCGCCCAGCATCCTGAACTCGAGCTTGTCGTAGCGCGGCATCGTCTCGCCGGGCGCGGGCGGCAGCAGCTCGACCCGGCCCTGGATGTTCAGCGTGGCATCGCCGGTGCCGTGAAGCCGCGGATTCCACATCCTGATCCCGGTCTCCGCCCAGCGCTGCCGGATCAGCGCCGCGCGATCGACGGGTTCCGTCGCTTTTGCGCGAACTTTCGGTGCGTTGCGGATCTCCGGTGCGGGAGACGCAAGGATCGGCTCCGGCACGATGTCCGCGTCGACCCCGGAGGTGGCGGCAGAAGTGTCCTCCGTGGCGACCGCTGTGACTGGTGCGGGATCGCTTGCGGGGACCGGCTCGATCTCCATGGCGACGTCGGCGGTTGACCCGCTGTCGACGCTGACGGCTGGGATATCAGCCGCAGAGACCTCGATCTCGACAAGAGCGACAGGCGGGTCGTCCACGACGGCCGGCTCAACATCCACGAGGACGCTAGGAGGTGGCTCGTGGCTGACGACGACGTCGAGGGTAGCAGCCGGAGCGATTTCAACGTCGACGGACGAAACCGGTGCCGCCTCGGCGACGACGGGCTCAACGCCGGCCGAGAACTCGCGAGATGGACTGCCACTGACGATGAGTTCGGGAATGTCGACCGGCGCGCTATCGACGTCGACAGACGGGACTGAGGCCTTTTCGGCGCCGACCGACTCGACGTCCGTCCCGAGTTCCGCAGGTGCGGCCTCGCTGACGGTGAGTTCGGGAACATCAACGGGCCCGGTCTCCTCGTCGACAGACGAGATCGAAGCCCCCTCCACGACGACCGCGTTGACCTCCGTCGGCGTCTCCGGGGATGAACCGTCGCTGTCGCTGGTATCAGTTTGCACCGTCGGCGGACTCTCCGCGATGACAGAGATCGCGGTGTCGTCCTCGGCGACCGGATCCGCAACCGCGGTGCCCGGGTCGCTGAGCGTTGGATCGGCGCTGATGCTGATGTCGGGAGTGCGCGCGGCCTCTGCAACGTCGACGACGATGGCAGGCGAATCGTCCGTGGCGATCGGCGCGGCGTCAATGCTGCCGCCGTGCGGCAAGGGCCGAAGCCTCGTAAACGCCCATTTCACCGCAGGGATGCGGCGCAGCAACGATATCAGTCTCGAAAGCACAGGGAGTTGTCCAAGAGGTACTCGGCGTGAGGCAATCGCTGATTCGCCAGCAATATGGAAAACTGCCCCGGCCGCCACACCGATGTCAATCTGGGTGGGACCAATTGCAGAACATCCGCACACCATCGCGCGAGAAGCTGCGGTCGCAATGACACCTGCATTATCGCCGTTCGCCATTGTGACTCCAACCACAGTGCAACCGCGCCGCCGAACGTCGGGCTTCCCTGCGTCATCCTCCCCGCGTAGTTTGAGATGTCTGGGGAGCGAGGACGTCACAATGAGGAAGCTTGCCGCCATCGCAGCGGTTCTGGTCTGGTCAACATGCGCATTTGCGCAGGATCGCACCATCATCGTGGCCTCGACGACATCGACGGAACAGTCGGGTCTGTTCGGCTATTTGCTGCCGCTGTTCTCGAAGGCCGAGGGCATCAACGTGAAGGTCGTAGCCGTCGGCACCGGCCAGGCGCTGGATATCGGGCGGAGAGGCGATGCCGACGTGGTGTTCGTCCATGACAGGCCCGCCGAAGACCAGTTCATGTCCGAAGGGCAGGGCGTGAAGCGTTTCGACGTCATGTACAACGACTTCGTCATCGTCGGGCCGAAGAGCGATCCGGCGCGAATTGGCGGCGGCAAGGACGTCGCTGACGCGCTGCGCAAGATCGCGGCGGCGAAGGCGCCGTTTATCTCGCGCGGCGACAAGTCCGGCACGCACGCAGCCGAGCTGAGATTGTGGAAAGAGGCAGGCGTCGATCTCAGTGCCGGCAAGGACAGTTGGTATCGCGAGATCGGTCAGGGCATGGGGCCGGCGCTGAACATGGCCTCGTCCTCGAACGCCTATCTTCTGTCGGATCGTGGCACCTGGCTGTCGTTCAGGAACCGCGGCGAGCTCGCCGTCCTGACCGAGGGGGACAAGCGGCTCTTCAACCAGTACGGCGTCATGCTCGTGAATCCGGCAAAGCATTCCAACGTGAAGGCGCAGGATGGGCAGGCCTTCATCGACTGGCTGGTTTCCCCGAAGGGACAGCAGGCGATTGCCGGCTACAAGGTCGGCGGCGAGCAGCTATTTTTCCCCAACGCGTCCAACTAGCAGGAAAGCGACGGTCGACACCGCCACACTGAGCGCGAGCAGGATCAGCCCGAGCCCCAGTGCCAGCGGCAGGTCGCCCTTGCTGGTTTCCAGCGCGATGGCGGTCGTCATCGTGCGCGTGAAGCCGCGGATGTTGCCGCCGACGACGATGATGGCGCCGACCTCGGCGATGGCGCGCCCGAAGGCCGCGAGAAAGGCCGTCAGCAGCGAAGTCCGTCCCAGCGCGAACAGGAGCCCCATGCTGCGCAGGACCGACAGCCCGTCGATCCGCGCCAGATCGCCATACTCCGCCCAGAGCAGGCTCGCCGGCCTGTGCACCAGCGCCACCACGATCGGTGTCGCGAGCAGCGTCTGCGCGATCACCATGGCCGCCGGCGTGAACAGCAGGCCGGCCGCCCCGAGCGGGCCGGACCGTGACAGCAGCAGATAGAGCGCGAGCCCGACCACGACCGGCGGCAGGCCGAGCAGCGCATTGGTCAGCACGATGATGACCTGACGTCCGCGAAAACGGGCGATCGCGAGCAAGGCGCCGAACGGTGCGCCGATCAGGAGCGCGACGATGCTCGCGGTCAGGCTGACGCGCACCGACAAGGCGACGATGCCCACAAGCTCGGAATCGGCCTCGCCGATCAGCGCGAAGGCGGCACCAACGGATCGTGCGAAGTCGTTCATCCGCGCCTGAACTTCAATGTTCGGGCGGCCTCCGGGGCGTCGATGTCGAGGCGGCAAAGGCGCGTCACAGACTGGTCCCTGCAACTTCCATTGTGGTGAGCAAGCGGCGGGCCGCCGCATGCCCTCAACTAGATCAACTCGCGCAGCACTTCAATCAGCCGGCCGCACTGCTCATCCGTTCCGACCGTGATGCGCAGGAAGTCCTCGATGCGCGGCTTCTTGAAATGGCGGACCAGCACGCCGCGCTGGCGAAGGGCGGCCGCGAGATCGGCACCGCTCCGGCGCCGATGACGCGCGAACACGAAGTTCGCAAGCGACGGCAGCACCTCGAAGCCGAGTTGCGCGAGATCGCGCGTGAGCACGTCGCGGCTCGCGATGATGCGGGTGCGGCTCTCGAGGAACCATGCCTCGTCCTCGATCGCGGCGACGGCGCCGGCGATGGCGAGGCAATCGACGGGATAGGAGTTGAAGCTGTCCTTCACGCGCTCCAGCGCCTCGATCAGCGGCCGCTGGCCGATGGCAAATCCGACCCGCAAGCCTGCGAGCGCGCGCGACTTCGAGAAGGTCTGGATGACGAGCAGATTGTCGTGGTGCGCAACGAGCGGCACGGCGCTCTCGGCGCCGAAATCGACATAGGCCTCGTCCACCACCACCAGCCGGTCCGGGTTTTCGGCGAGCAGTGCCGCGACCGCGTCGCGCGGAAGGGCGATGCCGGTGGGCGCGTTCGGATTGCAGAGCAGAATGGCGCTCGACGGCCGCCTGTAGTCGGCGATCTCGATCCGCATCGCGGCATCGAGCGGCACCTCCTCGTGAGCGACGCCATAGAGGCGGCAATAGACCGGGTAGAAGCTGTAGGTGACGTCGGGAAACAGAAGCGGCCTGTCGTGCTTCAGAAGGGCCGGGAAGGTGTGGGCCAGAACCTCGTCGGAGCCGTTGCCGACGAACACCTGCTCGGCCGCAACATCGCAATACGCCGCGATCGCCTCGCGCAGGCGCGTGGCGCGCGGATCTGGATAAAGGCGCAGCCGCTCCGCAGCCGACGCGATCGCGGCCAGCACGCGCGGCGAGGGCGGATAGGGATTCTCGTTGGTATTGAGCTTGACGACGCCATCCTGCTTCGGCTGCTCGCCCGGGACGTAGGGCGACAGCGTGCGGACGACGGGACTCCAGAAGCGGCTCATGATCTCCAATCCAGGTTGATCTTGGCACAGTAAGGCACGCCGGGCGTCGACGGAAGTGCGCTTCCCGTTCAGCAGCCGAGGCAGGTTTGCGCAAGCGTCGCAGCCGGGGACGTTCCCGCGAGCGTTACCTTCGTGCTAGGCTCATCGCGCAAACGTCCAGAATTGAGAACGACAACGAAGGCCGGCGCGCCCCAGGCTGCGCAGAAGAGCCGCAAAGCGAGGAACACATGCCCGGCGCAGCCCTTCTCATCGCTCCCTCCATTCCGACTGCGCCCGTGACGCCAGCCATTCTCGACCGCTTGCGAGCCATCGTGGGCGACAAGGGCCTGATCCTGGACGAGCAGGACAAGCGCCCGTTCGTGACCGATTGGCGCGGCGAGCTGACAGGGCAGGCCGCGGCGGTCGTGCGTCCGGCCAATACCGCGGAAGTCTCCGCTGTCGTCAAGCTCTGCTACGACAACGGCATTGCCATCGTGCCGCAGGGCGGCAACACCGGCCTGATGGGTGGTGCCACGCCGTGGCCGGCGCACCGCGGCATCGTGCTGTCGCTCGGTCGCATGAACCATGTGCTGAATGTCGATCCCGTCGGCTACGCCATGACGGTGGAGGCGGGCTGCATCCTCCAGACGCTCCAGGACACGGCCGCGCGCCACGACCGCTTCTTTCCGCTCAGCCTCGGTGCCCAGGGCTCGTGCATGATCGGCGGCAATCTCTCCACCAACGCCGGCGGCGTGCAGGTGCTGCGTTACGGCAATGCGCGAAATCTGGTGCTGGGTCTCGAGGTCGTGCTGGCCAACGGCGATGTCTGGGACGGGCTGCGCGCACTCAAGAAGGACAACACCGGCTATGACCTCAAGCATCTGTTCATGGGTGCCGAGGGGACGCTCGGCATCATCACCAAGGCGGTGCTGAAGCTCTGGCCCGCGCCGAAGGATTTGTGCACGGCATGGCTCGCGATCCGCGATCCCAGGGCGGCGATCGAGCTCCTGTCGGAGGCGCATGCCGCGTCCGACGACAATGTCGGCTCCTGCGAGCTTATGAGCCGCGCCTGCACCGACATGGTGCTGCGCCATATTCCCGGCACCCAGGACCCTCTCAAGGCCGAGACCGAATGGTATCTCCTTCTCGAATGGTCGTCGGCCCGGCCGCGGCAGGACGGCGGCACGGGCATGCCGGACCGGATGGAGCAGTTCTTGGCCGATCAGCTCGAGGCGGGCCGAGTGCTCGATGCGGTGATCGCGCAAACCGAAGCGCAATCGCGCAACATGTGGCGCATTCGCGAGAGCGTGGCCGACGCATCGCGCGCTGAGGGGCCGGGCCTGAGCTACGACGTGTCGGTCGCAATCTCGCGGATTCCCGAGTTCATCGACAGGGGCCTCAAGGCCGTGCTCGACATCCTGCCGACGATCCGCCCCTATCCGCTCGGTCACATCGGCGACGGCAATGTGCACTTCTCCTTCATGGGTCCGAAGGGCATGGATCGCGACATGCTCAACCAGTACTCCGCGGCAATCACGCGGGTCGTCAACGACCTGATCACGTCCATGGCCGGCTCGATCTCGGCCGAGCACGGCATCGGCATCGAGAAGCTCGACGAGCTCCAGCACTATCGCTCCAGGACCGAGCTCGACATCATGCGTACGATCAAGCGGGCGCTCGACCCCAAGAACATCATGAATCCGGGCAAGATGCTCCGTCTCGGATGAGGCGACTGACGCCGCAGGTTGCCTCCGCTGATCGATCCGGTCCTGACCGCAGCCTGGACGGGCGCATGCGCCGCATGGCGCGGGCCAAACGGGCCCGAGGCCTCCAAATCATGCCCTTTTGCGGCTTTATTCCCGCGATGGATGCTTTAAGGAAGGGGCAGGATCAGGTCGCGCCTCCCCCGCGGCGGTGCTAGACCCTGATGCAGGAACAATGGGGCCGCGCCGCTACCGGCACGCCCGCAAGGATGAGAAGGATGTGACGCAATGATCCAAACCGTTGGCATCATCGGGGCAGGGACCATGGGGAACGGCATCGCGCAAATCTGCGCCGCGGCCGGGCTCTCGGTCGTGATGGTCGACATTTCCGATGCGGCGGTGAACCGCGGGCTTTCGACCGTCGGCGGCAGCCTCGAGCGCTTGGTCAAGAAGGAGAAGATGTCGGCGGCCGACCGCGAGGCGACGCTCAAGCGCATCACCGGCACCACCGATCGGGCGAAGCTGGCCGATTGCGACCTGGTGATCGAGGCCGCCACCGAGAACGAGGAGCTCAAGGTCAAGATCCTGAAGGACCTCTGTGCGACGCTGTCGCCGCGCACGCTCGTTGCAACCAATACCTCGTCGATCTCGATCACGAAGCTTGCCGCCGCAACCGATCGCCCCGACCGCTTCATCGGCATGCACTTCTTCAATCCTGTGCCGGTGATGGCGCTGCTCGAGCTCATCCGCGGCCTGCAGACCTCCGACGACACCCACGCCAAGGCGCTCGATTTCGCCCAGCGCGTCGGCAAGGTGGCGATCACGGCCAAGAACAGTCCGGGCTTCGCGGTCAACCGCATCCTCTGCCCGATGATCAACGAGGCGATCTTCGCCCTCCAGGAGGGGATCGCGACGGCGGAAGAGATCGACGCCGGCATGAAGCTCGGCTGCAACCATCCGATCGGGCCGCTGGCGCTCGCCGATCTTGTCGGGCTCGACACCATGTTGTCGGTGATGGAGGTCTTTTACAAAGGCTTCAACGACCCCAAATACCGTCCGGCCCCCTTGCTGAAGGAAATGGTCGATGCCGGCCATCTCGGCCGCAAGACCGGGCAGGGTTTCTACACTTACGGCGCCTGATGACAGGCGTAGGCGGCGGGGCCTTCGAGCCTCGCCGCCCCTCGCGCAATTTGCGCTGCGACAAAGACGTCGCGCGCAATTGGCCCGACAATGTCGAACGGGCGGCCCGCGGGAACAACGGAACGGATAACAAAGGACAATGTCGGATCGACTGAAGGCCGAGCGTGAGGCGGCAGCCGCGCGCCGGAACCTGCTGACCCAGGATGCGATCGAGCGCACCGGGATCACCGAAGAGATGATCGCGGAACTCGTCACCCGCTTTTACGGGCGCGTGCGCGAGGACGCGCTGCTGGGGCCGGTGTTCGCGGTCGTGCAGAATTGGGACGAGCATCTCGCCAAGCTCGGAGACTTCTGGTCGTCAGTCGTGCTGATGAGCGGCCGCTATCATGGCTCGCCGATGCGTGCGCATCTGCCGCTCGGCCTTGTCGGTGATCATTTCGACCGCTGGCTCGATCTGTTCGAGCAGACCGCGCGCGACGTCTGTCCGCCCGCGGCGGCTGCGCTCTTCATCGACAAGGCACGGCGCATCGCCGACAGTTTTGAAATGGCGTCGGCAACCGTCGCAGGCCGCATCGCTTCGCCACGTCACGTGCTCAGATCGTGAAACACAAAATGCCTGCCTGAGAAACGTGCAGCTCACATCGCGCGATGGCGCGTTGCACCAATTCCAACATCATCGGTCTGATCTGCAAAATCATCATGCCGCTCGCGTGGTGCGGCGTAGAACTGGTGAAAATACGTTTGAACGCGTTCACTCTCGTTCAATCAAAGCGAGCAGAGCCATATTGATGCACTGCGGCGCCAATTCTTCGCCTTTTTTTCGGCAGAGTTCCAGCGCCTGCTAGCGGGCATGTCGCGCGCATCGTTCAACATCAATTCCTCATCTTCCGAGAACCCTGCGGAACCTGAAGTTGACGCGGGCGCAGAGCAGACGCGGCGAACGCTGCTGCTGGGTGCGCTCGCCACCACCGCCTGCCTCGGCTGTTCCGCATCGGCGCGCGCAGGCGAGGATCCGCCCGGCTCCGACGAACGACCGCAGAAGGGCGATGTGCTCGTCTTCTCCGAAGGTGACCAGGAGGGAAAGCTGATCACGGCGGCCGACCTGCAGGCCGGCGGGCCGCCGGTGCATGCCTGGCCGAAGGATCCCAAGACCTCGGTCGTGCGCAGCGCCTCGCGGCTCAACGAGATCCTGGTCATCCGGCTCGATCCCGCCGAGCTCGACGAGCAGACCCGCGCGCGCGCCGTCGACGGCATCATCGCCTATTCGGCGATCTGCGCCCATGCCGGTTGTCCCGTCACCGCCTGGGTGAAGAGCGACGTCGGCGACAAGGAGGTGCTCAAGTGCATGTGCCACAACTCCGAATACGATCCTCGCGCGGGCGCGCAGGTCGTGTTCGGGCCGGCACCGCGACGGCTCGCGGCGCTGCCACTGGCGTTCGCTGAAGGTTCGCTCAGCGTCGCCGGAAACTTCATCGGAAAGGTAGGTGGCGCGCAGCCAGGATGATGGACGGTCGCGGGTTGTGCCCGCGTCACGAGAGGTCGCATCCGCCGACGGGCGGACGACGGGACGAACGAAAAGAATTCAACACAAGAATTCAAACGGATGAAAAAGGGGAACGTCCATGACCAGGAAGCAATGGTTTCTGTCCGGCTTCGTCGCCTTCACCTGTCTTGCCTCGACCGCCGCCGGTGCCGGCCCGATCGAGAATTATTCTCCGGTCACCGCGCAGCGCCTGGAGAATCCGGAACCGAGCAACTGGATGCTCTATCGGCGCACCTATGACGGGCAGGGCTACAGCCCGCTCGACCAGATCAACACCTCGAACGTGAAGGGTCTCACGCCGGTCTGGACGTTTGCAACAGGCGTCGTCGAAGGCCACGAGGCGCCGCCGATCGTCAACAATGGCGTGATGTTCGTGGCGACCCCGATGGGGCAGGTGATCGCGCTGAACGCGAAAACCGGCGACGAGTACTGGCGCTACAAGCGGCAGCTCCCCGACGATCTGTTCCAGCTGCATCCGACCAGCCGCGGCGTCGGCTTGTGGGAGGACAAGCTCTATCTCGCCACCACCGACGATCATGTCGTCGCGCTCGACGCCAAGACCGGCAAGGTGGTGTGGGACACCAAGGTGCAGGACTACAAGAAGGGCCAGTATATGACCCTGATGCCGCTGATCGTCGACGGCAAGGTCATCGTCGGCGGCTCCGGCGGCGAGTTCGGCGTGCGCGGCTATGTCGCCGCCTATGACGCCAAGGACGGCAAGGAGCTGTGGCGGACCTACACCATTCCCGGCGAAGGCGAGCCCGGTCACGACACCTGGCAGGGCGATGACTGGAAGAACGGCGGCGGCTCGGCCTGGATGACCGGCAATTACGACAAGGACACCAAGACGATCTATTGGGGCGTCGGCAACGCGGCGCCGTGGCCGGGCGAGACCCATCCCGGCGACAATCTCTACACCTCGTCGGTGCTCGCGCTCGATCCGAACAACGGCAAGATCAAGACCTATCACCAGTACCACCAGAACGACTCCTGGGACTGGGACGAGGTCGAAGCGCCGATGCTGATCGACCTGCAACGTGACGGCCGCAGCATCAAGAGCCTGGTCCATCCGGGGCGCGATGCGATCTTCTGGGTGCTCGAGCGCACGCCGACCAAGATCAACTACGTGGCAGGTTGGCCGTTCGTCTCCACCGACGTCTGGAAGGGCATCGATGCCGAAACCGGCAAGCCGATCGTCGATCCCGCGCACAAGCCGGTGATTGGCAAGCGCGTGGAGTTCTGTCCCTCTCTATGGGGCGGCAAGGACTGGCCGTCGGCGGCCTACAGCCAGAAGACGGGCCTGGTTTACGTGCCCGCCAACGAGAATTTCTGCGGCGGATTCACCGGCGAGAAGGTCGCACTCAAGCCGGGCGAGCTCTGGCTCGGCACCAAGCCGGAAGACATCGGGCTGAAGACCAAGCCGGGGGCGGATCATTTTGGCGAGCTCCAGGCCTGGGATCCCGTCACCGGCAAGAAGGTGTGGCAGCACAACTTCCCGAAGTCGCAGCTGTTCGGCTCGGTGACGGCGACCGCGGGCGATCTCATCTTTGCCGGCGGCACCAACGACCGCAACTTCCGCGCCTTCAACGCCAAGACCGGCGAGCTGTTGTGGGAGCAGAAGACCAACTCCGGCATCATGGGCATGCCGGTGTCGTATGAGATCGACGGCACGCAATACATCGCGATCCAGTCGGGATGGGGTGTGGACGCGCAGCGGATCCAGGATGCGCTGGTGACCAACAACATCGGCATCGAGGCCAATGTGCCGCAGGGCGGCGTGATCTGGGTGTTCGCGCTGAAGAAATAGCTCCGCGGGCGGATCGAAAGAGGCGGAGCAGCAAAGGGGGGTGGCGAATGCGGCGGACGGAAACGTCCGCCGCATTTTGTGTGTGTGTCGAGAGTGCTGTCTTCCCTTCTCCCCTTGTGTGGGAGAAGGTGGCGCGAAGCGCCGGATGAGGGGTCTCTATCCGCGGAGACAAACCCCTCACCCGAGCGAGATCGTAGCAACCGGCGTCGCTGCCCTCTCCCACAGGGGGAGAGGGCACATCGGTTGATGGAGACGGCGCGAGGCCGCGTGCGTTCCTTACGCCTCCAACTGCTTGCCGATCGGCAAGCTCCGGATGCGTTTTCCGGTCGCGGCGAAGATGGCATTCATCAGCGCCGGCGCGAACGGCGGAACGCCGGGCTCGCCGACGCCGCTCGGCGGCGTGCCCGGCGCGGGCGGCACGATGTGGACGTTGGTCACCATGGGAGACTCGTCGATCCTGACGACCTGGAAGTCGTCAAAGTTCTTCTGCTGCACCTTGCCGTCCTTGAAGGTGATCTCGCCATATTTGGCGAGGCTGAGACCCATGATCGCCGCGCCCTCGATCTGCGAGGCGATGCGCTCGGGGTTGACGTAGGTGCCGCAGTCGATCGCGGTGTCGACCCGCGGCACCGTCAGCTTGCCCTTGTCGTCGACGGCCACCTCGACGATGGTCGCGATGTAGCTGACGAAGCTGCGGTGTACTGCGATGCCGAGACCGTGGCCCTTCGGCACCTGACGGCCCCATTCGCCCTTCTCGGCCACCAGCTCGACCACCTTGCGCAGGCGCGCGGTGTCGATCGGGTAGCTGTCCTGCGGCTCGCCGTAGTTCCACATGTCCTTCACCGCGGGCTTGACGATCCGCGGGCTGCCGATCAGCGCGAGCAGCGTCTCCTTCTGGTCGCGGCCGGTCGCGTTCGCGATCTCGCCGACCATCGACTGCACCGCGAAGGCGCGCGGGATGTTCGAGACCGAGCGGAACCAGCCGATGCGGGTGAACGCCGCAGCCTCCGGGTTCTCGCAGGAGATGTTGGCGATCTCGAACGGCATGTCGACGAGGCCCATGCCGAGCTCGAAGGGCGCCTGATGCACCGTGCCGGCCGCAAAGGTCGAGGCGATGCTGGGCGCCACGCTGCGGTGGCGCCAGGCGATCACCTTGCCGCTCTTGTCGAGACCGGCCTCGATCCGCTCGACCGAGACGGTGTGCAGGAAGCCGTTGTGGATGTCGTCCTCCCGCGTCCACTGCACCTTCACCGGCGCGCCCAGCTCCTTCGACAGCAGCGCGGCTTCGAGCGCATAGTCGCATTTCGACTTGCGGCCGAAACCGCCGCCGAGCAGCGTGACGTTGACGGTGACGTTCGCTTCCGGAATGCCGAGCGTCTTGGCGACGTCCTCGCGGGTGCCGCCCGGGCTCTGCACCGGCGCCCAGATCTCGGCCTTGTCGCCCTTGACGTCGGCGACCGCCACCGGCGGTTCCATGGCGACATGGGCGAGATGCGGGACGTAGTACTCGCCGACGATCACCTTGTCGGCGCCCTTCAGGGCGGCGTCCGCATCGCCCTCCTTGCGCACGACGAGGCCGGGCTTGCGCGAGGCCTCCTCGAGCTCCTTGCGGTAGGCGACGGAGTCGTATTTGCCGTTGGCGCCGTCGTCCCAGACCAGTTTCAGCGCATCGCGGCCCTTGATCGCCGCGCCGGTATTGCGCGCGATCACCGCGACGCCGCCGAGCGGCTGGAACTTCGACGGCCACGGCCAGCCGCGCACCTGCATCACCTTCTCGACGCCGGGCACCTTCAACGCCTCGTTCGGATCGAACGAGGCGAGCTTGCCGCCGGTCACCGGCGGGCGCGCGATCACGGCATATTTCATGCCGGGAAGGCGCACGTCCGCACCGTAGCGCGCCTTGCCAGTGGTGATGTCGTGAAGATCGACGATGCCGATCTGGCCCTTGGTCAGATAGCGGAAGTCCTTGGGGTCCTTCAGCTTGAGGCCTTCGACGCTCGGCACCGATTCCTTGGCGGCGTCGGCCGCGAGTTCGCCGAAGCCGAGCTTGCGCCCGCTGCCGCCATGGACGACCTCGTGATTGACCGCCTTGACCTCCGTTGCCGGAACGCCCCAGCGCTTGGCGGCGGCCTGTTCCAGCATGGTGCGGGCGGCGGCGCCGATCTGGCGCATCGGGATGAGGTAATGCCGCGTGCTGCGCGAGCCGTCGGTGTCCTGGTTGCCGAACTTGACCTCGTCGCCATGGGCCTGCTGCACCTTGACCCTGGACCAGTCGGCCTCCATCTCCTCGGCCACGATCAGTGGCAGGCTGGTGCGCACGCCGGTGCCCATCTCGGAGCGGTGGGCGACGATGCTGACGGTGCCGTCGGGCGCGACCGCGACGAACACGCGCGGATCGACCACGACGCCATGCGGCATCTTTCCGGCGCCGGTCTCATAGGCAAATGCCTGGCGGGACATCACGGGCGCGGCAAGCACGAAGCCGCCGGTGACGCCGAGCCCCTTCAGGATGCTGCGGCGCGAGACCTTCTCGACACGGATGTTCTTTTCGAAGCTGTGAAGCTTCCGGGGATTGTCGATGAAATTCATGTCACACTCCCGTCGATGCGAGATGGACCGCGTTCTCGATGCGCTGGTAGCAGCCGCAGCGGCAGATGTTGCCGGACATCGCCTCGCGGATCTGGTCGTGCGAGGGTTTCGGGTTGTCCATCAGAAGCGCCGCGGCCTGCATGATCTGGCCGGCCTGGCAGAAGCCGCATTGGGGCACGTTGACCTGGCGCCAGGCTTTTTGAACCGGGTGATCGCCGTTCGGATGCAATCCCTCGATCGTCGTGACCTCGCGGCCGGCGACGTCGTTGATCGACGTGACGCAGGAGCGCACCGCCTCCTTGTCGACGATGACGGTGCAGGCGCCGCACAAGGCCTGGCCACAGCCGAACTTGGTGCCTGTCAGCCCGGCCTCGTCGCGCAGGAACCAGAGTAGCGGGAGATTCGGGTCGCCGTCCCAGCTCTGTTCCTGGCCGTTGATCTTCACCTTGATCATGATCGTCCCTCGCTCTTCATAAGCATGAATTAAATGCGCCGGCATGCGCCGGCGGCGGTTCGTGCGTCGTTGCCGCGTTCCGCCGTCATCCCGCGCGGGCAAATCCCGGAGGGAGGCAGGAACGCCAATGGCGATGTCTGGATGTGTTCGATACCTCCCGTTTTGTTCTTATTTGATTGAACTTCGCGCGGCATCGTCACGGCGCGATCGTAGCAGGGATCGCGCCGGTCCGGCATTCACAGCCGGTTGTTCTCGGCGTGAAGAGGTTGCATCTGTGATTTGTCAAAAGCAGGGCGCGGCATCGCGCCGCGCGCATTGCGCAATTGCAAAGCAGGCCGCAGCAAAAAAGCTTCGTCCGCCAGAAAGACTGTACGGACGAAGCAGGATGCCTCAGTCGAGGGAGGGAGAAACGCAGGTGCCGCCGACTTCCATCGGAAAGCGGGCGGCGCTGCGCAGTCATTCAGAGACCAGGACTGAGGGAGCGTGGCCCTCGTAGACGCAGAGTGCAGAAGCGGCGGCCTCGTCGCGATCGTGGGAAGCCACCTCCGTCCGGCTCGCTGGTGCTGGTCTGAACCAGCGAGCGGACGTGGCGTGGGTCCGGCGGCCCTGCTCGGGCCGCCTCGTTCAGGTCGCCTTCGTCAGGCTGCTTTGGCTTTCGCCACGTGGGTCGCGATCGCGTCCATCAGCGCCGGCGACAAGCAGTCATAAGGCTCGAGCCCGATTTCCTTCAGCCGCGAACGGATGCCGGCCATCTGCTCCGGCTTCACGCCGGATTCGATCACCGAGGAGACGAAGGCGGCGAATTGCGGCGCCTGCGAGCCCTGCTCCTGGAACAGTTCGGGATGGATGAAGTCGAGGCCGTAGAACGGATGGTTCTTGTTCTCGATGCGGCCGTACATGTGCGTGCCGCAGGCCTTGCAGGCGTGGCGCTGGATCACCGCGGAGGCATCGACGATCTCGAGCTTGTCGCCGTTCTCGAGCACGGTGACGTTCTGGCGCGGCACCACCGCGACGACGGAGAATGTCGCGCCCTGCGGCTTCCAGCACTTGGTGCAGCCACAGGCGTGGTTGTGGGCGACGTCGCCCTTGATGCCGACCTTGACCTGATGGTCCTTGCATTTGCAGGCGAGCGTGCCGCCGGCGAAGCTGCCGCTGCCCTGTTTGAGGCCGTTGTCGATCGATGGGTGGAGTGCAATAGTCATGGGACGATCCTCCTTGGGGTGATGGCAGTGAGCTAGTAGACGACGACGGAACGGATGGATTTGCCCTCATGCATGAGGTCAAAGCCCTTGTTGATCTCTTCGAGCTTGAGCACGTGGGTGATCATCGGATCGATCTGGATCTTTCCGTTCATGTACCAGTCGACGATCTTCGGCACGTCGGTGCGGCCGCGCGCGCCGCCGAAAGCCGTGCCGCGCCAATTGCGGCCGGTGACGAGCTGGAACGGGCGGGTGGCGATCTCCTTGCCGGCTTCGGCGACGCCGATGATGATCGAGGTGCCCCAGCCGCGATGGCAGGCTTCCAGCGCCTGGCGCATCACGGTGGTGTTGCCGGTGCAGTCGAAGGTGTAGTCGGCGCCGCCGTCGGTGAGGTTGACGAGATGCGGAACGATGTCGCCGGTGATCTTCTTCGGGTTGACGAAGTGGGTCATGCCGAACCGGCGGCCCCAATCTTCCTTGGAATCATTGACGTCGACGCCGATGATCTTGTCGGCGCCGGCCATCTTGGCGCCCTGGATCACATTCAGTCCGATGCCGCCGAGGCCGAACACGACCACGTTGGCGCCCGGCTCGACCTTGGCAGTGTTGACGACCGCGCCGACGCCGGTGGTGACGCCGCAACCGATGTAGCAGCTCTTGTCGAACGGCGCGTCTTCGCGGATCTTGGCGACGGCGATCTCGGGCAGCACGGTGAAGTTCGAGAAGGTCGAGCAGCCCATGTAGTGGTAGATCGGCTTGCCCTTGTAGGAGAAGCGGCTGGTGCCGTCGGGCATCACGCCCTTGCCCTGCGTCGCGCGGATCGCGGTGCAGAGATTGGTCTTCTGGCTCAGGCAGCTTTTGCACTGCCGGCATTCCGGCGTGTACAGCGGGATGACGTGGTCGCCCGGCTTGACCGAGGTCACGCCGGGGCCGATCTCGCGGATGATTCCGGCGCCCTCATGGCCGAGGATCGACGGGAAGATTCCTTCGCTGTCGAAGCCGTCGAGCGTGTAGGCGTCGGTATGGCAGATGCCCGTCGCCTTGATCTCGACCAGGACTTCGCCGGCCTTCGGTCCTTCCAGATCGACTTCGACGATCTCGAGTGGTTTCTTGGCTTCGAAAGCAACGGCGGCACGTGTCTTCATCGTAAACTCCTCAAATTCTCGCAGGACGCCAAGAGCTGGTATCGGTCCTGGTAACGTTCATTTCTTGCCCATGCAGGCGTCTTCCGCCTTGGTGTAGGTCTCGTTCTTCTCCTCCTTCTTGGAGGGACGCTGCCGGCCCCACGCCTCGTTGGAGCGGGCGCGCAGATAGACGTAGAGATCGTCCATGTAGCAGGCGACGTTGGGGTTGTCGCCGAAGGCTGGCATGACGTTCTCCTGCGCGGTCGAGATGTTCTTGCGACCGGAGGCGACGACGCCGAGGAAGTCGCCATAGCTCATGGTCTTGACCGAATCCTTCAACGCCGGTGCGTAGGTGGATCCCATGCCGTCGGGGCCATGGCAGACGTGGCAGTCGGAGTGATAGCGGCGATATCCGGAATAGGTGAACCAGTCCACGGTGCCGTCGGCCGAAATCTTGTAGGTCGGGTTTCCTTCCTTATCGAGCCACTTTCCGTCGTCTTCCTTCTTGACGGCGGTCGGGTCGCCCGGACCGTCCGCAACGGCTATTCCCCCCGAAGTCACGAAGATGATCGCAGCAATGACAAAGCAGATTTTACGCAAGAGATTATCCTCGAAGGCGTTCGGTGGAGACGAGCCGGCGCGTGGAGTTGATCCACGCGCCGGAGCGACACGAAGGTAGGGCTAGTTCGCCGGCAGCGAGAACACGGTCAGCGTACCGCCGAGTGCCGTGTAGTTGCTGAGGGCCGCGTAGCCACCGACTGCGCCGAGACCGGCGGTCGGATCGGTCAGGCCTGCGGCGAGACCGATGCCGGCCCATCCGCCGACGCCCGAGAGCACTGCGACGTACTGCTTGCCGCCGTTCTCATAGGTCGTGACGTTGCCGATGATGCCGGACGGAGTCTTGAACTTGTAGAGCTCCTTGCCGGACTTGGCGTCGACCGCCTTCAGGTAGCCTTCGAGCGTGCCGTAGAACACCACGCCGCCGGCGGTTGCGAGCGCACCCGACCAGACCGAGAACTGCTCCTTGTTCGACCAGACGATCTTGCCGGTCTTGCCGTCCCAGGCGATGAAGTTGCCCATGTGGCTTTCACCCTGCGGCGGATACATCGAGAGCGTCGCACCCACATAGGGCTGGCCCGCGGTGTAGCTCACCTTGAACGGCTCGTAGTCCATGCAGACGTGGTTGGTCGGAACGTAGAACAGCTGCGTGTCCGGCGAGTAGGCTGCCGGCTGCTCGTCCTTGGTGCCGAGCGCGGCCGGGCAGATGCCCTTCACGTTGTGGTCCTCGCCCGCCTTGTCGGTCGAAGCTGCGTCGAGCACCTTCGGACGGCCATAGGTCGGCGAGTTCTTGTCCATGTCGACGCCGGAGGTCCAGTTCACCTTCGGATCGTACTTTTCGGCAACCAGCAGTTCGCCGCTTTCACGGTCCATGGTGTAGCCAAGGCCGTTGCGGTCGAAATGCGTCAGGAGCTTGCGCGCCTGGCCGTTGATCTGCTGATCCGAGAGGATCATCTCGTTGACGCCGTCATAGTCCCACTCGTCGTGGGGCGTCATCTGGTAGACCCATTTGGCCATGCCGGTGTCCGCGTCGCGTGCGAAGATGGTCATCGACCACTTGTTGTCGCCCGGACGCTGCTTCGGATTCCAGGTCGAAGGATTGCCCGACCCGTAATAGACGAGGTTCAGAGCGGGATCGTAGGACATCCAGCCCCACGTGCAGCCGCCGCCGATCTTCCATTGGTCGCCCTGCCAGGTCTTCAGCGAGGAGTCGGCGCCGACGGGCTTGCCGAGCGACGTCGTCTTGGCCGGATCGACTTTGATCTGGTCGTCCGGACCTTCGGAGAAGGCGCGCCAGACCTGCTTGCCGCTCTTGAGATCGTAAGCGGTGACGTGGCACTGCACGCCGAATTCGCCGCCGGAGATGCCGACCAGGACCTTGTCCTTGACGACCAGCGCCGCCGAGGTGCCGGTCTGGCCCTTGCTCGGATCGCCGTTCGTGGCCGACCAGGCCACCTGGCCCGTCTTGGCGTCGAGCGCGACGAGGTTGGTGTCGGCCTGATGCAGGATGATCTTGCCGTCGCCATAGGACAGGCCGCGGTTGACCGTATCGCAGCACATCACCGGGATGACGTTCGGGTCCTGCTTCGGCTCGTACTTCCAGACGATCTTGTTCTCGTTGGAAAGGTCAATAGCGTAGACCTTGTTCGGGAACGGCGTATGGACGTACATCATGTTGCCAATGATCAGCGGGCCACCTTCATGGCCGCGCAGCACGCCGGTCGAGAAGGTCCAGGCGACCTGGAGCTTGCCCACGTTTTGTGCGTTGATCTGGTTCAGCTTGGAATAGCGGGTATTGGCATAGTCGCCCGCCGGCATCACCCAGTCCTTCGGGTTCTGCGACATCTTGATCAGCTCGTCATTGGCTGAAGCGCTGCCGACGGCGAGAGCCGCCGCGGAGCCAAGATAGGTCGCCAGTAGCACCTTGCGCATAGTTATTCCTCCGTTGGTATCGTTTATTGTTTCCGAAGCGTTGCTCAATCACCGGGCTTCTCGTCCGGCGTCTGCTCGTGCAGGGCGGTCACGATTGGGACCAGAAACGATGGTGCGGTGTTTCCTCCTCCTGATGAGAGCCACGGGTCCACGTGCAGGAGCGGCCCGTTCTTGTTGTTCCTGCCGCAATCCCTAACGACTTCGTCATCGGGAAACTTGCCCAAGAGGGAAGCTGGTTTGCTTGACAGCGCACGGACGCGAAGATTTTGATTTTGCAGTAGCGAATTCAGCGGCTTCCGCGTCGCTTCGGGACCGCGCTCTGCGCTCAGGTTCCCCTTGACGGCGCTGCAACTAAGGCGGAGGATTAACCTTCAAGGGTGGCAATGAAACGATGGCGCTCGTTGCAGAAGACCGCTCAAATTCGAGGTAAACGTCACGCAATCTCGGCTGAGGGCTCCGGAAGCGCTGGTCGCGATTCGCGTCGAAATTTCCGAATCAAACCAGTGGCTGGATTAATGTCCGACACCATTCACACGCTCTCGACGACGGGAATGACGCCGAAGCGCCAGATCCAGAGCTGGATCGACGGGCTGACCAGTCTGTGTGGGCATTTCGACGTCGACCCGCTGGAGGCGTCCTCGCTCGAGGGCCGCATCGACTACACCACCGTCTCGCGCCTGAAGCTGTGTCAGATCGAGGTCAGCCAGCATCGCATCGCGCACACGCTGGCGCGCGCCAAGGCCAACGAACACCCGTACATAAAAATCCACTTCCAGACCTACGGCGTGTCCTATTTCGAGCAGGAAGGCCGTCACATCGAAATCAATCCCGGCGACATCATCGCCTATGACGTATCCTGCCCGCATTCGATCATCAGCCCCGCCTTCACGCGTCACGACGTGGTGATCGTGCCGAAGGCGCTGCTGCGCGACCGCGGCTTCCCGTCGCAGCGGATGCCGGCCTGCAAATTGTCGGCGAAGACGGGCACGGGACGGATCGCCCACGATTTCGTCCACGCGACCTTCGACGAGGCGGCCAAGCTGTCGGCGAACAGCGCGGTCGGCGTCGCCGATTCGCTGATCGACCTTTTGCTGCTGCCGCTGCGCGAAGCCGACACGATGTTCGATCGGGTCGGACCCGAGGCGATGTATGTGCGCGCGCAGTTCTTCATCCGCGAGCACCTGCGCGATCCGGATCTGTGCATCGACCAGATCTCTGCCGAGCTCGGCTGCTCCAAGCGCTATCTGCACATGCTGTTCTCCGAGCGCGGCACCACGGTGAGCGATTACATCTGGCAGGCGCGGCTTCAGAACTGCCGTCAGGAGCTCGAGGCCCACGCCGGCAAGACCATCACCGACGTGGCATTCTCCTGGGGCTTTTCCAGCTCATCGCATTTCAGCCGCGTATTCCGGAAATATTTCGGCGTGGTGCCGTCCTCGATCCACAAGGGGCAGCAGAGCGCCGCGGCCGCGAACGAGCATTAGGCGCACGCCGGGGAGCTCCCGGCGAGCGGCCAATGCGCTCATGCCGTCGTCGCAATGTAGGGAATGCTGGCCAGCAGAGCGGCAAGCAGGACCGCGTTGCACAGCATCCCGCTCCAGTGCAGCCGGCGCAGCCGACGCGGAGCCTCGGTGTCGCCCGCATCACTCGCGCTGAGCTGGTCGTCCATCCGCTGCATGAACCAGCGGCGCCCGCCAATCGCCACAGCTGCAAGCAGGCCGACCGCCGCGGCGAAGAGCAGCCGTCCGGCGAGGAGGAAAGCCGCCGTCCCGATGATTCCGGCAACGCCCATGACCAGGAAATGGGCATTGAACATTCCACGCAGCAGCAGGGCGACGGGCCGGATGTCGAGCTTCACCAGCAGGAAGGCGGGCGAGGCCAGCGTGAAATAGCCCATCGGAAAGAGCAGGATGATCATGGCGGCTATGGCGATGGCATCTGGCGTCATGCGATCGGCCTTTCTCGTTCGGACCCCGAGGTTCTCCGGCACCACCTATGATAGTGGGGGCCGTCGCCGACATCGACCTAGGCTTTGGTCGGATGCCGTGCCGCACCGCGGAAGCGTGTCCGATGCGCCATGCCAAAAGGTTCAAGCCGGCTCGAGGCCCAACGACCGCGCGCTCTCGATCCAGATCGGCAGCTCGCGCTGATACAGCGCATTGGTCTCCTTGAAGCCGATCGCGGGTTCGAGCACGAAGGTCGCGAGCACCTCCTTCACCTTCGGATCGTTGTTGGCGGCGACGCAGAGCTCGGCCAGCCGGTCGACCACCGGCTGCGGCGTTGCCTTCGGCACCGCCCAGCCAGTGAACCCGCTGACGGTGAAGAATTTCGACGTCGCGCCCTGTTCGGGGAGGGTCTTGATGGCCGGAATCGCGTCGACCTTCTTCGAATGCACCGCGAACACGGTGCCGCGGTCGCTTTGCAGGACCGATTGCGCGGCCGTGTAACTGCCCATCGCGGCATCGAGCGTGCCTTCCAGGATTCCGGTCCACATCGGGGCTTCGCCGCGGTAATGGACCGGCTCGATGTTGAGGCCGTATTGCTTGTTGAGCTCGTTGATCGTCATGTGCGGGGACGAGCCCGCGCTGTAGGTGCCGAAGTTCACCTTGCCGCTCTTGCGCGCGAACGTGACGAAATCTTCCAGCGTCTTGACGCCGGTCTTGGGGTTCGCGACCAGCAAAAGGCCGGCGCCTGGAATGACGCTGACGAGCGTCAGGTCCTTGTCCATGTCGTAGCCGGGATTCTTCATCACCACCCGGTTCATGATGTAGGTGGTCGAGATCGAGCACAGGATGGTGTGGCCGTCGGGCTCCGCGCGGGCAACCTCGGCCGTGCCGATCGCGCCGGCGGCGCCGGGCTTGTTCTCGATCACGACGGTCTTGCCGACCTGCTTGGAGATGAATTCGCCGTAGGCGCGCGCGAGCAGGTCGGTCTGTCCGCCGGCCGGGTAGCTGCAAATCATGCGAATCTGCCGCGACGGCCAGGTGCCTTGAGATGTGCCTTGAGATGTGCCTTGTGCCGAGGCGCTGCGCGCGAGGAAGGGCATCGCGAGTGCGGTGGTGCCGGCGGCGACGAAGTGGCGGCGATCGAGTTTTGCGGACATGATTCTCTCCCGGATTTTTACCGAAGCTACTGCATCACGCCGTCTCTGCCATGGTCGGCAGGCGAGACAGATTGGCGCATTGGAAGGTATGGCGCTGCTTGTTCGGACCGACGACGATCAGCGCGCGCAGCAGCTCGCCGGTCTTGATTGCCCGGGAGAGGGTGGCGCGCAGGTCTGTGGCGAAGGCGCTCACGACTTCACCAAATGGCCGAATGAACCGCCGCATTATACGAAGTGAGACGCTGCCAGCCACATCCGCCGTCATTCCGGGAGCGCGCGAAGCGCGCAGGCCCGGAATCCATTGGGCCGCATGCTCTGCGGAGAAATGGATTCCGGGTTCGCCCTGCGGGCGCCCCGGAATGACGAACAGAATCACCGCTGAATGATCTTCATCCAGACATCGCCGAGGATCACGGGCTCCCGCGGCGGCAAATAGGTGAGGCCGGCCTGCCTGCCGAATTCGGCGATCTTGCCTTCAGCTGCGAGCTCGGTCAGTGCCTTGTTGACGGCGTCGATCAGGGCAGGGTCACTGGCAAGCCCGACATAACCACGATTGGCGCCGATCGGATAATAGTAGCCGGACGCGGTGATCGCCGTATCCGGATGCGCGGCGCGGTGGGCATCGAAGCGGCCGAGGTCGATCAGTGTCGCATCATAGTCGCCGCTGGCGAGCGCGCCGAGGAGATCGTCGCGGCCGGGAACGAGATGCGTGATGCCGTCGATCAGGCGTCCCTTGTCGAAGGTCATCAGGATCGCATCGCCGAGCGAGCCGCTCTCGATGGCGAGGCGGAGCCCGGCAAGATCGCCGATGTCGGCGATCTTGCGCCCCTTCGCCTTCGGCCCGAGCACCACCGTCATCGGCGAGTAGACGTAAGGCTGGCTCGGGGTGAGCTCGCCGAGCGCGACGCGGCGCCGCCGGTCCTCGCGCGTGGCACCGGTGAAATCCGGCAGGCGCGCCGTCTTCATGCCGGGCTTGACGAGGGAATCCGTCGTCAGCGCATAGCCGCCGACGAGCGAGCAGCGTCCGTCGGAGAGCAGCGCATTGGCCTCGAGCTGCGGGCTGGAATCCTCATCCAGCTTGCTCTCGAACCACTGGATCTTCAGCGGTCGTCCGATCCGCTCCGCGATCGCCTGCGCCAGCAGCACATCGAAGCCGGAATCCGCCTTGCCCTTGTGATGCACCGAGAGCGGCGGCCGGTCCTCGTCGAGACAGACGCTCAACGGACCATCGGCCGCATGCGCAGCATTGGCCGCGAGGACCGCGGCGAGGCTCCAGGCGGCGAGCCAGCGCCTCATGGCTTTCTCCGGCTCGAGATGAAGACCCAGAGCTCCCCGATCTGGTCGTCGCTGAGGATGTCGCCCCAGGGTGGCATCTTGTTGTTCTTGCCGTTCTTCACGGTGGTGACGAAGCGCGTTTTGTCGTCGGGGAAGGCGCGCAGGTCCGGCGTGATGGTGCCGGAGTTCATCAGATTGGGGCCGTGGCAGTGCGAGCATTTCTCGGCATAGGTCGACTTGCCATGGTCGATCTGCGCCTGCACGGGATTGCCGGTTGCGTCATCCGCGGCACGAGCGGTCGCCGCAAGCGCGACCGTCAGCACCGTGACGGCGGCGATCTTCGCCGCCGTCTTGTAAGCCACTTCTCTCAGCATCTTGCCGTGGCTATTGCTTGACCGCAAAGACCCACAGCGAGCCGCCGGGCGGCACCTTGGCGAGCCGCTCGTCGCCGGAGAACAGCGAGTAGACGCCGCCGTAGCCGCTGGTGACGGCGATGTATTGCACGTCATCCTGCTGCCACGTCACCGGTTGTCCCTCGATGCCGGAGCCGGTCTGGAACTGCCAGAGCTTCTTGCCGGTGTCGGCATCGAAGGCCTCGAACTCGCCGGTCAGGGCGCCCGTGAACACGACGCCGCCCGCGGTCGACAGCACGCCGGAGAAGCGCGGGATGTCGGCGGGCGCCTCCCACTTCGCCTTGCCGGTCATCGGATCGATCGCCTTCAGATGGCCCCGCGCGCCGTCGCCGAATTCCCAGGGATCGGTGAGGTCCATGCCGAGATACCATTCGCCCTGCTTGAAGGTGACCGGTTCGGCCTTGTACTTGCCGCCGAAGGCGAGCGTGTTGGCGTAGGCCAATCCGGTTTGCGGATTGAACGACATCGGCTCCCAGTTCTTGCCGCCGAGGATCGACGGATAGACAGTCACCTTCTTGCCCTCGCGGGCGTCCTTCGAAACGTCGGTCTCGATCGGGCGGCCCGTCTTCATGTCGACGCCGGTCGCCCAGTTCACCTTCACGTAGGGATTGGCCGCGAGCAGCTTTCCGTTGGTGCGGTCGAGCACGTAGAAGAAGCCGTTACGGTTGGCATCCATCAGCACCTTGGTCGGCTTGCCCTCGACGTTCATGTCGGCGAGGACCATCTCGGCCACGCTGTCATAGTCGAACGGATTGTTCGGCGAGAACTGGTAGTGCCACTTGATCTTGCCGGTCTTGGGATCCATCGCCAGCACGGAGCAGGTGTAGAGGTTGTCGCCGGGGCGCACCGCCGAGTTGAACGGGCCGGGATTGCCGATGCCCCAATAGACCGTGTTCAGCTCGGGATCGTAGGAGCCGGTGATCCAGGTCGAGCCGCCGCCGAGCTTCCAGGTGTCGCCCTTCCAGGTGTCGCCACCGGGCTCGTCGGGAGAGGGGATCGAATGGGTGCGCCAGAGATGCTTGCCCGTCGCCGGATCCCAGCCGTCGATGAAGCCGCGGGTGCCGAACTCGGCGCCGGAGATGCCGGTGATGACGACGCCGTCGGCGACCAGCGGGGCCACCGTCATCGAATAGCCTTCCTTGATATCGGCCGCCTTCTGCCGCCAAAGCTCCTTGCCGTCCTTGGCGTCGAGCGCGATCACGTTGGCGTCGAGGGTGGTGCGGAACACCTTGCCGTCGTAGAGCGCGGCGCCGCGGTTGATGATGCCGCAGCAGACGATGCGCGGCGTCTCGGCGGGGTACTCGATCTTGGATTTCCAGATCTGCTTGCCGGTCTTGGCGTCGACCGCCATGGTCGCGTTGTGCGAGGTCACGTAGATCACGCCCTGGTACACCAGTGGCTGCGATTCCTCGCTGCGATCGTCATTGAAGGAGTAGTTCCAGACCGGGACGAGGTTTTTCACCGTGTCCTTGTTGATCTGGTTCAGGGTCGAGAAGCGCTGGAGATTGTAGCCCATCCCGTAGTTGAGAACGTTCGATGTATCGGTCGCACCCTTGACCAGTTGCTCGGTGGTCTGGGCGTTTGCATACGTTGATGCAAGCATGACGAGGCTCGCGGCCATCGCAAAGCGTTTCATCCGTTCCTCCAAATATGCGCGCCTTTTGACGCTGCGACAGCAACACTCCGCCCGAATGCAAAACGCGTCAATACGAAAGTCGTAAGCGTCATGCCGATATGTTGGACGCAGATGTCAGTTACCTTACAGCAACCTGACGACCGACTCTCACTTGTGCGCAGGCGCTGAAAAAATTCCACGGCATGAGGCAATGCCAGCGCGGGGCCGCCGCGCGCGGGCCGGCGGGTTCCGCGAGTTGTGCGGCGCGATACTTGCAATTCCAGACTTGAACCGGGCCTCGCTTGTGGACTTATGTCGTTTCGATCCGGCTCGAATCGGAGCTCTTGGTGAGGGAGGTTTTCATGATGTCACGCCGCTCTGTTGCGCTTACGCTCACGGTTGCATTGCTGTCCGGTCCGGCCTGGTCGGCCTCCGGCAATGCCGTCAAGATGTTTGATACCGACAATGACGGCACGCTCGACCTTGCCGAGGTGAAGAAGGCGGCTACGGCGCTGTTCGCCAAGCTCGATCCCGACCACGACGGGACGCTGGACGCGCGCGAATTGCGCGGACGGCTGACCGCGAAAGAGCTCGCCGCCGCCGACCCCGACCGCGACGGGACTCTCACGCTCGACGAATATCTCGCTGTGGTGGAGCAGCGCTTCAACGCTGCGAATCCGGACAAGGACGGCACGCTCGATGCGAAGGAGTTGAACTCGCGCGCCGGCCGCGCGCTGCTGCGCTTGTTGCGGTGAAAGCAGCCGCGCTTGACTGGGAGCGAAGACGGTTTGCCCGAGAGGGAAATTCGCAAGCGATATGCGACGGTTCGCTGTGTTTGCGCTCCGATTCCAGACTTGCGCTGTGCCTGACGCAGCCCTAGGTTTTGCCTCGCGCGATGTCGCGCTCAATACCTTGGGAGACCCCGGATGGCTTGGAAAGCTCCGAAGATCGTGGAAGTGCCGGTCGGCATGGAAATCAACATGTACGCCTGCGCTTCGCGCAAGTAAGACTGACGAACCTGCCGCGGCTTCGATGGCAAACGCCGTCGAAGCCGTGGTAGTGTTCGGGATGCGCGCGAGAGCTCAAACCTTCTGGATCATGGCTGCCTGCACATTCGCGCTTGCACCGACCTGCGTGCACGCCGAGGAGGGCTTTGATACCGAGCACATCTTCGGCTTCATGATCGGCACCGATGTCGGAAATCCCGGCGAGCGCGAATTCCAGAGCCAGACCACGGGGCGGTTCGGCAAGGGCGGCGGCACCTATCGCGCCCTCGCGCAGGAGGTCGAGATCGAGGTGGTGCCGCTCCCGAACTTCCGTATCGAGCTCGGCGCCACCGCCAGCCTGCACGACATCACCGGCGTCCCCGATATCGACGATCGCCGTCAATTCAATTTCCAGGGTGCCTCGCTCGACCTGCGCTATCGCTTGCTCGACCGCGAGCGCGCGCCGTTTGGCCTGACGGTTGCCGCCGAGCTCCACGGCGATCGCATCGACGAGACCAGCGGCGCCAAGGGGCGGATGTACGGCACCGAGTTCACGCTCGCCTTCGATCGCGAGCTGATCCCGAACTTTGCCATCGGCGCCCTCAACCTGATCTATCAGCCGGAATGGGCGCGCTTCGATGTGGCGGGGCTGTCGGAGAAAAGCTCCACGATCGGCGCGGCCTTCGCCGGCCTCGTGCGGGTGCGGCCCAACATGTTGCTCGGCGGCGAGCTGCGCTACTTCCGGCAATACGAGGGCATCGGCCTCGGCGAATTCTCGGGCCAGGCCCTGTTCGTCGGCCCGACCGCCTATTTCCAGCTCTCCGAGCGCTCGCGCCTCACCCTGAGCTGGAGCATGCAGGCCTGGGGCCGCCCGGCCGGATCGGGCGCCAATCTCGACCTCGTCAATTTCGAGCGCCACCAGGCGCGGCTGGTGTTCGGCGTTAATTTCTAATGCAGGGTCGTCATGCCCGAGCTTGTCCCGGGCATCCACGTTCTCTGTACCGCGGAGCAAGGCGTGGATGGCCGGGACAAGCCCGGCCATGACGATGTGGAAGCGTCAAGGTCTCAAGTTTTAGCCTCGCATGTTAGGACCTCGCGCAGCAGAGAGATCGGCTGTTCCGGCCAACCCTCACGGCGGATTGAAACTTCCGGCTCCTCGGAACGTAGCCTTTCATGCTAAACTTTGATCGCCCTTGCGTGAGGATTCCGGCATGAACCCGATCGACCTGGTGGTGACTGTGTGTGCGGTGCTGTCGCCTGCGACCTGCGAGGAACAGCATCTGGTGTTCAACTATGCGGGGTCGCCGCGGCAATGCGCGATGGCGGCGCCACCCTATATCGCGCAATGGGTTGGCGACCATCCGAAGTGGCAGGCGGTACGGTGGCGCTGCGAATATCCGCACGCGAACGACAAGGCGTGACGCGGCCGTCCTATTTCGTGCAGTCCTTCAGATCCTTGTCGGCGATCGAGAACACCGCGTCGGCCTTGATCTCGATGTCGCGGACGACGCACTGCCGCGCGTTGGGATAGCTGACCTTGGCGTCGTAGCGGCCGGGCTCGACGCCGGTGATGCGCAGCCGCTCGTCGTGGTCTACCTCCTTGTCCTTGTCGTTCAGGCACTGGTTCGGTCCCCACTCGGTCTTGCCGGCGGGCGAGAGCTGGAAGCCGGAGATCGTCTCCGTCGTCAGGTTCCAGAGCCGGATGCCCTTGCCCTTGCTCTGGGCGGCGGTTTCGCCGGCAAACGTCAACAAGGCGATCAAAGCCAGAAACCAACGCATCAACCGATCCTCCCAAAGGCGCGCCTTTATTCCCTGATCAGGCGCTCGCGGTTCTTTGCCTTGTCGAAATTCCGGGCGCGGTCAAGGCCGATCGGCGCGATCAACTTCGCTGAGGTAAGATCAGCGCCCTCGAAATCGGCGTCAGTGACGGTAGCTCCGGTCAGGTCGGCGCCGCCGAGCTGAGCATTTTTGAGCGACGCACCGGTCAGGTCGGCTCCCTTGAGGGAGGCAAATTCAAGATCGACGCGCGACAGGTCGGCGTTGCGCGCGTTCAGCCGTTCCAGATTGGCGGATCGCAGCACGGCGCGCATGAGTCCCATCGACTGGTTGCGCATATCGGCGCCAAGATGAGCATCAGCAATCGAGGCGCCGACCAGGCTTGCGCCGGTGAGGTCGGCCGCGATGCGAGCACCGGTCAGGTCCGCGCCGTCTAGACGCGCGCGCGCCATCTGCGAGGCGAACAGGTTGGCGCCCTTCAGGCTCGCGCCCGCGAGATCGGCGTCCAGCAGCCACGCCTGATCGAGGATCGCATGATCAAGACGGGCACCGGCGAGTTTTGTCTTGTTGAGGCGTGCCGCACGGAGAATCACCGTGGAAAGGTCGAGACCCGAGAGATCGAGCCCCGACAACCGCTTGCCGGTGAAATCGGCCGGCGCCCCGGCGCTCGCTTTGCCCAGGATGGCCTCGACCTCCTGCCGGCTCATTTCCGCGGAGACCATCGCGGGTGACGTGAGGTCGACGTCACGCATCATGTCCTGCGCGCTCGCCATGGTCGCGACGAGAGCGAGGCCAAGCGTCATGAGGGCGATCATTCGCTTCATCATCAGGCTCCGCTAGCGGCCCTGTTTAGCACGCGCTTGGCGTGGTTGCCTATGAGGCATCACGCCCGGCGCGTTCGCCGCTATGTTCGCCCTGGATCCTCGCCACGAGGTCCGCCTTGATCGTGGCGATCTCTGCGTCGCCGCGTGCCCCACGCGGGATGCTGATGGGCACCTCTGCCAGAATGCGCGCCGGCTGCGGCGACAGGAAGAACAGGCGGTCGCCGAGGCGGACCGCATCGTCGAGGCTGTGGGTGACGAGCAACGTCATCACAGGGCGGCTTGCGACCAGCGTCGCGATCTCGTCGCGCAGGCGGCCCGCGAGCGCGTCGTCGAGCGAGGCGAGGGGTTCGTCGAGCACGAGCAGATCGGGCTCGACTGCGAAGGCGCGGGCCAGAGCGACGCGCCGGGCAAGACCCAGCGACAATTCGCCGGGAAAGTGGCTGCGATGCGCTTCCAGTTCCAGGATCCTGAACAGCTCCGACAGCTTCGCCTCGGAGATGTCTGGAGCCGCAAGCCGCACATTCTGTTCGACCGAGCGCCACGGCAGCAGCCGCGGCTCCTGGAACACCATCCCGATCCGCGCTTCCGGCGGTCGCGCGACGGTCCCGTGGAAATCGCGGTCGAGCCCGAGGATGATGCGCAGCATCGTGCTCTTGCCACAGCCGGAGGGACCGATCAGCACGCCGACCTCGCCGGATTGAACCGCGAACTTGACCGGGGCCAGCACCTCGTGCGTTTCGCCCGCGGCACTCCTGAACGTCTTGCCTGTGATATCGACTTCAAGCCGCACGGGGCCGCCACCTTGTTGCACGGGCCTCGAACGGCTGCACCAGCACGGTCTCGATCACGAGCACGACGGCGGCGAATGTCAGGGAGTAGGCGAGTAGCCGCGGCGTGTCGAACAGCTGGAAGGCGACGCCGATCTCGAAGCCGACGCCGTTCGGCCGTCCCAGGAGTTCGGCGACCAGCACGATCTTCCACACCAGCGACAATCCGGAGCGCGCCGAGGCCGCGATATAGGGCGCAAGCTGCGGCAGCACGACATGGCGGAAGGCACGCCAGCGCGGCATCGCGAACACGCTCGCCATCTCGTCCAGCGAACGGTCGAGCGCGCGCGTGCCCTCGCGCAAGGTGACGATGGCGGTCGGCAGCTTGTTGATGGCGATCGCGGCGATCGCCGCCGCCTCGGTCAGGCCGGCCCAGATATAGGCGAGCACGATCACGACCAGCGCAGGCAGGTTGAGCAGCAGGATCAGCCAGGGATCGCCGAGCCGGTCGGCGAGCTTCACCCGCCCCATGAGGTAGCCGATGGCGCTGCCGAGCGACATCGCCAGCACGAAGGCGAGCGCGACGCGCGCCAGCGTGGCGCCGAGATGCAGGAACAGCGCGCCGCTCGACGCTTCCGCGATGATGACGGTGAGCACGGCAGGCGGGGAGGGCAGCTTTGCGCCGCCGACGAACAGCGCCGCAAGCCACCAGGTCGCGAGGAACAGGGAAAACGAGAGCAGACGCAGCACCTCAGTCTCCGGGGACTGCGTGATAGAAGGTGCCGGGGTCGAGCTCGGCCGCCGGCCCGACCAGGTCGCGGCCGCCGGTCTCGGCCAGCACGCGATAGAGCACACGCGCATCGGCCTCCTCGTCGGCGATGCTCCGGCGCGGAATGCCGTCGCGATAACGGTCACGGTAGGTCTTGAGCATGACGGCATCGCTCGTGCCGGTGAGCGGCGCGATCTTCTCCCAGGCGGCGTCGGAGGTGACCAGCAGCTGCTTGGCCTTGCGGGTCATCGCAATGAAACGCGCCACCGCATCGCGATGGCTCGCGGCCCAGCCCTCGTCGAAGACATAACCGACCGCGGAGACCGCGCCCTTGGCGCCGAGCTTCGGCAGGATGTCCTCGATGCCGGCGAGGCGGCGAAAGCCCTTGGCCTCGAGCTGGGCGCAGAAATTCCAGAAATTGAGGCTGGCATCCATTTCGCCGTCGAGCGCCTTGGCGGCGATCAAGGGTGGCGCGCCATAGACGATGGTCGCTTCCGACTTCAGGTCGATGCCGTCCTGCTTCATCCGCGCCTGCAGCAGCAGCCAGCTCTTGTCGATCGCGCCGCCGCCGACGGCGAGCTTGCGGCCCTTGAGGTCGGCGAGCGTCTTGATCGGCGAGGCCGCGGGCACCATTACCGCGCCAAGTGCGCTGGAATAGGGGTAGAAGGTGAGCTTGGCGCCGAGGGCCCGCTCGCGCGACACCCACAGCCAGTCCGACAGGATGATGTCGGCGCTGCCCGCACGCAGCGCGATCTTGCCGGCTTCGGGGCTCGCAAGCTCGGTGACCTCCAGCGACAGGTCGGCTTCCTTGTCGAGGCCGCCGGCCCGGATCGCGGCCAGCTCCCAGGAGAATGTTCCGGTCTTCTGCACCGCAAGGCGGATGGTATCCGCGGCGCGGACGCTTGCGACCTGTGTCAGCGCCAGCGTCACCGCGAGCGCCAATGTCCGACCAAGTGCTCTCATCACCTTGTGAGCCGTTTCCTCGAAGGGAGTGCTTTTCAGGACAATACGCATAGCATAGCTTTCATCGCAACCAGCGGGAGGACGCTCATGAATCTGGCGGGACAGCTACGACCGATTGTCGCCGCATTGGCGGTGCTGGCGGCGACCGTGTCCACGGCGTGCGCGCAGGAGGCCAACGACTATCCGACGGCGGCGCGCGCGGAATATGTCTATGGCTGCATGAAGGCCAATGGCGAGACACGGGCCGCGATCGAGCAATGTTCCTGCTCGATCGACGTGGTAGCCTCCATCGTCACCTATGAGCGCTACGTCACCGCCGAGACCGCGCTCAGCATGTCCCAGGTGCGCGGCAATCTCGGCGTCCAGTTTCGCACGTCGGAGCAGGCGAATTCGGCGGTGAATGATTTGAGGCGGGCGCAGGCGGAAGCCGAGGTGAGGTGTTTTTGATCTAACACCGTCATTCCGGGGCGATGCGAAGCATCGAACCCGGAATCTCGAGATTCTCAGGTGCGCAATCGCGCACCATAGTTCGGTCCCGCGGACCGCCCCGGAATGACGGCGAGACTATCAAGTCCCCGGCTTCTCCACATCCCACTCGTTGCGGAACACATGTCCATCCGTGTCCTTCGCTTCCGCGCGGAAACGCTTGGCGCCGTTGGAGACATAGGTGAAGCGCAGATTGGGATCTTCGGAGATCGAGATGCCGCCTTCCATTGACAGCACGGGGCTGTCGTCCTGCGTCAGCTTCAACTGGTTGATGAAGAAGGCGGGAATATAGAGCTGCGTGACCTGGTCCATTTGCAGGCCGGAATTGTTGGGATGGCCGATCATGATCTGCGCCTCGCGGACGCGGCTCGCCGGCGCGTCCTCGCGCGCGAATTGCCGGTAGCGCATCTGGCCGAGCCGGTTCTTGGCTTCCTCAACATTCTTTCCCGCCGGCGCGGAGCAGCCGCCGGAGGCCTTCACATAGGTCTTGGAGACATAGAGCTGGCCGTCGCTGAGCTCGGCCACCGCGTGGACGTCGGTGTAGTTGTTGACGCGCACGCGCGTGGAGATCTCGCTGACATTGGCATCCGGCCCGAGCTCGAATTTCGCCGCCATTGGCGCCGGATTGCGGTCGATGACCAGCGTGATCGAACGGATACGGCGGGCATCGCCCGGCGAGAGCTTGCTGCGCAGGGTCACCGGCACGATGGCCGCGTCCTCGGCGCGATACGGCATCTCGATGCCGATCACGTTGGCGCCGTCGTTCATCGGACGGTTGCTGAAGATGTCCTGCACCAGGCCCGGCCAGGGATCGTAGGTCTCTTCGGCCTGCGTCGGCGCGGCAAAGGCGACGCCGAGGAGGAGGGCGATAAGGGGCAGGCGGCGTATGCATCCCGTCATGGTCATGGTCCCGTGCGGACGAAGCAGTCAGGGTCCGCGAAGCTCATCCCTGCATAGCGTAGCGCGCCCGCTACTCCCATTCAATTTCCGAAAATGCTGCGGTTGCGTTGCGGGCATTGTAATCCTCGAACAGTTGCCAGTGCGACCGTTCCGATTCAGCGGCCTTGTCCGCGGCGGTTCGGATCGGCGCGCCCTTCTTGTTGAGTGTGCGGACGTCGGACAGCATCGTCGTGAGATAACGTCGTTCGTCGACCAGCGCCGCAGGCCAGTCGCTCACGGGGCCGTGACCGGGAATGACGCGAATTGCCGGAACCGCTTCAAGCTCCCTAAGCAGGGCAAGCCAGCCGCGAATGCTGCCGTCCATGACCGGAATGTGGCGGAGAAAGACGAGGTCGCCCGCGAACAGCGTCTTGGTCGTCTCGTCGAACACCGTCAGGTCATTGTCGCTGTGCGCGGCCGGCCAGACCCGCAAGGTCAGGCGGCGCGATCCAAGATCGAGCGTCATCGTGTCCGAAACGAGTAGGGTGGGCGGTACGATCTTCACGGGATCGATCAGCTCGCCGCCCATGATGCGACGGAAATTGTCGAGATAGTAGGGCCCGCGCGTCGCCAGTGCCTGCGGCAGCCTGCTGTGGCCGACGAAGCTGGTTCCTTCCGCAACGAAGGCTGCATTGCCGAAGACATGGTCGGGATGGCCGTGGGTGTTGATGACGTAGCGGATCGGCTTCTCAGTGCGGGCCCGCACGGTCGCCAGCAGCGCCTCGCCCTCGCGCAAGCTGCCGCCGGTGTCGATCACGGCGACCGCGTCAGTGCCCACGATGAAGCCGACATTGGCGATGTCGCCCTCGTTCTCGCGCGTCATCAGGGCAATGGTCCCGGAGTGTACGAAGATTCCCGGCGCGACTTCGCTTACAGGCAATTCGGCTGCATCAGTGCGTGCTAGCGTCGCTATCCCGAGCAGGGTCAGGGCAGCGATCATTGAAGCGATGTGAGACACTTTTCCGCCCCAGTTCAAAGGGTTTGTTGCATTGCACTGCAACAAAGGGAAGCCAGCGCAAGGTTTGGCAAAACATGGCGCGTCATGCGTTGCATGGATAACATTCAAACAAAACGAGGAGGAAGCGCGATGACGGAGGCCGGACGACATCGTCGCGGGTTGTTCTTGCTGTGGGGCCTGGTTGCGTCCTGCGCGCTGGGCGGCGTTGCCATGGCGCAGACCAGCGAGACCGGAGACCTCTCGTTCGAGCTGGTCGACCCGAAGGTGCTGCGGGTCTGCGCCGATCCGCGCAATCTGCCGTTCTCCAACGAGAAGGGCGAGGGGTTCGAGAACAAGCTCGCCGAGCTGTTCGCCGACAAGCTCGGCAAGAAGCTCGACTACGTGTTCTTCCCGCAGGCGACAGGCTTCGTCCGGATGACGCTGGGCGCACATCGCTGCGACGTCATCATGGGTTTCCCGCAAGGCGACGACCTCGTGCAGGGCACCAATCCCTATTACCGCACGACCTATGCGCTGGTCGCAAAGGCCGGCAGCGGGCTCGAAGACGTCGACACGCTCGAAGATACCAGGCTCAAGGGCAAGCACGTCGGCATCGTCGCCGGCACGCCGCCGGCAACCAATATGGCGATCGCAGGCCTGATGGGCGACGCAAAGCCCTATCCGCTGATGATCGACACGCGCTTCGACAATTCCGCGCAGGCGATGATCGACGACCTCTCGGCCGGCAAGATCGACGCCGGCGTGCTGTGGGGACCGATGGCCGGCTTCTATGCCAAGAAAGCCGGCTCGCTCCATGTCACGCCGCTGGTGAAGGAAACCACCGGGCCGAAGCTGGTCTATCGCATCGGCATGGGCGTGCGTCCCGCCGACCAGAACTGGAAGCGGCAGCTCAACAAGCTGATCCAGGAGAACCAGGGCGAGATCAACAAGATCCTGCTCGACTTCGGCGTTCCCTTGCTGGACGAGAGCGACCGGCCGCTCGGCGCGGAGACGGCCAAGAAGGCGCCATGAGGCGGCGCGTTGCCGCTGCACTGGTCGCCGCCGTTCTGGCGGCACCGGCACTGGCGCAGCAGCCGGAGCCGTTCGAGCCCGAGGGCTACCGCACCGACAATTACCGCGCGCCGGTGCCGGCGACGCTCGCCGGCGCGCGCGTGCTCACCACAGCCGAAGCGGAGGCGATCTGGCGGGACAAGAGCGGCGCGTTCATCGACGTGATGCCGCGCGCGCCGAAGCCGAAAAATCTTCCCGAAGGTACGGTCTGGCGCGATGCGCCGCGCAGAAACATTCCCGGCAGCCTGTGGCTGCCGGATACCGGCTACGGAAATTTGCCGCCAGCCATGGACGATTATTTGCAGCGCGGCCTCGCGCAAGCGTCGCGCGGCGACAAGGCCGCGCTGCTGGTGATCTATTGTCTGGCCGACTGCTGGATGTCCTGGAACGCCGCCAGGCGTGCATTGGCTTACGGCTATTCCAACATCGCCTGGTATCCTGATGGCAGCGACGGCTGGGAGCGCGCGGCATTGCCGACCGACGAAGGGCAGCCGGAGCCGCGGCCGGATCAATAGTAACCGTCATGCCCGGGCATAGCCGTCCGAAGGACGGCGTCGCTTCGCTCGCCTATGTCCCGGGCATCCACGTTCTTCGCGCTGTGGGCGAGGCGTGGATGGCCGGGACTAGCCCGGCCATGACGCCGTGGAGGCCTACTGCTTCTGCAGCTTGGTCAGCGTCCCCGTGCCGTTATTGTCGGTCGCAGAGTAGTTCACCCTGTCGCCGGCATGGACGGCATCCAGCATCGCGGCATCCTTGGCCTTGTACTCCTGGAGCATGCCGGCGCCGCCTGCGCTCCCGCCGACCGTTCCCTTCTGCGTCTGCTGGATCGAGATCGTGCCGTTGAGACGGTCGATCCTGGTGACCATTCCGGTCATGTCGTCAGCAAAAGCGCTGGATGCGAGCACGCTGAGGACCGCAGCGCCTGCGAGGATGAATCTGGTGGTTCCCATCGAGGCCTCCGGGCATTTCGAGATTCACATCGACAAGACATCCTAGAGCGATTTGGTTCCGGCAGATAGCGCGGCAAAGGTTAATAGTCGCAATGAGATCGCGGGAACTTCTGCGGAGCCGTCAGCGAGGTTGACGCTATTCCATTTCCTGCTGGATCACACGGCCGAGCGCGAACAGGCGCTGGTCGATCGCGGTCGGAACCTCGCAGACGAACCGCACCACCTTGTGGCGGTCCTCGAAAATGCGGGTCTTCCAGACCAGCTCGTTGCTGAGCGCCTCGACCTTGGCCTCGTCGCGCGGTGTCGCGCCCTGGAGTGCCTGGAGCTGAATTGTCTCGTCGCGGATCTTGTCGGCGGCGTCGCGCTGCTTGCGGCTGACCCGTTCGAGCCCGTTCATGACCTGCGAGCGCTGGGCGTTGAGGGTGTCGAACAGGCCGGCGAAGAGGAGCTTTGCGTTCGCGGTCTTGTCAGCGGCGGAGCCGGCCAGGAATTCCTTCACCGATTTCTCGGCCTCGTCCAGCGGCGTCTTGCGCGCCGACAGCTTTGAGACCAGCGCGCTGATCCTGGCATCGTCCTTCCACTTGGTCTGGACATCGTCGAGCGCCGGGCCGGCCCAGACGGCGGCGAGCGAGATCTCCGGCACTTTCGCCTGGGTGCAGGGCCAGTCCGGATAGCGCGGATCGGCCGCGCGCGCGGCCGTGCTCGCGGCGGCGAGCGCCAGAACGGCCATGGTCACGGTCCGAACCTTCATCCTTCGCCTCCCGCGGGGCCCCGTCGCGCCAGCCCGCGCGAGGGATCATAGGCCAGAATCGCGCCGATCATGAAGACGATTGTGCAGGTCGCAACCACCGCCAGCGAGATCCAGTTGATTTGCCCGTAGAGCGCAAAACGGATCAGCTCGACCGCATGGGTGAACGGATTGGCCTCACAGAGATAGTACAGATAAGGGCTGCCCTCCTGCACCCGCCAGAGCGGGTAGAGTGCGGAGGAGGCGAAGAACATCGGGAAAATCACGAAGTTCATCACGCCGGCGAAGTTTTCCAGCTGCTTGATGCCGGAGGAGATCAGCATGCCGAGCGAGCCCAGCATCAGTCCGGACAGGATCAGCGCCGGCAGCACCGTGAGATAGCCCGATGGCGGCGGGGTGATGTCCCAGAACCAGGCGATCAGGAGGAACGCGTAGACCTGGAGCAGCGACACTGCGGTGCCCGCCAGCAGCTTGCAGAACAACAGGAAGCCGCGTGGCAGCGGACTCACCAGCAGCGTGCGCATATTGCCCATCTCGCGGTCATAGACCATCGAGAGCGAGGACTGCATGCCGTTGAAGAGCTGGATCATCGCCATCAGCCCCGGCGCGATATAGACCTCGTAGAGGATGTAGGTCTCGTAGGGCGGGATGATGGAGATGCCGAGCACCTGGCGGAAGCCGGCCGCGAAGATGAAGAGCCACACCAGGGGGCGCACCAGCGCCGAGACGAAGCGTTCGCGCTGATGCAGGAAGCGCAGCCCCTCGCGCCAGACGATGCCGGTGAGGCAAGTCATGTACTCCTGGAACGAGAAGCCGCGCGGTGCCTCGCCCGTGGTGATGCTGCTCATACGCCGCCTCCCGGCACTACTTGCGCGCCGGTCAGGCGCATGAAGGCGGTGTTGACGTCCTGTGCGCCGGCTTCGGTGACGACGCGGCTCATCGGCCCCTGCGCCAGCACCTTGCCCTGGTGCAACACCACGAGGTCGTCCCCGGCCATGATCTCGTCGAACAGATGCGTGGCCCAGAGCACGCCGATGCCTTGCTCGGTGACGAGCTGGCGGACGTGGCTGATGATGTCGGCGCGCGCCTTGACGTCGAGGCCGACGGTCGGCTCGTCCAGCAACAACAGGCGCGGCCGGTGCAGCAGCGCGCGTGCGATCTCCAGCCGCCGCATCTGGCCGCCGGAGAGATCGCGCACCTTGCTGCCGGCGCGCTCGGAGAGGCCGATGCGGCCGAGCAGTTCGGCGCTGCGCGCGGCCGCCTCGCGGTGGCTGATGCCGTGCAGCGCGGCGTGATAGAGCAGGTTCTGCGTCAGCGACAAATCGAGATCGAGCGTGCGCGGCTGGAACACGACGCCGAGCAGCCGCAGCGCCTCGCCGGGGCTCTTGCTGACGTCATGACCGAAGATGCCGACGCGGCCGGACTGGATGCCGAACAGCCGCGTGATGAGCGAGAACAGCGTGCTCTTGCCGGCGCCGTTGAGGCCGAGCAATGCGGTGAAGCTCGCGGGCTGCACGTTGAAGGAGACGTCCATCAACGCCCGGCGCGGGCCGTAGGCATGGCTGACGCCGTCGATCGACAGCGCCGGCACCGCCGCCGGATCTAGCTTCGGCGCGCCGTCGCGCGGCTCGGCGATGGAGGCGGGACTGGTCATGGCGCGATCGCGATGCCCCAGGGCAGTTCGCCCACCTGAATGGTCTTGATCACCTTCTGCGCGGCGACGTCGATCACGGAAACATCGTTCGACACGCCGTTGGTGGTGAGCAGGTATTTTTCGTCCGGCGTGAACGCCATGTGCCAGACCCGCTGCCCGACCAGCAGGTATTTCGTCACCTTCCGCGTCGCGACATCGACCACGGCGATACGGTTGGCGGGGCCGAGCGCGACGAAGGCGGTCTTGTCGTCCCTGGTCATGTCGATGCCGACCGGCTGGATGGCCTCTTTCCGCAGGCCCGGAATCTCGAACGTGACCTTGCCGATCACCTCGTGCTTCCCGGGATCGATAATCGAGACAGTGCCGCCGATCTCCGAGGACACCCACAATTCGGAAGCGTCGTGCTTGAACTCGGCAAAGCGCGGCCGCGCGTCGACCAGCACGTTGGCGACGATCTGGCGCGAGGCGGTGTCGATGAAATGCGCCATGTTGGTCGTCTCGGACGTGTTGATCAGCGTCTTGCCGTCGGGGCTGATGGTCATGCCCTCGGGCTCGACGCCGACCTGGATGTCGCCGAGGCGGGCGCGCTTCTCGAGATCGATCACGGTCACCGTGTTGTCGTTCTCGTTGGCGACATAGAGGATCTTGCCGGCGGCATCCTGGGCGAACAATTCGGGATCGGGGCCGGAGGGCAGGCTGTCCACCACGCTTTGCGTCTTGGCGTCGATCACCTGGATGGTGTCGTCGTCGCCGACCGCGACCATCACGAACTTGCCGTCGCGCGTGAAGTCGATGCCGCGCGGGCGCTGGCCGACCTTGATGGTCTTGGTCACCGTCCAGCTGTCGGTGTCGATCACCGAGACCGTGTTGCTCTTCTCGTTCGAGACATAGGCGATGTAGGCGTGCGCGGGCGCGGTCATGAGCGCCAGTCCCGAGAGAAGCCCAACACGCCACATGCGCGACATCTGCGTCCTCATTTCAATTTGCATTTGCTCTCCGGACGGTCGTAGCCGAGCGTATCGAGCTCGGAGACCTGGTGCAGAAAACCTTCCTGCGGCGACACCGATACCACCATGCGGCCGTCGACCAGCAGGATCGGCTGGCGCAGCTGGAGATTCCAGTCGCGCAGCGTCAGCCGCGTGCCCTTGAAGGCGGCGACGGAAAAATCCGGCCCCTTGATGAAATCTGCGACCTTTTTCACATCGCCGGAATTGGTGCGCGAGGTGGCTTCGCCGATCATCCGCACAGCCGTCCACGCCTGCATGTCGAGCGCCGTCATCCGCCGCGAGTTCAGCTTGATGAAGCGGTTCTGCATCTGGATTGCGCCCCACTGGTCCTGCGCGGCGTCCCAGCTGCGCGGCACGAGGCCCGCCGAGCCGGCGACGGGCCGCGGATCCCAGGTGCGGTAGGGCAGATAGGCGCCGAACACCTCGCTCTCGTCGGCGGCGACCAGCACATCGTAGCTAGGGGCCTGCTGCGTGAACACCGGCATCTGGCGCTGGATCAGCGTCACGCCCGAGTCGGTGCGGCGCGCTCCGCCGGCGTCTTCAAAGGTGCGCTCCTGCACGATCTTGGCGCCGAATCGTGTGGCCGTGCGCCTCAGCGCATCGGCGAACAGCTTGTCCTCGTCATGCGAGCCGACCACGAGCAGCCAGCGCTTCCACTGCTTCCACACCAGATACTGGCCGAGCGCGTCTGCCAGCATCGCGCGCGTCGGCGCGGTGTGGATGACATTGGCGCGGCAATCGGCCTCGCGCAGCCGCTCGTCGATCGCCCCGGCGTTGAACAGCAGCGTGCCGCGCTCGCGCAGGGCGTCGGCCACTTTCAGCAGCGCATCCGCCGGCAGATCGGCGATGACGAAGCCGTTCTTCTTGGCGAGCGCGGTCGCGGCCTGCACCGCGTCCTCGCCTTCCCTGATGCGGCGCTCCTCCAGCGCAAAGCGCTGGCCCAGGAATTTTCCGGTGGTGTTGTTGTCCTCGATGGCGAGGCGTGCGCCGGCGACGCCGTCATTCTCCGCGGGCTGCTCGACCAGCGACAGCGTCGATCTGGTGCCGGCGAGTCCGAGATAGCCGACGCCGATCATGACAGGGTCGGCCGCGAACGCGCTCGTCGCAGCAAGACCTAAGCCGATCAGGCCGACCAACCATCGGATCATGTTTCCTCCAGGCGTTCTCCCCGGCTTGACCGCCGATGGAGAATTGTCTCTGTTAAAGCATGACCGATTTGTCAGGGCATGCAACCCCGCATTTCGTCCTCGCGACGCGAAGCGGCGGAATCACGATCATGCGAGCGCTGCTATGTTTCGCGGCTTTGCTGTTGACGGGCTCAGTCGCGCTCGCCGATCCGCCGAAGCTCGCCGTGTTCGACTTCGAGCTGATCGACACCAGCCTGCCCGGCGAGTTCTACGGCTCCAAGCCCGAGCTGGTACGGCTGGATCACATCAGCGAGCAGCTGCGGAAGGAGCTGGCTGATTCAGGCCGGTTCCAGGTGCTCGACATCGCGCCGGTCAGGGACGCCGCCCGTCACGCCAATCTGCAGGCCTGCGGCGGCTGCGACCTCAAGCTCGCCGGGCAGCTGGGTGCCGACCTGGAGATCACCGGCATGGTGCAGAAGGTCTCGAACCTGATCATCAACCTCAACGTCTACCTGCGCGACGTGAAGACCGGCACCATGATCACGGTGGCGAGCGCCGACATGCGCGGCAACACCGACGAATCCTGGACCCGCACGATGAGCTATCTGATCCGCAACCGGTTGCTGGCGCCGAATTACGGCATGCCATGAGATCTTCGCCTCTCCCCGCTTGCGGGGAGAGGCCGGAATTTGCGCCACAAGTACAATTCTCACCGTCTCTGCCGAAGCAGCCCCTCACCCCAACCCTCTCCCCGTAAGTACGGGGAGAGGGGGAGGAGAGAGCGAGCTCACCCCTTCAATCTCTCCGCATGCCAGTTGAGATGATCGCCCATGAAGGTCGAGATGAAATAATAGCTGTGGTCGTAGCCCGCCTGCCGCCGCAGCGTCAGCGGGATGCTCGCTTTCGTGCAGGCGGCTTGCAGCAGCTCCGGCTTGAGCTGCTCCTTCAGGAAGTTGTCGGCATCGCCGACGTCGACCAGGAAGCCCGAATATTTCGCGCCGTCCTCGATCAGCGCCACGGTGTCATGGCTGCGCCAGTTGTCCTTGTTGGGCCCGAGATAGCCGGTCAGGGCCTTGATGCCCCAGGGCACCTGCGACGGCGCCACGATCGGCGCGAACGCGCTCGCCGCGCGATAGCGGTGCGGATTGCGCAGCGCCACCGTCAGCGCGCCGTGGCCGCCCATCGAATGGCCCATCACCGACTGCCGCCTGGCATCGACCGGAAAGTTCTCGGCGACCAGCTTCGGCAGCTCGTCGGTGACATAGCTCCACATCCGATAGTTGCGCGCAAACGGCTCTTGCGTCGCGTCGACATAGAAGCCGGCCCCGAGGCCGAAATCATAGGCATTGTTCGGATCGCCCGGCACGTCCGGCCCGCGCGGCGAGGTGTCGGGCGCGACGAAGATCAGGCCGAGCTCGGCACAGGCCTTGCGGAATTCGCCCTTCTCGGTGACGTTGGCATGCGTGCAGGTGAGACCCGACAGATACCAGACCACGGGAAGCTTTGCGCCGTCAGCATGCGGGGGAACGTAGACCGAGAACACCATGTCGGTTCCGGTCGCCTGGCTCGCATGGCGGTACACGCCCTGCACGCCGCCGTAGGATTTATTGGTCGAGACAGTCTGAATCGTCATGCCCTAACTCCAGTGGCACTTAACCACATCAACATTGCAACGCTTGTGTGACCGAATTTGTGGCGGCTGCCCGCGCGTCAGGCGACGCCGCTGTCGATCGCGAGCCGCACCAGCTCGACCGAGGTCTTGACCCCGAGCTTCTGGCGCATGATCGACGAGGTGTTGGCGACCGTCTTGTAGGACGACTGCACCAGCCAGGCGATCTCGGACAGGCTCTTTCCGGCGCTGAGCAGCCGCAGGATCTCCATCTCGCGCGCGTTCAGCTTGGACAGCGGGCTTTGCGCCAGTGCCGGCCCGGCGAAGGCGATGCTGCGCGCGATCGCGCTCGGAAGATAAGTGCCGCCGCTTCCGACGGTGCGGATCGCCTCGACGAGATCGTCGGGGTCGCCGGTCTTGGAGACGTAGCCCTTGGCGCCGCATTCGATCGCGCGGGCGGCGAAAGCGGGGTCGTCGTTCATGCTGAACATGATGATGCGGGCCTCGGGCGCGCGCTCGAGGATGCGGCGCGCCAGCTCGAAGCCGGAGACGGTCGGCAGGTTGATGTCGATGACGCAGAGGTCGGGGCGCTCGACAATGAAGACGCACTCGCCGTCTTCGGCGTCGGCGGCCTCCAGGATCTCGATCTCGCCCTCGTCGGCCAGCACGGCACGGCAGCCGGAGGCGACAATGGGATGATCGTCGACGATCAGAATGCGCATAGGCGTTCCCCGCGACAGCGCGTTCCCTGTGACTGGACTTGCCTGTTTTGCGCCGCATGATACCGACAGGAGAGCCACGCGCGTCTCATGTCGCCTCATGCAACCCGGCCGGGATTGCTGTACGCTTTCGATTAGATATCGGGCGCTTCGCCTCTGTCAACGTCATCGGACAGGTGCGGGCCAAGCTTCGCGAGGCACAGGCGACACCAATGTGGCAAAATCTATCCTTGCGCGCGCGCATCAACCTGCTGCTGGCGCTCTTGCTGGCGCTGGGGCTCGCCGTCAACATCGGCCGCCAGGTCACGGAGGCGGGGCCGCGGGTGCAGGCCGAGGACCAGAGCGTGATCCGGCTCGCGCGCGAGTTCATCGAGATGATCGTGGCGGACCTGAACGAGGCGCCCGATCCGGATGCGAGGCTGAACCAGATCGCGCGCGATCTCAGCCGGCTGCGTCATGTCAGCATCGCGCTTCATGATTCCGGCGGGAACCCGCTGACGCCGCCCCGGCCCGACGCCGATGACGACACGCGCGGGCCGCCGGCCTGGTTCGTCAGCCTGGTTCATCCCGAGCAGACCGCGGTCAGCGTGCCCGTCTCGATCCATGGCAAGCCCGGCTCGCTGCGGATCACCTCGCATCCGGACGACGAGATCGCCGAGATCTGGGACGGCATCGTGACCCAGCTCGAGGTCGGCTCGGTGATCGCGCTCGCGCTGTTTCTGATCATGATGACGGTGGTCGGCCGGGCGCTGGCGCCGCTCCAGTCGCTGGCGGAAGCGATGACCGAGCTCGAGGGCGGGCACTATGAGGCGCGCGTCGCGCCGGGCGGCGCGCCCGAGCTCGCCGCGATCTGCACCAAGCTCAACCATCTTGCGGCAACGCTCGGTGAGGCGGTCGAGGACAAGCGGCGGCTCGCCGAGCGCGCGGTGTCGCTCCAGGACGTGGAGCGCAAGGAGATCGCGCGCGAGCTGCATGACGAGTTCGGGCCGTATCTGTTTTCGCTGCGCGCGCATGCCAGCGCGCTGGCGAAACAGGCGGATGGACGCGCGCCGAGCGCGGACGCCGTGCGAAAACACGGCAGCGCCATGCTGGAACAGATCAACGCGCTCCAGCAATTCACCCGCCGCGTGCTGGAGCGGCTGCGGCCCGTCGGCCTCGCCGAGCTTGGCCTCGGCCAGGCACTCGAATCGCTGTCGCGGCTGTGGCGGGAGTCGCATCCCGACGTCACGATCCAGACCACGATCGCGTCCGGGCTCGGGGCGACCGGAGAGACCGCCGACCTCACCATCTACCGCGTCGTGCAGGAAGCGCTCACCAACGTGTTCCGTCATGCCGGCGCGACCACGGTCAATGTCGTCATCGAGCCGGCGGAGCAGCTCACGCGCGATGGCCGCTTCTGTGCCCTGGTGCGGGTCAGCGACAATGGCCGCGGCATGGAGCCAGGCCAGAAGCTCGGCTTCGGCCTCGTCGGCATGCGCGAGCGGATTCTGGCGCTGGGCGGCACGCTCAACGTCGTCTCCGGCGACGGCGGCCTGACCGTCGAGGCGCTGGTGCCGACGGCGGCGGCCTGATCGGGAAAAATTCCCGATTTGGTCGGGAAAACGGGCGCGGATATTGCCCGATCTTTTGTGGCTGGCGCGTGAGCTGCTGCCGAATACACTCGTCTCGACCAAACGGCGAAAATCAAAACAGCCGGTGGTCACGGATGGGAAGGCTGGGATGGTCAAGCGTCTTTGGTTCAAGCGTCGTTTGTTGATGGCCTCGGTTTCGACGGGGCTGCTGTCGGGGGTGGTCGTTGCGGGCCCTGCCGGGGCTGCGCAGGATGAGGAGACCAACGTTCAGAACCTGCCGCCGGTCGAGGTGACGGCGCCGCCGCCCGCGACGACAAGGCGCAACGTGCCGTCGCGGCCGGTGGCGCAAGCAGGAGCATCGTCGTCGAGCAGCCCCAAGACACGCATCTACGTCTACCCGACCGCGCCGGGCACCGGCAGGGGTCTCGATGTCGACAAGGTTCCGTCGGCCATCAACGCCGTCGATGCCAACCAGATCAAGCGGACCGGCTCGCTCAACGTCACCGACGCGCTGCGCGACAACATCGCCGGCGTAAATATCACCGAAGTCACCGGCAATCCGTTTCAGCCGGATGTCGAATTCCGCGGCTTCGTTGCCTCGCCGGTGACGGGCACGCCGCAGGGCCTTGCCGTGTACCAGAACGGCGTCCGCATCAACGAAGCCTTCTCGGACGCGGTCAACTGGGACCTGATCCCGACCGCCGCGATCAGGTCGGTGACGCTGGTGACCAACAATCCCGCCTTCGGCCTCAACGCGCTCGGCGGGGCCCTCAATCTGCAGATGAAGGACGGCTTCACCTATCAGGGGGCCGAGCTCGACGTCATGGGCGGCTCGTTCGGCCGCATCCAGGGCTCGGCGCAATGGGGCAAGCAGGTCGACAAGAATTACGGCGTCTACGCCGCGCTCGAAGGCCTGCACGACAACGGCTTCCGCAATTTCTCGCAATCTGACGTGCGGCGCTTCTACGGCGACGTCGGCTACAAGGCCGGCGACAGCGAATTCCACGCCAACATGGGCATCGCCAAGAACGATTTCGGGGCCAGCGCCACCGTTCCGGCCGAGCTGCTCGACAAGTATTGGGGCGCGACCTACACGACGCCGCAGACCACAAGCAACCGCGTCGGCTATCTCAATTTCACCGGAAAGGTCGATGCGACGCCGACCTGGACGCTGGAAGGCACCGCGCATCTGCGCAGATACGAGCAGAAGCTGGTCGACGGCAACCCGACCGATGTGCAGGAATGCGGTGCGGATCCAACGCTGCTTTGCTTCGGCAATGACACCACGCCCGCGAACGGTACCAACGGCGTGCAGCTCGCCAATCCTTTTGCGCCGGGAACGATCCTCGGCGAGATCGACCGCAGCTCGATACGGTCGACCAGCTTCGGCGTGTCGGGGCAGGCCACCAACACCGATCAACTGTTCGGGCACGACAATCGTTTCGTGATGGGCACAAGCTACGACGCCAGTGTCACGCGCTACAATGCGACCGCCGAGATCGGCACGATGGGAGAAAACTACGTCGTCAGCGGCAGCGGCATCTTCCTGGGACCGACCGGCGTACCTGACACCGTCGCAGGTCCGGTCTCGCTGCGGACCGTCAATCAGTATAACGGCCTCTACGCGATGGACACGTTCAACGTCACGGATGCGCTCGCCATCACCGGCGGCGGCCGCTTCAACGTGGCGCGCATTACGCTGGAGGATCAGCTCGGCACCAGTCTCAACGGCGATCACACCTTCACCCGCTTCAATCCGGTGATCGGCGGCACCTACAAGATCACGCCGGAGCTGACGGCCTATGCCGGCTATTCCGAGGCCAACCGCGTGCCCACGCCGCTCGAGCTCGGCTGCGCCGACCCGGTCCGGCCCTGCCTGCTCGCGGCGTTTCTGGTTTCGGACCCGCCGCTGAATCAGGTCGTGTCCAAGACCATGGAGGCAGGTCTGCGCGGCACCAAGGAGCTGAACATCGGTACGCTCGGATGGAAGATCGGCGGCTTCCGCGCCACCAATTATGACGACATCGTCGCCGTTCCTGCGGTCGGACGCACCGGCTTCGGCTATTTCACCAATGTCGGCAGGACGCGGCGTCAGGGGCTCGAGGCCGAGGTCAACATCAAGTCGCCCACGCTCCAGTTCCAGGCGAGCTATGCGTTCGTCGACGCACGCTATCTCGACGCTTTCGAGCTCGGCTCCGAAAGTCCGTTCAGGGATCCCGTGACCGAGACCATCCAGGTCCTGCCCGGCGACCAGATTCCCGCGATCCCGCGCCACCGGGTCAAGGTCGGCATCGACTACAACGTCACCGACGTCTGGAAAGTCGGGGGCAATGCGCTGTTCGTCTCGAGCCAGTATTTCGTCGGCGACGAGTCCAACCAGTATTCGAAGCTGCCGTCCTACACGGTGTTCAATCTCCACACCTCGTACCAGGTCGCGAAGAACATCCAGCTCTATGGCAAGGTCGACAACATCTTCGACAAGCGTTACGCGACCTACGGACAGTTCTTCGACCGCGAAGCCTTGCCCAACTTCACCAATGGCGGCGCAGAATTCACCGACCCGCGCTCGCTGAGCCCGGCAAGGCCGCGCGCGTTCTATGCGGGGATGCGGGTGACATTCTGAGTTCGGCGGATCGACCTTTCGCCAGGCTCGTGATGGGGTGTCGGCACCGACCTGTTCTACCTTAGGCCGATTGACACAATGTTCATGATTTGTTCTTATGCTGGCCGTCCAGCCAGGGAGCGAGCCATGGACAACCGCATCAGTGAAATCCGTAGAGTTATCAGAGCGTTACGTGTCAGCATGCGTGAGGCTGAAGCGATCATGCATGAACAGATCAACCGGGACGAGGACTGCACTTTCGTGGCCCACGAGGTCATGAAGATGCGCACGGTGATGAGCGGGCTCGTCCAGGAGCGAGCCGCCCTTGGTGACACCGACCCGATTGTCGTCGCCAGCCTCTTCATTCCCCGCCGGCGGCCGACGCCGCCGCGCGTCCATGCCGAGAAGCGCCGTCTTGTCCCGCCGCGAGAGGTGGCACGGGCATGAAGGGGGAGAGGCCGACCTACTTCTCCGACATGCAGGAGCCGCCGGAATTCCTGAAGGCGCTCGATCATGCGCGGCGCCTGTCTTGCTACGAAGGTTGGTGCCGGATGCACATCGAGGCCATCCAGGTCGCGATCGATCAATACGCGGAGGCCGCTCTCGGCAATCGGGAGTTCTTCCTCAACAAGCCGCACAGCATCGGCGGGAGTCGCAAGGCCGGCGACGTGCCGTGACATCGTGGATTCGCTTGGGCCTCAATCTTTCGCAAGCGTGAACTCGACGCGCGATCTGCAGACGGGAGGTTGGAGCGGCACGATCTACCCCCGGCTCAGCCGTTCGCGCAGAAACTCGATGAAGCGCTGCGTCTTGGCGGGGAGCAGTCTGGTCTCGGTCACGGCGTAGATGGTCATGGGCAAGCCCTGCCATTGCGGTAGAATGCGGCGCAGCCGGCCGGATGCGACTTCGTCGGCGACGATTTCCTGCGGCGTGAAAGCAATGCCCATGTCGAGCGTCGCGAGGCGGCGGAGCATGCCAATGCTGTTGAGGTGAAAACGGCCGGCAATTTCGGCTTCGACCGTTTGCGTTCCGTTGTGCAGCGTCCATGTGCTCACCCTCGTCTGACAGAGACATTGATGGCGTGCAAGATCGGCCGGTTCGCGCGGCTCGCCGTTGAGTTCGAGATAGCGCGGCGAGGCGTAGAGATTGCCGTGCAGGCGGGCGAGCGGCCGTGCGATCATGTGGGACGCCGCGGATTCTCCGATGCGGATCGCCAGATCGTACGGCTCGGAAACCAGATCGACGCGCCGCGGCGTCAGGTCGAATTCGAAATCGATACCGGGATAATGCTGCGCGAATTCGGTGATCAGCGGGGCCAGATAGGTGTTGGCGAAGTCCACCGGCAGTGAGACGCGCAGCAGTCCGCTCGGCCGCGCCAGCATCTCGCCGAGTTGCTCGTGCGCCAGTCGCGCCTCGTCGACGATGCGCTTGCAGCGCTCGAAATAGAGCTGGCCGGCTTCGGTCAATTCGACCCTGCGCGTCGTCCGGTTCAGCAGGCGCAACCCGATTTCCTTCTCGAGCAGGCTGATCCGTCGCGACAGGGTCGAGTTGGGCATGTCGAGCGTCGCGGCTGCGCCTCGGAAACTCCTGGCCTTCACGACCTCCACGAAGAGCGCCATGTCGTTCAACAGCTCCATGTAATTATCCCATATATGGATCAATCTGATCCATTATACGGTATTTATTCCATTAGGTGGAGGGTCCATCTCCCTTCTCAGTCGTCTTCGAGAAGGAACCCGCCATGAACTCGCTATTCAGTCCCGTCCGCATCGGTGGACTTGAGCTTTCGAACCGCTTGGTCATGGCGCCTATGACGCGGTCGCGCGCCGATGCCGGTGGCGTTCCCGGCGGCCTCGCCGCCGAATATTACGCGCAGCGCGCCGGGGTTGGACTGATCGTCACCGAGGGTACGCAGCCATCCGATGACGGGCAGGGCTACATGACAACGCCGGGCATCTACACGCCCGCACATGTCGCCGGCTGGCGCAAGGTTACGGACGCCGTCCACGGCAAGGGCGGCCATATCTTCATCCAGCTCATGCATGCCGGACGCATGTCGCATCCTGATAACACGCCGCATCACCGGCAGGGTGTGGCCCCGTCCGCGATCGCGCCTGATACGCCGATCTTCACGCCGAAGGGCATGCAGGATATCCCGCAGCCGCGGTCGCTCGCGACCGATGACGTGCGCCGGACCGTCGCCGACTTCCGCGACGCCGCGCGCCACGCCATCGCGGCGGGGGCTGACGGCGTCGAGATCCATGGCGCCAATGGATATCTGGTGCAGCAGTTCATTGCGCCGAGCGCGAACACAAGAACCGACGCATATGGCGGCTCCATCGAAAATCGCGCACGTTTCGCCATCGAGGTGGCCACCGCCATCGCCGGGGAGATCGGCGCGGACAGGACGGCGATCCGCCTGTCGCCTGGCATCACGATGTGGGGCATCGACGAAGGCGCCGAAGGACCGGATCTGTATCGCCATCTGGTCGGCGAGCTCGACAAGCTCTCGCTCGCCTACCTTCACATCATGCATCAGGGCGACGAGCGCCTTCTGGCCGATCTGCGCAGGCTGTGGCGCGGCAAGCTGATCGTGAACAGGCCGGGGCGTCCGCGCGATCGCATCGGCTCCGACGTCGCTGCGGGACTGGCCGATCTGGAAGCATACGGCCAGATGATCCTGGCAAATCCCGATTTCATCGCGCGCCTGAAATCCGGCGCGCTCCTGAACGAGGCCGATCGCACGACGTTCTTCGGCGGCACCGCCCGCGGGTACACCGACTATCCCGCATTGGACGCGATTGCGGCCGTCTGAGTCATCGGTCCTGTACCGCATTCGTGGTGCGGCCGCTGTTCTTCATCAATGCTTGCGGAAGGCAGACCTGCAATGAAACGCGTGGAATTGGACAAGAGCCAGAATGTCACTCCGCCGCCGCTCGAAAGCCTCCGGCTCAACGGACTGAATGTCGCGGTGATCGGTGGCACCGGCGGCATCGGTCGCGCGCTCAGCCATCAATTTGCGGCGAAGGGCGCGAATGTCCTGGTCGTCGGTCAGACTTTCCGCGATCAGGAGGTGCCGCGCATCACGTTCTTGAGGGCCGATTTGAGCTCGATGCGGGATGCGAGGCGGATCGGCGCCGAGCTGCCCGCCGGAAACATCGACATCGTCGTCTTCACGACCGGCATCATGGCCGGCCCCAAACGCGAGGTGACACCCGAAGGCATCGAACGCGATCTTGCCGTCAGCTATTTGAGCCGCCTCGTCATCCTGAACGAGATCGCACCGCGTCTCGGCAAGGACCGGACGAGGACCGACCTGAGGCCCCGCATCTTCGTCATGGGATTTCCGGGCACGGAGCAGAAGGCCGATGTCGACGACCTCAACTCGGAACAAGGTTACAGGCGCTTCTCCGCACACTCGAACACCGTGTCCGGAAACGAGGTGCTTGTCCTTCAGGCCGCCAGGCGTTTTCCCGACGTCGATGTCTTCGGCCTCAACCCCGGCTTCGTCAGGACCAACATCCGCGCCAATCTGCTCGGGTCGCGCGCGCTTGTCGCCGTCGTGGAATGGCTGACCAGCTTCATGATGATCGAGCCGGATACATACGCCGCGCGGCTGGTCCCGCTATTGGTGTCGCGCGACCTCAATGGCCGCAGCGGCGCGATGTTCAACAACAGGGCGGAGGCCATCCTGCCGAGCCCGTCAGCCAGCGAGCCGTCCTATGCGGCCGCCCTGATGGGGGCGTCCGACCGTTTGGTCAGCCGCGCGTTGGCCGGCCGGGCAGGTGAGGGAGCGGGGACATGACCGGCGTGCGTCTTTGGCTCTGACTGCCGCATGCCGCGCGCGGGTAAAGCCTGACGCCCTCTTAACGGACCGGAAACCATGGCAAATGATCCGAAAATTTTAACGAAACTGTTTGGCTGTCTGCGCGTCGGTTTGCCGGAGGGCCCGTCTGATGACAGAGCACCAGTTGAGAGAGCAGGAATCCCGGATCGCGCGTTATCGGCATCTGGAACGGGAAGTGACCGACCCGCTTGCCGCGTGTCTGCTTCATAGCATCATCGAGGATCTTGAAGCCGAGCTGCGCAGGGACCGACCGGATTGGCACGGGCCGCGCGATTAACGCTTTCTTAGCGCTAATCATGCGGATTGTTTGCGGGGGACTACCAGGGGAGACGGCTCCCATGCTGAAGGATGGCACCTACACGGCGTGGTACAAGACGCCCCTCGATCAGGGGACGGGTATCGTCCATGTCGCAGACGGCCAGATTTGGGGCCGCGACAGCCTGATGACGTATCACGGCTCCTGCAAGGTCGACGGCGATCGCTTCACCGCAACCGTGTTGACGAAACGTCATACCGATGGACGTGCGACGGTCTTCGGCGTCGATGATGAACTCACGCTGGACATCGAGGGACACTGCCCCGGCAAGATCGCGACCTACACGGCGACGGCGCAACAAGTGCCGGGAATGATCCTCCATGGAACGCTCATTCTGACGGAACAGAAGCCGGCGGCACCTGAACAAGCCGGACAGCTCCCTGCGTTCAATCCCCGCAAGCTTCCAAAGCTGCCCAAGCGCTCGCGCTGATCGCGGGAGCGCTTCGCCGGCCGGCTGGGTCGCCCGCATCCTTATGTCGCGGCCCGGGCGGCGCAATTCTGCATCCGACCTTCCTCAAAGCTCGCTTCTCAAACCGCCCGCGACCGGTCATTGTGCCGCTGCACCAGCATCATCCCGGGGGCAGCATCACATGTCGGACAAGGTCTCGCGTCGCCAGTTTGCCGCGCTGGCGGGATTGTCCGCGGCGGCAATCGCAAACCCTCTGGACGGCGCCGACGCCAAGCCGGCGGCCGCGGCCTCGCGCGACAGCGGCTTTCCGGAAGGCTTTCTCTGGGGCACGGCGACCTCGTCCTACCAGGTCGAGGGCGCCGTCAACGAGGGCGGGCGAGGGGCCTCGATCTGGGACAGGTTCGTCCGCATCCCCGGCAAGATCGAGGACGGCTCGACCGGGGATCGCGCCAACGAGCACTATCACCGCTACAAGGAGGATATCGCGCTCATCAAGGAGCTTGGCTGCAAGGCCTACCGCTTCTCGATCGCATGGCCGCGGGTGTTTCCCGACGGCGACGGCAAGCCGAACCCCGGGGGCCTCGACTTCTACAATCGCCTGGTCGACGAGCTGCTCAAGAACGGCATCGAGCCGTGGATGACGCTCTATCATTGGGACCTGCCGCAATCGCTCCAGGACCGCTTCGGCGGCTGGCGCTCGACGGAGACCTGCAAGATCTTCGGCGACTATGCCGCCTATGTCGCCGAGCGTCTGACCGACCGCGTCAAGAACGTGTTCACGCTGAACGAGAGCGGCCGCTTCGTGCAGTTCGGCTATGGGCTCGGCATCGATGCGCCCGGCGTGACGCTGCCGCAAGGAGAGGTCAACCAGGTCAGGCACAACAGCGCGCTCGCGCATGGGCTCGCGGTGCAGGCAGTGCGCGCCCATGGCCGCCGCGGCACCAGGGTGGGACCTGCCGAGAACATCGACGTCTGCGTTCCCGCGATCGACACGCCCGAGCATGTCCGCGCCGCCGAGATCGCGCTACGCGAGATGAATGCCGGCTATCTCAACGTCATCATGACCGGCAGCTACACCGAGGCCTTCCTGAAATACGCCGGCGCCAATGCGCCGAAATACACCGACGCGGAGCTGAAGATCATCTCCTCGCCGGTCGACTTCCTTGGCCTCAACATCTACGCGCCGCAGAACTATGTGGTGCCATCCGACCAGGGCGCCGGCTTCATGCCGCTGCCGATCCCGAAATCCTTTCCGCACATGAACTCGGACTGGCTCCGCGTCGCGCCGGAGACGATCTACTGGGTGCCGAAGCTGGCGGCCAAGATCTGGAAGACGGATGCGATCTACATCAGCGAGAACGGCACCTCCGGTGACGACGTGGTGACGCCAGACGGCAAGATCTACGACACCGACCGCATCATGTACCTGCGCAACTATCTCGCCCAGCTCCAGCGCGCCACCGCCGAAGGCGTGCCGGTGCGCGGCTATTTCCTCTGGAGCCTGATGGACAACTTTGAATGGGTGTTCGGGCTGAGCAAGCGCTTCGGGCTCTATCACGTCAATTTCGACACCCAGGTCCGTACGCCAAAGCTCAGCGCGAGCTACTACCGCAACGTGATCGCGAGGAACGCGGCGGGGGTGTAGCTGCGGTCTCGGTGCCTTCGCCTCTCCCCGCGTGCGGGGAGAGGCCGGAATTTGCGGCAGCAAATTCCGGGTGAGGGGAACTCTCCGCGAGTCCATCTGTCACCGTCCTTGCCGAAGCTCCCCCTCACCCGGATTTTCCGCTGCGCGTAAAATCCGGCCTCTCCCCGCAAGCGGGGAGAGGCGAAGGGGAGGCACCGCGCATTGACTCAACTCTCCCCCTGATTCACAACGCCTCTCAACACTCATAACAAGAGGACAACGCCAATGGCTGACGCGCTGATCATCGATACCTGCCGGACACCGCGGGGCGTCGGCAAGGCCGGCAAGGGAGCGCTCTCGGGCATTCATCCGCAGCAACTCGGCGCAACCGTGCTGCGCGCGCTCGCCGATCGCACCGGCATCAATACCGCCGACGTCGACGACATCGTCTGGGGCTGCAGCGCGCAGGTCGCAACACAAAGCGGCGATCTCGGCCGGATGTCGGCGCTCGATGCCGGCTACGACGTGCGCGCCAGCGCGGTGACGCTCGACCGCTTCTGCGGAAGCGGCATCACCAGCGTCAACATGGCGGCATCCTCGATCATGGCGGGCGCCGAAGACCTCGTCATCGCCGGCGGCTGCGAGATGATGTCGATGGAGGGACGCCGCGGCGGCGGTCCGATGATGATGGACGGCGGCAATCTGCGCCTGCGTGCGCGGCATCCGCAGTCGCATCAGGGCGTCTGCGCCGATGCGATAGCAACCATGGAAGGCATCACGCGACGGGACGTCGATGCGCTCGGGCTGGAGAGCCAGAAGCGCGCCGCGCATGCGATCGCGAACGGGCACTTCAAGAAGAGCCTCGTGCCCGTTCATCGCGAGGACGGCAGCCTCGCGCTCGACCACGAAGAGTATCCGCGGCCGCAGACCACGATGGAAGGCCTCAGCAGCCTGAAGCCGGCTTTCCCCGCCATTGCCGACTATGCGCTCGACGACAAGGGCACGACCTATCGCGGCCTGATCCTGCAAAAATATCCGGATCTGAACATCGACTTCGTGCACCATGCCGGCAACTCCTCCGGCGTCGTCGACGGTGCCGCCGCGATCCTCCTGGCCTCGCCCGCCTACGCCAAGGCGCATGGCCTTAAAGCCCGCGCCCGCGTGGTGGCGATGGCGAACATGGGGGACTCGCCGACGCTGATGCTGAATGCGCCGGTGCCGGCGACGCGCAAGGTGCTGGCGAAGGCGGGCCTCTCCATCGACGACATCGACCTGTTCGAGATCAACGAGGCCTTCGCGGTGGTCGCGGAAAAATACATCCGCGACCTCAAGCTCGACCGCGCGAAGGTCAACGTCAATGGCGGCTCGATCGCGCTCGGCCATCCGATCGGCGCGACCGGCTCGATCCTGATCGGCACCGTGCTCGACGAGCTCGAGCGGCGCGACCTGAAGCGCGGCCTCGTCACCATGTGTGCCGCCGGCGGCATGGCGCCCGCCATCATTATCGAGCGCGTCTAGCCGACGCCTCCTCATCTCTCCCCGCAAAAACGGGGAGAGGGAGCGGCTGCGGTGCAATCCGACCCTTATTTTCTAGGGTGAAACGCACCCCTCCTTGCACAAAGAGGCCGGTCGTCGCTTGTCGAAAGCAGCGAATCAGCTTTAGCAAGGCTGCGTGCGGGCCTTTGAAACAAGGTAAAATCCGCTGCCCGAGGCTCCTCCGGCTCCGGAAGTAGCTAAAAAGCAGGGTTTTTTGCCACAGGGGGCCAAAAAAGCCCGTAAAATCGCGACATAACTGTGCAGAAGGCTCTAGGCCTTCGCCGGTTGGTCTAATATGCAACCGGCAACGAATCAGAGGAGACACGATGCCAGCCCAAATGTCCAAATCGCAGTTGATCGAAAAGATTGCGACCGCCACCGAGCTTTCCAAGCGCGACGTCAAGAGCGTCATGGAGACGCTGACCGACGTCGGTCACAAGGAGCTCAAGAAGAACGGCCTGTTCCTGGTGCCGGGCTTCGCCAAGTTCGTGGTCATCAAGAAGCCCGCGACCAAGGCGCGCAAGGGCACCAACCCGTTCACGGGTGAAGAGATGATGTTCAAGGCCAAGCCGGCCCGGAAGATCGTCCGCGCCCGCCCGGTCAAGGCTGCCAAGGACGCCGTGGCCTGATAAAGCAAAGGCCCCCTCGAAAAGAGGGGGCCTTTTGTGTTCGACGACCGCGAGGGCTGAAACGGAGGGGTTCAGCCTTTGCGGCGCTTGACCCGGACCGGGACCGGCTGAAGCCGCGGCTCGGGTCCCGCCAGCGCATCGCGAACCCCGTCGATGGCGCGATCAAGCAGCTGGCGCAGCCGCTGCGTCTTCCGCGATCTCTTTGCTCTTTCCAGCAGTTTCTTCATCGCATTCACTCCGCCGCTTCGACCTTGGCCTCGGCCGGCTCGAGCGCGGCGGCGATGGCCTCGTCGACGCGCTCCAGCCAGATGAATTCGAGGTTGTCCCGCGCGCTCTTCGGGATGTCGTCGTAGTCCCGCTTGTTGCGCGCCGGCAGCATCACCCGCTTCAAGCCGGCGGCGGCGGCGGCCACCACCTTCTCCTTGATGCCGCCGACCGGCAGCACCAGGCCGCGCAGCGAGATCTCGCCGGTCATCGCGGTGTCGCTGCGCACCGTGCGATTGGTGAGCAGTGACGTCAGCGCCGTGTACATCGCGACCCCCGCGCTCGGTCCGTCCTTCGGGGTTGCGCCCGCCGGGACGTGAACGTGGATGTCGCTTTTCTCGAACAGCTGCGGATCGATGCCGAGCTGGCTGGCTCTGCTCTTCACCAGCGTCATCGCCGCCTGCACGCTCTCGCGCATGACGTCGCCGAGCTGGCCGGTCAGGATCATCCCGCCGCGGCCCGGCACGCGCGAGGCCTCGATGAACAGGATGTCGCCGCCGACCGGCGTCCAGGCAAGGCCGGTGGCCACGCCCGGGATGCTGGTGCGCTGCGCGATCTCGCCTTCGAAGCGCGGTTGGCCGAGCACCGTGGCGATGTCCTTCACCGTCACCACGACCTTCGCAGCCGAGCCTTCGGCGACCTGCACCGCAGCATGGCGGAACACCTTGCCGATCTCGCGCTCGAGGTTACGCACGCCGGCCTCGCGGGTGTAGCCCTTGACGATCAGCTTCAGCGCGTCCGGCTCGATCTCGGCTTGCTCGGCCGTCAGGCCGTTGGCCTCCAGCTGCCGCCGCACCAGATAGCGCTTCGCGATCTCCAGCTTCTCGTCCTCGGTGTAACCGGCGAGGCTGATCAGCTCCATGCGGTCCAGCAGCGGACCCGGAATCTGGTCCAGCATGTTGGCGGTCGCGATGAAGACAACGCGCGACAGGTCGAAGGGCACGCCCAGGTAATTGTCCCGGAACGTCCCGTTCTGCTCGGGGTCGAGCACCTCCAGCATGGCGGCGGAAGGATCACCCTGCACGCCACGGCCCATCTTGTCGATCTCGTCCAGCATCATGACGCAATTCCGGCTACCGGCCTTCTTGATGCCCTGGATGATGTTGCCGGGCAGCGCGCCGATATAGGTGCGCCGGTGACCGCGGATCTCGGCCTCGTCATGCACGCCGCCGAGGCTGACGCGCACGAAAGGGCGATCCATCGCGCGTGCGATGGACTGGCCGAGCGAGGTCTTGCCGACGCCGGGCGGGCCGACGAAGCACAGGATCGGCGCCTTGCCCTGCGGGGCGAGCTTGCGCACCGCCAGATATTCGATGATCCGGCTCTTGATCTTCTCCAGGCCGAAATGATCGGCATCCAGGATGCGGCGCGCCTCCTTGATGTCGATCGGCTTCTCCGCGGGCAGCGCCCAGGGCAGCTCGATCAGCCAGTCGAGGTAGGTGCGGACCATGCCGGCTTCGCCGGCGGCCTCGGGCATGCGCTCGTAGCGGCGCAGCTCCTTTTTGGCGTGCGCCTCGGCCTCCGGCGGCATCTTGGCCTGGGCGATGGCAGCGTTCAGCTCGGCGACCTCGGCCGCCTTGCCGTCGCCTTCGCCGAGCTGGCGCTGGATGGTCGCCATCTGCTCGCGCAGGATCGCCTCGCGCTGCCGCTCGTCGAAGCTGGCGCGGGTCTTCTGGCCGATCTCGTTGGAGATGCGCAGCACCTCCAGCCGCTCCGCCAGGTGCTTCGACACCTTCTCGACCCGCAAGGAGAGGTCGATGGTCTCCAGCACTTCCTGCTTGTCCTGCGGCTTGATGTCCATGAACGACGTCGCCAGGTCCGCCAGCGCGCCGGGCGCGGTGGTGCTCTGGAACATCGCGACCAGCTCGGGCGGCGCCTGCGGCAGCAGCTCGATCGCCTCGATCGCCTGGCGCTGCAAATTCAGCGCGCGCGCCTCGATCTCGGGCGAGGTCGTGGTCGGCTCCGGAATCTGCTGGATCCGCGCGGCCGGGAACGGCGTCCCCGGCAGGAAGTCGAGGATGCGCGCGCGCTGCACGCCCTGGCAGACGATGTGGTGGGTGCCGTCGGGCGCGGTGATGTAGCGCACGATGTTGGCGATGGTCGCGACCCGATAGAGATCGTCCGGCCCCGGCTCTTCGGTCTCCGGGCTGCGTTGCAGGACGATGCCGACCGGCCGCTGCTCGCGCAGCGCCTGCTGCGCGGCGGCGACGGACTTCGGCCGCGCGATCGCGATCGGCGCGATGGCGCCGGGAAACAGCACCATCTCGCGCACGGGGATGATGATCAGTGCGTCGTCGGGGATCTTCACGTCGGACTCGGTGGAATTGGTCTGTGCGTTATTCATCTGTTCGGTGGCCATGATCGACCTCAGGATTTGGCGAGGCGCAGCGCGACGCAGCCGTCCATCACGAAGCGGCTGATGGCGTAGCGGCCAAGGGGCAATGCAATGCGGCGCTCAAAACGCCCCTGCGGCAGCTCGAGCCGGTGGATGCGGGCGTTGCGAAGCTCCGGCGGAAGGGTGCGCTGGCCGGAGATGACGAGCGCGCCGTCATGGATCACCGTCTCGACATTGTCGGGATTGACGCCGGGAAGCGCGACCAGGATCAAAAGCTCATGCTCGGTTTCGAGCACGTCGATCGGCGGCTCCCAGCAGGCTTCCTGGCGGCCGAACTGCTGCCGCAGCCGTTCGGCGCGGGTCAGCGAGTCCAGGGCTTCGGACAGCATCCAGTCGAGGGGATTTTTGGGTTGCATGGCAAAACTCGGGGAAGGCGCTGCGGTTGGAAAACGAGGATATGGGGACGGTTCCCCAAAATTCCAGCATCGCGCGTTTGGAGCATGCCTGTCCCCTCGAACCCGAGGAGGCCCTTGCAATCAGTCGCTGCGACGCCGCGGAGATGTTCCGCGGCGTCGTAGGCAACAGTTGGGCCGGGGCGCGCCGATCAGGCGGCGGCGCGGTATTCTTCTTCCGCTTCGAGGTTGATCACGGAGGTGGCGAGCTCGGTCAGGGTGTGATCGGTCGCCTCTTCCTCATCGAGCGTCGCCTGGAGCAGCCTGGCGGCGTCCGGCATGCCGAGCTCCTCGGCCCAGGTGCGCAGCGTGCCGTAGCGGGAGATCTCGTAGTGCTCGACGGCTTGCGCCGCGGCGAGCAGGCCGGCGTCGAGGGCAGGGGCGTTCTTGAAATCCTTCATGATCTCGGCGCCCTCGTCGGTGATGCCGTTGATCGCCTCGCAGGGCTTGCCGCGCGCGGGCTTGCCCAGCATCTTGAAGATCTGGTCAAGGCGTTTGACCTGGCCCTGCGTCTCGCGCAGATGCTTGTTGAAGGCCGCGGACAGCTGCTTGGAGTGAGCCGCCTTCGCCATCTTCGGCAGCGTCTTGATGATCTTGTTCTCGGCGTAATAGATGTCCTTCAGCGTCTCCAGAAACAGGTCGCTCAACATCTTCGGCGCCTGACGCGGGCGGCGCGCCGCGGACTTTTTCGCGTTCGCACGTTTCTTTGCTCGTTTGGCCATAAATCCTCCTCTTGAGGCGACACGGGAAGGCGAGGCCCTCCTCAATCCTCGCGCGACCAAGACTCTGCGAGGGCAAATGTTCCTCGCGAAGGCCGCGTCGAGCCGTTATGGATTGCGGCCCCACCTCGCGCGAGACCCAGCCGCATGCTCGACTTCGCCCTGTCCGCCTTCGTGACGCTGCTGCTGGTGGTCGATCCCGTCGGCCTTGCGCCGGCCTTCCTGGCCGCGACCGGGGGCATGCCCGACACGGTCAAGCGCACGATCGCGCTGCGCGCGCCGCTGATCGCAGCCTCGATCCTGGTGGTGATCGCGCTGGTCGGAAACTGGCTGTTGCGCCAGCTCGGGATCGGCATCCCCGCGTTCCAGATCGCGGGCGGGCTGCTGCTGTTCGGCGTCTCCTACCAGATGATCTTCGGCGACCGCCCGCATCGCGAGGCCCGCGAGGCCGACAAGGCGACCTCGGAGCACGCGTCCGATGTCGCGGTGTTTCCGCTGGCGATCCCCATGATGGCCGGCCCCGGTGCGATCGCGACCACATTGCTGTTGACGGGCGATGCCGGCTACGGGGCGCGGCGCGCGATCATCATCGCGGTCGTCCTCTCGGTGTGCCTGCTCTGCATGCTGTGCTTTCTGTCCGCGAGCCTGATCGCCCGCACCCTCGGGCGCACCGGAAATGCCGTGCTTTCGCGCGTGCTCGGCATGCTGCTCGCCGCCTATTCCGTGCAGTTCGTGATCAACGGCATCGCGGCCGTCCGGGCGAGCCTGCCGTAGGATTGCGACGATCCGTTAATCCGTTGATTTTACGGTCTATTTCGTGCCGCGCCGGACCGGCCGGCGAGACGACAGGCGGTCCGGTCGCTTTCGCTTGCGCTGCCATATTGCTTTGACGTACTTCCGGTCTGACAAACGCCCATCGCCAAGAAGTCGAGATGAAATCGGGATGTCGATGACCGTGGACGAGCTCGCCAAGAGACAGGCCATCATCGACGCCTGCCGCCGCATGAATGCGCTCGGCATCAACCAGGGCACATCAGGCAATATCAGCGTCCGGCATGTGGACGGGCTTCTGGTCACGCCGACCAGCGTGCCCTATGAGGCCATGACGCCGGACCAGATCGTGTTCATGGCGATGGACGGCTCGCACGCGCCCGATCAGAAGCCGTCCAGCGAGTGGCGCTTCCACCGCGACATCCTGAAGGCCCGGCCCGAGGTCGACGCCGTGGTCCATGCCCATCCGACCTATTGCACCATCCTGGCGATCATGGGCATGGAGATCCCGCCGGTGCACTACATGATTGCGGCCGCAGGCGGCGACAGCATCCGCTGCGCGCCCTATGCCACGTTCGGAACGGAGGAACTGTCCGAACATGCGGTGCGGGCGCTGGAGGGGCGGCTTGCCTGCCTGCTCGACCATCACGGCATGATCGCGATCGGCAAGACGCTGGACAAGGCGATGTGGCTCGCTGTCGAGGTCGAGACCCTGGCGCGGCAATATCACGGCTGCCTCCAGATCGGGAAACCGCCGCTGCTCTCTAGCGCCGAGGTCGAACGCGTGCGCCAGCGCATGTCCGGCTACGGCATGTCGGAAGGGTAGGGCGGGCAGAAGGTGTTCGTGCGGATCAGACATCTCGCCGATCGCAAGGGATCGAACCGCCTCATGGTTCGCCTGCGCGCGCTCTTGCGCAGCAACGAGTTCTACCTGATCCCGCTTGCACTGGTGATCGGCACGCTGGCCGGCGCCATCGTGACGCTGATGGCCGAGATCGCGCAGATTGCCCATATGGTTATCTACGGCATTCCCGTCGACGTCCGCCTGTCGGCCAACGCCAGGGTCAGCCCCTGGGCGGCGCTGATCGCGCCTGCGCTCGGCGGATTGGCGCTCGGCATCATGGAATGGTCGCGGCGGCGGATGAAGATCTCCAGCGCGGTCGACCCGATCGAGGCCAATGCGCTGCGCGGCGGCAATCTGTCGATGCGCGACAGCCTGGTGGTGTCGAGCCAGACGCTGATCTCCAACGGCTGCGGCGCCTCGGTCGGCCTCGAGGCCGGCTATACCCAGATCGGCTCCGGCATCGCCTCGCTGCTCGGCAAGTTTTTCAATCTGCGCCGCAACGATCTGCGCCTGATGGTCGGCTGCGGTGCGGCCGCCGCGATCGCCGCGGCGTTCGGCGCGCCGATCACCGGCGCCTTCTACGCCTGCGAGCTGATCGTCGGCGTCTATTCGGTCGGCAGCGCCGCCCCGATCCTGGCGGCCTCGCTCGCAGGTGCGCTGACCGCGCAATGGCTCGGCGGCGCGCCGTATTCGCTGGAGATACCGAAGGTCAGCGCCGTCGGCGTCGAGCAGTATTTGGCACTGATCGGTCTCGCCCTCATCACCAGCGGCGTCGGCATCGCCGTGATGCGCTCCTCGCCGATGTTCGAGCGCCTGTTCGCCTGGCTGCCGGTCTGGCTGCGTCCCGTGATGGGCGGCCTCGTCGTCGGCGGCTTTGCCATCGTCACGCCGCAGGTGCTGGCGGCCGGCCACGGCGCCATGGTGCTCGATCTCTTTCACGACATGACGATCGGCCTGATCGCGCTGATCATCGCCCTGAAGGTGACGGCCTGCCTGATCTCGCTCGCCTCGGGCTTCCGCGGCGGCCTGTTCTTCGCCTCGCTGTTCGTCGGCAGCCTGATCGGAAAGTTCTTCTCCGCGGTGCTGTTGCTGATCAGCCCGAACTTCGTGATCGATCCGCTGGTGGCGATGCTGACGGGCATGGCGACGCTCGGCGTCGCCATCGTGGGCGGTCCCCTGACGATGTCGTTCCTCGTGCTCGAGATGACCCGCAATGTCGACGTCACCGCCGTGGTGCTGGCCGGCTGCATCGTGACCTCGATCTGCGTCCGCTTCATGTTCGGCCACTCCTTCTCGACCTGGCGCCTGCATCTGCGCGGCGAGACCATCCGCAGCGCCAACGACGTCGGCTGGCTGCGCAACCTGACCGTCGAGCGGCTGATGCGCTCCGACGTCGGCAAGGTGCCGTCGACCACGACGATCGCCGCCGTACGCCGCGAATTCGTGCTTGGCTCGCGGCCGGGAGTCGTCATCGTCAACAATGCGGACGAATATATCGGCCTCGTCCTGCTGCCCGATCTGTTCTCCAGCGACCTCGACACCATCGCCGACGACATCCAGGTGATCGAGCTCGCCCGCCTGATCGACATCGTGTTGATCCCGGAAATGAACGTGAAGTCGGCGATGGCGGTGTTCGATGAGGCGGAAGCCGAGATGCTGGCGGTGGTCGATTCCACCGACAGCCGCAAGGTGGTCGGTTTCCTCACCGAGAACTTCGCCCGTCGCCGCTATGTCGAGGAGATCGACAAGGCCACGCGCGGCGTGCTCGGGGCGCTGTCGTAAAGCGCGATGAGATTGCGATGAATCGTCATCGCGCTTCACGTTGGTGTTTGCGCGTGATCTTTCGGAAGACCGCTAGGCGCTGTTCCGGATCATTGCGATGGAGACGCGACCACGCAGGCCACGATCCGGCGGACCAGTGGCAGTACCATCAGCAGCGTTGGAAAGGCGACAAGCCATGACAGCGCCCAGGCGCCCGGCCAGGTCGCGAGGAAGGCCGGCGTTGCGCCGAGGCTTCGAAGCGTCGAAATGACCGACACCACGGCTGTCATGAGGATGGACAGCACAAAGGGCATTACGATCGGCGCATAGCGCGCCGGCAGTTTGCGAACCGCAATCATCTGATTTCTCTTACGGAAAAGGACGCGTCAGTCACGTTGAACCCTGCAAATGGCATCGATCCCGACGGCGTCGGTTGATGCGTTGGTTCACGTGAAACGCTTACGGCGACCGAAAAACGGCGCGGCTGTTCATTATCCGCTCAGGTTGAGTGGTTCAAGCTGGATCTGGTCAGTCGGTTTACAATCGTTCAAAGCGTGGCAGATTGCCGCGATCACGAAACCATTTCAGTGCTTTGCGCGTTACCGACGGTTTGCATCGACGTGTTTGAGTGAAAGCAGAGGAAGGTCAAAATGAGCAGACTCATGATTTCCGCAGCCGGCCGCAACACCGTCCTGGCCGCGTGCGCAGGCCTGGCGCTGCTCGCAACCTCGTTATCGCCCTCGGCTGCGGCATCCCCCGGGCCGGCACAGGCGGCGTCCGCGAAGGCAGGTCAGGCCTCCTCCGACGTCACTGATTTCAGCGCAGCACGCCGCCACCGCTACTATCGACGCGGGCCGAACGCGGCGGGCCTCGCCTTCATGGGCGCCGCGGCGGGCATCATCGGCGGGGTGATCGCCGAGCAGCGACGCCGCGACTATTATGAGGACCACTATTACTATGGGCGGCGTCCTTACTATGGCGGTCCGGGCTATTACGGCGGCAGTCCCTATTATTACGACCCGGGCTACTGATATCAGCCGTATTAGTCGGCTGTTTTCGCCATAGCTGTTTCGTCGCAGCCCGGGTGAGCGCAGCGATACCCGGGACCGCTGTAGCGCGTGGCAAGACCCCGGATGTCGCTTCGCTCATCCGGGCTACGAGATCTTGCCCGACGGGCAAAACACCTGCGAAGCTGTCAATCCACTTGCGCAAAAATATTCCACTTTACCGAAATTCGGAAATACCGTATGTGTCGCCCATCCCGGCTCATCCTTGAGGGGCGATCTTGTGTCGTCACGTTTCGCGAGCCGGGCTTGCGGTGGACGCGGCAGCGTCGGGCGCGAGAGGTCAAGGGCAGGGCGGATTGCTCTCCGTGAGCCCAGGACTTCGCGCTGGATGAGCGGCGCTGTCAGGTTCGTCTCGCCTGTAAGTTTCCGGCTCCGTCGACAGGGCCGGGAAAACTGCGGCGAGCAAGCGAGCCGTGCGTACGGCAAAACCGTGTGGTCCTGGCCGTCGTTGCTACGGTCAAGCTCTTGCGAATGCGGCAGTTGCGTCAACCGGCGCGGTGCCGGCGACTTTCGCGAGAGCGAGGGAGGCCAGAACGAACTCGGCTCCCGGGAGAGCACGGCATAAGCCGTCCAACCACTGCGCAGGGAAGGCCGAGTGATTGGCTACACCTGTATGCTGCTGTGCGGTTCTTTTGCGCTACCTTTCGCGCAGCGGACCGCGGGTGCTAGGTCAGCACCCGGCCTTCCCTGCGCCCTCTTGGCTAATGAGGGTGGAGCGACGAAGCAAAGCTCGGGCGAATTAAGCCGCGAGGACGGGAAGGCGTGTCTGCGAGTCGGGACTCGAGTTAGAGGATGACGCCGATGCGTCTCGCTCCGTCATTGCGAGCGCAGCGAAGCAATCCAGAGTCTTTCCGCGGAGGCGGTCTGGATTGCTTCGTCGCATCAGCGCAAAATTGCTTCGCAATTTTGTCGCGGGCTCCTCGCAATGACGGCATTGAAGCAGTTGCGCTCTATCGCGCTAGGCTTCCAGCATCACCGTCCCGCCGGCGCCGACATGGCGCCGTTGGCGTAGCGCGACCAGTCGGGCGCGGTCGGCTGCGACGGCCAGAGTGCGGCGTTGGAGTCGCGTACCGATTGAGTGATGGGAGCCGGTTGCGCCTTGCGGGCGTGGTGGCGGTCGCTGGCTGCGGCGGTCTGGATGGTGGCGGCGGCAATCAGCGTTGCGCCGAGAATGGCGAAAGTCTTTTGCATCGTTGTTTCTCCCGTGACGACGCTCCGGCTGTGAGACATGATTTCGTCGTCGCGGCTGACATGGCGATGGGCCCTGCCAAATATCAGCAGCGCCGGCCTCACGATCGGAAGCGCAGCCATCACGTTGCGGCGAGCAAATTTTTTGGTCCCGGCTAAATATTCGGCAATCGGCCGGTTGGGCCCGATGGACTTGCCCCCGGCAATCCGGTTGAATGGGGCGAATTGGTTTTCAGGCGACAACGATGTCGAAATATCTGCTGGTCCTTCTTCTGATCTCCTCGCCGGCCGCGGCGCAGGTCAAGCTCACTCCGAAGAGTGCGGCGGCGCATCCGGACCCCTGCGCGCCGATCGGGCGGACCGCGGACGGCAAGCTGGTCTACTCGATGAAATGCGAGAACCTTCCCGCACCGCCTCCACCCCCGCCGCAGGCGGAACTCAAGGAGGCGCCGCCGCCTGCCGCCGAGCCCGAGCCGGAGACGCGGCGGAGCGGCATTTTCGGCTGGTCCTACGACCGCAGGTGAGGGGCCGCGCCCCTTGCGCGAAGCCCGATGGAATGCTCTTTGCTTGAAAGTTCCCCGTGGGGCCTTTAGCCCCCGATCCAGAGAGATGAGATGAGCAAACTCGTTATCCGTGCCGGCGACTATACCTTCGATGCTCGCTTCGAGGAGCAACTGGCGCCCAAGACCGTTGCCGCGTTCCGCAAGGCTATGCCGTTCGAAAGCCACATCATCCACGTGCGCTGGAGCGGCGAGGCGGTGTGGATGCCGCTCGGCGACCTCGATTTCGGCGTCGGCTACGAGAACCACACCAGCTATCCCGCACCGGGCCAGATCATCCTCTATCCCGGCGGCATCAGCGAGACCGAGATCCTGATGGCCTATGGCGGCGTGAGCTTCGCGAGCAAGATGGGCCAGCTCGCCGGCAATCACTTCATCACGGTGACCTCGGGGCTGGAGAATCTGGCGACGCTGGGCAAGAGCGTGCTGTGGAAGGGCGCGCTGCCGATCCGCTTCGAGGAAGTCTGAGTGACTGATACCCGCTACCCGCGCGATCTCCGCGGCTACGGCCGCAACCCGCCGCATCCGCAATGGCCGGGCAACGCGCGGGTCGCGGTGCAGTTCGTCGTCAATTTCGAGGAAGGCGGCGAGAACAACATCCTGCACGGCGATCGCGCCTCGGAAGCCTTCCTGTCCGACGTGCTCGGCGCGCAGCCCTGGCCGGGCCAGCGCCACGCCAATATCGAATCGATGTTCGAATATGGCTCGCGCGCCGGCTTCTGGCGGCTGTGGCGGATGTTCGATGAGCGCAAATGGCCGACCACCGTGTTCGGCGTCGCCACCGCGCTGAAGCGGAATCCGGAAATCGTCGCCGCGATGAAGGAGTCCGGCTGGGACATCGCCAGCCACAGCCTGAAATGGATCGAGCACAAGGACATGACCGAGGCGCAGGAGCGCGCCGAGATCGCCGAGTCGATCCGCGTCCACCTCGAGGCGACGGGGTCGCGGCCGCTCGGCTGGTACACCGGGCGCTCCTCGATCAACACCAACCGCCTCCTGATGGAGGAGGGCGGCTTCCTCTATCTCTGCGACTCCTATGCCGATGATCTGCCCTATTGGGTCAAGGGCGCCAGGGGCAAGCAGCTCATCATTCCCTATACGCTGGACGCCAACGACATGCGGTTCATCAACCCGCAGGGCTTTGCCGAAGGTGAGCAGTTCTACACCTATCTGAAGGACGCCTTCGACGTGCTCTACGCCGAAGGCGAGACCGCGCCGAAGATGATGTCGGTGGGGCTGCATTGCCGCCTCGCCGGCCGGCCGGGCCGGGCCGCGGGGTTGATCCGCTTCCTGGATTACATCGGCAAGCACGAGCGCGTCTGGGTGCCGACGCGGCTCCAGATCGCGCAGCACTGGCACGACAAGCACGCGCATCTTGCTGCCGACGCCTTCGAGATCGGGTGAAGGTGTGATGTCGCAAATCTCGCTCGCCGATCTCAACGCCGCCGACAAAGCCGACTTCGTCGCGGCCCTCGCCAATGTCGTCGAATATTCGCCGTGGATTGCGGAGAAGCTCGCCGGGCAGCGGCCGTTCACCGGCATCAACCAGTTGCACGCCGCGCTGATGGCCGCGATCCAGAGCGCCGAGCCCGACGTGCAGCTGGCGCTGATCCGGGCGCATCCCGATCTCGCCAACAAGACCCAGCGCGCCGCGGGCCTGACGGCGGAATCGACCGACGAGCAGAACAGCGCCGGGCTCGACCGGCTGTCGGACGCCGAATATGCCGCGTTCGAGCGCGTCAACAATGCGTACCGTGAAAAGTTCGGCTTCCCCTACATCGTCTGCGTGCGCCGTCACACGAAGGATTCCGTGCTGCGCGACTTCGAAACGCGGCTGCTCAATATTGCCAAGACCGAGACGCGACGTGCGATCGAGGAGATCGGCCGCATCTCGGCGCTGCGGCTCGACCAGCTCGTCGTCGCCGACGACAAGCTCAAGGTGCACGGCCGGCTCTCGACGCATGTGCTGGACAATCACGCCGGCAAGCCCGCGCCAGGCATCCCGGTGGAGCTGATCGAGCTTGCGAGTCTCGGCGAGAGCCGCGTCATCGCGCGCACCGTCACCAATGCGGATGGGCGTACCGATCAGCCGTTGATCGGCGGCCGTCCGCTTCCGATCGGCCGCTACGAGCTTCGCTTCCGCGTCGCCAAATATTACGCCGAGCGCAACGTGCCGCTGTCGGAGCCGCCGTTCCTCGACGAGATCCCATTGCGCTTTGCGATCAGCGAGCCGGAAAATCACTACCACGTGCCGCTGCTGGTCACGCCCTGGAGCTACGCGACCTATCGCGGCAGCTAGCTAGACATGTTGTGCGGATGACGCGACTGCCGCTGCATCCGCCTCGGCCGCAGCGCCGCCGCCCAAGCCGTTGAAGAAGGCGTTGAGCAGTACCGAGACCACCGCACAAAGCAAAATGCCGGACTCCAGCAGCGGCTGTAGATCATGCGGCAGGTTCCGGAAGAACCCGGGCGCGGCGAGCGGGATCAGGCCGAAGCCGATCGAGATCGCGACGATGAAGAGATTGTAGCGGTTGGTGCGGAAATCGACCGAGGTGAGGATGCGCGCGCCTGTTGCCGCGACCATGCCGAACATCACGAGGCCCGCGCCGCCGAGCACGACCAGCGGCACCGCCTCGACCAGCGCCGCGAGCTTCGGCAACAGGCCGAGGCCGAGCATGATGCAGCCGCCCGTCACCGTCACCCAGCGCGAGCGCACGCCGGTGACGGAGACGAGGCCGACATTCTGCGAGAACGAGGTGTAGGGAAAGGTGTTGAAGATGCCGCCGAGCAGCGTGCCGACGCCGTCGGCGCGCAGGCCTCGGCTCAGGGCTTCGCGGTCGACCGTCTTGCCGGTGATGTCGCCGAGCGCGAGGAACATGCCGAGCGACTCGATCATCACCACGATCATGACGACACACATGGTGACGACGGGCACGAGGTGGAATTGCGGCATGCCGAAGCGGAACGGGATCACCAGCGCGCCCCAGGAGGCAGCACTGACCTTGTCGAAATGCATCACGCTCAGAATGGTCGCGAGCACGGCGCCGGCGACGATGCCGAGCAGCACGGAGACGTTGGCGAGGAAGCCGGTGCCCCATTTGATCAGGCCGAGGATGAAAAGCAGCACGAACAGCGAAATGCCGAGCCCCTGCAATTGCCCATAGGCCGGATTGGGAAAGCTGCCGGCAACGCCGTCGACGACCTTCGTCAAGGTCGGCAGGCCGCCGCCGGCCCAGTTGATCCCGACCCGCATCAAGGAGATGCCGATGACGAGAATGATGCTGCCGGTGACGACCGGCGGAAACAGCGGCAGCAGCCGGCTGACGAAGGGCGCGGCGACGATGCCGAACAGGCCGGCGGCGATGACGGAGCCGTAGATGCCGAGCAGGCCGATGTCGGGCGCGGCGGCCATCGAGAGCATCGGTCCGACCGAGGCAAACGTTACGCCCATCATCACGGGCAGGCGGATGCCGACGCCGGGGAAGCCGAGGCATTGCACCAGCGTCGCAAGCCCGCAGGCGAACAGGTCGGCGCTGATCAGGAAGGCGACGTCCTCCGGCGGCAGCTTCAGCGCGCGTCCGATGATCAGCGGCACCGCGACCGCGCCGGCATACATCACCAGCACATGCTGGAGCCCGAGCGCGAGCAGGCGCGGGACCGGCAGGACTTCGTCGACGGGATGGACCTCGCTGCTCACGAATGAATCCCCCAAAATAGGCCTAACCAAATTTATCGTGCAGCGCCGGAAACAGCCGGTCCGGCTTGAACGGCGGCGCCGTGAAGCGGATGCCGGTGGCGTCTGCAATCGCGTTGCCGAGCGCCGCGGCGACCGGATTGTACGGACTCTCGCTCATCGACTTCGCGCCCAAGGGGCCGATGGTGTCGGAGGTCTCGGCGAAGAAGACTTCGGTGCGCGGCACGTCCGCGAAGGAGGGCAGGTGGTAGTCGCGGAACTTGGCGTTGGTGACGCGGCCGTCCGCGTCGATCACCATCTCCTCGTAGAGCGCAGCACCAAGCGCCTGCGCGACGCCGCCCTCGACCTGGCCGCGGCACTGCATGGGATTGGCGACGACGCCGGCGTCGGCGGCCTGCACGCTTCTGAGAATCTTGAGCTCGCCGGTGCCCTTGTTCACCGCCACGCGAAAGCCCTGCACGTTGAAGCCGACCGAGCGCGGCGTGCCGCCGGAATTGCCTTGTGCTGCGAGCGGCTGGCCGCGTTCGCGCGCAAGCTTCGCAAGCTCCACAAAGGACATGCGCCTGACGCCGCTCACGACGAACTCGTCCTCGAGCGCGCAGCTTCCGACATCGCAAAGCCAGGCGCCGGCCGCGGCCGCCCTCAAGTCCGTGGCAAGCTGCATGGCGGCTGCATGCGTCGCCTTGCCGGCGACGAAGGTGCCCGCGCTGCCATAGGCGCCGGTGTCGTGGCCGCCATGGGCGGTGTCGGACTGGCGCAGGCGAATCCTGTCGACGGTGGTCGCCAGCGTCGTCGCCGCGATCTGGCGGTGGACCGTGCTGGTGCCGTTGCCGAACTCGGCGGTGCCGACGGTGAGATCGAAGCCGCCGTCGTCGTTGAGCGCGATCATGGCGTCCGCGATGTGGCCGGCGGGCGGCACGGTGTCGATCATGGTCAGCGCGATGCCATCGCCGATCAGCCATTCCGGCGACAGCTCCGGCCGCGGGCCATCCGCCTGCATCGCGCGCTCGACGAGATCGAGGCACTGGTCGAGCCCGTAGGAGCCATAGAGCACGTCGTGAAATTCGGATGGCGGCGGCGACAGCATGGGGTCGCCTGGCTTGACGATGTTGCGCCGGCGCATGTCGTAGGGGCTGATGCCGAGCTGCCCGGCCAGCTCGTCGATTGCGGCCTCGATCGCGATCAGCGTCTGCGGCAGGCCATAGCCGCGAAACGCACCCGATGGCACCGTGTTGGTGTAGACGGCGTAGCCGTCGACCCGCTTGTTCGGACAATTGTAGACGGCGATGGACTCGGACAGCGAGTGGAACATCACCGGGCCGGCGTGATTGCCGTAGGCGCCGGTGTTGGAGAGCACGTCGAGCTGGAGTGCGGTGAGCTTGCCGTCGGCATCGGCACCGGCCTTGATGTGGACCCGCATCGGATGCCGCGTCGACGTCGCGATGAACTGCTCCTCGCGGGTGAGCTCCAGCTTCACGGGGCGTCCGGTCTTCAGCGCGGCGAGCGCAAGGATATCCTCGACGAACATCTCCTGCTTGCCGCCAAAGCCGCCGCCGACGCGCTCGCAGAACACGCGGACCTTGTCCATGGGCAGCTGGAAGATGTCCGACAGCGCGCGCCGGGTCAGGAACGGCACCTGCGTCGAGGTGCGGACGTTAAGCACACCGGAGGCGTCGAGCCAGGCGAGGCCGCCATGGGTCTCCAGCGCGGCGTGCTGCACGCGATGGCTGTGGAAGGTGGCTTCGTAGGTGACGGCGGATGTGGCGAGTGCTGCTGCGACATCGCCGAACTCGCCATGGGTCTCAGCCGCAAGGTTGCGCCTGGCGTCGGCGACGCGGTTCTCGGTGGTGCGGTCGGGATGAATGATGGGCGCGCCGGGCGCCATCGCCTGCTCTGGATCGATCAGCGCAGGCAGGACCTCGTAAGTGACCTTGAGCCTCCGGCAGGCTTCCTCGGCGGCGCCTTCGCTTTCGGCGACGACCGCCGCGACCTTCTGGCCGATGAAGCGCACGACGTCGTCGAGGATGCGGGTGTCCTCGGGGTCCATCCAGTCCTTCTCGTGCCGCGCGGTCGAGATCAGCACCGATGGCGCGTCCTCATGCGTCAGCACCGCATGCACGCCGGGAACGCTGAGCGCCGCAGACTTGTCGATCGCGGTGATTCTGGCGTGCGCGTGAGGCGAGCGCAGCAGCTTGATGTTCAGCAGGCCGTCAATCTGCGTGTCGAACGTGTAGCGTGCCTTGCCGCGCACGACATCGGGACCTGCTGGCGCCGGAAGGCTGCGGCCGAAGGCGGCGCCGGCCTCGACGCTCTCCTCGACGTTGATCTTGCCGAGCAGCGCGTCCTCGATCGCGCGATAGCCGGTGCAGCGGCAGATATTGCCTTTCAGCGCGGCGCCGAGATCGGTGCGCTGCGCCTGGTTCAGCGAGGCGCAGGTCAGGATCATGCCGGCGGTGCAGAAGCCGCATTGAAAGCCCTGCGCATCGAGGAAGGCCTGCTGCATCGGATGCGCGCCGAGCTCGCCGCCGAGGCCCTCGATCGTGGTCACAGTGCGCCCCTCGGCGCGGAACGCCGGGATCAGGCAGCTGTGCACCGGCTCGCCGTCGAGCAGCACGGTGCAGGCGCCGCAATCGCCGGCATCGCAGCCCTTCTTGACGCCGAAATGACCGAGCTCGCGCAGGAACGTGCGGAGGCACTGGCCGGCACGCGGCTCCTGCGGAAACGTCTTGCCGTTGATCTCGAAGCTCATGACGGCGTTGCCCCCAGGAGTTCGCCGCGAATCTCTTCGGCGAGCCGCAGCGTCATGTGCTTGCGCCAGAGCGGCTTGCCGTGGATGTCGGTGTGGTAGAGGTCATCGGTGATCTGCTGCACGATCGCGTCGCGAACCGCGCTCGCGTCCGGGGCTTTGTGAAAGGTGAGGCGGATCGGCCGCACCGTCGATGCGGTGACTGTCAGCGCCAGCGTGCCATCGGCATCGAGGCTGCCGATCAGGAGTGCCGCCGAGCGGCCGACCGGGGCGAGCGAGATGTGGCGAAACGCCGTGCGGCGCTTCAGCGCGGCAATCGGGATATCGATCTGCCGCAGCAGGTCTCCCGGCGTCAGGCGGTTGCGCTGGTTGCCGGTGATGAAGTCGATCACGGGAATCTTCTGTTCGCCGCCGCCGGCCTTCCAGATCGTGCAGACGCCGTCGAGCGCGGATGTGAGCGAGATCATCGGTCCCGCCGGCAGCGACATGCAGAGATTGCCGCCGACGGTCGCGGTCTTCCAGATCTTGAACGAAGCGAGGAACGCGCGGCAGCACTGGTTGATCAGCGGCGCTGCGAGCCAGTCGGCCGGGCAGGCGAGTCCGTCGATCTGCGCGACGGTGCAAGTGGCGGCGATGCCGAGATGGCTCTCGGTGATCGTCAGCGCCGGCCATTTCAGATCGGTGAGATCGATCAGGCGCGTCAGCTGCGCTTGCGGCTCCGAGAACAGCCAGGTGCCGCCTGCGAGCCAAGCATCGCCTGGCGTCCAAACGGGCAGCTGCGCGCGCGTTTGCGGATGGGCTACGGCTGTGATGGTATTCAAGTCCATGGCTGCGCCAGCGCTTGCATCGAGTGATTTGTACCGAGAGAAAGTCTTGCAAGACCAGAGCCAAGTCGCAACAAGAAGTCGCAGCGGGAACGCGATTGGGCTGGCCTCCGCCTTGCAGGTCTGCCGTCAGCGGATGTGGGGAGAAACAGGATCATGAGCGACGCAAAGCCGATCTGGATCAGGGATCCCCTGGCCATCCTCGCCGACGGCGCCGGGCGCGGGATCGTGGTGAAGGATGGCCGGATCGTCGAGCTCGTGCCGGCCGGCGGCGTGCCTGCGACGGCGGATGTCGCGGTGTTCGACGCGAGCGAACACGTCGTGCTGCCGGGCCTTATCAACACCCATCATCATTTCTACCAGACGCTGACGCGGGCGCTGCCGGCGGCGATGGACCGCGAGCTGTTTCCCTGGCTCCAGGCGCTCTATCCGGTGTGGGCGAGGATGACGCCGGAATCGCTGGAGCTCGGTGTGACCGTGGCGATGTCCGAGCTGCTGCTGTCGGGCTGCACCACCACGACCGATCATCACTACGTGTTCCCGGCGGGGCTCGAGGAGTCCGTCGATATCGAGGTCGGAGTCGCAAAACGGCTCGGCGTGCGCGTGCTGCTCACGCGCGGGTCGATGAACCTGTCGCAGCGCGACGGCGGGCTGCCGCCCGACAGCGTCGTGCAGGACGAGGACACCATTCTCGCCGACAGCGCGCGCGTGGTCGCCAAGCATCACCAGCGCGGGGCGGACGCGATGGTGCAAATCGCGCTGGCGCCGTGCTCGCCATTCTCGGTGACGACGTCGCTGATGCGCGCCACCGCCGATCTCGCCGACAAGCTCGACGTGCGCCTGCACACCCATCTCGCCGAGACCGAGGACGAGAACAAATTCTGCCAGCAGATGTATGGCTGCCGTCCACTCGACTATCTCGAGCAATGCGGCTGGCTCAATACGCGGACCTGGCTCGCCCATGGCATCTTTTTCAACGCCGACGAGATCAAGCGGCTCGGCAAGGCCAGGACGACCATCAGCCACTGCGCCTGTAGCAACCAGCTTCTGGCGTCCGGCTGCTGTCCGGTCTGCGAGATGGAGGATGCCGGTGTCGGGATCGGCATCGGCGTCGACGGCTCGGCCTCGAACGACGGGTCGAATCTGATGCAGGAGGTGCGGGCCGCGTTCCTCCTGCAACGGGCGCGCTACGGGGTGACGAAGGTCAGCCACAAGGATGCCCTGCGCTGGGCGACCAAGGGCTCGGCGGCCTGTGTCGGCCGGCCGGAACTCGGCGAGATTGCCGTGGGCAAGGCAGCTGATCTGGCGCTGTTCAGGCTCGACGAACTGCGTTTCTCCGGCCATGGCGATCCCCTGGCCGCGCTGGTGCTGTGCGGGGCATACCGGGCCGACCGGGTCATGGTGGCAGGACAATGGGCCGTGATCGACGGCGCGATTCCGGGACTGGATGTCGCCGATCTCATCCGCCGCCACAGTTCCGCGGCGCGGGCGATGCAGGCGGGATAGAAAGAGGGGGCAACCACAAGTGCCGGGTGCTTGTGGCTACCCCCTCCGAACCTCCTCCGGGAGGAGCAGGTGGTCCAGGCAATGCAAGAAGCGTGCTACTTGCCCGGCAGCTTGTCGTCGATGCCCTTGACGTAGAAATTCATGCCAAGGATCTGGCCGTCAGCGAGATTGGCGCCGCCCTTGCACTCGACCTCCTTGCCGTCCTGCCCAACGATCGGGCATTTGAACGGATGCAGCTTGCCGGCGGTGATCGCGGCCTGGGCATCCTCGGCCATCTTCTTCACGTCGTCGGGCATGTTGGTGTAGGGCGCCATCGCGAACATGTGGCTGTCCAGGCCGCCCCAGGTGTCCTCGGACTTCCAGCTGCCGGCCAACTCGGCCTTGACGCGCTCGATGTAGTAGGGGCCCCAGGTATCGAGGATCGAGGTCAGCTGGGTCTTGGGCCCGAACTTGATCATCTCGGAATCCTGACCGAAGGCGAGCTTGCCGCGTTCGCTGGCGATCTGCATTGCCGCCGGCGAGTCCGTGTGCTGCATGATCACGTCGGCGCCCTGGTCGATCAGCGCCTTGGCGGCGTCGGCTTCCTTGCCCGGGTCGAACCAGGTGTTGGCCCAGATGATCTTGACCTTGATGTTCGGATTGATGGTCTGCGCCGCGAGGATCGTCGCGTTGATGCCGGAGACGACCTCGGGAATCGGGAACGAGCCGATATAGCCGAGCACGCCCGACTTCGACATCTTGGCCGCGATCAGGCCCTGGATATAGCGGCCCTGGTACCATTTGGCCGAATAGGTCGACATGTTCTTGTCGCGCTTGTAGCCGGTGGCGTGCTCGAAATGCACGTTCGGATACTTCTTGGCGACCTTCAGCGTCGGGTCCATGTAGCCGAACGAGGTGGTGAAGATCAGCTTGTTGCCGGCGCGGACGAGTTGCTCGATGGCGCGCTCGGCGTCGGGACCTTCAGGGACGTTCTCGAGCGTGGTGGTCTCGATCTTGTCGCCCAATTCCTTCACCAGCGCCAGGCGTCCCTGTTCGTGCTGGTAGGTCCAGCCGAGGTCGCCCACCGGGCCCAAGTAAATGAAGCCGACCTTCAGCTTGTCGGAGGCGGAGGCGGCACTGACGCTTCCGGCAAGCAGAAGCCCGGCAGCCAGCGCAAGAAGTGATTTTCTCATCATCAATCTCCAGATAGTCGGGGAAAGCCACGATCCGCAGCGTGCGCGCCCCATCGCGCCCGTCGCGGAAATGAAAACTCAGCGGTCAGGCACGAACACGGTGCCGAGCGCGGCCGGCGCGGTCGAGCCGCCGGTGCGCGCGCGGGACAACAGGACCAGCACGATGACGGTCGCGAGGTAAGGCAGCGCCGACATGAATTGCGAGGGAATGCCGACGCCCCAGCCCTGCGCGTGCAGTTGCAGGATGGTCACCGCGCCGAAGAGATAAGCACCGACCACGAGCCGGCCCGGCCGCCAGGACGAGAACACCACCAGCGCCAGCGCGATCCAGCCGCGACCCGCCGTCATGCCCGGAATGAAGAACGGCGTATAGGCGAGCGGCAGATAGGCGCCGGCAAGGCCGGCGCAGGCGCCGCCGAACATCACGGCGAAGGTGCGGATGCGCAGCACGGGATAGCCGAGCGCATGCGCCGAGACGTGATTGTCGCCGCAGGCGCGCAGGATCAAGCCCGCCCGCGTGCAGTACAGGAACCACCAGACGCCGATGATCAGCGCGATGGAGAAATAGACGAAGGCGTCCTCGCCGAACAGCACGCGGCCGACCAGCGGAATGTCGGTGAGGCCGGGAAGGGCGAGATGCGCAGCCGGCGTGATGCGCTCGCCGACGAAGCCGGCGCCGATCAGGCCGGAGAGCCCGATGCCGAGAATGGTCAGCGCGAGGCCCGTTGCGACCTGGTTGACGGCGAGCCCGAGCGCCATCAGCGCGAAGATCAGCGACATCAGCGTGCCCGCGACGATGCCGAACAGCGCGCCGACCAGAATCGAGCCGGTCAGCCAGGCGCCGGCAAAGCCGCAGGCCGCGCCGACGATCATCATTCCCTCGACGCCGAGATTGAGCACGCCGGAGCGCTCGGTCACGAGCTCGCCGGTCGCCGCGATCAGGAGCGGCGTCGAGGCGGCGAGCACCGCAAGGATGATGGCTTCAACCAGTTCCACGGGCCACCTGTCGGTTCGGGAAGACCAGCTTGAAGCGGTAGAGGATGAGGGAGTCGCAGGCGAGCACGTAGAACAACAGAATGCCCTGAAACACCTTGGTGACATCCAACGGGATCTTCATCGCGATCTGCGCCTGCTCGCCGCCGATAAAGGTCAGTGCGAGAAAAAGACCTGCAATTAATATTCCAAGCGGGTTCAGCCGGCCGAGGAAGGCGACGATGATCGCCGTAAAACCGTAGCCTGGCGAGATGCCGGGCTGGAGATGCCCGACGGGACCCGCGACCTCAATGATGCCGGCAAGGCCCGCGAGCGCGCCGGAAACCGCGAAGGTCAGGATGATCAGCTGGTCGGCGTTGAATCCGCCGAACCGCGCCGCGCGGGGCGCTGCGCCGACTACGCGAATCTCGAAACCCTTGATGGTTCGTCCGAGCAGGATCGCCGCCGCCGCAACGACGAGCAGGGCGATGATCGACCCGAGATGCAGCCGGCCGCCTTCGATCAGCAGCGGCACCGTCGCCACCGGATCGAATTCGGCGGTGGTCGGGAAGTTGAAACCGTGCGGATCGCGCCAGGGGCCACGCACGAGATAATCAAGGAAGAGGTCGGCGACATAGACCAGCATCAGGCTGGTCAGGATTTCACTGGCGCCGAACTTCACCCTGCAGATCGCCGGGATCAGCGCATAGAGCGCGCCTGCAGCGGCTGCGAGCACGAGCATGGCCGGCAATACCCAGGCCCCGGCGTCAGTGCCTTGCGTCTTCACCGCGATCCAGCTTCCGGCGACCGCGCCGATCAGGAATTGCCCCTCGGCGCCGATGTTCCAGGCATTGGCGAGATAACAGAGCGACAGGCCGATCGCGATCATCACCAGCGGCGTCGCCTTCACCGCGATCTCCTGGAGCGAATAGCCGTCGGTCAGTGGCGCGATGAAATAGGCATGCAGGGCGAGGAGCGGATTCTTGCCGAGGATCGCGAACAGGATGGTCATGGTGACGATCGTCAGGCCGATCGCGATCAGCGGCGAGACCAGCGCGATCGTGTTGGAGCGCTCGGCGCGCTTCTCAAGCACCAACTGCATGCGCGGCCTCCTTCGGCTCCAGGCTGCTGCCGCCCATCAAAAGGCCGAGTTTTTCGCGGGTCGCTTCGCTTGTTGCGAGCGGCGCCGACAGGTGGCCGTGGAACATCACGGCGATGCGGTCGGCGATCTCGGCGAGCTCATCGAGATCCTGGCTTGTCACCAGCACCGCGGCGCCGGCGGTCGCGAGATCGAGCAGCGCCTGGCGGATCACCGCGGCGGCGCCGGCATCGACGCCCCAGGTCGGCTGGCTGACCACCAGCACTGCCGGGTTGCGCAGGATCTCGCGGCCGACGATGAACTTCTGCAGATTGCCGCCGGAAAGGCTCGCAGCCTCCGGATCGCGCTTGGCCTTGCGCACGTCGAAGGTTTCGGTCGCGCGATCGACGGTCTTCAGCGTCGCGGCGGTGTCGATGAAGCCGCGATGAACCATGCCGCTGGCGGCGTGCCCGGTCAGCAGCGCGTTCTCCGACAGCTTCATGCGCGGTGCGGTGCCGTGACCGAGCCGCTCCTCGGGAACGAAAGCGGCACCCAGCTTGCGCCGCTGCGTGATCGACAGATGCCCGGCGGCGATGCCTTCGATCACCACCGTGCCGGGGTCCTTGGACAGGCGCTCGCCGGAGAGCGCGGCGAACAGCTCGTCCTGGCCGTTGCCGGCGACGCCGGCGATGCCGAGAATCTCGCCGCCCTTCAGCTCGAACGAGATGTGCTCCAGCCGAACGCCGTGCGCTTCGCTCGGCGCGAGCGAGAGGTCGTTGACGACGAGCCGCGGCACGGTGGTCTTGCGGCCGGCGGGCGCTTTGACCTCCTTGATCTCGCCGCCGACCATCATGCGCGCGAGCGAGGCGGCGGTCTCGAGCCGGGGATTGCAGGTGTCTACTTTCCTGCCGCCGCGCAGGATCGTGGCGGTGTCGCAGAGGCGCTTCACCTCTTCGAGCTTGTGGCTGATGTAGAGAATGGCGCGGCCTTCGGCCCTCAGCCGCTCCAGCACGATGAAGAGCTGGTCGGCCTCCTGCGGCGTCAGGACGGCGGTGGGCTCGTCCAGGATCAGGAATTTCGGATCCTGCATCAGCGCACGGACGATCTCGATGCGCTGGCGCTCGCCGACCGACAATTGCCAGACCTCGCGTCTGGGGTCGAGCGGCAGTCCATAGGTCTTCGACACCTGCTCCAGCCGCGCCGACATGTCCTTGAAGGATTCTTTCCCATCGAGGCCGAGCGCGACGTTCTCGGCAACGGTGAGGTTGTCGAACAGCGAGAAATGCTGGAACACCATGCCGATGCCGCGGCTGCGAGCTTCCGACGGGCCCGACAGCACGATTCGTTCGCCCTGCCAGCGAATCTCGCCGGCGCTGGGTTGGATCAGCCCGTAGATCGCCTTGACCAGCGTGGATTTGCCGGCGCCGTTCTCGCCCAGCAGCGCGTGGATTTCCTTCGGCCAGATATCGATGTCGATGGAGTCGTTGGCGAGGAAATCCCCATAGCGCTTGGTGAGCCCGAGCGTCTGAAGCAGCGGGGACTCGCCGGAATGCAGGCCGTTAGGCGTCGGATCTAACATTCGCTGATGCGCTTGCATGGGGTGAAGTGCCTCAATAGTGAGCTAGTTTGAACCGCCGCGTAAGGTGTGAAAAAGCGTCATCCCTTGCTCAACGCTTCGGCAGGCGGTTGATGACGGCGAGTCGCCGCTCTCGCCGTGCGCGGATCGTGCTCCAGCGCCTCAGGACTGTCCTTGCGGGCGCGGCTTGCGCGTGACGTCTGTTGCAAATTTGTGACGGTTCAAGCCAAATCGGAACCGGCTGTGCAGGCTTGACCTGAAGTTGAGCAAAGTCGCGCCACCACGCGTATGCATTTGCGGACCGACGTGACGACGGCCGCCGATCATCATGTCTGCCCTTTCGCTCCGACATGAAAGGCGAACAAAATCAAACGGGAATGTTCGGCAATGGCCCGCCTTGCCTTGCCGCATGCAGGCAGGTGGGAGCGCACAAGAATCCTCAAAACTCCGCGGAGAAGAGCCACCGGCTGCCGAAACAAGCGGCATGCCTTGAAAAAAGTTGAGGCTTCTCACCCCGGGAGATCGGCGCAAGTGTCGCACCCAAGGGACGTTCATTTTTACGTGTCCAAACTTGGGGGTATTCAGGATGTCGTTTCGTTTCAAGGCAATTGCAGCCGCCGCGCTGTCACTTGCTACGCTCGCTACCGGTAGCCTGGCCCAGGCGGCGGATCTGCCGGTCAAGGCTGCCAAGAAGCCGGCCGACCTCCCGTTCTTCCTGGTGATCGACAACCGCGTCACGTTCTCCTGGATGCCCAAGGGCACCGACCCCGGCATGTGGAGTGTTCGCCCCGACGGCAGCATCAACGGCACCACAGCCAAGCAGGTCTACTCCTTCACCCACTTCGACCTCTGGGCCTACGGCACCAACTTCTTCACCATCTCGATGTTCAAGTCGGGTCACAATGACCCCGCCAGCCCTTGCGTCGCGCCCGGCGTGAACATCGGCGGCACCGCCAGCGACTGCGCGGGTGCGACCGAGATCTATGGCCTGTTCCGCTCGACCTTCGGCTGGAACGAGATCTTCAACACCAAGGCCTTCACCATGGGGCCGCTGCACAACATCTCGTTCGAAGTCGGCATGGACGCCAACACCGAGAACACCTTCCTCGCGCCGGCCAAGCGCGACGTCGTCGCCGGTCTCCAGTTCGCCTTCGACCTTCCCTACAAGGGCTACATCAACGTCGCTCCGTTGATGTACTGGGAGTTCTCGAACCACAACGCCTTCACCCAGTGCGGCCTGTTCGGACCGGGCGTTGCGGGCGTGACGTGTAACTCGGACGGCAACGTCAGCTACAACCCGACCTGGGCCGTCGAGATCAACTACTACATGGACCTCGGCTTCCTGCCGCCCAACATGCAATTCTGGTCGATCAGCGGCCGCGCCGGCTGGTACGGACCGAAGGGCGACTCGAACGGCCTTCCCGCGCTGTCTGGCACCGGCATCTTCAGCACCAAGTCCAAGACCGAGCTGAACAGCGAACCGATCCGCCTGACCTTCGATGCCTCGAAGGCGGTCTGGGGTGACAAGTACTCGCACTTCGTCGACCTCTGGGTTGCCTACCGCTACTGGCAGAACAAGTTCGGTCTCGACCACAACGCCATGGCGGGTGTCTGCACGGTCGCCGCGACCGGCCAGAGCACCAAGAGCTGCACCGAATCGACGGTCTACGGTGGCATCACTGTGAAGTTCTAATCGGCTGAAGACTCCAAGCTACAACAATGGCGCCGCGCATGACCCGTGCGGCGCCATTGGTATTTGCGGGAAGACGCTGCCGTAGGGTGGGCAAAGCGAAGCGTGCCCACCACTTCTGCTTCGATTGCATTCAAATGGTGGGCACGGCGCAAGAGCGCCTTTGCCCACTCTACGCTTCCGAGTTTGTGGTGGCGGCTACTTCGTCCACACGCCGTCGTGCAGCACCTCGGCCTCGTCCTCCAGCAGCGGCCCCACGACCTCTGTCGGTCGCTGGCCACCGGCAAAGACCGTGCGGCAGGGCAGGTCGAGGGTCGGGTTCTCCGGGTGGTTGCCGGTGACGCCGCGCAGGCGGTGCTCGCTGAGGCCGTAGACGACGCGGCCGATGCCGGCCCAGTAGATCGCCCCGGCGCACATCGCACACGGCTCTGCCGAGGAGTAGAGCGTGGCCTCTGCCAGCACCTCGCGGCTGAGCGTGCGGCAGGCCTGCGTGGCCGCGAGGCGCTCGGCATGCGCAGTGCCGTCGCAATCAGGCATGTAGCCGTTCTCGGTCTCGATCAGCACCTTGCCGTCCGCAGCGACGACGACGCAGCCGAAGGGATGGTTGCCATGGGTGAGGGAGCGGCGGGCGACCGCAAAGGACAGACGCAGAAAGTGCTCGTCGCGTGCGCCGTCCATCGGTCCTCCGCAGTCAGTGTCCCGCCATGTGCCGACCGATCACGGTGAGATCGGCCTCGCTGGTTCGTGCTTCATACACGAACTCGCCGTGGAACATTACCACGAGGCGATCGGACAGTTCGAGCAGTTCATCGAGGTCTTCGCTGACGAGCAGCACCGCCGCGCCGCGGTTGCGGGCCGCCATGATCTCGGCGTGGATCTGCGCCACCGCCGCGAAGTCGAGACCGAAGCAGGGATTGGCGGCAATCAGCACCTCGACGTCGCCGCCGAGCTCGCGGGCCAACACGGCGCGCTGGACATTGCCGCCCGAGAGCGCCGAGATCGGCGTATCGGGCGTTCGAGTCTTGATCTTGTACTGCCCGATCTTCTTCATGGCGTCGTTGCGGAAGGCGCTGCGATTGAGCCACCAGCCGCCGCTGGCGAACGGCGCCCGGTCGAACTCGCGGAAGGCGATGTTGTCGGCGACGCTCATGCCGCCGACACAGGCGTTCTTCAGCGGCTCCTCGGGCAGCAGCGACATCTTGTGGCGCCGCATTTCCTCGCGGCTGGCGTGATAGGGATCGCCGGCGACGCGGACCTCGCCGCTCTCGGCCTCGCGCTGGCCGGCCAGCACCTCGACGAGCTGGCGCTGGCCGTTGCCGGAGACGCCGGCGATGCCGACGATCTCGCCGGCGCGCACGGTGAGGGAAACGTCATGGACGGCAATGGCGCCTGCGTCGTCGAGCGCGCGAATTTTTTCCAGCTCCAGCCGCGCCTGGCCGGCTTCGCCGGTGCGCGGCGGCTGCACGGTCAGCTCCTCGGCGCCGATCATGGTGCGCGCCATCGCGTCCGGCGTCAGCTCGGCAACCTTGCCGGCTCCGGCGAGCTTGCCGCGGCGCAGGATCGTGACCTCGTCGGCAAAGGCCATGACCTCGCGGAACTTGTGCGTGATCATCAGGATCGTCAGCTCGCCTTTGACGACCATGTCGCGGAGCATGCCGAGCACCTCGTCCGCCTCCGCCGGCGTCAGCACCGAGGTGGGCTCGTCCAGGATCAGGAAGCGGCGCTTCAGATAGAGCTGTTTCAGGATCTCGCATTTCTGCCGTTCGCCGGCCGAGATGTCGGAGACTCTTGCGGAGAGCGGCACCTTGAAGGGCATCCGCGCCAGAAAGGCCTCGAGCTGCTTCATCTCCTTCGACCAGTCCACCACGGCCGGCACAATGTCACGTGCCAGAACGAGGTTTTCGGCGACCGTCATGGCCGGCACCAACGTGAAGTGCTGGTAGACCATTCCGAGGCCGAGGGCGTGAGCGTCTTTCGGGTTGGCGATCGCCTGCTCGCGGCCGCCGACGATGATGTCGCCCTCGGTTGCGTGGTAATAGCCCATGATGCACTTGACGAGCGTCGACTTGCCGGCGCCATTCTCGCCGAGCAGCGCATGGAATGACCCCGGCCGCACCTTCAGCTCGACATTGTCGAGCGCCAGGAAATCGCCGAAGCGCATGGTCATGGCGATGGCGTCGACGCCGAACGCGCCTGAGGGCGGAGGCGTTTCGCCGATGATCACGAAATCGCTCCTATGAAGGCCTCGGAGGTCGAGACCGCGCCGAATACGCCGCCCTGCATCTTGATCATCTTCAGCGCATGATCGTGATTGCTCTTGTCCGTGGCGCCGCAGCAATCGTGCAGCAGGACACATTCGAAGCCGCGGTCGTTGGCCTCGCGCATGGTGGTGTGGACACAGACGTCGGTGGTGATGCCCGTCAGCACGATGTTCTCGATGCCGCGCACGCGCAGGATCAACTCCAGGTCGGTGGCGCAGAACGAGCCCTTGCCAGGCTTGTCGATGATGGGCTCGCCCGGCAGGGGGCTAAGCTCCTCGATGATGTCCCAGCCGGGCTCGCCGCGCACCAGGATACGTCCGCAGGGTCCGGGGTCGCCAATGCCGGCGCCGATCTGCCGCGAGCGCCAGCGCTTGTTGGCGGGCAGGTCGGAGAGATCGGGACGATGGCCCTCGCGGGTATGGATGATGTGAAAGCCTTGGGCGCGCATCGCCGCGAGCAGCTTCTTGATCGGCTCGATCGGCGCCCGCGTCAGCGAGAGGTCATAGCCCATCTTGTCGACGTAGCCGCCGACCCCGCAGAAATCGGTCTGCATGTCGATGATGATCAGCGCCGTGTTCTCGGGACGGAGGTCACCGTTATAAGGCCAGGCATAGGGCTCGGACTTGACGTAGCGCTCGGGCATGGACGACCTCGTTGCGTGTCGTATGTTACCGTGTGATCGAGAGTTCGGCGGGCGCGCCGGTCAGCGTGCGTTTGGGCGAGCAGGTGATGATCATGATCGCCAGCGTCAGGATGTAGGGCGCGGCGTTGAAGAGGTGATAGCCTGAGGTGACGCCGACCGATTGCAGTGCCGGTCCCAGCGCCGCGGCGCCGCCAAAGGCGAGCGAGGCCCACAGGCAGAGCAGGGGATCCCAGCGCGCGAAGATGACAAGCGCGACCGCGGTGATGCCCTGCCCGGAGGACAGGCCCTCGTTCCAGCTTCCGGGATAGAACAGCGACAGGAACGAGCCGCCGATGCCGGCGAGGAAGCCGCCGACCATGGTGGCTCGCAGGCGGATCAGCAGCACGGAATGGCCCATGGCGCGTGCAGCGTCAGAGCTTTCGCCGGCGGTGCGAATGAGAAGGCCCCAACGTGTGGTCCGGAAGGCCCAGTAAAGGATCGGCGCGAGCGCGACGCCGATCAGGAACAGGACATTGACGCGTAGCGCCGCGCGGACCTGCGGGATGTCGCTCCACCAGCCGAAATCGATCGCGGGCAACCGCGGTGCGGTGGGCTCGATCAGCGGCTTGCCGAGATAGAAGGCAAGCCCGGTGCCGAACAGCATCAGGGCGATGCCGACCGCGACGTCGTTGACGCGCGGCAGCGAGCAGATGCCGGCATGCAGTGCGCCGAGAAGCGCCCCGGTGATGCCGGCGGCGAGCACACCCAACCATGGTGATCCCGAGAGATAGGAGATGCCGTAGGCGCTCATCGCGCCCATCACCAGCGTGCCTTCGAGGCCGAGATTGATGCGGCCTGAGCGCTCCGTGATGCATTCGCCCAGGCTCACGAACAGGAAAGGCGTGGAGACGCGAATGGCTCCGCCGAGCACGGCGAGCGGGACGGTCCAGAGTCCGATCGATCCGTCTGCCATCTCAGGATCTTCCCTTCAAGAATCCGATGCGGCCGTAGAGCGCATCGCTGGCCAGCACGAAGACGAAGATGATGCCCTGGAGCACCAGCACGGAGGCGTCGGGCAGCCCCAGGCGGCGCTGCAACAGGCCGCCGCTGGCGCTGATGCCGCCGAGCAGGATCGCGACGGGGATGACGGCGAGCGGATTTTGCCGCGCCAGGAACGCAACGAGAATGCCGGTGAAGCCGTAGCCAGCCGCGAGATTGGCGTTGGTGCGCCCCTGCACGGCCGCGACCTCGACCATGCCGGCAAGGCCTGCGGCGCCGCCGGCGAGGAAGCAAACGGTCAGGATCAGCTTGCTGACGCCGAGGCCGACGATCTTCGCGGCGCGGATGTTGGCGCCGGCGACCCGCGCGGCGAAGCCGAACACGGTGTGATAGATCAGGATGTAGGCGGCGATCGCCGCGATCAGGCCGAAGACGAGACCCCAATGCACGTCGGTGCCGGGGATGGAGCCGATCATGTTGGCGGCACCGATCTCGCGGGTCGACGGCTTGTTGAGGCTGGCGGGATCGCGCATCAACCCCTCGACGAGATGGTTGAGGATCGCGAGCGCGATGTAGACGAGCAGCAGGCTCGAGATGGTCTCGTTGACGCCGCGGTACTGCCGAAGCGCGCCGGATAGCATGATCCACAGACCGCCACCGATCACGCCGGCGATGACCATGGCGATCTGCACGACGAGCGGCGGCATGCCTTGGAGTGCGAGCGCAGCACTCGTCGCGGACAGCGCGCCGATCAGCAGCGCGCCTTCGCCGCCGATGATGACCATGCCGAGCTGCGCGGGCAGCGCGGTGCAGAGCGCAGTGAGGATCAGGGGCGCTGCGCGCGTCAGCGTGTTCTGCCAGGAGAACCAGGTGCCGAACGCGCCGTAATACATGTAGAAATAGAGATCGAGCGGGTTCTTGCCGAACATCGCGACGAAGATGCCGAAGACCACGAGCGCGCCGGCGAGCGCCGCGCCCGGGATCAGGATGTACTCGATTGTCGCGCCGTGGCGCTGGAGGAATCCCGGATCGGCGGCCGGGGCAATTGTCCCGGCCGCCTCGGCGGAATCCGCCGCTTCCGTGGTCACGAAGTCGCTCCGATCACGCCTTCGACGAGATAGTCCATCTTCTCCAGTTCGGGATCCTTCTGGCCGCGATCGGTGCCGGCAGGGATCATCGTCTTGCCCTTGTTGTCGACGAGCCCTCCCTTGAAGATCGCGTATCCTTCCGCCGACAGGAACTTGGCCTTGATGTCGTCGGCATGCTTGCGCGCCTCGGCGGAGACGGCTTCGCCATAGGGCGAGGTCTTGACGATCTCTTCCTTGAGGCCGCCGCGATAGAAGTTCGGGATGCTCTCGCCGGCGGCGATCATCTTGACGAATTTCGGATAGAGCGCTTCCCAATTCCACTCGGCGCCGGTGAGATACGCCTTCGGCGCGAGCGGCGACTGGTTGGTGTGATAGCCGCAGACGAAGGCGCCGCGGCGCGCCGCGTTCTCGACCATCGTCTTCGGCCCGTCGACGTGGCAGGTGAGGACGTCCACGCCCTGGTCGATCAGGCTGTTGGTGGCTTCGGCTTCCTTGACCGGCATAGACCAGTCACCGGTGAAGATCACCTGCGTCGTCGCCTTGGGATTGGCGAGCTTTGCGCCGAGCGCGAAGGCATTGATGTTGCGCAGCACCTGCGGGATCGGCTTTGCGGCGACGAAGCCGAGCTTGCCGCTCTTGGAGGTGTAGCCGGCGACGATGCCGGAGATGTACTGGGCTTCGTCGATATAGCCGAAATAGCTGCCGGCGTTCTTCGGGTCCTTGTCGGTCCAGAGGCCGCCGCAGTGCTCGAAGCGCAGCTTCGGGAACTTGTTGGCCATCTTGATCATGTGCGGATTGTAGTAGCCGAACGAGGTCGGGAAGAGCAGGGTGGCGCCATCGAGATTGATCATGGACTCGATCGTCTTCTCGACCGCGTCGGTCTCCGGCACCTTCTCTTCCTCGACGACCTTGAGGCCGGGAATCTTCTTTAGCGCTGCCGCGCCCTGGGCATGCGCCTGGTTGTAGCCGTAGTCGTCGCGCGAGCCGACATAGATGAAGCCGATGGTGGTGTCGGCCGCGAAGGCCGGGCGGGCGCCCGCCGCCGCGCCGAGGGTGAGGGCGGCGCCGCCCTGCAACAAATGACGTCGTGAAATCCTGCCAAAATCCATTGCTTGCTCCCCTTGGCGGATGCCCCGCCTTGATCTCGCGGCCACCGCCGGTTTGGCGGAGCCGGGATAAGTTGTCGCAAGCTTTGTGCCAGAGGCTATGAAGTGTGCATAACGATACAAGCTATTGAAAAATAAAGGAGATATATCTTGATGGAATCCTGCTGAGGAAAATAGCAGGTCAATTTATGGGCAATATTGTTCTATTGTATGCAGTGGAGTTGAGCAGTCTAAACCAGCTCTCGCATGTGCATGACTGGCGTCGGGCAGTCTGCCGGCGAGGCGCATTCATGCTAACCACGCGCTGATTGGGACGGCGCCGGCCGCATTATTTTGCTGGCACCGAACTTGTATCGATCGCCGCCAGGACCGCCGCCGCCGCGGTCCCAGAAGATGGAAAGCTCGACCGAGATGGGTGCTGCTACCGCCGTTCAAGATGCATCGCTCGGCGAGGAGATCGTTCGCCGCATCAACGTGCTCGGCGCGATTTCGGAAGAGACCGACAAGCTCACCCGCATCTATCTCAGCAAGGAGCTGCGCGCCGCTGCGGATCTCATCCTCGGCTGGATGCGTGAGGCCGGCATGAGCGCGCATCTCGATGCGATCGGCAATGTCTGCGGCCGCTATGAGGGCGAGCGGCCGGGGGCGCCCTGCCTGATGCTCGGCTCGCACTACGACACCGTGCGCGACGCCGGCAAATGGGACGGGCCGCTGGGTGTGATCACGGCCATCGCCTGCGTCGCCGATCTCAACCGCCGCGGCAAGCGCCTGCCGTTCGCGATCGAGGTCATTGGCTTTGCCGACGAGGAGGGGGTACGTTTCGCCTCAACGCTGCTCGGCAGCCGTGCGGTGGCCGGCACTTTCGACGAGAGCGTCCTGAACACGCGCGATCGCGACGGCGTGTCGATGCGCGATGCGCTCGTCAAGTTTGGCCTCGACCCGGACCATGTCGGCGCGGCCGCGCGGGCCCGGCGCGAGTTGTTGGCCTATCTCGAATTGCACATCGAGCAGGGTCCGGTGCTGGAAGCACAGAACCTGCCCGTCGGCGTTGTCACCGCGATTGCGGGCGCGACACGGCTGGCCGTGCGGCTGAACGGCATGGCCGGTCACGCCGGCACCGTGCCGATGGCGCTGCGCCGTGACGCGCTCACCGGCGCGGCCGAATGCATCGGCGCGATCGAGCAGTTCTGCCGGACCGACGAGGGCGGCCTGGTCGGCACCGTCGGCTACATCCAGGCGAGGCCCGGCGCGACCAATGTCATCCCGGGCGAGGTGTCCTTCACCATCGACATGCGCGCGCCGACCGACATGCACCGCAAGCGCGCGGTCGCCGACGTCGTCAGGCAGATCGAGGCGATCGCTAAGCGCCGGCAGCTGGCGCTCCAGCTCGATGTCACCCACGAGAACCGCACCGCACCCTGCGCGTCCTGGCTGAAAGACCAGATCGCGCAGGCGATCGCCGCGGAAGGCGTTTCCGTGTTCGACCTGCCGAGCGGGGCCGGGCACGACGGCATGGCCATGATTGACATCGCCGATGTTGGCATGATTTTCGTCCGCTGCCGTGGCGGCGTCAGCCATCACCCGGACGAGCATGTCGAGCTCGCCGACGCCGACGCCGGCGCACGGGTGCTGCTCAGGGTGATCGAGAATTTCAGGCCGCGGGAGGATCGCGCCAGCGCGAAGTGACTATCGGGAGCCCGCACGTCATCGGGACGAGACACGAATCAGTCACGCTTGGAACGGTGGCCGGCCATCGCCGGGATCCCGAGACACCAGGCGCACATGAACAGCGATATTTCCTTGCCGTCACATCGCGGAAATCGGTTTTACCAGGGTATGGCCGCGACCTTTGCCGCCAACGCTCTTCAGGCCGTCAATTTTCTCGGTGATCGATTCCTGAGAAAGTCGCATCCTTCGTTGTCGGCCATCGAGGATCTTTACCGGCACTCGATGGACAGCGCCTTCTCGGTGACCGAGTCCTTTCTCGTCACGGGAGCGCCGCACGCATCCGCCTATTATCCGCGCGACTTCGCCTGGTTCTATCCTGATGTCCTCGACCCCGAGACCATCATGGATGCGCAGGACGCGGTGCGGCGGGCGCGTCTGCTCGAAAAGAGCGTCCGTCTGTTGCTGGAGGCGGTTCGAGCCAACGTCGTCACGACGACCATCGTCCCGGCGGGACACGCACGGTATCTCGGCGTGAACTATTTCTCGCGCCCGTCGGACACGCTGCTCGGCATTCTGGCCGGCCTGCGGCAGATGATCTTTGCCGAGGAGAGAGCGTCGTCCTATCTGGCGATGTCACAATGCGCGCATGCCGGCCGCTTGTTGCTGGCCGAATACGGTGGCGACCTGAAGCGCGCGATCCTTCGGCTCGCGCGTGAGCTGGAGCCGTTCGACGACGACGGGGTCAGGTATCTGCTCTGCGACGCCCGCGCGCCGCGCTCCGCGGCGACGGACACGCGTGCCGAGCGCAGGCGTTTCGTCACCAACGCCTGCGTCTACACGACGTTCGTATGGGGCGTGCAGCTCGGGGTCGTCGAAGAGAACGAGCTGAAGCGGCTGCTCGGGCACGACCTCGGGCAATACAAGAAGGACCTGCTCCGCCTGTTCGGCAAGGGCGGCTATATCAGGCACTCTCTGGATGGCCCGGCGAGCTCGCCGGCGTCATCGGTCGCCCTGGACTTCGTCAGCGTGCATCGCGGATTTTGGGATATGAGCGAGGCAAGCGAGCGCGCGCTGTTCGCGGCCACGACGGATCTGATCATTGCCGAACCGCGTTTCCGCATCCCCAGCACGTTCCATTTCCTGGTGTCCGCGGATAATCCCCGGAACAAGATGATCCACAAGATCGCGGCTCCCGCCTATCAGGGGCGTTCGTCCTGGCCGACCTTCAACGTCGAGTTTGCCGATCGCATGCTGGACTATGATGAATTCTCGGGAGGCGATACCTATCGGGCCTGCGCCCAGGGAATATTGCAGGACATCCGGACCGCGACCGAGGTCCATGGCGGTTATCAGGAACTGATCTCGGAGCACGGTCTGAAATATCGCACCTGGGCCTACAGGGGCGCCGTCGCTCACTCCTGGTTTCCGCGCTTCCTGTCGGTCTGGAGGAGGGCGTATGGAACGCCGCTCCTCCAGTGGAACGATTGATCCGCGAGCGCTAGCCCGCCGTCACGTCCACCATCTCGCCGCCTTCGAGCACCTTGGCCGCCTTGGCGCGGTCGAGGTCGCCTTCCCAGGCCGCGACCACGACCGTCGCCACGCAGTTGCCGACGAGATTGCCGAGCGCGCGGGCCATGCCGATGAACCAGTCGACCGAAAGCACCAGCACGAGGCCGATCGCAGGGATGCTCGGCACCGCGTTGAGTGTCGCGGCCAGGATCACGATGGCCGAGCCCGGCACGCCGTGTGCGCCCTTTGAGGTGATCAGCGAAACGCCGAGCACCAGGAGGAGATCGCCGAACGACAGCGGCGTGTTGGTCGCTTGCGCGATGAACACGACGGCAAGTGTGAGGTAGATCGAGAAGGCATCGAGGTTGAACGAATAGCCGGTCGGGATCACGAGGCCGACCACGGAATCCTTCACGCCCATGCGCTCCAGCTTCTTCATGATCTGGGGCAGCACCGCGTCGGAGGACGCCGTCGCGAGCACGATGGTGAGCTCCTCGCGCAGGTAGGCGAGGAATTTGAGGATGTTGATTCCGGCAAGCGCCATCACGCCCCCGAGCACGCCAAGCACGAAGATGCCGACCGAGACGTAGAACAGCATCACCAGTGAGACGAGCTGCTTCAGCGAGCCGACGCCGTATTTGCCGACGGTGTAGGCGACGGCGCCGAGCACGCCGAGTGGAGCGACACGGACGATAAGCTCCATGACGCGGAACAGCACGGTGGAGGCTGCGTCGATGATGGAGGTGACGAGCGCGCCCTTCTCGCCGCCGACGAGCGCAAGACCGACGCCGAACAGCACCGCGAAGAACAGCACCTGGAGCACGTCGTTGCGCGACAGCGCATCGAAGGAGGTGGTCGGGATCACGTTCATCAGAAAGGCGCCGATGCCGCCGCCGGACAGCTTGTGGGCGTTGTCGGCGTAAGTGTTGAGCGCCTTCGCATCTAACGTCGAGGGATCGATGTTCATGCCGTGGCCGGGGCCGAACAGGTAGGCGAGCAGCAGCCCGACCACGAGTGCGACCGTCGTCATGACCTCGAAATAGACCAGCGCCTTGACGCCGACCCGGCCAACCTTCTTGAGGTCGCCGGCGCCGGCAATGCCGTGGACGACGACACAGAACACGATCGGCGCCACGATCATCGAGATCAGCTTCAGGAAGGCGTCGCTGAGGATCTTGAGCCCGATGGCGAAGTCCGGAACGGCCATTCCCAGGATGACGCCAAGCGCCAGCGCGGCCAGGACCTGGACGAACAGTGAGGCGTAAAGTGGCTTGCGCTCGGCGGCCGGGGCCGCGGCAATGGTCGACATGGTGAACTCCCCCAATTTGACGCGTCTTGGGCGTCAAAAGGAGCAACTACCGTGCCAGAATGTCGCGGTCGGAGCCGAAAACGGCTCTATTCCGCCGCCTTCGCCGTCTTGCCGTACATCCGTGTCGGTGCCGGGAAGCCACAGGAACTGCCGTCGGTGACCTTGACCTGGTCTTCCCACGGCAGGCGGAAGGTGCCAGCGACCATGTCCTGCATGAAGGTATAGGGGCAGTCCATCGCGCCGCCTTTCACCGCGACATAGCCGCGGTGCCAGAGCTGGTAGATGTTGTTCTCGACGCCCCAATTGATCCGCGCCTCGCGCACGAGATCGGGCCGCACCTCGGCGGTGATGATCTCGTCGGCGCGACCGGTGGTGCCGTGCGCCAGCACCGCGCCGTCGAAATTGACGATCATGCCTTCGCCCATGGAATCGAACGAGCCATCGCTGCCGCACATGCAGACATTGGCCGTCACCATCAGATTCTGGAACGAATTGGCCTGGTTGGTGAAGCGCCAGGCCTCGCGGATCGGCGCGGTGTAGCCCGCAGTGCGGATCATGATCTCGGCGCCCTTGTAGGCGCATTCCCGCGCCATCTCCGGGAACATGCCGTCATGGCAGATGATCAGCGCGATCCTGGCGCCTTTCGGACCCTCGATCACGGGAATGCCGATGTCGCCGGGCTCCCACGGCTCGACCGGAATCCAGGGATGGAGCTTGCGGTAGTACAGCTTGATCTCGCCGTGGTCGTCAATGATCAGGCCGGAATTGTAGGGATTGCCGTGCGGGTTGAACTCCATGATGGAGAAGCAGCCCCAGATCCTGTTGTCGACGCAGGCCTTCTTGAAGGCCGTGACTTCGGGTCCGTCGAGCCGGCACATGATCTCGGGATTGGTGTCCATCGAGAGGCCGTGCAGCGAATATTCGGGGAACACCACCAGATCCATGGTGGAAAGGTTGCGGCGCGCCTTGCCGACCATCCAGACGATACGCTCGGTCTGCCTTGCCAGATCGGCCCGCGTGACGACGTTCGGCAGTTGCAGCTGCACGAGCCCGATGACCACGCCCTCAGGCGATTTGTTCAACCCGCCAAGCCCGTTCATGATCAGCTCCCTTGCTGGAACCAGAGCGCCGCGCCGCTGCGTGCGATCGTTTCGTGGAAGAGCAAATCCGATTTTGGCGACGCGCAAAAGTCCATTTTTCAGGCGGGCGGCCGAGCGTGCCGACGCCCATTGTTGCGGCGCGGCGTGCCTCAAGTCTCGGCTTGACCCTCCAAATCGCCTGATGTCAGACTTCTGACATGAGTACAGCAAAGCGACATATCGCCAGTCTTCGTGACGAATATGCCGAGATGACGCGGCAGCGCATCGTTGCGGCTTTCGTCGAGACGCTGGAGGACGAGGCGGCCGACGACATTTCCATGGCCGCGGTGGCCAAGCGCGCGAAGGTGGCCGAACGAACCATCTATCGGCACTTCAAGACCCGTGCGGAACTGTTTGCTGCGGCCGGCGAGTGGATCGAGGACAACGTCTTCAGCTACATTCCCTTCACCTCGCCTGACGAGCTGCCGGAGATTTTCCGCAAACTGTGCAAGCGGTTCGACCGCCATCCGTATCTGGCGCGCGCCATTGCGATGACGCGGGCCGGCCGCCGGGTGCGCGCCGGCTTCCGGCGGCACCTGATCGACCAGCATCGCAAGGCGATGGCGCCGCTGGTGCGACATCTCCCCGCGAAGGAGGTTCGCCAGGCGGAGGCGCTCGCGTCCTATCTCAACAACGTGCTGGCCTGGAATGCGATGCGCGAGGATTTCGGCATGACCAGCAGCGAGATCGCCGATGCCATCGAGTGGGCGCTCACGACCCTCCTGAAGGATGTCCGGCAGCGCGATGCCGCTGCGGCGCGAGGCGGCAAGGCCGGCAAATCTTCGCGGACGCGGACCACGAGCCGCGAACGTACCGGCGTAGAGTGAGGCAGGTCATGAATGCGATACCCGACGATCTTCTGATCACTGCGCCCGACGAGGTTCGCATCCGCCAGGACCTGGTGCTGACGGCGCTCGGCCACCGGCCGGCCGATCGCTCCTTGCGGGTCGGCAGGCTGCTGGACGTGCACAGCCGTACCTGGAGCGAAGATCAGGAGATCGTCATCAAGGGCCGCCGCATCGCCTGGGTCGGGCCCGCCGGCAGCTATCCGGGCGAGGTCCGCGAGCGGGTGCATCGGCCTGATGTTGCCGCCGTGCCCGGCTTCGGCGAGGTGCACAAGCATATCGAAAGCTCGCATCTGACGCCGGAATGGGAGGCCGCGCTGGTGCTGCCGCATGGCAATACCTGGACCTGCGAGGCAAGCCACGAGTTCTCCAACGTCAACGGTGCGCGCAATCTCGAGTTCTGGTTCGAAGCGCGTCGCCGCGGCTCGCCGCTCAAGATCTTTCCGCAGCCTGGTTCGGCGGTGCCACCCACGGCCTATGAATGGGGTGGCGGCTGGTATGGCCGCGACGAGCAGGCGCGCTTCATGGCCGAGAGCCTGATGGTGACCGGGCTCGACGAGGTCATGGACTGGCCAGCGGTCTGGAATCCCGACAATCCGTCCTACAAGCGGCTCTGGGGCATGATCGAGGCGACATTCGCGGCGCGCGGCGTCGTCGAAGGCCATGCCTCCGGCTTGCGGGATCTGCCCTCTATCAACGCCTTTGCGGCGGCCGGGCTCGCGTCCGACCACGAAGTGCAGACTCCGGAAGAAACCTGGGACAAGCTCACCCGCGGCCTGTTCGTCGAGCTGCGCGTCTACGCCATGGACGAGATCGTCAGATGGCTGCTCGCGAAGGGTTTGCAGGACTGGTCGCAGATCGCGTTCACGACGGATGACCGCAGTGCCAGCCACACGCTCGAGCTCGGCGCCAGCGACCACAATGCGCGGCTCGCGATCGAGGCCGGCCTCGCGCCGGAAATCGCCATCCAGTGTCTCACCATCAATCCGGCGCGCCACATGCGGCTTACGCCGTTCGTCGGCAGCCTGGCTCCAGGCCGTTTCGGCGACGTGGTGCTGCTTTCGGATGTTGGCAAACTCACGATCGCCGAAGTGTGGGCCGACGGCGTCCAAATCTCCGAAGGCGAGCGCTACATCGGCCAAGTGCCCGAGATCGTCTGGCCGGACTGGGCAACGAAGACGGTCAACATCAAGCGCTCGATCAAGCCTCAGGATTTCGAACTGCGAGCCGAGCCCGGCCGTGCCACGATGAAGGCGGCCGTGATCCGTCCCTTCCATTGGCATCCCGAATTCTACACCCTCGAACTGCCGGTGCGTGACGGTGCCGTGCAGCGCGACGAGAGCGAGGCCATCACCAAATTTGCGATCGTCGACCGCTTTTCGGGCGACGGGCGCATCGCAAAGATGTTCTGGCGCGGTTGTGGACCGCGCACGCCGGAGACGGCGGTTGCCTGTTCGGTGGCGCACGACAAGCACAATATCTGGGTGGTCGGCTCCTCAGACGCGGCCATGGCGAAGGCGGTGAACGCGCTTATCGAACTTCAGGGCGGGTGGGCGCTGGTGCGTGAGGGAGAGCTCGTTGCAACTGTGCGCTTCGAGGTCGGCGGGCTGATGAGCTGCCGCTCGGCGCAAGCGCTCGATGCCGAGATGCAGGCGCTCTACGCGGAGGGGCGCAAGGTCGACTGGATGTATGAGCCGACCTACCGGCCACGCTGGTATCCGGGATTCCCCGAGCGGCTGATGTTCGCGACGCTGACCTGCGCGCCCTGGAGCTGGGTGCTGGTGGCGCCGTGTGAGCAGGCGCCGCTCGGCTTCATCAACGTGCAGACCGGCGAAGCGCACCCGGTGATCTGGTAGGGGGGAGGACTGGATGAACGAGATGACGAAGCCGCAAGCCGCCTCCGCAGAGCCGGCGCCGCGCGCAGCCGCCGGACTGCTCGATCGCATCTTTGGCCTCACCGAGCGTGGCACGAGTGTCGGCCGCGAGGTGATGGCCGGCGCGACCACGTTCGCTGCGATGGCCTATATCATCGCCGTGAACCCGGCGATCATGTCCAACGCCGGAATGGATCGTGGCGATCTGGTCAGCGCCACGGCACTCGCCGCGATTTTCGGTTCGATGATGATGGGGCTGTGGGCCAATCTGCCGCTCGCGGTTGCGCCGGCTATGGGGTCGAACGTCATCTTCACCTATGTCATCGTCAAGCAGATGGGCATGCCTTGGCAAGGTGCGCTCGCCATGGTCGCCTTCACCGGCGTTCTGTTCCTGATCCTCAGCCTGTCGAAGCTGCGCGAGAAAGTCGCGAAGGATGTGCCGGAAGCGCTGAAGATCGGCATCCAGGCGGCCGTCGGCACGCTCATCGTCTTCATTGCGTTGCGCGGCGCCGGCTTCGTGGTCCAGAACCCGTCGACCTACATCGCGATGGGATCGCTGCGCAGCCCGCCGGTGCTGTTGACGCTGTTTGGCCTCCTGCTCACGCCGGTGCTGGTGGCGCGCCGGGTTCCGGCGGCGCTGATGCTGTCGATCGCGGTACTCACCCTGATCGGCTTCTTCGTTCCCGGCGGCAACGGCAAGATGGTGACGTCGGTGCCTTCGGCGATCATGTCATGGCCCCGCTGGCCGAGCAGCACGTTCATGGCGCTCGATTTCGGCTATCTCTTCAGCCATTTCGTCGTCGCGCTGCCGCTGCTGTTCTATTTCCTGTGTGCCGAATTCTTCTCGACGCTTGGCACGCTGATCGGCGTGACGGGCGCCGCCAACCTGCGCAAGCCCGATGGCTCGATCCCGAACGCCACCGCTGCGTTTGCCACCGATGCGACGGCATCCATCGTCGGCCCGCTGCTCGGCACCTCCGTCGTCACGGCGTACATCGAGTCCATCACCGGCGTGCAGGCCGGCGGCCGAACGGGGCTGACTTCGCTGACCGTTGCGGGGCTCTTCTTCCTTGCGCTGTTCTTCTGGCCGATCTTCGTCATCATCCCGCCGCAAGCGACTGCGCCCGCGCTGGTGCTCGTCGGTGTGCTGATGATGCAGGGGCTTGCCCGCATCGACATGACCGATCTCGGCAACGCGGTTCCGATCGTGCTGACGCTGCTCGTCACCGTTCTGACCAACAACCTCATCAACGGAATGGCCCTGGGAACGCTGAGCTACATCGCCCTGGAAGTGACAGTCGGCCGGCGGTCGCAGATTCCGGCGATGGTGTGGGGGCTCGGCGCCGTGTTCATCGCTTACGCGATCGTGATCGCCCAGATCTTTTGATGTTCGCCTACGCCGCGAGATCCAGCAATTTGCACGATCCGCGCACCAGCGCCTTGCGGCCGGCCGGTGTCATCGCGGGCGCGCCGTCATCGACGACGACAAGGCCGAGCTTGACGAGGCTTTCGACGACATAAGCCTTCGCGAGGCGACCATTCGACACCGGATTGCGAAGCGCCTTCAGTGCTTCCCACTGGTCGGGTGAAAGATCGAAGTCGAAATCGTTGCTCATATTGCCTCAAGCGATCGTACCGTTCGCGCGCCTCTGTTAACGGCGCTGCATGAAGACCATGCGACGACAATGAGTCGGGAATTCGGTGAGCTGCTTGGAACATCTCTTCACGAATTGCCGCACTTCGTTGCGCCACAAGAGTTAAGATCGTTCGCGCACGACTATCGTCCCGACCTGCGATCACTAATTGATGATTGGCTGTTGATCGTGTGGTGAAAGCTACCGCAGTGCACGGCAAGCATTGCTGTCCCATTCTGCGTCGCAATATGCACAGAAATCGTGAGGCGAGGGGTACGGGACTCTGCTAGGTTGATTCGCAGGGGATTGGCTTCACACAACTGGAGTGTGAGTGCATGAACAGGCTGGTGGAAATTCGCAGTCAGGAATTCCTGTGCCGGGAGCGCGCCGCGCTGGATTCGGAGCGCCGGATGTTCTGGCTCGCGCAGGCCCAGGAATGGGAGCAGCGCGCGCTCGACGAAATCGCCTATCACTTTCGAGAGTGCGACCTCGTCCAGGCCGAGTTGGCTGCCGCCTGACGCCAGACGACGGACGTGATCCCCGTCTACTGATAAGTCGCCACGATATCGGACACTGCGCGCTCGAGCTGGTGCGCGGTGGCGCATTGGCGCACCACGCTGCAAAAGGTCGCATAGCGGGGCATCTCCGAATCGCCAAAACCCCAGGCGAGCCGCCCCTCGGGATTGAGCCAGACCAGCCGCTTCGAGCGCTCGGAGATCCGGCGCAGGATGTCGGCGCGCGGATCGAGATTGTTGCTGCGGGCATCGCCGAGCACGATCACCGTGGTCTGCGGCGTCAGCGCGCTCATGAAATCCTTCTCGAAATCGACCAGCGACGAGCCGTAGTCGGATGAGCCGAAGCCGACTTTGGACATGATCTCGGCCATCGCCTCTTCCGGCGACTTCGATTCCAGAATGTCGCTGACCTCGATCAGATGTGAGGAGAAGGCGAAGGAGCGGACGTCGTCGACCACCTCGTGCAGCGAGTGGATCAGGAGCAGGAAGAAATCGGAGACCTGCGCGACCGAGCCGGAGACGTCGCAGAGCGCGACGATTTTCGGCCGGTCGCGATGCTTGCGCTTCCACGCCGTGAGGAAGGGCACACCACCCCAGGCCGCATTGCGGCGCAGCGTGCGGCGGACGTCGAGATGCCCGCGGCGCTGGCGCTTGCGCGGCTTGGAATAGCGCTCGCGCAGGCGGCGCGCGATCTGGCGGATGAGGGCGCGCATCTCGGCGACCTGGCGCCGCTCGATCCGCGCAAGCGGCGCGTTGCGCAGGATCTCGTTGCGCAGGTTTTCGGCCTCTTCGCGGGCATAGAGCGCAAGCCCCTGGGAGACGGTGTCGCGGACCGCTTCGCGCAAGGCGTCGAGCGCGGCGCGCAGGCGCTCGGCCAGCGCGGGATTGGTTGCGGTCAGCTCATCGAGTTCGTCGCGCAGGCGCTGCAGGCCCATGGCGTCGAGGATGCGGCTGGAGAAGATGCCGCGCTGCGTGGAATAGCGGATGTCGGACAGGGACGCGGCGCCGGCCCCGCTGGCGATCGCTGCCGCGATCGCATTGCGATCCTGCGACAGCAGCATCTGCGCGAGCGGGCCTAGTCCCTCCTGCGGCGAACCGCCGCCCGCGTCACTGGACGCGCTGGAAGAGGGGGCTTGATCCGTCTCCTGCGACGCATCCTCGTCGGTGCCTTCGGGCTGCTCCTGCCGCGGCTCCGGCTGGCTGAAGAACAGATCAAAGCAGTCGCCGAGCGCGAGTTTCTCGTCCTGCGATTTGGCGAGCGTCAGAAGCAGGGTGTCGCGCAGGATGGTTCGGTCTGAAAAGCCGACCTGCGCGACCGCGCGCATCGCGTCGATGCTTTCGGCGGGCGAGACGTGTACGCCCGCGCCACGTGCGGCCCGAAAGAAACGATGGATGTTCTCGCGCATCGGCGTCAACCGAAGACGTTGGATCGTGCTGCCTTGGCAATGAAGGTCGTGACCTGGGGCTGGGCCGCCTCGATATCGGCTTCGTATTTCAGGAGCACGTTAAGCGTGTCCTTGACGATCTCCGTGTCGAGCTCGGAGGCCTGAAGCAGCACCAGCACGCGCGCCCAGTCGATGGTCTCGCTGACCGAGGGCAGCTTCTTCAAGTCCAGCGAGCGGATCTCGTGGATGAACCCGACCATCTGCCGGCGCAGCGTCTGCGAGATGCCGGGCACGCGGCTCTCGACGATGCGCTCCTCCAGCCGCTGCTCGGGGAAGCCGATATGCAGATGCAGGCAGCGCCGCTTCAGGGCATCGCCCAGGTCGCGCTCGCTGTTGGAGGTGAGGATCACGGTCGGTGGTGTAACGGCGGAGACGGTGCCGAGCTCGGGGATCGTGACCTGGAAGTCGGACAGGATTTCCAGCAGCAGCGATTCAAACTCGGCGTCCGACTTGTCGATCTCGTCGATCAGCAGCACGCAGCCGCCCGGCTGCTCGAGCGCCTGGAGCAGCGGCCGCGGCTCGACGAACTCCTTGGAGAAGAACACGTCGCCGAAATCGTGGAGCTGATCGAGCGCAGCGTGCAACGTCTGCGCGCCGCCGAGGACCTCGCCGAGCTTGTCCTTGAGGATCTGCGTATAGAGAAGCTGCTTGGCGTATTTCCACTCATAGAGCGCCTTGGCCTCGTCGAGGCCTTCGTAGCACTGCAGGCGGATCATCTTCATGCCGCGCCAGGCAGCGATCGCCTTGGCAAGCTCGGTCTTGCCGACGCCTGCAGGGCCCTCGACCAGGATCGGTTTCTCGATCTGCTGCGACAAATAGACGGCGGTCGCGATCTGCCGGCTGGCAATATAGCCTTGCGCGGCGAGGCCGCTCTCCACTGCCTCGATCGCGGTCGAGGGCTTCTGTTCAGCCACGAATTGGCGCTCCCAAAGGTCTTGCTTGAGGCTTGTTCTGCCTGCGTTCCGGGCAAAGAACAAGTCTCGTTTGGGAGACATCAGACCCGCGTGAACGGCGTTTTTTCCGCTTAACGCAAATACTTGAGCGGTCTGCCGATCGCGCGGTCAGTGCCGGAGCAGCGCCGGCTTCCGGATCGTCTGCCGGACCTCGGCGCCGCAATCGGCGCATTCATAGACGAAGTCGATCTTGGCAAGGCTCCAATGCGGTTCGACCTCGCGCACATACATCGGCAGGAACCCCATGCACGTGGGGCAAATCACAGGCGCGATCTCGATATCCTGATGATGCTGTACATAAGCTGGCATCTCGGCTCTCCTTCGCAGGCGACCACCAAACCCCGCGCAAAAGCTACTGCCGGTTGCCCCGGAGCCGTCATCAACTCTTTCGAACAGAGGCGGAACGGCGCGCGTTTGTCGTTTGCTGTGACATTCTTGTTACGTCTCTGTACTGTAACGGGCAGATCAAATGCCTATTTCACAGGCCGATCCGGTTCTCGGACCCTCACTGCAACGATAAGGGAGCAACCCCATGACGCATGCCATTCGCTTTCACAAGACCGGCGGGCCGGAAGTCCTGGTCTGGGAGGAGGTCAGTGTCGGCAAGCCCGGACCGGGCGAAGCGCGTATCCGCCACACCGCCGTGGGTCTCAACTTCGTCGACATCTACAACCGTTCGGGTCTTTATCCGGCGCAGCTGCCGAGCGGGCTCGGCAGCGAGGCGGCGGGCATCGTCGAGGAGATCGGCCCGGGTGTCACCGATCTGAAGCCGGGTGATCGCGTCGCCTATGGCGCCTCGCCGCTTGGCGCCTATTCCGAGGCGCGGCTGATCCCCGCCGATCGTCTGCTGAAGCTGCCTGACGGCGTCGACGACAAGACGGCGGCGGCGATGATGCTGAAGGGGCTGACGACGCAATATCTGATCCGGCAGACCTACCGGGTGAAAGCCGGCGACACGATCCTGCTCCATGCCGCGGCCGGTGGTGTTGGCCTGATCCTGAGCCAGTGGGCCAAGCATCTCGGCGCGACCGTGATCGGCACCGTCAGCAACGACGAGAAGGCAAAGCTGGCCAAGGCGCATGGCTGCGACCATGTCATCATTTACACGCGCGAGGATTTCGTGAAGCGCGTCGATGAGATCACGGGCGGCAAGAAGGTGCCGGTGGTCTACGACTCCGTCGGCAAGGACACGTTCCTGAAATCGCTGGACTGCCTCGCACCGCTCGGCGTCGCTGCGCTGTTCGGCCAGTCCTCCGGTGCGGTCGAGCCGCTCAATCTCGGCCTGCTCGCCCAGAAGGGCTCGCTCTACGTCACCCGTCCGACGCTGTTCACCTATGCCGCCAAGCGCGAGAGCCTGGTGGCGATGGCGGGCGAGCTGTTCGACGTGGTCAAGTCCGGCGCGGTCAAGATCGAGGTTCACCAGACCTATCCGCTGAAGGACGCGGCCAAGGCGCATGCCGATCTCGCCGCGCGCAAGACGACGGGATCGACCGTGCTCCTGGTGTGACGTTCTGCCGGACGCTGACGCAGACCGACCGGGCCCGCGTCACGTCCGTTCGTGCTTGCGCAGGTCGCGGGCGTGATCGAGGCGGCTTGCCTGGAGGTCGACATCTCCAGGCGGAACGTGGGGAAGGGTGGCCTCGGCCAGGATGGCGTCGGTGACGTCCTCGACCGAGTTCTCCGCGATCTCGTGGATGAACGAGATGTTCCGGTATTCACCCGAGGCCACACGGGAGATGACCTCGCGCCTCGTGATTTCAGGGTCGACGACCGCCTCGCGGCCGCGCCGCCCGTAGTCGATCATCACGACGAAATACTGCATGGAACGATCCTGCCGTGCCCCGACGGTCGGGAGCACGGCAGAGTATTTCCGAAAAGCAGAATTAAGTCAAGTTCGATTTCCAAAAATCAGAAATCGGTAGCCTACTTGCCCTTCTTGCGCGGGCGCGCCGACTTGGCGCGCAGCCGTTCGAGCTGACCCTTGGGCATGGAGAGGCAGATCTCCCCGACCCAGTCGAGCTTGACGCCGACGATCGGCTTGGCGTTGAAGCTGTTGAGATTGACGACGGAAGGGGATTTGCCCCGCTCGATGGTCTTCAAATAGCGTTCGCCGGTCTTGAGCCGGACCACGGCCTCTTCGCCGTAGAAGCTCGACAGCGGATGACGCTGGTCCTTGTAGACCACGATCACGTCGCCACTCTCGTATTTGGGCAGCATCGAATCGCCCACGATCTCGAATGCAATCGTCTCTTCCATGATCGGGAACGGCAGCGCGATGTCGCCGAGCCCCTCCGGGGGAACCTGCTCATAATCCGGCTCAATCACGGCGCCGGCGCCCACGCGCCCCATGATCGGCGCGAGATTGAGCTCGAGATATTCCATGATCGGAATGATCTCCGAGGCCTTCACCAGGCGCTCGCCGCCAAGAATCTCCGAGACCGCGCCGGGGCGCACGCCCATGGCTGCCGCCAGGCCGCCCTTGCTTTTGCCTGTCTTTTCCAGGCCCCGCTCGATCATCGCAACGTCCAACATGGTGATTCCCTCGATTGTCCCATCGTCTCGCCTCTTGTAATCCGAAATTCGGAATTGATGCAATTATGAATATCAGAATTCCGGCTTGACTCTCGCTTCGGAATACCGGAATGTGTGTTTCGCCTCCCGGTCGTGCGATCGGAAGGGGGTGCATCACAGGACAGCAGCATGGAACCGGGTCATTGGCCGTCGGAGCACTCCGACGCGCTTCGCGACTATTTTCTCAAGGGAATGTCTTATGCGGAGATCGGAAGACAGATTAACGCAAGGTTTGGAACGGCTTACACGCGCAGCGCGGTCGCCGGCCGCGCCAAGCGGCTCGGACTCGTTGCGCCGCAATGGGTGATGAGCCCGTCGATCGCGCCGTCTCTGCCGGGCGAGGCCGGTCTGCTCTCGCCGCGCCGGCCGGCGTTACTGAATCTGCCGCCGAAGTCCGCACTGAAGCCGGCCGCGCAGGTCAAGTTGCGCTGTGTCGGCGTCAAGCCGCGCCTTGTCCAGCTGGTCGAACTTGCGAAGGCCGACTGCCGCTACCCCTATGGCGGCGACAAGGACGGGGAGGAGATCGCCTTCTGCGGCCACCCGCGCCAGCCGGGCTCCAGCTATTGCGCGCCGCATGCGCGCCTGACGCGCCGCTCCGGGGCTGCCTCCGCCCGTGTCGCGGGTCCCGTCGTGCTGAGGCTGGTCTCCGCCGCCTGAAAGTGCGCTCAGCCGATCAATCGTCAATCTTGCAAGGAGTATCCGAGTGGGACGTGTCCGACGCAACAGATCCTACAAACTGGCACAGATCTACGACCGGCGGTCGCGCGAGGTGCCATTCAATGCGGAAGTGGCAGAGGTCGAGGTCGACAATCCGCTGGCGCTCGATCCCGGCGAGACGATTATGGCGATCCGGTCGATCCGCAGCGATCCGCTCGGCCGTCTGCACTCGCACCACCAGATCGACGAGGCTCAATACCGCGGCGGGCGCGCCTTCCAGAACGATTGGGAGCGGGCGGAGCGGGGGCCTCAGGCGATGGACCCAACCCGCGAATATGTCGATGGCGCCCGCTCACGCGAGCCCGTCACCGAGAGCCAGCGGCAGGCGGTGCTGCGGCTCAACCGGGTCGAGCGCGAACTCGGCACCGACGGCGCCGCGTTGGTGCACGACGTGCTGGTCCTGGGTCTGACCATGGATCAGATCGGGCAGCGGCGCGCCGTCCGTACGCAGCGCTGGAACGACTATTTTGCGCGGCGGTTTCGCGAATGCCTGGACCGGCTGGCACTGATCTACGGCTTTGCGACGGAGGCCGGGACACGGCGTGCAGACCAGCGCAGATGATCGCGGCACGCCGGCGGTCTCGGCCGCCGGCGTGCCTGTCTGCCTGCTGCTTACGGATGCGGTACAATCTGGTAAGGCGTCGTGTAGGGCTCGACACGGAGCGAGGCGTTGGCCAAAAGCCCGATCCTGGCGGTCGGCGCCTGCTGCAATTCGCCGTTCGGGCCGCGATGCACGTTGTATTGCCAGACGGTGAGGTCACCCTTCTGCGCCAGCGCGTGCGCAATCGCGCTCGCATCATTGCCGCCGAGCGCCTGAAGCTCCTCCGCCGACAGTCCGACGACGATTTCGTCCTTGATGGTCACGATCTTGAACAGATTCATCTTGGTCTCCTGCGCCCATGCGCCTTGTATCGAGAGGGTGAGAAGCGCAACCGCGGCGCCCTTGATGAGATCGCAGCGAGAAAGCATGCCGTCGTCCTTTGGTGCTGACGCGCGCCCGAATCGGTTGAATCCGTCAGCCATGGCGCCCGTGATCTGCGTGGCCGTATCGCAACGCTTGGTCGTCCGATCTTGAACAGCGGTTCATCGGCAGAAACATGTCGGAAACGATGAACCTTGAAGCGAAGAGGCGAGTCCAAGCCGAAGGCTCAAGGGGATACGTCAGATGAAATTCGCCGCAACTGTTTGCCTTCTCGTGTCTGTCGGTGCCGCAGGCGCCGCTGCGGCGGCAGATCCCTTCTACATCGGAAGCTGGACACTCACGGCTGCCGTGGTCGCGCCATGGGCCGATCCGCAACGCAAGCCCGACGACACCGAGCGGGCACGTCTGATGGGCAAGACAGTCGTCCTGAAGGCGAAAGAAATCTCGGGACCGCGCCCCTTTGCCTGCGCCAAGCCGCAGTACAAGGTGACGGATTATGGCCCCGACATGATCTTCCAGGGCGCATTCGACGAGATGCGACGTGCCGACAAGAAGGCCGATCCCAAGGCGCTTGCCGCCTCGCTCGGCTTCGCCGGCGCCCCGATCCGGACTTTGGAGACCGGCTGCGAGATCGACGTTCATTTCGTCGACGATACAACCGCCGAGGTGGGACTCAACAATTACGTGTATACGCTGAAGAAGCGTTAGATCGCCTCCGTCAATGCCCATTCACGCCGGAAACAAGGCGAAATGCTGCGCAGGTTGACAGCGATCAGGGCCGTGTGCGTGACTGATGCCGCTTCTTGACGCAGGTGGGTGACGACGGTCCATATTCCTGTTATCCGGAATTGCGGTGGTGCGATGCAGACGAAGCATCGCTAGGCCGCTGGTCGGGCTTGCCGGAAGGGTTGTTTCTTGGCATAACTACAACCTGTTCGGTTGAGCCCGCCCGTTCGGATATGTAGTTGAGCGTGCTAACCCGCCGGGGCCCCCTTGGCCGAAAGTTCGTCCTCACCATGGCGCCCGCTTATGGTGTTCGGCTCCCGAGTGGGACGATGTCGGATCAGGAAGGCCGATGCTGGTCATAGGTGCGAGATGAAGAACCTCAATTTCGCGGCTGAACTGCACCTCAAGCTCGGCGCGCCGGCGAGCGGCACTGTCGAAAGCCTGCGCCTGCTCCGTGCTTTTTTGAAGCTCGCGCCTCGCCAGCGTTTCGAGGTCATCAAGCTCGTTGAAGACCTCGCCACCGAAGAAGTCCTTCCCGAACACCCCCTGTCCTGAGCTGGACCGCGCATCTTACGCCTTTTCCTTGATTTTCCTGCCCGAGCCGGGCCGCCGGGGACGTTTGCCCCGGGGGCGCCGCTGGAAGGTGGTCCGGCAAGTGTGGTATTCAGCTAAGAAAAAGGGAGGAGTGCGACCATGATCGAACCGAAAATCGAAGTTCCGGCCGAACTGCGCGACCTAGCCGAAAAGACGATCGACCAGGCGGAACAGGCATTCGGCATGTTTTTCGATGCCGCCACCAAATCGATGTCATCCGTTCCGGGAGCAGGGACGGAGGTGTCAAAGCAGGCGCTCGCTTTTACCGAGCAGAACATGAAGTCGGCGTTCGAGCACGCGCGCAAGCTTGTTCATGCCACCGACCTTCAGGAAGCGATGCGAATCCAGTCCGACTTCCTGCGTAGCCAGTTCACCAGCGCCGGAGATCACATGCGCCAGATGACCGGCAGTCTCATGCAGCCGGGCAAGGGCAAATCCTGATTCCTGGTTTGTGCGCTGCGTGCCTACAAATTGATCTTGCGCAGCATTGAGATCCGCATTTCGATGCTGGTGCAGGTCCATGATGGGCCACCGAATGGTTTCTCATTCGCCGTCCATCATCCTTTCTGCTGATCCCTGTCGGTCCTCCGGCAGGGATTTGCATTTTGCGACAAGTGTCGCGATTGGCCGGCGCTCTATGGACGCAGTGATCCGATATAGGCCGCGATGTCGCCGGCTTCGGTCCTGCTCAAGGGAAAGCTCGGCATCTTCGGATGCGGGTCGAGCAGGAAGAAGGCGAGCTTCTCCGAACTGAAGTCCGGCCGGCGCGCAACGGATGCAAAGGAAGGGACGTCGGCGCTGGCTACCGCCTGGCCATTGGCCACGACATGGCAACTTGCGCACCAGCGCTTGGCGAGGTCGGCACCGTGACCGGCATCGGCGGCGAGAGCGGACGAGGAACTCGAGGCCACGGCAAGTACCAGGCAAATTCCTCTCAAATGCAGGTGCATCGGGCAACCCTCGTGCGTTCGCTTGCAGCCACTGTGCTCATCCGCAGCACGAGCCCGGAAATTGGGAGAGATCGATGCGGGCGATGATCGACCGTAGCAGCCTGCGGGTCGAACGATACAGATGCCGCACGAATCCAGGCGTCCTTGTCGCGGGCAGGCCCAGCCGTTTCGTATCAAGGCTTTCGATGTAGTGCGACACGTGCCTCTCCGAGATTGTGAGACCGTGTCTATCGTGGCCGGCCCGGAGCCGCCTTGATCTGCCGCAAGGCGTCCCCGGCTAATAGTCGCCGGGGTTCATGATCATCGGACTTTTCGTATCGGCCGGGGCGAGCGCGCTGCTGGCGCTGTCGCGCAGGAAGCGGTCGAGCGTCGCCTGGATCTTCTCCTTGACCGCGTCGGGCCCGCGATCGCTCATCTCGGTGTGCTGCGCACCGGTGTGGACGATGTCGATGCCGCGCGCCTTGGCCTCTTCCGGCGTCGGCAGCACGCCCGGGTCGGTCAGGAAATGCGGATCCTTCGAGCGGAACGACAGGATCTTCAAGTTGTCGCTGAGCACGAAAGGCACCCGAAGATTGTCGAGCGTGATCACTTTCGACACCAGCTCCGGGTGCTGATGGGCGACATACATGGACACGTCGCCGCCGTTGGAATGGCCGACGAGGGTAATGTGGTCGTAGTCGGCGTTCTCCTGCCGCCGCTTCAGTTCGCCCAGGGCGAAGAGGATGTTGGCCTCGCAGCGGATATAGACTTCACGCCGGCCGACATATTGCTGGCCGACATGGGTCATTAGCGGCGGATCGCTGGGCAGGTCCTGCTGGATGCTGGCAACGAGATAGCCGCGCGCCGCGAGCGCGTTGGCGAGGAAGGAATACTCGGTGGCCTTGACGGTATTGCCGTTGCTGATGATGGCGAGCGGCAGCTTCCAGAGACCGAGATTGGCCTTGGTCTCGTAGTCGCGCCGCACCGCGATCTCGACCGAGATCGGCCGCTGGCGCGAGGCATCGAACAGGGTCAAAAGCTCATGGCGGATCGCAAACCGGCTGACGACGAAATATTCGCCGACGCCGAGGACGCAAAGAAACGCCAGAATTGCAAACACCCTCTTCATGGTTCCGTCCCAATTGCTTTCGACTGAAAATGGTCACTGCAAGCGCCCGGATCGAGCGATCGTGAGCAGGTTACGGGATTAAATTTAGGCAAGTCTGTGCGCAAGGCCGCAAAAGGGCCGCATGCCGGGTACGCGGCATGAGGGCTTTGCAGCTAGAGGCAGCCGCTCCTGCCGCGTTCGGGGCAGAGCCGGAATGCGCTCGACAGCGTGAACAGGAAACGTGGGCTGCGGCGCTCGTTGTCCGGCGCCCGGTAGCTCAAGGGGACGGCCACGCCGAGATCGGCCTGGAGATCGTCCCACAGGAAGAACCGTGCGCCGGCTCCGGCTGATGTCAGCGACAGGCCGTCGCTCAGGCGGTAGCCGTCGTTCCAGACTGCGCCGGCGTCGCCGAAGGCGTAGATCTGGTAGCCGGTCCAGTAGCGGAAATTGAGCTTCTGGTCGAAGCGCAACTCGAGCGAGCCGGCAAGACCGTTGTCGCCGCTGATCTCGGCTGCGCCGTAGCCCCGGCCGAAGGCCGCGCCGCCGAGATAGAACTGCTGCGAGGTGAACAGCGGCCGCGATGCCGTCTGGCTCGCCGCCGAGAGCTTGAGCGACCAGGCATCGTTGAGCGACTGGTAGCGCGTGAACCAGAGATTCAGCACCGAGAAGTTCGATGACGCACCGTCGCGCGACAACAGATCGTCGTCGAAATGCGATGCGCCGAAGACGTCGAGGCCCTGACGGTAGGTCAGCGTCGCGAAATTGGTACCGCCGAAGCGATCCTGGAGCCGATAGTCGGCGGTAAGGCTCGCGGTCCGGATATGGTCGTTGTACCAGGGACCGTAAAGGTCATGCTCGGACACGTTGCTGAAGGTCCCAGCCAAGGTAAGCGTCAGTGCCGACGATTGCGACATGAAGGGCACGGTGCTTGCCCGCACCTCGAAAGCTTCGGTCGTGGTGATGTCGCTGTCGAGGCGGCGGGCGTCGCCTGGCCGGACCGCACTGTAGAGGACGGACGTGCCGAGGCGCACGCCGTCGACGCCGACGGGTGCGTCATAGGACAGCCGCGCAAAGCCGAGCTCGCGGGGATCGTTGGCAATGGTCGACAGGTTGACCGTCAGCGTATCGCCAGGCGTGAGGTAGGAGTTGAACGCGCCGGTCGCATAGGTCTGCCAGGGGCCGACCGAGGACGAGCCGAGATTGTCCAGGCCGAACGACGTAAACACGTGCCAGGTCTTCAAATAGACGGTGAGACGGAAGCGGCCGGTCGCACCGCCGATCTCCTCCAACGCGGTATCGATGATCCGGACACCCGGCCTGACGTTGATGAGGAAAAGCTGGCGTTCGAGCGTTGCCAGGCGCGATGGCTGCTCGGCCAGAACCGGTCCGAGCATCGGCCTCACGCCGAACTGCTCGGCGCCATCGCCTTTCAGATCGGCCTGGACAATGGCGCCCTCGATCACCTGAATCCGGACCACGCCGTTGGCGATGTCCTGCGGCGGCACGACGGCCCGGCTCAGATGGAAACCGTCGGCGCGGTAGAGGTCGCTGATCGCGCCGGCGATCGCGGCTAGATCCGCCTGCGAGACCTTCTTGCCGAGATAAGGCTGATAGACCGCGGCGATGCGGTCGCGGGAGACGGCGCGGGCGCCGCTGACATTGAGGCCGCGCAGCACGAACTGAGGCTTGGTATCGCCGCCGGTGTTGGCGTGGCCGACCGTCGGTAGCTTGACCGGAGGCCGGCTCAGTGTTTCCCGCTCGGTTTGGTTTTCAAAGTATTTCTCGGGCTGGCGCGGATCAAAACCCGGCTGGTTCGCCTGTTGTGCGAATGATTGCGGAACTCCCGTGAAAATTGGTGCCAACAGCACCAACGCGGTAAGGAGACGCCGCTTCCCGACACGCGCCGCGAACCCGTTTCCGTAGTTTGACGGAGATCTCCCCATAGGGTGGTAAGGGTTCGTTAGCCGCATGATTTTTCATAGTTTTTTATGGTCAATGATTGGTTAATGCGGCTGTTCGGCTCGCCGGTTCCGGCTAATTCTCTCTTGAGTGATTTCGGGTACGCGTCTGGTCTGGCTGTAACGCGGACTGAGGATCGTGATGCTCGGCAGAATTGGAATGCGGTGCGCCTTCGCGGCGGCGCTGATCCTGGGAATGGCTTCCGGTGCACTCGCGGCGGAGGATGGCGTCTGGTCGGTCAGCAAAGCCGCCGGCGAGGTCTGGGTCGCCACCAACGGCGCGCAGCAGGTGTCGTTGAATCAGCAGGAGGCGCTCAAGCCCGGCGATACCATTCGCACCGGACGTACCGGACGCGTGCTGCTTGTCCGCGGCGAGGAAACGATACTGATATCTCCCAACTCGGTGGTCGGCTTGCCGGCCGAGAAGAAGGAAGGTCTCTCGACCACGATCATCCAGCAGTCAGGTTCGATCCTGCTCGAGGTGGAGAAGCGTAACGTCAAGCATTTCGAGGTCGAGACGCCCTACCTCGCCGCCGTGGTCAAGGGAACGCAGTTCAGCGTCACCGTGAATGCGGGCAGCACCAGGGTCGGCGTGCTCCGCGGCCAGGTCGAAGTCTCAGACTTCAAGACGGGACAGATCGCTCAGGTCATGCCCGGACAAGCGGCCACGGCCTTTGGGCATGGCAAGCCCGGCCTCAGCCTGAGCGGCGCGGGGACGTTCAATCCGATCGAACATGGCAAGCCGCGCGCCTCGACGATCGAGCGAATTCCTGTGCCGAAATCGGGATTGTCGGCGCCGCGCAACGCGGCGAGCGGCCATGCGATCCATGCGCTGGGTCCGATCGACAAGGGGACCAAGGCGGCTGGCGGTCAGGCGCCCAAAGGCGGCGTCGTGCGCATCTCCAGCTCGCTCGGCGAGGTCAAGCTGAACGTCCACAAGGTCACGCATGGGCTCGTCCACGGTGCAATTGCGCCGGGGCACGTGCGCAACGCCAACGCCAGCACCGGTACCGAGACGGTCTGGAGCGACACGAAGGCGAGCACCACGACCACAGCCGCCAACAGCTCCACCGTAACGGCGGTCACCGTCAGCAGCAGTGTATCTGCGGCCAGTGCCACATCTTCGTCGTCAAGTGCGACGACGACCGTTGCGACCACTGCCGGGTCGACCGGCGATGTGTCCGGAGGAAGCTCTGGGAGCGGAAGCAACGGGACTGGCGCGACCAGCAATGGAAGCGGTGGCACCGGCAATAATGGCAACAACGGCAACGGGAACAGCGGGAACGGGAATAACGGCGACAACGGTAACGGCAGTCATGGCCACCACTACGGTTGGTATTGGGGCAGGGGTCATCACTAGGACCGTGTCGTCGGCATAGGGGAGCGCCTGGCGGCAGGTACCGCCGGTGCAGGGGAACAAAGTGAAACGCCATCGGCCGCATATTCTTGTCGTGATCGCGCTGGCGGTCGTGCTGTCCACGGGATGGCATGGCGCGCTGCGCAATGCGCTCACCGATCTGCGGTTTGCCTGGCAATCGCGTGCCGCAAGCGGCAATGTCGTCGTGGTGTCCATCGACGCGCCCTCGATCGACCAGATCGGGGTGTGGCCCTGGCCGCGCCGGCTCCACGCAGAGCTGTTGCACAAACTCGAAAGCGCCGGCGCGCAGGAGGTGGCTTTCGATGTCGATTTCAGCACGCCCTCGGAGCCGGCCTCCGACGAGGCGTTCGTCAAGGCGCTTCGGGAGGTCGGCGGCTCGACGATCCTGCCGTCCTTCAAGCAGCCGGCGCCGAATGGTGGCCCAGCTCACGTCAATCGCCCCCTGAAGCCGTTCAGCAACCAGTCGTGGCCGGCCGTCGTCAATGTCGCGGTCGAATCCGACGGGCTCGTTCGCCGTTATCCGGTCGGCGAGAGGCTCGGCGACGCCTTTATGCCGTCGATGGCCATCGTGCTGGCTGGGCAGGACGCCAATCGGCGATCCTCCTTCCTGATCGACTTCAGTATTCGGGCGACCTCCATTCCGCGTGTCTCCTTTGTCGACGTGCTGCATGGCGATACCGCGACACTCGACAAGCTCAGAGACAAGAAGATCATCGTCGGTGCGACCGCGCTCGAGCTGGGCGACCGGTTCAGCGTTCCGAATGGCGGCATCGTCTCGGGGCCCGTCCTCCAGGCGCTGGCGGCGGAATCGATCCTCCAGCACCGGATGCTGCGCTGGACGTCCGATGCCGGCATGATCCTCGGCCTGGGTGTGATCTGCCTGCTCATGATGTATTCGTGGCGCCGCTTCGCATCGGGATATCGCGTTGCGGTCCTCATCGCGGCCGGAGCGGCGGTCGAGCTGACCGCGGCCCTCGTGCAGGCAAGATGGCCCTTCGTCGTCGACACATCGCTATTCCACATCGCGATCATCGCTTATCTGACGGCGATCGCGCTGGACGAGATCGATTTCCGCGGTCTCCTGGGACGCATCGCCGAGAGCCGCTTTCATCGCATCGCCATGTCGCTCGGCGACGGTCTCGTCTGCACCGACGAGGATCACCGGATCACGGTCTGGAATCCCGGCGCGAGCGTGATCTTCGGCTACATGCCGGCCGAGATCATCGGCCGCCCGTTCGACACGCTGTGCGCCGTGCCGACGGACGGCGACGCAAGGCCGTCCATGCGCGATGCCGCACGCCAGGCGCTCCTCGTGCCCGGCGGGGCGGTCGTCGTCGAGTTCGAGGGCCGGCGCAAGAACGGTGAAACCTTCCCCGTCGAAGCGAGCTTCTCGGGCTGGCAGGGAACGGACGGTTTCCAGTATGGAGCGATCCTGCGCGACATCTCGGTCCGCAAGCGCGAGGTCGAACGCGTCAGATATCTCGCCGAACACGACGCGCTGACGGGTCTTGCCAACCGGAACATGCTGCATGCCGGCCTTACCGGTCTGATCGCCGCGGCGGAGCGGCGGTCTTCCGACGTCGCACTGCTCGTGCTGGGGCTCGACGGCTTCCAGCAGATCAACAACATGCTTGGACATTCGGCCGGCGACCTCGTGCTGCAGTCCGTCGCCGAGCGGCTCCGGGCCGAAATCGCTGGTAAGGCGGTGGTCGCCCGGCTCAGCGGCGACGAATTCGCCATCGCACTTGATTGTGCGGAGGCTGGCGAGCCGATTGTGGCGTTCGCCGAGCGGATCGCGCGCGCGTTCGAAGCGCCGCTTGTAACGGGCACACGGCAGCACCGAGTCCGGATCAGCATCGGCGTTGCCGTCTATCCCGACGGTGGACACAACGCGGACGACCTCCTGAGCAACGGCCATCTCGCGCTGAGCCGCGCCAAGGCGACGCGACGCGGCAGCCACGTGATCTTCGAGAGTGCGATCAGGCAGGAATTGCAGAACCGTCTGACGCTTGAGAGCGAACTGGCGCTTGCCGCGGATCGCGGCGAATTCGAACTGTTCTACCAGCCGCAGGTTCGCCTGGTCGACGGCGGCCTGGTCGGGGCTGAAGCGCTCATCCGTTGGCGGCATCCCGTGCGCGGCTATGTCTCCCCCGGGGAGTTCATGCCGGTGGTCAATACCTCAGCGCTGTCCGAGCGGATCGCGAACTGGGTGATGGAGACGGCCTGCCGGCAGGCGCGTGCGTGGGAATTGTCCGGCAACAGCGTGCGCGTCGCGATCAACCTCTCGCCGTCGCAGCTACAATCCGGCGATCTCGCGCATGCGGCTGCGGCCTTGCTCGGCGCAACAGGGCTGACGCCGGCGCTGCTCGAGCTCGAAGTCACCGAAGATATCCTGCTCCATGACGAGGGCCGCGTGCTCGACATGTTCAAGCGGATCCAGGAGCTCGGCGTCCGCGTCCTGTTCGATGACTTCGGCACCGGCTACGCAAGCCTGAGCTATCTGAAGAAATTTCCGCTCGACGGGCTCAAGATCGACCGGTCGTTCGTGCTCGATCTGCTCGCCGATTCCGACGATGCCGCGATCGTCAGTTCGACCATCGGCCTCAGCAAGCAACTCGGGCTCACCGTCGTGGCCGAGGGCATCGAGAACCGTGCCACGGCCGACTTCCTGGTCAGCATGGGATGCGAGGAAGGGCAGGGCTATTTCTTCGGTCGACCGATGCCCGCGGATGCGTTCGAACGGCAGTTCCTGACGCAGCCCCGATCCGTCACCGCTGCCTAGCTGACTCACGCCACGCAAGCTTCATTGCTAACGCCGGCGGGCGATGGCAACCCCGAACAGGAAGGCGACGAACAGGCTCGCGAGCGGCGCTTCACGTGTGATTGCGGCGACCGTCGCGAGCGGTTTACCCGGCTTTCGAGCTTCGTCGATGACATGCGTCAAGCGGTCGACAGCGGCGCGCAAGCCTCCCGCGACCTCGCCGATCGTGTGGGAGACGTCGGCCGCGGCGTCGATGGCGCGCTCGGCCATGCCGGGCTGGGACGGGGGCTGCGGAATTTCGGTGCTCAAATTCGTAAACTCCGCTCTGACGAGGTGAATGAGGCCGGCACCTTTGGCTATCCGCGCGAGCGCTCGTTTTGAACAGCGGGTCCGAAGACCTTTGGCTATCCGCGACAGGCGCCGTAATGTACGGCGGGTGCCGGCCTTGCAGGGGAAATGCGGCGCGCGGGATTTTGTTCCGGGACGGCTTCCCGCGCGGCGTCTTTTCACCGGGAAATACCCGTGAAACGACGGGGACGAATCTCTGTTAGGCTGGCACGATCTTGAGGATGTCAGGAGACTGCCGTGACCGATCGGACCATGCCGGATCGAGCCCGGCGCATCGCCTTGCTCGGCGCGCCCATCGATATGGGGGCCTCGCAGCGCGGCACCCTGATGGGCCCGCCGGCGCTGCGCACCGCCGGCCTTGCGACGCTGCTCGAGAGCCTGGACTTCGAGGTCGTCGATTACGGCGATCTTTCGGTGGCCGAGGTCAGGGACCTCGCTGACAGGCCGCCCGAAAAAGCCAATCATTACCGCGAAATCCAGCGCTGGACACGCGTGCTGAGCCGCAGAGGTTACGAGATCGCGAAAACCGGTGCGCTTCCGATCTTCCTCGGCGGCGATCACACGCTGTCGATGGGCTCGGTCAATGCCATGGCGCGCCATTGGCAGGAGCGCGGACGCGAGCTGTTCGTGCTCTGGCTCGATGCGCATGCCGACTACAATACGCCGGAGACGACGATCACGGCGAACATGCATGGCATGTCGGCCGCGTTTCTGTGTGGCGAGCCGGGCCTCGACGGCCTGCTCGGCGATGACCCGCGTGCGTCGATCGATCCTGACAGGCTCGATCTGTTCGGCGCGCGGTCGATCGACAAGCTCGAAAAGGAGCTGATGCGCGCACGCCGGATCAGGGTTGTCGACATGCGCCAGATCGACGAGTTCGGCGTCGCCGTGCTGATCCGCCGTGTCATCGAGCGGGTCAAGGCGAGCAATGGCGTGCTGCATGTCAGCTTCGATGTCGATTTCCTCGATCCATGCGTGGCGCCCGGGGTCGGAACCACGGTGCCGGGCGGAGCGACCTATCGCGAGGCACATCTGATCATGGAGCTGCTGCACGATTCCGGCGTGGTGGGGTCGGTCGACATCGTTGAGCTCAATCCATTCCTGGACGAACGTGGTCGAACCGCGCGGACCGCGGTCGAGCTGATCGGCAGCCTGTTCGGGCAGCAGATCACCGACCGGCCGACGCCGAGCAATGCGATCGCGCCGGGCGAGTGAATCGGGCGGACAGCGATTGTGCGCTGCAAGGAAAGGAACTGCTGTTGTTGCCGGGCGATTTAGATCAACGCTGATCGAAATCGCCTGCTTTTGAAATAGCTGCGAATTGCAAATGCCGTCGTCAGAATGTTTGATGCGGTCTCAGCACCAGCCGGGGGCTCGCAATGAGCAGCACGACACATGCCGACGATGATCCCGTGACGACCACTCGTCGTCGCTTCCTGACTGCCGGCTCGGCCGCGGTCGGCGGCGCCGTTCTCGGCACAAGCACTGCTGCTGCGGAGACCGACAATCTTCCGCCCAATGTTCCCGAATGGATGAAGGCACCGGGCGAGCCGACGGGAGGTCAGCTCTATGGTGCGCCATCGCCCTTCGAGAAGGGCGTCGTCAAGAACATCTCGAAGGCTCTCAAGCAATACATCTCGGCGTCCAGCCGGACGCCCTTGCAGGAGCTCGACGGCATCATTACGCCGAACGGGCTGTTCTATGAGCGGCATCATGGCGGCGTCCCGACCATCGATCCGGCGCAGCACCGGTTGATGCTCCACGGCCTTGTCGAACGGCCCCTGATCTTCACCATCGACGATCTGCGGCGCTTCCCGTCAGAGTCGCGCATCCACTTTCTCGAATGCTCCGGCAATCCCGGTTACACCAAGCCGTATGGCAAGACGGCATCGGATCTCGTCGGCCTGGTGAGCTGCGCGGAATGGACCGGCGTCAGCCTTAAGCTGGTGCTTCAGGAGGCGGGGCTGAAGCCGGAGGCCAAATGGGTGGTTGCCGAGGGGGCCGACGCGGCCGCGCTGACGCGCAGCATTCCGATCGAGAAATGCCTCGAGGACGCCATGCTGGTCTACAGCCAGAACGGCGAGCGGCTGCGACCGCAGCAAGGGTATCCGCTGCGATTGTTCCTGCCGGGCTTCGAAGGCAACATGAGCGTGAAATGGCTGCGCCGCCTGCATGTGACTGCCGAGCCCGTGTATTCGCGCGAGGAGACTTCGAAATACACCGATCTCCTGTCCGACGGCACGGCGCGGGAGTTCTCCTTCTACATGGAAGCGAAGTCGATCATCACCCGTCCCTCCGGCGGTCAGCGTCTGAGCGCGCCCGGCTTCCACGAGGTCACCGGCATCGCCTGGAGCGGGCACGGCAAGATCGCCCGCGTCGAGGTGTCCGTCGACGACGGGAGGAGCTGGCAGGACGCGCGATTGCAAGAGCCGGTGCTGACGCGTGCGCTGACACGCTTCCGTTTGCCGTGGCAATGGGACGGCAAGCCCGCGGTGATCCAGAGCCGCGCCATTGACGAGACCGGCTATGTGCAGCCGACGCTGGCCGAACTGCTCGCAGTGCGCGGCGAGAATTATTTCTACCACAACAATGCGATCTGGCCCTGGCTCATCGCGGCGGACGGCGAGGTGACCAATGCGCTGGCGTGAGATTTGCGGCATCGCATTAGCAATCATGCTGTGCACCTTTGGGAGCGTTGCGCAGGCGCAAAGCCCTTATGGCATCGGTCGGCCGGCGACGTCCGCCGAGATCGCGGGTTGGAATATCGATATCGGGCGCGACGGCAGCAATCTGCCGAACGGGAGTGGTTCAGTCAGCCGTGGCCGTGAAGTGTTCGCTCAACAATGCGCCTCGTGTCACGGCGAAAAAGGCGAGGGCGGCTTGGGTGATCGGCTCGCCGGCGGGCAAGGTACGATCGGAACAGCCAGGCCCATTCGCACCGTCGGCAGCTATTGGCCTTATGCGCCGACGCTGTTTGATTATATCCGTCGCGCCATGCCGCAGAACGCGCCGCAATCGCTAAGCGATGAGGATGTCTATGCGGTATCGGCCTATGTCCTGAACCTGAACGGGCTAGTGGGAGCGGACGCGACGCTCGACGCGAAATTGCTTGCGGCCGTGAAGATGCCGAACCGCGACAGGTTTGTCGGCGATGCGCGGCCCGACGTCAAAAAGTGAACGCGCGCGGGGGGCGAGGTTCCCTGCGTTGGCTTGGAACTTGCTTCGGCGAAGGCGGAACTCGCGGGACGTCATTGAATTAACCTGCGAGAGGAAAAAAGCACGGATCCTTCGATGGCAGCTGATCGCTTCGCTAACTCCATGTCCAAGGCGCTTCGCCATCCCGGCGTGATCGCGTTGATCGTGGCCGCCTTGACGATTGCTGCGATGCTGGTCGTGGATCATGGGCCGTGGAGCCGGGCCAAGACGCAGCCGGCCCATGTCGCGATGTATGCAACCACGGGCGAGGCTGCACACGCCGCCGGCGCCAAGGTGCTTCCCACCGAACCGAAATCGCCGGTCGAGCCGGAGCGGCCGGGGCCGAAGACGTCCCCGACCGTCAATCCCGTGACGCCGTAGTCCCCGTCAGCTCTTGCGACCATAGTTGAGAAGACCGCCGTTCGTCTTCGGCGGATGCGCGCGCAGCGCTTCTTCGTTCGGCTCGGTGCCCCAGCCGGGCCGGTCCGGAATGATCAGATGGCCGTCCTCGATTTCCGGTTCATGCGTGAACAGCTCGCGGTCCCAGGACAGGCGATCGATGTCGATCTCCATGATCCGCAGGTTCGGAACGGCCGCGCAGAAATGCGCGTTCATCATCGAGCAGAGATGGCCATAGAAATTATGCGGCGCGACGTTGACCTCGAACGCTTCCGCGGCTGATGCGATCTTCATCGATTGCCAGACGCCGTTCCAGGGCGTGTCGATGATCGCGACGTCCATCGCCTGCTCATGGAAATAGGGCAGGAATTCGCGCAGGCCCAGCAGCGTCTCGCAGGACGAGATCGGATGCGGGCTCTGCCTGCGGATGTAGCCGAGCGCTTCCGGATTGAAACTGTCGATCTCGATCCAGAACATGTCGAGATCCGCGATGGTGCGTAGGATCTTCAGGTAACCCTCGGTCTTGGCGTTGAAATTGCAGTCGAGCAGGATGTCGACGTCGGGGCCCGCGCCGTCGCGGATCGCTTCCAGATGCATGCGCAGGTCGCGCAGGATCTTGCGGTCGACGTTGATCTCGGGTGCGAAAGGTGAGCCGAAGCCGGGCCGCCAGCCGGTCGGCTTGCCGTCGTCGTAGGAGAAGATGTTGGTCTTGAGCGCGGTGAACTTCTTCTCGCGCACCTCGCGGCCCATCGCCTTGACGCCGTCGAGGCTTTCGATCGGCGGCTTGTACCAGGACGGATGATTGATCCGCCACGTCGCGCAATGCGACCAGTAGACCCGGACACGGTCGCGGATCTTGCCGCCGAGCAGCTCGTAGCAGGGCACGCCGAGGCACTTCGCCTTGGCATCGAGCATGGCGTTCTCGATCGCCCCGAGCGCTTGCGCCACCACGCCGCCAGCGGCGGGGCGCGTGGCGGCGAACAGCTCGGCGTAGATGCGCTCATGCTGGAAGATATTCTGCCCGATGATGCGGGTGGATAGGCGCTGGATCGCCGCGCCGACGCCCGGTGAGCCAAAGCCTTCATCGAACTCGCTCCAGCCGACGATGCCGTCGTCGGTCGTCAGCTTGACGAAGTGGTAGTTTCTCCAGCCGGCATCGCAGGCAAGGATTTCAAGGCTTGTTGCTTTTGACGATTTGGTCATGTCGCTCCCTGTCGCCCAGCGGGACTTTGTTTTTCTTGTGGCCAGATCGCAAGGCCCGGTCCTGACGGCAACTGTTAGGCCAACCATGGACCGGCGTGAAGCCCGCAGCGCTGCGGCCGAGGCTGCCTCTCGCCCCTCTTTGGCGGGGAAATGCCGTTGGACCCGGCGGGACGGCCATGATCTTTCCGGGGATCGTCGCGAAAATGCGCCGGGCGCTGACGTTTTTGGCCACAATCGGGACCGACCCTCCACCCATGAAATTTCTGGGCATGATCTCGCTTCTGGCGCTGCTCACGATCAGCGGGGCCGCCATTTCCGATCAGTTTCTGACGGCCGATCAGCACGTTGCGCAAGGGGTGAAGTAGCGCGGCGAGCGAAGGCGCTTTTGTCTTTGCAGTTGTCTTGGGGGGACAGCGATGCTTTCGATAGACCAGTTCTTGCGGCTCATCAGCGTGCCGGCCGTGTTTGCGGCCTTCATCATCGCATCGCAGATTTCGGCGGCACTGTCGCAAGGTTAGTCAGCCGACCACCGACGAGCCGAGCAGGGCGAGGACGGCCAGCGCCATCAGCGCGGTGCCGAGCCAGCCCAGCGCGACCAGCCACGACCGGGCCCTGAAACGGCCCATGATCGCGCGGCTCGAGACGATCAGCATCATCATCGCCATGATCGGAACGGCGACGATTCCGTTGAGCACGGCGCTCCAGACCAGCATGTGGATCGAGTCGATCCCGGTGAAGCCGAGGCCGAAGCCGATCGCGGTCGCGGCCGCGATGATGGTGTAGAAGCCGGCGGCCTCGTCGGGCTTTGCCTCGAGCGTGGCACGCCAGCCGAAGATTTCCGCGACACCGTAGGCCGCCGAACCCGCCAGCACCGGGATCGCGAGCAGGCCCGTGCCGATGATGCCGAGCGCGAACAAAGCGAAGGTGAAGTCGCCGGCGAGCGGCCGCAGCGCCTCGGCCGCTTCGGTCGCCGAATTGATGTGGGTGACGCCGTTAACGTTCAGCACGGCGGCCGTGGTCAGGATGATGAAGAAGGCGATGCCGTTCGACAGCAGCATGCCGAACGTGGTGTCGGCCTTGATGCGCGCGATTTCAGGGGCGCCGCCGCGCCGCGTCTCCTCGCGCAGCGGCTGGTCGCGCTTGCCCTGGTTCATCTCCTCGACCTCCTGCGAGGCCTGCCAGAAGAACAGATAGGGGCTGATGGTGGTGCCGAGCACGGCGACCACCATCATGAAATAGTCGGCGCTGACATTCGCCTTCGGCCACACCGCGGCGAGCAGCGCGGTGCTCCACGGGATCTCCACGGTGAAGGCGGTCGCGACATAGGCGAACAGCGCCAGGGTGAGGAATTTCAGCATCGGCGAATAGCGGCGATAGGGCAGGAACACCTGGAGCAGGGTCGAGCCCGCCGCGAAGATCAGCGCGTGCTCGTGGTTGAGACCGCCGATGACGAGCGAGAGCGCCTCGGCCATCGCGGCGATGTCGGCGGCGATGTTGAACGTGTTGGCGGCGACGAGCAGGCAGATGAGCGCCAGCACCGCCCAGCGCGGCGCGATCCGCATCACGTTGGCGGCAAGTCCCTTTCCGGTGACCCGGCCGATCTGCGCACTGACGAGTTGGATGGCGATCATGAACGGCGTGGTCAGAAACACCGTCCAGAGCAGCCCGTAGCCGAATTGCGCGCCGGCCTGCGAATAGGTGGCGATGCCGGATGGATCATCGTCCGCCGCCCCGGTGACGAGGCCGGGACCCAGTCGTTGCAGCAGCGTCGGCTCGGACTTCGTCGGTGCGTCGGCGCTGTCGTGCTTGGCGGGGCGGTGTTTCAGGGCGGACCTTCCAAAATTGCGAATCCTGATCTTAAGCGCGTTCATGGCCGCAAAGTTCCTGCACAATGAGCGTCGTGCGTCTGCTGAAGCCGATGCTGCCAGCCCTTGCGAACGGCACGTTGAGGCTGTAGGGAGCGCCATGAGCCGCGATCCGGCGCCCACGAAGGTCGATCCCCTGAAGGGCGAGCAGGCTGCGGCTCTCGACCGTGACGGTTATCTTCTGCTGCGCGGCGCAGTCCCCGCGGCGTGGCGCGATGGGTTGCGCGCGGCTTTCGAGTCCGGCGTGGGCACCGGCGACCAGTGGGCGGCCCCCCGGGGCGCCGGCTGGCGCCACGCCCTTGTCGATCTCGATCCGACGGTGCAGCGGACCTGTCGCCTGCCGCCGCTGCTGGCGGCGGCCACCAGCCCCTGCATCGCGATGGCGCCGGCATGAAGGCCGTCGCCGCCCTGGTCTTCCTCGATGCTTACGGCCGGACAATGGCTCAACGTGCGTGGTCCCGCGTCATCTCGACCGCGGCGCGCCCGACGAGACCCTGTCGCTCGTGACGGCCGGCGAGGCGGGGGACATCCTGGTGTTCGACGCCGATCTGCCGCATGGGGCGACCTGCAACCGCTCCGGCGCGCGGCGGCGCTCGCTGTTGCTGAGCTTCATGCCGGTGGGCGATCGGGCGAGCATTGAGGCCTGTCGCGCCGTCCGCAACGTGCGCATGGACACCAGCGAGGTGTTTATCCCCTCCTGAGCGATAATTCCGGATGCGGAGGAACGTCGCTTCATCGCGCATGTTGTCTCCGCGGCGACGGAATCTTCGCAAGGAGCGGGACAGTCACCATCGCGGCGACGGCGGCGTCAAGCCCGCCTTGTCGCGGTTCGGCCTCACCCCTCACCAGCAGAGACAGTCATGAACAGGCTCAAGCCGGCCAATATTCGCAATGCGCTCGACTTGAGCGACAAGGTGCAGGTGAAGACCCTGCGCAAGCGCCTCAAGCTGTCGCCCGATCAGTTCGCCGACGCCCTTCGCAAGTCTGGCAATTCGATCTCGGCCCTCGTCAAGGAAGCGGCCGCTGCGCGACCCGGCAAGCCGGAGGCGTAAGCCGCCGGCCTGACAGACGCCGCCGGCGAACGGCCGGATTTAGGAACGGCGCGCCGATGACGACGTTTCCCGTTTTCAGGAAGCGAGGAATTGGCCGATGGACAATCTGACGAAGCGCGAGCAACCGGACCGCAGCAAGATCAACATGGACGAGGCCTTCGAGGTCAAATACTGGACCCACGCGCTCGGCGTGTCGAAGGAGGAGCTGCAAAAGGCCGTCGACAAGGTCGGCAATTCGGCCGCGGCCGTCCGCAAGGAGCTCGCAGGGTAGGGCATGTCGCCGACAGCACCGTGCGCGAGCGCCATGAGAACAACGAGACGTGAACTCCGCGTCCGGCTACTTGACGCTGACGAACATGCCCCAGACCGCGGCCAGCGCCGCGCCGGTGAAGACGACCACCGGATTGTCGCAGAACGTGCCGCCGTAGCGGCACACGTCCGCGCCGAACTGGCCGAGCTCGTGATGGCTCGCGGAATAGAACAGTCCCGATAACCCCAGCAGTGCGGCGGCGACGTAGTACATCGGCGATCTCTCCGAAAACCTTTCCGGTTGCGCCCTCCTGGGAGGGCATGTCCCAGCCTGACGCGAACAGATTTCATTCCGCCAAATCCGATTTGCTGCATTTGAATAAAGTTTGCTCCGTCGGGCAAATCACTGGCATGATGGCAGCATCGGGCATTTCCCAGCGAGCCCCGCATGGCCGCTTCTCGCCCTTGCGGACTTCAGCCGTTGCGACTGCGACACCAGCGTTTGACCCCGAGCAGAATAGGTAAGCCCGCCTCGGAAATTTGAATCCATCCCGGGAACAAGTTGCAATTCTGTGCGTTAGGTGGCGTCGTTGGGGGAAACCATCGTGCCGACCGCCGAGTACTATTTGAAGCAAGCCGAAATCGCGTCCCGGATGGCTCTGGCAGAATCCGACCCGGAAAAAGCGAGGGCCATGCATATCCTCGCCCTGGAGTATTACGACAAGGCCTACCTTGCGCAGGTCCAGGAAGCGTCGCCACCGCAGCCAACCAGCTCGGCCAACATCATCCAGAGGCAGTGAGAGCGCGATCGTTGACGGTTTCGGATCTCGCCTCTTGGGGCCCTTCGCGCACATGGTGGCCGACGGGCGGATGTTTCGCTTTGTCATTCCGCCAAATCCGATTTGCTGCATTTAAATAGAGTTTGCTCCGTCGGGCAAAACACTGGCATGATGTCAGGATTGCCACAGCGCGTAGGATGGGTAGAGCATTTGCGAAACCCATCGCTCGGTCCCACCCGATGAAGACGATAGCGGCGTGCTCGGTCACATGCAGCGGATGATGGGTTTCGCTGCGCTCTACCCGTCCTTCGGCTTAACGGAGAAAGCGCGATGATCCGTCGTGCCCACGCGTCAGATATCTCTCGGGTGGCCGCTCTCTATCACGCGGTTTGGCACGAGACCCAGGCTCCCTTCATGCCCACGCAGAAATTATCCGTCGGTCCATGGAATTTTTCCTGGAAAGGATGACGGCACTTTTGCCTTCGACTTTGGTAACGGAGTTGAACGAAGAGGTCGTGGCGTTTTCGGCGTGGAGAGGCCGGCTTCTGGGCCAACTTTTTGTGGCGATGCCGCATCGAGGGACGCGCGTCGCGTCAAGTCTGCTGACAGCCGCTGAAATTGAGATGGCCAAGGGAGGTATTGCCGAGGCAGAACTGCACTGTGTCGTCGGCAATGAACGCGCGCGCCGCTTCTACGAGCGCATGGGCTGGCATCACAAAGCGGACATCATGGAGCAGGTTGCCGGTGAGCACGGGCAAACCGATGTTCCGTTCTGGTGCATGACCAAGGTTCTCACCCTCTAGCACACGTCCATCGACCACTCTCGAGAGCCCGCGTGGCCGCTTCTCACACTTGCGGACTTAGCCGCTGCGACTGCGACGCCGGCTTTTGACCCACAGCTATTACGGATATTGGTGGCTGCGGAAATCGACGTCACTCAATGCTCACCTCCTGAGTTGCAAGCGGAACGACGCAAAGCATGAAGAGCGGCACAGAGTCGCTGCGGCCATGTGCACCGTGCTTCGTCCGGACAGCAGGAGAAATTGCATTTTGCATAGCGCATTCGGTCAGGATAGCTGACGGTGCGCGCTGCGTTTTCCGGGCGTGACGCTGACGTCCGCCGCGTTCCATGCTATTATGTCAATATTCCAGGTCGTTCGGTCGAGCCTTGTATTGAGGTCAAAACCGATGATTGGAGCCACCATCCCCACCTACTTCGTCAGTCCAAGGCGAAGCATCAGGAAAGCATGATCACGTTGACGCTCGGCGCCGGCGTGCAACTCGATTCGACAGGAGAAAGCATACGCAGGTCGATTTCAACTCGCGGCAGTTCACGGCGGAGACCTGAACCGCCGCTTGATCTAAGGAGGCACTCATGAACGTCATCAACGTGCGCAGAGTCCCCACATTCACCGCAGCGATGAGACTCACCAAAGCAACGGCCTTTGCTGCAGCGCTCGTGTCCTTTGCCCCCGCGGCTGTCGCGGGAGAGCCGATTGAAAAGAAGGGGACTACTCCTTATGTGACGCACTTTATTTTTCGACCCTTGATGAGCATTGACACCGCCGAACTCGGCAAGGCCACGACGCTGGAGGCGGTCGGGACCACTCAAAACATGAAGGGAGAGAAGATGCTGGACAAGATGTCGGCACGCTGCGTGGCGCTGAACGTCGCGTCCGGAGACAAGAAATACATTGACGGAGCTTGCGTGCTCGCCGACAGCGACGGCGACAAGATTTTCTCGACCTTCGATACGCGAGACCTCGACAAGGCCCAGCCGAAGATGGATTGTGGAACGCATATCATCACCGGCGGCACCGGAAAGTATAAGGGCATCACCGGAAGCGAACCATTTGCGTGCATAACCATGCCTGCGTTGGCTGGCTCTGGCGATTATTTTGCGATGGACATCCCGCACAACACGTCCTGGGAAATCAAGTGATCCTGAACCCGATGCCGCCGTAAAGATGGTTGTTGAGGCGGCCATCAATCGCTGAACGAGAGCCTAGCCCACCACAGCTGGGCTCTTCTTCTGTTCATGATTTAGGTCAGATGGTCCGCCCGTGGTCCTTGGCGGACGTGGTGGCAGACGGGCGGGTATGCGCTTTGTCTCCAGGCGGCCATCTGCAACGTGACAGCCCCGATGAAACACGCCTGAAACAATCCTGAAACCCGATTGTCCTGAACTCCTTTTTCGCCGGCACCGACCAACCAAGCGAAAAGGAGACAATCATGATCCAGATCGGTTCGAAGGAAGAAGTCGCGTTCCTGCTGGCGCTGTTCGGCACCCACACCCAGCCGGTCAAGCGGCCGAAGCCGAAATCGCGGCAAGGATGAAGGCGCTGATCCCATGCCCGGCTTGGCCGAATGCCAGAGCCTCTTGCGGCTCCTGATCGCAAGGGGGGATCCGAAGGCCATCCCCATCGCCAAGGGCGCCATCGATCAGTATCTCAACACGGCGCCGGTCAGCGCCCGCGGGCGCGGCCTGCGCGTGCTCCAGCGCGATGCGCTCGACCAGCACAACCTCGCGGTCGGCGTGCAGCGCTCGTTCGCCGAAACGGTGGATGCGTATATCGAGCGGAAGCTGGCGGATGAGTGAGCTGTCGCTCTCAGATCCCAAAGGGCCGCGGCAGAGCCAGGCCACAAGTTTGTTTGTTGCAGCCTTGTGTATCGATAGAACATGTAATCTAAATCAGATACATCTCGCATCCGCACAACTAGCTCTAGATTCGTTCGAGGGCAGCGGGAGACGTGCGAATGAGCGACTATCCGGCGCGGCTATGGGAGTTCGGTGCGGCAGTCATTACCTATTGGTTATGGTGGGTAGGGACGAATTCGCGACATGGCTGTCGCAAAGACAAAATTTGATCGAGCAGGCTAGAAGGGAGTTGCGCCATTGACCAATCAGAAGCGCCCACGCCAAAACCTGCACGCCATGGCGGATTGGCGCCGGCCGCTGCTACGTCCGATGTAGCTTATGATTTGGAACGGGGCAGGGGCTTATACGGACGAGACGATATCTTCCTTGTCTGCTCCCCGGGCGACGATCTTCAACTCCTCGTCCCGCAATGGCCGCTGAAGTGCCTTCGCCTCCTCCCAAGGTGCACGTAACCACACATCCAGCTCCTCGGCCGTGGTCAAGATCACCGGCATCGCCTTAGGATGAATCGGTTCAACAACTGCATTCGGTGTCGTGGTGAGGAAGCCATAGACCTGATGCGGTCCGGGAATCGGCTTTGACTTCGTACCGCGGTCACCGTTGAAGGTCGTCCAGATGCCGGCGAACGCGAACAGCGGACGTGCCTCGGCAAGTGCAAACCAGACGACATCTCTCTTCTTTGTCTCCGGGTTGGGCTCCGGAGCGTATTCGGCAAAGCTGTTGACCGGCACGAGGCAGCGGTGCTCCGGCTTGAGCCACGCGCGCCAGTGCGGCGACGAGGTGTTGCGAATGTTGGTCACGGGTGGACCGCCGGTGCGTGGCGGTGGCGGCATGCCCCAGCGCATCATCACCAGTTCGCGTTCGCCATTGCCTGCATCACGGATGACTGGCGCTGGAAAATCCGGAAACACTCCCGGCATCGGCGGCAGGTTGCCTTCATAGCGGCGGACGACCCGGAAGAGGCCGGCGATCGCCGCCTGGTTGGTGGTGATCGAATAGAGATTGCACATAACTGCCTGCTTGGAAGGTCCGAGACTTGTGGGTTCTAGCGCTCTTCGTCTGGGTGAACCCACTTGTATGGCGTGATGCTCCGTGTTTCGGTCAGCTTGATCATGTGGACGGGTGGCGCGGAACGTCCCTTCCGGCATGATCGGCACCTGAGGGATGCCTCCAGCTTCCAGATCGGCGTATCTCGCGGTCGGCGGATCGCATCGAGCGGCAGGCTCGCGCGCGTCTTGCACCTGTTGCACTCGACCTCCAGCCAGCCCATGCCGCCGTTCAGGCATTGCCCGATTGTCGGAGACGGCTGCGACGGGCCGCCGTAACCTTCCATCCGGACGGACCAGGCCTGGCCTTCGGCTCGATCGGCTTCGCGGACTGCCTTCTTGGCTTCTTCTCGCGCATGCTTGGCGTGAATTTCCGCGCCCATGATCTGGCCGCTCCAGATGACTTCTCGTGATTTCGTGCTCATTCTGCCATCAAAGCGGCGTGCGAACAGGTTGGCAAATTATCGATTCCTAGGGGGCGGCGAAGGGCGGGAGCTACTGCCTGTCGTGGGTGTGGATAAGATCGGCCGGCGCTAAGGAGCGCATGCACAAATGCGCGAATGTCGGCTTCTGATGACTAAGCAGAACTTCGTTTGAAATTTGAGCTTGGCCGGTTTTGACCCATAGCAGGCTTCGGGGCCAACCGACCGCCAGCGCGCCGATTGCACTCCTTATTTCTCACGCTAAAATAGTGCGTCAGCTGCGAGGAAATGCATGATGGAACGCTTCATTCGCAATGAAAACATCCGCCACTATCGCAAGCTCCTTGAAGAAGAGCGGGACGAGGAGAAGCGGAACATCATTCGAAAACTCCTTGCCGAAGAAGAAGCCAAGGACGTACCGGCAAGCAGCGAAAGACCGAACGACAAGTCAAAGCACCCGTGACAGGGTAAAACTACAGGAACAAATCTGCGGTCTGAACGTACAATTGTTCGCGCCTTCGGGACATAGCAGCCCGGTTACTTGATCAACAGACGCTTGAGCGCATTGCCCGGTTGGTGGTCGGGTTCGAGTCCCAGAAGACCAGGCTTCATGTAGAGTAGCACCGCCGCAATGGCCACCTCCTTCACGTATTCTGGCACACAGCGTGAGTTCGCGCAGGGACAACGGCATGTTCGAAGTCAGAGTTAAAGCCGACCGACCCGACGGTAAACTTGTAGTTGTTTGCAAAAGTACGCCGAAACTCGGGTAATCGTGTTATACTTTGCGTATCATCGCCCCATCCTAGGCAGTTATCGGTGACTGAGAGCGTAGCGCTCCCGCCCTTCGGGAGTTCAGCCATGCCAGATTACCGCGTCTATTTTATTGAAGCCGATGGCCGCATCTATCAACCGCCTCAAATAATAAAGTGCGCGGACGATCAAGACGCCACCGAAAAGGCGCGCCAATTCATTGATGGAAAAGATGTTCAGGTTTGGCAGATGTCCCGCTTGGTGGCGAAGTTTCCACGTAAGTGAGGCCGCCTCGGCAGTGTCTCAAAGTCAATTTCGCCCAAGTAGAGGACCAAAGGCCGGTCATTTAAGCTGGCGTTCCCCTTCATTTATCCACTCAATGGCAGTCGCTTGTTGGCCCATCGCTTCTGTTGACGCGGTGCAGCTAGATGTCGGCTCGTTGAGGCAAACGGAAGTTTTGCAGCCGAGCGTCATATCGACGCTTTTGACCCAACTCAGACATCACTGGGCGGCCAACGCAGGCGGCCGAGCCTCCGTCGCCCGTCATTCCTTCCGGGCAAATGTTCACTTTTGAACTTTTGTTCCTCCAATGCGTTGCGCCTGCTGCGGCTCGGGTTGACGCTGCGTGGAGGGGGAGATGGAAGGCGTGCCCATTATTCTCGTGGTTGAGGACGAGGAACCATTGCAGGAAATCGTTCACGACGCCTTGAAGGAGGGCGGCTTCGACCTGACGACGGTCGCTTCCGGACAAGAAGCCGTGGCTATGGTGGAAAGCGGCGTGGTCAAGTATTCGGCGCTCGTAACCGACGTCAACCTCAAAGGGCCGATGAAGGGTTGGGAGATTGCGCGCCTTATCAGGCAGATCGATCCTGCATTTCCCGTGGTCTACATGACGGGCGCCGCAGCCGAAGATTGGGCGTCAGAGGGAGTGCCCAACAGCGTTCTGCTGGAGAAACCGTTTGCTCCAGCGCAATTGGTTACTGCGGTATCCCAGCTTCTCAACGCAGGCTCGCCCACCTAGCGGGTGCACTTCGGCTATTGGCCCTTGGCGGACAAAGCGGGTAACTGACCTTTCATCCGCTTTGTGAATGCAAACCGGACATCCTGAAGCGGGTGCCGGTAGCGAAAGTTTGACTCGTCGGGCAAAACACTGGCAGAATGGCATCGTCGAAAGAGTTTGGTTCAGCCCGCGCGGAGCAATCCGTCGCGGGATTTTTGTTTTCGGAGACGCGATTGCTTTTTTAGAATGAGGTTTGCAATGGGAAGGTTGAAGAGAAGGACTGAATTGTATCTCCCTGTCGCCCAGCATGTCGTCAGTGAAGGTTTCAGAGCGCCAACGCTGGCAGACATTGAGGCGTTGGCAAGAACCAAGACGGAAGCCGCCCTCAACGTGCTTGCCGCAATCATGCTGAGAGAGACAGCAAACGCGTTTGCGCGCGTGGCCGCCGCAAATGCCATTCTCGACCGAGGTTGGGGTAAGCCGGTGCAGCCTTTGGCCACTGACAAAGCCCCACTCGAATTGTTGCATCGGATCGAACGCGTCATCGTGCATCCGGACCATTCATCGGCAATCGCCGACGAGATTGGCGAAGCGGAGCTTCTGGAGACGTCGCAAAGCATCTTGCCTTCGGACAAGAAGTTGCAATGACCGGATTCCACGGCGATTGTCTTCGCGAAATCGAGTTTGACGCGTCGGGCAAGGCACTGGCAGAATGGCATCATCGAGATGAATTTGGATCAAGCCCGCGGGGATGCCGCGGGCTTTGTTCGTTTCGAGGGGGCGGATGAGTTTTGTTGCTATGTCGCGACAGGCGGCCCAAACCATAGTGTCAGCGCGTCCGCAAGGCCGCGCTGGCGCGCGTCGCCCGTCCACGCCACGTGTCCGTCGGGCCGCACCAATACGGCTTTTGGCGCTGCGACCGGCCCGATCGCTGGAAGCTCCCAGGGGCCCTGGTAGCTGGTGTCGACGACTGCGACGCGATCCGCCCAGGGTGCGATATCGATGCAGCCCGGCTTGGCAAAATTGAGCAGCAGGGGACGCGCGCCCTGCAGCAGGGTGAACAGTCTTTGCGAACCGCCTGGTGTGACGAGGTCGAGGTCGGGCATGCGGCGTCCGAGCAGCGGATGGTCTTCGCCGAGATCGTAGCGGATGTCGAGGCCGCTCATCATCGCGCCGACGCGCTTGCGCGGCTCGTCCATGCCGAGCAGGTCGGACACCACCTCGCGCGCGGCCTTGAGGCCGTCGTCGCCGCGGCGGAGCAGGGCGATCTGCGCCATGGTGTTGCGCAGCACGCGCGCGGCGACGGGATGGCGTTCGGCATGGTAGCTGTCGAGCAGGCTGGCGGGCGACGTGCCCTTGACGACCTGCGCCAGCTTCCAGCCGAGATTGACGGCATCCTGCACGCCGGTGTTGAGGCCTTGACCGCCGACGGAGTGATGGATATGCGCGGCATCGCCGGCGAGCAGCACGCGTCGCTCGCGATAGGACGCAGCCTGCCGCGCCGCATCGGTGAAGCGGGAGATCCAGGCAGGATTCTTGAGACCGAAGTCGGTGCCGTACACGGCGACGAGGGCTTCGCTGAGATCGCGCAAGCCGGGCTCGCCGCTGCGCGCGAGCGTTGCTTCCGTCACCACGACCAGCACGCGCCCGCTCTCCGTCTTGCTGAGGCCGTGAAAGCCGAGCGCGTCGTGACGCAGGCCCCAGGCCGGCTCCTCGCTCATCTCGACCTCGGCCATGAGGTTGCTGAGCGTCGGTTCGAAGCCGGCGAAGTCGATGCCGGCGCTCTTGCGCACCAGGCTGCGGCCGCCGTCGCAGCCGACCAGATAGTTCGCCCGCAACGTCTCGCCGCCGGACAGCGCGAGGTCGACGCCGGTCTCGTCCTGAACGAAGCCCGTCACCTCGAAGTTCCGGTAGATCGGGACCGCGAGCTCCTCGACCCAGTCGGCCAGGATGCGCTCGATGTGGCTCTGCCGCAGCGCCAGTCCGTAAGCGTGGCGGGTGGGGAGGTCGCTGATGTCGAGCCGGGTCCAGGCGAAGCCGGCGAGCTGCGTGACTTGCCCCTCGCGCAGGAAGCGATCCGCGACGCCGCGCTGATCGAGGATCTCGATGCTGCGCGCGTGCAACCCGCCGGCGCGCGTGCCGACGAGGTCCTGATCCGCGCGCCGCTCGACGATGGCGACGTCGACATCCGCGAGCGCGAGCTCGGCGGCCAGCATCAGGCCGGTCGGGCCGCCGCCGGCGATCACCACGGCATGATCGGTCGGCGCCGGCTTCCCGGTGCGGGTTCGCTCGGTCCGGCCGCGTGAGCGGGATGTCGGAAGCAGTACGGGCATGTCGTGATCCCTCGACTTGTTGCTGGGGCGGGGGTTGTACGCGAAGGTCGGGGACTTGAAGCAAGCCCCTGGCGCACCACATATCTAAGTGGGAGGAAGGTCATTCTCCTGTTGCGGCCCACGGTGTTTGACACGTCGGGCAAGACACTGGCAGAATGCCATCATCGAAACGAGTTTGGTTCGGCCCGCGCGGGACAATCCGCGGCGGGCTTTTTCATGTCCACCTGGTGTGACGACAATTTCGTTCAACACAGGATTTGACTCGTCGGGCAAGACACCGGCAGAATGACATCATCGAGACGAGTTTGATTGACCCGCGCGGAGAGCATCCGCCGCGGGTTTTTTCGTTCTCGATCGGAATCGGACGGCGGCAACGCATTGCGGCCACGCACTCGACAAACCTGGAGCGCCGATCGGCGCGCCGTCGTCCGAACCATTGCTGGCCGTGCACGCGCGAACGTGCCGGCCCGCGGCGCTGGGCCTGTTACCCGCGCCGCTGCGGTCTCCGGGATTTACGGAGATAGGGTTCGCGCCCGAAACGATCGCGCCTCGTTGCGCGATCTGCCGCGCATTTCTCTTGTTATGGAGAGACGATGACCGCCTACCTGATATCGCTCGCGCTCGCGGGCCTGGTTGCAATCGTGCTGTGGGAGATTTTTTCGTGAGCGAGGAGATTGAAGGCGAGCTCGAGCATGCACCGGCGCGTTTGCCCGTGCGAGGGAAGACGACCAGGGCGCGGACCTTGACCGAGATCCGCTCGCTCGCGCGCAGCCACACCAGAACGGCCCTCAGGGTGCTCGTCGGCGTCATGCGCAGCGAGGATGCAACGCCGGCGGCCCGCGTCTCGGCCGCCAATGCCATCCTCGATCGCGGCTGGGGCAAGGCCGCGCAGCCGGTCGAGAACGGCGAGGACGGAATGCTGGAACTGATTCAGCGGATCGAGCGCGTCATCGTGCATCCGGCAAGCTCGAGCAGCGCTGACGCTGTTCACGACGCTTGAGACAGCGGAGATCCCGATCTGCAATCTCGCCTCGATGATCGTTGACCCGTCGGGCAAAACACTGGCAGAATGGCATCATCGACAGAAGTTGGTGTTGCCCGCGCAGGACGCAGTCCAGCGCGGGTTTTTCGTTCTGATGCCTGGCAGAACTGCCATCGGAGACAAGAATGGCGTCCTTCATGAAATTCTGCACAATCGCGACCTTGAATCGTCGAAATCATTCTTGATTCAAGGAGCCGTCCGACTTTGAGAAGGGACGCCTGACGTGGACGACGGAGAACTGCGGTCGCTGCGATCGCAGCCGGCCGCGCTATCCCGAGGATTTGACAGATGAGGAATGGGCGTTGGCGGGGCCGCCGATTGCTCCAGCCAGCGTCGGCGCTTCTCACAATCAGTCCGCGGAGACCAGTCATGGACACTGAGCAATTGGTGGGCGCGATCCCTGCGGTCAATAACTTCTCGACGGTCGCTTCTATCGTATGCGTGCTTCCAACATACTTTCTTCGTCTTCAGCCCGCGACTTATAGACTCGTCCTGTCCCTGGGCATTGTCTTCGGTCTTTCGATCTTGGCGACCGCGATGGCGGCAGTCTTTTGGCCGCTTCCGCACCAGATATCTCGAGATGCTGTTATCTTCGCGGTCGTTCTCTTTTCGCCGCTCGTCGTTGTCCTCATCGCGATACTTGCGCGCATTAGGCGCGTAAGCCGTGTTGGCCTATGGAGGCACGGTCGTTCTGGCTTGCGTCATCCTCGATTGGGCTGGAATCTCTGGGCTTATACTTGTTCTTGGGTCGTAGTGTCGCCCGGCTGACCTGCATTTCATACCTAACGAAGGGATCAACTGACCGCCATGGCCGACAAGCTTCCGTCCTATGCTCAAGACAATCTGGCTCTGGTCGGAGAGATGACGTCTCAGATCGCCGCTGCGGCGGTGAGCGATGGTGTGTCGGTGCCTTTTATCCCTCCCGATGCGTCGTTTCCGCTCTCGCCGCAAGGCGACTTCGAGAGACTATTCGGACCGTGGCCCACGTCTTCCGGCGGCGTCCTTGCTGGTTTCAATCGAGCTCCGCAGGGACAACCCGACACACCAAACAACGAAGACTGGTCCGCGATGTGGCGCAGGCGCACCGGCCTGCGCTAGGGCGAGCGAGCGCATCCATTGTCCATCCTGAAAATTCCAACCGCCAAGATATTCGAGCCGCTGCTGAAACCCGCGCGCTACAAGGGCGTCTACGGCGGACGCGGCTCGGGCAAGCTCCTGGTTTGGGACAAGGTGCTTGGCTTTGGCTCCACTGACGCCCTGGCGGGATTTGCGGCGATCACCGCCAATCTCGTGGTCTCCTTCTATTTCGCCAAGCGCGGCTTCGAGAATGTTGCAAGGATCATCAAGCGGTGAAGATGGCGGATGACGAAATCAAGGCAATTGTCGCCGAAACGCTGGCCGAGCAGCACAGATTCCAGCAGGAGAGCATCGATGCGATCGTATTGAAGGCGGTGGCGTCGGTGCTGGCTTCCTTTGGAATCGAAGATGACGACCGGAAGGAACTGAGGGCGGATTTTCAGCACCTGCGACGCTGGCGGAAGAGTGTGGAGCAGGCACAAAGCTACACATTCAAGGCGGTGATCACGGTGCTTGCCACCGGTCTGATGGGGGCCGTCTGGCTCGGCGTCAAGGTCGTATTGGGTAAATAGACATACACGGCGCGAGGCCGCTGTCGTTCGCGCTCAAGGGCAGCCAATCCCATTGGGCAACCGATATATGGGGCTTTCGATGTACAGAATTCGTATCGCCGATGCGGACGATGAGGAGATTGCCGAGACCCTCGGCGATCTGCACCGGCTCACATTCTTCGATTGTGCCGTCATGCCGCAATTCGAGTTGGGTACGTGGTGGCTCGCCTACCACAAGGATGATCCGGTCGCCTTCGCCGGCGTTCTGACGTCGACGTATGCGCGAAACAGCGGGTACTTTGCCCGAGTCGGCGTCCTGCAAGGGCATTGGGGACGGGGGCTCCAGCTCCGCCTGATGCGAGCGATCGAGGCAAGGGGGCGGCGCATTGGATGGGACAGCATCGTCTCGGACACAACGGACAATCCGGTATCCGCCAATAATTTCATCCAGGCTGGCTATCGGCTCTATGAGCCCGAGGTACCCTGGGCCTGGTCGCATACGCTTTACTGGCGAAAACGGCTGCGCTGAGTTGGGGAGCCGGTGTTTCCCGTGATGCGGAACGCGGCGTTCGCGGCGTAGAACTGGGCGCGCGAGACGCGGTGCAGGCCTGCACGCCCATAATGTCGAGAGGCCCGGCAGCTTGACAGCTGCCGGGCCCTTTTTGCGTTTTCAGACGATGTGGCTGAAGCACTTGCGAAGTCGGCGGCGCCGGGCTTTAAGTTTCCCCTTGCAGGAAATTCGGCGATTATAAGCCGATGTAAGGGAGCGCTATCGATGTCCACCAAGCCTCAATTGCCGGAACGTTCGTCGCGAGTGGCGGGAGGGCCTACGGCGCTCGATGGTCTGCTGGTCGTCGATTTCACGCGGGTGGTTGCTGGGCCGGCGTGCACCCAGACGCTTGCCGATTTCGGCGCGCGCGTCATCAAGATCGAGAACCCGGACGGCGGCGACGACACGCGCGCGTATGAACACGCCGAAACCGGCGGCGAGAGCGCCGCTTATCTCAGCCTGAACCGCAACAAGCGCGGTATCGCACTCGACCTCGCCGTGCCCGAAGCTCGCGAGATCGCGCTGGATCTGATCCGCAAAGCCGACGTGGTCGTCGAGAATTTTTCGAGCGGGGTCATGAAGAAATTCGGCCTCGACTACGAAGCGGTCGCGCCGCTCAATTCTCGGCTGGTCTATTGCTCGATTTCCGCCTATGGGCGCACCGGGCCGTTCGCTTCGCGTCCCGGTTTTGACCCGATCACACAGGCGGAAAGCGGCTTCATGTCGCTCAACGGATTTGCCGACGGTCCTCCAGTCCGCACCGGCCCGCCCATCGTGGATATTGCGACGGGGATGACGGCCTGTAACGCTATCCTTCTGGCCCTGCTGGCGCGGGATCGGTTCGGCCGCGGCCAACATGTCGAGGTGGCCCTGTTCGACATCGCCATGGCGATGACGAGCTTCTACGGCATGGCCTATCTGATCAACGGTGAGAACCCCGGACGGTTCGGCAATTCGCCGAGCGGGTCTCCCACCGTCGGCGTCTACGAGGCTTCCGATGGACCGCTTTACATGGCCTGCGCCAACGACCGGCTCTATCGCCGGCTGGTCGTCGAGGTGCTGAACCGGCCCGACCTCATCACCGATCCGCAATTTGCGACGCGCAAAGCACGCTCCGAGAACAAGGAGCTCTTGCGGGCAGCCATTGCGGAGGTCTTTGCGAGCGATACCCTCGAGAACTGGATGGCGAAAATGAAGCTGGCCAATATCCCGGTCGGCTATCTCCGTACCGTCGAAGAGGGCTTTAATGCACCCGAGGCCCGCGACCGCCATCGCTTGAGCCGGATTCCGCATCCTACGGCGGACTGGGTCCCCAACATCGAAACGCCGATTTCCATGAGTCTGACCGGCGCGATTGATCCGGTTGCCGCCCCACTGTTGGGCGAGCATACCGAGAACGTCTTGCGCGACACGCTGGGTTACGACCAGCGTCGGATCACGGAGCTCACCCAGAGGGGTGTCTTTGGATCAGGCAAGCCCTCGGTTTGAGCCCGAGTGGTTAACCTTGAGGGGCGGGCATCGCGGCGTACCGATCGCTGCTTTGCAACACGGCTGTTCGCGATATCGCATCCTTTCAAGCAGCCCGGGTTCAGGGCGACGCCACTGTGTTAGTGTTGCATCGGCTTGATTTGGCAAGGTTCCCGCCGCATAAGTGTGGGAAAGCGAGGGATGCGAATGGCGCCTGGTCAAGAACCCAGCGTGGGCCAGCCTGCGGGGCCGGAATCCGGCGAACGCGCCTATGCGGCAATGATCGCGAAGGCTCGGGCGCTCGTGCCACGACTGCGAGAGCGGGCAGCCCGAACCGAAGAGCTACGCTACCTTCCGCCCGAGACCGAACGGGATCTGCACGACGCCGGCCTGTTCCGGATGCTCCAGCCCAAGCGCATTGGCGGCGCCGAACTCGACTATGTCGCCCTGATTGATTGCGCCGATCTTCTCGGACAAGCGGACGCGTCGGCGGCCTGGAATCTCGCCAATCTGGCGAGCCATCATTGGATGCTCGGCATGTTCGAGCAAAAGGCGCAGGATCTGGTCTGGGGCAGCGACCCGGATGTGCTGATTGCATCCTCATTCATCTTTCCTGCGGGCCGCGCCACGAGGGTCGAGGGCGGATACCAATTGCACGGAAGCTGGCCGTTCTCCTCGGGCGTTGCGTCCTGCGAATGGAACATGCTTGCAAGCGTGGTTTCCTCTGATGATGAAGCAGACGGCATCGAATACCGGATCTTCTTGCTTCCGAAACATGACTACAAGGTGCTCGACACCTGGAATGTCGCAGGATTGCGCGGTACGGGGTCTTGCGACGTGGAGGTCAGGGAGGCCTTCGTGGCCGACCATATGACGGTTGCCGTCGGTGAGCTTGCCGGCGGCCCGACGCCCGGAAGCAAGGTCAATCCCAATCCGTTATACGCGCTACCCGTGTTCTCGCTGTTTCCCTACGTCCTGTCCGGCGTCGCGCTGGGGAACGCGCAGGCGTGCCTGAACGACTATATCGAGGTCGTCCGTCATCGCATTTCCACCTACAACCGCGCCAAGCTGAGCGACTTCCAAAGCACGCAGATCAAGATCGCGGAGGCCTCGGCCAAGATCGATGCTGCACGTCGGACCATGCGTTCGGCGTGTATCGATGCCATGGAGGATGCACGACGCAGCCACATTCCAGACATGGCGACCAAGACCAGGTACCGACGTGACGGTGCTTTCTCGGTCAATCTATGTACCGACGCGGTCTCAATGCTATTTGCGGCGAGCGGGGCGCGCGGGCTCTTCACGGCGGGCGTGTTGCAGCGGCAGTTTCGCGATGCGCACGCGATCAACTCGCATCTCGCATTCAATTTCGATGCGGCCGGGACCAATTATGGACGCGTGGCACTGGGCCTGCCGTCCGAGAATCTCACGCTGTGAGGCCGGCCGATGAATGATCTGCCGAAGCAGCCGGCCGTTCCAGATCCAGCCAACGAGCTCGCGAGCGACAGCTCGCCAATTGATCCCCGTGATTTTCGCAGCGCGCTCGGCACCTACGGAACAGGCGTCACGATCATCACTGCCGTGGCCCCCGACGGAAGACCCTATGGCATCACCTGCAATTCCTTTGCATCGGTCTCCTTGAATCCTCCTCTCGTCCTCTGGAGCCTCGGAGTTTATTCTTCGAGCCTGACCGTGTTTCAGAACGCGAGCCATTTTGCCGTCCACGTGCTCGGCGCTTCGCAACAGGCGCTCGCAAATATATTCGCGAAATCGTCCGACGATAAATTCGCTGGCGTCGACTGGACGCCGGGGCTCGGCAACGCTCCCGTGCTTGCCGAGAGCGTCGCCAATTTTCAATGCCGTTCCGTCAACCGCTATTATGGCGGCGATCATGTGATCTTTCTTGGGGCGGTCGAGGCCTATGCCTACAATGCCAAGGATACATTGCTGTTTGCACGCGGGGCGTATGGCCGGTTCGTGGCCAACGATGAACGCAAGAAAACACCGTAACGCGTTTCAGGTCGCACCCTGTGGCTCAATATTCCGTTGCTGAAAGCTTGTAGATCTCCAGCGCGTCCGCATCCGCGCCTCGCGCGGCCTTGGCCAGCCTGAAGAGCTGTCCCGCAAGCGTAGCCATCGGCACCGGTGTCGACGTCGTCTGCGCGACATCGGCAACCGTATCGAGGTCCTTGAGCATCGTGGCGATATGGCCGAGCGGCGGTGAGTGAATGCCCTGGACCATCCTCGGGACGAAGAGCTGAAGCGGGATCGAATCCGCAAATCCGCCCGCGAGCGCTTCGGGCAGCCGATTGGCATCAATTCCGGCGTTCACGGCGAGACGCGTTGCTTCCGCGAGAACGGCCATCGCGCATCCGACGATCACCTGGTTGCAGAGCTTTGCGGTCTGACCGGCGCCGGTGGGGCCCATGTGAGTGAACCTGCGGGCCATAGTCAGCACATAGGGCCTCACCCTCTCGATGTCGGAAGCGTCTCCACCGGCCATGATGGCAAGCGTGCCTTCCTCGGCGCCCTTGGTGCCACCGGACACCGGTGCATCGATCCAGCCTGCGCCGTTCGCAGCTTTCAGTCGCGTTGCGAGGTCGCGCGCGGCGTCGGGATGGATTGACGAGAAGTCGACGACGAGCTTGCCTGCACCGGGAGCCGTTGAAAGACCTTCGGCTCCGAAAATCACCTCTTCCACGGCCGCGGCATCCGTCACGCACATGAAGACGATGTCCGAGCCCGCCATAACGTCGCGGGGGCTGGCTCCGTGCCTTGCGCCAGCTTCGACGATTGGAACGACCTTGCCCTCTGATCGGTTCCAAACACTGACCTGATAGCCGGCCTTGAGGAGGCGCCGGGTCATGGGCGTTCCCATGAGTCCAAGGCCGAGATAGCCGAACCGCTCGTCGCGTTGCGGGTTTGCCTTGCTCGCATCAGCCATAGGTTGCCTCCTCCTGTCGCAGCACAACGTCACGCGACCGCCGCTTTACCATACATGGCGCGTTCCGCGGCGAAACCGGACCGCTTGCATGGCTTGCCTGATTGTTTGAACCATGAAACATTTGGGCCGGTCGGGTTGGGTGGTGCCGGTCGGCGCCTGAGCAACGGAGTGGGCGCGATGCGAACGGTTTCGAGGTTGATGCTGGCGACGGGGGCGGTGGCGGCCCTGATTGCGGGCGCAAGCCCCTCACGGGCGCAGCAGACGATCCGCGTTGGCTGGACCATCCCGGCCGAGGAATCCAAATACTGGATGATGCGCAGGCCGGCTGAATTTCCTAATATCGGCAAGACCTACAACATTGAATGGACCCAATTTCAGGGCACCGCGCCGATGACGCAGGCATTGGCGGCAGGCGCACTGGATTGCGCGACGCAGGCGCCGCTGTCGCTCTCCAACGGTGTGGTCGGCGGCAATCTCAAGGCCTATATCGTGGCTCAGCACGTCTTTGAGAAGCCCGGCGGCTTCTCGGTCTACTGGGCTGTCATGGATGACTCGCCAATCAAGACCATTGCCGATCTCAAGGGCAAGACCGTCGGCATTTCCGTGATCGGCGGCGGCACGCAAGGGCCTTTCAACCTGCTCCTGAAGCAGAATGGCGTCGATCCGGCCAAGGATATCAAGCTGGTCGAGGTCGGCTTTGCCGTCTCCGAGGACGCGTTGCGCCAGGGCCGCGTCGACGCGGTCAACATGAACCAGCCGTTTGCCGCCCGCGCGGAAGCCAAGGGTGGCACAAGGAAACTGTTCTCGCTGTCCCAGGCGATGCCGAACATCGTGCACATCCTGGAAGCCTGCCGTGCCGATTTCGTCGACAAGAACCCGGAATTGGTCAAAGCCTATGTTCGCGACATCACTTCGGGCATGAAGAAGGTGCTGGCGAACCGCGAAGAGACCCTGAAGGTCGTGTCCGAGGTGCTGAAAGCGCCTGTTCCGGTGCTCGAGACCTACCTGCTCAAGGACAACGACTTTGGCCGTGATCCGGGGGCGGCACCGAACTTCCCCGCGATCCAGAAGATGCTGGACATCTACGCGGAGACAGGAATGCTGCCGAAGCTGGACGTCGCACAATTCAAACATCCGACGATCGTCGCACCGCTGCAATAAGTGTTCGCGCCGTCTTTTGAGAGATGAAGTTGCGATGTCCCGCCGCGTACGGGACATCGCACGTAGATGATGCAAATATGAAGAAGTTGCGATCACGGATAACGACAGACGGCCTCGACCGGGCCCCGCACCGCGCATTCATGCGCGCAATGGGGCTGGACGATGCGGCAATCGCCAAGCCCATGGTAGGCATTGTCAGCATGAAGGGCGAGCAGACGCCCTGCAACATGACCCACGACTTCCAGGTGGCCGCGGCCAAGACAGGTATTGAGGAGGCCGGCGGCACGCCGCGCGAATTCTCGACCGTGTCGGTCTCTGACGGGATCAGCATGAATCACGAGGGAATGAAGTTCTCCCTCTTTTCGCGCGAGCTGATCGCCGACTCGATCGAGGCTGTCGTTCATGGTCTCGCCTATGACGCGTTGATCGGATACGGCGGATGCGACAAGACGCTTCCCGGCGTGATGATGGGCATGGTTCGTTGCAACGTGCCGTCGATTTTCATCTACGGCGGCAGTTCGCTGCCGGGGCGCGTGGACGGACGAACGCTGACAGTGCTCGACTCCTACGAGGCTGTCGGCAGCTTCATGACCGGAGAGATCGATAGCGCCACACTGGAGCGGATCGAGCGCGCCTGCCTGCCGACCATCGGTGCGTGCGCGGGCCAGTTTACTGCGAACACCATGGGAATGGTGTCGGAGGCGATGGGGCTCACCATTCCCAACGTCTCGATGGTGCCCGGTGTCTACGCCGAGCGCGCGCAGATCTCGCGACGCGCCGGGCGGCTGATCATGGAAATGCTGGAACGCGGTGGGCCGCTGCCACGGGACATCGTGACGCGGAAATCCCTCGAGAACGGGGCGGCGATCGTCGCCGCTACGGGCGGCTCGACCAACGCCGCGCTGCATCTGCCCGCCATCGCGAACGAGGCCGGCATCGCATTCACGATCGACGATGTCGGCGAGGTCTTTGCCAGGACGCCGCTGATCGGAAATCTGCGGCCCGGAGGCAAATACACGGCGAAGGATGTCCACGACATAGGTGGCGCCGCCGTGGTGATCCAGGAGTTGATCAGAACCGGTCATATCGACGGTAACTGCATCACCATCACCGGCCGGACGCTTGCCGAAGAATATGGCGCGGCCAACGCGCCGGACGGTGAGGTCGTTTACGCGGCAAGTGCGCCGATCATGCCGGATGGCGGTGTCGCGGTGCTGAAGGGCAACCTCTGTCCGGACGGTGCGGTCATCAAGGTCGCAGGTTTGAAGAGCCAGTTCTTCGAGGGTGTCGCGCGCGTTTTCGAAGACGAGGAGGCTTGCGTCGCAGCGGTTCGCGACCGCAGCTACAAGGCAGGTGAGGTCCTGGTGATCCGCAACGAAGGGCCGGTCGGCGGCCCCGGTATGCGCGAGATGCTCGGCGTCACCGCGCTGATCTACGGGCAGGGCATGGGCGAAAAGGTGGCCCTGATCACCGACGGGCGGTTCTCCGGCGCGACCCGCGGCATGTGTATCGGCTACGTGTCCCCCGAAGCATTCGTTGGCGGTCCGTTGGCCCTCGTTCGCGACGGCGACAAGATCCGGATTGATGCTACAAACCGGCGTATGGATATGCTGGTCGACGAGCCGGAGCTCGCGGCGCGCCGACGTGATTGGAAACCACGCCCGCCGCGTCACCGCGCAGGCGCGCTCGCAAAATATGCGCGACTGGTCGGCCAGGCGCCGGGCGGAGCGGTTACCCATGAGGGGCCCGCAGAATGGCCCTGGTTCGAATGACGCGGCGTACCTGTGCGAGAACGGGCACCTGTCTGGCAAGTTTCTTGCTAAGCTCCTGCCGCTGACGGAGGACATCCAGCAGACAAGTTGCGCGACGTTCGTGCGTGGGTGAAGTGGGAGACGGGATGAAGGTCGTGCCTTCGAGATCGAGCGAATGGGTGGGAGCGGTGACGCCACAAAAGCCGGCTTCTGCGATCATCGAGATCGACCGCGTCTCGCAGGTTTTTCAGACCTCGTCGCGCAAGGATCATCTGGCGCTATCGGAGATCTCGCTGACGATCGCCGAGGGCGCCTTTGTCTCCATCCTTGGTCCGTCGGGTTGCGGCAAGTCGACACTGCTCTACATCGTCGGGGGCTTCGTCAGCCCGACCAGCGGCGCGGCGAAGATCAAGGGACAGGCGATCACAGGACCCGGTCCGGATCGCGGGCCGGTGTTCCAGGAGTTCGCGCTCTTCCCCTGGAAGACCGTGCTGGGCAATGTGATGTACGGGCCGCGTCAGCAGGGCGTGCGGACCCCTGAGGCCGAAGCGCAGAGCCGGGCGCTGATCGAGATGGTTGGCCTCAAGGGCTACGAGAACTTCTATCCCAAGGAATTGTCGGGCGGCATGAAGCAGCGCGTGGCGCTGGCCCGAACGCTCGCCTACCATCCCGAAGTGCTGTTGATGGACGAGCCGTTCGGCGCGCTCGACGCTCACACCCGGACGCGCTTGCAGAACGATCTCCTGAACATTTGGGAGCGCGACCGCAAGACGGTGCTGTTCGTCACACATTCGGTGGACGAAGCCGTCTTCCTGTCGGACAAGGTCGTGATGATGTCGAAGTCGCCCGGCCGCATCCGGCAGGTGATCGATATCGATCTGCCGCGGCCGCGCCGCCGCAACGAGCTGTTGCTCGATCCGCGCTACCAGAAGTACGTCGTCGATATCGAGCGCATGTTCGACGAGGTCGACGAGACCGGATCGCCGTCATGACATTGCTGGCTACCTCCGCCAGACGTGCTGCCCCGGTGTTCGCCTGCATCGGGCTGCTGGCGATATGGCAGGTCGCCTCGCTCGCGCTGAAGAACGACAGCTTTCCGACGGCGATCGAGGCGGTCCGGGCGATTCCGGATATTCTCGGCGACAAGGAGTCGCTGATCAATATCCTGGCCTCGCTCCGCCGCATGGCAATCGGGTTCGGTGTTGCAGTGCTTGTTTCGATTCCTCTCGGCCTGCTGATGGGACGCAGCCGCGCAGTTGCGGCCTTCTTCAATCCGCTCCTGATGGTGATCTACCCGGTACCGAAAGCGGCCTTGATGCCGATCATCATGCTGTGGCTGGGGGTCGGTGATATCGCCAAGACGCTGGTGATCTTCCTCGGCGTCAGCCTGCCCGTGATCTATCATAGCTTCGAGGGCGCCAGGGCGGTCGAAGAAAAGATGCTGTGGTCAGGTGCGGCCATGGGGCTCTCGCCCTTGCAACGGTTGGTTCGCATCGTGTTGCCGGCGGCGCTGCCGGAGATCCTGACTGGCTGCCGCACGGGCTTGGTGCTGGCGCTGATCACAATGATCACCAGCGAAATGATTGCCCGCCAGTCCGGCGCCGGCAACATCCTGTTCAACGCGCTCGACATGGGTCAATACGACACCGTCTTTGCGATGATCATCATCGTGGGAGCGATGGGAATCTGCCTCGATGCGATCTTCGAGCGGGTCCGCGCAAGGCTTGTGCGCTGGTCCGAGCCTCAGTTCGACATACCGTTGAGCTTCTCATGACGCCGCGTATTCTCCCATCAAATGTCCTTCTCGGAATCGCGCCAATCGTGCTGGTGATCGCGGTTTGGCAAGGCCTGGTGTCATTCGGCTTTGCGCCTGCGGTCCTGCTGCCGCCGCCCGGGTTCGTCTTCAGCCGGTTGCTCCAGCAGCTCGTGACGTGGACATTTCAGCAGGAGATCGCGGCGACCTTGATCCGGTTGTTTGCCGGCTTCGCGATTGCGGTCGTACTTGGCGTCAGCATCGGCATCGCTGCTGCTGCCAGTCCCGCGATCGATGCTGTGGTTCGGCCGATCGTCCGCGTGTTGGCGCCGTTGCCAAAGGTTGCGCTCTATCCGGCGCTCCTGCTGCTGCTCGGCTTCGGCCACGGATCGAAGATCACGCTGGTGGCCGCGGATGCGCTGTTCCCTATTCTGTTGTCCACCTACTACGGCGCCTCGACCGTCGAGCAGAAGCTGATCTGGTCGGCCATGGCGGCGGGAACGCCGCGCTATGAAGTCCTTTTCAAGGTGGTGCTGCCGGCGGCGATGCCGTCGATCCTGACCGGCTGCCGGATCGGCCTTGTCATTTCCTGCATCGTGGTGTTTCTGGCCGAGATGATCACGTCGACGGACGGGCTGGGCCATGCCCTCGTCACGGCGGCCCGGACGTTCCAGGCCGTCGACATGTTCGTGCCGCTGATCACGATCTCGCTGCTCGGGTTGATCCTGAACGCGTTGCTGGGCGTCGTGCGATCGTACCTCCTACGGGGCTTTCCCGAAGCGTGATCTGACGGAACAAGAAACCACGATACCGGGAGTGAACCATGCTGGCTGATCGCATCGAAGCAAAATGGATCGACGCATTTTGTGAGATTTTCGAACGATGCGCCGTCAAGGCCGGCGATACCGCGGCGATCCTCTCGGAGACGCAATCGCGTGCGCTGAATGTACATCTGGCGGAACTCGCGCTGCTGCGGATGGGCGCGCGGCCATTTCATGTGGTGATGCCGACGCCGCGCAATCGCAATATCGTTCCGGTTCGTTCGACAGGCGCGAGCGAGGCGATCCAACGGCTCGGCCCGGTAATCAGCGCGCTTCAGCAGGCCGGCTTTGTGGTTGATTGCACCATCGAGGGCCTGATGCACGCGGTGGAGACGCCCGAGATCCTCAAGGCAGGCGCGCGGATCCTGGTGATCTCCAACGAGCACCCGGAGGCGCTGGAGCGGATGGTGCCGGACCCCGCACTCGAGAAGCGCGTTCGCGCGGCGGCGAAGATGCTGCGCGGGACCAAGCGGATGCGGGTCACCTCGAAAGCGGGCACGGCGCTCGACGTGGACATGGTCGGTGCATCAACGGTCGGCGTGTGGGGCTGGACCGACAAGCCCGGCACGCTCGCGCATTGGCCGGGCGGCATCGTCGTCAGCTTTCCCAAGAGCGGGACGATCAACGGTACGCTTGTGATGGCGCCCGGCGACATCAACCTGACATTCAAGCGCTACCTGACGTCACCTGTGAAGATGACGTTGAAGGACGATTACGTCGTCGAACTGGAAGGGGAGGGCACGGATGCCGCAATGATGCGTGCTTATCTTGCCGCCTGGGGCGATCGCGAGGCTTACGCCGTATCGCATGTCGGTTTCGGCATGAACCCTGGCGCGCGCTATGAAGCACTGTCGATGTACGATCAGCGCGACACCAATGGCACGGAGATACGTGCGGTCTCCGGCAATTTCCTGTTCTCGACCGGCGCGAACGAATTCGCCGGCCGCTACACGGCAGGTCATTTCGACCTGCCGATGATGGGAACCACTATCGAGCTGGACGGCGTCGCGGTTGTGCGGGACGGCGTGCTTCAGGACGTCTTCGGTTAGTCGCGGTCGAGCACTGGCGGGCGAGCCAGCTCGAAATGCCGGAGCAGGTCGACCATGGCCTGAAGCCGCTTGGCCCGATAGGCGTCGACATCGAGCCCGGAATAATCGAGAAAGCCTGCGCCGGTTCGCAGGCCGATCCGGCCTTCGTGCATGTTGCGCGAGATGACGTCCGGCGCGCGATAGCGGTCGCTGCCGAGGGCACCTTCGAGATAACGGCTCGCATAGTAGAGGATATCGCCGCCGCCCCAGTCGATGAACTCGAGCAGCCCTAGCACGGCGTAGCGGAAGCCGAAGCCGTAGCGGATCGCCTTGTCGATCTCCTCAGCGCTGGCGACGCCTTCCTCGACCATGCGCGCGGCCTCGTTCATGGCCAGCGCCTGGATGCGCGGGACGATGAAGCCGGGCGTCGCCGCGCAGACCACCGGCACCTTGCCGATTCCCTCAAGCAGCGCCTTGACCTCGTCGATGATGGCGGGATCGGTGGCTTTGCCGGGCGAAACCTCGACCAGCGGGATCAGATAGGCCGGGTTAAGCCAGTGGACGTTGAGGAAGCGGTGAGGGTTCACGATCGCGCCGGACAGGTCGTCGACCAGAATGGTCGACGTCGTCGATGCAATGATCGTGTCCGGCTTGACCTGTCTTGAGGCCGCCCCCAGCACCTCCCGCTTGAGCTCGACGACTTCAGGGACACCCTCGAAAACCATTCCGGCGTCGGCAAGCGCTGTGCCGCTCTGGCTGGCCGTCGCCACCGAGACACGCGCGACGAGCGGATCGACATCTGCCTCGGTCAGCAGCCCCAGGTTCGAGAGGCTCGCGAATGTCTTCCTGACTTCGCCGAGCGCATCCGTTTCCAGCTTGGCGAAGTCCTCGGCGGAGCGGGGCTTGACGTCGATCATCGTGACCCTGTGCCCGGCATAGGCGAACGCGACAGCAATGCCGCGCCCCATGCGGCCGGCCCCGAGACAGGCGATGTTGGCGCGACTGGTCATCGATCAGAATCCGTTGCGAAGCAGCGTCTGCAATTCGGCCTTGCCGAGGCCGCCGAGACCGAGCGCATCGAGCGTTCGGCCGCCTTGGGCAAAATCCTCGCCGCAGATCGCGCCACCGATGGCGAGGAAAGCCTTGGCCAACGGTGTAGCCACGCCCGCCAAGCCGGCGACGGAGACCAGCAGCGACAATCCAAGCCGCAAATCCTCGCGCATGTAGCGGTGCTCGGTCAGCACGATGCGCTCGCGCCAGTCGCCGGAGTCCGTCAGCCGGTCATGCGAGCCGCGACCATACATCCAGATTTCGCCCTCCTTCGCGTAGTGGTGAGCGAGCGGGAAATGCGGTGCACCGTAGCCGAGCGCCTCCCGCACCGCGATCCGCTCAGCGTCGAGCGCGTCGGTCACCCGGCGGATCGAGGCTTGGGTTCCTTCCTTGTGGATGTCCCATCGCTCGAAATGTTCGATCGGGCCGGCGTTCATCACGATCAGCGGCGGATGGATGATGGGACCTGCATTCATCAGCGCGCCGGACAGCGCATCTCCGCATGGTTCGATTGCGTCGGGGAAGGCGCGTCCAATCACGTCGAGTGCGTGCGGCGCCCGATCGAGCGGAAAGATGCCAACCGGCAACCGCTTGGCGCGGATCGTGATCGCGACCTCGAACGGCCCGTGCTTGCGGGTGAGCCAGGGCAGCGTGCCGGTTTCGGCAAAGCTCGCCTTGGCCTGGTTGCCGGCGTCCTGTGCGGCCTTCGCGAAGATCATCGATCCGAATGTCGCGGGCGGCAGAAACACGACCTGGCCGTCCCGCAGATGCGGTGCGACGAGCCTTGCAATATCCGGCTGTGCGAAGGCGGGAGCAGGGCACAGGATCAGTTCGACACCGTTCATGGCTTCGGCGATGTCGGTCGTCACCAGCGCCAGCTTCATGTCGTGGCGGCCGTTATGGTCCTTCACCAGGATGCGCGAGCCGTCGGCGCGATGCGCGGTGACCTGATCCGCGTCGCGGCGCCAGAGCCGGACCTCATGTCCCGACAGCGCAAAATCGCCCGCGGCCGCGAAAGAGCCGTTTCCCCCACCCAGAACTGCAATCTTCAAGATGTCTCTCCCCGTGCGCGCGATTGCGCATCAAGCTGCTTCAGCAGGAAATGCTGGACCTTGCCCAGCGCCGTGCGCGGCAGGTCGGTGACGAAGACGATGTCGCGCGGAACCTTGAAGCGCGCAAGCTGCGCCTGGAGGTACGCCCTCAGTTCCTCCGCTTCGAGCCGACAGCCGGGTCGCCGGATGACATAGGCGATCGGCACTTCGTCCCAGCGCGGGTCCGGCCTGCCGATCACGGCGCATTCGCTGACATCGGGGTGTTCCAGCAGGACGCGCTCGACCTCGGCCGGGTAGACATTCTCCCCGCCGGAAATGATCAAGTTCTTCTTGCGGTCGCGGATCCAGAAATAGCCGTCGGCATCGCACAGGCCGATATCGCCGGTGCGATACCAGCCATCGCTCAGCGCATCGTGCGTGGCGTCCGCATTACCCCAATATTCGAAGAACACGTTGGGGCCGCGCACAGCGATCTCCCCTGGCGTGCCCGCCGGCACCTCACGGCCGGCCTCATCAATCACCTGCGCTTCGCAGCACAGGCCCGCAAGTCCGGTTGATCCCTCTCGCGAGAGATCGCCGCCAAGCCGCGTATAGATCGCGATGGGGCAGGTCTCCGTCGAACCATAGACCTGGAGCACGGGAACGCCGCGCGCGACAAAGCGGTCGATCAGGTGCGGCGGTACGATGGTCGAACCGGTGGCCACGGCCTTGAGCGATGAGAGATCGGCCGTGGTCCAGGCGGGATGCTCGCTTGCGGCCTGAATGATCGCCGGCACCATCACCGTCAGCGTGGGTCGATCGTGCGCGATCGCTGCGAGCGCCGTGTCCGGCGTGAAGCGGGCGTGGATCGTGACGGTCGCGCCGAGCTGGAGCGCCGGCGTGGTCTGGATATTGAGACCGCCGACGTGGAACAGCGGCAGCACCGTCAGCACGTGATCGTCGGACGTCATGTTGTGCATGTGCTGGCTCATCACGCCGTTCCAGAACAGCGCTTCCTGACGCAGCACCGCGCCCTTCGGCCGGCCGGTGGTCCCTGACGTGTAGACGATGAGGAGCGGACAAGAGAGGTCGGTGTGCGGATTTCGGCTGGTGAGATCGCTATTTGCCAGCAGGCTTTCGAAAGTCGTGCCGCGCGGCGGCACAAAGTCGAGGCCGACAACGGATGTCCCCGGCGCTGTTCGCACGAGCTCGGAAAGAACTCCCTCAAATGCCTGCTCGAGCACCAGCACCTTGGCGCCCGCATCGGTGAGAATGAAGAGCTGTTCGGCGATCGCCAGCCGCCAGTTCAAGGGCACCAGCATCGCCCCGAGCCGCGCGCAAGCATAAAGCAGAACCAGATAGTCCGGCCGGTTCAGGCTGAGGATCGCAACGCGATCGCCCCGGCCGACGTCGAGCTCCTGCTTCAAGGCCGTGGCGGTTTGCTCGATACGCGCGGCAAACGCCGCGTAGCTCAGCCGCTCCCTCCCGAAGGCGATGGCGGTCTTGTCTGGCGCGAACGCCGCGTTGCGGTCGATCAGACTACAGAGGTCCACCGTCAGTCGTCCGTTTCGCCAGCCTCATACAGCGCCTCGCGCCCGATACGGTCGAGGCAAAGCTCGGCCGTCCAGGGCAGCATCAGGGAGCCGCAGCGGCTGTCGCGATAGATCCGCTCCAGTGGGAGCGAGCGAAGCATCGCCTGGCCGCCGCAGGTGCGGATTGCGAGCGCGGCGAGCTCATTGGCTCCCTCCATCACCGAATATTGCGCGGCATAGGCGCGCAGCACCTGCTCCTTGCTCGGATTGGCGCGCGCTTCCGTGACGGCCTGGAACCAGATCGACTTGATCTGCTCGAGCTTGATCTGCATTTGCGCGACCGCGATCTGCTTGGTCGGGTACATCCGTCGCTTGACCGGCGGCATGCCCGGCACCTCGCCGCGCAAGTAACGCACGGTGAAGTCATAGGCCGCTTGCGCGAGGCCCATATAGGTCGGCGACAGCGTCAGGAACATGTGCGGCCAGCGCATCGCGGCCTGGAAATAGACGCCGCGCGGCATCAGCGCGGAATCCTCCGGGACGAACACGTCCTCGAACAGCAGCGTCCGCGAAACCGTTCCGCGCATGCCGAGCGGATCCCAATCGCCGACGACGGAGACGCCCTGTGACTTCGCCGGAATTGCGACGTAAAGTGTGTTGCGGCGCGAGGCCTTCCCGCCTTCCTGGATTTCGGTGCAGAGCACGCCGTAATAGTCGGCATGACCGGACAGCGATGCAAAGATCTTCTTGCCGTTGACGATCCAGCCGCCCTTCACGGGCTTTGCCTCCGTTCCGAAGGCGACGCCGCCCGCGGCCGCCGCACCGCCTTCGGAGAAGGGCTGCGAGTAGATCGCGCCGTCCTCGACGATACGCTTGTAGTGGACCGCGCGCCGCCGCTCGTGCTCGGCGCGGGTCTCCGCGTCCATGTCGAGATCGTCCGCGAGGGGGCCCGACCACAGGGTGGAGCAGACATGCATGTTCCAGGTCAGCGCGGTCGCGCCGCAATAGCGGCCGATCTCGGCTGCGGCCAATGCATAAGTCTGGTAGTTCGCGCCGAGGCCGCCGTGCTTCTTGGGGACGGCGATGCCGAGCAGGCCGACGCGATGCAGGTCGCGATAATTCTCGGTCGGAAAGGTCGCCTCGAGATCGTAGGTCGCAGCGCGCCCGGCGAACACGCTCTGGCCGATCTCGCGGGCGCGCGCGATGATGCCGGCCTGTTCGTCGCTCAGGCGGAACGCGACGGGATCGAAGATCGGTGCATCCAGCATGACCTTGTCACTCGCGCCGATCGTCTTGCTGACTTGCATGGTCATTGCGCAGGCACCTGTGTTTTGCAACGACGGAGTCCAGGAACTTGCCGAGCGCCTCGTCAAAGGCCTCGGGACGTTCAAGGTTCGCGAGATGGCCGACGCCGGCCAGCTCGACATATTGAGCCGAGGGAATGTAGGTCGCCGTCTTCGCCATCATCGGCGCTGGTGCGTTGTTGTCCTTGGAGCCGGACAGCAGCAGCGTCGGCACGGAAATATCCTTGAGCGTGCTGCGCTGATCGAACCCGATCAAGGCCAGCATCATGGCGCGATAGCTCGCTTCGGGCACGCTTCCCATGCACGCACGCGCAAGTTCCATCCCTTCCGCATCAGGATTGTCCCCCACCAGCTCCTTCACCAGCGAGGGCGCCAGCGACCTCATCGTCTCGCCGCGATCGAGCGGTCCGAGCCGCGCTGCGATGAACGATTTCTGCCAGTCGCCATCGGCCTTGCCGAACGCCGGGCTGGTCTGCGCCAGCACGACCGCGCGCGCCAGTTTCGGCGATTGCTCCAGCCATTTCTGGACGATCATGCCGCCGATCGAATGTCCGACCAGAATGGGCCTTGTTGCGCCGAGCTGCTCGATGAATTGCTGGAGCGCATCGGCCAGGGCAGCGATGCTGACGCGGGCAAGCGGCGCCGATCCGCCATAGCCCGGCATGTCCCATGCGATCGCGCGGAAGCGGTCGCCGAATGTGGCAAGCTGGTGCCGCCAGGCGCGCGCCGCGCCGCCAATCCCATGCAGGAAAATCAACGGTATCGCGCCCGGATCGCCGGCGGCTTCATAGGCGAGGCGTCCGTCCTTCGTTATCATCGGCGCAGGTTGCGGCACGCGATATCCTCTTGCTGGGCCCGGCGATGCTAACAGGCCTATCGTCGATGGGAAGAGATAATTTTATACTTAAAGCAATTTTCGGGCCGGTCTTTCCCGCGGGGGCTTTCGCGACGTCGACTGGCGCCGTCGTTGCAAAAGTTTGAAGGTTAAAATATATCGGAGGCACGATCAGCAGATCCCAAGGAGCCAGCGCATGTCCGGATTGCCGCACTCGCCGCACGCACTGGTAACCGGTGGCGGCCGTGGAATCGGCCGCGCGATTGCAGCATCCCTCGTCGGCGCCGGCGCCACCGTGACGGTGCTTGGCCGGAATGCCGCAATTCTGGACGAGGCGGTCCGCGCGGGAGCGGCGCATTTTGCAGCTGTCGCCGATGTCTCGGACGAAGCTGCGCTGAAAGCAGCCATCGTGGAGGCGCATGCGCGAAAGCCGATCGACATTCTGATCGCCAACGCGGGCAGTGCGGAGTCCGCACCGTTCTCCAAATCGGACAGCGCCCTGTTTGCGCGCATGATGGACGTCAATTTCATGGGCGTGGTCCATGCCGTTCGCGCCGTACTGCCGGGGATGAAGGATCGCCCCTATGGCCGCATCGTCGCGGTGGCGTCGACGGCGGGGCTGAAGGGGTACGCCTATGTCAGCGCGTACACCGCGGCCAAGCATGCAGTGGTCGGTCTCGTGCGTTCGCTCGCCCTCGAGATGGCCGGCAGCAACGTGACCGTGAATGCGGTGTGTCCCGGCTTCACGGACACCGATCTGGTCGCCGGCAGCATCGAAAACATCATGAAGAAGACAGGGCGAACCCGCGAGCAGGCGATCGCCGAGCTCGCCAAGCACAACCCGCAAGGGCGGCTGATCTCGCCTCAGCAGGTGGCCGACGCCGTGCTTTGGTTGTGCGGCGAGGGTGCCGGTGCGATCACGGGGCAGGCGATTGCCGTTGCCGGCGGTGAGATCTAGCGTGCGCGACGCAGGCCCGGAACAAGGAAGCTAAGGAGATCGTATGAGCAGACCAGCCAATCCCGTGACCCTGCCGCTCGCGGACTATTCGCCGCAGCACTTCCTGCTGGCCGTGGTCGACGGCGTTGCCACGGTGACGCTCAATCGTCCCGAGCGGAAGAACCCGTTGACCTTCGAGAGCTACCGGGAGCTTACTGATTTCTTCCGCGCCTGCGCGTTCGACGATGCGGTCAAGACGATCGTTGTCAGCGGCGCCGGCGGCAACTTTTCGTCCGGCGGCGATGTGTTCGAGATCATCGGCCCGCTCGTGAAGATGGATACCAAGGGGCTCACTGCGTTTACCCGCATGACGGGAGATCTCGTCAAGGCGATGCGGGCGTGCCCGCAGCCGATCGTGGCCGCGGTCGAGGGCATCTGCGCGGGCGCCGGTGCGATCGTCGCCATGGCGTCGGACATGCGCCTTGCCGCGAGCGGGGCCAAGGTCGCGTTCCTGTTCAACAAGGTGGGCCTCGCCGGCTGCGACATGGGCGCCTGCGCGATCCTGCCGCGGATCATCGGCCAGTCCCGGGCCTCCGAGCTGCTCTATACCGGCCGGTTCATGACCGCGGAGGAGGGCGAGCGCTGGGGCTTCTTCAGCCGCATCGTCACGCCGGAGCAGGTGCTGCCCCAGGCGCAGCTCCTGGCAAAGCAGATCGCCGAAGGGCCGACCTTCGCCAACACCATGACCAAGCGGATGCTGGCGATGGAATGGGCGATGTCGGTGGAGGAGGCGATCGAGGCGGAGGCCGTTGCTCAGGCCCTGTGCATGACCACAGCGGATTTCGAGCGTGCCTTCCAGGCCTTCGCCAACAAGGTCAAGCCGGTCTTCAGGGGCGACTAAGGCGGTTGCTTTTACCCGTGGAGGGGCCAGCAATGGGGACTTGCGCGAAATTGGGAGCTGAGAATTAAGGCTAAGCCCAAGACCCCGGCCAAGCTCAAGGTGGAGGCGACAAAGCCGCTTGCGGCGGAGTGACCGCCCATGCGACGTTAACCCCATTGCCTGGCGTATTTCGAGTGGAGTAAGGGCGATGAAGGCGATTATCGTCGGTGGCGGTATCGGAGGTCTCACCACGGCATTGATGCTGGGCTCGCGCGGCATCGCTTGCGAGGTTTTCGAGCAGGCCGACACCATTCGCGAGCTTGGTGTCGGCATCAACACGCTGCCGCACGCCATGCGAGAGCTTGCCGGCCTTGGCCTGTTGCAAAAGCTTGACGACGTCGCGATCCGCACCGATCAGCTCTACTACCTCAACCGCCATGGCCAGGAGGTCTGGCGCGAAGCCCGCGGCATCGACGCGGGGCACGACGTGCCGCAATTCTCGATCCACCGCGGTCGCCTTCAGGGCGTCATCCATCGCGCCGTCGAGGAGCGGCTCGGGGCGGAGGCAATCCACACCGGCTGCCGTCTTGGTGCGTTCACGCAGGACGAAGGCGGCGTTACGGCTTTCTTCTTCGATCGCTCAGGCGCACACATCCACACGGCGCGCGGCGATATCCTGATCGGTGCCGATGGCATCCATTCGCGCGTGCGCGACACGCTGTTCCCGAACGAAGGACCGCCGTGCTGGAACGGCCTGATGCTGTGGCGCGGCGCGCGCGACTGGCCGCTGTTCCTCACCGGCAAATCCATGATCGTGGCCGGTGGCCTCAACGCCAAGGTCGTGATCTACCCGATCGCGGAGGGCTCGAGCCCCGCGAGCCGTCTCACAAATTGGGCGGTGCTGGTGAAGGTCGGCGAGGGCAATGCGCCGCCGCCGCGGAAAGAGGACTGGTCGCGTCCGGGCCGGCGCGAGGAACTGATGCCGCATGTGGCGCGCTTCTCGGTGCCCTACATCGATGTGAAAAGCCTGATCTCGGCAACGCCTGAGTTCTACGAATATCCGACCTGCGACCGCGATCCCTTGCCCTATTGGTCCTCGGGACGCGTCACGCTACTCGGCGATGCCGCGCATCCCATGTATCCGGTCGGCTCGAACGGCGCCTCGCAGGCGATCCTCGATGCGCGGTGCCTTGCCGACGCGCTGGTGCGCGCCGAGCATCCGCGTCAGGCGCTGGTCGAATATGAGAAGAAGCGCTTGCCGATGACCGCCGATATCGTTCGCTCCAACCGGCGCGGCGGCCCCGAAGGGGTCATCGACGCCGTCGAGCAGCTTGCGCCTGATGGCTTCGACAATGTCGACAACGTCCTGAGCTATTCCCAGCGTGAGGCGATCGTGCGCGGCTATGCCACCAAGGCCGGCTTCGCTGCGGTGCCGGGGCTCGCGGCGGTGCGCGCCTGAGACGCAAAAGGGCGATGAACCATCATCGCCCTTTTGGTTTTTGATTGAGCAAGACCTTCCGGAAAACCGCCGCGCGCTTTTCCGGGGCCGTGCCGCTAGCCGCCGGGAGGCGGCGGCAGGAAGTGGATGTTGAACTCGGCGGCCATCGCCACCACGTCCTCAGGCTTCTGCTCCTTCATGTTGTGAAGGCCCCAGAACAGGTCGAACAGCTTGCGGCTCGGCGCCACCCAGAACAGCACTTTTGCGGTCTGCTCCGACTTGTTGAAGATGCCGTGCGGCACGCCCATGCCGAGGCGGATCAGGTCGCCTGCGGTTGCCTGTGACTCCGAATTGCCGAGCATGAAATCGAGCTTGCCCTCCAGCATGTAGAGATACTCATCCTGGTCGGGATGAATGTGCGGTGGCACGAATGTGCCCGGCGGCAGCGTTGCGTGCCAGGAGAAGCTGTTCTCGGCATAGCTCTTCGGCACATAGGTCTGGCCGAGGATGTTCCAGGAAATGCCCTGGATGCCCTCATTGGCCCGCGTGATGCCGGTGATTTCACTCTTCATTGCAGTCCTCCCGTAACGCGATGCGGCTTAGTTTGCCGCCTTGCAGTCCTTGGCATAGCGGTCGCCGTAGTTCTCAAAGACCTTCTGGACGATCTCGGTCTGGAACTTGCCGTCCGGACGCTTGGCGACCTTGGTCAGGTAGAAATCCTGGATCGGATAGCCGTTGGTGTTGAACTTGAAGGCGCCGCGCAGCGAGGTGAAGTCGGCCTTCTTCAGGGCAGCCGCAACGGCGTCCTTGTTGGAGAGGTCGCCCTTCACACCCTTGATGGCGCTGTCGATCAGCATGGCGGCGTCATAGGCCTGGAAGGCGTAGGTGCCGGGCACGCCGTTGTAGGCAGCCTCATAGGCCGCGACGAATTTCTTGTTCTGGGGATTGTCGAGATTGGGCGCCCAGTTCGCGCCGCCGAACATGCCGACGGCCGCGTCCTGTTGCGCCGGCAGGGTCGATTCATCCACCGTGAAAGCCGAGAGCACCGGAATGCTATCGGCAAGGCCGGCCTGCCTGTACTGCTTCACGAGATTAACCCCGAGACCGCCCGGCATGAACGTGAAGAGCGCATCGGGCTTCTGCGAGGAAATCTTGGAAAGCTCCGGCTGGAAGTCCAGCGTGTTCAACGGCATGTAGGATTCCTCGACGATCTCGCCCTTGTAGTCGAGCTTGAAGCCGGCGACCGAGTCCTTGCCGGCCTGATAGTTCGGCACCATCAGGTACATGCGCTTGTAGCCGCGATCCTGCGCGACCTTGCCGAGGATCTCGTGAACCTGATCGTTCTGGTACGAGGTCACATAGAAGAACGGGTTGCAATCCTTGCCGGCAAAGGTCGACGGGCCGGCATTGGGGCTGATCAGGAAGACTTTCGATTCCGTCACGGGGCGGTGGATCGCCTGGAGAATGTTGGAGAAGATCGGCCCGACCACGAAGTCGACCTTGTCGCGTTCCAGAAGGCCCTTGACCTTGGTCACCGCTGCGTCCGGCTTGAGCTCGTCGTCGACCACCACGACCTCGACATCGCGGCCGCCCATCTTGCTGCCGAGATCCTTCACCGCGAGTGCAAAGCCGTCGCGAACCTGCTGGCCGAGCGCGGCGGCGGGTCCCGACAGGGTCACGATCACACCGAGCTTGATCTTCTCCTGGGCGAGGGCGGGGCTCATTGCCGTGCCGAGCAGCAAGGCGGCTGCGGCCAAGGTCGTTTGCGTCTTCATGGTCTGTCCCCCCGTGACATCAGGGCCTGCGCTGCAAGCCGCGTACTCCAATACAAGCTTATGCCGATGATGGCTGCCGCGGCAAGCAAAGCTCAAGACGCCGCCATCTCGCGAGGCAGCGAGCATGCAAGCGGCGCGCCAATTACTTGAAGCCTAAAGAAATCGACGTGCGGTCGATTGCTGCAGCTTTGGACTTGCGGCCGGCTTCAATTTATTTGAAGCTCAAAACGTTGGGAAGCCGTGCTGGCGCCAATGCCGGCCGTCAATGACTGCATCAGATGCTTGATTCCGAGACCAAGGCCGTCGAGACGCCGGAGGACCACGCCGAAGAGCTTCGGCTGTGGCTGCGTATGCTTACCTGCACGACCCTGATCGAGGGCGAGGTCCGCGGCCGCCTGCGGCAGCGGTTCGACGTCACGCTGCCCCGTTTCGATCTGATGGCACAGCTCGACAAGGCGCCCGATGGCATGACGCTGTCCGATGTCTCCAAGCGCATGATGGTCTCCAACGGCAACGTCACCGGCCTCGTCGAACGTCTGGTGGAATCCGGCCATCTCGACCGGCGCACGTCGGAGACCGACCGCCGGGTCCAGGTGATCCGCCTGACAAAGCTCGGGCGCGCCGAGTTTCGCCGGATGGCGGCGGAACACGAGACCTGGATCGCCGATCTCTTCGCCGACCTGACGCCGAAGGATGTGCGCGAACTGATGCGGCTCCTCGCCAAGACCAAGGCGTCGGCGCAGAAGTCGGCTGGCCGCCGCCGGGCGTAGGTCCCGCGGGCCGATGCGCCCGCCAATCCCACCTTGCCGCAGGAAAATGCACGGGATGCCCAAAATCCACTATTGCACCAAATTGTTTTAAGCCTAAAATGTTTCCCAGTTAGTGCTGCCGGGTGCTTCCATGCGCAAAGGAGCGTGCGATGGCCAACGCCGCCAAGGTTCAAATGTCGGGCTCGTCTGACGGCAATGCTGCGACGGCCCATGTCGATACGTTCGCACGGCAACATCTGCCGCCGCGCGAGCTGTGGCCCGACTTCATCTTCACACGGCCTGAGCTGCAATATCCGCCACGATTGAACTGCGTCGGCTATTTCCTCGATCGCTGGGTCGAAGAGGGCCATGGCGACGCGCCTTGCGTCATCAGCCCCGCGGTCAGCTACAGCTATCGCGAGCTGCAAGCGCTCGTGAATCGCATCGCCAATGTTCTGGTCGGTAAGCTTGGTCTGGTGACCGGCGGGCGCGTGCTGCTGCGCTCTGCCAACAATCCGATGATGGTCGCGACCTATCTTGCGGTGATCAAGGCCGGGGGCATTTGCGTCGCGACGATGCCGCTGCTGCGCGCCAAGGAGCTGTCCTATCCGATCCAGAAGGCGGAGATCACGCTGGCGCTCTGCGACGGAAAGCTCGCCGACGAGATGGAGAAGGCGAAAGCCGCGGCGCCCGGTCTCAAGCAGGCCGTCTATTGGGGCAACGGCGCGGCCGACTCGCTCGAGGCGCTGATCGCCGACGCAAGCCCGGAGTTCAAGGCCGTCGATACCGCCTCCGACGACGTCTGCCTGATCGCCTTCACGTCGGGCACGACCGGCGATCCCAAGGGCACCATGCATTTCCACCGCGACATGCTGGCCGTCTGCGACGGCTACGCGCGCAACATCTTGCGCGCCGAGCAGAAGGATCGTTTCGTCGGCTCCGCACCGCTCGCCTTCACGTTCGGCTTCGGCGGCGTGCTGTTCCCCATGCATATCGGCGCCTCCTTCGTCGTGCTGGAGAAGACGACGCCGGACGACATCCTGACGGCGATCGAGCAGTACAAGACCACGGTCTGTTTCACCGCGCCGACCGCGTATCGCGCCATGATCGGCAAGCTTCCGGGCCGGGACATTTCTTCGCTTCGCAAGTGCGTCTCCGCCGGCGAGACACTGCCCAAGCCGACATTCGATGCCTGGTTCAAGGCCACCGGCATCAAGCTGATGGACGGCATTGGCTCGACCGAGATGCTGCACATCTTCATCAGCGCGACCGAGGACGAGATCCGTCCGGGGGCAACCGGCAAGCCGGTGCCGGGTTATGAGGCGAAGATCGTCGACGACGCCGGCAATGACGTGCCGCCTGGGACGATGGGCCGCCTCGTGGTTCGCGGTCCGACCGGGTGCCGCTATCTCGCGGACGAACGGCAGCGCAAATACGTCCAGAATGGCTGGAACATCACCGGCGACACCTACCTGATGGATGACGACGGCTATTTCTGGTACCAGTCGCGCTCCGACGACATGATCGTGTCGGCCGGCTACAACATCGCAGGCACTGATGTCGAGGCGGTGCTGCTGACGCATCCCTCCGTCGCCGAGTGCGGTGTGGTTGGCGCACCGGACGAGGCACGCGGAATGATCGTGAAGGCTTATATCATCGCCGCGCCCGGCGTAACGCCGGATGCCCAACTTGCGGCCGAGTTGCAGGAATATGTCAAACGCGAGATCGCGCCCTACAAGTACCCGCGCGCGATCGAGTTTGTGACGCAATTGCCGAAGACCGAGACCGGCAAGTTGAAGCGTTTTGCCCTGCGGCAACTGGCTCAGGCTGCGGCGACGTCGTCGGGCGTTGCGGCAGAATGAGGGAAGGACGGAGCATTTGTCCGTGACAACGCCGAAAGGCCCGCAGCTCGCGGTGCTGTCGACCGCCGATGAGAAGGTCACGCCTTCGGCGGCGCAGATCCTCCAGCCGGCAGGCTGGCCGGTGCCGAAAGGCTACGCCAACGGCATGGCCGCCGAGGGGAGGATCGTCGTCACCGGCGGCGTGATCGGTTGGGATGCCGACGAGCGTCTCGCGGACGGCTTTGTCGCGCAGGTCCAGCAGGCCCTGAGCAACATTGCCGCGATCCTGACTGAGGCCGGCGCACGCCCTGAGCATCTCGTGCGCCTGACCTGGTACGTCGTCGACATGGACGAGTACCTCGCGAACCTGAAGGAACTCGGCAAGGTCTACCGTGCCATCTTCGGTGCGCACTATCCGGCAATGGCGCTGCTTCAGGTGGTACGGCTGGTCGAGAAGGCGGCGCGCGTCGAGATCGAGGCCACCGCCGTCATTCCCCGCTGAGCCGCGGTTGCTTCCTCAGCTTGCCTTGTTAGCTCGCTTTGGCGAGGTCGTCGTCCTCGGGCGAGTTCAGATAAACGCCGGACATGGTGTCGACCCAGCACAAATGGTCGTGCACCTTCTTCACGCCCTCGACGTTCTCCGCCGCGACGACCGCGGCCTGCCGTGCGCGTTCTTCGGTGATGACGCCGCTGAGGTGAACGATGCCGTCGCGAACGATGACGTTGAGTCCGAACGGGCACCAATCGTTCCTCTCCATGGTATCGATGATGCGGTTGCGAATATGATCGTCATCGGCCGTCGGATCGGGCACCTCGCGGGCGAGCCCTGCGACAGCCTGCAACAGGTTGGCGCGGGACACGATCCCGACGACCATGTCGCCGCGTACCACCGGCAGGCGCTTCACGTTGTTCCGTTCCATCAGGTCGACGATCTCCGCGAGTGCCGTGTCCTCGGTGATGGTCACGGGCGAGGCGGTCATCACCTCCGAGACCTTGCGGCCGTGCTCGTGGACGAAGTCGCTGGCCGATTTGCCCGGACCGAGGATGAACCGCAACCAGCGCCCCCGCTTGCGCCCGGTGCCGATCTCGCTGCGGCGGATGAAGTCTCCTTCCGAGACGACGCCGACGAGCTTGCCGGTGTCGTCGACCACCGTGAGGCCGCTGACGTGCCGCTTCAGCATGATGTTGGCCGCCTCGACGATGCTGGTATCGGGGGTGACCGAGATGACCGACCGGGTCATGATCTGATGGGCGCGCATGGACGACTCCGCTGGCTTGTCGAATTTCAATGCGCAAAACCTAGCCCGGCCGTCGGGGTGTGGTTTGACTCAGGTCAAGCGATCCAGGCCGCTTCTCCCTGGTTGAGCAATTGTGATCCGTGCCCGGATTTGATGCAGCTCAACACGTATCGGAAGCGTCGCCATATCCTGTTGCCGACATAGACCAGAAGCCCGCAGGATCATTCAGCCATGAGCGTCGTGAAGGTATTTCCACGGGCCGAAGAGCCGCCGGCACAGGCTCTCCCCGCCAATTCGGCTGCCGAAGCCCCTGCGACGATCCCCGAAAGGATCCCTGAGAAGCCGGTCGTCGCCAATTCCCTGCCTGCATCGGAGCCGTACCCTTTCGACCGCGCGTTTCATGCGGTGCTGGCGCGGTTCACGGGCGGGATTTCGCCTGTGGCCTTGTCGCTCGCCTGGCTCGACTGGAGCACGCATCTTGCCGCGGCGCCGGAGCGCCGGATGCAGATGTTCCGTAACGGTCTTCGCGATACCGGTATGCTCCTGCAAGCCGTCGCGCACGCGACCTCACAAAAGCCGTGGTCCGTGATTGAGCCGCAGGGACGCGATCGTCGCTTCAAGGACCCGCAATGGGAGACCGCGCCGTTCAATCTGCTTGCGCAGGCGTTCCTGCTGTCGGAGCGCTGGTGGCACGATGCCACGACCGGCGTGCGTGGCGTGTCGCATGCAAATGAAGCCGTCGTCGAGTTCTCTGTGCGCCAGATGCTCGACATGCTGGCGCCGTCGAATTTCGCGGCCACCAATCCGCAGGTTCTCGAAAAGGCGTTCCAGAGCGGCGGCGAGAATTTTGTGTTCGGCTGGCAGAACTGGTGTAGCGATCTGATGCGGCTGCTCTCTGTCTCAAAGACGGCGGGTGACGAGCAGTTCGTCGTCGGCAAGACGGTGGCAGCTACGCCCGGCAAGGTCGTCTACCGCAACGATCTAATCGAGCTGATCCAGTATCATCCCACGACCGCGCAAGTGCGACCCGAGCCGATCCTGATCGTGCCGGCCTGGATCATGAAGTATTACATCCTCGATCTGTCGCCGCAAAATTCCCTGGTCCGGTATCTGACCGGTCAAGGCTTCACCGTGTTCGCGATCTCCTGGCGCAATCCGGATGCGAAGGACAGGGATGTTGCCTTCGACGACTATCGCAAGCTCGGAGTGATGGCTGCGCTGGACATGATCGGCCGGATCATGCCCGATCGGAAGACCCATGCGCTCGGCTACTGTCTGGGCGGCACGTTGCTGTCGATCGCCGCGGCGGCCATGGCGCGCGACGGCGATGGCCGTCTCGGCACCATCACGCTCCTTGCCGGCCAGACCGACTTCACCGAGGCCGGCGAATTGACGCTCTTCATCAACGAGAGCCAGGTCGCCTTCCTCGAAGACATGATGTGGCAGCGCGGCTATCTCGACACGACACAGATGGCCGGTGCGTTCCAGCTGCTGCGCTCCAACGAGCTGATCTGGTCGCGGCTGTCGCGTGACTATCTGATGGGCGAGAGTTCGCAGCCGAGCGATCTGATGGCCTGGAACGCCGATGCCACGCGGCTGCCCTATCGCATGCACTCGGAGTATTTGCGCAAGCTGTTCCTCGACAACGATCTGGCCGAAGGCCGCTATCGCGTCGAGGGCAGGAGCGTCTCGCTCTCCGACATTCACGCGCCGATGTTCGTGGTGGGCACGCTCGCCGACCACGTGGCGCCGTGGCGATCCGTCTACAAGATCCACTATCAGGCTGATGCCGACGTAACCTTCCTGTTGACCAACGGCGGCCATAATGCCGGCGTCGTCGCGCCTCCCGACGAGCCCTGGCACACCTATCAGGTCATGACCAAGGCCGCGGATGCGCCGTATGTCGGCCCGGACGAGTGGCTGAAGTTGGCGCCGCGTGTTGAGGGATCGTGGTGGCCGGAATGGGCCCAATGGCTGGCGGCGCGCTCAGGTGAGCCCTGTGATCCACCGTCGATCGGTGTCGGGGGTGCTGACGGTCTGCCCGACGCGCCGGGAGACTACGTCCACAGCTAATCCTTGGGCTCCGCGTTCGGAGCAAGGTCTGACGAGCGGAAGGGCTTGGCCTTATCCAGCTTCCGGTAGGCCGTAGAGGCGGTTCGCAGCAGCCTCTTTTCCCGCTTGCGGTCGAGGAAGCGAATGCCGGCCTCGGGGCCGGCGCCGTTCAACGACGCTGCCAGCGCTTGCCCGCGCGCATCGTCGTTCAATTGCCCGAGGGACCTTTGTGCCTTGCGCAATTGCTTGAGGATGGACTTCTGCTTCGCCAGGGAATCGTCATCGAACAGGTCCGTGAGCGACTCGATCGAATAGGTCAGCCGCTTGTTGAGAAGCCGCAACCTGTGTCGTTTCTCGACATCGAGCTTGCGCAGCTTCCTGGCCTTCCTGAGCAGCGTCTCTTCCCACTCGGTCAGCCGCGCCGTCGCGTGGTCGGCGAGCGAGCAACGGCGCAACCTGACGGCTTCCTTGCTGCGCCGGGTCGACCAGGGCCCGCTCTCGATCCACGCCGAGGTCTGCTCGACCAGGCGCTTGTAGCGCGCGGATTGCAGCGCGCGCGCGAGCAGGCGGTGGCTCTCGGCGCGCTTCTCGTCCCAGTGCTGGAGCTCGGCGATCACGGCGAGCTCGTCGCCACTCTCGGCGACGACCCGCTCGATCGCCACGTCGAGATCCCGCACCAGGCCGAGCTGGCTGTTGAGCCATTTCAGCTCGGCCCAGACGTTCGGCCGCAGCGTGTCGTCCACCATGGGCGAGAAGAAGCGGATGGCGGTGCGCAGATGCGTCAGTGCGATGCGGATCTGGTGCAGCGCGTCGGGATCGCCGCGGCAAGTGCCGTCGTGCTGGGCAAGGACCGCACCGAGGTGGCGGCGGGCGATGATCCGGAATGCCGTATCGCAGGCCATGCCGGGGCTGAGGCGGCCGGGCAGGGCATTGCGCCGCGTCGCCGGCTTGGCGCGCGCGGTCGCGGTCGAACTCGTGGTGGGTTGCGACATCCTTGCCCGCGTCAATCAGATTGCCTTATTTTGCCCTGCGATTGCGTCCCGGCAGCGCTGGAGCGTCTGCTCTTGTGTCCCGGATGCATCGATGGTCGCCCAATCGACATGGCCGATATTATAGTGCTCTTGCTGCGCAGCAACCTCTTGCGTGGCGTCGGAGGCATCCCCGTGGCGGCCGCCGATGCGCGCCTGACGGGTCGCGAGGTCGGCGACGAGGAATAGTCCGCTCAGCGGCACGTTGCATTGGCGGGCCATGGCGGCCAGTTGCTCCCGTTCGGATTCGCTTGCAAAGACGGCATCGACGATTGCGGAATGGCCTTGCGCCAGCACCTGTCGGGCGCTCTGCACCAGGACCTCGTAGACGCGTGCCGTGACCTCGGGCCGGTACGTGGACGGCGGCAGCCGGTGGGTGTGTTCCACCTGAAACAGCTGCTTGCGAATGATGTCGCTGCGCAGCACGACGGCTCCCGGTTGCGGCGCGACGTTGGGTGCCAGCGCGCGGGCGAGGGCGGACTTGCCGGTGCCCGATAGTCCGCCGACTGCAATCAGGCGCGGGGTGGGCGGGTGGATCAGAGCCCGGGCGAGATCGAAGTAGCGGTGCGCCTCGTGAAGAATTCCTGTCCGGTCGGCATCGGGCCGCGTCAGCCGCGCCAGCGCCACCTGGGCGCGGATTGCCGCGCGAATGGACATGAACAGCGGCAGGACCGAGAGCGCATCGAGGTTTTCGGGCGGCGTTGCGGCGAGATACCGGTTCAGGACGATATTGGCTGCGAGCGGTTGACCGTGGTGCAGCAGGTCCATCAGCGTGAACGCGAGGTCGTAGAGCACGTCGACAGTTGCGATTCTCGCATCGAACTCGATCGCGTCGAACAGCACCGGCTGGTCGTCGATCGCAACGATATTCGCAAGATGCAGGTCGCCGTGGCAGCGGCGCACGTATCCCTGACGGCCGCGTTCTTCGAGCAGCGGCCGCAGGCGCTGCAATATCGTGTACGAGGCTTCGCCGAGTTGCTCGATCTCTTCGGCTTCGAGATGGTTGCCCTTCCGCAAGCCGTCGCCGTTTCCATCGACGAGGCCGGGGATGGAGGCAACCCATGCCGTGCCGTCGGCGCGAGGTGCCATCGCGTGCGACGCCACGATGGCATCAGCGGCAGCCGAAGCGAGGTTCGCATCCAGCGGGCCGGCCTTCGCCAGATGATCCAGCGTCCGGGTTTCGTCGAAGCGGGACATGTCGACCGCATACTCGACCGGCCGGCCGCGGCCGTCGACCTGCAGCGATCCGTCCGGCTCCTCGGTGATCGCCACGACGCGGTGATAGATCTGCGGCGCCAGCGGCCGGTTGATCCTGATCTCCTCCTCGCAGGCCGCCTTGCGTTTCTCGAGCGTCGAATAGTCGAGGAACGGAAACCGGACAGCCCGCTTGATCTTCAGCGCGCGGCCGCCGTCGAGAAACACCGACGCGGCATGCGTATCGATCCGTATCACGCCCGGATGCGCGCAGAGCGCCGTGAAGATCCGTTCCTGGGCAGCCGTTTCGTCTGTCATCGAAGCTGGTATTCCGAGATAAGGTCAGGGTCTGAGCACGGCGGCGCCAAGAATCTGTCCATTCCGCAGCATGTCCAGAACTTCGTTGGCCTGATCGAGCGGGAATGCGGTCGTCTCGGTGCGCACGCCCGCCTGCGGAGCGATCCTGAGAAAATCGAGACCGTCCTGTCGGGTGAGATTGGCAACGGAGATCAGCTGCCGTTCCTGCCAGAGCAGGTCGTACGGAAAGCTCGGAATGTCGCTCATATGGATGCCGGCGCAGACCACGCGGCCACCCTTGCGAACGGCGCGCAGCGCGGCCGGCACGAGCTCGCCGGCGGGAGCATAGATGATGGCGGCGTCGAGCGGTGTGTCGGGCATTTCGTCCGAGGCGCCCGCCCAGACGGCGCCGAGCCGGCGGGCGAGGTCCTGCGCGGCCAGATCGCCGCGCCGTGTAAACGCGTGGACAGAGCGCCCCTGCCAGACCGCGACTTGCGCGACGATATGGCCGGCGGCGCCGAAGCCGTAGATGCCCAGCCTCTCAGCCTGGCCGGCGAGGACCAGCGAACGCCAGCCGATCAGGCCTGCACACAGCAGAGGGGCGAGAGCCACGTCGTCGCCGGCCTCGCCCAGCGGAAAGGCATAGCGCGCATCGGCGACCACGTGCGTTGCATAGCCGCCGTCCCTTGTATAACCGGTGAAGAGCGGGCGGTCGCAGAGGTTCTCCATGCCCTCCCGGCAAAACCGGCAGTTTCCGCAGGTGAACCCGAGCCAGGGAATGCCGACCCGGTCACCCAGCGCATGCGTTGCGACATCGGGGCCGACGAGATCGATACGGCCGACGATTTCATGGCCAGGTACGATCGGGTAGCGGATGTCGGGCAATTCGGCGTCGACGACGTGAAGATCGGTCCGGCAGACGCCGCAGGCGCTGACTCTCACCCGGATCTGACCTTCGCCGGGGATTGGATCGGGGCGCTCCTCCATCCGCAGCCGTGCTCGCGGGGCAGCCAACACCATCGCACGCATCAGTCTCTCCGGGGCGAACCGCTCCGATCGAACTATCCATAGAATGACAGCGCGGGGCCGGTCCTTGACCTCCCTCAATGCTCGCCTTTGCCCGTCTGGACGGTTCCCCAAGGCTTGTTGAGGATCAAAAGGCTTGATGAGGATCAATGGTGTTGACGAAAGCCGGCCTATTCTGGTGGCAAGGAGAACCCCGATGCCCCTGAAGGACGTTTTTCTGCCGCTTGTCGGCCAGCCGCGCGGACCGGCCGTTGCTGCGATCGAGAAATGCGTGGCAGTCGCCGCCGACCTCGGCGCCAGGATCACCGCGCTCGCGCTCGAGGAAGACGTTTTCGTGCGGCCGATGGTGCTGCTCCCCGATGATCCCGATGCCGCCGTGGCAAAGGGGCCCCTTGGAGCGGACGATGTGCAGCATCTTCTGAATGCCTTCACTGATGCGGCGGCTCGCGCCAACGTTCGGACCCAAAGCCGGTCGGGCAAGGTGCCGGCGGACCAGATTGCGTCGATACTGGCCGAACAGGCGCGTTTCAGCGATCTCACGCTGGTTCCCGTGAAGTCGCACGACAGCCGAACGGAGCACATCATCGAGACGATCCTGTTTGAATCCGGGCGGCCGCTGCTGCTCTGCCCGGAGCAGCATGTGGACGTGCTGCGACCGGAATTCGAGAAAGTCATGATCGCTTGGGATCACTCCGCGCGCGCGGCGCGGGCGGTCGGTGACGCGCTGCCGATCCTTCAGGCTGCGGCCTCGGTCCGCGTGGTGACCGTGGCCGACGACAAGACCGACGCGATCGTGCAATCCGGGACCGCCCTCGTCGATCATTTGAGCGAGCACGGTGTCCAGGCCTCGTTCGAGACGGCGAAAGGCGGCGGCAGCTCGATCGGCAAGGTGCTCGGAAGTTGGGCAAATTCCAATGCCATCGATGCGATCGTGATGGGCGCCTATCATCATTCGCGCCTGAACGAGATCGTCTGGGGTGGTGTGACAAAGACTGTCATTGGCCAGCCACCGTGCTGGGTTATGATCTCCCACTAGGCTCGCCGCCAGCTTGCCGGCCTGATCTTTCAACCATCGGAACCACCACCGACGGGGCGCATTTGCTTTCATGTCCACCTATCGCCTGAAGAACCTGCTGTCGCCGCGTTCGGTTGCGCTTGTCGGGGCGAGCGCCCGTCCGGTTTCCGTGGGGCGCGCCGTTCTGGAGAACATTCGCAAGGCTGAATTCACGGGACAGTTCGGCCTCGTCAATCCGCGTCATGCCGAGATCAGCGGCGTTGCCGCAGTGGCGAGCCTCGACAGGCTGGCATTCGTGCCCGAGCTCGTGGTCATCACCGCGCCGGCCCGGGAGGTTCCCGGCATCATCGACCAGGCCGGACGGCGCGGCTCGGCGGGCGCACTGATCGTCACGGCCGGACTCGGCCATGGGCCGGGATCGCTGCAAGAGGCCGTGATCGCCGCGGCTCGCAAATACGGCATGCGGCTGATCGGGCCGAACTGCCTCGGCATCATGATGCCCGGCGTGAGCCTCAATGCCAGTTTTGCCGCGCACATGCCGGGAGCAGGAAATCTCGCGCTGATTTCGCAATCCGGCGCGATCGCTGCCGGCATGGTGGACTGGGCCGCGCAGCGCGGCGTCGGCTTCTCCGGCATCGTCTCGATCGGCGACCAGATCGACGTCGATATTGCCGACCTGCTCGACTATTTCGCGATGGATCACAAGACCCGTGCGATCCTGCTCTATATCGAGGCCATCAAGGACGCGCGTAAATTCATGTCGGCGGCACGCGCCGCGGCGCGTGTGAAGCCGGTTGTCGTGGTGAAGTCCGGCCGCATGGCGCAGGGTGCGAAGGCGGCAGCGACCCACACCGGCGCGCTTGCGGGTGCCGACGCCGTCTATGATGCGGCGTTCCGCCGCGCGGGTATCCTGCGGGTCTCCGATCTGCGCGAGCTGTTCGACTGCGCCGAGACGCTCGGCCGCGTCGAATCGCCGACCGGAAAGCGCCTCGCCATTCTGACCAATGGCGGCGGCATCGGTGTCCTCGCCGTCGATCGACTGGTCGAGCTTGGCGGAATTCCCGCGTCCATCTCGGCGGATGCCCGCAAGAAACTCGATGACGCGCTGCCGCCGACCTGGTCCGGCGCAAATCCCGTCGACATCGTGGGCGATGCCGATGCAGCGCGCTACGCGGCGGCGCTCGAGGTGCTGCTCGCCGACCCCGACAATGACGCCGTTCTCGTCCTCAACGTGCAGACGGCGATCGCCTCGGCTTCCGACATCGCGAGGACCGTGACGGAGCTCGTCGGCAAATATCGCGAGAAGCACCGCAGTTGGGCAAAGCCGGTGCTTGCCGCCTGGGTCGGGGCCGATCAAGCGATCATTCAGACGCTCTCCGGCGGGGGCATTCCGAACTATCCGACCGAGGACGATGCGGTGCGCGGCTTCATGCATCTGGTCCGGCACCGCGAAGTGGTCGAGGAACTGAGCCAGGTTCCCCCTGCAATGCCCGACACGTTCGTGCCTGACGCCCGGGCGGCCAGGCAGATCGTAGCCGCAGCCATCGCCGATGACCGCAAATGGCTCGAGCCTGTCGAGATCAAGCACCTACTCGAAGCCTACGACATCGCGATGGTGCCGACCTATGCCGCGGCCGACGTCGAGCAGGCCGTGGCGTACGCGAACGAGATGTTCGCGCAAGGTGCCACCGTCGTGCTGAAGATCATGTCGCGCGACATCGTGCACAAATCAGATGTCGGCGGCGTCGTGCTCAATCTGACGACGCCGGAGGCGGTGCGTGCGGCTGCCTCCGATATTCTCGCCCGGGCAAGGAAGCTGCGGCCCGAGGCCCGTATCGGCGGCGTCATCGTCCAGGCGATGGTCGTCAAGGCGAAGGCGCGCGAGCTGATCCTCGGTCTTGCCGACGATCCCACGTTCGGCACCGTCGTCGTCTTCGGCCGGGGCGGAACGGCGGTGGAGATCATCAATGACAGGGCGCTGGCGCTGCCGCCGCTCGATGTGCAACTCGCCCGCGACCTGATCGACCGCACGCGGGTCTCGCGGCTGCTGCGCGCCTACCGGGACGTGCCGGCCGTCAAGCAGGACGCCGTCGCCATGGTGCTGGTCAAGCTCGCGCAGATGGCGGCCGATATCCCTGAGATCCGCGAGTTCGACATCAACCCGCTGCTTGCGGATGAGACCGGCGTGACGGCAGTCGACGCCCGTGTCGCGGTGGGGCCGTCGCAGCGGAAGTTTGCCGGCTCAGGCCCCGCCAATTTCGCCGTTCGCGCCTACCCGTCGCAGTGGGAGCGCCGCCTCAAGCTCAAGGACGATTGGCGCATTTTCGCGCGGCCGTTGCGCCCCGACGACGAGCCGACCATCCATGAGTTCCTGCGTCATGTGACCCCTCACGACCTCCGCCTGCGCTTCTTCGCGCCGATGAAGGAGTTCACCCACGAATTCATCGCGCGCCTGACCCAGCTCGACTACGCGCGCGCGATGGCCTTCATCGCATTCGACGAGGCGACCGGCGAGATGGTCGGCGTGGTCCGGCTCCATTCGGACTCGATCTACGAGAGCGGCGAATACGCGATCCTGCTGCGGTCCGATCTCAAGGGCAGGGGGCTCGGATGGGCCCTGATGCAACTGATCATCGACTACGCGAGATCCGAAGGGCTGAAGGTCATATCGGGCGACGTGCTTCAGGAGAACACCGTGATGCTCGAAATGTGCCGGCAGCTCGGTTTCGAGGTCAAGCCGGATCCGAACGAGCCTGATATCTGCGATGTCCGGCTGAAGCTCTGAGCGCGCCGGCTAAAGCATGATCCGGAAAAGTGCGTGGCGGTTTTCCGAAAAGATCATGCTCAAACAACAACCCAAAGCGCGATGACGATTCATCCCAATCTCATCGCGCTTCAGGAGCGCGCTTCGGCCGACGTTGCAGCGGCAGTCCCCTTGGTCGTTTTCCGCAGGCTCTTGACGATGATCGCGATCAGCGGCACCAGCACCGGCACGATCGTGCTCAGCGGATGATGCACCGCGCCCGACACCTCGGCCTGGAGCGCGCGCGCCTCGAGCTGAAGGGCCTCGATGGATGCGCCGTGAATCTCATTGGCGAGCTCGATGTCGCGGCCGGACGGAGCACGCCCGGCGATGACGAAGAGGACCGCCGCGATGGCAAAATTGACGGCGCCAAGGATGGCCGCTGCCGCAATGGCGCCCCAGATCTGGACCAGCGCGAAATAGGCCGACAGCTCCAGCATCAGGAGCCCGAATCCCGCGATCAATGCCGCAAAGGCGCGCAGGCCGAGGCCTACCAGCAGATGGCGCAGCCTGATGTCTGCGATGATCCTGTCGGTCCGCCACAGCACGCGCAGATGTTTGACGACGTTCTCGGTATTCACCTAGTGTCTCCTCAGCATGAAGCCGACGACGACGCCGAGCGCGAAGGCGGAGGCGAGCGACGTCATCGGGCGCTCCGCGATGAGGCCCTGAAGCTGCTCCTGCTCGTCGCTGACGGTTTCGCCGAGCTCGGCAAGCGCGGCCTTGATCTGATCGGCCAGAGCCTCGGCGCGGTCCTTCGAACTCTCGAACATTTCCTCGCCGGCCGTGCTCAGCAGGCGGGTGACGTCCACCTTCAACGTCCGCAGTTCTTCGCTCATCCTGTCGCTGTCGAACATGGACTTGATGTCTCCATTGAATGGAGCGAACCTAAGACCCGCCGGCGTGACCGCGCTTGATTTGCGTCAAGGGGTGGGCAGGGGCCTGCCCTTGAGACAGGTCAAACCGCCCGCCACACGCTGGCCTAGAAGTGGCGGCTGAATGGGGACCGATTGTCCCGATGAGGTGGAAGCGTGAACTCCGAACCGCTGTTGCTGGCAACGCCGTCTGGCGACGGGCTGAAATTGCGCCCGCAAGGGTCCTGGACCGCGGCGAATGTGGCGATGCTCGAAACTCTGTCCCGCTCGGTCGGCGCGGATGTCGATCGATCCAGGGCCGTGACGCTGGACATGTCGGGGGTCAGCGCGCTGGATACGCTCGGCGCCTGGGTCCTGGAGAAGCTGTCGCGCAGGGCCGCAACGTCAGGCAGATCGGCCGAATTCGTCGGCGTCGCCGATCATTTCAGCGGCCTGATGGACGAGGTGCGTGAGGTTAACCGCCACACGCCGGCGCCGGCAGCTGCGCCAAATCCGCTTCTGCTCAGGCTCGGCGATCTCGGCAAGTCCACGGTCGGCGCGCGGGAAGACATTACGATCTTCCTGCAAATGCTCGGCGCATTGTTCATGGCCATTTTCGGTGTGCTGCGCCGGCCGCGGTCGCTGCGGCTGACGTCGCTGGTCTACCAGCTCTACCGCATCGGATGGCAGGCGATTCCCATCGTCGCGCTGATCACCTTCCTGATCGGCGCCATTATCGCCCAGCAGGGATTCTTCCATTTCCGCAGGTTCGGTGCTGAGTCCTATACCGTCGATATGGTGGGCATCCTCGTGCTGCGCGAGCTTGGCGTTCTGATCGTCGCCATCATGGTCGCCGGCCGGTCGGGGAGCGCCTACACCGCCGAGCTCGGTTCGATGAAGATGCGCGAGGAGATCGACGCGCTGTCGACGATGGGGCTCGATCCCGTCGGCGTCCTGATCCTGCCGCGTGTTGCGGCGCTGGTCATCGCGCTGCCGATTCTCGCCTTCATCGGATCGATTGCCGCGCTCTATGGCGGCGGCCTGGTCGCGCAGTTCTACGGCGACATGGGGCCGGCGATCTATATCGCACGGCTGCATGAGGCCATTTCCGTCACCCATTTCGAGGTGGGCATCCTGAAGGCGCCGTTCATGGCGCTGGTGATCGGGATTGTCGCCTGTAGCGAGGGCTTGCGCGTCAAGGGCAGTGCCGAGTCGCTGGGGCGGCAGACGACGACGTCGGTGGTCAAGTCGATCTTCCTGGTGATCGTGCTCGACGGCCTGTTCGCAATCTTCTTTGCCTCGATCGGGATGTGACGATGGGCGAACCGCAGGAACAGTTCGCGATCCGCGTCCGCGACCTCGTGGTCGGCTTCGGCCGCCAGACGGTGCTCGACCATCTCTCGCTCGACGTCCGCAAGGGCGAGATCCTCGGGCTGGTAGGGGCGTCCGGCGGCGGCAAGTCAGTGTTGATGCGAACCATCATCGGCCTCATCCCGCGCCGAAGCGGTACCATTGAGGTCATGGGGCACGAGATTGGCGGCACGCAGGACCGCGGCACGCGAGGCGCGGCCGCGACATGGGGCATCCTCTTCCAGCAGGGCGCGCTGTTCTCCTCGCTGACGGTCCGCCAGAACGTCCAGTTTCCGCTGCGCGAAAATCTCGTCCTGTCGCAGGAGCTGATGGACGAGATCGCGATCGCCAAGCTCGAAATGGTCGGGCTGCGGGCGCAGGACGCCGACAAATATCCGGCGGAGCTGTCCGGCGGCATGACCAAGCGCGTGGCGCTGGCGCGCGCGCTCGCGCTCGATCCGCCGATCCTGTTCCTGGACGAGCCCACCTCCGGCCTCGATCCGATCGCCGCCGGCGATTTCGACGCGCTCATTAAGACGCTGCAAAAGACCCTGGGACTGACCGTGTTCATGGTCACCCATGATCTTGCCAGCCTCACCACGGTCTGCGACCGCGTGGCCGCGCTCGCCGACGGCAAGATCGTTGCGATCGGCCCGATGCGCGACCTGCTGCAATCCGAGCATCCCTGGGTGCGCGCCTATTTCCACGGCAAGCGCTCGCAGATGCTGCAACACGAGATGAGATGAGACATGGAAACCCGCGCTCCCTACGTGCTGATCGGCACCTTCGTGCTGGCCGCGATCCTCGCGGTGTTCGGCTTCATCTATTGGCTGAACAACACCGGCGGCATCGGGCCGCGCACGAACTACCATGTGCAATTCCAGGGACCGGTACCGGGGCTCCTGGTTGGCGCCGGCGTGTTGTTCAACGGCATCCGCGTCGGCGAGGTGGCCCAGCTTGGGCTCGCGCCGGACAATCCACGCTTCGTTAATGCGACGATTTCGGTTGCCTCCGCCACGCCGGTGCGCGCCGACACCAGGGTCGGGCTCGATTTCCAGGGGCTGACCGGCGTGCCGGTGGTGACACTGGAGGGCGGCATGATCGTCGCCAAATCCGGCGAGCCCCTGACCTTGATCGCCGAGGCCGGCGCCGGCCAGAGCATGACGCAGGCGGCGCGCGATGCGCTGCGACGGGTGGATTCGGTGCTGGAGGACAATTCCGGCCCGCTGAAGGACACCATCGCGAATTTCAAGACGTTCTCCGACGGGCTCGCGCGCAACACCGGCAAGCTCGACGGCATCCTGGCGGGTCTCGAGAAGATGACCGGCGGCGGCGCGCCGGCGCAGAAGATCACCTATGACCTGCGCACGCCGCAGAACCTCGGACCGGCCGCCAAGACGCTTTCTGCGTCGCTGGCCATTCCCGAGCCGACCGCGGTCGCGATGCTCCAGACCCAGCGCATGCTGTTTGCGCCGGTCGGGGATAATCCAGGCTTTGCCGATTTCCTCTGGGCCGACAGCATTCCAAAGCTGGTGCAGGCGCGGCTGATCGACAGCTTCGAGAACTACGACATCGCCCATGCGCCGTTGCGCACGAGCGATCTCGGGCAGGCGGACTACCAACTGCTGATCGACATCAGACGCTTCCGGATTGCCACGGACGGCGAGACAAGGGTCGAGATCGGACTATCGGCGCGGATCGTCGACAAGAACGGCAAGGTGGTCGCGTCCCGCCTCGTCGAGACCAGCGAGAAGCTCGACAAGGTCGAACCGGCCGCTGCGGTCGCAGCGTTCGACGCGGCTTTCGCCCGCATCGCCAAGGAACTGATCGGCTGGACGGTGCTGGCGGTGTGAGGCCGCCTATTCCAGCGTCTTGAGGTAGGACAGGAGGTCGTGGATCTGGTCCGGACTGAGCTCGAAGGCGGGCATGTCGGCGTGGCCCGTGTAGATGCCTTCGGCCAGCGCCTCGCCAAGGGTCGCGATCGGATAATTCCGGTGCAGCGTGCGCAGCGGCGGGGCGATCTTGAGCGGGCTCTCGGAGACGCGGTCGATCGCGTGGCAGCGCGCGCAATTGGCCCGTGCAAAGGCCTTTCCGCGTTGTTCGGCGGTCGGTGCCGCCAGCGCAGGCGTGATCAGAAAGAGGCCAATCAGGCCCTGGCGGAGCGCATGGTGAAGCATGGAAGGCGGGATCCCGTCGAACTCTCGGCGCAGAATAGAGAGAGGAGACCCGCCAGAATTGATCTGGGTCAACCGCGTTTGTGAGGGTGCAGTAAAATGCGGGTGCGTATGGCGGACTCGGCCGGGGGGCGGAGCTGGACCGACGCTAGGAGCGGTGGATGAAGCCTTCCGTGGTCATGATTGAACCAAACGGGCATTTCTGCAGCGATTGTGCCATACGCACATCGGCGGTTTGTTCGTCGCTGGATGCGGCCGAGCTCAGGGAATTCGAGCATCTCGGACGCCGTGTCCATTTTTCCTCAGGCGAGACCGTGTTCTCCGAGGAGGACATCACGACCTCGTTCTACAACGTTCTCGAAGGTGTCATGCGGCTGTACAAGCTGCTCCCCGACGGCCGGCGGCAAATCGTCGGCTTCGCCTTGCCCGGCGATTTCCTGGGGATGAATCTGTCCGGCCGCCACAATTTTTCCGCCGATGCAATCGGCGCGGTGACCGTGTGCCAGTTCGCGAAGGCGCCCTTCGGTCGTTTCATCGAGGAGCGGCCGCAACTGCTCAGGCGGATCAACGAGCTGGCCATTCGCGAGTTGAGCCAGGCACGCGACCATATGGTCTTGCTCGGCCGCCGCTCGGCGGACGAGAAGGTTGCGGCTTTTCTACTTGGCTGGCGCGAGCGGCTGCTCGCGCTCAAGGGGGCGTCCGACACGGTTCCACTTCCGATGAGCCGGCAGGACATCGCCGATTATCTCGGCCTGACCATCGAGACCGTCAGTCGCACCTTTACCAAGCTTGAACGCCACGGAGCGATCGCCATCATTCATGGCGGTATCAGCCTGCTCGACCCGGCTCGCGTCGAGGCCTTGGCCGCGGCCTGACAGCCTTTTCACGATGCTCTCGGATTTTTGATCCCGATCAATGACGCCGTCCACCGGCCGCAAATAATGCCCCTCAAACACCCGGGAGGAGCATGATGCCCACTGACGCGTTGCTGATGACCATTGTCGTCGTGGCGATCTTCGTCACTTTCGCCGCAGCTTTGGCATGGCGGACCGACAAACCAGCGCGGGCCGGCTCGACCCCGATTCCAAGCGCTGAAGCCCCTGATCGTAAGCCTCCTCTGACGCGCTAAGCGCCGGCGCTCGCCGGGCCGGCTCTTGGCTGTCCGGCAGCGCCTCAACGCAATCGCGGCGTGCGGTGCCTGCAACTCTGCATCGACCGGGATGCATTGGCGCATCCTTCGGATGCGGCCCTTGAGCCGGGCGGCGGGCATTTTCGCCGCATTTGCCTTAAAGCGCGCGCATGCTTTCCGGTTGAAATGCCGGGCAACACTGACTACGCAGGAACTCCAGTGCCTCGCAGTCTTAGGAGCCCAGCGGCGTGCCTCAGGACAAGACCGGCGACCCCCGACAATCGGCGGCGAACAAATTATCGGTCCTGCGCAAGCACCCGATCTTCGCGGATCTGGAGCCGGATGCGCTCGATCAGCTCTGCCGCTACGCCAAGCACACCACCGTCAAGCGCGGTGCGACGATCGCCGCCAAGGGCGACCCCGGCAACAACCTGTTCGCGGTGATCTCGGGGACGGTAAAGATATCCTCCTCTTCGCCCGACGGACGGAATGCCATTCTCAATCTCATCGGTCCCGGAGAAATCTTTGGCGAGATCGCGGTTCTCGACGGTGCGCCGCGTTCGGCGGATGCGACCGCCAACACCAATTGCGAGCTCTACATCATCGATCGCCGCGACTTCCTGCCGTTCGTGAAGAGCCAGCCGGCGCTGGCGATGAAATTCATCGAGCTGCTCTGCGCGCGGCTGCGCTGGACCAGCCAGCAGGTCGAGCAGGTGATCCTGCAAAATCTTCCGGGCCGGCTCGCAAGCGCACTGCTCGGTCTCACCGAAGAGCGCAAGTTCGACTCCGGCAGCGGTACGCTCGCCATCACCCAGCAGGAAATCAGCGAGATGGTGGGGATGACGCGCGAGAGCATCAACAAGCAATTGCGCGCCTGGGCCGGACGCAACTGGGTTCGCCTAGAGCACGGCGCCATCGTGGTGCTCGACACCGATGCGCTGCGCGAGCTCGCCGAAAGCGGCCTCGGCGGCGAGTGATTGCGTTCGCTTAACCGTCGATGATGGCGACCGCGCGGGTCCAGCCGGCGGAGGCGCGTTCGATCTTCACCGGGAAGCATGAGACCGTGAAGCCGGCCGACGGCAATCGATCGAGATTGTGCAGCTTCTCGAGATGGCAATAGCCGATGTGCCGTCCCGCCTTGTGGCCTTCCCAGATCAGGCCGGCATCTCTTGTTTCGGCATATCTCTTCGCGGTGTAGACGAACGGAGCGTCCCAGCTCCATCCGTCGGTGCCGGTCAGCCGCACGCCGCGCTCGAGCAGATACATGGTGGCCTCGTAACCCATGCCGCAGCCGGAATTGACGTAGTCGGCCTGGCCGAATTTGGCGCCCGCGCTGGTGTTGACGACGACGATCTCCAGCGGCGACAGCGTGTGGCCGATGCGCTTGAGCTCCTTTTCGACGTCGGCGGCGGTCACGACATAACCATCGGGCAGGTGCCGGAAGTCGAGCTTCACGCCGGGCTGAAAGCACCATTCCAGCGGCACCTCGTCGATCGTCCATGACCGCTCGCCGCGATTCATGGTCGGGTGGAAGTGCCAGGGCGCATCGAGATGCGTGCCGTTATGCGTCGACAACGAGACCTGCTCGACGGCCCAGCCCTGGCCGTCCGGCAGGTCCTGCGCCTTGAGGCCGTCGAAGAACTGGAGCATGCGCGGCAGGCCCTGCTGGTGATCGATGTAGTGGATCGTCGGGTGATTGCCCGGCGGGTCGGACGTCACGTCGTTTCTGAGCGGCACGGAGATATCGATCAGCGTCCGCGGCATGGGCATTCCCTTCGAGATGTTCCGGTCTGTTTCGCAGCATTTTGTCGGGGCTGCACCGGTGGCGTCAAGTAACGCGCCGGTGTGCGAATATTCGGAAAAACGGACATTTCCTCGATCGCCCTCGTGGAGCGACGGCGTGGCCGATCGATGCAACTCCAGCATTGATCGATGCCGGATTTGGCTTGGACTCAGAATGCCGCCCGCCCTAGGGACGAGACTGGCGACATTGCGCTGATGAAGCGCGCATCGCACAAGGATGGGGCGACCGTCTCGTCCGCACCTCTAAGCCGCAGCCAATAGCGGCCGAGCCTAGAACCAGAGGAACGTCGATGGGTATGACGAGCATCGTCACCTCGCATCCGGCATCGGCCGATGGCGGGGCGGGATTTCAGGGAAGCCGGCACCTGCCGCGCAAGTCCCCGCCGGAGACGGCGCGATGAAGCTCGCACCTTCCGTCGCCGTGATCACCGACCAGTCAAATCCGCTCGACTCCGCCGCGCAATCCTACCAAGGTGGTGCGTTTGTAACGCTTGACTTTACACCTGAAGTGGAGCGACCCAAGGCGGCGCGCAGCAACTGCCCGACAACGAAATAATCAAACTCAGGAGGAAGCCCAGATGAAGACACTCACCGGTATCATCGCAGCCGCTGTGCTCGCGGTCTCAGCGCCCTTGGCGACCGCACGCGATTTCCGCTCCGCCGACATCCATCCCGCCGACTATCCGACCGTCGAGGCCGTCAAGTTCATGGGCAAGCAGCTCGCGACGGCGAGCGGCGGCAAGCTCGGCGTGAAGGTGTTTCCCAACGGCGCCCTGGGCTCCGAGAAGGACACCATCGAGCAGCTCAAGATCGGCGCGCTCGACATGATGCGGATCAACGCATCGCCGCTGAACAACTTCGTGCCCGAGACCATCGCGTTGTGCCTTCCCTTCGTCTTCCGCGACACGCAGCACATGCGCACCGTCCTTGACGGGCCGATCGGCGACGAGATCCTGGCGGCGATGGAGCCCGCGGGCCTGGTCGGCCTTGCCTATTACGACAGCGGCGCCCGGTCCATCTACACCGTCAAGGCACCGGTCAAGTCGCTCGCGGACCTCAAGGGTCTGAAGATTCGCGTCCAGCAATCCGACCTGTGGGTCGGCATGATCCAGAGCCTCGGGGCCAACCCGACGCCGATGCCGTATGGCGAGGTCTATACCGCGCTCAAGACCGGTCTCGTAGACGCGGCCGAGAACAACTGGCCTTCCTACGAGTCCTCGCGCCATTTCGAGGCAGCCAAGTTCTACAACATCACCGAGCACTCCCTGGCGCCCGAGGTTCTCGTGATGTCCAAGAAGGTCTGGGACACGCTGAGCAAGGAGGATCAGGCGATGATCCGCAAGGCGGCCAAGGAATCGGTGCCCGTCATGCGCAAGCTCTGGGACGAGCGTGAGCAGGCGTCCCGCAAGACCGTCGAGGCGGCCGGTGTCCAGGTCGTCACGATCGCCAACAAGGCGGAATTCGTCGACGCGATGAAGCCGGTCTACGCCAAGTTCGCCGGCGACGAGAAGCTGCAGGGCCTCGTCAAGCGTATCCAGGACACGAAGTAAGGCCACAGCGTCGGGTCCGGCGTCGCCGCGAGGTGACACCGGACCCTCGCAGGGAGATGCGGGAATGACCGACCCTCACGTCGCAAGCCACGAGCAGGAGGTCGCCGGACGCCCGTCCACCGGCCTGCTGTCGCGGATCAATGCCCCCGTTGCGCGCGTGGGCATGTACCTGTCCGTGACCGGCCTGCTCGTCATCGTCACCATCGTGTTCTACCAGGTGTTCGGACGTTACGTGCTCAACTCCAGCCCGACCTGGACGGAGAACCTTGCGCTGGTCCTGATCCTGTATGTCACGCTGATCGGCGCCGCCGTCGGCGTGCGCGATGCCGGACACATCGGCATGGACAGCCTGCTGGTGATGCTTCCGGATAATGTGCGTGAGAAGATCGAGCTCGTGATCCACGTTCTGGTCGCCGTGTTCGGCGTTGCGATGGCCTACAACGGCTGGATCCTCGGGGCGTCGGTCGGCACCGTGAAGATTCCCAATCTCGGCCTTCCCGAGGTCATCCGCTACGTCCCGCTGATCGCCTCCGGCGTCCTGATCGTGTCCTTTTCAATCGAGCACATCATTGCTCTCCTGCGCGGCGAAGAGGTCGTCCCCTCATGGAACTGATCATCCTCGGCGCCTCCTTCTTCGGCTTCCTGATCCTCGGCGTTCCGGTCGCCTTCGCGATCGGCCTCTCGGCGATCTGCACCATCCTCTACGAGGGGCTGCCGGTTGCCGTCATCTTCCAGCAGATGATGTCGGGGATGAACATCTTCTCGTTCCTCGCCATTCCGTTCTTCGTCTTCAGCGGTGAGCTGATGCTGCATGGCGGCGTCGCCGACAAGATCGTGCAGCTCGCCAAGAATCTCGTCGGACACATCCGCGGCGGGCTCGGCATGTCGAACGTGGTCGCCTGCACGCTGTTCGGCGGCGTATCCGGTTCGCCCGTGGCCGACGTGTCGGCGATGGGCGCGGTGATGATCCCGATGATGAAAAAGGAAGGTTTCGACACCGACTACGCCGTCAACGTCACCACCCACGCCTCGCTGGTCGGAGCCTTGATGCCGACCAGCCACAATATGATCATCTATGCCCTGGCCGCCGGCGGCAAGGTATCGATCGGCGCGCTGATCGCCGCCGGCCTGCTGCCGGCGCTCGTGCTGATGGTGTGCATGCTGGTCGCCGCTTACGCGGTCGCGGTGAAGCGCGGCTATCCGGCCGGCAAGTTTCCGGGCTGGTCCGAGGTTTTCCGTTCCTTCGCGGCGGCGCTGCCCGGCCTGCTGATCGTCGGCATCATTCTGGCCGGCATCCTGTCCGGCGTCTTCACGGCAACTGAATCCGCAGCGGTCGCGGTCACCTACACGATCCTGCTGACGTTCTTCATCTACCGCACCATGACCCTGCCGAACTTCCTGCGGGCCGCCGCCAAGGCGGTGAAGACGACGGGCGTGGTGCTGCTGCTGATCGGCGTCTCCACCATGTTCCAGTATCTGATGGGACTCTACGAGGTGGCCGATTTCGCCGGCGACCTGATGAGCAAGGTGTCCACGCAGCCCTGGATCATCTTCCTGCTCATCAACGTCATCCTGTTCGTGCTCGGCACGTTCATGGACATGGCGGCGACCATCCTGATCTGCACCCCGATCTTCCTGCCGATCGCGATGAAGGCGGGCATGGATCCCGTGCAGTTCGGCATGCTGATGCTGATCAACTGCGCGCTGGGGCTGAACACTCCGCCGGTCGGAACGACGCAGTTCGTGGGCTGCGCCATCGGCGGCATCTCGGTGGGCGCGGTGATGCGCACCATCCTGCCGTTCTACGCCGCGCTGATCGCGGCGCTGATGTTCGTCACTTACGTTCCCGCATTCTCGCTGTGGCTGCCGCGCCTGCTGATGGGATACAAGGGATAGCTGCCGTGCGCGCGCCGGCACTTGGCCGGCGCAGCGGGCTTGCGTAGTTTGCGTCACAACAACAGGGAGAATCTGTCCGTGACCGACTATCGCAAGCTCTTCGATCTCACCGGCAAGACGGCCGTCGTGCTCGGCGCCGCCTCGGGCATCGGCAAGTCGTCGGCCGAAGCACTGGCCGGGCTCGGCGCCCGTGTCGTCTGCGCCGATCGGGCGCTCGATGCAGCGGAAGCGACCGCCGCGGGCATTCGCGACAAGGGTGGCTGGGCGGAAGCTGCTAGCTGCGACGCCGCGATCGCTGCGGACGTCAACGCGCTCGCCAAGAGCGTGATGCAGAAGTTCCCGCGGCTCGACATTGCCGTGACGACGCCCGGGCTCAACATCCGCAAGACCATCCTCGACTACACCGAGGAGGATCTCGACCGTGTCCTTAACCTCAACGTCAAGGGCACGGTCTGGTTCTTCCAGGCTTTCGGCCGCATCATGGTCGGGCAGAAGGGCGGCAGCATCATCGCCTGCTCGTCGGTGCGTGCGGTGACCATCGAACCGGGCCTTGGCGTCTACGGCTCGACCAAGGCGGCGATCGGCCTCCTGGTGAAGGGCTTTGCCTCCGAGGTCGGTCATGCCGGCGTGCGCGTCAACGCCATCGCGCCGAGCATCGCCGAGACCGCGCTCACCGGCCCGTTCAAGCAGCGGCCCGACATCTACAATCTCTACGCCGGCCACACCGTGTTCAACCGCTGGAGCAGCGCCGACGAGGTCGCAACGGCGGTGGCCTATCTCGCCTCGGACGCGGCCAGCTATGTCAGCGGCAGCACGCTGTTCGTCGATGGCGGCTGGACCGCGGTCGACGGTCCGCCGACCGGTCTCACCCAATTGCACAAATAGGGCGACGATCTGCGCCTAGGGCATGTACTCATAAAGTCGGCTTACCAACGCAAAGCGGAAGTCTGCCACCTTGAGTGTGATCGGCGGCTTGTGACCCGAATGTATGGTCCGGCCGTGCGTAGCAAGAGGTTCGTCGATCAGGTGGTGAGTGGTCTTGCATCAATGTATCCGGCCTTTGATTGGAGCATTCTCTCCGGGCCATCATGGATATCAGCGCGCGTGCGTTCTCATTAGCGGACAGGCCTCGATTGGGCCATTTGGGTCACCAGTGTTCGCATGCGCCGGGAAGACCGAACCTCCATCTCGTCTCATCCTCTCGCAGACCTTGGCTGGAACCTGTTGATGGGGTTACGTCATCGCTTGCTCCTCCTACCTCGCAGTTCCTGTGTTCGAGCCGGGGGCCGTTCCTTCGTCCCGGCCCGCAGGACGTGCGTCGCGTCGCGCGCACGGGCGGTCAAGGCCGGCCGTTGCGCTTTGCTTGCGGCTGGCTCCGGCGTTGCCAGGCCGCGCCTTGACCGCCCCGAGCACGGCGCGACGATCAAGCGGATTGGACGTCTGCATCGTTGGTCCTTGTCAGCTCGAAGGCGCGTCCTTTAGCCAGCACCGCCCAGGCGATGCGGGCAAGCTTGTTGGCGAGTGCGATCGCTAGCACGTTGTGGTGCAATCGCTTCTTGGCGGCTTCGATCCAGGATCTGAGTCCGTAACGTTCCCAGTTCTTGATCCTGACCAGCACCACCCATGCCGCCTGCACGAACAGAACGCGCAGGTAGCGATTGCCGCGCCTTGAGATTTTGCCGAGGATCGTGCGGTCTCCCGTCGAGATCTGCTTGGGCACCAGTCCGAGCCAGGCGCCGAAGTCACGGCCTTTGGAGAAGACGTCTCCAGTGCCGATCGCGGCTACCATGGCGCTCGAAATGATCGGCCCGATGCCAGGCACCGTCATCAGGCGCGAACATGCCTGATCTTGACGGGCCAGTGCTTCGATCTCGCCGGAGAGGCTATCGATGCGCTGATCCAGCCGGCGCCAGTCGCCTGCCAACTCCTCGATGACACGCAACATGCGTGGCGACAGGGCATCGGTGCGCGTGGCAAGGATGGTGGGCAGTTCTGTGCGCAGGAAGCCGATACCCTGGCGCACCGCGATCCCGCGTTCCAGCATGAAGGCGCGAATCTGGTTGATGATGCCGGTGCGTTGCGACACCAGCCGCTCGCGCACCCGATGCAGCGCCTGCAGATCCAGTTGCTCCGCGGTCTTGGTCGCCACGAACTTCATCGTCGGGCGTTGCACGGCTTCGGCAATCGCTTCGGCATCATTGAAGTCGTTCTTCGGTCCTTTGCTATAAGGGCGGACATATTTGGCCGGCATCAACCTGGCATCGTGACCTAGCGATGCGAGTTTGCGGCTCAAATGATGTGCGCCGACGCAGGCTTCCATGCCGATCAGGCAAGGCTGCATATTGGCGAGCCGCGCCTCCACCTGGCCACGCGACCACTTTTGCCGCAGCACGATGGCGCCGCGCGTATCGTGGCCCACGACGTGGAACGAGTTTTTGCCGATATCGATGCCGATCACGGCGATCGCAGTACTGGGTGTCTGGGACATGGCGTGCTCCTTGTCTTGGCGCCCCTGGCCAGCTTATCGCTGGCGGGGCAGGAGCACGGCCGGACCATCCCATTAGCGGACTCCAGGCCGCACCAATCTGGTTCACCATTCCTTGAATGTCGGCTCGGCGCACCCGCCGCATACCCACGGAAATGTCCAGTCGGCGGTAAGCTTTGCGCTCTCTGGAATGTAGCGGCTCCAGACCGAAGCCTTGATCGGGTTGATCGAGCGCCAGACCACGTCGAACCTGCCATCCGGATTGAGCTTGCCGATCATCGCGGGCTTGGAAAGATGATGATTGGTATTCATCACCACCTCAAAACCGCTCGGCGCCTTGATCCTCTGACCGTACATAGCCTGACGGACCGCATTCGCGTCTGATGTACCTGCCTGAGTGACGGCCTGCGCCCACATCCGGAAGCCGATGAAGGTCGCCTCCATCGGATCGTTCGTGATGTTGTCGCGCTGCTCGTTGAAGTCGGTCCACATCTTGACGAATGCGTCGTTCTCCGGCGTCGTGACCGACTGGAAGTAGCTCCGCGCCGCCATGTGCCCAACAAGCCGGCTGACGTCTACACCTCGCAATTCTCGTGCTGTAACGGAGAGCCCCATGACAGGAATCTTGCGGGCCTCAACCTGCTGGGCCGCCAATTCGTTGTACAGATGGCCGTTAGCATCTCCGCTGATGGTTGAAATCACGGCGGTCTTTTTACCCTGTGAGCCAAGGACCTTGATCTTCTCGACGATCTCGCGCCAGTCCGAATGGCCAAGCGGCGCATAGATCGTGGTGACGTCCTCGGCATTCACGCCTTCCGCGGCGAGGTATGCGCCGAGGATCCGGTTGGTCATGCGCGGATAGTCGCTTTCGGTTCCGAGGAGGACCCAGCGGCGAATACCGCCTCCCTCCTTGCTCATCAAGTAGCGAACGGCCGGAATCGCCTGCTGGCTCGGCGCCGCGCCGGTGTAGAAGACGTTCCGCGAGCTTTCCTCACCTTCGTGCTGAACCGGATAGAAAAGCAGGCCGTTCAGTCGCTCGAACACCGGAATGACGGCTTTTCTGGATGTTGAGGTCCAGCAACCGAACACGACCGCGACCTTTTCGTTCGCGAGCAACTCGCGCGCCTTGTCGGTGAATGCGTCCCAGTCCGAAGCGGGGTCGGCGACGACCGGCTCCAGTTTTCTGCCGAGCAACCCGCCCTTCTTGTTCTGGTCCGCAATCATCATCAGAACCGTGTCCTTCAGCGCGGATTCGCTGTTGGCCATGGTCCCGGACAGGGAGTGCAGAATGCCGACCTTAATGGTGTCTTCGGCGCCATGAGCCATCGAAGCAAAAAGAATGAGCGGCACGGCAAAGAACCCGCGCAAGGAACAAATCCACCTCATGCCGAAGCTCCGACGAGTTCGAAAATGCGGGTTTCTTTTGTCATGCCCTTGGCAATGACCGCATCGAAGGCCTTGAATTCGAATTGATCGCGAACGCGCAAGTATACGTCCTCGCTTGCGAGGACGGTTGTCCCGACCTGCTTGTTCAGGCCTTCCAGCCGTGCGGCAAGATTAACCGTGTTTCCGAGAGCGGTGTAATTCATGCGCTCGGACGATCCTACATTGCCGACGACGGCTTCCCCGACATGAATGCCGAACCTTGTGACGAAAGGCGTCAGGCCTTCAGCCGCGAATTCGGCATTGAGCCGTTCGCCCGCTGCTTTGGCCGCAAGCGTCGCCCGGCACGCACGGGCGACATGGTCGGGTTGTGGATGGGGGGCATTCCAGAACACCATGACAGCGTCGCCGATGAACTTGTCGACCGTGCCGCCCTCGGTGAGGAATGCGTCCGTCATCACGGAGAAATACCGCGATGTCTGCCGCATCAACCCATCGGGATCGGCTGCTTCCGCAATCGTCGTAAAGCCCTGAACATCGGTGAAGACCAGCGTGATCTCCTGTTTGACGCCGCCGAGCGTGGTGGAGATGGAATTGTCGATGAGGCCGCGGACGATCTCCTTGGGGACGAAATGTGCGAACGACCATATCGCCCGCTGCGCCAGATTGACGGTGCTGCCCAGCTCGTGAATCTCGCGAATATACGAGGTTACCGGCGCGAGGCTGGGTTCAGCCAGCGTCTGAAGCTGGCCAGCCTGCGCCGTGATGCGTTTCAGGGAGTGCGACATTGTGCTGCCGAACATCCAGACCAGCGGCACAAAGGCCGCACCGACGATGATCGCGAGGATCAATCCGGTAAACTGGAGCCGTCGAACATTCTGAACGAAGTCATCCTCGGCAGCCAGCAGCAGGATGCTGCCGTTGTATCCTTCGCCAAGTGTGAACTTCGTCAATCTGAACAGGTAGCCCTGTCCGTCCTCATCGCGGATGAGGCCCTCGTTGTGGTCGCGGTTATGCGACCGTCGAACAACGGAGGCCACCATTCCGGAATTGATCTCGTCGATGCTGGGCAACTGCGATTGCGAAGGATGCGTCATCGCGCTTTCGACAAGTCCCGTAAATTCGGGATGCGCGATGAGCGAGCCGGCTTGGTCGAATATCATGACCGTGCCATTCTGGCCCGGCCGTTGCGCCTGGACGAATGCACTGAAGGTATCGAGCTTGAGATCGGCTGCGAGAACGCCCGGCACCTTGCCCCGCAACGGGGCGCTGACGGTGATCACCGGCGCGTCGATGCTGAACGACAGATAGGGTGCCGAAACATATGGCCGGTCCGACCGCAGCGTTTGCCAGTACCAGGACCGCTTGCGGCCGTCGTATCCGTAGTTCCACAGGTCGATTTCGCCGACCTCGTTGCCCTGACGGTCCTGAAAGACACGGCGCATCGGCAGATCGCCAGCTGGCGTCGGACGAATCAAGCTGATCGCAAATTCGGCGCTCGCCGGCGCCCGCAGCCGGTCGCGCTGGTCTTCGCTGAGACTGCTGGTGCGCCTCACCTGCAGCCATGCGCCATTGTCGAAGCCAGCATAGATGCTGTCCATCTGCGGCATTTCCTGCAGCGCCGCTTTGAACAGGGGGATGGCCCGGCCGGTCTCCGACCTTTCATTGGAATCGGCTACGCTCGAACTGGTCGCCAACACATTCACCAGCGACGCGATGGCATTCAGTTCGCCCTGCAGACGGCCCAACGACTTGGTGCTGGCGGAGTCCATGAATGCCGACGCGGCTTCATGTGTCGCCGCGCGCAGCGAGCGGGCTTGTATGGCTATCAGCAGCCCAGCGAGCGCGACGACAAACGTCATCACCGCCAGTGTGATCGAGGTTCGGAAGGTGAACATGCCAAGCCTCCTCGTCGTTTTGCTCAGGCTATAGTCTTTCCGGAGAACGTCCAGCAATAGATTCGCGGTGCGATTGCGTACATAGACATTCGCAGCCCGCGCAACGTACTCCAGTTTACTGTGTGGCCGTGTAGCGCGGCGAGAGGTCCAGGATGAGGTCTTTGGGCTTCGCCCTTCCTGGAGTGGCCGCGACCTCGTACGCAGCGGCGTCCGAACGGCACCGCTGTCTCACGGCGGATCTCCGTCCTAACAGACCGATCGGATGGTTACATATAGAAGGCGTGGATTGCTGCTGCGAGCGTCGTCGGTGGCGCCGAGCGACCTTTGGAGGTTGTTATGGCGCTGCTGCAAGCAAAGCTTGCCAAGTGTCGTCATTGTGCGAGTATGTAAGCCGCAAGCCCTGTTTTAACACAGTGCCACCCGGTTATTTGGGGGAGTGGACGTGAGCGACCTGCATTCGGCTGCACCTCATCATCTTCCAGGCTTCATCACTGCTCCAGACGACACCGATATCCTCATGTTGGTTGTCGGCATTATCTTGATCGGGGCCGTTCTTTTGGTCGGCAATTTCTATTTGCACCTGCACACGATGCCGGAGCGGATGGCCCATAAGTCGCAGAAGTTTCAGTTTGAAATCGTGGCTATGCTGGGGCTTTTGGCGCTGTTCACGCACAACCACCTATTCTGGGTAATCGGCCTGTTCCTCGCTATGATCGATCTACCAGACTTCAGCACGCCGCTCCGGAAGATCGCTCGAGCAGTCGAAAAAATGGCCGGCGTTGCACTAGAGCCGGACGCTACCGACGCGCCGAGCCACGCTGCCCCTCATGCAGCCAATACGTCAGATGTGATGAAGACCAGTGCCGCCGTCGACGAGATCAAGAGCAGGATTGAACGCGATCTGAAGCGGGGGACGCCGGGCAATGCTTGAACTCCTCCTCTGCGCCACCTTCACCATCCTTCCGGACTATCTCTATCGTCGCTATCGGCAGGGAAAGCGCATAGGGCGTGAAATCACGCTCTATTCAGTCTGGTTCGAACTGCGGTTTGGCATCGTCGCCTGTCTGATGCTGACGGTGTCGCTGATCACAATGATCTTCTATTTTCATCCATCGACCTCGTCGGCGACGATGTTCTATCGGACCGTCCCGATCATGACGGAAGTCAACGGCCGGGTTGCCGAGGTTCACGTCGATGTCAGTGCGGACGTCAAGCAAGGCGACGTGATTTTCAGGCTCGACAGCGCCAAGCAGGAAGCTTCGCTTCTGAGAGCCAAGCGCAAGGTGGCCGAAGTCGATGCCGCTATGCTGTCGGCGCAGGCCGATGTGATGAAGGCGGAAGGCCAGCTTCAGGAGGCAAAAGGCTCGCTGCAGCAAGCGCAGGACGAACTTGATACCAAAACTGAATTGCAGAAGCGCAACCCTGGAATCGTTCCGCAGCGCGACATCGAAAAGCTTGGTGTGGCGGTTGCAGGTCGTCAGGGCTCCCTCGACGCCGCGACCGCCTCCAAGCAATCCGCCTCGACGCGGTTGAACGATCTGCTACCGGCGGAGAAGGCAAGCGCTGAGGCAGCATTGGCCGAAGCCCAGGTCGATCTGGACAAAACTTTCATTCGCGCCGGCGTTGACGGACGGGTCGAGCAGTTCGGACTGAAGCCGGGCGATATCGTCACTCCAAATATGCGCACGGCCGGTGTGCTGATTCCGGAGGGCGCCGGACGGCGTGCTTTAATGGCCGGATTTGGGCAGATCGAGGCTCAGGTTTTGAAGGTCGGAATGGTTGCCGAGGCCACCTGCATCTCCAAGCCATGGACGATCATTCCCATGGTGGTGACCAGCGTGCAGGACTACATCGCGGCGGGCCAATTCAGGGGCGGCGAACAACTGATTGAGGCGCAGCAGGTTGCGCGTCCAGGCACCATTCTCGTCTTCATGGAGCCGATCTACAAGGGCGGGCTGGAGGGCGTGACGCCCGGCAGCAGCTGTGTCGCCAATGCCTACACCAGCAATCACGATAGGATTGAGGACAAGCAGACGGGCACGCTTAAGCGCTTTGCCCTGCACGCTGTCGACGCTACCGGCATCGTGCACGCCATGCTGCTGCGCATCCAGGCGCTGGTGCTACCGGTCCAGACGCTGGTGCTGAGCGGACATTGAGTGGGTGGTCGGATGGTGCTGGCGACGACGTAGCTGTGATTTGCAGAATGCGCACTCGATTCCGTTGATGTGCCTTCTGCGACCTCCAGCGATGTCCGCTATTGCGCTGCTAGGGCCGATGGCGGCTCCTCAGGTCGAACAAAATGTGCGATGTCGCTTGTTGGCCCATCTCGGACCTGAGGTGAGGTGCGCCAACGCGCCGCTATCAGAGGCAGAGCGGACCTCATACGAAGTGCAGCGCAAGTTTATGAGTGCTCGCCCGCCCTAGCCAGCAAAGCCCGCGCGCTCGCGCAGCTCCTTTCGATCCGCGCCTGTCAGCAAAGCGATCAGCGCGGCGGTTTCCTTCGGATGTGCGGCCTGCGTGGTCACGCCGGCCGTGTACATCGTCATCAGTTCGCAGCCCGGCGGCAGCGATCCCGACAGCACAATGCCGTCGGTCGCGATGATCTCGGTCGCCTGGGTGCAACCGAGCGGTCTTTGCGCGGTGGATGTCGCAAGCTCCCGCATCGCGGTCGCGCCGTTGGGGAATATCTTGAGGCGCGATGCGACCTCGTAGGCGATGCCGAGCTGATCCAGGATCTTTGCGACGTGCTGGCCCGCGGTCGAAGCCCTGGTGTCGGGCACATAGATGGCGTCTGCGGCACGCAGGACCTCGCGCAGGTCGGCTTCAGTCTTCACGGCCACCTTGGGATCGCGGTTGCGGACCGCCAGCGCGGTTTCAACTCTGCCGACATCTGCGATCGAGGAGGGGACGACGAGCTTCTCCTCGGCAAGTTTCGCGAGCAACGCCTGCGTTAATATGACGAGATCGGCCGGCGTGCTCGCACGCAGCTTGTCGGCCATGATACCGACCGCACCGAACTCGCCGTCGATGCCGAACCCGGTCTGCGTCTTGAAGGCCTCGCTGAGGCCGCGCACCAGGCCTTGCGCCGCGCCGCCGCTCAGAATATTCACTGTCGTCACGATGCAAGCTCCATGGCTGCGATGATCTTGTCGCGCGTGATCGGCAGGTCGCGCACGCGCACGCCGAGGCAATCGTGGACCGCGTTCGCGATCGCCGCCGTCACCGGGCCGTGTGCGGCTTCGCCGGCGCCGACCGGCTCGATCTCCGGCCGCTGGATGATCTCGACATCCACCGCCGGCGCCTCGCTGGAGGTCAGGATCGGATAGTCGGTCCACGATGTCGATGTGATGCGTATGCGGTCGAAGCGGACGCGCTCCTTCAACACCCAGCTCGTCGCCTGGATCGCGCCGCCTTCGATCTGGTTGATCACGCCGTCGGGGTTGATGGCTTCGCCGACATCGACCGCCAGCGTCAGCCGCCTCACGCGGATATCGTCGGTGCCTTCGATCTCGGCAATCGCGGCGCAATAGGCGCCCGTGTTCTTGTAGCGCGCAAAACCGACGCCGTGGCCGATACCGGTTCGCTTCTGCGGCTTCCACTGCGCGCGTCGGGCTGCGGCGCGAATGACGTCCTTCGCGCGCTCATCGCGCAGATGGCGCAGACGAAACGCGACCGGATCTTCGCCGCGCAGGGCGGCGATCTCGTCGAGCAGGGATTCGATCGCGAACACGTTGCCTTGCCCGCCCAGGGTCCGCAGCGCCGAGGTGCGCACCGGCATGGTCAGCAGGCGGTGGCTCGTGATCGTCCAGGCCGGGAGGTCATAGAGCGGAACGGAATTGCGGTCGCCGCCGCCGCCATTGGCCGCCGGCGGGTTCGTCGAGATCATGCGCGGATAGGGATTTGCGATCTCGGTTGCCGCGAGCAGCGCCGGCTGTGCCGCGCGTCCCGGCCGCGCCGCGTGGCCGTTGCTCCAGATCGCATGGCGCCAGCCGACGATCTCGTTGTCCGCATCGAGATCGGCCTCGATCTCGATGGCCATGGCCGCGCCGAACGGCGCGTGGGACATCTCGTCGTGGCGCGACCACTGCACCCGGACCGGACGGCCGTCGACCGCTTTCGCCAGCAGCACGGCATCGAGCGCGACGTCGTCGGCCGCATTGTGCCCGTAGCAGCCGGCGCCCTCCATGTGCTCGACGACGATGTTTTCTGCCGGCAGCCTGAGCACGATCGCGAGATCGGCGCGCAGCAGATAGACGCCCTGGCTGTGGGTCCAGACGTGGACACGATCGCCCTCCCACCGCGCCATCGCACAGGACGGCGCGATCGAGGCATGCGCGATATAGGGGCGGGTGTATTGCCGGCGGAGAGTGCGCGCGGCCTTCTGTGGCGACGCGGCCGATCTGGTGTCGATGGTGGTCGTCTCGACCGGTTGGCTCTTCAGGAAGCCCGCCAGATCGTTTTCGTCGGGCAGCGGTTCGCCGGCCGACCATGTCGCGCCCTTGCGCAGGGCATTCAGCGCGGATTCCGCCGCCACCTCGCTGTCGGCGACCACGCCGGCGAAACTGCCGTCGCGAGCGATCGCGACGAGGCCCGGAACGGTGCGCACGGCTGTTTCGTCGAGCGCGGTCAATTTGGCGCCCGAGATGTCCGGCCGCAGCACGCGGCCGTGCAACAGTTCCGGCAGCGCATGGTCGTGGATGAAGCGCGGCCGTGCGAACACCTTGTCGGGAATGTCCACGCGCTGGATCGAATGTCCTGCTACGGCACGCGTGGCGGCGGCCTTCGCAGTCGCGCCAGCAGTGGCATCCTGGTCGAGCGAGACGTCGCCCGCCAGCTCCCAATAGCTGGTCCTGACATTGCCGGGACCTGAGATCGTGCCGTCATCGACATCGAGCCGCGAGGCATCGACGCCGAGCCGCTCCGACGCTGCGGCGAGGAAGATCTGGCGCACTTCGGCGCAAACGTGTCGCAGCGCGCGGCCGGATTGCTGGATCGAAAGGCTGCCCGAGGTGACGCCTTCGTTCGGGCTGGTTGCGGTCGAGGCGCGGATCATTTCGATTCGGCCGATATCGACGTCGAGCTCGTCCGCGGCGATCTGGGCCAGCGCCGTGACGATGCCCTGGCCGATCTCGACCTTGCCGGGCGAGATCGCGACGCGGCCGTCGCCGGTGAACCGCACCCAGGACGACAGTCTTGGACTGGTCACGAGGCTGACCGGCAGTTTCGGGGCAGGGGGCGTCATGGGGTGGCCATCTCCGAGGCCGCGCGCAGCACGGCGCGGACCATGCGGTTATGCGATCCGCAGCGGCACAGGTTGCGGTCAAGCGCCGTTCTGACCTCAGCCTCCGTCGGCGACGGATTGCGCTTCAGCAGGGCCGCCGCACTGATCAGGATTCCCGAAACACAATAGCCGCATTGCATCGCCTGTTCGGAGATGAAGGCGCGTTGCAAGGCGTGTGGCTGCTCCGTCGTGCCGAGGCCTTCGATCGTGACGACGTCTTTGCCGGCAACCGACCACATCGGCATGTCGCAGGAGGCCATCGCGCGGCCGTCCACCATGACGTAACAGGCCCCGCACTCATTGGCACCACAGCCAAAATGCGGACCGGTAACGCCGAGGCGGCCGCGCAGAACATCGAGCAGCCTCTGATCTGGATCAGCGTCCACAGCCGTCGCCGTGCCGTTGAGCTGGAATTGAATCGGCATGGTCGTTCTACGGCCTCAGGACTTGTCGAACTTCTTGACGACATCGGCCCATTTCTCGATGTCGCCGCGCAGGAACTTGTCGAATTCCTCCGGCGTCATCGACATGGGCACGGCACCCTGCGCGGTCCAGAGCTTGACGATGTCCGGACGTTTCACCATCGCGTTCACGGCGGCGTTGAGCTTGTCGATGACTGGCTTCGGCGTGCCGGCCGGCGCCATCAGGCCCAGCCAGATCGTGGCCTCATAGCCTGCTGTGCCGGCCTCGCCCGCGGTCGGCACGTTCGGCAGCACCGCTGAACGCTGCTTGCCGGTGGTGGCGAGCGCGCGGACCTGGTTCTCGGCGATGTTCGGCGCCATCGCCGGCACGGCGTCGATCATCATCTGCACCTGTCCGCCGATCACGCCGCTGCGCGCCTCGCCGCTGTTGCGGTAGGGCACGTGGACGACGTTGATGCCCGCCATCGCTTTGAACAGCTCGCCAGCCATGTGATAGGGCGTGCCCTGGCCGGAGGAGGCGTAGTTCAGCTTCCCCGGTTGCGATTTGGCGAGCGTGATGAACTCTTGCAGCGTCTTGGCTGGAACCTGCGGGTTCACCACGATGACGAGATCGGAATAGTTCACCGGCGCGATCGGCGCGAGGTCGCGCATCAGCTCATATTTGCGTTGCTCCGGCGTCAGCAGCGATTCATTCGCGGTCTGGGTGTTGGACATCATCAACAGCGTGTAGCCGTCGGCCGGCGACTTCGCCGCTTCGACGGTGCCGATGACGCCCCCCGCGCCGGTGCGGTTCTCGACCACGAAGGGCTGGCCAAAACTCTCCTGGAGCGCGTTGCCGATCAGCCGGGCCGCGACGTCGGCCGGCCCGCCGGCGCCGAAGGGCACGACGATTCGGACCGCGTGCGTGGGATAATCCTGCGCCAATGAGGGAGCTGCGGCGGCTACGCCGAGCAGGCCGGCGGCCAGCGCCAGCATGAATTGTCGGGCCGTCACGCCCACCTCCCTGATATCGTTCTTGTTGGGCGCACTGTAGCGGCAGGGAACGCGGACTGTCGACGCCTCACAACGTCGATCGCGCCGGGAATATCGGGCGGCTTTCGGTGTGGCCGGGCCGGATTTCGTGCTTTCGGCAGGAACCGGCCGCGCGTGCGGTTTGAGCAAATCGCATGGGCGTTGCCGGATAAATGCTCTCGGCCGGCCGGTATTTTGGTGTTACGAACTGGGACATGAACCAGCACGCCAAGATCGAAATCCGCCATTCGACCTGTCCGCACGATTGCCCCTCAGCCTGCGCCCTCGATGTCGAGGTGGTCGAAGGCCGCAGCATCGGCCGCGTCCGCGGTTCGAAGAAGCAGACCTATACGGCCGGCGTCGTCTGCGCCAAGGTCGCCCGCTATGCCGAGCGTATCCATCACCCCGAACGGGTGATGTATCCGATGCGCCGCACCGGGCCGAAGGGCTCCGGGCAGTTCGCGCGCATCTCCTGGGACGAGGCGCTGGACGAGATCGGACATCGGTTCAACCTAGCCGAGCGCGAGTTCGGCGCGGAATCGGTCTGGCCCTACTACTACGCCGGCACGATGGGGCTGGTGATGCGCGACGGTCTCAATCGCCTCACGCATGTGAAGAAATATTCGCGCTTCTATCAGACGATCTGCGCCAATGTCGCACGGATCGGATATGCGATCGGCACCGGCAAGATCGCCGGCGTCGATCCGCGCGAGATGGCGCTCTCCGACCTCGTCGTGATCTGGGGCACCAATCCGGTCAACACCCAGGTCAACGTGATGACGCACGCCGCGCGGGCACGCAAGGAGCGCGGCGCCAAGATTGCAGCCGTCGACATCTACGATAACGAGACCATGAAGCAGGCTGATATCAAGATCATCCTGCGTCCCGGCACCGACGGCGCCTTCGCCTGCGGCGTCATGCACGTCCTGTTCCGCGACGGCTATGCCGACCGCACCTACATGGACAAGTACACCGATTGCCCTGCCGAGCTCGAGGCGCATCTGAAGGCGCGCACGCCGGAATGGGCCTCCGCCATCTGCGGCGTCCCGGTCGCCGAGATCGAGGCTTTTGCGAAGGCCGTCGGCGAGACCAAACGCACCTTCTTCCGCTATGGCTACGGCTTTACGCGCAGCCGCAATGGCGCCACGCAGATGCATGCGGCGAATTGCATCCCCGCAGTGACCGGGGCCTGGCAGTATGAGGGCGGCGGCGCCTTCTTCAACAATTACGCGCTGTGGCACTTCAACGAAGCCATCATCGAGGGCCACGACGCGATCGACCGGACCACGCGCGCGCTCGACCAGTCGAAGATCGGCCGCATCCTCACCGGCGACGCCGAGGCCCTGCTCGGCAAGGGCCCGGTCAAGGCGATGCTGATCCAGAACACCAATCCGATGACGGTGGCGCCGGAGCAGGCGCTGGTGGCCCAGGGGTTTGCGCGCGAGGATCTGTTCGTCGCGGTGCACGAGCAGTTCATGACCGAGACAGCGCTGATGGCCGACATCGTGCTGCCGGCGACCATGTTCATGGAGCACGACGACCTCTATTACGGCGGCGGCCATCAACACATCTCGGTTGGACCCAAGCTGATCGACCCGCCCGGCGAATGCCGCTCCAACCACCAGGTGTTGCAGGCGCTGGCACCGCGGCTTGGCGCCAGGCATCAGGGCTTCGAGATGACGTCGCGCGAGCTGATCGACGCAACGCTGAAGCTCAGCAACCACGGCGACATCGCCGGGCTCGAAGCCGACATCTGGCGCGATCTGCAACCCGACTTCCGCACCGCGCATTTCCTCGACGGCTTTGCCCATGCCGACGGGAAATTCCATTTCAGGGCGGACTGGGCGCATCCGCCGTTCGGCCAGACGATGGGCGATGTCGACAAGATGCCGTCGCTGCCCGACCATTGGGCGGTGATCGAGCACGCCGACCAGGCCCATCCGTTCCGGCTTGCGACCAGTCCCTCGCGCAGCTTCCTCAACACCACCTTCAACGAGACGCCGTCCTCGCAGGCGCGCGAGGGCAAGGCGAGCGTGATGATCCACCCGCTGGATGCAGCCCCCCTCGATATCGCCGACGGCGGCGCCGTGACGCTCGGCAACACCCGCGGCGAGACCACGCTGATTGCGACGCTGTTCGAGGGCGTGCGGCGCGGCGTCCTGATCGCGGAGTCCGTTCATCCGAACAAGAATCACGTCGGCGGCCGCGGCATCAACATGCTGACCGGCGCCGAGGCCGTGGCGCCGATCGGCGGCGCCGCATTCCACGACAACAAGGTCTGGATCAGAAAAGCGGTCGCCTGAGCGCGCATGGCGATTGCCTCGCATTTGTGTCGAGGCGCTAAAGCGGTGTCGGGCCGCAGATTGCGCTTGCGCCTCGCGCCCGAGCTGCCGCAAATGGCGGCAAACGGGAGCAAGGAAGCGTGCCATGACCGATACGACGGCCGTCATCACCGAGAAGCGCGGGCAGGCGTTCTGGATCACCATCAACCGGCCGGAGAAACGCAACGCGCTGAACGGCGCCGTCATCGCCGGCATCACCAAAGGCTACCGCGACGCGCATGACGACAAGGACGTCCGCGTCATCGTGCTGACGGGCGCGGGCGACAAGGCGTTCTGCGCCGGCGCCGATCTGCAGAATTCCGGCGCGGCTTTCGCGATGGATCATTCCAAACCAAATGTCGACTATGCCGATCTGTTACGTTTGTCACAGAACGCCACCAAGCCGGCGATTGCGCGGGTCGGCGGCGTCTGCATGGCCGGCGGGATGGGGCTGTTGTGCATGACCGACATGGCGGTTGCGGCCGATCACGTCATCTTCGGCCTGCCGGAGGTGAAGGTCGGCGTGTTCCCGATGCAGGTCCTGAGCCTGTTGCAGAGCATCGCCCCGCCGCGCCTCGTCAATGAATGGGCGCTGACCGGCGAGCCGTTCGACGCGAAGGCGGCGCAGGCAGCGGGCCTGCTCAACTATGTCGTGCCCGCGGCCGAGCTGGATGCCAAGGTCGACTGGCTGATCGGCCGCATCGTCGACAAATCCCCGACCGCGATCCGCCGCGGCAAGTACGCCATGCGCGCCATCGCCTCGATGTCGTTCGACGAGAGCATCGCCTACACCGAAAGCCAGATCGCGCTGCTGGCGATGACCGAGGATGCGAAAGAGGGCCTGAAGGCGTTCAGCGAGAAGCGCAAGCCGGTCTGGACGGGGCGGTGAGGTTCGATGTCGTCCTGGCGAAAACCAGGACGATGCCGGAGGCCGCGAAGGATATTGTAGCCCGGATTACGCTTCGCTCCATCGAGGCCATGGGACGGACCTTACCCCGCGTTGGGCTTCAGTCCCGCTGCCTGGATGCCCGCCACTGCGCAGGCCTCGTCATTGTCGGAGGTGTCGCCGGACACGCCGACGGCGCCGAGCAGCGTCGTGCCGTCCATGATCAGCACGCCGCCGGGGACCGGCACCAGCGCGCCCTTGGCAATCGTGTTCACCGCGTCTATGAAATAGGCCTGCTCCTGGGCCCGCTGGTAGAGCGCGCGCGAACCCATACCCATCGCGAGGGCGCCGTAGGCCTTGCCGTGCGCGATCTCGGCGCGCATCAGGCTGGTGCCGTCCTGGGCTGCTGCGATCTTGAGCACGCCGCGCGCGTCCAGGACGGTGACGACGAGCGGCTTCAGCTTCAGCTCGGTGGCCTTCGCGAAGGCGGCGTCGAGGATCTTGCGGGCGGTGTCGAGCGTGAGTTCAGCCATGGTTGGGTTCCTTTGCAGCTGGAGAAATGGAATTCGTCTTGGCGCGATCGAGGCTCATCGCCAGCACGCGTGCGACGTGAAGCGCTTCGCGATTGGTGCCGTCGTGGATCTGGTGCCGGCAGGAGGTGCCGTCGGCGACGATTAGCGTCGCCTCGTCTGCGCGGCGCACGGCGGGCAGCAGCGACAGCTCGGCCATCTCGATCGAGGCGTCATAGGTCTCAGTGCCATAGCCGAAGGCACCGGCCATGCCGCAGCAGCTGGACTCGATGGTCTCGACCTCGAGGCCGGGAACGAGCCGCAGCACCTGCTCGACCGGCTTGAAGGCGCCGAAGGATTTTTGGTGGCAATGGCCGTGCACCACGGCCTTGTCGGCGACGGTGCCGAGCGGCAGTTGCAGCCGGCCGGCCTGGGCCTCGCGCACCAGGAATTCCTCGAAGGTCAGCGCATGGGCACTGATGGCCTTGGCGTCATCGTCCTTGCGCAGCGAGGCAAGCTCGTCGCGCAGCGTCAACAGGCAGCTCGGCTCGAGACCGACGATCGGCACGCCACGCGCGGCGAAAGGCGCGAAGGCGGCCACCAGCCGGTCAAGCTCGGACCTGGCCTCGTCGACGAGACCCGCCGAGAGGAAGGTGCGGCCGCAGCACAGCGGGCGGCTGCCGCTTGCGGGCTTGGGCAGATGCACGCGATAACCGCCGGCCGCGAGCACGCGCAGCGCGGCGTCGAGGTTTTCGCGCTCGTAGATGCGATTGAACGTGTCGGCGAACAGCACGACCTCGCGACCGCTCTCCGGGCCGACCGTTTCCGCGGGCGGCGCGAACACGTCGCTGCGGAAGGCGGGGAGCGCCCGGCGCGCGCTGATGCCGGCAAAGCGCTCGAACAGTCTTCGCAGCAGCGGGCTGTGGTTGCGCAAATTCGCCAGCGGCGCGAGGCGCGAGGCGAGGCCGGCATAGCGCGGGAGATAGCCGACCAGGCGGTCGCGCAGCGTCAGGCCGTGGGTGGCTGCGCGTGCGGCGAGCACCTCGATCTTCATCTTGGCCATGTCGACGCCGGTCGGGCACTCGTGGCGGCAGGCCTTGCAGGAGACGCAGAGCTTTAGCGTCTCCATCATTTCGTCGGAGGACAGCGCATCCGCGCCGAGCTGGCCCGAGATCGCGAGCCGCAAGGTGTTGGCGCGCCCCCGCGTCACGTCCTTCTCGTTGCGCGTGGCGCGGTAGGACGGGCACATCACGCCGCCCTCGAGCTTGCGGCAGGCGCCGTTGTTGTTGCACATCTCGACCGCGCCCTGGAAACCGCCGCCGGCGCCGGGATAGGCGGACCAGTCGAGTTTTGTCTTGAGCTCAGCGACGCGATAGTCGGGCTTGAAGCGGAACAGCGAGCGGTCGTCCATCCTGGGCGCATCGACGATCTTGCCGGGATTGAGGACGCCCTCGGGATCGAAGCGCTGCTTCACCTCCCTGAAGTCGGCGACAAGACGCTCGCCGAACATCGTCTCGTGGAATTCCGAGCGGACCAGGCCGTCGCCGTGCTCGCCGGAATGCGAGCCCTTGTACTCGCGCACCAGCGCGAAGGCCTCTTCGGCGATGGCGCGCATCGCCTTGACGTCCTTCTCCAGCTTCAAATTCAGCACCGGGCGCACATGCAGGCAGCCCTCGGAGGCATGCGCGTACATCGTGCCGCTGGTGCCATGCCTGGCGAAGACTTCGTTCAGCCTAGCGGTGTAGTCGGCGAGATGCGGCAGCGGCACGGCGCAGTCCTCGACGAAGGAGACCGGCTTGCCCTCCTGCTTCATCGACATCATGACGTTGAGGCCGGCAGCGCGGAAATCGGCGATGCCGCTTTGCAGCGCCGGCTCGATGATTTCGACCACGCCGCCCCATTTGCGCTTGTCGTTGTTCCAGCCGAAGCCGAGATCGCCCATCAGCTCGCCGAGCTGCTTCAGGCACAGGAGATTGTCCGCCTGATCCTCCTCGGCGAATTCGACCAGCAGAACGGCGTCCGGATCGCCCTTGATCGCAGCGGAGATGATCGGCCTGAACATCGCGATGTCGCGGCCGAGTGCGATCATGGTGCGGTCGACCAGCTCGACCGCGATCGGCTTGAGCTTGACCAGATGCTGGGCCGCATCCATCGCCTCGTAGAAGCTGCCGAAATGGCAGACGCCCAGTGCCTTGTTGCGGATCACGGGCCAGAGCTTCAGCTCGACTTTGGTGGTGAAGGCGAGGGTGCCTTCGGAGCCGACCAGCAGATGCGCCATGTTGTTCGGCGCGTTGCGCGGCACCAGCGCATCGAGATTGTAGCCGCCGACGCGGCGCTGCACCTTTGGGAAGCGCGCGGCGATCTCGTCGGCCTCGCGGCTGCCGAGATCGAGCATGTCGCGAAACAAGGCGCGCGCGCTGTCGCTGGCCTCGACGTCGGAGAGATCGCGCGACACCTCGCCGAAGCGGCTGAGCGTGCCGTCGGCAAGCGCCGCCTCCATCGACAGCGTGTTGTCGCGCATGGTGCCGTAGCGCAAGCTGCGGCCGCCGCAGGAATTGTTGCCGGCCATGCCGCCGATGGTGGCGCGGGAGGCGGTGGAGACGTCGACCGGAAACCACAGGCCGTGCTTCCTAAGCTGGCGGTTGAGGTCGTCGAGCACGATGCCGGGCTCGACCACGCAGGTGCGGTTCGCGACATCGAGCGACAGGATGCGGTTGAGGTGCTTGGAGAGATCGACGACGAGGCCGTCATTGACGGTCTGGCCGCATTGCGAGGTGCCGCCGCCGCGCGGGGTGACCTTCCGGCCCTCGTCACGGGCGATCGCCAGGGCCCGCAGTGCCTCGTCCATGGTCTTGGGCACGACCACGCCTGATGGCACGATCTGGTAGAACGAAGCGTCGGTGGCGTAACGGCCGCGGCTGAAGCGGTCGAACAGGACGTCGCCGGTCAATTCCGACCGCAGGCGCCGTTCGAGCGAGGAGGCGTTTGTCATCCCTGATCCCGGACTGACCCAGCGAGGCTCAGCCTTGCTGAGTTATTCATTATTGTTCATGACCGATTATATTATGAATTCAAAATGAGCAAGCCGGCCGCCGTCAGGGCGAGGCCGGCGCGTCCTCTTGGGGCTCGGTCAGGTGCTCGATCGCGGCCGTCCGCTTGTTGCGCAGGTGCTCGAACAGAATGTCGCTGAGCTCGCTGCCGGCGCGGCGGCGCAGCGCGTCGAGGATGGCCTCGTGCTCGCGCATGGCTTCCGCCCAGCGCTGCCGCTTGCGGGCGAAATTGGCGGAGTAGCGGACACGGCGGATCCTTCCAGCGAAGTTGGCGTAGGCCGTCTTCAGCGTCTCGTTGCGCGCGGCCGCGACGATGCTCTCGTGAATGCGCTGGTTGGTCTGGAAATAGCCGTGCATGTCGCGGTGCAGATAGTGGCCGTACATCTCGTAGTGCAGCTGCTCGATCGCGGTGATTTCCTCGTCCGTAATGGCCTCGCAGGCGAGGCGCCCGGCAAGGCTTTCCAGGCCCGCCATCACGTCGAACAGCTCCTCGAGGTCGCGCTGGCTGAGCTGGCGCACCCGCGCGCCGCGGTTCGGCAGCAGCTCGATCAGGCCTTCGGCGGCGAGCACTTTGAGCGCCTCGCGCAAGGGTGTGCGGGAGATGCCGAGCATCTCGCAGAGCTGGCGCTCTGGAACGCGCGCGCCGTCGGGAATGTTGCCTTCCACCACGTAGTCGCGCAGCCGCAGCAGGATCTCGCCGTGGAGCGATGCCTCCTGGCGGTCGCCGCCGTTTCCGGCGGGCGGGGCGATCGGAACCCCGGTGTCGGGAATCGTGGATTTCATTTGCAGCACAGTAGTTTGCCCGTTTGGTCACGTCGACGTCCACAATCGAATACCAAATTTCGATTGAAAGGACAAAAAATGAATGCAAAATAGTCGCCAGAGCCGGCCAGAACCCGCCGACAGGGAGGTTTTCATGCACCAGGGACGCCATTTCCTTCAGATTCCGGGCCCGAGCCCGGTCCCCGAGCGAGTCCTGCGCGCCATGGACATGCCGGTCATCGACCACCGGAGCGCCGAATTCGGCGAGCTCGGCCGCACCGTGCTCGAGGGCAGCCAGAAGATTTTCCAGACCGCGGGGCCGGTGGTGATCTTCCCCTCGTCGGGGACCGGCGCCTGGGAGGCCGCGATCGTCAACACGCTGTCGCCGGGCGACCGGGTGCTGATGGTCGAGACCGGCCATTTCGCCACCCTGTGGCGCCAGATGGCGGGCCGCTTCGGCATCGAGGTCGACTTCGTTCCCGGCGACTGGCGCCGTGGCGCCGATCCCGCCGTGATCGAGGCCAAGCTCACCGAGGACAAGGCGCGCGCGATCAAGGCCGTCATGGTCGTGCACAACGAGACCTCGACCGGCGCAACCAGCCGCATCGCCGAGATCCGCGCCGCGATTGATCGCACGGACCATCCCGCGTTGCTGATGGTGGACACCATCTCCTCGCTCGGCTCGGTCGACTACCGCCACGACGAGTGGAAGGTCGACGTCAGCGTCAGCTGCTCGCAGAAGGGTTTCATGCTGCCGCCCGGCCTCGGCTTCAACGCGATCTCGGAGAAGGCACGCGTAGCCGCGAAGACCAACAAGATGCCGCGCTCCTATTTCGACTGGGAGGAGATGCTGAAGCCGAACGCAAAAGGCTTCTTCCCCTATACGCCGGCGACCAATCTGCTCTACGGCCTGCGCGAGGCGATCGCGATGCTGCTCGAAGAGGGGCTCGACAACGTCTTCGCCAGGCATCAGCGGCTTGCGGCGGCCACGCGCGCTGCCGTCAATCATTGGGGCCTCGAAGTGCTCTGCCAGGAGCCTTCAGAGTTCTCGCCGGTGCTCACGGCCGTGCTGATGCCGCCGGGACATGACGCCGATCAGTTCCGCCAGATCGTGCTCGAAAACTACAACATGTCGCTCGGCTCGGGCCTGTCGAAGGTCGCCGGAAAAGTCTTCCGCATCGGTCATCTCGGCGAATGCAACGCGCTGACATTGCTCGGCGCACTCACCGGCGTGGAGATGGGCCTGTCGGTTGCGGGCGTGCCGCATCGCCCCGGCGGCGTCGATGTCGCGATGAAGCTTCTGGAGCAGCGCCCGCAGGGCAATGCGTCGCCGCATCTGAAGGTGGTCGGCACTTAAGTCGCGCGGGACACGCGAGCAGCAATCACAAGAACAGCAATTCGGGAGGGGCGAGATGGGAGTTCGGTTCAAGGCCACGCATGTCGTGCTGGCGATGCTCTGCGCGATGTATTTCATCACCTATGTCGACCGGGTGAACATCGGCACGGCGGCGGGCGAGATCCAGAAGGAGCTGGGCCTGTCGAACACCCAGCTCGGCCTCGTCTTCTCGGCCTTCGCCTATCCTTATCTCCTGTTCCAGGTGATCGGCGGCTGGGTCGGTGATCATTTCGGCCCGCGCAAGACGCTGTTCTGGTGCGGCATGATCTGGGCGGCCGCGACCATCATGACCGGCTTCGTCAACGGTCTCGCCGCGCTGTTCGTCGCGCGCTTCGCGCTCGGCTTCGGCGAGGGCGCGACGTTCCCCACCGCGACGCGCGCGATGCAATACTGGACGCCGACCAACCGCCGTGGCTTCGCGCAAGGCCTGACCCATTCCTTCGCCCGGCTCGGCAATGCCGTGACGCCGCCCGTGGTGGCGCTGCTGATCCTCTGGCTGACCTGGCGCGGCGCCTTCGTCGTGCTCGGCTTCGTCAGCCTCATCTGGGGCGTGATCTGGGTCTGGTACTTCCGCAACGAGCCGAAAGAACATGCCTCGATCACCGAAGCCGAGCTCGCCGCGTTGCCGCCGCGCCCGACCGGCGAGCGGCCGCGCGTGCCGTGGGGTCCGCTGCTCGGCCGGATGTGGCCGGTGACGCTGACCTATTTCTGCTACGGCTGGTGCCTGTGGCTTTATCTCAACTGGCTGCCGCTGTTCTTCAAGAACAACTACAGTCTCGACATCAAGAACTCGGCGCTGTTCGCCTCTGGCGTGTTCTTCGCCGGCGTGGTCGGCGACAGCGTGGGCGGCGTGCTATCGGACAAGATCCTCGATCGCACCGGCAATGTCCGCCTGGCGCGGCTGAGCGTCACCGTTGCGGGATTTACGGGGGCGCTGCTCTCGCTGTTTCCGATCCTGTTCGTCCACGACATCACCATCGTCGCGCTGTGCCTGTCGGCCGGCTTCTTCTGCGCCGAGCTCGTGATCGGCCCGATGTGGTCGATCCCGATGGACATCGCCCCGAAATATTCCGGGACCGCCTCGGGAATCATGAACACCGGCTCGGCCTTCGCGGCCATCGTCTCCCCGCTGGTCGCGGGTTTCGTGATCGACGTGACCGGCAACTGGTACCTGCCGTTCCTGATGTCGATGGGGCTGCTGCTGCTCGGCGGCTTTTCCGCCTTCCTGATGCATCCGGAGCGTCCGTTCGCGGAGGCCGAGGGAAGGCTGCCGTCCGGAAGGGTGGTGGCCGCGGAATAGGGGGCGGCGGAGGCCCGCCGCCTGTGCATGGGAGGAGCCTTAAGGAGAGGGGACAAGCCGGTCAAATGGTGCTATTCGGCGGCCATCAAAATCAAGGCAAGACCGGGAAGGACGCCGATGACCGTGCATACTGGAAGGCATTTCCTACAGATTCCAGGACCGACCAACGTGCCCGACCGCGTGCTGCGGGCGATGGACATGCCGACGCTGGACCATCGCGGTCCGGAGTTCGCCGAGCTCGGCTTCGGCGTGCTTGCCGCGATGCAGCGCGTGTTCCGCACCAAGCAGCCCGTGATCATCTTCCCCTCGTCCGGCACCGGCGCCTGGGAAGCGGCGATGGTCAACGTGTTTTCGCCCGGCGACAAGGTCCTGATGTGCGAGACCGGCCAGTTCGCCGTGCTGTGGCGCGGCATCGCCGACAAGTTCAAGCTCGACGTCGACTTCATCCCGAGCGACTGGCGCCATGGTGCCGATCTCGCCGAGATCGAGCAGCGCCTTGCCGCCGACAAGCAGCACACGATCAAGGCGGTCTGCGTCGTGCACAACGAGACCTCGACCGGCTGCGTGACGCCGCCGCTGGAGGTGCGCAAGCTGCTCGATCGCGTCAAGCATCCGGCGCTGCTGATGGTCGACACCATCTCCGGCCTCGGCTCGATGGAATACGAGCACGACGCCTGGGGTATCGACGTCTCGGTCGCAGGCTCACAGAAGGGCCTGATGCTGCCGCCCGGCCTCGGCTTCAACGCCGTCTCGGAGAAGGCGCTCGCCGTCGCCAAGGCCAACCCGGGCATGCGCTCCTATTGGGACTGGCAGGAGGTCATCAGCTTCAACAAGCTCGGCACCTTCCCCTATACGCCCGCGACCAATCTGCTCTACGGCCTGCGCGAAGCGGTCAAGATGCTGGAAGAGGAAGGGCTGGAGAACGTCTGGACCCGCCACAAGCGCCACAGCGCGGCGACCCGCGCCGCGGTCAAGGTCTGGGGCCTGGAGACGCAGTGCGCCGATCCTGCCGCGCATTCCCCTGCGCTGACCGGCGTGCGCGTGCCGGATGGACACGACGCCGACGCCTTCCGCAAGGTGGTGCTGGAAAACTTCGACATGTCGCTCGGCACGGGCCTGAACAAGGTCAAGGGCAAGGTGTTCCGCATCGGCCATATCGGCCATTTCAACGATCTGATGCTGATGGGCACGCTCGCCGGCGTCGAGATGGGCCTGGATCTTGCAAAGATTCCGCACCGGAGCGGCGGCGTGCTGGCGGCCATGGACGTCCTGAAGGGACGCGATGTGGTGCCGATGGCCAAGGCCCAAGTAGCTTAAAGGCGCAGGTGGCCTGAACTAACCTAGAAAGTGAGCGCGCGATGAACGCACCGACGACGACCAACGAAGACCTGCTCTACTCCGTCCAGGACGGCATCGCGCGGATCACCTTCAACCGCCCCCAGGCGCGCAACGCAATGACCTTCGCCATGTATGACCGCATGGCGGAGATCTGCCTGGAGATCAACGCCGATCGCTCGATCAAGGCGCTGATCCTGACCGGCGCCGGCGACAAGGCGTTCGCCTCCGGCACCGACATTTCTCAGTTTCGTGCGTTCAAGACCGCGCAGGATGCGCTCGATTACGAGGCCCGCATCGACCGCGTGCTCGGCACGCTCGAGCAGTGCCGCGTGCCCGTGATCGCGGCGATCGCCGGTGCCTGCACCGGCGGCGGCGCCGGCATTGCGGCCTGCTGCGACCTCCGCATCGGGACTGAGACGACGCGAATGGGCTTTCCGATCGCGCGTACGCTCGGCAACTGCCTGTCGATGTCCAACATCAGCCGCGTCGTCGCGCTGGTGGGACCTGCCCGCACCAAGGATCTGATCTTCAAGGCGCGGCTGGTCGAGGCGCCGGAAGCGCTCGCCCTCGGCCTGCTCAACGAGGTCGTGCCCGACGTCGAGACGCTTCAGCGTCGCGCCGACGAGACCGCAAAGCTCGTCGCGAGCCACGCGCCGCTCACGCTCGAGGCGACCAAGGAAGCGGTCCGCCGCATCCGCCGCACGCTGTCGCGCGAGGAAGGCGAGGATCTGATCCTCAAGGCCTATATGAGCGAAGATTTCCGCGAGGGCATGGACGCCTTCCTCAACAAGCGCACGCCCGTCTGGAAGGGCAAGTAGCGCGGGTCCTTGGCTCTTTGCGCCGCTCGATACGCGCCGCAAGAGCCCAAGACGATTCCAATTGTCGCAAATGTTTCAACTGGTTCCGTCGTTCGGAACCGCAATTGCATGCGCGCGCATCTGCGCGTTTACGTTGACGACGCGACGAGCTCGGGCATAAGATCGTAGAGGTTGCATTCCACCGTCTCGTTTTTGGAGACAGCGGATCGGCTGGGTGATTTGAGGCCAGTCGAATTGAGCGACTTGAATTGTGTGAAACGTCCCGGCCGATCGTACTGCAACCGGGTGTCATTGAACTGAAATTGAACTGAAAACGTAGTGACGTAGTTTCGACGACGCGAACCGCGCCAGAATTTCATTGCTGCTGACCATCCCAACGCCAGGCACGGCCTCGCGAACAAGCCAAGACCTCTAAGCCAAGGCCTTTGATTCAGGACCGTTGAGTCACGTCTGATTTCTCAGACCGATCAGTCACGCCGCCGCGCCCCCATGCGGCGGCGCCTTCATGGCAACGCAGGCAGGGATTTTTCCATGACCAATCACACGCCGGTTTTCACCTCGTCATCCGCGACGGGCAGCTTCACTGAATTCGCCAATCTCAACGATTCAACCACGCTGCACACGCTGTCGGGAACGATGAGTTTCAAGGACAGCGACAAGACCGACACCCATGCGACGTCGTCGACGCTGCAGTCCGCGGTGGTATCGGGTGGAACGGTTGTCCCCGCGATCTCGCTTGCGCATTTCCAGACCGCGATGCAATCGCAGATCCTGAGCGATTCAAACGGCTCGGGCCAGCTCAAATGGAGCTTCAGCGACCAGGATCAGGATTTCGACTTCCTCGCCAAGAACCAGACGCTGGTCCTGACCTACGACATCAAGGTCTCCGACAACCACGGCGGCTTCGCGATCCAGACCGTCAAGATCACCATCACCGGGACCGACGACAAGCCCGTGATCAACATGACGACGGCCGCGACCGTCACCGAGCAGGACAACCAGACGCTGTCGCTCTCGCCCGACACGGTTCACGTCGCGCTCAACTTCACCGACGACGACCTCGCCAACACCGGCCACACCGCGACCGTGATCGGCGTGTCCGCATCCGGCGCTACGGCAGGCCTGCTGCCGGGCCCGCTTGGCGACGTCGAGCTGATGGCGTTCTTCCACGTCGACAACGTCGTCAAGACGTCCGGCTCCTCGACCGGCACCATCAACACCACCTTCTCCGCGCCTGATCTCGCCTTCGACTATCTCGCGGCGGGCCAGCATCTCGACATCACCTACACGGTACAGCTCGACGACCACGCCGGCGGGATCTCGACCCAGACCGTCACGGTGACCGTGGTCGGCACCAACGACAAGCCGGTGTTCCTGTCGTGCCCGGAATCGGCCGCTCTCGTCGAGGATCACAATGTCAGCCCGACCGGCGATCTCACCGCGCATGACAGCCTGTTCTTCACCGACATCGATCTCGCCGACGCGCATACCGTCTCGACGACGGTCACGGCGACCCGTTCGGGCGGCGGTGCGATACCCCTGACCAATGCGCAGCTCCTGGCCGCGTTCGGCACCGCGCTCCAGGATTCGACCGGCCATCTGATCGGCGAGGTCGACTGGAATTTCGCATTTCCCAATTCCTCCGCCAATTTCCTCAACGGCGGCGAGACGCTCAAGCTCGTCTATCACGTCGCGGTCGACGACGGTCACGGCGGCACCACCACCCAGGACGTCACCATCACCATCCTGGGCGTCAACCATCCCGTCGCAATCACCAGCGGTCCGGAATCCTCCACCGTGGCCGAGCAGGACGCCGTCACGGGCTCATCGGTACCCGATACGACGCCGACGACGCCCGCGGGCACTCTCGCTTTCACCGACCAGGACACGAGCGATACGCATACCGTGACGGTCACGCTCGGCTCGACCTCGGGGCCGACGCCGCCGGCGGCGACGCAGGCAGACCTTGCCGCCGCGCTGACGACCACGCTGCACGATTCCACGGGCACCGGCAGCGGCAGTATCGACTGGAATTTCGCGATCGCCGACAAGGACCTCGATTATCTCGCGTTCAATGAGACGCTGACGGTGAACTACACCATCAAGGTCGCCGACGGCTCGACCAACGCGACGCAGACCGTCTCTGTCGTCATCACCGGCGCGAACGACGCGCCCGTGATCACGAGCGGACCGGGATCCGCTTCGCTGTCCGAGCAGCCGGGCGTCACCGGTTCGCAGTCGCAGGACACCACGAGCCCGGTGCCCACGGGAACGCTGAGCTTCAACGACGTCGATTTGTCGGACACGCACTCGGTCAGCGTCGTGCTGGATTCGGCGGTGTGGTCGGCCAATACCTTCGCCGTCCCGGGGCAGACGCTGGTAGACCTCCAGTCGGCACTCTCCACGGTGCTGCATGATTCCACGGGAGCCGGCACCGGCAGCGTTGACTGGACGTTCAGCATCGCCGACGCCGATCTCGACTTCCTCAGTGTCGGCGAGACGCTGACGGTGCAATATGACGTCAACGTCTGGGACGGCTTCAGCAACTCGACCCAAACCGTCACCGTCACCATCGACGGCGCGGCCGATCCGTTGGTCCTGACACCGGTGACCATTGCGGCGTCCGACACCGCAGGCCCGGACGCCGGCACGGGAATCGCGAACGGGGCCATCTTCGACGTCACGCAGCCGGTCGACCTGAGCACGCCGCGGACCGTCACCGAGGTCAACGGCAGCGCCGCCAATGTCGGTCATTCGGTGGTGGGCGCGCATGGAACGCTGGTGCTCAACGCCGACGGCTCTTACGGCTATGTCGCGGATTCGTCGGTCGATGCACTGCTCGCCGGCGACAACGTCACCGACCAGTTCACCTTCACGGTCGATGACGGTCAGGGCCATCAGGCCTCGACCACGCTCACCTTTGACATCGCCGGCGCCAACGACAATCCGCTGGTCACAGCGGCCAATGTCAGTGGATCGGTTACCGAGGACGCCGGCCCGCCGGCGATTCTCAATGGCGATTTCGAGACCGGCAACTTCGCCAACTGGTCGGTGAGCGGCGGCCACATCCACGTCGCACAGCTCGAGCTCGGCGGCAGCTTCGGCCATTATTCGGTCGAGCTTCTGCCGACGAGCGGCCCGGAGTCGCTGTCGCAGAACGTGGCGACCTCGCCCGGCCAGCATTACTTCGTCAGCTTCGACATCGTGGGCGATCCCGAGGGAGTCAGCACGCCGTTCTCGGTCTCGTGGGATGGCGCAACGATCCTGTCGCTCGGTCACGTGGCAGCCGGCGTCAACCACTATGCTTTCGATCTCATCGGCGACGCCTCGCTGTCGTCGACGCAACTGCTGTTTTCCTATGAGGACGATGCCACCGGCATGATCCTCGATTCCGTCAACGTCAGCCCGGCGACGGGACCGGCGACCGAATCCACGGCGGGCTCGCTGTCGTTCTCCGACGCCGAGACGGGGGATACGCACAGCGCGAGCTTCCTGCCGAACGGCAGCGGCTATGTCGGCACATTCTCGCTCGATCCCGTCAGCGAGGCCGGCGGCACCGGATCCGTCGCCTGGCACTTCACGGTGGACAACGCCGACATCCAGTTCCTGGCGCAGGGGCAGACGCTGACCCAGGACTATCTGGTGACGATCGCCGACAATAATGGCGGATCGACCACGCAGGACATCACCGTCACCATCGACGGCACCAATGATGCGCCGACCGCGGTGAGCGAGACTGTGATCACCGATGTCGGCACCAGCGCGACGGTCGAGATTCCCAACTGGGCCCTCGCGCTGAACGACACCGACCCTGACACCATCGACCACCTTTCGCTCGGCGGCATCACGGCGAGCTCCGGCGGCAGTGCCGTCAAGTTCGGGGATGCCTTCTTCACCGACGACGCGACGCTCGGCGGCTCGTTCAGCTACACGACCTTCGACGGGACGACGACCTCGTCCAACACCGCAACCGCGACCGTCATCAACAACGCAGCCAGCGCGACCGCGCTGACCGGCACCGGCGGTGATGACATCTTGATCGCCACCAACGGGACCGAGACGATGAGCGGAGGCGGCGGTAACGACGTCCTGATCGCCACGGCCAGCGGCAATGCCATGACCGGAGGCGGTGGCAACGACACCTTCGCCTTCCTCCAGCCGTCCGGCCCGAGCGCGATCGGCGACTTCAACAGCTCCACCGAGCACGATCATATCGCCGTCTCCGCGAGCGGTTTTGGCGGCGGGTTGACGGCCGGGATGGACGTCACGTTCGAGACCTCCGGCGACGACGTGTTCTCGGGCTTCTCCCAGTTCCATTTCGATACGGGTAACCAGACGCTCTATTACAGCGCCGACGGGACGCAAGGAGCGGCGGTTGCCGTGGTCAGCATCCAGAACGGCGTGCTGCTCAACCAGCACGACATACTGGTCGTGTAGTCCGTCGCGCCCGGGCTCGAGGTTTCAGGCGCGGGCCCCGGAGGGGGCCCGCGTCACTTGCGGCGCTGGTCTCATTCCAAAGTCATAAAGGGGATGCCACGGGGTGGCTTGAACTCGGTCGGATTCGCCAGCACAATGGGCGCTGAATTCAACTCTGAATTCCCAATCCGAACAAGAAATTAGGGAAGACGCACGTGGGACATGGAATGAAGGCCACGATCGCGCTGGCGGCCGCGCTTTGTGGCACGCCGGCTTTTGCCGGCTGGGAGCCGACCAAACCGGTCGAGATCGTGGTGGCGGCCGGAGCGGGCGGTGCTTCCGATCAGATGGCGCGAATGATGCAGGCCGCGATCCAGAAGAACAATCTGATGAAGCAGCCGATGGTCGTCTCGCTCAAGGGCGGCGCCTCGGGCGCGGAAGCGCTGATGTATATGAAGTCCAGCGAGGGCGACCCGAACAAGGTGCTGATCGCCTATTCGCTCATCTACATGCTGCCGCTGTCGGCGAAGATCCCGTTCAACTGGCGTGAGCTGACCCCGGTTTCGGTGATCGCGCTCGACCAGTTCGTGCTGTGGGACAACAGCGCCGGTCCCAAGACGGTGAAGGAATTCGTCGAGGCCGCGAAGGCGGCGAGCTCGCCGTTCAAGATGGGCGGCACCGGCTCCAAGCGCGAGGATCACGTGCTGACCGTGTTCCTGGAGCAGAAGACCGGCGCGAAATTCTCCTATCTGCCCTACAAGTCCGGCGGCGAGGCCGCGACCCAGCTCGTCGGCAACCACACCGAGGCCAACGTCAACAATCCATCCGAAAATCTCGAAGTCTGGCGCGCCGGCCAGGTGCGTCCGCTCTGCGTGTTCGACAAGGAGCGCATCTCCTACACCAGCAAGGTGACGGACACGCAGTCCTGGGCCGACATCCCGACCTGCAAGGAGGAGGGCGTCGACGTCCAGTATCTGATGCTGCGCGCGATGTTCCTGCCCGGCAAGGTCACGGCCGAGCAGCAGGCCTTCTATGTCGAGCTGTTCCACAAGGTGACGCAGACCGCCGAGTACAAGGACTACATGGAGAAGCAGGCGTTGAAGCCGATCTTCCTCACCGGCAAGGACATGGTGCAATTCCTCGAGGAGGACGATGCCACCAACAAGGCGCTGATGACCGAAGCCGGATTCGTCGCGAAGTAGCTTTCTTCGCCTCTCCCCGCGAGCGGGTGAGGAGGACTCTCCGTGAGTCCGTCTCTCACCGTCCCCGTCGAGACTCCCCCTCACCCCAACCTTCTCCCCGCAAGCGGGGAGAGGGAGAATTGGCCACAGCGTTTCCCAAAGATGTCCCAAACCGATATCGAAATCGTCGTCGACGATCCGACCGCGCCTGAAGAGGACTCGCCCTCCATCGTCTCTTCCGGCACGATCGAGATCCTCGTCTGCCTCCTGCTGCTCGCGCTGGCGATCACGCTCGGCTACGACAATTGGCGCACCGGGGCTTCCTGGGACGCAACCGGGCCCGAGCCCGGCTATTTCCCGTTCTATCTCTCCGTCATCCTCGGCGGCGGCAGCCTCTACGGCCTGATCGCGGCGCTCGTCGCGCGCCGCGCGGCGGCCGGAAGCTTCGTCACGCGCGCGCAGGCCCGCCGCGTGATGGCGGTGTTCGTGCCGACACTGCTGTTCTGTCTGGTGACGCAGTTCCTCGGCCTCTATGTCGCGAGCTTCCTGCTGATCGCGGCCTTCATGCGCCTCGTCGGCAAGATCGCGCTGTGGAAGTCGCTGCTCACCGCCTTCCTGTTCACGGCGATCATGTTCGTCACGTTCGACATCGCCTTCGACGTCATCATGCCGAAGGGGCCGCTCGAAGCGGCCTTCGGCCACTAGGACGAACCCGCGATGGAAGCTCTCGGTCTCCTGCTTCACGGCTTCGCCGTCCTGCTGACGTGGAAGACGCTCGTGCTGATGATGGTCGGGCTGGTGCTCGGCATCTTCGTGGGCGTGCTGCCGGGCCTCGGCGGCCCCAACGGCGTTGCGATCCTGTTGCCGCTGACCTTCACGATGGACCCGACCTCCGCCATCGTGATGCTGTCCTGCATCTATTGGGGCGCGCTGTTCGGCGGTGCGATCACCTCGATCCTGTTCAACATCCCGGGCGAGGCCTGGTCGGTCGCGACCACCTTCGACGGCTATCCGATGGCGCAGCAGGGCAGGGCGGCGGAGGCGCTGACCGCGGCGTTCACGTCCTCCTTCATCGGCTCGCTGGTCGCAGTGCTGCTGATCACCTTCCTCGCGCCGATGATCTCGTCCTTTGCGTTGAAGTTCGGCCCGCCCGAGTTCTTCGCGGTCTATCTGCTCACCTTCTGCTCCTTCGTCGGCCTCGGGCGCGAGGCCAAGCACAAGACGGTCATCTCGATGTCGCTCGGGCTGCTGCTCGCCGGCATCGGCATGGACACGGTGTCGGGCAATCTGCGCATGACCTTCGGCTCGGCCGATCTCCTGCGCGGCATCAACTTCCTCGTCGCCGTCATCGGCCTGTTCGGCATCAGCGAGATCCTGCTGACGATGGAGGAGCGGCTGGCACTGCGCGGCCACGCGGCAAGCATCTCGCTGCGCGTCGTGCTCGGCGTCTGGAAGGACCTGCCGAAATACTGGGTGACGCTGCTGCGCTCCTCCTTCATCGGCTGCTGGCTCGGCATCACCCCGGGCGGGGCGATCGCGGCCTCCTTCATGGGCTACAATCTCGCCAAGCGCTTTTCCAAGGATCCCGAGAGCTTTGGCAAGGGCCGCATCGAGGGCGTGTTCGCGCCGGAAACGGCGGCGCACGCCTCCGGCACCGCGGCGCTGCTGCCGATGCTGGCGCTCGGCATTCCCGGCTCCGGCACCGCCGCGATCCTGCTCGGCGGCCTGATGGTGTGGGGGCTCAATCCGGGCCCGTTGCTGTTCGTCGAGCACAAGGATTTCGTCTGGGGGCTGATCGCCTCGATGTATCTCGGCAACGTCGTCGGCCTCGTGCTGGTGCTGACGACGGTGCCGATCTTCGCCTCGATCCTGCGCGTGCCGTTCGCGGCGGTGGCGCCGATGATCGTGGTGTCCTGCGCGATCGGCGCCTATGCGATCCAGAACGCGATGTTCGACATCTGGCTGATGCTCGGCTTCGGGGTGGTCGGCTACGTCTTCAAGAAGATCGGCATTCCGCTCGCGCCCTTCACGCTGGCGCTGGTGCTCGGCAACCGCGCCGAGGATGCCTTCCGCCTGTCGATGATCGGCGCCGGTGGCGACCTCAAGGTGTTCTGGTCGAACGGCCTTGTCGGCTCCATCACAACCCTGGCGATTGTGCTGCTGTTCTGGCCTGTCCTCGACGGTTTGCTCGCGCGCGTCGGATTGACGCAGAGGACTAAGGCGACATCGGGATAACCCCGAATAATTACTGCATTTAGTCACATCAGGGGTGATGTCGCCGTAGTCCGGATTGCCACACGCCGCCGGGCTTTCGTGTGTTCGGAGCGAAACAGTCAGGCTCCGTGACGCTTTCCGTCGCTTGTCAGCGGCGTTAATCAGGATCAAAATGCAAGTGTAGATAGAAATTTATTTGATCTGATTTTTTTGGAGGATGTCATGGCTATTGAACGTTATCGCGCCCAGAAGGGCGCCGAGATTTCACACGCGGTCGCCGCCGCAGTCGCCCGCGGTTACACGATCGAAGTTCACTTCCTGGGCGGACTGACAGCTAAACAAAAGGCCGCTTTCAAGCTTGCGGCAAACCGGTGGACTCACGCCATCGTAGGCGACTTGCCCGACGTCACGATTGGCGGCGAAAGGATCAACAATCTTCGTATCACGGCGCAGGGCACTGACATTGACGGCCCCGGAAATGTTCTCGGCCAGGCGGGGCCGGACCGCCTGCGCCCGAAGAGTGCAGGGGCCGCTGCGTTCCTGCCGGCGACAGGCGACATGCAATTCGACATTGCCGATCTCGCCGCCATGGAAGCCGACGGCACCCTGAACGACGTCATCACGCACGAGATGGGGCATGTGATCGGCATCGGCACGATCTGGACGAACAAGAGATTGTTGAAGGACGTGCGCACGCACAATCCGACGTTCCATGGTGCCAATGCCATGCGCGAATACGGCAAGCTCCGCGGCTCCGCGACGCCGCTCCCCGTTCCCGTCGAAAACAAAGGCGGCGAAGGGACGGTGGACTCGCATTGGCGCGATACTGTTTTCGGCGCAGAATTGATGACCGGCTTCGTCAATGAAGGCGGCAACCCGATGAGCCGGTTGACGATCGCCAGCTTGCAGGATCTGGGCTATGAGGTGAACATGGAGGTTGCCCAGCCGTATCACCTGCCCAATCATCTCCATATGGCCGAGGCGGGACTTGCTGCCGCTCATGATAAAAAGCCAAGAGGCGTCGTGCTCCCGCGCATTCCGATCACATTGCCCGACGAGAGCCTTGGCTCTTAGGCCAAGACACCGCCGAACAAGACACCGCCGAACAAGACACCGCCGAACAAGGCTCTGCCGAGCGGGGCCCGTCGCAAAATTCAGGGATACCGGATCATGGAGGGCATGAAGCGGCCGGAGGCGATTGTGCTTCCAGATTCGTCATTGATCCCGTCGGACTGCCTGATCTCGCCGCCGCCCAACCAGTTCACCCACGAGGTGGCGAGATCGCAGCCGTTCTATGCCTCGCGTGGAACGCCGAGCGGACCACCGACCGGGCAATTCGAGGCGGGAGCCAGGGTCGTTCTGCTCTACCATGACGGCGGAGAGCTTTGTCGGGTTGTCGATGCCGCCGGCCACTATGTCGACACGCGCTTCGACGGTTTGCGCAAGATGTAGACGACCTGCGCAAGCCGCTCTTTCACACCACCTTGGCGTCCCGGAGCTTCCCGATCTCGTCCGCGCCGAAGCCGAACTCCTTCAGCACCTCGTCGGTCTGCTCGCCGAATTCCGGCGGCCGCGCCACCATCGTGCTCGGCGTGCGCGACAGTGTCACGGGCTGGCCGACCAGGCGGATGTGGCGGTCCTCGTCGTTCGGCACGTCCTGCGCGATGCCGAGATGCCTGACCTGCGCATCCTCGAACATCTGGTCGATGGCGTAGATCGGCCCGCAGGGCACGCCGGCGTCGTTGAACTCCCGGACCCAGGTCTCGGTCGACTTCGTCACCGTGCGCTTCTCGATCTCGGCGTTGAGCGCGTCGCGGTTCTTCGAGCGCGCCGGCGCGGTCGCATAGTCCGGATGGCTGTAGAGCTCCGGCGCGCCGATCGCCTGCGCGCAGCGCTCCCAGATCCGTCCGCCGGTGGTGGCGATGTTGATGTAGCCGTCCGAGGTCTTGAACACGCCGGTCGGGATGCTGGTCGGGTGGTTGTTGCCGGCCTGCTTGGCGACCTCCTTCTCCATCAGCCAGCGCGCGGCCTGGAAGTCGAGCATGAAGATCTGGGCCTGGAGCAGCGAGGTCTGCACCCATTGGCCCTTGCCCGAGACCTCGCGCTCGAGCAGCGCGGTCAGGATGCCCATGGCGCAGAACAGGCCGGCGGTGAGGTCGGCGACGGGAATGCCGACCCGCATCGGGCCTTCACCCGGCGCGCCGGTGATCGACATCAGCCCGCCCATGCCCTGCGCGATCTGGTCGAAGCCTGGCCGCTTGTGATAGGGGCCGTCCTGGCCGAAGCCGGAAATGCTGCCATAGACGATGCGCGGGTTGATCGCGGCGAGGCTGTCATAGTCGATGCCGAGCTTCTTCTTCACGTCGGGACGGAAATTCTCGACCACGACATCGGCCTTGGCGGCGAGCCGCTTGAACACGGCGAGCCCGCGCTCGTCCTTCAGGTTCAGCGTCATCGCCCGCTTGTTGCGGTGCAAATTCTGGAAGTCGGAGCCCCGCCGAGGTCCGCCCGGCTGCTCGCCGCCGGCATCCTCGGTCAGCGCGTCGATCTTGATCACGTTGGCGCCCCAGTCCGCGAGCTGCCGCACGCAGGTGGGGCCGGACCGGACACGGGTCAGATCGAGCACGGTGAAGCGCGACAGGGCTTCCGAGGCATGCGGAAAGGGCATCTTGAAGGGCTCCGGGACAGATTGCGGGCCTACCATAGTGCCCAAAGCTCATGCGACAAGTCTGGGCCGACGCGGATGCCGCCTGTCGAAATGCAGTGCCTGACGGGGCCTGCCTGACGTGATCTGCCCTGACGCAGCTTGCTGCGCTGCGTGAAAGGGATCAGCGCGGCAGGCGCTTCAGCTCGGCGCGCGCCTGCGCGGCCAGCGGGTCGTCGCCGTGGCGTGCGATGAACAGCTCGAACGCCTCCCGCGTTCCCGTCCGACGGGCGGCTTCGTATTCCTCGGCGACCGCCACCGAGGGGTCGCGGGCGGGCGGAACCGTGGGTGCGCGTATCGCCTTGCCGTTGTCGTCCGCGTTGGCTTTCCCGGCCATGACAGGCAGTCCTCCGAAGGGGCGATGATCCGGCCCGGCGAGCGCCACCAGGGCGCCGAACAGACCGGCCGAGAGGGCACGTAGTTTCATGATTTCCCTTGCAGATCACGCGTGCAGCCGGAACCTCAGTTCTTGTCCCAGCCCGTATGATTACGGGGTATGATGGCTAACACGGCCTTATGGACGAGGTCCCGGGCTTGGTCGCCCAATTTAAACCAAACGTTTAACTCTCAAGCTAGAATCATCTGTCCGCGCCCCGAATCGCGCGGGGCTAGCTGCTTCGGAGATTCCCTTGGCCACCGCCGTCACGGTCAGTAGGACCAACAACGCAGATATCGACGGCATGCTGTCGGGCGTCAAATGGTCCGGCACGATCACCTACAGCTTTCCGGACTCGCCCAGCGACTACGCCAATCCGTACACCGGCGGCGGCAGTGAGCCGACCACGTCGGGCTTTGCGTCGGCACCCACCCAGATGCAGGCGGCGATCAACTACGCGATCGGACTGATCCTCGGCTACACCAACGCCAGTATCCAGTACGCAGGGACGAACGGCGCCGACATCATGGTCGCGCAGTCGCCGTCGGCCAATCCGACCTCCTACGCTTATTACCCCGGCAACTACGCCTCCGGCGGCGATGTCTGGTTCGGGACTCAGTACAATTACTCGCTCGCCGCGCTCGGCAATTACTATTTCACGACCGCGCTGCACGAGCTCGGCCACGCCCTCGGCCTCAAGCACAGCCAGGAAACGGGTGGCGTCGCCAACGTCGCTGTGCCGAGTGCGCATGACGACAGCGAATACACCGTCATGAGCTATCGCAGCTATGTCGGCGGGCCCCTGACCGGCTACACCAACGAAGCCTATGGATATCCGCAGACCTATATGGCCAACGATATCCTCGCGCTCCAAACGATGTATGGCGCGAACTACACGACCCAGAGCGGGACCACCGTCTATACCTGGAGCACGGCCACCGGCCAGGAATTCATCAACGGCGTCGGCCAGCCGGCCGACAATGGCGGCGCCGGCGGCTCGGCCAACCGCATCTTCGAGACGATCTGGGATGGTGGCGGCGTCGATACCTACGACCTGTCGAATTACACGACGAACCTGAGCATCAACCTCAATCCAGGCGCCTCGTCCGTGTTCTCGTCGGTTCAACTGGCCTATCTCGGAAACGGCCACTACGCGTCGGGCAATGTCTACAACGCCTATCTCTACAACAACGATGCGCGCTCCTACATCGACAACGCCATCGGTGGCTCCGGCAACGACACCATCGTCGGCAACGCCATCGCGAACACGCTGAACGGCGGCTCCGGCAACGACACGATTACCGGCGGTGGCGGCAACGACACCATCCTCGGCGGCGCCGGCACCGACACGGCGGTGTATTCGGGCAGCCGTTCAAGCTATTCGGTCTCATACAATTCGGCGACCCAGACATTCACTGTGACCGATCTGCGTGGCAGCTTGTTTGACGGCACCGATACGATCACGGGAGTCGAGTATTTCCAGTTTGCCGACCAGACGGTCGCGAGCGAGACGCTTACGGGTCCGCTCACCCTCGAATCCGTCGGCGTAACCGCTCTCGTCCTCGACGGCAGCTACTACGACCTCAACCCGACCGCGGGGGGCGCCGGTCCCACCCTGAAAAATGGCGGCGCGGCTGTGATCGCCGGTAACTACGGCGCCTGGTCGCCTGTTGCCGCCGAGCAGGTGTCGGGTGGCGGCTACGACGTTGCCTGGAAGAATGCATCCACCGGCTATTTTTCGGTCTGGAGTACCGACAGCAACGGCAACTTCGTGTCGACGCTGACGCCGGAAGTACCTGGATCGGACTCCCGCCTGATTGCGCTGGAGACGTCGTTCCATCAGGACCTGAACGGCGACGGCAGTATCGGTGCTTCGACCGTCACCATCGAGGCCCAGGGGACGACCAGCCTGGTCGTGAGCGCAGGCAACTACTATCTCAATCCCACCGCAGGCGGCACTGGTCCCATCCTGAAGAACGGCGGAGCCGCGGTGATTGCAGGCAACTATGGCGCCTGGTCGCCGGTGGCCGCCGAGCAGGTCTCGGGCGGCGGCTATGACGTCGCCTGGAAGAATTCATCGACCGGCTATTTCTCGGTCTGGAGCACGGACAGCAACGGCAATTTCACGTCCACGCTGACGCCGGAAGTGTCGGGAAGCAATGCCGCTCTGGTTTCGCTGGAGACGGATTTCCACCAGGATCTCAACGGCGACGGCAAGATCGGCTCGTCGAGCGCTTCGAGCAGCACCACGATCGAACAAGCAGGTTCGACCAGCTTGGTTCAAACCGATAGCAACTACTACCTGAATAGCATTTCCACCGGCACGGGCCCCGTCTTGAAAAATGGCGGCGCGGCGGTGATTGCAGGCAACTATGGCGCGTGGTCGCCGGTGGCCGCCGAGCAGGTCTCGGGCGGCGGCTATGACGTCGCCTGGAAGAATTTATCCACCGGCTATTTCTCAATCTGGAGCACGGACAGCAATGGCAACTTCGTGTCGACGCTTACGCCCGAAGTGCCTGGATCGGACTCCCGCCTGAAAGCGCTCGAACCGGTCTTCCATCAGGATCTCAATGGTGACGGCGCCGTGGGCGCGGCGCCATCGGCCAACGCAGGGCTAGGTGCCGCCGGCGATAACTTCGTGTTCAGTCTCACCGCGGGCGTAGCCTCATTGTCCACCCCGTCCGAGCCACCGGACCCAATGCCCCCGCCAGCCTATGCGCTGACCACGTCAGAGCAGCCGACATCGGCTCAACTGGCGGGGCACCACGACATCCTCGTGACCGAAAGCCTGTTTGACTTTCTTCACAGCGTGCACGGTGTCGGTTTCATGCTCAGCTGACACTGCGGGCCTCTGGCGTCGAATCGACGCAGCGCGTCGCGATCACTTCTGTCACAGCTTGCGTGTAACCTCATCAATTGCCGGACATGCAAGGTGCTTGTGCGGCCCACTAGCCTCTATTGTCGCCGACGACGTCTGAGGACTATGTTGGGGACGTCGAGGGCCAGTTCAGGACATAAAAAAAGTACGTCAAATTGAACCTTGCCTGATCCAGTGCGACCACTAGAAAGCCAGCAGATGATCGCGCAGCAGTTGCGCGAGGTAGTGATGCCAAGAACCCTGCGTCCGTTTTCCAGATAGCGTTGTGTACCCAATAATTTGAGCACGAAGGTCCTATTTGCGAGCGCCGAAGGCGGCGGGGGAAGTTTCAGCGAAATGTGGAAAGTGATGTCGTCGGGCCGCGCGACTACGGCGGCAAAGACTTGTGCATGGCAACAAGCTGGAATCTCAGCTTAATCTCAGGAGGAAGAAATGCGTCGAATTGCACTCTTGGCCCTGGTTGCAGGATTGTTTCTACCAGTGATCGCATCGCAACCGGCTCACGCCCAGGCCACCAGAACCTGGGTGTCCGGCGTAGGCGATGATGCCAACCCGTGCAGTCGCACTGCGCCTTGCAAGACCTTCCCCGGAGCGATCTCGAAGACGGCCGCGGGCGGCGAGATCAACTGTCTCGACTCGGGCGGCTTCGGCACCGTGACCATCACCAAGGCGATCACGATCTACTGCGAGGGCGTCGTGGGTGGCGTGCTGGCGGCCGGCGTCAACGGCATCATCGTCAACGCGGCCGCGACCGATCACGTCGTGCTGCGGGGCCTCGACATCGATGGTGCGGGTACCGGCATCAAGGGCGTCACCATCCTCCAGGCGGCTTCCGTGGTCATCGAGCACTGCTTCATCCGGAATTTCAATTCTGCGGGTGGAATCGGCGTCTCTGCGGCCCCGACCAACTTCAACTCGATGCTCATGATCCGCGATAGCGTGATCTCGCATAACGGCACCGCAGCCGATGGCGCCGGCGTCCAGATCACCACGAATGGCGGCAGCGCGCGGGCGACCATCACCAATACGGCCATCCACAAGAACTTCGTCGGTCTGAACGTGCTGGGAACGTCCAATGTTCAGGTCAACAACAGCAACATCTCGGAGAACCTGAGCACGGGCTTCGCCCTGGGTGGCGCCGCTTCGGCGCGGATCGGCCGGTCGATGATCGTCAACAATCTCGGATCGGCGACCACGGGCAGCGTGCTGTCGTATCTGGACAACCAGATCAACGGCAATGCCCCGGACACGACGCCGGCAACGGCCGGTGGGTATCACTAGCTCCTGCACTTCCCGAGAATCGTCTGACATGACAAAAGCTTCAAATTCGTCAGTTCAATTTTGGAGATTCAAAAAAATGCGTCGCATTGCTCTATGGACTCTCTTGGCGGGGCTGCTCTTGCCGTTCGCCGTGTCGCAGCCGGCTCATGCCCAGGCGACCAGAACCTGGGTGTCCGGCGTCGGCGATGACGTCAACCCGTGCAGCCGCACCGCGCCGTGCAAGACGTTTGCCGGCGCGATCTCGAAGACGGCGGCGGGCGGCGAGATCAACTGCCTCGACTCGGCGGGCTTCGGCACCGTGACCATCACCAAAGCGATATCGATCTATTGCGAGGGTGTGGTCGGTGGCGTGCTGGCGTCCGGAACCACCGGCATCAATGTCAATGCGGCGGCGACGGATCACGTCGTGCTGCGCGGCCTCGACATCGATGGTGCTGGGACCGGTCTTAACGGCATTCGCATCTTTCAGGCGGCTTCGGTGGTGATCGAGCACTGCTTTATCAGGAACTTCAATGCGGCAGCCGGCAACGGAATCACCACCGCTCCGTCCAACTTCAACTCCATGCTCCTGATCCGCGACAGCGTCATCTCGCACAATGGCACTGCGGCCGATGGCACCGGAATCAACATCAACACGAACGGCGGCAGCACGCGGGTGACCATCAACAACACCGCCATCCACAAGAACTTCGTCGGCCTGAACGTGCAGGGAACGTCCAACGTGCAGGTCAACAACAGCAACATCTCGGAGAACCTGAGCACGGGCTTCGCCCTGGGCGGTGCCGCCTCGGCGCGCATCGGCCGGTCGATGATCGTCAATAATCTGGGATCGGCGACCACCGGCAGCGTGCTGTCGTATCTGGACAACCAGATCAACGGCAACGCCCCGGACACGACTCCGGCGACAGCAGGCGGATATCACTAGCCTCATGCAATTGATCAGCTCCGGGCGCCAAGCGCCCGGAGCTTTTTTGCGCCCGGCTCCCACTATGGATTTCGCCACGTCCGCAGACTAGTCTGGCTGCGCAGCAGGGAGAGCGGGCGGGATGGAGACCCTCGACAACCACGATCAGGGGTTTTGCCGGCAGGTGCCGCGGCAAGCGGTATGCGGTTTTTCGCGACGGACGGGATGGGGGGGCGCCGCCATCTTCGTGATGCTCATGACCCTCGCGCTCGCTGCGCCGGTCCAGGCCCAATCCCTCCGCCAGGGCGTCTCCGCCTACCAACGCCAGGACTATGTGGCGGCCTCCCGCATCTTCATTCCGCTCGCCGAGCGCGGCAACGCGGCGGCGCAGACCTATCTCGGCCTCCTGTTCGAAACCGGCCGCGGCCTGCCGCAGAACTACACGGAAGCCGCAATGTGGTACCGCCGCGCGGCGGAGCAGGGCGACAGCCGCGCCCAATATTCGCTGGGCCTGCTCTATGACCGCGGCTTTGGCGTGCCGCAGGACGTCGTCGAGGCCTCCAAATGGCTCAACCTGTCGACGGCCGCGGCGCCGCCGCGGGCGCGCGAGGCGCGGGTCCGGATCCGCGACGCCGTCACCACCAAGATGACGCGCGGAGAGATCGCCCAGGCCCGCCTGCGGGCGCTGGAATGGGCGCCGAGCCGCGAGCACTGACCGCCGCACCGGCTCGCCTGGGACAGTGAGGTGTGCAGGAGGTGGGGGCGCTGTGAGCAGCTATCGCCATCATGACATCGTGCCGGTGTCTTGCCCGACGTGTCAAATCGCTTCGTAAAGTCCGCAGACCTGCGCGCCGGTCGGCAAGTCATTGATAAGGTTGTCCCCGCCTACTGTGCATGGGGTTGTTTTCGCGTTTTTTGTGTAGGCGGTCCCACGGGAATGACGATGATCCCGTTCGTCGCGCCTTAGCCCGGCCAGCCGCCGAGCCAGTTCGCATACCAGGTCTCGCCAAGCCAGCCGATCCAGATCGCCGGTGCCAGGAACAGTCCGAATGGCAGGAAGGCGGTCGCGCGCAGCGGCCTTCTTTGGAGCGCAGCATTGGCGGCGTATGCGCCGATCGCGAGCAGCGCCGCGAGCTCGATCACCGCGGCCACGGTCGCAAGATCGAGCCAGGCGCCGCAGACCGCGGCAAGCTTGACGTCGCCGAGCCCGAGCCCGTCGCGCCCGCGCCAGCGCCGGTAGAGCACCATCAGCAGCAGCAGCGGCAGCGCCACGGCCGCCGCACGGGCCAGCGGCCAGATCAGCGCCTCGAGGCCGACATCCGGCACGAACGCGCCGGCGCGGAGCAGGGCGAGCGCGAAAGCTGTCCCCGTCAGCTCGTTCGGAATGAGATAGTGGCGGGCATCGTGCGTCGCGATCGCGAGCATCAGGGCGGCCAGGAACGCGCCGTACAGGCCTTCGGCGCCCGGCGCGGTGACGAGGCTTGCGAACACGCCCAGCAGCAGGGCGATGCCGAGCGCGAGCGGAGCGCCCGTCCCGTCATTCGCCGCTTGACCCGTCACGCCGTCAGCGCGCCGCCTTGGGCGGGCTCACGGTGACCACGGGATTGCTGGTGCCGACCAGGCGGCCGTTCATCTTGGTGCGCATCTCCTCGGCGATGACATGCGCATCGACGCCGTCCTTGATCACGGTCGGACGGATGAACAGGATCAGCTCGGTGCGCGCGCGCGCGGTGGTCTGGTGCGAGAAGGCGTCGCCCATGCCGGGAATGGAATCCAGGATCGGCAGGCCCTGGCGCTGCCTGTTCTCGGTCTCGCTGATCAGGCCGGCGAGCAGCACGGTCTGCCCGCTCGTCACCGCGATCGAGCTCTTGACCCGGCGCTGCGAGATCGTCGGCGTCAACGAGTTGGCACTGCCTGCGGCCACGCTCGAGATCTCCTGCTCGATGTCGAGCACGACGTTGCCATTGGCGTTGGCGCGCGGCAGCACGCGCAGGATGATGCCGGTGTTCTTGTAGTCGATGGTGTTGACCACGGTGTTGTTGGCGGTCAGCACCGTCGCGGTGCCCGTCGAGAACGGCACCTGGTCGCCGACCTGCAAGGTCGCGGCCTGGTTGTCGAGCACCACCAGCGACGGGTTCGACAGCACCTTGACGTTGGTGATGCCGTGCAGCGCATCGAGCACGACGCGCGGCGAGTTCTCGGCGCCGATCAGGAAGTTGAAGCCGGGCAGCGCGCGGCCGAGCAGGGCGCCGGCGGCGGCATTGACCGCATTGCTCGCCGGCTCGGTGTTGCTGCCGATCGTGGCGCTGTTGCTGACGCCCGAAATGGTGTTGGAGATCGAGCCTTTCTGGCTCGCCAGGAAGAACTGCACGCCATAGTTCAACTGGTCGTTCAGCGTCACCTCGGCGATCGTCGCCTCGATCGCGATCTGGCGCTGCGGCCGGTCGATCTGCCGGATGGTCTGCTCGACGATGCGCTGTGACTCCTGGTTGGCGTAGACGAGCACGGCGTTGTTGGTGACGTCGGCGGTGATCCGCACGTTCTGGAGGATGCCGTTGGGGCCCGCCTTCGCCCCGCCGCCCGAGATTCCGCCGGGAGTGTTGTCCTGCCCCGGAGTTGCGGACATCGACGGCGCGGGGCGGGCGCTGAGCGATGATCCCGCAGGTGCGGTGACCGGCGTTGCGGCGCCCGCGCCGGCGGTCGGCAGCGCGCTCAGCGCCGCCACCGGATTGCCCGACGACGAGGTCGAGATCCCCGCGCCGGGCGAGATCTGGCTCGAGGCGTTGTCGAGCGACGAGCTGCTCGTCCCGCTCTGGCTCAGCAGCATCTCGTTCAGCAGCGCCACGATCAGCTTGGAATTGCCGTAGCGCAGCGGATAGGACTTCAGGTTCACCCCTTCGGTGTCGGAGCGATCGAGCCGCGCGATCCACGTCTGCGCGCGCTTGAGGTATTCCGGCTTCTGGCTCACCACGAGGATCGAATTGAGCCGCGAGATCGGCTGGAACTTGATCACGTTCTGGCTGATGCCGCCGTCACCGGAATCCATGATCTTCTCGATCTCGCTGATGACGGGCTCGGGCGAGGAGTTGCGCACAGGGAAGATGCCGACGGACTGACCGCGCATCCAGTCCGCGTCGAAGGAGAGAATGGTGTCGACCGCGGTCGCGCGGTCGCTGCCGCTGCCGCTGACGATCACCGTGTTGCGGGCGCTGTCGGGACGCATGGTCGAGGCCTTCACACCGAACGCGTCGAGCAGCTTGAAGATGTTCTGGGCCGAGACATAGCGCAGCGGCACCACCGTGATGCCCTGGCCGGCCGCGGCGTTCAACGAACGGTCGATCCCGCCGGGACCGGCTTCCGGCGCCGGCAGCAGGCGGTAGCCGGTGCGGTCGCGGACTAGCGCGACACCGGACATGCGTAGCGCGTTCTCCAGCACGTAGAGCGCGTCCGCCTTGGGCACGGGCCGCACCGAGGCCAGCGTCACCGTTCCCTGCACGCGCGGGTCGATCGTGTAGCCGACGTTGAGTACGTCACCTAGGATGACCTTTGCGACGGTCGCGACCGGGGCGTTCTCGAAATTGAGGTCATAGCCGCTGCCGCCGCCATCGTCGCGCTCGGCAAGCGCGCCGCCCTGCGGCGTTGCACCATCGCTGAGATAGATCGCAGGTTTGGACGATTTCGCCTGGGCAAGGCCGCCCGCGCCCGCATCCCCAGGTTGCCGCGGCTGGAGATCGAGGGAGCGGATCTTGTCGGCGATGTCCTGCGCGCGCGGATCCTTTGGATCGGCCTCGATCGACTGGTCGGCGGTGACGATGCAGGCGCCGAGCAGGAAGGAGGCCGATAGTAGGATGAGCGTTCCGGGCAACGCTGAGCGGAGGCGCAAGAGCGGCTGGACCACCTCGAACAAAATACGCCTGCCAACGCTGGAAGTGATTGAAAATTGCATCCGATCCCCCTCGGTTCGGACGCGCAATAGTTTGCGCCACGATTATGTTTTTGCTAAGAAATAAGTCAAGGGCAAAGGGCCTTCCTTAACCGCCGAAGTTGTTGCATTCAGGTAACAAGGTCAACGCTGTGAATGCGATGCGCGACCGTTCCGCAGATAGCTTCCGGCAGCTCCTCCTGGAAAAATACTCATTGCCGCTGCGGGCGCACGCCCATGTGGACAAGTCAGCCAATCCCGCGCTGACGCGCCCCTTGCGCGAATTGTGGGAGGCCACCGATCTTTCCGCGGCCGAATTCGCAGATGAAGTCTCCGACTATTTTGCCCTGCCGCGGCTGAGCCTGCCGCAACTGCTCGCGGGCACGCCGCGTCTCGACGGCTTTTCGCGCCGTTTCCTGCGTGAATCCACCATCTTTCCTTTCAGCGCGACGAATGGCGGTACGGCGACTGACGTCTTTCAGCTGGCTGTCGCCGATCCCTCCGACACCGCGGCCATTCGCGCCGCCGAAATCGTGTTCGGAGCGCCGGTCGATGTCGTCGTGGCGTCATATGAGGACATTACGACGGTCCTCGATCAACGGGCCGATGCCGATGACGCACATGCCGATCGAACCGGCAGGAGCGTCGCGCAGCAGTCCGACGACGACATCGAGAGCCTGCGCGATCTCGCCAGCGGTGCGCCGGTGGTGCGCGCGCTCAACGATCTGTTGGAGCGCGCGGTGGACTTGCGCGCCAGCGACATTCACGTCGAGCCGTTCCGTAGCGGCCTCGTGGTGCGCATGCGCGTCGACGGCCTGTTGCGCGCGCTGCCGTCGCCGCACGGCATCCCGCCGCAGGCGCTGATCTCGCGCATCAAGATTCTCGCCAGCCTCAACATCGCCGAGCGGCGGCTGCCGCAGGACGGCGCGGCACGCGTGCGCGTCGGGCGCAGCGAGCTTGACGTCCGCGTCGCGACCATGCCGACGCAGCACGGCGAGAGCGCCGTCATCCGCCTGTTGCCGCGCGACCGCGGCCTGCTGGAGATGAGCAAGCTCGGGCTCGGCGCGCGCGACGAGAGCGCGATGACGCGCCTGCTGGCGATGCCGCACGGCATGATCGTCGTCACCGGACCGACCGGCAGCGGCAAGACCACGACGCTTGCGACCATGCTGTCGATCCTGAACGAGCCGACGCGAAAGATACTCACGATCGAGGATCCCGTCGAATACGAGATCCCCGGCATCAACCAGTCCCAGGTCAAGCCGTCGATCGGGCTGACCTTCGCCTCGGCCATGCGCGCTTTCGTGCGCCAGGACCCCGACGTGATCATGGTCGGCGAGGTCCGCGACGCCGAGACCGCGCATATCGCGATCCATGCCGCGCTCACCGGCCATCTCGTGCTGACGACGCTGCACACCGAGACGGCGGCGGCCGCCGTGCCGCGCCTGATCGATCTCGGCATCGAGGGCTTCCTGCTCAAGTCGACGCTGCGCGCGGTGGTGGCGCAGCGGCTGGTGCGCATGCTCTGCGACCGCTGCAAGGTGCCGCACAGCTTGAGCGAGGCCGATCTCGCCAAGGACCCGCGCTTTGCGGTGATCGGCTTCAAGGCCGGGGAGGTCGTGCACGAGGCCGGCGGCTGCGAGCGCTGCGGCGGCACGGGTTTCCGGGGCCGCAACGGCGTGTTCGAGATCCTCGAAATGTCCGACGAGGTGCGCGCGCTGGTCGGGCCGCAGACCGATTCCCACTCGATCGACGCCGCCGCGATGCGCGGCGGCATGACGACGATGCTGGAGGATGCGGTTGCCAAATGCCGGGCCGGGCTCACCACCGTGCCCGAGGTCTTCCGCGTCACGACGTTGCGCTAGAACATGATGCGATCAGGTTCAAATGCCGCGGCGAGGGAGGTGTGCTCCCTCCCCCGCTTGCGAGGGAGGGTTGGGGAGAGGGTGTCTCAACAACGAAGGCTCCCCCAGAGGAGAGAACCCTCACTCAGCGCTTCGCGCCGACCTCTCCCGCAAGCGGGAGAGGTGCACCGACCTTGCGGCCAATCCATTCGACCCAAGCTCATTCGGCTTTAGAACCCATGCCCAACTATCGCTACCGCGCCCTCAACGCCAACGGCGAACTGGTCTCCGGCGCCATCGCCGCGCCTGCGCCGGGCGACGTCGCACAGCGGATCGAGCGGCTCGGCCTCGTGCTGGTCGACAACGTCACGCCGGAGGAGGGGGGCGTGACCGGCAGCGTGGTCAGCCTGTTCAACAGGCCGAAGCCGGAAGACGTCACCATCCTCACGCGCGATCTCGCGCTGCTGCTCCGCGCCGGCGCCCGCATCAATGACGGGTTGGAGCTGCTCGCGGCCGATCCCGATCTCGGCCGGCTGCGCCCCGTCGTGGCCGACATCCGCTCGCGCGTCGTCTCGGGCGAGAGCTTTGCCGAAGCGCTGGCGCGGCACGAGGGACTGTTTCCGCCGATGTACATCGCGCTGGTGCGGGTCGGCGAGGCCTCGGGATCGCTGGATCAGGTGCTGGAGGTGCTGGCCGGCGAGCGCACGCGCAGCGAGGCGTTGCGGCGGAGGCTGTCGGATGCGATCCGCTATCCGCTGTTCGTGCTCGGCGCGGCGGGCTGCGTGCTGCTGTTCTTCCTGACTTTCGTGCTGCCGCAGTTCGCCAGCGTGTTGCAGGATTTCGGTGCCAAGGTCGATCCGATCGTCGGCGTGTTCCTCAACATCTCGACTTTCCTGCGCGGCAATTCCGACGCGGTGCTGGCCGGTCTTGCGGCCGCCATCGCCGCGACATGGCTACTGCTGCGGCAGGAGCGCATCCGGCGCGGCATCGCCAATGCGATCACGCGGCTGCCGGCGATCCGCAACATCATGAGCGCGTACCGCACCGCGCTGTTCTGCCGCAATCTCGGCCTGCTGCTCGGCAGCGGCGTCAATCTCACCACCACGCTGCGCATCCTGATCGACATGATGGCGACGACGGGGCCGTCCGCGGTCTGGAGCGACGCGGCCGATCGTGTCCGCCATGGCTCGAAGCTCTCCGACGCGCTGGCTGAGACGGAAGCGCTGCCGGCGATGGCGGTGCGCATGCTCCGGCTCGGCGACGAGACCGGGCAATTGCCGATGCTGTCCGGACGCGTCGCCGAATTCTACGAAGCCAAATTGCAGCGGACGCTGGACCGCGCCGTCGGCATTGCGGGACCGGCGGCGATCATCGCGATCTCGCTGGTCGTCGGCGGCCTGATCACCTCGGTGATGACGGCGCTGATGTCGGTGAGCCAGATTGTTGGTTAGGGCCAAGAAACGGCCAAGAAACGGGCAAGGAACGGGAGAAGCTTGAAGTGACCAAACATCCATCCGCAAGGCGCGGTCGGCGCCAGGGCCGAGGGGAGGCAGGCTTCACGCTCGTCGAGATGCTGGTCGTCATCACCATCATCGGGATGATCATGGCGCTGGTCGGCCCGCGGGTGCTAAACTATCTCAGCGAGTCCAAGGCGAAGGCGGCGAAGATCCAGATCGAGAGCTTTTCCAGCGCGCTCGATCTCTATTATCTCGATCTCGGGCGTTATCCGACCTCGAACGAGGGTCTCGCCGCGCTGACCCGCAACAGCAACCAGGCCGGCTGGAACGGGCCTTATCTGCGCGGCGGCGTGGTGCCCAACGATCCCTGGGGCCACGTCTATGTCTATCGCTCGCCGGGCGCGAGCGCGCCCTATGACATCATCTCGCTCGGATCGGACGGTCAGGAAGGCGGCAGTGGAACGGCAGCCGACATTGTCAGCGGCGCGCGCTGAGGACATCCGCGATGCGCGCGGCTTCGCGCTGATCGAGATCCTGTGCGTGCTCGCGATCATCGGCCTGCTCGCGTCGATCATCCTGCCGGCTGTCCCGCGCACGACGACGCGCGCCAGGCTGGAAAGTTATGCGGTCGAGACCGCGGCACTGCTGAAGGCCGACCGCAACGCGGCGTTGCGCCGGCAGGTGAGGGTGGCGACACAGGTGGACGCGGAAGCGCGCGCGATCCGCTCCGGCGTCACCGGGCGGACTATCCGCCTGCCGGGCGACGTGGTCGTGCAGGCGACGCTGGCCTCGCGCTGTGCCGATCGCGCGACGGGGCGGTCGATCGACTTCTTTCCGTCGGGCATGTCGTGCGGGGGGACGATCGCGCTGGCGCGGCCCGGCATGGGCTATGAGGTGCGCGTCAACTGGCTGACCGGAGGCGTCGAGATTGTCCCGCAGAAGCTGCTCTGACGCCGCCGGCTTCACGCTGATCGAGGCGCTGATCGCGCTCGCGATCATCGCGGTCGTGCTCGGGACGATCGGCTCGGTCATCGCCACGACGGCGAAAGGCACGCGCGCGATCGACCAGCATCTGGCCCTCGCCGGCACCGCCGAGACCCTGCTTGCGGACCTGCCGGCGCGGTCCCTGCTGAAGCCCGGCCGGCAGAGCGGCGAGCTTGCCGGCAGCCGCTGGCGCGTCGACGTCGCGCCGATGAACGTGCCGGGCGGCAATCCCGCCACCGATCGCTTCGTGCCGATGGCCGTCAATCTGCGCCTCCAGCGCGCCGACGGCAGCGCGATCCAGGTCACGACGGTGAAGCTGGTGCCGAGGGCTTCGCAGTGAGGGGCTTTTCGATCAAGGGCCTGGCCATGAAGCGCCTGCGCCGCGCGCTGGCCGATGAGGCAGGCTTCACCCTGCTCGAAGTGCTGCTGGCGACGCTGCTGATGACGGTCATCCTGGCGGCGCTGGCGACGGTGACGGCGCAATGGCTGCCGAACTGGAATCGCGGCATCGCCCGGGTGCAACGGGCCGAGCGCCTGGCGACCGGGCTCGACCGCATCGTCTCCGACCTGTCGGTGGCCGAGCAGATCGCCGTCAACGGCGATGCCAGGGTGCCGCTGTTCGACGGCGCCGAATTGTCGGTAACCTTCCTGCGCACGGCGCTCGGCCCAAGCGCCCGTCCGGGCCTCGAATTCATCCGCCTGATCGAGAAGGCCGATGCGCAGGGGCTCGCGCTGGTGCGCGAGCGTGCGCCGTTCCAGCCGATGCCGACGGACGGGCAGATCCGCTTTGTCGACCAGGTCGTGCTGATCCGCGCGCCGTTCCGCGTCAGCTTCGCCTATGCCGGGCCGGACGGCCAGTGGCAGCCGATCTGGCGCGGCCAGCCGCAACTGCCGGATCGCATCCGCATCACCGTGCGTGACGGCGCCAGCGGGCAGGTGCTGGCGGTCTCGGGCGCGGTGATCCCCCACATCACGGCGCCTGCCGAATGCGCGCGGGCCAAGAATCCGACGACCTGCGTGACGGCACGCACCCGGCCGCAACAGGCGGAGAAGGAGGGGCAGCAGCTGTGAGCGGCGCGAGGCACGATCATGCGAGGCTTGGTGATGGCCGCGGCTTCATTGTCGTCGTGGTGCTCTGGATGCTGGCGGCGCTGGCCGCGCTCGCGCTGATCTACCTGACCTATGTCACCAACACCGCGGTCACGGTCGCCGTCAACGCCGATCGGATGCAGGCCGATGCGCTGGTCAACGCCGGGCTTGAACTGGCGGCCTACCGGCTGACGGGGCAGGACGAGGCGCTGCGTCCGACCAGCGGCACCTTCAACGCGCGCGTCGGAGCCGGCCGGGTGAGCGTGACGTTCCGCTCGGAGGCGGCACGCATCGATCTCAACATGGCGCCGAAGCCGATCCTCGCGGGCCTGATGACGACGCTCGGCGTCTCCGCGATGGATGCGCCTGTCTATGCCGACCGGATCCTCGCCTGGCGCTCGTCGACCGAGCCCGGACAGGACAATCCGGAGGATGCCTATTACCGCACGCTCGGTGCGTCCTATCTGCCGCGGCACGCACCGTTTCCGCACAGCGACGAGCTCTGGCTCGTGCGCGGCATTCCGTCCGCCGTCGTCGAACGCGTGATGCCCTTCGTCACCGTCTTCAGCAACATGAAGACCGTGAACGTGCTGGATGCCGCGCCGCAGGTGGTGGCGGCCCTGCCCGGCATGACGCCGGAGACGCTGCAACAGGTCCTGCGCGACCGCACCGACCCCAATATCGACCCGCGATCCCTGATCGGGCTCGCCGGCAGCGCCAATGCCACGACCGAGGGCTCGAAGGCGTACCGGCTGACGGTCGCCGTCGAGGCGCCGTCGCATCGCCGGAGCTCGGCCGAGATCGTCATCCTACTTCTCGAAAGCGGCGATGAGCCCTATCGTGTATTGTCATGGCACAACGCCTTCGACGGCTCGGCCGGAAAGCCTCTGTGAGATGAGCTCGCTCAATTCCCTTCGCGGCGTTCTCGACGCCTGGACCGGCACCGTGGCCGGCGCAGTCGTCGCCGGGCTGGAGCGCGTGGTGGCGCCGCGCGTGGTACGACTGGTTGAGACCGAGACCGGCGCATTCGCGCTCGAGGTGACGAAGCCGGAGGACGTGCCGAACGAGATCGCTTTCGAGGACGGCAAGTTCGTGGGCGCCAATCTCGCGCAGATCGTCCGCGGCAGCCGCGTCGAGATCGTGCTGCGGCCGGCGCGCTTCCTGTTCCGTCCGCTGGAGCTGCCGGCCCGCGCGGCCGATTTCCTCGACGGCATCGTGCGCGCGCAGATCGACCGGCTGACGCCGTGGAGCGCCAGCGAAGCCGTGTTCGGGTGCAGCCCGCCGGTGGCGCATGGCGGCGAGAGCATCACGACAGAAATCGCCGCGGCGCCGCGCAGGCTGGCGATGGGCTATGTCGAGGCGGTGTCGGGATTCCATCCGTCGGCGATCGCGATCGTGACGGAGGCGGGCGGGGGCGGGCGGATCAAGGTGTTCGAGCAGAAGTCGCGCGGCGCGATCGATCCGGTGCGGCTGAGCCGGACGCTGCAAGCGGTGCTGGCCCTCGCTGTGGTCGCAGCGGTCGTCGGATCGGTCGCAGCAGGCTATTTGGCCGACAGCCTCAGTGCGCAGGAGAGCGAGCTCGAACGGCAGATCACCCAGCGCCGCGCCGCGCTCCGCGGCAGCGACGGCGGCGAGCGCTCGCCGCTCGCCCTGCTCGAGCGCCGCAAATACGAGACGCCGGCGAGCGTGATCGTGCTGGAGTCGCTGAGCCGGCTGCTGCCGGATCATACCTATGTCACCGAGATGCATCTTTCCGGCAACAAGATCCAGATCGGCGGCATCACCCGCGATGCGCCCTCGTTGATCCCGCTGATCGAGCAGTCCCAGCATTTCACCCGCGCGACCTTTTACGCCCCCACGACGCGTAGCCCCTCTGATCCCGGCGAGCGCTTCCACATCGAGGCGCAGATCGAACCGAGGAACGCGCCATGAGCAGCATCAAGCCCGCCAGCGGAAACGCCGTCGCGCGAGCGCTTGCCGGCTCGCCGCTGATCGCGGTGACGCTCTATCTCGCAATCACCGGCGGGCTGTTGCTGATGGCCGGCTTGTCGATCGCCGAAATCGTCGCTCACCGCCAGGCGCTGGCGCAGACCTCCGATCTGCTCGACCAGTTGCGCGGCCGCAAGGGCGGCGCCGGCAATGCTGCGACGTCGCCGGCCGAGCATCCCGGCACGCCGTTCCTGGAAGGGCCGACCGTGACGGTCGCTGGCGCCAATTTGTTGCAGCGGGTTGCGGCCGCGGTCGGCAATGTCGGCGGCTTGGTGCAGTCCTCGCAGGTCGATGTTTCCGGCGCGCAAGTGAAGGACGGCTTCGTCGGCCTCGTCGTGAGCTGCGAGCTGGAGCAGCCGGCACTCCAGAAGCTGCTCTACGATCTCGAAGCCGGCATGCCGTTCCTGTTCGTCGAACAGCTCGACGTCCAGGTGCCGCAGACCACGGCGCTGAACGATTCCGGCACCGGCCGCGTCAGGGTGATCCTGGGCATCTCCGGCCAGTGGCAGGCGGGGAAGTAGGGCGGCTTCGTCGGCTCACCAAGTGTACTTGAACACGCCCTTGCCGGAATAGCTGGTGACGTTGCCGGAGAATTCGCCGTCGAAGGTGCCGGCGATCGAGAAGCCGCTCAGCCACTTCATCTCGGCGCTGGCGCTGAGAAGCGCGGAGTCGGCATCGACCCTGGCGCCGTTCACGACGAAGCTGGTGCCCGGCAGGGTCTGGAACAGCGCGGTGACGGCGCGGCTCGGATTGTAGTCGTGCGCCCAGGCGGCGCGGCCGCGCAAGGTCAGCACGCCGTTCTGCATCGCGTAGGACTTGTCGGTGCGCAGACCGAGCTCGGAGCGGGTGTCGGTCAGCGACTGCGCGGCGTAGTTCAGCGCGAACAGGCCGCCGCCATTGAGGCTGACTTCGGAATAGTTCGGCAGGTTGAAGTTCGTCACCTGCGCCGCCGCATAGGGCGTGATGCCGATCCAGGGCGTTGCGAAGCGGTAGCCGCCTTCGAAGCGAGCCGAGAAGGTGTCGGCCTTGAAGCGGCTCTGGAGCTGGTCGAAGCCGCCGGGCGCCACGGTGCGGTTGGTGGTGACGTCGTGCCAGCCATAGGCGAGCGCGGCCGAGACGTAGGCCGGTCCGAAATTGTGCCGGCCGTAGACGCCGGCCTGGAACATGTCGGCGGAGCCCGAGCCCATCGCATTGGCGAGCGAGTAGTTGAGCCCGCCGCCGCCGAGCGCGAAGCCGACCAGCGTGTCCAGCGAAATCCTGTAATCGGCGCCGGCCGCGCCGCCCGCGACCCGTGCGGTCAGGTCCTGCGAGCCGACCTGCGCATTGCCGCCGACCTCGGCCGAGCCGCCATAGCCGGCCGCCCAGACGCTCCAGCGGCTGCTCGGCTGTGACGACAGCAGCGGTGCCTTGGTCGCCATCGCATAGGCCTCGCGCTCGCGTGCGTTGGCCAGACGCATCGACGCGTAGGCGGCGGCGTCATCGCTCTCGGCGAATTGCGCGACGCTGCCGGCCTTGGCGAAGCCGCCGCTGCGGCCGACGAGGGTCGGATCGAGCATCAGGTTGAGGAACTGGCCGTCGGCGTTGATCGCGGACTGCAGGATGCCGGTGCCGAGCTCGCCCGATGCGGTGGTCAGTCCCGCCGGCGCCAGCGCGGCGAAGGCCGCGGGAATGCCGCCGGTCGTGTTGAAGAAATTGGTCAGCGTGTTGGCGACGTTCTGCTGGTTGACGTTGAGGCCGCCAGCCGGAGTAAAATTGAGGCCGATGTTGAGGTACGCAGTCAGGGCGTCATAGCTCAGCGTCGCATTGACCGTCGGCATGTTGGAGACGACGGTCGGACTAAAGGTGGTGCCGACGAGACCGCCCGCCGCGTAGAAGATCGCGTACTGCTTCTTCAGCGTGCCGGTGCCGAAATTCGCGCGCACCGTCGCGCCGCCGAGGTCGCCCGTGCCGTTGGCCTGGGTCAGACTGGCATTGGCCGAGGAGACCTGGACCAGATAGGTCGATGCGGCGGTGAAGGTGACGTTTCCGCTGACGCTGAGCGTGCCGTACGGGTTTGCCGCATTGCCCGGGGCGAGCGTGCCGCCGTTCACGTCGATGCCTGCGATCGTGCCGGTGCCGGCGAGGGTGCCGCCGGCATTGACGAAAGCCGCGCTCGCGAACAGCACTCCGTCCACGACGAGCGTGCCGCCGTTGACATTGGTGTTTCCGGCATAAGTGTTCGCGCCGGTAAGCGTCTGCCTGCCGCCCGTGATCGTGAGTCCGCCGGGAAAGCCTGTGTCGTCGATCACGCCGGAAAAGGTGCCGTTGCCGGCCGTGATCGTCAGCGTGTTGTTGCCGAGATGGACGTTGCCGGAGCCCGTCAGCGATGTGATCGACGTGCCACCGCTGGTCAGGTTCGAGATGTCGAAGACGCCGTTGGCGACCACGCCGCTGGAGGCTGCTATGCTGCCGTGGTTACCGCCCGACGATGCCAGATCCAGTTCGCCGCCCGCGGCAATCGTCGTTGCGCCGGTATAGGTGTTCGTGCCGGAGAGTGACTGGGTGGCACCGTTGGCGATGACGACGCTGCCGCCACTGCCGCCGGCAATGCCTCCGTCCTGGATCACGCCGCCGAAGGTGCTGCCGGACGTGATCGTGAGCGTCCTAGATCCGAGCGCGACGATGCCGCTGCCGGCGGGCGAGCCGAGACCGCGGACAGACGTGCCAGAGGTCGTTTGCGAGATGTCGAGCGTGGCGTTCGGTGCACTGAACGAAACGAACGCCGAGTTCGCGATCGAGCCGGCTCCCTTCAGCGCCAACGTGGCGCCGGCATCGATCTGGGTGGCGTTCGAATAAGTGTTCACGCCGGAGAGCGTCTGCGTGCCGCTGAAGACCTCGATCCCGCCGGTGCCCTGGATCACGCCCGCGAATTCGGTCGAGGCGTTGGTCATCACCAGCCCGTTGCCGCCCATGTTGACGACACCGGACGAACTGCCGGCAAGCGTCGTGATGGCGTTGAACGGCACCGCCGCGCCGGAGATGTCGAACGTCGCATCGACCGTGACGACGCTGGACGACGAGATGTTGCCGAAGCCCGACAGCGCCAGCGTTCCGGCCGAGATGGTCGTCGCGCCGGTGTAGCCGTTGATGCCGGTCAGCGTCAGCGTGCCGGTGCCGACCTTGGTCAGGCCGCCGCCGGTGCTGTTGATCACGCCGTCGACCTGGGTCGAGCTGTTGAGGCTGCCGGTGGTGAGCGTGTTGGCGCCGAGCACGTAGTCGCCGGCGCCTTCGATCGAGCCGGTCGTCATCCCGCCGCTGGTGAGGCCCGATATGTCGACGATGCCGCCGAGATTGTTGATGAAGCGCGCGCTGCCGCCCGTGGCGGAGCCGTCGAAATTCACCGTTCCGTCGTTGGTGATGGTCGAGGTGGCGGCGGTGGTGCTGTTGTGGAAATTCAGCGTGGCGCTCGCCGCGTTGGTGATCGTGGCGTTGCCGGCCGAGGCGCTGGTGAAGAAATCGATCTGGCCGCCGGCATTGTTGGTGATATGGGCGTTTTCGGCGGTGCTGGAATCCTCGAACGTGACGAAGCCGCTGTTGCCGAGAGTCGCCGTCCCCGCTCTGCTGTTCTGGATGAAGTTGACGTTGCCGCCGACATCGTTCGTGATGGTCACGGCTCCGGTGCCGCCGCTCGCGGTGCTGCCGTTCTGAAACACCAGATTGTTGCCGGAGAGGACGTGGAACGTCTGTGTATTGCCGGAATCGTTGACGATGCCCGTCCCGTTGACGATGAACGGGTTGCCGACCGTGACCGTGTAGGCCTGCGCCGTGTTCGTGAACTGGACCGTGCCGATGACCACGACGCCGTTGTTGTTGTCGACGCTTGCGCTTCCGGCGTTGGTGAAGGTCGCGGTTCCGTCCGGCACGCTCGGGTTGGATGACCAGTTGGTCGGATCGGTCCAGTCGGTGCTGCCGCCGGTCCAGGTGCCGTCGACGGCGTGCGCGGCGACGACCCCGAGCGCGGTCGTTGCGAGCAGGGTCGCCAGCGAGTGGCGTGTGACGGACCGAAACCTGGATCCAATCCAGTCTCGCGCCAAGTTCGGTCCGGGCATCGGTGCTCTCAAATCAGAAAAAATCGTCGTCAGCATGCAACCTGGGCGTGGGGCGAAGCCCTGCGCCGCGGCATAATCTCATGGCGTCGCGGCGGCTCGCAATGAACGGGGGTTTAATTGCGCGGGGTTCCGGGCTGTTCCGGGTGCAATTTCGGCTATCGTGGCCGTTGGGCAACATTTTCATGCATCGCAACAGATGCCGGATCAGGTGGGGCCTCTTCGTCGGAATGGAGCGGATACGATGCGGGTTGATGGTCGGGCCCAACGGGCCTAGTTTGCTGCGGACGGCTTGCCGCGTGCTGGCGCGGCCCTCGGTGGCAAGGGAACTTGCAAGGGAATTTGATGTCGGGGTGGCTTCGAGCGGCGGGATTGGCTGCGCTGTGCGCGGTGCTGGGTAGTGCCGGGACCTCGGCTGCCACCTCCTCCCGCATCGATATCCTGCCCGACGATGCCGCGGGCGGCCCCGCCGAAAGCGTCGAGGTCGGTGCGGTGAGGCCGATTGCGCGGCCGGCGCAGGCTGCGAGCAAACCGGTCCCCCGCGGTAATCCCCTGTGGTCGGTGCCGCTCTCGGCGCTGACGGCGACCCAGGAGCGCCCGATCTTCTCGGCCTCGCGCCGGCCGCCGCCGCGCGCGGTCGCCGCGTCTCCGGCCGAAGAGATGCAAGCACCGCCGCCGCCCAAGCCGGTCGAAGCGCCGCCACCGCTGCTGCTGGTGGGGGCCGTGGTGGGGGAGGGCGACGCCATCGCCATTCTCGTCAACCGCATCGACCAGAAGGTCGTGCGCCTGCGGCAGGGCGAATCGCTTGGCGGCTGGTCGCTGACGGAGGTTCAGCCGCGCGAGGTGACACTCAAGCAGGGCGACCGCAGCGAGGTCCTGGCGCTCCAGCGGCCGTCGGATCCGGCGACGGCCCCTGCAGGACCCCCTGCGGATGCCGGCGGCAAGCTGGCGATGCCGGGCACGACCGATACGCCATTTTCCCCCTTTGGGCCGCGTTCGACGCCGAAGAACGGCGAGTCGGATGGGCTCTGAGCGCCCATTCCCGAGATCGAGCCGCGCACGTCCATGATCCGTCCCGGCAAGTTGTGTATCGGGCATCGGCAACCGGGCGAACGCCGCCCCTGTCGGCTATCGACATTCCGTGTACCGACTGCTAGCCCGAATTCGCGATGCTTGGGGGAACCCTGATCGGCGAGGTGGCGAAGGCTTGGTGAGGTGATGGCCGGGTGGCTGGCATGACGTTGGGAAAAAAACCGCCCGATCTGCTGGGGAACTCCGCGTGGAATGCGATCGCCTTCCTGGTGGCCGTCGCGCTGAACCTGGCTATCCTGCCTTTCGTGGTTGTCCATCTCGGCCTCGCTGCATTCGGCGTCGCGGGTCTCGTCACCGCATGCATTGCGCCGGCGCTGGTGTTCAGCAACGCGCTCGGACTGTCGACGGCGCGCGAACTTGCGCAGCGACTGGAGCCGTCCGATCGGGAAGATGCGCGACGCCTGTTCGCGACGGCGGTCACGCTTGCGGTCGGCGCTGGCGCCCCAATCACCATTTTCTTCCTGTTTGCCGGAGCTCCGCTGGCGCGTCTCGGATTTCATCTGGCCGGTCCGGCCGCCGACGATCTTGGACGGGCGTTCGCGCTGGCCGGTACCGGTTGGTTGTGCCAGTGCCTGTCGGCGGTCTTCGTGTCGTTGTTCACCGCGCGTCAGGACTATCGCCGGATCGCCTCGATCGGCATGGCCAGCACGGTGGTCACGACCCTTTCGATGCTGCTGCTGATCCCCGCCTCGCCATACGCGTCGACGTTTCTGGGCTGCCAGGCGCTGGGGTTCGCGACCAGCCTGCTGATGGCCCTGGTTTGGTCCCGCGGCGCAATGGGGCAATGGCTGGCACCGCCAGGGTTGCATCGCGATGCGCTCGGCAGGCTGGTTCGATTCGGCAGCTGGCAGGTTGCCGCGCAGGGTGGCGCGCTGCTTGCCGGGCAGGCCGATCGATATCTGCTTGGCGCGCTCCTGCAGCCGCAGTTCGTCGGTTTCTACGGCGTTGCGCAACGCCTCCAGGAAGCGACCTATATCGGTATCTTGAAGGTCGGTGAGATCCTGTTTCCGTACTTCAGCACGCTCCAGAAGGAGAGCGAGGATCGCAGGGGCGATCTGCTGTTCCGGTCGTCGTGGATCCTCAATGTCCTCGCCGCAAGCGCCCTGGGCGGATTGATCCCCGTGGCCGGTCCATTGCTGCATGTCTGGACCGGCGCCGAGGTCGCAGCCGAAGCGGCGCGGGTGCTCGTCGTGCTGTCGATTGCGGGGATCATCGGATCGAGCGCGAATGTCTTCGGCTTTTACCTGCTGGCGCAGGGGCGGTCGCGCTCCAACGCGCTGATCGCGTTGGTCACGGGCGTCGTCACGCTCGTCACCAGCGCGATCGCATTGCCGCGCTTCGGATGGCAGGCCGCAGGCTGGAGCGCGTGTGCCGGCATGATCGCGCAGATGGTGACCATCGTCTTGCTGTTGCGCCGCAGTTTTGACCTCGCCGACATGTGGCCGCGCGTCGTCCATTGCGTGCTGATGCCGCTTGGCATCGGGATCGCGACGGCGCTGGCGCTGCGATACGGTCTTCACCGCGCGCCATTCCAGCTCGCGCCGTCCTGGTGGTCCGTGGGAGCCATCTCGTCGCTGTCGGTCGCGACCATCTTCGTCGTCGCAGTTGCTGCATCGCAGCTGGGTCCGTATCGAAGCGCGTGCTGGCGGGATATGCGTGCCATCGTCGGTCGCTTCGTGCCGCTCAAGGCGATCTAGGACATGTGTGGAATCGCAGGAATCGTCAATTTGCGCGGCAGCGCGGTCGAGCCGGACGATATCTCGCGGCTGACCGGCCTGATCGCGCATCGTGGTCCGTTCGGCCAGGGGACCTGGTTCAGCGCGGACCGAAGCCTAGCATTCGGCCACCGCCGCCTCGCCATCATTGATCCCGGCGAGGGCGGCTACCAGCCGATGCGGTCTGCGGACGGCCGTCACGTCATCGTCTTCAACGGCGAGATCTACAATTTTCTCGAGTTGCGCCGCGAGCTCGAGGCGCAGGGCGTGGTGTTCCGCAGCCAATCGGATACCGAAGTGATCCTGGCCGCCTGGCAAGCGTGGCGGGAAGACATGCTGCCGCGCTTCAACGGCATGTGGGCCTTGGCGATCTTCGACACGGCCACTGGCGAACTGTTTCTCGCGCGCGATCGGTTCGGCATCAAGCCGCTGCTCTATGCCGTGTCGCCGGAGCGGTTCATCTTCGCGTCCGAGCAGCGCGCGCTGGTGCGGAGCGGGCTGATCGATGCTTCCGTCGATGTGGAGGTCGCGCGCCGGCTACTGCTCGATGCCTTCGGGATCGAAGGAAGCGAGCGGACCCTGTTTCGGCAGGTTCGCCGCCTGCAGGGCGGCCACTGCATGTGGCTGCGCCAGGGCAAGGTCAGTGTCAGGCGCTGGTGGCGGACCGTGGATCATCTGCCGCCCGTGCCCGGCACCGAAGCCGAACAGGTCGCGCGCTTTCGCGAGCTGTTCCAGGATGCCGTGGCCCTGCGCATGCGCAGCGATGTGCCGATCGGAACGTGCCTGTCCGGAGGCTTCGATTCATCGGCGGTGATCTGCACCATGGCGGCGCACGAGAAGGCGGGCATGGGGCCGCGCGACAGCACTGCATGGCGCCACGCCTTTGTCGCGACGTTCCCCGGCGCCTTGAACGACGAGCGGCCGATGGCCGAGGAGGCCGCCGCCTGGGCTGAGGTTGCGCCGACCTTCCTCGAGATCGGGCAGGCCGATGCGCTCATAGACCTCGACCAGATTCTCGACGATCTCGATGACGTCTATATCGCGCTTCCCAGCGCAATATGGTTGATCTATCGGCAGTTGAGACGGCAAGACGTGACCGTGTCGCTGGACGGCCACGGTGCGGACGAACTGATGGGCGGCTATTTGCAGCAGGGACAGGCGCTCGCATTTCGAATTCGAAACGCCGCCGAAGACTTCGCCTCGCGTTCGGCGCTGGCCCGGCGCAGCGTGGATGTCCTGCGCATGTTGGCCCTGAAGCGCAGGGGCGTCTATTTTCTGCGTGGCGGTCTGCGCGATCTTCCGGCCTCGCTTCCGCTGGTGGCGGAGGACGATGTGCTGCCGCGTGAATGGGGGGGCTTGAACCGGCGGCTATACCGAATGTTTCACAGTACGGTGCTGCCTACGATCCTGCGTAACTTCGATCGTCTTTCGATGGCCCACGGCGTCGAAGTCCGTATGCCCTTCATGGACTGGCGCCTGGTGACCTACACGATGGCGCTTCCCGAAAGCAGCAAGTCGTCGGAGGGCTATACCAAGGCCGTCGCCCGGCGGGCGATGGCCAACCTGATGCCGGAATCGATCCGCACCGCGCGTCGCAAGGTCGGCTTCAATTCGCCGATGCCGGAATGGTTGAATGGGCCGCTGGCCGGCTGGACGGCCGACCTGCTCGACCGCAAGGTGCCGGCGTTTGCCGAACTGGTGGATGAAGCGGCCCTGCGCACGACGGTGAGCCGCTTGACGGCGTCGAAGTCCTGGGACTGGGAGGCGGTCGGGCGGATCTGGCCGTATTTGAACATGAAATGGATGTTGGCGAGGTACGCGTAAACCATGCGTCTGTTCCAAAATAGCTGTTTCTATCCATCCTACCTGCCGCGGTTGAACCAGCTCGCGGCAAAGGCCGTTAGCTTCGAAGAGCGACGCCGGGTGTTTCTGAACGATCGCTTCGGTGCATCGCATTTCCTTCAACCGGTACTTGATGGATCGCCGGAGGCCTTCTTCACCAATGGAGACGACGAGGTCCTGCAGCGCCGCTGGGCGCGCGAGCAGGGCATGGGCGGGGAGCCGACGCTCGAGGCCATCCTGCTCGCGCAGATCGAGCACCACGCCACCGAGGTGTTCTACAATCTCGATCCCGTGCGCTATCCGAGCGCATTCGTTGCCAAGCTGCCGGGCTGCGTAAAGAAGGCGCTGTGCTGGCGTGGCGCGCCGTCCGGCAATGCCGATTTCACGGCCTATGGCGCCGTGCTTGCAAACTTTCCTACGATGCTCGATATGTGGCGCCGCAAGGGATGCCGGGCCGAGCTGTTCTACCCTGCGCATGATCCGGTTATGGACGAATATGGACACGGAGAACGTCCCATCGACGTCGTCTTCGTCGGCGGCTATTCACGACATCATCGTGAGCGTGCAAAGACGCTAGAGCGAGTCGCGCGCTTGGCCGACAGTCATGAAGTCGTGTTTTGTCTTGACGCATCACGCCTGACCAAGCTCGCCGAGAGCGCAATCGGACGATTGCTGCCGTTGCGACAGCACCGGCGCCCCGATGCGATCGCAGCTATTGCCCGGCCGCCGGTATTCGGGAGAGATCTCTACGAACTGATTGGCTCGGCTAAGATCGCCCTTAATGGCTCGATCGACATGGCGGGCGAAGACCGCGGCAATATGCGTTGCTTCGAGTCGATGGGATGCGGTGCATTGCTCGTATCCGACGCCGGAAGATATATTGACGGCATGGAGAGTGGGATCACGATCGAAACTTACGATACCCCAGAGCATGCTGCTGAAGTGATCGCACGGAGTCTGCAGGACTGGCCCAGATCGGCCGAGATCGCAGCGCTAGGCCGGGCCCGCATCCGCGACATTTACCACAAAGACATGCAGTGGAAACTTTTCGTCGAGGTCGTAGGGCGCCTTTGACCGCGCAGTTGCTCCGTTGGAGGGTTTCAATTGAGAATCCGAACACGCTGGATTTTGCTACGTGAGAGGATGCGCTGATGTCCAGCCTCTCCACGCTCGTGCGCTGGTGCGTACATGCCATTGATGGCTTCAATTTACACTATATTGTGCAGCGCCTGATCGGGCGGGCAACCTGCCGCTTGGACCGAGGCGCATTCTTGGCCCATAGCGCGCGGATCAGGAACGCGCTCGGCGATAGTGAGAAGATTGTCATTGGCAGCCATTCTCATGTCAGGGGTGAACTGATGATCCTCGGTCACGGCGGTCAAATTAATATCGGAGAGTGGTGCTATGTCGGGGTTGGCACGCGGATTTGGTCCGGCGCGTCGATCGATATCGGGAATCGTGTCTTGATTTCGCATTCCGTCAACATATTCGACAATCTCTCGCATCCTATCCGTGCTTCCGAGCGACACGAACAGGCGAAGGAGATTTTCTCTACCGGTCACCCAAGGCAGCTTTCTCTCGACGACCGTCCGATCAAGATTTGCGATGATGCGTGGATCGGTGCTTGCGCCATGGTTATGCGTGGCGTGACCATTGGTGAGGGTGGGATTGTCGCCGCGGGTGCTGTGGTCACCAAGGATGTTCCGGCATATTCCATCGTCGCGGGCAACCCTGCGACCATCGTCAGGGAATTGTCGCCGGACGAGCGATGAGGGGACAGGTATGGCAACAACAATAGAAATGTGCTTGCGAGCCAAGCGAATGTCTCGTCGGCAGGACTCAAGGTAGCATCATGTCCGCGTGGGTCACCGGTGCGAACGGGTTCATCGGCCGCCATCTCGTTCGAGAGCTGGCAGGCGTCGGGCGCACAGTTCATGGCGTCGGTCATGGTGCGCTCGATCCGGCCGAAGCGCGCGCCCTCGGCTTGCAGACATGGATCAATGGCGAGGTCGATGCGGCCAACCTGAGCGCACTCGCCGCCACGCACGGACTGCCGTCGCAGATCTTCCATCTGGCCGGCGGATCGTCGGTCGGGCTGTCGATCGCGCGTCCGTTCGAGGACTTCTCGCGAACGGTGACCAGCACGGCGCGCCTGCTCGAATGGCTTCGAAGCTTTGCGCCCGAGAGCCGGCTGATCGTAGCGTCGAGCGCGGCGGTCTACGGCGCGGACCATGCCGGTCCGATCGCCGAAAGTGCGGCGCTGGCGCCAATGTCGCCCTATGGCCATCACAAGCTGATGATGGAGCAGTTGTGCCGGAGCTACGCCCAGAGCTTCGGCCTCCACTGCACTGTGGTGCGATTGTTCTCGGTCTATGGTCCGAACCTTCGCAAGCAGCTTCTCTGGGACATCTGCTCGCGGCTGAGCAGCGAGGAGCGGTCTCTCAATCTGGGAGGGACGGGGGCCGAGATACGGGACTGGACCGACGTTCGCGACGTGGTGCGCTTGCTGGTGTGCGCCGCGGAGGAAGTGCAGCAGGAGGATTTTCGGCTGATCAATGGCGGCTCGGGGCGTGGCACGAGCGTGGCCGAGATTGCCGGCGGTCTGATCCGGAATTGGGGAAGCAGCACCGTCGTGCGTTATTCCGGCGTGGCGCGGCCGGGCGACCCGGCGAGCCTGCTGGCGGATGACGGGCGCCTGCGCGACATGAATTTCGACTGGCGCCTTCCGCTGGAGCGCGGTCTCGCCGACTACGTCGAATGGTTCAGGAGCCAGGCCCGTGCCTGAGCGGGCGCCGCTGCGGATCGCGTTCACCAACATTCCGCGCCGCCTCTGGGCAGGCGGTTACAACTATCAGCGCAATCTCTTTGCGGCCCTGCACCGGTACAGTCCGGGAACTGTTGCCCCGGTGCTGTTCGCCGGAACCAGGGACGATCCCGAGGAACTCGCGGCGCTCGCCAGCATTCCGGCCGTGGCTCTCGTTCGATCGCCTGCGTTCGATCGCAGTGCGACCGGACTCCTCGGTGCGCTCGCGCTCGGACGCGACGGACCGGCGCTGGCCGAATTCCGGGCGCAGGGGGTCGACATCGTATTCGAGTCCGCCCGTTTCTTTGGCTGGCGTCTGCCGTGTCCTGCGATCGCCTGGTTTCCGGATTTTCAGCATCGTCTGCTGCCGCATCTCTTCTCCAGGAGCGCGTATTGGCGGCGTGATCTCGGCTTTCGGGCCCAGATCGCGTCCGGCCGGCACATCATGTTGAGCAGCGCCAGCGCGCTCGGCGATCTCAAGAGGTTTTATCCGGGCATCTCGAACGGCGTTTCAGTCGTTCGGTTTGCGACCGAGCCGCCGGTCAGCCTGCTCGCCACGAAGCCGTCCGACGTGATCGCGCAATATGGCCTTCCGTCCCGGTACTTCTACCTGCCAAACCAGTTCTGGCGGCACAAGAATCACCAGGTCGTGGTTGATGCGCTCGGTCTGCTGAAGGGCCGGGGGATCGACGTCGTCGTCGCGGCATCTGGAAGTACGCGGGACTTCCGCGAACCCGATCTTTTCGAGAGGACCATGAGCGAGGTCAGGTCGCGTGGTCTCGAGACGAATTTCAGGCATCTCGGAATGATTCCGCTGGATCACGTCTACGCCCTGCTGCGCGCGTCGATGGCTCTTATCAATCCCTCGGAATGCGAGGGATGGAGCACGACCGTCGAAGAAGCAAAGTCGTTCGGTGTCCCGATGATCCTGTCCGACATCGACGTCCATCGCGAGCAGACCGAGGGCAGCGCACGATATTTCGGCATTCGCGATGCCGAAGCCCTGGCCGCTCATTTGTCGGAGGTCGCACAATCGGCCGATCCTCCGACCATCCGGGACCTGTTGCCGGATCTCGAGGAGCGCGTGAAGGCGTTCGTGGCGGATTTCGTCCGACTGACCGCGGACGTGATGCAAAACTCGGGAATTCGCTAGTCAGGGAGTCCGGGCCGCTGAAAGATGCTTCGCGGCATCACATACCAGAGCAGGAAGAGCAGCGCGGTGCCGTGGGTCACCATGGCGACCGTGAGCGGGGTGTTGAGCAGAACGTGCGGTAGTGTGCCACTGGAGATCAACACGAGACGCTGCGGCAGTCCTGCCGAGGCGCGGTTGCCCAGAGCCAGGATGAAACCCGCCACAAGTGCCGTCAGCGGCGCAAGATAAGGTCCGACCGAAGCGACACCCTCCGTCGCGAACAGGGAGGCATTGATCATGCCGAACCCGTATGTGTTCTCCATCACGACCGACAGTTGATCCTGGTAAGCGCAGGGCATTACCGGTTTCAGCATCGAGATCTGGCAGAACCAGGTCAGCGGATGGTTGGCGAAGAAATGGTTGTAAATGTCGAGCGCGCTCGATGGCGTCGCCATCATCCGGATGTTGACGAGGTCGAAATATTTGCCCGGAAGGCTGTTGATCGCAGCGCCCGTCACGGCGATCACGACGAGGCCGAGCAGCATCGGGACGAAGATCGATGTGATGACCGAGGTTCTCGCCTCCAGAAATCGTGACAGGACGGCAAGCGTGATCAGCCAGGCCGGCGTGAAGAACGCGAACTTCGTCAGCGTGATCGGGTAGAAGAACAGGAGCAGGATCAACACCAGGCCGGCGCGCCAGCGATGGCCGAGCAGCGAGTAGCAGGCGAAGGTGAACGGCAGCAGTGTGCTGGAGACCCAGCCGATGAGATATCGCACCGCACCGGGGAATGCGAGCGCGTCGCGGTAGTCGTAGATGTTCGCGATCGCGACTAGGCGGAAATTGTAGGTCGAGGCGACGGCGATGGTGCCGACGGAGATCACCAGGATCGCCGTGAGCAGATGCTCGAAGCCGGCATTCGACAACACGACGAGTTGGCGGAACGGTGCCCGGACGAACAGCACGGGCAGCAGCAAGAGCACGAGCGATGCCGCGGCCGAAAGTCCCGCGAGCAGTCGATCGTAGCTGTAGTCGGAGAACACGTCGATCCACAGGAAGCCGAGGATCATCGTGTAGAAATAGAAGCCGGCGAAATAGCCGAAGCTGAAGCGGGCGGCGGCGAACAGCAGCGAGACCACGGAGAAGGCGACCGCAACCGCGACCGCGATCCAGACGCGCTCGCCGCTGAAATGGATATAGGACTGGAAGGTCGCGACCTTGATCAGCGACAGGCAGGTGACGGCGCTGTGCAGCAGCAGCAGGATCGTCAGCGCAGGCTTGGAATCCAGCCGCGATTGCAGATGCTGCATGATGCCGGACGGTGCGCTCATGGCGGACAGGCTCGCTTGCGGACCAGGTGAGTACGAACGCGATCAGGCGATTTCGAGCGAGTGCTTGAAATAGGCGATCGTCTCCTTCAAGCCGTCCTCGAGCGCGACCTTCGGCTCCCAGTTCAGCGCCGTCTTCGCCTTGGTGAGATCGGGCTGGCGCTGGCGCGGGTCGTCTTGCGGCAGCGGCTTGAAGACCAGCTTGGAGCGCGAGCCCGTGAGTTCGATGACCTTCTCGGCGAGCTCGCGGATGGTGAACTCGGAATTGTTGCCGATGTTGATGGGGCCGGTGATGTCTTCCTTCGTCACCATCAGCCGCATGATGGCCTCGACGAGATCGTCGACATAGCAGAACGAGCGGGTCTGCCCGCCGTCGCCGAACACGGTGATCGGCTCGCCCTGGAGTGCCTGGACGATGAAGGATGACACCACGCGGCCGTCATTGGGCTGCATGCGCGGGCCATAGGTGTTGAAGATGCGCGCGACCTTGATCGGCAGGCCGTGCTGGCGCCAGTAATCGAAGAACAGCGTCTCGGCGCAGCGCTTGCCCTCGTCGTAGCAGGAGCGGATGCCGATCGGGTTGACGTTGCCCCAATAGTCCTCGGTCTGGGGATGGATCAGCGGATCGCCATAGACCTCGCTGGTCGAGGCCTGGAAGATGCGTGCCTTCAGCCGCTTGGCAAGGCCCAGCATGTTGATGGCGCCGTGCACCGAGGTCTTGGTGGTCTGCACGGGGTCGCGCTGGTAGTGGATCGGCGAGGCCGGGCAGGCGAGGTTGAAGATCGCGTCGACCTCGATGTAGAGCGGGAAGGTGACGTCGTGCCGGACCGCCTCGAACAGCGGGTTTGCGATCAGATGGGCGATGTTGCGCCGGCTGCCGGTGAAATAATTGTCCGCGGACACCACCTCGGCTCCCGCATCGAGCAGTCGCTCGCAGATGTGCGATCCGATGAAGCCGGCGCCTCCGGTCACGAGGATGCGGCTGTTCTTGTAGCTTTCAAACGGCATGATCGGTTCCAGACTGAGCGCGGCGGGAGCGGCTGAGTGGTATCGGCAACGGCCGGACTCGCCAATAGCGAAGTGGGCTTGGATTGAGGTATTTAAATACCTCTACTGTGCATGGGGTTGTTTTCGCATTTTTCCAGTCGGGCGCCCGGCGATGCGTCTAGAATTCCCGCCGCTTCAACCACGCCCGCGCCCCCCAATGGGCGAAGCACCAGGACGAGCGGACCAAAGAGAGGTGCTCGACATTGCGGTAAATCTGCCAGACCCACTTGGCCGAGCGCACCGGGCGGCTGGAGACCGAGGAGCCCCTGACGCGGTAGCGGGCAAGGTCCTCGTCGAGGCCGTAGGCGGTGTGGCCGCGCTTGAGGATCGAGAGCCACAGGCAGAAATCGTCATAACCCTCGTTCTTCATCACGATGGGACCTGCGATCTCGCGGTCGACCACCGCGGTCAGCGTCGCGATCGCGGTGTTCTTCAGGAGCTGCCCATAGGTGAGCGAGGCCGGCACAGAGATCAGGCGTCCGGTGACCGTGTTGGTCTCGTTGATGCGCCGGAAGGCGGTGTAGCTGAGCGCAGCGCGCTTCTCGCGGGCGAAGGCGAGCTGCCGCTCGAGCTTCCCGGGCAGCCACAGATCGTCGCTGTCGAGGAAGGCGAGGTAGCGGCCCTGCGCCCGGTCGATCGCGGCCTGTCGCGCCAGCGCCGGTCCGCCGTTCTTCGGCATCCGGATCAGCTTGACGCGAGGATCGCGCTCGCCGATGTCAGCGACGATCTCCGGTGTCCTGTCAGTCGAGCAATCGTCGGCGATCAGGAGCTCCCAATCGGCAAAGGTCTGACTCTGCACCGAGCGGATCGTCTCCTCGATCAGGCCTTCGACGTTCCAGGATGGTGTGATGATCGAGACGAGCGGCATGGCGGGTCCGTTCAATTCACGCGGGCGGGCTCGGCGATCGCGGCGCGCAAGGAGGCCGCAAACGTATCGAGCAGCTTGGGATCGCTGATGTACAGCTCGCCTGGATAAGAGCTGCGCCAGGCCGATTCGAAATAGGGCGCGCCCCTGGCTGGATCGAACGGCCCGGCGGAGAGCGCCTCGCGCAGCCGCGCGGGCACATCCGCCAGCCGATCGACCGCGTAGACCAGCGGGCAGGAGCGGTAGAACGCATCGCCCATCACCACCACCGGCTTGCCGAGCAGCAAGGCCTCGGCGCCCGACTTGCTGTTGACGGAGATGACCGCATCGGCGCGGTTGAGCACGGTGTAATTGTTGGTCTGCGGCGGCAGCAGCACGAAATTGTCGAACCGGCGCGCCAGCTCGAACAGGCGGTCGGCCGAGATCGCGCCGATCTGGGCGGGATGCTCCTTGACCACCAGCACATGCGAGTCCGGAATCGTCCGCAGCAGGAAGTCGACGGTCGCGACCTGGTCGAGATAGTCGGGCGAGCGCAGCGTCAGCGCCATGTCGGCCGGAACGTGGAACGGATAGTAGACGAAGGGCGCGTCCGGAATCGGCTTGTAGAGCTTGCGCAGCCGCGTCGCGTTCAGTGCCATCGCGGCGTGCACGCGGGCGTGGCGCAGATTGTGCCCGAACTCCTGATGCTTGCCGAGCGCGAACTGGTCCCACAGCTTTTCGGTGAGGCGGCGGGCGTTGCGCAGGTTCACGACCTTCTTGAAGGCCGCCGAATAATGATGCTGGTCCTTTTTGGGGATGACGATCGCCCGCTGGGTCAGCGTGTCGTCGAGATAGGCACGCACCTCGGGCGACACGACGTCCGCCGGGCTCGGCATCACGTCGGGCGCGCCGAGAGTGTCGGGCGTGAAGTACATGCGGCCGCGAAAGAACGAAGGCTCGATGAACCAGTTGCGGATGTTGCGGCGCCTGGCGGCGTAGAAGCTCGCGATCACCGAGAGAAAGCCGCCCAGCTCCTGCACCAGCTCGGCTTGCTTGCCGTGCCCCTCCAGCCGGTCGAGCACCGTCTCCATCGCATTGGCATAGATCATGAAGCGCCGGCGCAACGCGGCAGTATCGCGGATGCCGAAGGTGAAGCGCTCGTGGCTGAACAGGAAATTGGTCCCGTCCAGCCCGTAGGCGGCGACGCGCGCATCGAACGCGCCGCGATCGTCGGGCGAGGGGCCCGCCTTGAGGCCCTCGCGGTACATGTTCGTGACCGGCACGCCTTCGGCCGCCGACATCTCGGCGCTGCGATCGTCGAAGGCGAGCAACTCGACATCGTGGCCCGCCGCGCGCAGCCGCTGCGCGACCGGAATCCAGAACCGGGTCTGGTATTCGGCGAGCGTGGTGATGAGGATGGTTCTTGCAGATGTGGCCATGGTCTATCGGGCGGGTTCGATGGCAATGCTCGCGAGCGGCAAGCCTGTCGTCGCGCAGTGCGCGCGCGTTGCGGTAAATTGCGCCGGGCTCGCGTGATCGTGGGCCGCGATCCGCTGCAGCAGCGTCCTGACGAAGACCGGCTCGATCCGCTTGTCGCGCCGGGCCGGGTTGAACCGGCTGCGCAGCCGCTCCGTGACGGCCGATCCGAGCACGGCGCTGGCGGCTCCCTTGACGATTTGGCCGATGCTCGGCTTGTCACGCGTGCCCTTCACGGTCGCCAGCAACGAGACGTAAGGTCGGCGCGAACTGTTTGCGTCAGTCAGGACATCGGCGACCCGTTCGGCGGCTTGTCCGTCGTTGAGATGAAAGAAGGCCTCGATATCGGCAGCGTGAACGCGCGCGAAATCGAAGGTCTCGGTCTCGCGCTCGATGTGGTCGATCGCGCCAAGCAGCTCGTCGAACGAATTGACCGAGCGGCTCACGCGCGCGGGCAGCGCGGCGTGGCCGGCGGTGGTCGGCGTGTTCAGATATTCGAGCTGGAGCGGCAGCTTTCCGAGCAGGACAGATTCGACGGCCGTGCCGCAGTTGAGGTGAACGACCGCGGCCGCATTGCGGATGCGGTCGAGCACGCTGCCGGTGCCGTCGATCACGACGTTGGCGTGGCGCGCGAGCGCGTTGCGATAGACATCCTCGCTCTCGAATGGATGCGGACGCACGAGAATGGTGCGGTCGGGCCGCGCCGCGGCGAGCCGGTCGATCTCGGCGAGGTAGTTCGCGAACACTTGCTTCAAGTCCGCGATGAAGCGGTCGACATAGGCACCATCCCAGCCGGCCCGCACCATCGCCTCGCGCTCGCCGCCCGGCTTGCCGGTGAAGCGTGAATTGACCAGCGGAAAGTTGGCGTTGACGAGCAGATAGCCGCGCGGCTCGCCGTCAAGCAGCGCGCGCCAGCGCGGCGCCGCAAAATCGAAGCGCGGACATCCGGTGAGGTGCAACTGCTCCGGCTTCATGGTTCCCGCCGTCAGGAAGGCGTCGTGGAGGCGGTTGCCCCAGAAGAAGTAGCCGGCCAGGATGTCGGCGTAGCCGCTGCCCTTGACGTGCGCGGCCATGGCCGGCGGCGAGTTGCCGCCCTTCTCGGCGAGCACGCCGCCTTCGGTGTCGAGGACGTAAAGCGCAAGGCCCGCCTTGGCGAAGCTGCGCATCAGGTCGAGATTGACCGGCCGCGCATAGTTGACGACCAGCGCATCGAGCCCGAGCCGCGGGACATCGACGGCCTGCTCATACATCGGTACTAGCGCGACAGAGACGCCGCGCCGCGCGAGCTGATAACCGAGCATGACTGCCCCAGGCAGGTCACGCTTGGGGTGATCGACCACCAGGCCTATGCGCAAGATATGAGCTCCCGGCAGGTCCGTCAGAGCCGCATCACGGTGCGCTCGAGGTCGGTCAGGGCGCCGACCGCGCGGAAGCGCGCCGGCGGTTCGGGATAGATGCGCGGCTGCTGGATGTAGGTTGCCGTGTAGAGCAGGCGGCTGTGATCGGACTGGATCCGGCTTCCCATGTGCAGGCAGCGGGCGGTGTTGACGATGAAGCACGACAGGCGGGGCGCGATCATCTCCTTGACCGCATCGGGGCCGGTCTTGGCGAACACCTGCGCGTCGCTCATGTGGCTCTTCAGCGTGTTGCGGAAGGCCTTCGAGGGCCCCGCCGGAATGAAGGTGAACGGGCCGTCGGCAGTATCTCTCACGTCGGTCAGATAGATGAAGAGCTTGCAGACGCGCTTGTCGTCATGATCGAGATGCCAGAGCTGGGAATAGCTCAGCGCCTGGTTCGGGGTCGGCTGGGACAGCGTCAGCACCACATCAGATAATTGCGGCAAGTCGTGCATGAAGTCGCCGATGATGCGCAGCGCAGCCGGCTGCAGCGCGTTGCGCACGAAGGGATGGTCGGTCGCAAACGCGCCGTTGACGAGGTCCTCGTCCAGCAGGCTGACCCAGAAGGATTTGTGCCCTTCCTTCTGCCGGCCGACCAGCTCGTTGAGGCGGTTCACCTTGCCGTCGGCGAACGAGGCGACGGCTTCCGCCAGGCTGCGATCGACCAGCGCGGACACGTCGACATAACCGTCTCTATCGAGCTTGCAGCTCGCCTCGGCCCATTCGGGCTTCGCGGGAAGCTGCTTCAGCAGCTCGACACGTTTGGCGCGTGCCGGCAGTTGCAGGCTGGTCAGGGCCGCCTTGACGACCCATCCGAGATCGGTGCGGTTGACGTGCCACAGCAGTCGGCGGAACTGGCTGATCTTCGGTTTTTTTGGGGCAGGACGATCTGTCGTCGCGTCGATGGCCGTCATGAGGGCTCCCAGCAATACAAAAAACCATCATTGTGAATCGTCGGCGCGAACGGCATCCGTTCTCGCGCCAGGATGCGGACGCGGCCCTGCCGTTCGTAATCGTCGAGGGTCGAGAAGAGCTGCGTCTGGTAGTCGACCGAGCGGATGTAGAGGAAGCTGACGATATCGCGCGGATTTGCGAGGTTCAGCAGCTCCGTCGTCGGCTCGATGTTGATGACGCGCTTAGGCTTCGCCGCGATGATGTTGTCCACCACCTTTCGCACGTCGTAGGGAATCTGCTCGATGCAGAAATAGGTGAAGACGATCTGGTCCCTGACTGAGGAATAGCTCGGGTCGTTGCCGTCGGTCAGGTCGATCCTGTCGAGCGAGATCCGGTCGGACAGGCCGAAGTGCGCGGCGATCTCGCGCCCCGCGGCGATCCCGTTCGGCGCGATGTCGAAGCCGCGCAGCTTCCAGTCAGGATGATTGAGGTGAAGCGACAGCAGGTTGACGCCGCAGCCTGTGCCGAGCTCGACGATCTCTGTGGCGCCGCCCGTGTGGCGCGCCAGCAGTTCGCCGAGGGCCCTGGCGCGATAGCTGTAATAGTCGTCCGCCGGGACCCTGCAGATCCGATTGTCGACCTTGCGAAGTTCTTGCGCGGAATTCTTCGGGACCAGGAATTCGCCGATGCTTGCGGCCTTCGTCCAGGGCTTTTCCGAGAGCATTCGCTGCCAGTGCGTCAGGTTGTATTCGGAATCGACGACGTCAGCAGTGCGCACACGGCGCATTGCGAGGCGGCCGATGCTCCTTGCCGCATCGAGCGCATACGCCGTTGCCTTGTCCGACAACGATGCCGGAGCGAAATCTGTGACGGCTTTCGTGTCTGTCGCGTGGATGTTCATTCAACTGCTTTTGGATGTCAGTCCCATCAGTTGTCCGACCGCGGGGAATACAGTCCGGTGCCGCTTCTCGAGCACCATAAAGTATTGAAGCACCCAGGTGATCAGACAGAAAACCATGGAACTGAGCGCGAGCTTTAGCACGCTGTCGAACCGAATGTAACCTGCAATTGTTCCTAGAAAAATGCTTGCCAGGATCAGGATTGCGAGCTGGGTTCCGATCGCCCTCGCGAAGCGATTGCGGTCGAGATCGAGTGCGCTGCGCAACTCTCCGACCTGCCAGGGCAAGACAGCAATACTGCCAATGACCTGGCCGAGAATCAGGGCGCGTTCTGCGAACAGATGCAATGTCGCGGCGGAGACGAGCGCCCAGATCAGCAGTTGAATCGCCATCAGTGTGTTGAGCCGGGCCTGCACCTCGGGCCGCGTCAGGAAGATCAAGCTGCCGATCGCCACATATTGCGCGCAGATCGGAACCAGGAAGCTCAGGCCCATCCAGAGCGCATAGGGCGCAAGAAGAGGACCGATCCAGATGTTCATGATCTCGGGCGAAAGGATCGCAGTTGCCGCAAGCGGCGGCACCACAAACATCGGCATCATGATGAGGCCGAGGTCGCCGAGGCGCTGGAACGAGGTTGTGCTGCCGCGCTCATCGAGGCGGCTGGCGACAGGAAGCAGGGCGGATGTCAGCAGGCTGACCACGACCTTGGAAACGCGCGACAATCGCACCAGCGCGTCGTAGGTGCCGACGGCCTTGGGTCCGAACAGCAGTCCGATCAGAAACGGTTGAAGCGGCCCGGAAATGCCGCCCATCAGCTTGCCCTGCAAGAGCAGCAGGCAGCGATGCAGGAGATCCCGCCGGACATCAGGGGTCCACGGCAGCAATCGCACGTGCTTGTGCCGCAGACCGACAAACGCGGCGATCCCGATGGCGACCGCGCGGGCCGCAAGCGTGCCGAGATAGACGTAGGCGACGATTTCGAAGCCTGCGGCGCTCCACGATGCCGCGAACGTCAGGCCGACATAGGCCGCCGTTGACGTGACTTCCGCCACGCGGAGCAGGTTGTAGCGCTCGAAGCCTTTGACGGTGCCTTCCCACACCAGCGCCGGAACGAAGAGCAGATTCGCGAGCGCCGTGTAGTGCATGATCCGCGTGAACGTCTCCAGATGCGCGGCGTCGACCTTCATCGCACTCACGAGCAGTGGCGTCGTGAGCCAGATGACGGCGCTCAGGATCAAGGCGAGGGCGATGGAGACGGTCCCCAGAAAGGTGATCTGGTGGCTCGCCTGCGTCCAGTTGCGGTGTTCGCGCGCGCGCGCGACGACCTGGGTGGCGACCTCGGACAGACCAAGGTCCAGCACCGCCATCATGCCGCCGGGCAGGAGCAGCCGCGAGATGACGATGAGGCCGAACTCGGTCACGCCCCAGGTCCGGATGATCAGCGGGATAACCAGAAGGCCCAGCAACGCGGCCACGCCGAAGGCCAGCGCCGAAATCACCGTATTCTGGACCAGGCGCTTGATCATTGGTATTTTGCTACCAGGCGCTCAAGCCGCCGTCGACGGCGATGTTCTGGCCGGTCACGTAGGACGCCGCATCCGACACCAGGAAGAGCATCGTCCCCACCATCTCGTCAGCACGGGCCATCCGGCCGAGCGGAATACGAGCACCATAGCGCTGCTTGAAGGTTTCGTTCTGTCCGCTCTCGACGCCGCCCGGGGTGAGCGTATTGACGCGAACGCCTTTCGCCGCCCAGTAGGTCGCAAGGTGCTTGGTCAGGCCGATGACGCCGGCCTTGGATGCGGTGTAGACCGCTGGCGTGTTGATGGCACGGCCGAGATATTCGGAGCCTTCGTAGATGCGCTGGTCCGGGGCCAGGAGTCCGTAGATCGAGGCGGTCTGCACGATGGCGCCATAGCCGTGCTCGGCCATTCGGCCGCCGAACACCTGCGCGACGTTGAACATGCCGTCGAGATTGACCGCCATGATCTCCCGCCAGGTGTCCAGGGAAAATTTCTCGACGGGCGCGAAGAAGGCGTCGACATCGCGGGTCTTGCTGGCGGCGTTGTTGAGCAGGATCGAGGCCGGTCCGAGGTCGGCCTCGATCTTGTCGGCCGTGTTGCGGACGGAGCTGGGCTCGGTGATGTCGCAGCCATAGCCTCTGGCGCGGACGGCGTGGCGTGAGGTGAGGTCGGCGGCCGCCGCATCGGTCGCGGACTGATCGAGATCGACGATCGCCACATTGGCGCCGAACTCGGCAAGGCCTTCGGCAAAGCGGCGTCCGAGGATGCCGCATCCGCCGGTGATGACGGCCGTGCGGCCGGTCAGATCGAACAGAGCCTTGAAGCTCGTTGTCATCGCTTGGGCCTCCTCAGGCCTGCATTCGTTGGCGCAGCAACAGTTCCACCAGCGCGAAATCGAGATCGGAATCGATGTCGATCGAGCGCTCTTCCGGCATCTCGAACAGACGCGTGTCGGGATAGAAGACCGCGGGCCGCTCCAGGAATGACGCGACGCGCCAGACATAGATCGACGCGTTCATGTCGAAGCAGCGCGGCGCATCCTGCCGGCGCGTGATCGGAGGATCGGCAGATTTGGAAAGACCGACGCTGCCGTCGGTGCGCTGCTCGACCAGGTTGAAATAGGGCGAGCGGCGGGCCGGCGCGCCGGTGATGACGTTGGGTGCGCCGGACTGACGCAGCAGATCCACCGCACCGGTGATGTCGGAGGCAAGCCTGAGCGGCGAGGTGACGTCGAGATCGACGAAGACCTCCGGCGTCCTGCCCGTTTGTGCGATGGCCTGCTCGAGGCAATGGCGGATCGCCGGCAGCTTCGGCGCGGTATCGGTCGCCATCTCGTCCGGACGCCTGACCGCAATGTCTGCGCCGGCCTTCAGTGCCGCCTCGAGCAACGCGTCTGAATCGCTGCTGAAGGCGATCGCGTCGAACAGGCCGGTCTCGCGCGCCTGCTCGATGCTCCACGCGAGCACGGGCTTGCCCAGGAGATCGCGCGCATTCTTGCCGACGACCCCTTTCGAGCCACCCCGCGCGCAGATCGTGCAGAGCAGACTCATGGCGATATCCAGGTCTTGGTGCGCAGCGCGCGTTCGCTGGCGTCGATCAGATGCACGACGCCGAGTGCCTCGGGCAGGGAGCAGACCGGGCTCGCGCCCCGCATCGCCGCGACATGCATGTCGCGGTAGCTCTGGTCGCGCTCGCTGGCAAAGTCCGTCGCCTTGCCGTTGATGATGAGGCGGCTGCCGACGAGATCGGCCTCGATGGTGTCGTCGTCGACATTGACGCGAATGCGGCGGATGCCCTGGCGGTCGAGATAGTCCATGTGCACGTGGACCGACGGCGCCCGCTGCATATCGAGCAGCAGGTCGAGGTGATCATCGACGTCGATGTCGCGTGCGCCGGACGCGCCGCCGAGGGCCGCGACACGATGCCACGGCCCGAACAGCCACAGGAGATAATCCAGCTCGTGGCTGAGATCCCTCAGGACGCCGCCGCCGGCGTCAACCGTTGCGGATGCGGTCGTGCGATGGTCGCGGCCGGGCCGCCAGTCCCTGATGTCCTGGCCGACATAGGCGGCGACCGTGATCACATCGCGCCCGCGCAATCTTTCGACGAGAGCCGTCATGACCGGATGGAAGCGAAGATTGTATCCGACGCTGACATGGGCGAACGGATATTTCGGCGGAGCCGCCGGTATTGCGAACAGAGGCTTCTCGACCAGCACCGCGCCGCGGAAGCCGGCCTGCGCGAGTTCCTGCAGGTCGTCGGCATGGCGTGCGGTCTCGGTGGCGATCACTGCGTAGTCCGGACGTGCGCCCGCGACAGCCTGCGCGATCGACCCGTAGTCGCCGCCGTCACGGCGGCTCACCGTCGCGACCTGAAGGCCAAGCTCGCGCAGGATCCGCGCATGCCTTGTGCCGATCGAGCCGAGGCCGATCACGACGGCGGTTGTCGAGGTCACGGGAAGACCTCGTGAAACTCCGCATGCGCCTGCTCGAAATCCTCAAGGCGGCCGATGTCGAGCCAGTATTCCCGGATCGGATAGACGGCGACACGTCCCTTGCCGGCGATCACGCGCTCCAGCACGGTCGGCATGTCGATGCTGACACCGGGCGCGACATGGCCGAAGACGGAGCTTCCAATCACATAAATGCCGGCGCTGACGAACCAGCTCTCGGTCGGCTTCTCGCGAATGGCCTGGAGAAAGCCGTCCGAGGTCGAAACCACACCATACGGGACGTGTACCTTGTGCTCGCGAACGGCCATCGTCGCTTCCGCCGGCGTTCCATTGTGGAAGTCGAGAAGCGCTCCGTAGTTGATCGTGGTGAGGATGTCGCCGTTGGTGACGATCATCGGCAGATCCGGCGGCGCCGGGAAGAGTCCGAGCGCACCGGCGGTGCCCAGGCGCTCGGTCTCGTGCACGTACTGGATATTGGCGCCGAAGGCGGCGCCGTCGGCGAAGTAGTCCTTGATCGTCTCGGCCTTGTAGTTGACCGAGATGTAGATGTTGCGAAAACCCTGCTGCACCACGTTGCGGACGATCGTCTCGAGCAGCGGTCGGCCGCCGACATTGAGCATGGGCTTCGGGACGTCGCGCGTCAGCGCGCCGAGGCGCTCGCCGAGGCCGCCCGCCATGATCAATACGGGATTTGCATAATGGCGCGGTTCGAGCAGCTCATCGAGCGTCTCGACCACGACCAGATGGCCGCCCTCGTCGACAAGCGGGAGCTGCTTGATCGACTTCTGCCGCATCAGATGCAGGCGGTCGTCGCGCGACAGCGTTGCAGGCGCCGACACCGGGACGCGGTTCATGATGTCGGTCGCAAGCCCGGTGAGCGGAATGCCACGCAGCAGCCCGCGCCTGACGTCGCCGTCGGTGACCACGCCGAGCAGGCGGTTCTGGTCGTCGAGCACCAGCGCGATCTGGATGCTGCCGCTCTCGATCGCGGCAATGGCATCGCCTACGGTCGCCTGCGTTCCGACGACGGCTTTACGCCAGGATTTCATGGCAATCTGCCTCGTATACGCCAGATATCGGGGGCGGCCCACGGCTGAGCCTGCTATATCGCGGCTGCGAGAGGCGCCGTCAACCCCGGCGTTTCGTGGGCCGAATCAGTGGTTTGAAGACCGGCGGGCGCCCGCTAAGATCGATGTGCGCAGGGGAATCGCGATGGACGATCTGATCATCATCGGGGGCGGCGAGCATGCCTTCATGGTCTACGAGGCGGCAATGCTGTCGGGCCAGTTCAGGGTGCTCGGATTCCTGGATCGCCAGCCGGGAACGCTTGGCGACATCAGCTATCTCGGGACCGATGACGCTGCGCCGAACCATCCGGGAGCGGCCTTCGTGTTGGGAATTGGAACGATGCAGGCGGGGCCCGCGCGCCGGCAGATGATCGGCCGGATGCAGGTCAAGCGCTGGGCTTCGGTGGTTCATCCCCGCGCCTTCGTCTCGCCGTCCGCCAGCATCGGTGTGGGCACCGTCATCATGCCGGGCGCGGTCGTCAATGCGCGAAGCATGATCGGCAATCACTGCATTATCAATTCCAGCGCAGTCGTCGAGCACGACGTGCGCGTCGGGCACTGCACGCATCTGTCTCCCGGAACCGTGGTCGGTGGCGGTGCAGAGATCGGCGACAATTGCTTTGTCGGTCTCGGCAGCCGTGTCCGCGACCACATTTCCATTGGCAACGATACGCTGGTCGCGATGGGCTCGGTCGTCACCGGCTCATGGCCGCAAGGGTCCGTATTGCGCGGGGTTCCGGCCAAGCCGCGTCGTTAAACCGGATCGTCCGGTTCGAGCGCCCGCGGTGCCGCCGTTCCGATCAAGGACCAATAGTCGATCGGCGGTCGGCCTGCGCCCGGCCGCTTGGCGGTGATGTCCGCCGGGCCGATGATCTCGCCGGCCCGCAATGCGCGTGCCGCCACGATGCTCTTGCGCGCCACCGGCACGTTCCTGACCTCTGATTCCTTCGGTGTCTTCACACCGTCGCCGAGCGCGGCTTCGACGTTGCGAATGGCGCTCACCATCCGCCCGAAATCGCCCGGCTCGAGCGAGGCTGCGTGGTCAGGACCGGGCGCGTTGCGATCCAGCGTCAGGTGCTTCTCGATGACGGTGGCGCCGAGCGCAACCGCCGCAACCGAAATCTCGAAGCCGTCGGTGTGATCGGAGTAGCCGACAGGAAGCTGGAACGCAGATCGCATCGTCGCCATCGCGGCGAGGTTCACATCCTCGATGGGGCAGGGATATTCGGTCGTGCAATGCAGCAGGCTGACGTGCCGCGCGAGCGTGGCGCGCGCCGCCGGATCGCGCCATGCCGCGCGGAACGAGGCGACGCCGGCGGGATCGCTACGCTGCGCGTAGCCATGTGCCAACACGCCCAGCGCCTCCTCGATCTCGCTGAGTGTCGCCATGCCCGTCGACAGGATCAGTGTCGCGCCGGCTCTCGCCGCCGCATGCAGCAGCGGTGCGTTGGTGAGGTCGCCCGATCCGATCTTGATGCGCGGCAGCTTCAGCGACAGCAGGAAGCCCAGCGAAGCATCATCGAACGGCGTCGACAGGAATTCGATGCCGCGTTCGGCGGCGCGCTCGATCAGCGTGTGGTGTGCGGCCTGCGGCAGTTCGAGCCGCTCCAGCATGGCGAGCTGGCTCTCGGCGGCGTCCGTCGTGCGCTGCTGATAGTCGGCCTTCTTCGCCGCGCCGCCCGCCAGCGCCTTCGCGTTGAAGGTTTGGAACTTGACGATGTCGGCGCCGGCGTCTGCTGCCGCATCGACCAGGGCCAGCGCCTTCTCCAGGCTGCCGTCGTGATTGACGCCGGCTTCCGCTATGATCAGCGTGTGCGTCGTCATGGCCGCGCTCCGCTTGCGGGAAGCTCGTAAAAGCCCTTTTTCAGAAGCAGTGCGAAATCCGGGATGCCGGCAATGATGTCGGCAAAGCGCCGGCTGGAATCGCCGTCGCCGTAGGGGTTGACGGTGGCCTGACGGCCGCGCCGGAGCGCTTGCGAGATGGCGGCGCCGATCGCGCCGCGTTCGGATGCCGCGTGAAACACCGAAGCCGCGCGCTCGCGCCCCCTCTGGCGGTCGCCGACGTCGACCGTGGGAATGCCGAATGACGGCGCTTCGAGGATGCCGCTCGACGAATTGCCGATCACCAAATCCACCTGGCTCATCAGGCTGAGATAACGGAGCTGTCCGAGCGAGGCGACCGCGATGGTGTTCGGCCGGCTGGCCGCGAAGGCCTTGGTCCGGTCGTTCAGCGCGCGTCCCTCGGCATCGGCATTGGCGAGCGTGAAGATGAGACGGAAGGCGGGATCGAGCGTCGACAGCGCCGCGAACAGCTCGTCCAGTTCGGCGACCGAGCGTCCGGCCTCGACCGTGACCGGGTGGAAGGTCACGAGCGCGTTGTGCTCGCCGAGCGGCATGCCGACCGCGCGGCCGATGCCGTCGCGGTCCATCAGGTCGAGATGCTTGATGGCGTCGATGCCGACCGAGCCGATGGTGTGAATGCGGGATGGATCCTCGCCGAGCTGCGTCAGCCGCTGTGTCGAGCCCCGGTTGCTGGTGAAATGCAGGTGCGACATCTTGCTGATGGCGTGACGAATGGACTCGTCGACCGCGCCTTCGGTGACGTCGCCGCCGAACAGATGCGCCATCGGCAGCCGCATGAACATCGCAGCCTGCGCGGCCGCGAACATCTCGAAGCGGTCGCCGAGCACGACGACGAGATCCGGCTGCAGCCGCGTGAAGGCGTCGGCAAAGCCGATCACGCCGAGCCCGACCGATTTCGCGACGCCGGCGCCGGTGTCGCTGGCGAGCAGCGTCTCGACGCGCTCGTCGGCCTCGAATCCCTCGTCGCGGATGGCGTTGAAGGTGTAGCCGAATTCCGGCGCGAGATGCATGCCGGTGACGATGAGCTGAAGCGTCAGGCCTGGTGTCTCGCGGATCGCGCGCATCGGCCAGACCAGCAGTCCGAAATCGGCCCGGCTGCCGGTCACGAAGCAGATTTTTCGCGCGACGCTATTCATCGCGGGCCCGGATGCTGGCGCTCGAGGGCAGGTTGATCAGCCTCCGCTCGATGGATTCGGCCGTGGCAAGATCGCCGCGCGGGCTTTGCGCGAACATCGGCAGGCGGTGCATCAGGGTCCAGGCGGGACGCGCGCCGAAGCCGGCTTCGTTCAGCGCCGTGAGCACGTCGTCGCGCCGCTGTGCATACGCCTCGTCGAGCAGGATGGCGTTCAGCCAGTAATTGCTCGTGGTGCCCGCCGGCTCGCGCGAGAAGCGCACGCCGGGCACGTTTGCAAAGACGCGCTCGTAGGCAGCGGCCAGCCGGCGCTTGCTCGCCAGGAATCCGTCGAGCTGCTCGAGCTGCGCACAGCCGAGCGCGGCGTTCAGGTTGGGCAGGCGGTAGTTGAAGCCGATCTCGTCATGCACGAAGGCCCATTTGTGCGGCAGCTTCGCGGTGGTGGTGAGATGCTTGGCGCGGCGTCCGAGCTCCTCGTCATTGGTGAGGATGGCGCCGCCGCCGCCGGTGGTGACGATCTTGTTGCCGTTGAAGCTCAGCGCCGCGAGCCGGGCCTGCGATCCGACGGCGTGGCCCTTGTAGGTCGAGCCCAGCGATTCCGCGGCGTCCTCCACCAACGCAATGCCCCACTCGCGTGCGATCGCGGCGATCTCGTCGAGCTCGACGGGGTGCCCGAACGTATGCATCGGCGAGATCGCGGCGATGCGGCGTCCTGTCTCGCGATTGATCGCGCCCCTGCTGGTCCGCTCGGCGATCGCCTCGAGCCGCGTGGCGAGGGCGTGCGCATCCATGCCGAGCGTGACGAGCGAGCTGTCGACGAAATGTGGCACTGCCCCGCAATAAGCGATCGCGTTCGTGGTCGCGATGAAGGTCAGAGCGGGCGACATGACTTCGTCGCCGGGCTCGACGCCGGCGAGCCTGAAGCAGGCGTGCAGCGCCGCGGTGCCGTTGACGACGGCGACGGCGCGCCTGGCGCCCGTCACTTCCTCCAGCATGCGCTCGAAACGGTCGACGAACGGGCCGACCGAGGAGACGAAGGTGCTCTTGATGCACTCTTCCAGATAGGCGACCTCGTTGCCCGCGAACACAGGCTCGTGCAGGCCGAGGACGCCATTGGGCGTGCCCGCCGCGCGCCTGACGGCGTCGACCACGGCCTTGGGATCGAACGCGCGCGCGTCGGATCCGGTTACAGCAGTGCCCACCGGTGCCTCAGACATTGTAGACGTCCGCCTTGTAACGGCTGAGATTGGCGGGGTTGGTGAACCAGCTGACCGTGTTTTCGATGCCGCGGCGCATGCCTTCGAGCCCGCCGAATTCCGGCGCCCAGCCGAGCTGCTGGCGCGCCTTGGAATTGTCGGCCCAGAGCCGCTCGACCTCGCTGTTGGCCGGGCGCAAGCGCGCCTCGTCGGTCTCGATCTCGATGTCGACGCCCATCACGTCGGCGATCATCTCGACGGTCGCGCCGACCGATATTTCGAAGCCGCTGCCGAGATTGATGGTCTGGCCGACGCTCTGTTCGGCCGGCGCGGTGAGGCCCGCAATCAGGCCGCGCGCGGTGTCGGTGACGAAGGAAAAATCGCGCGTCGGGCTGACGGCGCCGAGACGGATCTTGCGCTTGCCGGTCGCGATCTGGCTGATGATGGTCGGGATGACCGCGCGCGCCGACTGACGCGGTCCGTAGGTGTTGAACGGCCTGATGACGACGACCGGCATGTCGAACGAGGCCTGGAACGACAGCGCCATCTGGTCGGAGGCGATCTTCGAGGCCGAGTAGGGCGATTGGCCGACCAGCGGATGATTCTCCTTGATGGGCACGGTTTGCGCCGTGCCGTAGACCTCGCTGGTCGAGGTCTGCACGAAGCGCCGTACGCCGGCCAGGCGCGCGGCCTGGAGCACGTTCACCGTGCCGCGCACGTTGGTCTCGACGTAGGAATCGGGCGCAACATAGGAGAAGGGAATCGCGATCAGCGCCGCCAGGTGCAGTACGTCGGTGCAACCGCTGGCGGCCGCGATCATGAAATGCGGATCGCGGATGTCGCCGGCCACCACCTCCACGGACTTCATGACGTCGGCTGGAACCGTGTCCAGCCAGCCCCAGGAATTGAAGGAATTGTAGTAGACGATCGCCTTGACGCGGGCCCCGGCCTTCACCAGCTCCTCAACGACATGCGAACCGATGAAGCCGTCGCTGCCGGTAACGAGGACGCGGGCGTCCCTCAGATCTGCCATGCCGGACCCCAGAAGGCGATTAAGCCAGTGTTCGCAACAAGATGGCGCTATAGCACACTGGCGGTTGCGCGCAACAGAGCAGCGCGCGGCACCCCCCAAATGCCCGGGGATGCAGCAGTTTTTGTGACAAACGCCTAACCCTTGTCGGCCGGCTTCAGGCGCTGTTTTACGAACGCCTCCAGATTCCCGCCTTCAAACATGTGGCCCGCAAGGCCCGCGGCCTGCGCCGCCGCCATGTCGCTGTCCTTGTCCCCGACCACCATGCTGCGTGTCATGTCGACCGAAAAGCGCTGCGCGAGATCGGTGATCATGCCCGGCGCGGGCTTGCGCCGGTCGCTGATGCGGCAATAGCGGGCGACGGTTCCGTCGGGATGATCGGGGCAATACTCGAAAGCATCGATATGCGCACCAATCAGCGCCATCTGGTCCGCCATCCAGCGGTGCAGGGCGAGGACGTGATGCTCCTCGTAGTAACCGCGCGCGACGCCGGATTGATTGGTGATGACGAAGGCGAAATAGCCGGCGTCGTTGACCGCCTTCACCGCCTCGCGCGCGCCCTCGATCCATTCGAGCTTGTGCGTCTCGAACGTGTAGCCTGAATCATGGTTGAGCACGCCGTCGCGGTCGAAGAACACGGCGGGACGCTGCAGCTTCTCGCGCAACTCGCGATCGGCGCGCGCGAAATCATCGGGGATGCCGATGTCGATGAAATAGCCGCGATAGGCCGTCCCGCGCAACTCGCCGGATCGGACGAGGCCGGGAAACACGTCCTGCTCGAGCGAGGCGGGAAGCTTTGCGATTTCGGCGATGATGGACTTGTCGACGACGTAGATGCCTGCATTGACCGGTCCCGTGGCGCCCGCACCCGGCGCGATGAAGTCGCGCACGATGTCGCCGTCGAGCACGACGCGCCCGTAGCGGTCCCCGACGACGCCGTCGCGCAGTGCCATGTGAACGCGCCCGCCTTGCGCGCGCGCGATCAGATCGAGCAGGTTGAAGTCGAACAGGGAATCGCCGTTCAGCAGCAGGAAATGCTGGTCCAGGAGAGGCGCCGCGTGGACCAGCGCGCCGCCCGTGCCGAGAGGCTCGGTCTCGCGCGACACCACGATCTTTGCCCGGCCTCTGGTCGCGCCGGCATAATGGGTCTCGACGATCTCGGCCTTGTGACCGGCAAGCAGCAGGATTTCGTCGAAGATTTGGTAGCGATCGAGCTCGTCGATCAGCGTGTCGAGAAATGGCCGGCCGCCGATTTCCAGCATCGGCTTTGGCCGCGCCTTCGTGCGCTCGCCAAGCCGCGTGCCCAGTCCACCCACGAGAATGACGGCCTGTCTCAACATGAGGTGCTCCTCTGGCAGCACGGACGACGGGGCGTAACGTGTACCAGGGCGGGGGGTAATTTCTGGCCCATTTCCATATCAGCGCGAACAGGGAATGCGAACGACGACCGTGCGGCTGTTGGCAAACGGGACCGGGAACGGGCTCGCGCGGAGTTCATCGACTATCGCCGGGTCCATTGGTTCCGCGGGAGGGAAATAGCTGACCCGCTGGTCGGCCGCGAGATGCGTCCAGCTGATCGTACGGGGCGTGATGATCGCGACCAGGTCCCAGGCATTCTCATCCGACCCCAGAATACCCCGTATCGTGGACTTCGCTTGCTCATTCGCTGCTTCCTGGCTTGCGGGCACAGTTGCGTTGGAAGGCGTCTCAGCAGACTTCTGCATCGATGGCTTCTCGTCGCGGACGGTTCGCATGATTCCGCCCAGGGCATCGATCCTCCGCATCTGGAAGAAGGTCTCCGAATTCCTTTCCTGGAACAACGGGGCGATCAAGCGGCAGGCGTTTGCAAGCCGCTGAGGTCCTTCAACCGGCTGCAGCACCGCGCGCACGACCGATTTTGCCTGCTTCGCGACCGCCTCGTTCACGGTGTCCAGATTGGAGAAAAGATAGGCACCCGGAGCGCCCGTGAGCGCCTGGATCATGCCCAACGTATACGGGTCGGAGAGAATGATGCCCTTTCGCAGATTGCCGTGGAGCCAGCGGGCCACCTCGATCTCGTCGGCGTTATAGTGGGAAACAACCGCGGCGCTGTCCGGGAGTGCCCCGTAACTGTAGCTCCTGATGACGCCGGACAGGCCGGCCCTATCGACGGCAACGCCCAATCCCAACACGCCCGCAAGACCGCAAATGTAGACCAGCCTCGACCGGGCCAAGGTCAATAGCGCGGTCACCATGAGCAGCACGACGACTGCGATTTCCGTCGGGCGTAGAAACGCCGGGTAACCGGCAAGAGGGAGGTCGGACCGCCAGGCAAACGCGTACGCTGCGGCCACAAGAATGGTCGCGAGCAGCGTGACCACCGCCGCAACCAGAGCCCGCCGATATCGGGAGGAAGAACCGGGATCGGCGAGCAATTGACAGAATATCTCGGTGGCCGTGATCGTGAACAGCGATAAAATGATTGCGTTGGTGCGGTACAGGAACGGGAAGCCACAGAGCACGGCGAGGCTCAGGCCGCAGCCGGCGATCCAGGACCACACGAGTATCGCGAAGCCTTCGGTCTGAGTTCCGATCGCACCGGAGGGAACACGAAGGACGGGGCGGGTCATCCACCACCACGCCACACCGAGTACGATGCAGATGGCAAAGAGCGGGCCCATCGCCCGGCCAAGCTCGATCGTGGCGACCTGCGGCCCAGCGCCCAGGAACAGCTCTCCACCGCCTTCGATTCTTTGGCCCAGGATCAGTCCCGTAATCGCAGAGAACGTGTCGTTGGCGCTTAGTGGCGGAATGTAGCCGACGCGCATTCCCGCAACGCAGATGACGATTCCGGCAATGATCAGCGGTAGTCCGAAAGATAGAAGGCGCAGGAACGCGATGCCAGGCGACGGCCAGGCGGAGATCATCCGCACGGTGGCTAGATACAAGAGCCAGCTGACCAGGACGGTTGGGATGAACAGGTAGGAACCGCGGTGCGCAAGCAGCAGCACCGCCGGCCAGACGCAACCAAGGAAGAGAAGCCCCGCATTTCCGCCGCTCTTGGTCAGGATCCTGGACAACAATAGCGCGGCCATGAGCAGGGCAAGCATGAACGTGTTGTTGTTGACCGCAAAAGCGACCAGCAGCGTTGCGCCCGCGCTGACGGTCAGCAGGAGAGCAGGTCGCGTCGACAGGCCGCTCGCTTTCCGATCCGCATTGCTCATCAGCACGCCAAGAAACACGACACTGCTGGCGACGGCCAGGCTGCCGTTCGTGATCAAGGCGAAAGTATTGCCGGTCGCCGCGAAGAAGAAGGCGATCCATTTTCGTGGAGAAGCTGAGTAGATGCCCTGCACGAAGGCATAGGACGCCAGCAGGAAGAACAGAATCGAAAAGAAGCGATAGGTCCAGGTAAATTTCAGGAGATCCAGGCCGAGCGTTCCGGCAAGGGCGCCCGCGACTGCCGAGCGAAGGTCGACATAGGATTGGGCCGCGTACGGATTGATGACGCCACTGTCGGCGTACTCTTGCGCCGTCTTCATCCAATGAACATCCGCGCCGATGTCCGCGTAAGGAAAGCTGGAATATGCGCCGAAGAACAACCACCATGTCAGGAGCGCAATCGGCAGGGACAGAATGCACCAGGTGGCCGCCGCGCGCGCCTCTCCGGCGCCCGGCCGCCAGTTGGGCCATGACCAGGCAAGTCCGAAGCAGGCTATGGCAACCATAGCCGCGAACTGAAGCCAAATGTCGCGCGCGAATAGCGATAACAGTCCGAACAGGATGCCCGTTGCAGAGGCGCCGACGGTAAACCCGAGAACGACGAACTGAGCCTTCGTGAGCCGACACATCTGGACGAGCTTCGGTGACGCAATCGCCAGAATCGAAAACCCGGTGCCGAGCTGAATCAGGAAGAACAGGAACGTCAGGACAAATGTCGTCGTCCACATCGCGATATCTCTATGGTGGGCGCCGGCCAGGCAGCCCGGGATTGGCGACCTTCAGTTGCTTCCCGGCAGATCGGCCGGGCGGCCCACGATCAGGGAGCCCAGCGTAAACAGATCCTCTTCCGAAAAGCCTCTGAAGCATGGGGCCAGTCGTCGCAGGATGTCTTGCTCCGGTGGTCGACGGTCAGGTTGATCGCTGAGCAGCTCAAACCCGGCCTCTCTGAAGAGCTGTAGATATTCGCTGTGTCGCAAACGGTTGACGTATTGGAATCTCGACTGGAAAGGCGCCCAATCCCCCTCGGAATAGGTCAGGAAATTGAACGAGCTGATGGACGGATCGAAGCCCTTGAAGTGGTCGCCGTAATCGATCTGCATGAGGACCAGTCCGTCAGGACGCATGATGCGTCGCAGCTCCTTGAAGATTGCCGCGATGTCGCTCTTGGGAATGTGCTCGAGGGTTTCGACGGAGACGGCGCAGTCGATCGAACCGGCCGGCAGACCTGTCGCGCGGGCATCGGCGGGTGCGCGATATTCGATCCTCCACGAACGCTCGCGCTTTCGTTTGCCAGCGCACGTCAGCGGTTCCTCGGCGGAATGGGCGTCGTGTTTGGAGGAATGCTAACGAGCGGTCGTTGAAGCACGGTGTAGGTCCAGGATAGGCCGATGTTCCGGCAGATACCACGTCAAGTAGCCGATTTCGGTCATACGGGAGCCGCAGGGGCAATGCAAGGATTCGAGGGCGGGCGGCAACGCGCGCATTTGAGGACAGAGTGTTATCTTTTCCGACCGTCAGGCTTTCCGGCTGCCACAGTGACAGGTTGCTTTGAGCTTGACGACCGTGCTCGGGGCGAGCCACATCTCCCAACCCGCCCGTTGCGGCGCCGTTCCCGGTTGATTCCCCTTTCGGCTGAGCGTAAACAGACACCGAGATCGCGCCGACGTTTTGGCATGCGGGCAGGGACATCGTATGATTTGTAGAATGCCGCCGGTCGATTCGGCCTGTGCCGGTTCCTTGCTCTCCCGCCGAGTCCTGTCGAATGCCCGGTGAATTGCAGATCAGCGAGGCCGTCGCAAGGGGCTATCCGCCCGCGGTGCTCTACCTGCGCAACGACGAGACCGTCACGACGGAAGTCTGCGCATTCAACTACTTCTCGGTCTTCACGAAGGATCATCCGGAAGTGGATGCCCACGTCTGGTTGTTCGACGGAGCGGGCAAGCAGGCTGGATATTTCCACAGGGAACTCGGCGTTAACGGACAGTTGCAGCTGCAGACATCGGGGCTTTGTCCGCGCGTTTCGGGAACAGTGGCGATGGCTTTGGTGCCGAAACATGAGACCAAGCTTCGGCCCGGACGAAAGGTGACGACCGGTTACTACGCACAATATTTCTCGCAGCGCGGCGCAATAACATTGTCGCACGAGCGCGAGCCCGTCGCAGCAGCGCCGTTCCCGACCTCCGCCTGGATGCAGTCCTATCTCACGCGCTTCCTGAGGGAGTCTGGTGTTGTGCTCGTGAACTCCTGCATGGCGTCCGAGGGCGCCTCGGTGGGTACGGCTCGACTCATGGCTCTGAATGGCACCGCACTGGGCGAGCGCGCGCTTCCGGAAATTGCGCCGATGGGCGCGGTCCGCATCAGCACGCTGGACCTCTTCCCGGAGGCCGAAAGATTGATTGGTGCGGATGAAGGATTTGCCCTGGAGTTCAAGGGAACCAATATCGCCAGTCCGTTCAGCTACTACGAATTTGCCAACGGCAAGTTCAGCTTGCATCATTTCTAGAGGCGGCGCCCGTGACACGTTTCTCTTCAACTCCTTGGAGGCCTCACGAGCCCAGGTTCATGTTCCCGACCTTTGCTGGGGTCGAGTCGCGCATGGGGTTCTCGATCCCTGCTTGGTATCGTCCGGTCGACATCAGGTATCTTCGCAGCCTCATCGCCGGCAGCCTGCGCAAGAACTTTCGCGAAACGGTCAAGGACCTCGTGCCCGAGCTCGCCAGCCTCGTCGCTTCGGGATTCAGCAAGAAGCTCAGGTTCAAGCTGCACATCCTGTCGCGTCAGGGCGATTACCGCGCGACCTACGAGTTCCCTGAAAACTATGCGCCGGGTGCGACCGTCGAGATCGAGCTGTCGCGCCTCTTCGCGACGCTCAAGCTGCCGCAGGACGACTATTTGGTCATCGCCGTGATGTCGCGCGGACGCATGGACGGCTTTCGCTCCTCGCCTGCCAGCTATTCCATGACCTATGTGGATCAGGACAACGTCGCGATCTATCGCACTGGAGCGTTTGCCCGGCCGTTGAACGAGGGCAGGCTCAAGGCACATGTCGGATTTACCGGCATTAACCCGAAGATCATTGCGACCAGTGACATCGTCAGCAGCCTGTTGCTGATCAATCATTCCTCCGATCCCGAATATGCTCATGCGGCCCGGCCGACGTCTCGGCTGATCCGCGAGGATGGCGAGGAACTGGAGGCGGACTTCGGCGAGATTCCGCCGCTCGGAGCACGCGAGATGTCGGTCGTGGATATGTTCGGCAGTTGTGTGTTCGACTTTCTCAAGCCGTTCGGCGGTCGCGGAAGCACAGTCACCACCTGCACCGGGGTCACGCTCGCCAGCCTGCATTTGCAGCGCACGAACGACAACCGGCGGACGCTCCTGGGCATCGAGCATTCGCGTCCCGCTCACATGAATCTCGCCGGCATCCTGCAACACTGATTTGGAAATCGATTGACGGAGCGCGGGTCTATGCTGTCATCGCTCGGCGGTCCTGGCCGATTGCTGAATTTCGACGAGCGCATGAAGACTCCATCCCTCGGCCTGGTGATGGGATTCTGGTTCATCTCGAATGTTCTCGTTATCGCCTGGTGGTGGGCCGACATATCCGACAGGTTTCTGCCTGGCGTGCTTCGATATGCCGGAATAGCCTTCTTCGTGAGTGCGGCTCTCGCTCCGCTCGTGCTGCTCTTCAAGGTTCGAAGGAGTTTCTTCAATCCGGTCGTGCTGGGGCTGCTCGTTTGTTGCTGTCTTGCGCTATCCATCACCGCGCACGAAGCAAACCTGCTGCGCGAGCGGTTGCAATTCAGTCTCGATCACGAGCGCGAATTTGCCCATATCGACGCCGTTGAAGGCGTCATCCGGCCGTTGATCGCCAGGATCACCGAGGTTTACGTCCAGATCCTTGGCGACGACCACACCCGGGGAGGCTCGACGTTCCATACCCACATCGTCGCGAACTACATGTTCGATTCGCTGTCGTTCCTTGCGGTATTTGCACTGGCGACGCTGCTGCTTTCGCCGACGGCGTCATGGCTATGCCTGCTGACTTTCGCGTTCTACACGCAAATCGCGATCTATCCGGGACGCATGGGCCCGGTCTTTATTGCGGGCGGATTGTTCTGGCAGCTCTTTTTGCTGGTATCGCGTCAGTATCCAGCCGCGATTATTTCAGGGTTGATCATCAGTTTCGGCCGCACCGATGTCGTGTTCGCTTCGGCATTCGTGCTTCTGAGTCTCGCCGCTTTCGAGCGGCGATGGCCGACGCCAAAGGAATGGGGCCTGTTTGGCCTGCTCGTCGGCATTTCGATAGCCGTGCCGAAGATTCTGATCTGGATGCACCCCGGAACGGACTTCAGATCGTTCCTGATCACGCATGGGGATTATTTCTCCAAACTCGTCGTCAATCTGCTCACCATGAAGCTTGCGGTGGCGATCGCCAGCCCCGTCCTCGCGATCGTGATTGTGAGGACGTTCGCGCTGACGCGGACGATGGCCGTCGTCCTTCCGGCAGGTCTGGTCCATGTGGGGATCGTCTTTGTGATCGCCGACTTTTCCGAGACGCGACTGATCATACCTGCGCTGACTGCGCTTGCTTTTGTGGCCAGCGAAGGGCTCGGAAAACTGTTGGAAATAGGCGCTGCGGACCGGGGTGTGACGACCACCCAGGATGCCTCGCTGGCCGACGGGCACTGAAGGCCCGGGCGTCACCGGACGTCAGGTCGGTCAGAAATTGATCCGTTCGCGCTCGACAACGATCGGCCGTCGCCGGACCTGGTTGTAGATCGCGACGATATATTCGCCGAGCACGCCGAGGAAAAACAACTGCACGCCACCGAAGAAGAACAGGCCGATGACGATCGTGGGGATGCCGTGCGGACCGATGTCGAAGCCGGCTAACTTGAGCAGGAACACGACGAACGCATAGGCGAAGCTCAGCGACGAGATGATCAGTCCGAAGAAGAATGCGGTACGTAGCGGCACGGTCGAGAAGCTGATGGCGCCGAGCAGCCCCTGGTCGATCAGGCTCGACAGCCGGTTGCGGGATATGCCGTGCTTTCGCGCGAGCCAGGTGTAGGGCACGCCGATCGAGCGGAAGCCGCATTCGAACGGCATCATGCGCATGAAGGGCTGGACGTCCTCGAACTGCTTCATGGCGTCGAGCACCTTGCGGTCGACCAGCTGATAGTCGCCGACGTCGGCCGGATAGTCGACATAGGACATGCGGCTGATCATCTTGTAGTACATGTGGCGGGCCGTGCGGCTCAGGAACGGCTCCTCGCGTCGCGCCCGGATGCCGAACACGATCTCATAGCCGTCTTCCCAATGCTTGACGAAAGTCGGGATCAGCGACGGCGGGTCCTGCAAATCCGCGGGCATGAACAATATGGTGGCGTCGCCTGTCGAGGCCAGCACGCCGTTGTAGGTGTTCCTCAACACGCCGAAATTCCGGGCGTTCACGATGACCTTCACCGAGGGATCCTCGGCTGCGATCTCCTTGAGAATCTCCACCGTCCGGTCGCTCGAGGCGTTATCGCAGAAGATGTGCTCGCGCTCGTAACCCGGAAGCTCACGGTCGAAGATTTCCTTGACCGCCGCGTAGCATTCCCGGATTCCCGCCTCCTCGTTGTAGCAGGGCGTCACAAGGCTGATCTTCTTCCGCATCAATCCTCCAGGACGTCCATCGGGCGGGATTACTCCCCCCGCGGGGGGAGTCGGGCAGCCGGCGGCCGCCCGAGGGGACTGGCGCGCCGGTGGTGGGGTTGCCATCCTTTAATCGTTTCTTTAGCAGGTAAGTCGGCAACTTCAACCGTTCCGGGAACAGGCGGGGACAGTTGGATCTTGTTGACAAGACTAGACTAATCGTTCTGATGTGACGTTTTCTGCTGGACGGGTATGAGCATGAAGGCCGTGATTCTGGCAGGTGGCTTCGGGACTCGCATCACCGAAGAGAGCCACATCAAGCCGAAACCCATGATCGAGATCGGCGGCAAGCCGATCCTGTGGCACATCATGAAGATCTTCTCGTCGCACGGTATCGACGAATTCATCATCTGCTGTGGCTACAAGTCCTACGTCATCAAGGAATATTTCGCTAACTACTTCCTCCATATGGCGGACGTCACCTTCGACCTCGCCAACAATGCGATGGAAGTGCACAACAAGTTCGCCGAGCACTGGAAGGTGACGTTGGTTGACACCGGCCTCAACACCATGACCGGCGGCCGTCTCAAGCGCGTCAGGGACTATGTCGGCAACGAGACGTTCTGCATGACCTATGGCGACGGCCTCGCGGACGTCGATATCGGCGCGCTACGCGAATTTCATCGCGCCCACGGCCGCCATGCGACGGTCACCGCCATCCAGCCGCCGGCGCGTTTCGGTGCGCTCGACATCGGCGACGACGTGGTCCGGCATTTCGAGGAGAAACCGCGGGGCGACGGTCGCTGGATCAACGGCGGCTTCTTCGTGCTGGAGCCGGCGATCTTCGACTATCTCGGGGACGACGCCACAATCTGGGAGCAGGAGCCGCTGAAGCGCCTGTCGCAGGACGGACAGCTCGCGGCCTACCGCCACACCGGCTTCTGGGAAGCGATGGACACGCTGCGGGACAAGCTGCATCTCGAACAACTCTGGGACAGCGGGCAGGCGCCGTGGAAGCACTGGCCATGAACGCCACTTTCTGGACGGGGAAGCGCGTTCTCGTCACCGGGCACACCGGCTTCAAAGGCGGCTGGATGGTGGCGTGGCTACGCCATCTCGGCGCCGAGGTCGCGGGTCTCGCGCTGCCGCCGTCGACGACCCCCAACCTGTTCGACCTGGCGCAGACTGCACGGGACACCGTATCGGTCTTCGCTGATATCCGCGATCCACTCGCGGTCAAGGCGGTGTTCGACCGATTCCAGCCCGAGATCGTGTTTCATATGGCGGCGCAGGCGATCGTGCGGGCGTCCTATGACGATCCGGTCGGCACCTATGCGACCAACGTCATGGGCACCGTGCACGTCTTCGAGGCGGTGCGGACCTCCGGCGTGCGCGTGGTGGTCAACGTCACCAGCGACAAATGCTACGATAACAAGGAATGGGTGTGGGGCTACCGCGAGACCGATCCGCTCGGCGGCAAGGATCCCTATTCCAGCAGCAAGGCCTGCGCGGAACTGGTCACGGCGGCGTATCGGTCCTCGTTCTTCAGCGGAACTCACCGGATCGGCTTCGCCAGCGCCCGCGCCGGCAATGTGATCGGTGGCGGCGACTGGGCGCAGGATCGTCTCGTCCCCGATGTGATCGCCGCGATCCGCAACGGGCAGCCGGTGCCGGTCCGCAATCCCGATGCGGTGCGGCCCTGGCAGCACGTGCTCGAGCCGCTGTCGGGCTACATTCTGCTCGCCGAGCATCTGTGGCGCGATCCGGCTGCATTCTCCAGCGAATGGAATTTTGGCCCCGACGCCGATAGCGTGCGCACGGTGCGCTGGCTGGTCGATCGCCTCGCGCTGTTGTGGGGCGTTCCGTCGCAGCAGATGCCGCAGCCGGGACAGCATCCGCACGAGGCGCGGCTGCTGTCGCTGGACAGCTCCAAGGCGCGGGCTCATCTCGGCTGGGCGCCGCGTTGGGGCCTCGATCGTGCCGCGTCCGCCGTGGTGGAGTGGTACAAGGCGTTCGAGCAGGGCGCCGCGGTCAGGCCAGTGATGGTTGACCAGATCGACGCATTCATGAACACCAGGCTGAACTAGCCGCCTGTCAAATCGGATCAATATGATGACCACCACGTCGACGAGACCGCTTACCGAGATCAAGAGTTGCGAGGTCTGCGGCAACGACAAGCTCGTGCCGGTGCTCGATCTCGGCCTGCATCCCCTGTGCGACGACCTGGTGGCGGTCGGCGATTCGCGCCAGTGCCGCGAATATCCGATTCTGATCGATTTCTGCCCGACTTGCGCCACTGGCCATCAGCGCTTCCAGGTTCCGAAAGAGGATCTTTTCCCCAAGGACTATCATTACCGCTCGCGTTTCACCGCCGATGTGCTCTCGGGAATGAAGGGTCTCGTGGCGACCTGCGCGGAGCGGATGGGACCCCTGACCGGCAAGATCGCGCTCGACATCGGTTGCAACGACGGCAGCCTGCTCGATTTCTTCCGTGAGGCCGGCGCGACAACGGCCGGCATCGAGCCGACCGGCGCGGCGCAGGACGCCGCCGCGAAGGGCCATTTCGTGGTGCAGAACTATCTCAGCACGGAGACCGCGGCCGAGATCCGTCGTGCAGTCGGCACGCCCGACATCATCACCTTCACCAACGTCTTCGCGCATATCGAGGATCTGAACGGCGTGCTTGCGGCGCTGAAGGCGCTGCTCGGGCCTCAGACGGTGATCGTGATCGAGAACCACTATCTCGGCGCGGTGCTGGACCGGCATCAGTTCGACACTTTCTATCACGAGCATCCGCGCACCTATTCGTACAAATCGTTCAGCTTTATCGCGAGATCGCTTGGCCTCGACATCGTCAATGTCGAATTTCCCGCGCGGTATGGCGGCAATATCCGCGTCATTCTCGGACACGCGGCGAAGAGCGATGCCGTCGCAGCCGAGATCGTCGCGCGCGAAAACAATTTCAGGGCCGAGTTCGCCCAGCTCGCGCGCGACGTCGAACTCTGGAAGGCGCGCAAGGGCGAAGAGCTGAAGAAGATCATTGCGGCACATGGTCCTGTCAGGGCCAAGGCGTTTCCGGGCCGTGCGGCGATCCTGGTCAAGTTGCTGGGACTGACCGAAAAGGAGATCGTGGCCGTCCACGAGAAACCCGGCTCGATCAAGATCGGGCACTATGTGCCGGGCACGCGCATTCCGATCGTGTCCGACGACGAATTGTTCGCGCATGGCGACCAGGGCAAGCCGTTGCTCAATCTCGCCTGGCACATCTCGCGTGAGATCCGTCAGTATCTCCAGGAAAACGGATACAAGGGGCCGGTGATCGACGTGCTCGGCGCGGACGATTTCCATGCCTGAGGCGCCCGTTTTCACGATCCTCGGATCGGGTTTCGGGATGTATGGGTATCTGCCTGCGCTGATCGAGTGCGGGATGAAGGTGGCGCTGCCGGAGCGCTACCGTGCGGTGGTCGGCGGGCGAAGCGAGCTCGTCCAATATGTGCCCGAGGTGACCTGGTGTCCCGGCACCGAGGAGGCGTTGGCGCAGGCGAGCGGTGCAGTGGTTGCGCTTCGTCCTGCCGATCAGGCCGGCTGGATGGCGCGGCTGGCAGACATGCCCGACATCCGCGAGTTGATCCTGGAGAAGCCGGTCGCGCCGACGCCGCAGCTTGCGGCGCAGCTCATCGAGGCGTTCGAGCACGCCGGCAAGCGCTATCGCGTCGGCTACACCTTTCGTTTCATGCCGTGGGCAGAGCGGCTCCGCGCGGTGCTCTGCGAGGGAACCGATGGTCTTTCGCTGGACTGGAGCTTCATGGCGCATCACTATCGCGCCAATCTCGCAAACTGGAAGCGGTTCGACGCCAGTGGCGGCGGCGCACTCCGCTTCTACGGCATCCATCTGATCGCGCTTCTTGCAGAGCTCAGCTACGACGATGTCTCGTCGTCGGTGGTTGGCGGCCCCTCGGATGGCGAGACGGCGTCCTGGGAGGCGGTCTTCACTGCACAGGCCCTGCCGCCGTTTGCGCTGCGGGTCGACAGTCGCTCCACGAAGACCTGCTTCAGGATCGCGGCAGACGAACGCGGGCCCGCCGTCGTGGACCTATCCGATCCCTTTGCGTCGGTGAGGCAGGCCGTTGTGAATGTTCGAGATCCCAGGGTCGATGTGCTTGCACGTTTGTGCCGCTCGCTCGACGCTGACGACGCAAGCCACGCGCAGCGTCAGCGCAACATCATCGCGCTGTGGGCGCGGGTGGAGGCGACGTCTCGCCGGATTGCCACGCTATGAGTTTGGCCGGCAGCGGTGCGAGCCGCTACCACACGCTCCGCCCGCCATCCATAACGAGGTTCTGCCCGGTCATGTAGCTCGAGGCATCCGAGCAGAGGAACTGGACCGCGGCGCGATATTCGTCGACCTCGGCCATGCGCCCCATCGGGATCAGGCGGGTGAGACGTTCCACGAAGGCGGGGTCCTGGTTGTTGAAGACGCCGCCCGGCGAGATCGCGTTGACGCGCACGCCGTGGTCGGCCCAGTAGGTCGCCAGATACTTCGTCAAACCGATCAGCCCGTGCTTGATCACCGAGTAGGTCACGGGCTTGACCGGCTGCTCCTCCTCGCGCGTCACATGCGGCTGGCGGTAGAGCCGCTGGTCCGGCGCGATCACGCCGAGATCGGAGGCGATGTTGAGGATCACGCCGCGGCCGCGTTTGGCCATCTGGCCGCCGAATTCCTGCGCGCACAGCATCGCCCCGGTCAGGCCCACCGCGATCTCGGTCTGCCATTGCGGCACCGGGAACGCTTCGAAGCGCGAGGAGTGCATGACGCCGGGGCTCGACGTCACCTTCGGATCGATGGCCGCGTTGTTGACGAGAATGTCGACGGTGACGCCGCGGCTCGCCAGCTGTTCGTTCGCGGCGCGTACCGAGTCCTGCGCGGTGACATCGAGCGCCAGCGCGATCAGATCGGCAGAGGGCGTGCTCTGCTTCAGCGCAGCGACGGCCGCCTCGGCCTGCGCGAGGCCGATTTCGGTGACGATAACGCGCGCCCCCGCCTCGGAAAGTGCAGCGACATGCTGCCGCCCGAGCAGGCCGCCGGCGCCGGTCACGAGCGCGGTGCGGCCGGTCAGGTCATAGCGGGAGGACGGGCTTGCCATCGGGGGGCTCCTGTTCAGCTGCGCAACTGGCCGCCATCGGCGACCATGACGCTGCCGGTGATGAAGGCGGCGCGGGGCGAGGCGAGGAACGCGACGAGGTCGGCGATCTCTTCCGGCCTGCCGAGCCGGCGCAGCGCCACCTCGCGCGCCAGCATGTCCTCGACCGCGGCCTTGTTCTCGGCGAGCTTGCGCGCCCAGGTCCCCTCGGCGGCCAGGATATTGCCCGGCGCGACCGCATTGATGCGGATGCCCTCGAGCGCCAGCGGCCGCGCCAGTCCGCGTACGGTCGCGTTCAGCGCCGCTTTCGCGGCGTAGTAGGTCACGGGCGCGCCGAGCGCCGCCATGCCTGCGATCGAGGAGATGCAGATGATGGACCGGTCGCCGCTGCCGCGCGCCATCAGCGGGCGTGCGGCGTCGATCGTGTTGGTGGTGGCGAAGAAATTGAGGTCCATCACCCGCGACCATTCCGCCGCGGTTTCCTTGCCCGGCGGCATGGAGGCGCCGCTACCGACGTTGCAGACGAGGATGTCGAGGCGGCCCCATTGCTTGTCGACGTCCTGCACCAGTGCCGCGGCGGCGGCGGGATCGGTGACGTCGGCGATATGGATCGAGCTGTCTCCGCCGACGGTCGCGCGCGCCGCGTTCAGCGCATCCGAGCCGCGCGCAGCCAGCGCGACCTTCGCTCCCTCGGCGGCAAGGGCAACGGCAATGGCAAGGCCGATGCCGCGGCTGGCGCCGGTGACGAGGGCGACGCGATCGTCGAGCTCGAGCTTCATCGCATCGCGTCCTCGATCCAGCCGACCGTCATGTCGCGATATCTGGCGAGCGCGCCCGCGTGGTCGCCGTCGGCGGCGCGTGCGGTTTGCAGGATATACTGACCCTCGTAGCCGGAGCGCTCGATCAGCCGGATCGTCTCGGCGAGATCGGCGTTGCCGGTGCCGAGCGGCACGGTGGTGCCGCCGCGAATGCGGTCCTTCACGTGCACATTGAGAATGCGCGGCGCGTAGGCCTCGATCTCCTCGCTGCTGTCATAGCCGAGCGAGGCGCTGTTGCCGCTGTCGTAGTTGATGCCGAAGACGTCTGCCGGGAACGCCTCCATGAACCGGGCGAGATCGCGCGGCGGCAGATCGGATTCGAAGACGATCTTGACGTTCTGTCTGGCAAGCTGTTCGCGGCGGGCGATCAGCACCCGCTTGAGCGTATCGCTCTCGCTCTCGCGTTCGATCTTGCCGTTGTCGACCAGCGGAATCACGACGAATTCGATGCCGATCCGGCTACAGGCGGCGATCAGCAGATCGAGATCGTTGACGAGCGCGTCGCGCACGACGGCGTCGACCTTCCAGAACGGCGCCTGCATGAAGCAGTCCCCAGTCAGGCTCGGAATGCGCAGACCGTTCTCGCGTGCCAGGGCGTTGATCTCCGCCTGGCCGGATTCGGTCGTGAGCGGATTTTCCCGCAGCCGCTCCTGATCGATGGTCCATTCCATCCGCGTCAGGCCGAGCGCCTTCGCGCGGGGAAATTCCTCGCGCCATTCATTCCACGGGAACGCCTGGATCTTGCCGTCGACCAGGGCCGACAGGCGTCCCTGCATGAACCCGATACGTTGCAGCGTTGCGGTCACGATTTGCTATCCGAGCTGATGGCGAGGCCCTTGGCGGTCCAGCCGCCGTCGACGAAGATCTCCTGGCCCGTCACATAGGCCGACGCGTCCGACGCCAGGAAGATCGCTGCGCCCACCATGTCCGCGGGCTGTCCCCAGCGGCCGAGCATGGTGTGGCGGCGCCGATCTTCGTGCATGGCGGGATCGGCATAGCTCTTCGCGGTCATCTCGGTTGCGACATAACCCGGCGCCAGCGCGTTGACGCGGACGCCATCGGGCGCATAGTCGGCGGCCAGCGCGCGCGTCAGCCCGGCGAGTCCGGCTTTCGCCGCGACATAGCCGGGATTGCCGGGGAAACCGCGGATCGAGTTGATGCTGGTGACGTTGACGATCGCGGCCGAGCCCGTCGTCTTCAGAAGCGGATAGGCGGCAAGGATCGTGGCGTAGACGCCGGTGAGGTCGGTCGCGACCGTAGCGCGGAAGCGCGCCAGCTCACTTTCGGCGCTCTGCGGAGGAAGGCTGATGCCGGCCGCGTTGACCAACGCGTCGATACGTCCGCCTTGCGCCGCGATGGCGTTGAAAGCACGCCCGATCGCGGCATCATCGGAGAGATCGCAGGCAATCGCGGTCACGCCCTGCGGCGCAGTCCCGGAACGGCTGAGACCGAATACCGTGGCGCCGGCCTCCTTCAGGCCGCTCGCAATCGCAGCGCCAATGCCGCGCGAGGCGCCTGTCACGACCGCGATCTTGCCTGCGAGAGAGAAGGCGCTGAGATCAGGCATAGCCGTAACTGCGCATGATGGCCCCACAGAGCTTGACGTCTTCGGGGCGGTCGATCTGGAACATCTTGTGGCGCTCCATCAGGTGAAAGCCGATCTTGCCGCCGAGACGATTGTTCTGTTCGCGCAGGAGTGAAGGAATCAATACGTAGAACGAGCCGTTCTCCAGGTAACGCTTCTCGATCTGCTGCCGCATGCGGCGGTTGTGATAGTCGTAGTTGATCGGCTCCGGCCCGTTTTGGCCGATGCGCCAGTTGAAATAGTCCTCGACCTCGCAGACCGAGAGCAGGCTGTCGAGATGCTCGCGATCGAAGGTCGCAAGCGCCTTCTCGATGTCGTCGGGTTCGCGGATCGGAGAGGTCGCCTGGAGCGCGACGATGCGCTCGAAGCGGCCCATCCGCTCGTCGATGGCGTTGAGCGCATGCAGCCAGGCGGACTCGGAGGAGGCGAGGTCGCCCGAAATGTCGTCGGGACGCCGCACGCCCACCGCGCCGGCGGCTTCCGCCGCCTGCAGAATCTTGTCGCTGTCGGACGAGACCGCCACCACGTCGACGCCCTGCGCGGCACGCGCCTGCTCGACCGTCCAGGCGATCAGCGGCTTGCCGCAGAGATCGAGCAGGTTCTTGTGCGGGATGCCTTTGGAGCCGCCGCGTGCAGCGATCACGGCCAGCGTCTTGCGCGCCATCAGATGTGTCCCTCAAGACGTTCGAGCGCGGTCCAGAAGCCTTCGCCCATGTTCTTGTGGCCCTGCCAGATCTCGGGAATGAACGATGCGGTGGGCGCATGCTTGCGCAGCACTTTTCCGATCTCGTCGAAATCGATCTCGCCTTCGCCGACCTGGAGGCCTTCACCGTCCAGTCCCTTGGCGTCGCCGAAATGCAGATGCGCGGTATGGGGGCCGAGCTGGGCGAGGCCTTGCGCGAAGTCGAAGCCGAAATGGTTGGCAGCGAGCTTGGTGTGGGAGATGTCGACGCACATACGCAGATCATGCCTGGCGCAGAAGGCGGCCGACTCCTCCGGGAAGATGAAGATGTTCTGGTGCCGCTGGCCGCCGAAGTGCCAGGGGAAGGGCGCCATAGTCTGCGGCGTCAGCTCGACACCGTCCATGTCGAGCTCTTTCAGGCTCTGCGCAAAGATCCTGTAACGCTCGGCCTTCTCTTCCGGCGGCAGCGGCTCGTCCATGGTGAAGCCGCCGATATTGGCGACGATCGGCGGGCGTTTCGTCTTGGGAAAGAACTTCTTGAGGCCGCGGGTGATGTCGATCACCGCCTGCGTCTGCTCGAGCGAATAGCGGCGCAACGCCTCGTCCGGCGTGGCGAGGTCCATCAGCTTGGAGCCGGCGAACAGCTCCGGGGCATGCACGACGAAGCCGAGATCATAGGTGCCGGAGAGATACGCCGCCGGATCGCGCTCCATGTCGCTGTAGCTGAGATGGAATTCGATGATGTCGGGCTCGCAGATTTCCAGGAAGCGCTCGGTGTCGTGGTAGCGCACCGGCACGCCCCAGGGGCGGTCGAAACGGTAACGGCGCGCCTTCGCGGCGCCCTCGTCGAGGTCGCTCTGGAAGAAATAATCGTCGGCCGCCATCTTGCGCTTGAGAATCTTGCCGATCAGGGCCGGCATCTTCAGCGGTGACAGGCCCTGGCCAGGGCTCTTCACGGCGATGTCGTCGTCGGAGATGACCGTGCCGGCTTCGATGTCGCGCGCAGCGACGAGGCTCTTTGCGAGGTTTTCGCGGTTGATCAACTCGCCCTGGCTGAGCGCGCGCTCGGCGAGCTTTTCGCCGCGCGCCGCTTCCACCTCGCGGATGCCGGTGACGAGCGCCTTGAACTCTTCCGGCTCCAGGCTCGCGGCATGGTCCGGGCCCTCCATCTCGCGGTCGAGCGTGATGTGGCGCTCGATCACGATCGCACCGAGGGCGACCGCCGCGGTCGATACCGCGGTACCGCGCTCATGGCCGGAATAGCCGACGAGCGGGTGGATCTCCCGCAGCGTATCCATGAAGCGCAGATGGATGTTGTGCAGGGCCGCGGGATAGGTGCTCTGGCAGTGCAGCAGCACATAACCCGCTTTGCGCTCGTCGAGGAATTCTGCCGCGGCCTTGATTTCCTCCGTCGTGCTCATGCCGGTCGAGACGATCAGCGTCTTGCCGGTCGCGATCAGCCTGGCGAGCAGGGGAAGGTTGGTCAGGTCGGCGGAGGCGACCTTGTAGGCTTGCACGCCGAAGCCCTCGAGCACTGCGACGCTCTTCGCATCCCAGGGCGTGCAGAGATACTGAATGCCCTTCGAGGCGCAGTAGTCGGCGATCTTCTTCTGCTGCTCCGTCGTCAGCTCGAAGCGGCGGAGCAGATCGAGCGTGTATTCGACGGCGAGGTCGTCGTCCTTTCCGGAGAGCGAGGAGGCGCGGTAGACCTCGTCGAGCTTTCGCATCTGGAATTTGGCGCAGTCCGCGCCGGCCGCGACCGCCGCATCGACCAGTGCGATGGCGCGGTCGAAATCGCCGTTATGGTTGTTGCCGACCTCGGCGATGACGTAGCAAGGCTCGCCGTCACCCAGAAGGCGGTTGCCGATACGGATCGGAGCTGGCTGTTTGGGCGGTATCATCAACATTCTCGTCTCACATGCGTCAGGTGGAGCGCGCGGGAAAGCGCGATTTCCACGTCCGCAGCCCGTTCTCTTCGAACATGATGCGCGAGCAGTTATGCCCCTGCTGTTCCAGCGACGCGATGAGCTGGTAGCGCTCGAACGGACGCACGAAGAACATGAAGTAGCCGCCGCCGCCGGCGCCCAGCAGTTTGCCGCCGACGGCGCCGTTCGACTTGGCGAAATCGTAGATGGCGTCGAGCTCGCTTGAAGAGATCTTGGAGCTGAGCTTGCGCTTGGCGTGCCAGGCTTCGTCGATGAGGCGTCCGCAATCCAGCAGCCGGCCGCGAAGGAGATGCTTGCGGATCTCGCGCGTCACCTCCTTCTGCTTGGCAGCGGCGGTCACCGCGTCGGCCGTCTCGTGCTGAGCTTTCTGGTCGCGATGAATCGCGCCGGAGTCATGACCTCCCCCGCTGTAGCAGAGCACCAGGCTCTCCTCGAGCTCGGCAATGATGTTGGGGTCGAGACGTAGCGGTACGATGGTGTTCTGGTCGGAGGAGAACTCCATGTGGTTGAAGCCGCCGAACACGGTGGCATATTGATCCTGCCAGCCGCCGGGAATGTTGAGCATCAGCCGCTCGGCCTGGAACGCCATTTCCGCGATCTCGTGGCGATCCCACTGGTCGCCGCGGAATTCGTTGAAGCATCCGATGATGGCGGAGGAGACCACCGCCGAGCCACCGAGGCCGGAGCCGACCGGGAAATCGGCGGAGACTTCGAGGTCGAACCCGTAGGTCGGCTTGATCAGGCGCACCACCGATTTGATCAGGGCGAGATCGCCGCCCGTGCCGAGCTCGGCGAGACTGCCGGCCTCGACCGTGCAGCGAAAATCGTGCGAATAAATCCGGATGCGGGGATCGCTCCGGCGCCGCAACGTCGCATGCGCATACATCTTGATCGTGGCGTTGATCACCGCGCCGCCATCATTCTCCACGAAGTAGTGCGTGAGATCGGTGCCGCCGCCGGAGAAGGAGATGCGGACCGGCGAGCGGGCGCGCGCGAAAACCTCGCTCTCCTCCGAGAGGTTGAACAGCTCGCGGCTGAACACGTCGACCAGCCGGCCGTCGGTGTCGAGGATGGGGACGACGTGCACGCGCTGGTCGAGCAGTTTGAGAATCTGCTCCCGTGGTCCTCCGGCCTGTGCCCAGACGAAGTTGCGGTTGATGCAGGCTGCTACCTGGTCGTGAATCGTGATGCCCGTCAGCATCCGCCGGCGGATGTCGCCATCGGTCACTGCGCCGACGATTCGTCCGCCCGATTCCTGCGCAAAGAGGATGCCGAGCCTGTTGGCGTTGAGGCGCCGGAAGGCTTCCTCAATCGTCTCTGTCTCGGCGATGGTGACGAGGGTTCGCTCAAGCACGTTTTAGGTCCAGGGAAAGCCGGATTCTGCCGGCTGCAATGAAGGCGCATGCCCGGTTTGTTCACCGCCCGGTAATACGGGAGCCGGTGGGGTGATGCAAGGTTCCGCTGGCGCGCCCCCAAGGCGATCCAAACGGGGCCGAAATGCCCACCTGCCGGGGGAGAATCGCCAATGATGTGCGATTTTGCATCGCCGTCGAAGGCGGGCTTGGGTTACCGCTCGTCCGCGATCACCTTGCCGTCGTTCGGCAGCGTGCCGGGGCCGACCAGCTCGACCGCGCCACCGAGCTTTGTCACCATCCGCAGCGTGCCCGCGATCTCCTCGCGCAGAGCCTCGCTTGCTGCCGCCGTTTCCGCCTTCAGCGTCATCGCATCGGTCTCGCCCTGGCGCGTGACGACGAGACGCAGGCGGCCGAGTGCGGAATGCCGCTTGCTGATCTCGGCGACCTGCTCGGGACGGACGAACATGCCCTTGACCTTGGTGGTCTGGTCTGCGCGGCCCATCCAGCCCTTGATCCGCATGTTGGTGCGACCGCATCTGCTCGGGGCCCGGCAGCGCCGCGGTGAGGTCGCCGAGTGCGAGGCGGATCCAGGGATGGTGCGGGTCGAGTGAGGTGACGACGATCTCGCCGACATCGCCTTCCGCAACGGGATCGCCGGTGCCGGGCTTGACGATCTCCATGATCAGGCCTTCGTTCACGACCATGCCCTCGCGCGCCTCCGTCTCGAAGGCGATGAGGCCGAGATCGGCGGTGCCGAAGGCCTGGTAGGCGTCGATGCCGCGCGCCTTGATCTCGGCCTGGAGCGAGGGCGGGAAGGCCGCACCCGAGACCAGCGCGCGCTTGATCGAGGAGACGTCGCGGCCCGCGGTCGCCGCTGCATCGAGCAGGATCTTCAGGAAGTCGGGCGTGCCGCTATAGCCGACCGGCCGGTAGGCCTCGATCAGCTCGAATTGCTGCTCGGTATTGCCGGGCCCGGCCGGGATCACCGCGCAGCCGAGCGCGCGCGCCGAAGCATCGAAGATGAAGCCGCCGGGGGTGAGGTGGTAGCTGAAGGTGTTGAGCACGATGTCATCGGGCCGGAACCCAGCCGCGAACAGCGCCCGTGCGCCGCGCCAGGGATCGGCCTGCCGGCCCTCCGGCTCGAAGATCGGGCCCGGGGAGGTGAAGAGCCGGGCGAACGAGCCCGGTGCCGCCGCCACGAAGCCGCCGAAGGGCGCGGAGGCCTTGTGCAGGGCCGGCAGTTCCGACTTGCGCAGCACCGGCAGGCGCGCCAGCGCCGCGCGCGTGGTCACCGTGGCCGGATCCACGCCTTTGAGCCGCTCGGCATAGGCGGGCGCCGTTATCGCGTTGCGCAGCACGCCCGGCAGGCGCGAAAACAGCTCGGCCTCGCGCGCGGCTTGCTCGCGCGTCTCGAGGGCGTCGTAATGGGCGGTCATGGCTGATCTTTCCGGGTTGGCATCCGTTGCACGCCGCCGCTGGCATGGGTATCAGACGGCCATTGTCGGGACGTGGAGAGCGCGAGATGGCGGACGAACTGATCAAGGCGGCGGAGGAGACGGCTGGTGTCGTCGCGCGCCTGAAGCGCCGCATGATCGACGACGCGATGCCGCTGTGGTCGACCGTCGGCTGGGACCCTGTCGCGGGCGGCTTCATCGACCGGCTGCACCGCGACGGCACGGCGGATGCCGCCGCGCCGCGGCGCGTGTTCGTGCAGGCCCGCCAGATCTACTGCTACGCCAAGGCGGCACAGATGGGCTGGTATCCCGAGGGGCGCGCCATCGCGCTGAAGGGGCTGGAGCACCTGCTGGCACGCGCGAAGGCGCCCGACGGCCGGCCCGGCTATGTGCACCGGCTGACGCCGGAGGGCGCGGTGATGGATGGTCGGCGTGACGCCTACGACCACGCCTTCATTCTGTTTGCACTTGCGACCGTCTATGCGCTCGACAAGGACGCGCAGGTTCGCGCCGAGATCGATGCGCTGCTCGCCTTCCTCGACGGCCACCTGCGCTCGCCGCATGGCGGCGTCCACGAGGGGCTGCCGGTCTCGCTGCCGCGACGGCAGAACCCGCACATGCACCTGTTCGAGGCGATGATCGCGTGCTTCGACGCGACCCACGATCTGTCGTTCCAGAATCGCGCCGGCGAGTTCTTCGCGCTGTTCCTCGCCAACCTCTACGACAAGCAGAAGCACGTGTTGTCGGAGTATTTCGAGGAGGACTGGTCGAAGATCGAGCCGGTCAGCGTCGAGCCTGGCCATCAGGCGGAGTGGGTCTGGCTGCTGAAGGGATTTGAGCGCATCACGGGCTGCCCGACCGGGCAGCGGCGTGCGGAACTGCTGGCGACCGCTCTGCGCTATCGCGACGAGGCGACGGGCTGCCTGATCGACGAGGGTGATGCCACCGGCAACATCCGCCGCAGCACGCGCCGGCTGTGGCCGCAGACCGAGATCGCGAAGGCGTGGATTGCACAGGCCGAGTCCGGCGAGGCGGGCGCGGCGGATGAGGCGCGCGCGGCCCTGGTGCGGCTCGAGCGGCATTATCTCAGCCATCCCGTGCGGGGCGGCTGGTACGACCAGTTCGATCGCGACGGCAAATCGCTGGTCGACACCATTCCTGCGTCGTCGTTCTATCATGTTCTCTGCGCAGTCACGGAAGCGGAGCAGGTGTTGGACGGTTAGAGTTCTTTTGTTTTGACGCGTTTTCTTCACTCGAACCGGTTCCCACTTCGCTTGAAAACGCTTTGTCAAAGCCAGCGCTTGCGCCGCTTGAAGCTCTTGAGGTTCTTGAAGCTCTTGCGCTGGTCGCCGGCGCCGCCGAGGTAGAATTCCTTGACGTCCTCGTTGTCGCGCAATTCGTCCGCGGTGCCGTCGAGCACGACCTTGCCCTGCTCCATGATGTAGCCGTGGCTCGCCACCGACAGCGCGGCGCGCGCGTTCTGCTCGACCAGCAGGATGGTGACGCCGAGGTCGCGGTTGATCTTCTGGATGATGGAAAACACCTCCTTCACCAGCAGCGGCGACAGGCCCATCGACGGTTCGTCCATCAGGATCATCTTGGGGCGTGCCATCAGCGCGCGGCCGATCGCGAGCATCTGCTGCTCGCCGCCGGAGAGATAGCCGGCAAGGCCGGTGCGCTCCTTCAGGCGCGGGAAATAGTTGAAGACCATGTCGATGTCGGCATCGACCTCGCGGTCCCTGCGGGTGAAGGCGCCGAGCTTGAGGTTCTCCAGCGACGTCATGTCGGCGATGATGCGGCGGCCCTCCATCACCTGGAAGACGCCGCGGCGGACGATCTTGTCGGGGTCGATGCCGTTGATCCGCTCGCCCTCGAACAGGATCTCGCCGCGCGTGACCTCGCCGTCCTCGGTCTTGAGCAGCCCCGAGATCGCCTTCAGCGTCGTCGACTTGCCGGCGCCATTGGCCCCGAGCAGCGCCACGATCGCGCCCTTGGGCACGTCGAGGCTGAGGCCGCGCAGCACCAGGATGACGTCGTCATAGACGACCTCGATATTACGCACGCCGAGAAGGGGTGGCGCGGGCACTATACTGGGCGAGGGACGAGTGGCTTCGTGAATTTCGGTCATTAGGTGTGCCGCCAATTTGGTGCGCTCGTCATGCCCGGGCTTGTCCCGGGCATCCACGTTCTTCGTGCCGAGTGGTCAGACGTGGATGGCCGGGACGTCTGCGCGAAGACGCGCTTCGCGCTTTTCCCGGCCATGACGTCCGAGATCGAAATCACCACCCCAGCAATTCCGCCTTGCGCGGCAGTTCGACGGTCTTGACCTTCTCGAGCTTGATCGTGCCCTTGGCCATGAGGTCGTTGAGGTCGCCGTCGGTCGCACCCGCGATCTTGGTGCGATAGAGGTCGACCTTCAGCGTGCCGCGGTGGTCCTTGTCGGTCCAGGTCGAGGGATTGCAGACGCCGTCCATTCCGGCCGGCACCCAGTCCTTCTTCTGGTAGAAGCCCTTGGCGACGTTCTCGCCGGTCGCTCCGCCGTTCTTGGCAGCCCAGTCGAGCGCCTCCCTCATGTAGAGCGCCGAGCAGACCGCCGCGACGTAATGCACGGGCCGGTAGACCTTGCCGGTGGGGTCGGATATCTTGGAGATCTCCATCACCGTCTTCATGCCGGGCGCATCGCCGCCCCAGCTCACCGCGGTGCGCAGCGGGAAGATCACGCCGTTGGCGGCGTCTCCGGCGGTCTTGGCGGCGTTCTCGTCCATGCCCCAGACATTGCCGAGGAACTGAATCTCGACGCCGGCCGTCTTGCAAGCCTTCAGGACGGAGATGTTGGAAGCCGCGGTGTTGCCGAGATAGGCGTAGTTGGCACCGGAGGATTTCAGGCTCAGGCACTGCGCGCTGTAGTCACCCGGTGTGAGCGCGAACACCAGCGGCGGCAGCGCCTCGAAGCCGAGCTCCTGCGCCATGGCTTCGCCTGCGGCCTTCGGCGCGTTCGGATAAGGATGGTTGGCGCCCATGTGCACGAATTTCGGCTTGCCGGGCTTGCCCTTGGCCTTCCAGTCCTCGGCCGCCCACATCAGCATCGCGCGCAGCGAGTCCGAATAGCTTGGGCCGTAGAAGAAATTGTAAGGAGCGGGTTTGGCCTTGCCGCTGACGCCTTCGGGATCGGTCAGCGCGGCGGCATAGGAGCCGGAGAGATCGGGGATCTTGTCCTGGGCGAGGAAGCCGGTCAGCGCCTCGGTGTCGGCGGTGCCCCAGCCCATGATCGCTGCGACCTTGCTGTCCGGAGCCGACCATTTCTTGTAGAGCGCGATCGCGCGCGGCACCTGGTAGCCGTAGTCGTTGGTGTCGACGTTGAGCTGCTTGCCGCCGACGCCGCCGTTCTTGTTGACCCAGGCGAAGGTGTCGGCGACCGCCTGGCCGTAGGGCGTGCCGACGTCGGAGGTGCCGCCGGAATAGTCGGCGAGATGCCCGATCGCGATCTGGGCCTGCGCGCTCGCCGAGAATGCGGCGATCACCAGCGCGAGCGATGCAGTGCTCAAAAGGGATTTTGTCTTCATTGGTTGCCTCCTCCTGTTTTATTCGTTGGTTAGCAAGTTGCCCGTTTTCAATGCGAGAACGGGTAGAGTTTCCAGTACGCCTTGATCTGCCGCCAGCGATGCGCGAGCCCGTCAGGCTCGAACATCAGGAACGCGATGATGATCACGCCGATCGCGATCTCGCGCAGGAAGGTGATGTTGTTGTTGAGCGAAAGCGCCTTGTCGATCGCGCCGCCCTTCAAATAGATGCTGAGGAACTCCATCGACTCCGGCAGCAGCACCACGAAGGCGGTGCCCATCAGCGTGCCCATGATCGAACCCGTGCCGCCGATGATGATCATCGCCAGGAACAGGATCGAGCGCTCGATGCCGAAACCTTCCTGGGAGACCACGAGCTGGTAGTGCGCATAGAGCGCGCCGGCGATGCCGGCGAAGAAGGCGGCGAGGCCGAACGACAGCGTGCGGTATTTGGTGAGGTTGATGCCCATGATCTCGGCGGAGAGGTAATGGTCGCGGATCGCCACCAGCGCGCGGCCGTCGCGCGTGCGCATCAGATTGGTGACGAGGATGTAGCTCGCCAGCACATAGGCCAGCACGACGTAGAAATACTGCTTGTCGCCGCGCAAGGTGAAGCCGAAGATCGAGAACGGATTGGCGCTGGCCGGCACCGAGCCGCCGGTGAACCACTCGGCGCGCGAGAAGAAGTCGAGCAGGATATATTGCGCGGCGAGCGTCGCGATGACGAGGTAAAGGCCCTTCAGCCGCGCCGCCGGAATGCCGAAGACCAGCCCGACCAGCGCGGTGACGACGCCTGCGAGCGGGATCGCGAAGAACACCGGGATCGGCGCATTGTTGGAGATGTAGGCCGAGGTGAAGGCGCCGAGCAGGAAGAAGGCGGCATGCCCGATCGAGATCTGGCCGGTGAAGCCGACCAGGATGTTCAACCCGAGCGCCGCGATCGAGAAGATGCCGATCTGGATCAGAATGCTGAGCCAGTAGCCGCCGAGGAATTGCGGCACGAGGCAGAGCAGCAGCACGCCTACGATCGCAAAATTGCGGCTGGTCGCCGTCGGGAAGATCGTGGTGTCGGCCGCATAGGAGGTGCGGAAATCACCAGCAGGGATGAGGGCAGGGCCGGCCATGGGTCAGATCCGCTCGATGTCGTGGGTGCCGAACAAGCCGTAGGGCTTGATCATCAGCACGATGATGAGGACGTAGAACGGCGCGATCTCGTAGAGATTGCCCCAGTGCAGATACTCGCTGTCGACATATTGCGCGACGTTCTCGAGCAAGCCGATGATGATGCCGCCGAGCACGGCGCCGCCGACGGAATCGAGCCCGCCGAGGATCGCCGCCGGAAACACCTTGATGCCGTAGGCGGCGAGGCCCGAGGACACCCCGTTCACCACGGCGACCACGACTCCGGCGACCGCTGACACCGTTGCCGAGATCGCCCAGGCCATCGCGAACACGCTTTTCACGGAAATGCCGAGCGACTGCGCGACCTGCTGGTTGAACGCGGTGGCGCGCATCGCAAGGCCGTATTTGGATGCGCGGAAGAACCAGGCCATGCCGATCATCATGGCGACCGAGACCACCAGGCTCATGACATAGACGGTCTGGATCTGAAGCCCGAACAAGCTGACGGACTGGCTCTCGAACACGCGCGGGAACGGCTGCGGGTTGACGCCGAACATCCATTTCAGCGTGGCCTGGAGCACCGTCGAGAGGCCGATCGTTACCATGATTACCGAGATGATGGGCTCGCCGATCATCGGCCGCAGGATCAGGACCTGGATGGCGATGCCGAACACGAACATGAACACCAGCGTCATCGGCATGCCGATCCAGAACGGCACCTGGTATTTCGCAAGCAGGGCCCAGCACACCCAGGCACCGACCAGCAGCAGCTCGCCTTGCGCGAAATTGACGACCTGCGTCGCCTTGTAGATCAGCACGAACGACATCGCGACCACGCCATAGAGCGTGCCGACCACGAGGCCGTTGACCAGGAGCTGGATGAGGAAGGCGGTGTTCATGTTATGCTATCCTTCGCCTCTCCCGCTTGCGCAGGGAGGGGGGATCGATTGCTGGTGCGGTCTGCATTGGAAGCGACATCACTCCGCCGCCTCCGCCAATTGCCCGGGTCGGCCCAGATCCACCACCCGCAGCGTGGTGCGCACCCTCTGCGTGGTGCCGTCCTGGAAGCGGATCACGGCGTCGACGGGGATGTCGGCATCGCCGCGGTAGATCGCGTCGATGATGCCGGCGTATTTCTCGTTGATGACGCTGCGGCGAACCTTTCGCGTGCGGGTGAGCTCGCCGTCGTCGGCATCGAGCTCCTTGTAGAGCAGCAGGAAGCGCGAGATGCGCTGCGCCGGCGGCAGCGTGGCGTTGACGGTCTCGACCTCCTTCTGGAGCAGCGTGTAAACCTCGGGCCGCGAGGCGAGGTCGCTGTAGGTCGTGAAGGAGAGGCGGTTCTTCTCCGCCCATTTCGAGATGATGGAGTAGCGGATGCAGATCATCGCCGCGAGCGCGTCGCGGCCCGCGCCGAGCACCACGGCTTCGGCGATATAGGGCGAGAATTTCAGCTTGTTCTCGATGAATTGCGGCGAGAAGCGCTCGCCGCGCGAGGTCTCGGCGAGATCCTTGATGCGGTCGATGACGACGAGCTGCCGGTTGGCGTTGAAATAGCCGGCATCGCCCGACAGCATCCAGCCGTCCTTGACGTCGGCAACGCTTGCCTCCGGGTTCTTGTAATAGCCGAGGAACATGTTGGGATGCCGCACCACGATCTCGCCGACGCCGTGGACGTCGGCATTGTCGATGCGGATCTCGACGCTGTCGGCCATCGGCACGCCCGTGGTGTCAGGATCGACCTTGCCCTCGGGATGCAGCGTGTAGGCTCCCAACAGCTCGGTCTGGCCGTAGAGCGTGCGCAGCGGCACGCCCATCGCCTGGAAGAACTTGAAGGTATCGGGCCCGAGCGCCGCACCGCCGGTCGCAGCCGAGCGCAGGCGGGTGAAGCCGAGCCGGTCGCGCAGCGCGCGAAACAGGATGGCGTCGGCAAAACCCGAGCGCTTGCCGTCTGCAAGCGCGGCCAGGCCCGACTTCATCCCGATATCGAACAGGCGCTGCTTGAAGGGCGTGGCGTCCATCACCTTGGCGCGAACGTCGGCGGCGATCGATTCCCAGACGCGCGGGGCGAACAGCACGAAGGTCGGGGCGATCTCGCGCAGATCGTTCATCATCGTGTCGGGCTCTTCGACGAAGTTGATCTTCATCCGGCACAAGAGGCCTTTGCCGAGCACATAGACCTGCTCCATGATCCACGGCAGCGGCAGCACCGAGACGTATTCGTCGTCGGGTCCCTTCGGATCGAAGGCCAGATAGGTCGCGCAATGGCCGAGCACGCGGCCGGCGGCGAGCATTGCGAGTTTTGGATGCGAGGTGGTGCCTGACGTGGTGCAGAGGATCGCGACATCCTCGCCCTTGGTCGCGTCGACGAGCTTGTCGTAAAGCCCAGGCTCGCGCGCAGCGCGGGCGCGGCCGAGCTCGGCGAATTTCTCCGCCGACAGCAGCCTGGGGTCGTCATATTTCCGCATGCCGCGCGGGTCGGAATAGATGATGTGCTTCAGCCGCGGCACGCGGTCGGCGAGGGTGAGCAACTTGTCGACCTGCTCCTCATCCTCGGCGAAGACCAGCTGCGCCTCGCCGTAATTGAGGAGATAGGAGGCCTCTTCGTCCAGCACGTCGCGGTAGAGCCCGAGGCTCAGGCCGCCGATCGCGTGGGTGGCGATTTCCGCGGCGACCCAGTCCGGCCGGTTGTCGCCGATGATGCCGATGACGTCGTTGTGGCCAAGGCCGAGCTCGACGAGGCCGAGCGCGAAATCGCGCACGCGCGTCTGGTAGTCGTTCCAGGTGAAGACACGCCACAGCCCGAGATCCTTTTCGCGCAGCGCAATCTCGTGGCCATGCTCCCTGGCGTTGAGCCGGAGCATTTTGGGATAGGTATCGGCCTGCGCGACGCGGCCTGCATAATCCATCATGCCGCGCTCTCCTGCGCCGGCGGCGCATCGTCCGGATCGACCAGCACCTCGTCCTCCTCGCCGAGATAGGCGCGCCTGACGTGGGGATCGGCGAGCACCGCACCCGGATCGCCCTCGGCGATCTTGCGGCCGAAATCCAGCACCATGACGCGGTGGGAGATGTCCATCACCACGCCCATGTCGTGCTCGATCATCACCACCGTCATCCCGAATTCCTCGTTGAGATCGACGATGTAGCGGGCCATGTCCTCTTTCTCCTCGAAGTTCATGCCGGCCATCGGCTCGTCGAGGAGGATGAGGCGCGGCTCCAGCGCCATGGCGCGGGCGAGCTCGACGCGCTTGCGCAGGCCATAGGAGAGGGTGCCGGCTTGCGCTTTCCGCACCGACTGGAGGTCGAGGAAGTCGATGATCTCCTCGACCTTGCGGCGATGCGCGAGCTCTTCCTTGCGCGCGCCGGTGAGCCAGTAGAGCGAGCCCGTGAGGAAATTGTTCTTCAACAGGTGATGGCGGCCGACCATGATGTTGTCGAGCACGCTCATGTGGTGGAACAGGGCTAGGTTCTGGAAGGTGCGGCCGATGCCGAGTGAGGCGCGGGCGTTCGGCGTCAGGCCGGTGATGTCGCGGCCCTGATAGAACAGCTGGCCCTCGGTCGGCTTGTAGCGGCCGGAAATACAGTTCACGATCGAGGTCTTGCCGGCCCCGTTGGGGCCGATGATCGAGAACAGCTCGCCCTCCTTGATGGCGAAGCCGACATCGGTCAGCGCACGGACGCCGCCGAACCGCAAGGACACGCCGCGCACTTCAAGACTGGTAGCCACCAAACAAGTCCCTCCCCGGTGATGGCGCTTTCTTTGGCGCTCTTCGTCGGTTCCTGTCGGGCGATCCTAGTACGGTCGTGCCGGCCAGACCATGCAGCTATTGGTCTCGACCGGACCCGCGAGGCTCTCGCTCCCGTTAGGGATCAAAAGCCGCATCGCCCGAGGTGGCCCTCAATAGGGGAAAGGGCTATTTTGAAATGTCTCCGGCCTGACAATTCTGCGACAAAGTTTTTCAGGCGAGGCGGCCTTCATCTTTCGTCGGATGGCGGTCGATGCGGTCGTGTTGCGGTGCAACAGAAGGGCGGAGTGAAGAAACGGTGCGGCTGGCTTCGGGATCATGATTTCAGAGGATCAACTGAAGCGCATCGCCGCTTGGTCGCGCGAGCTCACGCAAGCTGAGATCGAGGTCGCTCGCGCCGGAATCACGGAGCGGTCCTACGGCATCGGCGAGGCTGTGTTCATGCGCGGCGACACGTTCGGCTATTGGGCCGGCATGGTCTTTGGCCTTGCCCGGATGGGCGGGGTGTCGCGCGACGGCAAGGAGGCGAGCCTTGCCGGGCTGACCGCGGGGGCCTGGTTCGGCGAGGGCAGCGTGCTCAAGAACGAACCGCGCCGCTACGACGTGGTCGCGCTGCGCAACAGCCGTGTCGCGCTGATGGAGCGCAGCGCCTTCATGTGGCTGTTCGAGAACAGCGTCGGCTTCAACCGCTTCCTGGTCCGCCAGCTCAACGAGCGGCTCGGCCAGTTCATCGGCATGCTCGAGGTCAACCGTACGCTCGATGCGACCTCGCGCCTCGCGCGCGGCATCGCCTCGTTGTTCAACCCGATCCTCTATCCGGAATCGACCGCGCATCTGGAGATCACCCAGGAGGAGATCGGGGCGCTCTCCGGCATGTCCCGCCAGAACGCCAATCGCGCGCTGAACCGGCTGGAGAAGGAGGGCCTGCTGCGACTCGAATATGGCGGCGTCACCATCCTCGATATCGAGCGGCTGCGCGGGTACGGGGACTAGGGCGCCCCGTCATCGCGCATTGGCGGGGGCGTGCAGGGGCCAGAGGTCCGCGCGCCAGCGCACCGCGATCGCCGCCATCGCGATGAACCCCGAGACGGCATAGAGCGAGCCCGTCGCGGAATAGCCGATGAGGTCGATCAGGCTGCCGGCCGCGAGCAATCCGAGCGGCAAGCCGTAGATCACCATCATGCGGACGCCCATGACACGGCCGCGCAGATGCGCGCTCGCCGTGCGCATCAGGATCACGGCGGCCGATATCATCGACATGCTCTGGGCGATGCCAGCGAGAGCGAGGCAGGCCATGGCCACCGGCATGGTCCTGATTTCGACGAACACCAGCAGCATGGCGTACCAGGCCAGCGTCGCGCCGATCAGAAGCCGGGCAATGCGCAGGCCGCCGACCAGGCTGAGCGTGATGGAGCCGATCAGCGAGCCGACGGCGAAGCTGGCCGAGAGATAGCCGAGCCCGGTCTGGTCGGTGTGAAAGATTTCGCGCGCGATGTAGGGCAGCAATCCGCCCGTGAAGGGAAATGCGGTGAGATTGGCGAGGAAGGCGACACACAGCGCGGCGCCCATTCCGGGGCCATTCCAGGCGCAGACAATCCCTTCCTTCAGCTCGTCGAGCAGTTTTGAAACGGCGCGGCTGTTCGCCGGCAGGTCCATCGTGGCAACGGTCCTTTCCGGTCGGGTCAGGCAGGACATGAGAATCGCGGCCACGAGGTAGAGGCTGGCGACTGCCGCATACACCAACCCAATGCCGAGCACGGCGAAGAGGCCGGCGCCTGTCAGCGCTCCGGCAATGCGGGCGCTGTCCTGGGTCGTCCGTGACAGGCCGATCGCGCCCACCAGCTGCTTGGCCGGCATGATGTCGGCGAGCAGCGCGCTGCGAATGCCGAGATCGGAGGAGCGGATCAGGCCCATGATTGCAACGATGATCATGACGTTGAGTGGCGCCAGACGGCCGGTCAGTGCCAGCACCATGATGGTCGAGGCGAGCGCCGTATAGGTGAGGCGCAGCACGACAAGGAGATCGCGATGACCCATGCGGTCGCCGATCATCCCGAGCACCGGTGCGACCAGCGTTCCCACATATTGCAGCGAGGCGAGAATGGTCAGCAGCAGCACCGATCCGGTCTCGACCAGGATGTACCAGCCGAGCACCAGCGTTTCGATCTCGAAGGCCCAGGAGGTGAGCAGGTCGGACGGCCACTGGAAGCGATAGTTGCGGATGCGGAATGGCGCGAGCGCGGATGTGCTCAAGATGCAATGACGGGTTTCACGGCGATTCCCTGCCCTTATTCTTGTTCTTTCTAATCCGGCAACGTAGCGCTGACACTGCTCGTGTCAATCAGCGCTGCCGCATACCAACCCGCTCGAACGCCACAAGGTTTGCCGCGCGGCTTCTGGGGGCGGTGTTTCTCGTGAGCGTCGTCGTGTCGCCTTCCCAGGCGGGTCCGCAGGACATGCTCGCCTTGATGCAGCGCACTACGTCGCTCGCGAAGGAGACCCGCTATGGCGAGGCGGTGTGGCTTGCGCGAAAGCTCGTCGGAGATGCCGAGATAAGTGCGGGCGACGATCGCCGGGGGTGTCTATCCTCAGCACCGAAAGACGGTCCGGTTGCGGGGAGGGGTGAGGCCGCGCACGCGGCCGTTAACCGACCACCGCTTGCTCTTCCCGTGCGACGAGCCCATGCTTGCCCGGTTCCTGGGCCCGTCCGGCAGGTCCAGGAGATTGCACCATCGCGGCTTCCGCGAGGTCTTGACCCATGAACTGCTCTTGCTGTGGTTTAGAGGTCCAGAGCGGCTTTGCCTTCTGCCCGAAGTGCGGCACGAAGCAACCGAACGCGTGCCCTGGCTGCGGCTTTCCATGCGCGCCGGATTTCGCCTATTGCCCGAAATGCGGCGCCTTCGTCGCTGAGGTCCCCACAGGCGGGCAGGCATCGGCGCGGACGAGCCCGACGACGCCCCCGATCCGGTCCTCCTCTCCGCCGCTCGCGCCAGCGGAGGAGGCTCAAGCCGCATTTCGACCTCAGTTGGACAAGATCGACAGCGAGGCGAACCGCCGCACCATCACCGTGCTGTTTGCCGACCTCAGCGGCTTCACTGCGATGAGCGAGCGGCTCGACCCCGAGGTCATGCAGACGCTTCAAAACGGGTTGTTCGAGGAGTTGACGGCCGCGGTGCAAAGCTTTGGCGGCTTCGTGGACAAATTCATCGGCGATGCGCTGCTTGCTCTGTTTGGTGCGCCGGCGGCGCACGAGGACGACCCAGAGCGGGCGGTGCGCGCTGCTCTCGACATGATCGACCGGACGGCGCGCCTCAGCGAACGCGCGAAGGCGTATGCAGGTTCACCGCTGCTGCTCCATGTCGGCATCAACACCGGGCACGTCGTCGCGGGCGGGCTCGGTGCGGGCGTTGCCAAATCCTATTCGGTGACCGGCGACACGGTGAATACCGCCCAGCGACTACAATCGATGGCGGCTCCGGGCGAGGTACTGGTCGGGCCGTTGACCCACCGTCTGACGCGGCATGCGTTCTCCTATGACTCGCTTGGCGAGGTCTCGCTCAAGGGCAAGATGGGCAGCGTACTGGTCCACCGTCTGAATGAGCCGCTCGACACGCCCCGTGCCGCGCGAGGTCTCGACACGCTGGGCCTCAATGCGCCGTTGATCGGGCGCGACGCCGAGCTTGCGCGCATGATCGGCAGCCTTGATCTCGCGTGCGGCGGCGCGGCTCAACTGGTGCGGCTGGTCGGTGAGGCCGGCATCGGGAAAACGCGCCTGGTCAGGGAGTTCGTCGCCCGCATCCGCGATCAGGATCGATTCGCAGGCGTGGCGATCCGGCAGGCGGCGTGCTCGCCGCTCGGCGAACAGTCCTACGGCACACTCGCCGCCGTGCTGCGCAGCGCCTATGGCATCGCGCAGAAGGCGGGCGCCACAGAGGCGGAGGCGAAGGTCGCCGAAGCGCTATCGGAGCTGGGCCTCGCGACCGACGAGGCCGACCGCCTGATGCCCCTCTATCTGCACGTACTCGGCCTCGGCGACCCCAACGCCGTGCTCAGGCACGTCGAACCCGAACAGCTCCGCCGGCAGATATTCTTCGCGATTCGTACCGTCTTCGAACGCCGCCTGGCACTGTCGCCACTGCTGATCATCGTCGAGGATCTGCATTGGGCCGATGCGGTGTCGCTTGAAGCGTTGCGCTTCCTGATGGACCGACTGGAGCGGACGCGGCTGATGCTGTTGTTTACGCATCGGCCGATGCTGGAACTGGACCTGTTCGGTTCCAGCAGGATCAGTCACGCAACCCTCCGGCTGCCCCCGCTTGGCGACGCCGACGGACAAAGGCTGCTCGCGGCCTATTTCAGTCACGGTTGGCGTGAACCACCGGGACGTCTGTTCAGTCGAATCCTCGATCGCGCCGGCGGCAATCCGCTTTTCCTCGAGGAGATCATACGCGGCCTGATCGAAGCCGGCACCCTGGAGCGCGACGGCGTGCAGTGGCGGATGACGTCGGATGAAGCCGCCGCCGATATTCCGGCAAGCATTCAGGCGTTGTTGCTGGCGCGTCTCGACCGGTTGCCGCATCAGGTGCGCCGCCTGGCACAGGAGGCCGCAGTGATCGGCCCGCGTTTTGATGCGGCTGCTCTCGGTGCGGCGGCAACCGAGCCGGCAAGGGTCGAAGCAGGGCTCGAACTTCTGTGCGACGCGGAAATCGTCGAGGAGATCGCGGGCTCGAATTCGATTTCGCTGCGGACCTACCGCTTCACGCAAACCATGCTTCAGGACGTGATCTATCAAAACCTGCTTCTGCAGCGCCGGATCGAGCTTCATGGACGGATTGGTGGGGCGCTCGAGAGGCTGTATGGCCATGAGCCCGAGCGCCTCGAAGATCTGATACTGCTCGGACATCACTTCAGTCTGAGCGCGAGCAAGCCGAAAGGCGCGCGCTATCTGCGCGCGGCCGGCGATCGCGCACGCGCCAGCTATGCCAATGACGATGCCATCCGTCTCTACCAACAGGCCCTCGCCGTGCTGTTGGCCGGCGGCGAACGGGAGCCGGAACGTCTGGTCCTGTACGAGCGGATCGCGGACCTCTGTGGCGCGGCTGGCCGCCGGAACACGGCCGAGGAGCACTATCAGAGCGCGTTGGAGGGGCACCGCGCCCTACAGGACCGGATCAGCGAAGCGCGAATTCTTCGCAAGCTTGGCCGATTGCTGTGGGACGCCGGCAAGCGGATCAAGGCAGAGACGCATTACGCCGAGGCGGCCAACCTGCTTGGAGGGATCGACGCGCCCATCGAGTGGGCGCATCTCTTGCAGGAGCGCGGCCGTCTCGCGTTTCGGACGGGCGATCACGTGGCCGCCGCAAGATGGGCAGACGAGGCGCTCGGCTATGCACGGTCCGTACCGGCGGACGCGGACAAGCAGGGAGGGCTCGAGGCGGCACGTGCCATTGCGGAGGCCCTCAACACCAAGGGGGTGGCGCTGGCGCGGCTTGGACGACACGAGGAGGCGGTGCGCGAGGTGGAGCAGAGTGTTGCAGCCGCCGAAACAGCCGGCCTCCTCAACGTAGCCTGCCGCGGCTATACCAATCTCGGTGTGCTCTACACGATTATCGACCCGGCGAAAGCCGTGGAGGTCTGCCGGCGTGGACTCGATGTCGCGCGTCGGATCGGGGATCTCGGCTTCCAGGCGCGTCTTCTTGCCAATTTTGCCGTTGCCTGTTGCACCTTCACGGACAGATGTACCGAAGAAGGGGTGCCGGCTGCCGAAAAGGCGATCGAAATCGACCGCGCGCTCGATCAGCGCGAGCATCTCGCCGTGCCCTTGATCGTGCTCGGGCAAATCCATCAATGCCATTTCCGCCCCGATCTGGCCGCCCTCTGCTACAACGAGGCAATCGAGGTGGCGAACGAAACCGGCGAACCGCAGCAGCTTTTTCCATGCTATGATGGTCTCGCCACGCTGAGCCTTGATCGAGGCGACATGCCCGAGGCCGACCGATATTTCGCGCTGGCCCATGATGTCTGCGCCCGCCACGGGCTTGATCCCGCCGGGCTGATCGTACTGCCGTTTCTCGACTAGGTCATAAGAAGGAGTTCAACCATGTCAGAACTTCATGTCGACGGACCGCTTCAACCGGGCGATCGCGCACCGAACATCGTGCTGGACGCCATCACACGCGATGGAACGATCGCGCTCCAGGATTTTCGTGGGCATAGCCCGATATTGATCGGCTTGTTTCGAGGGCTGCACTGCCCGTTCTGTCGGCGCCATATCGCGGCACAGGCGCAACTTGGCGCAGCGCTGCGCGACAAGGGCGTCGAAAGTCTCACGGTCGTGAATACGCCCATCGAACGCGCGCGGCTCTACTTCCGCTATCATCCCTTGCCCGATCTGCTCGCCGCGTCCGACCCCGAGCGGGTCTCGCACCGCGCGTTCGGCCTGCCCAATCTCGAGTTTACGGACCACGAGACCGAGTGGCCGCGCAAGGTGGGTATGGACGTCGTCATGAGCATGCAGGTCGATATGCCCGGCGAAACGCCGGGGCCGATGAATCGGCTGGCGGCTGCCGAATACCTCAACAACAAGGACGGCTACGAGATGATGGAGGCCGATCAGCGCATGGCGGCAACCGGCCAGGGCCAGCTGTTCGGCCAGTTCCTGCTCGATCGCGAGGGGATTGTGCGCTGGACCTTTACCGAGGTTCCTGAAGGCGGCCAGCGCATGTTCGGGGCTCCGAGCCCCCAGGAGTTGATGTCGGCCGCCTCACAGGTGGCAAGCTAGGCATCGTCGCCTGGTGATTAACCGGCCACCTTCGGCCGTTTCTCGGCGAGCGCTGCGGCCATCGCCGAAATCAGCGGCCGCATGAAATACGCATCTTCCGCCGGTGCGATGTCCGTGCGCAGGCCATGCGCGGCGAGCTCCCCCGACACCGCAGGGCCCACCGACGCAATCAGCGTCCGCTCCAACCCTGCGCGCAACTTCGCTTCGCTGCCATGTGCCTTTGCGGCTTCGATCAGGCGGCGGACCTGGCCGAGATTGGTCAGCGCGATGGAATCGATCCGTCCCTCCGCCATGTCGTCGATGGCGGCGACGATGTTGGCATCCGCCGCCTTTGAATCGTAGACATAGGGCAGCACGGTATCGACCTCGGCGCCTTGCGCCGAGAGTGCGCCGGTCAGGGTGCTGTGGTCCTTGTCCGGATAAAGCTGGAGGCCGAGGCGCCGCCCCTTCAGGTCGAGCTTGCCCAGCATCTCGATCACGCCCTCGGTGGTCGGCTTCTCCGTGGTCTGCTGCGCCTCGAGCGAGATCTCGCGCAGCGCCTTGCCGGGCTTCGGCCCGCGGGTGAATTTTCGCGATTTGGCGAGGGCCGCGACCAGAGCCTGGTCGAGACCACGGGTCCGCGCGAGCTTCATGATCCGCCGCAGGCCTTCGCCGGTCATCAGCACGAGATCGTCAAACGGCCTGTCGATGGCGCGGCGGATCCAGGCCTCGACCGGGGCCGGGTCCGGCGCATCGTGGATGGTGAACATCGGGCACTGCACGACATCGGCGCCTTGCTCGGCGAGGAGCTTTGAGAACTGCGCCTCCTCGCGCGTTTCCAGGATCAGGATGCGGTAGCCGTTCAAGCGGTCGGCCATGGGCGTGCTCCGGTACAAATCGCAATGGTCCGTTCATCCTGACTCTGCACTTTATGTAGAAGCAAGTCTTGGGATTGGCGCAAGGGCGGGGTCGGTGATAGAGCAGGGCGCAAATCGCGAGTTGTTCCGCATCATTTGCCCAAACCTTCATCAAGAGCCATGCCCGATCACCAATATGTCCTGACCCTGTCCTGTCCGGATCGCCCCGGCATCGTCTCGGCGGTGTCGACCTTCCTGGCCCATAACGGACAGAACATTCTCGACGCCCAGCAGTTCGACGACGTCGAGACCAAGAAGTTCTTCATGCGGGTGGTGTTCACCGCGGCCGATCTCGCCGTGGAGCTCACCGCGCTCCAGACCGGCTTTGCCGCGATCGCGGAGCGCTTCGGCATGGAGTGGCAGATGCGCGACCGCGCCGCGCATCGCAAGGTGATGCTGCTGGTGTCGAAGTCCGACCATTGCCTGGTCGACATCCTCTATCGCTGGCGCACCGGCGAATTGCCGATGGTCCCGACTGCGATCGTCTCCAACCATCCGCGCGAGGTCTATGCCGGGCTCGATTTCGGCGGCATCCCGTTCCATCATCTGCCTGTGACCAAGGAGAGCAAGCGCGAGCAGGAGGCGCAGATCCTCGATCTGGTCGCCAAGACCGGAACTGATCTCGTCGTGCTCGCGCGCTACATGCAGATCCTGTCGGACGATCTGTCGGCCAAACTGTCGGGGCGCTGCATCAACATCCACCACTCGTTCCTGCCCGGCTTCAAGGGCGCAAAACCCTATCACCAGGCCCATGAGCGCGGCGTGAAGCTGATCGGCGCCACCGCGCATTACGTCACGCGCGATCTCGACGAGGGCCCGATCATCGACCAGGACGTCGAGCGCATCAGCCACCGCGACACGCCCGAAGATCTCGTCCGCAAGGGCCGCGACATCGAGCGCCGCGTGCTGGCGCGCGCGATCCGCTACCATCTCGACGACCGCGTGATCCCCAACGGCCGCAAGACCGTGGTGTTTATGGATTGATGTTGTTTCACCTCTCCCCGCTTGCGGGGAGAGGTCGGATTGCATCGAAGATGCAGCCCGGGTGAGGGGGACTCTCCGCGACTCCAGCTGTCACCGTCCCCGTGGAGACTCCCCCTCACCCCAACCCTCTCCCCGCAAGCGAGGCGAGGGAGCGCACCGACCTAGCGCACCGCGCCGCTCGACGGAGTGCCCGTCGCGCTCTTCTGCGCCTGCTCTTCCTTCTCGCGATCGGCCGCCGGCAGCAGCCGCTTGCGCTCGCGCTCCTTCATGTAGGCGTCGTATTGCGGCGTGCCTGCCCGCGGCGGGGCGTCGGCCGGCAGGCCTCCGGCCCATTGCGGGACGTAATCGCCGACGCCGGCCGACAGCTTCTCATTGACCGTGCCGCAGCCGGACAGCCCCACGGCAAGCGCGAGGAGGGGCAGGAGGGAGCGGAAAGGCTTGGGCATTGTGGGGGCGCGCTGGTTCGGTCTGGTTGGACGCCGGGTCAGGCTGGCGCCGCGAGAGTAGCCTTCAACAAGGTAAAATAGACTTATTCGAGGTAGGTAATAAGTTACCGGGTTGGAGCCGGCGCGAGGCCCCGGATGTACCAATTCTGCAAAAGAAAGACGAAATCTTCCATCCACGCGGCCCGTCGCGTTTCTAGACTGCGGCGGCGGCCTCGCGACAACGTGGCTTGGCCCGGCGAGGGGGCTTTTTCGTTGACAGGTCCATTTTATTTGTACAATCGTACAAATAAAAGCGGCCAAGGTCGGGGCGTTCGGGTCACCTCGACGTAACCGCGACATCACTCCCCGCCGTCGGAAATCGGGACGCTCGGCTTGCGCCGAATGGTCGCCAAACGTCCGATTGACAAGGGGGGCGCCAAGGACGCCATGTGGCGCGCGATAAGGCTCGCGCGTGAGCTAGAGTGAGGCAAGGACCGGGCACTCGGTTCGCCGCACAAGAGGTCAGGAATCAAGGGGAGGGACACTCTGATGTTCGAACGCAAACAACTTTCTTGGGCTGCCGCGGTGGCCGCCGTTGCAGGCTTTGTGGCCGTCGCGCCGGCCAGGGCCGAGGACACCGTCAAGGTCGGCCTGATCCTGCCGATGACCGGCGGCCAGGCCTCGACCGGCAAGCAGATCGAGAACGCGATCAAGCTCTACATGCAGCAGAAGGGCGACACCGTCGCCGGCAAGAAGATCGAGATCATCCTCAAGGACGACGCCGCGATTCCCGACAAGACCAAGACCGCCGCGCAAGAGCTGATCGTCAACGACAAGGTCAATTTCATCGCCGGCTTCGGCGTGACGCCGGCAGCCCTCGCCGCCGCGCCGCTGGCAACGCAGGCCAAGATTCCGGAAGTCGTGATGGCGGCAGGCACCTCCATCATCACCGAGCGCTCGCCCTACATCGTGCGCACCAGCTTCACCCTGGCGCAGTCCTCGACCATCATCGCCGACTGGGCGGTGAAGAACGGCATCAAGAAGGTGGCGACGCTGACCTCGGACTACGCGCCGGGCAACGACGCGCTGAACTTCTTCAAGCAGAATTTCACCGCCGGCGGCGGTGAGGTGGTCGAAGAGGTCAAGACGCCGCTCGCGAATCCCGATTTCGCGCCGTTCCTTCAGCGCATGAAGGACGCCAAGCCCGACGCAATCTTCGTGTTCGTGCCGGCCGGTCAGGGCGGCAACTTCATGAAGCAGTATGCCGAGCGTGGCCTCGACAAGGCCGGCATCAAGGTGATCGGACCGGGCGACGTCACCGACGACGATCTCCTCAACAACATGGGCGATGCCGTGCTCGGCACGGTCACTGCGCACCTTTATTCGGCGGCGCATCCGTCCGCGATGAACAAGGATTTTGTCGCGGCCTACAAGAAGGCCTTCGGCACTCGTCCGGGCTTCATGGCGGTGAGCGGCTATGACGGCATCCACCTCATCTACGAGGCGCTGAAGAAGACCGGTGGCGACACCGACGGCACCAAGCTGGTCGAGGCGATGAAGGGTCAGAAGTGGGAGAGCCCGCGCGGCCCGATCTCGATCGACCCCGAGACGCGCGACATCGTGCAGAACATCTACATCCGCAAGGTCGAGAAGGTCGACGGCGAGCTCTACAATGTCGAGTTCGCGACCTTCGAAGCCGTCAAGGACCTCGGCAAGACCAAGAAGTGACGCGCGAAAGCGCGTCATCCCGGAGCTCTCCTCTTACCTCTCCCGCTTGCGGGAGAGGTCGGCGCAGAGCGCCGGGTGAGGGTTCTCTCCTCATCGGGAGTCTCTCAGCGGAAAGACCCTCTCCCCAACCCTCTCCCGCAAGCGGGAGAGGGAGCGCAGCACGTCCCTGGCTCACCTGAGATAATTTCCGGCTCGCGATGACCTCTATCCTCACCAACCTGTTCGATGGCGTTGCCTACGGCATGCTGCTGTTCGTGCTCGCTTGCGGGCTCGCGGTCACGCTCGGCCTGATGAACTTCGTCAACCTCGCCCACGGCGCCTTCGCCATGACCGGCGGCTATGTCTGCATGGTGCTGGTCAACCGGATGGGCTGGCCGTTCTTCGCCGCGCTGCCGCTCGCTTTCGTCTCGTCGGCGGCGATCGGCATCGTGCTCGAGCGTACGCTCTACCGCCATCTCTATACGCGCAGCCATCTCGACCAGGTGCTGTTCACCATCGGCCTGACCTTCATGTCGGTCGCGGCGGTCGACTACATCCAGGGCTCGTCGCGGGTCTTCATCAACCTGCCGGCCGCGCTCCAGGGCCAGTTCGACCTGTTCGGCGTCGGCATCGGCCGCTACCGGCTGATGATCATCGTGATCTGCGGCCTGCTCACTATCGCGCTCCAGATGGTGCTGGCCAAGACGCGTTTCGGCAGCCGGCTGCGCGCCGCCGTTGACGATCCGCGCGCCGCCAGCGGCCTCGGCATCAACGTGCCGCAGGTGTTCGCTTTCACGTTTGCATTCGGTTGCGGGCTCGCCGGCCTCGGTGGCGCGCTCAGCGCCGAGATCCTCGGCCTCGACCCGTATTTCCCGCTGAAGTTCATGATCTACTTCCTGATCGTGGTCACCGTCGGCGGCTCGTCCTCGATCACCGGCCCGTTCCTGGCCTCGCTCCTGCTCGGCATCGGCGACGTCGCCGGCAAGTACTACGTGCCGAAGATGGGCCCCTTCGTGATCTACACCATGATGATCGTGATCCTGATCTGGCGCCCGAACGGCCTGTTCGGCCGCACGGCCGCGCGTTGAGTTCGCCGATGAGCGCTTCCTCCGACGTCGGTTATCACGCCCAGCGCCATGCGCGCTGGCACTATGGCGAAGTCGCCTTCTGGCTGATCGTGCTGGCCTGCGGCTTTGCATTTCCCACGCGCTATCTGATCATGACCGACATCCTGCGGCTGGCGCTGTTTGCGATGTCGCTCGATCTCATCCTCGGCTATGCCGGCATCGTCTCGCTCGGCCACGCCGCCTTCTTCGGCGTCGGGGCCTATGCGGCGGGGCTGCTAGCGCTTCACGGGATCGTCAACGAGCCCGTGCTCGCGCTGATCCTGGCCGGCCTTGCCGCGATGGTGCTGGGCTTCGCCACCAGCTTCCTCGTGATCCGCGGCGTCGATCTCACCCGGCTGATGGTGACGCTCGGCATCGCGCTGCTGCTGGAGGCGCTCGCCGAGCGCTTCTCCAACATCACCGGCGGAACCGACGGCCTGCAGGGCATCGAGATGCAGCCGATCTTTGGCGAGATTCCGTTCGACATGTTCGGCAAGGCCGGCTTCTTCTATTCGCTGGCCGTGCTGTTCGTGTTGTTCCTGTTCGCCCGCCGCGTCGTGCATTCGCCGTTCGGCCTGTCGCTGCGTGCGATCAAGAACAATCCGCTGCGGGCCGCGGCGATCGGCATCCCCGTCAACCGCCGCCTGATCGCGATCTATACGCTGGCGGCGTTCTATGCCGGCATCGCAGGCGCGCTGTTCACCCAGACCACCGCGATCGCCTCGCTCGACGTGTTCGCCTTCGAACGCTCCGCCGACCTGATGCTGGTGCTCGTCATCGGCGGCACCGGCTATCTCTATGGCGGGCTGGTCGGCGCGGTGGTGTTCCGTATGCTCCAGGAATTGTTCTCCACCATCACCCCGCAATACTGGCAGTTCTGGATCGGCCTCGTGCTGGTCGTGATCGTGCTGGTCGGCCGCCAGCGCCTGCATCGCTGGGTGCTGTATGTGCCGAACCTGATCATCAAGCAGGTCGCGGGCCGTAAAGCGGTCGTCGCCGTGCCGGAGAGCGACGCATGACCATCGCGCTCGAAACCCAGAACCTCGAAAAGCAGTTCGGCGGCTTGCGCGTCACCCGCGATCTCTCCTTGAAGATCGAGCAGGGCGCCCGCCACGCGCTGATCGGTCCGAACGGCGCCGGCAAGACCACTGTCATCAACCAGCTCACCGGCGTGCTGAAGCCGAACTCCGGGCGCATCCTGCTGGAAGGCCAGGACATCACCGATCTGCCCGTGCACAAGCGCGTGCTGCGCGGCCTGTCGCGCACGTTCCAGATCAACCAGCTCTATCCCGACCTGACCCCGCTCGAGACCATCGGCCTTGCCGTCTCCGAGCGCCTCGGCCATGGCGGCGACTGGTGGCGGCGGATGGGCACGCGCAGCGACGTCAACGGCGAGATCGCCGATCTCCTGACGCGCTTCCATCTTCTCGATGTGATGAACGAAGAGACCGTGACCCTGCCTTACGGCAAGCAGCGCCTGCTCGAGATCGCGGTCGCGATCGCGGCCAAGCCGCGCGTGCTGCTGCTCGACGAGCCCGCCGCCGGCGTGCCCGAGAGCGAGCGCCACGACATTCTCGCCGTGGTCGGCGCGTTGCCGCGCGACGTCACGGTGCTGCTGATCGAGCACGACATGGATCTCGTATTCTCCTTCGCCGACCGGATTTCGGTTCTGGTCTCCGGCGCGCTGCTCACAGAAGGCCCGCCCGAGCAGGTCGCGCGCGACCCGCAGGTCAAGGCGGTCTATCTCGGCGAGGAGGCGGTCAATGTCTGACCTGCTCGAGATCGAAGCCTTGCGCGTGGGCTACGGCGAGGCGGTGGTGCTGCCGAAGATGTCCCTGCGCCTCGCCGAAGGGCAGGTGCTGGCGCTGCTCGGACGCAACGGCACCGGCAAGACCACGCTTATCAACTCCATCGTCGGCGTCACCCGCCGCTTCTCCGGCACCGTCGCGCTCGCCGGCACGGATGTCACCACGCTCCGACCCGACCAGCGGGCGCGCGCTGGCATCGGCTGGGTGCCGCAGGAGCGCAATATCTTCCGCTCGCTCACGGTCGAGGAGAACATGACCGCGGTGGCCCAGCCCGGTCCCTGGACGGTCGAGAAGGTCTACGAGATGTTTCCGCGGCTGAAGGAGCGGCGGGGCAATTTTGGCAACCAGCTCTCCGGCGGCGAGCAGCAGATGCTGGCGATCGGCCGCGCGCTGACCCTCAACCCGAAGGTCCTGCTGCTGGACGAGCCGACCGAGGGCCTTGCCCCCATCATCGTCGAGGAGCTGTTGAAGGCGATCGGCACCATCACCCGCGCCGGCGGCATCTGCTCGATCATCGTCGAGCAGAATGCGCAAAAGATTCTGGGGCTCGCCGACCGTGTTGTGATATTGGAACGCGGAACGATCGTCCACGACGCCCCGAGTGCCGCGCTGAAGGCCGACCCCTCGGTCCTGGAGCGCCACCTCGGAGTCGCAGGGGCGGCGGCCCACTAAAAAATCCTCGGGAGTTCAAGAATGCAGCGAACCAAAGCCCCCTTCCGTGCCGACGAGGTCGGCAGCCTCCTGCGCCCCGCCAAGATCAAGGAAGCCCGCGCCAGGCTTGAGAAGGGAGAGATCTCGGCCGACGATCTGCGCAAGATCGAGGACATGGAGATCGAGAAGGTCGTGCACAAGCAGGCCTCGGTCGGGCTGAAGCTTGCGACCGACGGCGAATTCCGCCGCTCCTGGTGGCATTTCGACTTTCTGGCCAAGCTCACCGGCTGCGAGCTGTTTCACCCCGACACCGGCATCCAGTTCGCCGGCGTGCAGACCCGTCACGATGCGGTCCGCGTGATCAGCAAGCTCGACTTCCCCGACGACCACCCGATGCTGGACCATTTCCGCTTCCTGAAGAAGTGCGCCGACCAGGCCCACGTCACCGCCAAGATGACGATCCCCTCGCCGGCGGTGCTGCACTTCCGCGGTGGCCGCAAGTCGATCTCCAAGGACGTCTATCCCGATCTCGATGCCTTCTACGAGGACCTCGGCAAGACCTATCGGAAGGCCGTGAAGGCGTTCTACGACGCCGGCTGCCGCTATCTCCAGTTCGACGACACCGTGTGGGCCTATCTCTGCTCGCCGGACGAATTGCAGAAGGCGCGCGAGCGCGGCGACAATCCGGATGGTCTCCAGCAGATCTATGCGCGCATCATCAACTACGCGCTGGCCGAGAAGCCCGCCGACATGGTAGTGACGACACATGTCTGCCGCGGCAATTTCCGCTCGACCTGGATCTCCTCGGGCGGCTACGAGCCGGTGGCCGAGACCATGCTCGCCGGCACCAATTACGACGGCTACTTCCTGGAGTACGACAGCGACCGCGCCGGCGGTTTCGAGCCGCTGCGCTTCCTGCCCAAGGGCAACAAGGTCGTCGTGGTCGGCGTCATCACCTCGAAGTTCGGTGAGCTCGAGAAGAAGGACGACATCAAGCGCCGTCTGGAAGAGGCCGCCAAGTTCGCGCCGCTTGAGCAGCTCGCACTGTCCCCGCAATGCGGCTTCGCCTCGACCGAGGAAGGCAACATCCTCTCCGAGGAAGAGCAGTGGGCCAAGCTGAGCCTTGCGGTGGAGATCGCGAAGGAAGTGTGGGGCAACTGAGGCACAGCGTCATCCCGGGGCGTGCGTAGCGCGAACGATGGTGCGCGCTTGCGCACCTGAGGAGTTCGAGATCCCGGGTCTGGTGCTTGCGCACCACCCCGGGATGACGGCGCGCAAGCGCATCGTCACTTCTCCGCCAGGTAAACTTCTCCCAGCAGCGACGAATTCGACCACGGCACCTGCTTGTTCTTCGTAGTCGACACCACTTCCGCCCGCACCCGCGTGAGCATCTGCTGCACCTCCAGCCCGAGCGTGCCGATGTGACGGGACAGCGCGGCGGAGAACGGCGAGTTGGCGCCGTCGCCGTCGAGCGCGACCTGGCCCGGTGCGGTGGCGAACGCGATCAGCGTGCCGGCGCCGAGTGTCGCCCCGGCGCCGAGGCTCGTCGGAGCCGCGAGGCCCGAGGCGCCCTCGATGCCGCGATTGGCAGCGGCTGAAGCCACCTGCTGTGCCATCGGGTTGTTGCGGCAGGCATCGAAAATCAAAATGTTGGTGCGGACCTGATCGTCGAGGCCGGCCATGATCGTGTCCATGTCGATCATCGCCTCCGTCATGGCCGTGCCCGGCTTGAGTTCGACGTCGACGGGAATGAGATAGTTGCGGCCGTCCACCTGCACGCCATGGCCGGCATAGTAGACCACGGCGACTTGCGCCCGGGCCGCATCGCGCAGGAAGTCGCGCGTCATCTTCTGCATCGCGGCGCGGTCGAGGTCGACGCCCTCCGACACGGTGAAGCCGATGTCGCGCAGGCTCTTGGCGACGGCGCGGGCGTCGTTGGGTGGATTGGGCAGCGCCTTCACATGCGCATAGGCGCCGTTGCCGATAATCAGCGCCATGCGCGTGCCGCGCACGGCCGGAGCAGGCGAGGGCGCGGATGCCGCGCCGGTCTGCTGCGGGGCAGGGGCCGCTGTCGGCTGCGTCGTGGGCGAGGGCGCATCGCGCGGGATCGGCACAGCTGCATCGCTCACCAGCGACAGCCGCACTTTTGCGGTCGCCTGGTTGGCCTTGCTGCCGGCGTCCGACGCCACGATCGCCAGCGTCGCCTTGTAGTCGTCGCGTGCGCGGGCGTAGTCGCCTTTCGCTTCATAGGCCAGCGCGCGATGGGTATAGCCCGAGATCAGCACGCTGTTCGGCGGCGTCATGATGTTGGCCGGCGGCTTTTTCTCGGCGAGCCGGATCGCCTCGCTGCCATCGGCGATGGCGCGATCGAGATCGCCCTTGGCGCGCCAGATCGAGGTACGGTTGATCAGCGGCTGCGGCAGCGTCGGGTCGAGCCGGATCGCTTGGTTGATGTCGGCGAGCGCGCCGTCGAGATCGCCGAGTGCTTCTTTCGAGATGCCGCGGTTCTGGAACGAGAACGCCGATTTCGGATCGGCTTTGATCGACATGTCGTAGTCGGCGATCGCCTTGGTGTAGTCGTGCTTGCCCCGCCAGGCGTTGCCGCGATTGTGGAAGATGATGCCGCTGGGAGGTCCGAGCTTCAGCGCATCGTCGAAATCGGCGATCGCGATGTCGTAGTCGCCCTTGTCGTAATAGGCCGAGCCCCTGAGGTTATAGACCGCCTGGCTCGGCTGCAGCCGGATCGCCTCCGTGGCATCAGTGATGACCTTGGCGTAGTCGCCCTTCTTGTTCCAGCCCACCGCGCGCCAGAAATAGACGGTCGCGAGCTGTTCGCCCTTGAAGACCTTCAGCGCGATGATCTTGGTGCAGGCGTCGACCATCTTGTCCGCCGGGGTGGTCTCGGTGGTGCAGAGCGGCCCGAGCTGGTTGCGCGCCTGCGCCAGGGCGGACGTCGACCCCAGCACGACGGTGAGCAGGCAGAGCGCGACGAGCAGGCGGCGCATGGCGGTCGTCCCGTAAGAGGAGAAGTGCTTGTTTGTTGCCCGGCGGTGCGCCGGGGTTCACGCTCCCGTCGTTGGACCTGGGGTGAAGCAAGCGAGGGTATTCCCCCGGTGGGCAGACTTTGCTAAGAGATGGGACCCAACATCGCTGCCCACCACCTTCCCACTCATGAAAAACGACGAAATCCTGAGCCAGATCACCGAGTTCTGCCGCAAGGCGGATATGGCGGAATCGACGTTTGGCCGGCGCGCGGTGAACGATGGGAAGCTGGTGCATCGCCTGCGCGAGGGAAAGCGCATCACCATCGACACGCTGGAACGGATCCAGGCCTATATGGCGGCGTCGATGGCCGGCGGCGTGCCGCCGCCACGAGGCCTTCAGGTGCCCCCGGAAAAGCGCGATCCGCGTGGTAATTTCCGTTTCTTCGAGAACCGGCAGAAATATTTGCTGTTCGTCCACACCTGTAGCGAAAAGCGGGTGATCGCGGACCGGGTTGCGCTGGAACTGGCCGCCATCCACCCGCGCCCGCCGGCGCTGCGCCTGTTCGACGCCGGCGTCGGCGACGGCACGGTGCTGGCGCGGGTGCTGCGCGCGACGCACCAGCGCTTTCCGCACATGCCGTTCTATGTCGCCGGCAAGGAGCTCAGTCTCGAGGACCTGCGCCTGACGCTGGAGAAGGTGCCGGATCGCATTTTCGAGCATCCTGCGTCGGTGTTCGTCTTCACCAACATGTTCTATTCGGAGGCGCCCTGGCTCACGCCGGCATCGCCCGCAGCGGCGGCCGCCACCGTCTGGCACGAGGTTCCGCTACGTGGCGCCTCGTCGGGCGAGTTCGAGCAGCAGATCGCAGAGCTGCGGCCGTTCCTGGAGCAGAACTGGCGCGCCGCGATCAGCCCGCGCACGGCCATGCCGCTCTACGAGCGGCCCGTCGTCCTGGTGCTCTATCGTGAGGATCACCGGTTCCTGCTGGATTCGACCATTCCGCGGCCGGGCCAGACCGAGGCCAATTTCGACCTCGTTATTGCATCCCAGCCATACCGTGCGCTGTCCTCGGTCAATTTCCGGGCAAAGCGGATCATTGCGCCTCTGGCGCGGGCATTGCGGCCGGGGGGGCGCCTGATCGGTATTCACTCCCATGGTCACGATCCGGGCATGGAAATGATCCAGGCAATCTGGCCCGGAGAAAATCCTTTCGCGGTCAGTCGTCATGAGCTATTGCGCGCAGTTAAGTACGAGCTCGGATCGTTGGGCCGCGACCTAAATTTTAATGCCTACGCGGACAACCGCTCGATCTTCAGGTATGATATGGAAGCGCTGCCCAACGAGGTGACGGGTACTATCGGAACCTCGACGGCCTTTGCAGCGTGGAATGCGGCGGTGTATGTCGCTCAGATCGAGGACGACCGGTTGGCAGAAATGACTCAAAACGGCCGCACTCTGGATGCCGCCAGGGACGTGCTGAGAAAGTACAACGGGCTCTGGTTTCTTGACGAATCCTACGTCATCTCGCGCCGGCGTGATTGACATAATCCAAAGGTAAACATCGCAAACGAACCGCCGTGCAGTGGCGGAACAAGGGGTTTCTTGATGCGCGCGTCCTATCTCTTCACCAGCGAGTCCGTGTCCGAGGGCCATCCGGACAAGGTCTGCGACCGGATCTCCGATGAAATCGTCGATCTGTTCTACCGCGAGGGGCCGAAAGCCGGCATCGACCCATGGCAAATCCGCGCCGCCTGCGAAACGCTCGCGACTACCAACAAGGTCGTGATCGCCGGCGAGACCCGCGGCCCGAAGTCCGTCACCAACGAGCAGATCGAGGGCGTCGTGCGCGCCGCGATCAAGGACATCGGCTACGAGCAGGAAGGTTTCCACTGGAAGACCTGCGACATCGAGATTCTGCTGCATCCGCAGTCGGCCGACATCGCCCAGGGCGTCGATGCGCTTCAGCCGGGTGAGGTCAAGGAAGAAGGCGCGGGCGACCAGGGCATCATGTTCGGTTACGCCACCAACGAGACGCCTGACTTGATGCCGGCGCCGATCTTCTACGCCCACAAGATCCTGCGCCTCATCTCCGAAGCGCGCCACTCCGGCCGCGAGAAGGTACTGGGCCCGGATTCCAAGAGCCAGGTCACCGTGCAGTACGAGAACGGCAAGCCGGTCGGCGTGCGCGAGATCGTGGTCTCCCACCAGCATCTGGTGCCGGACCTCACCTCCAGCCAGGTGCGCGACATCGTCGAGCCCTATGTGCGCGAGGCGCTGCCGAAGGACTGGATCACGCCGAAGACGATCTGGCACATCAACCCGACCGGCAAGTTCTACATCGGCGGTCCCGACGGCGACGCCGGCCTGACCGGCCGCAAGATCATCGTCGACACCTATGGTGGCGCGGCCCCGCATGGCGGCGGTGCGTTCTCCGGCAAGGATCCGACCAAGGTCGACCGTTCTGCGGCCTACGCCGCGCGCTACGTCGCCAAGAACATCGTTGCCGCCGGTCTCGCCGACCGCTGCACGCTGCAGCTTGCCTATGCCATCGGCGTGGCGCGGCCGCTGTCGATCTACATCGACACCCACGGCACCGGCAAAGTGCCGGAGGAACAGCTCGAGAAGGCGGCGGCGCAGGCGATGGATCTCACGCCCCGCGGCATCCGCAGCCATCTCGACCTCAACCGCCCGATCTACGCGCGCACCTCGGCCTACGGCCATTTCGGCCGCACGCCCGACAACGAGGGCGGCTTCTCCTGGGAGAAGACCGATCTCGTCGAGCAGCTGAAGCGCGCGCTCTAGTTCACTTGCGTCATTCCGGGGCGCCGCGACAGCGGCGAACCCGGAATCTCGATCCTCCGGATTCCGGGTTCGCTCTTTTCGCGAGCGCCCCGGAATGACGAGTCAAACAAACAGGAACCCCCTATGAACGCGAAGCCCGGCTTCACCGATTACATCGTCAAGGACATTTCGCTCGCCGATTTCGGCCGCAAGGAACTCTCGCTCGCCGAGACCGAGATGCCCGGCCTGATGGCCACCCGCGAGGAGTTCGGCCCGAAGCAGCCGCTGAAGGGCGCGCGCATCGCCGGCTCGCTGCACATGACGATCCAGACCGGGGTGCTGATCGAGACGCTGGCAGCACTCGGCGCCGACATTCGCTGGGTCTCCTGCAACATCTATTCGACGCAGGACCACGCTGCCGCCGCGATCGCGGCCGCTGGCATTCCCGTCTTCGCCGTCAAGGGCGAGACGCTGACCGAATACTGGGACTACACCGCCAAGCTGTTCGACTGGCACGGCGGCGGTCATCCGAACATGATCCTCGATGACGGCGGTGATGCCACCATGTACGTCCATCTCGGTCTGCGTGCCGAGAACGGCGACACCGCCTTCCTCGACAAGCCCGGCTCCGAGGAAGAGGAAGTCTTCTTCGCGCTTCTGAAGAAGCAGCTCAAGGAAAAGCCGAAGGGCTACTTCGCCGAGATCGCCAAGAGCATCAAGGGCGTTTCCGAAGAGACCACCACGGGCGTGCATCGTCTCTATGACATGCAGAAGGCCGGCACGCTGCTGTGGCCGGCGATCAACGTCAACGACAGCGTCACCAAGTCCAAGTTCGACAACCTCTATGGCTGCCGTGAATCGCTGGTCGACGGCATCCGCCGCGGCACCGACGTGATGATGTCGGGCAAGGTCGCGATGGTCGCGGGCTTCGGCGACGTCGGCAAGGGCTCGGCCGCCTCGCTGCGCCAGGCCGGCTGCCGCGTGATGGTCTCCGAAGTCGATCCGATCTGCGCGCTCCAGGCCGCGATGGAAGGCTACGAGGTCGTGACCATGGAGGACGCCGCCCCGCGCGCCGACATCTTCGTCACCGCGACCGGCAACAAGGACATCATCACCATCGAGCACATGCGCGCGATGAAGGATCGCGCCATCGTCTGCAACATCGGCCACTTCGACAACGAGATCCAGATCGCGGGTCTGCGTAACCTGAAGTGGACCAACATCAAGCCGCAGGTCGACGAGATCGAATTCCCCGACAAGCACCGCATCATCATGCTGTCGGAGGGGCGCCTCGTGAACCTCGGCAACGCGATGGGTCATCCGTCCTTCGTGATGTCGGCGTCCTTCACCAACCAGACGCTGGCGCAGATCGAGCTGTTCGCCAACAACAAGGACGGCAAGTACAAGAAGGAAGTCTACGTGCTGCCGAAGACCCTCGACGAGAAGGTCGCGCGCCTGCACCTCGCCAAGATCGGCGTCAAGCTCACCGAGCTGCGCAAGGACCAGGCCGACTATATCGGCGTGAAGCAGGAAGGCCCGTACAAGAGCGATCACTACCGCTACTGATCCGACCTCATCGAAACATCAAAGCCCCGGAGCGATCCGGGGCTTTTTTGTTGCCCACCCGTCTGATACGCTCTCAGGTAGAGCCAGAAAAAGCCTGCCACCTTCGCAGCGGGCGGCCCATTGCCCGGCACATATTGTCTGACACCGAAAGCATTGTGGAGGAAGTGCGATGTCCAACGAGGCCGCTAACGTCAAGATCTTGCAGGACGCCTATCACCGGTGGAACGAGAGCAAGGGAGGTAGCGTCGACCATTGGTTCGACGTCGTCGTTGCTCCGAAGATCAACTTTGCCTCGATCCCGCGCGGCGTCGAGCCGCTGGCATTTGCCACGGAATACCACGACAGCGTGAAGCTCCGCGATTATTTCGACACGCTGCTGTCCGAGTGGAGCATGCAGCATTACACGATAAATGAATACGTGGCGCAGGGCGACGCGGTCGTCGCGCGAGGCTCCTGCGCCTGGATCAACAAGCGGACCGGAAAACTCGCCGAAACGCCCAAGCTCGATTTCTGGCGCTTCAAGGACGGCAAGGCGATCGAATTCTACGAGTATTTCGATACGGCCTGCGTAGTCGCCGCAGCGACCTGACGGTTGCAATTCGGCGCGGCGCCGCCCATCCTGTGTGGAGGGAGAAACGCGATGGCCGAAGCCAAAGAACATGTCGACGTGCTGATCGTCGGTGCCGGCCTGTCCGGCATCGGCGCGGGCTATCATCTTCAGGCGAAGTGCCCGGGCAAGAGCTACGTCATTCTCGAGGGCCGCGACTGCATCGGCGGCACCTGGGATCTGTTCCGCTATCCCGGCATCCGTTCGGACAGCGACATGTTCACGCTCGGCTATTCGTTCAAGCCTTGGACTGATCCGAAGGCGATCGCCGACGGGCCGCAGATCCTGAACTATGTGCGCGAAACCGCGGCCGAGAACGGCATCGCGAAGCACATCCGCTTCCGCCATCGCGTCAAGCGTGCGGCGTGGTCGACGTCGGATGCGCGCTGGACCGTGGAGGCCGAGCGCATCACGGGCGAGGACGCGACCGAGGTCGTGCGCTTCACCTGCAATTTCCTGTTCATGTGCTCGGGCTATTACAAATACGAGGCGGGCTATACGCCGGAGTTCAAGGGCGCGGCGGATTTCGCCGGCCGCATCGTGCATCCGCAGAAATGGACCGAGGACATCGACTACGCCGGCAAGCGCGTCGTCGTGATCGGCTCGGGCGCGACCGCGGTGACGCTGGTGCCGGAGCTCGCCAAGAAGGCGGCGCAGGTCACCATGCTCCAGCGCTCGCCGACCTATGTGGTGTCGCGTCCGGCGCAGGACCCCGTCGCCAACAAATTGCGCCGCAACCTGCCGGCGCGGCTTGCCTATCATCTGATCCGCTGGCGCAACGTGATGTGGGGGATGTTCTTCTTCCAGCTCAGCCGGCGCAGGCCCGCGAAGGTGAAGGACCTCATTCTCAAAGGCGTGCAGATGGCGCTCGGCCCGGACTACGACGTCGCGACCCATTTCACGCCGCGCTACAATCCCTGGGACCAGCGGCTGTGCCTCGTGCCGGATGGCGACCTGTTCAAGGCGATCCGCGAGCAGCGGGCTTCCGTCGTCACGAGCGAGATCGACAATTTTACCCGCGACGGGATCCGCCTGAAGGACGGCCGGGAGCTCGCGGCCGATATCATCGTCACCGCGACGGGGCTGGTGCTCCAGGTCGTCGGCGGTCTCGAGATCAGCGTCGACGGCCGCGCTGTCGATTTCGCCAATACGCTGACTTACAAGGGCATGATGTATGCCGACGTGCCCAACATGGCGTCGGCTTTCGGCTACACCAACGCGTCCTGGACGCTGAAATGCGATCTTACCTGCGAATATGTCTGCCGGCTCATCAACTACATGGACCGGCACAATTTCCGCCAGTGCATGCCGCACAATGACGATCCGACGATCACCGCGCAGCCGTCGCTCGATTTCACCTCGGGTTACGTGCAGCGCTCGGTCGCCAAGATGCCGAAGCAGGGCTCGAAGCAGCCGTGGCGGCTGTACCAGAACTATGCCCTCGACATCGTCTCCTTGCGCTTCGGCCGGATCGACGACGGTGTGATGCAATACTCCTGATCTTGCTACGTAAATTACCGGGAGAGGCTCGCGATCGCTTGAGACGAATCGCGACTTGGGGTAGAATTTTTGCGCTGCAAGAAGTTTATTTCCGGCGGTGTCTGAGTTCCACGTTGTTGCCGTCCTGAGGAGAACGCGGAACATGTACATCCTTGCTCTGGTCACGCAGAAAGGCGGAAGCGGCAAGAGTACGCTGTCCGTTGGGCTGGCGGTGGCAGCGATGCAGCGCGGCGAGCGCGTCGCTCTCATTGAGGCGGATGCGCAAGGTACGATCTCGAGATGGAAAGGGCGCCGTGAGAAGCCCTATCCTCGCGTCGATTGCGTCACCGATCCCAGCGAAATCGAGCCGGTGATATCCCGCCTCAAGGCCGAAGGGGTTTGGCTCGCAATCATCGACACAGCTGCCACGAACAATGCCTTGGCGACGCGCGCCATTGCCAGTGCCGATCTTTGTCTCATCCCGGCTCGTCCGAGCCCGGCCGATATCGAAGCCGCAATACCAACGCTGATCGCTACCCGCAGGCTCGATCGCCGGTTTGCCTTCATCCTCAATCAGGCGCCCACACGGGGGGGGCGGTTGAGCGAAGCTGCCACGTCGCTCAACTCGCTCGGCTTGCTTGCGCTCCCCTTCATTGGGCAGCGCAACGACCACCAGGATGCGCTCGGGGCAGGGCTGGGCGTAACCGAGTACGCGCCGGAGGGAAAAGCCTCGGAGGAAATTGCGGCCCTGTGGGGTTGGATCTCGGAGCGCCTTATCGTGGAGTCGAATGATCATGGGCAAGCCGCGCTCAAGACAGCCTGCTGACGTTGCACGCGCCGGGCGTCGCTCGCTGGTGGAGCTGGCGGCCGAAGTGAGCCGCGCCGTCGACGAGGGCTTGGCGATGCCGCCGGGCTCGGTCTCCGCCGTCCTGCAAGATGCGCCGCAGATCGCGCAAGCTGTGCCCGCTCCGATGATTGTTCCGGTACAAGAAGCGGCCGGCGTCATCGCTGCAAGACCTGAACCTCCGGGCACTACCACCATTGATCTCATCGTGGACATCGCCAAGGATTGTCAGGCGCGTGCTTTGGACGGCATGAAGACTGGTGCTCACGCTGCGCTGGATTATGCCAGGGACCTCGCCAAGCCACGGCTGGCCGATGTGGTATCGGAGGCCAATGGAATCGCCGCCGGAGAAGGCCACCTCATCGAGGCAATTGGAACGGCGGCTGAGTGTCGCGTCGTCGTGCTCGAACTGATGAAAGTCAATGCGGGCGCGACCTTGGAGTATGCGCGGGAGTTGGGCCGTGCGAGAACCCTGGCGGAGTTGGTTGAGCTGTCGAGCACGCATGCGCGACAGCAATGTGAGTTGGTCCTGAAGCAAACCGAGCTGCTGCGATCGCTTGCTCAAATCATGACAAAGCCCGGTGCCGGGTAGCACCGCTCGCCTGCCGTCATCGCGCTCAGGATCTGCGCGGGACGATCAGTGCGAGGCCGAGATCAATCGCGAGCGCCAGGACCGCTGCGCCGCCGCCTAAACCGAACAGCACGAGATAGTCGCCCCCGGTCTGCGCATAGATCCAGGAGAAGCCGTAAGCCGCGGCCGCCTGGAACAGCGCAAAGCTGGTGGTGGCATGGCTCCATGTCGCGCGCTGCTGCTCGGTTGCGTGCGGGACCAGCTCGTGGATTCGTCCGAGCACCAGCGGCACGATGCCGGGCGTGAAGCCGCCGACCACGACGCTCGACACGATCAGCGAAACCGGCGCGGTGCTGACGGTCGGCAGCAGCACGGCCGCCGCCTCGATCAGGAAGGCTGCGCGCAGCGCCGGACCGAAGCCTGACCGGTCGCCAAGATGGCCGGTGACGAGCGGGCCGACGATCGCGCCGAGACCATACAGCACCCAGTAGCGCGATCCCGCGGCAATGCCCTGGCCGAGCCCGCGCGCCACGAAATCGACGATGAACACCATGTGCGGCACCAGCGCCACCGCGTTGAGGCCGTATTGGACCAGCAGCGCGCGGGCCGCCGTCGATGCATGGTGGTGCTTCGCGTGATGCAAAGGCGCAGCACTAGCCTTCGTTTCCGCAGGCCAGTTCCACCAGCTTGCGAGGGTGAGCAGGGCGGAGAGGGCGCCAAGACCATACCAGCTCTGCTGCAGGCCTTGTTGCAGCAGCAGCGGCACCAGCGTGCCCGACGCGGCGACGCCAAGGCCGACACCCGCGAAGATCACGCCGCCGACGATGCCGCGCCTCGCGGCAGAAATGTGCGGCAGGATGACGGACGCCGCCAGCACCATGATGACGCCGCCGGTGAGACCCGACAGGAAGCGCCAGGCGAAGAACCAGGAGAACGACACCGGGGCGGAGCTGGCAAAGAAAGAGAGCGTTGCGAGCAGCATCATCGCACGCAACGCGCCGACCGCGCCGACGCGGGTGGCGACGGCCCGGGCCGCGAGTGCGCCCGCAAGGTAACCGGCAAGATTCGCCGCGCCGAGATAGACGACATCCGACGCGCTGAACCACTTTGCCGCGATCAGCGCCGGGATCAGAGGCGTGTAGGAGAAGCGGGCGAGGCCAAGTCCGACCAGCGAGGCGGACAAGCCCGCCACCGCATATCGCCAAATCTGCCGTGATTCCGATCCCGGCCGCTGATGCGGCCGGGTCTCAACGTGCTGCTTCGTATCTGCGTTGGTCATGTCATCCTCCTGCGCGCTCGATCGCGCGCGAATCATCCTGTCTGGGCGGCGCGGCGACGCCGGAATTCCGGCACGGGCAGGCCGCCCCAGCCCCAATTGTCGGTGTCGACTTCCTCGATCACGACGAAGGTGGAATCGAGCGGCTTGCCGAGCACGTCGAGCAGGAGCTGGCTCGATCCCTTGATCAGCGCGGCCTTCTCTTCCGCCGTGAGTGACGCCGCGCCCGGCGTCGTTCCCTCGCGGGTCACTTGAATGGTGACGATGGGCATGGTGTCTCTCCTCTCGCGCTCAGTGGCCGGCGCTCTGGCCGCCGTCGACATGCAGGATCTCACCGGTGACGAAGGACGCACCCTCGAGATAGAGCACGGCATCGACGATGTCGGACATCTCGCCCATGTGGCCGACCGGATGCAGCGCGCTGAGCTCGGCATGCGTCGAAACCGGATGCATCGGCGACCTGATGACGCCGGGCGCCACTGCGTTCACGCGGATGCCGCGCTTTGCGTATTCGATCGCGAGCGACTTGGTCGCGGCGTTGAGGCCGCCCTTGCTCAGCGAAGCCAGCACCGAGGGCACGTTCGAATTGGCGTGATCGACCAGGGTCGTCGTGATCTGCACGATATGGCCAGAACCCTGCTTCTCCATCTCGGCGATGGCGAGCTGCGTGATGTTGAAGAAGCCCGCGACGTTGGTGCCCATCACCGCCGCATAGTCCTCGGCGGTGTACTGCGTGAACGGCTTTGCGACGAAGATGCCGGCATTGTTGACCAGCGTGTCGACGCGGCCGAAGCGGGCGACGGCTTGCGAAACCACGCGCTCGGCGGTGGCCCGGTCGGCGATGTCGCCGGGAACGGCGAGGACGTCGTCGTCGCCCGACGGCTTGATGGAGCGCGCCGTTGCGACGACGCGATAATTGCGATCGCGAAAACCCTGGACCAGGGCGGCGCCGATGCCCTGCGATGCACCGGTGATGATGGCGACCTTCTGCTCGATACCCATGACGGACTCCTGTTGTTGGGTTTCAGAACCTGTGCCAGCGGCTGCTGGCCTGCGCGCTGAGGTACGCCGCGGCGGCCCGGCTGCGAATACACGTTGTCCGGCAGACACTGTTACGCGGCGCGAACGAATGCCGGATCGGCCGCGGCGGCGGTTGTCGCGGCGCGGGCGAACGCCTAGCTTGTCACCGGAATTTGATGGTGCGGCGGGAAGCGTATGGATCGTCTGGATGCGATGAAGGTGTTCGTCCTTGCGGTGGACGAGGGCAGCCTCGCCGCCGCCGGGCGCAAGCTCGGCCGCTCGCCGGCGGCGGTCAGCCGCGCCATCGCCTTCCTGGAGGAGCGGGTCGGCGCCGAGCTGCTGCACCGGACGACGCGGTCGATCAAGTTGAGCGAGGAAGGCGAGCGCTATGTCGCGATCTGCCGCCGCGTGCTCACCGAGCTGGAGGAGGCCGACGACATCGCGGCCGGACCGCGCGCGGCGCCTCGTGGCCTGCTCACGATCACGGCGCCGGTGGTCTCGGGGGAGATGGTGCTGCGGCCGATCCTCGATGCGTTTCTCGACGCCTATCCGACCGTGTCGGCAAAGCTCCTGCTGTTCGACCGCGCGGTCAACCTGATCGAGGAGGGCGTCGACATCGCGCTTCGCATTGGCCATCTCGCGGATTCGGCGATGGTGGCGATGCGGATCGGCGAGATCAGCCGTGTCGTGGTGGCTGCTCCCCGCTATCTGAAGCAGCATCCACGCATCACCGAGCTCGGCGATCTCGCCAAGCATCAGATCGTGGCGATGGCGCATCTGCCCAATTCCTGGACCTTCGCGCCACAGGCGGGCTCGTCGGCAGCCCGCACGGTTCAATTCACGCCGCGGCTCGTCGTCAACAGCACCTATGCGGCCGTGGCGTCCGCGGTCGCCGGGCGCGGCGTCGCGCGGATGTATTCGTACCAGGTCGCCGAGCAGGTCGCGCGCGGCGAGCTCGAGATCGTACTGGCCGCCGACCAGGATCCGGAGATGCCCGCGCATTTGATCTGCCCGCAGGGGCGGCTCTCGGTGCCCAAGGTGCGGGCGTTCACCGACTTTGCCGTGCCTCGGCTGAAGAAGCAGTTCGCGCTGCTGAAGAAGAGCATCAATGCGCGCTGAGCCGCTGCGCGCCCGGCAATGCGTTGTTTTGCGTATACGGCTGCCGCGCTGAATCGGCGATGCTGCCCTGACGGTTAACGCGGATTTAACGGATGAGTCCTAGCCTGTCTCGGCCGGGGTTACTCGCAAGGCCGAGGTGAGCCCAATGGAAGCCCAGAAGATCGCGGTCGACGCCGTCGTCGCGCTGACCGATTGCGACCGCGACGCCGTCATCGCGTTCATCCGCCGGCTCTATCTCGCCGGCGTAACCGACCCCAAGCGCCTGACCTTCAAGGGTCTCCAGGCACTGGCGCGGGCGTAATTCGGCTCGTTTCGGCCGGTTTCAGCCCCAGGTTCCGTACCCCCGCTCTCCCCAGCGTGATTGCAACCTACCGGCGAATATCTTGCCGCTCGGGCCGGCTCGGAGTAGATCACGTCCCCGGCTGGGTCACTCGGGAACTGGGGAAATGCTGAAACAGCTTTTTGCGCCGCAACTCGTCATTCTGTATGTACTCGCGGCATCGACAATCTACGTTCACTTCCGCGGCAAGCAACGGCTGCGCTTCGCGCGCCAGCTTGGCGATCACTCGACCTATCTCGCCCCCTACAATGTGCTGATGTATGCGGGCTCGGCGGTGCCGAACAAGCCGGTGATCCCGGTCGAGCAGTTTCCCGAACTCGAGCCGCTCAGCGAGAATTGGGAGACCATCCGCGACGAGGCCGTGCGCCTGTTCGACGAAGGCTTCATCCGCGCAGCCGCCAAGAACAACGACTGGGGTTTCTACTCGTTTTTCAAGAGCGGCTGGAAGCGGTTTTACCTGAAATGGTACGACGACTTCCTGCCGTCGGCGCGCACGCTGTGCCCGAAGACGGTGGAGCTGCTCAATTCGATTCCGAGCGTGCACGGCGCGATGTTCGCGATGCTGCCGCCCGGCGGCAGGCTGGGCGCGCACCGCGATCCCTTTGCCGGCTCGCTGCGCTATCACCTCGGCCTCGTCACGCCGAACTCGAACAAGTGCCGCATCCTGGTCGACGGCGTCGAATGCGTCTGGCGTGACGGCGAGGCCTTCATGTTCGACGAGACCTTCATCCACAGCGCGGAGAACGCGACCGACGTCAATCGCATCATCCTGTTCTGCGACGTCGAGCGCCCGATGAAGTTCGGCTTCATGACCGCGATCAACCGCTGGGTCAGCCATCACATCGTCAAGGCATCGGCGACCCAGAACGTCGACGGCGAAAGCGTCGGCGTGCTCAACAAGGTGTTCGGCAAGCTTTACGAGATCCATCTCGCCAGCCGCAAGGTCAAGGAGTGGAACCGCAACGTCTACTACACGCTGAAATACTCGCTGACGGCGCTGATCCTCGGTCTGATCGTGATGTCGGCGTTGCGGTAAACCGAGGTGCGAATGGTCCCCTTGCCGACCGCGAACACCGAGATAGTGCAATTCTTCCGCAAGTGGCTGGAAACCTTCGCGGGCTATGTCCGTGAGGTCGACTACGCTTCGGCGAGGCCGCTGTTTCATCCCGAGGTGCTTGCTTTCGGCACGCACAACGATGTCATCCCGGGCCTCGACCAATGGGTCTCAACGCAATGGGACAACGTCTGGCCGAAGACGGCCGACTTCCGTTTCGTGCTCGAGCAGACCTCGGTTCTGGCATCCCCCGACGGAGCGATGGCAACCGTGATCGCGCCGTGGACGAGCACGGGCTATCATCCCGACGGCAGCGCGTTTCCGCGTCCGGGCCGGGCGACGATGGTGTTCTCCAAAACCGCCGACGGCTGGCTGTGCGTGCATTCCCACATGTCGCTCAATCGCGGTGTGCCGCAGGTGAGCCACGCCAATCGGCCGGTGAAGGCCCGGTAGATGCGATCCGAACAGAAAAGGCCCCGGACATGTCCGGGGCCTTTCGATTTCGAGATGTCGTGCAGCCTATTCCGGCTGACCGATCGCAACCTTCAGGGTGCCGACGCCGTCGACGCCGCATTCGAGCTTGTCGCCGGGCTGGAGCTGCGACACGCCGGCCGGCGTGCCCGTCATGATGATGTCGCCGGCGGCGAGCTTCACCTGCTGCGAGAGCTGCCAGATGATTTCAGGCACGTTCCAGATCAGCTCGGTGAGGTCGCCCTTCTGCGCCTCCTTGCCGTTGACCGTGAGCCAGATCTTGCCCTTGGCGGGATGGCCGATCTTCGCGGCCGGCTGCACGGCGGAGCAGGGCGCGGAATAGTCGAACGACTTGCCGATCTCCCACGGACGCTCCTTCTTGCGCGAGGCGATCTGGAGGTCGCGGCGGGTGAGGTCGATGCCGACGGCGTAGCCGTAGACATGGTCGAGCGCCTTGTCGGCGGGAATGTTCAGCCCGCCGCTCTTCATCGCGACGATCAGTTCGACCTCGTGATGCAGGTCCTTGGTTAGCGGCGGATAGGGGATGGTGGCGCCATCGGGCACCAGCATGTCGGCGTGCTTGGCGAAGAAGAACGGCGGCGCGCGCTCGTCATTGCCCATCTCGCGGATGTGCTCGAGATAGTTGCGGCCGACGCACCAGATGCGGCGCACCGGATAGCGGCCGCTTTCACCGACGACGGGAAGCGAAGCCTGGGGCGGAAGCGGGATGACGTAGGAGGCGGCGTTCATGAAGCGGTCTCGCTGCTCTTGGGGTAAAGGGAACTCTATGCGGTTGCGCTGATCGGCGCCAGAGTGCCGGCGTCGTGATGTTGCAGGCGGAAGAACGAGGCGTAGCGGCCCGAGCGGCGCAGCAGCTCGTCGTGCCGGCCCTGTTCGACGATCTCGCCGCCCTCGACCACCAGGATGCTATCTGCGTGCATGATGGTGTGCAGGCGGTGCGCGATCACGATGGTGGTGCGGTTCCGGCAGAGATGCTCGATCGCTTCCTGCACCTGCTTCTCGGACTCGGAGTCGAGCGCGGCGGTGGCTTCGTCCAGCAGGATGATCGGTGCGTTCTTGACCAGCGCGCGCGCGACCGCGATGCGCTGGCGCTGACCGCCCGAAAGCTGCGTGCCGTGCTCGCCGACCGGCGTGTCGTAGCCGAGCGGGAAGCTCATGATGAAATCATGCGCGCAGGCCGCTTTCGCGGCGTCGATGATCTGGTCTTCGGTCGCGCCCGGCTTGCCGAAGGCGATGTTGTTGCGGATGGTGTCGCGGAACAGATAGACGTCCTGGCCGACATAGGCGGTCTGAGCCCGCAGCGACTTGCGCGAGACCGCGCCGATCGACTGGCCGTCGATGACGATGTCGCCCTGCGTCACCTCGTAGAAGCGCAACAGCAGCCCCAGCACGGTCGACTTGCCGCCGCCGGAGGGGCCGACCAGCGCGGTGACCTTGCCGGGCTCGGCGGTGAAGTTCATGCGGTTGAGGACGGTCTCGCCAGCGCGATAAGAAAAGCTGACGTCGCGCAGCTCGATCCGCGCGTCCGACAGCTTCAGCGCCGGCTTGTCGTCGTCGGAATGCTCGCTCGCCGGGCTGTCGACGACCTCCAGCAGCATGCGCGCGCCGACGAGCTGGCTGTTGAGGTCGATGTTGAGCCGCGCCAGCCGCTTGGCCGGCTCGGTCGCCATCAGGAAGGCGGTCATGAAGGAGAAGAACGCGCCGGGCGTGGCGTTGAGCGCGACTACGCTGTAGCCGCCGTAAAGGAGACAGCCGGCGACCGCGAAGCCGCCGAGCATCTCCATCAGCGGATTGGAGCGGTTAGCGACGCGGGCCATCTTGTTGGCGTTGCGCTCGACGATCGCGATGTTCTCGTCGATGCGCTTCTGCATGGTCTCTTCGAGCGTGAAGGCCTTGACGGTGCGGATGCCTTGCAGCGATTCCTGCATCGTCTCCATGATGTCGGCGGTGCCGGTGAACTGGTTGAAGGCGAGGCCCTTGATGCGCTTGACCAGCTTGCGCAGCACCAGCATCGCCGGCGGCACCGCAACGAGGCCGATGAACGACATCAGCGGGTCCTGCCACACCATCACGCCGATCATGGCGAGCAGCATTAGCAAGTCGCGCCCGATGGCGTTGACCAGCATGTTGAGCACGTCGGTGATGGATTTGGCGCCGGCCGTCAGCCGCGCCAGGAATTCGGACGAATGCCGCTCGGAGAAGAAACCGATGCTCTCGCGCATCAGCTTGGCGAACAGCTGGCGCTGGTTGGTGGCGAGGATCGCGTTGGAGATCTTGGTCAGGATCACCATGTGGCCGTAGGTCGCCACGCCCTTGATGAACAGCAGGATCACCGTGATGCCCGAGAACATCGCGATGCCCGGGATGTTCTTGTCGACATAGGCCTGGTTGATGACCTGGCCGAGCACGTAGGTCGCGCCCGCGGTCGATCCGGCGGCAAGCGCCATCAGCGCGAAGGCGGTAAGGTAACGCCGCCAATAGACGATCCCCTGTTCCGTGACCAGGCGGCGAATCAGGACCGCGGCCGTATAGGGATCGTCGGTGATTTTCTTTGGAAACTGGGCCATCCGTAGTCCATTGACGGCGCAGGACAAAGCCTGCCCGCGCGTCAGGGATCGAAGGGCCTCTGTGCCCGCTAAAGCGGGGTTTTTCAAGCCCAATTAAGGGCTTGCGTCCGGATGGAATCTAGGCCGAGACGGCGTGGCGGAGCTCGCCGTGGCGCTCGCGGTACAGCTTGTCCTCCCAGGCCAGCGCATGGGCTGCGATGGTCTCGAGGTCGTCATATTGCGGCTTCCAGTCGAGCAGGCCGCGGATGCGGCTGGTGTCGGCGACCATGGTCATGATGTCGCCGGGCCGGCGCGGAGCGTATTGCACGGCGAAGCTGCGGCCCGAAACCCGGCGCACCGCGTCGATGGTCTCCAGCACCGAATAGCCGCGGCCATAGCCGCAATTCAGCGTCGTCGAGGCGCCGCCATTGCGCAGGTAAGCCAGCGCCGAGCGGTGCGCCTGCGACAGGTCCGTGACGTGGATGAAGTCGCGGATGCAGCTGCCGTCCGGGGTCGGATAGTCGGTGCCGAACACGTCGATCTTGGCGCGCTGGCCGGTCGCGGCCTCGACTGCGATCTTGAGCAGATGCGTGGCACCGACGGTGGCAAGGCCGATGCGGGCCTGCGGATCGGCGCCCGCGACGTTGAAATAACGCAAGGTCACGTACTGCATGCCGTAGGCGGCGGCGACGTCGTGCAGCATGATCTCGGTCATCAGCTTGGACGAGCCGTAGGGCGACAGCGGCCGCGTCGGCGCGTGCTCGGGCACCGGCACCTGGTCAGGATCGCCGTAGACCGCTGCGGTCGAGGAGAAGATGAAACGGCCAATGCCGCGCTTGACCGCGACGTTGAGCAGGTTGCGCGCGGTCATGAAGTTGTTGCGGTAGTAGCCGAGCGGATCGCGCATCGAATCCGGCACGACCACCGAGCCCGCGAAATGGATGATGCTCTCGATGTTGTGCTGGGCGATCACACCCTCGAGCAGGTTCTCGTCGCCGGCGTCGCCAATGAACAGCGGCACGCCCTCCGGCAGATAGGCGGAGAAACCGGTGGAGAGATCGTCGATCACGACGACGTCCTCGCCGGCTTCCGCCAGCGCCAGGACCGTGTGACTTCCGATATAGCCGGCGCCGCCGGTGACTAGAACAGTCATTGATCTCACCCGTCTTCGAGCAACGCGCCAAGTTAACGTTTGCGCGGTGAAGAGGGGGTTTCGGCGCGGCTGAACTGGTCACTATGCTTAATGTTGCGTATAGGGGGTCCGCTAAACGGAGCGTGACGTGGCGAATCCCCCGGACGATCTGCAAGTGATCGTGCCAAATCTGCACAGGCGCTATTCCGGGGTCACCGCGACCAACCGGATGGTGGCGCCGCGGCTGGCAAGACTGTATCGCGCGGCGTGGTTCGGCTCCGACGCGCCGGAGGGGATCGCGCGCCTGAGCGGTGCCGATTTCCTCAAGCTATGGCGCCGCAAGACGCCGCTGATCTGGCATGCGCGCCGCAACAACGAGATGATCGCCGGCGTCGTGCTGCGCGCGCTCGGCTGGCCGTTGAAACTCGTCTTCACCTCGGCGGCGCAGCGGCACCACAGCTGGATCACGCGATGGCTGATCCGGCGGATGGACGCGATCATCGCGACGTCGGACATCTCGGCCTCGTTCCTGAAGGTGAAGGCCACCGTGATCCCGCATGGCGTCGACACCGACGTCTATGCGCCGCCGACCGATCGCACTGCTGCCTTCGCGGAAGCCGCGCTGCCGGGCCGCTACGCGATCGGCTGCTTCGGCCGGGTGCGCGCGCAGAAGGGCACGGACGTGTTCGTCGATGCGATGTGCCGGCTGCTGCCGCGCTATCCGGATTTCACCGCCGTCATCGTCGGTCAGGTCACGCCCGAGCAGACGCCCTTCGCGAACGAACTGAGGAAGCGCATCGAGGCAGCCAACCTTCAGTCGCGCATCGTCATCACCGGCGAGCTGCCGATCGAAGCGGTGCAGCGCTGGTATCAGCGGCTGACGATCTACGCCTTCACCTCGCGCAACGAGGGCTTTGGCCTCACGCTGATCGAGGCGATGGCGGCCGGCAGCGCGCTGGTCGCCGCGCGCGCCGGTGCGGCCGAGCTCGTGGTGGAGGATGGCGTGACGGGCGTGCTGATCCCGACGGGAGATGCCGATGCGCTCGCAGCGGCGCTCGAGCCGCTGATGCAGGACGTCACGGCGGCCACTGCGATGGGCGAGCGCGGACGGGCGCGGGTGCTCGCAAAGTTCAGTCTCGATGCCGAAGCGGCGCGGATCGGCGAGGTCTATCGGCCGCTGCTCTGAGTCGCCGCTGTCGCGTCCCCAAACAAAAACCGCGAAAACAACCCCATGCACAGTAGTCGGTGCCAGCAGAATCAATGGCTTGGCGGCGGGGTCGCCGCGCTGCGGATTTTACGAAGCCGATTTGACTCGTCGGGCAAGACGCTGGCAGGATGTCGTCATCGGCGCAGCCCCAATGGCCTCAAGTCGTAACGCGCGCGCCCGCCTCACTCAGCACCCTTTGCGCGATCGCCACCACCTCCGACGCCGCGATATCGCGCATGCAGCGATGGTCGTTCATCTTGCAGATGGTGCTCTGGCAGGGCTGGCAGGACAGCACGCTCTTGTCCTGGACCACGGTCGCGGCAAGGCCGTTGAGGGGGGCCCAGAGGTAGGGGCTGGTCGGGCCGAAGATGCCCATGGTGGGCGTGCCGAGCGCGGCCGCGATGTGCATCAGGCCGGAATCGTTGGAGATCGCGACGCCGGCCGCGGCCATGGCCAGCACGCCGTTGCGCAGATCGGTGCCGGTGAGGTCGCGGACCCCGGGGCCGCCGGCCGCGACGATCTCCTGGGCGAGGCCCTTTTCCGCGGGGCCGCCGACCACCCAGACCTCCAGGCCGCGCTCGACCAGCAAGCGGGCGGCCTCCGGATAGTAGGTCCAGCGCTTTGAGACGCCGACCGAGCCGGGGGCAAGCGCCACGGCTGCCCCGGCGCTGAGACCATTGGCCTGCCGCCAACGGACGATGTCCTCGGCCGGGACCCGCAATTGCGGCACCGGCCATTCCGGGGGCAGGGGCGCGCCGTCGGGCTGGGCCAGGGCGGCGTTCTTGTCGATGAAGCGGGGCAGTTTTTTTTCGCCCCAGCGCCAGCGGTTGAGGAGGCCGAACCGGAACTCACCGACGAAACCGACCCGCTCGGGGATGCCGGCCAGCGCGGGCGCGATGGCCGCTTTCCAGGTTCGGGGCAGCACCAGGGCCGTGCCGTAGTTCCGCTCGCGCAGGAGCTTTGCCAGGCCGAACTGGCGGCCTACGGCGAGCCGGCTGCGCGGCAGGTCCCAGAGGACGCCAGCGCGCACGCCGGGCATGTAGTCGACTAGCGGGGCGCACAGCGACGTGGTCAGCAGATCGACCGGCCGGTTCGGCCAGCGTTCCTTCAACACCCGAACAACGGTGTGATTCCGCACGAAATCGCCGATCCACATGTAGGGAATGATCAGGATCGGGCGGGTGTCGCTCCGATCTGCGCTTCCACTAAGTTGCGAATCTCTGTTCATTCGTTAATAGGACCGAAGGCGAGCTGATGTGGCGGTTCGGTTAGCCGCTCCGGGCCGGCAGGTAAAGCCGGGAGAGCGCTGGTCCCAAAATGCTTACACTTTGGCAAATGATGCGCTACGGCAGGGATCGGGCCGCAAACATCGGGCAGGGTAGTTGGAATGTTGCTGGTGACCGGCGGAGCCGGTTTTATCGGGTCGAATGTCGTGGCTGCGTTGAACGACGCCGGCCGCAGCGACGTCGCCGTCTGTGATTTCCTCGGCACCGACGGCAAGTGGCGCAATCTCGCCAAGCGCCAGCTTGTGGATATCGCCCCCCCGGCCGAGCTGCCCGACTGGCTGAACGGCCGCAGGCTCGACGCCGTGATCCATCTCGGGGCGATTTCCGCGACCACCGCGACCGACGGCGACCTCGTGTTCGAAACCAATTTCCGCCTCTCCATGCGCCTGCTCGACTGGTGCACGGCGAATGCGGTGCCGCTGATCTACGCCTCCTCGGCCGCCACCTATGGCGACGGCGAGGCAGGCTTTGACGACGATGCGTCGCTGCCCGCGTTGAAGAAACTCCGGCCGATGAACCTCTACGGCTGGAGCAAGCATATGTTCGATCTCGCCGTGGCCGAACGGGTCGCGCGCGGCGAGAAGCTCCCGCCGCAATGGGCCGGCCTGAAATTCTTCAACGTGTTCGGCCCCAACGAGTACCACAAGGGCTCGATGATGAGCGTGCTGGCGCGGCGCTTCGACGACGTCAAGGCGGGCCGCGTCGTGCAATTGTTCAAGTCGCATCGCGAAGGCATTGCCGACGGCGACCAGCGTCGCGATTTCATCTATGTCGACGACGTCGTGCGCGTCATCATGTGGCTGCTGGCAACGCCCTCGGTGTCCGGGCTGTTCAACGTCGGCACCGGCAAGGCGCGCAGCTTCAAGGATCTGATGCTGGCTGCCTATGCGGCGCTCGGGGCGAGGCCCAACATCGAATATATCGACATGCCCGAACAGATCCGCAACAGCTATCAATACTTCACCCAGAGCGAGGTCGATCGCCTCTGCCGCGCCGGCTATAACGGCGGCTTCACGACGCTCGAGGATGCGGTGAAGGCCTATGTCGGGGATTATCTCGACCGGCCCGACCGCTTCCGCTGAGGCTCCAGGATCATGCCGACGCCCATTCTCGATTTCGACGCCCTCGCGCAAACGATCTCAGGCCGCACGGTGCTCTGCATCGGCGACATCATGCTGGACGAGTTCGTCTATGGCGAGGTGTCGCGGATTTCGCCGGAAGCGCCGACGCCGGTCATCGTTGCCCAGCGCAGCGAGATCCATATCGGCGGCGCCGGCAACGTCGCGCGCAATGTCGCCTCGCTCGGTGCGCGCTGCATCTTCGTCGGTCTCGTCGGCGAGGACGATGCGGGCAAGCGGCTCGCGGCCGCGCTTGCCGACCAGGCTGCCATCGAAAGCGTGCTGGTGTGCGATCCGTCGCGGCCGACCACGCGAAAGGTCCGCTTCGTCTCCGAGCATTTCTCCACCCACATGCTGCGCGCGGATTGGGAGCAGGCGCAGCCTGCTTCCGACGAGGTCGAGGCGAAGCTGATCGAGGCGATCCTGCCGCAGATCGCGCGCGCCGACATCGTGCTGCTGTCCGACTACGCCAAGGGCGTGCTGACGGCGCGGGTGATCCGCCACACCATCGACGCCGCACGAAAGCTCGGCAAGCCGGTGATCGTCGATCCCAAGAGCCTGAACTGGGCGATCTATCGCGGCGCGACGCTGCTCACGCCCAATCGCAAGGAATTTGCCGAAGCCACCCGCAGCCGCGCCGACACGCCGCAGAGCATCGTCGATGCCAGCGAGGACGTGATGCGGCTCGCCGATTGCGAGGCGATCCTGGTCACGCAAGGCGAGCACGGCATGACGCTGGTGCCGCGCAACGGCGCGGCCGTTCACGTTCCGGCCGTCCCGGTGAAGGTGCGCGACGTCTCCGGCGCCGGTGACACCGTCGCCGCCGCGCTCGCGGTCTCGCTCGCGGCGGGCGCGGACTGGGACACGGCGCTGCGCGTGGCCAATGCCGCCGCTTCCGTCGCCGTCAGCAAGCTGGGCACCGCCATTGTGAGCACGGCCGAGCTGCGGCGAAAGATCCTGCCGCACGCCTATCTCGCGGCCGAGGAGAAGATCGTGCTCGAGCCGGCGGCGCTCGACGCGCAGCTCGCGGAATGGCGCACGCAGGGCTTGCGGGTCGGTTTCACCAATGGCTGCTTCGACATCCTGCATCCCGGCCACGTCAAGGTGCTGACCGCGGCGCGCGGCGCCTGCGACCGCCTGGTCGTTGGCCTCAACAGCGACGCCTCGGTGCGGCGGCTGAAGGGCGCCGACCGTCCGGTCCAGGACGAGCGCGCCCGTGCCGAGGTGCTGGCCGCGCTCGAAGCGGTCGATCTCGTCGTCATCTTCGAGGAGGACACGCCGATCGACCTGATCACCCGGATCAAGCCCGCTGCACTGGTGAAGGGCGGCGACTACACCCGCGAGCAGGTGGTCGGCCATGAGGTCGTCGAGGCCGCCGGCGGGGTGGTCGTGCTGGTCGACATCCTCCAGGGTTTCAGCACCACGGCGCTGGTGCATCGCGCGCGGGGAGGGGCCAAGTGACGGCACTTGCCCGCGAGACGGCGAGCCAGATGCTGTGGCGGCGCCTGCGCAGCCCGGCGGCCTGGAGCGAGACCGTCGATCTGTTCGCCATCCTCACCGCGGCCTCGCTGCCCTGGTCGACGTCGCTTGCGGGCATCTTCAACGCCCTGATGCTGCTGTGCATGGTGCCGTTCCTCGACGTCCGCGCGTTCGTGCAGTCGCTCAAGCGTCCGATCTGCGTTGCGCCGATCGCGCTGGTCCTGCTCGCGCTGGTGGGAACGCTGTGGTCAGACGCCACCTGGGGCGCGCGTTTCTATGCCGTCAATCCGACCGTCAAGCTGCTCGTGCTTCCGGTCCTGCTCTATCATTTCGAGCGCTCGCGGCGCGGAAACTGGGTGTTCATCGCCTTCCTGGTGTCCTGCGCGCTGTTGTCGGTGATGTCGTGGATCGTCGCCTTCTACCCGGACCTCGCGCTGAAGAGCGACCGCGTTGAACGCGGCATCTTCGTCAAGAACTACATCGACCAGAGCCAGGAATTCACGCTTTGCGCGGTGGCGCTTGCCTATCCGATCGTGATGCTGCTGCGCCAGAAGCGCTACTGGTTCGCCGGGCTGCTCGCGGCGCTGGCGCTAAGCTTCTTCGTCAACATGGCCTTCGTGGTGGTGTCGCGCACCGCACTCGTCACCGTTCCGATCATGGTCGGCGTATTCGCGCTGCTTCATTTGAGGTGGCGCAGCATCGCAATCATCGCGGCCGCTCTGATCGCCGGCGCCGCTATTGCCTGGCAGGCCTCGCCGCAATTGCGCAAGACCGCCGACACCTTTGCCAGCGACTACACGCGCTATGTGGAAAAGGGCGAGCCGACCTCGATGGGCCTGCGGCTCGAATTCTGGCGCAAGTCCCTGGGCTTTTTCGCGGAGGCGCCGGTCATGGGGCACGGTACGGGCTCGACGCGCGGATTGTTCGAGCGCGTGGCGACACACGGTGCTCAAAACCAGGCCTCCGCCGAGGTGATCGGCAACCCGCATAACCAGACGCTGAATGTCGCCGTGCAATGGGGCATCATCGGAATCGTCGTTCTCTACGCGATCTGGATCCTGCATCTGCGCTTGTTTCGCGGCGACGGGCTGGCCAATTGGGTCGGCCTTCTGGTCGTGGTCCAGAACGTCTTCACCTCGCTGTTCAACTCCCATCTGTTCGACTTCCACGAGGGCTGGATGTACGTCATCGGCGTCGGTGTCGCCGGCGGCATCGTGCTCCAGGCACAACAGGCCGGGGCGAAGGTGGGGGAAGCCGGTTCCTGAGCGGCCGCGCGGCTGGCAAGTCCGGTCGAGATGGGTTATCAGCGCGGTCAGGTTGCAACTAACGGGATATTCATCGGTCGTCGGATGACGCGTCTTTCGCATCTCACCTTGCGCAATTTCCTGATCGCGCTCCACGACCTGCTGGCGACCACCGCGGCGCTGTTCGCAGCCTTTTATCTGCGCTTCGAGGGCGGCGACGGCTTCTACGACCGCCTGCCGCTGCTGTTCCAGATCCTGCCCTATTTCCTCGCCTTCAGCGTGGTCGTCTTCTTCGTCTTCAACCTGACCACGACGAAATGGCGCTTCATCTCGCTGCCCGACGCGCTGAACATCATCCGCGTCGCGAGCGTGCTGACGGTTGCCCTCCTGGTACTCGACTACATCTTCGTCGCCCCCAATGTCCGCGGCGCTTTCTTCCTCGGCAAGGTGACGATCGTCCTCTACTGGTTCCTCGAGATCTCCTTCCTCAGCGCGCTCCGCATGACCTACCGCTACTTCCGCTATACGCGGGTGCGGCGCCATGCGAGGACCGAGGATGCCGCGCCGACGCTGCTGATCGGCCGCGCCGCGGATGCCGAGGTGCTGCTCCGCGGCATCGAGAGCGGAGCGATCAAGCGAATCTGGCCGATCGGCGTGCTGTCGCCGTCGAACTCGGATCGCGGCCAGCTCATCCGCAACGTTCCCGTGCTGGGCGGCATCGACGATATCGAGGACGTCATCGGCGACTTTGCCAAGCGCAACAAGCCGATCGCGCGCCTCATCATGACGCCGTCGGCATTCGAGCCGGAGGCGCACCCGGAATCGATCCTGATGCGGGCGCGCAAGTTGGGCGTGATCGTCAACCGCATGCCCTCGCTGGAGAGCGGCGATACGCCGCGCCTCACCGCCGTCGCGGTCGAGGACCTGCTGCTGCGGCCGAGCGAGACAATCGACTATGAGCGGCTCGAGGCCCTGATCAGGGGCAAGGCGGTGATCGTCACCGGCGGCGGCGGCTCGATCGGTTCGGAGATCTGCGAGCGCGTCGTCGCCTTCGGCGCCGCGCGCCTGCTGATCGTGGAAAATTCCGAGCCGGCGCTCTACGCGGTGACGGAGGCGCTGGCCGCGCAGGGCTCGGCCGCTGCGGTCGAAGGGCGCATCGCCGACATCCGCGACCGCGAGCGCATCATGCGCCTGATGGCCGAGTTCAAGCCGGACATCGTGTTCCATGCCGCCGCGCTCAAGCACGTGCCGATCCTGGAGCGCGACTGGAGCGAGGGCGTCAAGACCAACATCTTCGGCTCGATCAACGTTGCCGACGCCGCCCAGAGCGCCGGCGCCGAAGCCATGGTGATGATTTCGACCGACAAGGCGATCGAGCCGGTGTCGATGCTCGGCCTGACCAAGCGCTTCGCCGAGATGTACTGCCAGGCGCTCGACCATGATCTCTCCGCAGGCAGCGGCGGCGCCAGGCCGATGCGGCTGATCTCGGTCCGGTTCGGCAATGTGCTGGCGTCGAACGGTTCGGTGGTGCCGAAGTTCAAGGCCCAGATCGAGGCCGGCGGCCCCGTGACGGTGACGCATCCCGACATGGTCCGCTACTTCATGACCATCCGCGAGGCCTGCGATCTCGTCATCACGGCGGCGACGCATGCGCTCGGAACGCAGCGGTCGGATGTCTCGGTCTACGTGCTCAACATGGGCCAGCCGGTGAAGATCGTCGATCTCGCCGAGCGCATGATCCGTCTCTCCGGCCTTCAACCCGGCTACGACATCGAGATCGTGTTCACGGGCATGCGGCCGGGCGAGCGCCTGCACGAGATCCTGTTCGCCTCCGAGGAGCCGACCCGCGAGATCGGCGTCGCCGGCATCATGGCCGCGCAGCCGAACGAGCCGCCGATGCAGACGCTGCGCAAGTGGATCGCGGCGCTCGAGCAGGCGATCGCGCGCGACGATCGCGCCACCATCAGGACCATCCTGAAGGATGCAGTTCCGGAATTCGGGTCGACCGCGGCCTGACCATGCAGTCTCAAGGCAAGATCGTCGTCGCGAGCCAGCATTATCCGCCGGATACGAGCACGACCGCGGCGATCATGGCCGAGATCGCCTGCCGCCTTGCCGCAGGCCACGAGGTCGTGGTGCTGTCGGGCTCACCAGGCGCGCTGCCGGCCGCGCAGACCGGCCCGGGCAGGCCGCGCGTCGTCGCGATCAGGAACCGGATGGCGGGAAAGGCGGCGCTGGTGCGGCGCGGCGCCTCCGAGCTGCTGTTCGCGTCGCGTACGTTCCTCGCACTGGTCCGGGAGCTGAAGCGAGGGGACGTCGTGCTCACCGTCACCGCACCGTTCATGCTGCCTTATGCGGTGGCGGCCGCGGCAAGGCTCAAGGGCGCCCGCTCGGCGCTGATCATGCACGACCTCTTCCCCGACGTGCTGGTGATGGCGGGCCTGCTGAAGCCCGGTTCGATGGTGACGCGGACGATGCGCTTCGCCAACAACCTGATGTTCCGCGCGCTCAATGCCGTCATCACCATCGGCCGCGATGCGGAGCGGCCGCTGCTGAGCTATGCCGGCATGAGGCGGAACAAGATCCGCTTCATCCCGAACTGGGCGACGATCGCGCCCGGGCCGCGTCCGCTGTCGCCGGACAATCCGTTCCGCAAGGCGATTCCCGCGCGTTTCGTCGTCGGCCTGTCGGGCAATCTCGGCTTCACCCATGATCCGGAGATCGTGTTCGAGGCGGCGCGCCTCCTGAAGGGCGAGGCGGATATTCACTTCCTGCTCTCCGGCTGGGGCATCGGCTTTGCACGGCTGAAGCAGTTGCAGGCGGCCGCGAACCTGCCCAATGTCTCCTTCGTGGCGCGGGTCGAGGATGCCGAGCTCGAGGCGTTCCTGGCGGCTGCCAATCTCTGGATCATTCCGTACCGGAAGGACGTTGCGGGGGTGTCGGTGCCGAGCCGGTTCTACAATCTGCTGGCGGTCGGCCGTCCCGTGGTGCTGGTGTCCGAGCCGGAGGCCGAGGCCGCGTTGACGGTGGTGGAGAACGGGCTCGGCTGGGTCGTGACGCCGGGCCGCGCCGACCAGCTCGCCGAGGCGATCCGCGCGGCGTCGCGTTCAGACGACGGTGCCATGGCGGAGCGCGCGGTGAAGGCGGCATCGAAGTTCGACCGCGCCACCGCGATGAACGCCTATGCCGCCCTCGCCGACGAATTGTTGCGCAACCCGGACCTTTCGGAGCAGCGATGAGCGAACGCAAACCGGTCGTGCTGGTCACGGGAGCGAGCGGCTTCGTCGGCGGTCATGTCGTGCCCGCCCTCGCACGCCAGGGGTGGTCGGTCCGCCGCGCCGTGCGCAGACCGACCGGTGCCGACGACGAGGTCGTGATCGAAACGATCGGTCCGGAGACCGACTGGCAGGCCGCGCTCGAAGGGGTCGACGCGGTCGTCCATCTCGCCGCGCGCGTGCACCACAAGCACGAGGAGCACGCGGTCCAGCTCTACCGCAACGTCAACATCGCCGGCACGCTGCATCTGGCGCACTCGGCGGCGACGGCCGGCGTGCGCCAGTTCATCTTCGTCAGCACCGTTCTCGTGCACGGCCGCAGCAATGAGGGCCGCGCACCGTTCAGCGAGAAGGACATCCTGACGCCGCGCGGCCTCTACGGCATGTCCAAGGCCGCGGCCGAGGCGGGCTTGAGGACGCTGGCGCGCGACAGCGCCATCAACATCTCGGTGATCAGGCCGCCGCTGGTCTATGGCGCGGGCGCCAAGGGCAATTTCGCGCTGCTGACGCGCGCGGTGAGCCTCGGGCTGCCGCTGCCCTTTGCCGCGATCCACAATCACCGCGCCTTCCTGGCCGTGCAGAACCTGTCGTCGTTCATCCTGCGCCGGCTCGCCCATCCCGACCCCGCCAGCAATTTCGAGATATTCCTGGTGGCGGACAAGGAGCAGGTCTCGACGCCCGAATTCATCGAGCGCCTGGCGAAAGCGTCCGGCAAGAGCCCGCGGCTGTTCGGCATGCCGCCGGACCTGCTCGGCACGCTCCTCCGCGTGATCGGACGGCAGGATACGCACGACAGCCTGATCGGCTCGCTCGAGCTCGACATCTCCAAGGCGATCGCAACCGGCTGGGAGCCGCAGGTCTCCCTCGACGAGGGCTTGCAGCTCGCGCTGTCGGTTCAGGACGCCTGAGGGCGGGAGAAGCGCCGCAGGACGACGCCGACGGCGATCGCGCCTGCGAGCAGGCAGGCGATCGTGACCGTGATCGAACCGGCGCGAACGGTGAGGATCGCCAGCAGTGCCAGCACGAGATTGAGCGCGAACACCTCGCCGACCACCCGCCGGACCTTGAAGCCATGGTCGGTCGCGCGCTGGTAAAAGTGCGAGCGGTGCGCCGACCAGAATTGTTCGCGGCGGGCGATGCGGCGAAACAGCGTGATGGTGGCATCCGCGAGGTAATAGGCCGGCAGCAGCAGCGCCGCGACCGGCTGCCCGTGCCAGGCGAGCTCCAGCAGGCACCAGCCGAGCAGAAGGCCGATCGGCAGGCTGCCGACATCGCCGAGAAACACCTTTGCGACGGGACGATTGAACGGCGCAAAGCCGAGCGTTGCGCCGCACAGGGTGGTGGCGAGCAGGGCGGCGGGCCAGGACAGGTCGCCGAGCCATCCCAGCAGCAGCAGCGCCGCGGTGATCGGCACCACTTCCACGACCGTCATCAGGTCGAGCCCGTCCATGAAATTGACGAGGTTCACGAACCAGATTCCGGCGAGCAGGACGAGGCCGCGCTCCAGCGCGAGCGGCAGCGCCGGGACGATGCGCGCCGTTTCGGGCGCGGTGAACACGACGGCTCCGACGGCGGCGGCTTGCAGCACGAGCCGAACCAGCACCGGCAGCGAGACGATGTCGTCGGCAAATCCCACCAGGGCGATCAGGACCGTCGCAGCGATCAGCGCCGGCGGGATCGCGACATTTGCCCAGGCTGCCCAGGCCGATGCGACCAGGAGCGTCGCTGATATCACCGCGATGCCCGCGCCCTGCGGAGTCGGAACGCGATGCGAGGACCGCGCGTTCGGCCGCGCCAGTGCGTAGCGCTGGAGCAGGGGACGGCTGGTCCAGGTGATGACGGCCGACACCAGCGCGGCGATCGCAACGGCAAGCAGCGAGGGTACGGCGGCGAGCGTATCGGCGGCCGGGTTCACTCCGGCACTCCGATCGGAGCCGACCCTTGCGCGGCCTTCTCCGCGCTGAGGATCCAGACCAGGCCGCCGATCGCGCCGACGATGAAATATACGGCGCCGAACAGCAGCGAGACGTTGACGCCCTCGCTTGCGGCAAGTCCCGCGAAGCCGAACGCCAGGCCCATCGTGGCTTCACGCAGTCCCCAGCCGGCGATCGAGATCGGCATCATCGTGATCAGCATCACCGGCGGCACGAGCAGGAAGACGTCGCTGAAGCGGACCGGAGCGGCGATCGACTGCACGACGCACCAAGCGACGACGGCGGCGAGCCCATGCACGGTGAGCGACAGGATCGCAACGATCGGTCCGCGCCTGCGGCTGAAGATCACGCGGTTCGCGATCACCGCGCAGGCGTGGATGTGGTGGGTGGCCCACCACCTCTTCAGCCATTGCCATTTCAGCGCGCCGAAGACCAGGAAGCCGAGGCCGCCCGCGAGCGCCGCAAGATCGACGAGCAGCAATGCCGAGCGTCCATGCGGATCGGTGATGAGGGTGTAGCTCCACGGCAGGCTCGCGACGATGAGGATCGCGAGCGCGACGAGGCCGATCGCGCGATCGACGAAGATAGAGTAAGTGGCCGCTCGCCAGCCGGCGCCGGCGCGCGCGACCAGCCACAGCCGGACCGCATCGCCGCCGATCGCGGACGGCAGGGTTTGGTTGAAGAAGGATCCGATCACGTTGTAGCGCATGGCCCGGCCGAGCTCGAGCGGCGCACCGCATTCGGCGCTGATCTGGCGCCAGCGCAGCACGCCGACGAAGATTTGCAGGAACGTGACGGCGATCGCGATGCCGATCCAGAACAGGCTGGTTACGGTGAAGCGCGACAAAAGTTCGGACAGATCGACCTTGCGCAGCGCCAGGTAGAGCAGCGCTGCGGAAATCAGGATCTTGGCCGTCGACAGCAGGATTCGGCGCATCTCGCCCGCATGAACAGGGTTTGCGAAGATTTGAGGCAACCCGACGCGAGGCGCCGAATTAGGCCGCTTTGGTATGGTCTTGGCGCCGATCTTGCAATAGCGGTTATCATGCGCGGTTATCCCGACCCGTCATGGCGGGCGGCGGGGCTATTGCGACCCCCTCGATGCGGCGGCTAAAGAAGCGCCGCAGGCGATCGAGCTAGGGATCCCTTGGGAACAGGATGATGGATCAGGCGATTTTGGTCACGGGTGCCGCCGGCTTCATCGGCTTCCACGTCGCCCGGCAGCTGCTCGCCGAAGGTCGGCCCGTGATCGGGCTCGACAATCTCAACAGCTATTACGACCCGGCGCTGAAGCAGGCGCGGCTCGAGCTGTTGCGTAGCGATTCCCGCTTCTCGTTCGTCAAGGCCGATCTGGCCGACCGCGAGACCATTGCGGCGTTGTTTGGACAGCACGCGTTTGCCAAGGTCGTGCATCTGGCCGCCCAGGCCGGCGTGCGCTACTCGATCGAGCATCCGCAGGCTTACGCCGATTCCAATCTCCTGGGCTTTCTCAACGTGCTGGAGGGCTGCCGCAACAACGGCTGTCGTCATCTGGTCTACGCCTCGTCATCCTCCGTTTACGGCGCCAACACAAAACTGCCATTTGCCGTGCAGGACCGGACCGATCATCCGGTGAGCTTCTACGCCGCGACCAAGAAGGCGAACGAAGTGATGGCGCAGTCCTACAGCCATCTCTACCGGCTGCCGGTCACGGCCTTGCGATTCTTTACCATATACGGCCCGTGGGGACGGCCCGATATGGCCATGTTTCTGTTCGTGAACGCGATCATGGCGGGGACGCCGATCCGGCTCTTTAACCATGGCAGGATGCGACGCGACTTCACCTATATTGACGACGTAACCCGTGTCGTGTCCAAGCTGATCGATCGGGTGCCCGCCGATGACCCGGCTGCCGCAAATGCGCCGTCTAAGGTCTACAATGTCGGCAACCACCGCCCCGAGGAGCTGATGCATGTCGTCGGACTTCTGGAGCAGGAGCTGGGTCGGACGGCGATCAAAGAATTGCTGCCGATGCAGCCGGGAGACGTCTTGGAAACGTTCGCGGATGTCGAGGACCTGATGCGCGACACCGGCTTTGCACCGTCAACGCCGATCGAGCACGGGGTTCGTAATTTTGTCACCTGGTATCGGGACTACTTCAAGGTTTGAGATGACGATGGACAAACGCATTATCCCCCTGATCATGTGCGGCGGTGCCGGCACGCGGCTGTGGCCGGCCTCGCGCGAGGTGCGCCCCAAGCAGTTCCTGCCGCTGTTCGGTTCGCGCTCGACCTTCCAGGACACGCTGCTGCGCGTCTCGGACGCCTCGCTGTTCGATCGTCCGATCGTCATCACCAATGCGTCCTATCGCTTCATGGTGCTGGAGCAGCTCGCCGAGATCGGCATCGAGGCCGACGTGATCCTCGAGCCGATGCGCCGCGACTCCGGCCCTGCGATTGCCGCGGGCGCGGTGTTCGCGCAGAACCGCGCCAGTGAAGCGATCGTGCTCGCGCTCGCCGCCGACCACGTGGTGCAGGACAAGGCCGCCTTCGTCGCGGCCTGCCGCGAAGGCCTCACCGCCGCGAGCGCCGGGCGCATCGTCACCTTCGGCGTCAAGCCGGAGCGGCCGGCGACCGAATACGGCTATATCAGCCTGGGCGAGGTGATCTCCGGCGAGGTGCACGCAGTCGCGCGCTTCGTCGAGAAGCCGGACGCGGTGAAGGCGGCCGACTACGTCAATTCGGGCTATCTGTGGAACAGCGGCAACTTCATGTTCCCGGCAACCGTCCTGCTCGACGAATACCGCAAGGTCGATGCGGCGAGCGTGGAGGCGGTCTCCAATGCGGTCACCAACGCCGGCCGCGATCTCGGCTTCGTGACGCTGGAGCCCGAGGCGTTCGGTTCGGCGAAGGCGATCTCGATCGACTACGCGGTGATGGAGAAGACCTCGCGCGCGGCCGTCGTGCCGGTGTCCTGCGGCTGGTCCGACGTCGGCTCCTGGCACGCGGTTTGGGAATTGTCGGAGAAGGACGCGCAGGGCAACGCCGCGCACGGCGCCGCCGTGTTCGAGGATTCGCGCAACTGCAACGTCACCACCGATTCCGCGCTGGTCGCGCTCGAAGGCGTCGACGATCTCGTCGTGGTCGCGACCGCCGATGCGGTCCTGGTCTCGCGCCAGAAGGATGCCAACGGCCTGAAGCGCCTGGTGACCAAGCTCAAGGCGGTGGCCCCGAAGGTCACCGAGGAGCATCTCAAGGTGCATCGGCCCTGGGGCAGCTACCAGTCGGTGGACAATGGCGAGCGCCACCAGGTCAAGCGCATCGTGGTCAAGCCCGGCGGGCGGCTGTCGCTGCAGAAGCACCATCACCGTGCCGAGCACTGGATCGTGGTTCGCGGCGCGGCGCGGGTCACCGTCAACGAGACCGTGAAGACGGTGCACGAGAACGAGTCGATCTACATCCCGATGGGCGCGGTGCACCGGATGGAGAATCCCGGTAAAATCATGCTGGAACTCATCGAGGTCCAGACCGGCAGCTATCTCGGGGAAGACGACATCATCCGGATTGAAGACGACTATCAAAGGTCGTAACCAGCAGGCTCCGAACAACGTGACCCGGGCCGAAAGAGCAGTATCTTTCAGCGGCTTAAGGCCCGGGGAACGTGTAACTTTTTGAATCAAATCGTGTCCGGGCCGGAAGCTCTGCATTCGCCACAAATGTGGCGCCCGTGCTAGAAGCGGCCCGGGGATTTGCGGTTGAATCGGGGTTTGCTCAGATGAGTTCCAAAGGGTCAGCGCCTGCCAAAGCAGGCTTGCGTGTCGGTGTCGTCGGCGCGGGCGTGATGGGCAGCAACCATGCGCGCGTGCTCGCGGGTCTTCCCGGCGTCACCCTCGTCGGCGTGGTCGATCCCTCGCCGACGCACCTGACGCGCACCACCGAGCTTGCCAACTGCCAAGGGTTCGAGACGCTCGACCAGCTCCTGGCCGCCGGCGTCGATGCCGTCACCATCGCAGCGCCCACCCATCTGCATCACGAGGTCGCGCTCGCCTGCATCGCCAAGAACAGCCACGTACTGGTCGAGAAGCCGATCGCCTCCACGGTCGCCGAAGGCCGCGAGATCGTCGCCGCCGCGCAAAAGGCTGGCGTCACGCTGATGGTCGGCCATGTCGAGCGCTTCAATCCGGCGGTCGCCGCGGTCAAGCAGGCGATCGCGGGCGAGGATATCCTCTCGATCGCGATCACCCGCGTCGGTCCGTTCCCGCCGCGCATGTCCAATGTCGGCGTCGTCATCGACCTCGCCGTGCACGACATCGACCTGATCCGCTGGTTCACCGAATCCGACATCGTCGAGGTGCAGCCGCAATTGTCGAGCGCGGTCGCCGAGCGCGAGGACATCGCGCTGCTCCAATTCCGCACCGCCAACGGCGTGCTCGCCCACATCAACACCAACTGGCTGACGCCGTTCAAGGCACGCAGCGTCACGGTCGCGACCCGCGGCAAATACGTGATGGGCGATCTGTTGACGCGCCAGGTCACCGAGTGCTTCGGCTTCAAGCCCGACGGCAGCTACTCGATGCGGCATCTGCCTGTCGGCCATGACGAGCCGCTGCGGGCAGAGCTGATCGCGTTCCTCAAGGCCGTGCGCCACGGCGAGACGCCGGCGGTCACCGGCGATGAGGGCGTTGCCAGCCTCGAGATCGCCACGCAGTGCCTGGAGACGCCGTCGCGTCCCGCCGCGACGTCGCCCGCCCGCAAGGGTCCGCGCCGCGTCGCCGGCTGATCTCCATCCATGTCGGCTTCCCAAACTTCGCAAGACAATCAGCAAGGCGCCATGAACCAGCATCTGCGGTCCGAACCCATTCCCTTCATCGACGTCGGCTCGCAGCGCCGCCGGCTCGGCGCCTCGCTCGATGCGGCCGTCAAGCGCGTGCTCGACCATTGCCAGTTCGTCAACGGCCCTGAGGTCGCCGAGCTCGAGAAGCAGCTCGCGGCCTATTGCGGCGCCAAGCACGTCATCGGCTGCGCCAGCGGCACCGACGCGATCCTGATGGTGATGATGGCGAAGAATGTCGGGCCCGGCGATGCCGTGCTGTGTCCGTCCTTCACCTTCATCGCGACCGCCTCGCCGGTGGCGCGGACCGGCGCGACGCCGGTCTATGTCGACGTGGACGAGGCGACCTTCAACATGAGCCCGGAATCGCTCAAGCGCGGCATCGCGTCCGCCCGCAAGGCCGGCCTCAAGCCGGCAGCGGTCATTCCGGTCGACCTGTTCGGCCAGCCCGCCGATCACGACGCCATCGCCGAGATCGCAAAGGCCGAAGGCCTGTTCGTGCTCGACGACGCCGCCCAGGGGTTTGGCGCGAGCTACAAGGGCCGCAAGCTCGGCACCCTGGCGCTTGCTACCGCCACCAGCTTCTTCCCGGCAAAACCGCTCGGCTGCTTTGGCGACGGCGGCGCGATCTTCACCGATGACGACGAGCTCGCGGCGACGCTGCGCAGCATCCGCGTGCACGGGCAGGGCATCGACAAATACGACAACGTCCGTCTTGGCCTCACCGGCCGGCTCGACACCATGCAGGCTGCGGTCCTGATCGAGAAGCTGAAGATTTTTGACGACGAGATCGCTGCCCGCAACCGGGTTGCCGAACGCTATGAGCGCGGGCTCAGCAACGTGGTCACCGTGCCGCGCCTTAGCCCCGGCAACACCTCGGTCTGGGCGCAGTACACCATCCGCCTGCCCGAGGGGACCGACCGTGACGGCTTTGCCGCGGCGCTGAAGGCCCAGGGCGTGCCGACCGCGATCTATTACGGCAAGTCGATGCATCAGCAGACCGCCTACAAGCAGTATCCGGTCGCCGAGGGCGGGTTGCCGGGTTGCGAGAGCCTGTCGCAGGACGTCATCAGCCTGCCGATGCACGCCTACCTGACCGAAGCCGACCAGGAGCGAATCATCGCCGCCGTGCGCGGGGCGATTGCGGGTTGATCTTGGTTCACCTCTCCCGCTCGCGGGAGAGGTCGGCGCGAAGCGCCGGGTGAGGGTTCTCTCCTCTGGGGGAGTCTTTCTTGTTGAGACACCCTCTCCCCAACCCTGCCCCGCGAGCGGGGGAGGGAGCAGACCGTCCCCGCGGTTTGCACCTAGACCTGATCTCGCCATGCTCTAAAACAGACGCATGCTCGGACGCATCTTCACGGTCGGTGGTTACACGCTGCTTTCGCGGCTGACGGGATTTGCCCGCGACATCATGCTCGCGGCGATCCTCGGCGCCGGCCCGGTGGCCGACGCCTTTTTCGTGGCGCTGCGGTTGCCGAACCATTTCCGCGCGATCTTCGCCGAGGGCGCGTTCAACGCCGCCTGGGTGCCGGCCTATGCGCATGTCCATGGCGAGCGCGGGGAGGGGGCGGCCAAATTGTTCGCCGACCGCATCTTCACGCTGCTCTTGGCTTCGCAAGTCGTGCTGCTCATCGCCGCCTGGCTGTTCATGCCGCAGGCCATGAGCATTTTGGCGCCCGGCTTCAGTGAGGATGCCGAGCAGCGCAAGCTTGCGATCGAGCTGACCCGGATCACCTTTCCCTATCTGCTGCTGATCACGCTGGTGACGCTCTATGGCGGCATGCTCAACGTGATGCAGCGCTTTGCCAGCGCCGCGGCCGCGTCGATCTTCCTCAACGTCGCGATGATGATGACGCTGGCAGTTGCCGTCTGGTTTCCGACCGCGGGCCACGCCGCGGCCTGGGGCGTCCTGATCTCGGGCTTCCTGCAATATTTCCTGCTCGCCGGCGATCTCGCCCGCCATGGCGGCCTGCCGCGCTTTGCGCCCTTGAAGCTCGACGAAGACGTCCGCGGCTTCTTCAAGGCGCTGGGGCCTGCGACGCTGGGCTCGATGGGCACGCAGGTCGCGCTGTTTGCCGACACCATCATCGCGACCTTCCTGCCCGCGGGCGCGCTGTCGGCGCTGTATTATGCCGACCGTCTCAACCAGCTGCCGATCGGCGTCATCGGCATCGCCATCGGCACGGTGCTGCTGCCGGAGATGTCGCGGCGCATCACCGCCAACGACCATGACGGCGCGATGAAGGCGCAACGCCGCGCGTTCGACTTCACGCTGCTGTTCTCGATCCCGTTCGTCGCGGCCTTCCTCACCGTGCCCGACGAGATCATGCGCGCGCTGTTCGCCCGCGGCGCGTTCTCGAAGGCCGATGCGGTTGCCGCAGGCAGCACGCTCGCCGCCTACGCCATCGGCCTGATCCCCTTCGTGCTGATCCGCAGCGCGGTCGCGACTTTCTACGCGCGCAAGGACACCGCGACGCCGGTGCGGGCGTCGCTGACCGGCATCGCCGTCAACGTCGCGCTGAAGCTCGCCCTGATGGGATCGCTCGCCCAGATCGGCCTCGCGCTGGCGACCGCCGTCGGCGTCTGGACCAATCTCTTGCTGGTGCTGTTCTTCGCCGTGCGGCGTGGCTTTCTGGTGCTGGACCGCGCGTGGCTGCTGTCGCTCGCGAAGTTCCTGCTGACCGGATTGATCCTCGCCGCAGCCTTCTGGCTGATCGCGCGCTTCAGCCCGGCCGCTCTTGCCTCCGTGCATGCCTTCCGGGACGAAGCGACGTTGGCTCTGCTCGCCGTCGGAGGCACGATCGTCTACGCGCTCGCGATCCTCATCCTGTTCGGCCGCAAGTGGCTGATGTCGCTGGTGCGCGGCTAGGCGAGATCGGTAGGTTCGTCCGCTCCGCCTGTAAGGGCAGACCTGCGGCAAGCCAGAGTGCGCGTCGACTGCGGAGCCATAAGCGGGCATCAGTGACTGAGCAGCCGAAGCTGAGCCTTTACGGGAGATTGGTTCAAAGACCGCGAGCCGCATGAAGCCATTCGCGACGATTCCAATTGGCGCTGCGGCAGCCGATTGGAGCGCAATAGTATCGATTGTCGTCTGTTTGAACCAAGCAGATCAGGACTTTGCCCAAGAGCAAATGATATCTCGCTCGCGACTCAATGATGTCTAGAACCCCATGAGCAAAGTCGCGGTCAATCGAGACGAGCCCGTGAAAGCCTTCTAGAGCAAGAACGCTTCGACCAGTATTGGCGAATGGATACTCCCCGAAGCCATCATTCAGCGCGTCTAGGTTGCCTCGCCATGGACCGTAGCCGAATTGCTCCCTCCAATGGAGCACCTCCGATAGCTGCATAAGAAAGTTCGGCAGACCATTGTCGCAAGCAACCTCGGCAACTTCATAACCCAGTTGCCTTAGGTCTTCTTTTGCTGCGCCGAGAACGGCCGGATTCCAAAATAACGTAACAGCTCCGTTTTGCAGAAAATCCCAATCGGCTCGATCCATATCTGCGTCAGTGAACATCGCGCCACCGTATCAATCGTTCCGGCTCATTTCCATCTGGCAATGCCGAGGCGGTCAAAGAGAGTGCCGCACAGCCTCCGAAAGTGGCAGCGCGAAGGGCTCGCCTCCAGGATGCAGACAGCCTCCGCACATCCCTTGATTTTATGCGATTGCCGTGGTAGTGTCGCCTCATGATCAAATCAGTGCGCAACACCAACTCGATGCACATGACCCGCTTCGGCTGGGCCGTGGGAGGAGTCGCGCGCTAGGAATTCGACGACGACATCTTTTCCACCAGGCCCCGCCGGCATCGGACGGGGCCTTTTGTTTGGCCACGCTCCCTGCCGGCACAACAGCAGGAGCGTCCCATGCCACCGCAACAGACTAACATCACCTCCGAGACGGGGGGTGATGCCGCGAGGCTTCGCCTCGACCCCTCTGCCGTCTTGAGCCTGCTCAAGCGCTACTGTCGCGCGTTTTGGGAGCAGTCCCGGAGCCGACGGGTTGCCTTGCACGACCTGAGCGACAGGGAGCTGATGGATATCGGCCTGACGCGCGGCGAGATCGACTACTTCACGTCCGCAAGGGCTCTCGACAAGCTGAGAGATCGCGCGATGGATCCGTGGCGGCGCGGTGGGATGTAGCTAAGTCAAAGGGCTTGGTGGGCTGCGTCTTCGCGACCGATCCTTCGGGGACGCCCGCTTTTGGCGGACTCTTCAGGGTGAGGTCTTGTTTCGCGGCGCAATCTGGACGCCATGGTGACGGGGGCGCGACGCTTTCGCCGCCTGCGACCCATGTGCCTGTCTAAACCCATTTGCCTTGCCACTTTTTCCACGGCAATATGCCGGCAAAACAACCATGAGAACGGGATAGAAAATGGCTGCTCCCATCAAGTTCGGCGTTGGCCAAAGTGTGCTGCGCAAGGAGGATGACGCGCTCATCCGCGGCAAGGGCCGCTATACCGACGATTACGCGCCGCAGGCCGCGCTCCGCTGCTTGATGCTGCGCTCGCCGCATGCGCATGCCAAATACACCATCGATGCGAGCCGCGCCCGCGGGCTTCCCGGCGTCGCGCTGATCCTGACCGCCGACGACGTTGGGGATCTCGGCAATCTGCCCTGCCTGTTCAACCTCGAGACCGATCCCTTCACCGGCCCGCCTTACCCGATCCTGGCCAAGGACGAGGTGCGCCATGTCGGCGATTCCATCGCCTTCGTGGTCGCCGAGACCATCGACCAGGCTCGCGACGCGATCGAGGCGATCGAGGTCAAATGGTCGCCTCTGCCGGCGGTGACCGGCGTCGTCAACGCCGTGAAGAATGGCGCGCCGCAGGTCTGGCCGGACAAGGCCGGCAACGTGCTGTTCGACGTTTCGATCGGCGACAAGGCCGCGACCGAAGCCGCCTTTGCCAAGGCGCATGCGGTCGCCGAGATCGCCATCGTCAATCCGCGCGTGGTCGCAAGCTTCATGGAGACGCGCGCGGCGGTCTGCGAATATGACGCCAAGCGCGACCATCTGACGCTGACGGTCGGCAGCCAGGGCAGCCATCGCCTGCGCGACATTCTCTGCCAGAACGTGCTGAACATCCCGACCGAGAAGATGCGGGTGATCTGCCCCGACGTCGGCGGCGGCTTCGGCACAAAACTGTTTCCGTACCGCGAATACGCCCTGATGGCGGTCGCGGCGCGCAAGCTGAAGAAGGCGGTGAAATGGGCGGCCGACCGCTCCGAGCATTTCATGGGCGACGCGCAGGGCCGCGACAACGTCACCACCGCGAAGATGGCGCTGACTGAAGACGGCAAGTTCCTCGCGATGGATTGCGACCTGATGGGCGACATGGGCGCGTACCTGTCGACCTTCGGGCCCTATATCCCGCATGGCGGCGCCGGCATGCTGCCGGGCCTCTACGACATCCAGGCCTTCCACTGCCGGGTGCGCACCATCTTCACCCACAGCGTGCCGGTCGATGCCTATCGCGGCGCGGGCCGGCCCGAGGCGGCCTATGTGATCGAGCGCCTCGTGGACGCGTGCGCGCGAAAACTCGACATGACGCCGGACGCCATCCGCCGCAAGAACTTCATCCAGCCAAAGGCGCTGCCGTACAAGACGGCCACGGGCAAGGTCTATGATTCCGGCGACTTCGCCGCGCATCTGAAGCGCGCCATGGAGATCGCCGAGTGGAAGGAGTTTCCCAAGCGCGCCAAGGCGGCCAAAAAGCAGGGGCTCATTCGCGGCATCGGCCTTGCGAGCTATGTCGAGATTTGCGGCGTGATGGGTGAGGAGACGGCCAACGTCCGCCTCGATCCCAATGGCGACGTCACTGTCCTGATCGGCACGCAGTCGAGCGGACAGGGGCACCAGACCGCCTATGCGCAGATCGTCGCCGAGCAGTTCGGCGTGGCGCCGGAGCGCGTCCACGTCCGTCAGGGCGATACCGACGAGATCGCGACCGGTCTCGGCACCGGCGGCTCGGCTTCGATCCCGTCAGGCGGCGTCAGCGTCGAGCGCGCCACGCGCGAGCTCGGGCAAAAGCTGAAGGAGATCGCGGCGCAGGCGCTGGAAGCCAGCGCCGGCGACCTCGAGATATCGGAGGGCGTGTTGCGCATCGCCGGCACCGACCGTTCGATCTCGTTCGCCGATCTCGCCAAGCGGCCGGGCGCCGATCCGTCGAAGCTGAACGGCAGCGCCACCTTCGCCAGCGCCGACGGCACCTATCCCAACGGCACCCATGTCGCGGAGGTCGAGATCGATCCGGCGACCGGCATCATCAAGATCGTCAACTACGTGATCGTCGACGATTTCGGCAAGACGCTCAACCCGCTGCTGCTCGCCGGGCAGGTGCATGGCGGCGCCATGCAGGGCATCGGCCAGGCCTTGATGGAGCAGGTGGTCTACGGGGCCGGTGACGGCCAGCTGATCACCGCGACCTTCATGGACTACGCGCTGCCGCGGGCGGCTGATGGTCCGGACTTCGTGTTCGAGACCGCCAACGTTCCATGCAAGACCAATCCCATGGGCGTGAAGGGGGCGGGCGAGGCCGGCGCGATCGGCTCCTGTCCGGCCGTCGTCAACGCCATCGTCGACGGGCTCTGGCGCGAGTACAAGATCGACCACATCGACATGCCGGCGACCCCGGAACGGGTGTGGATCGCCATCAGCGAGCACCGTCGCCGTCACAGCCTCTAGCCACAATCCTGCCGCGCGGGAATAAACGCCCCGCGCGGGGTTCTATCCATGGATGGATCGCGACTCCCGTGAAGCGGGTGGCGGGTCCAATCCCAAGGCATCTGCGAGTCGGAGAAACTAACCAATGAAACGGACGATGATTGTCGTGACGACCCTGCTATTGGGCGCGGGCGCCGTGATGGCGCAGCAGGAGGTCGCGGTTCAACAGGATAATCTGATGCGCTCGCAGGCCAGGAGCCTCTATACGGTCATCCTGAAGATGACCAAGGGCGATATCCCCTACGACCAGAAGGCCGCCGACGAGGCGATCGCCAATCTCGAGACCGACGTCGCCAAGATCGCCAAGACCTTCGAGGTCAATCCCAAGCAGGACGTGGTGAACGCGACCTATGGGGCCTCGCCGAAGGTCTGGAAGAACAAGGCCGATTTCGACTCCAAGATCCCGCCGGTGCAGAAGGCGATCGCGCAGGTCAAGGGCAAGATCACCGACGTCGCGAGCCTCAAGGCCGCCTATACCGCGATCAACGATCGTTGCACCGACTGCCACGAGACGTATCGGCTGAAGTTGAAGTAGCCACCTGAATTTTTTCCACGCTCGACCTCGTAGCCCGGATGAGCGCAATGATATCCGGGGAAGGCGACCCCGCATGTCGCTTCGCTCATGCGGCTCCGAGCGTTGCTTCAATCAGCACGGCCTGCCGGACCTGGTAATTGCGGCAGGTGCGCAGGTCAGCTAGGTTGTACTTCACGAAGAGCCTCCGTGCTCATTCGTCCTATCGCGCGACTGGCGAGCTAACGTGGAATCGACCACGGTGAAGCGCGAAGGGTTCCGACGCCGATCGCCTGGGCAACCAATCTGCTGGAAAAACAGCGTGTTGAGGAGCCCGAGCATGCCGTCATTTCGCAACGAACTGTCCATCAACGATCAAGAGATCGCCGCTGCCCTTGTGGGGGAAGAGCGCCGCCAACAGGACGGCGTCGAGCTGATTCCGTCCGAGAATTACACCTACCCGGAGGTGCTTGAGCTGCTCGGATCGGTCTTCACCAATAAATATTCCGAGGGATATCCGGGACGCAGATACTACGGCGGCCAGCAGTATACGGACGAAATCGAGCGCCTCGCACGCGAGCGGGCTTGCTCGCTTTTTCGTGCCGAGCACGCCAACGTTCAGCCTCTTTCCGGATCACCGATGAATCAGGCCGTCTATCTCGGCCTGTTGGAGCCCGGCGACACCATTCTCGCCATGGACCTGTCCCATGGCGGTCATCTCACCCACGGCGCGCCGGTGTCCCACATGGGGCGTTTGTTCAACTTCATTCGCTACAAGACGGCTCCGTCAAACGGCGGCGCGATAGATTTCGACGAATTGCGCGCGATTGCGCGTGAAGCGCGTCCGAAGATGGTGTTGTGCGGTTACAGCTCCTATCCGCGCGACCTGGACTATGCGGCATTCAAGAGTATTGCCGACGAAGTTGGCGCGCTCACGATGGCTGACGTGAGCCACTATGGCGGATTGGTTGCCGCGAATGTCATGCGCAATCCGCTTGATGCCGGCTTCGACGTCATGACGACGACATCCCACAAGACGCTGCGCGGCCCCCGTGGCGGGATCATCCTATGCCGGAAAGAAAATGCCGGTCGGATCGATGCTTCCGTATTTCCCGGTTTGCAGGGCGGACCTCACATGAACGTCGTGGCCGGGATTGCCGTGACGCTCAAGAAGGCGGCGACCTCGGATTTCCAGGTCTACGCGCGGCAGGTCTTGCGCAACGCGAAGGTTCTTGCCGGCGCGCTGATGGAGCGCGGGATGAAGCTGGTCACGGACGGAACGGACAATCACATGATGGTCGTCGATACGGCAGCGTCCGTCGGACTGGACGGGCGGGCAGCCGAGGATGTGCTTGATGCCATAGCCATCACCACAAACAAGCAAGTGATTCCGGACGATCCGCGCCCGCCGCTCAGGCCGAGCGGTATTCGCCTTGGGACACCGGCGGCGACCACGCGTGGCATGGGAGAGCCCGAAATGCGTCGTATCGGCGAGTTCATTGCGGCGGCTCTGCAGGCGAACGGCAACGATGTGGTCGTCGCGCGCCTCAGGTCAGAGTGCGTCGAGATGTGCCGGGCTTTTCCTGTTCCAGGCGTGATGTCCAGAGCTAATTCTGTTGCCAAGACCTGACGGATCGTTGTGAGAGTGGTTATCTTCGGTCGAGCCGCCGCGGCGTTGATTCGACCTGCTGGATGCCGGCGCATCTCGCTCCCGATTGCCTCACGATGTTTGGAGTTCCAACGCGCGGCGCGGATCCTAGTCAACAGCGAGACTGGCCATGGTAAAACCCTTTCCGTCGAAGACCCACATCGGCAACCATATGCTGCATCCGGAAACGCTGATGCTGACCTATGGCTATGATCCGCAGCTGTCGGAAGGCGCCATCAAGCCGCCGGTATTCCTGACCTCGACCTTCGTGTTCAGGACCGCCGAGGACGGGCAGGACTTCTTCGATTTCGTCGCCGGCCGGCGCGAGCCGCCGGAGGGGATGGGCGCGGGCCTGGTCTATTCGCGCTTCAACCACCCCAACAGCGAGATCGTCGAGGACAGGCTCGCGGTCTATGAGCGCACCGAGAGTTGCGCGCTGTTCTCCTCCGGCATGGCGGCCATCGCAACCACGATCCTCGCCTTCGTGCGCCCCGGCGACGTCATCCTGCACTCCCAGCCGCTCTATGGCGGGACGGAAACCCTGCTGACCAACACGCTTGCGCGCCTGTCGATCGGCGCCGTCGGCTTTGCCGACGGCATCGACGAGGCGGCGGTCAAGCAGGCCTCGGAGGAGGCGATGGGCAAGGGCCGGGTTTCGATGATCCTGATCGAGACCCCGGCCAACCCGACCAATGGCCTCGTCGACGTCGCGATGATCCGCCGCATCGCCGACGCGATCGGAAAGGCCCAGGGGCATACGCCGATCATCGCCTGCGACAATACGCTGCTCGGGCCGGTGTTTCAGCGGCCGATCGAGCATGGCGCGGACCTTTCGCTGTACTCGCTGACCAAATATGTCGGCGGTCACTCCGACCTGATCGCGGGCGCCGCGCTCGGCGCGAAGGCGATCATGAAGGGCATCAAGGCGCTGCGCGGCGCCATCGGCACCCAGCTCGATCCGCATTCCTGCTGGATGATCAACCGCTCGCTCGAGACGCTGAGCCTGCGCATGGAAAAAGCCGATGCGAATGCGCGCCTCGTGGCGGCTTATTTGCGCGATCATCCCAAGGTGGCCAAGGTCCACTATCTCGGTCATCACGAGGAGGCATCGCCGGCGGGGCGTGTGTTTGCGAGGCAGTGCCTGGGGGCGGGATCGACGTTCTCGTTCGACATCGCCGGCGGCAAGGAGGCCGCGGTCAAATTCCTCAACGCGCTGCAAATCCTCAAGCTGGCGGTGAGCCTCGGCGGCACGGAGTCGCTGGCCAGCCTGCCGGCGACGATGACCCATTCCGGCGTTCCCGCCGACATCCGCCAGAAGATCGGCGTGCTCGATTCCACGATCCGGTTGTCGATCGGCATCGAGAACCCGTCGGATCTGATCGCGGACCTCGCGCAGGCGCTGAACGCGGCTTGAGCGGGGGGATCAAAGCGGATTGGACGCGCGGCATGCCGACATGATCGCCGCGGCAGCCTCGTTGCTCTGCGCGCCCGAGAGCTGCCGCACGAGGCAGACGTAATAGCCCTTGCTGGATGCGTTCAACAGGGAATCGCCGTTGACGACGAGCCAGTTGCAGGCGGAGCGGATGTACTGCACGGCAAGGGGCGATCGTGTATCGCGGATTGCGGACAGCTCGCATTGAGCCTGCTTTTCCATGTCGCTCTGCGCGAGCACCGGTCCGAAGAAGCAAAGAAACGCTCCGGCGGCGACGAGGCCTGGCACAACGTGCCACGGCGCGCGCGCCGATCTTCTGATGCCGGCGTCGCCGGGCCGATCGAGAACGCTGGAAACGAGCCGCACGGTGCCACTCTGGAGATTGGTGAGGCCGAAGTTTACGGCGGAACGCGCGAGGCTGGCAAGGCACGAGGTCCGGACATTCCCGCACGTTAAGGTCCTCGCCCGAATCGAAAAGGCCGGACGCTCCCTCCTTGCGTCCGGCCTTTCCGCGACGAAGCCGCGTTTTCGCTTACTTCGTCACCTGGCCGCGGATCTCGCCGCCCGGATTCGCCGCCGTGTGGATGTTGACGTAGAGCTTGCCGGCCAGCAGATCGGCGGCCTGCGCGTCGGTCAGCGTCGCAGAGCCCTCGACCGGGCTCGACGTCGCATTCGGGATCGCGATCGCTACGCCGGCGTTCTTGCCGGCCTCGGCGGGCCCGTGGAAATGAGCGGCGGTGGCGGGGCCGGAGAGGCCGGAATAGGTCACCTTCCAGGAGAGCTTCTTGCTGGCGGCGTCATAGTCGAGATCGGCCGTTCCGGTGCCGCTGGTGGTGGTGGCGGGCACCTCGGACTTGCCGTCCAGCGTCGCCTTCAGTTTCTCCGCGCTGGCCGGGGCGGCGAACGCGACGGCAGCTCCGAGTGCCAGCGTGGCAAAAATTGCTTTGTTCATGGGTCTCTCCCTGTTGACGTCTGATTGCGGTCAACTTGCAAACAGTGCGCGCAGGAGTTTATTCCCGGATCAAGCTCAAACCATCTAAATTATTCGTGGCTGGAGCGGCCACCGGCGAATCCGTAAGTTCGGCCGATCTCCATGGGATACCTCGATGCTGCGACGAACAATTCTTGTCATGCTGATCGCTGCCGTTGCAGGCTTCGGCGTCTATTGGTGGCTGACGGCGCCGGCCGCATCGGCCGTGCCGTTGCCATCCCGGGCGCCGGATCCTGCCAACGGGCAGGAGATCTTCAATGCCGGCGGATGCTCGTCCTGCCATGCCGTGCCCAACCAGCCCGACCGCTTGCGGCTCGGCGGGGGCCTGGCGCTCGGCTCGCCATTCGGAACGTTCTACGTGCCCAACATTTCCCCCGATGCCGCCGACGGCATCGGGCGCTGGAGCGAGACCGAATTCGTCAGCGCCGTGATGCGCGGCGTGTCGCCCGAGGGCCAGCACTACTTCCCGGCATTTCCCTACACGTCCTATCATCTGGCGAAGGTGGAGGACGTTCGCGATCTCTTCGCCTATCTGAAGACGCTGCCGCCGGTGTCCGGCAGGGTGCGCGACCACGACCTGCCGTTTCCCTTCAACATCCGCCGCAATGTCGGCATCTGGAAATTGCTGTTCATGCAGAGCGGGCCGTTCGTCGCGGACGCGACGCACTCGCCGCAATGGAATCGCGGCGCCTATCTCGTCAACGGCTTCGGCCATTGCGCGGAGTGTCACAGCCCGCGCAATCTGCTCGGCGGCATCATCACCGCGCAGCGTTTCGCCGGCGGGCCCAATCCGGAAGGCGAGGGGTGGGTGCCGAACATCACGCAAAAGGGCATTGGCGAATGGAGCGTGAAGGATATCGCCAATTTCCTGAAGACAGGCGAATTGCCCGAGGGCGACAGCGCCGGCGGCGCGATGGCGCGCGTGATCAAGAACACCTCGCAATTGTCGGATGAGGACATTGCGGCGATGGCGGATTACCTCAAGTCGCTGCCGCCGGTGGACGGACCGCCGCGCCCGAAACGCAAGGATGCTGGTTAGAGGCTAGCTCGCGCCGAACGCCTTGAAGGTGATGATGGTGAGCGTGTCCTGGATGCCGGGCAGCACCTGCACCTTTTCGTTGATGAAGTGGCCGATGTCGGTGTCCTTGTCGACGTAGAACTTCACCAGCAGGTCGTAATGGCCGGCCGTGGAGTAGATCTCGGAGGCGATCTCGGCTTCGGCGAGCGCATTGGCGACCGTATAGGACTGGCCGAGCTTGCATTTGATCTGGACGAAAAAGGGAACCATTGCAGTCACTCCGAAGGCATATCTGGCGGCTAATAGGCCAAAACCGGGGGGGCTTGGCAAGCGAACTTGCCGCCTCGCGGCTGCCCGAAGGATTGGTCCTGGCCAAGCCCCTCTACAAGGCCCTCTAGGAGGGCAGGGGCGCGCCGGCAAACGCCTCCCTCAGCCGCCGGGCCAGCTCGGCATTGCGATAGGGCTTGGTCAGGACGATCGATTGCGCGTGCGCGCGGCCCTGCTCGACCAGGGTCTCCAGGGCATAGCCGGAGGAGAACACGACAGGCAGTCCGGGCCGGATGCGCCGGGCCTGGTCGGCGAGCTCCCAGCCGCTCATTCCGCCGGGCATCACGATGTCGGTGAACAGGAGGTCGATGGCCGGGTTGGTGCGAAGCTGCTGCAAGGCCTCCTTGCCGTTGACGGCTGCGACCACGCGATATCCCAGCGCCTCCACGCGCAGCGTGACGGAGGAGCGGACGAACGGATCGTCCTCGGCGACCAGGATCGTTTCGTGCCCCCGGGGCGCAGCCTCCTCGCGCGCCTCGATGTCGGCGAGCGACTGCTCGCCGCCGGCATGCGGCAGGTAGATGCGGACCGTCGTGCCGAGGCCCGGCTCGCTGTAGATCGAGACGTGTCCGCCTGATTGCTTGGCGAAGCCGTAGACCATGCTGAGGCCGAGGCCCGAGCCCTTGCCGACCTCCTTGGTGGTGAAGAACGGCTCGAAGGCGCGCTCGATGACGTCAGGCGTCATGCCCTCGCCGTCATCGGTGATCGAGATCAGGGCGTAGCTGCCGGACTCCACCTCCGGATGCTGGACGCGATAGTGCTCGTCGATCGCGGTGAGCTCGGTGCTGAGGGTGAGATGCCCGCCCGCCGGCATGGCGTCCTGCGCGTTGAGCGCGAGATTGAGCACGGCGGATTCGAGCTGGGCGCGGTCGGCGAAGGCGAGGATGGAGCCGGCGCCGAACGCCGTCGTGATCTCGATGTTTTCGCGCAAGGTGCGCTTGAGCAGCTTGTGCATGGAGGTCAAGAGCTCGCGGCACTCGATCGCGCGGGGTTGCAGCAATTGGCGCCGGCTGAACGCCAGCAGCCGCTGCGTCAGCTCCGCACCGCGTTCGCCCGACTGGCAGATGTCGTCGGCGAAACGCCTGAGGTCGGGACGGGCCCTGAGCTGCTCGCTGAGAAACTCCGCGTTGCCGATGATGACGGTGAGCAGATTGTTGAAGTCGTGGGCGATGCCGCCGGAGAGCTGGCCGACCGTCTCCATCTTCTGCGCCTGCTGGAGCTGCTGCTCGGTCAGCTTGCGCGTGGTCAGGTCGTGGACGATGCCGACGTAGATCAGCTCGCCGTCCTGCCAAGCCTGGCCCACCGACAGATCCATCGGAAAGGTCGATCCGTCCTTGCGCACACCGGCGGCTTCCCCGGTTGCGATGCGCAGCGTACGACCCGTGGATGAGGGCCTCTCCTCATTGGACATCAGCATACCGATGTCGAGATTCATGACCTCGTCGGCGCGATAGCCGAACAACCGTTCGCAGGCGGGATTGAACAGGAGAATGCGGGCTTGCGCGTCGAACAGGATGACGCCGTCGACCGCGGTCTCGACCACGGCGGTGAGGCGTGTCATGCTCTCGCGCAGCGCGCGCTGCGCTTCACGAACCTGGCCGAGGAGCTGGGCCGCATCCCGGTTCTTGCTCTCCTCCTCCTCGAGCGCGGCCTGGACCTGCCGGAGCTCGAACGGCGAGGGGATGGTCAGGATCTTCGGCAGAAGCGGCCAGAGCGCTCCCGCGGTGATGACCGACGCCACGGCGGTGAGCGCCTTGACGATGCCCTCGACGCCGTAGACGGGCACCCAGAGCGTGTAGATCGACAGCACATGCGTCAGGCCGCAGGCCATGATGAAGACGGCGAACGCCCAGAAGACCCACCCGAATTCGAGGTCGCGCCGCTTGGTGACGAGGATCGCGAGTGCAAACGGGATCGAGAAATACGCAAGCGCAATGCAGGCATCCGAAACGACATGCAGCCATATCAGCTCGGGCTCCCAGAGCAGGCAGATGCCGTGCGGGGAGAGCATCGAGGAGTCGAGGATACGTTCAAGGTAGGCCAACATGTGATTGCTTCCCGAGAGGATTGCGGCCGAGGCCGGCCCGCAACATGGCATCGCTGGACGAATCCGCCAATAAACGTCTCACTCACCGGGATGGGCGCCAAGGCCGGGCTATGCCGAGGGCATATTTTCGCGGGATGTGCACACTCGCGGGACGACAAGGCGGGCCGGGCCCTTATCCGGCTGATTCGCCGGGGCCGGACCGGCATGGGTTAGCTCGTCGCGGCGCCCGCGGCCGGCCCGGCTTGCTGGCGCATCCGCGGCACGCTAGGACAAGGCATGGCGGTGTCCCTCTCAAACCAATGTATCCGGCGATGACGACGCCCGTGGCTCTCACCATTGCAGGTTCCGATTCAAGCGGCGGCGCCGGCATCCAGGCGGATCTGAAGACCTTCGCGGCGCTCGGCGTCTACGGCGCCTCCGCGATCACGGCGCTGACGGCGCAGAACACGCGCGGCGTCACCGGCATTCATGCGGTGCCGGCTGATTTCGTCACCGCGCAGATCGATGCGGTGTTCTCCGATCTCGACGTCGGCGCGGTGAAGATCGGCATGGTGGCCCAGGCCGCCAGCATCGATGCGATCGCAGCCGCGCTGGCACACTGGAAGCCGCGCCATGTGGTGCTCGATCCCGTGATGGTCGCGACATCGGGCGACCGCCTGCTGGCGTCCGAAGCCGTGGAAGCCCTGCGCATGCGACTGATGCCGCTGGCCTCGGTGATCACGCCGAACCTGCCGGAGGCGGCAGCTCTCCTCGGCGAGCCCGCCGCGGCCAGCGAGGCCGGGATCGAAGGCCAGGGGCGCCGGCTGCTGGCGCTCGGCTGCCGTGCGGTCCTGATCAAGGGCGGACACGGCGAGGGCGCCGAGAGCATCGACTATCTCGTCACGTCCGAAAGCACGATCGCGCTCGCCGCGCCCCGCGTCGCGACCAAAAACACCCATGGCACCGGCTGTTCGCTGTCCTCCGCCGTGGCAGCGGGTCTCGCCAAGGGCGAGACTCTCGAGCAGGCGGTGCGCAACGCCAAGGCCTGGATCAGCGCCGCGATTGCCGCTGCCGACCGCTTCGGCGTCGGCCACGGCCACGGGCCGATCCATCATTTCCACAAATTTTACTGACGCCGGCTTCGAGCTGCGCGCCGGCCCCGGCCGTTAACCAACAAGGCGACGGGGACCGGGCTTTTGCGGACAGCCATGGCCGCTTCGTGTCGCCTGATTGTCGCATGCGACTGATATTCGCGGGGAGGGCGAGGCGAGGTTTGATTCGTATCTGAGGGTGCCTCAAAGGTTCAATCGGTCATCCCCCTGTCACGGGATATTGTTACAGGCTGTCGCATGGGAAGCTACGATGTGAGTGACGAAAGCCCTGAAAGGCGCTTTCGCACCTTGTTCATCTCCGACGTTCATCTCGGAGCCCGCGGTTCACAAGCCGACCTTCTGTTGGACTTCCTGCGCTACCATGACGCCGAGACGATCTATCTCGTCGGCGACATCGTCGACGGCTGGGCGCTGAAATCGAGCTGGCACTGGCCGCAATCGCATAACGACCTCGTGCAGAAGCTTTTGCGCAAGGCGCGCAAGGGCGCCAAGGTGATCTACATCCCCGGCAATCACGACGAGTTCCTGCGCAACTATTACGGCACGCATTTCGGCGGCATCGACGTGGTCGAGAACACCGTCCACACCGGCGTGGACGGCAAGCGCTATCTCGTCATCCACGGCGACATCTTCGACCTCGTGGTGCAGAACGCGCGCTGGCTCGCCCATCTCGGCGACAAGGCCTACGACTTCGCGATCCAGATGAATCGCTTCGTCAACTTCTTCCGGCGCATGTTCAAGGTGCCCTATTGGTCGCTGTCGCAATGGGCCAAGCAGAAGGTCAAGAACGCCGTCAACTATATCGGCGCGTTCGAGCAGGCGCTTGCCGCCGAAGCGCGCCGTCACGACGCCGACGGCGTGATCTGCGGCCACATCCACTATGCCGTGATCCGCGACGAGGCCGGCATCCGCTACATGAACTGCGGCGACTGGGTGGAGAGCTGCACCGCGCTGGTCGAGCACGACGACGGCCATTTCGAGATCATCACCTGGGCGGATCAGGCGCAAAAGCCGGCGGCCGTCCCGCAGGTCGCAGCAAGGGCCGCCTGATGCGCATCCTGGTCGCGACCGACGCCTGGCACCCGCAAGTCAACGGTGTGGTTCGGACGCTAACCAAGCTTGCTGACGCCGCCAAAGGGCTTAACGTTGAAGGTCTTAGCGTTGAAGGTCTTGGCGTCGAGTTCAATTTCCTGACGCCGCAATCGTTCCGCACCTTCGCGATGCCGAGCTATCGCGACGTGCGGCTCGCGATGCCGCGTCCGGCGCGGATCGCCAAGCTGATCGCGGAAGCCCGTCCCGACAGCATCCATATCGCGACCGAAGGGCCGATCGGCCTGATGGTCCGCCGCTATTGCCGCCAGCGCAAGCTGCCGTTCACGACCAGCTTCCACACCCGCTTCCCTGAATATGTCCGCGCCCGTGTGCCGGTTCCGGAATCCCTGATCTGGCGGGCGCTGCGTCGCTTCCATGCGCCCAGCCGCGCCGTAATGACGGCGACCCCGGCGCTCGCCCGCGAGCTGACCGAGCGCGGCTTTGCCAATGTCGTGCTGTGGCCGCGCGGCGTCGACACGCATCTGTTCCATCCCCGCGCGATCGATCTCTGCCTGCCGACCCCGGTGTTCCTCTCGGTCGGCCGCGTCGCGGTGGAGAAGAATCTCGAGGCGTTCCTCGACCTCGAGCTGCCGGGCACCAAGGTGGTCGTCGGCGACGGCCCGGCGCGGGCTTCGCTCGAAGAGGCCTATCCCGACGCGATCTTCCTCGGCGAGAAGCACGGCGAGGCGCTGGCGGACATCTACGCGGCCGCCGACGTCTTCGTGTTCCCCAGCAAGACCGACACGTTCGGCCTGGTCCTGCTCGAGGCGCTGGCAAGCGGGCTGACGGTCGCGGCCTTCCCGGTGAAGGGCCCCCGCGACGTGATCGGCGATGCGCCGGTCGGGGCCCTCGATCACGATCTGCGCAATGCCTGCTTCACCGCGCTCGGCATCTCCCGGCAGGATTGCGTCGAATTCGCTGCCAATTACACCTGGGAGGCCTCGGCGAGGGCCTTTATCGACAGGATAAAGGCGGTCGGTGCGGTGCTGCCGGGCCGGAACGGGGCGGAGCAGCCACGCTTCGTCGCCTGAAGAAGAAAAACCCTCGCGGGGAGGTGTCTTGCCCGTCGCTCAATGGGCGCGATAAGGTTGAGTATGACCGAACAGCCCCTTCCGATCGGCCCCGCCGATATCGATGCCGCAGCACGCGTGATCGCGCCCTTCGCCATCCGCACCCCGCTGTTGTCCTTTCCCGTGCTCAACGAGCGCGTCGGCGCAAAAGTGTTCCTGAAGCCGGAGATGCTCCAGCGCACCGGCTCCTTCAAGTTCCGTGGCGCCTTCAACAAGGTCGCCTCGATCCCGCAGGACAAGCGCGCCGGCGGCGTCGTGGCCTTCTCCTCCGGCAACCATGCCCAGGGCGTGGCGGCCGCGGCCAAGATCCTCGACATGCAGGCGACCATCGTGATGCCCGCGGACGCGCCGCTGTCCAAGCGCGAGCGCACCAAGTCCTACGGCGCCGAGGTCGTGCTGTACGACCGCGATCGCGACGACCGCGAGGCGATCTCGCGCGGCATCGCCGAGAAGCGCGGCGCGACGCTGGTCAGGCCGTATGACGATCCCTTCGTGATCGCTGGCCAAGGCACCGCCGGCCGGGAGATCGCGGACGACATGGCAACGCTGGGCCTTAGCCCCGACATCGTGGTGGCACCCGCCTCCGGCGGCGGCCTGATCGCCGGCGTCGCGACCGCGATCAAGGCGCGATATCCGCTGGCGCAGGTCGTGGTTGCCGAGCCGGAGGCGTTCGACGATCACGGCATTTCGCTGACTGCAGGCCATCGCGAGCCGCATGGGCCGGCAGGCCGCACCATCTGCGACGCGCTGATGGCGCTGATCCCCGGCGAGATGACATTTGCGATCAACAGCAAGCTGCTCGCGCGCGGCGTCACCGCATCCGACAAGGAAGTCGGTGCGGCGGTGGCGTTCGCCTATCGCGAGCTGAAGCTGGTGGTGGAGCCGGGAGGGGCCGTCGGCCTTGCCGCGCTGCTCGCGGGGCGTCTCGACGTCGCCGGCAAGAACGTCGTCATCGTCCTCTCCGGCGGCAATGTCGATGCCGATCTGTTCGCCGAGCTCGTGGCCTGATTCTTCTCGCCTGATTTCCTGACATGCGTAGGGGCGGAGCATCACTGCTCCGCCCCTTTGTCGTCTGCGCTTCTTGCCGCGATCAGTGCATGAAGCCGCGGAGATTGTTGCCGCCGCTCGTGGCGGGCGCCTGGTTCATCGACTGCCGGAAGTTGTTGCCGCCGTTGTTGACCATGCGGTTGGTCGCATTGAACTGCGGGCGGTTGTTCTGCTGGGTGTTCTGGACCTGCACCCTGTTCACCGGGCTGTTGTTGAGATTCACGCCGTTGTTGATGCGGATCGGGTTGTTCTGAGTCTGAATATTGACCGGCTTGGTCTCGAACGTTGAACCGCCCTTACCGACATTCACCGGCATGCTCACGATCTTGCCGGGGGTGCCGGTGCCATTGCCGGCGTTCGGCGTGTTGTTGGTCGCGGGCAGCGTCACGATCTTGCCGATGCCGCCATTGTTGTTGGTGGTGTTGGTCGGCGCAGGCAGGGTGACGATCTTGCCCGGGGTCTGCGACGGCGTGCCGTTCTGCTGGGTCGGCTGGTTGTTGCCCGCCGGCAGGTTGACGATTTGGCCGCCATTGCCGAGCTTGCCGATGACGTTGCCGTCCACGGGCTTCTGCACGACCGGCAGATTTCCATTGATCTGACCACCGCCATTGCCCTGCTGCAGCGGCATGTATTTGGGCTGGCCGAGATTGCCGATCTTGAAGGTCGGCGCAATGTTCTGCGGCGCCAGGAACTTCGTCGCCTGCATCAGCGGGATCAGCTTCGGCTGGGCTGCGAGCTTCAGCGCGGACACGGCATAGGGGCTGTTGCCGTAGCTGTCGTAGAAGGTCTGGTAGCCGAGCGGCGAGTTCGTGAGCACCGCCTTGTGCCAGGCCTGCGAGATCAGGAGGTTGTTGAGCAGCCAGCGGATGTGGTCGCACAGCGGGTCGTGCGGATACATCTGGATGAACTCCTGATAGTACTCCGGCCGTCCCTCTGACACGACGTAGTCATAGGCCTGGCGCGTCGAGCGGCTCGGCAGGTTGGAGGCCATCTGCACGACGGGCGCATTCACGGGGGCGCGGCTGGCTGCGACGGCGGTGTCGCCGAAGAAGGTGAAGTCCGACGTGAGCGAAGAGCTCTCCCACGGGATCTGCGCACCGCTGGTGGTCTGGTTCACTGCGAGGCGCACGCGCTTGAACAGCTGCTCGATCGGCACGTTGGGCTCGCGCGCGACGTTCAGGAAGGCCTGGGTGTAGGGGCTGTGGCCGCCGGTGCCGTCGAGTGCCTCGGCGCCCGGCGCGGTCGAGTAACCCACGATCGAGCCGTTCGGCGCATCGACGATTGCCAAGCCGCGGCCGGCATCGTTCACGGAGGGGAAGGGGTTGTTGCGGCAGGCATCGAGGATGACGATGCGCATGCGGCTCGGGATCGTCTCCAGCGTCGACATCACGTCGACCAGACGCACCGAATTGTTGACGAGCTCGGTCGGGCTCGAGACCCTGGCATCCACGGGAACGAGATAGTTCTCGCCGGCGAGCTGCACGCCGTGACCGGCGTAATAGACCATCGCCACCGTGTTCGGACCGCGCGCGGAGACTTTTGCGGAAAAGTCCTGCACCACGCGGAGCATGTCGTTCTGCGTGAGGTCGGTCGCGGCGACCACCTCGAAGCCGGCCGAATTCAGGAACTTCGCCATCGACTCGGCGTCGTTGTCGGGGTTTTGGAGCTGCGGCGCGTTCTGGTAGTTCGAATTGCCGATCACCAGCGCCACCCGGTGCTCCGGGCCTTGCAGCGCGGTGGGGGCCGGCTCGACCGGGGCGACTTGCGCGGAAACAGGCCCGCAGGCAAAGCCGAGCAGGCTTCCCAGAAGGCCCGCAGTCATCAGGAAAGGCTTTAGGCGGAACATGGCGTGCTCCTCTGGCACTGATCTCGATGCGAGGTTGGTTGCGAGGAAGCCTGGCCGCGTTCGAGCCCGGGGTCCGTGATCCCTGTCACCATGGGTGGCAGCGTGATCTGAATCACGCTTGGAACCTGCTATGGTGAATGGCCGGTTTCGCCGGCCAAAGACATGCCTTCTGGGGAAATGCCGTCACATGCTGAAATCGATCGATCCGATCCTGACGCCCGACCTGCTCTGGCTCCTGGCCTCGATGGGCCATGGCGACGACCTCGTTTTCGTCGACGCCAATCATCCGGCAACGCGTATCGCCAAAACGACGTCCTCGCAGCGCCTGATCCAGCTGCCGGGCATGCGCATGGAGACCGCCGCCCGGGCCATCATGTCGGTCTACCCGCTCGACGATTTCGATCCCGATCCGGTGCGCGTGATGATGCCGGTGGACGATCCCGATCGCGTGCCCGACGTGCAGCGCGCGGTGCTCGCGGAAATCGAGCGCGCCGCCGGCCGCACTGTCGCTCCCGGCAAGCTGGCGCGTCCGGATTTCTATCGCGCGGCGGCGGCGGGCTTTGGCGTCGTGCAGGTCGGGGACAGCAGGGGCTATGGATGCTTCCTGATCCGCAAGGGCGTGATCGGTTAGCGGACGCCTTGCGCTCGATCAACAGATCGCCGCTCCTCACGCAGGGTGTGACGCAATTCCCGTCTGCGATATCCTGCGCATGGCTGCAAACAGTTCTGCACTCGAATTTGAATGGTCATCTCGCAACCGGCTGTCTATGGTCGATCCATGTCGCGCCTTATGTGTCTATTCGTTGCTGTCATCCTTTCTCTGCTGCCGGCCGTCGCGCCCGCCGAGCCCGCTCAAAAGCGCCCCAAGCCGGTCTGGCACGGCTACGGCTTCCTGCCGGGCTATCGCCAGCCGCTGAGCAACAGCATTCCGCTCTATAAGCAGAAGGACGCGATGCGCCGTCTTGCGCGCAACGACCGGCGCCACTGGTACATCGATCCGGTTCCCCAATATTATCGCTGGGATGGCGAGTGGCATTATTTCGGCCGCCCCGGCTTCGGCGGCGGCCGCTACAACGGCGGCAGCTTTGGCCCGTGCTGGACGCGGACACCGATCGGCCCGGTGTGGAATTGCGGGTGACGGACCTCGTCCCGCTTCGCCGACATGTTTCGAAAGGCGCGTCCTCGCGGACGGCTTCACTTGGCAGATTTCAATCGTAACCGAATCCGGTTCGGCTGAAACCGAATCGTCGTCCCGGTGTCCTAGCTCTCATCCGTACCTTGCGGTTTCGGATGGAGTTGTCGGCATGCTTTCTCGGTTCAAGGATAAGGTCGTCATCGTTACGGGCGCCGGCAGCGGTATCGGCGCCGCAGCCGCAAGGCGCTTTCACGGCGAAGGCGCTATTGTCGTGCTCAACGGACGGCGCGAGTCCAAATTGGCCGAAGTCGGCGCGGAGCTGGGAACCGATCGCTGCATGATCCGGCCCGCCGATGTCACGATCGCCGCAGATGTTGAGAGCCTGGTCGCCGACGCGGTGCGGCGCTTCGGCAGGATCGACATCCTCGTCAACAATGCCGGGACGGGCGCGCTGATCGATTTCCTGGGCTCGCCGATCCAGCAGTGGCGAGACCTCTTCGCGGTCAATGTCGACGGTGTCCTCTACATGACGCGCGCCGCGCTTCCGCACCTGATCGAAAGCGGCGGCTCGATCGTCAACGTGTCGTCTCTCAGCGGGCTTGGCGGCGATCGGGGTTTGAGCTTCTACAACGCCACGAAGGGTGCCGTCAGTAATCTCACGCGTAGCCTGGCGCTCGAATTTGGCCCGAGAGGCGTGCGCATCAATGCGGTTTGCCCATCATTGACCCTCACCCACCTGACGATGCCGATCCTCGAGCAATATCCGGAATTGCTCGCAAAGTTGGTGGGACGCATCCCCCTCGGCCGCGCAGCCCAGTCCGAAGAAGTTGCGAGCGTCATCGCATTTCTCGCAAGCGACGACGCCAGCTTCGTGAATGGGGTGAACCTGCCAGTCGACGGCGGCGTCGACGCATCGACCGGGCAGGCCTCCTTCGTGTAGCGCGGATTGCTCGCGATGACGATAGAGCCAGTGCGCCCCCTTACGAGAAGAACGCGATCTTCTCGGCCTGGGTCATACGGCGGATCGGCGCGAGCGGGTCGTTGGCGGCCGCGCGCGGTTTTTGCAGGATGCCGCTGGCGAGGATGGTGGCGCCAAGCGAGGACTCGGACAAGGACGCCGACAAGGGCGAGGGCATCGGCAGCGGCGCGGCTGCGAATGAGGCCGTGGCCGCCATGGCCGGGGCGGGTTGCTCCATCACTTCGGCGGCGGCTTCCGCGATGGCATTGGTGAGGCGCGCCAGCGATTCCATCGCGATCGGCGCTTCTTCTGCGTGCGCCTCCACGATCGGCGCGGCGGCGGGTTCCGGCGCGGCCGGCTCCCGAAGCACGGCAGCAACGGGCGCGGCGACCTCCGCGATCATCGGCTCGGGGATGGCCGCTGCCATCTCGACCGGCTCGATGATCTCGTCGAATTCCGGATCGGGCGCGGCCATCTCCAGCGCGATGGCCGCGAGCACGGCTTCGTCCTCAGCTTCCGCGGCAGCGTCGAGTGAAAACTCGTCGGCGACTTCCGCGAACGCGGGCTCTTCGAAAGCGGCGTCTTCCGGGGCGGCATCTTCGAGCGCGATCGGGCTTTCGGCTGCAATTTCCGGCTCGACGGCGGCATCCATTGCCTGCTCGGCAATTGCGAACGCTTCAGCGTCGCCGGCCGTCTCAGCGGCGGCTTCGGGCTCGGCAGCCACCGCGATGTCCTGCGGCGTCTCCGTAAAAGCCACGGCGGTTTCGCTCGCCATCGCGGCGGGCGCGGCCTCGAGAGGCGAAGCTTCTGCGACGGACGGCGGTGCTTCCCGCACCGGAGCTGCCGAGGAACGCACTGCCGTCGCCTGCGGCGTTGCGTCGCCGTCGGCATCGAGCTGCTCGACCCGATCCCTGAGCAGATCGAATGCGGCCTTGAGCTCGGTGCGGAGATCGAGGGTCGAAACCTGTCCGCAGGCAGCCTCGATCGAGGCGAGCTGCGAATCAATGAGGTCGCAGATTCGCCCGTCGGCGCCGATCTCGCGCCAGCGCCAGGAGATCTCCTTGATGATCCGCACGCCGCGCGGGATCGGGGCAAGGCTCGCCTCGATCGCCGCGGGGTCGAACGCCGCGATCGCGATCGTCTCGGCTTCCCGGATGGCGCGGCGGATCTCGACCAGCGCCTCGGGCAGGCGGTCCTCGACGACGGGTTGTCGCTGTGCCGCAAGGGTTTCTTCGATTTTGGCGACCGCATCGAGCACCATGCTCGTGTCGGCATTGCGGTTGCGCTTGGCATATTCGCCGAGGAACCAGCGGCCGCGCGCGGTCTCCATGAAGGCTTCGCGGATCGCGTCGTAATCCTGCTCGTTCGGCTCGGCCGCGCGGGCAGACATGGGCGAGAGGGCGAATGCTTCGTTGGCCATGACAATCTCGTCGCGCAAATCACCGCGCGTTACTGTAACGATCACCACGATATCGACCGAATCGCAATTGGTTTGATGGCAGGCGAATCACAAATCCCCACGCAAGCCGCCGTGAAGCGGCGATTCGCCGTGAGCCTTGCCCTGTTCTACTCGGCCTTCTTCGCGGTCCTGGGCACGCATATGCCCTTCTTCCCGGTTTGGCTGAAGGCGATCGGTATCGACGCGGCCTGGATCGGCCTCATCAACGCGCTGCCGGCGATCACGCGCTTCACCACGCTGCCGCAGGTCGCGGCCTTCGCCGAAAAGCGACATGCCATTCGCGCCGGCATCATGGTGTCGGTGCTGGCGACCGCGATCGGATTTGCGGCCGTCGGCCTGCAGCAGCAGCCGCTGGCGCTGTTCCTGATCTACGCGCTGACCTGCATGATGTGGACGCCGACGATGCCGCTGACCGATGCCTATGCGCTGCGCGGTGTCGCCCGTTACGGACTCGATTACGGACCCTTGCGGTTGTGGGGCTCGGCGGCGTTCGCCGCCGGCTCGCTCGCCTGCGGCTATCTCGTCGACAGCATCGCGGCGCGCGACCTGATCTGGGTGATCGTCGCGTGGGCCGTCGTTGCGGTTCTCGCCAGCCTGCGGCTTCAGCCGCTCGACGATCTCAGGCGGAGGACGACGGAGACGCATGCCGGCAAGGCGCTGCTGCACGATGGCGGCTTCTGGGCCGTGATCGCCTCGGCGGCGCTGATCCAGAGCAGCCATATCGCCTTTTACACGTTCTCGGCCATCACCTGGCAGCTCCATGGTCACGGCGGGCTGACGATCGCGGGGCTGTGGACGCTGGGTGTGATCGCCGAGATCGTCGTGTTCGCGCTGTCGCCGCGCTTCTCGCTGCATCCGTCCACGCTGATGGCGATCGGGGGGCTAAGCGCCGTGGTGCGCTGGATCGTCACCGCCAGCGAGCCGTCGCTGGCGCTGCTCGCGATCGTGCAGCTCGGCCACGGCCTCTCCTTCGGCATGACCATGGTCGGCACCATGAATCTGCTGGTGCAGCGCGTGCCCTCGCATCAGATCGCGCGGGGGCAGGGCTACTACGCCGCCTGCAACGGGTTGCTGGGCGCAACCACCTCGATCGCGTCAGGCGCGATCTACGCCCGCATCGGCGAGGGCCTGTATTACGTGATGGCCGCGATGGCCGCGGCCGGCGCGCTTGTCATCTGGTCGGCGCGACACCGGCTCAAGGCTCATCCCCACAGCGAGGGGGAGGGCGGATAGACCAGGCTGTCGTCATAGCGCAGGCCGTGATCGCGGTCGCGCGCCAGCAGCAGCGGGCCGTCGAGATCGACGAAGCGCGCCTGCGGCGTCACCAGCATGGCAGGGGCCATCGACAGCGAGGTCGCGACCATGCAGCCGATCATGATCTCGAAGCCGAGCGACTGCGCCGCATCCGCCATCGCGAGCGCCTCGGTGAGGCCGCCGGTCTTGTCGAGCTTGATGTTCACGGCGTCGTAGCGCTCGCGCAGGGGAGCGAGGGAGCTGCGGTCGTGCACGCTCTCGTCGGCGCAGACCACGAGCGGCCGCCTGATCCGCGCCAGCGCGTCGTCCTTGCCGGCCGGCAGCGGCTGCTCGACCAGGGTGACGCCGACGGCGTCGCAGGCGGCGAGATTGTGCTCCAGATTGGCCTCGGTCCAGGACTCGTTGGCATCCACGATCAGCTCGGACTCTGGGGCGGCCTTGCGCACCGCTGCGATGCGGGCGTCGTCGCCGTCGCCGCCGAGCTTGATCTTGAGCAGCGGCCGGTGCGCCGCTTTCGCGGTCGCCGCGGCCATGGCTTCAGGAGTGCCCAGCGAGATCGTGTAGGCGGTGGTACGCTCGCCCGGGATCGGGCGGTCCAGCAGGCTCCAGGCCCGCAGGCCCGCCGCCTTGGCCTCGAGGTCGATCAGGGCGCAATCCAGCGCGTTGCGGGCGGCGCCCGGCGGCATGGCGGCTTGCAGCGCCTGCCGGGTGATACCGCCTGCCACGGCCGCCTGCATGGCCTGGACGGCGGCCAGGGTTGCCTCGGGGGTCTCGCCATAGCGGGGATAGGGCACGCATTCGCCGCGGCCGGTGAGGCCGTTCTGGCTCACTTCGGCCACAACGGTCACGGCCTCGGTCTTGGCGCCCCGGCTGATGGTGAAACTGCCGGCGATGGGAAAGCGCTCGATTCGCGCCCGAAGTGCCGGAACTTTGCTGGAAGTCATTTTGAACTCTGGCGAAATCTGAACCTGCTAGTTACCTCTAGCAACTAACATTAACCAGTTGGGGATACCTTCTCCGGGTAAGGGCGCGTGCGCAACTATCTGATTTCCTCCGCCCCGGCACGGGAGCGGACATCTTGAGCAGCGATCCGAAGCTGGAACGGATTGTGAAGGGCAATGCGCTGGCACTCTGCGCCACCGGAACCTGGACCGCGAGCTTCGCGCCGGTCCTGGAGCGGATGGTGGCGGATGCCGAGAAGTTGGCCGGCAGCCCCCAGAGCATCTTCATCGACGTCTCCGAGGTCGCCAAGCTCGACACCTTCGGCGCTTGGTTGATCGAGCGGCTGCGCCGCAGCCTGACCCAGGGCACCGTCGAGGCGCAGATCGCGGGTCTCTCCGCCAATTATTCGAGCCTCGTCGACGAGGTCCGGCGGGTGAGGGCGACGCCGGTGGTCGACGCCGGCACGATCACCATCACCGGCATGTTGGACCAGATCGGTCGGGCCGTGGCCGGTGTCGCCGGAACGGTTGCGGGCCTGATCGACATGCTCGGCGCGGTGCTCGCGGCGGGCGGCCGCGTGCTGATCCATCCGCGCTCGTTCCGCCTGACCTCGACCGTGCACCACATGGAGCAGGTCTGCTGGCGCGCGGTGCCGATCATCGTGCTGATCACCTTCCTGATCGGCTGCATCATCGCCCAGCAGGGCATCTTCCATTTCCGCAGGTTCGGCGCCGACATCTTCGTCGTCGACATGCTCGGCGTGCTGGTGCTGCGCGAGATCGGCGTGCTCCTGGTCGCCATCATGGTCGCGGGCCGCTCGGGCAGCGCCTACACCGCCGAGCTCGGCTCGATGAAGATGCGCGAGGAGATCGACGCGCTGCGCACCATGGGCTTCGACCCGATCGAGGTGCTGGTGCTGCCGCGCATGCTGGCCCTGGTGCTGGCGCTGCCGATCCTCGCCTTCCTCGGCGCCATGGCCGCGCTCTATGGTGGCGGGCTCGTCGCCTGGCTCTATGGCGGCGTCGATCCCGAAGCCTTCCTGCTTCGGCTGCGCGATGCCATCTCGATCGACCATTTCATCGTCGGCATCGTCAAGGCGCCGGTCATGGCCGCCGTGATCGGCATCGTCGCCTGCGTCGAAGGGCTCGCCGTGCAGGGCAGCGCGGAATCGCTGGGACAGCACACCACCGCGTCGGTGGTGAAGGGCATCTTCTTCGTCATCGTCATGGACGGCGTGTTCGCCATCTTCTTCGCCTCGATCGGGATGTGACGATGGCCCAGGAAACCCAAAACGGGATCCAAAATCCCATCATCCGCGTCCGCGACATCACCGTGCAGTTCGGCGCGACGCGCGTGCTCGACGGCCTCAACCTCGACGTCAAGCGCGGTGAGATCCTCGGCTTCGTCGGCCCATCGGGCGCGGGCAAGTCGGTGCTGACGCGCACCATCATCGGCCTCGTGCCGAAGGTGGCAGGCTCCATCGAGGTATTCGGCGTCGACCTCGATTCCTCCAACACCTCGCAGCGCCGCAACGTCGAGCGGCGCTGGGGCGTGCTGTTCCAGCAGGGCGCGCTGTTCTCCTCGCTCACCGTGCGGCAGAACATCCAGTTCCCGATGCGCGAATATCTGCGCGTCTCGCAGCGGCTGATGGACGAGATCACCATGGCCAAGCTGACCATGGTGGGCCTGAAGCCCGAGGTCGCCGAGCGCTTCCCGTCGGAGCTCTCGGGCGGCATGATCAAGCGCGTGGCGCTCGCACGCGCGCTTTCGCTCGATCCGGACCTCGTTTTCCTCGACGAGCCGACCTCGGGCCTCGACCCGATCGGCGCCGGCGACTTCGACGAGCTGGTCAGGACGCTCCAGCGCACTTTGGGCCTGACCGTTTTCATGGTAACGCACGACCTCGACAGCCTTTACACCGCTTGCGACCGCATCGCCGTTTTAGGGAACGGTAAGATCATTGCGGCAGGGTCGATCGCCGACATGCAGGCCTCGCAGCATCCCTGGCTGAGGCAATATTTCCATGGCAAGCGCGCCCGCGCGGTCATGGGCTGAGTGGTAGCCGGAGTACCTGATGGAAACGCGGGCGAATTACGTACTGATCGGATCGTTCACGCTGGCAGTGATTGCCGCGGCGATCGGCTTCGTGCTGTGGTTCCAGTCGCTGCACACCACCAAGCAGCGCAGTCCCCTGCGCGTGGTGTTCGAAGGCCCGGCGGCGGGCCTGCGCAACGGCGGCAGTGTCAATTTCAACGGTATCCGGGTGGGTGAAGTGGTCTCGGTGAAGCTCGACAACCCGCGGCGGGTTGTCGCACTCGCCATGGTCGAGAACAACGCCCCGATCCGCAAGGACACCCTGGTCGGCCTCGAATTCCAGGGCCTGACGGGCGTCGCCGCAATCTCGCTCAAGGGCGGCGAGGAGGCAGCGCCCCCGCCGCCGCTCGACGAGGACGGCATCCCGTCGCTGACCGCCGATCCCAACAAGCTCCAGGACGTCACCGAAGCGATCCGCGGCACGCTCCAGAACATCAACAAGATCGTCGCCGACAATCAGGAATCGGTGAAGAACTCGCTGAAGAACCTCGAGACCTTCACCAACTCGCTGGCGCGCAACTCCGAGAAGATCGACGGCGTGATGGCCAAGGTCGACGGCGTGATGCTCAAGGCCGACAACCTCATGCTCGGCCTCAACACGCTCGCCGGCGGCAAGGACGGCGGCGAGCTGTTCCAGGCGGTGAAGTCGATCCGCGAACTCGCCGATGATTTCGACAAGCGCTCCGGATTGCTGATCTCGGACGGCCGCCGCACTCTCGGCGACATCAGCCGCGCCGTGAACAATTTCGACCGCAACCCGACCCGCGTGCTGTTCGGCGCCAGCAACAGCGCGCCGGCAGCCGCCCCACCGCCAGCCGAGCCGCCGAAGCCGGCGGCGAGCGAGCGCAAGCGGCAGTAGCGGTCCCTCCGTCCATCATTCGTCTCACGCGCGACACGCATCGGCGTCGCGCGATGACCGCGGCGTGCGCGCCGCTCAGGACGGCGAGAGTCCGGTGACGATACGAAAGTATGGGGGTCTGGCCGAGCCAAGGTAGGGGGCGGGGCCAGCGGCGATGTCAGCTATATCGCGCTCAAGTCGCGCGCCAAGGACGCGCGTCGTTTCACTCACAGGGGAGGAGAGCGCGTGGTACGCCTATTGCTGTTGTTGCCGTTCGTCGGCCTGATGATCGTGCCGTTCTACAATATCCGGGAGCCCCAGCTGTTCGGCTTCCCGTTCTTCTACTGGTACCAGCTCGCCTGGGTGCCGCTGACCTCGCTGCTCACCTACATCGTCTACAGGAGCGTGCGTCGTGCTGACTAATGTCGATAGCGCGGCGTTCGCCGTTTTCCTCGCACTGTTCGTCCTCGTCACCGGCATGGGCTTCGTCGCAGCGCGCTGGCGCAAGCCGGAGACGCTCGCCCATCTCGACGAGTGGGGCCTCGGCGGCCGCAAGTTCGGGACCTGGATCACCTGGTTCCTGGTCGGCGGCGACTTCTACACCGCCTACACGGTGATCGCCGTTCCGGCTCTGGTCTATGCGGTCGGCGCCTACGGCTTTTTCGCGCTTCCCTACACCATCATCGTCTATCCCTTCGTATTCGCGGTGATGCCGGTGTTGTGGAAGGTCGCCAAGGAGCGCGGCTACGTCACCGCAGGCGACGTGGTTCGCGGTGCTTACGGCTCGCGCGGGCTCGAGCTCGCCGTTGCGGCGACGGGCGTGCTTGCGACGATGCCTTACATCGCACTCCAGCTCATCGGCATGGAGGTGGCGATCAAGGCGTTGGGGCTGAGCGGCGAGGTGCCGCTCGTCGTCGCCTTCCTGGTGCTGGCGCTCTACACCTATTCGTCGGGCCTGCGCGCGCCGGCGCTGATCGCCTTCGTCAAGGACATCATGATCTACATCGTGGTGATCGCCGCGATCGCGATCGTGCCGTCGAAGCTCGGCGGCTACGGCGCGATCTTCACCGCGGCGGATGCGGCATTCGCCGCCAAGGGCTCGGGCGGCATCCTGCTGTCACCGGCGCAGATCATGCCCTACGCCTCGCTGGCGCTCGGCTCGGCGCTCGCCGCCTTCATGTACCCGCACACGCTGACCGGCATCTTTGCCTCGTCCGGCGGCAACACCATTCGCAAGAATGCGATGCTGCTTCCGGCCTATACGCTGCTGCTCGGCCTGCTTGCGCTGCTGGGTTACATGGGACATGCGGCGGGACTGAAGCTCGCGAGCAACAACGACGTCGTGCCCGCGCTGTTCAAGACGCTGTTTCCGAGCTGGTTCGCGGGCTTTGCCTTCGCCGCCATCGCCATCGGCGCGCTGGTGCCGGCGGCCGTGATGAGCATCGGCGCGGCCAACCTGTTCACCCGCAACTTCTGGAAGGTGTGGATCGATCCGAAGGTGACGCCGTCGGGCGAGGCGAAGGTCGCCAAGATCACTTCCATGCTGGTGAAGGTCGGCGCGCTGCTCGCCATCCTGCTGATGCCGACGCAGTTCGCGCTCGACCTGCAGCTGCTCGGGGGGCTCTGGATCCTCCAGACGCTGCCGGCGCTGGTGTTCGGCCTCTATCTGAACTGGTTCTCGAGCACCGCGCTCCTGGCCGGCTGGGCCGTCGGCCTCGCAGGCGGATCGTGGCTGGCCTGGTCGGACGGGTTGAAGCCGCTGCACGGCATTGACCTCGGGGCTGGCCCGGTTGCGATCTACACCGGTCTGTTGGCGCTCGCCCTCAACATCGTGGTTGCCGTCGTGGTCAACCTGGTGCTCAAGCGCATGCCGCAGGAGCGGCTGTCCCGCGAGGCAGCCTGAGGTTGGCCTCACCGGCGGCCGGAGATCTCCGGCCGCCAATCCCTCCGGCATGAATAGCCTTCCATGCGATTGAAAACGCTCTAGTATCCGCCCCGGCGCTCCGGCCGCTCGTCGGGGGCGGATCGGATGGTCTCGGGTGAGGATGTCTTGCAGGCGTGGTTCGTTCTTGCGGTCGCTGCCGGCTATGTGACCACGCTGTTCCTGGTGGCCTGGTGGGGCGATCGGCGGAGCGCAGGTGGGCCGCTTGTCTCGCCAAATTCCTGGGCGGCCGCGATCAGCTACTGCCTGACGCTTGCGGTCTACAACACCTCCTGGAGCTTCTACGGATCGGTCGGGCGTGCCGCCACCAGCGGACTGGACTTCGCCACGATCTACATCGGCCCGACCCTGGTGCTGTTGTTCGGCCAGACGCTCCTGTCCAAGGTCATCGCGATCGCGAAGGCGCAGAACGTCACCTCCGTTTCGGACTTCATCGCCGCGCGCTACGGCAAGAGCCAGGTACTCGCGGCCTTCGTGACGCTCGCATCGCTGCTTGGCGTGCTTCCCTATATCGCGCTTCAGCTCAAGGCCGTCGGCAAGAGCTTCGATTATCTGATCCTCCAGCCGGAGCGGGCGGGCGGCGAGGCGCTGCGGTTCTGGCAGGACTCCGCATTCGGCGTCGCCGCCTCGATGGCGCTGTTCGCGATCGTGTTCGGCGTCCGGCATGTCCACGCCAGCGAGCATCATCGCGGGCTGATGCTCGCGATCGCGTTCGAGAGCGTCGTCAAGCTGATCGCGTTCCTGATTGTCGCGCTGTTCGTGCTGTTCGGGCTGTCCGGCGGGCCGGGCGCCCTGCTGACGCAGTTTCAATCGGATCCGCAACTGACGGGAATCCTGAGCTTCGACCCGATGCAGCCGGTCTGGCCTTCGACGATCATCATCTCGGCTATCGCCTTCCTGTGCCTGCCGCAGGCATTTCACGTGGCCGTGGTCGAGAACGAGGCGCCGGTGCATACGCGCACCGCGGCGTGGCTCTACCCGGCCTATCTTGCGCTGTTCAGCCTGCTGATCCTGCCGATCGCTGCGGCGGGGCTCACCAGGTTCGGCGCCATGATGGACCCCGACACCTACGTCATCTCGCTGCCGATCGCGGCGGACGCGAGCACCGTCAGCCTGATCGCCTTCCTGGGCGGTCTGTCGGCCGCCACCGGCATGGTGATCATGACATCCGTCGCGCTCAGCACCATGCTCTGCAACGATGTCATCATGCCGCTGCTGCTGCGCTCGCGGTTCTTCGGCCTGCGTGCGCAGAGCCGGCCGATGACCTCCGTGCTGGTGGCGGTGCGCCGGCTCTCGATCCTCGGCATCCTGCTGCTCGCCTATCTGACGCACCGCCTGGTCAACCAGGCCTATCCGTTGACCGTGATCGGTCTGTTGTCGTTCGTCGCGGTCGCACAGTTCGGACCGGCATTCGTCGGTGGCTTGTACTGGCCGCGCGCCAACAAGGTCGGCGCGTCGGTCGGGATCGCGGCCGGATTCTGCATCTGGTCCTATACGCTGCTGCTTCCCTCGGCCGCGCCGCTCTGGCCCGCGGTCGGGGAGATCGTTCGCCTGGGCCCATGGCAGCTCGCCTGGCTCAAGCCAAACGCGCTGTTCGGTATCGACGGGCTCGATCCGATCTCGCATGCGACGCTGTGGAGCCTTGCGGCCAACCTCGTCTGTTTTCTGGCATTCTCGACGCTCGGACGGCAGTCGACCGTCGAGCGCAACCAGGCCGCCGCATTCGCCGACGGCGTCGTCCGCGAGATGGTCCCGAAGCTGTCCTCGCGCGTGGTGGTTCGCCTCGACGATCTCCGCGCGCTGACGCTGCGTTTTGTCGGCGTGGAGCGGGGCTCGGCGGCTTTCGACGGCTATCTCGCCTCCCGCACGACCGGTACCGGGCCGCGTCTCGACCCATCGGGTCTCGTCGATCTCGACTCGATCCGATTCACGGAGAACCTTCTCGCCGGTGCAATCGGCGCGGCGTCGGCGCGCGTGGTGATCGCAGCTTCGCTGGAAGGGCACTCGCTGTCGCGGCGGGAGGCGATGGCGATGCTGGACGAGGCCTCCGAGGCGTTGCGCTTCAACCGCACGCTTTTGCAGAGCACGCTCGAAAGCGTACCGCAGGGCATCTGCGCGTTCGATGCCGATTTCAACATCACGGCCTGGAACGGCCGCTTCATCGCGCTGTTGGACCTGCCTCCGGACTTCGTGCGTGTCGGCCTCCCGCTGGCGGACCTGATCGCCTTCAACGTCGAGCGCGGCGAATATGCCGCATCCGAATTCGCCGCACTCCTGGTCAATCGTGATGTCGCCACGCAGAGCTGGCCCTATCTGTACGAGCGCAAGCGGCCGGATGGCACCGTGCTCGAGATCGTCTACGATCGCATCGCGGAGGGCGGCTACGTCTCGACCTATACCGACGTAACCGAGCGTCACCGCGCGGCGGAAGCCCTGCGGCGGGCCAACGAGGATCTCGAGCTGCGTGTCCGTGAGCGGACCGAGGCGCTCGAGCGGGCCAAGGCGGAGGCCGAGCAGGCCAATCTCGGCAAGACCCGCTTCCTGGCGGCGGCCAGCCACGATCTGCTGCAACCGCTGAACGCGGCGCGGTTGTTCCTGTCCGCGCTCGACGAGAGTCTGCACATCTCCGCGTCATCGGGCGGAGTCGACAAGGAGCGCAACCTGGCGAGCAGCGCGATCACGGCGCTACGCTCGACCGAACATGTGCTCGACAGGCTGCTCGACATCTCCTCCTATGATGCCGGCGCCGTTCGTGCCGAGCCGTTCGAATTCCCGATCGCGGATCTGCTCGTGCAGCTGAAAGTGGAGTTCTCGGCGATGGCGCGGGAGCGCGGGCTTGTCCTGCGCGTCGTCGATTGCGGGCTCGCGGTGCGCAGCGACCCGCATCTGTTGCGGCGGATCCTCCAGAACCTGCTGTCGAACGCGCTGCGCTATACGCCCAGGGGCCGTATCCTGCTCGGCTGCCGGCGGCGCGGCGGCGACCTGCGCATCGAAGTGTGGGACACCGGCGTCGGGATCGCGGCGGAGGATCAGAAGCGGATCTTCGAGGAGTTTCAGCGTCTCGCGCCCGGACCGGAGAAGGGCCTAGGCCTCGGCCTTGCGATCGTGGATCGTGTCTCCCGGCTGCTGGGCCATGCCGTCGACGTCCGATCGCGGCCGGGACGCGGTTCCGGTTTTGCCGTCACGGTGCCGCTGGCGCGCGGCGCGGGGACATCGCTTCAGCGCAAGCCGGCAAGCCCGGCGCCCGCGGCCGCCGAGCGCGCGATGACGATCCTGTGCCTCGACAATGATGTGACCATTCTCGATGGCCTGACGGCACTGCTCGGCGGATGGGGGCACCATGTGCTGGTCGCTGCGGACGCTGACGGAGCGATGCTCGCCGCCGCGGCCAGTCCGCCGGATATCGTGCTGCTCGATTATCACCTCGATGGCGGCCGCAGCGGCTTGGACTTTCTCGATGATCTCAGGCAGAAGTCGGGTCGCGACGTCCGCGCGCTGGTCGTCACCGCCGATCGCAGTGAGGCGGTGCGCAAGGAGGCGGGGGCACGCGGCTGCGCGATCCTGTCGAAGCCGGTCAAACCGGCGGCGCTGCGGCGCTTCCTCGGCGGCGAAGCCCTGAGCCGGCAGTTCGGAGCGAAACAGAGGACATCCCCGGCGTGACCATGCGCATCCTCATCGGTGACGATCACCCGCTGGTACAGGCCGCTTTGCGCAGCGCGCTTTCGACCGTGCTGCCCGATCTCGACATCGTCGCCTGCCAGTCGCTCGACGAGGCGCTGAGCGTGCTGTCATCCCAGTCCGACGAGATCGACCTGATCCTGTGGGACCTGACGATGCCGGGCATTCAGGGTTTTGCCGCGCTGTTCATCTTGTCGGCGCAGTTCCCGACGGTGCCGGTCGCGATCATCTCGGCGCGGCAGGATGCCGCCACGATCCGCCGCGCCATTGCCTATGGCGCGTCCGGCTATATCCCGAAATCGCTCAGCCTGCCGGAGATGGCCGACGCGATCACAAAAATCCTCGCCGGTGAAATCTGGATGCCGCCCAATGTCGGGGGACGGGGCTCGATCCAGAGCGCCGATGTCGAGCTGGCCGCGCGCATGGCCACGCTGTCGGCGCAGCAGCTCCGCATTCTCGCGATGATCGTCGAGGGCAAGCTCAACAAGCAGATCGCGGGCGAGCTCGACATTGCCGAGCAGACGGTGAAGGGCCATGTCTCGACCATCCTGCGCAAGCTCGGCGTCGGCTCACGCACGCAGGCCGCCGTCCTGGCCGAGCGGCTGTCGTTCGGCCAGCCCGGCGGCAATTGAGCCCAGGACATCCAAACGAAAACGGAGGCCGCGAGGCCTCCGTTTTTTATTCGCGATTGGCTTGAGTGTTACCCCAGCCGTCCCGCCGCGTGCGCGAGCAGCGTGTACACCAGGCCGGTCTCCGAGGTCAGGTGGCTGCGCAGCTCCTGCGGGCCGCGGCCGTCGCGGGCGACTTCGTCGAGCAGGCGTTCGAACTCCGCGACATAGCGGTCGACCGTACCCTTGAAGTTGCGATCGGCGCGATACTTGCGGGCGACCTCGTCGAAGGCCTTCTGGCCGGCGGGCGTGTAGAGCCGCTTGGTGAAGGCCTTGTTCTCGCCGCGCTGGTAGCGGTCCCACATCTCGGCGGCGAGGTTGCGGTCCATCAGCCGGCCGATGTCGAGCGACAGCGATTCCAGCGGATTGCTGCTACCTTGCGGAGCCTGCGGCTGCGGAGCCGGTGCAGGCTGGCGGCCGCGCGGGGCCTCGCGGCCGTTCGGAGCGCCCTGGTTGGCGTCCGTGCGGTTCAAGAGGTCCGACAGCCAGCCGTCGCGGCCCTGGTCGTTGCCAGCCGGCGCAACCGGCGGAGCTTCGGTGCGGCGCGAAGTGGCCGGCATGCCGAGGTCCGGCGGCGGCAGCGTCGAGGCGCTGCCGGTGTCGCGCAGGCGGGTCTCGGTGCTGCGAGCGCCGACGGCCGCCAGCAACGGCTCTTCCTGGCGCTGCACGCTGGCGCGGCCCGCCGTCGAGACGTCGAGGCCACGGCCATGCTGGGCCACGATGCGGTTGAGCTCGGCGAGGGCCTCGATCTGGTCGACGATCACCTTGCGCATCTGCGCAGTGCTCTCGGCGGCCTCCTGCGGCATCTCGAGCACGCCGCGGCGCAGCTCGTTGCGGGTGGCTTCGAGCTCGTTGTGCATCTCGAAGGCCATCTGCTTCATGCTGGAGACGAGGTTGGAGAACTTCTCCGTCGACTGCTTGAACATCGCATCCGCCTCGTCCGTGGTCTGGCGGTAGATGTCGTGCATGGCGTCGAGGGTCTGCCGGTGCTCTTCCTCGGAGGCCGCGCGCACCGCCTCGAACTGGCGGGTGATTGCGGCGGAACCTGCGCCGGCGGTCTCCGCGACGACGCGGGCGATGTCGCGGGCGCGCTCTTCGGCCGCGGCCAGCGATTCATCGAGCAGGCCGGTGAAGCGCGACAGGCGCTGGTCGAGATCGGCCGTGCGCAGGTCGATCGTGGTGACGAGCGATTCCAGCGCCTGCTTGCGTTCAGCGAGCGAGGCGGTGGTGTTCTTGTTGCTCAGCTCGACGACCTGGGCGGCTTCGACGAGCGCCTTGCCGTGCGCGTCGAACTGGGTAGACAGCTCGCCGAGATCCTGGAGCGCCCGCGTGGTCTTCGTGTTGAAGACGTTGAGCTGGTCTTCCAGGTTCTGCGTCGCAGCGCCGTTGCGCGAGGTGACGTCGTTCATCGCCGAGACGAAGTCGGCGACACGCGTCACCAGCGCCCGCTCGAGCGAGTTGAGGTTGTCGTGCGCACCGGTCAGCACCTCCTGGAGGAGGATGTTGCCTTCGCGCAGACGCTCGAACAGGGCGACCGTGTCGGTGCGCAGGATCTTGCTGGTCTCCTGCATCTCGGTGACGGCCGCGATCGAGACCTGGCGCGACTGGTCGATCGCCGCGCGCGAAGCCTGCTCGAGGTCCTTGAGCGACTTGCCGACCGCGCCGGTGGCCATCTCGCTCGCCGCGTTGATGGTGCGGGCGACTTCGGAGCCGTTGCCCATCATCGTCTGCGAGAACGCATGGCCGCGCGTCTCGATCGACTTCAGCGCGTCCGAGGTGACGCGGTCGATGTCGAGCGTGAGCTGGCTGGTCTTGGAGCCGATCGCATCGACCAGGGCGCCGCGCTTGGCGTCGATCATGTTCGACAGACGGTCGGCCTGCTGCTGCACATAGGTGACGATCTCGTCGGTCTTGCCGGTCATGGCTTGGCCGAAGCTGCTGCTGGCGGCGAGCACGGAGCGCTCGACGTCGGCCGAGCTCGACTTGACCCGCGAGCTCGCCTCGTTGGAGGCGGAGATCAGCGCGTTCTGGGCGTTGAGCGCGCTGGTCTGGATGTCGTTGGTCGCGTTCGCGGTGGCCGCGCTCAGCGCGCGCTCGATCTCGGTCGAGATCGTGCGGATCTGGCTCGCGGCATCCGCCGAGGTCGAGGTCAGCGAGGTCTGCGCCTCACGCGCGCTGTTGAGGATGGTCGAGGCGGTGTCGGCGCCGACCGCGGTCAGCGTGCGCTCGATGTCCGTGGTCAGCGACTTGATCTGGCCTGCCGCGTCCGTCGAAGCGGAGATCAGCGTGCCCTGGGCCTCGCGCACGCCGCTGGTGAGCGCCTCGATGGTGGCGCCGCCGGCGGTCGCCAGCGCGCGCTGCATCTCGGCCGCGAGCGAACGGACCTGGCTGGTCTGTTCGGCCGAGACCGCGAGCAGGGTGCTCTGGGCGTCGCGGGCGCTGGTCGTGATCGTCTCGGCGGTCGACTGGCCGACCTGCGAGAGCGAACGGTGCACTTCGGCCGCGAGCGACTTGACCTGGCTCGCCGCATCCGAGGACGCCGTGACCAGGGTGTTCTGCGCCTCGCGGGCGCCGGTCGTGATGGTCTCGGCCGTCGCGGTGCCGGCCATCGAGAGCGAACGCTGCACGTCCGAGGACAGCGCCTTGATCTGGTTGGCGGTCTCGCTCGAAGCCGCGATCAGCGCGCTCTGCGCATCGCGGGCGCCGGCGGTGATGGATTCCGCCGTGGTGGCGCCGGCCAGCGACAGCGAGCGCTGCACGTCGGCGGTGAGTGTCTTGACGTGGGTGGCGGCATCCGAGGAGGCGGTGACGAGCGTGGTCTGCACCTCGCGGGCGCCGGCCAGGATTGAGGCTGCGGTCGCAGAACCGGCCGCCGACAGCGTGCGTTCGACGTCGGCCGCGAGCCCCTTGATCTGGTTGGAGGCATCGCCCGAGGCGGCGACTAGCGTCGACTGCGCTTCGCGGGCGCTGGTCAGGATCGAGTTCGCGGCGCCAGTGCCGACCGCGGTCAGCGCGCGCTCGACCTCGGAGGAAGTCATCTTGAGCTGGGCGTTGACGTCGGAGGAGACCGTCATCAGCGACTGCTGCGCCGTGCGCGCCCCGGTCTGGATGGTCTCGCTGGTGTTGACCACGAGGTTGGTGAGCGAACGCTCGGCGTCCTCGACATGCGAGCGGATCGCGGTCGAGATCATCTCGGCGCGGGACATCATGTCCTCGCTGGCCTGGCGGCCGCTGCTCTCGATGCGGCCGGCGACGGCCTCGACGCGCGAGCCGAGCAGGTCCTCGAACTGCGCCACGCGCACGTCGATGTCGCTGGCGACCGAGCCGACCTTGGTCTCGATGGCCTGGTGGATGTCCTGGAAGCGCGCCGTGACCGTGTCGGTCAGGTGCATGCTGCGACCGTCGATGATCTCGGTGACGCCGGTGATGCGGCGGTCGACCGCCTCGATCGCCTGCGCGGTGCCGTCCGTGAGGGTCGAGGTCAGGAGGCTGAGGCGCGAGTCGATCGACTGCACGGCCTGCGATGCGCCGTTCGTCACCGCGCTGGTCAGGTAGGTGAGGCGGGAGTCGATGGATTCGAGCGCCTGCGAGGCGCCGCCGGTGAGCGTGGTCGTGAGGTGCGTCAGGCGCGTATCGATCGTCTGGATCGTCTGGGATGCGCCGTCGGTCAGCGTCGTCGTGAGGCTGGTCAGGCGGGAGTCGATGGACTCGAGCGCCTGCGAGGCGCCTCCGGTCAGCGACGTCGTCAGATGGGTGAGGCGGGAGTCGATCGACTGGATCGCCTGCGCGGCACCGTCGGTCAGTGACGCGGCGAGCGTGTTGAGTCGCCCGTCGATGGTCTCGGTGACGGACCTCGCGCGGGTGTCGAACGACTGTTCGAGCGCGGTGACGCGGCCGCCGAGCTGCTGGTCGAAGGTCTTGATGTGGCCGTCGATCGTGCTGTCGAGGCTGGTGATCTTGCCGTTCAGCGAGTCATCGAGGTTGGCGACGCGTTCGCCGACCGTGGTCTCGAACTGCATCAGGCGCTGGTCTAGCACGGCCGTGATCCGGCCGCCGTGCGAGGTGAAGCGGGTGTCGAAATTGTCGACATAGGTCTTCAGCGTCTCGGCAATGTCCTGCGTGCGCTGGCCCATGCGCTCCACGACCTCGCCGCCGAACGTCTTCACGGTGCGGTCGAACTCGGAGATGTGACGGGTGATCAGCGCGCCCAGCGTGCCGGAATCGCGGGCGAACTTCTCGACCAGCTCGGTGCCCTGATTCTTCACCAGTTCGTCGAACGCGCTCATCTGGAGCGACAGCGAGTCGTGCGCGGTCTCGGTCTGGCTGACGACCTTGGCGACCAGGGTGTTGACGGTGGCGTCGAGCGCGTCGCTCGCCTTGTCGCCGGAGGTCATGATCTGGTTGGCGAGCCGGTTGCCGGCATCGTCGATCTTGGCGGAGAGGTCGTTGGAGCGCAGCTCGAGCTCGAGCAGCAGGGAGTCCGACGAATTCTTCAGGCTGTCGTGCACCTGCTCGGTGCGCTCGGAGATGCCGTCGACGATCGCGGCGGAGCGCTGCTCGAACTCGCCGGTGATGCGGTCGATGCGCTCGTTCAGCATCTCGTGGACGCGGTCGGCGAGGTCGACGAACTCGTCGTGGACGTGGCCGGTCTTGAAGTTGAGGCTGGTGGTCAGCCGCTCGCTGGCGTCGAGCACGGCGCGCGTGGTCTCGTTGCTGGCTTCCTCGAGGCGGTCGAGCAGGTCGCCGCCGCGCTCGCCGAGCGCGAGGATCATGTTGTCGCCGGCATTGCTCAGGGCGCCGGTGATGTGGGCGCCGCGCTCTTCGAGAGCGCCGGTGATGCTCTTGGCGACCTCGTCGACGCGCGAGGCGATCGCATCCGAGATCAGTGCGATGTCGTGGCGCAGGTCGATCTGCACGCCGGAGATGGCGCTGCGGACCTGCTCGGCCTGGCCGACCAGGTTGTCGCGCTGATGCGCGATGTCCTGGAGCAGGGCGCGGATACGCACCTCGTTGTCGGAGTAGGCGCGCTCCAGCGCTGCGACCTCGTTGGCGACCAGCGTCTCGAGCTCGCCGGCGCGCGCGATCGCGCGCTCGATGCCGTCGCCCATCGCCGCGACCTCGCGGCGGATGGCTTGGCCGACGGTGACCATGGAATCGGAGGCCGAGCCTTCCGGCTCGGAGAAGCGGATCGCAACCTGCGCCATCGCCTGTGCGATCATGCGCATTTCCTGGCCGCGCCAGACCAGGCTCGCGAGGAAATAGAACAGCATGATCGGCGCGAAGAACATCGCGATCAGGCCGGCGATGACGAGCACGCCGCCGCTCTGGCCCATGGCGGCCTGGATCGAGGGCAGGAAGCCGACGGTCAGCGCGGCGCAGGCGGCGAGCCAGACGCCGGCGAAGATGGTGGCGAAGGTATAGACGCTGCGGGCAGGGCGGCCCTTCTGGAGCGCCTGGAGCAGTTGGCCGATGGTCTCGCGGTCATCATTGGCGGCGCGGCGCGTCGAGCGCGGCTCCTCGATCGTATCGAACACGGTGGCCCGCTCGTTCGCGGCAGGGCGCGGCTCGAAGCTCGGCTCGTCAAAGATCGGGGGCTCCGGGGGCGCCACCGAAGACGCCGTTTCGTTGCGCATCGAGGCGTTGCGGCTGGTGTCCGCAGCGGTGTCGCTGATGTTCAGAGCTTCCTGGATCGCAGAAAGCGCAACTTCTGTCGGGTCTTTGACCTTTTTCGGAGTGTTCGCCATGTTCAGTCCGAGCCCTCGTTACTTGTACGCGTCCCCCCGCGAGCCCCGCGCGCTACGCAAGCCCACAGACCGGATCATGCCGCTTGCGCGGATCTTTCAGCCGTCCCCACCCGGACGGCTTGTCCGCCAATTTCTCCAACATCCTATTGGCAGAGCGTCGCGAATGAAATGCCCGCGATTAAGACAATCTTAATCATCGTTAACAGGATCGGGCCGTAACGCCTTAGCAATAAATGCAATTCTCCACCGGACTCGGCCGATTGCGGCAACTTTTCGTCAATAAACGGGCGGATTTACGTAAGGCGGCCCAAACATTTCGTTAACCATTTCCATGCTTGGCTAGGAGGAACCGCACCGCCGAACCGGCGGAACCGTCGCGCGATGCCGGGGGTCCTGCGCCATGACGCCTGAACTGCAACGGATGGAATGGATGCCCTCGCCCCCGCTTGCGCCCGTCGACAGCCCGCTCGATCTCGACCACCTCTCCCGCATGACGCTCGGCGACGCCGAGCTGGAGCAGGAAGTGCTCGTAATGTTCGCCGAGCAGGCGGTTCGCCTGCTCGCCGCGATGACCAATTTGCCGGCCGAGGCCGGCGCGCTCGCGCACAAGCTCAAGGGCTCGGCCCGCGGAATCGGCGCCTTTGCGGTAGCGGATGCCGCCGCTCACCTGGAGACCGCGATCCGGACCGGCCACGACCGGCACCACGCCTTCGCCGCGCTGAAGGAGGCCGTGGCCGAGGCCCGCGCCGCCATCGAGGCGATCCTGAAGCACTAGGCCGGCAACCCCGCAAACGGCGGTGTCTCTAGTCTTTTGTTTTGACGCGTTTTCTGCCCGCAAACCGGGATCCAGCTCGCATCAAAACGCTATGGCGCCGGGCTAACCGACCCGTTATAGGACAGCCCGGACCCTCCTTCATTCCCAACATCGCGGCAGCACGAGCACACATGGCCAAGATTCACTTTGTCGACCACAAGGGCGAAACCCGTACGGTGGAAATCGAGAACGGCGCAACCGTGATGGAAGCCGCCATCCGCAACAGCATTCCCGGCATCGAGGCCGAATGCGGCGGCGCATGTGCCTGCGCGACCTGCCATGTCTATGTCGACGAAGCCTGGCGTGAGAAGGTCGGCAGCCCGACGCCGATGGAAGAGGACATGCTCGACTTCGGTTTCGACGTGCGCCCGAACTCGCGCCTGTCCTGCCAGATCAAGGTCTCCGACGAGCTCGACGGGCTGGTCGTGTCGACGCCGGAACGCCAGGCCTGATCCGACCGTTCCCCTGCATCAGGTGCCAGGCGGCGCGACCTCGATGCCGCGCTTGTGCCAGGGTCTGAGCTTCTCGACGATCTCCGCGGTCAGCGGCGCCGGCCGCCGCGTCGTCTCGTCGAGCATGACGCCGACCGACGTCGCCGAGGCGATGCATTTTCCCTGCGAGAACACGACCTGCTCGAAGGTCACTGACGTCCGTCCCAGTTTCACCACGCCGAGGCCGAGCTCGATCGTGTTCGGCCAGTGCAGCTCGGCGCGGAAATGGATGTCGAGCCGCACCATAATCCAGGCGAGGCCCGGCGGCGTCAGCCCGTAGTCCGGGCTCTTCATCAGGGTGACACGGCCGGTCTCGAAATAGGTGGCATAGACCGCGTTGTTGACGTGCTGGTTGGGATCGAGATCGCCGAAGCGGACGTTGTCGCTGAGGCGGTAGGGGTAGTCCTCCAGGCGCGGCGTGGTATCGAGGCGGCTTGGTGCGTTCACCGATTGATCTCCGTCATATCCAGCCTCGTTACAGCCCAGTTATTTTGACCCGGCAAGTGGGCGCGGCTGCGGGGCGCTCCCGCTTTTATGCCTTCCCTGATCCATCCCCGTTGGCTAGACAGGCAGGGTCACCTCGGCCCAAAGGGCGCCGTCCAACCGATAACGATAAAGAGACGACATGAGCGACGTGATCAAAACCGATGTGCTGATTATTGGCGCCGGCCCCTGCGGTCTGTTCGCCGCCTTCGAGCTCGGCCTTCTCGATATGAAGGCCCATTTCGTCGACATCCTCGACAAGGTCGGCGGCCAGTGCGCCGAGCTCTATCCGGAAAAGCCGATCTACGACATTCCCGGCATTCCGCATGTTTCGGGGCAGGGGCTCACCGACGCGCTGATGGAGCAGATCAAGCCGTTCCATCCGACCTTCCATCTCGGCGAGATGGTCGAGACGGTGGAGAAGATCGGCGATCCCGCATTTCGCTGCACCACCGATGCCGGCAAGGTGTTCGAATGCAAGGTGCTGGTGATCGCGGCCGGCGGCGGCTCGTTCCAGCCCAAGCGTCCGCCGGTGCCGGGCATCGAAGCCTATGAAGGCACCTCGGTGCATTACGCCGTGCGCAAGATGGAGACGTTCCGCGACAAGAACGTGCTGATCGTCGGCGGCGGCGATTCCGCGCTCGACTGGACGCTCAATCTGCATCCGGTGGCCAAGCGCATCACGCTTCTGCACCGTCGCGACGAATTTCGCGCAGCCCCTCACAGCGTCGAGCAGATGCGCGCGCTGGTCGCGGCCGGCAAGATGGATCTCCGGCTCGGCCAGGTCACTTCGCTCGCCGGCACTGACGGCAAGCTGACCGGCGCGACGATCAAGGGCAACGACAACAACGTCACCGAGATCGCCTGCGATGCCATGCTGCCGTTCTTCGGGCTGACCATGAAGCTCGGTCCGGTCGCGAACTGGGGCATTGCGTTGGAGAACAATCTGGTGCCGGTCGAGACATCCGCGTTCGAGACCAACATATCAGGCATCTTCGCCATCGGCGACATCAACACCTATCCCGGCAAGATCAAGCTGATCCTGTGCGGCTTCCACGAGGGCGCGCTGATGTCGCAAAAAGCCCATCGCTACGTCTATCCGGAGAAGCGGCTCGTGTTCCAGTACACGACCTCGTCCTCCAGCCTGCAAAAGAAGCTCGGGGTCAGCTGACCGCGAGCGGGGCGGGAAGGATGCCCCATGTTTCTGGTGCTGGAACCGTTCGCGAAATCGCCGTAGTCTGCGGCCATTCCAGTCGTGGAATAGCAAGGTGATCATAATGCGGAATCCGTTTCCCAGCTTTCGGCTGCTCTCGCTCCTCACGCTCGCGCTGTCGCTCGGCGCGGTGAGCCCGGCTGCGGCGCAAGCCCCGGTTGCGACGTCGGCCCAGCCAACCGCCGCAGGGCTCTGGCAGAAGGTCGAAGACGGCAAGACGGTGGGATGGTTCCTCTTCGTCGACCACAACGGTGTGTTCGAAGGCGTGATCGCCAAGACGTTCCCGCGGCCCGGCGACGATCCGAACGAGGTCTGTGCGAAGTGCACGGACGATCGCAAGAACGCGCCGGTGCTAGGCCTGTCCTTCATCCGCGACATGAAGCGCGACGGGTTGAAGTATGATGGCGGTAACGTGGTCAATCCGCGCGACGGCAATATCTGGAAGGCCAAGATGACGGTGAGCCCCGATGGCCAGACCCTGACCATGCGCGGCTTCCTCGGCATCTCCCTGTTCGGCAAGGACGAGACCTGGACGCGCCTGCCGGACGCCAACATCGCGCAGGTCGATCCCGCCATCGTCGCCAAATATCTGCCCGCACAGGCCGCAGCGACCAAGCCCGCACCCGCGCCCGCGGCGAAGAAGGGCGGCGCAATGATGGCGCCGGCGCCGAAGCAGTAGGCTCTACAGTCGTTGTTTCACATGCCGCTGTCATTCCCCGCGCAGGCGGGGAATCCAGTACGCCGCAGCCTCTCGATTCAATCACGTCCGTCACGGAGTACTGGATCGCCCGCCTTCGCGGGCGATGACAGCTGAGTGCGTGGCACGTGCGCGCCTCGTCTCGTCATTGCGAGCGTAGCGAAGCAATCCAGTAAGGTTGCTTCCGCATTCTCTTGTCGCCCGCATGAGCGAAGCGATATGCGGGACCACTTGTCCCTGATATCGCTGCGCTCACCCGGGCTACGGAATTGTCAATACGTCCGCGCCTTCTTGCACGGCGCATAGAAGGTGCCGTTGCCGGCAACGACCCGCTCGAGGCATTGCCGGGGATCGGTGATCTCGCCGTCGACCTGGAAATAATAGGCCTGCGTGCCCAGGCTCAGGACGTAATGTCCGGGCGCAAGTTCGAGCTCTGAATCGCCGGTGTGAAGCTCGTGCATCTCGGGTGTCCCTGGAATCGGTGACACCCGGAACGGATAGGCGAAGTTGCGGATGACGCCGACGTCGTCTCCGCCATTCAGCGTCTTGCCTGCGGCGTCGGTCGAAAACTCCCTGGCGATCTTCGCCACGACCCGAACCTCGACGCGTTCGGGAATCGCGTGTGCGGCGTCGCGGCGGAACACGATGAATTTGACGCGGCCGTTCGGCAGATGCGGCCGATCGGGCTTCTTGAACTCCGGTGAAATCGCGACGCGCATGTCCGGCGCCATGACGCCGGTCGCATTCAACTCCGCCAGCGATTTGTCGTCGATCAAGGCGTAGACGCCGTAGTCGGTTGGAAGCACGCGCGTCGGTTTCAACGGCGGTGCGACGGCGGTCACCATTTCCGGCTTGCTGACCGTGATCGTCGTCTCCGGTCTGGGCGGGACCAGCGCGATCTCCTGGGCCTGGGACGAAACCAGCCGGCGCAGCGCGGCGATATGGTCTCGCTGCGAGATGAGAAGAACGATGGCGCCGGCGGCAAGCAGGATGGCCCCCGTACGCTTCATCACCGGCCAGAGCGGACCCGAGATCGCAGGCCGCCTGGATGTCTCGATCGCCGATCGCAGGACCGGAGCGTCGGCGGACAGAAGTGGGCCGCCTGTCTCGCCCGCCTTCGCCGATGTGAGTTGATGTTGCGGCAACCGCTCCAGCGGCGCCTCTTCACGCGAGAACTTCTCGACCTCCTCGATTGCGACCTCGAGCGCCCGCTTCATCTGGTCGATGTTCTTGGCGTCGGCGTAGGTGAACTGCTCCTGGAGCTTGTAGCGGGCAAGATCGTAGACGAGCTGCCGCCTGAACTCCGGATCATCCTTCACCGTCTCCAGCATGCGCGAAATCACCAGCGCAAACTGCACCTCGTTTGCGGGCAAATCGGTCGCGTCCTGCTGGCCAGGGAGCAACTCTCTCGAACTCATAGCGCTGCCGGTCCAATGCCAGTCACGCCGTCACCTGATTTCTCTAATCGAAACAGCCGGTTAAACAAATGCGATAGGTTTCGCGGCCACGTTCGTACACGTTGAGGTGCGACAAGGAAAGCCTCGAAAATGCGCGACAAATCGCCGGCACCCGGAGCATGCAGGACGTGCGTGCCGACATGGGCAACACCGTGCGAGCAGTAGTTCTCCGGAATGCGCGCTGGCGCCGGATTTGCATAGCTGTCGCAAAGCCGCTGGGGAGCGAGTCGCCGTCTCCACGCCTGCCGCCACCGTGCGGAGGGCCGACGGCGGCGCCTGTCCCTCGCGGCGCTGATTGCGATCTGCGGGAAGACGACATGCGACTTGCCAGACTATGTGCGGCGGCGCCGCTGGGGCTGATGGCGCTGCTTGCGACCTCGGCGCTGGCGCGCGACGACGGCCGCTACGCCAACTCGCCGCTCAAGCCCTGGTTCGAGAGCCTGCGCAGCGAATACGGACAATGCTGCTCGGATGCCGACGGCTACGTGGTCGCCGATGTCGATTGGGAATCCGACAAGGGGCGTTACCGTGTGCATCTCGACGACGAATGGGTGGTCGTGCCCGACGGTGCCGTGATCACCGAGCCGAACAAGATCGGCCGGACCATGGTGTGGAAGCACTATATCGACGGCCATCCGCGCGTGCGCTGCTTCATGCCGGGCAGCATGACGTAGAAACGTGCGAGCGCCAAACTCCTGACGGCGCGGAAGAGGTTCGTCATGCCCGGGGGCTCGTCCCGGGCATCCACGTTCTGAGTGGCCTCGGCAAGACGTGGATGGCCGGGACGAGCCCGGCCATGACGTTGTGGAAACTTCAGCTCAACGATGCGATCGTTGTCCGGTGACGGACGCTTAGCGCGCCTCGCTCGCCGAACCGGCGCTCGCGAGCCGTTTGACCCGCGGCGACAGCACCGAGACTTGCGCGGGCGAGGCGGGCATGCCGGCGACGGTCATCGCGGGCGAAGCCGACTGCTCCTCGACGCCGGCGCCGCCGAGCACCTGCACCTGCGTTGCCGAGATCGGAAACGACTTGATTTCGTAAGAAGGAAGCTCGCCGGCGAACGCCCCGGCCGAGCTCGCAATCATCGCGCCGGCAATGGCAATCATCGAGAGAACACGCATTGGAAAATCTCCGTGAAAGATGGCAATCGGAGGTTTGGTCGCATCGATGCCGCAACAGGTTCGCTGGTGTGCGAACATTCGATCGCCGCCGGCGCTCTATTTGATTGCGTGATGCGACAGGCGCGAAACGCGGAAGAAGTTTTCCGCGCCAATGTTTCCGGACGGTTTCACGGAAGGGCCGAGGCGATTTGCTAGCGCGTTTGCAGATCGAGCTGCCGGGATCTGGTCGTCGCTGTGGCCTCGGGAAAGCACAGGCGCATCGTCGTGCCGCGGCCGGGCTCGGAGGAGATGACCAGCTCGCCGCCGTGGGCGGCCATGATCTCGCGGACGATCGACAGGCCGAGGCCGGCGCCGTCGCCCGCGCTGTTGCCGGTCTGAAACGGCTCGAGCAGCTTGTGCTCCGCATCGTCGGGCAGGCCCGCGCCGTCATCGTGGATCGAGATGCTGCCGCGATCGAGCGTGGCGGTGATGCGTCGCGCGCCACGGGCGTGGATGAGTGCGTTGCCGACGAGATTGGCGAGCGCGCTGCGAATGGCTGCGTCCACGCCCTGCACCAGCAAAGGTCCCTGGTCGGCCCGCTCCAGCGCAAGCTCTATGCCGGCGTCCAGCGCCGAGGGGCCGAAATCGGCCAGCACGTCCAGCGTGATCTCGGCAAGGTCGATCGGCCGCTTCTCGATCGCGTGATTTTGCAGGCGCGCGAGGTCGAGCATGGCGGAGACCAGCGAGGTGAGGCGGCGGACGTCGCGCACCAGCTCGACCTTCAGGGCTGGATCGGGCACGTCGTCGATCTTCGCGCGCAGCAGCGTCAAAGGCGTGCGGAGCTGATGGGCGGCATTGCCGAGAAAGCGGCGCTGCATCCTGATATAGGCGTCGATCTCGCCGAAGGCGCGGTTCAGCGCCTCGACCAGCGGCTTCAGCTCGCGAGGGACCTCGCACAGGGAGATCAGACCTTGCGGTGCTGCAGGGTCGATTGCGAGCGCGCGAAGCGCCACCCGTTCGATACCGCGTGAGACGAAACGCGCGGCCAGCGCCGCGCCGACGGCAACGGTCGCGGCAAAGGCCAGCGCCAGCAGCGTGATCGAAAAGACACTGCGGATGAGAAAGTTTCTTGCAAGCCGGCCGAAACGGACGTGAGGCTCGCCGACCATCATCGCGAGCTGCAGCGAACCCCTTTGCACGACGGCAAGGCAGAAGGTGCTCTTCTGGTCGAGCGTGCTGAAGACCGATGAGCCGACAGGCCCGTGATAGGGAAACGCGAAGGGGAGGGCCGGCCGGCGTTCGCTGCCGTACTCGCTGACCATGTCGCCTGCGGACACGACGTACCAGAGGTTCGGGCTGTCCGCCTTTAGCTCTTCGAGGGCGGGCGTCGGGCGCACCGTCAGGTTTTGCCCTTCGACCATCGTGGCGCGATCGAGAACGGCGGCCACGACCCGGCAAGCCCTGAACTCGCGTTCCTCCATCGGATAGCGCCAGATGAAGAGGCCGAGCATGATCAGGAAAATCGTCGTCGCGGCGATGCCGAGCGACAGCGCAAAGGTCCGGGCGATCGACGTCATCGCGGCGTTGCCAGCCGCAGGATGTAGCCGATGCCGCGCATGCTGCGGATCTCGACGTCGCCGCCGAGCGCGGCCAGCTTCTTCCTGAGGCGCGAGACCTGCGCTTCGAGCGTGTTGGATTCGATCTCGTCGTCGAAGCCGTAGATCTCCTCGATCAGGGCGGCGCGGGTGATGACGCGGTCGCGGCGCATGAGGAGCGCTCCGAGGATCAGCGCCTCGCGCCGCCGCAGCAGGATTTTGGTGTCGGCGACCACCGCCTCGTTGCTGCCGAGATGCAGCTCGACATTGCCGAGCGACAGCACCGCGGGTGCGAGCAGGCGAGGCCGGCGCAAGACGGCGCGCACCCGCGCAATCAGCTCCTGCGGCTCGAACGGCTTGCCGAGATAGTCGTCGGCGCCGCCGTTGAGGCCGTCGACGACATCCTCCTTGGCGTCCTTGGACGTCAGCATGATGATGGCGGGGCGTTCCGGCGACCGGCTCAGCGCCGTGACCACCTCGAGCGCATCGCCGTCCGGCAGCATCCGGTCGACGATGGCGAGATCGTACTTGAAGTTGACCAGCGCCTGCCGGGCATCGGCAATCGAGCCGACAAGGTCGACGACGCCGTGCAATTGCCCGAGCAGGCGGCTGACATAGGCGCCGATCTGTGGTTCGTCTTCGATCACGAGGGAGCGCACGCGGGTCGTCCTTGACTCTGCTGGGGCAACAAAACCCCGACCTTGACGCTCCCTGGCCGAATTCCGGCATTTCGGTTCGTGCGCGAGGTTCCCTTTAAGGCAGCGAGCTTGGCGAATAAATGGCAGGGACGAGGGCGCTCACCTCGCGCGCGGTCAAAGTTTGGAGCGTGAACGTGGCCCGGGCAATGTTCGGGCAATGTTGATCCGGCGGCGCATCTGGCGCGCGGGCTGTCGCAGGGACGGTTGCCCGTTGCAATCTTGGGGCAATTTTGCCGGATCACATGCTGGGCTCCTGACCACACCAGTCGACCGGCCAGCAGGGCCGGTCCGGGGCCCCGTAATGAAGCATCTTGACGAAGCCGCTCTCGATCATGCGACGCGCGCGCAGCAGAGCTTGCTGAGCGTATTCCTTGCCGCACTCGGCGCGATCGCGATCCCTCAGTCTGCATCGGCGCAGACCGCGTTCACGCTCCCGGCCCCGCCGTTCGACCTGCCGATGCTGCCCTCGCCCTCCGGCAACTGGACCGTCATGGTCGGCATCGGCGGCGAATACACGCCAGACTTCGTCGGATCGGACAACGGAAAATTCCGCCCGATCCCGATCTTTTCCATTCGCCGCGCCGGATCGTTCGACCAGTTTCGCGGCCCCCGCGACAGCGCCAGCATTGCGCTGCTCGACGTCGGCAATTTTCGCGCAGGGCCTGCGTTCAAATACGTCTCGTCGCGCAAGAGCGACAAATATTCCGAGCTGACCGGTCTCGGCGACGTCAAGGCCGCATACGAGCTCGGCGGCTTCGTCGAATATTATCCGGTCGACTGGTTGCGTCTGCGCAGCGAACTGCGTCAGGGCCTGGGTGGCCATACCGGCACCGTGGCCGACGTTTCCGCCGACGTCATTGTGCCGCTGATTCAAAGGCTCACGATCTCGGCCGGCCCGCGCTTCACCTGGAAGAGCACCAAGGCGACCGCGCCGTATTTCGGCGTCGATGCGGCGCAGGCGCTGGCGTCGGGACTGCCGACGTACGATGCCAGGGGTGGTGCGCACTCGGTCGGCTTCGGCAGCCAGATCTCCTATCGCATCAATCCCCAGTGGGAGGTCCATGCCTATGTCGAATACGAGAAGCTGCTTGGCGACGCCGCGGACAGTCCGCTGGTGAGGCTGCGTGGATCGTCGAACCAGACCACGATCGGCCTCGGTGCGTCCTATTCGTTCGACTTCAGGATTCGATAGTCGTCATGCGCCGTCATGTTGTTCTATGGATCGCCCTTGCGGTGACTTCCGTCGTCCTCAGTGCCGCCGCGGCGTTCGAGACGCGCGCGAGCCGGCTCCAGGCGATCAAGACCGTCGGCATCGTCTCGGCCATCGGCGAGGAGATGAGCCTGACGCAGGCCGGCCTGACCGCGCTCGGCAACACCGGGCAAAGCGCCTCGATCAGCGCGTGGGGGCTGGACGAGATGATCGTCCAGCAGGCGACGAGGCTGCTGAGCCCACGCTTCCGCGTGCAGGCCGTGAGCTACAGGCGCGCCGCGTTCGCCGCGATCAGGGATTCGGCGGTCGCGCCCGTCAATCTCCTGCGCAGCGATCCGTTCAAGGAGCTGGTTCGCAGCGATGTCACGCCACAGGGGCTGGATGCGTACATCGTCATCACAAGGGCAAGATCGAAGCTTGGAAACGGCCGCAACGTCGAGGGTGTCGGGCTCGCCGAATACCGGACGCTGCTTGCGGATTACGGTTTGATCCACGCGCTGTACGAGGTGCGTGTCATCGACGGCAAGTCATTCGACGTGATCGAGAAGCGGGCGGCTGCGCCGCTCGACAACACCGGCACCCTCCGGCTCGCCGGCCCGAGCGGGCCGGTTGACGAGACGTTCGGCGGTTCGGCTTCGGGCGAACGGCTGCGCGCGGCGATTGCGGACCTCATCACGCGCAGCCTGCCCATCACGCTGGGCGACATGCACCTGACCGACAGTCCGTGACTCTCAGGTCACCGGCGCCGGATTGAACAGCGTGAGGTCGTTGTGGATGCCCCAGCGATCCGACCACGGTTTTGTGCGGCCGGAGGCGACGTCGAGGATCAGGCGGAACAGGTCCCAGCCGCATTCCTCGATGGTCTTCTCGCCGGTGGCGATGCTGCCTGAATCGAAGTCGATCAGGTCCTTCCAGCGCCGCGCGAGCTCGCTGCGGGTCGCGACCTTGATCACAGGCGCTGCCGCAAGGCCGTAGGGCGTGCCGCGGCCGGTGGTGAACACCTGCAAGGTCATGCCGGAGGCGAGCTGGAGCGTGCCGCAGATGAAGTCGGAGGCAGGCGTTGCCGCGAACAGCATGCCCTTCTGCGTCGCCTTCTCGCCGGGCGAGAGCACGCCGGTGATGGCGGACGAGCCGGACTTCACGATCGAGCCCAATGATTTCTCGACGATGTTGGCGAGGCCGCCCTTCTTGTTGCCGGGCGTGGTGTTGGCGCTGCGGTCGGCGCCGCCGCGGGCTAGGTAGGAATCGTACCAGGCCATCTCGCGCACCAAGGCACGTCCGACATCCTCGTTGATGGCGCGTCGCGTCAGGAGCTGAATCGCGTCGCGCACCTCGGTGACTTCCGAGAACATCACGGTGGCGCCGGCGCGCACTAGGAGGTCGGCGGCAAAGCCGACCGCGGGGTTCGCGGTGACGCCGGAGAACGCGTCGCTGCCGCCGCATTGCAGGCCGATGACGAGATCGGAGGCCGGGCAGGTCTCGCGGGTGCGCTTGTTGAGAATCTTCAGGCGCGCTTCGGCCTGTGTCATGATCGCATCGACGATCGCGCCAAAACCGTCGAAGGCTTCGTCCTGCATGCGGACGATGGCATCGCTGATGCCTTCCGGCACCAGCCGCTCGGGCGCGAGCTTCTCGCAGCCGAGGCTGATGACCAGAATTTCGCCGCCGAAATTGGGGTTGAGCGCGAGGTTCTGCAGCGTGCGGATCGGCACCACCGCGTCGGGCGCGTTAATGGCGACGCCGCAGCCATAGGCGTGCGTCAGCGGCACGACGTCGTCGACGTTCGGGTATTTCGGCAAGAGCTCGGCGCGGATGCGCTTCACCGCATATTCCATCGTGCCCTTGACGCATTGCACGGAGGAGGAGATGCCGAGGATGTTCTTGGTGCCGACCGAGCCGTCCGGATTGCGGTAGCCCTCGAAGGTGAAGCCTTCGAGCGGCGGCAGCGGAGCGGGCACGGCGGTCGAGATTTCCAGCTTGTCGAGGGCAGGGGCCTCCGGCATGCGAATGCGCGCCTCATCCACCCATTCGCCGGCCAGGATCGGCGAGAGCGCGTAGCCGATCACCTCGCCATAGCGGATGATCGGTGTGCCTTCCGCGATGTCGACCAGCGCCGTCTTGTGCCCCTGCGGCACGAAGGCGCGCAGTGTCAGGCCGCAGGCGAAGCGGGAGCCGGCGGGAAGCCCGAAATCATTGACCACGATCGCGACATTGTCGCGCTCGTTGAGCTTGATGTAGCGGGACTGCTCTTTCGCTGCGACTGACTGGTCCATCTGCGCTTGCCTCCGAAATCGTAGGGTGGGCAAAGGCGCAACGCGCCGTGCCCACCGTCTTCACACCGAGCGTAAGTGGTGGGCACGCTTCGCTTTGCCCACCCTACGATGTCTCAACCCGGATAGGTATAAGCGGTCTTCACCGTCGTGTAGAACTCGCGGGCATAGGAGCCCTGCTCGCGGGCGCCGTAGCTCGAGCCCTTCCGGCCGCCGAACGGCACGTGATAGTCGACGCCGGCGGTCGGCAGGTTGACCATCACCATGCCGGACTCGCTGTTGCGCTTGTAGTGCGAGGCGTATTTCAGGCTGGTGGTGCAGATGCCGGAGGCGAGGCCGAACTCGGTGTCGTTCGAGATCGCGAGCGCTTCCTCGTAGTTCTTGGCGCGAATGACGGCGGCGACCGGGCCGAAGATCTCTTCGCGCGCAATGCGCATGTTGTTGTTGGCTTCGGTGAACAGCGCCGGCTGGAGGTAGTGGCCGGGCGTCTCGCGCTGGAGCAGCTCGCCGCCGAAGGCGAGCTTTGCGCCTTCGTCCTGGCCGATCTTGATGTAGCGCAGGTCCTGGTCGAGCTGGCTCTGGTCGACGACGGGGCCGATATGCACGCCGGCCTTGAGCGCGTCGTCCACCGACAGGCCCTTCAGGCGCTCGGCCATCGCGGCGACGAACCGGTCATGGATGCCTTCGGTGACGATCAGACGCGAGGAGGCGGTGCAGCGCTGGCCAGTCGAGAAGTAGGAGCCGTTGACGGCGACCTCGACGGCGGTCTTGAGGTCCGCATCGTCGAGCACGACCAGCGGATTCTTGCCGCCCATCTCGAGCTGGAATTTCTTCATCGGGTTCGACAGCACGCAGGCCTGCGCGATCTTGCGGCCGGTCTGCACCGAGCCGGTGAAGGAGATCGCGGCGACGTCGGGGTGATCGAGCAGGGTCTGGCCGACCACGGAGCCGGAGCCGACGACGAGGTTGAACACACCCGCCGGAATGCCGGAGCGGGTGATGATCTCGGACAGCGCATGCGCCGAGCCCGGCACCAGCTCGGCAGGCTTGAACACGACCGTGTTGCCGTAGCAAAGCGCCGGCGCGATCTTCCAGGCCGGGATCGCGATCGGGAAATTCCAGGGCGTGATCATGCCGACGACGCCCATCGGCTCGCGGGTGAGCTCGACGTCGAGGCCGGGGCGGACGGATGCGCCCTTCTCGCCGATCAGCCGCAGCGCTTCGCCGGCGAAGAACGCAAAGATCTGGCCGGCGCGCGCGACCTCGCCGATGCCTTCGGGCAGGGTCTTGCCTTCCTCGCGGGCGAGCAGGCGGCCGAGCTCTTCCTTGCGGGCGAGGATTTCGAGAGAAATCTTGTTCAGCGCGTCGTAGCGCACCTGCGGGGTCGACTGCGCCCAGCCGGGGAAGGCGGCCTTTGCGGCTGCGATCGCCTTCTCGGTCTGTGCCTTGTCGGCCTTGGCATATTCGCCGACGAGGTCGTTGGTGTTGGAGGGGTTGATGTTCCTGGTGACGCCGGAGCCGTCGACCCATTCGCCGCCGATGAAGTTTTTCAGGATCGCAGTCATATCATTCCTCCAGGGAAAGTTTCTTACCGAACGAGGCAGGGACGCTTGTCGTCGAAGGTCCAGCCGGGGATCAGGTCCTGCATGGCAATAGCGTCATCGCGGGCGCCGAGTCCATGCTGCTTGTAGAGGTCATGCGCGGCGTCGATGGCCGCCCTGTCGATTTCGATACCGAGGCCCGGCCTGTCGGGGACCGCAATCTTGCCGCCCTTGATCCGGAGCGGCTCCCTGGTCAGCGCCTGGCCATCCTGCCAGATCCAGTGGGTGTCGATCGCGGTGACCTTGCCGGGGGCGGCGGCGCCGACATGGGTGAACATCGCGAGCGAGATGTCGAAATGGTTGTTGGAGTGCGAGCCCCAGGTCAGGCCGTTGTCGCGGCAGGTCTGGGCCACGCGCACCGAGCCCTGCATGGTCCAGAAGTGGGGATCGGCCAGCGGAATGTCCACCGCGCCGAGACGCAGCGCATGGGAGAGCTGGCGCCAGTCGGTGGCGATCATGTTGGTCGCTGTGGGCAGACCCGTGGCGCGGCGGAACTCGGCCATGATCTCGCGGCCGGAGAAGCCGGCCTCGGCGCCGCAGGGGTCCTCGGCATAGGCGAGGATGCCGTGCATGTCCTTGCAGAGGCTGACAGCCTCGTCGAGCGACCAGGCGCCGTTCGGGTCCAGCGTGACACGCGCGTTGGGGAAGCGCTTGGCGATCGCGGTGACGGCCTCGATCTCCTGCTCGCCGCGGAGCACGCCGCCCTTGAGCTTGAAATCGGCGAAGCCGTAATGATCGTGGGTGGCTTCCGCGAGCCGCACCACGGTCTCCGGCGTCATCGCCTCCTGATGGCGGAGGTTGAACCACTCCGCCTTGCCGGTCTCGCCCGTGACGTAGTCGAGCCTGGACTTGCTGATATCGCCGACGAAGAAGAGGTAGCCGAGCGTCTCGACGCTCTTGCGCTGCTGGCCTTCGCCGAGCAGCGCGGCGACCGGCAGGTTGAGATGCTGACCGAGCAGGTCGAGCAGCGCGGACTCGATCGCCGTGACCGCATGGATCATGACGCGCAGGTCGAACGTCTGCTTGCCGCGGCCGCCGGCGTCACGATCGGCGAAGGCGGTGCGGACGTCGGCGAGGATGTTGTTCATCGCGCCGACGGTCTTGCCGATCACGAGATCGCGCGCGTCCTGGAGCGTCTGCCAGATCTTCTGGCCGCCCGGCACCTCGCCGACGCCGGTGTGGCCGGCATTGTCGGTGAGGATGACGATGTTGCGGGTGAAGAACGGCGCATGCGCGCCGCTTAAGTTGAGGAGCATGCTGTCGCGGCCCGCGACCGGGATCACCTGCATCGCCGTGACGACCGGTGCGCCGGCGACTGGCGCGCCGGAGATGTCAGTCTGGGCCATCGCATGCTCCTCCCTGTTGTCTTGTTATTCTGCAGCCTGTTGTGACGATCGGATGGCGGGCAGCTTCTTGACCAGCGCGGTCAGCTCCGCAATCTCCTGCTCGGTGAGATCGGTCAGCGGCGGGCGGACCGGGCCGGAGTCGCGGCCGATCACCTTCATGCCGGCCTTGATGATGGAGACCGCATAACCCTTCTTGCGGTTGCGGATCGCGATCAGCGGCAGGATGAAGTCCTTCAGCCCGGCATGGATCGTGGCGTGATCGCGCTTGCGCACCGCGGCGTAGAAGTTGGTCGCGAATTCCGGAACGAAGTTGAACACGGCCGAGGAGTAGGTCGTCACGCCCATGTCGAGATAGGGCAGCGCGAAGGTTTCCGCGGTCGGCAGGCCGCCGATATAGGTGAGGCGGTCGCCGAGCTTGGTGTAGACGCGGGTCATCAGCTCGATGTCGCCGATGCCGTCCTTGTAGCCGACGAGGTTCGGGCAGCGCTCGGCGAGACGGGCGAGCGTGTCGGGCTGAAGGATGGCGTTGTCGCGGTTGTAGACGATGACGCCGATCTTCACGGCGGCGCAGACCGCCTCGACATGGGCGGCAAGGCCGTCCTGCTCGGAATGGGTGAGATAGGGCGGCAGCAGCAACAGGCCGTCGGCGCCGGCCTTCTCGGCGCCAACAGCGATCTCGCGGGCGATCGCGGTGCCGTAGCCGGTGCCGGCGAGGACGGGCACGCGGCCCTTGGTCTCCTCGACGGCGATCTTGACGATCTGCGGGACCTCGGTCGGCGTCAGCGAGAAGAACTCGCCGGTGCCGCCCGCGGCGAACAGGCCCGCGACGTCATAGCCGCACAGCCAGTCCATGTTGGCGCGGTAGGTCGCCTCGTCGAAGGAGTAGTCCGCCTTGAACGGCGTGACGGGGAAGGACAGGAGGCCCGATCCGATCGTCTGGGCCATTTCCTGCGGGGTCATCTTGCTCATGGGCGCGGCTCCCTAATTGCGTGTTGTGGAGGACGCAAGCCTGCGCGTCCATGCGCCGTGGTTTAGGAGACCGTTCGATGCGCGTCCAAGCCAAAGCCTATATCGACCGATGCGAAATCAGCATCAATCTTCCATGGTCTCCGCGGAGGACAATTCACCGGCGATTTTGACCAGCGCCGACAGCAGCGGATTCTCGTCGTCGCGGCGCCAGACCATGAACAGCTCGACCGGGACGCGCGTGCGCAATTTGAGCGGCCGCAGCCGCACGTCGGAGATCTTCAGGCTTGCGGCCGCGGCCGGCACGATGGCAAGGCCGAGGCCGGCGCGGACCATGGCGAGGATCGAGTGGATCTGGCTCAGATGCTGGACATAGCGCGGCAGCACGTCGGCGCGGGTGAACAGCGCCACCAGGAGATCGTGGAAGTAGCGGCTCTCATAGGGCGAATACATCACGAAGGGCTGGTCGTCGAAATCCTTGATGGTGATGCTGTCGGCGCTCGCCAGCGGATGCTTCTTCGGGATCGCGGCAAGCAGGGGCTCGGCGACGACGCGGCGGCTGGCCACTTCGGGGCGCGCGATCGGCGGCCTGAGCAGGCCGGCGTCGATCTGGCCGGAGCTGAGCGCCTCGAACTGGTCGCCGGAGACCATCTCCTTCAGCGAGAAATCGACTTCGGGCAGCTTGGCGCGGCAGGCCGCGACCAGCTCGGGGAGGAAGCCGTAGGCGGCCGCCGCCGTAAAGCCGATCTTGAGCGAGCCGGTCTTGCCCAGCGCGATGCGGCGGGCGACCTGCGAGGCGCTTTCCGCAAGCTTGAGGATGCGGCGCGCCTCCGGCAGGAAGCTGCGGCCGGCCGGCGTCAGGCGCACCGAACGGCTGGTGCGCTCCAGCAGCGGCGCGTCGATGATGTGCTCGAGCACCTGGATCTGCCGCGACAACGGCGGCTGGGTCATGTTCAGCCGCGCGGCGGCGCGGCCGAAATGTAGTTCCTCCGCCACCGTGACGAAACAGCGGAGCTGGTTGAGGTCGAACATCGATACATGCCTTAGATGAATAAGGCGTTTCCCCGGCACTTCTAGCATCGATCATCCCCAAAACAAAGACGGCGGCTTTTGAGCCGCCGTTGAGTTGCCTGGTCAAGCTCCCGCGGGAGCCCTCAGGAGGAACGTTTGAGCACCACCCGCTCGATCTTGCCCACCACGACGAGATAGGCGAACGCGGCGACCAGCGCATTGGCGCCGACGAACAGCAGCGCGCCGTTGAAGGAGCCGGTCGCGGCCAGGATGTAGCCGATCACGATCGGGGTGGTGATCGAGGAGAGGTTGCCGAAGGTGTTGAACAGGCCGCCGGAGACGCCGCCGGCTTCCTTCGGCGAGGTGTCGGAGACGACAGCCCAGCCGAGCGCGCCGATGCCCTTGCCGAAGAAGGCGAGCGCCATGAAGCCGACCACCAGTGCATGTCCGTCGACATAGTTGCAGGCGATGATCGACATCGACAGCAGCATGCCGCCGACGATCGGAATCTTGCGCGCCATGGTCAGCGAACCGGTGCTGCGCAGGATCGCGTCCGAGATGATGCCGCCGAGCACACCGCCGATGAAGCCGCACAGCGCCGGCAGCGTCGCGACGAAGCCGGCCTGCAGGATCGACAGGCCGCGCTCCTTGACGAGGTAGACCGGGAACCAGGTCAGGAAGAAATAGGTCAGCGTGTTGATGCAGTACTGGCCGAGATAGACGCCGAGCATCATGCGGTTGGAGAGCAGCTGGCGGATGTGGTCCCACCCGGAGCCGGACTGAGGCGCACGTTCTTCCTTGGGCGCGTCGAGATCGACCAGCGCGCCGCCCTCCTTGATGTAGTCGAACTCCGCCTCGTTGATCCCGGGATGCTCCTTCGGGCCGTAGATGGTCTTGATCCAGACGAGACCCATGATCACGCCGAGCGCGCCCATCACGAAGAACACGTAGCGCCAGCCGTAATCGTGGGCGATCCAGCCCATCAGCGGCGCGAAGATCACGGTCGCGAAATACTGTCCCGAATTGAAGAAAGCGGACGCGGTGCCGCGCTCGTTGCCGGGAAACCAGGCGGCGACGATGCGGGCATTGGCGGGGAAGGACGGCGCTTCCGCGACGCCGACAAGGAGGCGGAGTGCGAACAGCACGACGATGGCAGCGCCGGCGCTGAGGAAGCCGACCCAGCCCTGCATCAGCGTGAACAGCGACCAGACGATGATGCCGAAGGCATAGACGAGGCGCGAGCCGTAGCGGTCGAGCAGCCAGCCGCCCGGCACTTGGGCGATCACATAGGACCACCCGAAGGCCGAGAAGATCCAGCCCATCGCGACGGGATCGAGATGCAGCTCCTTGGAGAGCGCGGGGCCCGCGATCGAGAGCGTGGCGCGGTCGGCGTAGTTGACGGTCGTGACCAGGAACAACATGGTCACGATGAACAGCCTGACGCGAGACCTCCTCACGTCCGCTGCGGACACCACTGCGCTCATCACGCGCCTCCTTAGAACTCGAAATGTTTCCTCACCACGACTCCTAGAGGCGCGCGCGGCAAAGTGTCCAAGTTCAAGGGAGTATCGATCGATGCCGTTTTTGGATTGATGGAACGGCAGGTGGGAGGGAACGATCGTGAGGATGGAGACCGCGCTCGTCCCAATCGTCGTTCTGGCGAAAGCCAGGACGACTCGGGGAGATAGTATTCGTACTCACAGCGCGTCATTGCGAGCGCGGCGAAGCAATCCAGAATCTTTCGGCGGATGGACTCTGGATTGCTTCGCTGCGCTCGCAATGACGGTGTGGAGAGCGCTCGCTCTCGCTTCTACTGCCGCGCGCTCGGTAGCAGCTGCGGCAGCAGTCCCCGCGTCACGGGCGGCGGTACTGCATCCAGCCCGAGCACGCTGCTTGCGGCCGGCAGCGCCGCATCCGCCATCGCGGCGTGGCCTTCGGCGCTTGGATGCACGGCGCCGCCATAGACGGCGGAGAGCACGCCCCAGGTGGCGTCGTGGATGTCGGTCGGCTGGCTCGCGGCCGGCAGGCCTTGCGGATAGGTCATCGCGGCGAAGTAGCTGTCATTGGCGTCGCGGATCCAGCGCGCGCGCGGCAGATAGGCGCGATACTCGGAGGCGCCGCGGCCGCACAGCATCGGCTGGCTCGCCGCGCTCACGATATCGGGATTGAAGCTCTGGCCGTTCTCGGCAAAACACGTGCGGTCGAATTCGGGATCGTTGCCCGCATGCGCGCAGAAGCCGTGATCGGCGAACGCTGCCTGATGCGCATCGACGAACGTCATGCGGTCGGCTTCGGGATCGCGGCACAGCGCGCCGCGGGTGCAGGTGGCGAGCCCCTTCAACTGAGGCAGGAATTCGGTGTCGACGAAGGTCGAGACGCGGGCGAGGCGCTGCGGATCGGCGTTGAAGGACGGATGAATGTCGAAGCCGGCGCGGCCGCCGCGGCAGGGCACGCCGCCATCGGCAAGCGCCGGATTGGCGTAGGAGACATAGACCACATGCGAGAGGTCGCCGCCGACCAGCGGCTTCAGCGCCTCGCGCAGCTTGACGAAATTCTGCGGCAGCTCGCGCGCCAGCGCATCGCGGGAATCGTCGACGCTCGCCATCACGCCGGAGCGGCGGAACAGCGCGCGCTCGGTCGCGGTGTCGACGATGACGTCGGCGACGAGACCCGAGAAGTAGACATCATTGGCACCGATCGAGAGCAGCACGAGATCGAGCGTGCGGTCCGGCTGGCGCTTCTTCGCCGCGGTGAGCGCCTCGCGCAGCTCGGCGACCTGCGCGTTCACGCTGGTCTGGCAATTGCCGTTTTTGCTGGGCGCGCATTCGCGGGCGCGCTGCGAGCCGAGCAGCCCGTCGCCGATGCTGGCGCCGGTGCAGGCGAGCGGCAGAAAGGTCACCGCGATGTGGGTGTAGCGCACCGCGAGCGCCAGCGCGGTGCGGGCCTGGTAGCTGTAGAGCGAGCGGTGGCAGGGGGAGTTGAACCAGAGCGCGCCGTAGCGCTGCCAGTTGGCGAGCGTATCCGGCGCCTCGCAGGCGCGGCCGCCTTTATAGCCGGCGCGGCTCGGCCGGTAGTACTGCGCGCCGGCGGTGCCGAGATAGGAGCGGAAGCAGAAACCTTCGTCCGACAGCGCCAGCGGCCGGTCGGGATTGCCTTCGCCCGAGGCGATGCTGTCGCCGAGGCCGGCGACGAAGATGTCGCGGACCTGGATCTCGGTCTGAACGCGCTGGGTCGGATCGGAGCCGGAGGAGACGTCGACGCTCGCGACCGTCTGCCGGCCGTAGCGGACGCGCAGATTGACCGGCTCGGCACAGTCGAAGGTCGAGGTCTGCGGTCCGTCGCCGTCGTCGAACGACCAGGCGCAGGTGGCGCCGACCGGCACCGCGCCGGTCAGGCGCACGGTCACCGGATGGTCGATCGGGGTGAGGTAATTCTCTTTGACGTTGTCGCGGGTGCAGGGCTGGTTGACCCGGCCCTGGAGGTCGATGCAGAGCCGGTTGACCATGTTGCGGGCCCAGCCGCGGCCCTCGCTCTGGAGCTCCAGCGACTGTTCGGCGGCGAGGATGCTGCGGTTACGCGCGTTCTCCACATGAAGCAGAAAGTCGCGCTCCTCGCGGAACAGGCGGAAGCGGTTGCGCACCTCCCAATTGATCTGCATGGCGCCGGCGTCCTGCGCGACTGCGCGCTCGGACCGCAAAGCGGTCAAAATCCCGGCAAGCAGCAGGGCGCCCGCGAAGAAGGTGCGAAGAGATGGTCGGATCATGGCCCGCGTGTTCAACGGCAAAGTTGAGGCGGAAATAAGAGAGGATTGCTCCCCCCGCCCGCAACCTTGTCTGACGATTTTTGCGGGCGCCGTCCAGCGCCCTAGCGCTTGCTGGCCTGTCGCAGCGACCGCTCGCGCTCCATTGCCGCCACCTGCTTGGGCAGGTTGGCCTGGGCGCAGGCCTCCGCCAGCCGCCGTCGCTCCTGCCAGGGCTCGACCACGTTCATCCAGAGCTCGCGCGTGCCCATGATGGAGATGGCGAGGCCGAACGGGATCACGAAATAGAGCAGGCGGAACACCAGCAGCGTCGCCAGAAGCTGCTCGCGGCCGAATTCCGGCAGCGCCACCAGCATGGCGGCATCGAATACGCCGATCGAGCCGGGGGCATGGCTGGCAAAGCCGAGCAGCGTCGCCAGGATGAACACGACCGCCAGCGACAGGAAGTCGATCGGCGGAGTGGCCGGTATCAAGAGGTACATTGCCGTGGCGCAGAAGCCGAGATCGACCACGCCGATCAGGATCTGCACCAGCGTCAGCGGCGCCGAAGGCAACACCACCTTCCAGCCCTTCTGGCCGAGCTCGCGGCGTTTCTCGCCCATGCAGAGCCAGACCAGATAGGCGCCAATCGAGGCGAGGCCGCCGAGCGCGATCAGCCGGTTGATCGACGAGGGCAGCTGATCCATCGAGGAGGCGGCATCGGGATGGACGGCCATGCCGATCGAGAGCACGAAGATGTTACCGAGCCAGAAGGTCAGGCCCGACAGGAAGCAGATCTTTGCGACGTCGATCGCGTTCAGCCCGTAATCCGAATAGATCCGGAAGCGGATCGCGCCGCCGGTAAAGACGGTGGCGCCGATGTTGTGGCCGATCGAATAGGACGTGAAGCTGGAGAGCGCTGCAATGCGATAGGGCACGTGCTTCTTGCCGATCGTTCGCAGTGCAAAAAAATCGTAGAAGGTCAGCGTACAGAACGCGAAGAAGACGCAGATCGCCGCCAGCCCGATATTCCCGCGGGGAATCTCGGTCAATGCGGTCAGGATGACGCCGGTATCGATACCTTTGAGGGTCCGCACCAGCGTGGTGATTGCGAAGGCGATGATGAAGACGCTCGCGGCAATTCCGAGCCGTCGCCAGCCAATCCATCTCTTGAAGCCGCGCTTCAACGCGGGCAGCAGTCCGTGCATTCATCCTCCCGGCAGGGGGCAAGACCGACAAGGCCAGGCATTGGCCAGTCGGGCGCGATGGTTGCCAAAGGCAGGCGTCGATCGCTAGGCATGATCCAGCTCATTTAAGACAAAAACGGTGACTTGTGCAGCCCTTGACAAGGATAGGTTCTGTGCCGGACCGGCGACTTTTGTCATATGTGGTTCACATCGGACGCGCGTTAAGCATATGAGTCGCCAAACCGGCCAGGCCCGCGCGTTCGTATATTGGCATGCTTTCATATCGTGCCGTCCGCGGCATTGTTCCAGCGCAAGCGATGCCGGCTTTTTTGGAACGTCGATGCCGCGTGCCCGTTAGCGCCCCATCAGCAATCGAACATGGCGGGAATATGCGGCTATTCGTGCGAGCCGGTGCCTCCGTGTTCCCGAAACCCAAGAGGATCGGAACGATGGGACTGTTCACAAAAGACATCAAGACCATGAACGACCTGTTCGTGCATCAGCTCCAGGACATCTACTATGCCGAGCAGCAGCTCACCAAGGCGCTGCCGAAGATGGCCGACAAGGCCACCGACCCGCAGCTGAAAAAGGGCTTTTTGACGCACCTCGAGGAAACGAAGCAGCACGTCAAGCGGCTCGAGGAAGTGTTCAAGATGCACGGCGCACAGGTGAAGGCGGTCGACTGCCCGGCGATCGACGGCATCATCGAGGAGGCCGACGAGACCGCCGGCGAGGTCGCCGACAAGGCGGTGCTGGACGCTGCGCTGATCAATGCGGCGCAGGCCGCCGAGCATTACGAGATCGTGCGTTACGGCAGCCTGATCGCCTGGGCCAAACAGCTCGGCCGGAGCGACTGCGCCGCCGTGCTCGCCAAGACGCTCGAGGAGGAGAAGGCGACCGACAAGAAGCTCACGGCGCTCGCCGAGAGCAAGGTGAATCTGCGCGCGGCGAGCTAGCGCTGGTGTAGGCAGGAAAGCGCCGCGCGGTGGTTCGCGCGGCGCTTTTGCCCTTGCTTGCCACGGCCGTCGTCATTCCCCGCCTGCGCGGGCGACGACGCCGAGTTTCGGGTGGGCACGCTCGCCACACATCCATCCTTCGGCCATTGTCGAAACATGACGGCAGGCCGGAAGCCTATATGTCGCGTGGGGCTGCAACCGAGGTGGCAGCATGCGAGCAAGCACCATCAAATACGAAGCCTTCGACGACGGAGCCGGCGCGCCGCGCGCCTCATCTCGTCCTGCAACCTCCCTGACGCTGGCCGCGATGAGCCTCGGCTATGGCGTGGTGCAGCTCGACGTCACCATCGTCAACACCGCGCTCGACGCGATGGGCAGGACGCTCGGCGGCGGTGTCGCCGAGCTGCAATGGGTCGTCAGCGCCTATACCATTGCCTTTGCCGCCTTCATCCTGACGGCCGGCGCACTCGGCGACCGGATCGGCGCCAAGCGCGTCTTCATGGCCGGGTTCGCCATCTTCACTGCGGCCTCGCTCGCCTGTGCATCGTCCCCCAATGCAATCGTGCTGATCGCGGCACGACTGGTCCAGGGCCTAGCGGCGGCGATCCTGGTGCCGAATTCGCTGGCGTTGCTCAATCATGCCTATGCCGACGACCGCGCGCGCGGCCGCGCCGTCGCGATCTGGGCTGCCGGAGCGAGCCTAGCGCTGACCGCGGGCCCCTTCGTCGGCGGCGCGCTGATCACGCTGGTCGGCTGGCGCGCGATCTTTCTCGTCAACCTTCCGATCGGCCTCATGGGCCTTTGGCTGAGCTGGCGTTATGCGACGGAGACCACGCGCGCGCCCTCGCGCGAGATCGATCTGCCCGGCCAGCTTACGGCAATCGGCGCGCTGGGGGCGCTCGCCGGCGCGATCATCGAGGGCGGCGCGCTTGGCTGGGACCATCCGGCCGTGCTCGTGGCCTTCGCTTCAGCCCTCGTCCTGGCCGTGCTGTTCGTCTGGCGGGAGAGCCGCGCGGCGCAGCCGATGCTGCCCTTGTCCCTGTTCGGTCACCGGCTGTTTACCCTGACCGCGCTCGTCGGCCTGCTCGTGAACATCGCGATCTACGGCCTGATCTTCGTGCTCAGCCTGTACTTCCAGAGGATCAACGGGCTGTCGGCGTGGTGGACCGGACTTGCCTTCGTGCCGATGATGGCCGCGGTGCTCCCGGTCAATCTGCTGGCGCCGCGCCTCGCCGAGCGCATCGGACCGTGCCCGACCATTGTCGTCGGCGCCTTTATCTCGGCGCTCGGCTGTCTCGGCCTGATCTGGATCGAGGCTGACACGAGCTATTGGATGATCTGCGCGCAGATGATCGCGATCAGCGGCGGACTTGGGCTGCTGGTGCCGCCGCTGACCTCGACCCTGCTGGGCAGCGTCGAGAAGGCGCGCTCCGGCATCGCGGCGGGCGTTCTGAACGCGACGCGGCAGACCGGCAGCGTGCTCGGCGTTGCGCTGTTCGGCTCGCTGGTGGCCTCGGAAGGTGCATTCATGACCGGCCTGCACGCATCGCTGGTGGTATCGGCCACAGTCCTGCTGCTCGCCGCCGCCGTGATCGGGATCGGCGCGCCTTCGCGAAGATGAACAATGTGAGCAAACGCACACATCTTCCGTTCACCATCGCCGAACCCAGCACATAGCCGGTTACCGACTGTCCATCTCTGCCCGCTCTAGTGCGGGTCGGATAGGGGCCGGCAATGTATCAAGTTCTTTACTGTCTCACGGACCAGCATGACTGGCGCCTCGTCGCACTCGGCGGCGCAGTGTGCCTGCTCGCGAGCGCGGCGGCGATCAGCCTGTTCCAGCGCGCGCGTGCGGCAAGCGGCGGTGCTCGCGTATCGTGGATCGCGCTGGACGCCGTCGTCGCAGGCTGCGGCATCTGGGCAACCCATTTCATCGCGATGCAGGCCTACGGGCCGGGCGCCGGCGGCGCCTACAACATCCCCGTGACCGTTCTGTCGCTGATCTTCGCGATTGCGGTCACCTTCGTCGGGCTGAGCATCTCGGTGTCAGCGACGCGGACGATTCCGGTCGCGCTCGGTGGCGCCGTCGTTGGCGGCGGCGTTGCCGCAATGCATTACACCGGCATGATGGCGCTCGAGATTCCCGCGCGCATCGGCTGGGCGACCGACACCGTGGCGGTCTCGATCGTTCTCGGTATCGTCTTTGGATCGCTTGCGCTGGTCGTCGCGGGGCGGCGCGACGGCGTGGCGAATGCGCTCGGTGCGACGGTGCTGCTGACCGTCGCCATCGTCTCGCATCATTTCACCGCCATGGGCGCCGTGGAGCTGACGCCGGATCCTTCGATCGTCATCAGTGGCCTGTCGATCCCGCCGGCCTCCTTGTCGGTCCTTACCGCCAGCGCGGCCGTCGCGATCATCGCGATCGCGCTCGCAGCGGCTGTGCTCGACCGCCGCGCCAAGGGCGAATTGGGACGCCAGCAGGTCGTGCTCGATACCGCGCTCGAGAACATGTCGCAGGGGCTGTGCATGTTCGACGCGGACGGCAAGATCATGCTGTTCAACGAGCGCTACGCGGCGATGCTTCGTCGCACCGATATCGCGCTGACCGGCCGCCTCTTGGTCGACGTGCTGCGGGAAGAGCAGGCCAAGGGCCAGTGGCAGGGCGATGCGGATGAATTCTTCGCGCGCCTCGTGATCGACGCGCGCGAGGGCCGCACCACCAGCCAGGTCGTCAACCGGCTCGGCCGCTCCATCCGGGTCGTCAACCAGCCGATGCAGGGCGGCGGCTGGGTCGCGACCTTCGAGGACATCACCGAATGGCTGGAGGCGCAGGCGAAGATCTCGCACATGGCGCGTCATGACGCGCTGACCGGTCTGCCGAACCGCGTGCTGTTCCACGAGCAGCTTGAGCAGGGACTGCGCCGGACGGGTTCGGGCGACCAGCTCGCGGTGCTCTGCCTCGATCTCGATCACTTCAAGGACATCAACGACTCGCTTGGCCATCCCATCGGCGACGCGCTGCTCAAGGAGGTTGGCCGCAGGCTGAAGGCCACCGTCGGCGAGAGCGACACGGTGGCGCGGCTTGGCGGCGACGAATTCGCAGTGGTCCAGATCGGACGGTCGGAGGAAGCCGCAGCGAGGTGCCTTGCCGGCCGCCTCGTCGAGGTGATCTCGGCGCCTTACGAGATCGACGACCATCAGATCGTCATCGGTGTCTCGATCGGCATCTCGCTGTCGCCGCAGGACGGCAGCAATGCGGACGAGCTTCTGAAGAACGCCGACCTTGCGCTGTACCGCGCAAAGGCGGACGGCCGCGGCACCTACCGCTTCTTCGAGACCGGCATGGATGCGCGCGCACAGGCGCGCCGTCTGTTGGAGATGGATCTCCGCGCAGCGCTGCAACGCGACGAGTTCCAGCCGTACTATCAGCCGATCCGCGACGTCGCCAGTGGTCGCGTCGTCGTCTTCGAGGCGTTGCTGCGCTGGAACCATCCGCAGCGCGGCCTGATCGCCCCCATCAACTTCATTCCGCTGGCCGAGGAGACCGGACTCATCGTCCAGCTCGGCGAATTCGTGCTGCGTTCCGCCTGCACCGACGCGGCCACCTGGCCCGACGATGTCGATGTCGCGGTCAACCTGTCGCCGGTGCAGTTCAGGAATCCGAACCTGATCGCATCCGTGACCGCGGCGCTGACCGTCTCGGGACTGCCGGCGCGCCGGCTCGAGCTCGAGATCACCGAATCCGTGCTGCTTCAGAACAGCGAGGCGACGCTGACCACCCTGCACGAGCTGCGCGCCATGGGGGTGCGGATCTCGCTCGACGATTTCGGCACCGGCTATTCGTCGCTGAGCTATTTGCGCAGCTTCCCGTTCGACAAGATCAAGATCGACCGCTCCTTCGTGTCGGAGCTCGCGACGCGGGAGGATTCCATGGCGATCATCCGCGCCGTGACCGGGCTCGGCCGCAGCCTCGGCATCGTGACCACCGCGGAAGGTGTCGAGAACGACGCGCAGCTCGAGCTGCTCAGGCGCGAGGGCTGCACCCAGGCGCAGGGCTATCTGTTCAGCAAGCCGCGGCCTGCCTCGGATGTGGCGTTGATGCTGGAGCGCCCGCGGCTGCGCGCCTCGGCCTAGAAAGGCTAGCCGCGGCGCAGCGCGAAATGCGCGCCGCAGAATGCCATCACGGCGCCAAGGCACAGCGCGGCGAGCCCGGCAAGCACGCCCGAGACCGTCGGGATCGGGCTCGGGGCCGAGGCCACCTGGCCGGCGCCCGCAAGCAGGAGCACGCCGACCGCGATCAGGAATTGCCGCATCCGTTGCGGGATCTGGCCGTGGGCGGCGCTCTGCATCAATGTCGCCGTGAAATACCCGCCGGAAAAGCCGACCGTGGCGATCAGCCACCAGGCGATCGCAGCGCCCGCCGGAATGAACTCATGCGTGTCGGAGCGCCAGAGGCCGCCGAGGTCGAGCCCGTAGCGCGCGCCCAGCATGTGCACCGCGAGCGCGAGCAGCACGCCGCAGATCACGGCAGCCCCGAGAATCAGGCGGCGCGGAAAAAAGGTCGTCTCAGCCATGCCCCGCTTGTAGGATGGGCGAGGGCGACCGCGCAAGCGGGTCGCAGACCGGATTGCGCGGTCGGGATTGCAGACGGGATCGATTGTCGAGATGCGGGTTTCGGACGCGCAGGGCGCCCCAGGCGCGAGCTATGCCTACAAGGCGTCGCTGATCGGTTCGGCGCATCGTTTCGAGCTGACCGACGCGGGGCTGTCCTGGCACATCGGCGGCCGTTCCGGCCTGTGGCGCTACGACGAGATCAGCGCAATCCGGTTGTCGTTCCGCCCGGTGTCGATGCAGCAGCATCGCTTTCGCGCCGATGTCAGCCGCAGCGGTGGCGGCCGCATCGCGATCCTGTCGACGAGCTGGCAGACTGCGGCGCTGATGGCGCCGCAGGACAATGGCTTTCGCGACTTCATCGTCGAGCTCCATGCGCGGATGGCGAAAGCAGGCAGCCGCGCGGTGCTGACGGCAGGCCTCGGCCGCAACACCTATGCCGCGGTGCTGGCGTTCATGGCGGTGCTGACGGTGGCGATGACTGGGCTCCTGATCCGCGCGCTCATGATCGACGCCTTCGCCGGCGCGTTGTTCATCCTCGGCTTTGCCGCGCTGTTCGCCTGGCAGGTCGGCGGCTTCGTGCGGCGCAACCAGCCGCAGAGCTACAGCTTCGATCGCGTGCCGAAGGCCTTGTTGCCTTAGCTGCAATCGGCCGCAATCAAACGTGACTTCGCGCCCCGGTGCCGGTGTCGCATCGTGCTGCCATGTCAGCGATGGATTGCAGCACGCGCCGGCCTGCGGCGGATGAGATCGCCAGGATCAACCGCACGCATCTGATCGACACGCCGCTCCGGCCGGCCGACCTCTTGTTCATGTTCGGCACCCGCGAGGACACCGCACTCCGCGCCGACACCGCCGCAAGGCTGTGGCGCGAGGGCTTGTTCCGCTGGTCGATTGTCAGCGGCGGCGTGACGCCGGGCTCGGAGCAATCCGAGTGCACCATCATCAAGGCGGCGATGGTCGCGGCGGGCATTCCGGCGGACCGGATCCTCGAGGAACATGGCGCGACGAATACCGGCGAGAACGTGATCGTCTCGCTGCCGGTCATCGACGCGGCGCTTGGGCTGCAAAATATCCGCAGCGTGATCTGCCTCGGCAACACCTGGACCGCGCGTCGCTACCCGATGACGCTGCACCGGCACTGGCCCGAGGTCGAGAAGATGCTGCTCACCGTCGACAGCTTTGCGACGCCGCGCGCGCTCTGGCACACCGATGTCGAATTTCGCCGTCGCGTCCTGCATGAATGGGACAAGATCGAGCCGTACAAGGCGAGGGGCTTTATCGCGGAATGGCCGGAGGGCTGACGGGCAAGATTCTAGTTTTGACGCGTTTTCTTTACGCGAACCGGTATCCACTTCGCTCGAAAACGCTCAGGTTACTCCGTCGAGTCAAAGTCCTCTTCCTTGGTGCCGAGCAGCGAGACGAGCGTGCGCAGGCCTGAATCTAGCTGCTCGAACGTGGGCGGGGCGAGCGCGAGACGCACCGCATTCGGCGCGTGACCATGCGCGATTGCAAAAGTCGAGGACGGCGTCAGCGCGATGCCGCGCCTGGCGGCTGCGGCAACGAAGGTCTGCGAACGCCAGTGCGACGGCAGCGTGAGCCAGAGATGATAGGAGCGCGGGTCGGCGGCGAACTGGTAGCCGGCCAGCAGCCTGGCCGCGGTCTGCTGGCGGCGCGCGGCGTCGATGCGCTTCAGGCGCGTCAGCTCGGCGACGGTGCCGTCGGCCATCAGCCGCTGCCCCGATGCGAGCGCATGGCCGGAGGCGATCCAGCCGCCGGTGCGAACCGCGCTCATCACGCTCTCGCGCAGACGCGGCGGGGTGACGAGGATGCCGAGCGCAAGGCCCGGTGCGACCTTCTTCGACAGGCTGTCGATCACGATGCAGCGGTCCGGCCCGAGTGCGGCCAGCGGCGTGTCGTCGGCGAGGAAGCCGTAGACGGCGTCCTCGATGATGGTCAGATCGAGCTTCTCGGCGACGCGCATGATGTCGGCGCGCCGCGTCGCGTTCATGGTGACGCCGAGCGGGTTCTGGATGATGGGCTGGAGATAGAGCGCCGACAGGTGTGCCTCGCGATGCGCCTTCTGGATGGCGTCGGGCCGCGCGCCATGCTCGTCCATCGAAATCGGGACCAGCGTCACACCTAACCGCGCCGCAATGCTCTTGACGTAAGGGTAGGTGAGCGCCTCGACGCCGCAGCGGCCGCCGGTGGGGACGAGCGCCGTGAGCGCGGCCGCGAGCGACTGCTTGCCGTTGGCGGTGAAGATGATCTGCTCGGCCTGCGGCGCAAAGTCCTTGCGCCCGAGATAGGCGGCCGCCGCATTGCGCGCGCTCTTGGTGCCGGTGCTGGTCGAGACGCGCAGCGCGGATTCCAGCGCGTCGACGCGCTCGAGCCCCGCAAGGCTCTTGGCGATCATGGCCCATTGCTGCGGCAATAACGGATAATTGACCTCGAAGTCGATCCGCGCGTCGCGCGGCTCGCTCAGCGCCTCGACTTCGCGCCTGATGTCGCCGGAGATGAAGGTGCCGCGGCCGACTTCGCCGACCACGAGGCCGCGGCGGAGCAATTCCGTATAAACCCGGCTCGCGGTCGAGACCGCAATGCCACGGTCATAGGCAAAATTGCGCTGTGGAGGCAGCCGGTCGCCGGGCCTTAACGTGCCATTAGAGATATCCGAGGCAATGGCATCGGCAAGCTTCACATACTCGAACTTGGACATTATTGCACCGAGAGCAATGTTTTCCTTGCTCCGAGCAATGTACTGGAGCATTTAAGTTCCATCAAGGTCCGCGTTGAGCCGAGGAGAGCGAGAGCAATCCTATGGCAAATGAGGTGCAGGCGCTCCAGCGTCTGCGCCAACGGCGCCCGCTTCGCCGCGTGGACAATAGGCCGGAGAAGAAAAATGACCACGATCTCGCAAGCTGCCGGGCGGAGTTTACGCCCATCCTCGTCGAGCGGATTTTTCCGCGCTCTCGCCAGCGCCATCCATGCGCTGTTCGACCGCCTGGAGCGTCGCTCCGCCGTCAAGACGCTGAGCGAACTCGACGACCACGCCCTGCGCGACATCGGGATCACGCGCAGCCAGATCGAGGACGCGGTCTACGGGCAGTTCAAAGCCGAGATGACGCGGTATCTGTAACGTGTTTTGACGTGCGCCGTGCCCGGTAGATCTGGGCGCGGTGACCTCGCAATGACGGAGTGCGGGCACGGGCATCGCTCTTTCAACTCATATCTCACTCGCAGACACACTTTCGCATCCTCGCGGCCTGTTTCGCCCGAGCTTTGCTTCGTCGCGTCACGCCCAATGAAAGAGGGCGCAGGGAAGGCCGGGAGCCGGCTGGCTCCCATCGACCGCCATGCGAGATGCAGATTGCGCTACGATGCACAGCGGGGAAACAGGGCAACCGAGACATCCCGGCCTTCCCTGCGCAGTGGTTGGAACGGCTTATGTCGTGCTCTCCCCGGGGAGCGATGCACTATTGCCCCCGTCGCCTTGCGGATGGCTGACGCGCGCGGTCCGGTCGGGCCGCACACATCACCGCAGAACTTGGCGCACAGACCCCGGGCGCCAGGACGACACGATTTGGCCGTACGCCGATCACACCGGTCGTGCGCGCGATGGTTTCGCTCACGGTTGCCCGCCCTGCGAAACCCTTCGCGCCGATGCAACTAGCGTCCACCGCCGCCCGGCCCGCGTTCGTGACGATCGCGATACGCCCCTCTTCCTTGGGCCGGAGTGAGGCGACACATACGCCGTTTCCGAATTTCGGTAAAGTGGAATATTTTGGGCGGCGGGAATTGACCTGCCGTTTGGGTGTTTTGCCCGACGGGCAACGCAAGGGCTTGAAGCCCGGAACAACAGGCTACGGAGCAGCCCTCAGTGCCTGACCACCAGCACCGAGCACTTCGCATAGCGCACCACGTGCCCGGCATTGGAGCCGAGGAAATAGGTGCGCATCGCCGGCCTATGCGAGGTCATCACGATCAGATCGGCCTTCATGTGCACGGCTTCCTCCAGAATCTCGTGGTAGATGCCGCCCTGGCGGACCACGCTGGAGATGTGGGAGGCCTCGATGCCGGACTCGCGCGCGACGATGGCGAGCGCTTCCTCCGAGGTCTGGCGCTGCTGTTCGTCGAAATCGGCCGGCACGTATTCGGCCAGCATCACCGGCGTCATCGGCAGCACGTTGAGCAGGCGCACCGTGCCGCTCCAGGTCTGCGACAGCGTTGCCGCGGTCGCGATCGCCGGCTTGGCGAGATCGGTGTCGGCGAGGTCGATGGGCACGAGGATGGACTTGAACATCTGCGCCTCCAAATCTTCCAGTCAGCTCTCGATCAGCTGCATCAACCGGTCGAGACCCGCGGGTCTCATCCCGATCGAAGCAGCTTGGGGCTGACGAACAGCACCAGCTTGCCGCGGCGGTAGGCCACGTCCCCCCAATCCTTGACGTCAAAGTCGAAGATCGCAAGCCCCGCGGTGGGCAGGTTGTGGGTGAGCGCCTTGGCGCCGGCCGGATCGCCGCCGCCCATCAGCATCAAGGCGATCTCATGCATGCCGGGATTGTGGCCGACCAGCAGCAGCCGCTTCGGGTTGCCCGGGTTGGTTGCAGTGCGAATGGATTCCAGGATCTGCGCGGGATCGGCGCCGTAGAGTTCCGGCAGGACCTCGACCTCAGGCGCGGGGACGCGGCCTTTCATCGTCGCCCAGGCGATGTCCCAGGTCTGCCGGGCGCGGACGGCATGCGACACCAGCACGGTATCGGGGAAGGGGGGATGGGAGGCGATCCAGTCGCCGATCTCGGCGGCATCCCTGTGGCCGCGGTCGTCGAGCCGGCGATCCTGGTCACGGCCGCTCGGCGCGTCGGTCTCGGTCTTGGCGTGACGCAGCAGCATCAAACGGCGCATGGCACTCTCGAATCGTTGCACGTCCAGAATAATCTACAGGCGCCGGTTGAGGACAAGGTGACAAGCGCCCGATCGGTCCTTTAAAGCGCAATGAGATTTGGACAAACCCTCATCGCGCTTTAAATTTTTGTTCTGAGCATGATCTTTTCGGAAAACCGCTGCACACTTTTCCGGATCATGCTCTAAGAAAACGATATGAGCGAGACTTTCACAAGCGTGTCCCAGGAAGAAGCCGGCTTTCGCGAGCGCGCGCGGCTGTCGTTCGATCTCGACGCCGATATCTGCGTGATCGGGGCAGGGCTTGCCGGGCTCTCCATTGCACTGGAGGCGGCCCGGCTCGGGGCCAGTGTCGCGGTGCTCGAGGGGCGCCATATCGGCTGGAACGCCTCCGGCAACCAGCTCGGCACCGTGATGCCGGGCTTTGCGCTGCCGCTCACCGACCTGATCGAGCGCATCGGCTTCGAGGACGCGCGCGAATTGTGGACGCTGTCGAAGGAGGGCGCCGAGTTCGTCCGCGCCAACGCCACCGAAGAGAACATGCCGGGGATCGCCCCGAGCGACGGCGTGCTCGAGGTCTCCAACGTCGACACCGGCGACAGGTTGATCAGCCGGTTGCAGATGCTGCACGAGGATTTCGACACCGAGGTCGAGGGCTGGCAGGTCGATCGCGTCCGCGACGTGCTCAAGACCGATCGCTACTTCCACGGCGTGTACTATCCCAAGGCGTTTCAAGTCGACGGCCGCAAATACGTGCACGGTCTTGCGGCGCTGGCGCGGCGGGCCGGCGCCCGCATCTTCGAGGATACGCCGGTGGTCAGCATCGACCATTCCGGCATCCGCAAGCGGATCGTCACGCCGTCGGCGCGGCTGCGCGCGACGCACATCGTGCTCGCCGGCAACATCCATCTCGGCGCGCCCTTGAGGCGCCTGTCGGAGACGCTGCTGCCGGTCTGGCGCTATGCCGGCATCACCGCGCCACTCGGCGAGCGCGTGCACGAGATCATCGCCTTCAAGGGATCGGTGATGGATTCCGACGGCGTCGATCATTTCCGTATCGTCGACGGCGACCGGCTGATGTGGGAGAGCCCGGAGACCACCTGGGCCGCACGGCCGCAGCGCTTTGCAGGCGGCGTCAGGCGGCGGATCCGGTCGATCTTCCCCCAGTTCGGCAATGTCGAGATCGCCGATATGTTCGGCGGCGCGACCGGCCAGACCGTGCACGGCATGCCGCAGATCGGCCAGTTGCGCAAAGGTCTGTGGGTGGCGAGCGGGTTCGGCCGCCAGGGCATGAACACCTCGGCCATGGCCGGGCAGATGATCGCGCGCAGCATCCTGTGGGGCGACGAGCGCTGGCGGCTGTTTTCGCCGTTCGAGCTGGTCTGGGCGGGAGGTGCGACCGGACGGGTCGCGGGTCAATTGGTCGGGATCTGGGGCAGGGCGAGCTCCGCCGCCGCAGGCACGCTCGCCCGCTACCGCGAGCGGGCGCGGGTCAAGGACAGGGAACGCGAGGCGCGGCTGGCCGAAGCCAACCGGGCCGCCGGCACCGGTCCGCGCCGTCCGCCGCCGGGTGTACGGCCGCGGCCGGCCCCGCCGCCGAAACCTGCGACTGAAGCCTTGGAACCGGCCTCGCACGACGACAGCGTCTCGCAATAAGTTGAGAAAAATCGCGCCTGGACGTGTAACGTCGGCCGTTAGAACCCGTATCTCAGGGCGTGGACTCGCGCACGGAGAATGAGATGTTTGACCGCCGCATCCTGCTAACGACTGTCGCCGGCCTGTTCGGCCTCTCCGCCTTCCGCTGGCTGAGAGGGACACCTGCCGAGGCCGGCGAGAAGGCCGCGGAAACGTTCGAGATCACGAAGACTGAGGCCGAATGGCGTGCCCAGCTCACGCCGCAGCAATACGAGATTTTGCGCAATCACGGCACCGAGCGGCCCGGCTCGAGCCCGCTGCTCAAGGAGCACCGCAAGGGCGTTTTCGCCTGCGCCGGCTGCGACCTGCCGCTGTTTGCGTCCGACACCAAGTTCGAGAGCGGCACCGGTTGGCCGAGCTTCTATCAGCCGATCGAGGGCAATGTCGGCAAGACCGAGGACCGCACCTACGGCATGCTCCGCACCGAGGTGCATTGCCGGCGCTGCGGCGGCCATCTCGGCCACGTCTTCGACGACGGTCCGAAGCCCACTGGATTGCGCTACTGCATCGACGGTTTCGGGCTGGTTTTCCACCCGGCCGCCGCGTCCGCTACGTAGGTCTCGCTGGAGTCATTCCGGAGCGATGCGTGAGCATCGAATCCGGAATCTCGAGATTCCGGGATCGGTCCTGCGGACCGCCCCGGAATGACCCGATGCCCCGGCAATTGTTGCCGGCCCGGCAATTGTGCCCCGGTCATTCGACCGGGGTCCATTCATTTAAGTCATTGATTTCATGGAAATACCCGCCTTGGCATAGCCCTTGCGACTGTCGCTCCCGACTGCGGCCCTGGTCGACCGGCCGCCGAGATCGGATTTGGAGACAAAGTTATGGGTATCTTCGATGCAATGAACACCTCGGTGGGTGGTCTGCAGGCGCAGTCCTACGCGCTTCAGAACATTTCCGGCAACATCGCGAACTCATCCACCACCGGTTACAAGGGCATCGGGACCAGCTTCGTCGATCTCATCCCGGACGCCTCGGTGCCGAGCAAGCAGGTCGCGGGCGGTGTGACGGCCAACGCGAAAGCGACCATCACCACCCAGGGCACGATCTCGTCCTCCTCCGTCGCGACCAACATGGCGATCACCGGCGACGGCTTCTTCTCGATCCAGAAGGCGACTAGCGTCGTCGACAACTTGCCGCAGTTCGGCGGCGTCACCTACTACACCCGCCGCGGCGACTTCCAGCTCAATTCCAACGGCAATCTGGTCAACGGCGCCGGCTACTACCTGATGGGCGTCACGGTCGACCCGAAGACCGGCAACCCTCAGGGCAACGTGGCGACGGTCCTGAAATTCCAGAACAACTTCATTCCGGCGCAGGCGACCACTTCGATCCAGTACGCGGCGAACCTGCCGACCCAGCCGAACACGGCTGCGAGCTCGACCGCAGCCAGCAAGACGCTGCTGGCGGCTGGCGGCCTGAACCCGTCGGACTTCCAGGCCAACCCGCTGCCGGTGGGCACGCCGCCCGCGCCCTATACCAGCGCGACGGTGTCCGGTGCAGCCGCCACCGGCAACATCCGCTCGGCCTATTCGTCGACGACGGGGACGGGCACGGTTCCGCTCCAGAACAACTCGTCCGCGGTGGCTTCGACTTCCACGTCCCTTGACAACACCGTGGGCACGCATCTCGCCTCCAGCATTCTCACCGCGCTGAGCGGCCAGGTCCTGACGATCAACGGCAGCAACACGATCACCTTCAACGGTGGTACCACCGTCTCGACGGTCGGCAACAACACCACGATCGGTCTCGGCGCAGGCACGACGGCCACGGTGGCCAGCATCCTGAACGCGATCCAGACCGCCGGCGGCGCCGGCGTTACGGCCTCGCTCTCCGCCAGCGGCAACATCCAGATCTCGACCGGCACCGGCACCGACGTGTCGATCGGCAGCGGCACGGCAGCCACGGCGCTCGGCATCAGCAGCGTGACACGCGGCGGCAACGTGCTGTCCTCGCCCGCGCTCACCGGCGCCACGGTGCTGAGCGGCAGCGCGACCGCCGGCGGCGCCGAGGTGCTCTCGTCCGGCTTTTCGGCAGGCCCGCCCGCCGACACCATCACCGTCAACGGCCAGACGCTGACTTTCATGGCCTCGGGTGCCTCCGGTCCGAACCAGATCAACATCACCGACAACATCACGACCCTGCTCGGCAAGATCGACGCGCTCTCCGGCGCCTCGGGGTCTTCGATCAGCCCCGGCGGCGTGATCACGCTGAACACCGGCACCGTTTCCAACCTGTCGGTGTCCAGCTCCAACAGTGCGGCTTTCGCCGCGCTCGGCTTCACCTCGACCATCACCAAGAACCGCGACGGTGGCGGCACCGCCGGCACCGGCGGCGTGATCGGCAACGACATCGCGACCTTCACCAAGGAATCGATCAGCGGCGGTGCGGTCACCGCCTACAACGCCGCGGGCACGCCGGTGAACCTGCAATTGCGCTGGGCCAAGACCGACAGCGCGTCGCTGGGCACGGGCCATTCCGATACCTGGAACCTGTTCTACCAGACCGATCCGAATGCGACCGGCACGACGGTCGGCTGGGTCAACACCGGCCAGGCCTTCACCTTCGCCGCCGATGGCTCGCTGACCTCGCCGAGCGGTTCGGGCATCACCATCAACAATGTCAGCGTCGGCGGACAGGCGCTCGGCTCGGTCGCCTTCAACATCTCCTCGGGCGGGCTGACGCAATATGCCAGCACCAGCGGCGCGGTGACCATCAACACCATCACCCAGAACGGCTACGCCGCGGGCCAGCTCCGCTCGGTTGCCGTCAACAACAACGGCCTCGTGGTCGGAACCTTCTCCAACGGCCAGAACCTTGACCTCGCACAGGTATCGCTGTCGCACTTCAACGGCACCAATTACCTGAAGGCGCTCGACGGCGGCGCCTATGCCGCGACCGAACAGTCAGGACCGGCGATCGACGGCGCATCGGGCACCATCAGCGGCTCGTCGCTGGAAGGCTCCAACACGGACATCGCCGACGAATTCACCAAGCTGATCGTGACCCAGCAGGCCTATTCGGCCAACACCAAGGTGATCACGACCGCGAATTCGATGGTGCAGGACCTCCTGAACGTATTGCGCTGATCGGCGCGTGACGTAACCAAAGGCGGCCAGTGATATGGGTTTGAGTTCAGCCCTCGCCAGTGCGATGAGCGGTCTGCGTGCCAACCAGGCCGCGCTCTCGATCGTCTCCTCGAACGTCGCCAACTCGCAGACGCCAGGTTACGTCGTCCAGACGCCGAACCAGATCGAGGTCACCACCGGCGACTTCGGCTCGACGGCGATGACGACCGGCGTCAGCCGGGAGCTCGACAGCTACGTGCTGAACCAGCTGCGCACCGAGACCGGCGGCAGCGGTTACGCCGACCAGATGGCCAACATCCTGAAGCAGCTTCAGAGTGTCTATGGCACGCCCGGCAACAGCGGCACGCTCGAAACCGCGCTGAACAAGTTCACCACCGCGCTGCAGGCGCTGTCGACCAGCGCGGGTGCGTCGTCGGCGCAGACCGTTGCGCTGGGCGCGGCGCAGGCGCTGGCGCAGCAGCTCAACGTCACCACCAAGGGCATTCAGTCGCTGCGCTCCAACGTCGAGCAGGATCTGGGCACCTCGGCGCAGCAGGCCAACGCGTCGATGCAGCAGATCGCCGACATCAACACCAAGCTCCAGGGCCTGTCGGCAAACGACCCATCGGCTGCGACGCTGATGGACCAGCGCGACCAGGCCATCAACACGCTGTCGAAATATGTCGACGTCCGCGTCACCACCGACGGCTCGAACCAGGCCAACATCTACACCACGACAGGCATCCAGCTCGTCGGCGCCGGGCTCGCCTCGCAATTTACTTTTGCGTCTGCCGGTGCGCTGTCGGCGACCTCGCTCTACGACATGGATCCGGCCAAGTCCGGTGTCGGCGCGTTGAACATCAGGCTTCCGAACGGCTCGCAGGTCGACGTCGTCGCCAACAACGTGGTTTCCTCGGGCCAGATCGCGGCCGACCTCAAGCTGCGCGACCAGACGCTGGTGCAGGCGCAGAACCAGATCGACCAGCTCGCCGCCACGATGTCGAGCGCGCTGTCCGACAAGACCACGGCCGGCAGCACCGTCTCCGGCCCGCCGGCCGGGTTCGACATGGACCTTGCCGGGGCGGCGCCGGGCAACACGGTCAACATCACCTACACGGACACGACGACCAACACGCAGCGCCAGGTCACGCTCGTCAACGTGACCGACCCGGCGGCGCTGCCGCTTCAGAATGCGACCAACGCCAATCCGATGCGGATCGGCGTCAACTTCTCCGGCGGCATGGGCGCGATCGCCTCGGCGCTCAACACCGCGCTGTCGGGCTCGCACCTGTCGTTCTCCGCCGCCCCGTCGCCGGCAACCGCCACGACGCTGCGGGTGACCGACGACAACACCGGCCTCGCCAAGGTCAACTCGTCCTCGATCAGCAAGACGATCTCGTCGTTGACCTCGGGCAACCCGCAACTGGCGGTTTTCACCGACGGCGGACAGGCGCTCTACACCGGCGCGATCACCGCATCGGGCTCGCAGATGACCGGCCTTGCCGGGCGCATCGCGGTGAACACGCAGCTGGTCAGCGATCCCACGCGGCTGTCGGTCTACAACACCTCGCCGGTGACGCCCGCGGGCGACACCACGCGTTCGGACTATCTTTATTCGCAGCTCACCAACGCGGTGTTCTCCTATTCGCCGACGACCGGCCTCGGCTCGGCCAACCAGCCCTTCACCGGCAGCGTTTCGAACTACCTCCAGCAGTTCCTGAGCATCCAGGGCAACGCCGCGACCCAGGCGACCCAGCTCCAGCAGGGCCAGAGCGTCGTGGTCTCGACGCTGCAGGCGAAATTCAACTCGACCTCCAGCGTCAACCTGGACTCGGAGATGTCGAACCTGATCCAGCTCCAGAATGCCTATGCCGCTAACGCTCACGTGATGTCGGTGGTGCAGAGCATGATGAACACGTTGATCCAGGCTCAAGTGTAACAAGTAACAGGGCTCTGAAACATGTCGATCAGCAGCATCAACTACTCCTCGTCGGTTCTCGGCTCGCAGATCCGCAACATCAATCAGCAGCTCACCGACCTGTCGACGCAGCTCTCGACCGGCAAGCTGTCGCAGAACTATTCCGGCATGGGCACCAACGAGGGCTTTGCGATCGCCGGGCGCGCGCAGCTCTCCAACATCGCCGCCTATACCGACACCATCACCAACGTCAACGTCAGCATCAACCTAGCCAATACCGCGCTGCAGTCGCTGACCAAGATCCGCAACACGGTGCAGACGGGCTCCGCCAACACCGCGCAGGATCTCAACGTCAACGGCCAGACGGTCGCGCAGAACACCGCTGCCGCCCAGTTCGGCTCGATGGTCGGCGTGCTCAACACGCAGACGGGCAACCGCTATCTGTTCTCCGGAACCGCCGTCAACACGCAGTCGGTCGCGGATGCCGGCGACATCATCAACGGGACCACGACGCAGGCGGGTTTCAAGGCCGTCATGGCGGAGCGCCAGGCCGCCGATCTCGGCGCCACCGGCATGGGCCGGCTGGTGCAGACGCAGCCGACGCCAAGCTCGGTGCAGGTATCGGAGGACGTCGCGGGATCGCCGTTCGGGCTCAAGATCAAGGCGGTCTCCTCGACGTTGACGGGCGCGACCGTCACCGGCCCGAGCGGCTCGCCGGTGTCGTTCTCCGTCGATCTCAACGGAACCAATCCCAGCAACGGCGACAAGCTGAGCGTCCAGTTCACGCTGCCTGATGGTACGACCGAGCAGATCGACCTGACGGCGTCGACGGCGACGCCGACGCCGCTCGGCAGCTTTGCGATCGATGCAAGCGTCCCGGTTAACCCGAACAATACCGCGGCGAACCTCAACACCGCGCTGAACACCGCGATCAAGAAGCTTTCCAACACCTCGCTTGTGGCAGCGTCGGCCGTGACCGCCGGCGACAATTTCTTCAACACGGCCAGCTCTGCGATCGGTACTCCGAAGAGCAACCAGGCGGCTCCACCCGCACCGATCAGTGGGGCGACGGCGCTGTTCGGCACGAGCCCCTCGGATTCGATCTCGCCGGGCTTCGTCGCCGGCGACACCATCACCGTCAACGGGACCACGCTCACTTTCGTCAGCTCGGGTGCGACCGGCAACCAGCTCAATGTCGGCGACAGCATCCAGACCCTGATGAGCAAGATCGACCAGATCACGGGGACTTCGAAGCCCTCGACGATCCATGGCGGTTCGATCACGATCAACACGGACGATGCGGCGACCCTGAACATCACGAGCTCGAATACCGGGGCGCTGGGTTCGCTCGGTTTCAGCACGACGCCGGTCACCGCGACGCAGCCGCCGCTGCGCGTCGGCTCCTCGCCTGCGAGTTCCGCGACGACGCTGGTGAACGGCTCGGCCACGACGGTGAAATGGTATCTCGGCAATGACGGGCCGGGTTCGCCGCGCTCCACCGCGATGGCGCGGGTCGACGATTCCGTCACGGTGCAATATGGCGCGCAGGCCGACGAGGATGCGATCCGGCGGCAGTTGCAGGCGATCGCCGTGTTCGGGACGTTCTCGACCTCGCCGACCGGGCAGTATTCGGGCGGGCAGGTCTCGGCGCTGAGCCTGCGGGTGACGCAGGCGCTGACCCAGCAGCCGGGCCAGCAGCGTATCGAGGACATCCAGACCGACATCGCGATGGCCCAGAACACGATGAAGGACGCGAGCACGCGCCAGACCCAGGCCAAGGCGCAGCTCCAGACCATCATCGACCAGGCGGAATCGGCCCCGCCGGACCAGGTCGCGAGCGAGATTCTGGCGCTCCAGAACGCGCTCCAGGCCTCCTACCAGGTGACCTCGAAGCTGGCGCAGCTCTCGCTCGTCAAGTTCCTGTAAGGATGCGTTAAGGCGCCGTTAACCATGCCTGTTTACCTCTTGGTGAGGATTGGAGCGGGGCGGGGCTTTCGATGTCGGACAAGATGCAGCTGGTGGTGGCAACGCCTTGCTTCGGCGGGCAGGTGTCGAGCATCTATGCGAGCTCGATCTTCGCGCTCCAGCGCGCCGTGCACGGCATGTCCAATCTCGAGCTCAAGGTGCTGCTGCGCGACGGCGACGCCCTGATCACGCGCGCGCGGGCCAACCTGGCCGCGATGTTCCTGGACGATCCCAAGGCGACGCATTTCCTGTTCATCGATGCCGATATCGGCTTCAAGCCGGAGCAGGTGTTCCGGCTGATCGAATGCGGCGCCGACGTCGTCGCGGGCTGCTATCCGATCAAGCGGGTCAACTGGGACAAGGCGAAACGCGCGGTCGAGGCGGGCCGCGCCGACGTGCCGGCGGCTTCGCTCGACTACGTGCTCGAGATCGAGGACCCCGACCGCATCGTCGTGGTCAACGGCTTCACCCGCGTGCGCTACGCCGGCACCGGCTTCCTGATGATCCGGCGCCACGTGCTGGAGGCGATGTGCCGCCATCCGAATTACGCCGGCCTGCAATTCTTCCGCGAGCACTCGCACGATACGCTGGCGGCGAGCCAGAACCGGTTCGCGCTGTTCGAATGCATGATCGATCCGGCCACCGGCACCTATCTCTCCGAGGACTTCGCCTTCTGCAAGCGCTGGACCGATATCGGCGGCGAGATCTGGGCCGACATCCAGAGCTCGCTCGACCATGTTGGGCCGTCGGTGTTCCACGGCGACATTGGCTCGCAATTCGCGCCGGCGCCTGCGGCGGCGGCCGATGCGGCGTGAGCCTTTCGGGATGAGCGTCGGTGCATCCCGTCTGGCAGACCTGGAGCGAGCGTCCGACGGCGGCTCGCGCTACCGCTTGCGCGATCTGTTCACGCCGCTCGACACGCTGCTGGTCTGCGGCGGAGATCCGCGCCTGACGCTCGATCCGAAGGACCGCGTCAACGCCTATGGCTGCGCGGCCTCTCCGGAGCCGGAGATCTGGAATTTCGCCTCCTCGACCGCGTCGGTGATCTCGCAATCGGCCTACGACCGCGCTGCGCTGGCGCGCGAAGAGCTGATGCACAAGTGCCTGTTCGACGAGGTCGAGGTTGCCTTCGATGCGCGCTGCGAGGACATGCGCGAAGAGCTGCGCGGACACCTCCAGGTCTCGCCGCGCATCGACGTCGTGTTCTCGCCGTCCGGCACCGACTCCCAGCTCCACGCCCTGTTTCTGGCACGCGCGGTGCTCGGCGCCTCGCCGGTGACGATCGTGGTTGGCACTGATCAGACCGGAAGCGGGACGCCCCATACCGCACGCGGGCACCATTTCAGCACGATGACGGCGAGCGGCTTTTCGGTCCGCAAGGACGGTGCGGTGGCGGGGCTCGCCGGCGACAGCGTCGCGGTTCCGCTGCTCGACACGGCGCCCGGCATTGCGATGCGCCCGGATGCGGATGAAGCGGTGCTGCGCGCGGTCGAGACCAGCCTCGCGCAAGGTCGGCGCGTTCTGTTGCAGATCATGGATTCTTCAAAACTCGGCTGGCGCGCGCCGAGCGTGGCCTGCCTCGACGAGATTGCGCGACGCTGGCCCGGCAAGGTCCAAATCGTCGTCGATGCCTGTCAGGCGCGGCTCGGCCGTCGCCGGCTGCGCGCCTATCTCGACCGCGGCTATATGGTGCTGATGACAGGCTCGAAATTTTTCGGCGGCCCCGCCTTCAGCGGTGCGCTGCTGGTGCCGAAAGGCCTGTCGCGCTCGCTCGGCCGGATCGGCGAGATCGCGCCGGGCTTCTTCGATTATGCCGGCCGCAGCGACTGGCCGAAGGCCTGGACGGGGCTGCGCTCGCGCTTCGAGCGCCGGCCGAATTTCGGTCAATGGCTGCGCTGGGAGGCGGCGCTCAGCGAGGTCGGCAGCTACTATGCCGTGCCCGGCGCATTCCGCGCCAAGGCGCTGGCCGAGCTCGCGGCCGGCATCGACAGCATGATCGCGCTGTCCCCGTCGCTTCGGGCCGTTCCGGCCGCGATCGGGATGTCCGGGACGGACGACGAGGAATTCGCGCAAGCCACGATCTTTCCGTTCACGCTGCTGCGCGACGGCAAGCCGGTCTCCATCGCCGAGACCGGCGCCGTGCATCGCGCCCTGGCGCGTGACATGAACGGCGACATCGACTGCAGTGCGGCGGATCGGCAGGTTGCCGCGCAACGCTGCCTCGTCGGCCAGCCAGTACGGTTTGACCAGCCGGACGGCAAGCCGCAGGCCGCGCTGCGGCTGTGCGTCGGCGCGCGGCTCGTCACCGAAGCCTGGTCCGCGGACGCCGCGCAAGCGCAACGCAATTTGCAGCATATCCTCGATCGCATCGCCCACGTTGTGGTGAAGATCGAGCTGCTGCTTGACAGTGCCGCGGCTGCGCCGGGAAAGCCTGTGTTCGAGGTCTAAGATGTTGCATCCTGTTTCAGCGCCGAACGGCGCGACGGCGCCGGACTATTCCGACCGCATCGGCTTTGCGCAGTTGACGCGCCGGGCCTTCGAGGGCGGCGATCTGCATCCGTTGCGCGAGCGGCTTCTGGCGCGGATCGCGGAAGGGACGGCGGAGGCGGGCGAAGGCCTGGATCTGTCGTTGATCGCCCAGCTCCTCGGCGAGAAGGAAGCCGGGCTCGTGATCCAGACCGAGGTGCTCGCCTTCCACCAATTGTTTCGTACGCCTTGCGCGGTTGCGAAGCCCCGCCTGCGCGTGCTCGCGCTGGCGGCCGATATCGACATGGGTGGCAACACGCCGATCGAGTTTCTGCTCGAAGGCTCCGATATCGAGTTGTTGACGCTCTACGTGGTCAAAGGCGTCGGCCTGCCGGAGACATTGCCTGATCACGACGTCGCCATCGTGGTCGCATCCGATTCCGAGGAATGCCGGGAGGCGCTCGCCGTCATCGAACGGGCCGCGCCGCACTGGCCGCGGCCGTTGCTCAATCGCCCCGAGCTCATCGGCAATCTCGATCGCGACAAGCTGTACCGGCTGTTGGCGGGCATCCCCCGTCTCGACATTCCCGCGACCGTCCATGTGACGCGCGCGCAATTGTCGGATATTTCGGAAGGGAAGATCGCCTGCAAGGACATCGTGAGCGAACTGCACTTTCCGATGATCGTGCGGCCGCGCGGCACGCATGCCGGTGTCGGGCTCGCGAAGATCGACGATGCTGCGGCGCTCGCGGCCTATCTCTCTGATCGGCAGGAGCAGGACTTCTTCGTCGCGCGCTTCGTCAACTACGCGAGCCCCGACGGGCTTTACCGCAAATACCGTCTTACCATGGTCGACGGCAAACCCTACGCCTGCCACATGGCGATCGCCGACCGCTGGGACATCTGGTATCTCAACGCCTACATGGCGTTCAGTGAAGAGAAGCGAGCTGAAGAAGCCGCCTTCATGCTCGAGTTTGATCATGCATTTGCCGCGCGTCATCGCAACGCGCTCGACGAGATGAGCCGGCGCGTCGGCCTCGACTATTTCATCGTCGATTGCGCCGAGAATCAGGACGGCGAGCTGCTGGTGTTCGAGGCCGACAACACCGCCGTCGTGCACAACATGGATCCGCCGGCCGTGTTTCCATACAAGCCGCCGCAGATGCGCAAGATCTTTGCCGCGTTCACGGCAATGCTGTCGCGGCACGCAAGGGCCGGCGAGGAGAGTGCAGCATGAACGAGATCGTCCGCAAGACGCAAGCCGCCGCCACTGACACCTCGCTCGATCCGCAGGACTGGAGCGCGTTTCGTGCGCTCGCCCATCGCATGCTGGACGAGACGATCGACGGCATCGCCAACATTCGTGCGCGTCCGGTGTGGCAGCCGATCCCCGATGACGCCCGCGCGGCATTCAAGGCCGACGTGCCACGCGAGGCAAGCGATCTCGCCGATGTCTATCGCGAATTCGTCGAGCATGTCGCGCCCTATGCGACCGGCAACGTCCACCCCGGCTTCATGGGCTGGGTGCATGGCGGCGGCACTGCGGTCGGCATGCTCGCGGAAATGCTCGCCGCTGGCCTCAACGCCAATCTCGGCGGCCGCGACCACATGCCCATCGAGGTCGAGCGCCAGATCGTCGACTGGATGCGCCGCCTGTTCGCCTTCCCGGAGAGTGCGAGCGGCATCTTCGTCACGGGCACGTCGATGGCCAATCTGATGGCGGTGCTGGTGGCGCGTACCAGCGCACTCGGTACGCTGGCGCGGCAGTACGGCATCGGCAATGACGGCGCGCTGCTCACCGCCTACACGTCGCGTGCCGCGCATGGCTGTATTTCGCGAGCGATGGACATTGCCGGTCTCGGCACCGATGCGCTGCGCAAGATCGACGTCGATGCCGATCATCGCATCGATGTCGCCGCGCTGCGTGCGCAGATCGCCGTCGATCGCGAGGTTGGCTTCAAGCCGTTCCTCGTCGTCGCCTCCGCAGGCACGGTCGATATCGGCGCGATCGACGACCTCAAGGCCGTCGCGGAGCTGTGCCGCGAGGAAGGAATCTGGTTTCACGTCGACGGCGCGTTCGGTGCGCTCGCGATCCTGGCGCCCGAGCTCGCGCCGCTGCTCGGCGGCATCGAGCTTGCGGATTCCATTGCGCTCGATTTCCACAAATGGGGACAGGTGCCCTACGACGCCGGCTTCCTGCTGGTGCGCGACGGCGAGCAGCACTGGCAGGCCTTTGCGCAGCCGGCGGCCTATCTGAGCCGCGAGGCGAGGGGGCTTGCGGCGGGCACGGTCTGGCCCTGCGATCTCGGCCCCGATCTGTCGCGCGGCTTCCGCGCGCTGAAGACCTGGTTCACGCTGAAGACGTTCGGCACCGACCGGCTGGGCACGGTGATCGCGCGAAGCTGCGCACTGGCAAAATATCTGGAAGCGCGCGTGCTGGCCGAGCCGCGGCTGGAGTTGCTGGCGCCGGTGAACCTCAACATCGTCTGCTTCCGTTACCGCGCCAATGATACGGTCAATCGCGAGATCGTCGCTGATGTCCAGGAATCCGGCATCGCTGCGCCATCGAGCACCACGCTGGACGGCAAGTTCGCGATCCGCGCCGCGATCGTCAATCACCGCACCGACGAGACGGACATCGATGCGCTGATTGCGGCCGTGCTGGATTTTGGCGCACGGCGGGTTGGCGAGGGAGTGATCGAGGTCGAGGCGCCGCCGCTCGCGGCGCAGTAGCATCGATGCATGGCCGAAACGACAACGGCCCCGGAGGCGATCCGGGGCCGTTGTCGTTGGGCAGCGTTGTCGTTCGCGCGGCTCGGCCGCGTGAACGCCGTGATCAGGCGGCGGTGCTGACGTCGTCCTTGTCCGCTTCCGCCTTGGGATGCGTGGCCTCGTACTGGCCTCGCAGCTTCTCCTCATAGGCGATCAGCTTGCGGGCATCCTTCAGCGCCCGGTAGAGGTCGCCGTTCAGGATGTTGTTGTTGATGGCTTCGATGATCGGCCAGGAGCTCGGCACCGCTGTGACGATGTCCCGCACGAGGTTGAAATAGGTGCCGTGCTGGGTCTGCGGATCCGGCGAGATATACATGAGCTGGACGGCCAGATAGACGAGCTTGGCGGGCGTGTTTGCGGTCTCCGGCGTGAGGATGTCGCGCTCGCGCAGGATCGGCACGTTCTCGCCGTCGATCAGGAGGCGGGCGCGCTGGTCCGTATTAGTGATCACCGAGTTGCCGACGATGATGCGTTCGTGCGGTTTGAGCTCGACCTTGAGAGCCATGCCTGTTCTCCATCAACGCTTTCGTAACCGAGCGCTCGTTGCGGCTTATCAGGGCGTGATTCTCGCTCGGAATTAGTTAACGAGCTGTAAATCTCCCGCATTTGCGCGAAAAAACTCAATCTTCCCAACGCCATGTCCGTGCGGCGGCGCGGCGACGTGCGGGGCTTGCCCGGCCGAATCACGCGGCGTTCGGCAAAAGCGCGGATTTCATTTCATGTTTCGTTAGAGGTCTCGGCACCAGGGTCCGCCGGTCGCTGGGTCAATCTCGATCCAAGCAGACGCGTAACAGTAGCGTCGTTTACCAGAAGGGTAACAGAGTCATGTCAGGCATCGTCCTCTCCGCGTCGGTTCGTCAGAACCTCCTCTCCCTCCAGTCCACCGCCGACCTCCTCGCCACCACGCAGAACCGTCTGTCGACCGGCAAGAGCGTCAACTCGGCCCTGGACAATCCCACCAACTTCTTCACGGCACAGTCGCTCGACAACCGCGCCAGCGACATCAACAATTTGCTCGACGGCATCGCCAACGGCGTGCAGGTGCTGCAGGCTGCCAACACCGGCATCACCTCGCTGCAGAAGCTGATCGACAGCGCCAAGTCGATTGCCAACCAGGCACTGCAGACCACGGTCGGCTACTCCACCAAGTCCAACGTCTCCGCCACCATCTCGGGTGCGACCGCCGCTGATCTGCGCGGCACGACGAGCTTCGCCAGCGCGACCGCGAGCAGCAACGTGGTGTTCAGCGGCGCGGCCGGCGGCACCACGGCGGCGAGCGGCACCACGACGCTCGGCGCCACCATCGGCTCCTTTGCAAGCACCGGCGCAACGGCCGGTGACGGCACCACGGCGCTGACCGGCGCCATCACCCTGATCGCCACCAACGGCACGACCGCAACCGGCCTGGCCGGCAACGCCCAGCCTGCCGACGGCGACACGCTGACCGTGAACGGCAAGACCATCACGTTCCGCAGCGGCGCGGCTCCGGCGTCGACCGCCGTTCCGTCCGGTTCGGGCGTCAGCGGCAACCTCGTCACCGACGGCAACGGCAACACGACCGTCTATCTCGCCTCCGCGACGGTCAACGATCTCTTGTCCGCGATCGATCTGGCCAGCGGCGTGAAGACGGTATCCATCAGCTCCGGCGCTGCGACGATCGCCGTGAGCGCCAGCCAGCCAGGTGCTGCGGTCTCGACCGCCGCCGCCGGCGCCGTCACGCTGAAGAGCTCGACGGGTGCGGATCTGAGCGTCACCGGCAAGGCTGACCTGCTCAAGGCTCTCGGCCTGACCACGGCCGTGGGCGGCGGCAACGCCACCGTGAACGTCAACCGGACCACGAGCGCGGCCTCGCTGGGCGCGACCATCGCGGACGGCTCGACGCTGAACGTCGACGGTCACGTCATCACCTTCAAGAACGCGCCGATCCCGGGCTCGACCGGTGCGCCGAGCGTTCCGACCGGTTATGGTGCGAGCGGCAACGTCCTCACCGACGGCAACGGCAACTCGACGGTCTATCTGCAGGCCGGCACGGTCAACGACGTGCTGAAGGCGATCGACCTTGCCACCGGCGTGCAGACCGCGACGATCAACGCCAACGGCACCGCGACGCTTGCGACCGCCACCGGCCAGACCAACTCGTCGATCAACGCCTCGGGCCAGCTCAAGCTTTCGACCGGCGTCAATGCCGACCTGTCGGTCACCGGCACCGGCAACGCGCTGAACGTGCTTGGTCTCGCCGGCAACACCGGCACCTCGACCGCCTTCACCGCGGCGCGCACCTCCGGCGTCGGCGGCATCACCGGCAAGACCTTGACCTTCGCCTCCTTCAACGGCGGCACGGCGGTCAACGTCACCTTCGGCGACGGCACCAACGGCACGGTCAAGACGCTCGATCAGCTCAACACCAAGCTTCAGGCCAACAACCTGACGGCGACGATCGACGCCAACGGCCTGCTGACGGTCTCGACCACCAACGACTACGCGTCCTCGACCATCGGATCGAGCGCCGCGGGTGGTGCGATCGGCGGCACGCTGACCACGTCGCTGACGTTCTCGACGGCTTCCAGCCCCGTCCAGGACACGGTTGCCCAGACCTCGCGTGCCAACCTGGTGTCTCAGTACAACAACATCCTGAACCAGATCGACACCACCTCGCAGGACTCCTCGTTCAACGGCGTCAACCTGTTGAACGGCGACCAGCTCAAGCTGGTGTTCGACGAGACCGGCAAGTCGAACCTGAGCATCACCGGCGTGACCTACAACTCCAAGGGTCTGGGTCTCGCCGCGCTGACCAGCGGTGTCGACTTCATCGACAACGCCGCGACCAACAAGGTGCTGTCGAATCTGAACGCCGCGTCGAGCACGCTGCGCTCGGAAGCCTCGAGCCTTGGTTCGAACCTCTCGGTGGTGCAGGTTCGTCAGGACTTCAACAAGAGCCTGATCAACGTGCTGCAGACCGGTTCGTCCAACCTGACGCTGGCCGACACCAACACGGAAGCGGCCAACAGCCAGGCGCTGTCGACTCGCCAGTCGATCGCGGTCTCCGCGCTGTCGCTGGCCAACCAGTCGCAGCAGAGCGTGCTGCAGCTGCTCCGCTAACAGGCGGCAGACATCGCAAGCAAGATCCGGCGGCGGGGCTTCGGCCCCGCCGCTTTCTTTTGTGCCGGCATCAGACTGCCGCTCGGCTGATGAAGGCGATGCATTCCGGTACAGCGAATTGCTCACTCTGAGTTATGGTTGACAAGTGGCAAACGCTTCATCGGTGTATCAAAAAGCATCATCCGATCATGACGATACGGCGAAGCCAGATGCTGCGTCGATCGCTCATATGGTGAATCCAGGGAAGGACTCCCGCGACACGCTTCATGCTTTGTTAGCCCTGGACGTTCACCTTCCCGGACATCGATTAATCCTAATCGAAGTTTGTTGCGTTGCGTACCAGAAGGGTAACACTCAATGTCCGGTATCGTTCTCTCTTCCTCGGTTCGTCAGAACCTTCTTTCTCTCCAGTCCACCGCTGACCTCCTCGCCACCACGCAGAGCCGTCTGTCGACCGGCAAGAGCGTCAACTCGGCCCTGGACAATCCCACCAACTTCTTCACCGCCCAGTCGCTCGACAACCGCGCCAGCGACATCAACAATTTGCTCGACGGCATCGCCAACGGCGTGCAGGTGCTGCAGGCCGCCAACACCGGCATCACCTCGCTGCAGAAGCTGATCGACAGCGCGAAGTCGATCGCCAACCAGGCGCTGCAGACCACGGTCGGCTACTCCACCAAGTCCAACGTCTCCACCACCATCTCGGGTGCGACCGCCGCTGATCTGCGCGGCACGACGAGCTTCGCCAGCGCGACCGCGAGCAGCAACGTGGTGTATAGCGGCGCGGCCGGCGGCACCACGGCGGCGAGCGGCACCACGACGCTCGGCGCGTCCATCGGCTCCTTTGCAAGCACTGGCGCAACGGCCGGTGACGGCACCACGGCGCTGACCGGCGCCATCACCCTGATCGCCACCAACGGCACGACCGCAACCGGCCTGGCCGGCAACGCCCAGCCTGCCGACGGCGACACGCTGACCGTGAACGGCAAGACCATCACGTTCCGCAGCGGCGCGGCTCCGGCGTCGACCGCCGTTCCGTCCGGTTCGGGCGTCAGCGGCAACCTCGTCACCGACGGCAACGGCAACACCACCGTCTATCTCGCCTCCGCGACGGTCAACGATCTCTTGTCCGCGATCGATCTGGCCAGCGGCGTGAAGACGGTATCCATCAGCTCCGGCGCTGCGACGATCGCCGTGAGCGCCAGCCAGCCAGGTGCTGCGGTCTCGACCGCCGCCGCCGGCGCCGTCACGCTGAAGAGCTCGACGGGTGCGGATCTGAGCGTCACCGGCAAGGCTGACCTGCTCAAGGCTCTCGGCCTGACCACGGCCGTGGGCGGCGGCAACGCCACCGTGAACGTCAACCGGACCACGAGCGCGGCCTCGCTGGGCGCGACCATCGCGGACGGTTCGACGCTGAACGTCGACGGTCACGTCATCACCTTCAAGAACGCGCCGATCCCGGGCTCGACCGGTGCGCCGAGCGTTCCGACCGGTTATGGTGCGAGCGGCAACGTCCTCACCGACGGCAACGGCAACTCGACGGTCTATCTGCAGGCCGGCACGGTCAACGATGTGCTGAAGGCGATCGACCTTGCCACCGGCGTGCAGACCGCGACGATCAACGCCAACGGCACCGCGACGCTTGCGACCGCCACCGGCCAGACCAACTCGTCGATCAACGCCTCGGGCCAGCTCAAGCTTTCGACCGGCGTCAATGCCGACCTGTCGGTCACCGGCACCGGCAACGCGCTGAACGTGCTTGGTCTCGCCGGCAACACCGGCACCTCGACCGCCTTCACCGCGGCGCGCACCTCCGGCGTCGGCGGCATCACCGGCAAGACCTTGACCTTCGCCTCCTTCAACGGCGGCACGGCGGTCAACGTCACCTTCGGCGACGGCACCAACGGCACGGTCAAGACGCTCGATCAGCTCAACACCAAGCTTCAGGCCAACAACCTGACGGCGACGATCGACGCCAACGGCCTACTGACGGTCTCGACCACCAACGACTACGCGTCCTCGACCATCGGATCGAGCGCCGCGGGTGGTGCGATCGGCGGCACGCTGACCACGGCTCTGACCTTCTCGACGGCTTCCAGCCCCGTTCAGGACTCGGTTGCGCAGACCTCGCGTGCGAGTCTCGTCAACCAGTACAACAACATCCTGAACCAGATCGACTCGACCTCGCAGGACTCCTCGTTCAACGGCGTCAACCTGTTGAACGGCGACCAGCTCAAGCTGGTGTTCGACGAGACCGGCAAGTCGAACCTGAGCATCACCGGCGTGACCTACAACTCCAAGGGTCTGGGCCTCGCCGCGCTGACCGGCGGTGTCGACTTCATCGACAACGCCGCCACCAACAAGGTGCTGACCAACCTGAACTCCGCATCGAGCACGCTGCGCTCGGAAGCCTCGAGCCTTGGTTCGAACCTGACGATTGTGCAGGTTCGTCAGGACTTCAACAAGAACCTGATCAACGTGCTGCAGACCGGCTCGTCCAACCTGACGCTGGCCGACACCAACGTCGAGGCGGCCAACAGCCAGGCGCTGTCGACCCGCCAGTCGATCGCGGTCTCCGCGCTGTCGCTGGCCAACCAGTCGCAGCAGAGCGTGCTCCAGCTGCTCCGCTAACAGGCGGCAGACATCGCAAGCAAGATCCGGCGGCGGGGCTTCGGCCCCGCCGTTTTTTCGTTTATCGCTCGAGGTTTTGAGAGGGCAGGCGACACTCTGAAAAGTAACCAGCGGTTATGGTTAATGGAGCGTAAGCGCAAAGAATTGCCAATGATTTCAGGCTGATTGCCATCTCACTCCGCGCTTCCCACCCGCTTATGGTGAACCGGCGCTTATGCAGGCGATGTTCGTTTCACCCTTTGTTAGCCATGTCGCGGCACGCTGGCCCCGTCACTCGATCCGAAGCGATCGAACGAAGACGCGTAAGCCAGAAGGGTAAGAGTCATGTCAGGTATTGTTCTCTCTGCGTCGGTTCGTCAGAACCTGCTCTCTCTCCAGTCCACCGCCGACCTCCTCGCCACCACACAGAACCGTCTGTCGACCGGCAAGAGCGTCAACTCGGCCCTGGACAATCCCACCAACTTCTTCACCGCCCAGTCGCTCGACAACCGCGCCAGCGACATCAACAACCTGCTCGATAGCATCGCCAACGGCGTGCAGGTGCTGCAGGCCGCCAACACCGGTCTGACTTCGCTGCAGAAGCTGATCGACTCCGCGAAGTCGATTGCCAACCAGGCGCTGCAGACCACGGTCGGCTACTCCACCAAGTCCAACGTCTCCACCACCATCTCGGGTGCGACCGCCGCTGATCTGCGCGGCACGACGAGCTTCGCCAGCGCAACGGCGAGCAGCAACGTGCTGTATAACGGCACGGCCGGCGGCACGACCGCGGCGAGCGGCACTACGACGCTCGGCGCGTCCATCGGCTCCTTTGCAAGCACTGGCGCAACGGCCGGTGACGGCACCACGGCACTGACCGGCGCCATCACCCTGATCGCCACCAACGGCACGACCGCAACCGGCCTGGCCGGCAACGCCCAGCCTGCCGACGGCGATACGCTGACCGTGAACGGCAAGACCATCACGTTCCGCAGCGGCGCGGCTCCGGCGTCGACCGCCGTTCCGTCCGGTTCGGGCGTCAGCGGCAACCTCGTCACCGATGGCAACGGCAACACCACCGTCTATCTCGCCTCCGCGACGGTCAACGATCTCTTGTCCGCGATCGATCTGGCCAGCGGCGTGAAGACGGTATCCATCAGCTCCGGCGCTGCGACGATCGCCGTGAGCGCCAGCCAGCCAGGTGCTGCGGTCTCGACCGCCGCCGCCGGCGCCGTCACGCTGAAGAGCTCGACGGGTGCGGATCTGAGCGTCACCGGCAAGGCTGACCTGCTCAAGGCTCTCGGCCTGACGACGTCCACAGGTGCTGGAAATGCCACCGTCAACGTCAACCGGACCACGAGTGCGGCCTCGCTGGGTGCGACCATCGCGGACGGTTCGACGCTGAACGTCGATGGTCACGTCATCACCTTCAAGAACGCGCCGATCCCGGGCTCGACCGGTGCGCCGAGCGTTCCGAGCGGTTACGGTGCGAGCGGTAACATCCTCACCGACGGCAACGGCAACTCGACGGTCTATCTGCAGGCCGGCACGGTCAACGACGTGCTGAAGGCGATCGACCTTGCCACCGGCGTGCAGACCGCGACGATCAACGCCAACGGCACCGCGACGCTTGCGACCGCCACCGGCCAGTCGAACTCGTCGATCAACACCTCCGGTCAGCTCAAGCTCTCGACCGGCGTCAATGCCGACCTGTCCATCACCGGCACCGGCAATGCGTTGAACGTGTTCGGCTTGGCCGGCAACACCGGCAGCGCAACCGCGTTCACCGCGGCACGCACCTCGGGCATCGGCGGCATTGCCGGCAAGACCTTGACCTTCACCTCCTTCAACGGCGGCACGGCGGTCAACGTCACTTTCGGCGACGGCACCAACGGCACGGTCAAGACGCTCGATCAGCTCAACACGAAGCTTCAGGCCAACAACCTGTCTGCAACGATCGACGCCAACGGTTTGCTGACGATCACCGCGTCCAACGACTATGCGTCATCGACGCTCGGTTCGACGTCGGCAGGCGGAGCGATCGGCGGCACGCTCACGTCGGCGCTCACGTTCTCGACGGCTTCCAATCCCGTCCAGGATGGCGTTGCGCAGACGGCCCGTGCGAACCTGGTGTCTCAGTACAACAACATCCTGAACCAGATCGACACGACCTCGCAGGACTCCTCGTTCAACGGCGTCAACCTGCTCAATGGTGATCAGCTCAAGCTGGTGTTCGACGAGACCGGCAAGTCGAGCCTGAACATCACCGGCGTGACCTATAACTCCAAGGGTCTGGGCCTTGCTGCGCTGACCGTCGGCGTCGACTTCATCGACAACGCCGCGGCCAACAGGGTGCTGACCAACCTCAACGCCGCGTCGAGCACGCTGCGCTCGGAAGCCTCGAGCCTCGGCTCGAACCTCTCGGTCGTGCAGATCCGTCAGGACTTCAACAAGAACCTGATCAACGTGCTGCAGACCGGCTCGTCCAACCTGACGCTGGCCGACACCAACGTCGAGGCGGCCAACAGCCAGGCGCTGTCGACCCGCCAGTCGATCGCGGTCTCCGCGCTGTCGCTGGCCAACCAGTCGCAGCAGAGCGTGCTCCAGCTGCTCCGCTAGTAAGTAACTGAAATAACTTGGTAAAATAGAGCGGCGGGGTTTTGTGCCCCGCCGCTTTTTTGCGTCCGGAGGCGGGCAGGGGCGTTCATTCGCCATTAACCCTATCGCTTAAACCGGCGTTAACCATACTTTAAAGGACACCTCCTAAAACTGGACCAAAGCCCGCTTTCGAGACCGCGCGGCCGATTCGTATCCGGTTCAAGAGGAAGACTCGCCAATGTCCAACATCGTTCTCTCGGCGTCAGTTCGCCAGAACCTGTTGTCGCTGCAGTCGACGGCCGACTTGCTGGCCACGACGCAGGAGCGGCTGTCAACCGGCAAGAAGGTCAACACGGCGCTCGACAATCCCACCAACTTCTTCACCGCGCAGGGGTTGGACAACCGGGCGAGCGACATCAGCAACCTGCTCGACGGCATCAACAACGGTGTGCAGGTGCTCCAGGCCGCCAACACCGGCATCACCTCGCTGCAAAAGTTGATCGACAGCGCGAAATCGATCGCCAACCAGGCGCTGCAGACCACGGTCGGTTACTCCACCAAGTCGAACGTCTCCACCACGATTCCCGGTGCGACACCCGCCGATCTGCGCGGAACGACCTCCTACGCGAGCGCAACCGCCAACAGCAACGTGCTCTATACCGGTGCAGCCGGTGGCGTGACCCCGGTGACGGGGACTGCCGCGCTCGGCGCCTCACTGGGTTCGAACGCGGGCTCGGCGGTCGGTTTTGCCGCGACCGCCGCCGATGGCACCACCGTACTGTCAGGTACCGCCACGCTGCTCGGCACCACGGCATCCACCACCTTCGGCGCGCCCCCCGCGGACGGTGACACCATCACGGTGAACGGCAAGACCATCACCTTCCGCACCGGTATCCCGCCGACGACGCAGCCGACCGGCTGGGGTCTCGACGCCAGTGGACACATCGCCACCGACGGCAATGGCAACTCGATCGTCTATGAGGGAACCGCGGTTGCGCCCAGGGCGACCGTCAACGACGTCCTCAGCGCGATTGACCTCGCCAGCGGCGTCAAGACCGCAACGATCAGCGCAGGCGCGGCGGCCATCGCTGTCAGCGGTTCGACCGGTCCCATCGGTACGCTTCAGGTGGCATCGTCCATCTCGGGCGGCGGCCAGGTCACGCTGAAGAGCTCGACCGGCGCCGATCTGAGCGTGACCGGCAAGGCTGATTTCCTCAATAAGCTCGGTCTGACCACGGCGACCGGCGCAGGCAATGCGAACGTGACCGCGAACCGGTCGACGACCGCGGGCTCGCTCGGCACCCTGGTCCAGGACGGCTCGACGCTGAACATCGATGGTCACACCATCACCTTCAAGAACGCCCAGACGCCACAGTCGGCGGCCAGCGTGACCTCGGGTGGCGTCAACGGCAACATCGTCACGGACGGCAACGGCAACTCGACCGTCTATATCCAGAGCGCGACGCTCACCGACCTGCTCAACTCGATCGACCTTGCCACCGGCGTCAAGACCGCCAGCATCTTCAACGGCGCGGCGTCGCTGACGACCACTGCGGGCCAGATCCCGTCGTCCGTCAACAGCAGCGGCCAACTTGCGCTCTCCACCGGCATCAACGCCGACTTGTCGATCACCGGCACCGGCAACGCGCTCCACGCGTTCGGCCTCAGCGGCAACACGGGAACGGCGACCGCCTTCACCGCGGCGCGCACCTCCGGTGTTGGCGGTGTCAGCGGCAAGACCCTGACCTTTACCTCCTTCAACGGCGGCACGCCGGTGAACGTCACCTTCGGCGACGGCACCAACGGCACCGTCAAGACGCTCGACCAGCTCAACGCGCAGCTTCAGGCGAACCATTTGACGGCGACGATCGACGCCAATGGCTTGCTGACGGTGACCACCGTCAATGAATATGCCTCCTCGACGCTCGGTTCGACAACTGCGGGCGGCACGGTCGGCGGCACGATCACCGGCATTCTGGCCTTCACCACCGCGCAGCCGCCGGTCCAGGATCCCGTCGCGCAGACGGCGCGCTCGAACCTGGTCAACCAGTTCAACAACATTCTGGCGCAGATCGACACGACGTCGCAGGACTCCTCGTTCAACGGCGTCAACCTGCTCAACGGCGACACGCTGAAGCTCGTCTTCAACGAAACCGGCAGCTCCACGCTCGGCATCAACGGCGTGGTGTTCAACGCGGCAGGTCTTGGCCTCAGCAACCTCGTCAACGGCGTCGACTTCATCGATAACGGCGCCACCAACAAGGTGCTGACCAGCCTGAACGCGGCCTCGAGCACGCTGCGCTCGGAAGGTTCGGCGCTCGGTTCGAACCTCTCGATCGTGCAGGTGCGTCAGGACTTCTCCAAGAACCTGATCAACGTGCTGCAGACCGGCTCATCGAACCTGACGCTCGCCGACACCAATGAGGAAGCGGCCAACAGCCAGGCGCTGTCGACCCGCCAGTCGATCGCGGTCTCCGCGCTGTCGCTCGCCAACCAGTCGCAGCAGAGCGTGCTGCAGCTGCTCCGCTAATTTCGCAGCGCAAGACCGCTACTCGAGATATCGCGGCGGGGCTAACGCTCCGCCGTTCTTTTTACGGAGATCGCTAAGGCAGGATTAGCTGAGATTGATGCCCATCACGCGAAGCAAGTTTACAGCGTGTGTGCGTGCATCTAGCTTTGCGCTGACGAAGAAACTCCGCGACCCGTAATTATCCGGAGTGCTTCCAAGCGCACACGTAAGCAAATCTTAAGCGGTGCTGCCTAGGGTTGGGAAAGAAATCCTTAAGCGCGTTCAACGGGCTAGGTAACCTCCAGGGTGTGATTGATGTCGAATTCCGCTGCCTCGGCTTACGCGCGTGTTGCAACGACCACCGCGTCTCCTCGCGACATCGAGGCGCAGACCCTGCTCAAGGCCGCCAACAAGCTCCAGGATGCGGTGAACAACGCTGATCCGCTCAGCGAGCAGACCATGCAGGCGCTGATGTTCAACCGCAAGCTCTGGACGATCTTCCTGAGCGAGGCGATGCGCGACAACAATCCGCAGCCGATCGATGTCCGCCAGAAGATCGCCAACATCAGCGTGTTCGTGCTGAGCCAGACCGCGGCGCTGCAGATGAGCCCGCAGTTCGATCACTTCCGCCCGCTGATCGAGATCAATCGCAATATCGCTGCCGGTCTGTCCGGACGGCCGTGATGGAGGCCCGTCGTGGCCGACATCATGAGCATTTTGTCGACCGCGTATAAGCCGAACGTTCTTTCCAGACGGCTCGTTCCGTTTCGGGAATAGCAAGTTCACGCTGACTGACGCGCGCAAGGCCCAGATCAAGAACGTCGTCACTGATCCTGCGACGGACTCGACTTATCTCGAGACCGCGGTTGCCACGCTCGATACCTGAGCGTCAGGCGCTGACATCCGTATTGAGCGGACGCGAGGGTTTGGACTTCAGATCCTCTGCATGGAAATAAGCTCGCCGGCGCAGCATCGCTTCGTCGGGGAACTGATTGACCACGGCGTCGGTCCTGTCGTTGACGACCTGGAAGACGAAGGATGCGGCGGCCTGGTCGAACACCACCTGCCGCGAGATGTTCTCGCTGTTCGGCAAATCATTGCGCACGGGCGCGCTCGTATCGCTCGCGGCGACCGTCTGGCTCACCGGCAAATCGGTTTGCACGGCCTCGTTCGCCGCCGCATTCGACGTCGTTATGATCTGCGCGGGGGCCGGTATCCCCACCGGCCTGATGCTGAAATCTGTACTCATGGCAGCCTCCTGGTTGCCTCGTCCGAGTCAAATCCCAACCCCTCTCAATGCGCAACCATGGAACACCAGGATTGAAGACCCGGTAAGGAAACGTGACTAACCGCGCGACGATATCGCCGCGCGGTTTTTCGTAAAATTGTCGCTTGTTTTCTGCGCGTTCAGAGCGAGCGGCTGACGGTGAGCGGGGTGATGTGGCGCGGGCCCGGAGTGGCGCGGCGTCCCGCGGCCGTATAGGTGTTCGGCACGTTGCGCTTCTGGATCTCGGCATTGACGCCGCGCACGACGCTCTCGGAGACCGCGTGCGCGGTCGCGAGCACGGTGAGATTGACCTGGAGCATCGCGCGGAACGCATCGTGATGCCGATGCAGCGTCGAAAGCAGCTCGGGCGCCGATTTCGCGAGCTGGGCCTGGTTGGCCTTCAACTGGCTGACGGCGCCGACATAGTTTCGCGACAGCTCCTGTTTCCTGCTCTCGAGCATCATCGCTTCGCGGACGTTGCCGGCGCGAACGAGTTCGGTCTCACGCTCGATCAGTCCGAGCAGGGCGCTCATCGCATCCATCAGGTCTTCGGCGAGCTTGCGCGCCTGGGCGTTGCCGGGCGCGGTGTTCGGGCGCTGCGCTTGCATCGGCTGACGTGAGGCGGTGAACTGGTTCATCTCGTTTGACCTTATGCCGTGCGGACGGTTTTCGCCTGCTGCATGATGAGAGTGCGATAGACCTCGGTGGCGACGCCGACGCCGCCGGCCTTGGCGAAGTTCTTGGAATACTGCTCGGTCAGCATCGAGCGCCATACGCCGGTGCCCGTTGTGTCGCCGAACGGGCCTTCGCCCTTCAGGCCCGAGGTCATCTGCGAGAACATGCTGTTGAGGAACATCGCCTCGAAATCGGTGGCGGTCTTCTGCGCCTTGGCCTGCTGCTGCGGCGAGACCTTTTGCAGCGCGGCGGCTAGCTCGAAGTCGGGCCGGCCGTTGCGGCTTTCCACCGAGAAGGCCGAGGAGGCGGCGGCGCGCGGGGTGTTGATCATGCTCGTCTGCATCACATCACCTCGATATCGGCTTCGATCGCGCCGGCGGCCTTGATCGCCTGGAGGATGCTGATCATGTCGCGGGGGCCGATGCCGAGGCCGTTGAGGCCGTCGACGAGCTGCTGGAGCGAGACGCCATCCTTGACGAGTGCCAACTTCCTGCCGTCCTCGGTGACGCTGACGCTGCTGCGCGGCGCGACCACGGTCCGCCCTCGGGACAGCGGATTGGGCTGGCTCACCTGCGGGCTTTCGGAGATCGTGACGGTGAGGTTGCCTTGCGCCACCGCGACGGTGGCGACGCGAACGTCGCGGCCCATCACGATGATGCCGCTGCGCTCGTCGATGACGATCTTGGCGGCGAGATCGGGATCGACCTGGAGCTGCTCGATCTCGGTGAGGAAGGCGACGACGTTGCCCTTGAACTCCGGCGGAATCGAAAGCTGCACCGTCGATGGATCGATCGGCTCGGCGGTCTTGACGCCGAGATAGTCGTTGACAGCCGCCGCGATGCGCTTTGCGGTGGTGAAGTCGGCATTGCGGAGCGCCAGGCGCACGTTCGGCAGCCGGTTGAGCGCGAACTCGATCTCGCGCTCGATGATGGCGCCGTTGGCGATGCGCCCCACGGTCGGAACGCCGCGCACGATCTTCGCCGCTTCGCCCTCGGCTTGGAAGCCGGAGATCGCGAGCGAACCCTGCGCGACCGCATAGACGTTGCCGTCGGCGCCGAGGAGGGGCGTGACGAGCAGGGTGCCGCCCTGGAGGTTCTTGGCATCGCCGAGCGCGGAAACGGTGACGTCCATGCGCGTGCCTTGGGTGGCGAAGGCCGGCAGATTGCCTGTCACCATCACGGCGGCGACGTTGCCGGTGCGGATGGTGGCGCCGCGGATGTTGACGCCCATGCGCTCGAGCATCGCTTGCAGCGACTGCTTGGTGAAGGGGATGTTGTTGAGGGTGTCGCCGGTGCCGTTGAGGCCGACGACGAGGCCGTAGCCGATCAGCTGGTTCTGCCGCACGCCCTCGATATTGGCGAGGTCCTTGATGCGCGAGGTCGCGCTTGCGGACGTGACCGACAGCGCCAGCGCCGACAGCGCGGCGCAGGCCACCCCAACAATCCTCACCCAACGAACGCCTGGCATCCTCTGCTCCCCGAGGCTCCTCAAATCTCGGACCATCCTCGACACTCCCATGACGAGCTGGTCCGACGCTTTCCTTGCGAGTGCTGTGCCACCGCGGGGCAGTGGGCGTAGGTCGCTGAATAGGTTGAATAAATCTGTTTCGACCGGTGTCAGCGGGCGTTGTCCCTGAGGAGCGAAACTGCCGCCCGTCGGCAGATTTTGCCGGGCTGTTTACGCGCCGTTAACCATAAAACAGCGAAGGTGAGGCATCGATCACCCGGATTGCTGCGATGCGCATCTACGGACCGAACGGCACCACGCTTGGAACGCCGGCCAGCCAGGCCAGGCGGACGAGCTCCGGCACCTTCGTCCTGCCCGACACCTCGTCGGCGCAGGAGACGCGAGCGGCTGCGGCGCCGAAAGCAGCGGCCAACATCGATGCCCTGCTCGCGCTGCAAGGCATCGAGGAGGATCCGGTCGAGCGCCGCAAGCGCTCGGTCGCGCGCGGCAGGACCGCGCTCGACGTGCTCGACGATCTCAAGATGGGCCTCTTGTCCGGCAATCTCGACGCGTCCACCGTGATGCGGCTGCGCGATGCTGCGGCGAACCTGAAATCGTCCTCGGGCGATCCCGGTCTCGATTCCGTGCTGTCCGAGATCGAGCTGCGCGTCGAGGTCGAGCTCGCCAAGGCCGGGCAGGCGTAGGGCAGGCTGTCGTCGCCCGGCTTGACCGGGCGACCCAGTATTCCAGAGACAGTAGTTTTGAATCGAGAGGCCGCGGCGTCCTGGATGCCCCGGTCAAGCCGGGGCATGACAGCGGAATTTCGTGTGAGCGCGCCGCGTCCGTTTGAGAAAGGGCCTTACGCCGCCTCCTCCTCCTTCTGCGCGTCGTAGTGGCGCTGGGCGGCAAGCACGTCCTTCAGATTCTGCTCGGCCCAATCGCGCAATGGATCGACGGCCGCGGCGAGTGTAAGCCCGAGTTGCGTGATAGAATATTCCACCGTCACCGGTACGGTCGCGATGGCGAGGCGCTTGATCAGGCCGTCGCGTTCGAGCGATTTGAGAACCTGGCTCAGCATCTTCTGCGAAATGCCTTCAATCGTGCGACGCAACTGATTGAAGCGCATCGGCTCCTCGCGCAGCAGCAGGAGGATCAGCACCGCCCATTTGTCGCCGACGCGATCGAGAATCTGGCGCGTGGGGCAGTTCGCTGCATAGACGTCGGGCTTCATCGTCGGGTCCTCGATCCATTGAAGTCGCTTGCCGGCTCGCTTGCCGGTTACTCCTGCGTAATCAGGTGAGCACAAAGTGCTCTCTTAACACCAGCTTTCTTTGAGATATCTAGTCGCCGCTAGTTACCACAGAAGCAAAGGAGCCTTCCATGAAAATCGCAGTCGCCGGCGCCTCGGGCCGGGCCGGGTCGGAGATCACCAAGGAACTGTCCCGCCGCGGCCATAGCGTCACGGCCATCGCCCGGAACCCCGAGAAGATCGCGGCCCTGCCGAACGTCACACCCACCAAGGGGGATGTGCTCGACCAGGCGGGTCTCGCCAGGCTGTGGGCCGGGCACGACGTCGCCGTGAGTTCCGTGCACTTCTTGGCCAGCGACGCGCTCAAGCTGATCGGGGCAGCCAAGGACTCCAAGGTCGGCCGCTACCTCGTCGTTGGCGGGGCTGGCAGCCTGGAGGTTGCACCAGGCGTGAAGCTGGTCACAACTCCCGGTTTTCCGGCCCAATACAAGGCCGAGGCGGAGGCTGGCTCCGCCTTTCTCGACCTGCTGCGGCAGGAAAAGGAACTGAACTGGACCTTCATCTCGCCATCGGCGCTGTTCGTCGAGGGCGAGCGCACGGCCAAGTTCCGGCTCGGGACCGATCAGCTTCTCGCAGATGCGAACGGCAAGAGCTGGATCAGCTTCGCCGACTACGCCATTGCGCTTGCCGACGAAGTCGAGCGGCCGGCCCATTTGAGGCAGCGTTTCACGGTCGGATACTAGGCCTTCGGCCGCTCCCGGGCCCTTGCGGATAAACCTTCCTGTGCAAGGGCTTGGGGGCGCCGGCTGGGCGATCAGGGAAATATTGTCTGTCACAGGAGGCCGCTATATAACGCCCCGCTCAACGGACCCCGTTCCGTTTGCGAGTCGTTGCTTAGACAGATAGGCCGCCCTTGGAAAAGTTGAAAAACTACCGACCGACCGAAAAAGAGCCTTTCATGAACGACCGGCAGAAGGAGTACTTCCGGTTGAAGCTCCTTGCCTGGAAGGATGAGATCCTCAAAGAGTCCAAGCTCACCCTGCAAGCCCTGCAGGAGGAGAACGTGAACCACCCCGATCTCGCCGATCGGGCATCGTCCGAAACCGACCGCGCCATCGAACTCCGCGCCCGCGATCGCCAGCGCAAGTTGATCGCCAAGATCGACGCCGCGCTTCAGCGTATCGAGGACAACACCTACGGTTATTGCGAGGACACCGGCGAGCCGATCTCGTTGAAACGGCTCGAGGCCCGGCCCATCGCAACACTCTCGGTGGAAGCGCAGGAGCGCCACGAGAAACGCGAGAAGGTCTATCGCGACGAATAGAGTCAGAGCCGCAGCGATGCGGCTCTTTGTTTTTGGACGCAAGGCGCCATTTCGCGCCGCGGTCAGGATATTGCCCGTCGCTTGCCGTCGCGCTTCAACGCGCGACCGCAATCGCGAAAAATGAATCGCGATCAATGAGCTAGAGTCACATCCTCCGAGCTCACGTGAGTTCGGATGAGAAACAGCCTTCACTTCAGGTGCGGGAGATTTTGCGAGTCGCATCAACGGGATCGAGTCGAACGCTGAGACACCGATCCAGCTGCATCAAGCATCGCTGCAATCAGGCCTGGTGCGACGCCACGAGGCGCGCGGCCCCATAAAGCCTGGACCAGCTCAATATTTCCTTAAACGCCGGCAACAGGCCGTAGGCCGCATCCGTCAGCTCGTACTCGACCCTCAAGGGCTTCTCCGCGAAGACGGTTCGCGACACCAGTCCGTCCTGCTCGAGCTCGCGCAGCTGCGTGGTCAGCATGTGCTGGGTGATGCCGCCGATCGATCGCCGTAATGCGCCGAAACGGACCGCGCCGTTCATCAGCGCGAACAGGATCTCCAGCTTCCACTTGCCGCCGAGCGCGTGGATGGCCCGCTTGAAGTCGGCGAGCAGGGCAGGGTCGGGGCTGCAATCGCAGTCGCCGTCGCAGGCACTGGTCAGGTTTTCCATACCGGTCTCGAAATCCATTCTACTTGTTCGCAAGCACATAGTGACCAGATGCCGCCTTGAGCAGGGCCTTGATGGAACCAATTCGCCGGCCCGTGCAACGAGGGGAATTTGGCAATGAGCATTGTTCTGGTCACGGGCGGGTCGGGTTTCGTCGGCATCCACGTCGTCCTGCAACTTCTGGCCGCCGGCCACACGGTGCGGACAACGGTGCGCCGGCCGGAGCGGCAGGCCGACGTGCTGGCCATGCTGCGCGAGGGCGGGGCGGCATCGCCCGAGAGCCTGTCCTTCTTCACCGCCGACCTCGTCCGGGACGAGGGGTGGCGTGAGGCCGTCGCGGGCTGCGACTACGTTCTCCATGTTGCCTCGCCGCTCTCGACCAGTGTTCCCAAGGATGAGGACGAGATGATCATCCCGGCGCGCGACGGCACGCTGCGGGTGCTGCGGGCCGCGCGCGAGGCCGGCGTCAGGCGCGTGGTGATCACCTCGTCGCTGGGTGCGATCGGGTATGGCCACAAGCCGCGGGAAAAACCGTTCGACGAGACCGACTGGACCAATCTCGGAGGTGCCGACGTGCAGGCTTACATCAAATCCAAGACGCTGGCCGAGCGGGCGGCCTGGGATTTCGTGGCGCGCGAAGGCGGCGGGCTCGAGCTCTCGGTCGTGAACCCAGCCGGCATTTTCGGTCCCGTGCTGGGGCCGGACTTCTCCGGCTCGATCGAGATCGTCAAATCGCTGCTCGACGGCGCCATGCCGGCGGTGCCGCGGGTCTATTTCGGCGTGGTTGACGTGCGCGACGTGGCCGACCTGCATCTGCGGGCGATGACCGCGCCTGAGGCGAAAGGCGAGCGCTTCATCGCGGTCTCCGGCGAGGCGATGTCGATCCTCGATATCGCCAGGGTGCTGCGGCGGGAACTCGGACCGAGGGCACGCCGGGTTCCACGGCTCCAGGCGCCGGACTGGCTGGTGCGCCTGGCCGCCAACCGGATTCCGCTGCTGCGTGCGGTCGTGCCGATGCTCGGAAGGGTGCGGCATTCCACCAGCGCCAAGGCTCGGTCGCTGCTCGGCTGGCAGCCGCGCTCCAACGATGAGGCGATCCTTGCGACGGCCGAGAGCCTGATCCGGCTTGGCCTGGTCAGGGCGTGAAGCCGCTGTTTGGCCGACCTTAGGACCGTCCTTTGGGCCGCGCTTGTCAGGCCGCAGCGGGGATGCTGAAGTGCCGCCCTCGAATGCGTAGCGTGGGAGGCGGCGCCGATGGACAACATTCTCGAAGCCGCAAAGGCGATCGCGCTGGCGCGCCGCAACCATGCGCCGCTTGCGGCGCTCGAGGTTCCGCCAGCCGACGAGGCCGAGGGCTACCAGGTCCAGCGTGCGCTGCACGATCTCCTGCTGCCGCATGCCGGGCCGCTCGTCGGCTACAAGATCGGCTGCACCAGCCAGGTGATGCAGGACTATATCGGCATCCCGCATCCCTGCGCCGGCGGCGTGTTCCAGAAGGGCGTGCACGATAGCGGGGTGAAGCTCGCGGCTTCCAAATATGTCCGGGTCGGCGTCGAATGCGAGATCGCGGTGCGGCTGCAGCGTGACCTTGCCGCCGGCGAGGCGCCGTTCACGGCCGAATGGGTCGGCGAGGCCGTCGATGCCTATCATCCCGCGATCGAGATCGTCGACGACCGCTATGTGAAGTGGGAGACGATGGGCGCGCCGACGCTGATCGCCGACGATTTCTTCGCCGCCGGCTGCGTGCTGGGGCCGTCGGTTCCGCGCTCGTCGGTGCCGGACCTGAAGGCGGTCAAAGGCCGCGCCATCGTCAACGGCGAGGAGGTCGGCCACGGCACCGGCGCCGACGTGCTCGGCCACCCCCACAACGCGCTCGCCTGGCTCGCCAACCATCTCGCCGCCGAGGGCAAGGGTCTTCACGCGGGGCAGCTCGTGCTCACCGGGAGCCTGGTGAAGACGCTGTGGCTGAAGGCCGGCGACAAGGTGCGGATGGAGCTGGACGGGCTGGGCGTGGTGGAGGCGGAGTTCAAGTGAGGGGCGCAACCGCGCTTCTCCGTCATTGCGAGGAGCTCTTGCGACGAAGCAATCCAGAATCCTTCCGCGGGCGCATTTCTGGATTGCTTCGCTACGCTCGCAATGACGGAATTTGAGGCAACTGCGCCGCTATAATCGCACGACCGGCCTGGTTGAGTGTGGCGCACCACGCCAAAATACATGCGGCCTCCGGCAGGGGAGCTACCGGAGGCCGCGTAGTACATCGTCGTTCGCGCCTAGGTTCGCGAACACGATGTGGGAGCTCTTAAAGAGGCTTAGAAGGGCAGCAGCACGTCCATGACCTGCTGGCCGTAGCGCGGCTGCTGCACGTCCATGATCTGGCCGCGGCCGCCATAGGCGATGCGGGCCTGCGCGATCTTGCTGGAGTCGATGGTGTTGTCGCTCTGGATGTCTTCGGGGCGGACGATGCCGGCGACCACGAGCTCGCGGATCTCGTAGTTGACCCGGATCTCCTGCTTGCCTTCGACCACGAGGTTGCCGTTCGGCAGCACCTGCGTGACCACCGCGGCGACGTTGGTCTGCAACGCTTCCTGGCGATTGACCGAACCCTTGCCGTCGGCGGAGGATGTCGAGTCGGTGGTGAGAAGGCGGCCGGGCAGGACCTTGAGCGGCTGCGTGACCGTCTGGCTGCCGATAAAGTCGGTAATTCCCGAATCTTCCTTGGCGGTGCGGCTGCGCTGGGTTTCGTTGGCGATGTTGGCCTTGTCGGTGATGTTCACGGTCACGGTGAGCAGGTCGCCGATCTGGTGGGCGCGCTGGTCCTTGAAGAAGGCGCGGCTGCCGCTGCGCCACAGCGAGTTCGGATTGTAGGAGGCGACTTCCGGCTTCGGCATCGGCATCTGCACCGGCTTGTAGCCGGGCTGCGCCGTCGGATTGTCGATCGCGGACAGTTTCGGTTGCTCGCCGATCTGCGACAGGCGGTCGATCGAGGAGCAGCCGCTTGCCAGCGCGCCAATGGCCAGCAGCAGGGCAGAGATCGCGATGCGACGAGGACGGAAAGCCGAACTGAACGGGGACATGACTTACTCTGACTTGGCTGGAGCTTGCGAGACGCGGGCTTGCGGGATCTGGGCTTGTGCGATCTGGGCCGGAGACGTGGGCGCCTGGATCAGGCTTTGGGCGAGCGCTGCGGCCGCAGCCGCAGGGGCAGGCACCTCGTCACGCTTGAGCGAGGAGGTCTGCTCGACTGCAGGCGCCATCGGCGGCGACTGGCTCGCGCCCTGGACCGTGATCTGGCCGCGGCCGGTGACGACGCCGGTTAGCGTACGCTTGGATTGCAGGTTGAGCACGCTGACGGTGTCACCCTCGGCGCCGCTCTCGATCGCCTTGCCGCGCGTGGTGAGGTAGAGCCCGGGCACCTGGTAGATGATGGTGACGTTCTGGTCGCGCTGCACGAAGTCGGGCTTGACGATGTCCGCGACGCGGATCGGCGTGCCCGCCCGCATCGGCCGGCGCAGCTGCATGCCGATGGTGCGGTCGCGCGAGGCGGCCTCGCCGGTGACCTCGGCCTTGGGCCGGCGCTCCAGCGCGACGTCGGAGGATTTCAGGAGGTCGGCGCGGTCGATGTCGCGCGTCAGCACGGCCACTTCCACGGTCTCGATCGCGGTGCCGGTGAAGCGCAGCTTGGTCGGCGCCGGATTGTTGTCGTTGTTGATCTCGAAGGCGATGTCGAAACGGCCGCCGCGGGCGTCGTAACGCGTCGCGACCGGCTGGAGCGCGCCGGTGTTGGAGGCGTCCAGCCGCATGTCGGCGACGCCGCGGTCGAAGGTGACGGTGATGTTGGCGGCATCGCCAAGGCCGAAGCGGCGCTCGAGCGCGGAAGCCACCGCGTTTTCGAGGTCCTTGTTGGCGAGGGTGCGGGCGAGGCGGGTGACCTGGACTTCCCTGATGTCGCCGGTCATCACGCCGATCACCTGCTTTGCGCGCAACACCGACAGCACATGCGCGACCGGCAGCGCGCCGGTGGTGCCGAGATCGGGCGAGCGGTAGACCGGGATCAGCGCGGCCGAGCCGGCATTGTCGATGAGATCGCCGACCCGCACCACGTCGGAGGTCACGGTGACGCTCGCGCGCAGCGTCGGCGCCGCGATGACGTCGTCGGCGGCCTGCACCGGCAGCGCCAGCAGCAGGAGAGCGGAGATCGTGGCGAGGGTGGTGCGGATCATTGTCATTGCCTCAGCGGAACAGCGCCGTGGTCGATTGCATCATCTGGTCGGCGGCGCTGATGACCTTGGCGTTCATCTCGTAGGCGCGCTGCGCGGCGATCAGGTCGCTCATCTCCGAGACGACGTCGACATTGGCCTGCTCCAGGCTGCCCTGCGTGATCTTGCCGTAGCCTTCGGTGTTCGCGGTGCCGTCCTGCGGCGGGCCGGAAGAGGGCGTCTCGGTGAACTGATTGTTGCCGACGGGCTGGAGGCCCGCCTTGTTGATGAAGCGGGTCAGGCCGAGCTGGCCCTGAACGGCCGACGTCGAGGAACCCGGCAGCGTCACCGAGACCTGGCCCTGCTCGTTGACGGTGAGGCCGGAGGCGTTGTTCGGGATGGTGATGGTCGGTTGCACCGGGTTGCCCTGCGCGGTGACGACGCGGCCCTGGTTGTCCATCTGGAAGGTGCCGTCGCGGGTGTACTGGAAGGTGCCGTCCGGCATCAGGATCTTGAAGAAGCCTTCGCCCGAGATCGCGAGGTCGAGGTCGTTGCCGGTCTGCGACAGCGTGCCCTGCGTCATGCTGCGCGGCGTGCCGACGGTCTTGACGCCGCCGCCGATGTCGACGCCGACAGGCACGATGGTGCCCTGGTCCGAGGCCTGCGCGCCGACGCGGCGGACGTGCTCGTAGATCAGGTCCTGGAACGCCGCGGTCTGCTTCTTGAAGCCGGTGGTGCGCAGGTTCGCGATGTTGTTGGAGATGACCTGGACGTTGAGTTCCTGGGCCGCCATTCCGGTCGCAGCGGTGTGGAGCGCTTGCATGTCAGTGATCTCCTAATCAGGCCGGAACGTCGGCGAGCTTCTCGATCGCCGATTTGTGGAGGTCGCTCTGCTGCTGGAGCAGATTGGCGATGGCGGTGTAGCTGCGCATGACTTCGACCATGCGGCTCATCTCGCCGACCGAGTTGACGTTCGACTTCTCGATGTAGCCCTGTTGCACGGTGGACTTGGTGTCGACCTGCTGGTTGGCCGAGCCGGCGCTGTAGAGGTTGGCGCCGAGCTTGGTGAGCTTGGCCGGATCGTCGAAGGTCACCATGCGGATCTTGCCGCGGATCGAGTCGGTCTTGGCCGTGCCCTCGAGCACCGTGACGGTGCCGTCGGGGGCGATATTGATGTCGTGGTCGGTCGGCTGGAAGGTGATCGGGCCGGCGGTGCCGAGCACGAGGTTGCCGTCGGAGGTGACGAGCTGGCCGGTGCTGCTGAGCGTGAACTTGCCGTCGCGGGTGTAACGCTCGGCGCCATTGGCCTGCACGGCGAAAAAGGCGTTGCCGTTGATCGCCATGTCGAGCGGGTTGTTGGTCGCCTCCATCGGCCCCTGGCCGACGTCGCGGAAGGTGCCGCGGTCCTGCACATAGGAGACCCGGCGGTCGGAACCGACGAAATTGTCCTCACGCGCGTTCGAGTTGAGAAACTCCTCGAACAGCGAATGGTCGGCCTTGAAGCCGTTGGTGTTGGCATTGGCGACGTTGTTGGCGATGACATCCATCTGCCGTTCCAACGTCATCTGCCGTGACAAGCCGATCAGAAGCGCGTTCTGCATCGGAAGATCTCCCCTGAGTGAGATCTGCCTCCTCGCTCTCCCAAGCGCCTTGGCGGACCCCGTGAACGAGACCGTCAGGTTCTCCCAAACCCCCGGGTCTCGGTCCTTTCTCAGCGAAAGCCGTGCCAACGTAGAAAATTGTTGAATATCAATGTCTTGCTGATTTTTCGAGGGTGCGGGAGGGCGGCAGAAAGGTTCTGTTAGCCATGTTTGCCCGGCAGATTTTTCCTAGTGGCGGCCCAATCGAAAGGTTCCGTTAACCATTATTACCGTAGCGTTTGCGTGCAAGAGGAGCGCATTGCGCTGGGGCATTTGTATCGCGTCATTGTCTGCCAGGGGGCTTCGCTCTTTCGATTCCTATAAGAGATGAGCGAGCCGGGCGACCATGGCAGAGAATGAAGCGGAAGGCGGCGCAGCCACTGAGGGCGCTGAAGCCGCTCCCCCGAAGAACAAGCTCAAGCTCATCATCATGGCCGTCGGTCTGCTCGCCGTCCTCGGCGGCGGCGCGGCGACCTGGTTCTTCTTCTTCCGCCACGGCGACGACGAGCACCATGCCGAGGCGGCGCCTCCGCCGAAGCCGCCGGCCTTCGTCGAGGTGCCCGACATGATGGTCAACCTCGCCGGCGCTCCGGGCGAGCGCGTGCAATATCTGAAGCTGAAGATCGTGCTGGAGCTGAAGGAAGAAAAGCAGATCGAGGCGATCAAGCCGGCGATGCCGCGCGTCACCGACATCTTCCAGACCTATGTGCGCGAGCTGCGCTCCTCCGACCTCAACGGCTCCGCCGGCATCTTCCGCCTCAAGGAAGAGCTGACCAAGCGTGTCAACGCGGCGGTCGCACCGGTCCAGGTCAGCGCGGTGCTGTTCAAGGAAGTCGTGATCCAGTGACGGCTCAGGGAAGGTAATGGGCTAGCGTCATGGCCGGCAACGAGCAGATGGACCAGGATGCGATTGCCGCCCAATGGGAGGCTTCGCTCGATTCCGAGGATCCCGCGGAGGCCGCGAAGGCCGCTGCCGAAAACGAACTCTCCGAGACCATGGCCCTGCAATGGGCGGCCATGGTCGAGGACGGCAGCCGCGACCTCGGCTCCGGCAAGAACTCCGGCGAGCGGGTGCTGTCGCAGGAGGAGATCGACAACCTCCTCGGCTTCACCGTCGGCGACGTCACGCTCGACGACCATTCCGGCATTCGCGCGATCATCGATTCGGCGATGGTCTCCTACGAGCGTCTGCCGATGCTCGAAATCGTCTTCGACCGCCTGGTGCGGCTGTTGACGACGTCTTTGCGCAATTTCACCTCCGACAACGTCGAAGTCTCGCTCGACCGCATCACCTCGGTGCGCTTCGGCGACTACATGAACTCGATCCCGCTGCCGGCCGTGCTCTCGGTGTTCAAGGCCGAGGAGTGGGACAATTTCGGCATGGCGACGGTCGATTCCAACCTGATCTACTCGATGATCGACGTGCTGCTCGGCGGCCGCCGCGGCACCAGCCAGCTCCGCATCGAGGGCCGGCCCTACACCACGATCGAGACCGAGCTGGTCAAGCGGCTTGTCGAGGTGGTGCTGGCCGACGCCGAGCAGGCGTTCCGGCCGCTGTCGCCGGTGACCTTCACGATCGACCGGCTCGAGACCAACCCGCGCTTCGCCGCGATCAGCCGTCCCGCCAACGCCGCGATCCTGGTGCGCCTGCGCATCGACATGGAAGACCGCGGCGGCAATATCGAGCTCTTGCTGCCTTACGCGACCATCGAACCGATCCGGGGCGTCCTGCTCCAGATGTTCATGGGCGAAAAGTTCGGCCGCGACCCGGTCTGGGAAGGCCATTTCGCCACCGAGATCGGCCAGGCCGAGATCTCCGTCGATGCAGTGCTCTACGAGGCCGACATCCCGCTCAAGCAGCTGATGCGGCTGAAGGTCGGCGACACGCTGCCGCTGGACATGCGCGCGGATGCCAATGTCACCGTGCGCTGCGGCGACGTCACAATCACCGAAGGACGCATGGGCCGGGTCGGCGACCGCGTCGCGATCAGGGTGACGAAACCCCTGCGCAAGCCAAGTACGACACTTGCGATGTTCGAGAAGGTGGACGAGCAGAACAAGATGATGGAGGCCCCATGAACCACTCCCTTGGAATGGCGATCGAGACGCTGGTGGCTATCTTGCTGATGCTCACGATCGGCTACTGCATCCTGCTGAACAAGCGGCTGACGCGGCTGAAGGCGGACGAGCATTCGCTGAAGGCGGTCATTGCCGAGCTGATCACCGCGACCGAGATCGCCGAGCGCGCGATCGGCGGGCTGAAGCTCGCCGTGCGCGACGTCAACGAGAACCTCGGCAGCCAGCTCGCGGCGGCGACCCAGATGTCGGACCAGCTCTACAAGCAGCTGGGCGAAGCCGACAACGTGGTGCGGCGCCTGTCCAAGATCGCGATCGCCGCGCGCCCCGTGGCCAGTCCGGAACCGGTTGCCGTGCCGGTGGCCAAGCCCTCGTCGGCGAAGGCGGTGGCGGCTGCGGCCGAAGCCTTCTCCGAGCGCCGACGATCCAACGGCCTTGCCGCATGAAGTCAGGGGTATGAAGTCCTTTCGTAACATCCGCGTCATACCGGTCGTCCTGGTTGCCGTCGCAGGTCTCGCCACGCTCAAGGTCGCGGGCCTCGTGATCAATGGCGGCTATGTCTTCGACTACCAGCCAAACCAGGCCAAGAAGTCCTGGGCGCAGGAGAATCTGAACTTTCCGACGGGACGGGAAGACCCCGACATCACCGGCTCGACCCATGGCGCGCCGAAGGAGGCGCCGAAGCCGGCCGCGCCCGAGACCAAGGCCGAAGGCACCGTGGTCAAGGTGGAGGAAGCCCAGCCGCAGGTCTCGGCCTCGGAGCGCGCGATCCTGGAGCGGTTGCAGTCGCGCCGCCAGGAGATCGAGGCCCGCCAGCGCGAGATCGACATCCGCGAGAGCCTGCTGAAATCGGCCGAGAAGCGCATCGAGAACAAGGTCGAGGAGATGAAGGCGGTGGAATCCCGCATCTCAGCGACCCAGGCCGAGCAGAAGGCCGCCGAAGCCCAGCGCATGAAGGGCCTCGTCACCATGTATGAGGGCATGAAGCCGAAGGACGCCGCGCGGGTGTTCGACCGCCTCGAGATGGGCGTGCTGATCGAGATCGCCTCGGCCATCGCGCCGCGAAAGATGTCGGACATCCTGGGGCTGATGTCACCGGAGGCCGCCGAGCGGCTGACCGTCGAAATGGCCCGCCGGGCTAATGGCGGCGGCGATCAATCCGCCTCGGCCGGCGACCTGCCCAAGATCGACGGCAAGCCGACGCAAAAGCCGAATTGAGGGCTCGAGAGCCGCGGCGCGTTACGGCAACCTGCGCGCAATCGCGCGGTCGTTCGGCCTGCACGCGGCTAGACGCCTTGCGTGTCTAGCTCGCGAACCGCTGCTGAACCCTGCGACCTGCCGAGCTCAGCGGTTTCTCGACGGGAAGGAGGGTCTCGCAGTGCTGCTTGATCAGCGCAGCCTTCGTCATTCGAGTCACGAGATGAAGGGTGCTGTGGCAGCAGGAGCACTCGTATACCTTCAGTGCATAACCCCGCGCGATTGGAAAGACGGCTACGACCGCTCTTGCCTGGCTACATACAATGCAGTTGGCTTCTTCGCTCATTGATTGCTCCCCCAAAAAGTTGACCAATCGAATTCGCATCGCAATGATCACATCTGATTCAGAGTCGTTGATGGACCGCAACACCCCTGAGGTTGTGCGCGCCTGTTCGGCAACCGAGCACGCAGATCAAACGCGCCGGGGAGTGGGGTGATCGCCGCGAGTTTGACGTCCTTGCCGCACGAGCCACGTCGACTCGCGTTGCGGATGCAGCCGAAGCAAGAGGCATCTTCTGAGGCTGCGATGAGTTGACGCGTACAAATGTGAAGTGGAGTACAGTGGCGCCGCAGAGTTCGTCCTAGGCTCCCGCCATTCGCAATCCGCAGCGCGGGAGGAAGCTATGAACTACTCGTCCGTAGCAGAACGCGCAATCGAAGCCGTCAATCGGCTGCTCATCGCGGCGATGACGTTCGCCTGGACATCCGCGCTAGACCATCAGCATGCATGGCCGCCGCAGGGGGAAGATGGCGACGCTGAAGATGACGCTGGTCTCGAGCGAGAGAACTCCTCCGCGCCGGATTGCGCGGGACCGCAACACTGAAGAGACGGTCGCCTTGTGTGCGTCACACGATCAGATCGTGCAGCACGTGAGCGCCAGTTGTGCCTGCCCCGTGAGCCGGATCAATATGCGACGGGGACAGTTCGTGCATTGACGCCGCCTCGGATTCGTGGGCTTTCCCGGCGTGCTCGTGATGACCGGACGGGTCTGAGGGATCATCCAATTGGACGCCGTGCTCCGGACCCTGGCCATGCGAAGCGCCATCCTTGAAGTCAAAGGAGTCGCCGACCTGGTGCGAACCGGCAGGCGCAGAGCCGTGCGCTGCATGACCGGCAGAGGGCGGATCGACATCCACCGGGCCGTGCTTCGGCGCATCGTGCTGTCCGGCTGCCTCGCTTGGAAGCGAATGACTGGCGCCGCCGTGGGCATGAGCAGCATTGTGGGCGCTGTCTGGAGCCGATGCACCGTGGTCCTCGTTGCCCTTCTCCAGCGTACGCCCGTGCCGGGCGAGCTGTTCGGCCGCATCTTGGAGCGCCGCGAAAGCAATCTCAGGCATGGGGGCACTTTCGGCGATCGCGTCATTGTTTCCGATCGTCGTATCGGTGCTGTCGGGCAGCGTTAGCTGATCGAAGACAAAGCTGGTCGCCGTCGGTGCGGCCTCGTCGTGCAAGATCGTGGACAGCCCGCTCGGTGCGGGCATTACCGCGTCACTGCTGGTAATCTCTGCAGCGTGCGGCTGCACCCCGTCTGAGCTGGCGAAGCTGGGATGTTCGGTCCATGCAAACTGGTCCGAACTGGCAAAAACGCTGTGGGCCTGGTCGGTTGATCTGTCCGTCGCGTTCCAGTCAGCGAGGAGCGTGCCGTCGCTGAGTGTGGTCTCGGACGAACTGGTCGTCGTCACGGCGGTGGCGTCGCTTTGTGTCGTTGCGCTGAGATCGAGCGGGTCGCTGCCGGCCGCCAGCACGGCTGCCGCCGCCGGCGTCAGGGTGAAATCCGACGCGTCGATGGTCGCAATGCCCTGCAGATGGATTTCGATCAGGCCGGAATCGCCAATGTGCAGGGTCTGGTCGCTCGGATTGACATACACGATCGTTTCATTGGCCGCGCTGTCGTAGAGCCAGGCGATCGTGTGCGCCGGCACGGACGTGCTTGCCGAGCTCAAGGCCAGGAGAACGAAGCCAAGCCCGCCGAGAGCCGTCAAGTCGATCTTGTCGGATCCCGGGTTGAGATCGGTGATGGTGCCGAACTGGCCGGCCTTGGAATCCGCCGCGGACAAATGGACGAAACGGTCGTTCCCGGTGCCGCCGGTCAATTGGTCGGCGCCAAATCCGCCGATGATCGTTTCATTGCCCTTGTTGCCGTTGACCGCATCGATTCCCGCGCCACCGTGCGTCGTGTCATCGCCGTCATTGCCTTTGATCGTGTCGTTGCCGGAGCCGCCATGAAGAATGTCAGCCTGGCCAGTGCCGTTGACGGTATCTTTGCCGGCGCCCGTGGAGATGATCTGGCCCACATCGCCACCGGCCGCGATGGTTTCACTTCCGTGAGTCACAGGGGCGAAGGGAGGATCGCTCGTCACGGCCGGTCCAGCGGCCAGGTTATCGAAACCGTTGGGGGCGTCGCCGGCGCCATAGGCGGCGATGGTCACGACCTGCGTCGTCCCGTCGATGGTGGTCACGGTGAACGTGTCGGTCAGCGTGTCGCCAACATCGAGCGCCTGCACCACACTATTGTTGTTGTCGAGCGTGTAGGTCCACAGGCCCGCCGCGGTCATCGTGAACATACCGTAGCCGCCGTCGCTCGCCGTCGGCGAGCGCACCGCCGTGAAAGTGTTGGGCGGATTGACGTCGGTGTTGGCGAGCGCACCGGAAGCGGTCGGCGTGCCAGGCGCGCCGCCCGCAGCCTCGATCATGGAGCCGGTCGCGGTCCCGGAGAGAGTGGCCCCATCGTTGGTGCCGTTGACGGCAGTCGTCACCGGCTGTGGGGGATCGCTCAAGGTGACACCACTCGCAACGTTAGTGCTGCCCAGAAGGTCTACTTGCAGGCCGGTCGTTGACGCATCGCCGTCACGGTCGACGGCCGTCACGTCAAACAGCAGATCGGTGCTGGGGATCCTGGATCCCTCGCTGTATGTGATGTTGTTGACGGTAAACGTAGCGTTGCCGGCTACCGCGTGATCGTACGACACCTCTATTCGGTTGAATTCCGATCCAACGTAGAGCGTATAGGTCGAAGTTGCGCCATCAAACGAGTAAGTGTTTACAAGCGCGAGATTCGAAGTCTCTTTCACCACGACGTGGGCGTCACCCGATGGCTTTGGAATGTTTATGCTGAAGTCGTGGATGTCGTTGGTGCCATCAAAGACCTTGAAGACGACGTCCGCAGCTCCGTTTCCTTGCCACTGCGTCAGCGCGAAACTGACGTCCGTTTGCACCGGCGTGAAGGCCAGATTCAAGGTTTCGTGTTGATCCATTTGCAGTCCGGTGTCGCCGACAGCGATGCCGTTGCTCGACGCTTTGACGTCAGCAGGGGCACCATTGAAATCGCCGGTGATGACGAGCAGACCGTCCGGAGCGGTGAGTGACGGCTGGCCACTGCCGGATGCTCCGAAATCGGAGCCGGTCACCGTCGTCTGCTGCAAGAAGCCGACGGTCTCGATGTCAAACGTGTAGGTTCCGTCTGGATTGATCAGCAGCCTAAAGTATGGATCGCTCAGCGTCCCGCTTGTATCGGTGAAGAACGCATCCAGCTCCACGCCGCCGCTCACCGCCTTGGTCGTATAATAGAAGGTGTAGTCATCACCATTCCCGGTCACGTGTACCGACGTGATGCCGCCGCCCAGATCCGTTGTCGCCAGATCGTACCCATTAACAGTGCCATTGTGGACGGCCACGCGCATCGCGCCCTCGCCATCCGCACCGAAGCTCACGTTGTAGGTGCCGTTCGCAACTTGATCGTCCTTGGCGACGATGGTTGCGATGCCAAAACCTCCAATCGTCGGGCCGTCGTCGGTGATGGTCAGCCGGCTGCCGAGATCAAGGCTCGCCGTCTGGAAGTCACCGTCCTTGTCAGTGATTGTCGCCGTCAGGTTCACAATCCCGGCGGTCAGCGAGACGCCTTCCCCGACGTCGGGGTTGGTACCGAAAGGCTGCGTCACCGCACGGTACTCGGTGAAGGTCACGATTCCTGTCGCCGGATCGAGCGTGATAGTGAACGCCAGCGTGCCGCCGACGGTGCCAACATGGCCTTCAATGGTATTGCCTTTTTGCACCAGCACATCGGCCTGGCCAGTGTGCGAGTCGAGCAGACCCGACGCCATGCCGTTGCCGCCGGTGACAGACAGCGCATAGCCGATCGTCGCACCGTCCGCCCCCTGGATCGACGTGAACGCTGTCGAGAAGTTGCCTGACGTCGTCGTCAGCGTCGCGTCCGGCGTCGAGCCGGCGATGCTGTCGTCCAGCGCCGTAGCTGTCAGATGCGTCTCGCTCAGCGTCAACGACGGAGCCGTCCCCGTCGCCGCAATCGTCGGGCCGTCGTCGGTGATGATCAGCCGGCTGCCGAGATCACGGCTCGCGGTCTGGAAGTTGCCGTCCTTTTCGGTGATCGTCGCCGACAGGGTCACAGTCCCTTCGGTCAGCGAGACGCCTTCCCCGCCGTCCGGGTTGGTGCCGGAAGGCTCCGTCACTGCACGGTACTCGGTGAAGGTCACGATTCCTGTCGCCGGATCAAGCGTGATGGTGAATGCCAGCGCCCCGCCGGTAGTGCCAACATGGCCTTCGATGGTGTTGCCGTTCAGGACCAGCACGTCGGCCTGGCCGGTGTGCGAGTCGATCAGGCCCGATGTCGTGCCGTTGCCACCGGTGATCGACAGCGCGTAGCTGATCGTCGCACCGTCCGCCCCCTGAACCGAGGTGAACGCCGTCGAGAAGTCGCCTGACGTCGTCGTCAGCGTCGTGTCCGGCGCCGAGCCAGCGATGTTGTCGTCCAGGGAGGTTGCCGTCAGATGCGTCTCGCTCAGCGTCAGCGACGGGGTCGTTCCGCTCACCTCAACCAACGGGCCGTGGATGGTGATCGTGACCACCTGCGCGGTGCCGTCGATGCTGGTCACCGTGAAGCTGTCGGTCAGACTGTCGCCGACATGGAGCGCTTGCACCTGACTGTTGGCCTTGTCGAGCGTATAGGTCCACACGCCGGCCGTTGTCATCGTGAAGGTGCCGTACTTGCTCGCGGCCGGCGAGCCGATCGCCGTAAAGGTATTGGGCGGGTCGTCGGGATCGGTATCAGTGAGCGCTCCGGTCGCGATCAGCGTGCCGGGCGAGGCATTGACCACGCCACCGGCCGCGATCGCTGAGCCGGTCGTCGTACCGGAAATGATGGCCGCATCTTCGACGCCGGTGAGGGTGATCGGGAAGGGCTGACTGACCAAGAGCGAGCCATCCGCCACCGTGATAATGAAGCTTGTGGTCGTTGGCGCCTTCAGCGCATTGATCGCATCACTGTTTGGGACGAAGGTGTAGGCGCCGCTCCCGCTGTTGAGGTAAAGGGTGCCATAGGGGCCGGTTTGCGATACATCATACGTCACCCCGCCCAACACCGTGTTGCCGTTGGTGCCGCCGCTGATACCGAAGGTCAGTGTGGCATCACTGTTGCTGCTGCTTGCGGTGAACGTCCCGCTCGTCGCCGTGAATGTGTCAAACACCACGGTATCGAGTTCGGCCGGGCCGGCTCCGGTGTTCAGCGTCGGCGGCGGATGTATGATCAGAGGCGGAGGGAGGAAAAACGGTGAGACAGGCGCCAGCAAATCTTGCGCCGCGGGAGCCTCGGGCGGAATGAAATTGATCGGCTGTAGCGGCTGGGATTTGACGAAAGGAGGTGTGCCCGACCCGTGGGGGTCTCGCCCTTCCAGATTGGCAAGCGCGTCCTGCTGTGCCGCCCGCAACTCCTCCATGCGAGCAGCCGTGTTCGTGACCTGGTTCACGCTGACCGAGGAGCCGACCTTTTTGACGACGATCGTTTCGCCGGGATCCTCGACGATGATGTGCCGCGGGATCGGCTCCTTGGTCACAAGCTCGTATGCACCGTGCGCAAGGTCCTTGTAAGTAATGGCGTCGTCATCCAGGAACGTTACGTTCGGGTCTGCGGCCTTGACCTGTTTGATCATCGAGAAGAGCATTGCCGTGAGCGACAGCATCCCGAAGCCGCCGGCAGAGGCCCGCTCGCGAATCTGCGCAACGGGTCCATCAAGAGGGCCGCTCTTGGCCGCGTTCACTCGGTGACGCCTGATCGCAGCGGCTTCGCGCTCGTCCCCGGGCCTTCCAGCGGGCGTGACGGACATTGTTCGACCTCGATTGCCCAGCGTCGACCTCAGACATCGCCGTAGCTTTGCTGGCTTGCCGCGTCACGCGATCGGGAGCAATTTTGCGCCGGCAACCTTGGCCAGGCCCGCTGAAGGTCGTTGTTTCCGAGAATTCCGCCCAGGCCAGTCACGGCAGAATTGCTGTCGCTTCGCCTGACGGCACGGGGGAAAAGCTCGTTGAAATTGCCCGGCACGGATAGTGGCTCTTTCGGGCACGGCGATCAGCCGTTCGGATTAATCCGGAATAACCAGTTTGCCTGTCGTGGTTTGTTGCCGCTGGTCTGCCATGATGCCCGGTGGTGCCGACACCGTCGGAGCCGTTCGGATGCTCAAAACAACTCTAAAGAAAAAGGGTGAGCCATGCGCACGCACGCAGCGACTGTTCTCGTGACAGGTATCGTCCTTGCGCTGGCCGCCTCGTCACCCCGCCCAGTCCAGGCGCAGAGCGATTCTCCGCGGCGGGCCGTCCTGGATTCGTCGTCAAAGCCAATCGGGAAAGTTGTGGCAGCCGAGGGCTCGGTCATCATCGAGCATGTGGGAGCTGTCATTGTCCAGGCAAAAGTCCCGGGCGAATCCATCCAGACCAAGATTGGCGATCCGGTCTATTTGGGCGATGTGGTTCGAACCGATGCCGACAGTCGGGTCGGCATCAACTTCGTGGACGGAACTTCGTTCAACTTGTCGAGCAACGCCCGCATGAAGTTGGACGAATATGTCTACGAGCCGGCTGGAAAGTCCAATTCGACGAGCTTCAACCTGACCAAGGGGACGTTCGTCTTTGTTGCCGGCCAGGTTGCGAAGACCGGCGACATGAGGATCGAAACGCCGGTCGCCACGATGGGCGTTCGAGGCACGACACCTCATGTCGAAATCTCAGATGACGGAACCACCAGGTTTTCCACTCTTATCGAAGAGGGCAAGAACAAATATCTGAAGAAGTCCGGCGGCACGGGGGCGCCGCGACCCGAGCAAAGGGCCGAGCACAAGCTCAATCTGAACATCTGCCGCGGGTGCTGACGCTGGTTCTAGCCTCCGCGCAATCGCCAGATCTCAGGGGACGGGGGCCTGACATGGAACCAAGATCGTCCGTCGCAAAAAGCGGAGTGGCGCTTGGCGTCCTGCTGTTGATTGGCTTGCCAGTCGCGGCCCAGAATTCCAAGGTGAAGACCAACTATCTCAGTCATATTGAACCGTGCAACGGGGTGGGTGCCACCCCGCTCGATGTCCGGATCGATGCCTGCACGGCTTTCATAGAGGCGAGTCAGGGTACGACGGCAGCTCTGGCTATCGCCTATAACAATCGCGGCAATGCCTACACCGCAAAGGGCGACTACGACAAAGCCATCCGCGATTTCGATCAGTCGATCGCGCTCAAGCCGACATACGCAAAGGCCTTCAACAACCGCGGTGTGGCTTACTTGAGGAAAGGCGAGTATGAGCTCGCGATCGAAGCCTTTGATGATGCGATCAAGCTCGATCCCGACTATGTCGCTGCCTTCGTCAACCGCGCCGGAGCCTATCTGAAGAAGAATGACCACCAGCGCGCGGCGCATGACTACGACGAGGCCATTCGTCTCCAGCCGGATTCGCAGGCCGCACGGAGCGGACGATGCTGGACCCGGGCGGTGCTTGGTGCCTGGCAGGCCGCGCTGGAGGACTGCGACAGAGCGCTTCAATCCGGATCGACCAGTGCTGCCGTGTACGACTCGCGCGGGCTGATTCACCTGAAGATGGGTGAGTTCGGTGCGGCGATCGCCGACTACAATTCTGCCTTGCGAGCCGCCCCGGAATTGGCGAGCGCGCTTTTTGGCCGCGGGCTTGCCAAGCTGAAGCAGGGCGACGCGATTGGCGGAGATTCCGACATTTCGGCTGCAAAGACGATTCAGGGCAACATCGGCGACGAGTTCGCGCATTATGGCGTCGGTCGCGACTGAGTTCACGACTGGATCTGGCTCGTCGATCATCGTGGAGAATTTTGTCGAGACGGCAGGCTGCGGCCCGGGCCGCGCCGGTCCCGCCCGGCGCCGGTGACGACGTGGTGTTAACGTCTCCTTAACCACTTGCTCTCCAGATTTGGAGCGCGAACGCCTAAGCCCACACGCGAGGTGTCGCGACGCGCTGAGCCGGATCAAGTCGCCATTACAGCATTAACAAGTCCTTAATTGGCAAAACCTACATTCGACGCCATGGGCCGGCGCCATGTGCCGGTATGGGTCGTCGAACCGGAAGAAATGCCGCCAATGGCGCAGAAGGCTGCCGCTGGATTTGTGTCGCGAGCCCGCGCCCTGGCGTGGGGGCTGTCGCGTCATGTCCGCAACGCACCTGCGCTGGCAACCATCCTCCTGATCGCCGCAAGCCCGGCGCGGGCGGACTCGATCCGGGGCGAGGCCAGTTTTTCGGCCGCCGGCGGCTTCGCGCGTCTCGTGATCAGGCTCGGCGAGGATGTTCCCTCCGAGGTCACGACGGCCGGCTCCATTCTCATCATCCGTTTCGACCGGCCGGTCGACGTGCCCGTCGACCGGGTTCCGGAGGGGGCGCCCGACTACGTCAACTCCGCCCGCCGCGATCCCGACGGCGGCGCCATCCGCCTCTCGCTGGCGCGGCGCGTCACCGTCAACACCATGAATGCCGGCGAGCGCACCTTCATCGACCTCTTGCCCGAGGGCTGGAAGGGGCCGCCGCCGAGCCTGCCCATGGACGTGGTCAAGGAACTCGCCGAGCGTGCGCGCGTCGCCGAACGGGCGCTGCGTGCGCAGCGCGCCGCAGCCGAGACCAGGAAGCGTCCGCAGATCCGTGTGCGCGCTTCGGTGCAGCCGACCTTCGTACGCTTCGTGTTCGAGATGCCCGACGGCGTCGGCGTGTCTTCCGTGCTCAACGAGCAGAAGCTCACGCTCGCCTTCAACGCCAACCTCAGTTTCGATCTCGCCGACGCGGTGGTCGCCGCGCCGCCGAACGTTGCCTCGATCAAGCAGAAGGCCGACATCGACCAGACCAATGTCGAGATCGCGCTGATCGGCGATTCCGACGTGCACTCCTTTCGCGACGAGAAGAACTACGTCGTTGACGTCTCCTTCCAGCCGGACAAGGGCAAGACGGCTGCGACGCCGGAGGCCGCGATTGCGCAGGCCAAGCCTGCCAGCCAAGGCCATGGACCGGCACCGGCCGCGGAAAAGCCGGCGGCCGAGAAGAAGGACGCCCATCGCGAGATCGCACCGCCGACCTCCGAGACGATCGCGCGCGAAGCCAAGATCGATATCAAGCCCGAGGTGAAGCCGGAAGCGCCTGCCGCGATGCCCGCCGCCGAAGCGCCGAAACCGGCGCCGGCTCCCGCGGCCGAAGCTGCGCACGCTGCGGAAGCGCCCAAGGAAGCGGCGAAGGAAGCCGCGAAGCCCACCCCGCCTGTTGCCGAGGCTCCAGCCGCGCCTGCAATGGTCGAGGCGCCCAAGGAGGTCGTGAAGGAAGCGGCGAAGGAGCCGGTCAAGGAAGCAGCCAAAGCTGCGCCCGCCGAGGCGCCGGCCGCGCCGCAGCCGGCCGCACCAAGCGTCGATGCGCGCCGCGACAGCGACGGCTTGCGCGTGACGTTCCCGCTTCAGGTCACAACGCCTGCGGCGGCGTTCCGCCGCGGCGATACCGTCTGGCTGGTGTTCGACACGCCGAAGCCGATCGACGTCGAGGCGATCCGCACCAAGGGCGGGGCGATGATCGGCGAGGTCGGCCGCATCCCCCTCGACAAGGGGCAGGCGGTACGCATCCGTCTCACCCGGCCGCTGGTCTACTCGCTGACGAGCGAGGAGGTCGGCAAGGAGACCAACTGGCTGCTGACGCTCGCCGACAAGATCCAGGCGACGCCGCTGCCGCTGATGATGTCGCGCAACATCACCGACCCCGCGCTCGCCAACATCGCGATTCCCTTCGCCAATCCAGGCCTGCTGCACAAGCTCACCGATCCCGACGCCGGCGACATGCTCTATGTCGTCACCGCGCAGCGGCCAGTGCGCGGCTTCATCAAGCGTCAGGACCTCGTCGATCTCTCGCTGCTGGAATCCGCCCATGGCATCGCGATCCGGCCGAACTCCGACGAGGTCGGCGTCGAGGTCGGATCCGACAAGGTCATTCTCGGAAAGAAGGGCGGACTGACGCTGTCGCCGGTCGACATCTCCGCCGAGCGCGCCCCGACCGCGGTGCGCCCGATCTTCAGCCCCGAAGCCTGGCGCAAGGGGCAGTCGGAAAACTTCATGACGCGCCAGAGCGATCTGATCATGGCGATCTCGGCCGTCGAGCCTGCGCTGCGCTCGCTGCCGCGGCTCGACCTCGCGCAGTTCTACATGTCACGCGCGATGTATCACGAGGCCAAGGCCGTGACCGAATTGATGCTGAGCGATCCGCTCAATAAGGAGGAGAGCGGCGCGCTGATCATGCACGCGATCGCGAGCATCCTGATCGGCCGGCCGGCGCAGGGCCTGAAGGACCTCGCCAATCCCGTGATCGGCAACAGCCACGACTCCCAGCTCTGGAAGGCGCTCGCCTATGCGCGCCAGGGCAAATGGGCGGACGCGCGCGAGAAGTTCAAGAACGTCGAATTCGCGATCGCCTCGCTGCCGCTCGACATCCAGCGCATCGTGACGATGGACGCGATGCGCGCCTCGCTCGAGGTGAAGGACTATGCCGGCGCCTCCAAGCGGCGCAGCGAGCTCGAGATCGTCGGCGTATCGCCCGAGGCTGCGCCCGGCTTCGCCGTTTTGCGCGGCAGGCTCGCCGAGGCGCTTGGCCACGACAAGGATGCGCTCGACGACTACAAGTTCGCGGTCGCCTCGAGCGACCGGCCGGCTGCGGCCGAGGCCAAGCAGCTCGAGGTCGCGTTGCGGCAGAAGCGCGACGAGATCAGCAAGGAAGACGCGCTGCGCGAGCTCGAGACGCTGTCGATGACCTGGCGCGGCGACGCGATCGAGGTCAAGACGCTCCAGATGCTGTCGCAGATGTATGCCGAGAACGGGCGCTACCGGGACGCGCTCACGGCGGCGCGCACCGCGACGAAGCTGCAGCCGAATGCGGAAGCCTCGCGCCAGGCGCAGGATCTCGCCTCCGACCTGTTCACGCAGATCTTCCTGGGGCCCAAGGGTGACGAGCTGCCGCCGGTCGAGGCGCTCGGGATGTTCTACGAGTTCCGCGAGCTGACGCCGATCGGCCGCCGCGGCGACGAGCTGATCCGCCGTCTCGCCGACCGTCTCGCCTCGATCGATCTGCTCGACCAGGCCGCCGAGCTCTTGCAATACCAGGTCGACCACCGTCTCGAAGGCGCCGCGCGTGCCCAGGTCGCCGCGCGTCTTTCCATGATCTATCTCGCCAACCGCAGGCCGGACATGGCGATCTCGGCGCTGCGCGCGAGCCGCATCAGCGATCTCTCCGGCGAGCTCAGGCAGCAGCGTCTGCTGCTGGAGGCGCGGGCGCAGAGCGACGTCGGCCGGCACGATCTCGCGCTCGACATCGTCTCCAACGTCTCCGGACGCGAGGTGCTCCGCCTGCGCTCCGACATCTTCTGGGCGGCGCGGCGCTGGCGCGAGTCCGCCGAGCAGATCGAGCTCTATTACGGCGAGCGCTTCCGCGACTTCAAGCCGCTCAACGCGGTGGAGAAGAGCGACATCATCCGCGCCGCCGTCGGCTACGCGCTCGCCGACGATTCGATCGGCCTGTCGCGCTTTCGCGAGAAATACGCGCCGCTGATGAGCGAGAGCGCCGACCGTGTCGCCTTCGACATCGCCAGCAAGCCGGCCGCGGCCTCCAGCGCCGAATTCGCCGAGATCGCCAAGCTGGCTGCGAGCGTCGACACGCTCGACGGCTTCCTGCGCGAGATGAAGCAGCGCTTCCCCGACGCCACCGCCCGCGCGCCAGCCGGGCCGCAGGCCAAGGAAGAGACCGACCACACCGGCTCGCTGCCGAAGATCCCCGCCCTGCGGCAGATCAAGATGACGCGGTAGCAATCTCGCGACGCGAGACAGGTCCGGCTTCGTCGCCTGAGGGTGGCTTTTGCCTCATCCCCCGTAGCTCTGCACCAGGCTTCCCGCCACCAGCGACCAGCCGTCGACCAGGACGAAGAAGATCAGCTTGAACGGCAGCGATATCGTTGCCGGCGGCAGCATCATCATGCCCATCGACATCAGCACGGAGGCGACGACGAGGTCGATGATCAGGAAGGGCAGGAACAGCAGGAAGCCGATCTCGAAGGCGCGCTTCAGCTCGGAGATCATGAAGGCGGGGATGAGGATGCGGAGCGCGAGTTCGTCGGGGGTGGCCGGCGGCGGCTCGCCGGAGAGGTCGAGGAACAGCTTGAGATCCTTCTCGCGCACGTTCTTCTGCATGAAGCCGCGCAACGGGACCGAGGCGCGCTGGAGCGCATCCTCGACGCCGATCTGGTTGGCGACGAGCGGACGGATGCCTTCGTCGTAGGATTTTTGCAGGACCGGCCCCATCACGAAGAAGGTGAGGAACATCGCGAGCGCGATGATCACCGAGTTCGGCGGCGCGGTCGCCGTGCCCATCGCGGTGCGCAGGAGCGACAGCACGACCACGATGCGCGTGAACGACGTCATCATGATCAGGATCGACGGCGCGATCGACAGCACCGTGAGCAGCGCGATGAGCTGAATCGCGCGCTCGGTGACGCCGCCGCCCTGGCCGCCGAGATTGATGCTGATGTCCTGCGCATGCGCCAAGCCTGCGAGCGAAGCCGCGCCGATCAGGACAGAAAGAAAAAGAACTCTACGCGGGAGGGCCGGCAGCCTCACGAAGACGGCTTCGGACGGCCGAGCAGGGAGGCCATCTCGTCTTCGAGATTCTCAAAGCTGGTCTTTTCCGGGGCGGGCTTCGGCGGCGGGGCCGGGGGTGCCGGCGGTTCGCTGCGTGCGGCGCGCGGGGGAGCGGCCGGCGGCTCCGGCGCAACCGGAGGCGCGACCGTTTCGCCGGCCGGGCGGCGCAGCGCAGCCTCTAACCGCTGCGCCATTTCGGCCAGATTCTGTTCGGCGCTCGAGGGCGCAGCAGGAGCGGGGGGCGGCGGCGGAACGGGCGGAGCCTGCGGCACGGGCGGAGGCGGCGGCGCAACCGCGCGCTCGGCGCGCACGGGCGGCACCTTCGCCGGCTCGCTTTGGCGCGGCGGACGCGGCATCAGCGGCGGCTCGCTGCGGGCAACGCGCGGTGGTAGCGGCAGCGGCTCAGGCCGCGGCTCGCGCTCGGGACGCGGCGCGATCGGTTCGGGCGGAAAGCCGGCCAGCGGCGGCTCGCTGCGGCGTTCGGCCAGTGCGGGCGCGGGCCGGCGGACTTCGTCGGCGAAGGACGGGCGCGCGGGCCGCGGCGGCGGCTCGGGCATTTGCGGCTCGGGATGATCGAGCATCTCGGGCCGCGGCACTTCGTCGGCCCAGCTGCCGGCATCGGGCATCGGGGCAAGGCGCGGCGGTTCGGCGGCGTTGGGACGCTGCGGAAGCTGGTCGCGGCCGGGCGCGGCGCGCACGATGTTGGGCTCGACGACGATGTCGGTCGGGCCGCCGATCATCAGGAGGTGTTCGACATTGTCGCGCCGGACCAGCACCAGGCGGCGCCGGCCGTCGACGGCGGCAGCATCGATCACGGCGAGCCGGGGCATCCGGCCGCGCTGGGTGTTGGCGCCGAGCCGGCTGCTGGCGAATCGGCGAACCAGCCATGCAGCGACGCCGATCAACGCCAGAACGACGATGAACGCGACGATGAAGGTGATAGGGCTGCCTTGCATACTTGTCCCCGAGAAATGGCGCTCTTCTCGTGCCAATGGTCAGACGCGCCAACCACCGGCCTACGATGCCCCAAACTGCGATCTCTTAACGTCCCACGGCAAGTTTTGCCGTCCCCAACTCTTAATAACCTATGAATCGCCCGATCCAAAACGACTTCTTGGCCTGTGCATGCGCCGCCAAGCGGTTGGGTTAATGCCACTTTTGGAGGCGTAGAATCACGGGGGAACGAATCCGTGTCCCGGCCCGGGACATGCATCTGTGACATCCTTAACCACCTGTTAACCATACAGGCGGCAAATTCTGCCTAGCTTCGGACCCTGGGTCCGGAAGAGGCGGAAGGAGCCGCGACGATGTCCATCAACGACCTCCCGGTGCTGTCGGCACTTCGCACCAAGATGCAGTGGCATCAGGAACGCCAGCGCGTCCTGTCCGAGAACGTCTCCAATTCCGACACGCCCAAATTCCGGCCGCGCGACCTGGTCGAGCCGAAGCTCGACAGGGCTGGCGCGGTCACGGGGTCGATGGGCCCGCTGGCAATGACCGTCACCAGCGCGTCTCACATGACGCCATCGGGCGCGGCCTCGGGTTTCGACCAGAACAGGAATGCCGGCTTCGAGACCCGCCCTGCGGGCAACGCCGTCAATCTCGAAGAGGAGATGATGAAGGCCGCCAGCAACCAGATGGATTACGCGGCGGCGACCTCGCTCTATTCGAAAAGCCTGCGTCTGCTCAAGACCGCGATCGGCAAGGGCTAGAGCATGATCCCGGAACAGAAGAGCTAGAGGAGGCGCATCATGGCCAATGACAGCAGCGACTTTGCCCGCTCGATGGCGATCGCGACCTCCGGCCTGCGCGCGCAGGCCGGGCGCATGCGGGTGATCTCAGAGAACATCGCGAACGCGGATTCGACGTCGCAGACCGCAGGCGGCGATCCCTACCGGCGCAAGGTGCCGACCTTCTCCTCCGCGCTCGACCGCACGCTCGACGCGCAGGTCGTCACCCTCGGCAGGATCAAGCCGGACCAGTCGAACTTCCGCACCAAATACGAACCGAACAATCCGGCCGCCGATGCGACCGGCAACGTCAAATATCCCAACGTGAACTCGGTGGTCGAGATGACCGACATGCGCGACGCGCAGCGGTCCTACGAGGCCAATCTCAACATCATCAGTGCGACGCGCCGGATGATCCAGCGCACGCTCGACATCCTCAAGAGCTGAACAGGACATTTGAGCCATGGCATCACCGACAATCGCCGCCAACGCCTATGCCAACCTTGCCCGCGTGCTGGAGAACAGCGGCGCCGGCAAGGGCAGCGAAGCAAGCGGGCAGTCCTTCGCCTCGCTCCTGAAGGACGCCGTCGGCAGCGTCATGGAGTCCGGGCGCAAATCCGACGCGCAGACCGTGGCGATGGCCGCCGGCAAGGCCAACGTGATGGACGTGGTGACGGCGGTCGCTGACACCGACGTTGCCGTCTCCACGCTGGTCTCGGTCCGCGACCGCGTGATCTCGGCGTATGAAGACATCATGAAGATGCCGATCTGATTTTTGGCGCGTCATTCCGGGGCGGTGCGAAGCACCGAACCCGGAATCCCGAGATTCCGGGTTCTCGCTTCGCGAGCCCCGGAATGACGACAAACAACTCAAAGTGAGAAATCGAAAATGACCGGACCCGAGACCCTCGACGTCGCGCGCGATGCGATCTGGACGATCGTGATCGTGTCGTCGCCCCTGATGGTGGTCGGCCTCGTGGTCGGCGTGATCGTGTCGCTGTTCCAGGCGCTGACGCAGATCCAGGAGCAGACGCTGATCTACGTGCCGAAGATTCTGGCCATCTTCGCCACAATGCTGTTGGCGCTGCCGTTCATGGCCGACTCGCTCCACGCCCACATGCTGCGGATATCGTCGCGAATCATCGGCGGCTGAGGCAAGATGCGTAGATTATGCGCATCGACGTCTCGCTGCTGCCGGCGCTTGCGGCGGCCTTCATGCTCGTCTTCGCCCGGGTCGGCGCGATGGTGATGCTGTTGCCGGGCCTGGGCGAGACCAACATCCCGACGCGGGTGAAGCTGTCGATCGCGCTCCTGCTCACGCTGATCATCCTGCCGCTGCATCGCAGCGCCTATCACGTCGACATGGGCTCGCTGGCGCCGCTTCTGGTGCTGATGTTGCATGAGATCGCGATCGGCATCGTGCTGGGGGCAACCGCGCGCGTGACGCTGTCGGCGCTCCAGGTTGCGGGTTCCGTGATCGCGCAGCAGATGGGGCTCGGCTTCGTCACCTCGGTCGATCCGACGCAGGGACAGCAGGGCGTGCTGGTCGGCAACTTCCTGACCATGCTCGGGGTGACGCTGCTGTTCGCCACCGACAGCCATCATCTGGTGATCGCGGCGCTGAACGACAGCTATGCGATCTTCTCGCCGGGCGAGACCGTGTCGAGCGGCGACGTCGCCTCGCTTGCAACGCGCGCCTTCGCCGCCGCGTTCCGCCTCGGCCTGCAGCTCTCCGGACCGTTCCTGGTGTTCGGCCTCGTCTTCAACATTGGGCTCGGGGTGCTGGCGCGGCTAATGCCGCAGATGCAGGTCTATTTCGTCGGCGTGCCGCTGTCGATCTTCGCCGGCTTCCTGGTGCTCGCCGTGGTGCTCACGGCGATGATGGGCACCTTTCTGGACTATTTCATCGGTGTCATGCACCAGATGATGCCGCTCAAGTAGGTGATCGATGGCGGAAGACAACGATCCAGAGAGTCAAACAGAAGACCCGACGCAAAAACGCCTCGACGAGGCGCTCGAACGCGGCGATGTCGCCAAGAGCCAGGAGATCAACACCTGGTTCATGATCGCGGGCGGCACGCTCGTGGTCTCGACCTTCTCGGGCTCGGTGGGCAGCGGGCTGGTGACGCCGATGCGCAACCTGCTCGCCAATTCCTGGATGATCAAGACCGACGGCAGGGCCCTGCTGGCGCTGCTGCAGCAGATCGAATTCGCCGTGCTTGCGGCGATCGGGGTGCCCCTGCTGATGCTGGTGCTAGCGGCCGTCGCCGGCAACATGCTTCAGCACCGCCTGGTCTGGTCGGCCGAATCCCTCAAGCCCAAATTCAGCAAGCTCTCGCCCGCGGCCGGTTTCAAGCGCATCTTCGGCAAGCAGGCGGCCGCGAACTTCCTGAAAGGCCTCGGCAAGCTGATCGTGCTCGGCGTGGTCATGGGCACGATCCTGTGGCCGGAGCGGCATCGCATGGAGGCGATGGTCAGGCTCGATCCGGCCGCCATGCTCGGCGCCACCACCAGCTTGACCATTCACCTGCTCGGCGCGGTGGTCGCGGCGCTCGCGATCATCGCCATAGGCGACTACTTCTTCCAGTACCGAAGCTGGTTCCAGCGGCAGAAGATGTCGCTCCAGGAGATCAAGGAAGAGTTCAAGCAGTCCGAAGGCGACCCGCATATCAAGGGCAAGATCAGGCAGCTGCGGCAGCAGCGCGCCAAGAAGCGCATGATGGCGGCGGTTCCCAAGGCCTCCGTGATCATCACCAACCCGACCCACTTTTCGGTGGCGCTGTCCTACGAGCGCGGCATGCAGGCACCGATCTGCGTCGCCAAGGGCGTCGACAATCTCGCCTTCAAGATCCGGGAGATCGCGCGCGAGCACGACATCCCCATCGTCGAGAACGTACCGCTGGCCCGTGCGCTCTACGCCACCGTCGAGATCGACCAGGAAATCCCGACCGAGCACTACCATGCGGTCGCCGAGGTCATCGGCTACGTCATGCGGCTGAAGCGCGGTTTCGGCGCCGGGCGGGGATAAAATACCCGAAAAGTACCGGAAATGGCCGTAATCTGGGAATCAGCGTACCTTTCGCCCTTGCTGCCCTTGCGCCTGCGGGTCCGATTCAGGCAGGGAGGACCCCACGCGCGCCGCAGCGCGTTGATTCTCTGCCGACAGGCTGCGCCAGCTCGAGATGACTGCTGAGACCGACCACGACCTCACACGCGAGCCCGTTGCGGCGCACGAGCCTTCGCCGCGCTCGGGCAGCATTGCGCTGGTGCTGCTGGTGGCCGCCGGCCTGGTCGCGGTCGCCGTCGGGCTGATGACGCTCGGCCGCGCGCAGGCGCAGCCCTACATCCTAGGTATCCTCGCCGTGCTGGCGATGGTCGGCCTGTTCAACCTGTTCGCCTTCGCTGCCGGCATCATCCGCTTCGCCGACCGCAGTCTCGACGATCCAGTCGTGGGTCGTATCGCCGATCATGGCTTCGACGGGCTGGCCGTGACCGATCCGCGCGGCCATGTGGTCTATTCCAATGCGGCCTATCTGACGCTGACCGGTGCCACGAGCCCGCAGGACGTGCGCCCCGTCGAGCGCGTCTTCATCGGCAATCCCGACGTCTCCGAAGCCGTGTTCCGTCTGCTGAAGGCCGCCCGGGAAGGCAAGCGGCAGCAGGAAGAGGTGCGCATCTCCGGCCATGACGGCAGCCAGGGCCGCTGGCTGCGCATGCGGGTGCGCCCGCTCGGCACCGGAAAGCGCGAGGCGAAATACGCGGTGTGGTCGATCGCCGACATCACCCGCGACCGCGAGCGCCAGGAGGACGTGTTCCAGGAGCTCCAGCATGCGATCGAATATCTCGATCACGCGCCTTGCGGCTTCTTCTCGGTCAATCCGGCCGGCGAGCTCGCTTACGTCAACGCGACGCTGGCGAACTGGCTCGATTACGACCTCGCCGAGATCGGCTCGGGCGGGCTGAAGCTCGCCGACATCGTCTCCGGCGACGGCGCTTCGCTGCTCAGCTCCATCGTGGCCGTGCCGGGCGAGGTGAAGACCGAGGTCTTCGACATCGACCTGCGCATGCGCACCGGCAAGACCATGCCGGTGCGGCTCTATCACAAGCTCGCCTTCGGCGCCGACGGCGCGCCGGGGCCGTCGCGCACGCTCGTGATCAGCCGCGCCCGCGACGAGCGCAGCGATCCGGACCGCGCCGCCGAAGTGCGTTTCATGCGCTTCTTCGACCACACGCCGATGGCAATCGCCACCGTCGACCGCGGCGGCAACGTCGTGCGCGCGAACGCGCGCTACGCCAAGCTCGCGCAGGGTCTCGGCCTCGACAGCGCCAGCAAGTCGATCTTCCGCGCCATCAATTCACGTGATCGCCATCTGGTGATCACGGCCATCAACCAGGCCGCGGAAGGCAAGGCCGACATCGCGCCGGTCGAGGTGGCGCTGGAAGGAACCAAGGAGCGCTGGGGCCAGTTCTTCGTCACGCCGGTCGACGCTGCCGAGAACGACGCTGAAGCCGCCATCGTGCACATGCTCGAGACCACCGAGCGGCGCGCGCTGGAGAACCAGATCAACCAGTCGCAGAAGATGGAGACGGTCGGCCAGCTCGCCGGCGGCATCGCCCACGACTTCAACAACGTGCTGTCCGCCATCATGATGGCGAACGACTTCCTGCTGAACGCGCACAAGCCGACCGATCCGTCGTTCCAGGACATCATGCAGATCAAGCAGAACGCGACGCGCGCCGCGACGCTGGTGCGGCAGCTGCTGGCGTTCTCGCGGCGGCAGACGCTGCGCCCGCAGGTGCTCGATCTCGGCGATGCGCTTTCCGACCTCACCATGCTGCTGCGCCGGCTGATCGGCGAGAAGGTCAAGCTCGACCTGATCCACGGCCGCGACCTCTGGCCGGTGAAGGTCGACGTCTCCCAGTTCGAGCAGGTGATCGTCAATCTCGCGGTGAACGCCCGCGACGCCATGCCCGACGGCGGCAAGCTGATCATCCGCACCGCCAACGTCGCCACCGAGGATGCGGGCAAGCTCGCCTACAAGGGCATGCCGGCGGCGGACTATGTGCGGATCGAGGTCGCCGACACCGGCACCGGCATCCCCGCCGACATCCGCGACAAGATCTTCGAGCCGTTCTTCTCGACCAAGGAAGTCGGCAAGGGCACCGGCCTCGGCCTCTCCACCGTCTACGGCATCGTCAAGCAGACCGGCGGCTTCATCTATGTCGACTCCGAGCCGGGGCAGGGTACCTCGTTCCACATCTTCCTGCCGCGCCACCATGCCGAGCCGGAAGTGCAGGTCGAGCAGCCCGCGGCAGTGGTCAGCACGGCCAATGGCGCCGCGAAGGAAGCCGTTCCCGCCACGGCCGAAGCGAAGCCGCGCACCGATCTGACCGGACAAGGCACGATCCTTCTCGTCGAGGATGAAGAAGGCCTGCGCGCCCTCAACGCACGCGGCCTGCGCTCGCGCGGCTACACCGTGGTCGAGGCCGAGAACGGCGTCGAGGCCATGGAGATGCTGGAGGAGCAGAGCGGTGCGATCGATCTCGTCGTCTCCGACGTGGTGATGCCGGAGATGGACGGCCCGACGCTGCTGAAGGCGATGCGCGAGAAGAACCCTGATATCAAGTTCATCTTCGTCTCCGGCTACGCCGAGGACGCGTTCGAGAAGAGCTTGCCCGAGGGCCAGCAGTTCGACTTCCTGCCAAAGCCGTTCACGCTCAGCCAGCTCGTGGCGGCGGTGAAGGAGACGATGACGAAGCAGGGGTGAGCGCTACGCGTGGGATGCACACATCGCGCGGCAATCTCCGCCGTCGTCCTGGCGAACGCCAGGACCCATACCGCGTGATCCATCGATTGCGCGCGGGGCCAATCCGGAACGACCAGTCTTCGCCAAACCGCTTCTTGGGATAATGGGTCCTGGCGTTCGCCAGGACGACATCGAGGAGACCGCGCGCAATTGTCCCAACACCGTCATTGCGAACGTGGCGAAGCAATCCAGACTGTCTCCGCGGAACCAGACTGGATTGCCTTGTCGCAAGGGCTCAATGACGAGGAAAAAGCGGAATTTTAGCCCTAAAGGCCGCCGGTAACGGGCGACCATGGCCCTTCGCGCGCGGCCCGGCCAAACCCCCGCCGAATATGGGCTTTTGCCACATCCCCGCGACTGAGGGCCGCAGCTACAAGTTCCGAAACCGGCTTCACTTTTCGCTCCGGCTGCCCATCTTAGGGGCACGTCCCCATGCCGGGGATTTGGGAAACGAACATGAATTTCTCGCAACGCTCCCGCAGTCTCTTCAAGACGATCGCCGTCGTGCTGGCGCTTGCGCTGCCGACAGCGCTGGCGATCTCGTCCGCCGACGCGCGCGTCGGTGGCGGCATGTCGTCGGGTTCGCGCGGCTCGCGGACCTATTCGGCGCCGCCGTCAACCACGACCGCGCCGGGCTCGACCTCGCAGTTCAACCGCACCTACACCCAGCCGGGCGCAGGCATGAATTCGGCCGCGACCGCGCCCGCGCGCGGCGGCCTGTTCGGCCGCGGCGGCGGTTTCCTGGGCGGCCTTGCGGCCGGCTTCCTCGGCGCAGGCCTCTTGGGCATGCTGTTCGGCGGCGGCCTGTTCGGCGGCCTCGGCGGCCTGTCGTCGATCCTGGGCCTGATCATCCAGATCGTGCTCGTGGTGTTCGTGGTGCGGCTGGCGATGTCGTGGTGGCAGCGCCGCCACACGCCGCAGGCGGCCTATGCCAACGCTGATGCAGGTAGCGGTCCGGGACCGCAGACGAGCTATCGCAGCGGCCTCGGTGGCGGTCTCGGCGGCTTCGGTTTCGGCGCCAACAACGCGCCGCTCGAGATCAAGCCGGTCGACTATGAGGCGTTCGAGCGCCTGCTCGGCGATGTCCAGACCGCATGGTCGAACGAGGACGTGGCCAAGCTGCACACGCTCGCGACGCCGGAAATGGTCTCCTATTTCGAGCAGGACCTCGGCCAGAACCGCGCGCGCAACGTCGTCAACAAGGTCACGAACGTGAAGCTGTTGCAGGGCGACCTCGCGGAAGCCTGGCGCGAGGGCGAGACCGACTACGCCACGGTGGCGCTGCGCTTCGCGCTCACCGACAAGACGCTTGACCGCAACACCGGCGCTGTGGTTGCCGGCAGCGAGCAGCCGGGTGAGGTCACCGAAGTCTGGACCTTCGCCCGACGCCCGGGCGGCACCTGGGAATTGTCGGCGATCCAGCAGACCAACTGATCGCGAGCGAATTGAACAATCAGGGCGTCGTGCTTCGGCACGGCGCCTTTTTCTTTGAGCCGCATTTATCCCCGATCCGGCCGACCATTTGGGCGAAGCACTTAATTGCTTGTTGCCCGCGCGCTGCTCCCGCAATTTCGCGCCTGCCGGTCAGCGAAGGAGATATTCGGTGAGTCAGTCTGTCGCGCGCTCCAGGACAAATCACGAAACCATCGCCAGGAATTCGTCATCGGCGCTGGAGGCGATCGAAACGGCGTACGACCGGATCGAGGCCGAGCGCGAGCGCAATTGCTGGATCTATCTCCGCCCGCGGGAGGAGGCGCTGGAAGAATGCCGCAAGCTGGTGGCGCGCGCGCGGACGGGCGAAAATCTTCCGCTGCTCGGCATTCCCTTCGGTGTGAAGGACAATATCGACGTCGAGGGAATGCCGACCACCGCCGCATGCCCGGCGTTCAGCTACACGCCCTGGCATTCCGCGCACAGCGTCGAACGCCTCACCGCGGCCGGCGCAATTTGTCTCGGAAAGACCAATCTCGACCAGTTCGCCACAGGCCTGTCCGGCGCGCGTTCGCCCCATGGCCCCTGCGCGTCGGTTGCCGACGCGCGCTATGTTTCGGGCGGCTCCAGTTCCGGGTCCGCGGTCGCCGTGGCGGCCGGGCACGTCGCGTTCGCGCTCGGCACCGATACCGGCGGATCCGGCCGCATACCTGCCGGCTTCAACAACATCGTCGGAATCAAGCCGACCGTTGGGCTGGTGTCATCACGCGGGCTGGTGCCGAATTGCCCGACGATCGATTGCGTCTCGGTGTTCTGCAATACCGTCAGCGACGGCGAGGCGATCATCGAAATTATCGAGGGGTTCGATTTCGAAGATCCCTACAGCCGCGTGCCCAGGGCCTTTTCTTTCGCCACAGGGACGGTGCCATCGTTCCGGTTCGGCCGCATCGCGTCCGCCGATCTCGAATGCTTCGGCATGCCGGAATGCGGCGAGCTCTATGAGCGCGCCTGCGAGCGTTTCACGCAGATCGGAGGAACGGCGATCGAGGTGGACTTCGCCCCGTTCCGCCAGGCCGGGGAGTTGATGTTCAGCGGGCCCTGGGTCGCGGAGCGGCACTCGGCCATCGCCTCGCTGATGGACATCGATTCCGGCTCCCTGCTTGACGTCACGAGGACCGTGCTCGGCTCAGCCGCCGGCTATTCCGCGATCGACACGTTTGGTGCCATTCACCGGCTGCACCGGCTTCGCCGCGATGCCGAGGCGATCTTTGCTTGTATCGATGCGCTGGTGGTCCCGACCGCACCGCGGCCGTTCACGCTGGAGGAGATGGATCGCGATCCGATCACGCTCAACAATCGCCTCGGCTATTACTCGTACTTCGCCAATCTGCTCGATCTCTGCGGCGTGGCGGTTCCGAACGCGACGTTGCCGAACGGCATGCCCATGGGCGTGACCCTGCTGGCGCCGGCCTGGCATGATCGCGCGCTGATCGGACTGGCGCGGCGCTTCGAGGCCAGTGCAGGCCGAGCGGCCTTCGAATTGAAGTCTGGCGGCTGAAGGGCGGATATTATTCCATCCCTTGTCCGAGCGTCGAAAGATCCAGGATCGAAATCACGGATCTGTCGTACCTGATCACGCCTTCCTCCTGGAGCCGCGCGAGTTGTACTGTCACCCATTGGCGGGTGGATCCGATGAGATTGGCGAGATCGCCGTGGGTAAACGGCATCCCGACGACGATCTCGCCGCCGCGCTTCATGCCGTAGACGTGCGACAGGAAGATCAACAGGCTGTGCAGCCGCTCGGTCACCGAGCGCGTCCCGAGCATCTGGGCCATCGCCGAATAGCATCGCGCCTTGAATGCCAGGGCATCCAGCAAGGCGACGGCGATCGTCGGCGATTCCAGCGCAAGCCGCCGCAGCGCCGGTCCGGGCATGAACGTCAACCGGCTGCGTTCGGCCGCAACCGATGTCCACATGTGCGGGCCCGTTCCGAATATATCGGGGCCGCCGACGAAGTTGCCGGGAAACCAGTAGGCGAGCGTGACCTCGCGCCCCGACGGCGCCGCATAGTAGCTGCGGATGCGTCCCTCGCTGATCAGGTAGATCCCGGCCTGTGTGTCGCCCTGAGACCAAACGAGTTGGCCGGCTTCCAGGGCCTTCTCGCGTCCGATCGCACGCAGCCGATTGCAATCGGCCCGGCTGAGACCGTCCAGCAAGCCGGGCAGCGGCCTGACGAGATTGTCCGACTCGGCCAGCATTACGCCTGCCGCTATCGCGCTATTCGCCCTGTGCATCGCCGGCTCCACTGTGAGACCCGGCATCGATTATTCAAGAACCATGCCAGCGCTGCCGGCTGCAGCTCGATTTCCGAGTTCTGGGCGATCAGCTCGCGTCCGACTGATTGAACGCCCGCAGCCCTTCTGCGCGGATGACGTCGAGACAATCCTTCTTGAGGGAAAGATAGGTTGGCTCGACCATGACGGCACTCGACCGCGGGCGCGGCAGCTTGACCGCGACTTCGCGCAGGATGCGGCCGGGTCCCGCGCTCATGATGAGAACGCGGTCGGCCAGCACGATGGCTTCATCGATGTCATGCGTGACGAACACGATCGTCGCCTTGATCCGGTCGCGCAGCTCCAGCAGATTGTCTTGCATCACCGCCCGGGTCTGGGCGTCGAGGGCTCCGAAGGGCTCGTCCATCAGCAACACGCGGGGCTGATTGGCTAACGCTCGCGCGATCGCCACGCGCTGTTGCATGCCGCCGGACAGCGTGTTCGGATAGGCGTCGGCGAAACGCTTGAGACCGATCATCGCGATCAGATCGTCGGCGATGGCGTTCGCTTCCGTCGTGGACTTCCCAAGCATCCTGGGGCCGTGGGCGATGTTCTTGCGGACAGACTTCCAGGGGAAAAGATGCGGCTGCTGGAACACCATGCCGACATCGGGGCGCGGGCTGTAGACACGCGAGCCCTCGACCAGGATGTCGCCTTCAAACGGCACTTCCAGTCCGGCGATCGTATTGAGCACCGTCGACTTGCCGCAGCCGGAGGGCCCGACGATGCAAACGAACTCGCCAGGCGCCACGTCAAAGGAAACGCGATCCACCGCGATGGTCTGCCCGCGATTGGTGTCAAAAACGATGCTCAGGTTTGAGACTTGAATGGCCGGTTGTTTCCGTGCCGATTCGACGGAGGCGGGCGAGCTTGCCAGAGCCAGTTTCATGATCGATCGAGGTCCCGACATCAGCGCCACCAGACGGTACGTTCTGCAAGCGCCGAAAACAGCCGGTCGGCAATGAACGAAATCAACCCGAGCGCTGCGAGCCCGCCCATGACCTGGCCCGTTTGCAAATTCTGCTGCGCAATCTCGATCCTGTAGACAATGCCGGCGAAGGTGCCGGCGAGTTCGGCCGCGACAAGCGTGTAGAAGGAGATGCTGACGGCGGTGCGCAACCCGACCACGATGTAGGGAAGCGCGCCCAGCAGGACGATCTCCTGAAGCATCTGCCGCCGTGGCGTGCCGAGCATCAACGCCGCCCGAATGAGGCCGCGGTCGACCTTCTGCACGCCGATGTGGGTCGAGAGCCAAACCGTGAAGAACACGCCCCATACGACGAGGAACAGTTTTCCCGCTTCCGACAGGCCGAACCAGAGGATGACGATCGGCACGAAGGCAATCGGCGGAATTGGCCGCAGGATATGGAATAGCGGGGACAGCAAGCTCGAGATGACAGGGAATTGGCCGGTGAGGATGCCGAGCAGGATGCCGAGCGCGCCGCCCACGATGAACCCCGTGGTGACGCGAAAGAGGCTGGCCAGCAGATCGCCAAGGAACTGTCCGCTTCGTATCCACTCGAGGACCGCCGTAGCAACCACCGTCGGCGGCGGAAACAGCACCATGTTGACGGCCCCGGAACGGGAGACCAGTTCCCAAAGGCCGACGAACAAGGGAAGCGAAAGCGCCCCGATCAGAATGTTGAGGCGGCGAAGACGGGCTGAATCCGGCCGCCGACCGCGACCGTCGGTCCGGAGAGCAATCTCCTGTCGTGCTGAAGTGCCGTCCTGCATGGCTGTGCGGGTGCCTATTTCCACGAGAGGGTGACGCGTGCGGGGTCGACCTTCTTCAGTGGCTCGGCGACGACGACCTTGCTGAAGTCGGGCATCGCCGCTCCCGGAGGATGGTTGCCGCTATCGAGGCGCCATGCGGAGTGAGTCTTGAGGATCTCGATCAGCCGATCGTCGAGACGCACCCGGTAGACATAGTCGGCCCAGATGGGAGCGAGGTCGTCACGCTTCATGCCGACCGCGTCCGCCACCACCGTGATCGCTTCGTCCTGATGTGCCTTCACCCAGACCTCGGCATCGATCAGTGCGGCGATGAACTTCTCGACCACCGCAGGGTTGGCATCCAGATAGGTCCTCATGACGACGATGTTGAACGTCTCGGAGTAGGTGCCCGTTGTATCGAGCTCAGCGACGGCTTCGCCCAGGGCCTTCTTCGCGTTGGCGATGTGGGGTTCCCAAGTGTCGATCGCGTCGATGCTTCCGGCTGCCAGTGCCGGCAGCATTTCCTGCGGCCGCAGGTTGACGAGGGTGACATCCTTGGGCGTCAACCCCGCCGACTTCAGCAAAGTCGCCGTGTAGACCTCGCTGCCGGTGCCGGCCGTGAATCCGATTCGCTTGCCGCGAAGGTCTGGCTTGGTCTTGACGCCGGCCTTGGCCGCGACGACCGTCTTGAGGTCGGAATATTCCATGCCGGCCACGAAGGCGATGGGCTGGTTTGCCATTGCCGAAGCGGTGACCGGCGCCTCCGCCGTCGTCGCGATGTCGGCGCCGCCCCCGATCACGGTGTCCAGGCACTGCTTGCCGGACGTGAAGTTCGAGACCGTGATGTCCAGTCCGTTCTTTTCGAAAATCCCCTTCGATTTGGCGACGATCGCAAGGCCGGAGATCGGTCCGAGGTTTTGCGCCAGCCGGGCTTTGAGCAATTCCGCGGCCGAGGCGCAGCCCGGACCGATGGCAACGCAGCAAAGCGCGGCATAGCCGGCAATTGCCGCAATTGGGCGGACGGTGTTCCAGTGCATGACGATCTCCCCTCGCGCCGCGCCCGGCGGCAGCCCCGATGTGCTCGCGGATGCCGCCCTGAACGGCCCCGCAACGGACTCCCGCGTCCTCCCCTGGGCGATCGCTTGAGGATCGGCCTCTGTTGGTATGCTCACCCGGCGCTACGGTCCCGGGAAGCAATTAATCGACACGGCCTTCGGTGGCGGCCGGTCCCGCGCCTCCGCTCGAGGTGACGCGCGGTGGGCGGCCGGAATAATGTCCGTCGTGACGGGTTCGTGTCAGAGGGTCAAAGACGGGCCAGCCAAGAGCAATCGCAGGACCAAACGGGAGGATAGGATGAACTTTATTGCCAGAGTCATCGTACCAGCAGGCGCTGCGCTCGCGGTCTTCGCAAGTCCATCGGTGCTGGCGCAGTCAGCCGATATGACCTTCTTCGTGACCTCGAGCGGGCCGGGCAAGGGTGCCGATCTCGGCGGCCTGGAAGGGGCCGATGCGCACTGCCAGAAGCTCGCTCAGGCCGTCGGCGCCGGCGCCAAAACCTGGCGCGCCTATCTCTCGACCCAGGCCGCCGACGGCAAGCCGGCCGTCAACGCGCGCGACCGCATCGGCAAGGGGCCGTGGCAGAATGCGAAGGGCGCGGTCATCGCCAAGGATGTTGCCGAGCTTCATGGCCCCGCCAACAACCTGACCAAGCAGACGGCGCTCAGCGAGAAGGGTGAGGTCTCCAACGGAGTCGGCGATACGCCGAACCGCCACGACATTCTCACGGGGACGCAACCCGACGGCACTGCATTTGCCGCCGGCGACGACAAGACCTGCAAGAACTGGTCGTCCAGCACGCAAGGTACTGCGGTGGTCGGCCATGCCGACCGGCGGGGCCTGCGTGACGACGAGCCGTCGAAATCGTGGAACAGCTCGCACCCCTCGCGCGGTCCCGATGGCGGCTGCTCGCAGGCCGATTTGAAGAGCACGGGTGGCGACGGGCTGCTGTATTGCTTCGCGGCGAATTGAGGCGCGGAACACCGTCCACCGTTATCGAGTTCGTGGTTGCGTGCTAAACTTGCCGCAACGCAATCACGGACTGTTTCCATGAAATACGAGCTCTACTACTGGCCCGAGATTCAGGGCCGCGGCGAATATGTGCGGCTGGCGCTGGAGGAGGCGGGTGCGGCCTACGTCGACGTTGCGCGCGGCCCGCGCGGAACAGCTGCGATGATGAAGATGATGGACGCGCATGAGGGCACGCCGCCGTTTGCGCCGCCATTCCTCAAGGCCGGCAGGCTCGTCATCGGCCAGACCGCCAACATCCTGCTCTATCTCGGCGCCCGCCACGCCCTTGCGCCGAAGACGGAAGCAGGCAAACTCTGGGTGCACCAGCTCCAGCTCACCATCGCCGATCTCGTGCTGGAGGTTCACGACACCCATCATCCACTTGGGCCCTCGCTCTATTACGAGGACGCGCGGCCCGCGGCGAAGAAGCGCACGGCCGAGTTCTGGAGCGAGCGCGTGCCGAAATATCTCGGCTATTTCGAACAGCTGCTCGCCGGCAATGGCGGCACTTACGTCACCGGCCGCCGGCTGACCTATGTCGACCTCTCGCTGTTCCAGATCGTCGCCGGGCTGCGCTATGCCTTCCCCAGGCGCATGAAGGCGTTCGAGGCAGACATCCCGGGCCTCGTCGGCCTGCACGACCGCGTCGCCGCGCGGCCGAACATCAAGGCCTATCTTGCGAGCGAGCGTCGCATTGCCTTCAACGAGCAGGGCATCTTCCGCCGCTACAAGGAGCTCGATATTTAGCCGGTCCGGAGGGAGGCTGGCGGCAGCCCCCGTTCCGGACCGGCCGTTTCGGGCGCGATCAATCGCCCGAACGCGTCGTGGCTCCCGAGCGTCCGTGAACGCTCCGGACCAGATCGATCGTTTGAATCATCGGGGGCGGGAGCGAGGTCATGCTCGTCAGGGCAGGGGGGCTTGCAGAACATCGTCGCGTCTCCCGTTCACGTGGGTGCGGGCTCCCTCTAGCGGGCTTCGGTTGCGGCGACGTCAGTCGATCGGAGGAGGGCAGGCGCTTTCCTAGGAGTTTCGACTCCTGCACGGGACAGAGATGCGCGCTCACCACACGCCGGGTAGCAGACGGTAGCGCACCCGCATCGCATAGTCGGCATAGCCCGGCAGGCCCTCGCGCAGCGTGCGCTCCTCGATGCGGATTCGGACTGCTAGCAGCGCGAGGAAGAGCGGCTCCATCGCAAGACCCCACCACGAGCCCAGCAGCAGCGGGACGCCGGCGAAGAACAGGATCATGCCGCTGTACATGGGATGGCGCACATGCGCGTAGGGCCCCGTCGAGATCACGTGCTGCGCGCGTTCGGCTTGCAGCTTCACCACCGGCGCGGCGAACGAGTTTTCGCGGAACACCCACATCGTGAACAGCGTCGAGGCGAGGAACAGCACGAGGCCGAGGACCTGCAAAGCGAGCGGCATGCCGGAGGCAAGCTGGCGCCGGTCGAGGCCCATCGCGACCAGCCAGGCCAGTATCGCGAGCACGAACACGGCGATGAACGCCTTGTCGGCGGGCGGCTGGTCTTTCTGGATGACCGGACGGAGACGCTCGGCGAGCAGCGCCGGATCAAGCCGGTAGAGCCACCAGCCGCAGAGCGGGCCGAGTAGCGCGGAGGCGATCAGCATCACCCAGGCGCCGGGCCACTGCAGCGTGCCGGCGGACGCGAACAGCAGCGCGCCCGTCGCGACGACGAAGACCGTGTTCTGCAACAAGAGCCGTGCGATCATGCGCAGGTCCCGGGGCAATCCCGCGCCATATTGACCCGGCTATCCGGCAAAGATGCGGCCGGACACGCGAAAAGCCCGATCGACCGGATCGGGCGCTTCAACTTCAGCAGGCCGGATCAGGCGAGCTGATCGATCCGCGTGCCCTGACCCGGCGGCAGCGGCACGGGCGGCTGCGGCTTGTAGGTCGGGTCGGTGTCCTTGGTCTTGGCCTGATCGTCCTGCTGCTTGGTCGTGTCGTAGCTCGGGACCACGATCGCGATCGGCGGCGGCGCAACGGTAGAAACGCTCATCCACAAATCCTCACACATGGAAACAATTGAGTCTGTCCTGCGAGGAGCGAAATTTCCCTCAAGCCAATCGTTAAAATGCGAGGGATCTGGTGCGGTGGGAGGCGTCTTCGCGCCTGTCATTGTGCAATTTCAACGGGCGCCAGCTCTCTCATCCGTCATTGCGAGCGCAGCGAAGCAATCCAGTCTGTCTCCGCGGAGGGACTCGCAATGACGGAGTATGCAGCGGGCGACGTTACGACACACGCGAGTCGCGCCTGCGGAAAGCGCGAGGCCTGCGGCAGACGCGCCGGCCTACTCGTCCTTCGGACGCGTGATCGCGATCGAGGCTTCCGTCTTGGTGCGCGAGCAATCCATGTTGAGGCGCTTGAAGCGCATCGACACCTTGTCGCCGCGGAGCAGGCCCATGCGCTTCAGGCAGCGCGTCGCGCCTTTCGCGGTGTCGTCCTTCGGCACCGTGAAGATGATCGCGGCCGCGGACGCGACGAGGTCATAGAACTGCGGCGTCGGCTTGCGGTCGCCCTTGGCATAGAGCTCGTTGGAATAGTTTTGCCCCTGCGCGCGGCAGCCGAGCGAGAGCTCCTTCGCCGCCGGGTGGGTGAGGTAGATGATGTTGGCGGCCTTGAAGTTGACCTTCAGCCTGTCGATGCCGCTCGCAAGCTGCTTTGCGATGTCATCGCACTGGTCCGCGCGGGCAGGCGAGGCGAGGGTCACAAGGCCGGTGATGGCGGCGGCGACCAGGATCGCGCCGCGGACGTTCAGTTTGAAAATCATGATAAAAAGCCCCTTAGGGCGCGCATTCAACCTTCGTCGCGCGCCGAGCGCAAGGGGTGGACGCAAGGCCTGCCGGGCACGATCATCGCCACCTGCGTCCGGCCGACGGTGACCGAAAAAGGACCGTCATGACGTCGAATCGGGATGCCCCGACCGCGCCGGAACGCCTTCCCTTTACGGCAAAAAAGCTTAGAACGCTTCTATGCCAGGGGCCCGCACGAGGGCTCCAAAACCCCGAGATTCGCTCCATGAACGCTCCCACCGCCTTCCCCGACCCCGCAAAGCCCGTTCCGCCCTACAAGCACACCCCGCTGTTCCCGCTGGGCAAGGACGAGACGCCCTACAAGAAGATTTCGTCCGAGGGCGTCCGGGTCGAGAAGGTCCTGGGCAAGGACATGCTGGTGGTGTCGCGCGAGGCGCTGCGGGCGCTGTCGGAGGCGGCTTTCGGCGACATCAACCATTACCTGCGCCCCGGCCATTTGAAGCAGCTCCGCGCGATCCTGGAAGACGGCGAGGCGAGCCCGAACGACAAGTTCGTCGCGCTCGACTTCTTGAAGAACGCCAACATCGCGGCCGGCGGCGTGCTGCCGATGTGCCAGGACACCGGCACCGCGATCATCATGGGCAAGAAGGGCTGCAACGTCATCACCGACGGTGACGACGAGGCGGCGCTGTCGGAAGGCGCGCGCGATGCGTACCTGCGCCGCAACCTGCGCTACTCGCAGGTCGCGCCGCTCTCGATGTACGAGGAGAAGAACACCGCCAACAACATGCCGGCGCAGTGCGAGATCTACGCCGAGGGCGACGACGCCTACAAGTTCATGTTCATGGCGAAGGGCGGCGGCTCCGCCAACAAGAGCTTCCTGTTCCAGGCGACGCCTTCCGTCCTGACCAAGGACCGCCTGCTCGCGTTCCTGAAGGAAAAGATCCTCACGCTCGGCACCGCGGCGTGCCCGCCCTATCACCTCGCCATCGTGATCGGCGGCACTTCGGCCGAGCTCTGCATGAAGACGGTGAAGCTTGCGTCGGCCCGCTATCTCGACGCGCTGCCGACCCACGGCTCGCCCGACGGCAACGCCTTCCGCGACGTCGAGATGGAAAAGGAAATCCACAAGATGACGCAGTCGCTCGGCGTCGGCGCGCAGTTCGGAGGCAAGTATTTCTGCCACGACGTCCGCGTGATCCGCATGCCGCGCCATGGCGCCTCGCTCCCGATCGGGCTTGGCGTGTCCTGCTCGGCCGATCGCCAGGTGCTCGGCAAGATCACCAGGGACGGCGTCTATCTCGAGGAGCTCGAGCACAACCCGGCGCAATATCTGCCGCAGGTCGAAGAGGCGCTGGGCGGCGAGGTCGTCAAGATCGACCTCAACCAGCCGATGAAGGACATTTTGGCGACGTTCTCGAAGCACCCGATCAAGACCCGGGTCTCGATGACCGGCACCATGATCGTCGCGCGCGATTCCGCCCATGCCAAGCTGCGCGAGCGGCTGGAGAAGGGCGAGCCGCTGCCGGACTACTTCAAGAACCATCCGGTCTACTACGCTGGCCCCGCCAAGACGCCGGAGGGCTATGCCTCCGGTGCGTTCGGTCCGACCACCGCGGGCCGGATGGATTCCTTCGTCGACCAGTTCCAGGCCGCGGGCGGCTCCATGGTGATGGTGGCCAAGGGCAACCGCGCGCCGGCCGTGCGCGAGGCCTGCAAGAAGTATGGCGGCTTCTATCTCGGCTCGATCGGCGGCGCCGCGGCGAACCTCGCCGAGCACTGCATCAAGAAGGTCGAGGTGCTCGAATATCCCGAGCTCGGCATGGAAGCGATCTGGCGCATCGAAGTCGTGGATTTCCCGGCGTTCATCATCATCGATGACAAGGGGAATGATTTCTTCAAGGAGTTGAATTTGGGCTAGCTCTTCACCTCTCCCCGCTTGCGGGGAGAGGTCGGACTTTGCGCGTCGCGCAAAGTCCGGGTGAGGGGGACTCTCCACGAGTCCAACTGTCACCGTCCTCGCGGAGACTCCCCCTCACTCCAACCCTCTCAGCGCGAGCGAAGCTCGTCGCGTCCCCGCAAGCGCAGCGAGGGGGAAGAGTTCAACTGCAATTCGTGACCTGGTTGGAGCACAGCGAGCGCCACCAGCCGCGGACGCCGTCGTGGCTCTCGACGAGGCCCCAGAGACCGCTGCAAGCGAGCAGGCGCTTGGGGCCGCCGTCGGTATCGATCGCGCCGCCGAGCTCGCGCTGGGCGAGCATCCATTTGGCATCGACGAAGGGCGCCTGGAACAGTCCGCCCATGCGCGTGGCGCCGTTGGCATAGGCGGCGCCGACCTTGTTGGAGGCGACCCAGCCGCGCCCGGCATAGGGCTTTGGCGCGCTGCGCGGATATCTCTTGTCGTCCTCGTAGTCCTTGCCCGGCGGCTTGGCGCCTTCGATCAGAAACCAGCCGTCCTTGAATCCGATGATGCGGAATTCGGTCAGCCAGCCGCCGTCGGGCGTGTTCTCGCTGCCACCGAGCTTGAGCCGGTAGGGCGGCGGCAGCGTGCCGAGCACGCGCGCCTTCACTGACGGCTCGGCGCGCACGTTGAGACCGCTCGGGTCCTTGTCGATCGACCAGGCGCCGAGATCGCAGGGCTCGGTGCCGTCGAGCAGCGACGAACGCTTGGCGGCGAGATCGGCGTGCAGTTTTGCGAAATCGGTGTCGTCGTTGTCCGGGTCCGGCCCGGTGCGCGGCTTCAGCTCGGCTGAGACGGCGCGCGTCGCATCCGGCGTCAATGTGACCACGAGCGCCTGGCGTGCGGCGAACACGCTTGCGGGCGTCTTCGGATCGTTCGATGTCGTCGGATAAACGGCGAGGTAACCGGTCGAGCCGTCGGTCCGATAGGCGGTGCCGGCCACAAAGCCCGCCGGCACCATGGCGAGCGCGCTTGCGCGCCACGCCGGTTCGGTGTCATCCGCGCGCGCTTGTGTCACGACGCACAGCATCGCCGCCGCGACGAGACGGAGCACGCGCATGGCTGCGCCGCCTTACGCCCGCGCGCCCGTGAACGGGAAGCTGCCCATCGGGCCGATGCCCATCTCGCCGCTGATGCTGTCGCCGGAGACGGTGCCGCTGAATTCGAGCGTGAGCGGCATCGGTTTGTCGATCGAGACTTTCCAGGAGACGTTGTCGCCAGAGACGCTGCCGTCGAAGATCTCGGCGGAGTTACCTTCCGCAACCTGCGCGCCCGTGAGCGTGCCGCCCGCGGCCTTCAGGCTGAGCGTCGAGTTGCGCTCGCCCATCGGCGTCGTCATGGTCAGATTCCAGTTGCCGTCTACGGCCATTCCCGTCTCCCGAACAAATCCCGGCGGGCCGCGACGATCCGCGGCCAGTCCTGAGCGAGCCTATAACCCAACTCGGCGCGCCTGCCTAACGCTGCATTGGAGGCATTTAGGCGCGGGCCGCGGCGCGCCGGCGGCTGGTGACGATGAGCCGGAGCACGACATACTGCACGGCAAAGGCGAGGATCTTGGCGCCGCCCGCGACCACCGTGATGTAGAACGCCCACAGCTTCAGATCGCCCGTAGCGGCGACCGCGATCATGCCGGCGCCGATCACGAACATCAGCGCCGCCCAGGCATAGCCCGCAGCGGTGACATATTCCGGAACGGTCTCAGCGACGATCGGCGGCATGTAGCGCAGCATCCAGCCGCGCTTGAGCATGATGGCGCCGATCGCGAAATGTGCGATCGAGGGCTTTGCCAGCATGAAGCGGGGATCATTGGTCAGTAGCGTGACCGTGCCCAGCACGACGACGAGCGCGAGGCTTGCATAGGTCATGTAGTTGAGCTGCTGCCCCTTGACGCGGGCGTAGATCACCTGCGCGATCGCACCGGCAATCGCCACCGACGTTGCCAGGACGACGTTGTCGGTGATGAGGTAGACGACAAGGAAGACGATGGCGGAGAGGAAGTCGGAGGCGAGGCGGGCGAATACGTCCTTCATCGTCGATCCTGTTCAGCGGGCGTTGGGCAGCGCGGCGGCCGGCGTACCGTACTTGATCTGGCGATACTCGGGATACCATTTTGTGAAGTAGATCGCGCTGTTGCGGGCGGCGAAGGCGACCGCAAGGCTCGACCAGAGCGGCAGGCCGGGGACGTAGAGCAGCACGAGATTGGCGGCCGCCATCAGCAGCGCCGCCGCGGTCCAAGCGCCGGTGATGACGTAATTGGCATAGAGAAAGCCGGGCATCGCCGCGGTCTCGGCCGGGACCGATTCAATCGCATATTGCAGGGTGAAGGGACGGCGGACCAGCATCGAGCCGAGCGAGATGACGAAGATGCCGACATCGACCGACAGCTTGATGCCGAGCGTGCCGAGCGTGGGGTCGAGCAGCGCGAGGTAGAGGCCGATCGCGGCGAACTCGATCGCCGAGCCCGCAGCCAGGATCTTCACCGAGCGGCCCTGCGCCACGTCGATGGCCACGGTGGCGAGGCAGATCGCGGAGGCCGCGAACACGCTGACCGTGGCCGACGTCACCAGCATCAGGAAAGTGTAGGCGCCGTAGGGCGCGAGGATCAGGAAAATTGTCATGGGCCGCCTCGGTCGAACCGATCTTTACAATGGAAAGATTCCTACTTCAGGGGCGCGCGTGGGTCAAGCAATATCTTTACAGTGTCAAAATCACGTAGGCGACCTCCAAAAGATGAAGGCCTGCAACGACTTGGTCCGATGCCTCCGTGGCCAATTCCGCCCAGGGCAGGAGCGGCAGCGCGCAGCCGGTCATGAAGCCGGCGGAGAGCAAGATGCCGCCGTTGAAGGTGCCGTGGCTTCCCCGCCACAGCCAGGTCATCCAGAGTGCGAGCGCGGCGCAGGCCAGGGCGAGGACGGCGAGATAGTCGGCGGTGATCGAGGGCATGTGCATGGGAAATTCCTCTTTCCGTCATTCCGGGGCACGCGAAGCGTCGAGCTACGATGCGCAATCGCGTGTTTGAGGATCCGTCGAGCCGCAGAGCACGCGGTGAAATGGATTCCGGGTTCGCGACTTCGTCGCACCCCGGAATGACGGCTATGCCGCTCCCACCCAATTGCCGTGAAAGCCGTCGGGCACGCGGTGGCCGAGCTGCACCAATGCGGCGGGGCCGGCCTCGATGTCGGTGGCATTGAACACGGCGAGGTCGCTGCGGTTCTCCCGCGCGCGCCACACCACGGCGAGCAGCCAGCCGTCGCCTTCGGCTGCATCGCTCGATCGCTCGACGAAGACCGGCTCGGAGATGGTGTCGCCGGCCGGCAGCAGATAATGGCCGAGCCGTTTGCCGTTGCCGTCGACATGGACGATGCCGGACAGCGCGCCGAACATCGGCAGTTTCGGATTGGCGCAGGCGTACCAGCCGTGACGGCTCTTCAGCCCGGCGCGGCGATCGTCGATGCGCGGGAATTCGCCGGTGAGGTCGTCCAGATACGTCTGCTGGAAGCGATCGGTATTCCCCGAGAGATCGAAGGTCCAGCGGCAATGGCGGGCGCGCGATTTCTCCGGATCGGTCGGCCGGCCGTCGGGATGCGGAAACAGCGGCGCTTCCTCGAACTGCATGACGTCGGCGACGATGCGGTTGCCTTCCTCCCAGGCATTCATGATGTGGAAGACGTAGCAGGCTTCACCGCGGAACCAGACGATGTCCTTGGCCGTGCCGTTGCGCTTCATCACGCCGACATAGGCGCCCTTGTCCGGCTCCCAGGCATAGGGCGGCCGTCCGCTCATCGCGCGCTCCATGCTGCCGGCGATGGGAAGGATCGGAAACAGCACATGGTTCGCGGTGACGATGAAGTCGTGCACCATGCTGGCATAGGGCGCCTCGAACCGCTCGAAGCGCGTCGCCTTGCCGCACGCATCGATCGATCCGAAGGAGAGGGCAGGCGTCAGCGGTCCCGCGGCGTTGTAGCCGAAGAACAGCATCTCGCCGGTGACCGGATCGATCTTCGGATGCGCCGTAAAACTGCTGGCGATGCGGCCCTGATAATTGTGATAGCCGCGCGTGGCCAGCGTGCCCGGCTCGATCTCGGTCGGCAGATGCGCTTCTTCCAGCGCCAGCAGCTTGCCGGCATGGAAGATGATGTTGGTGTTGGCGACGCCGCCGTCGGTGAGATCAGCCGGGGCATCCGGCAGCTTGCGGCCGAAGCCGCCGAACAAAGCGCGGCCGGCGTCGTGCTCGGCGAGCCATTTCGGCGTGCGGACCCAGCGGTTGCGGTAGCTGGCGCGGCCATTCTCGAGGTGGAAGGCGTGCAGCATGCCGTCGCCGACGAACCAGTGCGCGCCGGACGCATCGAACTGCGGATTGGGGCCGTTGCGATAGAGCGTGCCGTTCAGCTCGCGCGGCAATTCGCCGATGATCTTGAGGAAGGGCGCGTCGGCCTCGAATGGAATCGGCGCGATATTGTTGCGGCGCTCGGCGATGGCGTCGTGCTGCACGGCGTATCCCTCTTATCTTTACATCGTAAAGATCAGATAGGGCCGATCGCCGCGCCGGTCAAGCGAAATCTTTACACTGTCAATATTGCGTCATATAGGTTGGCTCATGGGCAAAAGCGATCCGAAGAGCGAAACCAGGACCGAAGCGGCGCGCATCGCGCGCGCCCCGAGTAAGACATCGTCGGCAACGAGCGGACGTCCCGCACGCCGACCGGCCAGTGCGAAGACGGAGGCGCCGTATCATCACGGCGCGCTGCGCGAGGCGCTGCTCCAGGCCGCCGAACGGGTGCTGGAGCGCGACGGGCTTGCGGGCCTGACGTTGCGCGCGGTGGCGCGCGAGGCGGGTGTATCGCATGCTGCGCCGACCCATCATTTCGGCGATCTCACCGGCCTTCTCAGCGAGCTCGCGGCCGTCGGCTTCCGCCAGTTCAACGCGGCGATGGCGTCAGCCTGCGACACCGCGACCACGCCGCTCGCGCGCGCGCTGGCGCGGCCGAAAGCCTATGTCGCCTATGCGCAGGCCCATCCCGGCATGTACGGCATCATGTTCCGCACCGAGCGGCTCGACTATTCCAGGCCCTCGCTGCACGAGGCTGCCGAAGCCTCCTTCGCCGGACTTGCCAACGCCATCGGCGCGATGCGGCAGGAGCAGATCAGCGGCGACGCGCTGACGCTCGACCAGGGCGCCGCGATCGCGCGCGCCTGGTCGATGGTGCACGGCTTCACCACCCTGCTGCTCGACGGACGGCTCAAGGATATTTTGGAGCGGCTGCCCGAGGGGACGACGGCCGAACGGCTGCTTGAGGTGATGCTGACGGCGCCGATTACAGCGAAGTTGCCGACATAGCGCCTTCGATCGGGCGCAGCCCCTACCGCATCGTCGCGAGCTCGACGGCGCGGCCGCGCGTGCCGATGACCTTCACCTCGTCCTTGCCGCAGGTGAAGCCGCGGGCGAAATCGTCCGCGGCCTTGCGCGCGAGCTCATTGGCGTTCGGGTTGGCGATTGCATCGACATAGGCGACATGGCAGACCGGGCCCGGCGGCAGCCGTGTCACGACCAGCATGGCCTTGGTGTTTGGCCGTCCCTGCTTGTCGGGATCGCTGCCGTCGGCGATGTGCCAGCGCTGGATGATCGCAAACGGCTTTTGGCCGGCGGCGTGCCACTCGACGGTGGTCTCGGATGAATTGAACGGGGCGAACCAGGTCTTGGCCGCCGGCTCCTCGGCCGCTTCCTTGCGATTGCGCCCGACCGAGACGATCTCGCGAAGATCGTCCTCGGCGATCAGCACCATCAGGCCATCTTTGCCGGGACACATACGCGTCGTGCTGCCGTCGAGCTCGCTGGGCTTTCCGAGCTGGCGGCAGTCCTTGGGCGCCGTCGAAGTGTACGTGCTGCCCACGGATTGGGCGTTTGCGCCACCAAGGACGGTGCACATCAGCAACACGGCCAGGCACGTTGTGGTGATGCGGGTCATCATGAGGCTTTGATGCATCGGGAACTCCGTACCATCAGACGTCTTGATTGTGGGCAAGGTTCAAACAGGCCTACCTGAGACCTGACAGCGGCGCGGAATCGTTCTAGAAGAGCGGCTTCGCTTGGGCCCGTCCGGCCTTGTTCGCGTCCTCGTTCTCCAGATCATGCCAGCCATTTCGTCGAACAAACCTTATCGCGTCGGCCGCTCCAAGACCGGGCTCGGCCTCTTCGCCACCAAACCGATCAAGAAGGGGACCCGGATCATCCGTTATTTCGGACCGATCCTGGACTCGCGGATTCCTGCGCACGACGAGATCGAGAACAAATATCTGTTCGAGCTCAACGGCCGCTGGACCATCGACGGCTCGGTGCGCAAGAACCTCGCCCGCTACATCAACCATTCCTGCCGGCCCAACGCCGAGTCCGACGTTCGCCCGCGCGAGCGCAAGGTCTTCATCCGTGCCATCAAGAACATCGAGCCGGGCGACGAGATCAACTACGATTACGGCACCGACTACTTCAAAGCCTATCTGAAGCCGATCGGCTGCAAATGCGCCTCCTGCGAGACCAAGCGCAAGAAGCTGCGCGCCGAGGAGCGGGCCGAACGCGCCAAGGTGAAGGCGCGCACGGAAGCCAAGGCCAAGAAGGCAGGCGCCAAGGCCGTCAAAAAGAAGAAGCTCAACGGCCACGCCGTCGGCAAGGCCAACGGCAGCGCGCGGGCGTAGCCGTTCATCGCGGTGTCATGCCCCGCGAAAGCGGGGCATCCAGTACGCCGCGGCTTCTCCGTATCCCTCAGGCGTCTCTGGAATACTGGGTCGCCCGGCTAAACCGGGCGACGACAGCAGCGGATGCGGCCTCACGCCGCCACGACGCGCCCGCTCTTCCGCAATCCCACATATTGCAGCTCGGCGAAGACGCCGGTGGCGATCGCCTGGGCCACGACCATGAGCTCGCCCGCGATGTTCGGCGAGACCGCGCCCGAGAGCAGCAGCGCGATGCTGCCGACCGTCCAGGCCGCGTTGCCGACCACAACGAGCAGGACGAGCGGCTTCGGCACCGCGGCGCGCGCGGCAAACCAGCCGACCAGCGCGGTGTAGGCGATCAGGAACAGGCCGGTCTCGCGCAGCAGCGCTTCGGGCAGGTTGAACAACGTTGCGAAGGCGCCTGCGCCGAAAGTGAAGCCGAGGGCGGCCGCGCCGCTGAAGATCGCGTCGGCGAGCAGGGCGCGACGCAGGAAGGTGGATGCGTCAATCATCGTAGGTCTCCTTGCTTGGGTTGGGCTTGGGGGTGGAATCTTGGGGTGGAATTCAGCGCAGTCCGCGCCACCAGGCGCTGAGCAGGCGGGCGATGCGGAACGGGCAGAGGCTCCTGCCGACGCCGTGCTCGAAGGCGAGCACCTGTGCGACCACATAGTCGCCGGTCGAATGCACCAGCGGCTCGGGCATGTTGAGGCTGCGCGCCAGCATGCGGGTGGCGAGCGCCATGGCCCAGGGAACAAGGTGGTCTGCAACGGTCCGGTAGAGCAGCAGCGCGATCATGATCATCTCCTGTGCTAGGGAAGATGCGCCGCAGCGACGCCGAATTCGATTACCTCGCAGGTAAGCGGGGCGGCTCTGCGGCTCTTTCGGCCTGGAGATCGACGAATGGCAGAGCCTGCCTTGACGCGATCAGGCTTCTTGGATTGATTGGGCCATCCGACCGCCGTCGTCCATCCGGCGTCGGCAATTGTTCGCATCCATGTATCTCGGCATCGATCTCGGCACCTCGGCGGTCAAGACCGTTCTCGTCGACTCCGCGCAGCGCGTGATTGCCAGCGAAAGCCGGCCGCTCGCGACCGCTTCGCCGCGGCCCGGCTACTCCGAGCAGGATCCCGCGCAGTGGGTCGAGGCGACCTTCGCCACGCTGGATGCCTTGAAGGCGACGCATGCCGGCGCGTTGGCCGTGGTCGAAGGCATCGGACTGTCGGGCCAGATGCATGGCGCCACGCTGCTCGACGCGAGCGCAAGACCGCTGCGGCCTTGCATCCTCTGGAACGACGGGCGGTCCGTCGCCGAGTGCCGCATCCTGGAGCAACGCTGGCCCGCCTTGCGCGCGACGACGGGCAACAAGGCGATGCCCGGATTCACCGCGCCAAAGCTGCTCTGGATTGCGACGCACGAGCCCGAGGTTTTTGCCGCGACGAAACGCGTCCTGCTTCCGAAGGCTTATTTGCGCCTGGTCCTGACGGGCGAAGCCGTCGAGGATGTCTCGGACGCATCGGGCTCGCTGTGGCTCGACGCCGCGCGGAGGGACTGGTCGGATGCAGCACTGGCCGCGACCGGCCTGTCGCGCGATCACATGCCGCGACTGGTCGAGGGCTGCGCGCCCGCGGCAACATTGCGCAGCGAGCTCGCGCAACGCTGGGGCATGGTCAGACGGCCGAGCTTCGCGGGCGGTGCCGGTGACAATCCGGCGGGTGCCGTCGGCATTGGCGCGATCAGGGCGGGAACCGCGTTCATCTCGCTGGGAACCTCGGGCGCCTTGCTGGTGCCGACGAGCAGGATCGCCGCCAACCCGGATCGCGGGGTGCACACGTTCTGCCACGCCATCCCAGGAATGTGGATTCAGGCCGGCGCGATTCTCTCGGCGGCCTCCTGTCTTGCCTGGATCTCGCGCTTGTTCGGCATTGCCGAGGCGGAATTGCTGGCACCGCTTGGGTCCCGCCCGCAGGTGCCGTCTCCGGTGAGCTTCCTGCCTTACCTGGCGGGCGAGCGGACACCGCACGACGACCCCGTCGTGCGCGGCATGCTCGATGGCTTGAGCCACGGCACCGATCGCGAGGCGATCGTGCAGGCCGTGCTCGAGGGCGTTGCCTTCGCGCTGGCAGATTGCCGGGACGTGCTCGCGGATGCCGGCATTACGGTCGCGGAAGCCGATGCCATCGGAGGCGGTTCACGGTCCCGGTTCTGGCTGTCGGTGCTGGCAAGCGTTCTGAATGTTCCGATCCATCGCTTTGCCGAAGGTGAAACCGGAGCGGCGTTCGGTGCGGCAAGATTAGGGCGTCTTGCTGTCACGGGTGAGGCAATCGACGCCGTCTGTACGCCGCCGCGACGCATCGAGACGTTCGAGCCTGATCGCGTGCTCGTCGATGCCTATGCCGATCGGCTTCCCGCCTGGCGCGAACTGTATCGGCCACGCCGCTAGCGCCGTTTCGATTTCGCTTTCCCGTCGGTTCGGTATTGCCCTGTGCCGCGGCGTTTTGTTTAATGCGCGAACCGCGCTGAGAAAACGAGACGCGGGTGGGAAACGCATTGTGCGTCGGGAGGCACGATGAACGATCCGATCCTCGAGATGCGCGGGGTCTCGAAAAGCTTCTTCGGCATCAAGGCGCTGCGTGCCGTCGATCTCACCGTCTATCCCGGCGAAATCCATGCCCTGATGGGCGAGAATGGCGCCGGCAAATCGACTCTGATGAAGATATTGTCCGGCGCCTACCGGCCCGATCCGGGCGGAGAGATCCGCATCGAAGGCAGGCCGGTGCGGATCGAAGGCCCGCTCGGCGGCCGCGCCGCGGGCATCTCCATCATCTATCAGGAGCTGTCTTTGGCTCCCAATCTCAGTGTCGCGGAGAATATTTATCTCGGCCGCGAGATCTCGCGCTCGGGCTTGCTGGCGCGCGGCGCCATGCGCCAGGGCGTCGGCCCCATCCTGGAACGGCTGGGCGCGGACTTCCAGCCATCGACATTGGTGGCGCATCTGTCGATGGGCCAGCGCCAGCTCGTCGAGATCGCGCGTGCGCTGCACGCGAGGTCGAAAATCCTGATCATGGACGAGCCGACCACTGCGCTGTCGGCCGGCGAGAGCGAACGGCTGTTCGCGCTGATCCGTCAGCTCCGCGCCGAGGGGCTCGCCATCATCTACATCTCGCATCGCATGGACGAGGTCTACGCGCTCGGCGACCGCGTCACCGTCTTGCGCGATGGCCGTCTCGTGGGCTCGCTCGACAAGCCGGAAATCCGGGCCGATACCATCGTGCGGCTGATGGTGGGGCGCGACGTCTCCTCTTTCTACAAGAAGGACCATGACCCGGAGGCGGGGCGGGGACACCCTGTGCTCTGTGCGATCGACATGTCTGACGGCCGGCGCGTCAAGGGCTGCTCGCTCACCGTGCATGCCGGCGAGGTAGTGGGGCTTGCCGGCCTGATCGGTGCCGGACGCACGGAGCTTGCGCATCTCATCATCGGCGCGGCGGCAAAAACGTCGGGCCGTCTCGAACTCGAAGGCCGCCCGATCGACATCCGCACGCCCGGCGAGGCGCTCGAGGCCGGCATCGCCTATCTGACGGAGGACAGGAAGGCGCTCGGCCTGTTTCTCGACATGTCATGCCTGGACAACATCAATCTCGCGGTGCTCGGGCGCGATGCGAAGCTTGGCTGGTTCCTGGATGGTGACAAGGCGCGCGAGCGCGCCGACAGGGCCTTCGCGGGGCTCAGCATCCGCGCGGCCAATGTCGGCGTGCCGGCCGGGGGCCTGTCCGGCGGCAACCAGCAGAAGGTGCTCTTGTCGCGGCTTCTCGCCATCGCGCCAAAGATCCTGATCCTCGACGAGCCGACGCGCGGCGTCGATGTCGGCGCGAAGTCGGAGATCTATTCGATCATCGACAATCTCGCCAAGGCCGGCACAGCGATCCTCGTCATCTCGTCCGACCTGCCGGAGATCATCGGCATCTGCGATCGCGTCATCGTGATGCGGTCGGGACACATCGCAGGCGAGGTCAGCCGAACCGAGACGGCGCCGCTCAATCAGGAGGATATCATGGCACTTGCTACGGGGATGGAGCATCTCGATGCCTGATAACGGATCGACGCAGGCGAAGGCCGCCACGGCAAACGGCCTGGCCGCCGCCCAGGAGACCAGGCGTCAGCGCATCAGGCTTCTGATCCGCGCGGCCGGCATGCTGCCGGTGCTGCTGCTGCTATGCGCCGGCTTTCACTACCTGTCGGATGGCCGTTTCTTCACCGGACAGAATCTCGGCATCGTCTTGCAGCAGGCCGCCGTCAACACCGTGCTTGCCGCGGGCATGACCTTCGTCATCCTGACCGGCGGCATCGATCTCTCGGTCGGCTCGATCCTGGCGGCGTCCGCGATGGCCGGCCTGACGATCTCGAAACTGCCGGAGCTCGGGGCGCTGTGGCTGCCGGCCGCCGTTCTCACCGGCCTCGGCTTCGGTGTCGTCAATGGCGCGCTGATCGCGCTGTTGCGCCTGCCGCCGTTCATCGTGACGCTGGGCTCGCTCACCGCCGTGCGCGGTCTGGCGCGGCTGCTCGGCGCCGACACCACGGTGTTCAATCCTTCCATTCCCTACGCCTTCATCGGCAACGGCTCGCTGACGCTCGTTCCGGGCGTTGCTTCGATCCCGTGGCTCTCGGTGATCGCTTTGCTCGTCATCCTCGTCTCGTGGCTGGTGCTGCGCCGGACCGTGCTCGGCGTGCACATCTACGCGGTGGGCGGCAACGAGAGCGCGGCGCGGCTTGCCGGCATCAAGGTCTGGGCCGTGCTGATCTTCGTCTACGGCGCATCGGGGCTGCTGGCCGGACTTGGCGGCGCCATGCAGGCGGCGCGGCTCTATGCGGCCAACGGCCTTCAACTCGGCCAGTCCTATGAACTCGACGCCATCACCGCCGTGATCCTCGGCGGCACCTCTTTCGTCGGCGGTATCGGCTCGATCTGGGGCACGCTGGTCGGCGCGCTGATCATCGCGGTCCTGTCGAACGGCCTGATCCTCACCGGCGTCTCGGACATCTGGCAATATGTGATCAAGGGCCTGGTGATCATCGGCGCCGTGGCGCTGGACCGCTACCGGTTGCAAGGCTCGGCCAGAACCTGAAAGGTGCGGCGCGCAGCTGAGCGCGGGTGGTTCGATGTGAGATTCCGGTACGGCAACTGGTCAGCCGTGCCGGAGATGAAGACAGACCAGGGAGGAAGCCAATGTTGAAGACGATCACGCTTGCCGGCGCCGCGACGGTGCTTGCCCTAAGCACCGCGCCGTCCTTCGCCAAGGAGCTCAAGTCGATCGGCGTTTCGCTCGGCTCGCTGGGCAACCCGTTCTTCGTCGCGCTGTCGAAGGGCGCCGAGTTCGAGGCCAAGAAGGCCAATCCCAATGTGAAGGTCACCACGGTCGGCTTCGAATACGACCTCGGCAAGCAGGTCACCCAGATCGACAATTTCATCGCCGCCGGCGTCGACCTGATCCTGTTGAACCCCGGCGACCCCAAGGCGATCGGACCGGCAATCAAGAAGGCACAGGCGGCGGGTATCGTCGTCGTCGCGGTCGACACCGCGGCCGAAGGCGCCGATGCCACCGTGACCACGAACAACGTCCAGGCCGGCGAGATTTCCTGCCAGTACATCGTCGACAAGCTGGGAGGCAAGGGCGACGTCATCATCGAGAACGGGCCGCAGGTTTCCGCCGTGATCGACCGCGTTGTCGGCTGCAAGAACGTCTTCTCGAAGAATCCCGGCATCAAGGTGTTGTCCAACGATCAGGACGGCAAGGGCTCGCGCGAGGGCGGCCTCACCGTTGCGCAGGGTTACCTGACCCGCTTCCCCAAGATCGATGCCATCTTCGCCATCAACGATCCGCAGGCGATCGGCACCGACCTCGCAGCGCGCCAGCAAAACCGCACCGGCATCGTCATCACCGCGGTGGACGGCGCGCCCGACATCGAGGCCGCGCTGAAGGATCCCGCATCGCTGCAGATCCAGGCTTCCGCGTCACAGGATCCGTTCTTCATGGCGCGGCGCGCCGTGCAGGTCGGTGTCGGTATTCTCAATGGCCAGAAGCCGGCATCGACCGTCGAACTCCTGCCGTCGAAACTTGTGACCCGGGACAATGTCGCCGAGTACAAGGGGTGGACGTCGGATCGGTCGCAGTAGTCATTCTGCATCTGTCGCGGGACTTATCGGCCGGTGGCGCTTGGACGGTGCAGGCTGCGCGTCCGAGGCCACTGTGGGCGCGCCGGAAGACGGCCCAGGAAATGCCCGGCAATGGTCTTGCATGACCATTGCGCGGACATCGACGCGCGTCGGCAATCCAGCGATTTCAGGAACTCAAGCGCCAATTCGATTACCTCGCGGGTAATGGAAGGGCTGAAATCCGCGTGCTAGGTTTTCGACCATGAACGCACATGCATCCACGGCGCACGCCGAACGCAGCCAGCCGATCCATATCGGTGACCATTTGCGCGAATGGCGTCAGCGCCGCCGGATGAGTCAGCTCGATCTGGCGGGCGAGGCGGAGATTTCCGCACGGCATCTGAGCTTCGTCGAGACCGGCCGCGCCGCGCCCTCGCGCGACATGGTGCTGAGGCTCGCTGAACGTCTCGACGTGCCCTTGCGCGAACGCAACGTGCTGCTGGTCGCCGCCGGCTTTGCGCCGGCGTTTCCGCAGCGCCCGCTGGAGGATCCCGCCTTGAAATCAGCCCGCCAGGCGATCGACCTCGTCCTCAAGGCACACGAGCCCAATCCGGCGCTCGCGGTGGACCGGCACTGGAACCTGGTCTCCGCAAACCGCATGGTGGCGCCGCTGCTCGACGGCATTCCGCAGCGGCTGCTCGGCCAGCCGTTCAACGTGCTGCGGCTCGCGTTTCATCCCGAGGCGCTGGCGCCGCGCACGGTCAATCTCGCGGAGTGGTGCGGGCATCTGCTGGAGCGGCTGCACCGGCAATGCGAGGCAACGGCCGATCCGGAGCTGATCAAGCTCTACAACGACCTGAAGAGCTACCCGATCCCGGCACGATCGGCGCCGCTGTCGAGCGACAATGTCGCCATCCCCTTCAAGCTGCGCCACGAGGGGGAGATACTAAGTTTCTTCTCCACCACCATGGTGTTCGGCACGCCCGTGGACATCACCCTGTCGGAGCTTGCGCTGGAGACGTTCTTTCCGGCCGACGAGCGTACCGCGGAGCGGCTGAAGCAGATGGCAGCAGCTATGACATAGCGCTCTTGCCTCGGGCCGGGTTCGGCCTATCTTTGGGCGAACCCTTAAAGTGCCCGAAGGAGGCGCCTGACATGAGCACGCTGAAACCGCTCCAGATCGACGTCGTCTCCGACGTGGTGTGCCCGTGGTGCTATATCGGCAAGCATCGCATCGAAAGCGCGCTGGCGCTCGTGCCCGACGTTCCGGTCAAGCTGAATTTCCGCCCCTTTTTCCTCAATCCGTGGGTGCCGCGCGAGGGCATCAGCCGCGAGGACTATCTCACCCAGAAGTTCGGCTCGGTCGACGCCTATAAGGGCATTGCGGGGCGCGTCGTCGCGGCCGCGAGCGAAGAGGGCCTCGTCTACAAGCCGGAGCTGGTCGCACGTCAGCCCAACACGACCGACTGTCACCGCCTGATCCTCTGGGCGGAAGCGATCGGCAAGGCGCCCGAGATGAAGCAACGCCTGATGGAGCTCTACTTCCGCGATGGCGGCGACCTCACCGACGTCAACGTGCTGGTGCAGGCGGCCGCCGATGTCGGCCTCGATGCCGACGACGTGCGCAAGCGCCTTGCCACCGACGAGGACGTCGCGCGCGTCTCGGCCGACGCGCAGGAAGCCTCCGAGAAGGGCATCTCCGGCGTGCCGACCTATGTCTTCGCGCAGAAATACGCCGTCTCCGGCGCGCAGGACCCGAACCTGCTCGCCCGCGCCATCCGCCAGGTCTCGGCGGAGATCAACGCGCAGGCGGCGGAGTAGGTTTCGCTTATTTGCGGAGGCGGCGGACCACGCGTCGCGTGGCCTCGTGCGCGGCGTTGAGGCCGACCAGTGCTGCGTGAACGAGCGGCACGACCGGATCGTTCCGCCGCAGCGGAATCAGCACGTCACCGATCGCAAAGCGCCCGCGCCAGATCGGGTTGATCATGGGGTGGTCGGCGCTCGCGGTGGAATCCGCGCTGGCGATGGCGGGGTCGGCGCAGAGGCGACGGGTGAGGTCGAGCGTGAGCTGCACGCCCGGCGAATATCTTGCAAAGCGTTCGTCGATGCCGAGCTTGAAGAAGAAGGCGCGGTCCTGATGGCGCAGCACGATACCGGCGGCGACCGGAATCGTGCCGGCGCGCAGCGTGACGATCTCGCACTGCGCGGTCTCTGCCAGCGCCGGCACCGCGCGGCGGATGAAGGTCGCATCGCCCGCATGCTGGATCAGCGCGGTGCCGCGCTTGCCCTTCCAGCCGCTGGCTTCGAGCTGCAAGAATGTTTCGAGTGCGGGCCCGATCTCGTCAGGCCGGCGCGCGACCTCGAACACGACGGGGCCGTGCTCTTCGAGACGATGGCGCTGGCGACGTAGCTCCTTGAGCTTCCTGGCGCCGAGCGCCTCGCGCAGCAGCGTCTCGCCGTCCTGCGTCGCATCGAGGCTGGCGCGGATGTAGGAGCTGAGAACACGCGGCTTCAGGCCGTCGCGATTGAGAGCCTGTTTGAGCGACGCCATGGCCGCGCCGTCGAGCGCGACGTCGTTCAGCACGAACGCATGCGCGCCGGTCTCTCGCGCCTGCTGCAGCAGACGCGTCGCCGCCTCGATCGGCGCGTCGCGGTCGATCAGCGGGCTGCACAGCGTGCCATAGGGATGCGCGCTCACCAACGCGGGCAGGGGAATCTTCCATGCCCGCCACAGCGAGATCACCGGCATCAGCCCGATCAGTCGCGTCGAATATCCGTCCAATGCGGGCAGTGCCGAGGCCCCCGTGCGGCCGCGCGCGGTCGCGCTGACGGCGAGCTCCCAGGCGGGCAGGTAATATCCGTTCGGCTCGACCGCCCGCTGCGCGAGCGCGCGCCATTGGCCGGCTTCAATTGCATCAAGCGGGACGAGCGCGCGCGTCGTCGTGGCATGCTTTGCCGATGCCGGATTGATCGCTGCCTGGTGCGCGATGTCGACCACGTCCCGTCGTCCCCGTTCACGCGGGCTGAGCCCGGGTTACGCGGTCATCCTTAGCGCAAAGATTGGAAAATCCCGTTGGGATACCGCTTCAATTCGAGCGGTAGTGTTAACGTCTCGTTCAGCATCCGGCGGCAGCCGCCGGATGCGCCATGGCATGTGGGAGCTACTGCTCGCCCGGCACGAAATGATCGCGGGCGCTTGCGCGTCCGCCACCGGCGGTGTCGGTGATGGCGATGCCGACGTCGCGGGAGGTCTTCGGCAGGTCGCCGGGACCGACCTGCACCGACAGCCTGATCTCGCGGGTCTGATCCTGCCCGACCTCGATGACGGGCTTGCCGTCGGAGCCGGCTTCGATGCCGGCGACGCGAACGGTGGCGCCGGGCAGGCCGGAGACCTCGAGCGCAAACGATCGCTGCGCGCCCTTGTTGAGGATACGGACGGTGTAGTCGTTGCGCACCCCGCCATCCGAGAGCTGGACGAAGAGGGGATTGCGCTCATGCAGCACGTTGACGTCCATCGTCGTACGCGTCGCGAGGGCATAGAGCATGATGCCGCCGACGATGGCGATGGCCGCGGCATAGGTCAGCGTGCGCGGACGGATGATGCGGTAGAGCGGCGCCTTGCCCTCGCGCCGGCGCTGCATGTTGATGTCGGTATCGTAGCCGATCAGGCCGGCGGGCCGGCCGATCTCGCGCATCACGTTGTCGCAGGCGTCGATGCACAGGCCGCACTGGATGCAGCCGAGCTGGATTCCGTTGCGGATGTCGACGCCGGTCGGGCAGACATTTATGCACTGATGGCAATCGACGCAGTCACCGGCGCGATCGCCATGCGCGCGGGCCGCGTCCGCCTTCTTCACCGACATGCGCGGCTCGCCGCGGTCGCGGCGATAGGTGACGTTGAGCGCCCATTCGTCGGTCAGCGCCGCCTGGATGCGCGGCCACGGACACATGTAGATGCACATCTGCTCGCGGGCGTGACCGGCAAAGACATAGGTCGTGGCGGTGAGGATGCCGATCCAGAGATAGGCGATGAACGGGGCCTGGAAGGTGGCGAGCTCCTTCACCAGCGTCGGCGCGTCGGAAAAATACAGCACCCAGGCGCCGCCGGTCCACCAGGCGATCATGATCCAGAGAAAGTGCTTCAGCACGACCTTCCGGATGTGATCGAACGTCCAGTAGCGCTTGTCGCCCTGCATGCGCTCGCGCCGGTCGCCCTCGACCCAGCGCTCGACCGCGTAGAACAGGTCGGTCCACACCGTCTGCGGGCACATGTAGCCGCACCACAGCCGGCCGGCGACCGCGTTCATCAGAAACAGCGTCATCGCCGCGATGATCAAGAGCCCGGTGAAATAGTAGACCTCCTGCGGCCACAGCTCGATGAAGAAGAAGTAGAAGCGCCGATGCGGAAGATCGATCAGCACCGCCTGGTCCGGCAGGCCGGGTCCGCGATTCCAGCGCACGAAGGGCAGGAGATAGTAGGTCCCGAGCGTGACGCAGAGGATCGCCCATTTGATGCGGCGGAAAGGGCCCTGGACGGATTGCGGATAGACCTTCTTCCGCTTCTCGTAGAGAGGTCCCTCGATGAAGGTGTCGTCGCTCATGGTCGGCCTCTGCAATCTGCGAATGGTCTCACGCAATCTCGGCGACGACTTGCTTCAGCAACTCGCGAACCTGTCCGGCGACGGCGCCGAGCTTCGGATTCTCGATGGCCGCCATCGAGGCGACGGGATCCACTGCCGAAATCTCGACCTTGCCGCCCTCCCGCTGCTGAACTACGACGTTGCAGGGAAGCATCGTACCGATCTTGTCCTCGAGGGTCAGCGCCTCATAGGCGAGCTTGGGATTGCATGCTCCGAGGATGAGGTAGGGTCGAAACTCGGCCCCGAGTTTCTTGTTCAGGGTATCCTTGACGTCGATTTGGGTGAGCACGCCGAAGCCATGGTGCTTCAGCGCTGCGGTCGTGGCCGCAACCGCTGCGTCGAACGGCAGGTCGACCGTTTTCGAGAAGTGATAGGTCATGGACTGTCTCCGTGGAATTGGGCTGTCTTCGCCGCGTTGCGCTCAGGAGAACGCGCAGCCGCTGCTCAGGCCGAGCTTCTTGAACACGATCGCAGCGGGGCAGAAGCCCGTGAACGAGGCCTGCAGCATGTTCAGCCCGGCGAACGCCGTCAGCAGATACCAGTACGCATTCACGTAGGTGCCCAGTGCGAGTCCAAGCAGGACGACGAAACCTGCGAAGGCGAGAACGGCTTTGTCGACATTCATGGCATGCTCCTCTTTGACTATGTTGGCGTTACGAACGGGTCAGGCTGGCTTGGGTCCAAGCCACAATGCTGCGTGCATCCATCGCACCGGCGTGGCGGGCGATCTCGCGGCCGCCGCGCATCAGCAGCAAGGTCGGGATGCCGGTGATGTTGAGGCGCGACGACAACGCAGGAGCGTTGTCCGAATTGAGCTTCAACAGCCGGATCTGCGGCTCCAGTTGCTGCGCGGCGCGTTCGAACATCGGCGCCATGGCGCGGCATGGCCCGCACCAGGGCGCCCAGACGTCGACCAGAACGGGAATGTCGCTGTTGACGACATGACGTCCAAAGGCTTCCTCGTCCACCTCGATGGGATGGCCGGTAAACATCGGCTGGTGGCAGGCGCCGCAGCGCGCGCCTTCCGGCGTACGCTCGGCTGGCAGGCGGTTGGTCCGCCCGCAATGCCCACAGACGATCTGGCGTGTCTCGCTCATGTGCCCGTCCGGACCTCCTTGATCTTGGCGATGTTCAGCTTGTCGAGCAGGAAGCGTTCATAGAACGGTTCGCTCTCGCCGCGTCGCATCTTGCGGAGGAAATACTTCTCGAAGGCGACCTTGGCGTAGTGCACCCACTCGCCCTTGGACGACCAGTTGACATTACGCGGCGGAATCTGCGGTTGCGCCAGGAAGGCGACGCCGGAATCGCCGAAATCGGCAAGGCAGATCGCATTCCAGGTCGGCTGGGCGCTCGGCTCCTTGCCCCGGAGCAGGGCGCCGATATTCAGCGCGGTCGCGGTCACCATGGATTCGATCATGAAGCCGGTTTTCGGCACGCCTACCGACACCGGCGTTGCACCGACCGGCGCGATTGCCACGCAGACGCCGACGGCAAAGACATTTGGGAAGGCGGGGTTGCGCTGGTGCTTGTCGACTATTACGAAGCCGCGCGGGTTGGTCAGCTTGTCGATGCCGCGAACCGCCTCGACGCCGCGGAACGCGGGCAGCATCATGGAATATGCAAAGGGCAGCTCGTGTGTCTTGTGCACCGCGCCGCCCTCGCCGAGCTCTTCGACGACCATCTTGCCCGCCTCGACGCCCTTGACGCGTGCGTTGGTAATCCACTTGACGTGCTTCTCGCGCATCTCGCCTTCGAGAAGGCCCTTGGTGTCGCCGACGCCGTCCAGGCCGAGGTGGCCGACATAGGGCTCCGAGGTGACGAACGTCATGGGGACTTGATCGCGTAGCTTGCGCCGGCGCAACTCGGTTTCCAGGATGAACAGGAATTCGTACGCCGGGCCGAAGCAGGAGGCCCCTTGGACCGCGCCGATCACGACCGGGCCGGGACGGGCTGCGAGCTTTTCGAATGCGTCCTTGGCGTGCGAGGCGTGATCGACGTGGCAGATTGATTGCGTGTGGCCTTGCGGGCCCAGGCCGGGAATCTCGTCGAAGGCAAGCTCGGGCCCCGTCGCGACGACCAGATAGTCGTAGTTGATCGACGTGCCATCGCTGAGTTCGACGCGGTTCTCGGTCGGGTGCAGGCGCTTGGCGCCCTGCGTCAGTAGCCGCACGCCCTTGCGCTTCATGATGTCAACGAGATCGATCTCGATCTCATCGCGCTTTCGCCAGCCGACCGCGACCCAGGGGTTCGATGGGACGAAATGATAGATAGCGCCCTGCGAGATCACGCTCAGACGATCGTCCTTTCCGAGCTGGGGCAGCAATTCATAGGCCATCAGCGTCCCGCTAAGACCGGCTCCAATTACGACAACTTCCGCCATGGGTTACCTCCGCTGGATAAGCGGCTCCGCCAGTTGGGTCTGGCTGTTCTGCCGCGATGCTTGACAAGATATTCATAGATTCGTATATACGCAAGTATGAAAATAGATAGCGAAACCATGGAGCGGGCGGCCGACCAGGCGAGCGACCTGTTGAAGGCGCTTTCCAACCGCCACCGGCTTCTCATCATCTGCCAGCTCATCGAGGGTGAGCGCTCGGTCGGCGAACTCGCCGAGTTCCTGAACCTGCGAGACTCCACGGTCTCTCAGCATCTTGCGCTCCTCCGCAAGGATGGCCTTGTGTCATCACGTCGCGACGCGCAGACGATTTTCTATTCGATCGCGAGCGAGCCGGCCCGCGAGATCCTGAAGACGCTCTATCAGGTGTTTTGTGCACCCAAGTCCGCAAGGTCGAAGTGAAATCTACGAGCGCTCAAGTTGCGGCGCGTTGAGCAAGATCAACGCGCGACCCCGATAAAGCTGAACGAAATCACACACAAGGACACCGCGCCGCGGTGCAATGGTTCCATGATTGCCCGGACACGCCCCATGCGACTCCTAGGATTGTTGGCGGTTCTTGCGGCCACCGCCCTGCAGACCGGTCTCGCCGCTGCGGAAGCGTTCACCGTGACACAGCACCCCGTCGCAGACGAAAAGGCCGTGTTTGCAACGGTGGAGAGTGTCAGCGTGGTGCCCGCGCGCGGACGTATCGGCGGAATTGTGGTCCAGCTCAATGTCAGGGAAGGGGATCCTGTTACTGCCGGCCAGGCGATCGCGATCATTGGTGACGAGAAGCTGGCCCTTCAGATGAAGGCCCTCGATGCGCAGATCGAGGCGCTCCAGGCTCAAGCCAATCAGGCGCAGATCGATTTCTCGCGGATCGAAGGCCTTGTCGAACGCGGCACCCTCCCGCGCGTCAAGCTTGACGAGGCGAGGACCGCGCTGAACGTCGCCGAGAACGGGCTGCGCGCGAAGACCGCCGAGCGCGCCGTGATCGCGCAGCAGCTCAGCGAGGGTCAGGTGCTGGCGCCTTCCGGTGGCCGGGTGTTGAGAAAGCTCGTGACTGTCGGCTCTGTGGTGATGTCCGGCGACGCGATCGTCACCGTCGCGCAGCAGCACTTCAAGTTGCGGTTGCGGGTGCCGGAGCGGCACGCGCGTCTGCTCAAGGCCGGCGACAGGATTCGGGTCGACGGCGCCGAGCTTGGCGAGGATGCGTCCAAATGGGGCGTTATCGATCTCGTCTACCCGCAGATCGAAGAAGGTCGTGTCATTGCAGACGCCAGCGTCCAGGGTCTCGGCGAATACTTCGTCGGGGATCGGCTGCGGGTGTGGATCTCCGGCGGCCTGCGGCAGGCATTCGTCATTCCGGCAGGCTACGTGACGACCCGGTTCGGCATCGACTACGTGCGGCTTCAGAAGGCGGGCGGGGTTGTCGACGTGCCGGTGCAGCGCGGTCGCGAGCTGCCGACGCCCGCGCTTCCCGATGGGCTCGAGATCCTGTCCGGCATCCGTGCCGGCGACCAATTGGTGCGGCCGTGAATCTCGGACTCTCGGGCCGGCTTACCAAGGCGACGATCGCCTCGCCGTTGACACCGTTGTTCCTGCTCGCGGCGCTCGTGGTCGGCCTCATCGCCGTCGTGGTGATCCCGCGTGAGGAAGAGCCGCAAATCAGCGTGCCAATGGTCGATATCCGCGTCAATGCCGATGGCTTGCGCGGTCCCGACGCGGTTGAACTCGTCACGAAGCCGCTGGAAGCGATCGTCAAGGGCATCGACGGCGTCGAGCATGTCTACAGCCAGACCGAGGACGACCGCGTGATGGTCACCGCGCGGTTCCTGGTCGGAACGAAGTCGGAGGATGCGATCCTCCGCGTCCATGAGAAGATCCGCGCCAATATCGATCGCATCCCAGTCGGCATCCCTGAACCGCTGATCGTCGGTCGTGGCATCAATGATGTCGCGGTGACGGTATTGACACTGGCGCCGAAGCCAGAGGCGGCCGGGCGCTGGACGGACAAGGACCTGTTCGAGCTCGCCGACAAGCTGCGCTCGGAGCTCATAAAGATCGACAGCATCGGACTGACCTACATCTCTGGCGGCGCGGCGCAGCAGATCAGGGTCGAGCCAGATCCGGAAAAATTGTCGCTGTTCGGCGTCACGCTGCAGCAGCTCGTGGCCAAGGTGAAGGACGCCAATCGCTCGTTCCTGGCTGGCCAGGTCCGCGATGCCGGCGTCGTGCGCAATGTCGCGGCCGGCCAGACGCTCGCGGGCATTCCCGACATTGGATTGCTCTTGATCTCGACGCGCGACGGTCGGCCGGTCTATGTCAAGGACGTCGCTTCCGTCATCATCGGACCAAATACGGCCGAGCATCGGGTCTGGAACGACGCGCGCGACGAGAAGGGGCAGTGGACGCGTGTACCCGCGGTCAGCCTGGCGCTCGCCAAGCGCGCCGGCGCCAATGCAGTCGTGGTCTCGGCCGACATCGGCCGGCGCCTCGAGGGATTGAAGGGGCGCCTCATTCCCGACGACGTTCAGGTAACGGTGACGCGCGACTATGGCGAGACTGCCAACGAGAAGGCCAACGAACTCCTATTCCACCTTGGGCTCGCCACGGTCTCGATCGTAGTGCTGATTGCGATCGCGATCGGATGGCGCGAGGCGGTTGTGACCTTCGTCGTCATTCCTACGACCATCCTGCTCACGATGTTCGCGGCCAATCTGATGGGTTACACCATCAACCGGGTCAGTCTGTTCGCGCTGATCTTCTCGATCGGCATCCTGGTCGATGACGCCATCGTCGTGGTTGAGAATATCGCGAGGCATTGGGGCATGCGCGACGGCCGGCCGAGATTGCAGGCGACGATCGAGGCGGTGGCGGAGGTCGGTAACCCGACTATCGTTGCCACGCTCACGGTGGTCGCTGCGCTGTTGCCGATGCTGTTCGTCTCTGGATTGATGGGCCCTTACATGGCGCCGATCCCGGCGAATGCATCGGCGGCGATGCTGTTCTCCTTCTTTGTAGCGATGGTCGTAGCACCCTGGCTCATGCTCAAGCTGGCGCCGAAAACTGAGGTTGCAGGGATCGAGGCCGGCCACCAGGAAGGGCGGCTGGGGCGGCTCTATCGGCGCTTTGCCACTCCCATCGTTCGGAGTAAGCGCGCCGCCTGGATCTTCCTGCTCGGCGTCGGCATCGCGACTCTGCTGTCAATGATGCTGTTCGCGACCAAGTCGGTCACGGTGAAGTTGCTGCCGTTCGATAACAAGTCGGAAATCGCCGTTGTGGTCGACCTTCCGGAAGGGGCGAGCCTGGAGGCGACCGAGCGCACGCTGTTCGGCGCGGCGGAGATCGCGCGGCAATTGCCGGAGGCCACCTCGCTACAATCCTATGCCGGCACGCCGGCGCCGTTCAATTTCAACGGCCTGGTGCGGCACTATTATCTGCGCGAAAAGCCAGAGATGGGCGAGCTGCAGGTCAACCTGGCTGCCCGCGGCGAGCGCCATCGGGCAAGCCATGACATCGCTCTGGAGCTGCGGCAGAGGCTGAAGGCGCTTGACATGCCGAAGGGCACCAGCATCAAGGTGGTCGAAGTGCCGCCCGGGCCGCCGGTGCTGGCGACGCTGTTGGCCGAAATCTACGGTCCCGACGCCGCGACGCGCCGCGCTGTGACGGCCGAGCTGAAGAAGGTCTTTGCCGAGGTCCCCTTCATCGTCGATGTGGACGATTCCATCGGCGAGAAGCGGCCGCGGCTGCGGCTGTCGATCGACCAGGACCGGCTCGAGTTTTTCGGCGTCGAGCAGCGCGATGTCTATGACACGATCCAGGCATTGTTCGGCGGCATCTCGATCGGCTACTCGCATCGTGGCGAGGATCGCAACCCGATCGAGATCGCGGTGCATCTCGGCAAGCGCCACCTGGTCTGGGACGAGGCACTGGCCTCGACACCGGTGCCCGCCAACACGCTGCCCGGCAGCAAGACGGTCGTCGAGCTGGGCCAGGTCGTGAAGGCGACCATGGAGGAGGGCTCGCCGACGATCTTCCGCCGCGACGGGCGCTTCGCCGACATGGTGATGGCTGAGCTTGCCGGGCGTTTTGAAGCGCCACTCTACGGCATGCTGGCTGTTGCGGATCGCGTGGATGCGCATGATTGGGGCAATCTGCCGAAGCCTGCGATCAGCCTGCACGGTCAGCCGACCGATGAATCCCGTCCCACTTTGCTGTGGGACGGCGAATGGGAGATCACATGGGTGACGTTCCGCGATATGGGTGCCGCCTTCGGTGCAGCCATTCTCGGCATTTACGTGCTGGTCGTCGCTCAGTTCAAGAGCTTCCGCCTGCCGCTCGTGATCCTGACGCCGATCCCGCTGACGCTGATCGGCATCCTGGTGGGACATTGGCTGCTGGGCGCGCCGTTCACGGCCACCTCGATGATCGGCTTCATCGCGCTTGCCGGCATCATCGTGCGCAACTCGATTCTGCTTGTCGATTTCATCCGGCACAGTGGCGGGGAAGGCAAGTCGCTTCGTGAGGTCGTGCTTGAAGCCGGCGCCGTTCGTTTCAAGCCGATCTTGCTGACCGCACTTGCCGCCATGATCGGCGCCGCGACCATCCTGCTCGATCCGATCTTCCAGGGATTGGCGATCTCGCTTCTCTTCGGGCTCGCGTCCTCGACGCTGCTCACCGTGCTCGTCATCCCTGCGATCTACGTCGCCCTGCGCACGCCGCACAAGGCGGCTTCCACGACGACTAAATTCAGCTAGCGAGGATTTGATGGACAAGAACTACGTTGATATCACCCGGAATATCTCCGCCAATCTGCGCAAGCTGCGGAGTGACATTCCCGACACCATGAAGGGATTTGCCGCGCTCGCCCAGGCCGCGACGCGTGACGGCGCGCTGGACAAGAAGACCAAGGAGCTGATGGCGCTGGCGCTCGGCGTCGCGGCGCATTGCGACGGCTGCATCGGCTTTCATACAGAGGCCCTTGTCAAGCTCGGTGCAACGCGCGAGGAGATCGAGGAGACGCTCGGCATGGCGGTCTATATGGGCGGCGGGCCGTCGCTAATGTACGCCGCCGATGCGATCGCAGCCTACGAGCAATTTCAGCAGCAATCGGTTGCCGCCTGACGCCTGTGACCGGATGCAATCATATGTGATGGGACCGGGCGAGTTGCCTCGTCCGGTCCCATCCGTCTTGGTTCTAATGATTACCAGCGGTCGCCGCCGACACCGACGCCCACGCTGACACCGGGCGCGCGAATGCCGACGCCGCCTCGCGGGCCGTCGTCCCAGTCGCGATAGGTGCGGCGCTCATAATAGCGCTCGCGCGGCATGGTGTTGTAGGAGTCGCGCACGATCACGCGCGCCCCGCCGCGGGTACGATAGCAATTGCCGGCGTCATCGCAGACGAGCCGGACTTCCTGGATGAGATCGGGG